>NZ_JANUCJ010000002.1 GCF_024807615.1 Tsukamurella ocularis | reverse complement strand
CCGAACCCGGAAGCTAAGCCCTCCAGCGCCGATGGTACTGCACTCGCGAGGGTGTGGGAGAGTAGGACACCGCCGGACTAAAATTAGATACAGGAGAAGACCCTCGGGTCGGTGAGCAGAGATGCTCTCGACGCGGGGGTCTTTTTCGTGTCCGCAGGTGATTCCATGTGGTCCGTAGTGCGTTTCAGACCGCTCCGCCGCGCCCCCGCGGGCCGGCGGGGGCGCGGCACCGTCGAACCGGTGCCGTAAGGTGGACCTCGTGCGTGTCGTGATTGCCGAGTGCCAGGTCGACTACGTGGGCCGGCTGACCGCCCACCTTCCGATGGCCCGGCGCCTGATCCTGGTCAAGGCCGACGGATCCGTCAGCATCCACGCGGACGACCGGGCCTACAAGCCCCTGAACTGGATGAGTCCGCCCTGTTGGCTGGAGACCACGCCGTCGGAGGACGACGCCAAGGACGTGCCCGAGGGGCATCAACTGTGGATCGTCCGGAACAAGGCGGAGGAGCAACTCCGCATCCTCATCGGTGAGGTCGAGCACGACAGCAGCCACGACCTGGGGATCGATCCGGGACTGGTGAAGGACGGCGTCGAGGCCCACCTCCAGGAGCTCCTCGCAGAGCACACCCACACCTTCGGGGACGGCTACACCTTGATCCGGCGCGAGTACATGACGGCGATCGGCCCCGTCGACCTGCTGTGCCGCGACGCGGATGGCAGAACCGTTGCCGTGGAGGTCAAGCGCCGCGCGGAGATCGACGGCGTGGAGCAGTTGACGCGCTACCTGGAGTTGCTCAACCGTGACCCGCTGATCGCACCCGTCACGGGCATTCTCGCGGCCCAGCAGGTCAAGCCCCAGGCCCGAACCCTCGCCGAGGATCGGGGCATCCGGTGCGTCACCGTCGATTACGACGTGCTGCGCGGCACCGAGGACACGTCCTACAAGCTCTTCTGATGGGCCGCAGGCCCGTCTCCCGCAAGCGAGCGGCGGCGCGGGACGGGCACCGTCCCCTCAGCGCCGGCGGCTTCGGCTCGCGGGTCGACCTCGGTGACGAGGCCTACCAGGTGCGTACGGTCACCGGGTCGGGCGCAGTCAAGGAGTACCGCTGTCCGGGATGCCACCAGGTGATCCCCGTGGGGACCGCGCACGTCGTGGTGTGGCCGTCCGCAGAGTGCGGGGGCGTCGCCGACCGACGGCACTGGCATCGCGGATGCTGGTCCCAGGAGGCCGGTCGGCGGGCGCGCTAGCGCTTCTCGATCGCTACCTGCTCCGTGACCGCCTCGTCGGTGGCGAAGTCGTCCGCGCCCAGGACCTGCTGCGCGCGCTGCGCGGCGGTGGGGGCGTCGTCGGCGAGGTGCTCCGCCTTGGGCGCCGCCGCGGGATCGAACGGGGCGGGGCCGATCCGCTTGTCCACGATCTCAGGCTCGCCGTCGCCGGTCGCGAGGGCTTCGGGTACCAGGGAGAGCTGTCGGCGCACCGTCTCCAGCTGATCGAGGATCGACGCTCGCAGCGCCTGCATGTCTTCCGTGATCCGGCGGGCGTTCGCGACCTGCGTGGCGATCCGGGTGTTCGTGTCCTCGAGTTTCTGCTCCGCAGTCGCGTTCGCGGTATTGAGGGTTTGCTCGGCGCGCTCGTTCGCCGAGTCGACCCGCTCGCGGGCCTCATCCTTCGAGGCGTCCTCGAGCTCGGTGATCGTGCGGATCGCCTTGTCCCTGCGCATCGACATCGCCATGTCGAAGTCGTCCTGGACGCGTTCGCGGTTCTCCGCGGCGGCCTGCGCCAGCTTCTCCGATTCCGCCTTCGCCTCGGCCTTGATGCGCTCCGCCTCGGCGTGTGCGTCCGTCATCGTCTTCTCGTGCTCGGACTCCATGGCCTCGCGGCGCGCGGTCATGTCCGAGCGCATCCGATCGGCCTCTCGCCGGGTGGTCTCCGCCTCCTGGCGGGCCAGAGAGCGCACCTCGGCGGACTCGTTCTGGGCCGCCGCGCGGATCTCGGATGCCTCGTCGGAGGCGAGGCGCATCATGCGGGCGATGCGGTCGCTCATGCCCTCGGCGCTCGTCGGCGGGACGCTGAGGCGGTCCACCTCGCGGCGCAGGTTGTCGATCTCGTCCTGGGCCTCGTCGAGGAGGTCCGTCAGCTCGCGCGCGTGCGCCGAGGCCGCGTCGCGGTCGGCGGCGAGCACACGCAGCTCGGCCTGGTACCGATGGAACTGCTCGGTGACCTGGTCCCGGTCGTACCCACGCAGGACCACCGCGAACGGTGCGGGCGCCGGGCCGCCCGGGAAGTTGTCCGTATTCGCCATGCTCCGAATGGTACGTGGACGGCCCGCGCTCGCGGCGTCAGCAGTCGCAAAAGGTCCGAATTGTGGCCCGCGCCTGTCAGGATGCGGGTTCGACCAGTTCGACGAGGATCCCGCCGGCGTCCTTCGGGTGCAGGAAATTGATCTGCGAGCCCGCGGTGCCGCCCCGCGGGGCGTCGTACAGCAGCCGCACGCCCTGCTCCTGCAAGTGCGCCGTGACGGCCGCGAGGTCCGAGACCCGGTAGGCCAGCTGCTGCATGCCGGGGCCGTTGCGGTCGATGAACTTCGCGATCGTCGACTCGGGGGTCAGGGGAGCGAGGACCTGCAGCTGGGCCGCGCTCGACGGTGCGCCGTCGGCCGCCAGCAGCGAGGCGGGGGAGAGCATGCCCTCGCGGACGCCCTGCGCCTCGTTGATCTCCTCGTGCGTGCACACCATTCCCAGTACGCGGGCGTACCACTCGAGGGCCGCGTCGAAGTCGGACACGGCGACGCCGACGTGGTCGATACCCAGCAGGTATTCGGCCGGGACGGCGTGCGCACCGGGGTGCTCGCCGTGGGCGGTGTGATCTGTTTGTCGCGATTGGCTCTCCGTCATACCTCGAATGTAGCTTTGAGGTGGAAGACCCCTGCCCACTAGGAGGAACGAAGTGGCCCCGTCCGCACCCCATCAGGACCCCACGGTCATCGTCGCCGGCGCTCGGACGCCCTTCGGCAAGCTGCTCGGCGCGCTCAAGTCGCAGTCCGGCACCGACCTCGGCGCCGTCGCCATCCGCGGCGCGCTGGAGAAGAGCGGCGTCGACCCGCAGACGATCGACTACGTGATCATGGGCCAGGTCCTCACCGCCGGCGCCGGGCAGATGCCCGCGCGCCAGGCCGCGATCGCGGGCGGCGTGCCGTGGGACGTCCCCACCCTGACCATCAACAAGATGTGCTTGTCGGGCATCAACGCCATCGCGCTCGCGGACCAGCTGATCCGGGCCGGCGAGTACGAGGTCGTCGTCGCCGGCGGCCAGGAGTCGATGACGCAGGCACCGCACATCCTCACCGGCAGCCGCGAGGGCCACAAGTACGGCAGCATCGAGATGCTCGACCACACCGCCTACGACGGCCTGCACGACGTCTTCACCGACCAGCCGATGGGCGGGCTCACCGAGCAGCTCAACACCACCGACACGGTGACCTACTCCCGCGAGGAGCAGGACGCCTTCGCCGCCGACTCGCACCGCAAGGCCGCCGAGGCCTGGGCCGCCGGCAAGTTCACCGACGAGGTCGTCCCCGTCGAGATCCCGCAGCGCCGCGGCGAACCGATCCGCGTCACCGAGGACGAGGGCGTCCGCGGCGACACCACCGCCGAGTCGTTGGCCAGGCTGCGCCCGGCCTTCGCCAAGGACGGCAGCATCACCGCCGGCAACGCCAGCCAGCTCACCGACGGCGCCGTCGCCGTCATCGTCATGCGCAAGAGCAAGGCGCAGGAGCTGGGCCTGGACTACCTCGCCGAGATCGGCGCGCACGGCGTCGTTGCCGGCCCGGACTCGTCGCTGCAGCACCAGCCCTCCAACGCCATCAAGAAGGCCTGCGAGAAGCAGGGCATCAGCCCGGCCGACCTCGACCTGCTCGAGATCAACGAGGCCTTCGCGGCCGTCGGCCTCGCGTCCACCGCCGACCTCGGCGTCGACGCCGAGAAGGTCAACGTCGATGGTGGTGCCATCGCCATCGGCCACCCGCTCGGCGCTTCCGGCGCCCGCATTGTCCTGCACCTCGCGCTCGAGCTCGCCCGCCGCGGCGGCGGCACCGGTGCCGCCGGGCTGTGTGGCGCCGGCGGCCAGGGCGACGCGCTCATCATCACCGTCCCCGGGAAGTAGAGAGAACTCCGCATGAACGAATCCCTCGCGTCCAAGATCGTCACCGCCTTCAAGGTCGTCGCCTTCCTCGAGGCCCTCACCTGGGTGTGGTTGATCATCGGCATGATCATCAAGCGGGTACAGGACAAGCCTGAAGCGATCGCAGTACCCGGCATGACGCACGGCGTCGTCTTCATGGTGCTGGTCGTGCTGACCGTCGCCACCGCCTACGCTCGCAAGTGGGATCTCAAGACCCTCGCGCTCGGCCTGCTCGCCACGGTGCTGCCTTTCTGCTCCGTCGTCTTCGAGGTGTGGGCGCAGCGCGCCGGCAAGCTCGACGCTCCCGCGGCCGCCGCGACGCAGCCGTCCGAGCCCGCCGACGCGATCGGCGGATAGGACGGCGCGCCGCCCCGCCTGCCGGTACGTTGACTCGCTGACGGAGGCTGTGGAGAGGTGGGGTACATGGTGGACATCCTGGGCGGACTGCCCGGTGGGAAGGCGCTCGAGGCGTCGGTGAACCGCCTGGCCGCGACGGCGCGCAACGGCTTCGAGGTGCTCACGCAGGGCGGCCTCGAGACCGGCGCCAAGCCCTCGCAGTTCACGGTCGTCGAGCGCTCGCCGATGTACCGCCTACGGCGGTACTTCGCGGACCGGGCGCCGGCGCCCGCGGTGGACGACCGGCCGGTGATCCTGCTGGTGCCGCCCATGATGGTCGACGCCAACGTCTTCGACGTCACCGAGAACAACGGCGCCGTCTCCGTGCTGCACCGGGCGGGACTCGACCCGTGGGTCATCGACTTCGGCGCCCCCGACCGCGAGGA
The DNA here is from genome assembly GCF_024807615.1 of Tsukamurella ocularis. Lineage (GTDB taxonomy): Bacteria > Actinomycetota > Actinomycetes > Mycobacteriales > Mycobacteriaceae > Tsukamurella > Tsukamurella ocularis. The sequence goes on along the minus strand of NZ_JANUCJ010000002.1, from coordinate 1,114,078 downwards.
GGGCGGCCTCGAGCGCAACCTCGCGGATCACGTCGTTGCCATTTCCAAGGCGATCGAGCAGGTCGCGGTGTTCCGCGGCCGCGACGTGCACATCGGCGGCTACTCGCAGGGCGGCATGTTCTGCTACCAGGTGGCCGCCTACCGGCAGTCGCGGTCCATCGCGAGCCTCGTGACCTTCGGGAGCCCCGTCGACATCTCGGCCGGCCTGCCGCTCGGCGCCCCGCCCGCCTTGGTCAATAAGGGCGCCGAGTTCGTCGCCGACCACGTCTTCAACCGCTTCTACCTCCCCAGCTGGATGGTGCAGCGCGGTTTCGAGATGCTCAACCCTGTCAAGGCGGTGCGCTCGCGGCTCGACTTCGTCCGACAGTTGCACGACCGCGACGCGCTGCTCCCACGTGAGGACCAGCGTCGCTTCCTCGAGGCCGACGGCTGGGTCGCCTACGCCGGGCCGGCGGTGGCAGACCTGCTCAAGCAGTTCGTCGTGCATAACCGCATGCTCACCGGCGGCTTCGCCATCGACGGCAATGCAGTCTCCCTCGCGTCCATCACGAGTCCCGTTCTCGCCTTCGTCGGCCTCTCGGACCAGATCGGCCGGCCCAGCGCCGTCCGCGGGATCCTGCAGGCCGCCCCGAAGGCCAAGGTCTACGAGGCGCAAGTCTCGGCCGGCCACTTCGGTCTCGTCGTCGGCAGCTCGGCGGGCGCGGTCACGTACCCGACGGTGACGCAGTGGATCAACTGGCAGGAGGGGCGCGGGCCGAAGCCGGAGAACGTCGCCGTGATGCAGCCCGACGATGGCCGCGATGTCGGCGTCAACCCGCTCGTCGCGGGCCTGGGCGGCATCGCCACCGTGGGCTTCGTCGCCGCGCGCGATGTGCTCGACGCGGCCTCGGGCGCCGCGGCCGGTGCCTCCGCCGTGGCTCGCGAGGTGACCCGCGGGCTGCCGAAGCTGGCCCGCCTCGGGCAGCTGCAGGCGCACACTCAGGTCTCGCTCGGCAAGCTGCTCGCGGAGCAGGCCGCGGCCGATCCGCACGGCGAGCTCTTCCTCTACGAGGACCGGGTGCACACCAAGCAGGCGGTGAACGAGCGCATCGACCGCGTGGTCAGTGGCCTGATCCAGGTCGGGGTGCGGCAGGGTGAACACGTGGGCGTGCTGATGCACACCCGGCCGTCCGCTCTGGTCGCGATGGCCGCGTTGTCGCGACTCGGCGCCGTGGCGGTGCTGCTGCCGCCGGGTACCGACTACGCCGCCGCGCTACGACTGGGGGAGGCCGCTTCGGTGGTGACCGATCCCGAGCACGCGCAGGAGGCGGTGGCCGTCGCCGAGCGCGTCTTCGTCGTCGGCGGTGGCGACCGCCGCGACCGGCCGGGGGCCGCCCGGCAGGACCTCGGCGCGGAACGTGTCGACCTCGAGCAGGTCGACCCGGACAACGTGCGGATCCCGCGCTGGTATCGGCCCGACTCGGGCCTGGGCCGCGACCTGGCCTTCGTGATGTTCTCCGAGGTAGGCGGGCGGCTGCGGGCCAAGCGGGTCACGAACGGCCGGTGGGCGCTCTCCGCCTTCGGCACCGCCTCGGCCGCGCGGCTGTCGCAGAGCGACACCGTCTACTGCCTCACCCCGCTCAGCCACAGCTCGGGCCTCATGACCAGCCTCGGCGGCGCGCTCGCGGGCGGCTCGCGCATCGCGCTCACCCGTGACTTCGATCCGGACCGGTTCATGGCGGAGGTCCAACGCTACGGGGTCACGGTGGTTTGTTATACCTGGAACCTCATGCGCGCGGTGCTCGACACCCCCGGCCTGGAAATCCCGCGCTACCACCCGGTGCGCGCCTTCATCGGTTCCGGCATGTCGGCGGAGCTCTCGCGCCGCGTCGGCGAGACCTTCGACGCGCAGGTCGTCGAGTTCTACGCCTCCACCGAGGGTGAGATCGTGCTCGCCAGGGTCCGCGCCGGCAAGCCGGGTGCGAAGGGCCGGCGTTTGCCGGGCAGCGCCGACGTGGCCCTGGTCGACTACTACTTCGACTCCGGGCGCTTCGTCGAAGACGGGGACGGCTTCCTGCAGGAGGTCGGGGACGGCGAGGTGGGCGTGCTCATCGGCCGTGCCGATCCCGACGCCACGCACCGCGATGTGTTGCTGCGCGGCGTCTTCCGGCCGGGCGACGCCTGGTTCTCCACGGGCCACCTCTTCCGGCGCGACGAGGACGGCGACTACTGGCTGGTCGACGACGTCCGCACCGTCGCCGTGACGGAGCGTGGGCCGGTGTACTCCATCCCGATCACCGACGTGCTCGAGCAACTCGGGCAGGTCGAGCAGGCCGTCGTGTATCAGGTCCCGGGCGACGGGGCCGACGGTGCGCCGCGCGTCGTCGCGGCGGTCACGGTGCGGGACGACGCGGAATTGACCGCCGACGAGATCAGCGACGCCTTCGCCGGCAGGCACGGCCAGTATCCCGATGCGGTGCACATCGTCGACGAGGTGCCGCTCACCAGTTGGTACCGCCCACGGCGGGGCACGCTCGCCGCCGCAGGGATGCCCGCACCCGGGCCCGCGTCCTGGCGGTTCGACCCGGATCAGCAGCGCTACCGCTGATCCCGGGCCGGGCGGTCGCCGCGCGCGGCCGCTGCATCGGGCGTGCCAAGATGGAAGGGTGACTACACCTCGAGGCGCGTCTCCACAGGATCAGGCACGAGCGCTGCGCACCGCCGCGGCGATGGCCGGGGCGGTCGACCTCTCGGGCCTCAAGGCTCGCGCGGACGCGAAGGCCGCCCAGCAGGCCCGCCCGGCACCGTCGGGCGAGGCGGAGCCGGGCGGCGCCGCCCCTGGGTCCGGCGTGGTCGACGTGACGGACCAGAGTTTTCCGGTCGAGGTCATCGACCGTTCCGCGAACCAGTTGGTGGTCGTACTGCTGGGCGCGTCGTACAGCGAGCAGTCGCAGTCGATGGCGGCCGTGTTGGAGAAGCTCGCCGCGGATGACGCGGGCCGGTGGACCCTCGCCCGCGTCGACGTCGACGGGGCGCCCGGCGTCGCGCAGGCCTTCGGCGCGCAGTCGGTGCCGATGGTGGTCGCCGTCGCCGCCGGGCGCGCGGTGACGGCGTTCGCCGGCGCCCAGCCGGAGCAGGCGGCGCGGCAGTGGCTCGACGACGTGCTCGCGCAGCTACCGCCGGAGTTCGGGGGCGGCGCGGCGGCGGGCGAGGCCCCGTCGGATCCGCGGCGCGACGCGGCGGAGCAGCTCGCGGGCGACGGTGACTACGAGGGCGCTCGCGCTGCCTATGAGGCGATCCTCCACGCGAATCCGGGCGACGCCGAAGCCGCGGCGGCGGTGAAACAGATGGCCTTCTTCGCCCGTGCGACCCGGGGCGAGCCCGGGGCGATCGCGCGGGACGATGCCGCGGCGGGCGCGACGGGCGAGGAGCGGGTCGCACCGGCCCTCGCCGCTGCCGACGAAGAGCTGCTCACCGGCTCGCCGAAGGGGGCCTTCGACCGGCTCATCGCCGCGATCCGCGTGACCGCGGGCGACGACCGGTCGGCGCTGCGCACCCGACTGCTGGAGCTCTTCGAGCTCTTCGATCAGGCGGATCCCGTGGTGCTCGCTGCCCGCCGCGATCTGGCGGGCGCCCTGTTCTGACGCGGCCCGGTCCGCGAGCTGGACGAAGGTTTGCGATACTTACCCGGTGTCTGACCATGGTGTGTCCCGGCGGGCGGTGCTGACCGGCGTCGGCGGCCTGACTCTTGCGGGCGCCCTCGCGGCGTGCGGTGGTAACACCGGTCGCGGCGGCGGGGCCCGCGGTGACCTACGGGCCTGGTTCCACCAATACGGCGAGCAGGGTGCGCCGGAGGCGCTCACGCGCTACGCCGGCGAGTACCCGGACGGCGGCGTGCGGGTCAGCACCTTCCCCGGCGACTACGACCAGAAGGTGTCGTCGGCGCTGGTCAGCGGCGACGGCCCCGACGTCTTCGAGTTCGGTAACGGCCCCACGATCGACATGATCGCCGCCGGCCATGTGGCGGACCTCACCGACCTGCTGGGCGACGCGCGCTCCGACTTCACCCCGGCGCTGCTCGACCGGATGACGCTGGGCGGCCGGGTCTACGGGATTCCGCAGGTCACCGACACCCAGCTGCTGGTGTACCGGAAGTCCATGCTCGCCGAGGCGGGCGTCGTCCCGCCGCGCACACTCGACGAGCTGGTCTCGGCAGCGCGAGCGCTGAACCGTGGCCGGGTCAAGGGGCTCTTCCTCGGCAACAGCGGCGGCGCGGACGTCCTCGGCGGAGTCCTGCTCTGGTCGTCCGGGCACGATTACCTGACCCCCGACCACAGGCCGGGCTTCGTCGACGAGGAGGTCGCGGTCGGCCTGCGCGCCATGCGTGGCCTGTTCACGTCGGGGGACCTCTTGCTCGGCGCGCCACAGGACTGGTCCGACCCGGGGGCCTTCATCGCGGGGCAGACGGCGATGCAGTGGACGGGTCTGTGGGCGCTGCCCGCGATCCGGGCGGCGGTCGGCGACGACTTCGGCGTGCGGCCGTTCCCGGCGATCGGCCCGAACGGCGGCACCAGCGTGCCGTTCGGCGCGTACGGCGCCGCGGTCAACGCCGGAGGCAATGTCGAGCGGGCGAAGAAGTTCGTGCAGTGGCTGTGGGTTACCCGCACCGACCTCCAGCTCGACTGGGCGCAGGGCTACGGCCTGCACGTCCCGGCGCGCCGCTCGCTGGTGCCGCAGGCCACGAAGCTCGCCACCGGCGTGTACAACGAGGCGGCCGACCTGGTGAATTCTGTCGGCCGTCCCCAGACCCCGCTGCTGTGGACGCCGCGTAGCGCCACCGCCTACCGCGATGCGCTCGACCGGGTGATCCGCGGCGGCGCCGATCCGATGGCGGAGCTGCGGGAGGTCGCGTCGGTCGTTGAGAAGGAACTCGAGCGGTTCCCGCGCTGATGTCCCTCCGGCAGGCCCGTCGCTCGCCGTCCCGGCCCGACCCGGGCGGGGCATGGCGCGACTCGCCGCACCTGTGGTTCTGGTTGATGACGGGTCCCTTCCTCGCCGGCCTCGCGGTGTTCGTCCTCGTCCCGATCGGGTGGAGCGTGTGGCTGAGCCTGTTCGACGCCCACAACACGGTGACGCCGACGCGGTTCGTGGGCCTGGACAACTACCGGGACATGCTGGCGGACCCCGCTTTCCGCTCCAGCCTGGTCACGTTCGTCGTCTTCGCAGCGATCGTCGTGCCGCTGACCTTCGCCGGCTCGCTCGTCCTCGCGGTGCTCGTGAACGGGGTGCGCCGGTTCCAGGCCTTCTTCCGCTCGGTCTTCTTCCTGCCGCTGGCGTGCAGCTACATCGCCGCGTCACTGATCTGGCGCGGCGCGATCTTCCCCGGGGTGCCGACGGGCGTCGCCAACGCGGCGCTGCGCGCTGTGGGGGCCGAACCCGTCGCGTGGCTGTCGGTGGTCGATCCCCCCTGGTACTGGCTGGTACTGGTGACGCTGCGTCTGTGGCTGCAGCTCGGTTTCTACATGATCTTGTTCCTCGCCGCCCTGCAGCGCGTGCCGCGGCACTTGTACGAGGCGGCCGCGCTCGACGGCGCCTCGGGGTGGACGACGTTCATGCGCATCACGCTGCCGCAGTTGCGTGCAGTCTCCGTCGCGGTGTTGCTGCTGGCGACGGTCAACGCCTTCGAGGCCTTCGACGAGTTCTACGGCGTGATGGCCACCGCGCAGGGCTATCCGCCGTACGCCCGCCCGCCGCTGATCTACCTCTACTACGTGGCCGTCGGCAACGGCCAAGACTTCGGGCACGGCGGCGCGGGCGGGATCCTGCTCACCGCGCTGATCGCGGTGATCGCCCTGGCCCAGGGCCGGTTCACGGGGCTGTTCCGCGGACGGGGCGAGCGGTGAGCGCGGCCCGCGCGGGGCGGTACGTCCTGCTGATCGGCCTCGCGGCCCTCTTCCTGCTGCCGCTGTACCTGCTGGCGCGCGGCGCGGTCGGCACGCCGATGGACGTCGCGACGGGGGACTGGCTGCCGCGTCGCGTTGACGGCGCGGCCTTCCGGCAGATCTTCGCCGACGATGCCCGCCCGCTCGCTCGGGCGCTGCTCAACTCGACGACGGTGGCCGTGCTGCAGACCGCGGGAACCGTCGTCGTCGCGCTGCCCGCCGGGTACGCCTTCGCTCGGATCCGGGTGGTGTACGCCGACAAGGTCTTCGTCGTCGTGCTCGCGACCCTGCTCGTCCCCGCCGCCGTGACCTTCGTCCCGACGTTCGTCATGGTCTCCACGCTGGGTTGGGTGTCGTCGCTGCAGGGGCTGGTCGTGCCCGGCCTGTTCCAGGCGACCGCGGTCTTCCTGTTCCGGCAGCACTTCCTCGGTCTTCCCCGGGAGCTCGAGGAGGCCGCTGTGCTCGACGGTGCCGGGCCCGTCCGAGTATTCCTCGCGGTCGCGCTGCCCGGGGCGGGAGCGGTGACGGCGGCGGTCGCGACGATCACCTTCGTCGGGAGTTGGAACGCGTTCCTCTGGCCGCTGGTGATCGGTCAGGATCCGCAGTCGTGGACCGTCCAATTGGTGCTGTCGAGCTACATCACGGCGCAGTCGGTGAACGTGCCCGCGATGTTCGCGGCCGCCGTGGTATCGATCGCCCCCTTGCTGGCGTTCTTCCTGGTAGCGCAACGTTGGATCGCCGCCGGAGTGGAACGGACGGGGATCTCCGGCTGACCGCGCGTGACGTGCGTCATGACCGTCGGGGGCTCGTCGACCGGGACACGCCGGGAGTGGTGATAGCCCGATTCACTGGATCTATCGGTGGCATCGGCCTAGTCTGAACCGGTTCTGTTCGGCCCCGTCGGGGCCGGACGAGAGGAGACGATGATGTCGGTCACCGAACACCGCGGTGTGAGCGCCCAGTCGGCGCTGGCGATCGCGGGGGCGCGGCTGCTGCTCAAGCCCCTGATCGCGCTGTACCCGGTGCGGGCCTGGTCGTTCGCCCCGCTCGCCCTGGGCGAGGGACTGGCGAACCTCATCGGATGGACCCCGAACGACGTCGAGGTGGAGCGGATCGAGCTCGCCGGCGTCCCCGTGGAGCGGCTCGTGCCGACCGCGGGCGATCTGCGGCCCGACGTCGCGATCTGCTACTACCACGGCGGCGCCTTCCTCGCGGGCGGGCCCGGCACCCATCGCCGCGTGGCGGCGGCGCTCGCGCGCACCCTGGGTGTCACCGTCTTCAACGTGGACTACCGTCAGCTGCCCGACGTGGGCGTCGGCACGTCCGTCGACGACGGCTACCGCGTGTTCCGGGCGGTCACGGACTCCGGCCGGTACCAGCAGGTCGCGGTGGGCGGCGATTCCGCGGGCGGCTACATCTCGGCGAAGGTGGTGGAGCTCGCCTACCTCGACGCGGTGCCCACCCCGGCCGCCTACTTCGGTTTCTCGCCGCTGCTCACGCCCACCGTCATCGACGACGACCCGCGGCACGACATCGACGACGCGTATCTCACCGCGGGCAAGCTCGCCGGGCTGCGTGGCTTCTTCGACCGCGGCCCGATCGCGTTCCGCGGCCACGACGACGCCACCGAGATCGAGCCCGCGGCGTTCCCGCCGGCGCTCGTCATCGCCTGCACCGACGAGATGCTGCGCGTCGACGCCGAGCGCCTGCACGAGCGCCTCGACCGCGCCGGCAAGCCCTGCGACCTGCACCTCTACGAGGGCGGCGTACACGCCTTCCCCGTGCTCGCGGGCGTGACGCCCGAGAGTGCGCAGGCCGTCCAGATCACCACGCTCTTCCTCAACGCGGCGTTCGACGCGCGCCTGCAGTACCGCGCCGCCTGACCGGGCGCCGCGCGGCATATTCTGGGGCCATGCTGCTGCCGCACACGGTCACGCCCGTCCCGCCCGGCTCCGACGGTGAGCCGGCCGTCACCGTCGGGGGCCGCACCCTGACCCGGACCGAGCTCATCGGGGCCACCACGGCGGTCGCCGAGCGCCTGGGCGGACTCGGCGTGCGCGGCCCCGTCGCGGTGTGGGCCGAGCCGACGCTCGCCACCGTGATCGCGATCGTCGGCGGCATCCGCGCCGGCGTTCCGGTGGTGCCCGTCCCGCCGGACTCAGGGACCACCGAGATCGCCCATGTGCTCGTCGATTCGGGCGCGCAGGCGTGGCTCGGCGTGACCCCGCAGGACCCGCATGGACTGCCCGCGGTCCCCGTCCGTGAGCACGCCCGGGGTTGGCACGCGCTGCCCGAGCCGCCCGCGGCCGCGACCGCGCTGCTCATGTACACCTCGGGCACGACGGGTGCGCCGAAGGGCGTCCCCATCCGCCGAGAGGCCATCGCCGCGTGCATCGACGGCCTCGTGGACGCCTGGGGCTGGACCGCGAACGACACCCTGGTGCACGGCCTCCCGCTGTTCCACGTGCACGGCCTCATCCTCGGCGTCCTCGGCCCGCTGCGCGTGGGCAGCCCGCTGGTGCACACCGGGAGGCCTACGCCCGAGGCCTACGCGGCCGCGGGCGGCACCATGTACTTCGGCGTGCCCACCGTGTGGTCGCGCATCGCGCGCGATCCGGAATCCGCTGCGGCGTTGCGCGAGGCGCGGCTGTTGATCTCCGGCAGCGCGCCGCTGCCCGCGCCCGTCTTCGAGCGCATCCGCGAGCTCACGGGCCACGAGATCATCGAGCGCTACGGCATGACGGAGACTCTCATCACCGTCAGCGCCCGCGTCGACGGCGAGCGCCGCCCCGGTTGGGTCGGCGCGCCGATCACGGGCGTCGAGTCGCGGATCATCGCGGAATCGGGCGACGCGGCACCGCACGACGGCGAGTCGATCGGCGCCCTGCAGATCCGTGGCCCGATGGTCGGAACGAAGTACCTGAATCGCCCCGACGCGACGGCCGAGTCCTGGGTGGGCGACGGCTGGTTCGATACCGGCGACGTCGCGGTGATCGACGGCACGGGCTTCCACCGCATCGTCGGCCGCGCCTCGACCGATCTCATCAAGACCGGCGGTTTCCGCGTCGGCGCCGGCGAGATCGAGGCCGCGCTGCTCGGCCACCCGGACGTTCGCGAGGCGGCCGTCGTGGGGCTGCCCGACGACGATCTCGGGCAGCGCCTCGTCGCCTTCCTCGTCGCCGACGGCCCCTGCGACGACGCGGCAGCCGCCGCGATCGTCGAGTTCGTGGGGGAGACGCTGTCGAAGCACAAGCGGCCCCGCGAGATCCGCTTCGTCGACGACCTCCCGCGCAACCCGATGGGCAAGGTACAGAAGAAGCTCCTGCTGTAGGCGGTCCGCGCCGGGCGTCGTCCGCTGATCACCCCGTCTCGGCGGTGTCGAGGATGAAGTCGTGCAGGTGTCGGGTGGCCGGCGCAAGGGTGGTCGTCGCACGGGCCACAGCGACGGCGCGGCTGTACTCGCCCGTCAGCGGCACTTCCGCCACGTCCGACGGTGCGCGGTCGTCGTGCGGGAGCAGGGCAACGCCGAGCCCTCGGGCGATGAGCTCGCGGATGGTCGCGAACTCGGTGACCTCGACGGCGATCGCGGGCGTGAATCCGGCTGCCGCGCACCAGCGCTCGGTGCTGCCTCGCAGGTGGTAGTCGGGCGGATTGGCGATGAAGGTGTCGGACTGCAGCTGCGCCAGACGGATCTGCTTCTCCGCGGCGAGCGGGTGAGTGCGGGGGAGTGCGGCCAGGATCTCCTGGGATCCGATCACGGTGTGCGGCAGCCGCTCCGGCGGCGGGATGATCACCGCGAGGTCCAGGGCTCCTGCCTCGATCTCGCGGACGAGCTCCGACCCGTGCCCCTGCTTGAGCGTCACGGTGATCCCGGGGTGCGCGCGACGGAAGGCGGAGAGCAGGTCCGGTAGGCGACCCGAACCCATGGTGAGCGGGAAGCCGAACCGTACGGTGCCGTGTTCGCCGTCGCCCTCGCCCACCACCGCGTCGATCGCGAGGCCGAGCTCGCGCAGTGGATCCCGGATCCGCCGGGCCAGGTCCTCGCCCGCGGCGGTCAGGCGCACGGTGCGCCCGGCGTGGACGAGCAGCGGGGTCCGCAGATCGGCCTCGAGGGCGTGGATCCGGCGACTCATCGACGACTGGGGGATGCCGAGCGTGGCCGCGGCGCGGGTCATGTGCCCGCCGTGCGCCGCGAGGGCGGCGAGCGCCTGCAACTGCGGCGCGAACAGGCTCAGCCATTGATCCATATTCGGATCATATCTCCGCAAAATTTCATTGGACGGATGAATGCCTTACGTTCGATGCTGGTGCCGAACCCACCTAGAGGAGGATCCGATGGTCACCCACTCCACCCCGGGATTCGACGCCGACGTCGTCCTGATCGGCGGCGGCATCATGTCCGCGACGCTCGGCGCGATGCTCGCGCAGGAGCGGCCCGAGTGGCGGATCCTGCTGCTCGAGCGCGCCGACGCGCTCGCCACCGAGAGCAGCGGCCCCTGGAACAACGCCGGCACCGGCCACAGCGGCTTCTGCGAGCTCAACTACATGCCCGACCCCGCCGACGGCACGAAGGCCCTGTCGATGGTCGAGCAGTTCGGCCGCACGCGCGCCTGGTGGGACGGCCTCGTCGCGGCGGGTCTGCTCGACCGCGGCTTCCTGCACCCGACCCCCCACCTCGACGTCGTCTTCGGCGAGCGGGACATGACTTACCTCCGCCGGCGCTACGAGACCCTGCATACACACCCGGAGTTTGCGGCGATGGAGTACACCGAGAATCCCGAGACGATTCGGCAGTGGGCGCCCCTGGTCATGGAGGGCCGCGGGCCCGAGTCCATGTGGGGCCGGATGGCTGCCACCCGCCACCCGGGCGGCACTGACGTCGACTTCGGCGCGCTGACCCGCGGCCTCACCGCGATCCTCACCGACGCCGGCGGCGACGTGCGCTTCGGCCACGAGGTGACGCGGCTGCGCCGCACCCTCGCGGGCTGGACGCTGCGTGGCCGTGGGCCCCAGGGGCGCTTCGAGATCCGCGCCCGGCGCGTCTTCGTCGGCGCGGGCGGCAAGGCACTGCGGCTGCTGCAGAGCGCGCGGTTGCCCGAAGTGCGCGGCTACGCCGTGCTCCCCGTCGGAGCGGCGTTCCTGCGCTGCTCCGACCCCGCAGTGGCGCGCCGCCTCGACGGGAAGGTGTACGGGCAGGCCGACATCGGCGCGCCGCCCATGTCGGTGCCGCACCTGGACCGTCGGTACGTCGACGGTGCCGATCACCTCCTGTTCGGCCCGTACGCCACATTCAGCACGAAACTGCTCAAGCGTGGCCGGCTCATCGACTTCTTCACCACGCTGCGGCCCGGCAACCTGCACGTCGTCGCCGCGGCCGGACTCCAGAACCTCGGCCTGGTTCGGTACCTCGTCGCCCAGCTCGCGGCGAGCCGGCGAGCGAGGTTCGCGCAGTTGCAGCGGTTCTACCCCGCCGCCAATCCGGCGCAGTGGGAACTCGTCCCCGCCGGCCAGCGGGCCCAGCTGGTGACTCCGGATCCTCGTCGCATCGGCGTGCTGCAGCAGGGGACGGAGCTCGTCACGGGCGCCGACGGCACCATCGCCGGCCTGCTCGGCGCGTCGCCGGGGGCCAGCACCGCGGTGCCGATCATGCAGGACCTCCTCACCCGTTGGGGGATCGAGCCGGCGGTGGAACTGCAATCGAACTCCGAGAAGTCGCCCGTCGGTCGCTGACGTGTGCTTTCCTCCATTCGGGTGCAATGCCCGAATTCGGTTCCGTGCCTAAGGAGGCCCGCTATGAATCGCTCCCTCGTCATCGCCTCGGCGGTGGTCTTCGCCTCGATCGGACTCGCCGCCTGCGGCGGGGGATCCGACAAGGGATCGGACTCCACGCCCACGAACACGGCATCAGCGAACACCGACGCGAAGACCGTCGTCAAGGTCGACGGCAAAGACCTCACAGGCGTCGATCTCAGCAACGTGGGCTGTGCGAAGCAGGGTGACCGCTTCGCGATCGGCGCCGGTGGCGCCTCCGGCGGGGTCGGCGCGACCCTCAAGGACGGCAACCCGCCCACGGTCGAGACGGTGGGCATCACGGTCGACGGCACCGCCCTGGCGGTCGGTCCCGGCGTCGGCAAGGCGACCGTCAAGGTCGACGGCGACCGCTACACCATCACCGGTACCGCGTCCGGCGCCAGCATCTCGAACCCGATGGCAGGCATGGTCTCGAAGGACTTCGAGATCGTCGTCACCTGTAAGTAGCGCGCGCCAGCTCGACGGCCTGGGCCGGGTCCCCGCGCCACGGTTCGCCGTGTCCGGGGGCCAGCTGGTCGGCGTCCAGCACGGCGATCGTGTCGAGTGCGGCGGCCGTGGCCGCAGGATCGTGGGAGAAGAACGCCGGCAGTAGCTGCGGTCCAGTCGTGCCCGAGAGGGGGTGGCCGGTCGCCAGCGCGTCGCCCGTCGCGACGATGCCGCCCGGGAGCAGGAAGGCGGTGTGCCCGGACGTGTGGCCCGCGCACGCCACCGGCACCGGCGCGCCCGGCAGGTCCAGCGGCGCGCCGGCCGCGCGCACCATGAAGGGCTCGGCGTAGGGCATCTCCACGTGCCCCAGCACGCCCACGCGGGCGACGTCGGCCATCCACTTCCAGGTGCGTGGCCGCCACATGGCCGGAATCAGGTCCAGCGGGGCCGCCTGTTCGTGCGCTTCGCCGCGGGCGTGCGCCAGCTCGTCCGGGTGCACAAGCACCGGCGTGCCGTACCGCTCGTGCAGCTTCGCGATGCCGCCCACGTGGTCGATGTGCGCGTGCGTCACCAGGATCGCCCGGACGTCCTGCGGGCGGCGGCCGATCGATGCCAGCTCCGCCTCTACCCGGTCCACATCGCCGGCCCAGCCAGCGTCGATGAGGGTGACGTCGGCGCCGTCGACCAGGGCGAGGAAGTTGACGTGCGTGCCGGCGCCGAACCACACGCCAGGAGCGAGCTCGCGCATCACTGCCCGTCGAAGGTCAGCCAGAGGGCGGAGTTCGGGCCGAGCACGACCTCTGCCGACGCCTCGCGGCCGTGCCAGGACCGCGCCTCCGCAGTGACGCCGCCCATGTTGCCGGCGCCGGTGCCCTCGTAGTCCGTGGAGTCGGTGTTGAGGATCTCGCGCCAGGAGCCCGCGAAGGGCACGCCCACGCGATAGCGCTCGTGGGTCTGCCCGGAGAAGTTGTAGAGGCACAACACCACGGAACCGTCACTGCCCCATCGCAGGAAGCTGAGCACATTGTTCTGCGAGTCGTTCGCGTCCACCCATTCGTAGCCCGACGGGGTGGTGTCCTGGCTCCACAGCGCGGGGTGCGAGCGATACGCGGCGTTGAGATCTCGTGTGAGCGCCTGGATCCCGGCGTGCAGCTCGCCCTCCCAGCCGTCGAGGCTGTCCCAGTCCAGGGAGCGCTCCTCCGACCACTCGCGGACCTGCCCGAACTCCTGGCCCATGAACAGCAGCTGTTTGCCGGGGTGGCCCCACATGTACGCGAGGAGGGCGCGCACCCCGGATGCCTTGGTGTGTGCATCGCCCGGCATCCGGGTCCACAGCGTTCCCTTGCCATGCACCACCTCGTCGTGGCTGATGGGGAGCACGAAGTTCTCGCTCCACGCGTACATCAGCGAGAACGTGACCTCGTGATGGTGGAAGTTGCGGTGCACCTGATCGCGCCCGAGATAGCCCAGGGTGTCGTGCATCCAGCCCATGTTCCACTTCATGGTGAAGCCGAGGCCGCCGAGGTTCGTCGGGCGCGTGACGCCCGGCCAGCTCGTCGACTCCTCGGCGACGGTGACCACGCCGGGGAAGAGCTTGTGCACGGTGGCGTTCATCTCCTGCAGGAACTCCACCGCCTCGAGGTTCTCCCTGCCGCCGTAGACGTTCGGGGTCCACCCGCCCTCGGGGCGCGAGTAGTCGAGGTAGAGCATCGAGGCGACCGCATCCACCCGCAGGCCGTCGATGTGGAACTCGTCGAACCAGTACAGGGCGTTGGCCACCAGGAAGTTCCGCACCTCGCGGCGGCCGAAGTCGAAGACGTACGTGCCCCAGTCCAGCTGCTCGCCGCGCTGCGGATCGCCGTGCTCGTACAGCGCCTTGCCGTCGAACCGCGCGAGCGCCCAGGCGTCCTTGGGGAAGTGGGCGGGCACCCAGTCCACGATGATGCCGATCCCGCGCTCGTGCAGCACGTCCACGAACTCGCGGAACTCGTCCGGGGTACCGAACCGGGACGTGGGTGCGTAGTACGAGGTGACCTGGTAGCCCCAGGAGCCGCCGAAAGGGTGCTCGGCGACGGGCATCAGCTCGACGTGCGTGAAGCCCGTCTCGGTGACGTAGTCGGCCAGCTCGCGCGCGAGGTCCAGGTAGCTCAGGCCCTGCCGCCACGAGCCCAGATGCACCTCGTAGGTGCTCATGGGGCGGTCGGTCGGGATCTGCTTGGCCCGCTCGGTGATCCACGCGGCGTCCCGCCACTCGTGAGTGCTGTGCGTGACGATCGACGCGGTGGCCGGGGGCACTTCGGTGCGGCGCGCCATCGGATCGGCCTTCTCGACGGTCCCGCCACCCTCGGTGAAGATCCGGAACTTGTAGGCCGCGCCGTCCCCGACGCCCGGCACGAAGACCTCCCAGACGCCCGAGGAGCCGAGCGTGCGCATCGGGTACGACTCGCCGGACCAGTACTCGAAGTCGCCGATCACGGTGACGCCGCGGGCGTTCGGCGCCCACACCGCGAAGGACGTGCCCGAGACCTCGCCGTCGGGAGTGGTGTAGCTGCGCAGATGCGCTCCGAGCACGTCCCACAGCCGCTCGTGCCGGCCCTCGGAGATGAGGTGCTGGTCGAGCTCGCCGATCGTCGGCAGGAAGCGGTAGCCGTCGGCCACGACGGTGGGACCGGCCGGGTAGAGCACTTCGTACCGGTAGTCGGCGAGGTCGCTGATCGGCACCTCGGCGCCCCACAGAGCGCCCTGCAGCTGCGCCAGCGGGTAGCTCTCCCCGCCGATCACAGCGGCGACGGCAGTGGCGCCCGGCTTCAGCGTGCGTAGCACGGTGCCCCGCGAGGTGGGGTGCGCGCCCAGGATCGCATGCGGATCGTGGTAGGCGCCGGAGAGCAGGCGTGCGGCGGTGTCGGGGTCGACGGCCGCTGCCGCGGCGGTGTTCTCGGTCATGGGGTGGGGCCTTCCTCAGCAGTTGCAGGGCCGTTGCGCCGCTAGGGCTCCCGGTAGGACAGTTCCCGTCGCTGCTGCGGGTCGAGTTGCGGGAGGACCAGGATGTGGGCCACGTTGCGCCAGGGTTCCAGTCGGACGAAGTTCGCTTGACCCCAGTGATACACCTCGCCGGAGACCTCGTCGCGCACCGGGAAGCGCTCGTGCCAGTCCCGGCCGAGTGCCGGCAGGTCCAGCCACACGTTGCCCGCCTCCGCCCCGAACGGGTTGAGATTGACCACCACCAGCACCAGGTCGCCCGTGGTCGCGTCGTGCTTGCTGAAGGCGATCAGCGCGTCGTTGTCGACGGCGTGGAAGTGGAGGTTGCGCAGCTGCTGCAGGGCGGGGTGGCGGCGGCGGATTTCGTTGAGTCGCGTGATCCACGGCTCCAGCGACTCGCCGCGGCTCTGCGCCGCCTTGTAGTCGCGCGGGCGCAGCTCGTACTTCTCGGAGTCCAGGTACTCCTCGCTGCCCTCGCGGACCGGGACGTGCTCGTAGAGCTCGTAACCCGAGTACATGCCCCAGCTGGGGGAGAGCGTGCCCGCGAGCGCCGCCCGGATCGCGAACATGCCGGGCCCGCCGTGCTGCAGGCTCTCGTGCAGGATGTCGGGCGTGTTCACCCACAGGTTCGGCCGGCACACGTCGGCCTGCGCCGCGTGCTCCCGCGCGAACTCCTCGAGCTCCCACTTCGCGGTGCGCCACGTGAAGTACGTGTAGCTCTGCGTGAAGCCCGCTTTGGCGAGCCCGTACATCCGTGCCGGGCGGGTGAACGCCTCGGCCAGGAACAGGACGTTCGGGTTGACCTTCTTCACCTCGGCGATCAACCAGTACCAGAAGTCCGGCGGCTTGGTGTGCGGGTTGTCCACCCGGAAGATCTCGATGCCGCGTTGCACCCAGAACAGGGTGACGCGCAACAGCTCCCGGTAGATGCCGGTCCGGTCCTCGTCGAAGTTGATCGGGTAGATGTCCTGGTACTTCTTCGGCGGGTTCTCGGCGTAGGCGATGGTGCCGTCCGGCAGCACGGTGAACCACTCCGGATGCTCCCTCGCCCAGGGATGATCCGGCGCGGCCTGGAAGGCCAGGTCGAGCGCGACCTCCATGCCGAGGTCGCGGCTGCGCTGCACGAAGTAGTCGAAGTCGTCAAGGGTCCCGAGCCCGGGATGCACCGCATCGTGCCCGCCCTCGTCGGAGCCGATCGCCCAGGGGACGCCGACGTCGTGCTCCTCGGGCGTGAGGGTGTTGTTGCGGCCCTTGCGGTTCACCTTCCCGATCGGATGGACCGGCGGGAGGTAGACGACGTCGAAGCCCATCTCCGCGATGCGGGGCAGCTCCTCCGCCGCGGTGTGGAACGTGCCGTGCACGGGCCTGCCCTCGGCGTCCCAGCCGCCGGTCGACCGCGGGAAGAGCTCGTACCAGGATCCGAACAGGGCTCGGGTGCGGTCCACCCAGACCCGGTAGGTGCGGGACTTGGTGATCAGCTCCCGCACCGGGTACTGCTGCAGCAGCCGGGTGACGTCGGGATGCAGTGCGGCGCCGGTGCGTTCGACGAGGCTGCGATCGTCGGCCCGGAGCGCGGCGGCGGCGGCGAGGACCGGGCCGCGGTCACCGTCGGGCACGCCGGCGGCGGCGCGTTCGAACAGTCGCGCCCCGAGCTCCAGGTCGTTCGCGAGCTCCGTGGGGCCCTGGCCGGCGGCGAGCTTCTTCTGCACGGCGCTGCGCCAGGTGGTGGCCGGGTCCGACCACCCCTCGATCCGCAGCGACCAGTAGCCCGTGAGGTCCGGGCGGAAGACGGCGTGGAACCGGTCGGGTTCGGCCGCGGGCGACATGCGGATGTAGGTCGACGTGCCGTCCGGCCCCGTCACGACGACGGACGCCGCGACGGCGTCGTGGCCCTCGCGCCAGACGGTGGCGGACACCGGCACGACCTCGCCGACGACCGCCTTGCTCGGGTATTGCCCGCCCGACACCACGGGTTCGATGTCGTCGATGCCGATGCGCCCTGTCACCGGGTCAACGGTAGTCGAAGCGGCCGGTTTACGGGCGAGTACTTCCGCCCCGCGCGGGCCCCCGCGCGGCCGCACCTGCGGGCCTTTCCGGTTGTGCCCGGACGGGTCCGGAACCGCGGGTCAGGACTGCGAGAGGCGCTGCAGCGCCGCCACCGCGGTGGCGCGGTCCGCCGTCTCCCAGAACGGCGGCAGCGAGGCGCGCAGGAAGCCGCCGTAACGGGCCGTCGCGAGGCGCGAGTCCAGCACGGCGACCACGCCCTTGTCGTCGGTGGAGCGCAGCAGCCGGCCCACGCCCTGCGCGAGCAGCAGGGCCGCGTGGGTGGCCGCGACCGCCATGAAGCCGTTCCCGCCCCGCGATTCGACGGCGCGCTGCCGGGCTGTGAGGAGGGGGTCGTCCGGCCGGGGGAAGGGGATCCGGTCGATGAGCACGAGCGAGAGCGACGGCCCCGGCACGTCGACGCCCTGCCACAGGCTGAGCGTGCCGAACAGGGACGTCGCGGGGTCCGCGGCGAAGTCCCGGACGAGCTGGCCGGTGTTGCCCTCGCCCTGGCACAGGATGGGCGTGTCCACCCGTTCGCGCAGGGCCTCCGCGGCTGCCTTCGCGGCGCGGGTGGAACTGAACAGGCCCAGGGTGCGCCCGCCCGCGGCCGTCAGCAGCGTCTCGATCTCGTCGAGGATCGCGGGCGCCGTGCCGTCGCGCCCGGGCGGCGGAAGCTTCGTGGCGACGTACAGGATCCCCGACCGGGGGTAGTCGAAAGGGGAGCCGACGTCGATGTGGCTCCACTCGAGGTTTCCGTCCGGCTTCTTGCCGGTCGCCAGCGCCGGGTCCCGGTCGGGTTCGGGCGACGGCGCGTCGCCGCCCGCGCGCGGCAGGCCCCACGATCCGGCGACGGAGTCGAAGGCGCCGCCCACCGCCAGCGTCGCCGAGGTGAGGACGACCGTCGACTCGCCGAACAGGCGTGTGCGCAGCAGGCCGCCGACCGACAGGGGCGCGACGTACAGCGTCCGGCGGAAGCCGCCGCCGCGGTTCGGGACGTCGGAGGTCCAGACCACGTCGCGGCGCTTGGACTCGTCGGGCTCGTCGAAGGCGGTGAGCACGCGGACCGCGGTGTCGTGCACGTCGTCGAGGGCGGTGAGTGCTGCGCTGCGCGCCGCGGCGGCGTCGGCGTCGAGGTTGGCGCCGCGCGCCGGGCCGACGGCGGTGCGGGTGGCCCACGCGGCGTCGCGGACGGCGGCCAGGGCGGGGCCGGCACCGTCGGGCAGGCCGAGCCAGCGGCGCGTGCCGGAGTCGTCGAGCAGGCGGGTGAGCCCCTCCGAGGCCGCGACGAGGGAGTCGGCGATCTCCTCCTCGACCAGTTTGCCTGCGCGGCGGGCTGCTGCCGCGACGGTCGCGCCCGTGAGCTCGGCGGTGGCGACGGAGGTGACCCGGTCCACCAGCTCGTGCGCCTCGTCGACGATGACGGCGTCGTGCTCGGGCAGCACCTTGACCTCGGTCATCGCGTCGATCGCGAGGAGCGCGTGGTTGGTGACCACCACGTCCACCTGGCCGGTCCGCTTGCGCGCCGCCTCGGCGAAGCAGTCCTGCCCGTAGGTGCAGTTGGTGGCGCCGAGGCACTCGCGGGCGCCGACGCTGACCAGCCGCCAGGACTGGTCGCTCACGGCGGGGGTGAGCTCGTCGCGGTCGCCGGTCTCGGTGTCGCTGCTCCACTCGCGCAGGCGCTTCATGTCCCGGCCGAGCCGCGACGCGGCGAACGGGTCGAAGAGCTCCTCGCTGTCGGGCTCGGAGGCGACGGAGCTGTGCAACTTGTTGAGGCACAGGTAGTTCCCGCGGCCCTTGAGGATGGCGAACTCGGGCTCGCGGCCCAGGTCGGGCTTGAGCGCCTTCGCCAGGCGGGGCAGGTCCCGGTCCACGAGCTGCTGCTGCAGCGCGATGGTCGCCGTGCTCACGACGACCGTCTTGCGGGAGGTCACGGCGTGCCGGATCGCGGGCACGAGGTAGGCGAGCGATTTGCCGGTGCCGGTGCCGGCCTGCACGGCGAGGTGCTCGCCGGTGTCCAGCGAGTGGGCGACGGCCGCGGCCATCCGCACCTGGCCCTCGCGCTTGCTGCCGCCGAGCGCGGTGACCGCGGTGTCCAGCAGTTTCGGCACGATCGGCGGTTCGCTCACCCGGGGAGTCTAGCCGTCCGGCGGCGTCGCGCCGGGGAGGCCCGGCCGGGGCTAGAGGTGCGGGCCGCCGGTGCCGTAGCTGTCCCGCTGATGGGCGTCGAGGAGCCGTGTGAACTCGATGGTGTCGCCCGCGACGGCGGCCGCGAGCACGGCGCGGTGGTCGGCGATCGTGTGGTCGGCGTCCCCGATGATGCGGCCCGTGTGGTGGGTCAGCGAGAACCGCTGCCGGTCCCGCAAGCGGGCGTAGGTCGCGGACATCAACGCGTTGTCCGCGTGGTCGACGAACGCGCTGTGGAAGACCATCGCGGCCTCGGCGAAAGCGGGGAAGTCGCGGGCCCGCAGCGCCCGCTCCTGTTCCTCTGAGGTTCGGCTGCATGCGCTCGTCGAAATCCCGCCGCGCCGCCTCGCTGGAGTGGAAGACGCTGGCGGCCTCGTCTCGGCATGGTCGTCTCGGCGTGGACCTACCCGGCGCTGGGGCTCGGCGTCGCCGGGCTCGCGGTGGTCGCGCTCGGCGCGGCCCTGACCCGCTGGCGGCCCGCGGCCGCCTGATCGCCGGTGAGGTGCTCGCGCAGCGTGCGGGTCATCGCGCCCGCCGCCGCCGACGGTGCCGCCCGCGTCGCGAGGGAGAGCTCCGTCCGGGCCGACCGGGCCAGGGGCACCGTCGCCAGGCCGGGCCTCCCGGCCGCCATCGAGGCGGTGAGCACCGCGACCCCCGCCCCGTGCTCGACGAGGGCGAGCAGGGCCTCGGGGGAGTGCGCCTGCACCGTCGGCTCGACGACGGTGCGCTCCGCGGCACAGGTGATGTCGAGCGCCGCGCGCACGCCGGTGCCCCGCGGCAGGCACAGCACCGTCGCACCGGCGAGGTCGGCGCAGTCGGCCGACGCCTTGCCGGCCCACGGGTGGTCCTCGGGCACGACCACGGTGAGCGGCTCGCGGATCAGCCGGTGCGCGGCGAGCGACTCCGGCAGCGGCCGGGCGTGCGCGACGAGCGCGACGTCGAGGACGCCGCCCACGAGGTCGGCGACGAGGTCCTCCGAATCGCCCTCGACGACGTCGACGGTGACCGCCGGGTGCGCGGCCCGGAACGCGGCGAATCCGGCGAGGTAGCCGGGGATCGTGCACCCGATGACGGTGCCGAGGCGCACGTGGCCCCGGACGACGCCGGTCAGCTCGTCGGCGACGGTCCGGACGGCGTCCACGGCGGCGAGCGCGGCCCGGGCGTGCGGCAGCAGCTGGGCCCCCTCGGGCGTGAGGCCGACGGTGCGCGCCCCGCGCTCGAGCAGGCGGTGCCCCAGCTCGCGTTCGAATTTGGCGACCTGGGCGGAGACGCCGGACTGGGCGACGTGCAGCGCCTCGGCGGCGGCCGTGAAGGAGCCGCGGTCGGCCACGGCGACGAGGTAGCGGAGCTGGTGCACTTCCATCACTGATGATGATAGTTCGAATCACAGGCGGCTGTTGGACTTCTAGTTTTGGCGGCCTCAGGATGGAGTCATGACCGAGAACAGCACGCCCCGCCTGATCGCCGAGACCTACTTCCGCTGCTGGGAGGCCAAGGACTTCGCTCCCCTCCGTCCGTACCTCGCGCCCGACTGCACCTTCACCGGGGTCTTCGGCGTCGCGCACGGGCCCGACGAGTTCCTCCAGGGCCTCGGCGGCATGGCGCAGGCGACCGACTCGCTCGTGGTCCGCGCCCGTCTCGTGGACGACCGCGACGTGATCACCTGGTTCGACCTGGGTATGGGCGGCGCGCCGGCGACCGCGGTCGCGAACTGGACCCGCGTCGAGGACGGCCTGATCACCGCGGTGAATGTCACCTTCGACCCGCGCGAGATCCTCGCCGCCTCCGCCTGATCCGCCGGCGCCGCGGGCGATACGCTGGACCGATGAGCGAAACCGAGGGGCGCCGCTACAGCGGCGCGAGCGCCGGCGCGCGCCGCGAGGAGCGGCGCGCGCGGTTCCTCGACGCCGCGCTCACCGTGGTCTCCCGCGACGGCGTCGCGGCGGTGAGTGCGCGGTCACTGTGCGCCGAGGCGGGCCTGCACGCGCGCTACTTCCGGGAGGCCTTCGACTCGCCGGACGAGGTGCTCACCGCGGCCTTCGACGCCATGGCGGCGGGGCTCATGGACGATGTCGCCGCCGCGATCGCGGCGGTCCCACCCGAGGCGGCGGACGTGGTCGAGCGGAAGGTGCGCGCGGGCGTGCGCAGCTCGCTCGCCGCTATCAGTGACGATCCGCGCCGGTCCGCGCTGCTGATGAGCGCGGACGCGCACCCCGGCCTGCGGGCGCGGCGGGAGGCGCTGATCGACCTGCTCGCGGGCGCGATGGCGGCCCAGGCCGAGGAGATCCTCGACGATCCGCCCGAGCACGAGGACGCGCAGTTGTCGGCCCGAATGATCGCGGTGGGCGGGATGCACCTCGCGATCGCGGCGCGCGCCGGCCGGATCGACGCCTCGCCCACGCGGGTCGAGGAGATCATGGTGGCGGGGATCCTCAGCAACCGCGAACTGCCTGCGTTGCTCCGTCGTCTCCGGGCGTCGCCGTAGGGGCGCGGAGCCGATACGAAATTGTGGCTACAGACTGTGGCCAGATTGGGCTACGCTCGGGTCATGACCCTCGCAGCCCCCCGCACCGTCGACACCCCGGCACGCTTCGACCGCGACCCCGAGTGGGCCGCCGGCAGCGTGCGCGCCCTCCGGCTCCTGCAGAAGGACCGCCGCCCGTTCACGGCGGAGGAGATCGCCTGGGCGGGGGAGGCGGTGAACCGCGGCGACGAGCTCGGCAACCGGCTCGGCCGCGCGATGATCGACGACCGGGCGTTCTCCATGCGCGACCTGGACGAGGCGCTGGCGTCCGGCACCACGGAGAATCCCGTGCTCAGGGAGCTGCTCGACGCCGTCGGTGCCGCCGCGACGCCCGCCTGGGTGGACTTCGACGCCTGCGAGCGTGGCGCCGCCGTCTGCCGACGGTCCGGCTCCCTCGGGCTCGACGTCCTCGCGACGGCGTCGCTGATGACCGGGTACACGACCTCCGCCACCACGCGCCAGCTCGTCGCGACGGGCCGCCTGGTCGACGGGGTGGACGCCCGCATCCACGAGACCACGCAGTGGTGGTCGGAGATCGTCGGCGGCGACGTGCGACCGCACGGGCTCGCCTGGCGGTCGGCCGTGAAGGTCCGGGTGATCCACGGCCTCGCCAACACGACCCTGCTGCGGCGTGACGACTGGGACCGGGCGGAGTGGGGCGTGCCGATCAACCAGTCCGACCAGCTGGGCACGCTCGGTCTCTTCTCCACGACCTTCCTGCTCGGTCTGCGCGCGCTGGGCATGCCGGTGTCCGTGGACGAGGGACGCGACGTGATGGCGCTGTGGCGCTACGTCGGCTGGTTGCTCGGCCTCGACGAGCCTGTCCTGCCGGCGACCGAGGGGGAGGGGCGGCGGCGCATGGTGCAGATCGGCCAGTACGCGCCCGGACCCGACGCGGACTCCGCCGTCCTCGGACGCGCGCTGTACGGCAACTGGGGCCGGCACAACTACCCGGTCGCGCAGGGGCTGCGGCGGGGCTTCTATCAGCGGTACCTGGGCAGCCTCGAGAGCGTCTTCGCCGGCCGGGAGGGCCTGCGCGACCTGGGACTGCCCGCCGAGCTGCCGTGGGCCGTGCCCGTCGCGTGGGCGAGCCACGCACCCGTCCAGATCGCGGCGCGGTTCTCGCCCTCCGCCCGGCGCTGGGCGACGGCGCGCGGCGAGCGCCATATCGCCACCTGGCTGCGCCGCAACCTCCCCAGCTGACCACATCGCTCAGCGGTCGGGCGGCGCCGATCAGCCCAGCCGGCCGCCGGCGCCCGCGGCGATGGACCGGCCGATGCGACGCAGCAACTCAGCGGCGTTCGCCATCGAGCGCGCGGGATCCGGCTCGATCTCGGACAGCGCCAGCATGCGCCGGAAGCCCGCCGCGTGGATCTGCTCCGCCGTGAGCGCGCTGCGCCCCGCCACGGCGATGACCGGGACCCCCGCGGCGCGGGCGGCGGAGGCGACCCCGACCGGCGCCTTTCCGTGCAGGGACTGCGCGTCGAGCGATCCCTCGCCCGTGATCACGAGATCCGCCGCTCGGACCTTGTCCGCGAAGTCGGCGAGCTCCAGCACGATGTCGACGCCGGGTCGGGCCACGGCGCCGAGCACCGCCATCGCGCCGAAGCCCGTGCCGCCCGCGGCCCCCGCGCCGGGCGTCTCCCGCAGGTCGGCGCCCGTCGCCTCCGCCACCACGTCGGCCCAGGTGCGCAGGGCACCGTCGAGCAGGGTGACCTGCGCGGCGGTCGCCCCCTTCTGCGGGCCGTAGACCGCGGCCGCGCCGTCGGGGCCGAGCAGCGGATTGTCGACGTCGCACGCGAGCGTGAACCGCGCGCCGCGGGCCGCGGGGAGCAGACCGGAGAGGTCGACGCGCGCGGCCTGTAACAGCGCGGTGC
The DNA here is from genome assembly GCF_024807615.1 of Tsukamurella ocularis. Classification (GTDB taxonomy): domain Bacteria; phylum Actinomycetota; class Actinomycetes; order Mycobacteriales; family Mycobacteriaceae; genus Tsukamurella; species Tsukamurella ocularis. The sequence goes on along the minus strand of NZ_JANUCJ010000002.1, from coordinate 1,090,310 downwards.
CGCCCGGCCGCACGGGCGCTCCCGCGCGGTCGGTGATCGTCACGCCGAGCGCCTGCAGCATGCCGGCGCCCCCGTCGGTCGAGGCGCTGCCGCCCAGGCCGAGGACGATGTGCTCCGCGCCGCGCGCGAGGGCGTGCCGGATCACCGTGCCCAGGCCGAAGGTGGTGGCGCCGAGCGCGTCCGGCGCGCCGCCGGGTAGGAGCTCCAGGCCGACGGCCGAGGCGAGCTCGACCACGGCCGTCGGGCCGCCGCGGGCGTACGACGTGGTGTGCGGGACCCCGGTGGGGCCCGTGGTCTCCACCGCGATCCGCTCCCACCCCGCGGCCACGGCGGCGTCGACGGTGCCGTCCCCGCCGTCCGCGATGGGGGCGCGGACGCACACCCAGTCCGGCGCGACGTCCGCGATGCCGCGGGCGAGCGCGTCGGCGACGCCCGCCGCGGACAGGGAACCCTTGAACTTGTCGGGCGAGAGCAGCACCGTCGTCACGTCGTCCCTCCTAGTCGAGTAGCAGGAGGGCGGTGGGCGCGTCGGTGCCGACGGTCGCGAGGTCCTCGAACTCGGCGACGTTGTCGAGCTCGGTGCCCATCGCGATGTTGGTGACGCGCTCCAGGAAGATCTCGACGACGACGGGCACCTTGTGCTCGCGGGCCATCTGCTGCGCGCGGGTGAGCGTGGCGGCGATCTCCGACGGATCGGTCACGCGCACCGCCTTGCAGCCCAGGCCCTCGGCCACCTTGACGTGGTCGACGCCGTAGCCCTTGGGGGCCAGGGGCATCGGGTCCGAGCCGGTTGGAGCGGAGGCGTCGCCATGGGTGTCGCTGGTATCGGTGTTGATGTTGTCGAAGCCCAGCTGGACCTGGAAGTCCATGTCGAAGGCGCGCTGTGCCTGGCGGATCAGACCCAGGTAGGAGTTGTTCACCACGACGTGGACGTAGGGCAGGTTGAACTGCGCCGCGACCGCCAGTTCCTCGATCATGAATTGGAAATCGTAGTCGCCCGAGAGCGCCACCACGTCGGTTCCGGGCACGGCCTTGACGACGCCGAGGGCCGCGGGGATGGTCCAGCCCAGCGGGCCTGCCTGGCCGCAGTTGATCCAGTGGCGCGGCTTGAAGACGTGCAGGAACTGCCCGCCGGCGATCTGCGAGAGACCGATCGTGCTGACGTACCGGGTGTCCCGGCCGAAGGCCTTGTTCATCTCCTCGTAGACGCGCTGCGGCTTGATCGGCACGTCGTCGAAGTGCGTGCGGCGCTGCATGGTCCGCTTGCGCTCGGCGCAGGACTCGACCCAGGCGGAGCGGTCCGCCAGCGTACCGGCGGCCCGCCGCTCACGGGCGACCTCCACCAGCTGCTCCAGCGCGGCCCCGGCGTCGGAGACGATGCTGTAGTCCGGCGCGAAGACCCGGCCGATCTGGGTGGGGTCGATGTCCACGTGGACGAACGTCCGGCCCTCGCGGTAGGTGTCCAGCCCGCCGGTGTGCCGGTTCGCCCAGCGGTTACCGATGCCCAGCACGAAGTCCGCGGCGAGCATCGTCGCGTTGCCGTAGCGGTGCGCGGTCTGCAGGCCCACCATGCCCGCGGCGAGGCGGTGGTCGTCGGGGATCGTGCCCCAGCCCATGAGGGTCGGGATGACGGGGACGTCCAGCAGCTCGGCGAGCTCGACCAGCGTGTCGGAGGCGTCGGCGTTGATGATGCCGCCCCCGGCCACGAGGAGCGGGCGCTCCGACGCGGCAAGCATATCCAGCGCCTTCTCCGCCTGCGCGCGGGTCGCGGAGGGCTTATGCACGGGCAGCGGGGTGTAGGTGTCCGGGTCGAACTCGATCTCGGCGAGCTGCACGTCGATGGGCAGATCGATGAGGACGGGGCCGGGCCGACCCGAACGCATGAGGTGGAAGGCCTGCGCGAAGACGCCCGGCACCTGCGCGGGCTCGAGCACGGTGACGGCCATCTTGGTGACGGTCTTCGCGATGGACGCGATGTCGACCGCCTGGAAGTCCTCCTTGTGCAGGCGCGCGACGGGCGCCTGGCCGGTGATGGCGAGGATCGGGATGGAATCGGCCATGGCCGAGTACAACCCGGTGATCATGTCGGTGCCGGCGGGGCCGGACGTACCGATGCAGACGCCGATGTTGCCGGCCTCGGCGCGGGTGAAGCCCTCCGCCATGTGCGAGGCGCCCTCGACGTGGCGGGCCAGCACGTGACCGATGCCGCCGTGCGCGCGCATCGCCGCGTAGAAGGGGTTGATGGCGGCGCCGGGCACGCCGAACGCCTGGGTGGCGCCCTCGAGCTCCATGATCTTGACCGCTGCCTCGGCGGCACGCATACGAGCCATGTCAGTTCTCCAATGGGTCGGTGGGTTACGAGGTGCGGCCGGACAGGCGCTCGACGCCGCGCAGCAGCGCGGAGTGGTCGAGCGCGCCGTCGCCGTTGGCGCGGGCGGAGGCCATGAGCTGGGCGACGAGGCCGCCGAGCGGTGCGACGACGCCCGCCTCGCGGGCGGCGGCCGTGACGATGCCGAGGTCCTTGTGGTGCAGCTCGATCCGGAAGCCGGGCTCGAATTCGCGGTCCAGCATCTTCTGCGCCTTCTGGTTGAGCACCGCGGAGCCCGCGAGCCCGCCGCCGAGCACCTCGACGGCGGCGGCGGTGTCCACGCCGTACGCCTCGAGGAAGACGATGGACTCGGCCAGGAGCTGGATGTTGCCGGCCACGATGAGCTGGTTCGCGGCCTTGACGGTCTGCCCGGAGCCGTTGGGGCCGACGTGCACGATGGTCTTGCCGACCACGTCGAGCACGGGCCGCGCCGCGGCGAAGTCCTCGGGCGTGCCGCCGACCATGATCGAAAGTGCGGCGTTGATCGCGCCCGCCTCGCCGCCCGACACGGGCGCGTCGATGAGGCGGAAGCCGCGTTCGGCGGCCTGCTTCGCGAGCTCGGTCGTCACGTCCGGCCGGATGCTGGAGAAGTCGATGATCAGCGCGCCGGCGGGGGCGTTGTCGAAGACGCCGCCCTCGCCCGCCAGCACGGCCTGCACGTCGGGGGAGTCGGGCACCATCACCGCGATGACCTCGGCGTCGGCGACGGCGTCGGCGATCGAGGCGGCGGCGCGGCCGCCGGCGTCGACGAGCGGCTTGGCCCGCTCGGGGGTGCGGTTGAAGCCCGCCACGGTGTGGCCGGCGTTCGCGAGGTGCACGGCCACGGGGCTGCCCATGATGCCGAGTCCGATGAAGGCGATGTTCGTCATGAGGTTCCTTGTCGGGTCGTCGATCGGAGGATCGGGTGGCTGGGGGCTCAGGAGGCGGAGGCGACGCGGGCGGCCCGCCGCTCGCGGGGGAGCCAGGCGAAGGGATCGTCCTGGGTCTGCTTGTACTCCAGGCCGATCGGCCCGCGGTAGCCCACGCGCTCGAGGTGGGCGAGGTGGCCGTCGAGGTCGAGGGTCCCGGTGCCGGGTTCGCCGCGCCCGGGGTCGTCGGCGATCTGGACGTGGCCGATCAGGCCGGCGTGGGTGTCGATGGCGGCGGCGACGTCGTCGCCGTTGACCTGCAGGTGGTAGAGGTCGGCGAGCAAACGCAGGGAGTCGACGCCGGACTGCTCCCGGACGCGGTCGATGACGGTGACGGCGTCGGCCGCGGTGAGCAGCGGGTAGCGCGGGGCGCCGCTGACCGGCTCGATGAGGACGACGGCGCCGATCCCGGCGGCGGCGCGGCCCGCGGCGGCGAGGTTCTCGGCGGCGACGGCGTCCTGCTCGGCGGGGTCCACCCCGTCGATCCGGTTGCCGTACAGCGCGTTGAAGGCGGGGGTGCCCAGGCGCTCGCCGATCCCGACGACGACGTCGATGTTGTCGCGGAACTCGGTGACGCGGGTGGGGTCGGACAGGATGCCGCGCTCGCCGCCGGGCATGTCGCCGGCCGCGAAGTTCAGGCCCGTGAGCTGCACGCCCGCGTCCTCGATCGCCGCCACGAAGGCGTCGACCTGACGGTCGCTCGGCACGGCCGTGGGGAAGGGCCACCAGAACTCGACGGCCTCGAAGCCGGCCTCGCGGGCCGCGCGGGGCCGCTCGAAGATCGGGGTGTCGGCGAGCAGAATCGAGCAGTTGACCGTGTACTTGGCGGGGGCGTTCGCGTTCATGGGGGGCTCCTTCATCAGGCGGGGCGTACGGGCGATGCAGGTTCTGGCGAGGTCCGATACGACCTGCAAGCTTTCGCCTGTCGGAAAGATCATTTCCGTACAATGGAATTGTGGCATGTGATGGTGGTCACGTCAAGAGGTTCGGGAATGCGAGAGCCGGAGTGTGCAGCGCACACTCCGGCTCTCGTCGGGGCGGTGCGGCCGGGCGGCCGACCGGGCGGACCTCAGTCGCCGTTCGGGATCGGATTGCCGCGTTCGTCGGGGGCCGCCGCGAACACCGAGACGTCCGGTCGGTTACCCGCCGTGATCTCGTTGAACAGGAAGTTCAGGACCACCGCGACCACGGCGGCGGCGCTGATTCCCGAGTGCATGACCGTGCCGACAGCGGTCGGGAAGGTGTGCCAGAAGTCGGGCGCCGCCACGGGGATCATGCCCATGCCGATGGAGACGGCGACGATCACCATGTTGAGGTTGCCGTCGAAGTTCACGCGGGAGAGCGTCTTGATGCCGCTGGCGGCGACGGAGCCGAACAGCACCAGGCCAGCGCCGCCGAGCACGGGGTAGGGGATCGCCGCGATCACCCGGCCCACGACGGGGAGCAGGCCGAGGAACGCGAGGATGCCGCCGCCCATCGCCACCACGTACCGGCTCTTGATCCCCGTGAGCGCCACCAGGCCCACGTTCTGCGCGAACGCGCTGCACGGGAAGGCGCTGAACGCGGGGGCTACCGCGGTCGAGAGCATGTCGGCGCGCAGGCCGTTCGCGACCCGCTTCGAATCGACGGGGGTGCCGACGATCTCGCCGATGGCGAGGATGTCGGCCGTGGTCTCCGTCATGATCACCAGGATCACGATCGTCATCGAGATGATGGCGCCGATCTGGAACGTCGGGCTGCCGAAGTGCATGACCGGCGGCAGCGAGAAGATCGGTCCGTCACCGACTTTCGAGAAGTCGAGTTTGCCCATGAAGGCCGCGATGACCGTGCCGACGACGATGCCGATGAGGATCGACAGCCGCGAGATCGCGCCCTGGAACAGGCGGCTGATCACCAGGATGATCAGCACCGTGGCGCCGGCCAGCCCGATGTTGGCCATCGAGCCGTAGTCGGCGGCCCTGGCGTTGCCGCCCTGCGCCCAGTTGAAAGTCACGGGCAAGAGCGACAGGCCGATCACCGTGATGATCGTGCCCGTCACCACCGGCGGGAAGTACCGCACCAGCTTCGCGAATACGGAACTGAGGACGAGGCCGATCAGTCCGGCGACGATGATCGCGCCGAAGATGGGCCGCACGCCGCCGTCCTGCGCGATGGCGGTCATCGTCGAGACGCTGGCGAACGAGAGCCCCTGCACGATCGGCAGGCGCGCGCCGAGCGGGCCGATGCCGATGGTCTGCAGGATCGTCGCGAGGCCGCTCACGAACAGGCCCGCGGTCACGAGCAGGCTCATGTCCGTGGCGGACAGGCCCGCGGCGCCGCCGACGATGAGCGGGGGCGCGATGACGCCGCCGTACATCGTGAGGATGTGCTGGAGTCCGTAGACGAAGGTCTTGCCGAGCGGGAGGCGTTCGTCTTCGGGCCGGGCCTCGATGGCTGTGGTCATGGTCGTCGTCCCGCTAACAGAATCCGGGCACGCCGTGCCACGCCGAGCCGGCGTCGGAGGCGTCGTCGCGCACGACGCTCGCCTCGATCAGGCCGTACGGGCGGTCGGCCGCGATGAACACCTCGCCGGGGTTCTCCACGCCGAAGGGGGAGAGGTCCACCAGGAAGTGGTGCTTGTTCGGCGCCGAGAACTTGATCTCCGCGACCTCGGGGTGCTGCTCGAGCACGGACTGGCCCATGCCGTACAGGGTCTGCTGCAGTGCCTTGCTGTGGATCTCGGCGAAACGCTGGAGCATGATCGCGCGGATCGAGTCGAAGGACTTGTCCCAGTCCACGTCCGTGTGGTCGTAGCGCCACTTGGCGACGAGCGACGTGGCGAGGATCCGGTCGTCCGTCTCCTGCAGCGTCGTGTACTTGTCCTTGAGGAAGCCGTGGAACTCCGAGCCCGTGGACTTGAGCAGCGTCAGGTCGTGGATGCCGGACACCACGTGCGCGCGACGGTCGGCGCCGCGGCCGTCGACGTTGACGACGGTGGACCGTACACCGCCGCCGGAGCGGACGAAGGCGTGGTCGTGGCCGGCGCCGTCGACCTGGATCCGGTCCCACGGGTACTCGTGCACCTCGATGCGGGCGCCGTCGGCCTTGGGGGTCGAGTCGATGAAGTGGCCGCCCAGCGTGAGGGCGTAGTCCTCGATCGCGCCGATGCCCTTCTCCTTGGCGAAGGCGAACGCGGTGTTCTTCTGGGTATCGGTCGGCAGCACCGCCGCCTGATCGCCGCTGATGTGGGCGTCGCTGAAGTCGCCGCGCAGCGCCGAGGAGACGTTGAGGTCGCGGATCGTGTGCCGGGCGGTGTCGCGGTAGATCCGCACCACGCGGTTCTCCGCCTTGCCGTACTGGTTGGGGCCCAAGTGGATTGCCATGGTGATCAGCTTCCTTTGTAGGTGGAGTAGTGGAACGGGCTGAGGAGGAGCGGGACGTGGTGGTGGGGGACGGCGCCGTCGACCGCGATCAGGCGGAAGGTGATTGCGACCTCGGGGAAGAAGTTCTCCTGTCCCGTCGCCGCGGAGTACGCCGCGGTGTCGAAGGTCAGGCGGTAGACGCCGGCGGCCAGGCCTTCCGGGCCGAGGTCGCGGATCCGGCCGTCGTCGTCCGTGACGCCCTGCGCGACGGGGTCGACGGTGCCGTCCGGTCCGACCCGGTCCATCCGGATCGGGACCCCAGCGGCGGGCACACCGCGCGCGGTGTCGAGGACGTGGGTGGTGACGGTGCTCATGACTGCTCCTCTGCGAGTTCGTCTTCCAGTTCCAGGACGCGGGCAAGGCGGCGCAGCGCGATGCCCCGCAGCTCGTGGGCGACCTCCGCGGCCTCGGCGTCGGGCGTGTTCTCGAGGCGGCGGTGCAGCTCGGCGAGCACCGTGGTCGCGTCCAGTCCCGCGGCGTTGATGAGGAAGACGCGGTCGAAGCGCTGCTCGTACGCGCCGTTGCCCGCGAGTAGGGCCGCCTGCGTCTCCGTGTCGGTGGCGACGCCCGACTGCTCTCTGCGGGACCATGCCGCCTCCGTGGAGGCGCCGGTCGCGCGCTCGCCGATCCGGGGGTGCGCGGCGAGAGCGCGGTCGACGTCGGAGGGGCTGAACTCCAGCGCCGCGGTGCCGGCCACCTGGAGGGCGTCGGAGGCGTTGACGTAGGGCCGTCCGTCGATGACCGCATCGCTCCAGGAGCGAACATCGCAACACGCGAGTAGAGTCGCCCGGATATCGGCCTCAGGTGCCGAGTTGAAGTCTTCGAGGTCCATCTGACCTGCCTTCTTTCGGTCTGCGGAAGAGGTTTTCCACTCATCGAAGAATGACATGTGATCTGTGTCACGTCAACAGTTTGTTGAAAATTTGTCGGGGCTACGATGCGGACATGCGTCTCACCGCGGAATTCACCAGCGAGCCCTTCGAGGGTGAGGGGGCGGTGCCCTCCCATGCCGTGCGGGCCGTCGAGGTGCTCCGCGCCCGGGGGCTCGACCACGACTTCGGGCCGCTGGGTACCTCCGTGGAGGGCGAGGCGGAGGCGGTCCTTGACGCCCTTCGTGCGGCGCTGGCCGGGGCCTTCGCTGGCGGCGCCACCCGGGTCACGGTGCAGATCGACCGCGCCGATGACTGAGTCGGCAGCGGGGACCGGTGTCGACCATCCGCTGGTCGAGGCGGTCCACGCGCTCGTCGCGCGCCTGGGCGCCGAGATCGTGACGCCGGACGCACTGCGCCACGGCGACGTGCCCCTCGTGTGGGAGGGGGAGATCGTCGCGGGCGTCCGGCTTCCGCCGGCGGAGACGCCCGTGGGCGACCTGGATTCCCTGCTCGCGAGCGTTGCCGACGAGCTCGGCTCGCCGCTGGGTGAGCTCGGGCGGGCAGAGAAGCAACGCGCGGTGCGCCTGCTCGAGGAACGCGGCGCCTTCGCCTACCGCAAGTCGGCGGAAGCGGTGGCTGAGGCGCTCGGGGTCACCAGGTTCACCGTCTACAACTACCTCAATCGGATCCGCGGCTGAGGTGGGCGAGGTCGCGCACGGCGGCCTCGGCCTCGTCGGCGGTGACGACCCCGATCAGCGCGCGGTAGGCGAAGCCGTCCGCAGCGGCGAGCAGGGTTCGGGCGCGAGTCCGGTCCCCGTTGAGCAACTCCGTCGCGAGATCCTCGGTACCCCGGAGGGTCTCGTCGACGATGGCGCGAAGGCCCGGATCGGTGACGGCCTCCGCGAGGTAGGCGTACCAGACCTTCGCGCCGAGCCGCCGTGCGCCGTCGCGCGGGATCGCGTGGGTCAGCAGCATGAGCAGCGCTGCGCGTGGATCGTCGGGGACGGGGTGGGCCCGCTCGGCCAGGGAGAGGTACGAGGTCAGCGCGTGCCGCACGATGGTCTCCCGCGTGGGGAAGTAGTGCTGGACGCGACCCATCGAGATCCCACCGCGCGCGGCGATCGCTCGCAGGGTGACCGCGGCAATGCCTTCCTCTGCGATGATCGCCCACACGACCCGGTCGATCTCCGCGCGACGCTCCTCGTGGTCCACCTGTTTCGGCACCCGTCAATCGTAGCAATGCGGGTGCATCGCGATCTTGATACAATGCGAATGCATTGTTAAGGAGGTGTGCCATGGGGCCACGGATCCGCCGCGCGGCGGTGGCCGGGCTGGCCGTGACCGCGGTCCTCGTCGGCACGAGCGCCTACCTGCTGCGTGACCCGAGCCCCGTCGGGTACTGGCGGTCGGCGGACGCGCGCGCGACGTACCTCGAGCGGTACGACCGCGCTCTCCGCGACCTGCCGGCTCCGTCGGAGATGCGGGACGTGCGCACTGGATACGGCATCGTCCGCGCGTACCGGTTCGGGACACCGCGGCCCGGGGAGGAGCCGATACTGCTGGTGCCGGGCCGGTCGTCGGGCGTCCCCATGTGGGCCGACGTGCTGGGGCGGCTGCGCGATCGGGAGGTCTACGCCGTCGACGCGTTGGGCGACGCGGGTATGAGCGTGCAGGACCGCCCGCTGGCCGATGCCGACGACCAGGCGGCCTGGCTCGCGGAGGCGATGACGGCCCTCGGGATCCGCCGCGCACACCTCGTCGGGCACTCCTTCGGTGCCTGGAGCGCCGCGAACCTCGCGGTGCGCCATCCCGATCGGGTCGCCACCCTGACGCTGTGGGAGCCGATTCTCGTGTTCGCGGGGCTGCGTTGGCAGATGTACGTCGCGACACTGCCGTCGGCGCTGCCCTTCCTGCCCGAGTCGTGGCGGCGGAAGGGGCTCGCGTCGATCGGAGGGGCCGACGAGGCCGATACGACCGACAGCCCAATCGGCGCCATGATCGACGCCGGAGCGGCGGGGTACCGCGCCGCGCTCCCGACGCCCGTCCAGCCCGACGACGCCGCGCTCGCGCGGCTGACGATGCCGGTCTTCGTCGGCCTCGGCGGTCGGAGCGCGGTCACGGACACGGCTGCCGCCGCGGAGCGGGCCCGCACCCTGCCGAACGCGACGGTCCGCGTCTGGCCCGACGGGACGCACTCCCTGCCGATGGAGTACCCCGACGACCTGCTCACCGAGCTCTCGGCGTTGATGGCATGACGGCCCGGATGAGTCGGAGGCTCAGGCGACCGTGATCCCGGCGGCGGCGAACTCCGCCAGCGCGGCGCGCGTCGACTCCTCGGCGACGCCCGCGGTGTAGTCCGCGAGCACGCGGACCGTCAGGCCGGCCGCGAGAGCATCGAGCGCGGTCGCGCGCACGCAGTAGTCGGTAGCGATGCCCACCACGTCGACCGACGAGACGCCGCGCGCCGCGAGCCATTCCGCGAGCACGGCGCCGTCGGTGTCGTGCGCCTCGAACCCCGAATAGGCCGCGGAGTAGGCGCCCTTGCTGAACACAGGCACCCGCACCGGAAGCCGCAGGTTCGGATGGAACTGCGCGCCCTCCGTGCGTGCCCGGCAGTGCACGGGCCACGAGTCCACGAAGTCCGGGCTGGCGGAGAAGTGCGCGCCGGGGTCGACGTGCCAGTCGCGGGTCGCGGCGATCACCGGATAGGACTCCAGCAGGTCGTCGTGGATGCGGCGCGCCACCTGCGCGCCGCCCGCGACGGCCAGCGAGCCGCCCTCGCAGAAGTCGTTCTGCACATCCACGACGATCAGCGCCGTCGTCATCGCTTCTCCTCCAACCGGGTCGGGATCGCGGGCTCGCCGTTCGACAGGCCCAGGCCCTCCCACGGCAGCGTCACCAGCGCGTCGCGCAGGTGCGCCCGCGCGTCCTCGAGGCCCGGCAGCCCGTCGACCTGATCGCCGCCGCGCACCAGCGGGATCTGCAGTGGTGTCGCGGTGAGGTGCGCGGGCACCGTCGGCGTCGCCCCGGGCCGGTGCAGCAGTTCCTCGACGATGGTGCCGGTGCCGCGCGCGAGCCGCACGGCGCGCTTCTCCCCGCCCTGGGTCTCCTTGTGCGAGCTGCGTTTCGCGACGGGCAGGCCGTCGACCTCGACGAGCTTGTAGACCATGCCCGCGGTGGGGGCGCCCGAGCCGGTGACCAGCGAGGTGCCGACGCCGTAGACGTCGATCGGCTCCGCGCGCAGCGCGCCGATCGCGTACTCGTCCAGATCGCCGGAGACCACGATTTTCGTCCGCGTCGCGCCCAGGCCGTCGAGCTGCGCCCGCACCTGCCGGGTGATGATGCCGAGGTCGCCCGAATCGATCCGCACGCCACCGAGCTCCGGTCCCGCGGCGCGCACCGCGCGGTTCACGCCCTCGGTGATGTCGTAGGTGTCCACCAGGAGCGTGGTGCCGGGCCCCTGCGCGGCCACCTGGGCCGCGAAGGCGGCCTCCTCGTCGGGGCCGTCCGGGCCGGTGTGCAGCAGGGTGAAGGCGTGTGCGGCCGTGCCGCCCGACGGGACGCCGTACGTCCGGGCCGCCTCCATGTTGGAGGTGGTGGCGAACCCGGCGAGGTAGGCGGCGCGGGCGGAGGCCACGGCGGCCCGCTCGTGGGTGCGCCGCGAGCCCATCTCGATCAGTGGGCGCCCGGCGGCGGCGGAGACCATGCGGGCCGCGGCGGAGGCGATCGCGCTGTCGTGGTTGAGGATCGACAGGATCAGCGTCTCCAGGATCACGCCCTCCGCGAAGGTGGCGCGCACAGTGAGGAGTGGGGAACCGGGGAAGTAGAGCTCGCCCTCGCGGTAGCCGTCGATCTCGCCGCTGAACCGGTAGTCCTTCAGCCACGCCACCGTCTCCGCGTCGAGGAAGCGCTCCACGACCGCGAGCTCCGCTGGGCCGAAACGGAAACGGCGGAGCTCGTCGAGGACGCGCGCGGTGCCGGCGACAACCCCGTAGCGGCGCCCCGCCGGCAGCCGTCGCGCGAAGACCTCGAAGACGCACGGGCGGTGCGCGGTGCCGTCCTGGAGGGCCGCCGCCAGCATGGTCAACTCGTACTGGTCCGTGAGCAGGGCGGAGCTGCGCCAGAAGGAGTCGGCCCCGTTTTCATCTACCGTCACACTGGGTACCCTAGAACCATGACCGACAGCAGCGCAGCGGCCCCGGGAAGTGACGGTGGTCCGGGCGGAGGTTCCACTGCTGCCCAGCCCGGCACGTCCGCGGTGCTGGAGCGCAAGACCGACGAGGCGCTCGACAAGCCCTGGGTCACCGTGGTCTGGGACGACCCGGTGAACCTCATGTCCTACGTGACCTTCGTGCTCCGGAAGCTGTTCGGCTTCAGCACGGCTAAAGCCAAGGAATTGATGATGCAGGTGCACACCGAGGGGAAGGCCGTGGTCTCCACGGGCGACCGCGACAAGGTGGAGGCCGACGTCCGCAAGCTGCACGCGGCCGGTCTGTGGGCGACGATGCAGCGAGACGACTGAGTGCGTAACTGGCAGGTCAAGCGGGGCGTGCGCGGCGATGTCCGCTTCGTCTCGAAAATGGATCCTGAGGAGGTCGGCCTCGTCCGGTCCCTCGTCGGCTCGCTGGTCGAGCTCTTCGACGAACGGGAGGACTCGGCCCCGCACGACGACCTCGCCGAGCTGACCGGGCTGCGGACCGGCCACGCCGAGCCGCCCCAGGAGACCGTGCTGCAGCGCCTGCTGCCCGACTTCTACCGCCCCGACGCGAACGCGCCGGGTGCGACCGAGGCACCGTCGGGCGAACTGGCCCGCGACCTCAACGGCGCGCTCCGCTCCCTCAACGAGCCCGAGGTGATCGACGCCAAGCGCGACGCCGCGCAGACGGTGCTCGCGACCCTGCCCGAGCGGGCCGGCACCGTCTCCCTCACCGAGTCCGAGGCGCAGGACTGGCTGACCTGTATCAACGACCTGCGACTCGCGCTCGGCACGCTGCTGGGCATCACGGCCGACCTGCCCGACGGGCCGTCCTCCGAGGACCCGGCCCGGGCCGGGCACGTGGACGTCTACCACTGGCTCTCGGCGATGCTCGACGTGCTGGTTTCGGTGATGCTCGACCGCGAGCCGGAATAGCTCGCGCCCGGCCGCGGTTGCACGCCACATGACCGAGACCGGCTCCTCGCGCGGCCTGACGATCAGGCGCGACCTGGTGGAGAAGATGGTCGCGCACGCGCGGCGCGACCACCCCGACGAGGCGTGCGGCGTCATCGCCGGGCCCGAGGGCTCCGACCGCCCCGAGCGGTTCATCGAGATGCTCAACGCGGAACGCTCGCCCACCTTCTACCGCTTCGACTCGGGCGAGCAACTGCGCGTGTGGCGCGGGATGGACGACGCCGACGAGGAGCCGGTGGTCATCTACCACTCGCACACTGCCACCGAGGCCTACCCCTCGCGCACCGACGCCAAGTTCGCGTCCGAGCCGAATGCGCACTACGTCCTGATCTCCACCCGCGACGAGCTGGGACCCGACGCCGAGGTCCGCAGTTATCGCATCGTCGATTCCGTGATCACCGAAGAGCCCGTCCACATCCTGGAGGATTGATGTCCGTCACCGTCTCCATCCCGAGCATCCTGCGGCCGCTGACCGGCGACCAGAAGCGCGTGCCCGCCGACGGCGAGACGCTCGCGGCCGTCATCGACGACCTCGAGACCCGCCACGCCGGGATCAAGGACCGGCTCATCGCCGACGGCGCGCTGCACCGATTCGTCAACGTCTACGTCGACGACGAGGACGTCCGGTTCACCGGCGGCCTCGACACCCCTGTCGCCGACGGCGGCACCGTCACGGTTCTTCCCGCGGTGGCAGGTGGCTAGGTTCGACAGTCTGCTGGCGTCTCTGGGCGGGACGCCGCTGGTCGGGCTGCCACGCCTGTCGCCCCGGTGGGACGACGCCGACGGTGCGCCGCACGTGCGGCTGTGGGCCAAGCTCGAGGACCGCAACCCGACGGGCTCGATCAAGGACCGTCCGGCGCTGCAGATGATCTCCGAGGCGGAGGCCGACGGCCGGCTGCGCCCCGGTGACACCATCCTGGAGCCCACGTCCGGCAACACCGGTATCAGCCTCGCCATGGCGGCGAAGCTCAAGGGCTACCGGCTGGTGTGCGTGATGCCCGAGAACACCTCCGCCGAGCGACGTCAGCTGCTCACCATGTACGGCGCCGAGATCATCCCGAGCCCCGCCGCCGGCGGTTCCAACCGCGCCGTCGCGGAGGCGAAGAAGCTCGCCGCGGAGCACCCCGATTGGGTGATGCTCTACCAGTACGGCAACCCCGCGAACGCCCGCGCGCACTACACGGGGACGGGACCGGAATTGCTCGCCGACCTGCCCGAGATCACGCACTTCGTCGCGGGTCTCGGTACCACCGGCACGCTCATGGGCACCGGCCGCTACCTGCGCGAACACGTGCCCGGCGTGCAGATCGTCGCCGCCGAGCCGAGGTACGGCGAGCTCGTCTACGGACTCCGAAATCTTGACGAGGGCTTCGTCCCCGAGCTCTACGACGAGGCGGTCCTGACGCGCCGGTTCTCCGTGGGCGCCTACGACGCGGTACGCCGCATGCGGCAGCTCATCGACGAGGAGGGGATCTTCGCCGGCGTCTCCACCGGCGGGGTGCTGCACGCCGCGCTGGGCGTCGCGAACAAGTCCCTGGCCGCGGGTGAGCGCGCCGATGTGGCCTTCGTCGTCGCCGATGCGGGATGGAAGTATCTGTCGACCGGCGCCTACGACGGTACGTTGGAAGATGCGGAGGATGCCCTCGATGGCCAGCTCTGGGCGTGAGTCGACACCGCCTCCGCTCGCGCGAGGAGGTCGCCATGACGGTACCCATCAACGACGAGCGCTCGCCCGCGAGGCGGGTGGCCGGGAGCACGGCCGGACGGTCCGCGATCGTGATCGCCGCCTTCGTCGCCGCGCTGTGGGGCATCGAGGTCATCGACGCGCTCGCCGGCAACTCTCTGGACCAGTGGGGCATCCACCCGCGTGAGGGCACCGACGCGGTCCGCGGGATCGCTGCGGCGCCACTCCTGCACGGCGGCTGGGAGCACCTGGCGGCCAACAGCGTTCCCGCACTGATCCTCGGCTTCCTCGGACTGATCGCAGGCAGCGGCCGGTTCCTGATCGCCACCGCGATCATTTGGCTGGTATCGGGCGTCGGCGTCTGGGTCACGGGCGGGAGCGGCACCGTGGTCATCGGGCTGTCCGGGGTGCTCTTCGGCTGGATGACCTACCTGGCGGTGCGGGGGCTGTTCACCCGCAAGCCGCTCGACATCGTCGTCGGGGTGACGCTCATGGTGCTCTACGGCGGCATGCTGTGGGGCGTTCTGCCCGGTCAGCCCGGTGTCTCGTGGCAAGCGCACCTGTGGGGCGCCGTCGGCGGCGTGCTCGCGGCGGTGCTGCTGGGGCGCCGCGCCCGCACCGAGTCCGGACCTGGCAATTCCCGTGAGGTCGGCGCGATTGCCTCGTGACGATCGCGGATCTGGCAGCATGTGCTTCATGCGTCTCACCATCCTCGGGTGTTCCGGCAGCGTCGGCGGTCCTCGGGCGGCCTGCTCGGGATACCTCTTGGAGGTGGACGGGCACGATCCGGTCGTCATGGATTTCGGACCCGGGGTGTTGGGAGAGTTGCAACAGCGAGTCGACCCGAACACTGTCTCCGTCCTGCTGTCGCACCTGCACGCCGACCACTGCCTCGACGTGCCGTCGCTGCTCGTCTGGCGGCGCTACCACCCGGAGCCGGCGGTGGGGCGCGCCCGCCTGATCGGCCCCGCGGACACGCCGGAGCGCTTGGGGCGTGCCTCCGCTGAGTCGGCGGCGACGCTCGATGACATCTCCGACACCTTCGATTTCTCGGCGTGGACCGAGGGCGAGGACCACGCCGTGGGCGGCCTCACCGTGCGTCCCTTCCGCATGTTCCATCCGCCTGAGTCGCACGGTCTGCGGATCACGTCGCCGAGCGGAAAGGTCCTCGCCTATACGGGCGACACAGGTGTGTGTGACAACCTGGTCGAGGTAGCCCGCGGCGCGGACGTGATGCTGGCCGAGGCCAGCTGGACGCACGACCCCGCGAACCGCCCGCTGGGCGTGCACCTCTCGGGCATCGAGGCAGGCCAGGCCGCCGCGGACGCGGGCGTAGGACGGCTACTGCTCACCCATATCCCGCCGTGGACCTCGCGCGAGGCGGTGCTCGCTGAGGCGCGCTCCGTCTACGACGGGCCGGTCCACGCGGTGACGGGCGGAGACGTCTTCGAGCTCTAGCGCCCCCGCCGACGGGAGGCGATAGGCTGGGGCCGTGAGCAGACGCGCAGACGGCAGGGCCGACGACGAACTCCGCCCCGTGACCATCACCCGGGGATTCACGCAGAACCCCGCCGGCTCGGTGCTGGTGGAGTTCGGTAACACGAAGGTGCTGTGCACCGCGAGCGTTGAGCTGGGCGTGCCCGGATGGCGCCGCGGCTCCGGTCAGGGCTGGCTGACCGCCGAGTACTCGATGCTCCCCGGCGCCACGCACGAGCGCAGCCGCCGCGAGTCCACGAAGGGCAAGGTCGGCGGCCGCACCCACGAGATCTCCCGCCTCATCGGCCGGTCGCTGCGCGCCTGCATCGACCTCGCGGCGCTGGGCGAGAACACGATCGCCCTCGACTGCGATGTGCTGCAGGCCGACGGCGGCACCCGCACCGCGTCGATCACCGGCGCCTACGTCGCGCTGTGCGACGCCGTGACGTATCTCGGTGCCGCGGGCAAGCTGACGGACCCACAGCCCATCTCGTGCGCGATCGCCGCCGTGTCGGTGGGCGTCGTCGACGGCCGCGTCCGGCTCGACCTGCCGTACGAGGAGGATTCGCGCGCGGAGGTCGACATGAACGTCGTCGCCACCGATACGGGAACCCTCGTCGAGGTACAGGGCACGGGCGAGGGCGCCACCTTCGCCCGCACCACCCTCGACTGGATGCTCGACTCCGCGGTCGCCGGCACCGAGAAGCTCTTCGCCGTGCAGAAGGAGGCGCTCGCGGCGCCGTACCCGGGCGTGCTGCCGGAGTTCGAGGGCGAACAGAAGAAGAAGTTCGGGCAGTGACCGGCACGCGGCTGCTGCTCGCCTCGCGCAACGCGAAGAAGCTCCGCGAGCTGCGGCAGGTCGTCGCCGACGCCGGCATCGTCGGTCTCGAGATCGTCGGGCTCGACGAGGTCCCGGCCTTCGAAGAACTGCCCGAGGACGCGCCGTCGTTCGAGGGCAACGCGCTCATCAAGGCCCGACAGGGCTACGAGCGGACCGGACTGCCGTGCCTCGCCGACGATTCCGGCATCTGCGTCGATGCCCTGAACGGCATGCCCGGCGTGCTTTCGGCGCGCTGGTCCGGCCGCCACGGGGACGACCCGGCGAACACCGCGCTGTTGCTCGCGCAGATCTCCGACACCCCGGACGAAAGGCGCGGCGGCGAGTTCGTCTCGGCGTGCGCCCTCGTGGACGGCACGGGGGAGCGGACGGTGCGCGGTACCTGGCGCGGCACCGTCCTGCGGGAGCCTCGCGGCGACGGCGGCTTCGGGTACGACCCCGTCTTCCTCCCCGACGGCTCGGACCGCACCGCCGCGGAGCTGACCGCGGAGGAGAAGAACGCGATCAGCCACCGCGCGAGGGCGCTCGCCCAGCTGGTGGAGCCGCTCCGGGCACTCGCGGCGCGCGTCCCCGGATAGCGCCGCTCCGCGCGGTAATGTCGCCGCGTGAAGCGCAGACCGTCGGGAGCGCGCGGTGGCCGCGTCGCCATCGCGCTGCTGTCGGCCGTCGTGCTCGCCGTCACCGGAACCGTCTGGTGGAGTACCAATCTGGTGATCGGCGGCTTCAACGTCTCGCGCGCGCTCGCCGAGGCCAAGGTCGCCAAGTCCACGGGCGGCGCGAAGAACATCCTGCTGATGGGGCTCGACACCCGGCGCGATCAGAACGGCGACCCGCTGCCGGCCGACGTGCTCGAGCAGCTGCACGCCGGTACCAGTGACAACGGCGGCTACAACACCAACACCCTGATCCTCCTGCACGTGCCCGCGGACGGGAAGAAGGTGACCGCCTTTTCGATCCCGCGCGACGACTACGTGACCTTCATGGGCGTCGAGTCCAAGAAGAAGGGGAAGATCAAGGAGGCGTACGGCACGCGCAAGGCCGAGGTCGAGGACAAGCTGGCCGCCTCGGGCGTCTCCGATCGCAAGGAGCTCGAGAGCAAGGCCCGGGAGTCGGCGCGCGCCGCCACGATCGCCACCGTCGGCCGGCTCGTGGGCGTGCCGATCGACCATTTCGCGGAGGTCAGCCTCGTCGGCTTCTACGACCTCGCGCAGACCCTGGGCGGCGTCGAGGTGTGCCTCAACAACCCGGTGCGCGACAGCTACTCCGGCGCGGCGTTCCCCGCCGGGCGGCAGAAACTGAACGCGTCGCAGTCGCTCGCCTTCGTCCGGCAGCGGCACGGGCTCGCCGACGGCGACCTCGACCGCACGCACCGGCAGCAAGCCTTCATCGCCGGCGTCATGGTGCAGCTGCAGAAGCAGGGCGTCTTCGGCGACGTCCGGAAGCTGCAGTCGCTGATCGCCGTGGCGCAGAAGGACGTCGTCGTCTCCGACGGCTGGAACCTGCAGGAGTTCGCACAGCAGGCCGGCCAGATCGCGGGCACGAACCTCACCTTCACGACGCTGCCGGTCCTCGGCTACGACATGATCGACCAGCAGGCCGTGAACCTGGTGGACCCTAAGGCCATCCGTGCTCAGGTGCAGAAGGCCTTCGGTCAGTCCGTGCCCGAACCTGACGACGCCGACGAGTCCTCCGGCGCCACCGCGACCGCCGGCGCGACGCCGGCCCTGAAGCCCGTGGGCTTCACCGCGCCCCGCGCGCCGGCCACGACGACGGTGCCCGTGTCCGCCGCGGCGGGCCCGGTGCCGGACTCCGGGACGACCCTGCGCGGCGGCGAGATCCCCTGCGTCGACTGATCCGGCCGGGGTCTCGGTAGGGTCGACCCGTCCTGTCATCCAGCCGGAAGGTGCCCCATGTCGAAGCCCACGAACGGAATCCGCCTCGGTGCGGCGGTGCTCGCCGTCGCCGCGCTCACCCTCACCGGCTGCACGAAGCAGGGCGGTGACACCACGTGCGAGAACTACCAGAAGATGACCGACGCGGACCAGCGCGAGCAGGTGACGAAGCTGTACAAGGACAAGCACGGCGACGAGCCGTCCGCACTCGTGATCACCGGCCTGCAGCAACAGGCGATCGTCTACTGCAAGACCGCGGGCAAGCCCGATTCGAAGATCAAGGAGATCCCTATCTCCTGACGGGTCACAGGCGAAGGCGCCGACTCCAGGGGAGTCGGCGCCTTCGTGCTGTGTGGGGTGATCAGTACTGCGAACAGGTCGACGCCACGACGCCGATCGTCTGATTGATCTTTCCCTGGTTCTGGCTGTAATACGCAGCGAGCTGCGGATTCTGCCGGCCCAGCTCGTGGATCCGGGCGGTGCGCTCGGCTGGAGGCAGGGTCAGGACCCGTTCGGCCTCGGCGCGGCCGCCGGGCACCTGATTCACCATCGTCGCAGCCTCGGGCGCGACGGCGACCAGTGCGCGTTCAACCTGGGCGACCGTGCATTTCGTGCCGGGCACCGGATCGGACGGTGCCGCCTGCGCCATTGCGGCGGGGGCCAGGGCGAGGGCCCCGGCAGCGCCGGCGGTGGCGGCGATCTTCCATCGTGTGAGCATGTCGTTCTCCCTTCGTCGTCGCTCGGATTCGCCGGTGGGCGGTCCGAGCCACTCCCTCGAACGTAGCGGGGCGAATCTGAGTTCCTACGAAGAGAATTCATAGACATTCACAGATGCCGGGGCGCATATGGAGCGAAAACCCGGTACCGCCTGCAGGTTCCTTCATGAGAAACGCCGAGGAGCGTGTAGCGAACGGCATCCTCTGTTGTGCTAAGTCCGCCGGTGATTGGCGCGAGGTGTGGTACGCGTGGCGAGAGTCGATGGATGGTGCGCCCGTCCGACCGCGGCTCGCGGCAGTGTGCGGCCGTGCCTGGTAGACAGGAAAGATGACTGACGAGCAGGGAGCTGCGCGGACACGCAGACGCAGATGGCCGTGGATCGTCGGTGGGCTCGTGGCGGTGTTGCTGATGTGGAGCATGAGCTGATCGACGCCAGGGGGATTCGTCGTGTCGGTCGGGCTTCCGAGCCCGACGGGCGCTCCCACGGGTCGGTTGCTCCGGTCAGAGCAGTGCGCGCAGCGCCGTGGCCGCCCCGGCGATGACGAGGGGGAGGCCGAACATCGCGGCCAGCCCCGTCGGGCTCAACTGCTCGCGGACGTGGAACATGTAGTCGCCCCAGCCCTCGGCAGATTCGGTTCCTGGGATGATGACCCATGAAGGGCGCCACCAGCACAGGACGATCCAGTCGAGGATCACCAGGTCGATCAGGCAGAACCCGAAGAGCGTCGCGAAGGCCATTCCGTAGGCCTGGAGGAATCCGGAGGCGGGAGCGCCGTCGATCCAGGTGTAGGCGGCTACGAAGACCGCCCCGACGAGCGCCACGAGGAAGACGGTGGCGAGCACGGTGCCACGGCGCCGCTCCGCCGCCGAGAACTCGGGCATCAGAGCGCGGACATCAGCGGGATAGTCGCCCGCGAGAGCGGCCCGCCCCCAGACGGCGCACGCGAACAGTGCGACGGTGGGCAGAAACAGTAGCGGCAGTGCGACGCCGAGGAAGTGCGTGAACCACATAGGTAAACCTTACCTTGGTGGCGAGCTGGTTCGGCGGGTGCGCCCGGGGAGACTTGAACTCCCACACCCGGAGGTACTGGAACCTAAATCCAGCGCGTCTGCCAATTCCGCCACGGGCGCGTGCGGCAGCGGAGAGTCCCAGCTGCAACGCAGGTCACGATACCGCCATTCGGACACCGCCGGGTCGACGGGTACCGTCGAGGTCGTGAATCGTCGTCGTCACCGCCCCGCGCTGATCGCGTTCGTCGTGATCGCCGCCGCGGCGTTCCTGGCGCTCGGCTGGTGGCAGTGGGGACGCTTCGAGTCCACCGCGGGCTCTGCGCGGAACCTCGGCTACGCCCTGCAGTGGCCGCTCTTCGCCGTCGCGGCCGTCTGGGGCTACCGCCGATTCGTGCAGCTCGAGGACGAGGCAGAGCTGCAGGACCGGCTCGTCGCCGAGGCCGAGGGCGGCACCGGTTCCGCGACCGCGGATTCTCCCGTCGAGCGACCGGCCGTCGCGCCTCGTTCGACGATCGCGCCTGCCGGCACGCTGACCGCGATCCCGGAGGGCTTCCTGCCCAGCCGGGTGACGGCACCGTCGGCCCCCGACACCGCGCCGGACGACCCGGCGCACGACGAGTACAACAGGCTCCTCGCCGAACTGGCGGGGAGCGAGCAGACCGAGGAGAAGAAGTGACCGACGCACCCGCGCCGACGGCGGAGAAGCTGGCGGCCAAGCGCCGCGACCAGGTGAGCGGCGCGCTCAAGCGCTACCGCTTCATGGCGAACTTCACCGGCTACTTCCTGCTCATCCTGTGCGCCGAGATGATCTACAAGTACCTCCTTGCGCCCGCCTTCGACTGGCCGATCCCGGGCTGGCTCGGCCTGATCGCGATCATCCACGGCTGGGGCTACTTCATCTACCTGATCCTCACGCTGGACCTGGGCGTCAAGGTGCGCTGGCCCGCTCCGCGCTTCCTGCTGACGCTGCTCGCGGGCACCATCCCGCTACTCGGCTTCTACTTCGAGAAGAAGAACTCGGACGAGATCCGCGCGCAGTTCGATCTCTGATCCGCTGAACGAACGACGCCGCCCGCTCCGGCAAGGAGCGGGCGGCGTTCGTCGTCCGGGGAGGTCAAGCGTAGATCGCGTCGACCTCGTCGCCGTACTTGTCCATGACGACGTTGCGCTTCACCTTGAGCGTCGGGGTGAGCTCGCCGCCCTCGATGGTGAAATCGGTGCTGAGCACACTCCATTTCTTCACCTGCTCGGCCTTGGAGACCAGCGCGTTCGCGGTTCCCACGGCGGAGGCGATCTCGGCGAGCAGGACGTCGTTGGCGGTGGCCTCCTCGAGCGTCATCTCGGCCGGCAGCCCGTGCGCCGCGAGCCAGCCCGGCAGCGCCTCCTGGTCGAGGGTGATGAGCGCGCCGACGAAGGGCTGCTTGTCGCCCACGAGCATCGCCTGCGAGACCAGCGGGTGCTGGCGCAGCGCGTCCTCGGTCTGCGCGGGCGCGACGTTCTTGCCCGCCGCCGTCACCAGAATCTCCTTCTTGCGGCCCGTGATCGACAGGTAGCCGTCGGCGTCGAGGGAGCCGAGGTCGCCGGTGTGGAACCAGCCGTCCTGCAGCGCCTCGGCGTTCGCCTCGGGAAGGCCCCAGTAGCCGCCGAAGACGACGGGACCGCGGAGTAGCACCTCGCCGTCCTCGGCGATGGCAACCTCGTTGCCGGGGACTGGGCGGCCGACGGTGCCGATCCGCTGTTCGGTGGGCGTGTTGCAGGTGATGGCAGCACTGGTCTCGGAGAGGCCGTAGCCCTCGTAGACGGTGACGCCGGCGCCGCGGAAGAAGTGGCCGAGGCGCGCGCCGAGCGGGGCGCCGCCGGAGACGGCGCAATCGCACTGGCCGCCGAGCGCCTCGCGCAGCTTGGAGTAGACGAGCTTGTCGAACAGCGCGTGCTTGAGCTTGAGCACCAGACCGGCACCGCCCGTGTCCCGGGCCTTGCTGAACTCGATGGAGGTGTCCACCGCGGCGTTGAAGATCTTGCCCTTCCCGCCCTCCTCGGCCTTCGCGCTCATGGTGTTGTACACCTTCTCGAAGACGCGCGGCACGCTGAGGATGTAGGTGGGCTTGAGCTCACCGAACAGGCCCGTCAGGTTCGACAGGTCGGCCGTGTGCGCGACCCGGATCGAGTGCTGGACCGCGGCGACCGAGATGGCGCGCGCGAAGATGTGGGCGAGCGGGAGGAACATCACCGTGCTGGCGTTCTGGCCGGCCATCTTGTCCAGGCCCGCGTGGATCGCGTCGTACTCGCTGAGCAGGTTGTCGTGCGTGAGCACTACGCCCTTGGGCTTACCGGTCGTGCCGGACGTGTAGACGAGGGTCGCCTCCGCGGATGCGTCGACGGCGGTAGCGCGGGCCAAGTAGTCCTCGTCGGAGACGCCGGCGCCGTCGGCGACCAGGGCGTCGACGAGGCCCTCGTCGATGATCCACACCTGCGTGCCGGCGGGCACGCCCGCGGCGATCCGGTCGGCCGTGCCACGGGAGTCGGTGACGAGGGCGATCGAGGCGGAGTCCGCCAGGATGTGCTCGACCTGCGCGGCCGAGTTCGACTCGTACACCGCAACGGTCGAACCGCCGACGGACCAGTTCGCGTAGTCGAGGAGCGCCCACTCATACCGGGTGGGGCTCATGATCGCGATCCGGGTGCCGGCGTCGACTCCGCGGGCGATGAGGCCCTTACCGATGGCGGTGATCTGGTCGTTGAACTGGGCGGCGGTCACGGGCGACCACCCGGAACCGGAGGGGCGCAGGAACAGTTCCGTCGACGGTGCCGATGCCGCGAGATCGCGGACCCGCGTGGTCAGATTGTCGGACGGTGCGTGGGTCCGGGTCGGTTCCGTGGACTCGATGCGCAACTTCATCTCCTCATGCAGATAGTGGAATGAGCACAACCTATCGGAGGATGTCCGATTCCGATAGTGTTTCGCGTGCGCGGCGGATACCGCATATGCTGGGGAAACAATGTCTGATGAATTCGGTGCTGAGCGCACCGCCCCCGCCGCCGTCGAGAACGACGCGCAGGCTCCGGAGAACGAAGCCGAACCGGTGACCTTCCTCGACCTCGGAATCGACGAGCGCGTGCTGCGCGCTCTCGCCGAGGTCGGCTACGAGAACCCCTCGCCGATCCAGGCCGCCACCATCCCGCCGCTGCTCTCCGGCAGCGACGTCGTCGGCCTCGCGCAGACCGGAACCGGTAAGACCGCCGCGTTCGCCGTGCCCGTGCTCTCCAAGATCGACGGTGACAGTCGCAAGCCCCAGGCACTGGTGCTGGCCCCCACTCGCGAGCTCGCGCTGCAGGTGTCCGAGGCCTTCGGCAAGTACGCCGTGCACATGCCCAACATCACCGTGCTGCCGATCTACGGCGGCCAGAGCTACGGCGTGCAGCTCTCGGGGCTGCGGCGCGGTGCGCAGATCATCGTCGGCACCCCGGGCCGCGTGATCGATCACCTCTCCAAGGGCACGCTCGACCTCTCGAACCTCGAGTTCCTCGTGCTCGACGAGGCCGACGAGATGCTCACCATGGGCTTCCAGGAGGACGTCGAGCGGATCCTCGCCGACACCCCGGAGTTCAAGCAGGTCGCGCTCTTCTCGGCGACAATGCCGCCGGCGATCCGCAAGATCTCCAAGAAGTACCTGCACGACCCGGTCGAGGTCACCGTCAAGTCGAAGACGGCCACGGCGTCGAACATCACGCAGCGCTACCTGCAGGTCGCGCACCAGCGCAAGCTCGACGCGCTCACCCGCCTCCTCGAGGTGGAGGAGTTCGACGGGATGATCATCTTCGTCCGCACCAAGTCGGCCACCGAGGAGCTGGCTGAGAAGCTGCGCGCCCGTGGGCACGCAGCCGCCGCGATCAACGGCGACATCGTGCAGGCGCAGCGCGAGCGCACGATCGGCCAGCTCAAAGAGGGCAAGATCGACATCCTGGTCGCGACGGACGTCGCCGCCCGCGGCCTCGACGTCGAGCGGATCAGCCACGTCGTGAACTACGACATCCCGCACGACACCGAGTCCTACGTGCACCGCATCGGCCGCACCGGCCGCGCCGGCCGCAAGGGCGACGCGCTGCTCTTCGTGACCCCCCGCGAGCGGCACCTCCTGCGGGCCATCGAGAAGGCCACTCGGCAACCGCTCACCGAGATGGGGCTGCCCTCGGTCGAGGACGTCAACGCGCACCGCGTGGAGAAGTTCGGCGAGTCCATCACCGAGAACCTCACCAACGACCACCTACAGATGTTCCGCAGGCTGATCGAGGACTATGTGGGCGCCAATGATGTGCCCCTCGTCGACGTGGCTGCAGCGCTGGCACTGCAGTCGCGCGACGGCGCCTCGTTCCTGCTCAAGCCCGACCCGCCGGAGCGCGAGCGCAACGCTCGCGACCGCAAGGACCGCGACTTCGGCGATCGTGACGACCGCCCCGCTCGCGGGCGGGACCGGGATCGGGACCGGGAACCGTCGACCCATCGGAAGACGGGCCGCCCGATGGTGCCGTACCGGATCGCGGTGGGCAAGCGGCAACACGCCACCCCGTCGCAGATCGTGGGCGCGATCGCGAACGAGGGCGGCCTCCGTCGGAGCGATTTCGGGCACATCAGCATCCGGCCGGACCACAGCATCGTCGAGCTGCCGGACGATCTGGACCGCGATGTCTTCGACGCGCTGGAGCGGACCCGCATCTCGGGACAGCTGATCAACCTCGAGCGGGACCCCGGCGCACCATCGGGCCGGCCGAGCGCGGGCAAGCAGCGGTTCCGGGCGGGCCGCAAGCGCTGACGACGCGTCGGCGTTCGCTCCCAGATGTATTAACCTTGAGTCAAGGTGTAGTCCGAATCGGGCGCGCCCACTGTCGGCTGCCGCCGACCCGAGAGACTCGAGGAGCGCATGACCGCCGCCGGTGACCAGGGCGACGGCCCCGGTGGCCGTCGGGATCGCGTCGTCCGTCTACTGCAGTACCTGGACGAGCTGATCCGGTCCAGGTCCGTCGTGACGCGGGACCTCGACGACCACCTCGCGGTGCTGCCGCTCACCGGCGACGGTGCCCTCACCGACAGCTGGGACGCCGACGCAAAGCCCGGCGCGACGATTTTCACGGTTCCGCGCGACGACGCCCCGGACTCCCCGCACTCCCGACTGCTGCGCGTCTTCGACGAGCTGACCGACCACCCCGAGTCGGTGGAGCTGGTGCTGGCCTCTGGTCTGCTCACGGCCCGCGACGGTGACACCGCCATCCGCGCACACCTTCTGACGCAGCCCGTGCTGCTCGAGCGCGACCGCCGTGGCAAGCGGCTGACGGTGGTGCTCCCGCGGGACTCGGTGCCCCGGGTCGAGGACTCGCTGTTGCTCGCCGGGCTCCCGTCCTTCGACCTCTCCGGCTCCGCCGAGCTGCAGACCGAGCTGCGGGAGAACGCCCGCACCGTGCTCGATCCAGCGTGCCAGCAGTTCACGTCAACGTGGCTCGGTGCCGCCACCAAGGACGGGGGAGCGCACGTCGAGTTCGCCCCGGCACTCGTCCTCCGCACCCGTGGCTCGGCGCCCCTGCTCGGTTTCTACGATGCGATGAAGGCCGACGTCGCCGACCCCGAGCGGGACGTGCCGATCGCGCTTGCACAGCTCGTCGAGGGCGTGAGCTCGGAGGAGCGGATCCGGCAACTCGCCGTGGACGGCGCGATGAGCCCGCTCGAGCTGCTGGACGAGGCGTACTACGTGCTGCCGTCCAACGTCGAGCAGCGGGACATCCTGGCGCACATGGGCGCCGACTCCGGCGTCGTGGTCGAAGGGCCGCCCGGGACCGGCAAGACCCACACCATCGCGAACCTGCTGGCCGCGCTGCTCGCCAAGGGGCAGCGCGTGCTGGTCGTCTCGGAGAAGGCGCAGGCCCTCGCCGTGCTCGAGGAGAAGCTGCCGCCGGAGGTGCGCCAGCTGGTGGTCTCGGTCACCGACGTGACCAAGGACGGCTCGGCCTCGCTCGCCTCGTCGGTCACGGAGATCGCCACCCGCAAGTCGACCTACTCCGAGGCCCTCGCCGACGCGGAGATCCGCGATCTGCGGGCCAAGCGCGACCGCGCGATCGAGCGTCGTGAAGAGCTGGTCCGCGACGTCTGGTCGCTGCGCACCGCGGAGAGCGAGGACTCCGACTGGCTGGCGTCGGCGTACTCCGGCAAGCCCGCAGAGATCGTCGCCCAGGTCCGGCGGGACGCCGACAAGTACTCCTGGCTGCCGGGTCCTGTCGACGGTGCGGTGCCCCCGCTCGACACTCGCGAGTTCGACCGCCTCGTCGGGCTGCTGCGGCGCAACGATGAGAACTTCTCGCGTCGCCTCGCACACAACCTGCCGGACCTCTCCGAGGTCCCCGACGCCGACGAGCTCGAGGCGCTGTGCGCCACCCTCGCCGACTCCCCTCTGGCGGGCGCCGACAGCGGCGCGCTGACGCACGTCCTCGGCGGTGTCGACGCCGACCGGCTGGCCGTGATCCGGGCCCGCGCCGATGTGATCAACGAGCTCGTGGGGCGGGTGCGGCGCTATCCGCCGTCCGCGCAGCTGCTGGCCGAGGACATGCTGATCGGCGACCGTGCGCACCTCGCCGCGCGGCTGGGCGGCCTGGAGGAGCAGATCGCCACGGCCCGCACCGCCGACGGCGAGCTCGACGGCGCTGTCGTCCAGCTCAGTGACACCCCGGACGCCAACGATCGCGCCGCGATCGACGGCTACGCGCGCCACCTCTCGCTGGGCAACGAGCCGCGTAAGCGGTTCCGCAAGCCCGAGCAGAAGCAGTTCGAGGCCACCGGTCTCGGCATCGTCGTCGACGGTGTCGACGGGGCGGACAAGGCGCATCTACGGGCCGCCGCACAGCATCTCAAGGTCGAGGACGTGATCGGCCGCGTGGGCGACGTCTTGCGCGCGCTCGGGCTCGAGGCACCCTCGACCGACCCGTCGGGGCGCACCGCCACCCGGGGTCGCAGCGAGCGGCTGAGCCAGGCCGCCGACCAGTTGCTGCGGGCGCGGACCGTCGTGCGCCTGGTCGCCGAACGGGACCGCTTGGTGGAGGCAATGCAAGCGCTCTCCGAGCATGCACCGCGGCCCAAGGACCTCGCCGAGACGGATCAGACTGCGCGCCAGGTGATCGCGATCTCGGCAGCCGTCGGTGCGCGCGACGCGCACAGCCGGCTCGACGCCATCCGGGTGCAGGTGCAGGAGATGGTCGAGCGGGGCCCGTCGCCCGAGGGTGACGCGATGGTCGCCGCCCTGCGCGGCTACAAATACGCCGCGATCCGCGACGCCCGCCGCGCCTGGGACGCCGCCCGCGCCGAGCGCGACGACCGCGGCGCGCTGGACCTTCTCGCGCTGCGTCTGCGGACTAAGGCGCCCGCCCTGTTCGACCTCGTGGCCCGCACCGCCGACGATCCGGTATGGGACGTCCGGGTGCCCGAGCTGGCCGCGGCCTGGTCGTGGCGCCGCGCGGTCACCTGGGCAGCGTCGCGCGTGCACCCCGGCGACGACGCCCAGCTCGAGGCCGACCTGCAGGCTGCGGAGCAGGATGTGGCGCACTACACCACGCGGATCGCGACGGCGAGTGCGTGGCGGCAGTGCCTGCGCCGCATGACTTTCGACGAGATCCAGGCGCTGCACGCGTACCGGGACCACGTCTCCTCGATCGGGCGCGGCTCGGGCCGGCACGCCGAGCGCTTCCGCATCGCGGCGCGTGAGGCGATGCGCCAGGCGCAGTCCGCAGTTCCCGCGTGGATCATGCCGATCTCACAGGTCGTCGCGTCGATCTCCCCGGAGCGCAACGCCTTCGACGTGGTGATCGTGGACGAGGCCAGCCAGGCCGACATCACCAGCTCCTTCCTGCTGTGGCTTGCACCGCGCGTGATCGTGGTGGGCGACGAGAACCAATGCGCGCCCTCGGCTTTCACCGGCGTCAGCCTTGACGACGTCTTCGCCCGGCTGGACGCCCAGCTGCCCGACATCCCGCCGTATCTACGCGACTCGCTGACCCCGCGGTCCAGCCTGTTCACCCTGCTGCGGACGCGGTTCGGGCACACTGTGCGGCTCCGCGAGCACTTCCGGTGCATGCCGGAGATCATCGACTTCAGCTCGCGGCAGTTCTACAGCGATGCCCCGTTGATCCCGGTGCGGCATTACGGCGCTGATCGCCCCGTCCCGCTGCGCGTCACGCACGTGCCGAAGGCGAAGGTCGCCGGCGAGGGCGCGCGGATCAGTAACCCGACGGAGGCTCAGGCCATCGTCGACCAGCTGGCGCGGTGCTTCGCCGATCCGCTCTACGCCGGCCGCACTTTCGGCGTCATCGCGCTGCAGGGCCAGGGGCAGGTCGACGAGCTGTACCGGCGGCTGCGCGAGAGCATCGACCCGGACGAGTGGGATGCCCGCCGGCTGCGGGTGGGTACGCCGCCCGACTTCCAGGGCGACGAGCGCGATGTCGTGCTGTTGTCGATGGTCGTCGCGCCGGACTACCGATTCCGCGCGCTGACCGGCCGTGACTTCCAACGCCGGTTCAACGTCGCCGCGTCGCGCGCCCGCGACCAGCTGTGGCTGTTCACCTCCGTCGATGAAGAGGACCTCAAGGCGAACGACCTGCGCGCCTCGCTGCTGCGCTACGTCACCCGCGCGGACGTCGAAGTAGCGCAGCCGATGCCGCCCGACGTGCCGACCGATCGTCGCGTCGAGCCTTTCGACAACCTCTTCGAGCAGCAGGTCTTCGTGCGGCTGCGTGACATGGGCTACCACGTCAACCCGAAGGTCGTGGTGAACAACCGCTCCATCGATCTCGTGGTGACGGGCGAGCAGGGCCGGCTCGCGGTCGAGTGCGACAGCGCCGACTTCGCCTCGACACCCGAGCAGGCCCGGTCCGACATCGAGCGCGAGCGCGAGCTCCGACGGTGCGGGTGGGAGTTCGTCCGCATCCGCGAGTCCGTCTTCGCTACCGACGCGGACGCGGCGATGGCCGTTGTGGTGCAGGCACTGGACCGGCGGGGCGTCCGCCCGCTGACGCTGCAGCGCGCGCTCACCGTCGGCGAGCGCGCCGCCGACGGCTCCGTCGAGCTGTGGGAGCCCGTCGGGCTCGACATCGATACGGAGTAGGCCGAGGGCCTACTCCGTATCGATCCGGATCAGGAGCGCGAGAACTCCGACGCCACCCGGACCAGCTCGGGGTCGGGGCGGACGCCCGTGTAGAGCACGAACTGCTCCGCAGCCTGCAGGGCGATGACCTCCGCGCCCGTGATGACCGTCGCGCCCGCGGCACGACCGGCCCGCACCAGCGGCGTCTCGGGCGGCATCGCCACCACGTCGAAGACGGTGTCCGCCGCCGCGACGAGCGCCACCGGGAAGGAGAGATCCTCCGCCGCCGGACCGCCAGCCATGCCGACGGGCGTCGCGTTGACGAGGACCCGCGCACCGTCGGGTGCCTCGGTCGCATGGCGGAAGCCGTATAGGCCCGCGAGCGCGGAACCGGCGCCCGCGTTGCGGGCCACGACGGTCACGTCGGCGCAGCCGTGATCGCGCAGGGCCGCGACCACCGCCTTCGCCATGCCGCCCGAGCCGCGAACCGCGACGGGCAGCGTCGGGTCGACGCCGTGCGAGGCCAGCAGCGAGGCGACCGCCGCATAGTCGGTGTTGTGCGCGTGCAGTACGCCGTCTTCGTTGACGATCGTATTCACCGAGTCGATGGCGCTCGCCGACGGCTCCATCACGTCGATGAGCTCGATCACGGCCTCCTTGAACGGCATCGAGATCGCACATCCCCGCACGCCGAGCGCCCGCACGCCACCGATGGCCGCGGGGAGGTCCGTGGTGGTGAAGGCCTTGTAGAGGTAGTTGAGGCCGAGCTCGCGGTAGAGGTAGTTGTGGAACCGGGTGCCGATGCTGCTGGGGCGGCCGGAGAGCGACATGCACAGCACGGTGTCGCGGTCGGGCATGGCGATCGAGTCGTTCACCCCGTTCACCCTAATCCGGCCGATCGGGAACCGCGGGCGCACCTGGTGCGTCCAATTGATGTGACGGATTTCCAGGGCATCGGGCAGACCGCGTGGGAGGAGATGTCGGTCTCCGAGATTCGACACTTCGCGCGCGGGCTCTCCGGCTCGGGCGTCGCGGCGGATGCGCGGGCGATCGGCAGCGCGGGGAACTCCCACGCGGACAGTCTGGCGGAGCTGCAGCGCGACGCCGGCCTGCTGAGCGCCCGCTGGCGCGGCGAGGCCAAGGACCAGTCGTACGTCGAGATCGGCCAGTACACCGACCGCGCGTACACGAACGCGGTCGCGCTGCGCCGGCTGGTGGGTGACGTCGAGGATCTGTCCGACACGGCGACGACCACGACCGAGCAGTTCAGCGACCTGCCCGATCCGCCCTCCACCGACGGGGCGTGGTCGGACTCCGGCTATCGGAACGAGGTGGCGGAGGGCGTTCGTAGCACCTACTCCGCGCCGGTCCAGACGTCCGCGTCCACCCTGCCGTTGGGGGAGAGCCGCGGCCGCACCGACTTCCGTCACGTCGGGCCGGCGGCGACCAAGAACAACGCCGCCGTCACCGGGACGCAGACGGACCCGGGATCGGTGTCCCCGACCGACGGCGCCGGCACGGGTGGCGGGACGTCGGACACGGGCAACGGGACCGACCCGGCGGTGACCGGGTCGGATACCGTCGACACCGCGGCGACGGGCACGGACACCGCCGCCGACGAGGTCGGCGCCGGTACGGGAACCGGGG
Source organism: Tsukamurella ocularis (assembly GCF_024807615.1). Lineage (GTDB taxonomy): Bacteria > Actinomycetota > Actinomycetes > Mycobacteriales > Mycobacteriaceae > Tsukamurella > Tsukamurella ocularis. The sequence goes on along the minus strand of NZ_JANUCJ010000002.1, from coordinate 1,059,210 downwards.
CCGGCCCGGGTAGCGGTACGGGAGCTGGCACCGGCACCGGCACCGGCGACACCGGCGCGGGCGAGGGGCCCGGGAGCGGCACCGACCCGACGCCGGACGACCCGACCTACGATCCGCTCGATGACACCGCGACACAGACGTCGCTGCTCTCGCCGTCCACCGGCGTCCCCGTCACGTCGGCGGCCCGGACCGGCGCGGGGCTGTCGAGGATCGGCGGCCGCGGCGACGTCGGGCGCACCGCCTCGCCGCTCGGCCTGCGGCAGGACGCCGCGATCGCGCGATCCGCGGCGCCGCAGGTCGGAACGGGAGCGACCACCACGGGCGCGCGGCCCTCGACGGGCCCCTACGGCATGCCGGCGGCCGGCGCGGGCGCGCAGCGCGGCCAGGGCGACGGCCGCCACCGCGCGCCCGCCTACCTCATCGACCGGAGCAACGGGGAGGAACTCGTCGGCGGGATGCCGCTCGTCGGCCCAGGCGTGATCGGCCAGTGGAAGTCCGACGGTCCGCCTGACGCCCCGCGCCCGCCCGCGACTTCGGCGGCGCCGCCCGCTACGGGTGGGCCGCGCCCGCGTTGATCGTCGCGACGAGAGCTGGGAGCGTCGTGGCCGCGGTACCCCGCCAGTGGTACGACGCGGCCTCGCTGAGCGGTGTGGCCTCCGGGTTGATCTCGATGACGGGGATCCCGGCTGCGAGCGCCGTCTCTGGTAGCCGCGCCGCGGGATAGACGATGCCCGACGTGCCGATGACCAGAACCACGTCGGCCACGACCACCGCGGCCTCGGCGCGGCTCCACGCGTCCATCGGCAGTGGCTCGCCGAACCAGACGATCCCGGGCCGCACCAGCGACAGGCAGTGCATGCAGGTGGGCGGCGTGGCGCGCAGCGTCGGCGCGACGTCGGCGTCGTCGGGGAGGAAGGCGTCCGACCCGAGGTAGGGGGTGCCGCAGTGCTCGCAGCGCGGCGCGAACAGGCTGCCGTGCAGGTGCGAGATGACACGCGAGCCGGCCCGCTCGTGCAGGTCGTCGACGTTCTGGGTGACGATCGAGATGGTGCGGTGTGAGGCCAGCTCGGCGAGGGCGATGTGGCCGTCGTTCGGATCCGCCTGACGCGCGACGTGCGCGCGCCACTGGTACCAGCCCCAGACCAGCGCGTTGTCGCGGCTCCAGCCCTCGACGGAGGCGATCGCCTCCGGGTCGTACTGCTCCCAGAGCCCCGTCTGTGCCTCCCGGAAGGTGGCGATGCCGGATTCGCGGCTCATTCCCGCGCCGGTGAGGACCGCGATGGACTCGGCGGAACGCACCAGCTCCGCCACGGCGGCGGGGACGGGGATTGCGGCGGGGCGGTCGGAAGGGTGCATTCCGGGCTGCATCGGCACAGACTACCGACCGTCGACCGGGCGACGGGACAGGTAACGATTCGATAACAACTGCTACTCGCGGGAAACATCGGTGATGGTGGTCACGTGGTGGTGGACCTGCGTGGATTCATGGGTGTATCGGCAACCGGATACACCCGTGAATCGATATCTCCTAGCTACTCGCCGGTATACCGACCGGTTACATATTCGCACGTCAGAGGTAGTGCGAATCCTGTGTTCTCATGGAACACGGGTTTTCCGCGGGCCTGCCGCGGACGCGCCGTCATGGCGGCGCGCAGCGAGCTGATCCGAGGAGATTCATGACTGTCGACGACTTCGTCACCGCCAATGCACGCACGGCCAAGGGACCGCGGAGCAATGACGCGCTGGTGGACAGGTTGGCAGCGGGGGAGCAGTACGCGCTCACCTTCGGCGGCCAGGGCGGCCCGTGGTTGCCCGGTCTGGTCTCGCTCCTGGAACAGACCGGTCTGGCCGACGATCCCGAGTACCGCGACCTGTTCGACGGCTTCGTCGCGCGCGCCGACAGTGTGCTCGAACCCGTCCGTGCTGAGCTGCTCCGCGCGCAGGCCCTGACCTTCGACCCGATGCGCTGGCGCGACGCCTCGATCGCCGCCGCCGAGGCCGAGACCACCGACGAGGACGAGGACCAGGCGCAGGCGGCTGCGGCCCCGTCGGCGCGCCGGCTGCTCGCCCCGCAGGTCGACGGTGCCGTCTTCTCCGTGCCCGGCGTGCTGTTCGCGCAGCTCGTCGCCCTGTACGGCCTCGAGGCCCAGGGCCTCGACCCGTGGGATGTGCCGCCCGTCGCCGCCATCGGCCACTCGCAGGGCCTGCTCGCCGTCTCCGCTTTCGCCTCGCGCGGCAACGAGGGCGACCTCCTCGCGATCGCGCGCCTCATCGGCGCCGCGGGCCGCGTCGTCGCCCGCCGCAAGGGCCTCGTCGCACTGGGCGGCGCCACCCCGATGATGGCGGTCACCGGCGTGCGCCGGGACAAGCTCGAGAAACTGCTCGCCGACTTCACCGCCACCGTCGCCTTCGACGCCTGTGGCCCCGTGCTCGCGGTGCGCAACAACCGCAACTCCTTCGTGCTCACCGGCACACCGAAGCTGCTCGCCGGCTTCCGTGAGTTCTGCGAGTCCGTCGCGGAGACCGAGGAGGAGCAGCGCAAGGAGAAGCTCACCGGCGGCGCCGCCTTCGCGCCGAAGTTCGAGGACGTCGCGGTCGACATCGGCTTCCACCACCCCGCGCTCGCCGACGGCGTCGGCCTCGTCGCGGAATGGGCCGAGCGCTGCGGCCTCGACACCGCCACCGCTGCCCGCCTCGCCGCGGCCGTCCTCGTCGAGTCCGTGGACTGGGTCGACGAGGTCGACGGCGCCATCGGCAAGGGTGCGCGCTGGCTCATCGACCTCGGCCCCGAGGACATCGCCACCAAGCTCTCCGCCGCCCCCGCGCGCGGCCGCGGCGTCGGCCTCGTGCCCGCCACCACGCTGCGCGGCGCCCGCAATCTCTTCTCGCCCGGCGGCGTGCCGGAGCTCCCCCTGGCGTGGTCGGAGTTCTCGCCGCGCCTGGTGACCCTGCCCGACGGCCGCACCGTGCTGTCCACCCGCTTCACCGAGCTCACGGGGCGCAGTCCCATCCTGCTCGCGGGCATGACCCCGACCACCGTCGATCCCGGCATCGTCGCCGCGGCCGCCAACGCCGGCCACTGGGCCGAGCTGGCCGGCGGTGGCCAGGTGACCGAGCCGATCTTCGCCGAGAACGTCGAGAAGCTGACCGCGCTCCTCGAGCCGGGCCGCGCTGCGCAGTTCAACTCGCTCTTCCTCGACCCGTACCTGTGGAAGCTGCAGCTCGGCGGCAAGCGCATCGTGCAGAAGGCCCGCGCCGCGGGCGCCCCGCTCGACGGCGTCATCATCACCGCTGGCATCCCCGAGCTGGAGGAGGCCACGGCGCTCGTCGAGGAGCTCACCGACGCCGGCATGCGGCACGTCGCCTTCAAGCCGGGCACCGTCGAGCAGATCCGCCAGGTGGCGCGCATCGCCGCCGAGGTCCCGCAGTTCCCCGTGATCGTGCACGTCGAGGGCGGCAAGGCCGGCGGCCACCACTCCTGGGAGGACCTCGACGAGCTGCTGCTCGTGACCTACGCCGAGCTCCGCGACCGCAACAACGTCGTCCTCGCGGTCGGCGGCGGCATCGGCACGCCCGAGCTCGCGGCCCAGTACCTCTCCGGCGAGTGGTCGCGCAAGTACGGAGCCCCCGCGATGCCCGTCGACGGCATCCTCGTCGGCACCGCCGCGATGGCCACGCTCGAGGCCACGACGTCGGACGACGTCAAGCGGCTGCTCGCCGAGATCCCCGGTACCCCCGCCTGGATCGGCGCCGGACATGCCGGCGGCGGCATGGCGTCGGGACGCAGCCAGCTGGGCGCCGACATCCACGAGATCGACAACACGGCCTCCGCGTGCGGCCGCCTGCTCGACGAGGTCGCCGGTGACGGCGACGCCGTGGCCGAGCGCCGCGACGAGATCGTCGCCGCAATGGCCGGTACGGCCAAGCCCTACTTCGGCGACGCCGACGCGATGACCTACGCGCAATGGCTCGAGCGCTACCTCGAGCTCTCGGTCGGCACCCGCGAGCAGCTCGCCGCCGCCGACGCGAGCCGCTTCGGCGACTACGGCTGGCTCGACATCACGCACCAGGACCGCTTCCTGTCGATGCTGCACCGCGCCGAGGCCCGCCTCGCGCCCGAGGACCGCGGCCCCATCGAGACCGGCTTCGCGGACGTCACCGCCACCGACGACGCCTACGCCGCGCTCGAGCGACTGCTGCAGCGCTACCCGGAGGCGGCCGACACGCGCCTGCACCCGGCCGACGTGCCCTTCTTCGTCTCGCTGTGCCGCACTCCCGGCAAGCCGGTGAACTTCGTGCCCGTGGTCGACAAGGACGTCCGCCGCTGGTGGCGCTCCGACTCGCTGTGGCAGGCGCACTCGCCGCGCTACTCGGCCGACGAGGTGTGCATCATCCCCGGCCCGGAGGCCGTCGCGGGCATCACCCGCGTCGACGAGCCCGTCGGCGACCTGCTCAACCGCTTCGAGGCCGAGCTGGTCCGCCGCCGTCTCGGCGAGGGCGTCGTCGCGGAGGCCGTCGCCGGCCGTCGCGTCGTGCCCGGCGTTCAGTCCGTCCCGCTCGCGCGGGCCCTGGCCGCCACGAACATCCTGTGGGCCGGCCGCCTCGTGCACAGCCCCATCGCCCGCCTGGGCGCCGGCAGCACCTGGACCGTCGAGGCCGACGGTGACTCCGCCCTGCACTCCGCCACCGGCGCCCGGTTGCGGGTGACCGGCCCGAACGCGGTCGTCCTGGAGATCCCGGTCTCGGGCACCGACCTCGTGATCCCGATCCAGGTCCCGGACAGCTGCGCCGACGGCGGCGTGCCCGTCATCGAACTCGGCGCGGCCAGCGAGTCCATGTCGAAGCTGGTGGCCCTCGCCGCCGCGGGCGACCTGCCCGCCGTCGCCGACGGCGCCGCGACCATCGACTTCGAGTTCCGCGCCGAGGACGCCGCCGACCACGCGGCGATCACGGCGGACAGCCTTCCCGTGGGCCTGTCGGCGCTGTACGGCGACGAGCAGCTGGCAGTGCCGGACGCCTTCGTCGGCCTGTGCTGGCCCGCGTCCTTCGCGGTGGTCGGCGCCGCCACCACCGCCGAGGGCCGCCCCGTCGTGGAGGGCATGCTCGACCTGGTGCACCTCGATCACGCGATCGAGCTGGCCGCGAACCCGACGCCGGGCGCGTACCGCGCGACCGCGCGCCTCGAGGACGTGACCGCCACCGACATCGGCACCGTCGTCACCGTCGGCATCGACGTCCGCGCTCCGGGCGCCGACGCCCCGGCCGTCGTCATGACCGAGCGCTTCGCGATCCGCGGCCGCACCGGCGCCGCCGAGCTGGCCGACCCGCAGCCCGCGGGCGGCGCGCGCGGCGAGACCGCCACCGAGACCCCGCGCAAGCGTCTCCGCCAGGCCGTCGTCCACGCCCCGCAGGACATGAGCGGCTTCGCCGCCGTCTCCGGCGACCACAACCCGATCCATACCTCCCAGGTCGCCGCGAGCCTGGCCGGCCTGCCCGGCCCGATCGTCCACGGCATGTGGCTCTCGGCCGCCGCGCAGCAGGTGGCGTCCGCCTCCAACGGTGACGTCATGCACCGCAAGATCCGCGGCTGGACCACGCGCTTCCTCGGCATGGTCCTCCCGGGCGACGAAGTGCAGTTCACCGTCGAGCGCGTCGGCATCGACCGCGGCGGCGAGCTGCTCGAGATCACCGCGCGGGTCGGCGACGACCTCGTGATGGCCGCGTCGGCCGTGGCCTTCCCGGCCGTCACCGCGTACGTCTTCCCGGGCCAGGGCATCCAAGGCAAGGGCATGGGCCTGAACCAGCGCTCGCGGAGCAAGGCCGCGCGCGAGGTCTGGGATGCGGCCGATGCGCACACCCGCGAGAACCTCGGCTTCTCCATCCTCGCGGTGGTTCGCGACAACCCGCTGTCGATCCGCGCCAACGGCACGGTCTACACCCACCCCGACGGGGTGCTGTACCTGACGGAGTTCACCCAGGTCGCGATGGCGACCGTCGCCTGCGCGCAGCTCGCCGAGCTCACCGAGATCGGTGCCCGCGTGGACGATCCGATCATCGCCGGCCACTCCGTCGGCGAGTACAACGCGCTGGCCTCCGCCGGCGTACTGCCGCTGGGCACGATCCTCGAGACCGTCTTCCACCGCGGCCGCATCATGCAGCAGCTGGTGCCCCGCGACGAGCAGGGCCGCAGCCCCTACGCGATGGCCGCGCTGCGGCCGGAGCTGTTCGATGTCGACGATGCCGACATCTCCGACTGGGTCGAGGGCGTCGTCGAGGGTGCCGGTCTGTCCGGGGAACGTCCGGACCACGGCAGTGGTGCCGCTTTCGGAGAAATCGTCAACCTCAACCTGCGCGGCGCGCAGTACGTCGTGGTCGGCAACCAGGCCGGGCTCGACGCGCTGGAGAAGGCGATCGCCGAGCGCAGCGGCAGCCCGAAGGCATTCCAGCTGGTGCCGGGCATCGACATCCCGTTCCACTCCTCGGTCCTGCGCGACGGGGTGCCGGAATTCACCGCGCGACTGCAGGAGCTGGTGCCGGCCGAGTTCGATTACACCAAGCTCGTCGGCAAGTACCTGCCGAACCTGGTGGCGCGCCCGTTCGAGCTGACCGCCGACTTCGCGGTCTCGATCCTCGACGTGGTGCCCAGCGAGCCGGTCCGCGCGCTCGTCGCCGACTGGGACGCGGCCGCCGCGAACCCGATGGACACGGCCCGCACGCTGCTCATCGAGCTGCTGGCGTGGCAGTTCGCCAGCCCGGTCCGGTGGATCGAGACCCAGGACCAGCTGCTCATCGACACCGACCACGGCGGCCTCGGCGTCGAGCGGTTCATCGAGGTGGGCCTCGCGTCCGCTCCGACGCTCGCGAACCTCGCGAGCCGCACCCTGGCCCTGGCCTCCTACCAGCGCGCCGCCGCGACGGTGCTCAACGCCGAGCGCGACGCCGCGAAGGTCTTCGCGACCGACGAGGACGTCGAGGAGGGCGAGGGCACCGACGCGCCCGCCGAGGCCGCGGCGCCCGCCGCGGACGCACCGGCCGCAGCACCCGCTGCCGCGCCGGTGGCGAGCGCACCGTCGGGCGGCCCCCGCCCGGCCGACCTCGGCTTCGACGCCGCGGATGCCACGCGCGCGATGATCGCGATCTGGACCAAGATGCGTCCGGACCAGCTGGAGAAGACCGACACCATCGAGACGCTGTGCGACGGCGTGAGCTCGCGCCGCAACCAGCTGCTCCTCGACCTGGGCAGCGAGCTCAACCTCGGCGCCATCGACGGTGCCGCGGAGGCGGACCTGCCCACGCTGGCCGGCACCGTCACCAAGCTGGCGCGCACCTACAAGCCGCTCGGCCCGGTGCTCTCCGAGACCGTCGGCAACCAGCTGCGCAAGCTGCTGGGCTCCACCGGCAAGCGCCCGAACTACATCACCGAGTACGTCACCGGCACCTGGGAGCTCGGCCCGGGCTGGGCACAGCACACCGTGCTCGCGCTGGCCACCGGCACTCGCGAGGGCGCCTCGGTCCGCGGCGGCGACCTCGCGACGCTGCTCGACGGCGCCGTCTCCAACGCGGCCGCGCTCGACGCGCTGATCGACCGGGCGGTCGCCGAGGTGGGCGCCGCGCAGGGCGTGCCCGTCGGCAAGCCCTCCGCCGGTGGCGGGGGCGGCGGCGCGACCGTCGACGCCGCGGCGCTCGCCGAGTTCACCTCCGCTATCACGGGGGAGGACGGCGCGTTGGCTTCGTCGGCCCGCGTGCTGCTGCAGAAGCTGGGCCTGGGCACCGTCGAGGGCGGCCTGCCCTCGCTCGACGGAGAGTCGGAGCGGCTCGCCGCACTGATCGCCACCGAGCTGGGCGACGACTGGGCGAACGCGGTCGCGCCGGCCTTCGACGCCAACAAGGCCGTCCTCATCGACGACCGCTGGGCCAGCGCCCGCGAGGACCTGCTCCGCGTGTGGAACATGGACCCGGCGACCTTCCCGACCTACAGCAAGCACATCCTGGAGACCGCCAAGGGCGCCGGCAAGGCGCTGCAGGACCAGGCGCAGTGGTGGGAGAAGAAGGCCACCGAGGCGGGCCGCACCGAGCACGCCCGGGCGTACGCCTTCCTCTCGGGCCTGGCCAAGAGCAGCCCGGAGCCGGGCGTCTACGCGGGTGAGGTCGCCGTCGTCACGGGCGCCTCCGCCGGGTCGATCGCCGCGGCCGTGGCCGCGCGCCTCCTCGCGGGCGGCGCGACCGTGATCGCGACGACCAGCCGCCTCGACGACAAGCGCCTCGACTTCTTCAAGGAGCTGTACCGCACCAGCGCCCGGACCGACGCCGCCCTGTGGATCGTCCCGGCGAACATGGCGAGCTACGCCGATGTCGACGGGCTCGTCGAGTGGATCGGCGAGCGCCAGGCCGAGACCGTGGGCCCGTACACCACGGTCCACAAGGAGGCCCTGGTCCCGACGATGCTGTTCCCGTTCGCGGCGCCCCGCGTCTCGGGCGACATGTCGGACGCCGGGCCGCGCGCCGAGCTCGAGATGAAGATCCTCCTGTGGTCGGTCGAGCGGCTCATCGCCGGCCTCGCCGCCATCGGCAAGGACACCGACCTGGCCTCGCGGCTGCACGTCGTTCTGCCGGGTTCGCCGAACCGCGGCATGTTCGGTGGCGATGGTGCCTACGGCGAATCGAAGGCCTCCCTGGACGCCCTCGTCACCCGCTGGAACGCGGAGAAGTCCTGGTCGGAGCGCGTCACCCTGGCCCACGCCATCATCGGCTGGGTCCGCGGCACGGGCCTCATGGGCGGCAACGACCCGCTGGTCGAGGCCGTCGAGGCGGCCGGTGTGCGCACCTGGTCGACCTTCGAGATGGCCGACAAGCTGCTCGCGAACGCCAGCGCCGAAGCGCGGGAGCGAGCCGCGACGGCCCCGCTGTTCGACGATCTCACCGGCGGCCTGGGCGGCGTCAACCTGGACATGAAGGCGCTCGCCGAGCAGGCCATGGAGGCCCGCCTCGCCGAGGCCGCGGAGGCCGAGGACGAGGGCACCATCGCGGCTCTGCCGGGCGCCCCGGTCGCGACCCTGGGCGAGCCGGACTGGAGCGCGATCGAGGCCCGGCCCGAGGACATGGTCGTGATCGTCGGCGCCGGCGAGGTCGGCCCATACGGCAGCTCGCGCACCCGCTTCGAGATGGAGGTCGACGAGCGGCTCTCCGCCGCGGGCGTCGCCGAGCTCGCCTGGGTGACCGGCATGGTCACCTGGGAGAACGACCCGGAGCCGGGCTGGTACGACGCCGAATCGGGCGACCTGGTGCCCGAGGCCGAGCTGGCCGACAAGTACCACGACGCGGTCGTGGAGCGCTGCGGTATCCGCGAGTTCAGCGACGACGGCGACATCATCGACCAGACGGCTCCGCTGCTGGTGTCGGTGTTCCTGCCCGAGGACATGTCCTTCGTGGTGGCGAACGAGGCCGAGGCCCGCGCCTTCGTCGACGCCGATCCGGAGAACACCGTTGCGGTGCCGATGGAGACGGGCGAGTGGCGGATCACCCGCAAGGCCGGCACCGAGATCCGCGTGCCGCGCCGCACCAAGCTGCTGCGCAGCGTCGGCGGACAGATCCCGGACGGCTTCGACCCCACGCACTGGGGCATCACGCCCGAGATGATCGAATCGGTCGACCGCCTGGCCCTGTGGAACCTGGTGGCCACCGTCGACGCCTTCATCTCCGCGGGCTTCGAGCCGGCCGAGCTGATGGAGTACGTGCACCCCTCGCACGTCGCCAACACGCAGGGCACCGGCATGGGCGGAATGAGCTCGATGCGCGACCTGTTCATCAACACCCTGCTGGGCGAGCCGAACCAGAACGACATCCTGCAGGAGGCCCTGCCGAACGTCGTCGCCGCGCACGTCGTGCAGAGCTACATCGGCAGCTACGGCGCCATGATCCACCCCGTGGCGGCCTGCGCCACCGCGGCGGTCTCGGTCGAGGAGGGCGTCGACAAGATCAAGGTCGGCAAGGCCGTGTTCGCGGTGACCGGCGGATTCGACGACCTGTCGATTGAGGGCATCACCGGCTTCGGCATGATGCAGGCCACCGCGGACAGCGAGAAGATGCTGGCCAAGGGCATCAGCCCGCGCCGCTTCTCCCGCGCCAACGACCGCCGTCGCGGCGGCTTCGTCGAGTCCAACGGCGGCGGCACCGTGCTGCTGGCCCGCGGCGATATCGCGGCGAAGATGGGCCTGCCGGTGCTCGGCGTGGTCGCCTGGGCGCAGAGCTTCGGCGACGGCGTGCACACCTCCATCCCGGCTCCCGGCATGGGCGCGCTGTCGGTGGCCGCCGGCGGCCCGGAGGCCCCGATGGCCCGCAGCCTGCGGCAGCTGGGTGTCGCGGCGGACGACGTCTCGATCATCAGCAAGCACGACACGTCGACCAACGCGAACGACCCGAACGAGGCGAACCTGCACGAGCGGATCGCGGCGTCGATCGGCCGCTCCGAGGGCGCCCCGATGTTCGTGGTCTCGCAGAAGTCGCTGACGGGTCACGCCAAGGGCGGCGCCGCTGCCTTCCAGCTGATCGGTATGTGCCAGATGCTCAACGACCAGGTGCTCCCGCCGAACCGCAGCCTCGACTGCGTCGATGACGAGATGCGGAAGTTCCCGCACCTCGTCTGGTTGCGGGAGACGCACCGGTTCGATGAGGGGTTCCGTCCCAAGGCGGGTCTGCTGACCTCGCTCGGCTTCGGCCACGTCTCGGGCCTCATCGCGGTCGTGCACCGCGACGCCTTCCTGGCCTCCCTCGACCCGGCGGCGCGCGCCGTGTACCTGGCGGCGGCGCGGGAGCGCGAGGTCGCGGGTCGGCGTGCGGTGCTGTCGGCGATGTGCGGCCGGTCGGGCCTGTACCGCAAGCCCCCGGCGGGCCGGCGCTTCGGCGCCGACGCGACCTCCGAGGCGACGGACCGGACCGAGGCGGCTCTGCTGCTCGACGAGGCCGTGCGGCTGGGATCCGACGGCACGTACTGCGCCGACGGATGCCGGTAGCCCGCTAGGCTTCCGCCATGGCCGTGGTGGGAGTCGGGATCGACGTGGTGCACGTTCCCGGGTTCGCGGAGCAACTCGCGCAACCCGGGACCACGATGCTCTCGTCGTTCAGTCCCGCCGAACGACGGGACGCCGCGGGCGACGTGCGCTCCCTGGCCGCCCGATGGGCGGCCAAAGAGGCCGTCTTCAAGGCGTTCTCGTCGGGCTTCTACGCCCAGCGGCCGGCCGAGAAGGAGGTCGGCGCGCGGGAGGTGGAGGTGGTTTCCGATGCTTGGGGCCGCCCGGCGGTACGGGTGTACGGCCGCATTGCGGCCGATCTCGGGCCGGGTGCGACGATCCATGTGTCACTCACCCACGACGGTGACACCGCGGCGGCGTTCGCGGTGATCGAGAGAACTGAAGAGCGCGACGGTCCGATAGGGACCGAGTCGCGCACCGGATAGAGCCGAAAGGGAACAAGCGAGTGTTCAGCCGAATCGCCATCGTGAACCGAGGTGAGGCCGCGATGCGTCTCATCCATGCGGTCCGCGACCTGGCCGCCGAGACCGGGCAGCAGATCGAGACCGTCGCCCTCTACACCGACGTCGACCGCACTGCGACCTTCGTCCGCGAGGCCGACATCGCGTACGACCTGGGCCCCGCTGCGGCGCGCCCGTACCTGAACTACGAGCTGCTCGGCACCGCCCTGCAGGAGACCGGCGCCGACGCGGCGTGGGTCGGTTGGGGCTTCGTCGCCGAGGATCCCGTCTTTGCGGAGAAGTGCGCCGAGGTCGGAGTGACCTTCGTCGGCCCGAGCCCGGACGCGATGCGCCAGCTCGGCGACAAGATCGGCGCCAAGCTGATCGCCGAGGAGGTCGGCGTCCCCGTCGCGCCGTGGAGCCGCGGCCCGGTCGAGACGCTCGAGGACGCCAAGGCCAAGGCCAAGGACATCGGCTACCCCCTCATGCTCAAGGCCACCGCCGGCGGCGGCGGGCGCGGCATCCGCATGGTCGCCTCGGACGCCGACCTCGAGGATGCCTACCTGCGCACCCGCGACGAGGCCGAGCGCGCCTTCGGCAGCGGCGTCGTCTTCCTCGAGCGCCTGGTCACGGGCGCCCGCCACGTCGAGGTGCAGGTCATCTCCGACGGCGATACCGCCTGGGCCCTCGGCGTGCGCGACTGCTCCGTGCAGCGCCGCAACCAGAAGGTCATCGAGGAGTCCGCCTCCCCGGTGCTCGGCCCCGAGCAGGTGCAGCGGCTCAAGGAGTCCGCGGAGCGCCTCGCCATCAAGGTTGGCTACCGCGGCGCCGCCACCGTCGAGTTCCTCTACCACCCGGGCGACGACCTGCTCGCCTTCCTCGAGGTGAACACCCGCCTGCAGGTGGAGCACCCGATCACCGAGGTCACCAACGACTTCGACCTGGTCCGCGCGCAGCTGCACGTCGCTTCGGGCGGCAAGCTCGACGGCGAGCGTCCCGTCGAGCGCGGCCACGCCATCGAGGCCCGCCTCAACGCCGAGGACCCGGACCGCGACTTCGCGCCCGCTCCCGGCCGCATTGCGCTGCTGGACCTGCCCGCGGGCCCCGGCATCCGCATCGACACGGGCGTCTCGCAGGGCGACACGATCCCCGCCGACTTCGACTCGATGATCGCCAAGGTCATCGCGTACGGCAGCGACCGCGATCAGGCGCTGGGCCGCCTGCGCCGCGCCATGAACGAGACCCGCGTCATCATCGAGGGCGGCGCCACCAACAAGAGCTTCGTGCTCGACCTGCTGAACCAGCCCGAGGTGATTGACGGCAGCGCCGACACCGGCTGGATCGACCGGGTCCGCGGCGAGGGCCGCCTGGTCGCCGACCGCCACACGTCGGTGGCCCTGGCCTCCGCGGCGATCGACGCCTACGAGGACGAGGAGCGCGCCGAGCTCACCCGCTTGCTCACGACCGCGTCGGGCGGCCGCCCGCAGGTGCAGCACGAGAGCGGCACCCCGCTGGACTTCAAGCTGCGCGGCGCGAGCTACCGCGTCCGCGTCGCCCGCACCGGCGCCCACAACTTCCGGCTCGTCATCGACACCGGCGCGGAGACCCGTACCGCCGACGTCGACCTGGAGCGCTTCGACAACCACACCGGCCAGGCCGTGGTCAACGGCGTCCGGTACCGGCTCACCACGGGCACGCACGGCCCCGTCCACGTGGTCGACGTGGACGGCGTCACCCACCGCGTCAGCCGCGACGAGGGCGGCGTGGTCCGCTCGCCCGCGCCGGCGCTCGTGGTCGCCGTCCCGGTCGCCGTCGGCGACGAGGTCGAGGCCGGTGCGCCGATCCTCGTCCTCGAGTCGATGAAGATGGAGACGGTCCTCCGCTCGCCCTTCTCGGCACGCCTCAAGGAGTGCGCGGTCACCGTCGGCAGCCAGGTCGAGGCGGGCGCGCCGTTGCTGCGCCTCGAGCCCCTCGGCGACGGCGACGAGGAGACCGCTGGCAGCGCCGCCGGCCCCATCGACCTTCCGGCGGAGCCCGCACAGGTGGGCGCCGTCGAGCGCGCCGCCGCGGGCCGCGACGCCCTGCGCAGCCAGCTGCTGGGCTACGACGTCGACCCTGCCGACGAGAGCCGTCTGCTTGACGAGTACCTGGTGGACCGCGTCGCCGCGGAGCTCGAGGGCGCCGCTCCCGCAGGCGCCGAGCTCGCGCTGGCCGGTGTCTTCGCCGACCTCGCCGAGCTGGGCCTGCGCCGTTCGGTGGGCGGGGACGACGAGGTGCACAGCCCCCGCGAGCACTTCCACACCTACCTCCGCAGCCTCGACGCCGACCGCGCCGGACTGCCGGACTCCTACCGGGCCAAGCTCGCCGCGGCCCTCGGCCACTACGGCGTCGCCGAGCTCGACCGCACGACCGACCTCGAGTCGGCCGTCTTCCGCGTCTTCCTGGCGCAGCAGCGGCCGAAGGTGGGCGTCCGCGCCATCACGGCGCTGCTGCGCAAGTGGCTGCGCGAGCCGGCACCGTCGGTCGAGGAGGGCGGCGACGCGCGCGCCGTGCTCGAGCGGCTCATGGACGCGACGCAGTCGCGCTACCCGGTGATCGCCGACCTCGCCCGCGGCGTGGTCTTCGCCTGGTTCGGTCAGCCGCTGCTGCGCGGCAACCGCGAGGGCGTGTACTCGGCGGTCCGCGCGCACCTGACGCACCTCGACCAGAACCCCACGGCCGTAGACCGTTCCGACCGCATCGCGGAGATGGTGCGCAGCACCGAGCCGCTGGTCCTGCTCCTGGGCGAGCGCTTGGCGGGGGATCACCCCACCGACAACGCGGTCATGCTCGAGGTCCTCACCCGCCGCTACTACGGCAACAAGGGCCTCACGGAGGTCCGCACGCAGGACGTCGCCGGCACCGAGTGGGTCGTCGCCGAGCGCGACGGTGCCCTGCTCGCCTCCGCCGCCGTTGCCTACGACGGGCTCAGCGCCGCGGTCGCCGGGCTGGCGCAGGTCGCCGAGGGCGCGGCGTCGGTGGACGCCGACATCTACCTCAGCTGGGAGCAGCAGCCCGAGGATCAGGACGAGATGGTGGCCGCCTTCGACAGCGTGCTGTCGGCGCACCCGCTCCCGGCGCAGGTCCGTCGCGTGACGATCACCGTCGCGGGCAGCGGCGGTGCGGTCATGCACCACCACTTCACGTTCCGCGCGGCGACCAACGGGGTCGTCGAGGACCGCCTGATCCGCGGCCTGCACCCGTACATCGCGCAGCGCATGCAGCTGGAGCGGCTGCGCCGCTTCGATCTGACGCGCCTCACCTCGTCGGACGACGAGGAGGTGTACCTCTACCGCGCGGTCGCCAAGGAGAACCCGGCCGACGATCGCCTGGTCGCGTTCGCCCAGGTCCGCGACCTGGCCGCCGTCCGCGACGGCGAGGGCCGCCTCCTGGCCCTGCCGACCGCGGAGATCGCGCTCGCCACGTGCGTGGACTCGATCCGCCGGGCGCAGGCCGCCCGCCCCAGCGCGAAGCGCCTGCCCACCAACCGGATCGTCATGTACATCTGGCCGCCGGTGGACCTCAGCGATACGGAGCTCGAGGCGCTCGCCGGGCACATCGGGTCGACCACGGTCGGCGCGGGTCTCGAGGAGGTGCTGCTCATCGGCCGTCGCCGTGACGCGGCGACCGGCGAGCTCGTCAAGACCGAGGTGCGGGTGTCCTTCAGCCCCACCGGTCGTGCCGACCTGCACATCGGCGAGCCGGTCGAGGACACCGTCGAGCCGATCGACGGCTACCGCCAGAAGGTGCTGCGCGCCGCGAGCCGCAACACCGTCTACCCGTACGAGCTGACTTCCGCGCTGGGCGATTTCGTCGAGTACGAGTTGGCCGAGGGCGACATCGCCGACGTGCTGGTGCCCACAGACCGGCCGAAGGGGCGCAACACCGCAGGCATCGTGGTCGGCGTCATCTCTACGGCGACTGACCTGTATCCGGAGGGTGTCAAGCGCGTTCTGCTGCTGGGCGATCCGACCAAGTCGCTGGGTGCGCTCGCCGAGGCGGAGTGCCGCCGGATCAGCGCGGCGATCGACCTCGCGCACCGGATGGAGCTGCCCGTCGAGTGGTACGCGCTCTCCGCGGGTGCCCGCATTTCCATGGACTCGGGCACCGAGAACATGGACTGGGTCGCCGCGTCGCTGAAGAAGATCGTCGAGTTCACGCAGCAGGGCGGTGAGATCAACATCGTCTCCGCCGGCATCAACGTGGGCGCGCAGCCGTACTGGAACGCCGAGGCCACCATGCTCATGCACACCAAGGGCGTGCTGATCATGACGCCGGAGTCGGCGATGGTGCTCACCGGCAAGCAGTCGCTGGACTTCTCGGGCGGCGTCTCGGCGGAGGACAACTTCGGCATCGGCGGTTACGACCGCATCATGGGTCCGAACGGCCAGGCGCAGTATTGGTCCGCGGATCTCATGGGCGCGCACCAGATCCTGATGGAGCACTACGCGCACACCTACATCGCCCCCGGCGAGCAGGCGCCGCGTCGCGCCGCGACCACGGACCCGTCCGATCGCGACATCACGACGTTCCCGCACGTGCTCGCCGACAGCGACTTCACGACCGTCGGCGACATCTTCTCCGCGGAGAAGAACCCGGATCGCAAGAAGCCCTTCGATATCCGCACCGTGATGCGCGCGTTGTCCGACCAGGACCACGACGTGCTCGAGCGCTGGGCCGGTATGGCCGACGCCGAGACCGCGGTCGTGCAGGACGTGCACATCGGCGGCATCCCGGTCTGCCTGCTGGGCATCGAGTCGAAGTCGGTGCCGCGCCTGGGCTTCCCGGCGACCGACGGCCCGGACACCTACACCGCCGGCACGCTGTTCCCGCAGTCGTCGAAGAAGGCGGCGCGCGCGATCAACGCGGCGAGCGACAACCGGCCGCTGGTCGTGCTCGCCAACCTGTCAGGCTTCGATGGGTCGCCGGAGTCACTGCGCAAGCTCCAGTTGGAGTACGGCGCCGAGATCGGTCGCGCGATCGTCAACTTCTCGGGTCCGATCGTCTTCTGCGTGATCTCGCGGTACCACGGCGGCGCGTTCGTGGTGTTCAGCAAGCAGCTGAACCCGAACATGACGGTGCTGGCCATCGAGGGCTCCTTCGCCTCGGTGCTCGGTGGCGCGCCCGCGGCCGCGGTGGTCTTCTCGGGTGAGGTCAACTCCCGCACCGGCAACGACGCGCGGGTCAAGGACCTCGAGGCGCAGGTGGCCGAGGCCACCGGCACCGAGCGCGCGGCGCTGCTCGCCGAGCTCGACGAGGTGCGGGGCTCCGTCCGCGCCGAGAAGCTGGGCGAGGTCGCCTCCGAGTTCGACGGGGTGCACAGCATCCGTCGCGCCGTCGAGGTCGGCTCGGTCGACGAGATCATCGCCGCCGCCGACCTGCGCCCGAAGATCATCTCGGTGATCGAGGCCGCGCAGTAGGACTCGCGTACGAAGGGCGCCGTCGGGACATCCCGACGGCGCCCTTCGTCGTTCCGTGACCTGTACGACGAACGGCCGGGGCGCGCCCTGCGCACCCCGGCCGTCACCGTCGAAGCGACCTACAGCGTCAGGTCGCGCCCGATGATCTCCTTCATGATCTCGGACGAACCGGCCCAGATGCGGGTGACGCGGGCGTCCATCCACGCGCGGGCGGCGCGGTACTCGCGCATGTAGCCGTAGCCGCCGTGCAGCTGCACGCAGGAGTCCAGCACCTGGTTCTGGATCTCGGCGGAGATGTACTTGACCTTCGCGGCGTCGACGGCGGTCAGCGTGCCCTCGGCGTGCGCGACCACGGCCTGGTCCACGTAGGCCTGCGCCATCTCGATCTTGGTGACCAGGTCGGCCAGCAGGAACTTGTTGTGCTGGAACGAGCCGATCGACGCACCGAAGGCCTTGCGCTCGCGGGCGTACTCGATCGTCTCTGCCAGGATCTGCTTGGCGTGCGCGATGTTGCCCACCGCGGAGCCGATGCGCTCCTGGGGCAGCTTCTCCATCATGTGGTAGAAACCGCGGTCCACCTCGCCGATGAGGGCGCTGCCGGGCACGCGCAGGTCGGAGTAGAAGAGCTCCGCGGTGTCGGCCTCGGGCTGGCCCACCTTGTCGAGCTTGCGGCCCCGCTCGAAACCGGGCAGCGAACAGTCCACGGCGAACAGCGAGATGCCGCGGGCCTTGGCGTCGGGGTTGGTCTTCGCCGCGATCACGGCGACGTCGCAGGTGTAGCCGTTGGTGATGAAGGTCTTGGAGCCGTTGAGGATCCAGTCGTCGCCGCTGCGCACCGCCGTGGACTTGATTCCGGCCAGGTCGGAGCCCGCCGAGGGCTCGGTCATGCCGATCGCGGCCACGGCCTCGCCGGCGGCGATGGCGGGCAGCCACTGCTGCTTCGCCTCGTCGGTACCCAAGCGCGCGATGTAGGGCGTGGTGATGTCGAAGTCGATGCCCACCGAGCTGGCGAAGGCCATCGAGACCTTGGCCAGCTCCTCCTGCGCGATCGCGTTGAACCGGTAGTCCTCCGCTTCGCCGCCGCCGTACGACTCCGGGATCTCGAGTCCGAGGACGCCCTGCTCGCCGAGGCCGCGCCACACGTCGCGGGCGATCAGCTTGTCGTCGATGTACTGCTCGGCGTGCGGAAGTACCTGCTTCTGCAGGTAGTCCCGCACCGCCGAGCCGAACTGCAGGTGGTCCTCGGAGTAGATGGTGCGTTCCACGTCGGTGGGGTTCCTCTCTAGATCTTCAGATCGCGGCGCAACTTGGCGACATGGCCGGTCGCGCGCACGTTGTACTGCGCCACCTCGATGGTGCCGTCCGCGCCGATGACGAACGTCGACCTGATGACGCCCGTCACGGTCTTGCCGTACATCATCTTCTCACCGAAGGCCCCGTATTCGGTAAGCACCTGCTTATCCGGGTCCGACAGGAGCGGGAATGTGATCGAGTCGCGCTCCTGGAACTTCGCGAGCTTCGCCGGCTTGTCGGGAGAGATGCCCAGCACGGTGAGCCCGGCGTCGGCGAAGTCGGCCAGGTTGTCGCGGAAATCGCAGGCCTGTTTGGTGCAACCCGGCGTCATCGCTGCCGGGTAGAAGTAGAGAACAACCCGCTGGCCACGGTAGTCGGAGAGCGACACAGGATTGCCGTCCTGGTCCGGCAAAGTGAAAGAAGGTGCATTTACTCCCGGCTCCAGCCGCGTCGATGTAGTCATGCCGTTACCGTATCGGGCATGGCAGCACAGGACGAGGGCTCGGGGTACTCCGGCGGCGCGGGTGGCCGCGGCCGCGCACGCATCCGCAGCCTGGCGAGCGCGGCGCTCAACGCGGACATGACGATCGACCAGGCCACGACCATGCTCGAGGGCATGGCAGTGACCATGGAAAACATGAGTACCACCATGTCGACGTTCGACGAGACGGTGGCCCGCGTGAACCGCAATCTCGACGAGTTCGAGAAGCTCACGGCGCGGTTCTCCGCAACCCTGGAGAAGACCGACGCGGCGTTGGAGAAGGTCAACAGTCTGCTCTCCATGCCCGGCGCGGCGGTCACCGTCGCCGAACGGGTGCTCGCGGTGCCGGCCGAAGTGAGCAAGCGGTTCCGCGGCAAGCCCTGAGTGCGCGCGCCCCCGGCTCCGCACCCGATCGGATCCGGGCGGCGGACCGTCAGATCAGCCCCGGCGGTACCCGTTCGACAGTCCTACCAGCAGTTCCGCGACCAGCGGGTTCGGGGTGGCGTCGGTGCGCAGCACCGCGGACACGGGCAGTGTGAAGCCCGGCGCCGGCCGGCTCGCGATGCCGGGCTGGCGCGGGTCCTCGTACAGCAGCGTCCACCCCTCGGGGTTGTTGATCAGCTCGAAAGCGACGGGGTGGTCCTCGCGGATCTCGGGACCGAGCCGTACCTCCAGCCCGTCGGCAGTGAACACCTTGTCGACGAGCCGGTGGAGCAGCACCTGCTGGTGCGGGGGCGGCAGGAGCAGTGGGTACTGCGCCAGCTCCGTGGTCGACGGTGCCCGACCGAGCACCGCGAGGGGGTGCCTCGTGGAGAACGCGATGAGCGGATTGTCGACCCAGAGCGGCTCCAGGTAGAGGCCGGGCTCGTCCAGGCGGCCGCGGATGAGCGCGAGGTCGGCCTCACCCGACTTCACCGCGGCAATGCGCTGCGCGAAGGGCTTGATGAGGAAGTCGATCTCCGCGCCCGGGTGCCGCTCGCGCACGTCGGAGGCGGCGGCCAGCGCGGACCGGGCGAACGACATGTTCGCCGCGAGCCGGATCCGGTCGGGCCGCGGTCGCACCGCGTCGATGGCCTCGTCCCGCTGCCGGAGCAGCTCGCGGGCGCGGGGGAGCAGGGACTCGCCGGCGTCGGTGAGGCGCACCCGCCGCCCCGCCCGCTCGAAGAGCTCGGCGCCCAGTTCCTTCTCGAGGGTCGCGATCTGGTGGCTCACCGCCGACTGGGAGACGAAGCACTGCTTCGCCGCTCGGGAGAAGCCGCCGTGGTCGGCCACCGCGACGAGGTACTCGAGCTGCCGGAATTCCATACCGCCATTCTATGAACAGATGCGATGGGTCGCATCATCAGGACGGCGATCTACCAGGTTGAAGCGTGATCATCCATGCACCAATCTGGTAGTAGACAAAGACGTCGTGAAGGAGGAGAAGATCATGCGCAGCACCCACGTCGTGGTGATCGGCTCGGGATTCGGCGGCCTCGCCGCCGCGAAGCAGCTGGCCAAGTCGAACATCGAGACCACCCTCATCTCGGCGAACGGCACCCACCTGTTCCAGCCCCTGCTCTACCAGGTGGCCACCGGCGTCACCGTCGGCGAGCGCATCGCGCCGCCCATCGCTGAGGTGCTGCGCCGCCGCCGCACCGTCGACGTCGTGACCGGCTATGTCACCGAGGTCGACGCCGAGCGCAAGGTGGTCACCTACGCGACCGCCGACGGCATCGAGCAGATCGGCTACACCTACCTCATCGTCGCTGCGGGCGCCGCGCAGGCGTACTTCGGGCACGACGAGTGGGCCGGCCGTACCTTCGCCCTCAAGACCCTCGAGGACGCCGAGAATCTCCGGACGCGGCTGCGGGCCGCGTTCGACGCCCCCGCCGAGAGCCCCGCGCGCACCGTTGTGGTGGTCGGCGCCGGCGCCACGGGCGTCGAGGTCGCGGGCCAGGTCGCCGAGCTCGCGCGCCGCTTCCACGACGACGCCGAGATCCGCATCCACCTGGTCGAGGGTGCCGACGACGTCCTGCCCTTCTACGGCGGCACCCTCTCGGGCTACACCCTCGCCGCGCTGGAGAAGGCGGGCGTCACGGTGCACACCGGCACGTTCGTCACCGCGATCGAGGATGACGTCGTCACCGTCAAGGACAAGGCGGGCGTCGAGCGCGAGATCGCCGCGGGCACCGTCGTCTGGTCGGCGGGCGTCAAGGCCACCCCGCTCGCCGGGGTGATCGCCGAGGCCACGGGCTGCGAGACGGACCGCAACGGCCGCCTCCTCATCAACCGCGACCTCACGGTCGGCAGCCGGGCCGATGTCTTCGCCCTCGGCGACATGACGAGCCTGAACGGCCTACCCGGACAGAGCCCCGTCGCCATGCAGCAGGGCCGCCACGCCGCTGACATCATTCGCGGGAAGACGGGCCCGGGCACGCACTTCCGCTACCTGGACAAGGGCAGCATGGCGATGATCGACACCCCGCACGCCGTCATCCAGCCGCCGCTCGGTCTGCCCGGGCTCACCGGCATCGTCGCGTGGGTCGGCTGGCTGGCCGTGCACCTGTACTACTTGGCTGGGATGGGCAACCGCGTCGCTGTGCTCCGGGACTGGCCGCGCGCCTTCGTCGGCACCGCCCGGCCCGGGTTCGCCGTCACCACCGCGCTGCCCGACGGTGCGCCGACGGTCACCGTCGGAGCCCCGGAGTCGGGGGAGGAGCTACCCGGCGGCCTTCGCGTTGCCGGCGCGCCAGACGGACCACGGGAGATTCCAGTCGCCTAGCCCGTCCGTGCCGTCCAGCACGGGGCCCGAGGTGTCGGTGACCTTGACGATGTCGCCGCGCTTGGTGTTCTGCAGGAACCACAGGGCGTTCTCGGTGCTCACGTTGAGGCAGCCGTGGCTCACGTTGGTGGAGCCCTGTTGGTTCACCGACCACGGGGCGCTGTGCAGGTAGATGCCGCTGTAGGACATCTGCACGGCGTAGTCGACCAGCGTGCGGTAGCCGTTGGGGGAGTTCACCGGAACGCCGTAGGTGGACGAGTCCATGATCATGTTCTCGCGGTGATCACCGATGAGGTAGACGCCGTTCGGGGTCTCGTTGCCCGGGCCGCCCATCGAGGTGGGCATCGTCTTGATGAGCTTGCCGTTCTTCGTCACGCGGACGATCTTGTCCTTGTCGGAGACGGTGGTGATCACCTCGTCGCCCACGGTGAACCGGGTGGAGGCGTCCTTCTGGCCGAAGGTGCCGCCGCCGAGGTCCACTCCGTAGATCTTCACGTCCACGCTGACCTTGGTGCCCGGCTTGAAGTAGCTCTCCGGGCGCCAGCGCACCTCGGACGGACTGATCCAGTAGAAGGCGCCCTCGACCGGCGGATCGGTGACGATCTTGATCGCGCGCTGTGCGGCCATCCGGTCGGCGATGCGCTCGTCGAACTTCACGCCCACGGTCTGGCCGATGCCCACCGTCGAGTTGTCGGCGGTGGTGAAGTACGCCTGCGCCAGGTTGTTCGGCGATTGGGTGCTGAAGGTCTCGTTCGCGACGTTGACGCCGCCGATGCCGTTGGCCTCGGCCCGCAGCTTGTAGGTCTTGTTGTAGCCCAGCGGCTCGGCGTTGTTCCAGGAGCGGCCGTCCTCGGCGAGCTTGCCGGCCACCTCCTTGCCGTCCGCGTTGGTCATCACGACCCTGGTCAGCGTGCCGCCGCTCGCGCTCACTGTGATGGGGACGCCGGGCTGCACGTCGAGCGCGCCGTTGCGCACGCTCGAGGTGATCTGCGGGCGCAGCAGGTCGAAGAAGGGCGTCGAGTCGGTGATCTTCTGGTTCTCGTCCGGCAGTGCCGCGTCGCCCGTCGACGACGTGCATCCGGCGACAAGGGCGACGGAGACGACCAGTGCCGTCACCGCCGTCGGGATACGTCGATACACGGCGGGACGGTTGCGCATGGCTCAGCTCCAGGAAAGGCTCAGTCGGATTCGGTCCACGGGACCGATTGATCCCGATTCTACCGGGCCTGCTGAGGGCTCTGCCGGTACGGTGCGGGGTGTGAGCGACGACGGTGACCGGTCCGATTCCGGAGCGCAGGACGACGGTGACCGCCCCTCGGGGCCGTGGGGCGACAAGGGCTACAACAAGCTGGCATTGGGGCTCGCGATCGGCGTGGTCTTCGGCGCGAGCATCGGGACGGCGCTGGGGAATCCCGCGCTGGGTATCGGGATCGGCCTCGCCCTGGGCATCGCCTTCGCCATGGCCTTCGGCTACGGGGCCGGTGAGGATGACGAGGCCGACTGACTCGCCGGCCCCGTCGTCCCGACTTGGGTGAGAGCCTGGGGAGAACGCTGCGGGCGGCAGGTGAGGTGGTTGCTCCCCAGGCTCGATCAGAGCCTAACTTAGCGTAGCTAAATTTAGAAGATTCAATTCTGCGAGCATGGTCACGGTTGGCATTGCTCTCGCGATCGGATGAACGCGTAGTATTTGCTGAGGTGAATACTCTCAGGCTACTGACGAACCGGCACGGCCGGTGCTGATCGACACTCCGTGGACGAAGCTCTCCGGAGTTAGCAGTCCCGACATCAGTGCCTGGAAGTGGGTGGTCTTCGTCGCCGCCATGCTCCTCCTCGTCGTCCAGATCATGGTGTGGAGGGAGCGGTGGTTTAGTGCTTGGCGGTGGTGGAAGTCGGTGCTCTTCTTCGTCGGCTTCTTCTGAGAACGCGGCGGGATCCGTCCTCGACATCCCCTGCAAGGGGGAACACCTCGACTACCGGGTCGAGGTCACTGGTGTGGCGCGACTCGGCGGCGTCGTCCGGTGTCGCTCGACACATTGTCTTTGTGTCGCGCTACGACATGCCGAGGGGGAAGTCCGCGCCGGTCTCCGCTCGGATGACGGGGACTGTCGGCCGGCTGCATGGACCTCCGGGCGGACACGAAAAAGCCCCCTCCGAAATGGAGGGGGCTTCTCGATTGTGCGCCATCAGGGACTCGAACCCCGAACCCGCTGATTAAGAGTCAGCTGCTCTGCCAATTGAGCTAATGGCGCATGCTCGCTCGCTGCGTGCTGGAATACATTAGCAAGGAGTGCCACGAAACGTGAAATCGGCTGGTCAGGGTCAATCTCTGGGCTAACGGCGGGTCACTGGAAGGCGCTCTGCCCGGTGAGCTTCTGGCCCAGGATCAGGGTGTGCATCTCGACGGTGCCCTCGTACGTCAGCACGCTCTCCAGGTTGTTCGCGTGCCGGATCACCGGGAACTCCAGCGAGATGCCGTTCGCGCCCAGGATCGTGCGGGCGGTGCGGCAGATGTCGATCGCCTCGCGCACGTTGTTCAGCTTGCCCAGGGACACCTGCTCGGGCCGCAGTGTCCCGGCGTCCTTGAGGCGGCCCAGGTGCACCGCCAGTAGCACGCCCTTCGTGTACTCCAGCGTCATGTCTGCGAGCTTCTGCTGGGTCAGTTGGAAGCCGCCGATCGGCCTGCCGAACTGCTCGCGCTCCACCGCGTAGCGCTGCGCGCACTCCAGTGCGGTCCGGGCGGCACCCATTGCGCCCCAGACGATGCCGTATCGCGCCTCGCTCAGGCACGACAGTGGGCCGCGCAGGCCGCGAACCTCGGGGAAGGCGGAGGAATCGGGGACGCGCACACCGTCGAGCACCAGCTCGGCGGTCACCGACGCTCGCAGCGACATCTTGTGCTCGATGGTGTTCGCGGCGAAGCCCGCGGTGTCGGTGGGGACAGCGAAGCCGCGGACGCCCTCGTCGGTCTTCGCCCAGATCACGGCGACGTCAGCGAGGGAGCCGTTGGTGATCCACATCTTCCGGCCGTCCAGGATCCAGTCGCCGCCGTCGCGTCGCGCCCGGGTGCGCATGTTCGCGGGGTCGGAGCCGTGGTCCGGCTCGGTCAGCCCGAAGCAGCCGATGAGCTCGCCGGCGGCCATGCCGGGCAGCCAGCGCTGCTTCTCCTCCTCGCTCGCCCACTTCCAGATCGCATACATCGCCAGTGATCCCTGCACGGAGACCATGGATCGCAGGCCCGAGTCGCAGGCCTCCAGCTCGAGGCAGGCCACGCCGTACTCGGTGGCGGTCGTTCCGGCGCAGCCGTATCCGTCGAGGTGCATGCCGAGCAGGCCGAGCGCGCCGAGCTTCCGCATGAGTCCGCGCGGGTCGTCGAGTTCGCCGCGCTCGAACCAGTCGGCGACGTACGGCTCCACCTCGCGGGCGGTCAGCGCGCGGACGGATTCGGCGATCGCGCGCTCCTGGTCGGTGAACAGGCCGGTCAGGCCCGCCAGCTCATCGGGATGTGTGGTCATGGTGCCTCCTCGGCGCCACCCTAGCCGGGCGTGGTGGCCGCCGGACGGAATGTCGTGCTTAGCTGGGCGCATGATCCTTCCCGGAACCCCTGCCCCCGCGGGCGCCGCAGAGGTGCTCAGGCAGCCGGCCCACCAGGTCTCGCCGCGCGCGAAGACGTGGTGGACGGTCCGCGCCGCGATTCGCTGGGTGATCGTGATCCCGCTGGTCACGGTGGTGCTCGCGGTGATCCCGGACGTGCCCTGGTACGTGGCCGTCGCGGCCTTCCTCGTGTTGGCAGGGGCCGCCGCGGCGCACCTGATGGTGATGCCGCGCTTCCGCTACGCCTTCCACCGCTGGGAGATCAACGCCGTGGCGGTGTACTCGCAGGCGGGCTGGCTCACGCGGACCCGCGTCCTGATCCCGATCTCTCGCGTGCAGGTGATCGACACCGTCGCCGGGCCGCTGGAGCGGTCCTTCGGGCTGTCGACGGTCACGGTCACCACCGCCTCGTCGGCGGGCACGGTGCGGATCGCGGGCCTGCCCACGGAGACCGCGCAGGCGATCGCCGCCGGGCTCACCGTCAGCGCCGCGGAGGACACCGATGACGCGACCTGACCAGGAGGCAGCTTCGGTCGCCGACGACGGTTGGAACCGGCTCTCGCCGTGGGGCATCGGCACCCGCGTCATCAAGGCGGTCCCGTCGCTCATTCCCGCCCTCATCGGCGTCTTTTTCCTCGGCCGTGCCGCCGGCCCGGTGTTCTTCGTGATCGCCGGCGTCGCGATCAGCGTGCTCGTCGGCCTGCTGCCCTGGCTCACCACCCGCTGGCGGGTCACCGAGGACCAGCTGGAGCTGCGGCACGGCCTGGTGCGCAAGGTCTCCGCCACCGCCCGCCGAGACCGCATCCGCAGCGTCGACGTGACGGCCGGGCCCATCGAGCGCGCACTCAAGCTGCGCAAGGTGGTGGTCGGAACCGGCGTCGGCGGCAAGGAGTCCGCGCTCGTCCTCGACCCGATCCCCGCCGACGTGGCGGAGCAACTCGGGCGAGACCTCCTGCGCCGCACCGCGGCACCGTCAGCCACGGAGACTCCCGGTGAGCACAGCACAGAGGTGGCGCCCCAGCCGAACGCTCCCGAGGAGGAGCTCGCGCGCCTGCGGCCGGAGTGGATCCGGTTCGCCCCGTTCTCGCTGACGGGGTTCGCCGTTGTCGCGGCGGGCGCCGGCATCGGCTTCCGCATCGTCGACGAGGCGGGCCTGCGCGAGCGCGGCTCCGAGCTCGCCGAGTCCTGGCTGGCGAAGATCCTCGACCTCGGTGCGGCTGTGGTGATCCCGGCCGCCGTTGTGCTCGTGATCGTGGTGTCGATCCTGGTCTCGGTGCTCGCCTACGTGCTCGCCTTCTGGGGCTTCCGCCTGGTCCGCCGGGCCGACGGGGCGCTGCACACCAGCCGCGGCCTGATCTCGACGGTGGCGGCGACGATCGAGCGCAAGCGGGTGCGCGGCGTGCAACTGCACGAGCCAGTCCTCATGCGCCTGCCCGGCGGCGCGAAGCTGCGCGCCATCGCTACGGGCACGGATCGCAATCCCACCCTGCTGCCGCCCGCGCCGCGCGCCGAGGCCGTCCAGGTGGCCGACGAGATCCTCGGCCGGCCCGGCGTGGTCGAGACAGCCCTGGACCCGCACGGGCCGGTGGCCCTGCGCCGCCGCTACACCCGCGCGGTGCTGGGGGCTGTCGTGCCGATCGTCGTGCTGGTGGCGTTCGGCATCGTCGCGCCCGGCGCGTGGAAGGCGCTGCCCCTCGTCGGTGCGGTCCTCGTGGCGATCCTGTCGGTGGCGCTGGCGCGCCTGCGCTACGCCAACCTCGGCACCGTCATCACCGGCGATGCCGTTGTCCTCGGTGCGGGCACCGTCGCACGCACGCGCACCGCACTCGAGTTCGACGGGGTGACCGGGTTCGTCACCCGGGAGACCTTCTTCCAGCGGCGCGCGGGCGTCGCGACCCTCACCGTCGCCACCGCGGCCGGGGCGTTCGGCGCCGTCGACGTGACGCCCGACCGCGCGGCGCAGGTCGCGCGCACCGTCCACCCCGCGATCGTGGCGGGCTTCCTCGTCAGCGAGGCGTGAGCCGGAACAGCTTGATCGTGCGGCCGCCGGCCCAATCGATGTAGTCGTCGTAGGCGGGCCAGACGGCGACGACGCTGGGCCACAGGCGCTTCCGGTCCGACTCGGAGACCCGGCGCGCCCGCACCGGGATGCGCCGGGTGCCCAGCAGCACCTCGGCGTCCGGCGTCGCCTCCAGGTTGTACGACCACGCGGGGTGGTGCTTCTGCCCGAAGTTGGAGGCGATCACCACGAAGTCCGCTCCGTCGCGCACGTACAGCAGCGGGACCGCGCGGGCGACGCCGCTGCGCCGCCCCACCGTGGTCAGCGTGAGCTGGGGGAGTAGCGCCTCGGGGATGAGGTGCACCGAGCCGCGACTGATCCGGGTCACCGCCTTATCGAGCGGCACGGTGGCCCGGACCATGCGG
The DNA here is from genome assembly GCF_024807615.1 of Tsukamurella ocularis. GTDB lineage: Bacteria > Actinomycetota > Actinomycetes > Mycobacteriales > Mycobacteriaceae > Tsukamurella > Tsukamurella ocularis. The sequence continues at coordinate 1,031,731 of NZ_JANUCJ010000002.1, read as the reverse complement.
GACACCGCGCGGTGTCGCCCGAGCTGCAGGAAACGCGACTTGAGGTCGTCCACGACGGTCATGGCGGCAGTGTAATGAACGCAGCCCGCCGCCGGGCCCCGATCAGTTGGTCGCGAGTCGCGCGCCGCCCGCCGCGCGGAGCGCTGCGTTCAGCGAGTAGTACTGCGTGAGCTGTTGCGTGACCTTGCCTGAGTCGCGATCGGTCAGGGTGACGGCGTCGGTGATGATGCCGATCGCGGCGTTGTCCGACGTGCGGATGAGCGGCCCGCCACTGTCGCCCTGCGTGGTCACGATGTCGGCGACGACCCAGTCGCCCACGACCTTCGTCACCGTGCCGCAGCGGCGACCGTTCACCGAGCCCAGCTGGCACACCGGGTCCCCGGCGCGCGCGGTGCCCACGGTGCGCGGCGTCATTCCGGGTGCTGACGCGAGGAGCTTCACCTGCGGATCGGTCAGCCGGAACGTGGCCCAGTCAGGCCCGAACGGGTCGACGGGGGAGTAGTGCCCGGGACGGTTCGGGTCCTCCTTGACCTCGGGGGACTTCGACTGCACGACCTCGCCGACGATCCACTTCTTCACGCCGACGGGCTGCTGTGGCGCGCCGCAGTGCCCCGCGGTCACACCGAGGCGTTCGCCGTCCGGCGCGGTCACCGCGAACCCCATGGTGCACTGCAGCGACTCGAACCGGCCGCCGCCCAGGGAGCGCTGCAGGATGTCGATGCGATCGCCCGGTGCCACCGACTTCGGGGCGGGGGTCTGCGTGGGCGCGGGCGTCGGCGCGCTCGGCTTCGCGGGCGTCGACGGTGCGCCCGGCCCCGGCTTCGGCGTTGCGCTCGGCTTCACGGGCGTGCTCGGCGCTCCGGGCTTCGGCGATGGGGCCGGGGTCGTGGGCGCGCCCGAGGCGAGCGCGGGCGTGAGAAGTGCTCCCGACACCAGCAAGGTGACCACCCCGATCGATCCGCGTCGCAGTACCGCACCGATGCGCGTCCCGTCGGTCAAGGTCGAACCCTCCTAAGATGTGGGTCGTGGTGATCGAGGGGCGCCTGAAGAAAGCGCCGCAGAAAATCGTGGCCGAGCTTACCATTCCGCTTGACTGACTTCGTGTGAGATCAATTCACCGTATTGGGATTTCGCTGGTTGTATAGACCATGTACGAACCGCGAGTTTCGGTTCCTGGACCTGAGGAGACCCCTAGTGTCTGACCAGACCTATCAGACGATCGCAGTAACCCTGTACTTCGCAGCTATGTTGTACATCGGTTGGAGTGCGTACCGGAAGACGCGCGACAACCTCGACGACTACATGCTGGCGGGCCGGGGCCTCAAGCCGTGGGTCGCCGCGCTCAGCGCGGGTGCGTCGGACATGTCCGGCTGGCTGCTGATGGGCCTTCCCGGCGCGATCTACGCCAAGGGGCTCGTCGAATCGTGGATCGCGATCGGCCTGACGATCGGCGCGTGGCTGAACTGGAAGTTCGTCGCGCCGCGGCTTCGCTCCTACACCGAGGTCGCGGGAAATTCGATCACGATCCCGAGCTTCCTTGAACACCGGTTGCGTGACGGTTCGCGGTCGCTGCGCATCGTCTGCGGTCTCATCATCCTGGTCTTCTTCACGTTCTACGTCTCCAGCGGCATGGTCGCCGCAGGCAAGTTCTTCGACAGCACCTTCGGCGTGCAGTACATCCACGGCATGCTCATCGTCGCCGTGGTGACGATGATCTACACGCTGTTCGGCGGCTTCCTCGGGGCCACCCTCACCGACGTCGCGCAAGGCCTGCTGATGCTCGCCGCGTTGGTCGCCGTGCCGATCGTCGCCCTCATCGAGGTGGGCGGCCCGGCGGTCACCGTCGACACCGTGAACTCCGTCAACCCGACCTTCTTCAGCCTCTTCGAGGGCGGCACCGCCCTCGGCATCATCTCGGCGGCCGCATGGGGTCTCGGCTACTTCGGGCAGCCCCACATCATCGTGCGATTCATGGCGCTGCGCTCGCCGCAGGAGGCGTCGACCGCCCGCCGGTTCGGCATCAGCTGGATGGTGGCGACGGCGCTCGGCGCCATCTCGACCGCGTTCATCGGCATCGCCTACTTCTCGCTGCACCCCGAAAAGGCGCCGAAGGACCCCGAGACCGTCTTCCTCGTGCTCGCGCAGATCCTCTTCCACCCGTTCGTCGCGGGCCTGGTCCTGGCCGCCGTGCTCGCGGCGATCATGTCGACGGTGTCCTCGCAGCTCGTCGTGTGCTCGTCGGCGCTGGTCGAGGACCTGTTCAAGATCTTCGCCGAGAAGTCGGGACGCGACATGGAGATCAGCGACAAGACGTACGTGCGCCTCGGCCGACTGGGGGTGCTCATCGTCGCGGTGATCGCGGTGCTGCTCGCGATCGATCCGTCCGACAGCATCCTCGAGCTCGTCGGCTTCGCCTGGGCCGGCTTCGGCTCCTCCTTCGGTCCGGTCGTGCTGCTCGCGCTGTTCTGGCGCAAGCTCACCGCCCCGGGTGCGTTGGCGGGCCTCATCGTCGGCGCGGCCGTCGCCTTCGTCTGGGGCCAGTGGCCGCCCTTCGAGCTGTACGAGATCGTCCCCGGCTTCCTCGCGAACCTCGTTGTCGCGGTCGGTGTCAGCCTCGCGACGTACAAGCAAGACGAGGCCGTCGACGCCGAGTTCGACGAGGCCGCGCGGCTCGCGGAGAAGCAGCCGGCCTGAGCGGAACCCGCGCCCCGCTAGGCTCGGCGAATGCCCACTGTCGCGCGGATCCGACGTCTGCCGGCCACGGTGCAACTGCTGCTCGCCTCCTTCTTCCTCTTCAACGTCGGCTTCTACCTCGTCGTCCCGTTCCTGGCCGGGCATCTCGGCGCACTCGGAATGACGGGCGCGATGATCGGCCTGGTTCTCGGGCTGCGCACCTTCTCCCAGCAAGGCATGTTCTTCGTGGGCGGTGCGCTGTCGGACAGATTCGGCGCGCGCCGGATGATCCTGTCCGGCATCGCCATGCGGGTGGTGGGCTTCGTCGTCCTCGCGTTCGCCGGCGGGGTCGTCTCGGTGGTCGTGGGGACCGTGCTCACCGGTTTCGCCGCCGCGCTGTTCGCGCCCGCGGTCGAGTCCACCGACGCGGCCTGGGGCCGCCGGCTCGAGGACGACGGGGTGCTCCCGCGGGCGGAGCTATTCGGCCTGGAGCAGATGTGCAGCCGCGCCGGGAACGTCGTCGGTCCCGCGCTCGGAGCGGCGTTGATCTGGGCGCCGTTCGGTGCGGTCACCCTCGCATCGGCCCTGCTCTTCGTGGGCATGTGGGTCGGGTTCTGGCGACTCCTGCCCCACGATGCCGCCCCGGGCGATGCGGGCGCGAAGCTCGCCGTCGCCTGGCGGACGGTCACCGGCAACGGCCGCTTCATGCTGCTCGCCGCGTTCGGCTCGGTACAGCTTGGCGCCTATGGCCTGATCTATATTGTTCTGCCGGTGGAGCTGCTGCGGGCGGGGAAGCAGGCGTGGCTGGGGTGGGTCTTCGCCGGAGCGGCCGTGATCGTCATCGTCGGTCAGCCCGCAGCCGTGGCCGTCGGACGGCGACTCGGCCGCCGGCGCGCGGTCGGGTGGGGGCTCGGCGTCATGGGCGCGTCGTTCGTCATCCCCGCCACGACGGCCGCCCACCCGGACGGCCGCCATCTGGCGGCGGTGATCGCGTGGATCGCGGTGCTGCACCTCGGGCAGATGCTGCTCGTGCCGCCGTTGCGGGACGCTGTCGGAATCCTCGCCCGGGAGCGGAATCTCGGTGCGCACTATGGGATGCTGGCCACGCTCGGCGGCGCTGCCTCGTTGGTCGCATCACTCGCGGTCGGGTGGGGCTACGACCGGGTCGCCGACGGTGCTCCCGCCTGGCTGGGATGGGCGGCGGTCGCCGCGATCGCGATGGTCGCCGCGGTCGGCCTGCGGGCGGTGACCCCGCAGGCCGGCCCGGTCAGCGCGTGAGGACGGCGGCGAGCCGGCCGACGATGTCGTTCGTCACGTAGGGGATGGTCACCGGGTTCGGCATCGAGAGGGCGTCGCTGACGACGGGATCCAGCCCGACGAGCCGCTTCTGCGCGACGACGGGAAGGGAGGCGAACGCAGGTTCGCCCTCCACCTGCGCCCGGTCGCGCTCCCAGTTGTCGAAGACGAGGACGTCGGCGTCGAGGAGGTGGAAGTTCTCGGCGGAGAGTTCGGTGTTGAGCGCGCCGCCCGCGAACCGGCCTGCGAGGGCGGCGGGTGGGGTGAAGCCCAAGCCGCGGAGGATCTGGAACCGCGCGGCGTCGGGACCGAAGGCGCGCAGTTTGCCGTCCTTCCACCGGATCACGAGAACCGCGGTCTTCCCCGCCAAGGCCGGGTTCGCCACCTTGGCCCGCGCGACGGTGGCCTCCGCGCCGGCGATCAGGTCCTCCGCCCGCTGAGGCCTGCCCACCGCTTGACCCACCCGGCGTGTCACGTCCTGCCAGGGGAGGGCCCAGTCCGTCTGGCCGGCCGCATGCAGCACCGTCGGGGCGATAGCGCTCAGCTGCTGGTAGCGCTCCGCGGTGATGGCGTTGTTCACCGCCAGGATCAGATCCGGGCGCGCCGCCGCGACCTGCTCGAGCGAGAACGCGCCCGTCGCGTTCGGGAGCGGTATCGGCGCGCCGTGCACCAGATCCTGGGACCACCGCCCGACGCCGGTATCCGTCGAGCCGGTCCACATGGGTACGAGGACGGGCGTGATCCCCAGCGCCAGGAGCGAATCCTGGTCACCGATGCCCACGACCGCAACCCGCTGCGGCGGCGTGGTCAGGGTGGTCGTGCCGTGCTGGTGCGGGATCGTAACCGGGAAGGTGCTCGGTTCGGCGCCCGCGGCGGCACTACTGGGGGCGGAGCCTTCGTCGCCCCCGGTGCCGCACGCGGCGACGAGCGTCGCACCGGCCACGGTGGCGAGCGAGGTGAATCCCAGCCGGAGTGCGGTGCGCCGATTGATGGATGCGTCCATGCGATGTCCCTGTCTCGAACCGATGAAGAAGGCGAGCCTAAGCTACATGACTTCGCACAGGGATGCCGCGGCTGCTTCCCAGTCGAGACGGACCGCCCTGTCGGCACCGTCGAACTGGGTGAGGAGCGCGCAGCAGGCCCCGCTCGCGTCGTAGAGCTCGATCGCCGCGGCGTGCTCGTCTTCGGCGGGGCGGACGACGGCGCAGTTGTCGACGCGGGCGAGGTCGATGTCGACGGCCGCGTTGTGAAAGCCGGTGAGCAGACGCGGGCCCTCGGGGAGGACCGCCTCGATCCGTCCGCTGCAGGCTTGTGCGATGCCGCCGCCGAAGACGGCGATTCCCACCGGAGTGCCGGTATCGCAGAGGAATTCGAGCACCTGGGCGATGCGCGACGATGGGATCTGGCAGTACCGTCGTTCGTCGAGCGCACACAGCCCGCGCACCCGTCGTGCGTCTTCGTCGGCGAGGATCGCATCGACGGGGTGCGCACTCGGATCCCTCGTCGCCCGCTCGGGGCGCCCGCCCGCGCTCACCTGGAACAGGACTTCGCGGTGCTGATCCGTGGGCGAGAGATGTCCGAGGGCGCGCACCACCATCCGATCCGGCTCCGCGGTGACGAAGGTGCGATGCAGCGCTCCGCCGCGCCGGTCGACCAGCCCGACCATGCTCGCGTCGGCCGGGCCGCCGGGAGCATCGTCGTCGGTGACCGCGCCGGCCACACGGTCGGGCGCGATCCGGAGCGCGATCCGCCCGGGGACCACGGTGAACGGATCACCAGGCTGCGTCGGCGGCGAGTACCGTCCCTCGTGGGCCAGAGTTGCGACCATCGAGTCCGTGACCGCCACGGCCTGATCGAGAAGAGGAAGGGCACGAGCGACGTCCATGGCCGTCGCGCCCTCGACAGTTGCGCAACCTCGGGCCCGCTGCAGCGGGCAGCGCCCGCAGCCGCAGCCGGGGCAGGACGCGGGCCGCATCAGTACACGTCCCGCACGTAGCGCTTCTCCCGCTTGAGGGTCGCGACGTATTCGTCGGCGTCGTCCGCGCCGCGGCCGCGCTGCCCGGCGATCACCTCGCGCAGCGCCCGGTCCACGTCCTTGGCCATGCGCGAGGCGTCGCCGCACACATAGAAGTGGCCGCCGTCCTCGAGCCAGGCGTAGAGCTCGCTCGCTGCCTCGATCATCCGCGTCTGCACGTAGATCTTCTCCGCCTGGTCGCGCGAGAAGGCCAGATCGAGACGGTGCAGGACGCCCGACTCGGTGAATCCCGCGAGCTCGTCTGCGTAGATGAAATCGCTCGCCCGGTGCTGGTCGCCGAACAGCAACCAGTTCCGCCCGGTCGCCGACGAGGCGGCACGTTCGTGCAGGAACGCACGGAACGGGGCGATACCCGTGCCGGGGCCGACCATGATCATCGGCCGGTCGGGGTCAGACGGGACGCGGAAGGCTGCGTTGGGCTGCAGCGAGATCCCGGCGGTGTCCGCCTCGGTGCAGCGGTCGGCGAGGAAGGTCGAGCACACGCCCTGGTGTTCGCGTCCCGCCTCGGCGCCGTGCCGCACCGCCGCCACCGTCAGGTGGATGCGGTCGGGGCTGGCCAGCGGGCTCGACGAGATCGAGTACGCCCGCGGCTGCAGGGGCCGCAGCAGGTCCGGGAGCTCCGCGGCTTCGATGTGCGCGCCCTCGCACGCGTGCAGGAGGTCGAGGACGTCGCGCCCCCACAGCCACGCGTCCAGCGTCTCCCGCTCTTCGCGCGCGAGGACCGCGGCGAGTTCGGATAAGGGAGCGCGCTCGGCGAGTGTCTTGAGCAGGTCCTTCGACGGTGTCGAGATCTCCCAGTCGGTGGTCAGTCGCGCCACAAGCGGCGCGCCGTCGATGTCGGTGTCCGGCACGGTATCGAGCGCAGCGAGCACGGCGTCCACGAGTGCCGGAGCGTTGCGCGGCATCACGTTCAGGGCGTCGCCAGCCGCGTACTCGATACTGCTGTCGGCGAGGTCGAACTCGAGGTGCCGGATCTCCTTCGCACTCCCTGCCCCGGAGAGCAGGCGGTTCTCCACGAGCCGGGAGGGGAACGGGTTCTTCTTGTTCCATCGTGACTTCGGCTTCGACGGTGTCGCGGGCGCGGCAGCGACGGGTACTGCGGCGGCGTCGGCGGGATCCAGGTGATCGGCGACCGCCCGCAGCCGGGAGACGACCTCGGCGAGCCACGCCGACGCGGGCTCCTCGAAGTCGACGTCGCAGTCCACCCGCGGGGCGAGGCGCGCGGCGCCGAGCTGTTCGAGCCGGGTGTCGATGATCTGCCCGGCCCGGCAGAAGCCCTCGTAGCCGCTGTCGCCCAGCGCGAGTACCGAGAACTGGAGGTGCTCCAGGCGCGGGGCGGCGTCGGCGGACAGCGCCTCCCAGAAGAGCTCCGCGTTGTCGGGCATCTCTCCCTCGCCGTAGGTGGACGTGACCACCAGTAGATGTGAGGCGGCCGCCAGCCGGTCGGGGTCGGCGTCGTCGAGTGCGGCGAGGTCTGCCCCGAGGCCGTTCTCCCGCAGCAACCCGACCAGCCGTTCCGCGAGCTCCTCGCTGTTCCCGGTCTGCGTTCCGTAGAGCACGGTCGCGTGCAGCGTGGCGGCGGTCGCGGTGACCGCCTGCTCGGCCTGCACCGCTGCCAGGCCCGCCAGGAATCCGGACAGCCATGCCCGCTGGTCACCGGTGAAGACGTCGATGAGAGCGGACGAATCCGCCTCGGGGAGGACATAGGTGGGGGCGCTCATGCCAGCGTCTCCTTCGCGAATCGCACCAGGTCCGGCATCGCGCCCTCGACCAGCATGGCGTTGACGGCGGCGCCGTCGAGGGCCGCGGCATTGCGAGCGCGGTGGTGCAGGATCCAGCCGTACGTGCCAGGGGCGTCCATGCTCAGAACGTTCCGCTCCTCGAGTGAGGTGGTGTAGTCGCCCAGGCGCTTCGTCGCGATGAGTGCCGCGAGCTCCGCGTCCTCGAAGTTGTCGAGCCTGGCACGCAGGTACCTCGTGATCCGTTGCCGGACTGCGAAGTCCTCGGTGAGCACCAGGTTCCGTGCACGCGCGGACACCCGCGGGTCGTCGTGCCCCGTCGCGCCCGGCACGCGTTCGGCGGCCACTTCCTGTGCGAGCGACAAGACCGTGAACGACGAGAGCAGGGAGAAGGCGTGCGGGGAACGGGTGTCGCCGAACCGCGGTGCCGAGCCCCCGCCGACGGGTGTACCCGCGCGCAGCGAGCGCTTGAACTCCCGCAGGCGGTCCGCGGCGACCGAGCTCGCCAGCTCGTCGAGCAGCTCCTTGCGGCCGTGCGCAGCCCAGATGTGGTCGGCGTCCTGATAGCGCATCAGCGCGAGGGGTGTGCCGACGACGATGTTCTCGCGGGTGCCAGCCCAGTCCGCGAGGAGGCGTGCGGCGAGCGGCGATCCGGTCGCCTCCGCGTGCCAGGCGAGCATTGTCCGCACCGCGACCTCGTGGAAGGGCGGGGTGTGGGGGCCGACGAGGGTCTCGACATGCAGCGACGAGCTCGCCGCGCCGGCGATCCGGCCCTCGGGGTCGTACTGGTAGACGAACCCGCCGCTCATGCCGTTGCCCAGGCCCTTGCCGAAGCCGCCGAGGTTGAGCACGGCGCCGCCGGTCATGTACTCGCAGCAGTACTCGCCGACCCCCTCGACGACGGCGGTGGCGCCCGAGTTCCGCACGGCGAAGCGGTCGCCCGCCTCGCCCTGCACGAAGGTGCGGCCGCCCGTCGCACCGAAGAGCGCGAAGTTGCCGATCAGGACGTTGGCACCGGCGTCGGCGCCGCCACCACCGGGGGAGCGGACCACGACGCGGCCGCCGCACTGGCTCTTCGCGACACCGTCGTTGGCGGTTCCGGTGTGCCGCAAGTCCATCCCGTCGGTGCAGAAGACGCCGAAGGATTGTCCGGCGCTGCCGTGCGAACGGACGACGACGGCACCGTCGGCGAGGAAGCGGCGTCCGCGCTCGTCGGTGAGCACCGCGGGGTGTCCGTCGGGCACTGTCACGCCCGTGAACGCCCCGCGCTGGTCCGCGGCGGGGTGGTTGAGCAGGCGTTCCAGGTCGACGGCGAGCTGGCCGCCCACCGACTTGTTCGGGTTCGCGAGCGCCACGTCGTCGACGGTGATCGACTCCGCGCCGCCGTCAAGCAGCCGGTCCCGGACCTCCGCGAGGAGGCGGTCGTCCACCGCGTAGTCCTTCTCGAGGTACACGGGATCGTCGACGGTCCGCGGCGCGGGCGCGTGCAGCATCGCGCGCACGTCGAGGTGGCCGACGGCCGCGGGATGTTCTAGCAGCTGAAGGAGATCGGTGCGCCCGCGCGCCTCGCGCAGCGACCGCAGGCCGAGTCGCGCGAGCAGCGTGCGGACGTCGTGCGCGATGTTCAGCAGGTACTGCGCGAGCGCGCGCGGATCCCCGTCGAAGACCTCGGGATTCGTCGTGAGGCCGGCCGGGCACTTGAGGTTGCAGTTCTTGGCCATGACGCACTTGAGCATCATCAGCGCGGTCGTCCCGAACTCGAACGAGTCGCCGCCGAGCAGCGCGGAGACCACGACGTCGCCGCCGGTCTGGTGCGCGCCCGAACACCGCAGGGTCACCTTGTCGCGCAGGCCGTTCGCGACCAGCGCCTGATGCACCTCCGCCACGCCGATCTCTGCGGAGCGTCCCGCGTACTTGAGGCTGGTCACCGCCGCCGCACCGGTCCCGCCGGTGTTGCCGGCCACGTTGATGACGTCGGCGCCGGCCTTCGCGACGCCGACCGCGATCGTCCCGATGCCCTCGGAGGAGACGAGTTTGACGATCACGCGCACGCGGGCCGCCTCGCAGTCGTGGATGAGCTGCGCGAGGTCCTCGATCGAGTAGGTGTCGTGATGCGGTGGGGGAGAGATCAGCTCGATGCCGGGGGTGCCGCCGCGGGCCGCCGCGATGTCGACGGTGACCTTCGGCCCCGGCAGCTGCCCGCCCTCGCCGGGCTTGGCGCCCTGGCCGATCTTGATCTCGAGCTCCTCGAGCATCGGATCCGCGAGGTACCCGGACCAGATGCCGAACCGGCCCGACGCGAACTGCTTGATCCGCGAGCCGCGGATCGTGCCGTACCGCGTGCGGTGCTCGCCGCCCTCGCCGCAGTTCGACATGCCCCCGACCATGTTGGTGCCGTGCGCCACGGCCTCGTGCGCGGTGGCGACGAGGGCACCGTGGCTCATCGCGCCGGAGGCCAGCGTGCGCGTGATCTCGTGTGCGGGCTGCACATCGTCGAGTCGCAGCGAGCGGGGCGCGGTGCACAGCAGCGTCAGGTAGGCGCGGGCCCGCCCGGTGGCCGCGATCACGACGCCGGCATCGGGGCTCGCCTCGACCGTCACCTCGTCCGCGAACAGCTCTCGGAGGTACTCGGCGAACCCTGCGTAGGCCGTGTGCGTCTCGTGTTCCGGAGCGTCGGTGAGGCGCACGACGAACCGGCCGTCCGGCGCGGTGTCGACGGTCAGGCCGCGGGTGGGCAGGCTGGCGTTGCCCTCCAACGAGAATCGCGCCAGCTCGCGATGGAACTCCTGTGCCGTCGTGAGCATCGTGACGTCGGCGGGCAGCGCGAGCACGTCGCGCAGCGCGGACGGGCGGCGCTCGCGCTCGACCAGGGTGGCGGCGAGGAATTCGCGGTAGCCGTCGGTGATCTCGAAGCCGTCGATCTGGCGCGGTAGTAGCGCCTTGAAGCCGCTGTTGCGGTAGGCGGCGTCGTCGAGCCCGAAGGCGTCGTCGAGCTTCGAGAGCGTGAGCAGGCGCAGCGACGTGGAGCCGATGCCGTCGGGTCCGGTCAGAGCCAGGGGCTCCTCGGCCATCCGGGTGAAGCCGCGGACGGCGTTGATGCCGTAGGAGTGCCCGGCACCGTCGGAGCGCTCCTTGAACAGGCCCAGCAGCGGCACGTCGCGCTCCTCCGCCACGGAGGCCGCCCGCTCGTGCCAGTGGGAGTTCGCCTCCGCGATCCGCGCGAAGCCGACGCCCCCGACGGGAGCGTCCAGGTGCGGGAAGTAGCGGGACAGCACCGGATCCCGCGTATCCAGGTAGTTGGGCTCAAAGAACTGGCCGCCGATGTACGACTCCGCCGTGCACAGGCCCACGCGGCCCATCGTCTTGGCGAGCGACTTCTCCGCCGCCTTGCGGAACCGGTCGAAGGCGCGGTCGGTGTCGGTGAGCTCACCGGCGGGCGCCGCATCCGCCGGGAACCGCTCCTCTGCCCGTAGCCGCGCCGAGAGGGAGTACACCGCGGATGCACCGAATCCCAGCGCCGAGGCGATGTGGTGCGAGGACGGTAGCTGGCCGCTCTCGGCGAGGAGCGAGAGTCGCAGGCGCAGCCCCGTCTCGGTGAGCCGGACGTCCACGGCGGCGAGCGCGAGTAAGAGGGGGAGAGGCGCGCGCGACGTGGAGACGCCGCGGTCGGTCAGCACGGCGATGCCGCCGCCGTCGCGGGCGAAGGCCTCGACGTCGTCGCACAGCCGCTCGACGGCCGCGAGCACGGCGTCGGCGTTGGCCGCCGAGTCGGTGTCGGGGTGGTACAGCAGGTCGAAGTGCTGGACCGGTGTCACCTGCTGGTCGCGGAGTTTCACCATCTCCAGGTGACTGAGGATCGGCGAGTCGATCACGATCTGCGGGGCGCGGTGGCCGTGTTCCGCGTTACCCAGAGCCACCCGCATACTCATCGCGTCGGCCTCGCGGATCGAGTCCAGCGGCGGGTTCGTCACCTGCGCGAAGCGCTGGGAGAAGTACTTCGCCATGCCGCCCTCGTGATCCGAGAGGGCGTTGATCGCGTTGCCGTAGCCCATCGCCGAGATCCGCTCCGCGCCGTCGGCCAGCATCGGGTCGAGCAGGAACCGGAAGCTCTCCTGGTTGAGCGAGTAGGCGACGTACCGGCCGTGCAGGCTGAGATCGCCCGGGTACCCGAGGGTCCCGGCATCGCGCTGGATCGGTGGCGGCGCTATGTCGGCGAGGTTCACCCGGGCCTCCCCGAGGAGCGCGGCGTAGTCGCGGCGCGCGGCCAGCAGGTCGAGTGCTTCGCGCGTGCGGCGGACCCGACCGTCGCCGGCCCGGTGGTCCACGTACAGCATGCCCCCGGCCTCGATGCGCCCGCGGTGGATGACCGAGTCCGCGGGGAACGGGACCTGACCGGCCTCCGAGGCGACGACGACGTACTCCGCCGTTTCGACGGTGCGCAGCGGGCGCAGGCCGAGCCGGTCCAGGCGCGCGCCGACCACGTCACCGTCGGAGAAGATGAGCGCGGCCGGGCCGTCGTTCTTCTCCTCGCCGAGGGAGAAGTATTCGAGCATGTCCCGGACCGGTTGCGGCACAGTGCCGTCGTTCTCCCACGCTGGCGGCATGAGCGAGACGACCGCCTCGACCAGGCCCAGGCCGTCGTCGAAGACCCTGCTCTGCAGCGACTGGTCGAGCCGGCTCGAGTCCGACTGGCCGGGCGGACGGACGATGGTGCGCGCCTTGGCGCGGGCGACGGCGTCGTCGGCGAGGCGGTTCTTGCGGTCGGTGTTGAGCTCGCCGTTGTGCGCCATCAGTCGGAACGGCTGGGCCATCGACGGATGCGGCTCGGTGTTGGTGGAGAACCGCGTGTGGAAGTACAAGGTGCACACCGAGTGCCGCGGGTCCGCGAGGTCGGTGAAGTAGCGGATCACCTCATCGGCGTTGAGTCGCCCCTTGAGGGTCTGGGTGCGCGTGCTCAGTGACAGCGGGTACAGGCCGGCGAGATCCGGCGTGCCGTAAGCGATCTGCTCGATCGCGAGGAGGGCCGCGTTCGCGGCGCGGTCCACGTCGATCCTCGGGATGCCCGACGGTGCCGTGAACACCCACTGCGTGATGGGGAGCTGATACCGGAGCGCGGCGGGACGGATCGCGGTGGTGTCGACGGGGACATCGCGCTCGGTGATCACCTCGAAGCCGTGGTCGGCGAGGGTCGCGCGGACGAGTGCCCGCGCGGTCGGTCCCTGCTGCGGGGCGGAGGGCAGGAAGAGGTTGGCGACGCCGAACCGACCACGCTGCAGCTCGCGACCCGTGATCGCGCCGAAGAACTCCACGGACAGGTCCACGTTGACGCCGGCCCCGTCGCCCACGCCCTCCGCGGACATGCCGCCGCGGTGGGGGATGGCGCACAGCGCGTGCTCGCCGTAGGCGATCACGTCGTGGTGCTGGGTGCCGTCCTTGCGGGTGATGAAGCCGACGCCGCAGGCGCTCGACTCCCGGGTGGGGTCGTACAGACCGGTGCGTGGTTCGTTCAACGGATCACTCTCACTCGGGGCGCGGTACCTGAAAGAAGAATGGTAAGGCTAACCTTATGGTTGCGCTATGTGGGGTCGGTCACTCCGGAATCTCGATTGCCGCGGGCGGAGGGCGAGGCGCGCAAATTCGTGGCGACGGCGGCCCGGGAATGGGATTCGGACGAGTCATACGCCATCGCCGTACATGCGGGCGGTGCTCTCGCCGGAACGGTGCACCGCACCCGCAAGGAAAATGGTTCGCCGGGTCGCTCTCTCGGTCGGCCTGGCGAACGACGAAGGCCGGTTGACCAGCATTCATGCCGGTCAACCGGCCTTCACCGATTGGGGTGGATGACGGGACTCGAACCCGCGACAGCCAGAATCACAATCTGGTGCTCTACCAACTGAACTACACCCACCAGGTGCCTGGGGTCGCCAGGCTCGAAGAACTTTACCCGACGGTTCCGGCGGAATCCAATCGGTATAGCCTCCACCCCGTCGAGCGTCGTGACCTGCACGTTCAGGCCGGGCCGAGCTCCTCGACGGCCGCTGCGATCTGCTCGGTCGACGGCCCGGGGGGCGGCACGAAGGCGGTGCTGCGGTAGTACTTCAGCTCCCGGATCGACTCGCGGATGTCCGCGAGGGCGCGGTGCGCCAGTCCCTTGTCGGGCTGGCCGAAGTAGATGCGCGGGTACCAGCGCCGGGACAGCTCCTTGATCGAGCTGACGTCCACCATCCGGTAGTGCAGGAAGCCGTCCAGTTCCGGCATCTCCTTGGCGATGAACCGACGGTCGGTGGCGATCGAATTGCCCGCGAGCGGCACGGCGCCCGCCTCGATGTGCTCGCGGAGGTAGGCGAGCACGGCCTCCTCGGCCTCGCGCACGGTCACCGTCGACGCCCGGACCTCCTCGGTCAGGCCCGAGCGGGCGTGCATCTCCTGCACGACGGGCGGCATGGCCGCGAGCGCGGCGTCGTCCGCGTGGATCACCAGGTCCACGCCCTCGCCGAGGACGTTCAGGTCGCCGTCGGTCACCAGGGCGGCGATCTCGATGAGTCGGTCGGAGGTCAGGTCGAGGCCGGTCATCTCACAATCGACCCATACGAGTTTGTCGTCCACGCCGATCAGCGTAGCCAACGCGGTCAGGTGCCGGGTCGGAGCGAACAGCGAGGGTAGCCTGGCCTCATGAATCCAGTCGGATCGGTGTCGGAGCTCGAGAACGCCGTCGGGAAGCCCGTCTCGGCGATGATGCTCAAGACGATCGATCACCTCGACGAGCACTGCCGGACGATCCTCGCGGTCTCCACTGCGGCCGTCCTCGGTTACGTCGACCGCGAAGGGGCGCAGCGCACCATCCTTCTCGGCGGCGCGCCGGGCTTCGCGTCGGTGACCTCGCCGACGGGGCTCGACGTGGACATCCCGGAGGACGTCGCGCCAGGCGGGGCCTCGCTCCTCGTCCTCGTTCCCGGGTGGCGCGAGACGCTCCGTGTGAACGGCACCGTCGGCGACGGCGGCTTGGCGGTCCTCGAGGCCTACCTGCACTGCGGGAAGGCGGTGATCCGCTCCGGGCTCTGGCAGCCGGCGCCGCCCAGCGCGGTCGCCGCGGGGGCCGACGCCGCCACCATCGGACCGGATGCGGCCGCGTTCCTCGCTGCCGCCCCGTTCGCGGTGATCAGCTCCCGCGACGAGGACGGACGAGCCGACAGCAGCCCCCGCGGCGACCCCGCCGGCGACCTGCGCTTGCTCGGGCCCACCACTGTCGCGATCGCCGACCGCCCCGGCAACAAACGCACCGACACCTTGCACAACATCGTCACCAACCCCGAGGTCGCTCTGCTCGCCCTGGTCCCCGGCGACGGCCGGACGTTGGAGTTGAACGGGACCGCCACCATCAGCACCGATCCGGCGCTACTCGAGCAGCTCGCCGAACGCGGGAAGGCGCCGAAGGCCGTCGTCGTCCTCGAGGTCTCGCGGGCGCGGCTGGCTCGGAGCGAGGGGATCGCCGCCGCGGCGCTGTGGGACCTCGGTCGGCATGCGGACACCGCGGAGCTGCCGCGCCCGTCCGCCGTCTGGACCGACCACGTCAAGCGCAACACGACCGGCGGCGTCGGCGCGCGAGTGTTGCGGGCAGTGGCGAACGAAAGGGTCATGCGGGCCGGAGTCGACCTCGACTACCGTCAGAACCTCTATTGACCCAGGTCTCACGCTAGGGTTTGCACCGTGACTGACAACGCGAACTCTCCGGCGCAGACCATCGCCGCCGGCTACGAATTCTCGGGGCCCGCCCTGGAGCTCGGCACCGTCCTCGTGGACGGCACCGTCGACCCGTCGGCCAAGGTGCGGATCCCGCTGGCCATGATGAACCGCCACGGCCTCGTCGCCGGCGCCACCGGCACCGGTAAGACGAAGACGCTGCAGCTCATCGTCGAGCAGCTGTCCGCCAACGGCGTGCCCGTCGTGCTCGCCGACATCAAGGGCGATCTCGCGGGCCTGTCCAAGCCCGGCGAGGCCAGCGACAGGACCGCATCGCGCGCGACCGACACCGGCGACGACTGGAAGCCCGCCAATGTGCCCACGGAGTTCGTCTCCCTCGGCACCAACGGCGTCGGCGTCCCGATCCGCGCCACGATCTCCTCGTTCGGCCCGATCCTGCTTTCCAAGGTGCTCGGCCTCAACGCGACGCAGGAGTCGACGCTCGGCCTGATCTTCCACTGGGCCGACCAGAACCAGCTCGAGCTGCTGGACCTCAAGGACCTGCGCTCGGTGATCCAGTACCTCACCTCCGCCGAGGGCAAGGCCGATCTGGAGGGCATCGGCGGCGTCAGCAAGCAGACCGCCGGCGTGATCCTGCGGGCCCTGGTCAACCTCGAGGCCGAGGGCGGCGACACCTTCTTCGGCGAGCCCGAGATCGACATGGGCGACCTGCTGCGCACCGCGGGCGGCCAGGGCGTGGTCACCCTGTTCGAGCTGGGCGACCAGGCCGCGCGGCCCACGCTGTTCTCCACCTTCCTGATGTGGGTCCTCGCCGACCTGTTCCAGTACCTGCCCGAGGCGGGCGACCTGGACAAGCCGAAGCTCGTCTTCATCTTCGACGAGGCGCACCTGCTTTTCGCGGACGCGTCGAAGGCGTTCAAGGACCAGGTCGAGCAGACCGTCAAGCTGATTCGCTCGAAGGGCGTGGGCGTGTTCTTCTGCTCGCAGCTGCCCACTGACATCCCGAACCCGGTGCTCAGCCAGCTCGGCGCGCGCATCCAGCACGCGCTGCGCGCGTTCACGCCGGAGGACCAGGCCGCGCTGAGCAAGACGGTCAAGACCTACCCGACCTCGCCCGCGTACAAGCTCGACGAGGCCCTGACCAGCCTCGGCATCGGCGAGGCGATCGTCACCGTGCTCTCGGACAAGGGCGCCCCGACGCCGGTGGCGTGGACCCGCTTGCGGGCCCCACGCTCGCTGATGTCCGCGATCGGCGACGATGCGATCCGCTCCGCCGCGCAGGCCTCTCCGCTGTGGGGCAAGTACGCGCAGACCGTCGACAACCTCTCGGCCTTCGAGAAGCTGTCGCAGAACGCGCAGCAGGCGCAGCAGGAGAACGCGCCCGCCGAGCAGGCGCCGCCGCCTCCGCCCGCGCCCAAGAAGGAGGAGGAAGAGTCCGGCTGGGTCTCCGATGTGATGAGCAACCCCGCCGTGAAGTCCTTCCTCCGGTCCGCGGCGTCCAGCGCCGGTCGTGAGCTGTCCCGCAGCATCTTCGGCACCAAGCGTCGCCGCTGAGCGACCATGACGGACGAAAGTCCGGTCATCGGTCCCCACGATCGTGGGATCCGATGACCGGACTTTCGTCGGTTCGGGCCGGGTGCGGCCCGGGAGGTCAGTTGCCCGCGAGCTTCTTGTACATCTCGCCGACGATGGGCGCCATGATCGCGCGCGGGGTGTAGTGGCCCGCCATCGACATGCCCTTCGAGAGCAGGCCCGGCACGACACGCATCTTGTTCTTCTCCAGCGCGTCCAGGGTCACGCGGGCGGTGTACTCGGTGTTGACCCAGAGGAACTCGGGCACGACCTTCTCGACCGTGGAGCGGTCCTCGGGGTCGGGGAGCTCGGTGCGCACGGGGCCGGGCGCGAGAAGGGTGACGTGCACGCCGGTCTTCTTCAGCTCGCCGCGCAGCGACTCGGAGAAGGTGTTGGCGAAGGCCTTCGAGGCCGCGTATGTGGCGTTGTTCGGGATCGGCATGTTGCCGGCCGCCGAACCGGTGATCATGATGCCGCCGTTGCCGCGCTTCACCATCTGCGGCAGGACTGCCAGGGTCAGGTCGTGGACGGCGTTGGCGTTGAGCTCGAGCTGCGCTCGCTCGTAGTCGAAGTCCAGGTCGATGACGCGGCCGAAGGTCGCGGTGCCCGCGTTGTTGCAGAGGATGGAGATCTCGCGCGAAGCGAGCTCCTCGCAGAGCGCGGCGCGGGCGGAGTGATCAGAGAGGTCGACGCCGCGGACCTCGGCCTCGACGCCGAACTCGGCGCGCAGCTTCGCGGCCAGCTCCTCCATCGGACCGGTGCTCCGGGCGACGAGGATGACCGAGTGGCCGCGACGGGCGAGCTCCGTGGCGAGGGCGACACCGATGCCGGAGGAGCCGCCGGTGACGACGGCGCGGGCGGACTGATGGGGTGCGGGTACTGGCATGGGTCAGATCGTACGGGAGGGCACGCTCGGGTCGACATCGCGAAGATCGCACTGTGACAGCCCTGGTCGCGGAGTGCCGCCGGGCGATTTCGCGCACGCTGGACCTGCGGTGATGCGGTTCGAGTGGCGCCCGCGACCCGCTGCCATTAGGTTAGCCTCGCCATTGTCGCGAGCTGAAGGTGGAAGACATGAACCGCTGGGCCCCGTACTACCTGTCCGCACTCCGGATCGTGACGGGCGTGCTTTTCGCGCTCCACGGCGCCGCCACCTTCTGGGGCTTGCTCGACGGCCGCCGGACGAGCCCGGACGTCTTCGCCTGGCCGAGCTGGTGGGGCGCTGCGATCCAACTCGTCGGCGGCCTGCTCATCGCCGCCGGCGTGTTGACCCGCCCCGCGGCGATCATCGCCTCCGGCTCCATGGCGTACGCCTACTTCGCCTTCCACGCCGGCGACGGACTGTCCCCGCTGGCGAACGACGGCGAACTCTCTGTCCTCTACTGCTGGGTACTCCTGCTCTTCGCCTTCACCGGCTCCGGGCCGATCAGCGTCGACGCCGTGATCGGCCGGCTTCGGGCAGGGGATCAGGCTGAGCGAAAGGCTCCGTCGGATCGCGCCGACGAGAAGGATGCGGCAGAGTCGGCGGTATGACCGCAGACATCCCCGAAGCCGCCCGCGCCCTCCTCGATGGGGCGCTCGTCGTCGACCTCGCGACGGTCCGCCCCGACGGCGGCCCGCAGGTCAATCCGATGTGGTTCCTTTTCGAGGACGGGCTGATCTGGTTCACCCACACCGACTTCCGCCAGAAGTACCGGAACCTCCAGCACGAGCCGCGCGTGGCGATCTCGATCCTCCCGGAGGGGAACCCGTACGGCTACCTGGAGATCCGGGGCGAACTCGACCACATCGAGCCCGATCCCACCGGCTCGCTCTACACCCGCCTCGCCGAGCGGTACGGCCAGGGCTCGGTCGTACCGCCGGATGCGGCGGATCGCATCAAGATCGCGATCCGCCCCACCCGGTTCAGCGGCAACGCGCTCCAGGGCTAGAGCGAGGCCGCGAGCTCGGTGCCCTGGCGGATCGCTCGCTTCGCATCGAGCTCGGCGGCCAGCGCGGCGCCGCCGATCACGTGCGCCTTCACGCCCCGGTCGGCGAGCGCCTCGTCGAGGTCGCGCACCGACTCCTGGCCGGTGCACAGGATAACTGTCTCCACGTCCAGCACGCGCGCGTCCGTGCGCTCCTCGCCGAAGGTGATGTGCAGGCCGGCGTCGTCGACCTTCTCGTAGTTGACGCCCTTGAGCTGCTCGACACCCTTCATCTTCACCGTCGCGCGGTGCACCCAGCCGGTGGTCTTGCCCAGGCCGATGCCCTGCGGGGTGTTCTTGCGTTGCAGCATGTACACCTTGGACCGGGTCGACGGTGCCGGGGCCGGCTTGGTGATGAAGCCGGGCACGTCGCCCTGGCGAGTGACGCCCCACTCGGCGTTCCACTCGTCGAGGTGCAGGGTGGGGGACTTGTCAGTGGTGACGAACTCGGCCACGTCGAAACCGATGCCGCCGGCGCCCATGATGGCCACGGTATCGCCGATCTCCTTGGTGCCGCTGATCGCCTCGGCGTAGGTGATGACCTTCGGGTGATCGACGCCCGGGAAGGACGGGACGCGCGGCACGACGCCGGTCGCGATGATGACCTCGTCGAACTTGCCGGCCAGGTCATCGACGGTGGCCTGCGTGTTCAGGTGCACCGTCACCTGGTTCCGGTCGAGCATCGTGCTGAAGTACCGGATGGTCTCGTTGAACTCCTCCTTGCCGGGGATCTTCGCGGCGTAGCCGAATTGGCCGCCGATGTGATCGCTCGCCTCGAAGAGCTCCACCTTGTGGCCGCACTCGGCTGCGCTCACGGCGGCGGAGAGCCCGGCGGGACCGGCGCCGACGACCGCGACCCGCTTGGCCGAACGGGTCGGGGCCAGGACGAGATCCGTCTCGCGGCCGGCACGCGGGTTCACGAGGCACGAGACCTTCTTGTGCACGAAGGCGTGGTCGAGGCAGGCCTGGTTGCAACCGATGCAGGTGTTGATCTCCTCGGACCGCTCGTCGCGTGCCTTGTTCGCCCACTCCGGGTCGGCGAGCAGGGGGCGGGCGATCTGCACGAGCTGGGCGTCGCCGCGTTCGAGGAGTTCCTCCGCGGTGGCGGGCATGTTGATCCGGTTGGCGGCGCAGACGGGGATGTTCACAGCGCGGGTGACGTCGGCGGTGAACGCGGCGAAGGCCGCGCGGGGGACCGAGGTCACGATCGTGGGCACGCGGGCCTCGTGCCAGCCGATGTCCGTGTTGAGGATGTCCACGCCGGCGTCCTCGAGCTTGTGCGCCAGAGTGAGGATCTCGTCGCGGGTCTGACCGTCGGGGACGAAGTCCGCCATCGACAGCCGGAAGACGACGATGAAGTCCTTACCGCACCGCTTCCGGATCTCCTTGACGATCTCGACGGGGAACCGCTGCCGGTTCTCGGCGGATCCGCCCCACTCGTCGGTGCGCTTGTTCGTGTGCGCCGCGAGGAACTGGTTGATCAGGTAGCCCTCGCCGCCCATCACCTCGACGCCGTCGTAGCCCGCCTTCTGTGCGGTACGTGCCGCGTTCCCGAAGTCGCGGACGGTCTTGCGCACCTCGAAGCCCGACATGGCGCGGGGCTTGAACGGGTTGATCGGCGCCTTGATCGCGCTGGCGGAGGCGCTGAGCGGGTTGTAGGAGTAGCGGCCCGCGTGCAGCAGCTGCATCGCGATCTTGCCGCCCTCCTTGTGCACCGCGTCGGTCACCCGCTTGTGTAGGAGTGAATCGATCGGCGACGACATCTTCGCTCCGGCCGGCAGTAGCCAGCCGGTGATGTTGGGGGAGTAGCCGCCGGTGATGATGAGGCCGACGCCGCCCTTGGCGCGCGCCGCGAAGTAGGCCGCGAGCTTGCCGATGTCCCACGGCATGTCCTCGAGTCCGGTGTGCATGGAGCCCATGACGACGCGGTTCTTCAGCGTCGTGTGACCGAGGTCGAGGGGCTCGAAGAGGTGGGGGTACTTGGCTGACATGGGCTGATCCTTCATTCTGCTGATCGATCCGGGCTGATGGAAGGGCTGGTTCAGGGGGTGAGGGCGGCGAGCACTTCGTCGAGCCAGTCGACGGTGCCCTGTTCGGAGTACACACCGCCGCGCAGCACGAGGTGTTGTTGCAGGTCCGTGCCGGTGAGAGTGGTGGGTTCGGGGTAGTCGCGGGCCTCGAGGCTGCGGAAGAGCTCCGCGCGCTCGGCGTGTAGGTCGCGCACCCGCCGGACCTCGGCCATGAGGTCGGTGAGGTCCGACGGTGCCGCTCCGCGGATCTTGGTGGCCAGCTCGCGCCGGTCGGTGGTGTCCTTGCCGGGGGTGCGGATCCACTCCGACAGGGTCTTCCGCCCGGTGTCTGTGATCGAGTAGACCTTCTTGTCGGGCTTGCCGTCCTGCGCCTGTTCGACGTACGTGACGAGGCCGCTGGTCGTCATCCGCGCCAACGTCTTGTAGATCTGCTGGTGCGAGGCGCGCCACCAGTGCCCGATCGAGCGATCGAAGCGCCGGGTGAGCTGGTATCCGGTGCCCGAGCGCTCGCTCAGGGAGACGAGCAGTGCGTGTTCGAGGGCCACGCCCGCGACGCTACCGGGGCTGTCGCATCTATGCAACTAGTTGCATTGCGCTTGTATGCACAACTCGGAGGCGCGCGACGGTGCCGATAAGATGGCCACCGCACTACTGCCTCCGTAGCTCAGTTGGATAGAGCATCGGCCTTCTAATCCGAATGTCGCAGGTTCGATTCCTGCCGGGGGCGCACAAGAGCCGCGTCGGACCTTGCGTACGCGTTTATGATCTGACCTGCAAATATCGGGCGATATGGGGTGTCCCAGGGCGGGTCCGCGGCGTTACGATCAGCGGTGGACGTGGGGGCCTCATAGGAGGTGCTCGATGAAGCGGACAGTACGAACATTCGCGGCGGCGGCCTGCGCGGTAGCGCTGTTCGGCGGAGGTGGGGCGGGAGCGGCCTCGGCCGACCCCACTCCCGCTCCGCCCCCGGTCGGGTCGACGTGCGGCAAACCCGGCGAGAACAAGGTGATCACCACGATCCACACCTGTGCGAAGATCAACTCCTCGTGCACGGGCTACGACATGATGATCATCGGCCGCGTCGACAAGTGGGGCCACTGCGTGTTTCCCGGCATGAACGGGACCACCTGGTGACGTGAGCGAGCTCGCGCTTCCGCTCGTCGGCCTCGTCGGCGGGATCCTCGCGGGAGTCTCCCCGTGCGTGCTTCCGGTGCTGCCCGTCGTCCTGCTCGGCAGCGCCGGACCGGGCCCGGCGGTGTCCGTACCTCGCGCGCCCGGCCGGTCGCGATCGTCGCCGGCCTGGTGCTGAGCTTCTCGCTGTTCACGCTGTTCGGCACCGTCGTCCTATCGCTCCTGCACCTCCCGGCGGGACTGATCCGGTGGGTCGGAATCGGGGCGCTGCTCCTGCTCGGCGCGGCGATGTTGGTCCCTCCGCTGGAACGGTTGCTCGAACGGCCCTTCGCCCGCCTGTCCCTGCGTGTCCCGCGTATCAAGGGCGACGGTGCCGCCGGCGGATTCGCGCTCGGTGTCGCCCTGGGCGCGGTGTACGTACCCTGCGCCGGACCGGTGCTCGCGGCGATCGCGCTGGCCGGCGCCACCGACACGATCGGCCCGCGCACGCTGATCCTCACGGCCGCCTTCGCGGTGGGTACCGCGATCCCGCTGCTCGCGGTCGCGCTCACCGGTCACCGCCTGGCCGATCGGGTCCGCGCGCTGCAGCGGCGCCAACGGGCGATCCGCGCGGTCGGCGGCGTGCTCGTCATCGCCCTCGCGGTCGCTCTCGCTCTCGGTGTCACCGACCTCATCCAGCGTCGGGTGCCCGACTACACGCAGGCCGTCGGCGACCGGCTGGGCGCCGCGGCGATCGCCCCGCAGGTCGCGGGCACGGGCTCCTTGCAGCAGTGCCAGCAGGCCGCGTTCACCGGGACGGCGCAGCTCGCCGACTGCGGGCCGGCGCCGGAGTTCGCCGGCATCGACCCGTGGATCGGTGGCGCCCCGCGAACGATGGCTGGCCTGCGCGGCAAGGTCGTGCTCATCGACTTCTGGGCCTACTCGTGCATCAACTGCCAGCGAGAACTCCCGCACGCCGAGGCCTGGTGGAAGAACTACCGCGACCTCGGCTTCGAGGTGATCGGCGTGCACACGCCCGAGTACGCCTTCGAGCACGACGTCGGCAACGTCACCGCAGGCTCGCGCAAGCTGGGCCTGACCTTCCCGATTGCCGTCGACAACCGCACCGCCACGTGGAGCGCCTACCGCAACGTGGCCTGGCCTGCGGGCTACCTCGTCGACGTCACCGGGACCATCCGCCTCGTCAGCCTCGGCGAGGGACGCTACGACAAGACCGAGACCGCCATCCGCTCCCTGTTGCTCGCCGCGAACCCCGGCGCGACCCTCCCGCCGGCCACCGACGTCCCCGACGCCACGCCCCGCAACAAGGACCGCACGCCCGAGCTCTATCTGGGGGCGGAGAAACAGCAGGGCTACGGCGGTGCCGGTGGCTACGACTCGGGCACGCGCGCGTTCACCCTCCCGGATGCCGTGCAGCCCAACACCTTCGCTCTCGACGGAACCTGGACCATCGATCCCGAGGGGATTCGAGCAAGGGAGCGGGCCGCCCTCACTCTCTCGTACACCGCGCAGCGGGTCTACCTCGACGTCGGAGGGTCCGGCACGCTCACCGTCACCGAGGGCGGTGCTGTCAGGACCATCCCCGTCGACGGTCCGCCCGACATTCGCACGGTCGTCGACCGCCAGACTTCCGGCGCGGGCACCGTCACCGTCGCCCTCAGTCCCGACCTCGTCGCCTACTCGCTCACATTCGGCTGAGCTCGACACCCGATGGGTGCGCGAAACGCGCAAAAGGGCGACTAACACGCACAAGGGCGCGATGTGAAGACCATCACGTCCATGATCCTCGTGTTACCCCGATCACTCACCCACGAGGAGAAACTCCATGCTGACAGTCCTGGGACTGACCATGGTCGCGGCGTTCATGGTCGTCATCATGACCCGCCGCGCGACGCCCATCGTCGCGCTGATCGCCATCCCGGTGATCTTCGGCCTGCTGGCCGGCGCCGGTACGGGCATCGGCACGATGATCACCGGCGGCATCGAGGACCTCGCGCCCACGGCCGCGATGCTCTTCTTCGCCATCATCTTCTTCGGCGTGATGATCGACGTCGGGCTCTTCGACCCGGTCGTGCGGGCCGTGGTCCGTGTCGTCGGGGAGGACCCGGCCAAGCTCGTGCTCGGTACTGCCGTGCTGGCGGGGGTCGTCTCGCTCGACGGTGACGGCTCCACGACGTTCATCGTCACTACCTCCGCGCTGCTGCCGCTCTATCTCAAGCTCGGCGTCAGCCCCGTCGTGCTCACCGTGGTCGCAGGCCTCGCGAACGGGACCATGAACATCCTCCCGTGGGGCGGCCCCACCGCCCGGGCCGCGGCGGCGCTGAAGATCTCGCCGTCCGAGGTCTTCGTGCCGATGATCCCGTCGCTCATCGCGGGCATGGTCGTGGTCCTCGCGTTCGCCTGGCACCTCGGGCTCATGGAGCGCAAACGCCTCGGCAGCATCGTGATCCGCGAGCGCGTCCTCGCCGGCGCGGGCGCCACCGGCGGCACCGTCGGCGGCGACGGCGGGACCGACGCACCCGTCCCGCCCACCGGTGGCACCGGCGACAGCGCCCTGACCGCGGTCACCGGCGCGCACGGCAACCCGAAGCTGATGTGGTTCAACGCCGGCCTCACCGTCGCCCTGCTGTCGGTGCTCACGCTCGACCTCCTGCCGATCCCTGTGCTCTTCATGATCGCCGCCGCGATCGCGCTGGCCGTCAACTTCCCGCACGTCGCCGACCAGCAGGAGGCCATCACCCGGCACTCCAAGTCGATCGTCTCCGTCGTCGGAATGGTCTTCGCCGCAGCGGTTCTCACCGGCGTCTTCAAGGGCACCGGCATGGTCGACGCCGTCGCCGCCTGGGTCACCGGCATCATCCCGTCGTCGATGGGACCGCACCTGGCGGTCATCACCGGCATCCTGTCGATCCCCTTCACCTTCCTGATGTCCAACGACGCCTTCTACTTCGGCATCCTGCCCGTGCTCTCCGAGACGGCGAGCCACTACGGGATCAGCGCCGCCGAAATGGCCCGCGCCTCGATCACCGGCCAGCCCTTCCACATGCAGAGCCCGCTGGTGCCGGCCATCCTGCTGCTCGTGGCGCTCGCGGGCGTCGGGCTGGCCGATCACCACAAGAAGGTGCTGTGGCGCGCCTTCGTCGTATCGATCGTCATGCTCGTGGTCGGTGTCCTCCTCGGCCAGATCCCCTTCTGAGCGCGTCTCGGATGGCTAGGCTGAGCCGATGCCCAGGATCCGGCTGCGCACGCAGATCCTCCTGCTCCAGGTGGTGATCATCATCGTCAGCCTCGCCGCCGGCTTCGGCATCGTCCTGCACCGCGTGGACGCCGACACCCGCACCGAGTACGGGCACCGGGCGGAGGCGATCGCCGAGACGGTCGCCTCCGACACCGACGTCCGCGCCGGCGCCGCCGCCCAGTCGGCGGCGCGTCGCGCAGGCCACCCGGCCACCCGGCAGGAACTCGCCGGCGGACCGCTGCAGCGCCAGGCGCTCGCCATCACCGAGCGGACGGGAGTCCTCTTCGTCGTGATCGCCGATGACGCGGGCTACCGCATCGCCCACCCGGACTCCGCCCAGCTCGGGGCGCCGCTGAGCACGGATCCGTCCACCGCGCTGGGCGGTGAGATCGAGGTGACCCAGCAGCGGGGCACCCTCGGGGATTCGGTCCGCGCGAAGGCCCCGGTTCTCGGGAACGACGGGACCGTCGTCGGGCTGGTCAGCGTCGGCATCTCCACCGAGACGGTGGCCGAGGCGGCCCGCCGCACGCTGCTCCTGCTGGCTGGCCTGGCCGCACTCGCGCTCGCCGTCGGGATCCTCGGTTCCGGCCTCCTCGCCCGACGGTGGCGCCGACTCACACTGGGTCTCGAGCCGGAGGAGATGGCGGAGCTCATCCGCGAGCAGAACGCCGTGCTGTACTCGGGTTCCGAGGGCGTGATCGCCATCGACGCGCAGGGCGTTGCCCGGGTCATCAACGATCGCGCCCGCGAGCTGCTCGGCGTGACGGCCGAGGCGGGCACCCCGCTCGCCGAACTCGGGCTCACCGACCGGGTCGCGGGCGTCGTCGCCACCCCCACCGAGGTGCCCGTCGCGGCCGCCGTCAACGAGCGGGTCGTCCTCGTCGCCTCGCGGCGGGTGCATCGCGGCGACACCGACCTGGGCACCGTCCTCACCGCCGTCGACCGGACCGACGTCGAGGCGCTCACGCGCGAGCTCGACTCGGTGCAGGCGATGAGCGCCGCATTGCGCGCGCAGCGCCACGAGTCCGCCAACCGGGTGCACGTCGTCGCCGGGCTGCTCCGCGACGGGCGCACTGACGAGGCCCTCGCCTACCTCGACGAGATCGCCGGCCGCGCGGGCGTCCTCCCGGTCTCCGGTCTCGATCGACTCGACGAGCCGCACCTGCGGGCTTTCGTCTCCGCCAAGGCGGCGCGGGCCCGCGAGCGGGACGTCGTGCTGCGCGTCGGTGCCGACACCGCGCTCGTCGGCGTGCTCACGCACCCCGTCGACACCACCACCCTCGTCGGCAATCTCCTCGACAACGCCATCGACGCCGCGGGCGACGGCCCCGAACCGCGGGAGGTGGAACTCGACGTGCTCCGCGACGGCGACGACCTCGCCGTCATCGTCGTCGACAGCGGCCCGGGCTTCGCCGTCGACGACCCGTTCGTCGAGGGCGTCAGCACCCGCACCGACCCGACGGTGCCCGGTGGGCGCGGCCTTGGGCTGGTCATCGCCCGCCAGGTCGCCCGCGGGCACGGGGGAGACGTGACAGTGGTGGCCCGGGGCGGCGACGGCGAGTCCACCACCGTGATGGCCACGCTGCCCGAGGGGGTGCGTGACGATGCCTGACGAGCTGCGGATCCTCGTCGTCGACGACGACTTCCGGGTGGCCGCGATGCACGCCAAGATCGTGGATGCGATGGTCGGCCTCACCACGGCGGGCTCCGCCCGGACGCTGTCGGAGGCGCGGGCGATCCTCGACCGCGACCGGGTCGACCTCGCGCTCGTCGACGTCTACCTCCCCGACGGCTCCGGCATCGACCTGGTGCGCGAGATGCGGTGCGACGCCTTCATCCTCGGCGCCGCGGACGACGCCGCCAGCGTCCGCGCGGGCCTGGCGGCGGGGGCGCTGCAGTACCTCATCAAACCCTTTCCGACGACGGAGCTCGCTCGCCGCCTCGGTGCTTACACGGCGTACCGCCGGATCCTCGGAACGGGAGAGGTCACGCAGGAGCAGGTGGATGCGGCCGCCTCGGTGTTGCGCAGCGAGCGGCCCGCCCCGCGACGGGACGAGGGCGGGTCGGTCACCGAGCGCCGGATCGTCGAAGCGCTGCGCGCCGCCGACGGCCCGATGCTGGCCGACGACATCGCAGCCGAGGTCGGCGTCTCCCCGGCGACGGCCCGGCGCTACCTCGCGGAACTGGTTCGGGCGGGCGCGCTGACGATGGCCCTGCAGTACGGCGCCACAGGGCGGCCGCGGCAACGGTACACGCTGAGCTGAGACGATTCCCGGGCCCGCAGGTGCGCGCCTGTGGATCCCGCGACTCGCCACTTCCGCCGCATCCGAGAGAGCTAGAGTCCGTAGCTATGAGAATTACTCGGCTCGCGCTCGCCGGCATCACAGCACTCGTCGGATCGGGACTGTTCGTCGCCCCGGCCGGCGCCGCGCCGGACTGGTCGGGCCTCGACGTCGCGAACTACGCGGGGCCCGTCCCCGCGAAGGGCGGCCAACAGATCCGGTCCGTGCCCCTCGACCCCGCGCTGTCGCTCCCGGGAGCGGGGACGGCCAAGCGGGTGCTGTACTCGACGACCGATCAGCACGGCAGGCCCGCCACCAGCACCGGTGCGATCTTCGTGCCGAAGGGGCCCGCGCCCGCCGGCGGCTGGCCGGTCATCGCGTGGGCGCACGGCACCGTCGGCCTCGGCGACTCGTGCGCCCCGTCGGCGAATCCCCGGTCCGCCCGCGACCGCGAGTACCTCGGGCACTGGTTGTCGCAGCGGTATGCCGTCGTCGCCTCCGACTACGCCGGGCTCGGGACGCCGGGCCTCATGAGCTACCTCAACAGCGTGTCGACTGCGCACAACGTGGTGGACTCCGTCGTGGCGGCGCACCAGGATCCGTCGCTGCAACTGTCGAAGAGGTGGGCGATCGTCGGCCAGTCGCAGGGTGGCGGCGCCGCCGTCAACAGCGCGCGGTGGGCGACCGAGTTCAGCGCCGGGAGCGGCCTGGACTACCGCGGCGTCGTCGCCACGGGCACACCTTTCAAGATCGAGGAGGTCGTGAAGAACGTCGGGCCCGAGAGTGGTCTGCCCGGCGGACTCAGCTCCGCGGCCACGTCCTACACCGCGTACATCCTGGCCGGCGTCCGCGAGGCGAACCCCGGCGTGGACTTCGATTCGGTGCTCACCCCGCGCGGCAAGGACGCCGCTGCGAAGGCCGAGGTGCAGTGCTACGCGCAGCTCAGCACGACGCTCGCCGGGCAGAAGCCGACGGACTTCCTCACCGCGAAGGTCAGCACCGTGCCCGGCGCGAGCGCGGCCCTCGACCGGTACATGGGTACCCCTACGTCGGGTTACGACCGGCCGGTGTTCCTCGGCGTCGGCCTCAAAGACACCGACGTGCCCGTCCAGTCCTCGATCGCCCTCGCCGCCGCTCTGAAAAAGAGCGGCACGACCGTCGAGCTGCACCAGTACCCGAACGCAGATCACAGCGGCGCCGTCCTCGAGTCCATGAAGGATTCGACGCCCTTCCTCGCCCGCGTCTTCGCCTGATCCTGCGGCCACACGGACGCCGCGCTTGACCGTGCCGCGACGGCATGGTTTCTCCTGGACGCACCCGCCGAAAGGAGCACCACCATGCCGCTGCCGAACCTCATCACCGTCGAGGAGTTCTTCGATTCCCCCGTCCGCGCCGCGGCGAAGATCTCGCCCGACGGCACCCGGATCGCCTTCCTGGCACCGTCGAACGGCCGGCTGAACGTCTGGGTCGAGGACCTCGACGGCGAAGCGCCCGCCCGGCGCGTGACCGCGGACGCGACCCGCAGCGTCCAGATGTTCTCCTGGACCACCGATCCGCGCTGGCTGATCTACCTGCAGGACGACGGCGGCGACGAGCGCTGGCACCTGATGCGCGCCGACCTCGACGACCCGGACGCGCCCGCCGTCGACCTCACGCCCTTCGACGGTTCGACCACCTTCCTCATGGACCTGCCGATCGCCCGCCCCGGCATCGCGATCATCTCCACGAATTCCCGCAAGGTCGACGAGTTCGACGTCTTCGAGCTCGACATCGCCACCGGCGCGCTCACCGAGATCGAGCGCAATCCGGGCAACGTCGCCGGGTGGGTGTACGGCGCCGACGGCACGCTGTTCGCCTCCACCCAGGACGCCGAGGGCGCGATCGCGATCTGCCGCTGGGACTCCGAGGCGCGGAAGTTGCGCCCGATCGCGGAGTTCGACGGCATCGACTACCCGCTGGGCGTCTTCCCGATCGTGCCCTCGCCCGACGGTGGCCTGTGGCTCGGCTCCAACCGCGGCACCGACCGCACGCGCGTGGTCCACCTGGACGGCGCGACGGGGGCGGAGACCGAGGTCGACGAACACCCGTCGCTGAACCTCGACACCACCGGCCTCGTCGCCCCCACCATGCCGCAGCCGCTCATCGTCGATCCGACGACCGGCGCCCTCCTGGGCGTGCGCTACCTCGGCGAGCGCCAGGAGATCCGGGCGCTGGACGCGCGGTTCGGGGAGGTGCTCGACGCCCTGCGCGGCCTGTCGGACGGCGACATCGGCGCCCTGACCTCCGATCTCGACGGGAACCGCTGGGTGGTCTCGTTCGTGCACGACCGCGACCCCGGCGCGACCTACCTCTACGACCATCGCACCGGCGAATCGCGGCTGCTGTTCCGCCCGTTCCCGCACCTCGACCCGGCCCAGCTCGCGCCGATGGAACCGGTCACCATCACCGCCCGCGACGGGCGTGCGCTGCACTCGTACCTCACTCTGCCTCAGGGCGTCGACCCCGTAGGCCTGCCCCTCGTGCTGCTCGTGCACGGCGGCCCGTGGTTCCGCGACACCTGGGGCTACCACGGCGAGGTGCAGCTTCTGGCGAACCGCGGCTACGCGGTGCTGCAGGTGAACTTCCGCGGCTCCACCGGCTACGGCAAGGCGCATATGCAGGCGGGCATCGGCGAACTCGCCGGCGCGATGCACGACGACCTCATTGACGCCGTCGACTGGGCAGTGGCGGAGGGTATCGCGGACCCGGCACGGCTCGCGATCTTCGGCGGCTCGTACGGCGGCTTCGCGACGCTGGTCGGTGTCACCTTCACTCCCGACGTCTTCGCCGCCGCCATCGACTACGTCGGGATCTCGAGTCTGCCGAACTTCATGGCGACGCTGCCCGAGATCGCGCGGCCGTACCTGGCCAACAACTGGTTCCGATACGTGGGCGACCCGTCGGACCCGGACCAGTTGGCCGACATGCTCGCCCGTTCACCGATCACGAAGGTCGACGAGATCCGCACCCCGCTCCTCGTCGTCCAGGGCGCGAACGATCCCCGCGTGGTGCAGGCCGAGTCCGACAACCTGGTGGAGGCGCTCCGGGCCCGCGGCGTCGAGGTGGAGTACATGATCAAGGCCGACGAAGGGCATGGCTTCGTCAACCCGGAGAACACGATCGACATGTTCCGGGCCACCGAGCGCTTCCTCGCCCAGCACCTCGGCGGGCGCGCTGAGGCCAGTGCATGGCCCTGAGCACCCCCGGTCCGCGGCGATCACCGCGGAGTTCCTCGTCGGTCAGCTGACCACGTCCTTCGTCCGGAAGCCGCGCACGGCGAGGGCGAACAGGACGACGGCGATGCTCACCGACAACGAGGCCCCCTGAGCCATCGCCGCCCACTCGATGCTCGGCTGCAGCAGGTCGGTCCATGCGTATTGCCAGTGCGCCGGCAGCGCGGCGCGGAGGCCGCCGAGAGCGGTGACCTGGTCGAGGACGCTACCGATCACCGTGAGCCCCACGGCCCCGCCGACCGCCGCGAGCGGCGCATCGGTGCGGGTCGAGAGCCATAGGGCGAGGCCGGCGGTAGCCAGTTCGGAGACGATGATGAAGCCGGCCGCGAGGATCAGCCGCCACAGGCCGTCAGCCGCCGGAATCGCGGTGTTCGCCGGCGTCTGCAGCGGGCCCCAGCCGTAGGCGAGGGTGCCCGCGATCAGCGCGACCGCGGTGAGCAGGGCCACCGAGGCGACGGACAGGATCAGTGCGACGATCGCCTTCGTCACCAGCAGCCGCGTCCGCGGGACGGGCGCGGCCAGGAGGTAGCGCAGCGACGACCAGTCCGCCTCCGAGGCGACCGCGTCGCCGAAGTACAGCGCGACGGGGATCACCAGCAGGAAGCCGGTGCCTGCGATGAGGACGGTGGCGGTGAGATTCAGCCCGGAGGCGGTGGCGACGTCGAACATCGACGGCCGTCCGTTGCCGCGCCCCGAATCGTCGGTGCCCACGGCGAGGGCGATGATGAGCACGATCGGCAGCGCCGCGAGCAGGGCCGCCATCACGAGGGTGCGACGGCGCTTCAGCTGGCGGGCGAGTTCCACGCGCACTGTCAGGGTGTGCCGGGGCGCGTACTCCCGTGCGGCGCCGTGCGTCGAGTCGCGGCCGGCCGCGGAGTCCTTCGTGGTGGTCATGCTCCGTCTCCCGTCAGCTGGAGGAACGCGTCTTCGAGGGTGCGGGACCCGCGGCCCTCGCCGGCCTGCACGATCTCGTCGACGGTGCCGGCGGCGATGAGCTCGCCGCGGCGCAGCACCACGACGTGCGTGCAGGTCTGCTCGACCTCCGCCAGCAGGTGGCTGGAGACGATCACGGTGCGGCCGGTCGCGCCGTAGCGGACGATCGCGTCCCGCATCTCGCGGATCTGCGAGGGGTCGAGACCGTTCGTCGGCTCATCGAGGACCAGCACGTCCGGCAGGCCGAGCATCGCCTGGGCGATCGCGAGCCGCTGCCGCATGCCCTGCGAGTAGGTGCGCACCGGGCGCTCCAGCGCGTTCCCGAGGTCCGCGATCTCCAGGGCCTCCTCGAGGTGTGCTTCGTCGGTCGGGCGGCCGGTGGCCCGCCAGTACAGGTCCAGGTTCGCCCGACCCGACAGATGCGGCAGGAAGCCCGCGCCCTCGACGAAGGCGCCGACGCGGGAGAGTACCGGTGCGCCGGGCCGGATCTCGTGCCCGAAGACCCGGATGCCGCCCTCGTCCGGCGTGATGAGGCCCATCAACATGCGCAGCGTGGTGGTCTTGCCGGCGCCGTTCGGGCCGAGCAGGCCGAGGATCTGGCCGCGCTCCACTCGGAAGGTCACGTCGCGCACGCTGTAGCCGTCGCCGCCCGCGTACTTCTTGGACAGCCCGGTCACCTGCAGCGCGATGTCGGCCAGCTCCGGGTCGGCGGGCGGCGCCGGGCGCGGGCGGCGTACGAGGAGCAGCGCCGCCGCGATCGCGAGCGCGACGAGCGGCAGCACCCACACCCACGTTGGCAGGGGCGCCGGCGCGGTCTTCAACGCCGGCACCTCAGGCACCGTCAGGGGGCTCGTCACCGTGATCGTGTGCGTCGCAGGCGCGGACGGCGAGAGGTAGGCGAGGTCGGTGGTCGCGAGGGCGAGCCGCATGCGATGCCCGGCGGCGAACTCGTGGTCGATGACGGGCAGCCGGACCGCCGCCGTCGCTGTGCCCGCGGTGATCGGGATGCGGATCGGCGCGGCGAGCTGCTGCGGCAGGATCTGTGTGCCCTCGGGGCCCACGTCGTAGAGCTTCGCGAAGAGCACCGCGTCGGACGCGGTGGAGTCGACCTTGATCGACACCGTCGGGGCGCCGGTCACCGTGACCGGTCCGCTCAGCGGTTCCGAGTCGACGATCGCGGCCTGCGCCGGAAGGTCGCGCGAGAGCCCGAAGGAACCGAGCGCCGCCGCGGACGAGGCCAGGCCGCCGAGGCCGGGCACCCCCGAGATCGACGGTGGCGCACCGCCCGCGGGATTCTCCGCCCGCTGCGGCTCGCCGGGCAGGGCGATTGCGCGCGTGATGGTCCCGGCGAGCCCGGGGTAGGCGTCGGTGCTCGACGCGCGGACGGTGCGCTCGCCTGTCTCGCGGTCGACGCCGCCGGAACGGGAGACCTGGAAGGCGGGCACCGCCGGGGCGTCCTCGTTCTTGAGGTAGCGGTCGAACCACTCCGCCGTGCGGGCGTTCACCCGGGCGTCCTCGGCGCTGCCGGCGTCGTGGCCGCCGGCGATCCAGTCCACCGCGACAGGCGCGCCGTTCGCCGCGATGCGCTGTGCGGCGGCATCGGCGTGATCGAGCGGGAACAACGAGTCGAGCTCGCCTTGCGCGAGGTACGTGGGGACGCGGATCTCCGCGCCCACCGAGGCGGGGCTCCGCGCCGCGAGCAACGCCCTGTCGGTATCGGTGAGCGTGCCGCCCTGCGCGATCCGTGTGTACATCTCGCAGACGGCCGGCTCGAAGCGCGCGCAGCCGCCGCCCATCGTGAACAGGATGCCCGCCCACTGCTTCTTGTAGACGCCGCCGGGGAACAGGGCCTGCTCCAAGTCCCAGTAGGTGATCCGCGGGGCTATGGCGTCGACGCGTTTGTCGTGTCCGGCGAGCAGGAGCGCCAGGGCGCCGCCGTAGCTGCCGCCGGCGACGCCGACCCGGGGATCACCGGGCCGGTCCTGCTGCACGTCGGAGCGCGCGGCGAGCCAGTCGAGGAGCTTGCGCGCGTCCGCGACCTCGGCGTCGGGGGAGTCGAGGCCGACGAGGCCCGTCGACTTCCCGAAGCCGCGCGCGGTGTAGGTCAGCACCGCGTAACCCCGGCCCGCCAGTTGCTCGGCCTCGGCGCGAACGTCGTCCTTCGAGCCGCCGAAGCCGTGTGCGAGGAGCACCGCGGGGGCCGGCCCGGCACCGTCGGGCCGGAAGAACGAGGTGTCGAGCTGGACTCCGGCTCCGTCGATCGCCTGGTCGGTGCGCTGGAACGACGGTGCGCTCCGCCCGCCGAGGCCGCACGCGGCGAACGCGGCGAGGATGATCACGACGGCGGCCAGCGCCGCACCGGTGACGAGGGGGCGCGCGGCGGCGCCGCGCAGAGCGCGAGGTGGGGGCACCCGACCAGGATATGTGCGCTCGCCCGTGCTCGCCGCTGGCTGGATTGCGCCCACGGCGAAAAGGGCTTTGCGATAGGTCATCGGCGGCTGTCAGAGTGGGATCCGGCACTGACCGGGGAGTGGCTGGAGCGGGGTACCGCGGACCGGTCGCCGCTCTCCTCGTCACTCGCTGAGCATGTCCTTGACCATGGGGACGACCTGCTCGCCGTACAGGGTGATCGACCGCATCAGGTCGGCGTGGGTCACGGGCTGGTCGTACTTGAGGTCGAAGCGGTCGACGCCGAGCGCGCGGACCGTCGCCGCGATCCGGCGCGCGACCGTCTCCGGTGAGCCCACGTACAGCGAACCGGTCTCGACCTCGTGCTCGAAGTCGCCCAGTGCGGGCGGAGGCCAGCCCCGCTCGGCGACCATGCGCTGTCGCATCCGCAGCCAGCCGTCGTGGACGAGAGCGCGGGCCTGCTCGTCGGTTTCGGCGACCAGGCCGGGGGAGTGGACGGCGATCGGCTGCGGCGAGCTGCCGAACTCGTTCTCGGCCCGTCGGAACAGGTCGGTGTAGGCCGCGAAGCGTTCCGCTGGACCGCCGATGATCGCCAGGAAGAGACCGAAACCGTATCGGGCGGTGCGGACGACGGATTCGGGGCTGCCGCCGACGCCCACCCAGGCGCGGAGGCCGTCCGCGGTGGTGGGGAACACGCGCTGCTCGGACAGGGCTGCGCGCGTGGTGCCCGACCAGGTGACCGGTTCCTCGGTGAGCAGCGCGGCGAGGAGCTCGAGCTTCTCCTCGAACAGCACCTCGTAGTCCTGCAGGTCGTAGCCGAACAGGGGGAAGGACTCGGTGAACGAGCCCCGCCCGGCGACGATCTCCGCCCGGCCGTTCGAGACGGCGTCCAGGGTGGCGAAGCGCTCGAAGACCCGCACCGGGTCGTCTGAGCTCAGCACCGTGACGGTGGATCCGAGGCGGATGGACTGGGTACGCGCCGCGATCGCCGCGAGCACCATCTCGGGGCTGGAGACGGCGAAGTCCGCGCGGTGGTGCTCGCCGACGCCGAAGAAGTCGAGGCCCGCGCCGTCGGCGGCGACGGCCTCCTCGACGAGGTCGCGGATCACCTGGGGATGGGGCAGCGGCTCGCCGTGGGCGTCCTTCGTGACGCCGCCGAACGTGTCCACGCCGAACTCGGGAATCTTCATGTCAGTCATAGTACCGATGAAAACGGACTGGGGTCCGATTCTATTCCGGGGCTCAGATGACGCCGTGCAGCGGCGGCCGCTCCTCGTTCAGAGTAAATCGGCCTAGGTGGTTGACCTTGTAGCGCACCGGGTCGTGCAGGGTGTGCGTGCGCGCGTCCCGCCAGTACCGATCGAGCCCCGAGTCGCCCCCGGCGCTTCGGGTGCCCGACACCTCGAACAGGGCGGACGGTACCTCGGTCGCCGCCCGGTCTGCGAGCACCTTCGCGGTGGCGACGGCGAGGGAGGCCTCGGCGGCGGTGTCCGGGCCGGGAGCGTCGAAGGTTGCGTCCACCGCCTGTGCAGCGACGACGAGTGCTGCCTCCGCGGCGCGGACCGTCACAGTCAGCTCGCCGAAACGCTGGATCACGAGCGGATCGTCCTGCGCCCGATCGACGCCGGCCTCGAACCAGGGCCGGGACTTCGTCCGGACGAACTCGGCCGCGACCTCGAGCGATCCCCGCGCTATCCCGGCGTCGATCGCGACGTGCAACAGCTGTGCGAACGCGCCGTAGCCGGTGGGCTCCGCGACTGCGGAGGAACGGGCGACGACGGCGTCGAGCGGCACGGCCACGTCATTGAAGCGGACAGTGCCGCTGCCGGTGGTCCGCTGGCCCAGGCCGTTCCAATCGTCGGCGATGGCGATACCTGGGGTATCCGCCGGGACGAAGGCGATGACGTGCTCGCCGGATTCGGTGTCCCGAGCGAGCACCGCGAGGAGGTGTGCGTAGGGCGAACCCGTGCAGTAGAACTTCTCACCGTCGAGGTGCGCGCCGTCGGGGGTTCGGGTGAGCGTGGTGGCCACGTCGGCGACGGTCCTCCCGCCCCGCTCCGACTGCGCGTTCGCGACCCGGGCCCCGTCGAGCACCTGCTCGAAGATCCTGCGCTGCAGTTCCTCCGGGCCCGCCAGACGCAGGGCGGTGAGATACACGTAGTGGCTGTGCGGGATCTGCGCGAGCGAGCCGTCGACGGTCGCGAGGGTCCGGAAGACCTCGGCGACGACGGACGGCGGCAGGTCCGGGCCGCCGAAGCGGGCGGGCACCGTCAGCGCGAACAGGCCGGCGTCGGAGAGGTATTCGACCTCGGCGTGTGGCAAGCGCCGCTCCCGGTCGCGTTCGCCGGCACCGTCGGCGAGCCGCGCCGCGAGCTCACGCGCCGCGGTGACGGCGGCCTCGGCGGAGTCGATCGCGGCCGCGAGGGTCACACCAGTGCCCCGGCGCGGCTCGCCTCGATCTCGCGGACCAGCGGTAGCACCTTCTCGCCGAAGTACTCGATCTCCTCCTGGAAGTGCAGGAAGCCGCCCAGGATGAGGTCGACGCCGAGCTCCTTGTAGGCGACGATCCGCTCCGCGACCTGCTCGGGCGTGCCGATGAGCTGCGTCCGGAAGCCGTCGTTGTACTGGACCAGGTCCTCGAAGCTGGAGTCCGCCCACATGCCGCGGCCGTCCGAGGTGGACTTGCCTGCCTGTTGCACGGCGTCGCGGAAGCCCTCGACCGCCGGCTTGTTGGCCTTCTCGACGATCTCGCGCAAGGTGTCCCGCGCCTCCTTCTCGGTGTCGCGGGCGATGATGAAGCCGTTCAGGCCGAACTTCACCTCGCGCTGCGCCTCCCGGGCAATGCGGCGCAGGTCGTCGAGCTGATCGGTGACGCCGTCGAAGTCCTTTCCGTTGGAGAAGTACCAGTCGGCGTACTTGCCTCCGTTGATGCGCGCAGCGGAGGAGTTGCCGCCCTGGAAGAGTTCCGGGTTGGGGCGCTCCGCGGTGTTGAGCGGCTTCGGCTTGAGCGTGAAGTCGCGGATGCGGTAGAAGTCGCCGCCGAAGTTCACGTCGTCCTCGGTCCAGATCTTCCGGATCACCTCGAGGAACTCCGCGCTGCGGCGGTAGCGCTCGTCGTGCTCGAGCCAGGGCTCGCCGAGCGCCTTGAACTCGCCCGCGAACCAGCCCGAGACCACGTTGATCGCGAAGCGCCCGTTCGACAGGTGGTCGGCGGTGGCGCCGAACTTCGCCAGCACCGCGGGGTGCCACAGACCGGGGTGTACGGCCGCGATCACCTTGAGCTTCTCGGTCGCACCGAGGAGTGCGAGGCTGAACGAGGTGGACTCGTGCTGGTACTCGGCGCCGTAGCTGGCCATGTACCGCACCTGCGAGAGGGCGTACTCGAAGCCCACGCGCTCGGCCGTTTGCGCCAGCTTCTTGTTGTACTCGAAGTCCCAGCTGGTGCGCTGCTCGATGTCGCTGGTCACCAGGCCTCCCGAGACGTTCGGCACCCAATAGGCGAACTTGATCTCGTCAGCGATCTTCTCGGTCGTCATCCGTGCGGTCCTTCGCGGCTAGGAGGTGGGGGAGAGGTCGGGCAGGAAAGCGCCGCGCACGGGCTCCGACGGTGCGCCGGAGGCGTCGAGCAATCCGCGCGCCGCGAGGCGGGGGCGCACGCCCTCGCCGAAGTGGTAGGCCTCCTCCAGGTGCGGGTACCCGGAGAGGATGAAGTGGTCGAGGCCCAGCGCCGCGTACTCGGCGATGAGATCTGCGACCTCGTCGTGGGAGCCGACGAGCGCCGTGCCCGCGCCGCCGCGCACCAGGCCGACGCCGGTCCACAGGCCCGGGTACACCTGGAGCGAGCGGGCGTCTGCGGCCTCGTCGAAGGCCGCACCGCCGCCGTGCAGCTCGCGCATGAGGCGCTGTCCCTCGGACTCGCTCCTGGCCAGGTTGGCCTGTGCGGCGCGCACCGCCGCGGGGTCGAGGTTGCCCAGCAGCCGGTTGGCCTCGGCCCACGCCTCTTCGCTGGTGTCGCGGGAGATCACGTGCAGGCGGATGCCGTAGGTCAGCTCGCGGCCCTGTTCGGCGGCGAGTCCGCGGATCCAGTCCAGCTTCTTCTTCACCTGCGCGGGCGGCTCGCCCCAGGTGAGGTAGGTGTCGGCGTGTTTCGCGGCGACGTCGCCCGCGGCGGGCGAGCTGCCGCCGAAGAAGATCGGCGGGGCCGGATCGGGACGGCGGGCGAGGAGCGCGTTCTCGGCGGAGACGTACTTCCCGGCGACGTTCACCGGCTCGGACGAGGTCCACAGCTGCTTGGTGATGTCGAGGAACTCGCCGCACCGGGCGTAGCGCTCGTCCTTGCTGAGCGTGTCGCCGAAGGCGCGCTGCTCGGACGACTCGCCGCCGGTCACCACATTGAGCAGGACCCGGCCGCCGGACTGCCACTGCAGAGTGCTCGCCATCTGCGCCGAGAGGAGGGGGCTGACCAGGCCCGGGCGCAGTGCCACCAGGAACTTGAGCTTGTCCGTGGACTCGGTCAGAAGCGCGGCGGTGAGCCAGGAGTCCTCGCACCACAGGCCGGTGGGGATGAGCACGGCCTCGAACTCGTTCGCCTCGGCGGCGAGGGCGAGTTGCTTGAGGTAGTGCAGGTTCGCGGGGCGATCACCGCTCATGCCGCTGCCGTGACCGCCCGCCATGAGGTTCCGCGAGTCGCCGTACGTGGGCAGGAACCAGTGCAGGTGGAGAGGTGTGCGCGAGCTCACGTCGGCCTTCCGTTGGGGGAGCGGGGATACGAAGCGCCAGTTCATCACCACGCGGTCGCGGCGGCCAGGTTTCGACTCGCGATGCGTCGAACGTGCACACCTACCGATCAGTAGCTAAGCTGGGAAAGAGTTAGTTAGAGTTCCGTAGTGAAATGAGGTGTGTTGGATGTCGATCGAGACGATGCAGGGCGGCGACCCCGGTACTGGTGGCGCAGCGGCGGCCGGCCCGGCCGGTGCGCAGGCCGAGCGACTTCCCCAGGTGATCGCCCGGATCTTCGCCCGGTACACGGACCGTCCGGCCTTCGCGACCCGCGCGGGCGGCCCCCGCGCCCCCTACGCGAGCGTGACCTACGGCGAGATCTGGCGCCGGGTCACGGCGCTGGCCGCCGCCTGGCAGGGCGAACTGGTAGCGGGGGACTTCGTGGCGATCCTCGGCTTCACGAGCGCGGACTTCGTGACCGTCGACCTGGCGACGACACTGCTCGGCGCACCGAACGTGCCGCTGCAGGCCGGCGCCCCGGCCGCCCGGATCGCCGCCATCCTCGACGAGACCCAGCCGACGATCTTCGCGGTCAGCGCCGACCAGGTGGGCCTCGCGGAGCAGGCCCTCGCCGAGTCCTCCGCCACGCCCCGCGTCGTCGTCTTCGACGGCGAGCACGCCGCTTACGAGGGCATCGAGGCCGACGTCCTCGCGGGCGAGGCCCTGCCCGCGCCCGAGTTCTTCGCGCCCGAGCCGGGCACCGACCCCCTCGTCACGCTGATCTACACCTCGGGCAGCACGGGCACCCCGAAGGGCGCGATGTACACCGAGCAACTGGTCTCCGATGCCTGGCTCAAGGTGGACAGCATCGTCGACATCGACCTGCCGTCCGAATCGCTGCTGCACTTCCTGCCCATGAGTCACATGTATGGCCGGAACTGGCTGATCGCCGGTCTCGCCTCCGGCGGCACCGGCTACTTCGCCGGCGCGTCGGACATGTCGACCCTGTTCGACGACCTCGCCGCCGCGCGCCCCACCGCGATCGGCCTCGTCCCGCGGGTGTGCGAGCTGATCCACCAGAGGTTCCTCGCCGTCGAGGCCGAGACCGACACCGAAACCGCGCGCGTCGAGCTGCGGGACCGGGTCCTCGGCGGACGCCTGCAGGCCGCCATGTGCGGCAGCGCCGCGCTGTCCGCCGAACTGCAGGCCTTCATGGAATGGCTGCTGGGTATCGACATCCAGATCGGCTACGGCTCCACCGAAGCCGGCGGCGTCATCCGTGATGGCGTGGTCGTCCGCCCGCCGGTCACCGAGTACAAGCTCATCGACGTGCCGGAGCTCGGCTACTTCGTCACCGACTCCCCGCACCCGCGCGGCGAGCTCCTGGTGAAGTCG
The DNA here is from genome assembly GCF_024807615.1 of Tsukamurella ocularis. GTDB lineage: Bacteria > Actinomycetota > Actinomycetes > Mycobacteriales > Mycobacteriaceae > Tsukamurella > Tsukamurella ocularis. Next base: position 991,339 of record NZ_JANUCJ010000002.1, on the reverse strand, counting down.
ACCCAACTGATTCCGGGGTACTACAACTCCGACAAGCGGATCCGCGATGACGAGGGCTTCTACCGCACCGGCGACGTCATGGCGGAGCTCGCGCCCGACCACCTCGAGTACGTCGACCGCCGCAGCAACGTCATCAAGCTGGCGCAGGGCGAATTCGTGCCGATCGCGCAGCTCGAGGCCACGTACGCCGCCGGCCCCGACGTGCACCAGATCTTCCTGTACGGCACCAGTGAGCGCTCTTACCTCCTCGCCGTCGTGGTCCCCGCGCCCGGCCCGGACGGCGAGACCGACGCCGACGCCCGCAGTCGCGTGCTCGACGGCCTCGGGGCGATCGCCCGCGAGAAGGACCTGGCCGCGTACGAGCTGCCCCGCGACGTGATCGTCGAGCGCGAGCCCTTCTCCCAGGAGAACGGACTGCGATCGGGCATCGGCAAACTCGTCCGTCCCGCTCTGATCGCCCGGTACGGCGCGGAGTTGACCGCGCTGTACGACGCCGCCGAGGAACGCCGACGCGAGGGCCTGCGCGACCTGGACGCCGACGGCTCCGTAGCGGAGACCGTCGTGCGGGCGGCGGCCCTGACCCTCGGCGTGCTGCCCGAGGAGCTCGACGAGGACACCCGTTTCCTCGACCTGGGCGGCGACTCCCTGTCCGCGCTCTCGCTCGCGACGACGCTCGAAGGGGTCTACGACCTGCCCGTCCCGGTGCAGGCGATCGTCGGTCCCACCGCGACGCTGCGCGGCGTGATCGCCCATATCGAGGAAGTCCGGGCGGGCGGCGTTCAGGCCCCCACCGCCGCGTCGATCCACGGTTCCGACGCCGAGGTCGCTCACGCCTCCGACCTGCGACTCGATCGCTTCATCGACCCCGCGCTGCTGGCGGCGGCCCCGTCGCTCCCCGCGCCGCACGGCGAGCCCGCGACGGTGCTGCTCACCGGCGCGACCGGATACCTCGGTCGATTCCTGCTGCTCGACTGGTTGCGCCGGGTCGCCCCGCACGACGGGACCGTCGTCGCGCTGGTCCGCGCCGCTGACGTCGATGACGCGCGCCGGCGCCTCGCCGAAGCGATCGGGACCTCCGATCCCGCGCTGACTGCGGAGTTCGAGGCGCTCGCCGAGCGTCACTTGGACGTGGTCGTCGGCGACTTCGGCGCTCCGTCGCTGGGGCTCGAGGCCGCGACCTGGGACGCCCTCAGCGACCGCGTGGACCACGTGGTGCACTGCGGCGCGATGGTCAACCACGTGCTGCCTTACGACCAGCTGTTCGGCCCGAACGTCGTCGGAACCGCGGAGATCGCCCGGCTCGCGCTCACCGTGCGCCGCAAATCGATCGACTACGTCTCGACGGTGGCGGTGGTCCCGCAGGACGACGGCCGCCTGCTCGTGGAGGACGACGACGTCCGTGTCGCGGGTGCGGAGCGGCGGATCGGTGCCGAGGCCTACGCGAACGGGTACGCGGTGAGCAAGTGGGCTGGCGAGGTGCTGCTCCGCGAGGCCGCGGACCTCGCGGACCTGCCGGTGCGGGTCTTCCGCTCGAACATGATCCTGGCGCACAGCCGATTCCGCGGGCAGTACAACCCCGTGGACCAGTTCACCCGGCTGCTGCTGAGCATCGCCGAGACAGGCCTCGCCCCCGCGTCGTTCTCCGCCGACCCGAGCGGGCCGCGCGCGCACTACGACGGCCTGCCGGTCGACTTCACCGCGGAGGCGATCACCCGCCTCGGCGCCGCGGGCCGCACCGGATTCCGTACGTTCCACGTGCTCAACGTCGCCGAGGACGGCGCGGGGCTCGACGACTTCGTCGACTGGATCGCCGTGGACCGCCCAGTCGAGCGGATCGCGGACTACGCCGAGTGGCTCGCGCGGTTCGAGGCGGCGCTACGCGCCCTGCCCGCGGAGGACCGCCACCGGTCGGTGCTCCCGTTGTTGCACTCCTTCGCTCGGCCCGCCGCCGTGGGCGCGGGAGCGTCGCTCACCGCGGACCGGTTCCGGGAGGCCGTGCGTTCCGAGAACGTCGGTCACGGTGACCTTCCGCACCTCGATCGTGCGCTGATCGAGCGGTACCTCGACGGCTTCGTCGCGGCGGGTTGGCTAGCCCGGTGACCTGCCACGGCGGTCGGACGTGGATGCCGCGGACGCGCCCTTCATCCACAACTAAGCGTACGTAACGTTTTTCCTCCACAGGGCCCGCCCGGGACGCCGTTCCGAGCGGGCCCCGCGCGCGAGACTCGTCGACGACGGCCGGGATCCGCCGGCCGCGCGAATCGACGAGGAGGGGACTATGCCCGGGGTGCTTGTTTTCGCAGCGGGGAACGTCACGAACGATCTGACCTACCGGGAGTCGGCCCGAGACCAGCGGCACGACTTCCTGAGCTTCACGATGGCAGCCAACAACGGCTACCTGGACGAGAACGGCGAGTGGAAGCAGACCAGCACGGTCTGGCTCAACGTCAAGGCCTTCGGCGCGCTGGCCCGCAACGCGCGCGCCGTGATCGCGAAGGGGCGGCCGGTCATGGTGCACGGTGAGCTCAAGCACGAGACCTTCGACGGCGCGGACGGGCAGCGGCACAGCTCCCTGGACCTCAAGGCCGACGCGATCGGTCTCAACCTGCGGATGTGCGCGAGCCAGTACGTGGGCACGGGGGAGCGGTACCGCGAGGTCGCCTCGCCGCCGCTCGAGACGGTCACCGCAGCCCCGGCCGCCGCGACGGCCGCGGACGGCGATCCCGGCGGTGCGGCGGTCGGTCCGGGCGGTGACGGGCTCGTCGTCGTCCAGGGCTTCGGGGAGGGCGAGGAGGCCCACCGCGAACCGGCGGCGGTGGGCGCACCGGACTTCTAGCGGCGGTGTCGCATCCGGCCGCGCGACGGCCAGGGGCGTACCCGGCGTCAGCCGGTGCGGTTTACGCCCGGCCGCGGGCGCGCCGGTCATGGCCGGCGACTGCCACCGGGACACCGACCGTGTGCAGGACGATGCTGCCGAGCACGACGAGGACGGCAACGCCGAGGGTCAGGTCCGCGACCCGGCCGTCCGGCAGGGTGTTGAACGCGATCAGTGCGAAGACGATCGTCGACGTGCCGCGGGGCCGGAGCCACCCCAGCTGGAGGACCTCCCGCCGCGGCAGACCGCCGCCCGCCATGGCGACTCCGATCGGGAGGACACGGCACAGCGTCAGCGTTGCCACGACGAAGAGGACGGTCTGCCAGGCGATCCCGTCGAACAATCCAACGACGGCGACCGACCCGAAGACGAACCACATCGCAGCGGTGAGGAGGAAACCGAGGTCGTCGGTGAGGCCGACGTCGTCGACCGTCGAGGTCCCGCGCCGCAGGCGGTAGACGATGCCGCAGACGAATGCGGCGACGAAGCCGTTACCGCCGAGGCCCACCGCCGCCGCATAGGTCAGGAGCGGTGTGGCGGCGATCGCGAGCCGGCGGCCGCTGTCGGAGGTGAGCCCTGCACGCTCGGCGTACTGCACGCCGACCGAGATCATCGCACCCAACGCCGCGCCGACCGCGAGCGCGATGGCCGCCTGCGGTGCGGCGGCTAGGAGCGCGGGCGCGGGATCGTCGTCGCCGTGACCCGGGCCGGCCCAGTACAGCGCGAACAGGAACAGGGGTGTCACGAGGCCGTCGGTGTAGCCCGACTCGACGGTCAGCACGTCGCGGACCCGGCGGGCACATGCCGATCCCGCAAGAGCGACGGTGCCGAGGCGAAGTCGATCGGGGCGATGACGCAGGCGATCAGGACCAGCACCGACCAGCCGAGGTGCGGGAGCAGCAGCCAGCCGATGAGAACGGTCAGTGCCAGGCTCACGGGAAGGCCGATGAGCAGCGATCGCACGACGAGCCGCGGGTGCCGCCCCAGGAGCGAGCCGCGCACGTGCGTGGCGTCCACGAACAACAGCACCGCGAGGATGATCTCGGCGGCGCGCTGCGCCGCGCCGGTGTTCAACGCTTCGGCGATCGCGCCATGCGCCCCGACGCCGACAACGCCACCCGCGAACACCATCACCAGCGGCGCGGAGACGCCCCACCGGTCCATGCGCCCGGACAACAGGCACCAGAGAAGGAAGGTCGCGGCTGCTATCAGGGTCGCCGGAATCACGCTGCGATTATCCCGCACTCCGGGCGCCGGACCTCACACCTGGCGGTGCGGTGGCGTGAGGTCGAGTTCACGGGGCGGACACCGCGGGAACCGGCGCTGCAACATCGCCTGCTTACCTTCGACGCGAGAGATCGTCGACGCACCGGGAGGTCTGGACATGAGCCGATCACACACGATCACGGACTGGGATCCGGAGAACCGTCAGCAGTGGGAGTCGGGCGGCGAGAAGGTCGCGAAGCGGAACCTCCTGTGGTCCGTCATCGCGGAGCACGTGGGCTTCTCCGTCTGGTCACTGTGGTCCGTCATGGTCCTGTTCATGCCGCAGGACGTCTACGGCCTGAGCACGGCCGACAAGTTCCTCATCGGCGCGACCGCCACCCTGGTCGGTTCCTGCCTGCGGATCCCGTACACGCTGGCCACGGCCCGTTTCGGCGGGAGAAACTGGACGATCTTCAGTGCCTTCGTCCTCGCGGTCCCAGTGATCGCCACGATGGTGATCCTCGCCAACCCGGGACAGCCCCTGTGGGTTTACCTGGCGTGCGCCGCGCTCACCGGCTTCGGCGGCGGCAACTTCGCTTCGTCGATGACCAACATCAACGCCTTCTTCCCGCAGCGGCTGAAGGGATGGGCGCTCGGGCTCAACGCGGGCGGCGGCAACATCGGCGTCCCAGCGGTGCAGCTCGTGGGGCTCCTCGTCATCGCGACTTTCGGCAACCGCGAGCCCTACTGGGTGTGTGCCGTCTACCTGGTCCTGCTGGCGGTGGCCGGCATCGGCGCTGCGCTGTTCATGGACAACCTGCAGGTCCCGACTGTCGACACCGCGGCGATGCGGGCCGCGACCAAGGACCGCGACACCTGGATCGTCGCGCTGCTGTACATCGGCACGTTCGGTTCCTTCATCGGCTTCTCCTTCGCCTTCGGACAGGTGCTGCAGGCGACGTTCCGGGCTGGCGGCGAGACGGCCGCGCAGGCTTCGCTGCACGCCGCGCAGATCGCCTTCCTCGGCCCGCTGCTGGGCTCGATCTCCCGGGTGTACGGCGGCAAGCTCGCGGACCGCCTCGGCGGTGGCCGGGTGACCCTGTACGTCTTCGCCGGGATGATCGCCGCCGGCGGCGTGCTCATCGCGGCGGCCACGACCGCGGGCTCCGGAGCCCCGTCGGGCGCGGTGCTCGGCGCCTACGTCGTCGGCTTCATCGCCCTGTTCCTGCTCAGCGGCCTGGGCAACGGGTCCGTGTACAAGATGATCCCGTCCATCTTCGAGGCCAAGGCCCGCTCGCTCGACGCCGACGAGGCGACGCGGACGCACTACTCCCGCGCGATGTCCGGCGCCGTGATCGGCATCGCCGGCGCGATCGGCGGCCTCGGCGGCGTCGGAATCAACCTGGTCCTGCGCGCTTCGTACCAGTCCTCGGGCACCGCGACCATCGCGTTCTGGGTGTTCGGCGCCTTCTACGTCCTCGCCGCCGTGGTCACCTGGAAGGTGTACGTGCGTACGCCCGCGCCGCGCGGGCATGGGACGCTGGAGCACACGTCGCGCGACGATGCCCTCACCGTCGCCGACACCCGATGACCGTCCCACTGAAGGAGCCCGATCCGATGACCGAGGCGCCGGCCCGCCCCCTTCTCGGATTCACCGTGGCCATCACGGCCGCGCGCCGCGCCGACGAGCTGGCCACCCTGCTCGAGCGGCGCGGCGCCGCCGTGCTCGCGGCGCCCGCGATCGCGATGGTCCCGCTCTCGGACGACGACCGGCTGCGCGCCGCGACCGAGGAGCTGCTCGAGACCCCGCCCGACCTGCTGGTCGCGACCACCGGCATCGGCTTCCGCGGCTGGCTCGAGGCCGCCGAGGGCTGGGGGGTCGCGGAGCGCCTGCTCGCGGCGCTCGGCGCCGGCCGGGTCATCTCCCGCGGGCCGAAGGCCACGGGCGCGCTGCGGGCCGCGGGGCTGCGCGAGGAGTGGTCGCCCGAGTCGGAGTCCTCCGCGGAGGTGCTCAGCCACCTCTCGGGCGCCGACCTCACCGGCCTTCGGGTCGCGGTCCAGCTGCACGGCGCCACGGAGAAGTGGGATCCGAACCCCGGGCTGCTCGACGGGCTGCGCGCGCTCGGCGCGGAGATCGTCGAGGTCCCCGTGTACCGCTGGGAGCGGCCCGCCGATCTGACCGGGCTCGACCGGATCGTCGAAGCGATCGCCACGTCCGCCGTCGACGCCGTCACCTTCACCTCGGCGCCCGCCGCCGCCTCGGTCCTCGAGCGCGCCGCCGAGCTCGGGCTCGACGGGGCCATCCGCGGCGCCCTGAGCGGCCCGGTCGTGCCGTACTGCGTCGGGCCGGTGACCGCGACGCCGCTCGACCGGCTCGGCATCGCCTCCGTCACCCCCGAACGCATGCGCCTCGGAGCCCTGGCCCGGCTCGTCGAGCAGGACCTGCCCGCGCGCCGCCCCGACCTCCCGGTCGCGGGCCACAGGCTCGGCCTGCGGGCCCGGGGCGCGGTCGTCGACGGTGAGGAGCGCGAGCTGACGCCCACCTCGATCGTGCTGCTGCGCCTGCTCTCCCGCGAGCCGGGGTCCGTCGTCTCCCGGGACGACCTGCTGGCCGCGTTGGGCGGCGACGATCCGCACGCCGTCGAAGCGGCGGTCGCGCGACTCCGCTCGGGCCTGGGCCACAAGGAGATCGTCGCCACCGTGGTCAAGCGGGGCTACCGTCTCGCCATCGATGAGGAGCACTGACATGGGAACCCTCCTGGTGGCCCACGGCACTCGCAGCGAGCACGGCGTGGCGATGGTCGGCGACCTCGCTGCCGCTATGTCCGCGCGCCTGACCGAGACGGTCCGCGTCGCCTTCGTCGACGTTCTCGGCCCGACACCCTCGGAGGTCCTCTCCGAGCTCGATCACGAGCCCACCGTGGTCGTGCCCGCCTTCCTGTCCAGCGGCTTCCACGTGCGCCACGACCTACCCCGCGAGGTCGCCGAATCCGGCCACCGCACCGCGACGGTGACGCCCGCACTCGGGCCGTCCCCGGAGCTCGCCCGCGCGATGCTCGGGCGGCTGCAGGAGGCGGGTTGGCAGCGCGGCGACGCCGTCGTCATGGCCGCGGCCGGAACCCGCGACGCGCACGCCCAGGGCGAGCTGCGGCGGACGGCCGCCGCGCTGTCGGCGCTGGTGGGGAGCCGGGTGTCCATCGCCTTCGCCGCACCCAGCCAGCAGAGCGAGGGCTACCCCTCGGTCCCCGAGGTCGTCGCCCGCGTCCGGTCCGCCGGTGCCCCGTCCGTCGCGGTCGCCTCGTACCTCCTGGCGGAGGGGCTGTTCCAGCAGCGCCTGCGCGACTCCGGCGCGGACGTGGTGGCCGCGCCGCTGGGCCTGCACCCCTCGGTGGTGCGGCTCGCCTGCCTGCGCCGCAGCCACGCCGGGCTGGCCGCGCCTGCGGTCCCGGACGCCGTCGTCGGGCGCTGACCTCCCCCGACGGGCCCGGCCCGGCGCGGGTCAGGACAGGTTCTGCACGACGAAGATCGCGCCCCACAACAGCGCGCTGAGCACCGCGAGCGCGACGGCGACCAGGGCGAGCAGGGTCGATGCGGATACCTTCCGCGGCCGTCCGGCAGCGCGGGACGCCTCCGCGGCGGAGTCCTGCGGGGCGGCACCAGCTGCGGGGGCGAGGGCTTCCGCGAGCGCCTGGGCGAATTCGCCCGCGGACTGAAATCGGAACGCGGGGTCGCGCGAGGTCGCCCGCGTGAGCGCCGCCTCGAGCCCCGGGCCCAGATCGGGCCGTGCCCGGCGGGCGTTGGCGATGCCGAAGGAGTTCGGCGCGGACCCGGTGAGGAGCGTGTAGGCCGCGCTGGCCAGCGAGAACACGTCTGACCGCACATCGGGTGGCGACCCTGCGAAGATCTCCGGGGCTGCATGCGCGCCCGTGTCCGGGACGTGGCTCAGTGCGGCCGGATCGACGAGGACGACGCGACCGTCCGGCAGGTGACGGATTGCGGCGGGACTGAGCCGGCCGTGGGGGTGGCCGTCTGCCACGCGCAGGTCGACCTCGTCTGCCACCGCCGAGACGAAGCGTGCGACCTCGTCCGCGGCGAGCGGGCCGGTGGCACGCACGCGGGCCGCGAGATCGTCGCCGTCGGGCATCGGGCTCTTGCGGTCAGGAGCCACTGAGGAACAGCGCCATGAAGCCGGCGGCGGCGAAGACGACCAGCAGGAGGAAGACGATCGGCAGGGCCGCTTCGGGGATCTCGAAGCGATTGCGGGTGGGCTTCGGCGTCGTCGCCGGGGAGGGTGTCGGCGGCGTGGCGAGCTGCATCGCCGCGTCGGGGGCGGGAGCGCGGACCGGGGTCGAGGCCGGTTGAACGGGCCGGTCCAGCGCTTCGGTCAGGGCGGCGGCGAAATCCGCGGCGGTGGGGTACCGGAGTTCGGGCGTCCGGGCCGTCGCCTGCAGCAAGACACCGTCGACCGCGGGGCCGAGATCGGGACGGTCCCGGCGCACCGTTGCGAAGCCGTACGGGTTGGGCGGATGCCCGGTGAGCAGTGTGTACGTGGTGCTGGCGAGGGAGAAGACCTCGGACCGCGCGGTCGGCGCAGCTCCGGCCCGGACCTCGGGTGCGGCGTAGGTCTGCGCATCCTCGTCGTCGCTCGCGTCGGTCAGCCGCGCATCGTCTGCCTGGACCTGCAGCGCCGCGGGGCTGATCCGCCCGTGCGGTGCCCCGGCGTCGACCCGGGCGTCGATGACAGGCGCGATCGCGGCCATCAGGAAGCGCACGTCCTCCGCCGCGAGCGGCCCCCGATCCTGCAGTTCCACGGAAGAGTCGCCCTGACCGGCCATCGCCTTCTCCTTCAGCTGTCAGGAGCAGAGTAGCGGTGGTGCGATCACAGAAGTTCGGGGCGGGGACGGAAACCGAAGCGGACCTCCGGCGAGTTCGCGACGAAGACCGTCCCGTCGAGCGAGATTCTCGTGTCATACACCGGGATCGAGACGCCGGGGGCGTCGAGGCAGCGCCCGTCGAGCAGGCTGAAGGCCTGCTTCTTCAGCGGCGACTGGACCACGGGGAAGCCGCCCCGGTCGCCGACGATCCCACGAGACATCACGGCGGCCCGGCCGATGGGGTCGATGTTGCCGATCGCGCGGATGCTGTCGTCGGCCAGCCGGAACAGGGCCACCTGGGCCCCGTCGGGGAGCAGGACGGCGACGCCGCGCAGCGGCTCGAGCCGGGTCGCCGGGCAGGCGGCGGTCCAGTCGCGGGTCCAGCGGTGCAGGTCGAAGGGGGCGGCGGTCATGCGCGGTCCTTCCTCGGGGGCATGGACGGGGTGGGGGTGCCCAGCAGGATCGGCACCTTGCGGCCGTTCTTCTCGCCGAAGTCGACGGTCGGATCGGGGGCGCCGGGGGCGTTGACGAAGGAGACGAACCGGGCGAGCTTGTCGGGGTCGTCGAGGACGCCCTTCCACTCGCACCCGTAGCCGTCGACATGACGCTCGACAGTGGCCTCGAAATCGGTGTTCAGGCCGAGAGCGTCGTCGATGACGACCTCGCGGAGGCGGTCCATGCCGAGGTCCTCGACCCACGGCGCCGTCCGTTGCAGCCGGTCGGCGGTGCGGATGTAGTACATGAGGAACCGGTCGACGTATCGGATGAGCGTCTCCCGGTCGAGGTCGCCCGCGAGGAGCTGTGCGTGCTTCGGCGTCATGCCGCCGTTCCCGCCCACGTAGAGGTTCCACCCGGACTCCGTGGCGATCACGCCGACGTCCTTGCCGCGGGCCTCCGCGCACTCTCGGGCGCAGCCGGAGACGCCCATCTTGATCTTGTGCGGCGACCGCAGGCCGCGGTAACGGAGCTCGAGATCGATGGCCATCTGCACCGAGTCCTGCTGGCCGTATCGGCACCAATCGCTGCCGACGCAGCTCTTCACGGTGCGCAGCGACTTGCCGTAGGCCTGACCGGACTCCATGCCGGCGTCCACGAGGCGCCGCCAGATCAGCGGCAGCTGGTCGACGGTGGCGCCGAACAGGTCGATCCGCTGACCGCCGGTGATCTTGGTGTACAACCCGAAGTCGCGGGCGATCTCGCCGATCACGATGAGCTGCTCGGCGGTGACGTCGCCGCCCGGCATGCGCGGCACCACCGAGTAGGTGCCGTTGCGCTGGATGTTAGCGAGGAAATGGTCATTGCTGTCCTGCAGCGACGCCTGCTCGCCGGAGTGGATGTGGTCCGAGCTGGTGGACGCGAGGATCGACGCCACCGTCGGCTTGCAGAGGTCGCAGCCCGTGCCGGACCCGAACCGCTCGATCAGGCCCGAGAAGGTACGGATGCCGCTCGCCTGCACCAGCTCGAAGAGTTCCGCGCGGGACTGGGTGAAGTGCTCGCACAGCGACTTCGACACCGTGACACCCTCGGCCTCCAGCAGCTGCGAGAGCAGCGGCACGCACGAGCCGCAGGACGTGCCCGCGTTCGTGCAACCCTTGAGTTCGGCGACGGTGCACGCCCCGTCGGCGATCGCCGAACACAGCGTGCCCTTGGAGACGTCGTTGCACGAGCAGACCTGCGCCGCATCGGGGAGCGCGCCGATGCCGATGCCGGGGGAGTCGCCGCCGGACGGCGCGATGAGCGAGACGGGGTCGCCCGGCAGCGACGACCCGACCAGCGGCCGCAGGACGCCGTACTGCGAGGCGTCGCCGACCAGCACGCCGCCGAGCAGGGTCGTCGCGTCGTCGGAGAGCACCAGCTTGGCGTAGGTGCCGCCGATCGGGTCGCTGACCACCACGTCGAGCGCGCCGGGGGTGGCGCCGTGGGCGTCGCCGAACGAGGCCACGTCGACGCCGAGGAGCTTGAGCTTGGTGGATAGATCCGCGCCGGGGAACTGGGCGTCGCCGCCGAGCAGGCGATCGGCGACCACCTCGGCCGTCGCGTACCCGGGACCGACGAGGCCGTAGCAGCGGCCCTCGATCGCAGCGACCTCGCCGATCGCGTACACCGCGGGATCCGAGGTGGCGCAGGAGAGGTCGGTGAGGACGCCGCCGCGTTCGGCGAGGTCCAAGCCGGCCTCGCGGGCCAGCTCGTCGCGCGGTCGTACGCCGGCGGCGAAGACCACGACCGCCGCGTCCACGACGCTCTCGTCCTTGAGCGTCACCGCCAGCCCGTGCTCGGCGGCGGCGATGTCGGTGGTGCCGGACGAGAGGGTGATGTCGATGCCGAGGTCGCCGATCATGCGGGCCAGGTGCTCGCCGCCGCCGGTGTCGACCTGCTGCGGCATCAGACGGGGATTGACTTCCACTACGTGCGGCCGTAGGCCCAGCGTGCGGAGGGCGTTGGCGGCCTCCAGGCCGAGGAGACCGCCGCCGACCACCATGCCGACGGGCTCCGCCGAGCGTGCGAGCGCCGCGTCGGCGTCGGCGCGCAGGGCGTCCAGGTCGTCGAGGGTGCGGTAGACGTGGCACCCCGGTAGGTCGTGGCCGGGGACCGGCGGGACGAAGGCGTACGAGCCGGTCGCGAGCACCAGTGCGTCGTAGGCGACGGGGCCCTCCGCCGTCGTCACCGTTTGCGCGGCCCGGTCGATGCCGGTCACCCGCGCCCCGAGCCGTAGCTCGACCAGCGGATCGCCGGCGTAGTCGTTGCCCGCGAGTGCCAGCTCGGAGCGGTCCCACGTGCCGACGTAAGACGAGAGCCCCACCCGGTCGTAGGCGCCGTCGGCCTCCTCGCCCAGGACGACGATCCGCCAGGCCCCCGCTTCGTCGCGGGCGCGCAGCGCCTCCACGAACCTGTGCCCGACCATGCCGTGACCCACCACGACGACGGTGCGCTGGGTGACCATGGACCTCTCCTCTCGTCGGAAACCGTTGGCACCGAATGTAGGGAGGGGGTGTTGCGGGGTTGTGCCGCCGTGTTGCCCGTCGATCACGCCTTCCTCACGGGGCGCGGGAGCAGGACGTGAGGAGTCAGGCGAGCCGTTCGACGAGGTCCCCGCGCCGAGCGCGCGGGGGCACGAGTGCGATTGCTCGGCGCCCGACCGCGTCGCGCAGGTGCGGCGTCGCCACTGTCGCGGGCAGGCGCCACCGGCCCGCGCCGTCGGGCTCGACGGGCAGCATGCGCCACCGGTCGTCGGGGTTGGGATCGGCGAGGGCGAGCAGCTCGGCGGCCCGCGGGGTCTCGTGAAGCAGAGCCGCGCGCAGCGGCCACGCGAGGAGCGCGGCCCCGAGCATCGCCGCCATCGGGTTGCCGCCCAGGCCGAGCACGACCGGGCCGTCAGGCACCGTCGCGACGAGCAGAGAGCCGCCAGGGCGCACGTCCACCCCGTCGATGAGCAGCGTCGCGCCGGCCTCGGCGAGCGCGCCTCGCAGCCGGTCCGCAGCGCCGCGCCCGGTGGCGCCGATGACGGCGACGACGTCGGCGCCGTCGGGCAGGAGGGCCACGCGGAAGGAGGCGGGCGCGTCCGGCAGGTGGTGGCCGCGAAGCACGCGCGCGCCGGACGCCTCGAAGAGCGCGGTGACGGGGCCCCGGGCGGTCTCGGGGAGGCCCGCGCGGCCAGCGGCCCCGACCTCGTCGCCGGAGGTATGCAGGCGGATCCGCACGGGCCCGCGGGCGGAGATCGCGGCGACGCCGGCGGCGCGGGCCAGCGAGACCAGTGATGGGTCGATCGCGGCGCCGGCCGGGGCGAGCGTCGCGCCGGCCGGCCACGCGGAGCCGGTCGACCGGACGTCGTTGCGGAGCCGATCGGTACAGGTCAGGAAGGCGCCGTCCAGTTCGATCTCCTCGTCTCGGACTACCCGGTCGGCACCCGCGGGCAGGCGCGCGCCGGTCGCGATCCGCACCGCTGTCCCGGCCGCGAGCGGCGGGGCGGCGTGCCCCGCCAGCGCGGCGCCGTCGACGGGGCGCCACGGTGCCGGGCCCGCCACGGCCCAGCCGTCCATCGCGGACTGGTCGAAGGGTGGGAACGGCGCGGCCGCGACGAGCGGCTCCGCGAGCACGGCGCCGGGCACCGGTGGCCCGCCGGCCGCAGGGAGCACGGGGAGGACGGAGCGGAGCAGTCGGCGGACCGCAAGCGGAGATCTCTCGGCGCGCGCCAGGTCCTCGGGGGTATCGATGTCGTCGAGCGGAAGGCGCAGTCGGGGCGCATCGGGGGGAAGGATCGCGCGGACGGGCGTGTTCGCGGCGCTGCCGATCCCGGCGAGCGCGGAGCGGAGGGCGGCGGTCTCCCACACGGCCAGCAGGTACTGGGGGCGGCCGTGCGGATCCTCGGCGAGTGCCACCGGTGCTCCGGTCTCGGCCCGGAGCATGGCGAGGCGGGCCAGAGTCGACGGCTCCACCTCGGGCAGGTCCGCGGCGAGAACCGCGACCGTGCGCGCTGCCGCCGGGATCGCCGCGAGCCCCGCGGCGACCGCGGCGAGGGGGCCGCCCCCCGGCGGGTCCTCGCGGACCACGACGACGTGTTCCGGCACGGCGCGGGGCGGGCCCACCACGACCGTCGGCGCCCCGCCGGCCGCGTCGATCGCGGCGTCGAGCAACCGACGGCCGCCGACCACGAGTTCGGGCTTGTCGCGCCCGAGGCGACGGGCATCGCCACCGGCCACGACGACGGCCGCGTCACAGGACGCGGCCGGGTCGTGGTCAGTAGACGTCACGCACGTATCTCCGTTCGGCCGACAGCGCCGCCAGGTAGGCGTCCGCGCTGCGCGGGGCCATGTGGCCGTGTTCGGCGACGATACCCCGCAGAGCCTCGTCCACATCGCGGGCCATGCGCGCCGCATCGCCGCACACGTAGAGGTGCGCGCCGGCGCGGATCCACTCCCATAGTTCGGCGGCGTGCTCACGCATCCTGTCCTGCACGTACACCTTCCGATCGGAGTCCCGGGAGAACGCGGTATCAAGCCGCGTGAGCACGCCGTCGGCGGTCAGCGCGTCGAGCTCCCCGCGGTAGTAGAAGTCGCTGGCCTCGTGCTGCTCGCCGAAGAACAGCCAGTTCGGCCCCGTCGCGCCGCTGCGAGCCCGGTCGTGCAGGAAGCCGCGGAACGGCGCGATGCCGGTGCCCGGGCCGATCATGATCGCCGGCGCGGTTGCGTCCTCCGGCGGCAGGAAGGCGCGAGTCGGCTGCACGAAGACGTCCACCTCGCCGCCGGCATCCAGGCCGGCGAGGTGCGTCGAGCAGGCACCGCCCCGGCGCCTGCCGTCATGGTCGAAGCCGACCACGGAGACCGTGATCGACACCCGGTCGGCGTCCTCGCGCGGGCTCGACGAGATCGAGTACAGCCGCGGAGTGAGCGGTCGCAGGAGCGCCTCCCACTCCGCCGGATCGGCCTCGACCGGGTGCGCGGCGAGCAGGTCGAGCAACTGCCGGCCCCAGGTCCAATCGGCGAATTTGGTGGGCTCGTCGAGGATCCCCCGCAGCTCCTCGCTCACCTGGCAGCGGTCCGCGACGAACCGCAGCAGCTCGGGGGTGATCCGGGTCAGATCCTTGCGGTCGAGGTCCGCGCCGTCGCGCTGGACGCCGGTCCGGGCGCAGAACTCCTCGACGACGGCCCCCGGGTTCACCGGCCAGATCCCCAGTGCGTCACCCGCGCGGTAGGAGAGCGCGGTGGCGGGGAGCTCGAAGGTGAAGCGGCGCACGTCCTTCGCCGAACCGTCGCCGGAGAGCCGCTCGGATTCCAGCAGGCGGGTGCGCAGCGGGTTGGACCGGGAGTGACCGGTCGGTTCGGGCGTCGCCGGCGGCGGCGGCGCGGCCTCCGGATCCAGCGCGGACACCACCGCGCGGAGCCAGGCGGCGGCAGTCTCGGCGTAGTCGGGCTCGCAGGAGGCGCGGGGCGCGAGGCGGGCGCCGCCGAGGTGCTCGAGCCGGGCGTCGAGCTTGCGGGCGAAGCCGCAGAAGTCGGCGTACGAGGGGTCGCCGAAGCCGAGGACGGAGAACCGCAGACCGCCCAGGTCCCCGGGCTCGGCCCCGGCGAGCGCGTCCCACAGCGCAACGCCGTTGTCGGGGGCCTCGCCGTCGCCGGTCGTGGCGACCAGAAACAGCACGGCGCCCGTCAGCTGTGCGGGCGAGATCTGTTCGGCACCGAGAACCGTCGCCGTCATACCTGCGCCGCGCAGTGCCGCGGCGCAGTCCGCAGCGTAGCCCTCGGCCGTGCCCGTTTGCGACGCCCAGACGAGCGTCACCGTCGTGCTGGGGGTCGAGACCCCGGCGGCGGTCGTGCCGAACACGCCCGCCAG
Source organism: Tsukamurella ocularis (assembly GCF_024807615.1). Taxonomy (GTDB): domain Bacteria; phylum Actinomycetota; class Actinomycetes; order Mycobacteriales; family Mycobacteriaceae; genus Tsukamurella; species Tsukamurella ocularis. The sequence goes on along the minus strand of NZ_JANUCJ010000002.1, from coordinate 976,057 downwards.
GACACCTTCCAGCCAGGCCCGCGCGATCGGCGCGAGCGGGGCGTCGTCGGGCACCGTCGGCACCCCGGACGGTGGTGCGACGCTCAGGCCCGTGAGCAGGCCGCCGAGGTAGCCGGACGCCTCGGCGGTCAGTTCGCCAGGACCCGAGACGTACGGAGCGAGCGCCGCCGCGAGCGGGGACGACGGCACGTCGATCGGGGCAGGCGGGTCTGCCGGGACCGGGGTGAGCGCCACGGCGCTCACCTTGAACTCGGGCTGCAGGGATTCGGGGTCGACGGCGTCGTTGGTCACGGCGTTCACGGCCACGTCCTCTCGGAAGGCGTCGGCGAAGTGCATGGGGGCGAAGCAGACTCCCGGCCGGACGGCGTCGTCCACGGCCACCGGCAGCGTCGCGCCGCCGCGCCGGCTGGAGACCCGTACCTGCGCTCCGTCGGTGAGGCCCCACCGGTTCGCGTCCTCCGGGTGGAGCTGGAGGAAGGGCTCAGGGTTGAGTCGGTTGAGTTTCGCGACCCTCCCCGTCTTCGTCATGGTGTGCCACTGATGTGCGAGGCGGCCGGTGGTGAGGATCAGGGGGTACTCGTCGTCGGGCAGCTCCGCGGGCGGCAGGTACGGCCGCGGGAGGAAGCGCGCCCGCCCCGACGGCGTGGCGAAGACGGGGCCCCGGTCGGGGTTCTCGGGGTCCAGGTAGCGGATCGGATTCCGGTCGGGCCCGCCCGGCGCCGCGGGCCACTGCACGGGGCCGCCGGCAAGCCGCGCGTGGTCGACCCCGCGCACGTCCCAGCCGGTCCGTGGATTGTGGAAGGCCTTGAGCTCCTCGAAGACGGCCGCGGCGTCGGGGTAGTCGAAGTCGGCGCCGTGACCGAGCTCGGCGGCGATCAGGCAGATCAGCTTCCAGTCGGGCAGTGCGTCGCCGGGCGGCGGCGTCGCGGCGGCGGTGCGGGTAAGGGAGCGTTCCGAGTTGACCATCACCCCGTCGGCCTCGGCCCAGAGCGCGGCGGGCAGCACGACGTCCGCGTACTCCGCGGTCTCGGTGCCGGTGTACGCGTCCTGCACGACCACCAGCTCCGCCGACCGCAGGGCGTCGATCACGGTGGACCGGTTGGCCATCGACGCCGCCGGATTGCTGCAGATGATCCACGCGGCCTTGATGTTCCCGGCCGCCAGTTCCCGGTACATCTCGACGGTGCCCTGGCCGGCCTCGGCGCGGATCGTCCCGTCGGGCAGGCCCCACAGGGCCTCCGTGCGGGCGCGGTCGCCGTCGTCGAGCACGGAGCGCTGGCCGGGCAGGCCCGGACCCATATAGCCCATCTCGCGGCCGCCCATCGCGTTCGGCTGGCCGGTGAGGCTGAACGGGCCCGAGCCGGTGCGGCAGATCGCGCCGGTGGCGAGGTGCAGGTTGCACAGCGCGATGGTGTTCCAGGTGCCGTGGGTGGACTGGTTCAGGCCCATGGTCCACAGACTGGTCCAGTTCGCGGCGCCGGCGATGAGCTCGGCCGCGCGTTCGATGTCGGCCGAGTCGAGTCCGGTGATCTCGGCGACGCGGTCCACCGGGTAGTCCTCGAGGAAGGCGGGCATGGCGTCCCAGCCCTCGGTGTGCGCGTCGACGAACTCCCGGTCGACGGCGCCGCGGGCGACGAGCTGCGCGAGCAGGCCGTTGAGCAGCGCGAGGTCGGTGCCGGGGCGGATCGGTAGGTGCAGGTCGGCCTTCGCCGCGGTCGCGGTGCGCCGCGGATCGACCACGATCAGCTTCGCTCCCGCCTTGACCCGGTCCATCATGCGCAGGAACAGGATCGGGTGGCAGTCGGCCATGTTGGCGCCGGTGACGAGGAAGACGTCGGCGTGATCCAGATCGTCGTAACTGCCGGGCGGTCCGTCGGAACCGAGGGACTGCTTGTAGCCCGTTCCCGCGCTCGCCATGCACAGTCGGGAGTTGGACTCGATCCACTTGGTGCGCAGGAAGCCCTTCGCCAGCTTGGTCGCGAGGTACTGCGCCTCCAGCGTCATCTGCCCACTCACGTACAGGGCGATCGCATCGGGTCCGTGCTCGTCCCGGATCTCCCGCAGGCGCCGTCCGGTCGCCGCGATCGCGTCTGCGAGCTCGACGGTGCCGCGCGGCCCGTCCCGGTGCTCGCGGAGTTCGGCTCGGGCCTGCCTGCCGCCGGCGGTAAGCAGGTCGACGGTGGTGGTGCCCTTGGTGCACAGCCGCCCGCGATTCGCGGGGTGGTGCTTGGTTCCGACCGAGCCGGTGACGGCACCGTCGCGCACTTGCAGGGTGAGGCCACAGCCCACCCCGCAGTACCCGCACACCGTCTCCACATCCATGGCGCCCACGGTGCCCGCGCGGTGTTTCCGGGTTCGGGCCGCATTGTTACGGCGACGTGACCTGCTGCGCGCCGCGCCGCGCCGACTGAAGTGAGACGGATCGGAGGGACGGCGCGCACTGGGATGACACGCCGGAACTGTACGACCGGTCTCTGATGATGCGGGCCCGGCAGCCGAGCACGGGGACAGGCCTCGGCTGTGGCCATTCCAGCTGCGCGCGGTCCGCTCATCCGATCCTGCGGCCGATGCGCCAGGCGCCGAGGAGGACGAAGACGGTGAACAGGCCGGCGAACAGCGCCCAGATAGCCCAGGCCGGGACGTGCGCGGACGCGATGTACGGCAGGAGCCCGTACTCCGCTTCGGCCGTCGCACGAGCAGGCTCGGAGGATCCGACGAGCGCGTCGAGCGGACCGCGGGTGAACGGCCCGCGCATCAGGGTCGCAGACTGGTTCAGCGGGAGGACGTTCATGAAGGTCACCACGCCGCTCGGCAGGGCGCCGACGGTGATGTAGGCGCCCGCCAGGAAACCGCCCGCCGTGCCCACGATCGTCGCGACCGAGGTGAACACGCCGGCAGAACCGATGAACGTGACCACGAAGCTCCAGATCGCGGAGAACAGCAGGCAGAAGCCGACCAGCTGCGCCAGGGCCTGCGTGAACGCGCCCACCGACAGCGCTGCCGAGTGGACGATGCCGAGGTAGAGGTCCGCGAGCACGAACACCGTGGTGCTCAGGGCAGTCGACACGACGAAGGCGCCGAGCAGATAGCTCAGGATCAGCTGAAACCGGCTGATCGGCGAGACCAGGAAATCGCGGAAGACATTGCCCACCCGGTCGTTCACGAACACCACCAGCGCAGACAGACTGGTCGTGGCGGTGGTGATCATCACCAGGTTGGCGATCACCCAGGAGTAGACGAACGTGTCGACGTCGTCGGCGTTGGCGGTGGGCAGGGACTTCTGCAGTGCGTCAGTCTGCACGCCGCCGAGGAAGGCGGAGAACAGCACGAACAGGATGATGGGCGAGAGCAGGGAGAAGAACACCGCCGCCGGGTCCCGGAAGAAGACGACGACGTTGCGCCGGGTCAGGTTCGCGAGCGTCATCGCGCACCTCCCCGAGTGATGGCGAGGAAGACGTCGTCCATCGTGCCGTGTCGGAACTCGAAATCGTCGATGTCGGAGTCGAAGTCGCGAAGGAGCGCCCTGGCCTCGCCGCTGGACTCGACGGTGATCCTCCGCTCGGTGCCGTTGCGCCGCGCTCGGGGGCCGTAGCGCTGGTCGAAGCGCCGCGGGTCCCGCAGCGTGACCCGCAACTCGTCCTTCGCGTGAGCGCTCCGCAGCTCCGTCGGCGTTCCCGCCGTGACGATCCGGCCGTGGTCGATGATCGCGACGCGGTCGGCGCGCTCAGCCTCCTCCATGTAGTGCGTGGTAAGGAAGACGGTGAGCCGCAGCCGCTTCTGCAGGTCGAGAATCGTCGACCACACGCGGTCGCGCGAGTCCGGGTCCAGACCGGTCGTCGGCTCGTCGAGGAACAGGATGCCGGGCTGGTGGATCAGGGCCCGCGCGATGTCGGCGCGCCGCTTCTGCCCGCCCGACAGCGCCTTGTACCTGCGCGTGAGGAACTCCTCTAGCCCGAGCAGCGACGACAGCCCAGCGATCCGCTCCTTCGTTGTCTTCGCATCGATGCCGTAGAAGGTCGCCCGCAGCGCCAGGTTCTCCCGGACGGACAACACCGGATCCAGAAGGGACTCCTGGAAGACCACGCCGATGGCGCGCCGGATCTCGAGGTCCTGCTTTCCCACCTGCATTCCGGCGACGAGGATCTCGCCCGACGTGATCGACTTGAGTGTGGTGATGCAACTGATCGTCGTCGATTTGCCCGCGCCATTGGTGCCCAGGAAGGCGAATGTGCTGCCGCCCGCCACGTCGAAGGAGACTCCGTCCACCGCGCGTACGTCGCCGTAGCTCTTGACCAGGTTCCGGACGCTGATGACCGGCGGAGCGCCGGGTCCCGTGGCGGCACGGGGGAGGCCACCGGGGGTGGGCCGCGGCGGCCCCGCGGGCCGGGGTGCTGGTGCGGCGGGAGCCGGCGGCAACGCGGGCGGCCGATCGGGTGCCTGTGGCGCTCGTCTGCTCGTCGGGTTCAACGGCCCCTGCGGCCCGTGCGGCCCCTGCGGCGCCTGGGGCCCGAGCGGACGGGCGGACGGGACCGGAGGTGCGGTTGCGCCCGGCGCTGCGGCTGCGGCGGGCCGCGACGGCGGCGGGGACACACGGGACGCACCGGGCGGCGCGGGGCGAGCGGGACCCGAGGGGAGCGGTCGCGCCACGGTCGGTATGGGCCGGGAAGCAGACAGCGCCGGGCGGGACGCTCTCATCCGACCGGTGGTCAGCATCGGCGGGTTGGCGGTCGGCGCGGGTGTCCGGCGGCGCCGCTCGCGGAGCGTCGTCGTGGTTCGCTCCACGGGGTCGCGCGGCGTCGAACCGTTCATGAGGCCGCGCTCTCGGGGAGGTCGAGGGACGACGGCGCGGGGAGGTAGCCGCAGTCGATGAACCAATCGAAGTAGCGTCGCAGCAGCGCGCCGTCGATCGGCGGGCAGACGATGCCGGTGTCCGCGAGGCCGTCCCGCACGTTCGCGTCGTCGAACGTTGCATCGGGCATGTTGTCCAGCGGTGTCGCCGAGAGGAACGGCGCCAGGGCGGCGGCCGTCTCGTCGCCGTCGCGTTCGGCGAGGTCCGCGGCGCGCTCGCACCACTGGCCGAACGGCAGTTCCTCGCCTGCGTAGCCGAAGTCGGACATCCAGCGCACCAGGTCCGGCACGGCCACGGTCTCGGACGAGACGACGTGGAACGTGCGCCCCGCGAGTCGCTGCTGCCGCGCCAGGTGCGCGATCGCGCCGACCACGTAGTCGACGGGGGTGATGTCGGTCGACATGTCCATCGTCGGCGCCGCGCCCAGGGCGATGCCGAGCCGGATCGTCTGCCACAGGAAGTCGGAGAGCTGGCACGCCCCGGAGCGGCTGTGGCCGGCGACGCGGCCGGTGCGGTAGACGTACGTCGGCACACCGCGCGATCGGGCCTCGAAGACGAGCTGCTCGCCCACCCACTTGGACTGGGTGTAGCCGAAGGTGAAGCGCGGGTCCTGGACCGGGCTGCGGTCGTCCTCTGCGAAGACGGTGTCCTGCGGATAGGAGAACCGTGAGAAGACGTACGTCGTCGAAACGAAGTGCACGGGCTTGACGGGGCCGTCGCAGGCGAGCGCGAGCACCTGCACCGTGCCGTCGACGTTCGCGGACTTCAGCGTCGGATACGGCCGCAGGAAGTTCACGTCGGCCCCGCAGTGCATGATGCCGTCCGCGGTGGCGGCCAGCTCCGCCCAGGCGGTGTTGTCGAGGCCGAGCCGGGGTCGCATCAGATCGCCCGGCACCGCGACGATCCGGGCGGCGTAGGCGTCGCGCCAGATCCCGTAGTCGCGCATCGTCGTCCGGATCCTGTCGAAACCCTCCTCGGGCGAGCCGGCGCGGACCAGGCAGTGCATGGTCGCCGACGAGGTGTCCAGCAGCTCCGCGAGCAGGAACGCGCCGACGAAGCCTGTCGCGCCAGTGACGAACAGGTTCCGCGGGTCCGTGACGCTGCGCACCGGCGCGCCCGGTGCGGGCCGGATGTGCTCGGGCAGAACGACCTCGTCGGCGAGGACCAACGGGCTCTCGAAACCCGCGCCGCCCTGCTCAAGGATCGCCGCCAGTCGTTCGATGGTGAGCTCGCCCGCGAAGAGGGCGGGCAGCGGCACCACTCGGCCGAGCTTCTCCCGCACCCGGAAGACCAGCTTCGTCGCGAGCAGCGAGTGGCCGCCGAGGAGGAAGAAGTCGTCGCGGACCCCGGGCGCTGCCTGCAACGACAGCAGGTCGGTCCAGATCGCGGTGAGGTCGCGCTCCAGATCGGTCCGGGCGGCGACGTACTCGGTGCCGCTTGCGGCGGCCAGGGCCACGGGTGCACCGCCGGTGGCGGCGAGGGCCTTGCGGTCGATCTTGCGGTTCGGCGTCAGCGGGAAGGCGTCGACGACGGCGAACGCGCTCGGCACCATGTACGGCGGCAGCGTCTCCCGGAGGCTCGCGAGCAGGGCACCGGTGTCGCCCAGGCGTTCCGCCTCGCATTCGAGGTAGGCGGTGATCGCGGCACCGGCCGAGTCCACGGCGGCGATCGCGCGGACGCCGGGCAGCGCGGTCTCGAGCGCGCTCTCGATCTCGCCCAGTTCGACGCGGAAGCCGCGCACCTTCACCTGGGTGTCGATCCGGCCGCCGAACTCGATCCGTCCGTCGCGGAATCGACGCACCAGATCGCCCGTCCGGTAGGCGCGGACGGGCTCCGGCCCGGCCAGCGTCACGAACCGGTCGTTGGTGAGCTCGGGGCGCGCGTGGTAGCCGAGGGCGACGCCGTCGCCGATGATGCACAGCTCGCCGAACACCCCGTCGGGCACGGGGGCGGCGGTGGCGTCCGCGACCACGATTCCGGTGCCGCGGATCGGGTGGCCGATGGGGATCGCACCCGCGGCGACGTCGGCCTCGGTGACTCGGTGCACCGTCGACCAGATGGTGGTCTCGGTGGGGCCGTACATGTTCCACAGCTCGTCGGCGCTGGACAGGAGCCGCCCCGCGAGCACGGCGGGCATCGCCTCGCCGCCGCACAGTGCCCGCAGCCCGCGCGTGCCGGACCAGCCGGTGTCGAGCAGCAGGTGCCACGTGGTGGGCGTGGCTTGCATGACGGTGACGGCGTGTTCGTCGAGGAGCGCCGCGAGCCGGTCGCCGTCGCGGGCGTCGTTGCCGTCGGCGATGACGACCCGTGCTCCGGTGGCGAGCGGGAGCAGCAGTTCGAGGATCGCGATGTCGAAGGACGGGCTCGTCACGGCCAGCAGCGTGTCCGACGGTGCCATGCCCGGCTCGGCGCGCATCGCCTCGAGGAAGGTGACGACGTTGCGGTGCGAGACCCGCACGCCCTTAGGGCGTCCCGTGGAGCCGGAGGTGTACAGCATGTACGCGGTGCGAGTCGCGGGGTCCTCCGTCGACGGGGCCGGGGCCGACCCGGCGGGCGCGTTGGCGACGTGGGTCGCGTCGATCCACGGCAGGTTCAGGCCCGGCACCTCGGCCACGTTCCCGGCCGTGGTGATCAGCGCCGGGATGCCCGCGTCGGCGCAGATGAATTCGAGGCGCTCGGCCGGATAGGCGGGGTCGAGCGGCACGAAGGAATAGCCGGCCCGGAGCGTCGCGAGCATGGCGACGACGACTTCCGCCGACCGCGGGAGGAGCAGGCCCACCGGCGTCTGCGGCGGCGCATCGAGGCGATCGGCGATCCGGGCGGCGAGCCGCTCGACCCGGGCGTCCAACTCGGCGTACGTGATCCGCTCCGCACCGGCGACGATCGCGGTGCGGTCGGCGGAACCGCCTGCCGCGGCGAGCACGTACTCGTCGAGCGCGGGGGTGGCGGGCTGCGGGGCGGGCAGGTCGGCCGGGACCGGGAAGGTCGAGAGCGGCAACGTCGAGATCTCGGTTCCCGTAGGGGACCCGGTCGCGGTCACCGCCTCGAGCGCCGCGACGAACGAGTCGATCAGCGCGTCGGCGGTCTCCTGGTCGAACAGGTCCGCCGCGACGTCGAGAGTGCCGGTCATCGTGGTGGGCGTGGTGGTGACGTTCAGCAGCACGTCGAACTTGGCGCAGCCGTTGTACAGGTCGCGCAGATGCATCTCGGGCGCGCTGCGGTCCTCCTGCATGTTGAGGATCGCCTGGAACAGCGGCGGGCGCGCGGGGTCGCGGCCGAGATCGAGCGCCGAGAGCACGCGGTCGAAGCGCGCGTCCTGATGCGTGAAGCATTCGCGCACAGTGGTATTTACCTGAGTGAGCAGGCCCTTGACCGTCTCGCCCGGCTCGAGCGCGACGGGCAGCGCGAGCGTGTTGAGGAACGGGCCGATCACCTGTTCAGACCCCGGCTGGGAGCGCTGCGCAACGGGAACGCCGACGACGACGCTGTCCTGCGCGGACCAGCGGCCCAGGACCACCGCGTACGCGCCGAGCACCGTCACGAAGGGGGTGACGCCGTGCTCGGCGCTGAACGTGCGGATCGCCGCGGTCTGCTCGGCCGTGAGCGCGAACTCGGTCCGGCGGCCGCGGTAGGCCTGACGGGCCGGGCGGGGGTGGTCCGTCGGGAGGGTCAGCGCGGTCGGCGCACCGTCGAGCCGCTCGGTCCAGTAGGCGATATCCGCGGCGTCGGCGTCCGCCTCCGCGCGCTCCCGCTCCCAGAGCGCCACGTCGGCGTACTGGAACGGGACCTCGGGGAGTTGCTGCAGCCGGCCGACGAGCCGGCCCGTGGCGAGTCGACCCAGCTCGGCGAAGAGGATGCCGGTGGAGTAGCCGTCGGCCACCATGTGGTGCAGCGTGATCTGCACCCACGTGCCGCCGGAGGCGCTGCGCGCTAGGGTCGCCCGCAGCAGCGGCTCGCGGGCGATGTCGAAAGGAGTCCGTGCGTCCTCGCGGAACCGGTCCCACATCCGCTCGTCGTCGACACCGTCGAGGAACGCGACCTCGGGCCGCTCGGCGGGTGCGATCAGGGCGACCGGCTCGCCGTCCTCCATGCCGAACCGCGTGCGCAGCACCGGGTGCCGCGCGATCACCTCGGCCAGGCAGTCGGTGAAGACGTCGAGGGGGACGTCGATCGGCAGCCGAGCGACGCCGGACATGACGTGCATGGTCGTGCCGGGGTGGAACTGCTCCAGGAACCACATGTTCTCCTGTGTGGCCGAGAGCCGCACCGCGTCGCCCTCGCGCACGCGGCGCGTGATCGGCGCCGCGGCGGGCACGGCCGACGGAGCCTTCCCGAGCCGGGCCAGGAGGGCGCGGCGCTGGGCGGGACTGAGCGCCGCCAGGCGGTCTTCGATCTCGGTCATCGGGGGCCTCCGGCGTTGGGTTCGGTGGTCTCGGACTGGGCGAGCAGGGCAGCGACGGCCTCGTCGTCGAGGTCCGCGAGCAGGGACGCGAGGTCGTCGACCTCGGCGTCGGGTTCGATGTCGCCCGAGGAGAAGTCGAGGGTGGCGAGCAGCTCGGCGGCGATCGTCGCCACCGTCGCGCCGTCGAGGAGGAAGGCGATCGACGGGGCGGCGCGGAACTGCTGCTCCACGCGGATCCGCAGCTCGGTGGCGAGCATCGAGTCCACGCCCAGACGGCCGAGCGGCTCGTCGTCGGGGATGTGTTCCTCCGCCATCCGCAACACGCGGGACACGGTGAGCCGCACCCCGTCCGCGGCGATCGGCGCGCGGTCGTCCGCCGCGGCGGAGCCGAGCCGCTCGAGGATCGACTCGGCGTCGCCCTCCTCGTCGCCCTCCGCCCGGCCCAGGTGGGCGACGAGGGTCGGGGTGAGCGCGTAGCTCTCGATCACGGTGGGCCAGTGCGCCGACACCACTCCCTGCTGCACCTCGCCGGAGCCGAGTAGCTCCGCGAGGAGGTCCATGCCCGTCACGGGGTCGATGAGGTCGATACCGCGCTGCCCGTACAGCTCGCGGAGGCCGAGGCTGGCGATCATCCCGGCGTCCCACGGGCCCCAGTTGATCGACAGCGCCGGCAGCCCCTGCGCCCGGCGGTAGTGGGCCAGCGCGTCCAGGAAGGCGTTGCCGGCGGCGTAGTTGCCCTGACCCGGTGAAGGAATGACCGCGGAGATCGACGAGAAGAGGGCGAAGAAGTCGAGCGGCTCGCCGGCCGTCGCCTCGTGCAGCGCCCAGGCCCCCAGCACCTTGGGCCGCACCACTCGCTCGACCTGTTCCTGCGTCATCCGCACGAGGATCTGGTCGTCCACCGCGCCGGCGGAGTGGATCACGCCCCGCAGTGCGGGCACGCCGCCCGACCGCAGCCGTTCGAGGCACGCGGCGAGGGCTGCGGCGTCCGTGACGTCCACCGCCACGACGTGCACGGTCGCGCCCGCCGCCTCCGCGGTGCGGACCGCGACGACGGCGTCGCGCTGTGCGGGATCGGTGAGGTCGTCCCAGGTCGCCCGCGCCGGGAGGCCTGAACGGCTGGTCACGATCAGGTGGCCCGCGCCGCGCTCCGCGAGCGCGACGAGCACCAGTCTGCCGAGCGCGCCGAGGCCGCCCGTCACGAGGTAGGCGCCGTCGGGGCGCATCCGGGCCGGGATCCGACCGCCGGACCGGGCCGACGGGTACAGGCGCGCGACCAGCCTCGTGCCGTCGCGGAAGGCGACCTGGTCCTCGTCGCTGCCGGTGACGGTGAGCTCGTCGAACAGCATCGCGGCGCTGCCCTCTCGGTCGCCCGGATCGAGGTCCACGAGTCGGGCCTGCAGCCCGCTCAGCTCGTGGTGCAGGACCCGGCCGACGCCGAGCATCGTGGACTGCAGCAGCCCCGCCGCGGACACGCCGCCCGCGACGGGCTGCGCGCCGTCGGTGACGAGGAAGGTCGGTGCCGCCACGCCGCGCTGCTCGAGCTCGGCCGCGAGGTGCATCACGGAGAGGACCGCCTCGTGTGCGGTCCAGCGCAGCGGGTCGGCCGCGTCGGGGGAGGCGTCGAGCGACCACAGGTGGACGATGCCCCGCAGGCCCGCGTCGGGGACGGCGCGGTCCAGGGCGGCGGCCAGGGCCGCGCGGTCAGCGGGCGGAACGGCACCGTCGGCGGCACCCGCGTGGAGCAGCACCGGGGTGCCGCCCGCCGCGGTCAGGCGGTCGGCGAGGCGGTCGGCGACATCGGTGCGGTCCGCGAGGAGCAGCCACGTGCCCTCGGCGGATGTGCGCTCGGCGTCGTCCGCGGGCTGCGGCTCCCACGCCTCTTCGTACACCCATTCGGTGCCCACGCGCTGCGGCGCCGCGGCGGCGTCGCCGAGGATCCGGACGGTGAAGCCCTCCACCTCGGCGAGGACCCGGCCGTCGTCGCCGGCGAGGATCACGTCGCCGCTGATCGTGGCGGGGTCGGGCGAGGTCCGGGCGGTGGCCCGGGCGACGACGGGGCCCTCTGGCCGGGCGTGGATCACCACGCGGTCGACGCCGACGGGCATGAGCTTGGCGCCCTCCGCGCGTTGGAAGGCCAGCGGTAGCAGCAGCTGGAAGGCCGCGTCGAGGACGCTCGGCTCGAGGATCGGCGCGCGATCCGCCACCGGCTCGGCGGCGACGGCGCGGATCCGCGCGGACGCCGCGCCGTCGCCGACGGTCACGTCGTACAGCAGGCGGTACGCGGGCCCGTAGGCGAAGCCGGCGTCGCGGAAGCGCTCGTACAGCGCGTCCTCGTCGATGCGCGTCCCCGCGACGGGGGCGACCTCGGCGTGGGGTGCGATCGACGGCGCGGGCCGCAGCGTCGCGGTCGCGTGCCGCGCCCAGCGGCCGGCGCCGGGCACCTTGCCGTGAATCGCGATCCGCCCGGAATCGGCGTCGAGGCTGGTATCGACCAGGTAGGTCCCGCCGCCGTGCATCAGCGCGGTCTCGAATGCGACGCCCTGCAAGGTGCACGCCGTGGCGCCGTACTCGTCACGCGCGACCTCCGCCGCGATCTCAAGGAACCCGGCGCCGGGGAACAGCGTCGCGCCGTGCACCACATGGTCGGCGAGGGACCGCGGCGCCGTGCCGTCCAGCAGGCGCCGCCAGCCGGGCAGGGCACCGTCGGATCGGTTGCCCAGATAGGGCTCGACGGTGTCCGCCAGCCGCTCCCGTCGCCCGGCATCGCCCTCGGACCAGTACCGGCCCGTCTGCCACGGGTAGGCGGGGAGCGACCGCATCGGTGCGCGCGGCACGAGCGGGGAGAAGTCCACGTCGACGCCCCGGACCCACAATTCCGCCAGTGCAGCGGCGAAGGATTCGGCGTCCTCGCCGTCGCGGCGCAGCGACGCGACCGTCGTCGCCGACTGCCCGCGGGCGGCGGCGACCTCCGCGATCGCGCGGCCCACCACCGCCGTGGGGCCGATCTCCAGGAAGGTCACGGCACCGGGGTGATTCGGCCCGCTCGCTCCGCTCCCGGCGCCACCGTCGATCATCGCGCCGGCGGCGGCACCGAACAGCACCGGACGGCGGATGTTGCGCCACCAGTACTCGGCGTCGTGCGGAGCCGATCCGTCCATCGGGACGCGGGCGCCGGTCACCGTCGAGTAGAGCGGGATCGACGGTGCACCGGGGGCGAGTCCGGCGAGGACGGTGCGGAGTTCCGCCTCGAGCGGGTCCATGGCGCGGCTGTGGTACGGGACGTCGCCGGGAACGAGGCGCGCGAAGACGCCGTCCGCGCCGAGCCGTTCCGCGAGCGACTCCAGGACAGGGAGCGCGCCGACCAGGGCGACCGACTCGGGGCTGTTGATCGCAGCGAACTCGACCTCGCCGCGCGCGACCTCGGGCAGATCCCGCGCCGCGGCCTCGCCGAGCGCGACGGCCAGCAGCCGGCCGCCCCCGCTCGCCGTGTGCTGGAGGCGGGCGCGGTGCACAATAACGGTGATCGCGTCGTCGAAGGTCATAGCCCCGGCCTCCAGCGCGGCGGCGACCTCGCCCGCGCTGTGCCCCACGATGAGATCGGGCCGGACTCCGAACGACTCCCACAGCCGAGTCAGCGCACACTGCACACCGAAGTTCGCGATCTGCGCGACCACGGACTCCTGCATGCGGGACGCCGATTCCGGGGCCAGCAGCTCGGCCGTGAGCGACCAGCCGGCGAGCGGCGTGATCGCGGCGTCACAGCGCTCGATCGCGGCGCGGAAGACGGAATTGTTCTGCAGCAGGCCGCGGGCCATACCCCACCACTGCGGGCCCATGCCGGTGTAGACGAAGGCGAGGGGGCGGGCGCCGGCGAGTGCGGAACCCATGCGGACGGCCTGGTGCGGGACACCGGCGGCGGCGGTGCGCAGCGCATCCTCGGCTTCGGTCGCGTCGGCGGCGATCACCGCGAGCCGCGCGGCGCGGTGGGCACTGCGCCGGTGCGCGAGCGCCCCGGCCAGCGGGGCCGAGCCCTCGGCCGCCGCGACCCCGACGTAGGCGGCGGCGAGGTGTGCGAGGGCGTTCTCGCTGCGTGCCGCGAGCGGGAGCACGACCGCCACCCCGTCGCGCACGCCGTCCGCGGGCACCACCGGGGCGCGCGTCTCGACGGGGACGGACTCGAGGATCGCGTGCGCATTGGTGCCGCCGAAACCGAACGAGTTGACCCCGGCGCGCAGCGGGCCGTCGGGCCGGAGCGGCGTGGACTCGGTGGCGACCCGGATCCGCAGCTTATCGAGGTCGATGGCGGGATTGAGTGTGTCGAGGTGCAGGTGCCGCGGCACACGCCGGTGGGCGAGCGCGAGGGCGGACTTGATGAATCCGACGACGCCCGCCGCGGCCTCGAGATGCCCCAAATTCGTCTTCACCGAGCCGATCACCAGCGGGCGGTCCGCCGGGCGGCCCGCGCCGTAGATCTCGCCGATCGCGGTGGCCTCGATCGGATCGCCGACGGGGGTGCCGGTGCCGTGCGCCTCCACGTAGTCGACGGAGTCCGCGGCGATACCGGCGCGGGCGAGCGCAGCCTCGATGGCGCGCTTCTGGCTGTCGCCGTTGGGCACCGTGATGCCGTTCGTGCGCCCGTCCTGGCTGACCGCGGTGCCGAGCACCGTCGCGTAGACCCGGTCGCCGTCGGCACGTGCCTGCGCGAGGGGCTTGAGCACGACGAGCGCGGCGCCCTCGCCGCGGACGTAACCGTTAGCCGCCGCGTCGAACGCACGCGAAGTGCTGGTGGGGGAGAGGAAGCCGCCCGTGGAAGCGGCGACGGTGAAGTTCGGACTGAGCATCAGGTTGACGCCGCCAGCGAGGGCGAGGTCGCTCTCGCCGTTCCAGATCGACTGGCAGGCCAGGTGGATCGCGACCAGCGACGACGAGCACGCCGTGTCGACGGACATGCTGGGCCCGAGCAGGTCGAAGGCGTGCGAGATGCGGTTGGACAGCATCGTCATCACGACACCGGTCGCAGTGTGCGCGGCGACCGTCGGTGGCTCCGCGGCGGACGTGGAGAACTGCATCTGGCTGTAGTCGAGGGTGAAGCCCCCGGTGAAGACCGCGGTCTGCGAGCGCTCGAGCTCCTCGGCGCGCAGCCCGGCGTCCTCGATGGATTCCCACGCGACCTCAAGGAGGAGCCGTTGCTGCGGGTCCATCGAACTCGCCTCGATCGGGGAGATCCCGAAGAAGGCCGGGTCGAACTCGTCGACCGGGTCGGTGAGGAAGCCGCCGCGGCGCACCCGGCTCTTGCCCGGCGTGCGCTCGGACTCGTAATACCGGTCCGTGCTCCACCGACCGGCGGGGATGTCGACGATCGCATCGCGCTCCTCGTCGAGCAGCTTCCAGAAGTCCTCTGCGGAGCGCACACCGCCCGGCAGGCGGCATCCGATGCCGACGACGGCGATCGGCTCGCGGTGTGCCGGTTCTCCGCACACCCGGGTTTCACTTACCTCATTCCTCACGACGAATCCCCTATCCCCTGTGGACGATTGCGGTCCGACGGGCGCTCCCCAGCGACCGTGCTCCTACTGTGTCGTTCGGTCCTTAAGGCCCGCTTGTTACGGGCCAGTCGACGCGGGGGGCCGCCGGCGAGCGCAGGCCGTCCGGTGGCGGGGGCCAGTCGCCGTGGCGCTCGACGCGTCGCCGCATGAGTCAATCCCGGTGGGGAGCGCGTCGCGCGAGTGGCCGAGTACTCGATTCCCGGGCGGTGCGCTACCCGGTCCACCGCGCGTGCACTGCGTGGTCGCGTGCGCTCGCCCCGGTCTGGTACCCGTCCGCGGGTGCCGGTCGGTAGGCTGGAGTCGTTTGCCCCCGGCACACCGGTGGGTCGTTTTCGCGTGAGAGCAGGCAGGGACTGTGGCTGAGTTCATCTACACCATGAAGAAGGTGCGTAAGGCGCACGGCGACAAGGTCATTCTCGATGACGTGACGATGTCGTTCTACCCGGGCGCGAAGATCGGCGTGGTCGGACCGAACGGCGCGGGCAAGTCGTCGATCCTCAAGATCATGGCCGGCCTCGACCAGCCGTCGAACGGCGAGGCCTTCCTGGACCCGGACGCCACCGTCGGCATCCTGATGCAGGAGCCGAAGCTCGACGAGACCAAGACGGTCAAGGAGAACGTCGAGGACGGCCTCGGCCAGACGATGGTCAACCTGCGCCGCTACAACGAGGTGGCCGAGCTGATGGCCACCGACTACACCGACGAGCTGATGGAGGAGATGGGTCAGCTGCAGGAGCAGTTGGACGCCGTCGACGCTTGGGAGGTGGACTCGCAGATCGAGCAGGCCATGGACGCCCTGCGCTGTCCGCCGGCCGACTCGTCGGTCGAGAACCTCTCCGGTGGCGAGAAGCGCCGCGTCGCGCTGTGCAAGCTGCTGCTCAGCAAGCCCGACCTGCTGCTCCTCGACGAGCCCACCAACCACCTGGACGCCGAGTCGGTGCTCTGGCTGGAGCAGCACCTCGCGAGTTACCCGGGCGCCGTCCTGGCCGTGACCCACGACCGGTACTTCCTGGACCACGTCGCGCAGTGGATCTGCGAGGTCGACCGCGGCAAGCTGCACCCGTACGAGGGCAACTACTCCACCTACCTGGAGAAGAAGGCCGAGCGCCTCGAGGTGCAGGGCAAGAAGGACCAGAAGCTGCAGAAGCGGCTCAAAGAGGAACTCGCCTGGGTGCGCTCCGGCGCCAAGGCCCGCCAGACCAAGAACAAGGCGCGCCTCGAGCGCTACGACGAGATGGCGGCCGAAGCCGAGAAGCACCGCAAGCTCGACTTCGAGGAGATCCAGATCCCCACGCCGCCGCGCCTGGGCAACGTGGTCGTGGAGGTCTCGAACCTCGACAAGGGGTTCGACGGCCGCGTCCTGATCAAGGACCTGTCGTTCACCCTGCCGCGCAACGGCATCGTCGGCGTCATCGGCCCCAACGGCGTCGGCAAGACGACCCTGTTCAAGACCATCGTCGGCCTGGAGAGCCCGGACTCGGGCGACGTGAAGGTGGGAGAGACGGTCAAGCTCAGCTACGTCGACCAGAACCGCGCCAACATCGACCCGAAGAAGTCCGTCTTCCAGGTGGTCTCGGACGGGCTCGACTACATCACCGTCGGCCAGAACGAGATGCCCGCTCGCGCCTACGTGAGCGCGTTCGGCTTCAAGGGACCGGACCAGCAGAAGCCCTCGGAGGTGCTCTCGGGCGGTGAGCGCAACCGCCTGAACCTGGCGCTCACCCTCAAGGAGGGCGGCAACCTCATCCTCCTCGACGAGCCGACCAACGACCTGGACGTCGAGACCCTCTCCAGCCTGGAGAACGCGCTGGAACAGTTCCCCGGCTGCGCCGTGGTGATCTCCCACGACCGCTGGTTCCTGGACCGCACCTGCACGCACATCCTGGCCTGGGAGGGCAACGTCTCCGAAGGGCAGTGGTTCTGGTTCGAGGGCAACTTCGAGGCGTACGAGGCGAACAAGATTGAGCGCCTCGGCGCGGAGGCGGCGCGCCCGCACGCGGTGACGCACCGCAAGCTCACGCGCGACTGAGATCGAGCGCAGCGACGAAGCCCGCGACCGCACTGGTCGCGGGCTTCGTCGTCATTACTGGCGCGTAGCCCCCCTCCCGGTCGTAGTGTGGTGCGCGGAGCCGACAGGCTCCGTCACACCATGGCAACGGCGCCGCGTGCTGACCCCGCATTTGGCGTGCCGCTGTCGCGAACCCCGCAGGAGGAGCACGCCCGTGGCGCAGTCCGCGATCGATCCGTCCGTCTTCACTCGCGTCGCGTCCGTCGTGGCCGCGCAGCCGCCCGGAAGGTCACCGTCGGACTTCCTGGCCTGGCTCTCTGAGGACAACGCCCGGATCCTCGGATCCCGGGCCGAGGGTGTCGGCACCGGCGTCCTCGTCGACCCAGATGCGAAGCTCCAAGCCGTGATCGACTCGATGCCTGCGCCCGAGCCCGGCTCTATCGCCGTGGTGGAGCTGGCGCAGCCGCTCGGCGACGCGGCGGGCTCGCCCTTCCTGCTCGCCGCGGCGCCGTCCGACGGCGGCCCGGTGGAGCTCTTCGCGATGGCGCTCACGGTGCTCGGCTTGCACCACAACGTCTTCGGCATCCCCATGGTCGGCGCGAAGATCGAGCGCGTGCTGGCCCGCATCGGCGTAGACCGGACGGACCCGGCCAACCAGCGCCTCATGGAGTACATCCAGACCTACCCCCGCCTGCGACTCGTCGTCGCCGACGAGGACGAGCTGGCCCGCGTCTTCGGCGCCCTGCGCGACCTCGGCGACGACGACCTGGCGCTCTTCCTGCGCACCGACAAGCTGGCCCGCTTCGCGCGCGCCCTCGTCTACCTGCCCCGTGACCGCTACACCTCGCGTGCGCGCGGCGTCCTGATCGACGTCCTCGAGGACGAGACCGGCATGCACGTCGACCGGTTCACCGCCCGCGTCACCGAGTCGGCGATCGCGCGCATCCAGTTCGTGCTGCTGCCGCGCGGCGAGGACACCGTCCCCGTCTTCCAGGCCGCCGACGAGGCGCGGATCCGCGCCCGGCTCGGCGACGTGAGCCGGACGTGGGACGAAGACGTGCTCTCGGCCGCCGCAGCCGCCGGCGCGGACGCCGCCACCGTCTCCGCGTACCTCCCGGGCATCTCGCCCAACTACAAGGAGGACCAGACCCCCGAGGTCGCGCTGCTCGACATCAACCGCATCGCGGCGCTCCCCGCGCAGGGCAGCGACCTCGTCTTCTACGACCCGCCGGAGGGCCGGGGCGCCAACCTCGGCTTCACCATGTACATGACCGGCGGGCAGGTCACGCTCTCGCAGGTGCTGCCGGTCCTGCAGTCCCTGGGCGTCGACGTGCTCGACGAGCGGCCCTACACGGTCCGCCGGCCCGACGGTGCGCTGTGCTCGGTCTACGACTTCGGGCTGCGGGTATCGCCCGTGCTACGCGCGACCGCGGCCGAGGGCGTCGCCGAGGCGGACCTCCCGGCGCACCTGGCGCGCCTGCGCGGGCTGGCGAGCGAGGGCGCCGCCGCCGTCTGGCGCGGCGAGGCCGAGGTCGACAAGTTCAACGAGCTGATCTTCGCGTTCGGACTGGACTGGCGCAGCGTCGCTCTGCTCCGCGCCGTCGGCCAGTACCTGCGACAGTGCGGCTTCCCGTACAGCCCGGGCCACATGGCGCAGGTGCTGCTCGAGCATCGCGACGCGGTCCTCGCATTGGGCCGGCTGTGGACCGCGACCTTCGACCCGATCGCGGCGGACACCGACGCGGCGGAGGCCGCCGAGGCCGACCTCAAGGCCGCCTTCGCGGCCGTGACCAGCCTCGACGCCGACCGGATCCTCCGCGCCTACCTGCACGTCGTGCAGGCGGCCGTGCGCACCAACTTCTACGCCGATAAGCCCGTGATCTCCATCAAGCTGGAGCCCGGCCTCATCCCCGAGGCGCCCAAGCCGCGCCCGCGGTTCGAGATCTTCGTCTACTCGCCCCGCGTCGAGGGCGTGCACCTGCGGTTCGGGATGGTCGCCCGCGGCGGGCTGCGCTGGTCCGACCGCCGGGAGGACTTCCGCACCGAGATCCTCGGCCTGGTGAAGGCCCAGGCGGTCAAGAACGCGGTCATCGTGCCCGTGGGCGCCAAGGGCGGCTTCGTCGTGAAGCAGCCGCCGGAGGTCACGGGGGATGCCGCCGTCGACCGGGACGCGCAGCGCGCCGAGGGCGTCGCCTGCTACCGCATGTTCATCTCCGGCCTGCTTGACGTGACCGACAACCTCGGCCCGGACGGGGACGTGCTCCCGCCCGAGCGTGTGGTGCGCCGGGATCCGGACGACACCTACCTGGTGGTCGCCGCGGACAAGGGCACCGCCTCCTTCTCCGACATCGCCAACGACGTCGCGGCCGGCTACGGCTTCTGGCTCGGCGACGCCTTCGCCTCCGGCGGCTCCGAGGGCTACGACCACAAGGGCATGGGCATCACCGCCCGGGGTGCCTGGGAGTCGGTCAAGATGCACTTCCGCGAGAGGGGCGTCGACACGCAGTCCGAGGACTTCACGACGGTCGGCGTGGGCGACATGAGCGGCGACGTCTTCGGCAACGGCATGCTCCTCTCCGAGCACATCCGGCTGGTCGCGGCGTTCGACCATCGCGACATCTTCCTCGACCCGAACCCCGACGCCGCCGTCGGTTTCGCCGAGCGGGAGCGCCTGTTCGCGCTGCCGCGGTCGTCGTGGAAGGACTACGACACCACGAAGATCAGCGAGGGCGGCGGCGTCTTCAGCCGTGACCAGAAGTCGGTGCCGATCAGCCCGCAGGTGCGGGCGGCGCTCGGCCTCGCCGACGACGTCACCGAGATGACCCCGCCGGAACTCATGCGCGCGGTGCTGCTGGCCCCGGTCGACCTGCTGTGGAACGGCGGTATCGGCACCTACATCAAGGCGTCCACCGAGACCAACCTCGACGTGGGCGACCGCGCCAACGACGCGATCCGCGTCGACGGGCAGGAGGTGCGCGCCACGGTGGTCGGCGAGGGCGGCAATCTGGGCGTGACCCCGCTCGGCCGCATCGAGTTCGACCGCGCCGGCGGCCGGATCAACACGGACGCCATGGATAACTCCGCGGGCGTGGACTGCTCCGACCACGAGGTCAACATTAAGATCCTGCTCGACCGGCAGATCGCCGCGGGCGCGATCCCCGCGGGCGAGCGGCACGATCTGCTGGTCTCGATGACGGACGACGTCTCGCGCCTGGTGCTCGCCGACAACGTCTCGCAGAACACGGCGCTGTCGGTCGAGCGCTCCCTCGCTCCCAAGATGGTCGACGTGCACGCTCGGATCCTCGCGGACCTGTCCCGCAACCGCGGCGTCGACCTGCGGCTGGAGGCGTTGCCGACCCGCAAGGAGACCGACAAGCTGCAGGCCGCGGGCCTGGGACTGAGTTCGCCGGAGCTGTCCAACCTCATGGCCCACGTCAAGCTCGCGGTGAAGGACGATGTGCTGTCCGGGGACCTGCCCGACAACGACGTGCTCGTCGCGAAGCTGCCCGAGTACTTCCCGGACCGGCTCCGCGAGCGCGCGGGCGAGGCGGTCTTCGCCCATCCGCTGCGCCGCGAGATCGTAGCGACCCAGACGGTCAACGAGATGGTCGACAACGCGGGCGTCAGCTTCGTCTACCGCCTCGCGGAGGAGACCGGCGCCGGCGCCCCCGACGCGGTGCGTGCCTTCGTCGCGGTGAGCCGCGTCTTCGGCCTGCAGCGCACGTGGGCTGAGCTCAAGGAGGTGCCGGTCTCGGCGAGCGAGACCGCGGCGCTGCTCGCGGAGAGCCGCCGCGTGCTCGACCGCGGGGCCCGGTGGATGCTCACCAACCGGCCGCAGCCGATCGCTATCGGCGCCGAGGTCAACCGCTACGCCGACCGGATCGCCGCGCTGTCGGCCGCCATGGGCTCCTGGGAGCTCCGCTACGACCGGCACGCGTGCGCCTCGTCGGACCGCGCGATCGCCGCGGGTGTGCCGGAGGAGCTGGCGTACACCGTGGGCCGTGCGCTGTACCGGTTCAGCCTGCTGGACGTGGTGGACATCGCGGACATCGCCGAGCGCGAGGACGACGAGGTGGGACAGCTGTACTTCGCCCTCATGCAGCGCCTGCGGGTGGACGAGATGCTGGCCGCCGTCGCCGAGTTGCCCCGCGGCGACCGGTGGAGCGAGATGGCGCGGCTCGCGCTGCGCGACGACCTGTACGGCGCGCTGCGGGGGCTGACGATCGAGGTACTCAACTTCACGGATCCCACCGAGCCGGCGATCCAGAAGATCGGCGACTGGGCGTCGCACAACGCGCGACGGCTCGAGCGTGTCGGCGCGCTGCTCGGCGAGATCCTCGATCCCGCCGACGGGAACAGCCCCATCGCCAACGACGAGTCGCGGCTCTCGGTGGCGACCCGGGCGCTGCGGTCTCTGCTGCGGCACGTGGGGTAGCCCCATGGCGGTCCGCTAGCGTGGAGTCGTGACCGACTACAGCTTCACCGCGGCGGGCGTCACCGGGGTGCGCACCGTCGCCGACGACGGGGCCGCGAGCTTGACGGTGCCCGTGGACGTGCGCTGGTCCGATATGGACGTCTACCAGCACATCAACAACGCGCGCATGGTGACGCTGCTGGAGGAGGCGCGGATCCCGCTCCTCTTCGCGCCGGACGCGCCCACGCGCGACCTGCTCGACGGGCTGCTGCTGGCGAAGCTCGAGGTCGAGTACCGCGGGCAGCTGCGGCATCAGGACTCGCCGCTGCAGATCATGCTGTGGACCTCTGCAGTGCGGGCGGCGGACTTCGTGGTACACCACGAAGTCCGGCCCGCCGGCGGCGCGCTCGACACCGCGCCGGCAGTGGTCGCGCAGGTACGGCTCGCCGCCTTCGACGTGGCGGAGCAGCGCGTACGGCGGCTGTCGGGGGAGCAGCGCGACTACCTGAAGTCGTTCTCCCGGTGAGCGATCGACGCCTGACCGTGTCGGGCGCAGGTCCGCGCTCGAACCTCGCGGCCTTCGTCACCCGCCTGCTGCGCACCGACGACTCGGCTGTGATCCGCGTGCGGCGCCGCGACGAGCAGCACGTGGAGGTCTGGGGGAGGACGGGATTCGGGGTTCTCGCGGTGCGGGTGCTGACGGGGACCGTCGCGCCGGAGTCGCTGGTGTGCAGCGCTGCGACCGTACTCGACTCGCTCCGCGCGGCACCGTCGGACGAGGGCGGCTACGTGGACGTGGGCTTCGCCCTGGACTCCGCGTGGCGCGGGGCCCTCCCGCCCCCAACGGGTTTCCGGCCGGTCGACGATGTTCCGGCGCAGGCGTTGCGCGCGGTCGCTGCGCGCGGCGTCGAGGTGGGCCGCGAGACCGGTGGTCCGGCGGGGCCGCCCGCGTCCCTGCTCGACTCCGAAGTGGTCAGCGTGAGCACCGACGGGACCACCGTGCCCATCAGCCTGCGCACCGCGTTCGCCTTGGAGGCTATGGGATTCGCCGCCGACGGTGCCGACGAGCCGGTCCGTATCTCGGCGTCGGCGACCTGGGTCCGGGTGGACGCCCGGTTCGGCTCGCTGTACCAGCGGCGCGAGGCGGGGCCGGGCCTACTGGTCTGAGCCACCGTCCGCGCGCGTGGAGGCTTCGTAGAGCTGCGCGGTCCGGTTCTGCTGCGCGAGCCGGCGCAGCGTCTGCAGGACTTTGTCGGAGAGCACGGTGCCGACGATGGCGGTCCGCAGCGCCTGGGCGTCGTCCCCGGTGAGGGTGTCGAGGTCGGACGCGGCCACCGTCTCCGCGGCGTCGGCCCAGCGTTCCAGGGTCTCTCTGCCGCCCACCTCGCACGTCTCGGCGAGCGCCTTGAGCTGCGCGCCGAGCTGGGGCAGCAGCACGTCGCCGTCCTGGATCCGCCAGCCGCGCTGCTCCACGAACTCGGTCGCCAGGGCGGTCCACTCGGCGTCCTCGTCGAACTGCGCGGCATCCATGAGCGCCTCCTGCGCGACCCCGAGCAACTCGTGCCGCGGCACCGTCGGGCTGTCCAGCGCGTCGATCACGCGCCGGACCTGGGCAAGGGAGAGACCGCCCGAGTCGACCAGCGCGCGGATCAGCCGCACCCGCTCGACGTGTGCCGGGCCGTACTCGGACTGCGTCTTGGTCACCGGCTCGCCGGGCGCGAGCAACGACTCCCGGAGGTAGTACTTGAGCGAGGCGGTGCTCACGCCGGTCTCCGTCGAGAGTTCCGACAATTTCATCCCTTGATCTTGACACGGGATAGCTTCACTCTCCAATATGGGTAGTGGCACTATCCAATCTCGCTCCGGCAGGGAGAGACTGATGAACCACGATCTGCAGACCGATACCCACGACGGTGACCTGGTGGTGTTCCTGCTCGGAATGCGCCCACGGCGCACCTGGCGCCTGGGACAGGCGGCCTTCGTCGGGCGCTCCCTGCGCAAGATGCAGGCCGAGATCGAGCGCGACCGCAAGCGCGGCGGCGCGCTGGGCTACCTGGGCGGATTCAAAGCGATCGCGCCGGGCGGCCCGCTCCTCGTGCAGTACTGGCGCAGCTTCGAGGAACTCGAGACGTACTCGCACTCCACCGACTTCGCGCACCGGCCGGCGTGGCTGCAGTTCTACACGATGGCCCACGCCGAGGGCCGTTCGACGGTCGGCATCTGGCACGAGACCTACCGGGTCCCGGCCGGCGCCCACGAGTCGATCTACGCGGACCTGTCGGCCCCCGTCGGGCTCGCCGCGGCCGTCGGCGCGCAGCCACTGGCCCGACGGGGCCGGACCTCGCGGGAGCGCATCGGCGCCTGAGGCGCCGGCGCGGTCACGCCAGCCAGCAGGCCGCGTTCGGCGGCAGCAGACCGTCGACCAGCGGCGCGCTGGAGAGGATGACCTCGCCACCCGGAAGCTCGACGAGGCCGTCCGACGCGTTGAGCACACAGGTCAGACGGCCGTCGATGCGCCGGAAGGCCAGCGCGCCGGGGCGCGGCGCGCCGAACCACTCGATCGCGTCGCCGCGGAACTCCGGCCGCATCCGGCGCAGCTCGATGGCGGTTCGGTAGAGAGTCAGCGTCGAATCGAGGTCCTCAAGCTCGGCCTCGGCCGTGAGGTCCTTCCAATCGGCCGGCATCGGGAGCCAGGTGTCGGGGCTCGTCGAGAAGCCATACGGCGGCAGCGTCCCCTGCCAGGGCAGCGGCACCCGGCAGCCGTCGCGGCCGCGCTCGGTGTGACCAGACCGCTCCCAGGTCGGGTCCTGGAGCGCCTCGTCGGGCAGATCGACGTTCGGTAAGCCCAGCTCGGAGCCGTTGTAGAGGAACGCCGTTCCCGGGAGCGCCAGCTCCACCAAGATCATCGCCCGCGCGCGAGCCGTGCCCAGCTCGCCGCCGCCGAACCGCGTCACCTCGCGCGGCACATCGTGGTTCGAGAGCGTCCACGTCGGGATGCCGTTCACCGACTCGACCGCGATCAGCGAGTTGTCGATCGCCTCGCGGATCTCGCGCGCGTCCCACTCCGCCTCCGCGAGCCGGAAGTTGAATCCCAGATGCAACTCGTCGGGCCGGATGTACTCGGCGAACCGGTCGTTGTCCTTGACCCAGATCTCGCCGACGGTCACTCGGCCGGGGAACTCGTCCATCACCCGGCGGATGCGCCGATGGATCGCGTGCACGCCGGGATCGTTGAACCGCAGGTCGTTCTCGTCGTTGTCCATGATCTGGTTGTTGACCAGATCCATGTCCGGCAGGCCCGCCGGCTTCGACATGCCGTGCGCCACGTCGATCCGGAAGCCGTCGACTCCGCGGTTCAGCCAGAACCGCAGGGTCTGCGCCAGGTCCTGGAAGACCTCCTCGTTCTGCCAGTTCAGGTCGGGCTGCTCGGGCGCAAAGATGTGCAGGTACCACTGGCCTGGCGTGCCGTCCGCCTCCGTGACGCGATGCCACGCAGGGCCGCCGAAGATACTGGGCCAGTTGTTGGGGGGCTCGTCACCGTTCGGCCCGCGCCCCTCTCGGAAGACGTACCGGTCGCGCTCCGGGCTGCCGAGCCCCGCGGCCAACGCCGCCTGGAACCACGGATGCTGGTCGGACGTGTGGTTCGGCACCAGGTCCATGGTCACGCGGATCCGGTGGGCGTGCGCCGCCGCGATCAGCTCGTCCATGTCCTGCAGGGTGCCGAACAGCGGGTCGATGTCGCGGGGGTCCGAGACGTCATAGCCGTGATCGGCCATCGGGGACCGCATCACGGGCGAGAGCCACAGCGCGTCGACGCCGAGCAGCTCCAGGTAGCCCAGCCGGTCGATCACGCCGCGCAGATCACCGACGCCGTCGCCGTTCCCGTCCGAGAAGGACCGGGGGTACACCTGGTAGAAGATCGCGTCCTTCCACCACGGGGCCTCGATGTAGTGGGGTGTGCGGACGGGTGGCGTCATCTCACTCCTGTTCAAGCGCCCATGGGGGTGTTCACGAGCATCTGTGCGGCCATTTCACAGTAGTTCCTGAGCTGCTGCTTGCGATCCGGGATCATCCGCGCGTCGTCGATCGAGGCGATCGCCACGTCCATGCACCGTAGCCAGGCGTCGCGCTCGATCTCGGTGATACGGAAGGGCACGTGCCGCATGCGAAGTCGAGGGTGCCCGCGCTGCTCGGAGTAGGTGCGCGGCCCGCCCCAGTACTGCTCGAAGAACATCCGCAACCGGACCTCCGCTGGGCCGAGATCCTCTTCCGGATACAGGGGGCGGAGCAACTCGTCGCGCGCCACCTCCTGGTAGAAGCGGTGGATCAATTCCGCGAAGGTGTCCGCGCCGCCGACGGCGTCGTAGAAGCTCTGCTGGTCCGGCGTGCTCACGCCCTCCAGTCTCGCACGGGCCGTGACGACGGCCGTTCGAGGTTCGTCGTCGCGCCGGACTCGGATTACTGTCGGGGCGGTGAGCGGGGAATCGAGCCAGGCCGACGACGGTGCCGAGGTTCGACGCCTGCGTGATCGCATCGCGGTGCTGACCGCCGAGTTAGAGGAAGCCCGCCGGTCTCTGCCGATGTTCCGGGCGATCGCCGAGGCGGCGACGGACCTCATCTACGTCAAGGACCACGCCGGCCGGTACCTGTTCGTCAACGACGCCGTCGCCCGGCTCTACGGGGTCCGGGTCACCGACTTCGTCGGTAACGACGACAGGCAGATGTTCGACCCGGCCGCGGCGGCGCAGCTGCGGGAGACGGACCGGGAGATCATGCACACCGGGGTCGGGCAAGAGCTCGAGGAGTCGACGACCGTCGACGGACTGTCGCGCACCTTTCTGTCGATGAAAACCCCCTACCGCGACGCGGACGGCGAGATCGTCGGGTTGATCGGCGTCTCCCGCGACATCACCGACACCCGCAGCACTGCGGAGGAGGTCGCCCGGCTCCGCGCGCTGCAGGCTGCTGCAACGGCGGCGGCCACCCCCGACCCCGCCTCGGGTGCCGACTTCGCCACCTTCCGCACCTTCCAAGCCATCGCGGACGCAGCTCCCGACTCCGTCTACGTCAAGGATCGCCAGGGGCGGTTCATGTTCCTCAACCGTGCCGCGGTGCGCGTGCTGCAGGCTACTGAGTTGCCCATCGGCGAGGTGCTCGGTGGCACGGACGACGACTTCCTCGACGCCCGGGTCGCTGCGCGGATCATGGGCACCGACCAGGAGGTGATGGAGACCGGCGTTGCGCAGGAGGTCGACGAATCGGCCCTGATCGACGGCCGGTGGCGCACCGTCCGTTCGCTCAAGGCGCCGTACCGCGACGAGTCCGGCCGGGTGATCGGGCTCGTCGGGATCTCGCGCGACGTGACGGCGACCCGGCAGATGGAGGCCCGCCTCCTGCGCGCCGAGGCGCGTTGGCAGTTCGCGGTCGATACAGCGGGCGAGGGCATCTGGGACTGGGACCTCGCTGCGCGGGAGGTGTACTACTCGCCCCGGTGGAAGCGCATGCTCGGCTACGCGGACGACGAGATCGGCGACACCACGAACGAGTGGGAGCGGCGGGTGCATCCCGACGACCTGGAGACCGCCCTGCGTGCCATGAACCGGCACATGCGCGGCGAGACGGCCGAGTACCACTGTGAGCACAGGATCATGACCAAGTGCGGTGAGTACCTGTGGGTGCGCGGACGGGGACGCGTCATCGAGCGGTCCGAGACCGGTGCCATCGTGCGGATCATCGGCAGTCTGAGCGACGTCACGGCCGAGATCGCTGAGCGGCGCGCGCTCCAGGACGCGGCTCAGGAGCTCAGTCGGCTCGCCGAGATCGACGAGCTCACCGGGATCGCGAACCGGCGCGGCTTCGGCCGCGCGCTCGACGCCGCGCTGCGCGACGCGGCGGAGAGTGGGGACCTCGTGCACCTCGCCCTCATCGACGTCGACGGGTTCAAGAGCTACAACGACACGCACGGGCACGTGGTCGGGGATCACGTGCTGCGGGAGCTGGCGGCGGTGATCGCACGAATTCCATCGCGCCGCGGCGAGGTCGCGGCGCGCTACGGGGGCGACGAGTTGGCGCTGTTGCTGGTGGGTGCGGTCGATCTGCGGGAGGTGCTCGAGTCGGTCCGGCGCGACATCCTCGCGCTGGGTCTGGCGCCCAATGGGCTGCCGGTCTCGGTCAGCATCGGTGCGGTCTCCGCGAACGCGGCGACCACGGCCCCGGGCCTGCTGCTGCACGAGGCGGACCGTCGGCTGTACCGGGCGAAGGCGGACGGCCGGAACCGGGTCGTCGCCGGGTAGGTCACCTCACGTTCACCCGGTATCCGCCGACTCGCCTCGGGAAATGCGCGGAAATCACCGTGCGGATCGCCGTCGGCCGTGGTGCACTACTAGAGGCGAAGGGCGTCGGCCGACCCGGCGGGGCCCGCGCGACGGTGAGGAGTGTCGATGAAGCGAACGCACGCCGCGGGTGGCCCCGCGACCACGGCGCTCGCCGACGACTCCCGTTCCGCTGGTGCCGTGTGGGGCAAGCGCAGGGTGTTGCTGCTCAACGCCACCTACGAGCCACTGACCGCGATCTCGATGCGGAGGGCGATAGTCCTCATGCTCAGGGATAGGGCCGACGTGGTCCACGACGATCCGAACGGTCCGCTGGTTCATTCAGCGGACCGTTCGCTGTCTGTGCCGTCGGTCATCCGGTTGCGGACGTACGTCCGCGTGCCGTACCGGGCCCAGGTGCCCATGACGCGGGCTGCGCTGATGCACCGCGACCGGTTCCGCTGCGGCTACTGCGGAGGCAAGGCCGACACCATCGACCACGTGCTGCCGCGCTCGCGCGGCGGCGGTCACGGGTGGGAGAACTGCGTCGCCTGCTGCGCGTCCTGCAACCACCGCAAGGCCGACCGGCTGCTGTCCGAAATCGGCTGGAAGCTGCGCACCGAGCTGCGGGCGCCGCAGGGGCGGCACTGGCGTCTCCTGTCGACGCTCAAGGAGGTCGACCCGATGTGGAGTCGGTATCTCGACCTCGATGCGGCATAGGCTAAGTTGTTCCACAGACCGACCAGCGTCGTCGGGCGTCCGACAGAGATAGGAAAGGGGCCCACAGTGAGCTTGCTCAACATCGTCGGCGGGATCACCGTCGTCGCGACGATCGTGATCGTCGTCCTGTGTGTCATCTCGATGGCCACCGGCCGCAACGAGAAGTACCAGCAGCCGGGCGAGTACAAGCTCGGTGAGCCGTGGACCCGCGAGCCCATGCTGTTCAGTGCGGTCGACGAGGCGCCCGTGGGCCCGCATGGCGCGCACCACGGTGACCATGACAACGAGAACCTGATCGGGGGTGCCGCTCGTGGCAAGTGGTGACCAGACGCAGACCGTCGCCGTTCCGCAGGGCGAGCTGCCCATCGGTACGGCCATCACATCGAGCGGCCGCATCTCGGCGGCGCGCCAGGCGAGCGACAACCCAGCCAACCCGCCCTTCTCGCGCGAGGAGCTCATCGGCCTCGATGAGGCGCTGATCCGCGCGACCCGCGACGCGAACGCCCGGTTCTCGGTGTACATCGGCGACCTCGGCGACGACCCGCACGCAGGCGCCGAGGCCGTGCTCCGCCAGGCCCCCGAGCCCGAGTACGCCGCGCTCATCGCCGTCTCGCCGAACACGCGCGACATCGTCGTGCTCACCGGCAGCGGCGTCGCCCACCGGCTGGGCGACAAGGTCGCCCAGCTCGGCGTCACCGCTGCGATCCCGCCCTTCCAGGCCGGCGATCTCATCGACGGCGTCATCGCCGCCCTGCGCGTCATGGCCTCGGCCGTGAAGCCGCCCACGGCGTAACCCGCGACTCGACGCGACGAGCCCGCCGGATGTGTTCCGGTGGGCTCGTCGCGTTTCTCGTGGTGGCGCCGGGGCCTACGCGGGGAAGTCGCCGTCGACGTAGAACCACTGCCCGTCCTCGCGGACGAAGCGGGAGCGCTCGTGAAGGACTCCGTGCGCGCCGTCCTCGACGTACGTCGCCCGGAACTCGACGACGCCCGTGTCATCGGTCGCGGCGCCGGCGACGGTGTCCACGATCTGCAGGCCGCGCCATCGCATGTCCCCGTCCAGCTGGAGCTCGGCGGGACGGGTGCTCGGATGCCAGGACGCGAGCAGCCAGGCGGCGTCGCCATCGCGGAACGCGGCGAACCGGGATCGCATCAGCGCCTCCGCGGTCTCCGGAGTGTGGTGTGCGTCCATCCGTGCACCATACGGCGACGGTCATCACGTTGTGCTCGGCGCCCGATCGTGTTCTGATCGAATCAAAGTATTGAAGTTTCAATGATTGGACACGGTATGAACCTCAACCGGACGATCCGCAACGCCGTCGCCGCGGTGCTCACCGTCGGAGCCCTGGTGCTCGGCGTCGCCGCGCAGGCGAGCGCGGCACCGTCGACCCCGCGAGAGGTCGTGACGGCCTTCTACACCGAGGGCTTCGTGCAGCGCGACATCGCCGGCGCGGCGCAGCGCTACATCGGCGACCACTACATCCAGCACAACCCCGAGGTCGCCGACGGGCGGGACGCCTTCGTGAAGGTCCTCGGGCCCGTCGTGAAGGACCCGAAGTACAGCACCTCGATCGTGCGCGTCGTCGCGGACGGCGACATCGTCGTGGTCTACGCGAAGTCGGTCTACGACGGCAAGGCCCAGGCGGTCGCCGATATCTTCCGCGTCGCGAACGGCAAGATCGTCGAGCACTGGGACGTCATCCAGAACGACCCGGGCAAGACCGTGAGCGGCCACCCGTTCATCAGCTGATTCACTCCACACAGCGGCCCCGGTATCGAAGGATCCCGGGGCCGCTGTCGTCGGTCCGTCAGGCGCGATCGAAGGCGCGTGCCGCCAGCGAGCGGACGATGCCCGCGCGGCCCTCGAGGACCAGGCGGCGCAGGGCCGGGGGCTTGTCGCCCGCGAGCCAGGCGTCCGCCGCGGCCACGGCCTGATCGGAGATGTCCCACGACGGGTACAGGCCCACGACGACCGTCTGCGCGACCTCGGACGACCGGCGCGTCCACACCTCGTCGATCGACGCGAAGTAGCGCGCCGTGAACGGCGCCAGCAGCTCATCCTGGCCCGGTGCGACGATGCCCGCAGAGATCGCGCGGGTCAGCGTGTTCGACAGCGAGTCGTCGCCGAACACCTTCTCCCAGGCCTCCTCCTTGACCCGGATGTCCGGGCGGGCGGCCAGCGCGGCCGCGGCGGACCGCTCGCCCGCAGCGGTCGGGTCGCGCAGCACCTCGGCGTCGATCTCGTCGGTGCCCGCGGCACCGGCGCGCGCCAGGGCCGTCAGGAGGCGCCACCGCAGGTCGGTGTCGACGGTGAGTCCGTCGAGGCCCACCGACGCGGGCTCGGCACCGTCGTACAGCGCCTGCAGCACCTCGACCTCGGAACGTCCCAGCGCAGAAGCGGTCAGCGCGTTGACGAAGGCCAGCTGGAAGTCCGATCCGGCCTCGGCGCCGCGGGCGAGGCCCAGCAGGCCGGAGGCGAGCCGCTCCCGGCCCTCCGCCGCAGCCCAGGTGGGATCGGCGTAGGACTCGAGGGCCGTCTGCGCCTGCAGTACGACGCGCTGCACCACACCCACCTCGGTCTCGGCGCCGATGCCTCCGAGCACCAGCTCGACGAAGTCGCGGGCCTTCATCTCGGCCTGCCGCGTCATCTCCCACGCCGCGGACCAGCCGAGGGTGCGGGGGAGCGAGTCGGCGATGTCCGCGATGCGGCTCGTCACGGTCGCCAGCGAGACCGGGTCCAGCCGCACCGAGCAGTAGGTGAGGTCGTCGTCGTTGACGAGCACGAGTTCGCCTCGGTGCACGCCGACGAGCTCGGGCACGTCGGTGCGCTCGCCGGCGACGTCGAGCTCGACGCGTTGTGTGCGCACCAGCTTCCCGTCCTCGTCGGCGTAGACGCCGACGGCCAGGCGGTGCGTGCGCAGCTCGCCCGCGCCGGGCTCCGCGCCCTCCTGGACGATGGCGAACTGGGTGAAGTTCCCGTTGCCGTCCACCTCGAAATCGGGGCGCAGGATGTTGATGCCCGTGGTCTTGAGCCACTGCGCCCCCCAGTCCGAGAGGTCGCGGCCCGACGAGGCCTCCAGCGCGCGCAGAAGGTCGTCGAAGGTGGCGTTGCCGAACTTGTGCTCCGCGAAGTACGCGCGCAGGCCGGCCAGGAAGGGCTCGAGCCCGACATACGCGACCAACTGCTTGAGCACCGACGCGCCCTTGGCGTAGGTGATGCCGTCAAAGTTGACCTCGACGGCTTGCAGGTCGGGGATGTCGGCCGCGACCGGGTGCGTCGACGGTAGTTGGTCCTGCCGGTACGCCCAGGACTTCTCGACGTTCGCGAACGTGGTCCACGCCGAGGTGTACTCGGTGGCCTCCGCCTGACTCAGCACCGAGGCGAAGGTCGCGAAGGACTCGTTGAGCCACAGGTCGTCCCACCAACGCATCGTCACCAGGTCGCCGAACCACATGTGCGCCATCTCGTGCAGCACCGTCTCGCAGCGCCGCTCGTACAGGTACCGGGTGACCTTCGAACGGAAGACGTAGTCCTCCAGGAAGGTCACCGCGCCGGCGTTCTCCATCGCGCCCGCATTGAACTCCGGCACGAACAACTGGTCGTACTTGCCGAAGGCGTACGGGATGCCGAAGTTCTTGTGGTAGAAACCGAATCCCTGCTTGGTCTCCGTGAACAGCCGGTCGGCGTCCATGTACTCGGCGAGGGTGGCGCGGCAGAACAGGCGCAGGTCGATGGTGCCGTGCTCGTCGGTGTACGCGTCGCTCCACACCGCGTACGGGCCGGCGATGAGCGCCACCAGGTAGGTCGACATCGGCTCGGTCGTGACGAAGGTCCAGCGGTGCGCGCCGGTCGGCAGCGGCTCCCGGGTCGCCTCCGCGCCGCCCGTCACCACGGTCCAGGCCGACGGTGCCGTGACCGCAACGTCGAAGACGGCCTTGAGGTCGGGCTGGTCGAAGCACGCGAACATGCGCTTGGCGTCGGCCGTCTCGAACTGCGAGTACAGGTAGACGGCGCCGTCCGTGGGGTCGACGAAGCGGTGCAGGCCCTCGCCGGTGTTGGAGTAGGAGAACCGGCCGGAAATCACCAGCTCGTTCTCGGCCGCGAGGCCGTGCAGCGCGAGCCCGCCCTCCTCGGTGTAGCCGGAGGTGTCGACGGCCCGCCCGTTGAGCGTGGCCGTGATGCCGCCGGCGATGAGGTCGATGAACGTCTCCGCGCCCGGCGTCGCCGTGAACGTGATCGTCGTAGTCGACCCGAAGGTCTTCTCGCCGGGCGAATCCGCGCCGTCGGTGAGGTCGAGGTCGATCGCATAGCGCGACACGGCGACGGTCGCGGCGCGCTCGGCGGCCTGGACCCGGGTGAGATTGGGCGCGGACAAGAGGGACGCTCCTTCGGGGCTCGGTGGACGACGGAACCGGACGCACCGGCTCGACCCGTCCCACAATGCCACCCGCCGCCCCCGCGTGCCCGCGCGGGAAGCAGATCGGCGTGCGCGGTGTTGCAGGAGGGAGCAGGATCTCATCGAGATGTGACCGTCCCACGAGCAGGAGCCGAAGTGACCGATACCCCCCCGTCCACCGTCAAGGATCGCGTCGAATTCTGGTTCGACCCGCTGTGCCCGTGGTGCTGGATCACCTCGCGCTGGATCCTCGAGGTCGAGAAGGTGCGCGACATCGACGTGCAGTTCCACGTGATGAGCCTGGCCGTCCTCAACGAGGGGCGCGACGATCTGCCCGAGATCTACCGGGAGCTGATGAAGACGGCGTGGGGCCCGGTGCGTGTGCTCATCGCCGCCGCCCAGCGCCACGGCGACGAGGTGCTGCCGAAGCTGTACACCGCCATGGGCACCCGGATCCACAACGAGCAGAACAAGGATCTGGACGTCGTGATCGCCGAGTCGCTCGCTGAGACCGGCCTTGAGTCGGACCTGGCCGCCGCCGCGAACAGTACTGAGTACGACGAGTCACTACGGGCGAGCCACCACGCCGGCATGGACAAGGTCGGCGACGACGTCGGCACCCCGACCATCCACGTCAACGGCACCGCCTTCTTCGGGCCCGTGCTCTCCCGCATCCCGCGCGGCGACGACGCGGGCCGCGTGTGGGACGGCGCAGTGCTCCTCGCGAGCTACCCGCACTTCTTCGAGCTCAAGCGCAGCCGCCACGAGGAGCCCGCGTTCGACTGACACCGCGAACGACGAACCCCGCCGCACCATGGCCGGTGCGGCGGGGTTCGTCGGTGCGAGGATTAGGAGCCTGCCGGCGGGTTCTCGTTCTGCCCAGGCTGTTCGGGCTTCCCCGCCTGCGTGCTGGAGTCGCCCTGCGGAGCGTGCCGCTGTGCGAAGTAGCCGCCCTCCGGGTACGGCTGCTGCGCGGGTGCAGGCTGGTCCGCGGGGACGTGAGTGGGGCCGTACGGTCCCGTCGGGACCTGGTGCACGGGGCCCGGCCCGAAGGGCGCCGGTGGCACCTGCCCCGGCGCGGGGGCCAGCACCTCCTGCTGGGTGTACGTGGGCACGGGGCCGGCGGGAACGACCGCGCCGCCGCCGACACCGCGCGTCGGGCCGCTGGGGGCGAACCACAGTGAGCCGGCCTTGGTGCGGTTGCGCAGGGCGGCCGCGCGCCAGGTGAGCACGGGGTGCGATGCCGTGAGATTCACCAGCCAAGTGAAGAAGCCCTTGTCGGTCGACGCACGGTCGGCGAGCTGGTCGAAGTCGACCTCCTTGCCGAGGTACTTGCCGGCGCCGAGGACGCCCATGCCGCCGGGCGTACCCGCGGGCTGGTTGAAGTAGCCGTAGTTGTCGGCGGTGTACTCCTGCGAGCGGGACAGGGCTGCGCCGATCACCGGCAGGTAGCTCATCGCGAAGGAGCCGACCTGTCGCCAGTAGGAGACGTGACCCGCCGCGATATGGCCGACCTCGTGGCCAATGATGTACGCGAGTGCGTCGGGGTCGCGGGCCTCGCCGCCGATCTCGAACAGATCGCTGTAAACCACCACGAAGCGGCGGAAGCCGTGGCCCGACGCGAAGGCGTTGATCTGGCCGTTGCCGATCACCACGAAGGCGTCGGGGACCTCGCGCATGCCGTACCTCGCTGCGGCCTCGCGCACCATGCGGTAGCCCTCGGGGAACTGCGTGGGCGTCATCTGCACGCCCTGGACGCGGGGCGATGCCCAGGTCAGGCCTCGACCGAGCCACAGCAGGACCGGCACGACAAGTGCCAGCAGTAGGTACTCGTTCACCACGCCGAACATGGCCAGGAGCAGTGCACCGCCGTAGATCACGACGGTCACCAGGATCACGATCACCAGCAGCGGGATCTCCCACGGGTGACGACGCGGGGCGCCGGCATACGACGGGGCCTGAGGTACCGGCGGAACGGGGCCGCCGGGTCCGCCCGGGAAGTTCCCGCCGGGGAAGTGAGCGCCCGGGAAGTGGCCTGAGGCGAACGGCGATCCGCCGGGCTGCTGGACGGGGGCACCCAAGCCCGCAGTCACCGAC
Source organism: Tsukamurella ocularis (assembly GCF_024807615.1). Lineage (GTDB taxonomy): Bacteria > Actinomycetota > Actinomycetes > Mycobacteriales > Mycobacteriaceae > Tsukamurella > Tsukamurella ocularis. Next base: position 941,310 of record NZ_JANUCJ010000002.1, on the reverse strand, counting down.
GGATCGTGCGCGCCGAGCTCGGGCAGCGCGTGGTGCCCGCCGGACTGGTGCTGCTCGGTGGGGAAGTCCGCGGCGGGGATGGCGGAGGTCGTCGCGTCTGACGGCGACGGGGCCTCGGTCGCAGCCGGCTCCTCCGGCTGCACCACGGGGAAAAAGCCCGTACTCGGCATCGTCGATTCGTCGGGTTCGGTGCTGAAGGCCCCGCTGCGGGCGGACGCGGTGGGGGAGGAGTCGCCCTGCGGCTCCTGGCCCGGTGTCTGCTCGGTGCTGTCATCCATGCCATCGAATGTAGGCTGTGCCGCTCATCGATGCGCGCGCGGCGCGTGTCAGACTTGTTCTCATGCGCGTTTACCTCGGCGGCGACCACGCCGGATTCGAACTGAAGTCCCAGATCATCGAGCACCTGACCGCGAGCGGTCACGAGGCCGTCGACTGCGGCGCCCACACGTACGACGCGGTCGATGACTACCCCGCGTTCTGCATCGACGCCGCAACCCGCGTCGTGGCCGATCCGGGAAGCCTCGGGATCGTGCTGGGCGGCAGCGGCAACGGCGAGCAGATCGCCGCGAACAAGGTGCCCGGGGCTCGCTGCGCCCTCGCCTGGAGCGTCGAGACCGCGAAGCTGGCGCGCGAGCACAATAATGCGCAGCTGATCGGCATCGGCGGCCGCATGCACAGCAAGGAGGAGGCGCTCGCCATCGTCGACGCCTTCCTGGGCCAGGCGTGGTCGGAGGAGCCCCGGCACCAGCGCCGCATCGACATCCTCTCCGAGTACGAGCGCACGGGCGTCGCACCCGCCGTCCCGGGCGCGCCCGAGGCCTGATCGGCCCGGACCGGCACCGACGATGCCCGAAGGGCACACACTCCACCGGCTCGCCCTCGCCCACGACGCACTGTTCGCGGGCGAGGGCGTCCGCGTCTCCAGCCCCCAGGGCAGGTTCGCTCCGGAGGCGAAGCGCCTCGACGGTCGCGTCTTCGAGCGCGCCGACTCGTGGGGCAAGCACCTCTGGCACCGCTACGACGGCGGACTGATCGTCCACGTCCATCTGGGCCTGTACGGCGCCTTCACCGACTTCGGGTTATCCGACGGTGCACCGCCTCCTGTCGGGCAGGTCAGGTACCGCATCGTCGGACCGCGCGGCGGCACCGACCTGCGCGGCCCCGCCGCGTGCGAGCTCGTCACCGAGGAGCAGGTCGACGGGGTCCTCGCCCGCCTCGGCCCCGACCCGCTGCGGCCTGATTCCGATCCGGACGAGGCCTGGCGGCGCATCGAGCGGTCGCGTCGGCCCATCGGCGCGCTGCTCATGGACCAGAAGGTGATGGCGGGCGTCGGCAACGTCTACCGCGCGGAGGTCCTTTTCCGTGCCGGGATCGACCCGCATCGCGAGGGGCGCGACGTCTCCCACGAGGAGTTCTTTCGGCTCTGGGCCGACTTGGTCGCCCTGATGCCGATCGGCGTGGAGCGCGGCCGCATGCACGTCGTCCGGCCGGAACACGACCACGGCGCAACGTCGTACGCCGAGGACCGGCCCCGGACCTACGTCTACCGGCGCACCGGCGATCCCTGCCGCGTGTGCGGCACGCCCGTGCGGACCGAGGTCATGGAGGCTCGGAACCTGTACTGGTGCCCCACCTGTCAGCCCTGACCTCGCTGTTACTTCGGACACATCACCGGTTTCTTAACATGGATTTCAGCTCGTTCACATCCGCGAGCGCAAGGGTTGTCGCATGAACACGCTGACCGTCCACAGCAGGGCGGCCCGGCCACCGGCGGACGCCGGCCGGGCCCGGATCACCGTGCTCGCCGTCGGGGGCACGGGTGAATCCTGGATCGACGATCCCCGCACAGAGGTGACCGGCATGCTCAGCCACGTTGTGGCCGAGCTCGACGAACGATTCGGCGCCCGCTGGGTGGGCTACCCCGCCTCCTACGGCCCGGTACCGGCGCGCGACGGTGTCTCGTTCGCGGAATCCGTCTCGATCGGCGTCGAACGCCTCCTGGCTGCGATCGCCGAAGCCGACGGTCCCGTCGTCCTCATCGGCTATTCCCAGGGCTGCACCGTGGTCCGCCGGGTCCTCGGTGCGATGGCCGACGGTCCCGTGCTCGCGCAGCACGTGCTCGCCGCCGGGCTGATCTCCGATCCCGAACGTCCGCACGGCAGTGATCCCGCGTTGTGCGGCTCCGGCGTCGCGGGCGACGGCCCGTCGGTACCCGATGGGCTGCCGCTCCAGTGGATCTCGCATCCGCAGGACGTGATCTGCAACGCCAGTGTCGATTCCTTCGTCCGCGACATCGCCGACGCCACCGCCTACCTGGCACTGCGCGACCTGGCGACGTGGGCGCCCCGGGCGGCGGGCGAGTACCTCGGCCACCGTTTCCAGAACGCCACTCGCACGGCCTTCGGCTCCCGGCAGTGGCGGCGCGACGTGGACCGGCTGCGCACGGCCGGCCGGGAGATCCTCGGCTATCTGCCGCGGGTGCAGTACCGCGGCCGCGACTACAACCTGCGCGGCAACCGGCACACCGCGTACGCCACAGAGCCGTTGGCCCGCCTGCGGCACGAGGACTACGAGCTCACGGGCTGCCAGATCCTGGCGCAATGGCTGCAGGTGCAGGCGACCTTCGCCCTGGCGGCGGAGCCGGATCACGACGCCGGGGCCCCGCGGAGCGGTGCGGCGGCGTCGCCTGGTCTAGAGTCGGGGAAGTATCTGCAGGCGGGCTGACCCGGAGGAAGAGCGAAGTGGCACGTGACACCGAGAGCATCGAGCGCGACATCGAGCGCGCCCGGGAGCAGCTGGCGGCGACGCTGGATCAGCTGGGCGAGCGGGCGGACCCCCGCAAGCTCGCCGAGCAGGCGCAGCAGTCGGTGATCGCCACCGTGACGAAGCCGCCGGTGCTCGCCGCCGCGGCCGGCCTAGCGGTGTTGGCCGCGCTCGTGATCGGTTCGCGTTTCAAGCGGGCTCGTCGCGAAAAGCAGCTCATCCGCGCGATCGCCGAGGGCAAGATCTCGCTCTGATCCGCATGGATCGTACGAAACGAGGCGGCGCCGGCATCGGCGCCGCCTTCGTCGTCTCCGGGCTTCTCGTGACCGCTTGCAGTGGCCCCGCGGCGGGCCCCATCGCGCTGCCCGGAAGTTTCCCGGCACAGCAGGTCCCGGTGGTCGGCGAGATCCGCAAGGCCGAGACCATCGAGGTCGGGCACGCGATGTGGCGGGTCACCGTGGCGGGGCGCGACACCGTGGCCGCCGCTCGCGCGCTGCTCGCGGCGGGCCTGGTCCCCGTGGCGCCGGGCGTCCCGCTCGACGCCGGCCAGATCGGGGCGGTGTACCGCGGCCGCGGCTTCACCGTCGGGATCTCGTCGAACGACGGTGAGGTGACCTACGTCGTCAGCCCCACGCCTGGCATCTGACCTCAGGGAATCTCCTGATTCCGCCATCGCGGATCGGCGTTACGCTGGGTCCATGGAGTTTCCGAAAGTACTGCTCGCCCCCGCCCGCGTCGGGCTGGCTGCGGCGAGCCTGGGCCTCGCCGCCGCCGAGACCTCGGTCGGAGTCGCGCGCGATGTCGTGTCGATGGCCGCAGACAAGATCGATCCCGGATCCGGCGGCGGAACCCGCCACGAGAACCTGATCACCGCTGCGCAACGCGTGCCACACATCGTGCACCGCGTTTCCGAACTGCTCAGCGACGACGGCGCCATCCATCGTGTGGTGGGCCCCGGAGGGGCGGCCGACCGGGTGGCGGACCTGTTCGACGAGGGCGGCCCTGTCGATCGCGTGATCCGGCCCGACGGGCCGCTCGACCGCGCCACTCGCGAGGGCGGCATCGTCGACGCCTTCACCGCGGAGGACGGCGTGGTGCAGAGGCTCGCGGAGGTGACCGAGGCGATGAACAAGCTCACGCCGACGATCGCCGCGATGGGGCAGCGGTTGGGCGACATCGAGACCGTGGTCGGCGCGGCGAACACCGTCGCCGAGCCCGTCACGGATCTGCTCGCGAGCCTGCCGAAGTTCGCGCTGCGTACCGCGAGTGAGGTCGCCAAGGCGGCGCAGCCCAGCCGGCCGAGGCCGGCGAGGGTCGTGGCCGCGCCGTCGGTCGCGGTTCCGCCCGCGGTCGTCGTCGCCTCGGTCGTCGAGGTGGACGCCGTCGAGGTCCCGCCCGAGTCGCTCGCCGTGCCGGAGTCTGCGACCGCGGCGGAGACTCCCGCGGCGGACGGCGGTGATCCGCCCGCTCAGGGCTGACCGGCTAGGCGCCGTCCGGGTCGAACGGCGTCTCCTGGTAGACGCAGTAGTTGAGCCAGTTGCCGTAGAGCAGGTTCCCGTGCCCGCGCCAGCGGTTGCGTGGAAGCTGCGCGGGGTCATCGCCCGGGAAGTAGTGGGCGGGCGGCGCGACCGGGAGGCCCTGCTCACTGTCCCGCGCGTACTCGCGGGCAAGGGTGTCCGCGTCGTACTCCGGATGGCCCGTCACGTAGACCTGCCGGCCGTCGCGGCTCGCCGCGAGGTACACGCCGGCCTCGTCGCTGACGGCCAGCACGTCGACGTGGCCGGTCGCCTCGACGTCGGCCGCATCGACGTCCGTGTGCCGCGAGTGCGGGGCCAGGAAGTCGTCGTCGAAGCCGGTGACCACCGGCGATCGTGTCGCGGTGAGACGGTGCGGGTAGACGCCCGAGAGCTTCTGGGGCAGTTCGTGTTTCCCGACGCCGTAGTGGTGGTACAGCGCCGCCTGGGCGCCCCAGCAGACGTGCAGGGTGGACTGCACGTTAGTCCGCGTCCAGTCGAGGATCCGGGTCATCTCCGGCCAGTAGTCGACGTCCTCGAAGTCGAGCCGCTCGACGGGGGCCCCGGTAATGATGAGGCCGTCGAAGTGCTGCTCGGCCACGTCGTCGAAGGTGGAGTAGAACGAGTCGAGGTGCTCGGATGCGGTGGTCCGCGAGACGTGGCTGGCCATGCGCAGGAGGGTCAGCTCGATCTGCAGCGGGCTGTTACTGAGCAGGCGCAGCAGCTGGGTCTCGGTGGTGACCTTCATCGGCATCAGGTTCAGGATGGCGATCCGCATGGGGCGGATGTCCTGATGTCCCGCGCGGTCGTCGGACATGACGAACACCTGCTCCGCGGCCAGGACGGCCCGGGCGGGGAGGTCGTGGGGCATGGTGACGGGCACCCGACCAGCCTAGTTCAACGGCGACGCCGCCCTATTCCGCCCAGGGCCTCGGCCCACGCTGACTACGTGTAGGACTTCGCGCAGATCGTGTACACCGGGTCGTCGAAGAAGTAGCTGCGGTCCCATTCGCCCGAGCAGCGCCCGGAGTCCTTGAGACCGCCCACCACGGAGACGACGGTGATGGTTCCCGGCGCGCCGCACTGCCCGGCCGCCTTGATCCAGGTGCCCGGCACGGGGGCCGTGTAGCAGTAGTTCACGTTCAGATTGGGCGTGAGACAGTACCACAGGCCCCGCGCGATCGAGGTCTGCTCGGTGCGGCACTTCTCTCCGGCGGGCATCACCTGGGTGACCTTGTACGGCGAACCGCCGTCGTCGCAGTTGCCTACCTTCGGGGCCTCGGGAACGTCGTAGAGGCAGTCGTTGATGCGGAAGACCGCCCCCGCGCCGGTCGTCGCCGACGCGGTGTCCTTGCCGGGTTCGGCGCCGTTGGAGTCACTGAGGAGTGCGGCCACCACGATGGCAGCGATGAGCGCGACGACCGACGCGACGGCGACGAGGGCCAGGATCACGTTGCGGCCCGAGTTGGGCTTCTGTGGCGGCGGAGGCGGAGCGCTGCCGGGCACTGGGCCCGGCGCGGCGGGGCCGCGCGGCGGGTTCGGCAGCGGGATCGCCTGCGAGTAGGCCTGACCCGGCTGGTTCGGATTCTGGCCGCCGCCGCCGCCGTACGGACCGGGGCCGGTCATGCGCCCGCCTTCTTCGCCGCTGCCTTCATCTCCTTCTTATGGGCCCGCACCTTCTGGAGGGACTCGCCGTCGACGACGTCCGCGACCGACCGGTATCCGGCCTTGCCGTAGTCGCCGACCGCCGTCGCCCAGCCGCGCGGCTTCACGCCGAGCTGCTTGCCGACGAGCGCGGCGAAGATCTTCGCTTTCTGGGCGCCGAAGCCGGGGAGGGCCTCGATCCGCTTCACCAGATCGGCGCCGGACGCAGCTTCCGTCCAGATCCGCTCAGCCTGCCCGTCGTACTCGTCGACGACGATCTGGGCGAGTGTCTGTAGGCGCGCCGCCATGGCACGGCCGTAGCGGTGGATCGCGGGCGGCGTGGTGCACAGTTCCTCGAACCGGACCGGGTCCGCGACCGCGATGTCGCGCGGGTCGATGCTGCCGAACCTGTCGAGCACCTTCCACGGACCCGCGAACGCGCGTTCCATCGGGAACTGCTGGTCGAGAAGCATGCCCGCGAGCAGCGCGAACGGATGCTCCGAGAGCACCGCGTCCGACTCGGGTTCCCCCGTGATGTGCAACGTGACCGCCATGAGCGCCACTTTACTTCAGCCGTGCCTTCCCATACGGGGACCGACGCGGCGGCTAGGGTTGCAGATGACGGCCAAGGCGAGGCGAAACGAGGAGAAGCGGATGTCGAACATCGACTACGAGGTGCGCGACGAGGTCGCCCACGTGCGGATCAATCGACCCGAGAAGCACAACGGCCTCACCCTGGACATGATCGACGACCTCGCGAAGGCCGCTGATCGCGCGAAGAACGATCGCTCGCTGCGCGCCGTGATCCTCTCCGGCGAGGGCAGCTCGTTCAGCTCCGGCCTCGACTTCGCCTCGGCGGGCAAGGAACAGCGCCGCCTGCTCATGAACTTCGTGCCCAAGCGCATCTCGGCGGCGAACAACTTCCAGGCCGCGGGCTGGGCGTGGCGCAGCGTGCCCGCGCCGGTGATCGCGGTGGTACACGGCCACTGCTACGGCGGCGGCTTGCAGATCGCGCTGGGCGCGGACTTCCGCTACGCCTCGAGTGAGGCGGACTTCTCGATCCTCGAGGCCAAGTGGGGCCTCATCCCCGACATGTCGATCTCGGCGTCCATCGCCCAGCTGACCACCATCGACGTCGCTAAGCGCCTCACGATGACCGGCGAGATGTTCTCCGCGAAGCAGGCGCTCGACTGGGGCCTCGTCACCGGTGTCTCCGCCGATCCGATGAAGGACGCACTGGAGTTGGCGGAGAAGCTCAAGGAGCGCTCACCCGACGCGGTGGCCGCGTCCAAGGCGCTGTTCGAGAACACCTGGTACAGCGGTTCGCGCCTGTCCTTCCCCGTCGAGCAGGCCCTGCAGCTCGGTCTGATCCGTGGCAAGAACCACGTGATCGCCCGCACCGCGGCCGCGAACAAGCAGAAGCCGGCCTTCATCGAGCGCCAGTAGCGCCTCTCCTCCCGATTGAACACTGTTTCGGCGGCGTCGACCTGCGTTTTTCGCCGCCGAAACAGCGTTCAATTGCGTCAGCCGCCGGGTCGGACGATGCCGTGATCGAACGCGAAAACTATCGCCTCCGCGCGGTTGCGCACGTCCAGCTTGGTAAAGATCGAGCCGATGTGGCTCTTCACGGTGACGATTGAGATCACCAGCTCGGCGGCGATGTCGTCGTTCGAGAGTCCGCGGCCGACGAGTGCGAGCACGTCGGCCTCACGGGAGGTCAGTCGCGAGGCCTCGCCCGACGGTGCCGCCACCGCCGGCGCCGCCGTGCGATAGGTCTCGAGCACGCGGCCGGTGACCGCGGGGTCGAGGACCGCCTCCCCGGCGGCGACGAGGCGCACCGCGCGGATGAGCTCCTCCGCGGGCGAGTCCTTGAGGACGAAGCCGGAGGCGCCCGCGCGCAGCGCCTCGGAAAGCAGGTCGTCGTCGCGGAAGGTGGTGAGCACCAGCACCGGTGGCGCACCCGCGGACGTGGTGAGGCGCCGCGTGGCCTCCATCCCGCTGATTCGCTTCATGCGTAGGTCCATCAGCACGACGTCGGGAGCCGCCGCCGCGACGGCGGCGGCGACCTCGTCGCCGTCGGCGCACTCGCCCACCACCTCGAAGCCGTCGCGGCGGCGCAGGATCCGGCGCAGGCCCACTCGGACCAGGTCCTGGTCGTCAACCAGAACGAGGCGGATCGGTCGGTCGGTCACGGAAGGTCTCCTTCGATCGAACCGGTTGCCCCGGCACCGGTCTCGGCGGGAAAGACGGCATCGACCAGCCACACGCCGTCGGTGGGCCCCGCTGTCAGGGCGCCGCCCGCGCTCTCCACGCGGGCACGCATCCCCGTCAGTCCCGTGCCGCCGGGGGCGCGCCGGGCACCGTCGGCGACGGGGCACGAGACCCGGATCCCGATGCGGCCCGTGTGACGTGGCGCGATGACCACCGAGACCCGCGCGCCCGGCGCGTGTTTGACGGCGTTCGCGAGCGACTCCTGCACGAGCCGGAAGGCGGCGAGGCCGGCGGTGCCCGAGAGCGCCGTCGACGGGGCGCGTTGGTCCAGCTCGACGGCCAGGCCGGCGCGCGCAAATGACGCTACGAGCTCGGGGACTTCGGGGAGGCCGGGCTGGGCGGCGTCGGCGCTGTCGGACCGAAGGAGTTCGATGGTGGTGCGGATGTCCTTCATCGCGGTCCGCCCCTGGGTCTCCGCATCGCGGAGCGCCTCGACGGCCTCGGCCCGGTCGTCGTCGGACTCGAGTGCCCGGCGCGCAGCGGTGACGTTGAGCAGCACCACGGCCAAGGAGTGCGCGACCACGTCGTGCACCTCGCCGGCGATGGCGGCGCGGTCGAGCGCGGTGCGGGAGGCCTGCGCGCGCCGCTCGGCCCGGAGCAGCAGGAGTTGGTTCTGCAGCAGCTGACCGACGGCCGCCCCGAAGCACACTGTGAGCGCGATGAGCCATGCCTGATGGATCGCGCCGAGTACCCCGGCCGTGATCACGACCGCCTCGTAGATCGCCAGGTGTATGGCGGTGATGCGAACCGGTGTCACCGCGGCCACCTGAGTGATGCCCAAGATCACCATGAGCGGTACGACGTCGAAGGGAGCGGGGACGCACCAGAACAGGGCGGCCGTGGTCAAGGTGGCGATCGAATGCGCCGTGAGCGACACCGACCAGGTGCTGAGCAGGCTGGCAGCGGTGTGTCCCAGAGAGATCGCGCAGGCGCCGAGGAGCCAAATCCACTGGGTGCCGTGCGGGCTTGCGAGGAACCTGGGCACGGCCGCCGCGATCACCAGGGCGAACATCGCGATCTCGGTGATCATCATGTAGTACGGCGGGTATTCGTACCCGAGCTGCGCGAGTGCTCTCCGGTACCGCGCCTCCAACCACCGTAGCCAGCGCATGGTGTGCATCGTAGTCGTGCGACACCACCGGGTCGTCCTACCTGGGTCGGATCCGCGCGCCCGTCCGCAGGCGGATCTGGAGTTCCGTCCTGGGCACGCTGACCTGCGCCGATCCGACTCGTACCGTCGAAGGTGATTCGGAACACACACACCGGACGTCGGAGAAGGAGAAGGCCATGATCACCGTTCTCGTCATCACAGCGTTCGTCCTCGCGATCGCGTGGCTCACCCACGACCGCGACGGCCTCGACTACGGCGCGCGCGACATCCACCGCGCGATGGCCGCGAGGGATCGCCAGTACGGTCCCGGCGGCGTCGTCGTCCCCTGACGATCCCGGTGGTCCGCCCGCGCTCACCGTTCGGCGTGCACAATCGATCCAGGAGGACGCCCATGACCACGATCACACGAGCCTTCCGCGCCGGCCTCGGCACCGGGCTCGGCGGCACCGTCGCCCGCACCCTGTCGATCCCCGAGCCCGCGTGGCACCTGCGCGATCCCGCGTGCGCGGGTATCGATGGCGCGAACTCCGACGATGCGGGCCCCGTCGACGCCGCGGGCGTGGCCGCCCTCCGCGCGGCCCCGTCGCTCCCGCTCGGCCCGCTGCGAGCGTCGCTGAGCTACACGCTGCGGGAGGGCGACGTGACCTTCCGGGCCGCGGAGCGTTACGGCGACGTCTTCCGGTCCGAGTTCGCCGGCGGCCCCGGTCAGGTGGTGCTCGTATCGAATCCTGCGCACATCGCCTCCCTGATGTCACGGCCGGACGATGCGCCCTCGGCCACCCGCTTCTCGCCGCTGCGCCCCGTCGTGGGTCCGGACTCGGTGCTCACCGCCGTCGGTCCGCGCCACAAGCAGCAGCGTGGCCTGCTGCTGCCGCAGTTCCACGGCCGGGCGGTCACCGAGTATCAGCGGCGGATCGACGCGGCCACCGCGTATCGGATCGACGAATGGCGGACGGGGGAGCCGGTGGCCCTGGCGGACATCGGCCAGCAGATCACCCTCGACGTGATCATGTCGGCGGTCTTCGGGATCGAGGACGAGGCGGGTGCCACCGCCGCCGAGAGCGCGGTCCGCACGTCGATGGTCCGGCTGCTGCAGCTCTCGACGCATCCGCTCGCGACCGCGGTGCAGCTGGTGAACGCGCGCAGCCCCGAGCCGCGGGGCGTGCTGAAGATGATCCTGCGCCCGCTCGACCGCGCCATCTACGCCGTGATCGCCGAGCGCCGGAACGAGGGTGCCGACGGTCCCGACGGGGCCGGCCGGTCGGACATCCTCACTGTGCTGATGGCGGCCCGCGGCGATGACGGTGCGCCCCTGGCGGACAGCGAGATCCGCGACGAGCTGCTCACGCTGGTCCTCGCGGGGCACGAGACGACGTCGAACTCGGTGGCGTGGACCTTCGAGCGGCTCACCCGCAACCCCGACGTGTACCGCCGGTCCGTGGAGGCGGCCCGGGAGGGCGACGAGGCGTACATCGAGGCGCTCATCAACGAGTCGATGCGCAACCGTCCCGTGGTCCCGGTCGTCGCACGGGAGCTGCTGTCGGACTGGCAGTTCGGGCCGTACGTCGTCGAGCGCGGGGTGATCGCCCTGATCTCGATTCTGCTGCTGCACCACCGCGAGGACCTGTATACGCGGCCCTACGCGTTCGACCCCGAGCGCTTCCTCGGCGTCAAACCGTCACCGCAGAAGCTGATGCCCTTCGGCGGCGGCACCCGCCGCTGCCTCGGCGCGGGGCTGGCTATGGCGGAGCTGCGGTCGGTGGTCACGCAGATCCTGCTGCGCGTGGATCTCGCGATGACCGATGCGCCCGCCGAGCAGCCGCGGCACCGCAACGTCACGATGATCCCCGCCGACGGGGGCCTGGTGACTGCGGTGCGCCGAGACTGACCTCGTCGACCGGCCTCGCGACCGAACTCAGGCGCGCGTGCCCCGCTCGTCGCCGAGACGGACCGGGGCGATGTCCGCGAAGACGTCGCCCGGTCCGGGGTTCGTCGAAGGTGCGCCCCCGCCCAGGTGGTGCACGACGCCCCATACCGCGTTGAGCGCGGTCTGCAGCGCGCCCTCGGCCCACCCGGCGGTCCACGAGATGTCGTCGCCCGCCAGGAAGAAGCCGCGGTGCCGCGGATCCAGGGACTCCTGCATGAAGTGCGTGTACAGCCGCTCCTGGTAGCGGTAGTGCCCGGGCAGGTTCGCTTTGAAGGCGCCCATGAAGTACCGCTCCGTCTCCCACGAGACCGTCTTCGGGGTGGCGATGATGTGGCTGCGGATGTCGACGCCGGGGTAGATCTCGCCGAGCGACTTGAGCATCAGGTCGAGCCGCGCGTTCACGTCCAGCGGCAGCACCTTGAGCGAGTCGTCGGACCAGGTGTACGACAGGCAGATCACGCCGGGACGGTCGGGCCCGTGGTCGAGCAGGTAGGTGCCGCGGCTCATCCGGTCCGTGAGCGTCATGGACAGGGTGTCGCGGCCCGTGGCCGGGTCGACGTCGAGCCAGAAAGGCCGGTCCACCAGCGCGAAGACCTTGGAGCTGCCCATGTAATGGGTGCGCTCCACGGCGGTCCAGTGGTCGATCGGCAGCAGGTCGTCGTCGCAGTCGATCGTGTTGAGCAGCATCCACGCCTGGCCCGTGAAGACGGCCGCCGGGTAGGTGCGGGTCTCGCCGGCCGCGTCGGTCAGCGTGTAGGCCGGGGCGCCGCCCGGGCCGGCGGTGCGGCGGATCGCCGTCACGGCGGGACGGTGCGCGCCGCCGTTGAGGTCCCGGACGGACCGCGCACCGTCGAACGGGCTCTCCCACAGGTGCTTCGGCAGCCGGTCCGCGCCGCCGACGATGCCGCGATGGTGGTCGTCGGCGGCGGTGCAGGTGACGCGGAGGATCTCCAGCATCGAGTTGGGGTAGTCGGTGTCCCAGCCACCGGTCCCGAATCCGACCTGCCCGAACAGCTCCCGGTGCGCGAACGAGCGGAAGTGCTTCGAGGCGGTGAGGAAGCCGTAGAAGGTCTGGTCGTCGAGCTCCTCGACGAGGCGCGACCACACGGCGCGGATGCGCGGGACGTCGCGCGTGCGGATCGCGTCCTGCAGCTCGGCGGCGTCGGCGTAGTCGGCGAGCGTGGCGTCCCAGGCGCGGGCGACCTCGGCGAACTCCGGCGGGAGATCGGCGGCGGTGCGGGCGTAGTGGCTACGGCCCTTGAGATCGATGACGGTGCTGGGCGTCGCTTCGGAGAGGGGATTGGGGAAGGCCTCGGTCTCCAGGCCCGCGAGATCGAGGTAATGCTGCAGCGTGGTCGAGGACGGCGGGAAGCGCATCGCGCCCATCTCCGCCACCAGGTCGTCGGCGTAGCCCTCGAAGCGCTCGCTGCGCATCCGGCCGCCGATCCGGTCGGCCTCGTACACGATGGGTTTCAAGCCGAGGCGTGCCAGCTCGTAGGCGGCGGTCAGCCCGGCGAGGCCGGCGCCGATGACGGCGACCTCGGTGCCGCGCACGGCATCGGGCACCGTCCCGAGGCCGTCGGGGTGGGCGACCCAGTCGTCGTAGGCGAAGGGGAAGTCGGGGCCGAACATCGTCAGGGGAGCGTCCGAGGCGGACGGGCCGTGGGCGGGCATGGCGGGTTGGGTCATGTGGGCTCCTGGGGTGCGGGGCTCAGTACAGGTCGGTGCGCCGGTCGCGCAGGTAGGTGTTGGCGATCCGCGCCTCGCGCAGGGCCTCCGGGTCGGCGGTGAAGACGAGCAGTTCCTCGGCGCGCCCGGCCCGGGCCACGACGTCGCCGTCGGGTCCCGCCGCGGTGCTCAGCCCGCAGTACTCGAGCGAGGTCTCCCGGCCGCAGTGGTTGGTGTAGGCGATGTACAACTGGCTCTCGAAGGCGCGCACCGGGACGATCTGTTCCGCGATGCGGCCGAACGGCTCCATCAGGCCCGTGGGGATCAGGAGCAGGTCGGCGCCGGCGTCCGCCTGGGCGCGGACGGCTTCGGGGAACTCCACGTCGTAGCAGATGAGGAGTCCGCACCGCAGGCCGCCGAGGTCGAACTGTACGGGCAGCTCACCGCCCGGCGCGAACATCGTGCGGTCGAGGTCGCCGAACAGGTGCGTCTTGCGGTAGTGCGCGAGCTCGGCACCGTCGGGCGAGACGACGGTGACGGCGTTGAAGACGGTGCCGTCGTCGAGTTCCGGGTAGCCGGCGACGACGGCGACGCCGTGCCGGCCGGCGATGCCTGCGATCGCTGCGTGGTACTCGCCGCCGCGCGGGCGGGCGAGGTCCCGTGCGGCCGTGCCGATGTCGTAGCCGGACACCGACATCTCGGGCGTGACCAGGATCTGCGCTCCCGCGGCGGCCGCGCGGGCGGCGGCCGCGTCGATCGCCGCCAGATTCCGCGCGACGTCCGGCTCCGACCCGAGTCCCTCCGGCCCTTGGAACATGCCGACGGTGACCGTCATCGCGCGTCCTTCGCGAGGTCGACGTCCTGTCGCAGCCGTGAGTGCCGGTAGCCGTACAGCGCGTAGACCACGACTCCTGCCAGGGTCCACCAGCCGAAGGCCTGCCACGTCACGATGTCGAGCTCGCGGACGAGAATGCCGCAGAAGACGATCCCGAGGATCGGCACCAGGGGGAGGTGCAGGGGCCCGTCAGCGCGCGGGATCGTCACCGTGAACGGGGCGGTGAAGCCGCGCTCGAGGTCCGGCCGGGTGTTTCGGAGGATGATCACGGCAAGGTTCACCAGTGCGAACGCGAACAGCGCACCGATGGACGTCGCCTCGGCGAGTTGGCCGAGCGGCACCAGGCCCGCGACGGCGGCGACCACGATGCCCACCACCGCGATGTTGATGTAGGGGACGTGGGAGCGCGAGCCGACCTTCGAGAAGGCCTTGGGTACCAGGCCGTCCCGGCTCATGGTGTAGAGGATGCGGGTCTGCCCGTAGAGCACCGCGAGCACGACGCTGGCGATGGAGATCGCGGCGCCGACCGACAGCAGGATCGAGGGCCAGGTGCTGGAGGTGACCGCAGTGAGGATCGCGGCGAGCGGAGCGTCCTTCGGCATGTCCTGCCAGGGCAGTGCCCCGACCGCGGCGATCGCGACCAGGCAGTAGATCACCGTCGTGATGAGCAGCGAGAGCATGATGGCCCGCGGCAGATCGCGCTTGGGATCCTTCGCCTCGTCGCCCGCCGTGGACGCCGCGTCGAAGCCGATGTAGGAGAAGAAGACCTGGCCCGCCGCCGCGGTGATGCCGGCGATGCCGAGCGGCGCGAAGGGTGTCAGGTTGCCGGCGTGGAAGGCGGTGAACGCGACGATGCAGAACAGCACGAGGATCACGATCTTGATCGCGACCATCGCGGTGTTCACGGCGGCGCTCTCGGTGGTGCCGCGGAGCAGGAGTGCGGTCGCCAGCAGGACGATCACGATGGCGGGCAGGTTAACGACACCGCCATCTGTGCCGGGCGGATTGGCCAGGGCCGCAGGCAACTGTACGCCGAAAGCCTGATCCAAGAGCTCGTTGATGTACTGACCCCACCCGACGGCGACCGCGGCCACCGAGACGCCGTACTCGAGCATGAGACACCACCCGCACAGCCACGCGAAGAGCTCTCCGGTGGAGGCGTAGGTGTACGAGTACGCGCTTCCGGATGCGGGGATGGCGCTGGCGAGTTCGGCGTAGGAGAGGGCTGAGAACAGCGCGGTGACCGCCGCCAGGACGAAGGCGAGGATGATCGCGGGGCCTGCCTTCGGCGTGGCGGTCCCGAGGATGACGAAGATGCCGGTGCCCAGCGTCGCGCCGATGCTCACCGCGGTGAGGTGAACGACGCCCATCGAACGCTTGAGCGCGGGGCCCTTGGTCACTCCCGGATTGGGCAGGGATCGCTCGGTGGACTGGCGCGCCATGAGCCCCGCAGCGACGCTGTTCACGAGGCCGCCTCGTTCACCGCGAGCACCGACAGCAGTTCGTAGGCCACGTGCGCCGCCGCAACGCCGGTCAGCTCGGCATGGTCGTACGGCGGGGCGACCTCGACGACGTCCGCCCCGACGACGTCCGTGCCGACGAGGGCGCGGATCGTGTTGAGTAGCTCGCGGCTCGTCATCCCGCCGGCCTCGGGGGTGCCGGTGCCGGGCGCGTGCGCGGGGTCGAGCACGTCGATGTCGACGGAGACGTAGACGGGGCCACCGGCACCGTCGGGCCCGGCGAGGCGCCGGCGCATGCGCTCGATCACGCTGGCCAGGCCGTCGTTCTCGTAGTCGTCGGAGCGCACCACCTGGAAGCCGAGGACGCCGTCGGCGGTGAGGTCCTGCTCGCCGTAGAGGGGTCCGCGGATGCCGATGTGCATCGAGCGCTGGAGGTCGATCAGACCTTCCTCGCTGGCCCGCCGGAACGGGGTGCCGTGCGTGTACGGGGCGCCGAAGTAGGTGTCCCAGGTGTCGAGGTGCGCGTCGAAGTGCAGCACGGCGACGGGGCCGCGGTCGGCGGCGACGGCGCGCAGGATCGGCAGCGCCAGCGTGTGATCGCCGCCGAGGGTGAGCACCTTGGACCCGGCTCCGCGCAGGCGCGTGATCTCGGCCTCGACGGTCCCCAGCGCCTCGACGATGTCGAACGGGTTCACCGCGAGATCGCCGGCGTCGGCCACCTGGTGCACCGCGAAGGGCGAGACGTCCAGCGCGGGGTTGTAGGGCCGCAGCAGCTTCGACGAGGCCCGGATGTGGCCGGGGCCGAAGCGCGCGCCGGGGCGGTAGCTCACGCCCGAATCGAAGGGGATCCCGAGGACGGCGACGGCGGCACCGTCGACCTCGTCGAGGCGGGGCAGGCGGGCGAAGGTCTCCGGCCCGCAGTAGCGGGGGACGAGGCTCGCATCCACCGGTCCGCGGGGCTGAGAAGGGCGCTGGGTTTCGTCAGACACGGATGGATCCTCTCGCAGGGGCTGCTTTTGTGGGCCGGATCACATAGTGTGGGACATCGACCGACTTGTCAACTCGAGTTTCCTGAAAGGAAACATCTGTTGGATGCCACTGCTGTGCGGGCGGATGACGTTCTCGCCGTGCCGGATCAGGTGGGTGCCGCGCTCAAGGCGGCCCGCCGGGCCCGCCGCCTGACGCTCGCGGGCGTCGCGGAGCGCATCGGCGTCACCAAGGGCTATCTGTCCAAGGTGGAGCGGGGCCTGGCGGCGCCGTCGATGGCGGTCCTGGTCCGGTGGTGCGAGGCGCTGGAGGTCCCCGTCGGATCGCTCTTCGACGGTGGCGCCGCCGGGTCGATCGTCCGCGCGGACGCCTACCCGCAGGTGCGCTTCGGCGGCGACGGCCTCGCGGAATTCCTGCTCACGCCGTCGGGGGAGCAGCGGGTCCAGGTGCTGCTCAGTGAGATCGAGCCCGGGGGCGGCAGCGGCGACGAGGCGTACGCGCTCCCCGCGGAGGTGTCCTTGGTCCTGGTGCAGCGCGGCGAGCTGCGCCTCGCGTTCCCGCCGGAGCCGGGCGTCCACCTGGCCGCCGGGGACGCCATGACCTTCGACCCGGGGCGACCGCACACCTTCGTCGCGGGCCCCGGCGGTGCCCGCGTCCTCTGGGTGATGGCCCCGGCGCTGCCCGCCGGGGAGCGGCGCTAAGCCCCGTCGAGCGCGTCGGAGGGCGCGACGGCGGCGGCGCCCGCGCGCCGGCCGGAGAAGATGCAGTCGGCGAGCGAGAGCCCGCTGACGTAGGAGTTCGAGCAGATTCCCACGGCGGTGCGGCCCGCCGCGAACAGGCCGGGAATCGCGGTCCCGGCGTCGGTGCGGACCGCGCCCGAGTACTCGTCGACGACCAGTCCGCCCAGCGTGAGCATCGGCATGGGGTAGGTCATCCGGTCGGTGAAAGAGATGTCGAGCAGGGTGAACGGGGCCTTGGTGGCGGGCCTGCGGAGATCGTCGGGCTTGCCGAACGGGTCCGGCCGGCCCAGCGCGATCGCCTCGTTGTGCTCGTCGACGGTGCGCCGCAACCCGGCGGGGTCGATCCCGGCGCGGGTCGCGGCCTGCTCGACGGTGGGCGCGGAGACGCTGCCGATGCGGAGGAGACGCTCGAGCTGAAGTCGCTGAAACCACACGGTCTGCTCGCCGATCTGCTCCCGCACCCCGGCCGCCAGCTCGGCGTCGACGAGCAGCCAGGCGCGATGCCCCGGCGCGTCCGCGATGGCGGCGCCCAGGGCCGCGCCGTACCGGGACTCGTCGACCATCCGCCGACCGTCCGCGTCGACGGCGAGCGCGCCGAGGTACCCGCTCGGCGGCGCGATGAACCGCCAGTTCGACAGGGAGTCCATGCGGTCCGTGGCGCCGCCCGCCGAGATGCCGAGCCGGATACCGCTGCCGTCGTCGCCGGCGGTGCCGAGCGGCAGGCCCTGCGGCCAGGGGTAGCCCGGCGCGTGCTCGCCCACCATCGCGCCGTTGGCGACGAAGCCGCCGGTGCTCAGGACGACGCCCGAGCGGGCGCGGATGCGGATCGGCCGGCCGTGTCGGCGTTCGATCCGGTTCAGCAGTCGCTGCATCGCCGCGCGCAGGCCCTGGTGGTAGACGCCTGGTTTCGCTGAGATACGGGTGAGGACGGCGAACCGTCGCCGGACTGAGGCGGGCGCGTTCTCGATCGTCGTGGCCTCGACGCCGACGGCCCGCCCGTCCTCGACGATCAGGCCGGTCGCGCGAGTGCCGGTGTGGACCCGGACGCCGTGTGCCGCGGCCGATGCGGCGAGCGGCCCGTAGAGCTTCTTGCCCGAGACGCCGGGGCCGTGGGCGCGGTGTCCGCGCTGGCGCGGTTTCGCCGCCTCGCGGAAGCCGCCGGAGTTCTCGCTGCCGGAGAAGTACAGGTAGTAGTCGTCGGTGGGGTAGGACGTCTTGAACGGGCACAGTGACGGGTCGAAGGGCACGCCGTGGTCCATCAGCCAGTCGATCATCGCGGGGGACTGCTCGCAGAACCGCCGTAGGGTCTCGTCGGACACCGCGTCGCCGACCTCGAGGCGCAGGTAGGCGAGCATGTTCTCGACGTCGTCGTCGACGCCCGCCGCCCGCTGGATCCGGGTGCCGCCGCCGGCGTAGACGATGCCGCCCGAGAGGTTCGTCGCGCCGCCGCCGAGATACCGGTCCAGGGCCAGCACGTCGGCCCCGGCCTCGCGGGCCGCCAGGGCCGCCGCCGCGCCCGCGCCGCCGAATCCGACCACCACCACGTCCGCCGTCGTGTCCCAGTCCTGCGCCATGCGCGGACTATAACGTGTTCTAGAAATGTGCGGGATCGGTTCCCGCGAAGGTCAGTTCCCGGTGAACCGCGGCGGCCGCTTGTCGAGCATCGCGGCGACGGCCTCGTGGTGATCCGCGGTGGAGTGCGCGATCGTCTGCATGGCCGCCGAGAGCTCGAGCAGCGCGTCGAGGCTCTGGTGCTGGCCCTCGCGGAGCAGCCGCTTCGTCATGCGCAGCGCCTGCGGCGGATTCGCGGCCACCCGGTCCGCGAGCGCCCGGGCCGCACCGAGCAGCTCGTCGGGCTCGACGACGCTCGAGACCATGCCCCAGTCAAGCGCGGTCGCCGCATCGACCGCTTCGCCGGTGAGCGCCATCTCCGTGGCCCGGGCCATGCCGACGATGCGCGGCAGCAGCCACGCGCCGCCGTCGCCCGGGATGAGCCCCACCTTAACGAAGCTCTCGGCGAAGACCGCCTTCGTGGACGCCACCCGCAGGTCGCACATCATCGCGAGGTCGCAGCCCGCGCCGATCGCCGGGCCGTTCACTGCCGCCACCGTCGGGACTTCGCAGTGGTACAGCGCGCGGGGGATGCGCTGGATGCCGTGCCGGTAGCCCTGCCGCTGCTGTGCCGGGGTGCCGCCGAACATGCCCTCCTTGTCGCGCATGTGCTTGACGTTGCCGCCGGAACTGAACGCCGAACCGGCGCCGGTGAGGATCGCGACCCGCACCTCGTCGTCGCGGTTGACCGCGTCTACCGCGCGCTCGATCGCCTCGATCATCGCCTCGTCGGAGACGGGGTTGCGGGCGGCGGGATCGTTCAGCGTCCAAGTGACGACGGGGCCGTCGCGCTCGATCAGGAGTGGTTCGGTCATGGGGAGACCCTATGCGGTGCGGATACGCGACGGGGGCGTCCCGAACTCGGCGGTGAAGGCGGCGGTGAACGCCGCGGGCGTCGCGTAGCCGAGCCGTCCCGCGGTCTCCGTGACGGTCGCGGTGCGCAGCATCGGCAGCGACGCGAGCAGTCGGGCGCGCCGGCGCCACACCGCCGGGCTCGACCCCGTCGCGGCGCGGAACCCAGCGGTGAACAAGTAATCGATGACGGCGGTCGCCGCCGTGGTCGCGACTGCCTCCATGTCGCGCGCCGTCCTCGCCGAGCTGCGGGAGAGCGACGAAAGCCCCGGTCGGCGCCGGGGCTTTCGTACTGGAGCGGGCGACGGGAATCGAACCCGCGTAGCTAGTTTGGAAGACTAGGGCTCTACCATTGAGCTACGCCCGCGTGCATCGAACTCGACGCGCGAGACATATTACGGCATGCGCGACCAGAGGCGGAATCCTCCCCGGTGTCACCGTGCGGATCTGCGGATCAACGGAACTGCTCGACGTGGTCGGCGATCCACTGCGCATAGGTGCGGGCCGGCCGCCCGGTGGTCCGCTCGACGACGTCGCTTGGAGCGATCGGACCCAATGCGGCGACCTCGAAGGACCGCAGCAACGACTCGACGGCGGGCGCGGGCACGCCGGCCCCGGCGAGCCGCCGCCGCACCTCGTCGGGTTCGATCTCGCGCACGTCGAGGGGAGTTTCCAATGCCTTGGCCAGCAGGCCGAGCTGCTCGCGCGAGCTGAGCGCCTCGGGCCCCGTGAGGTGCAGCGGACCGTCGGGCTCGGGCGTACCGAGCAGGAGGGTTGCGGCCACGTCGGCGACATCCCGCTCATCGACGGGCAGCATCGGCACGTCGAGGTAGGGGGCCTCCGCGAACCGGCCCGCGCGGACCGTCGGGCCCCACCAGTGCAGCGTGTTCAGCGCGAACGGGACCGGACGCAGCACGTGCCTCGTCCCGGCGAAGCCGGCGCTCACCTCTTCGAGAGCGCGGTGGTGTGCGCCGGTCGGGCTCAGCGGGTCCGTGACGGACGCGGTCGAGAGGTGCACCAGACGACCCACCTGCGCGGCGTTCGCGGCGGCGACGAACTCGGCGAGCCGGTCGTGCGGCGCGGAACCCAGTGCGGACGCGACGATCAGCACGGACGCGCACCCGTCCACGAGCGCGTGCGCGGGGGCAGACGACGACTGCGTCTCGATACCGTCCGGCAAGTCCGCGGCTTCCGGTGTCCGGCTCGTCGCGCGAACCGAGGCCCCGTTCGCCGCGAGCTGCGCGACCACGCGGCGTCCGACGACCCCCGTTGCTCCGGTCACCAGGATCATGCGTTCCTCCGATCGGATGAGACGTCGAGGATGTCGTTGCTCACCCTACGGACTTCGAGCCTCGGGCGAGTTGAAAAGAGTGCATTCGCAATGCAGGATGTGTGCTGTGAATCCCGACGGAACCGGCAATCAGCCCAGCTACGGCCCCGATGGTCAGTGGGCTGGCCCCACCGGCGGCTCCCCGCAGTTCGGGTACCAGCAGCCGGCCCCGCCGCAGTACCCGTACGGCGACCCGTGGGCACAGCAGTACGCCCAGCAGCCCGGGTACGCCCAGCCGGGATACCCGCAGGGTTACCACCAGCAGACATACGGGCAGCCCGGCCCCGGCTGGGGAGCGCCCGCCCCCGAGGTGAAGGTCGGGATCGTCGTGCTACGCCAGCTCGACCTGAGTGACATCTACGGCGGGGCGATGGCCGCAATCCGTAGCAACCCCGGCGTCATGGTCGGGCTGACGGCGGTGCTCGTGCTGGTCACGCAGCTGATCACCTTCCTGGCGCAGATCCCCATGACGCGCATCGCGGTGGATCCGGACGCCGAGACGGACGCGGCGCTAGGTGACGTCGCCGCCGCGACGGGGCTCAGCATCGGCGTCGGGCTGGTAGCAGGCATCGCCACGCTCTTCCTCACGGGCGTCCTGACGGTCGCGGTCGCGCGTGCGGTGATGGGGGAGCGGAGCAGCGCCGGAGAGGCGGTGCGGGCGATCGGTCCCCGCCTGCTCTCGCTGATCGGCCTCAGCGTGCTGCAGTTCCTCATCTTTCTGGTGCCCACCGCGTTGGTGGTGGGCCTCGTCGTCGCCGTCGCGGTGGCGGCGGGCGACGCCGGGCCCGTCGTGGCGGTCCTCCTCGCGTTCGTGCTCCTGTTCGTGCTGATTGTCGGGTACCTGGCGATCCTGCCGACCGTCTCCCTCGCATACCCAGCCGTCGTCGTCGAACAGCTCGGCCCGATCGCGGCGCTCAAGCGCGGTTTCGAGCTGCAGAGGCCGGGCTTCTGGCGGGTCCTCGGCATCCTGCTGCTCACCTATCTCATCACCGGCATCGTCACGATCGTGGTCTCGATCCCGTTCGGCATCGTCAGCGTGCTCGTCGACGACGGTGCCGGGCTCGAGACCCTCGCGGGCTCGACGGTGACGGGTCTCGCCATCGCGGGTATCGGCGCGGTGATCGGGCAGGTCCTGACGGTGCCCTTCCTGGCCGGCGTGCAGACGCTGCTGTACGTGGATCAGCGGACACGCAACGAGCAGTTCGACCAGGTGCTCCGCGACGAGGCGCTCCGGCGCTGGCAAAGCGGTGTGCCGGGCATCCCGACGGACGCGCTGTGGCTGCAGAAGCCGCAGGCGGCACCGTCGAGCTGGTACTGACGCGCGGGTCGCTCAGGCCCGTTCGCGGGCCACGATCCAGCGGCTGACCGGCGTCCGCAGCACCAGGTCGACGAAGAGCAGCGACATCGCCAGCACGACGACCGACAGCGTCGCGGCGCGCAGGAACGCCGACGCGGGGAACCAGCTGCCCAGTAGGTCGAAGAAGCCGACCTCGCTGAGGATGTCGAGCATCAGCGGGTGCACCGCGAAGACGCCGAAGGCGCGGATCGTCGCGTAGGAGACGACGCGCTCGCCCACGGCCCGGCCCGAAGCGCGGAGGTCATCCCACATCATCGCGGCGAGCCAGATCAGGATCGTCGCGGCGATGTACCAGGGGAGGTACAGCGGGTTCCACGCCGCGGTGACGGCGTCCGGAACGTTCCCGGGCTCGGTATCGCGCAGGTAGATCATGAGGCTGAAGGCGCCCGCCGCGAGGCAAAGGGCGACCAGCCGCAGGGCGTGCGCTCGGAGCCAGGGGCCGACCTTCTCGTAGTGCTGCGCGGCGAGCATGCCCATCGCCACGAAGAGCACGTACATGGGGAGCAGCTTCCACATGTGGTTGAACAGTGTCTCCCACGGCTGGCCCGCCGGCCGCGGCGCGTACTGGTAGAAGGCGAAGAAACCGAGCTGGATCGCGCCCGCGGTCAGCAGCACCGTCCACGGGTGCCCTTCGAGCGTGCGGGAGAGCCTCTGCAGCGCCGGGAAGAACAGGTAGATCTGCATCGAGATCAGCAGGAAGTACAGCTGGTACTTCGCGTCACCGGTCAGGGTGGTGCGCGCGAGATCGCCCAGCCACCGCCCGGGTGAGGGGAACGGATCGCCGGCGATGAGCAGGTGGTCGGTGACCGAGTAGACGAGGGTCCACACCAGGTACGGGCCCACGATGAGCCCGAAGCGCTTGCGCCAGAACTCCCGGGCCGTCATCGTGCGGCCGCGCATGCTTAGGACCAGCACGAAGAGCGTCACCGCGACGAAGCCGTAGCGGGTGAGGTGCAGCGCCGCCGAGACCAGTCCGGTCTGGCGGATCACGTCCGGGGAGTAGTTGATCGTGGTCACGCAGTGCGCGATCACCACGCCGAGGAACAGGAGGACCCGGGTGAGATCCGCCGTCTGCTCGCGCTTCGGCTTCGCCGGGGCCTTCTCGGGCGCGGCGACCTGCGGCGGCTTCGTCGTTTCGATGGTGGGCACCACCCTGGTGTCGTGCAAGGGCTGAGCGTCTTCACCCCGGGCTGCGGTCGTGTTTGTTTCGGTATCCTACGTGATCCTGCCGCAGGAATCGGACAAGGGGCGCGTGCGCCCGTGTCCGATCAGGACGTGGTGGTGATCAGGGGGATGGCCTGTTCGTCGACGGTCCACGCCCCGTGGTGACCGAGCATCCGCGACTCCATCGGCTCCTGGCTCGGCGTGACCAGTACCGATCCGCCCTGTGCCACGGCGAGGACGTGGCCGATGCGGTGGGCGACCACGGGGTTCGGGGGCGTGGGTCCGAACCAGTTTTCGTCGAGCGCCTGTTCGCGGCTCACCACGTGGGCGTGGGCGCCGAGCGTTTCCGACCAGCGCACGCGCACGTCGTCGACGTGGTGGCCCCGCGAGAGGTAGACGTGCCGCACCCGCGCCTCGCCGGCGATGATCCGGACGCCGCGGTGCAGGGCGGGCAGCGCATCGAGGTTGACCAGCGACTCCGCTTGGATCATCCCGTGATCGCCGGTCACCAGAAGAGTGCACGTGCCGGGCAGGTCCGCGAGGAGGTCCGCGAACATCGCATCGACCGCGCGCAGCACGCCCACCCACTCAGGTGAGCTGGGGCCATGCACGTGTCCCGCCGCATCCAGCAGGCCGGTGTACGCGTAAGCGAAGCGTCGGGCGGCGCTGTCGTGCCGGGCGACGTCGAGCACGCCCTCGCGCACTTCGTTGAGGTTCGCGGCCGGGTGCTGGACGCCCGTTGCGCGGAACGCGGCCTTGGTCAGGCCCGAGGTCGCCTGATAGCCGGGCACCACGTAGTGGATCTCCGCGCCCGCGTCGGCGAGGTCTTCGAGGCGGCTGCGGCGGCGCTGCAGCTCACGGGGCGGGTGCGATGCGCGGGCGTCGGGCCCGCTCGCGCCGTCGATGGTCCAGCGCAGGGAGTTGAAGAGGCGCCGGCCGTGTTCGTCGGGGACGCCGAAGCTGTAGCCGACGATGCCGTGCGCCGCGCACGGCGCCCCTAGTGCGAGGCTCGACAGGCTGCTCGCGGTGGTCGCGGGGAAGCCCGCGTTGAGGGTGGTGTGCACGTGCGCGGCGAGCGTCGGGGCGTCGTCGGTGTGGCGGCGCAGGAGCTCGGCGCCGAGCCCGTCGATGAGCAGCAGGACGACATCACGTTCGACGGCCAGGTCCAGCGGGTTCTCCCCGGCGATGCCGAAAGCGGTACAGACCGAGGGCAATACGTCGGAGAGCATCCCGGTCATGGGTCGATCGTAACGCTCGCAAAGGCGCGCTGAGGCGGGAACCGCGGCGTGTGACGCGCTCTCGGCGCGACTGTTACGTGATCGCCGAGGGGATCAGCGTGGCGACGCCGCCCTCGACGAGCAGCGCCTGATCGTCGTTGACGCGGGTCAGCGCGAAGCGGTCGCCGTAGGTGCGGACGACGTCGTCGATCATGGCCGGAGGATAGGGCGGGAGCGCGCCGTCGGCGTGCGGGATGACGACGGTGTCGACCAGGCCCAGCCCGGTGAAGTCGGTGACGCCGGGGGCGTCCGCGGGGTCGTCGAGGGGCGCGACCGGCTCGACGTTCGGCCCCGCGACGACCGAGCCCGCGCTGAGCCCGACGTAGGGGAGGCCCGCGCGCACCCGCGCCTTGAGCACCTCGCCGCAGCCGCTGGCCTGCAGTGCCCCGAGCAGGACGAACGTGTGGCCGCCGGAGAGGTACACGGCGTCGACGGTGTTCAGGTCGGAGTTGAAATCGGCCGGGTCCGTGTACTTCGCGAGGGTCATCCGGGTCAGTCGGAAACCGAGGTCAGTGAGCTGCGTCCACTCGAACGAGCCGAAGGGCTGGTCGGCGTACGGCGCGCCTGCGTCGTCGATGAAGCCGATCCGCAGGGCGCTCGGTTCCCGCCCGGTGTGCCGGCGGAGGAAGTCGGGCAGGGCGCCCGCGTTGAGCGACAGCAGCAGGAGATTCACGATCGCGACGTTACGCCGGGAGTTTCTGGAGCGGCGCGGACCGGCCGGGAGTGTGAGCCGGTCGGACGGGCGCCGCGGGCGCCATCCGTGCAACGAGTGGGATGGAAGTCTACGCTTGTGGCAAAAGTGACGAGGATGATGCGGAGGTCCGGATGCGCGCACGATTCGCGCCCGCGGTGGTGGCGGGCTGCTGCGCGCTCCTCGCGGGATGCTCGGCGACGGTGTCCGGGAACGGCGCCGGTGTCACGGTGATCCGCGGCGGGGTCGGCCCGGGGATCGCCACCCCCGCTCCGGCCACGCCCGCACCTGTCACGACGACCACCGCATCGTCGACGACGAGCAGCGCGCCCTCGTCGAGCGCCGCGACCGCGGCGATCGCCCTGCCCGACAACGGGAACGGCTTCACCTTCATCCAGACCCGCAGTGGCCGCACGCGCTGCCAGATCAGCGCGAGCAGCGCCGGCTGCCAGCTCGTCTTCGATCAGCCGCGGCCGCGGACTGACTCCGGCGACGAGGCCAACGGTGTCAACGTCACCAGCGATGGCGATCTGTCGTACGTGCTCGGCAACCTGGGCGCGATCGACCCGGCGACACTCGACTACAAGACCTACACCGCCCGCGGGTGGTTCATCGTCGCTAACGAGTACGGCACGGCCTTCACCAACCGGACTACCGGGCACGGCATGGTCGTGAGCGCGCAGGGCGCGAAGGCTTTTTAGCGGGGCGTCGTGATCACCACGACGGCTTCGGCGCCGTCGACGGTCGCGAACCGGTGCGGCCCGTCGCTGGTCCAGGAATACGAATCACCCTGGTGCACTGTCATTTCGGACCCCACCGGGCCGACGGAGAGGGTACCGTCGACCACCGTGAGGTGCTCCCGGACGGCCGGGCCGTGTCCGGGGGAGACGTGATCCGAACCGCCGGGGAATTCGAGCCGGAACACTTCGACCGTGACGTGCGGCAGGTGGCGCACCGAAAGCAGTGCGGTGCGCATGCCGCCGTCGGCGACGCTGTGCGAGCCCGGGGACTCCCCGACCAGGGCGGTGAGCGGTACGTCGAGCGGGCCGCACAGCGCGTAGAGGGTCTCGACCGTCGGGTTGCGGCCGCCGGCCTCGATCTCCGAGAGTGAGCCCTTGCCCACGCCGGCTCGGCGCGCGAGCTCGGACAGGCTGAGGCCGCGCTCGGTGCGCAGCTCGCGGAGGCGGCGGCCGACGTCGGGGGAGGGCATGACCCCATGCTACGTTCTGTCCATGGAACGTTCTGAGAACGGAACGATGGTGCCGGTGGGTGCAGGCATCGTGACCGCCCTGGTCGGGTACACCTCCGCCTTCGCGGTCGTGCTCGCCGGCCTGCGCGCGATGGGCGCGAGCCCGGGCCAGGCGGCGTCGGGCCTGCTGGCCGTCACGGTGACCATGGGCGCCGCGTCCGCACTGCTCTCCTGGCGGTACCGGATGCCGATCATCAGCGCCTGGTCCACGCCCGGCGCGGCGCTGCTCGCGACCACGGGCGCCGTCGCGGGCGGCTGGCCGGCGGCGGTGGGGGCCTTCGTCGTCTGCGGCGTGCTGTTCGTGCTCACCGGACTCTGGCCGGCGCTCGCGCGCTGGGTCCAGAAGATCCCGACGCCCATCGTCCAGGCCATGTTGGCGGGCGTACTGCTGCCGCTGTGCATCGCGCCGGTCACGTCGCTCGCGAAGCATCCGTGGGCGGTGGCGCCCGTGCTGGTGGTGTGGTTGGTGCTGCTCAAGCTCCGCCCGCGGTGGGCGGTGCCGCTGGCCTTCGTGGCCGCGCTCGTCGTGATCGCCGTGGCCCTCGTGCGCGACGATGCCGTCCCCGCCGTCGCGGAGCTGGTCCCGCACGTCGAGTGGACGACCCCCTCGATCACGCTGCAGGCGCTCACCGGCGTGGTGCTGCCGCTGTACATCGTGACCATGGCCTCGCAGAACATCCCCGGGGCCGCGGTCCTCGCGAGCTACGGGTACTCGGCGCCGTGGCGGCCCTCGCTCGCCGTGACCGGCCTCGGCAGCGTCGTCGGGGCGCCCTTCGGCGGGCATGCGATCAACCTCGCCGCGATCAGTGCGGCGCTCGCGGCGGGCCCCGACGCGGGGTCGGACACGTCTCGGCGGTGGATCGCCGGAGTCTCGTCGGGCGCGTCGAATCTCGTTCTCGGCGTATTGAGTACGGGCCTGACCGCGGTGGTTCTCGCGGCGCCCGAGGGAGTGATCCAGGCGGTGGCCGGCGTCGCGCTCGTGGGCGCCTTCGCCGCTGCGTGCGCCGGTGCCATGGCCGCCGAGTCCGCGCGCGTGCCAGCCGCCGTGACGTTCATCGTCGCCGCCTCGGGCACGACGGTGGCCGGGGTCGGCTCCGCATTCTGGGCGCTCGTCGTCGGCATCGTCGTGTACGTGATGCTGGGAGTCCGCCTGCCGTCAGACGCGTGACTCCGCCTGCGGCTCGGAGGGCGATGCGCTCGTCGTCGTGGTCGGCGCCGTCGAGGTCGTGCTCGTGCTCGTGGGTGACGTCGTGGTCGGAGTGGTGGTCGTCGGCGGCGTCGTCGACGGGGTGGTGGTCGTCGTCGAGGTGGGCGTGGTGCTGGTGGGCCGCGGCGCGCTGGAGGTCGTCGGCCGAGTGGCGTCCGTTGGCCTCACGAGAGGCACCGGATCGACTCGGTCGGAAGGGTTTTCGACCATCGTCCGCGGCACAGGCAGCCTGCCCGGATTGTTGGCAGTCGGAACGGCCGTGGCCCCAGCGCCGTCGTTCCCGTTCGCTCCGGTGAGAGCGAAGGCACCGCCGAGGGAGATCGCCGCGACCGCGAGCGCGCCGATGGCCGCGACGGTGCGCTTGCGTCGATCGCGGTGCGTGCTTGCCGATTCGGTCGCGGGGGATCGGTCCGTGGGGGTCGAATCCGGTCGCGTGTTCGGCTGGGGTGTGAAGGGTCGCCGCATCGTCGAGGCGTACGCCGCGGGGTCGTACCGGCGCGCGGTCGTCGTGTGCTGGCCGGCCCGCGTGATCGCCTCCGCCAGTGCGCCTCCGTCGGCGAACCGCCGACGCGGCTCCTTCGCCAGCGCGCGCATGATCAGGTCGTCGACGGGGCCGGGGACCCAGGTGGGCAGCGCTGGCGGCTCCTCCCGGATGTGCTGGACGCACAGGGCGACCGCGGTCGGCGCGGTGAACGGCGGATGCCCCGTGAGGCATTCGTAGCCGACGACGCCGAGGGAGTAGACGTCGGAGGAGGCGGTGGCGTCTTCGCCGGAGGCCTGTTCGGGGGAGATGTATTGGGCGGTGCCCATGACCATGCCGGTTTTGGTGACGGGTGCGGCGTCGACGGCTTTGGCGATGCCGAAGTCGGTGATCTTGACCTGTCCGGTGGGGGTGATGAGGATGTTGCCGGGTTTGACGTCGCGGTGTACGAGGCCGGCGGTGTGGGCGACTTGGAGGGCGCGGCCGGTTTGTTCGAGGAGGTCGAGGGCTTGGGCTTGGCTGAGGTGGCCGAGGCGGCTGAGGACGGCGTTGAGGGGTTCGCCGTTGACCAGTTCCATGACGAGGTAGGCCAGGGGTGCGCCGCCGGCTTGGTCGGCGGTTTCGCCGTAGTCGTAGACGCCGGCGATGCCGGGGTGGTTGAGGGCGGCGGTGGTGCGGGCTTCGTTGCGGAAGCGGGCGAGGAATTCCTGGTCTTCGGAGAATTCGGCTTTGAGGACTTTGACGGCGACGCGGCGGTCGAGTCGTGTGTCCATGGCCTCCCAGACCTGGCCCATGCCGCCGGTGGCGATGAGCCGGAGGAGTTCGTAGCGGTCGGCGAGTACGGTTCCGCAGCGCAAGAGCCGCTCCCTCCTATGTCGGGATCGTCGCTGGTGGCCCGCCGGGGCGCGGCCGACGGGCGCCGAGAAGGCGCCGCGCACGACGAGTCGGGTGTCTGGTCGTCGTGGATATCGCCGGAAACGGTCGAATCGTTACTCAGTGCAGTTCGCGTGCGGGCGCCAGCGCTCTGAGTCGGATGACGGGGACTGGCACCTGCGGCCGTTCGCTCCGAAGACTGGCACCTCGCTCACAGAAAGCGGCCGTCCGTGCAATTTGGAAGAGCACACGATCGCCGTGCGATAGAGGCGCTCGCAGGTGACGTGAGTCCGTCGGAACCCATGCGGGAGCGTGCGTGTGATGGTGTGTCACATCGCGGCGCTGAAGCCGATGGCCCCTCTCCGGGTACCGCCGCTGATCTGCGTGTTCTCTGTCGGGATGACAGGATTCGAACCTGCGACCCTTCGCTCCCAAAGCGAATGCGCTACCAAGCTGCGCCACATCCCGTGATCGCTCGCGCGACCAGCTAAGAGACTACCCCGGCACGAGAACCCCGACTACGCCCGCGTCGATGTGAGCTCTCCGGCCCCGGCCCGGCTCGAACGGGCGGCCACCCTCGCCATCGCGGGTAGGTCGCGTCCTCACCGAGTAGACGCGACTTGGGCGGAGTCGCCCGCGACGCTACGGGCGCCGGCCACCGCACGGCCGTCGAATTTTTCAGGCAACGGTCGTTGACCCGTACTAACGAACTCGTGCGCGCTGGCAAACTGATCTGATGACGAGAATGCGCGCCGTGCTGCTGCTGGTCTCCCTGCTCGCCACGACGGCGCTCACCGTGGTCCTCGGCACCACCGACACGTCGGCACCGCTCACCTATCCCAGCCGGTTCCTCATCTGGAACCTCTTCCTCGCGTGGATGCCGATGGTCTTCGCCGTCGGCTTCGCGACGGTCCGTAGCCGGTGGCCGCTCGTGCCGCTAGGCATCGGCTGGCTGGCCTTCCTGCCCAACTCGCCGTACCTAGTGACCGACCTTGTGCACCTCGGCGACGACGAGAACATGTGGCGACATGTGCTGCAGTACGGCTTCGCTGCCTGGACGGGGATCCTGCTGGGCGTCGTCTCGATGCTCCTGGTGCATCGCCGCCTGCAGCGGGAGTTCGGCGCGCGCTGGGGATGGCTCGCCGTCGTGCTGTCGGTGGGGCTGTGCGCGATCGGGGTGGTGATCGGCCGTTTCCAGCGCTGGAACTCCTGGGATCTTGTGACGCGACCGGACGCCGTAGTGATCGCGACGCTGGACTGGGTGACCTCCCCGTTCTCCTACGTCCAGTCCACCGGTGTCGCGGTGGCCGTGGCGGCGTTCTTCGGCCTGGCGTACCTGACGATCTGGTCCTTGACTCCGGCTGTGACAGTCCCCTCCAGGTATGCCTCGGACAGCGAGTGAGCGGCGCACCGTCGGTCCCGAGTACCGGGAGTGTTTCGTCGCATACGGCCATCTCCATGGCGATCGTGCGCCGAAGTCGATGGTCGCTACACAGGCCGCGAGCCCGTGCCGATCGGGAAGCACTACATCAGGGTGGACACCGGCGAGATGGAGCCCAGCCCCCAGACCGCTGCCTCCGACCACGCCGTAACCGGAGTAGACAAGCGAGAACCGGCGGTCGTGATGCCCGACACCGCGATGAAGTGGCCCGCGCCCCGGCAGGTCGCGGCCGTGAAGATCGGTGCGCCGCCGCCCGACCCCGGTCCGCCCAGGTGCCCGAAGACTGTCGCCGCCCGCCCGCCAGGGGCCGAAGACCGCCGCCGACGGTGCCCTCTCCGGCACACTCGCGCAGGCTCGCCCGGACGCACTCCTGAGGGTGGGCGGCATGTGGAGCGACCTTCTCCGAAATTGGGCGAGGCCGGCGGCACCTGTAACGCGCCCCGGCCTCTGTTTCACTGAGCGGTTTACAGACACGCTCACGAACTTGTTCGAAACTATATCAGACGGCGCTCCTGTGTTCCAATTGGTCACGGTTGCCCCGGTGCTCGTTACACCTCCGACTGTCGCGTGCGGTCGGCTGCACCGGACGTGCGCATCTCGACGGGTCCGACCGGGCGATCCCTTGGCGTGCAACGAGAGTTGGAGACTTGCGCTCAGTGGCGGAGTCACGGGCCCTGTCGGCAACGTGGATGTCGAGATATTCTGAATCTGAGAGGAATCCGTCCCGCGGGCGACCGGGATGGCGCTTCGGATGCGGACCGGAATTTCAGAGGCTCTCGGCACTACACTCTTGGATTCACGAGGGGGCGAAAATTTCTGATACGAGTACGTTCGAAATATGAGCGAGCATTCGAGGCCGAACATTAAAGTCGTAGATTTCGATCTCAAGAGATCGCGGCAATAGGCAGATGATTCAAGTCGAAATTGACCATCTCGTGCGGGTGTCAGCCATAAGCTGCGACCTCATCGAAACGAAGCCGGTGGGTGATCTCCGGATCGTCGGGATCGGGATCGAGTAGAATGTTTGCCCGTGCTGGTTCGACCCGACCGGGGGAGACGACAGCATCCTCGTGTCAGCGGCAATAGGCCGGGCGGGCGCGTCTGAGAACGGGGCACGTGGCCGCGAGGAGGACCTGCCAGCGATGCGCTCAGTCAGGAGCCGGTAGAGGCTTTTCGGGCAAGATTGCTTGCGACGGTGTACCGCAGTCCTCCGCAGCATCTCGCCCTTCCGTGCCGTCAACCGAATTCGTTTGTTCTCCTCAAGTAGTGCGTTTGCTCCTGGCTATCCAACGTCGGCCAGGGTAGGCTCACCATACGTGCTCCTGACATCGAAGGGATTACCCCGAATGCGCTTCACCTTATCTCGAGTCGCTGCCCCTGCCTTAGTTGCCGTTCTGGTAGCGGCCTGCGGCTCCGGCGCCACGACTCCCGGTCCTAGCCAGTCAGCTCAAGCGGGCGGATTCCCTCGCACAGTTGAGCAGGCGATGGGCACGACCACTATTAAGGCGCAGCCGCAACGCGTCGCAGCGTTAGATGCTTCGTATGTAGACGCTTCGCTGATGTTGAACACGAAGGTGGTAGCTTTCACCGACTACGACGGAACTAACGGCAAGCTCCCTGACTATCTTGGGAAATCTCGAGAGACGTATGGTGCCGAAGCGGCGTCAATCGGTCCCTTGGAGTCGCCGTCCCTGGAAAAACTGGCCGTCGCGAAGCCCGACCTCATCGTGAGCGCGAAAGTTCGTCACGAACGCGAGTACCAGAACCTCACGGCGATCGCGCCGACCGTTTTTAGTGAGACCACGGGGCCCACGTGGAAGGATAACATTCGACTGTTGGCAAAGGCGTTGGGTAAAGAAGCGCTAGCCGAGGAACGCCTCGCTGAGTATCAGGAGCAGGCAAGGAAGGTCGGCGACGCGGTTAAGAGTAAGGCCGGACCTGATACGACCATTTCGATCGTTCGATTCCTTGATACACGAGCGCGTGTTTACGGCAACACGTCTTTCCCCGGTATCGTCCTGAAAGACGCTGGGTTGTCTCGCCCCAAGTCGCAGGACGTCAACTCCTTCGTCGTCCAGATCAGCCCGGAGCAGATTCCTTTGGCCGATGGGACGAAGATATTCGTGACCTCGTACGACCAGGACGGTATTAGCACCCGCGGCTCATTCGAGCAGAACCCCCTCTGGGCGCCTTTGGCACCAAAGGTCACCAATGTCCAGGACTCAGTCTGGATCAGCTCTGTGAGCGTGCAAGGCGCATACCAGATGCTGGCCGATATCGCCAAAGCGTTCGGCGTCGATGGCCCTAGCAAGCCGGCTTGGATCGCTTAAGTTCAGTCTGGACTATGAGGCCTATAGGGGTGGTCGACGATCGGCGGCCACCCCTACGGTGACAATCTCAAGCAGGTTTCCGCCGGCTCCGCCGATCGCTGTTATCTTGGTCGCTTCGCGAACATCGATGACTAGATCAACAATGGCACGCGCCGCAGAATCCTGGAGTGTGCCTGGAATGTACTCGATTCTTGCAATCCCGTCGCCGCACACATGCTCCACTAATTCTGCCGCGATAGGAACGTCTCCTATGCCGATCCGAACCCCCCAGCTGCCAGATGAAGAGGTGTTCGGGGCGAGCCGGCCGGGGGTAGGCGATCAGAAATCCGACGATCTGACCGGTATGATCTGTAGCGACCGCGGACCAGCGACTGAAGTCCCGGCACCAGATATTGTACGCTCGCTGTGAGGTCGCCCCCATTCCCAGCTCTATTGCTAGTTCACGAATTCCCGCCGAATCACCGAGAGTCGCAGCACGTACGCCCACTGAAGCGCCCATCTCGATCATTCTCCTTCAGTCTTTCTCGCCGGAGAGTTGCTTGCAGGGCTGAGCCGGGAAGCATTTCATAATCGTTCAAAACCGCGTCGACGTTCCCAGTCGGTCACGGCCGAATCGTACGAGTCAGCCTCGGAGTGATATGCCCGCGCGAAGTAGTCCACAACGTCGTCGCCAAAATACTCCCGCGCTCGCTCGCTACGCTGCCATCGATCGGTGGCGGCTCGCAAGGTTCCCGGCAGAGAGGGGTAAGTGTGATCTGGCGCCTGCTCGTCGAACAATGGCAGCTCGTTTTCGATTCCGTACCGCCCCGCCGCAAGGATTGCCGCCGTCGCAAGATAGGGATTGGCATCGCCGCCGCCCAGGCGGTGCTCAATACGTAGTCCTGGACCCGCGCCCACCACTCGCACGGCGCGAGTCCGGTCATCCCTTCCCCAACCGGCGACGCTGGGCGCGAATGCTTCCGGTGCCATTCGCTTGTAGGAGTTTATGTTCGGGGCGAACATCACAGTAAACTCGGCCATGCACGCAAGTTGACCGGCGATGAAATGCTCCATGAGGCGAGACATTTCGTGCGGCTGCTCATCCGACCGCGCGAAGGCTGATCGCCCTTCCGTATCGCGCAGACTCAGGTGGATGTGACATGAGTTTCCCTCGCCCATGTCGTACTTGGGCATGAAAGTCAATGAGACATCGTGTTCGGCCGCGATCTGCTTTGCCCCAGTCTTGTACAAGACATGGTTGTCACAAGTGGTGATGGCATCGGAATAGCTGAAGACGATCTCGTACTGCCCTGGGTGGCACTCGGCTCGGGCAGTCTCGATGTCGAGGCCGGTCGCGCTCATCGCGTCACGGATGGCGCGCGTAACAGGGGTGATCGCCTCGAGGCCGGTCAACGAATAGTCCACGTTGTGCCGTGTCGCAGGATGCAACCGCTGATACCCGAGTTCAGCCGCCGACTCGTAACTTTCACGGAAGATGATGAACTCGAGTTCATTTCCGGTAAATGCTGCTAGGCCCAACTGAGCGAGGGCGTCAAGCTGATCGGTGAGTACCTGTCGAGGAGCGACCCGTACCGGATCCCCCCGGAGATCGACGGGATCTCCCAGAACGAGTGCCGTCCCGAGATCCCAGGCCAGCGTGCGAATCGATCGCGGATCCAGCCGCAGGGTGAAGTCCCCGAACCTGGCCGCTTCGTCGCCTAGGAACAGTTCGGCGATAGCTGTCATGTCGACGTCGCTGGCGAGCAAGTAGTCGCAGGCGGGGAACCCGTCGCGGTATCCGCTCAGGAAGTGCCGGGCTCCGACCCGGGTCCCTTTGAGACAACCCTGCGTATCTGGCAGTGCGACGATGACCTCGCGAATCACGCCAGCGTCGATGGCGCTGCGCAGTTCGTCGAAGGAGCCCCCAATCGTCACGAGTCAATCCTGTCCGTTTCGGTGCCGGAAGCGTTGTGGTGCAGAGGGTTCGGCGCTGTGCCTTGAATGAGATCGAAGCCGGGATCTCGCTCGCTCCGGTCTGGATCGGAGAGCATGTCGAACTGCTCCAGGTTCAGAGTCGTCTTTCCGAAACCTGGACGGAACAGGTCGAACAGGTGGAACCGCTCCTTCAACGCAGGGAATCGTGACTGGTAGTCGAGGATCTCCCGCCCGACCATGCCCCAGAATGCTGGCTCCGGCAGTCCTAGCTCGGTTTCGACAATGCGAGCCAGGTATCGGAACTGCCCGGAGAAGACGCACGTCTGAA
Organism: Tsukamurella ocularis; assembly: GCF_024807615.1. Taxonomy (GTDB): domain Bacteria; phylum Actinomycetota; class Actinomycetes; order Mycobacteriales; family Mycobacteriaceae; genus Tsukamurella; species Tsukamurella ocularis. The sequence continues at coordinate 906,285 of NZ_JANUCJ010000002.1, read as the reverse complement.
TCGATTGCGACAGTTCGTCAGGTCCCCAGCGGTGCAGGACCGCTTCGGCGTCGGAGGGCAGATCGCCGTACTCCGGCAGGTCTTCCACGAGCAAGTTGACGTCCTCCGCGAAGTCCTTGACGGCAACCCGGACCGGGATATCGCTCCGGTCGTAGATGATCACGATGTTCTGGCCGTGCGGAGCGAAGGCGACACCGTACGCGTAGAGGTAGTGCAGCAGCCCGGGGAGCAGTGCGTGCAGCAACGCGCCGAGCCAGTTCTGCGGGTCCAATCCGGACCGGCTGACGTGTTCGGCGATCATCGATCGCTTATCCGATCCCACCGAGAGTAGCGCTGCCATCGATCGCGCACGCTCGCCAGGACCGAGCCTGGTCTCGATCGGGTCACGCCAGACCGCGCCGAGAAGCTCCGCGAGACGATAGGGGGCGCCTTCAATGTGCTGGTAGACCGGATGCGTCACCGCCGCTGAGGCGACCTCACCCAGTAGTTCCATACCGCATTCGCCCGTGAGGAACTGGTCCCGATCATGAATCGCCTGTAGCCACGCACTGATCGCCGGCGCCTGCGTAGTGGGACCACTCGCGATCCCCCGGTATACCATCGTATTCCGGATTGAGAGGGCTACCTTGACATCCCTGCGGTCAGGGCGATCGACGTTCGACAGGGTCCGGATCGATTGCGACGGCAATAGTCGGTCGGTGGCGGAGCCGAGCAGCACCATCCGGCCATCTGCCAGTTGTGGTGCGAAATGGGTGGTCAGGATCTCCTCCCACTGCCATGTATGCACCGGTAGCCAGATGAAGTCGTCCTCCTGGTCCGGACCGATGCTCTCGAGCAGTTCGTTCCTGAACCGTTCGATGTCCCGCACGTCGAGCTCCGAGGCGAGAAAGTCCCGTTGGGCGATCGATCCGATACTGCTGAAGCATGCCAGGTCCCGGTGCACTGCGATCCACGGAAGCTGCAACACCGCGCCAGACTCGGGCGCGTATCTGGCCAAGTCCCTCGCCGAGAAGCCGACTCTTCCCTTGTTCAGAATCATTGTTGGGTGCCCTGTCAGGTGCCGCTCCAGTTCGCCGTAGCTCAGATCAGCGAGTTGCGCCCCGGTCGGCATCGCCGCCAGTATCCGCGACTCTGCCAGCCTGGTCGAGAACATCTCTCTCAGCGCCTCGCAGAGAGTCGCATCAGTCATGCCCAAGAGCGGCTGGAGATCGATGAGGAGCTGCCCCGGGTCGTCCGCAGGCATATCCGTTGTTCCGTGACTTCGGATCACGGAGTCTGCCACGATCTGCAGGTTGCCGAGAGCGCCGTGACCGGCCTCGAAGCGATAGGTGACGTCCCCCAGGTCGAGGGCGAACACTCCCGGCTCCACCACGTGCGGCGCGATCCCGCCTTCGTAGGCCAGCTCCGAGATTGCCTTCTCGAGGATGCTCCGTCCCGCAGTCGCCCACGGTGTGCCCACGCCATCGGCGTGGTCGCGGATGCTCACCGGGAGATCAAGATCTGTCACAGGTCCACTTCCGATCGGTGGTACGAATTGGCTTTCGGACTCGGCAGTCATGGAGCGGAGTCCGGCGGTACGAAGCTGGTGAATGCGTTGTCCTCGGGTAGCGGGATCACTGGTCGGCCCGACACCGCGTTGACGATCACTGCGGCGCGCCATGCACCCAATGTGAGGTCGGGGGCGCCAACACCGTGGGTGTGCATCTCCGCGTTCTGAACGTAGAGACCGCCGGTTACCGAACGATCGGTGCCGACCCGGTAGTTCAGATCTATGCGGTATTGATCGCGCTCGTCCCAGTCAATCAGGCCTTCCAGGGCGTCGAGGAAGGCTGGTCGCACCGGGGAGTACCCGGTGGCTAACACCACGTGATCCGTCCGGACCACGTACTCTCTCTCCGTCTGACGGTGTCGACACGTCATCTCGATGCCGTCCACGACCTGGTGGGCGGCGATCACCTCGACGCCTGGCGACAACTCAGTGCCACTCGTGTGCTCTGCTACCCGACGGTCATACAGCTCGTCGAAGACGTCACCGATCGTGCGGGCGCTGATGCCTTTGTAGAGCTGCCACTGGCGGGCGACGGCGCGGCGGCGCGCCGGCTCGGGGAGGCTGTGGAAGTACGTGGTGTACTCCGGTGTGAAGTGCTCCAGTCCAAGCTTGGAGTACTCCATCGGAGCGAATGCATCGGTCCGTGTGATCCATCGCAAGTGTTGTGGAGCGCGAACCTGGAGCAGATCCAAGAACACTTCCGCACCGGATTGCCCCGAACCGATCACCGTTACGTCTGGCGAGTCACGGAGCGCGGGCCTCCGAGTGAGGTAGTCCGCCGAGTGCAGCACCCGGTCTCCCAGTGTGCCTCTGAAAGCGTCCGGGATCGTCGGTTCGGTGCCTACGCCGAGAACGACGTTACGAGCGAAAACGGTCTCGCCACCGATCTCGACGACGAACGCCTCCCGCTGCGAGTCCCAACCGCACGACGTGACGTTGGCACCGAATCGACACGACGGGATCTGTGAGGCGGCCCAGGCGCAGTAGTCCTGGTACTCGATCCTCGGCACGTGCCAGCGCTCGGCGAAGAAGAACGGGAAAAGGCGGCCCTTATGCCGGAGATAGTTCAGGAAGGACCACGGACTGGTCGGGTCCACCATGGTCACGAGATCCGCGAGATACGGAACCTGGACCTCGGTGCCCGCTATCTGCATGCCGGGATGCCATGCGAACTCGGGCTTGCGGTCCACGAACAGCGTGCGGAGCTCCGTCGGCTGCGTGAGCGCAGCGAGCGAAAGGTTGAACGGTCCAATTCCGATGCCGATGATGTCATAGCAGTCCAGGTTCACGACACCGCCTCATCGACGTGCTGAGAACAGGCGAGCCCAGCAGCCACGACGCGGGCGATCAATTGCGACAGGTCCTCGACTCGAATCGCGGGGTTCAAGATCGTCAACTTGAGGCGCACGCCGTGCGGGTGTTCTGCGCGGCCGACCACCGCTACTCCCTCATGAAGAAGGTTCCGCCGCAACGCGGCGTTGACTCGATCCGAGTCGGCGGGGTCGTCGGTACGGTACCGGAAGACGACGGTCGAGAGCACCGGCTCTGCGTCCAGTTCCAGGCGCGGCTGGGCGGCGATAATCGCCGCTGCTTGCTGTGCGAGTTCGTGGCACGCTTCGATCAATGCGCCAATGCCCGCGCGCCCGAGTGCCCGGAATGTGGCAGCTACCTTGATCACGTCGGGACGCCGGGTGGTGCGTAGCGATCGGTGCAGCAGACTGATGTATCCAGCTTCCTCATCATCGGTAGGGTTGAGGTAGGCGACATTGCGGGCCAACGGCTTCAGCGTCTCGCGTTGACGTGCCAGGAAGACTCCCGCGGCCACGGGTTGCCACCCGAACTTGTGCAGGTCCATCGCGATCGAATCGGCTCGCTCGATCCCGTCCAGCAGTCCGGCGAGACGATCAGAGAACAACAGAGCCCCGCCGTACGCGGCGTCGACGTGCAGCCACACTCCGAGCTCCGATGTCAGCTCTGCGATCCGCGCGACGGGGTCGATGGCGCCGAAGTCCGTGGTGCCAGCGGTGGCCACCACTGCGAGCGGGACGATGCCGGGTCGAGCTAGCGCCGATCGAAGGGCACCGACGTCCATCTGATTGTGCTCATCTGTGGGGATCGAGACCACAGACCGCTCCCCGAGTCCGATCAATGCGGCCGCTCGTTGAACGGAGAAATGAGATTGCTCGGAGGTAAAGATCCGAGCCTGGCCGGCGGCGGCGGGGAGGCCGTCAGCTGTGGCGTCCACGCCGAAGCGTTCGGCCATGCAGTGCTCTCGCGCCAGCAGCAACCCCATGAGATTCGATTCAGTTCCCCCGGTGGTGAACACACCGGTCGCCTCCGTGGGACGGTAGCCGGCGAGCTCACTCAGCTCAGCGATGAGGCGGGACTCCAGAATGCTGGCCACCGGAGCCTGGTCCCACGAGTCCATCGAGGGGTTGAGCACGGAGGCGATGACATCCGCTGCTGCGGCGACCGCCAGCGGAGGGCAGTGCAGGTGACCGACGCAGCCCGGGTGGGCCGGATCGGTCGACTCTGCTGCTGTGATGTGTGCGAAGAGGCGCAGCGCTTCCTCAGCACCCGTGCCCCGCTCGGGAAGCAGTCGCGTGATCGCCGTCTCGACTCGGCGTTCGACGCCGTCCGGGCCGCCCGCAGGTAGGGGACCGGGGCGCTCGTGGAAACCGGTAACCAATCCGGCGAGTGTGACGTCAATCAGATCACCGAGCCGATCGAGGCGGCCCAATGACCCCGCCAAGGCATCGTCGCTGGCACCGATTCCGGTCACGGCCGATGAGTCCGTGAGTCTCACCATGCCGAGTCCCCGCGTCTGCGGAACTCGACCGGCCAGGCCCCACCCCGCTCGCGAGACCTTCTCCATGGGTTCGTCATGTCTGTCATTTCTCCTGATCAGTGTTTGCCACTCGGGGATGGCTGACCTAGACGGACCAGCGCGATGCCTGCGGGTGCCCTAGGAATTCAGGCATCGCGAACTCCCACCCGTACGATCCTGCGGTGGGGAACACCACGATGTCCCCTACCCGCACGCGATCCACTGTGATGTCCCGCGCCAGAGTGTCTTCGGGAGTGCACAGCTCTCCGACAACGGTGATCGGTGCATCAGTCACCGTGGGCCGTTCCCAATCGTGTGGCCAGCTCTCGATTGGCAACACGGCAAAATTGTGGATCAATGGCCACGAGGTGGGCAACTGGAAGTGGTTGATCCCACCACGAAGGATCACGAACCACGTCCCGTGGTTGAACTTCAGGTCGGTGACTTCGGCCGCGTAGTAGCCGCATTCCGCTACGGGCCAACGGCCGGGCTCGAACAGGACCCGCACCCCGGGCGGCGGCGAGATGTCCTCGAGCGCAGCACCGAACGTTGCGACATCAAACGACGGCCCCCCAGCGAAGTCGACGCCGAATCCGCCGCCGGTGTCCACCACCTGTAACTCGAAGCCTGCTTCCTGAGCCGCCCGCATGCTGAAGTCCAGGCACCAGCGCACGTAGTCCGCATGTGCCATCGCGTCGATGTTGTTCGATACGGCATGGATATGAAATCCCACCAGTTCGATCGCGTCGAGGCCACCGGCCACCTCCAATGCGGCCGGCACGTCCGCCTCGGCGACCCCGAAGGCGGTGGCCGTCCCCCCCATGGCGAGTGAGCCCGAGATCGGTACTCGATTCGGGTTCACTCGCAACGCCGCTCGAATCCGCCGTCCTGAGGCCTTCGCGATCTCGTCGAGGCGTCGCAGTTCCAGGACGCTCTCGACGTTGACCATCACGTCCGCCTGCGCTGCCGTTTCGCACAGCGCGCGGAGGAACGTAGCCGTCTTTCCCGGTCCCGCAGCCGCGATCCGCGCGGTCCGTCCAGTTCGAGCGGCCGCCGTCAGCGCCGCCTCCATCTCCCGAACCGAGGCCACTTCGAACCCGTCCACCGCGGGGGCCAATGCCTCCAACACGGGCTGGTAGGAGTTCGCCTTCACCGCGTAGTAGGCCGAAGTCCACGTCGGTAGGGCAGCACGCATCCGCCGGGCCTGGTTAGCGGCTGCGGCGAGGTCGTACACATAGCCACTCACCGGAGCGGATTGCTCTGCGTGGAGACGACGAATGCAGGCGATCACACCGTCGGGCACGGCACCGTTGAGCGGGCGTCCGCGGGCGGGCGCAGCACTGACTGGCAGGTCGATGGTCACAGCGGTTGGTTCCTCTTGTTCCTCTGTCAGCGGGGGAAGCAGGGTGGGACCGAGGTCGATCAATGTTGCCTAACCTAACTCCATGTCCTAGGCTAGCAGCAATGGGGTCAAACGATCGAGTTCGCCTCATCGAAGCCGATCTATTGCGGCGCTTGAATTCTCGAGCCCGATCCGGCGCTGTGGCGGCCGTTCAGTGTCGCGGGGCCGTCGGGCCGACACACCGGAGAGCACACCGACAGGAGTAGGCGGACCCATGCAGTTGGCAACCATCGAGACAGCGGCCGAATGTGGCGAGATGACCGCTATTCTGAACCGTCAAACGGCCCGCGAGTCGAGTGCACGAACCTACGCGCGCAGCTTCCCGATCGTGCCTGTCAGCGCCACTGGCATCCACGTCACAGGGGCCGACGGCAAGCGGTACTTCGACTGTCTCTCGGGCGCCGGCACCCTGGCTCTGGGGCATAACCATCCCGCTGTGATCGACGCACTTCACAGGGCGCTGGATTCGACTGCCCCGCTGCACATCCTCGACCTCGCGACGCCGGAGAAGGACGACTTCACCACTGCGCTCTTCGAGACTCTGCCTGCCGAGTTCGCCGCCGATGCTCGAATCCACTTCTGCGGGCCGAGCGGCGCGGACGCCATCGAGGCCGCTTTGAAGCTGGCGCGGACCGCTACGGGAAAGCGCACCGTCTTGAGCTTCACTGGTGGCTACCACGGCATGACAGGTGGCGCGCAGGCGATCACCGGCAATGTGGGTCTCAGTGCACGCGTCGGCGGCATCATCAGTGACGTGGTGCGGTTGCCTTACCCGTACGAGTATCGGTGCCCGTTCGGCCGTGGCGGCGAGGACACCGCACAGATCTCCGCGGAGTACGTCGAGCACCTCCTCGACGACCCCTCGGGAGGCGTTTCTTCCCCGGCCGCCATGGTGCTGGAGGTTGTCCAGGGTGAGGGGGGCGTCGTACCGGCGTCATCCGAATGGTTGCGCAGCATGCGGAGGATCACCCAAGAGCGTGGTATTCCACTGATCGTCGACGAGGTCCAAACCGGAGTAGGACGGACCGGCGCCATCTGGGCGATCGAGCATAGCGGCATTATTCCGGACATGATCGCCATGTCGAAGGCAATCGGCGGCAGTCTCCCGCTCGCTGCACTCACTTACCGATCCGAGTACGACTGCTGGACGCCTGGCGCCCACACCGGAACCTTCCGTGGCAACACGCTGGCGATGGTCGCCGGTGCAGTGACCCTGCGGACCGTGCAGGACGACCGACTGCAGGTTCGCGCCGCAGAACTCGGCGCCACAACGATGCGCAGATTCCAAGACCTGTCCGAAGAACTGCCGTGCATCGGCGACGTCCGTGGGCGTGGGCTGATGATGGGCTTGGAGTTGGTCGATCCCACCGCGGAACCCGATGCGACGGGCGCCCGGCCTCCGGCGCCCGAACTCGCCGCTACGGTGCGCTCCGAGTGCCTCAATCGGGGAGTGATCGTCGAACTCGGTGGGCGACACGACTCGGTTCTGCGCCTCTTGCCGCCCTTGATAGCCACCGATGGAGAGATGAACGAGGTGATCGACCGAGTCATCGAGGCTCTTGCGGTGGCGCAGCGCGACCACACCGGCGGAACCGTCTGATGGCTCGGAGACCCGCCGCTGAGCAGATCACTCTGGATCTCATCGACGTGCTCATCCGGGAGAACCTGTTCAGCACCGCCGATCGGTTGGCGGAGACGCCCTCTGCCGATCCGGACACGCACGAGATCGCCTGCCGAATCCCACTGATCGAAGGCGAACTGCATTTCGTGGGGCGCCCGGGAGGCGCACTGCAGGCGGTGCGGGCGTCGTCCACACCAGTATGGATCCACGACGATCGACGGACACCGCTCACAGATCCGGGTCGGGTACTCGAACTGGTGGCGGCGGCGGCTGATGCTCCCGCACTCGTCGAGGTCGTGGCGGATCTTCGACTCGCGGTGTCCCATGCGGAGCGAATGCACGCCGGCTGGCGCCACCTGGCCCCCGATACTGCAGGCCCGGCGCTCCTTACCGGGGAGCGGATCGCTTCGCTGCGCAATCGCCCCTTTCATCCAACCGCCCACGCCGTGTCCGGGTGGGATTCGGCCGAAGTGGACCGATTCGGTCCCATGCGCGAGCAACCGCTTGCAATGGGGTGGATCGGCGTACGGCGAGCGCGCCTACGCACCGGGTCGGCTGCAGAATCGTCGGCACTAGAGGCCCTGCTACTGAACGGCGCAGAGCGAACGGCACTCGGCAACGCGATGGCCGCATCCGGAGTCGATCTCGCGGAGTATCAGCCCGTGCCGATCCACCCGTGGCAGCGCGACAACGCCCTGGCACGACATTTCGGTCCTGAACTGGGCGCCCGCGATATCGTGGTCCTCCCCTTAGACTCGGGACGCTTCTGTCCAACCTCATCGCTCCGATCCCTCATAGCCAGCGATGATCCGAACATCCACCTCAAAGTGCCGATCGAGGTGGCGACGCTTGGATCGACGCGCCTGCTTCCGGCGCAGTATCTCGACAACGGCGAGCGGGGGCAGAAGCTACTCCACCTACTTCGCGACCGGAGCAACATTCTGGGCGACATCGTCGACCTCTGTGACGAGCGCACGTGGTGCGGCTGGAACGATCCCGACGAGTTCGCTCGTCGGCCGGGTCTGCTGTCGGCTCAAGTCCGCCGCTATCCGCCGACGGCGGATGACGAGGTGACCCTGCCGATGTCTGGGTTCGCAGCGTGGGGTTGGGATTCGTTGCGGCCCCACCTGCTTACGGCGAACTTCGATCCCGCCGATCCTCTGCGCCTCTTCGAGGAACTGGTGGCAGGTTTCTGGACAATGGCGCTCGAGTTCGCGAACTTCGGCGCGATGCCCGAACTCCACGGTCAGAATGTGCTCGTTGTCCTCGGCGGAGGTCGAGTCAAGCGGTTCGTCCTCCGCGACCACGACACAGTCCGAATCGTGCCCGAAGCGTTGAAACGTGCAGGGATCCCCGATCCGGAGTACCGGATTCCCGACGGCGTTCCCCAGTCTCTGCGTCTGGAAAGTGCAGAACGACTGCTCAGCTATCTGCAGACCCTCGGCGTCCAGGTCAATCTGTACGGCATCGCGGATTCACTCGCCGACGAGTTCGGAATTCCGGAGTCTGCGTTCTGGCGCATACTTGAGCGAACCCTGCGAGGATCACTGGAATCTGGAACGGTGTGCACAACGGTCGCCGACACGATGCGGGAGTTGTTCCTGGACCGGCAGACATGGCCGAGCCGGCAGATCTTCGGCCCGCTCCTTCAACGCGGACGCTCGACCGAGGCGAGCATGCCAGCGTCGGTCGGGAGGGTTCCCAACCCGTTGACGACGGCGGAGTCTCACGCGTGACGCGTCGTGCGACGAAGACCTTCTCGGTCCTGTGGTTCGGCCAGTTCGCGGCGACCGCAGGCCTCACCATCCTGGTGCCCCTCACGCCGTTCTACCTGACGGATCTCGGAGTGAGGGACGGTGCGCTGTCGGCGTGGACGGGCGTCAGTGTCGCGGCACCGGCGGTCACGTATGTGTTGACGGGGCCGATCTGGGGGCGACTCGGAGACCGGTACGGCCCCAAATCGATGGTGCTTCGCGCGTACCTAGGCCTTGCGATCGCTGTGGCCGCGATGGCATTGGCGCAGACACCACTGCAGTTCCTCCTGTGCCGTTTGGCGCAAGGGGCGTTCGGAGGAGTGGCAGGTGCGACGACAACGTACGCGGCGTCGATCGCGGACGATCAGCAGCACGGGCGCATGTTCGGCTGGCTGTCGAACTCGACAGCGGTGGGCGCTCTGGTGGGCCCACTCGTCGGCTCCGTCGCCGTCAATTGGTTCGGGTACAGCGCACTGTTCACCGCTACCGCGGCACTGCTACTGATCGCATGCGTCCTGTCGGCCACAACCTTGCCGAATACCTCGATGACGGCGGCCAATCTGGAAAACAGATGGTCGGAAGGCGTCGCTTCTGCGGTAGCGGTGCTGCGCCGAAAGCCGCTGCTTCCGTTGATCGTCGCGGCTATCCTCGCCGATTCCGCCGTGTTCGGGCTCGTCGTTGTGTTCGCCCCCAGACTGAGCGCCATCACTGGTTCCACTGCCAGCGCCATCATGTGGGTCGGACTTCTGCAGGCACTCACATGGGCGGGGGCTGCCGTCATCGGGCCGTGGTGGGGTCGTCGTAACGATCGCCGTGACGGCGGCGAGAGTTTTGCCCTCGCCAGCGGGATGTGCGCAGTCGCGATCTCGCTCCAATCCGTGGCGCCCACACCGCTGCTCATGGCACCGCTCCGTCTGGTCCAGGGCTGCTCGTCTGCGGCCTTCGACCAATCAGTCATGCACACGGTGTGCCGGACGGTGCCAAATCATATCCGCGGCACCGCGATCGGCACCACCACGGCACTAGTGGGCATAGGCCAGATCGCCGGCCCCTTGATCGCCGCGGTGGTTGCCACCACTGTCGGCATCACCGCCACGTTCCTCGTTCTAGCACTCCTGGTCGGCATAGCAGCTGCCATCTCGCTCGCCGCTGGGCGAGTCGCTTCCGATTCCGCCGTCGTGTCGGGACGCGAGCCCACTGCACACGAAGCCAGACAATGAACCACGGCCACCGCACAATCGATACTTCCTTGAGGTGAGAAATGTCATCAGCACAGACGAACGCTGCACAGGCCGGACGCCGCCGACTACTCAATTGTTTCCTTCGAGAAACCGGACACGTGCTGGTACCCATCGCCGAAGGACTCGGTGCGGTCTCGTTCGAACATGCCGACATCGCCGTGACGGAGCTGTCGGAGTCCGGACAGAGCTTCACCGGTTCGGGGAACGGCCCGCGCGGTCTCGTCTCGGACGGGCCGGACACGAGACTGATCGTCGAATTGGCCTATCACTCGCTGATCGGCAACCACGACTATGGTGATCGGTTCTGGATAGAGGATGCGGACGGGACACGCGCTGAGATTGGACACGAGCAGCTGATCGACCTCGTGCTGAGTATCGTCGCACCGATCTGTGCACAGGTCTTCCCCGACGAGCAGTGGGACGAACAGGCGATCCGGGCCAAGCTGGCCCAGAGCATCTCCACCACGACCCAGTACCTGGCTCAGACGAGACGACCGGACCGCACTGCAGACGGGGGACGAATGCGGACCGCGGAGCAGGCGATGCGGACGGGCCACCCATTTCACCCGATCCCCAAGGGCACCCAGTGGAGCAGCGACGACCTTGCGCGCTACGCCCCCGAGCTCGGTACCGAGTTCGATCTTCATTGGTTCGCGTTGAGCGATTCGGCGCTGCTCGAGGAAAGGGTGGTCGACGCTCCCTGGGTCCCCGACGCAGTTGTGAAGGCGACTCCTGACGGCTACTCGGCTCTACCTGTGCATCCTTGGCAGGCCGACTACCTGCGCGGGCTTCAAGAGGCCCAGAATCTCCTGGCGGACGGAACTCTGGTCGACCTTGGAGAACTCGGGCCGAGTGTGTATCCGACCTCGTCCGTACGTACTGTGTGCTCTCCCGAGCACGAAATCATGTGGAAACTTCCTCTGCACATCCGGGTCACGAACAGTCTGCGCGTCAACCCACTCCCGGAAATGCGTCGCGCAGCGGACGCCGCAAGGCTGATCACCGAAATCGCGCCGAGTTGGCCGGAGGAATTCCAGGTCCTCGTCGAGACCGGATTCCGGACCATAGATCCCGCTATCGGCTCGGCCGGCCTCGTGGCCGATCTGGGAGTACTCTTCCGCCGCAACCCGTTCATTGGAAACGGCCTCACCCCGCAGGTCTTGTCAGGCCTGCTCGACGAGGCTCCGGGGATCCGGCCGCTCCTGCTCGACGAAGTCGAACGAGCCGGGGGTGACCACCGCGAGTGGCTCCGTCGTTACCTCGCAGTATCCCTGGTTCCGATGCTCGAGATCTACGATCGTGACGCCTTGAGTTTCGAAGCCCACGTGCAGAACTGCCTGATCGAGTTCGAGGACGGTTGGCCGACCCAGACCTGGGTGCGTGACTTCGAGGGCACCTCCGTGAGCCGAGAACGGGGAATCGGACGCGACCTGAAGCGCTCAAGCCCGCTCAGCGGCTACACCGATCGCGAAGTGTGGCTGCGACTGGTGTACCACGTCGTGACCAACCAGGTCGGGCACGTCATCTACGCCCTCGCACGATTCGGCCCTCACAGTGAGCACGAGCTCTGGGAGACGACACGAGACCTTCTGGCCGAATTGGACTCTCCTGCAGCGCGGATGTTGTTGACGTCTCGAACGTTGCCCGCCAAGGGAAACCTGGTGACCGGCTTCGCTCGTCCCGGGGTTCTGCCGCTCTACGTTGACATCGCCAATCCGCTGAACCCGGCATCGGTATCGACGACAACTTCCGAAAGAGGCGGCATCGGTGCTGCAGCCCAATAGACTCAAGGAGAAACTACAAGCTGCGGACACCATCCACGGTCTGTTCAGCTTCCTCGCCGATCCCACAATGATCGAACTGATCGGTTACAGCGGATACGATTTCGTGATCATCGATACCGAGCACACCTTGGTGGATCCGCATCGTCTTGAGCATCTCATCCGTGCTGCGGAGACCGCGGGCATCACGCCGTTGGTGCGTGTGCCGACATCCCACACGGCCGCGATGACCCAGGCCCTCGATGCAGGCGCCATGGGGATCGTCGCGCCGCGCGTCTCCGATCCAGCTGATGTCGGTCGGATCGCCCGGGCAACCAGGTATTTTCCGCTCGGCGAACGCGGGTTGAACGGCGGTCGCATGACCGGTTTCGGGCACATCGAACTGGCCGACTACCTCGACCGGGCCAACGCTGAAACCATGCTCTGCATAATGATCGAGGATCAACAAGGCATCGAGCGGCTTCCCGAGATGCTCGCTGCGGCCAAGGTTGATCTCGTGCTCTCCGGTACTGCGGACCTGTCTCAGTCCCTTGGATTGCCTTGGCAGCTCGACCACCCGAACGTGCGCGAAGCCGAACAACAGATCCACGCGCGGTGCCGTGAGGCGGGCGTGGCCTTCTGTGCTCTCTCGCGCGGGCCCGCGCACTACCGTGGCTGGCACGACGCCGGAGTCCGCGCATTCGTTGTCGGCAACGATCGCGGCCTCGCGGGCCACGCCTTCCACAGCCATCTCGAACAACACCGCCAACCGGAGGCCCCGATTGATACAGATCGATGACAACGCCACCCCCGGAGCAAAGCCGGTGGACGACGAGCTCTGTGAGTACCGATACGACCTGCAGGCCCTCGGTGATCACGTCACCACAGCCGTCGCAAAGCTGCCCTCGAGGTGCAGGATGTTCTATGCCATGAAGGCAAACAGCGCAGCCCCCATCCTGCGCACAGTCGCCGCTCGAGTGAACGGCTTCGAGGTGGCCTCCGGTGGCGAACTTCGCAAGGCTCGCGCGGCGGATCCGGCCGCCGAGATCCTCTTCGGTGGCCCCGCCAAGTCCAACGCGGAGATCGCTCTTGCCGTACGCGACGGCAACACGCGCATCCACGCGGAGAGCCTGCTCGAACTACACCGAATCTCGTCCGCAGCCGTCGCCGCAGAAACCAAGGTCGAGGTCCTCCTGCGAGTGAACATCGCCGATTCACTCCCGGCCGCCACGATTTCGATGGGTGGACGGCCCACGCCCTTCGGCATCGATGAACGACTTCTCCCCGAAGCCGTCCAATTGGCGTCGAATCTCCCCGGCCTTCGGTTCCGAGGCTTCCATCTGCACTCCCTGTCCAACAATCTGGATCACTGTGCTCACCTGCAAATGCTGGAACTGTACCGGGACAAGGCGCTCGACTGGGAAGCGCGATTTGGCGTCCGCATCGAGCATCTCGACGTCGGCGGCGGCATCGGGGTCAACTATCACGACCTGTCGGAGCAATTCGACTGGGACGCGTTCACAGTCGGTCTCGCCCGATTGGTCGACACCTTTCCCGCGCATTGGCGGACCATCGACTTCGAATGTGGCCGCTACCTCGTCGCTGGGTGCGGCCGGTACCTCGTAGAGGTCATCGACATCAAACGCAATCACGGGGTCGACTACGTCATCGTACGTGGGGGAACGCATCACTTCCGACTGCCGGCATCCTGGCAACACAGCCATCCATTCACTGTTCATCCCACCGATCGGGTCAACTCCGGACTACCCCGTCCAGAGGTCGTCAACGGTCCGGTCAACGTGGTCGGCGAGCTGTGCACTCCGAAAGACGTTCTCGCACAAAATGTTCACGTTGCTAGAATCCGGACGGGCGACGTGTTGGCCTTCGAATACGCGGGCGCCTACGGATGGGACATCTCGCATCATGACTTCTTGTCGCATCCGCATCCGGACCTCACGTACCAATAATGCAACGGACGGATGTGAGGCGAAATTCGCGATTCCAGGAGTACTTCGAGGCGGAGGTTGTCGATTCCTATCGAGTCACTCCGAACATGACTCGAGTCTGCCTCGGCGGTGACGGGCTACGCTCGTGGGTCAGTAGTGGTGTCCCCGACGAGCGAATCACGATCGCAATCCCGGCGCCGAACCAGTCTGCACCACCACGGCCCCGGGTCCGCGACGGGCGTTGGCACTACCAAGAACCCAAGCCTCTAAGTCGCGCGTACACAGTGCGCCGAGTGAACCCCGGAACAATCGTCATCGATTTCGTGGTCCACGAAGGCGGGGCAGCATCGAGCTGGGCTACGAGTTCGCAGCCAGGTGACATCGTCGGACTCTCCCTGGCTCAGGGCTGGTACCGATGCCCCCGCGGTGCGACTGCTGTGCTGCTCGTAGGCGATGCCACAGCGCTCCCCGCCATGAGCAGAATCATCGAGGAAGCTCCAGCCGGGCTCCGTATCCATGCGATCGCTGAGGTCGCCACTCCTGACGACAAGCAGGTCCTGGCATCGCGGGCCGACGTGACCTACGAGTGGATCCTCGGTACCGGGATGGGGCGCTCACCGTCGTCCTTGCCCAGCGCGGTACTCGCCCGCTCCTTCGCTGCGGAGAACACATACGTGTGGGTGGCGGCGGAAGCAGGTGCGACCCAATCTATCCGCAAGATCCTTCGGCGCGAACGCGAGGTTTCTAACTCCATGATGACGATCACGGGGTACTGGCGTTCCGGGGCCGGCTAACCTGGGCGGGCGCACCGAACCACTTCGACTGACGGGCCGACGAGATCGTCGATGGCGTTGGCCGTCGCGAATTCAGCGTGTCGTAGTTCGTAGGAATACGTGCACCGGTTCTGCGTTCGTCACCGGCGACGGTCCGGAGGCGTGAGGCCGTCGAGGATCAGATCGAGCATCCGTTCTGCGCGATCCACTGGTCCAGGTGAAGCGCGCCAGAGGGCGCCTGTGAGCTGCAGGAAGTCTCCCGCGTCGGCGTCGGCCCGGATCGATCCGTCGCGCTTACCGGCGTCGAGGAGCAGGGTGATCGCTGCGATCACCGGCGCGTAGGTCTGTTCGGCAATCGCCTGATGCGCGCTCGGGCTGAGGGCGTCCCCGAGGCCGTGCTTCCGGCGCATGGCAGTGACCAGCTCGATCGTCCAGTCCCGGAGGGCTTCCCGTGGGGTGGCGTCCGCGAGGCGAGCGGGGATGTCCTCGACGATGCCGGTGACCTCGTCCTCGTAGACGGCGAGGACCAGTGCGTCGCGGTTGGGGAAGTGCCGGTACAGCGTGCCGGCGCCCACGCCGGCGCGCTGTGCGATCCGGTTGAGAGAGGTCTCGCCGTCGTCGAGGAGCGCCTGTCGTGCGGTTTCGAGGATCTTGGCGCGGTTCGCCTGCGCGTCCGATCGTGCCATCGTGTGCACCACCCTTGCTATCCGGAGATCTCTCCGTTACTGTAATCGGAGAGATCTCCACTTATTCTACGTGTTCGCCCCGCGAGGTGCGATGGCCGGGACGGCGATCCGTCCGGCGGCGCATCCGAGAGAGGAAATCCATGGCAGAGGTACTGGTCACCGGAGGATCGGGATTCATTGGCGGGTGGTGCGTCGTCGCACTGTTGGAAGCGGGCCACGACGTCCGCACGACGGTGCGCGACCAGAGTCGCGCGCAGGTGCTCCGCGCCCGGTTCCACGACGCCGTCGCGTTCGACGACGACCGGCTGACGTTCGTGGTCGCCGACCTCGACGGCGATACCGGTTGGGCCGACGCTGTGACAGGGTGTGACTACGTGCTGCACGTCGCGTCGCCCACGCTTCGGGACGGCCTGCAGGAGGAGGCGGTGATGGTGGCGACCGCCGAGGGTGGCGTCCTCCGGGTGCTTCGCGCGGCCCGGGACGCCGGCGTGCGGCGCGTGGTGCTCACCAGCGCCTTCGGCGCCGTCGGGTACGGGCATCCGGACCGGTCGGCCCCGTTCACTGAGGAGGATTGGACGAACGTCGACGCGGACATCGCGCCGTACCAGAAGTCGAAGACCCTCGCCGAGCGCGCCGCCTGGCGGTTCGTCGAGGAGGAGGGTGGCGACCTGGAGCTCGCAGCGGTCCATCCGACCGCCGTCATCGGACCGGTCCTGGGCCCGGACGATCCGCCGTCGCTGCGCACGATCAGCGGCATGCTCGGCGGGGTGATGCCGGTGTGTCCGCCCTTCGCCACGGGCTGGGTCGACGTGCGCGATGTCGCGGACCTGCATCTGCGAGCGATGACGGACCCGGCGGCCGTCGGGGAGCGTTTCCTCGCGGTGTCGGGGAGCAGCCTTCGGGTGGTCGAGATCGCCCGTATCCTGCGAGACCGCCTCGGAGAGCGTGCCTCCCGCGTGCCCACCCGTGAACTGCCGCTGCCGCTGGCGCGCCTCCTCGCGCGGGTGAATCCTCAGCTGCGCGCTCTTCGCACCCAGCTCGGACACGACTTCGACGCCACGAGCGCCAAGGCTGAGCGAATGCTGGGGTGGTCGCCGCGCCCGGTCGACGAGTCTGTGGTCGACACCGCCGAGAGGCTGCTCGCCCACGGCGCCGTCGACCGCTGACGGATCACGGCAGCCGGGCGGCCCGCCTGATCCACGCAGTCGCGCCGAGCGAGATGAGTGCGGTCGCCACCAGGTAGCCCGCCGCTGTCCACGGCGCACCGTCGGCCCCGTGGATGAGGGCGGTGAGGATGAGAGGAGTCAGGCCCGAGGCGTAGATCCCCGAGAACTGGTAGACGACCGACAGGCCTGTGTACCGGACCTCTGTGGGGAACAGGCTCGCGAAGAACGTGCCCTGCGCGGCGTAGAAGACGCCGTGGATCAGGCCGAAAACGATGACGAGGCCAGCGGTGAACCACACGATCGACGCCGTGCCGAACAGCGCGAACACGGGGAAGACGGCGAGCCCGTAGAGCAGTACGCCCGTTCCGTACACGCGCGCAGGCCCGATCCGGTCCGCGAGTACGCCCGCGAACGGGATGACCACCGCCATCACCAGCGCCGCCGCGGTGACGGCCAGGAGGACGTCGACCTTGTTCATTGCGAGTGTGGCTGTGGCGTAGGTGATCGCGAAGACGCCCCACGTGTTGAACGCGCTGCCCTCGGCCCACCGTGCGAGGCAGCCTGCGATCGTGTTGCGGCGCAAGACCGGATCGCCGAGCAGCTGGCGTAGAGGAGTACGAGTGGTGTCCAAGGTCGCGCGCGCCGCCACGAAGGCGGGTGTCTCGTCGACCGCCAGCCGGACGACGATGCCGATCACCACCAGAACGATCGAGACCGCGAAAGCGATGCGCCATCCGAACCGGAGGAACTGGTCGTCGTCGAAAACCGTTTGCAGCAGGGCGAAGACCGCCGTTCCGAGCCCGAGGCCCAGCGCAAGGCCTACCTGAGGGACGGCACCGAAGCGGCCCTTGCGGCCCTCGGGCGCGTGCTCGACGGCGAGTAGCACCGCGCCCGCCCACTCGCCGCCCAGGGCGAAGCCTTGCACGATCCGCAGGAGCAGCAACAGGATCGGCGCCAGGATCCCGACCTGCCCAGCGGTGGGGAGTGCGCCCATGAGCGCGGTCGCCACTCCCATCAGCAGCATCGTCAGGGCGAGCGTCTGCCGACGGCCGATCCGATCGCCGATGTGCCCGAAGACGAGCCCGCCGACGGGGCGCATGACGAATCCGACGGCGAAGGTGACGAAGCTGAGCATGGTGCCCACGAAGGAACTGGCGTCGGGGAAGAAGAGCTTGTTGAAGACCAGCGATGCGGCGGTCGAGTAGAGGAAGAAGTCGTACCACTCCACCGTGGTGCCCAGCAGCGACGCCGCGATCACGCGCCGCAACTGCGAGCGGTCGGGAGCGTACGGGGACGGCGCGTCGTCGACGGTGGCGGTACTCACCGACCGGAAGCTATCCGCGGTCGGCGGTACCTGTCACCGGTTGTACTCGCGGTGACCGCAATCGGGTCAGTACGCCGAGCTCCGATTCGCCGCGGCCCAGCCCCGCTCCACGTCCGACTGTGCGGGAGGCGGCACGAGGCCGTTGATCATCCACATCTCCTCGCTCGTGTCGTCGACGTGGAACTCCCACTGCAGATCCGGGTGCCGCGCGAGCGAGGGGGCGACCATCGCGCGAACCCATTCGGCGATCCGGGTCCGGCTCGCCGAATCGGATGCGTGCCGGGCGATGTGGTCGATGGCGATGCGCACCGCGGTCGGCGCACTCACGCCGCCGATGAAGAAATTCTCCGGGGCGACCTCGCGGAACAGGACAACGACGTAGAAGCGCGGCAGGCCGATGGCCGCGTATTGATCGGTGATCGCGGCGGCCAGGGCCTCCTTCTCGGAGGGGGTGAAGACGCCGGGGGTGTGGTGGATGTTCCAGAGCGGCATGACGGTTCCTCGGTTTCGATGCGGCGTGGGGGGTTAAGCGGGCGTGGGGAAGGCGAGGGCCTCGACGGGGCCCGACAATGCCGCCTTCGTCGCGGCGGTGATCTCGTCGGCCAGGACTTCGACGTCGCCGGCCTCGACACCGTGGAGGATCGTCGCGGCGATCGCGGCGGGCGTCGCCTTGGGCAGCGGAATCGCGGAGACCATGTCGGTGTCGATGAAGCCCGCGTGCACGCCGACGACCTGTGTGTTCTGGGCGGCAAGCTCGGCCCGCAGGGAGTTGGTGATCGACCACGCCGCTGCTTTGGAGGCGCCGTACCCGCCCGACCCCGCGAGCCACGACAGCACCGAATGCATGTCGACGAGGGCGCCACCGCCCTGCGCCGCGAGAACGGGCGCGAACGCGCGTGCCACGCGCAGCAGCCCGAAGGCGTTCACATCGAACATCGCCTCGATGTCGCGCGGATCTCCTGTGACGAGCGGGGTGGGCGTCATGATCCCCGCGTTGTTGAAGACGATCCCGGCGTCCGACGCGAGTCGCGCGAGCGCTTCTGCGGATTCGGTCGAACGGACCTCGAGCTCGACCGGAACGACCTCCGGGCGGGGATCGGTGAACGATGCGCGGCCGGTGGCGTAGACCTTCCGCGCCCCGCGGGCCAGCGCCTCGTCGACCAGTGCGGCCCCGAGGCCCCGGCGGCCTCCGGTGACCACGATGACGGCGTCCTTGATGGCGACCATGACAACTCCTTCTGGGTAATGACTACGTTAGTCAGCTTGATTCAAGCATCGGCACCTGACTAACGCAAGCGTTAGTTATGATCGAGGAATGGATTTCGAGAAGCGGCTGCGAGACCGGGGTAGGTGGACGATCGGCGACGGCTGCTCGGCCGCGCGCACGCTGGACCTACTCAGCACGAAGACGGTCTTCCTCGTCGTCCGCGAACTGCTCTACGGCACGACGCGGTTCGACGATCTCGTGACCCGGACGGAGACCTCCGCGCCGGCGGTCTCGCGAGCGCTCAAGCAGCTCGCCGCGGCGGACCTCATTGCGGCGACCGAGTACCGCGAGCCGGGGGCGCGTGCCCGCGCCGAGTACCGGCTCAGCTCTGCGGGCCAGGATCTGTTGCCGGTCTTCCTCGCGCTGATCCAATTCGGCGACGCCCACCTGCAGCCCGACGGTGCGCCCCTCGTCTTCGTGGATGCGGAGTCCGGAGAGCGAGTGCGCACCAGGCCCGCCGCGGGCGGGGTGGAAGTGCCCGCGGACGGTATCGAGATCCGGCTGAACCCGGACCGGTGGGACGCGCCGGGGCTCGTCAGCCGAGCAGCTTCCGCCGATCCGAGTGCAGGAACGTGACCAGTGTGATGGCGCCGCACAGCAGGCCCGCCACGAGGATCACCTGCGGGCCAGTGACGAAGGATCCGATGACGCCGCCCACCGCTGCTCCGAGGACGAATCCCACGTAGACGAGGGCGTAGCCGAGCCAGTCGAAGACGGTGCCGTTGCCGGTCGCGTGTCGCTCTATGCCCTGGCCGAGCTTGACCAGCGTGCCCGTCACGTACGACAGAGGCACCGAGACCTCGCCGTTCTTCGTGAACGAGGTGTTCAGCGCGCCCAGCGAGAAGGTGATGATGAGGATGGGAAGGAAGCGCACCTCAGGCTCGGCGAAGCCGTCCAGGGCGAAGTCGGTCGCCGACGCGATGAGGAGGCCTGCTGTGGTGAGCACGGTGGGGCCGTGCGGGTGGTTGTGCCAGAAGTAGCGGCGGCAGATCGACGCGACGACGACGCCGGTCACGAAGGCGACGATGAGGGCGGTCGCGGCGAGCGCGCCCGCGCCGGGGATCTGCTGCGCGTCGGACGCCTTGAACCACGTGAGCACCGCGCGTTCGGTGTTACCCGTCATGAAGGTGACGAAGTATCCCGCCGAGTGCAGGAAGGCGACCGCGCCGACCATGCCGGCCATGCCGGCGAGGAGCCAGGACAGGCGGGCGTGGGGGCCGATCGCAGCGTCCCGGGAAACGACCGGGCGGGGCGGCTTCGTGGGCTGGTGCTCCGTCGTGGTGGTCATTCCCCATGGTTACCGACGGGAAGCACCTTCCGCCGCGCGATCGCACCGATTCACATTCGCGGCCCGATGGGAGGCGGATCACAGTGCGTGCCAGGCGGCGGTCAGGCGGGCGGCGGGTCCGTCGACAGGAAGTCGCGTTGGAACAGACCCATGAGCCGCGCGTTCCGGTACTCGCCGTTCGAGAAGTACTGCTCGCGGAGCAGGCCCTCTTCGGCGAAGCCCAACTTCTCGTAGACGTGGGCGGCCTTCTCGTTGGCGACGTCCACGTAGAGGTAGACCTTGTGCAGGTTCAGAATCCGGAACGCGTAGTCGAGCGCCTTCCGGGTGGCCGGCGCCGCGTATCCCTTGCCCTGCGCGGACGGGGCCACGATGATCTGGAACTCGCAGTTGCGGTGGATGACATTGATCTCGACGAGTTCCACCAGGCCCACCGGCAGTCCGTCGTACTCGATGATGAAGCGCCGCTCGCGCTCGTCGTGGATGTGCCGCTCGTAGATGTCCTCGAGCTCGGCCAGCGCGTCGAAGGGCTCCTCGAACCAGTACGACATCACCGCCCGGTCGTTGAACAGGCCGTGCACGAACCGCAGGTCCGTACGCTCCATGGCGCGCAGCTTCAGTTCCACCACCTCAGCGTAGAACGATCGCGCCCGTGCGGTGCCGAACCGCCGGCTGGGGCCCGAACGGACACCGTCGAAATGACTAGGCGGCGAGGCCGATGCCCAGGAAGAGGACGGCGAGGAGCGGCGCCGTGCCCTGGATCGCGGCGGCGCGGAGCTTCGTCCGGTCCGAGAGGGCGAGGACGAGCGCCGCCGCGAGCATCGACCCGACGCCCACGATCACCAGCGTCGCGCCGACCGCGCGCTGCGGTCCGAACAGCGCCAGCCCCAGGAACACCGCGACCGCGAGGAACAGGTTGTAGAAGCCCTGATTGAACGCGAGCGGGCGGGTGATCTCCGCCGTCTCCGGCGTGGTGCCGAAGGTCGCGCGCGAGCGTGGCGAGGTCCACGCAATCGACTCCAGGTAGAAGATGAAGCAGTGCACGAGAGCCGCGAGGGCGGCGGCGACGAGTCCGATGACGATCATGTTGCTCATCATGGCCGATCGTCGGGCCGTCCGGGCCTTCGGCACCCCCGCCCGGGCTGTCACGGGCCGGGCGCCGTCGCGTACGCTGACCCGAGTGCCGTGGGCCCGACGGGGTCCCGTGCTGCCCGCAGGAAACCGCACATCAGGCGGTCATCCTGCTGATACCAACCCGAGGAGAACGAGTGAAGAGCACCGTCGAGCAGCTGAGCCCGACTCGCGTCCGCCTGAGCGTCGAGGTTCCCTTCGACGAGCTCGCGCCCGATTTCGAGCGCGCCTACGCGACGCTCGCCGACCAGGTCAACATCCCCGGCTTCCGCAAGGGCAAGGCCCCCGCGAAGCTGATCGAGGCGCGCGTCGGCCGCGACGCCGTGCTCTCGCAGGTGATCAACGACGCGCTGCCCGGCAAGTACAGCCAGGCCGTTCTTGACTCCGAGATCAAGGCCCTCGGCCAGCCTGAGATCGACATCGACAAGCTCGAGTACGGCGAGGCGTTCTCGTTCACCGCCGAGGTCGACGTGCGCCCCGAGATCACGCTGCCCGAGTACTCGTCCATCGAGGTCGAGGTCCCGTCGCTCGAGGTCACCGACGCCGACATCGACGAGCAGATCGAGGGCCTGCGCGCCCGCTTCGGCACCCTCAAGGGCGTCGACCGCGCCGTCGAGACCGGTGACTTCATCACCATCGACCTGTCGGCGACCGTCGACGGCAAGGACGTCGAGGACGCCAAGACCACCGGCCTTTCGCACGAGGTCGGTTCCGGCAACCTCATCGACGGTCTCGACGAGGCCGTCGTCGGCCTGAAGTCGGGCGAGTCCAAGGAGTTCACGACCACGCTCGTCGCCGGCGAATTCGCGGGCCAGGAGGCGGACGTGACCGTCGTCGTCGACTCCGTCAAGGAGCGCGAGCTGCCCGAGCTGGACGACGAGTTCGCCCAGCTGGCGAGCGAGTTCGACACCGTCGACGAGCTGCGCGCCGACCTGCGCCAGCGCGTCGAGCAGAACAAGAAGCTGGGCCAGGCCGCGGACATCCGTGACGCCGTGCTCGACAAGCTGCTCGAGGCCGTCGAGGTGCCGCTGCCCGAGGCCGTCGTCAAGGAGCAGGCCGACGCGAACGTGCACGACGTGCTGCACCAGGTGGGCCACAACGAGGAGCTCCTCGAGACCGCGCTCAAGACGCAGGGCACCACCCGCGAGGAGTTCGAGACCCAGGCCCGTGAGTCCGCCGAGAAGCAGGTCAAGGTGCAGCTGCTCCTCGACGCGATCGCCGACGCGCAGGACGTGCAGGTCGACCAGCAGGAGCTGCAGGAGCACATCCTGTTCCAGTCGCAGCGCTACGGCATGCAGCCTGCAGAGTTCATCCAGCAGATCCAGCAGGCCGGCCAGCTGCCCGCCCTCTTCCAGGAGGTCCGTCGCGGCAAGGGGCTCGCGGACGTGGTCCTCGAGGTCGCGGTCAAGGACGCCGACGGCAACGTCGTCGACACCAAGGAGCTGTTCGACCGTGAGGACGCCGGTGAGGCACTCGCGGAGGAGGCCGCCTCCGAGGAGGATGTGGTCGCCGAGGCCGAGGAGATCACCGCCGAGGCCGACGAGAAGTAGAACCCCGCGGAGCGCCCCGCAGCCGATCCGGCTGCGGGGCGTTTCTGCCCTCAGCGGAGCCGAGCGTGCCGGGGACGGTTCGGTCGGTTCTGTTCGTTACTGTCGATGTCAGAAAGAAAGGCAGGGAGCAGCGGATGAACTCCAACCCCACCATGCGGGCCGGAATTGCCGGCCTGAACCTCAATGATTCGGTGTACAGCCGCCTCCTGGAGTCGCGGATCATCTTCCTCGGCAGCGAGGTGAACGACGACATCGCGAACCAGCTCTGCGCACAGATGCTGCTGCTGTCCGCGGAGGATCCGACCAAGGACATCAACCTCTACATCAACTCGCCCGGCGGCAGCATCTCCGCCGGCAT
This sequence comes from Tsukamurella ocularis, assembly GCF_024807615.1. Classification (GTDB taxonomy): domain Bacteria; phylum Actinomycetota; class Actinomycetes; order Mycobacteriales; family Mycobacteriaceae; genus Tsukamurella; species Tsukamurella ocularis. The sequence goes on along the minus strand of NZ_JANUCJ010000002.1, from coordinate 882,645 downwards.
GGCGATCTTCGACACCATGGAGTTCGTGGAGTGCGACGTCGCGACTTACGCGATGGGCATGGCCGCCTCGATGGGTGAGTTCCTGCTCGCCGCGGGTGCCAAGGGCAAGCGCTACGCGCTGCCGCACGCGCGGATCATGATGCACCAACCGTCCGCCGGTATCGGCGGCACCGCGTCTGACATCGCCATCCAGGCGGAGCTGTTCCGCAAGACCAAGGTGGAGATGAACCGGCTCAACGCCCAGTTCACCGGCCAGCCGATCGAGCGGATCGAGTCCGACGCCGACCGCGACAAGTGGTTCACGGCCGAGGAGGCTCGGGATTACGGCTTCGTCGACCACGTCGTCAGCCGCGCGAGCTCCGTCAAGTAGCGAGAGGACACTTCCATGACTGAGGGTTACCCCACCACGATGTCGGCTCAGGGCCTGCACGTCCCCGCCACCGGCCGCTACGACGTCCCGTCGTTCATCGAGCGCGCGGCGAACGGCAACGAGCGGGTCACGAACCCGTACTCGAAGCTGTTCGACGAGCGCATCATCTTCCTCAAGAATCAGATCGATGAGGTCTCGGCGAACGACGTGATGGCCCAGATCCTGGTGCTCGAGTCGCAGGACCCGGACCGCGACATCACGATCTACATCAACTCGCCCGGCGGCAGCCTCTACGACGCCCTCGGCATCTACGACACGATGCAGTACGTTCACTGCGACGTGGCGACGGTGGTGCTGGGCACCGCGGCCTCGGCCGCGGCGATCCTGCTCGCCGGCGGCACCCCGGGCAAGCGCGCCGCGCTGCCCAACTCGACGGTGCTCATCCACCAGCCCCGCACGGGCGGCTCGATGCGCGGCCAGGTTTCCGACCTCGAGATCCAGGCCGCCGAGATGGAGCGCGCGCGCAACCGCCTCGACGAGATCCTGGCGGGCCACACGGGCCAGACCGTCGAGACGATCCGTAAGGACACGGACCGCGACAACATCCTCACGGCCGACCAGGCCAAGGAGTACGGCATCGTCGACACGGTGTTCCCGTACCGCAAGGCGTCCGCGAAGTAGTACCAGCAGGACATCGGGGGTCGCGACACGCCGCGTGAGCGGGTTCCGCGGCCCCCGGTGCCACCTCTAGCAAGCTATTCATATCGGTCGCCGGGACGGAAGTTCGCGGGTACCGTCGACATCAGACCCCACCTGTTGAGCAACGCGGCAGGCGAGTCATCGGCAAGGGAAGTAGGCACAGGGCATGGCACGGATCGGGGACGGCGCAGACCTGTTGAAATGCTCTTTCTGCGGAAAGAGCCAGAAGCAGGTCAAGAAGCTGATCGCGGGCCCCGGCGTGTACATCTGCGACGAGTGCATCGACCTCTGCAACGAGATCATCGAAGAGGAACTGGCCGAGACCAGTGACGTGAAGCTGGACGAGTTGCCCAAGCCCGTCGAGATCCGTGACTTCCTCGACAACTACGTCATCGGCCAGGACTCCGCCAAGCGGAACCTCGCCGTTGCCGTCTACAACCACTACAAGCGCATCCAGGCCGGCGAGCGCAAGGATGCGCGCGGCGAGGCCGTGGAGCTGGCGAAGTCCAACATCCTGATGCTCGGCCCGACGGGCTGCGGCAAGACCTACCTCGCGCAGACCTTGGCGAAGATGCTCAACGTGCCCTTCGCCATCGCCGACGCGACGGCACTCACCGAGGCCGGCTACGTGGGTGAGGACGTCGAGAACATCCTCCTCAAGCTGATCCAGGCCGCCGACTACGACGTCAAGCGCGCCGAGACCGGCATCATCTACATCGACGAGGTCGACAAGATCGCCCGCAAGAGCGAGAACCCGTCGATCACCCGGGACGTCTCCGGCGAGGGCGTGCAGCAGGCACTGCTGAAGATCCTCGAGGGCACGCAGGCCAGCGTCCCGCCGCAGGGCGGCCGCAAGCACCCGCACCAGGAGTTCATCCAGATCGACACGACGAACGTCCTGTTCATCGTGGCCGGCGCCTTCGCAGGACTGGAGAAGGTCGTGGGCGACCGGATCGGTAAGCGCGGCCTCGGCTTCGGCAACGAGGTGCGCACCAAGGCGGAGGTCGATACGGTCGACCACTTCGCCGACGTACTGCCGGAGGACCTCATCAAGTTCGGCTTGATTCCTGAGTTCATCGGTCGCTTGCCCGTCATCGCCTCGGTCTCGAACCTCGACAAGGAGTCGCTGGTCTCGATCCTGTCGGAGCCGAAGAACGCCCTCGTCAAGCAGTACCAGCGCCTCTTCGAGATGGACGGCGTGGAGCTCGAGTTCGACGAGGACGCGCTCGGCGCCATCGCCGACCAGGCCATCCACCGCGGCACCGGTGCCCGCGGCCTGCGCGCCATCATGGAAGAGGTCCTCAACCCCGTCATGTTCGACATCCCGTCGCGCGACGACGTGGCGAAGGTCGTCGTCACGGGGGAGACGGTGCGCGACAACGTGCTGCCGACCATCGTGCCCCGCAAGCGCTCCCGCGACGAGCGTCGCGAGAAGAGCGCGTAACCCACGCATCGACTGCGCCCCCGGCCGAATCGGCCGGGGGCGCAGTCGTTTCCGATCGCCGATGGCAGTGAACGATCACCGGGCGCGTTGCACCCGAGCCTCGTGCCAGACGGGCTCCGGGGCCTCGCGCACGGCACCGTCGGACCCGAACACCAGGAACCGGTCGAAGGACCGCGCGAACCACCGGTCGTGCGTCACCGCCAGCACCGTGCCGTCGTACGCTTCCAGCGCGTCCTGCAGCGCCTCGGCGCTCTCCAGGTCCAGGTTGTCCGTCGGCTCGTCGAGCAGCAGCGCCGTGCTCCCGGCGAACTCCAGGAGCAGCACCTGGAAGCGCGCCTGCTGGCCGCCCGAGAGGCTCTCGAAGCGCTGGTCGGCCCGCCCGTGCAGCTCGTAGCGCCGCAGCGCCGGCATCGACCGGCCGAGGTCCGCCGCGTGCTCGTGCCGGAGGATCTCGACGAGCGTGCGGCCCTGCAGTTCGGGATGCGCGTGGGTTTGGGCGAAGTGCCCCGGCGCCACGCGGGCGCCGAGCGTCGCGGTGCCCGTGTGCGCAACCTCCTCACCCGCGAGCAGCCGCAGGAAGTGCGACTTCCCGGAGCCGTTCGAGCCCAGTACGGCGACCCGCTCGCCGTAGAAGACCTCGAGGTCGAAGGGCTGCATCAGGCCAGTGAGCTCCAGGTCCTTCGCCGTGACGGCCCGCACGCCGGTGCGCCCGCCGCGCAGCCGCATCGTGATCTCCTGCCGCCGGGGCGGCTCGGGTGGGGGACCGGCCTCCTCGAACCGGCGCAGTCGGGTCTGCGCAGCCTGGTACCGCGAGGCCATCCCGTCATTGAACTTCGCCTGCTCGCGCAGGGTCAGCACCAGCTTCTTGAGCTGCTGGTGCCGCTCGTCCCAGCGGCGGCGGAGCTCGTCGAACCGCGCGAAACGCTCGTCGCGCGCCCTGTGGAAGGTGGCGAAGCCGCCGCCGTGCACCCAGGTGTCCGAGCCGCCGGGCGCGGGCTCCACGGCGACGATCCGCGTGGCCGCGCGGGAGAGCAGCTCCCGGTCGTGGCTCACGAACTGCACCGTCTTCGGCGTCTGCCGCAACTGCTCCTCGAGCCACTCCTTACCGGGCACGTCGAGGTAGTTGTCCGGCTCGTCGAGGAGCAGGACCTCGGCGTCGCCGCGCAGCAGCGCCTCCAGCGCCAGCCGCTTCTGCTCACCGCCGGACAGCGAGGTCAGGCCGCGCCATTGCGCGCGGTCATAGGGGACGCCCAGTGCTGCGACGGTGCACGCGTCCCACAGCGTCTCCGCCGCATAACCGCCCGCGTCGCCCCATTCGGCGAGCGCCGTGGCGTAGCGGATCTGATGGGCGTCGCCGTCGTCGTCCATCAGCGCCAGCTCGACCGCATCCAGCACCTGCGCGGCGGACTGCAAGCGCGGCGCGGCCACGGACAGCAACAGGTCGCGCACGGTCCGGTCGTCGCGCACCGAGCCGATGAACTGGGGCATCACCCCGACGCCGCCGCTGGAGGTCACGGTGCCGCCGTGCGGCTCCAGCTCGCCCGCGAGCAACCGCAGCAGGGTCGTCTTGCCGGCGCCGTTGCGGCCGACGAGCGCGGCCACCGCGCCGTCGCCGATCCGGAACGAAACGTCGCCGAGGAGCGCCCGCCCGTCGGGTAGGAAGTACTCCACGTGTGTCGCCTCGAGATGTCCCATTCGTCCTATCCTCCGGGGAGGGCCGGTGCGCGCGCCACCTGTTTTCCGGAGCGCCGCGCACCGTCAAAAGCCCCGCGGAAGTCGCTCGCGTGCACTGACTAGAATCGTGGGGTGACTACTGAGCCGCAGAACGCCGCAGACCGACTTCCCGCCGCCTGGGAGCCCGGTGCGGTAGAGGCGGACATCTACCGCGGCTGGGTCGACGCGGGGTACTTCACGGCCGACAACACCTCGCCGAAGCCCGCGTTCTCCGTGGTCCTGCCGCCCCCGAACGTGACCGGCAGCCTGCACCTGGGCCACGCGCTCGACCAGACCATCACCGATGCGCTGTGCCGTCGCAAGCGGATGCAGGGCTACGAGGTGCTGTGGCTGCCGGGCACCGACCACGCCGGCATCGCCACCCAGTCGCTCGTGGAGAAGCAGCTCGCCGCCGAGGGCACCAGCCGCCGCGAGATCGGCCGCGAGAAGTTCCTCGAGCGCGCCTGGGCCTTCAAGGAGGCCAGCCACGGCAACATCACCGGCCAGATGCGCCGCATCGGCGTCGGCGTCGACTGGTCCCGCGAGCGGTTCACCATGGACGAGGGCCTCTCGCGCGCAGTGCAGACCATCTTCAAACAGCTCTTCGACGCGGGCCTGATCTACCGCGCCGAGCGCCTGGTCAACTGGTCGCCCGTGCTGCAGACCGGCATCTCCGACCTCGAGGTCGATCACAAGGAGGTCGACGGCGAGCTCGTCTCCTTCCGCTACGGCTCGCTGAGCGACGACGAGCCCCACATCGTCTGCGCCACGACGCGCCTGGAGACGATGCTCGGCGACACCGCGATCGCCGTCCACCCCGAGGACGAGCGCTACCGCGCCCTCGTCGGCACCACTCTCGAGCACCCCTTCCTCGACCGCCGCATCCCGATCGTCGCCGACGACTACGTCGACCCCGAGTTCGGTTCCGGCGCAGTGAAGATCACCCCCGCGCACGACCCGAACGACTTCGCGCTCGGCCAGCGGCACGACCTGCCGATGCCGACGATCATGGACGAGACCGCCCACATCGACGGCACCGGAACGCAATTCGACAGCCTGGACCGCTTCGCCGCCCGCAAGGCGATCCGCGAGGCGCTCGCCGCGCAGGGCCGCATCGTCAAGGAGGTGCGCCCGTACCGGCACAGCGTCGGTCACAGCGAGCGCTCCGGAGAGCCGATCGAGCCGCGCCTGTCGATGCAGTGGTGGGTCAAGGTGGACCGCCTGTCCAAGGCCGCGGGCGACGCGGTCCGCAGCGGCGACACCAGCATCGTCCCCGAGTCCCTCGCGCCCAGGTTCTTCGACTGGGTCGACGAGATGCACGACTGGAACATCTCGCGCCAGCTGTGGTGGGGCCATCGCATCCCCGTCTGGTATGGCCCCGCAGACGCCGACGGCAACCGCGACGTCGTCTGCTGCGGCCCGGACGACGCGCCGCCCGCCGGCTACGAGCAGGACCCTGACGTGCTCGACACCTGGTTCAGCTCGGGCCTGTTTCCGTTCTCGACCATGGGCTGGCCCGAGCAGACCGCTGACCTGGACAAGTTCTACCCCACGTCCACTCTGGTCACGGGCTACGACATCATCTTCTTCTGGGTCGCCCGGATGATGATGTTCGGCACCTTCCTCGGCGAGGAGCCGAATGCGCCCGGCAAGGTGCCCTTCCACGAGGTCCTCCTGCACGGCCTGGTGCGCGACGAGTTCGGCCGCAAAATGAGCAAGTCGAAGGGCAACGGCATCGATCCGCTCGACTGGGTCGAGGAGTACGGCGCCGACGCGCTGCGCTTCACTCTCGCCCGCGGCACGATCCCCGGCGCCGACCTCAACGTGGGCGCCGACGCGGCCGCGAGCAGCCGGAAGTTCGCCACCAAGCTGTTCAACGCCACCAAGCTGGCCCTGATGAACGACGCCCGCGTCGGCGAGCTGCCCGACCGCGCGGCCCTCACCGACGCCGACCGCTGGATCCTGGACCGTCTCGCCGCCGTCCAGGCCGAGGCCGACGCCGCCTTCGACGCCAACGAGCTGGGCAAGGCCTGCGAGGCGCTCTACCACTTCGCGTGGGACGAGCTGTGCGACTGGTACCTCGAGGTCTCCAAGCTGCAGCTGCAGGGCGAGGACGCGGCGGTCGCCGACAACACCCGCCTCGTGCTCGGCAAGGCCCTCGACGTTGTCCTGCGCATGCTGCATCCGACGATGCCCTTCGTCACCGAGGTGCTGTGGAAGGCCCTCACCGGCGGCACGTCGCTCGTGATCGCGGACTGGCCGTCGCGTGACTGGGCCCCGGCCGAGATCCCCGCCGACGGCGTGGAATCCGCCCGCCGCTTCGCCGACCTGCAGCGGCTGGTCACGGAGATCCGCAGGTTCCGCAGCGACCAGCTGCTCAAGCCCGGCCAGCGGGTCGCCGCGCGGCTGACCGGCCTCGACGAGGCCGGCCTGAGCTCCCTCGCGGCCGCCGCCGCGAACCTGTGCCGCCTCACCCCTCCGGAGGACGGCTTCGCCGCCACCGCGTCGCTGGAGGTCCGGCTCGGGGGCGGCACGGTCACCGTCGAGCTGGACACGTCCGGCACCGTCGACCTGGGGGCCGAGCGGGCGCGCCTCGAGAAAGACCTCAAGGCCGCGCAGAAGGAGCTCGACGGCACGTCGGCCAAGCTGGGCAACGAGGCCTTCCTCGCGAAGGCGCCCGATGCGGTCGTCGACAAGATCCGTGGCCGCCAGTCGGTCGCGCAAGAGGAGGTCGAGCGCCTCACCGCCCGGATCGCGCAGCTGGGCGGGGGCGCGGCGTGACGGTGCCCGCCTTCGCGGCCGACCCAGACGACCTCGCCGAACTCGCCCAGGTCGAGGCGGAACTGGATCAGCGCTGGCCCGAGACGAAGATCGAGCCCTCGCTCGCCCGGATCTCCGCGCTGATGCAGCTGCTCGGCTCGCCGCAGGACGCGTACCCGTCGATCCAGGTCGCCGGGACCAACGGCAAGTCCTCGACCACGCGGATGATCGACTCGCTGCTGCTGGCCTTCTCCCGCCGCACGGGCCGGATCACCAGCCCCCACCTGCAGCTCGCGACCGAGCGGATCGCGATCGACGGTGCGCCGCTCACCGCGAGGCAGTACGTGGAGACCTACCGGGAGCTCGAGCCCTTCATCGAGCTCGTCGACGCGCAGTCCGAAGCCGCCGACGGGCCGCGGATGAGCAAGTTCGAGGTGCTCACCGCTATGGCCTTCGCCGCTTTCGCCGAGGCCCCCGTCGACGTCGCCGTCGTCGAGGTCGGTCTCGGCGGCACCTGGGACGCCACCAACGTGGTGACAGCCGAGGTCGCCGTCATCACCCCGATCGGACTCGACCACGTCGAGATCCTCGGCCCCGACCTCACGTCGATCGCGGGGGAGAAGGCCGGCATCGTCAAGCGCGCGCCCGAGCGGCTCATCCCCAAGGACACCGTGGTGATCGTGGGCAAGCAGGAGCCCGAGGCCATGGACATGCTGCTGCGCAAGGCCGTCGAGGCCGACGCGGCAGTCGCGCGCGAGGGATCCGAGTTCGCCGTCGTCGAGCGTCGTGTCGCGGTCGGCGGGCAACAGCTCACCCTCCAGGGGCTCGGCGGCGTCTACGACGACGTCTTCCTGCCGCTGCACGGCGAGCACCAGGCCAACAACGCGGCGGTCGCCCTCGCCGCCGTCGAGGCCTTCTTCGGCGCCGGCGCCGACCAGCAACTCGACATCGACACGGTGCGTGAGGGCTTCGCGAAGTCGGCCTCGCCGGGGCGGCTCGAGCGGGTCCGCAACGCCCCGACGGTGCTCATCGACGCCGCGCACAACCCGCACGGCGCGCAGGCCCTCGCCCGGACCATCGAGACCGAGTTCGGCTTCCGCACGCTCATCGGCGTCGTCTCCGTCCTCGCCGACAAGGACGCGGTGGGCGTGCTGACGGCGCTCGAGCCCGTGCTCGACACCGTCGTCATCACTCACAACGGCTCGCCTCGTGCGCTCGAGGTCGAACGACTGGCGGCCATCGCCGAGGAGATCTTCGGCGAGGACCGCGTGGTCACCTCGCCCACCATGGTCGATGCGGTGGAGACCGCCGTCGCGCTCGCCGACCAGGAGTCCGACGATGAGGAAGGCCCCGCCTCGGGCGTCGGCGTCCTCATCACGGGATCCGTGGTCACCGCCGGCGCCGCGCGTTCGCTGTTCGGAAAGGAACCCCAGTGACCGAGCCCCAGCGATTCACTCCGCCGCCCAAGGATCCGTGGAAGAGCTTCCGCGGCATCCTCTCCGGAACCCTCATTCTCGAGATGATCGTGATCCTGCTGGCCCTGCCCGTGGTCGTCCGGCTCTCGCCAGGCCTTTCCTGGCTCAAGATCTCATACGTCCTGATCCTTGCGGCGCTGATGTTCGCCGGTTGCATGGTCGTCAAGAAGCCGTGGGCGGTCCCCGCCTTCCTCGCGCTGCAGGTCGCCGTCATCGCCGGGTTCGTCGTGCACTGGGGGATCGGCGCCGTGGGCGTGGTGTTCGGCATCGTCTGGGCGTACATCGCGTACATCGAGCGCGACGTGAAGCAACGCATGGAGCAGGGTCGCCTGCCGGGGCAGGAACCGATCGCCGAGTGAGGCCCGTTACGCTGTTGCCCGTGACTGAGCGGACTCTGATTCTCATCAAGCCCGACGGCGTGCGGCGCGGCCTCTCCGGGGAGATCCTGGCGCGTATCGAGCGGAAGGGCCTCACGATCGCGGCCCTCGAGCTCAAGCACGTCTCGACCGAGGTGGCCGAGGGCCACTACGCCGAGCACAAGGAGAAGCCATTCTTCGGCTCCCTGCTCGAGTTCATCACCTCCGGGCCCGTGGTGGCCGCAGTGCTGGAGGGCCCGCGGGCGATCGCCGCGTTCCGCCAGCTCGCCGGCGGCACAGATCCGGTGGAGAAGGCTGTGCCCGGCACCATCCGCGGCGACTTCGGCCTGGAGACCCAGGAGAACCTGGTGCACGGCTCCGACTCGCCCGAGTCCGCCGCGCGCGAGATCGCCCTCTGGTTCCCCGGTCTCGCCTGACCTGCGAGAACCTGTTCCACACCCCTGATCCCACGGGCCCGCCCGCGCGACACCGCGCGGCGCGGGCCCGATACTTTTCCGCACTGCCTGTGGCGTGTGGGATACTGACGTCGGACGCACGTCGGCGCGCGCAACCGCGCAGCACCGACCGGCCCGGCTGGCTCACAGAATGTCGAGCCAGCGTGCGCCACGCACGAGACACGTGCAGACCTTGACAAACGTGGGGCGGTAGGAGAATTCCTTCGCCCGCACCACATGACACGCCCCCGCGTGGCCGCGACCAGCAGTGATCGCGCCCGGGGGTCGGTAGGAGATATTGAGTGGCCGACAACACGTCGCCGGAAGAACAGAACAACGAAGCTCGGGAGGAGTTCCCGCAGAAGCTGCGCGTCCACGCGCTGGCGCGTCTGCTGGGCCTCACCAGCAAGGAGGTGCTCGCACACCTCGGTGAGCTGGGCTTCGTCGCGCGCAGTGCGCACTCGAGCATCGACCGCAGCGCCGCTGAGCGGGTGCGCGATCGTATCGCCGAGGGCGCGGGTGGCACGGAATCGGCGGAGGCCGACGCCTCCGTGACTCCGGACGTCGCGGAGTCCGCCCCGGAGCCGACCGCGGTGGGCAGCGTGCCCTCGCTGTTCTCGGCTGCCGCGGCCGCCGAGCCCGTGGTCGAGCAGTCGCCGGCGTCTTTCGACGCGAACGTGCCGCTGTTCCTGCAGCCCGAGCAGGTCGAGCAGGCGCCGCGGAAGGCGCGCGCCGCCAAGAAAGACGCCGTCCCGGCCCCCGAGGCGGAGAAGCCCGAGGCCGAGACGACCTCGACCGCGCCTGAGCGGTCTGAGGCGAGCGCGACCTCGGAGGCGGAGCAGCCTGAGGCCGTCGAAGCCGAGGCCGAGGCGACCGACGCAGCACCGTCGACCGAGCAGAACGACGACGAGGCCGCCGGCAACCGTCGTCGCCGCCGCGGACGCCGGGGCCGCGGCCGTGGCCGCGGGGAGAACGCCGACGAGCAGGACGGCCAGGAGTCCGAGGACGGCGAGCAGACCGAGGTGCCCGCCGGGAGCGGCGCCCCCAAGGCCGACGCAGACCAGGCCGAGACCGAGCAGGCCGACGGCGAGAAGACCGAGGACGCCTCGGACGATGCCGACGGGGACGACGTCGAGGACGTGACCGACGGCGGCTCGCGCCGTCGTCGCCGTCGTCGCCGGCGCCGCGGCACGGGGGAGGACGGCGCGGAGGCGACCCCGTCCGACGACCCGCCCAACACCGTGGTGCACGAGCGCGAGCCGCGGCAGCGGCAGCGGCGCGACGAGGTGCGCGGCATCAGCGGCTCGACCCGCCTCGAGGCCAAGCGCCAGCGCCGCCGCGACGGCCGCGACACCGTGCGCCGCCGCCCCCCGATCCTCACCGAGTCGGAGTTCCTCGCTCGCCGCGAGGCCGTCGACCGCGTGATGGTCGTGCGCGAGCGCACCGGCGTCGGCCCGTCGGAGGGCCAGGACGGCCACACCGTGCCGCACCCGCAGGACTACACCCAGGTCGCCGTCCTCGAGGACGGCGTGCTGGTGGAGCACTTCGTCACGTCGTCGAGCTCGGCGTCGATGGTCGGCAACATCTACCTGGGCCGCGTGCAGAACGTGCTGCCCTCGATGGAGGCGGCGTTCGTCGATATCGGCCGCGGCCGCAACGGCGTCCTGTACGCCGGCGAGGTCAACTGGGACGCTGCCGGCCTGGACGGCAACGCCCGCAAGATCGAGCAGGCCCTCAAGCCCGGCGATCAGGTGCTGGTCCAGGTGTCGAAGGACCCGGTCGGGCACAAGGGCGCTCGCCTGACCACGCAGATCTCCCTCGCGGGCCGCTTCCTGGTCTACGTGCCCGGCGGCGGCTCCGCGGGCATCTCGCGCAAGCTGCCCGACACCGAGCGCAAGCGCCTCAAGGAGATTCTCAAGGAGATCGTCCCGGCCGATGCCGGCGTGATCATTCGCACCGCGTCCGAGGGCGTCAGTGCCGAGGAGCTCGCGGGCGACGTGGCGCGGCTGCAGGCCCAGTGGGTGGAGATCGACGAGGCCTCCTCGCAGAAGGGCGTCAAGGCGCTCTACGAGGAGCCGGACCTCTTGGTCAAGGTCGTGCGCGATCTGTTCAACGAGGACTTCAGCAAGCTCGTCATCGAGGGCGGCCGCGCCTGGGACACCGTGGAGAAGTACGTCTCCACCGTCGCGCCCGACCTGCTGCCCCGCGTGGAGAAGTTCGACAAGGCCCACGCCGATGCGCCGGACGTCTTCGCGACCTACCGCATCGACGAGCAGCTCGCCAAGGCGATGGACCGCAAGGTCTGGCTGCCGTCGGGCGGCACGCTGGTCATCGACCGCACCGAGGCCATGACGGTCGTCGACGTCAACACCGGCAAGTTCACCGGCGCGGGCGGCAACCTCGAGGAGACCGTCACCCGGAACAACCTCGAGGCGGCCGAGGAGATCGTGCGGCAGATGCGGCTGCGCGACATCGGCGGCATGATCGTCGTCGACTTCATCGACATGGTCCTCGAGTCCAACCGCGACCTCGTGCTGCGCCGCCTCACCGAGGCGCTCGGCCGCGACCGCACCCGCCACCAGGTCTCCGAGGTCACCTCGCTCGGCCTGGTGCAGATGACCCGCAAGCGGATCGGCACGGGCCTCGTCGAGGCCTTCTCCACGCCGTGCCAGGCCTGTTCGGGCCGCGGCATCATCGTCCACGATGCGCCCGTCGAGTCGTCGGGCGGCGGCGAGGACGGCGGCCGCTCGGGCGATCGGGCGGAGGGTTCCGGCCGTAAGAAGCGCAAGCGCACCAAGTCCGACGGTGCCGCACAGGCCCCGTCGACGCCGCCGGCACCGCCGGCGCCGGCGAGGGAGCCCGCCGTGCACAAGGGCGAGCACCCCATGTTCCGGGCGATGGCCGCGCACCACGGCGACGAGGCGCCCGCGGAGGGGGCCGACTTCGCCGAGGCGCCGGCCGAGACCGCGACCGTCGAGCGGGCGGCCGTGGAGCAGGTGGTCGAGGCCGTCGCGGACGCGCCTCTGGCTGCCGCGGCCACAGCACCGGTCGAGACCGTGACCGAGAAGCCGGCCGAGGCGGCGGCACCGTCGGCGCCCCGGCGTCGGCGGGTGGCGCGCAAGGCGCCCACCACCACGTCCGCGGCACCGCAGACGATCGTCGTCGACATCGCGGCCCCCGCGCCCGACGCTCCGGCGGTCGCGGCCACCGCGGCCGACGGTGCTGGTGCCTCGGTGGCGGAGCCCGCGCGCAAGCGGGCCCGTCGACGGGCCGCCGCCCGCCCTGCCGGCCCCGCGGCCGGTGGTGCCGGGAGTGACGGTGCTGACAAGGCGGACCAGCCGGTTTGACCCTGTTGCCGGCCTTCCCGTAACCTGGGAAGGTCGCTTTTCCGGCGGCGCGCTCGTGCGTGCGTGTTCCGGAGTACCCGCGTGATACGAGCCGCGCACCTGGCGCGCGCTGAACTACGAGATGTGTAAGAAGAGGTAAGTCCGAAGATGGCCACGTATGCGATCGTCAAGACCGGCGGCAAGCAGTACAAGGTCGCCGTCGGCGACCTGGTGAAGGTCGAGAAGATCGACGGTGAGGTCGGCAGCAGCGTTCAGCTGCCCGTCGCTCTGGTCGTCGACGGCGCGAACCTCACCACCGACGCCGCGGCGCTGGAGAAGATCTCCGTGACCGGCGAGGTCGTGGATCAGGTCAAGGGCCCGAAGATCCGGATCCACAAGTTCAAGAACAAGACCGGCTACCACAAGCGTCAGGGCCACCGGCAGAAGCTGACGGTCGTCAAGGTGACCGCGATCGCCTGACCGGCGAACCCAGACAACGAACACCCCTAGTACAGGAGTAGCCAGATGGCACACAAGAAGGGCGCGTCCAGCTCGCGCAACGGTCGTGATTCCAACGCCCAGCGACTGGGCGTCAAGCGGTTCGGTGGCCAGAAGGTCAGCGCCGGTGAGATCCTGGTCCGCCAGCGCGGCACCCACTTCCACCCCGGCGTCCTCGTCGGCCGTGGCGGCGACGACACCCTGTTCGCCCTCGCCGCGGGTGCGGTGGAGTTCGGCACGAAGCGTGGCCGCAAGACGGTCAACATCGTGCCGGTCGCTGTGGAGGCCTAGTCCCGCAGCGGCAGTACGAGTCTTTTCGAAGGCGGGTGTGGTCTCCATCAGGTGACCCGCCCGCCTTCGGCTTTTCCGCCCCGCGCCCACCGGCGCAGGGCACACAGGTAGAAAGAGGTTTCCCATGTCCAGGTTCGTCGACCGGGTGACGGTGCACGTCACGGCCGGTAACGGTGGCCACGGCTGCGCCTCGATCCACCGCGAGAAGTTCAAGCCGCTCGGCGGCCCCGACGGCGGCAACGGCGGCCGCGGCGGCTCCGTGGTCCTCGAGGTCGATCCGCAGGTGCACACCCTGCTCGACTTCCACTTCCGCCCGCACCTCAAGGCGACGAACGGCAAGCCCGGCGAGGGCGGTAACCGCGAGGGCAAGTCCGGTCAGGACATCGTGCTCAAGGTGCCGGACGGCACCGTCGTGCTCGACACGGACGGGAAGATGCTGGCCGACCTCGTAGGCGCCGGTACCCGCTTCGACGCCGCGCAGGGTGGCCGCGGCGGCCGCGGCAACGCCGCGCTCGTCTCCAAGGCTCGCAAGGCCCCCGGCTTCGCCCTCCTCGGCGAGGAGGGCCAGGCCCGCGACCTGGTGCTCGAGCTCAAGTCCGTTGCCGATGTCGGCCTCGTCGGCTTCCCGTCCGCGGGCAAGTCCTCGCTGGTCTCGGTGTTGTCGGCCGCGAAGCCGAAGATCGCCGACTATCCCTTCACCACCCTCGCCCCCAACCTCGGCGTCGTTTCGGCGGGGGAGACCACCTTCACCATCGCCGACGTGCCCGGACTCATCCCCGGCGCCTCGACGGGCCGCGGCCTCGGCCTGGACTTCCTGCGCCACCTCGAGCGCTGCGCGGTGCTCGCTCACGTCGTGGACTGCGCGACCCTGGAACCGGGCCGCGACCCGGTCAGCGACGTCGACGCGCTGGAGGCCGAGCTGGCCGCCTACCAGCCGGCGCTGGCCGCCGACACCGGCCTGGGCGAGCTGTCCGAGCGCCCGCGCATCGTGGTGCTCAACAAGGCCGACGTGCCCGACGCCGAGGAGCTCGCCGAGATGGTGCGCCCCGAGTTCGAGGCGCGGGGCTGGCCCGTCTTCGTGATCTCCGCGGTCGCCCACACCGGCCTGCGCGAGCTGACCTTCGCCCTCGCCGACCTCGTACAGAAGTACCGCGCCGAGCTCGGCACCCCTGTCGCGCGGCGCCCCGTGATCCGGCCCATCGCGATCGACGAGTCCGGCTTCGAGGTCATCTCCGATCCGGATCAGCCGGGCGGCTTCATCGTGCGCGGCCCGCGGCCGGAGCGATGGATCAAGCAGACCCCGTTCGACAACGACGAGGCCGTCGGCTTCCTCGCCGACCGGCTCAACCGGCTCGGGGTCGAGAAGGAGCTCATCAAGCTTGGTGCGGAGCCCGGCTGCCCCGTCACGATCGGCGACGTGTGCTTCAACTGGGAGCCCTCGCTGGGCACCATCGACGACGTGCCCGTCACCGGCCGCGGCACCGACATCCGTCTCGAGCAGAACGAGCGCGTGGGCGCGGCCGAGCGACGCCACCAGCACGACGTGCGCCGCGGCCTCGCGAGCGACGACGAGGACGACGAATGACGGCGGCGCCCGCGGCCGGTGATCTCCTCGCCGGCGACATGCGCGCCGCGGTCGCGGGCGCCCGCAAGCTGGTCGTGAAGATCGGCAGTTCCGCGCTGACCGACCTGGAGCACGGGCTGGCCTCCGACCGGCTGGACGCGCTCACCGACGCCATCGTCGCGCGGCTCGACCGGGGGACCGAGGTCATCGTGGTCTCGTCCGGGGCGATCGGCGCCGGCATGGCCCCGCTGGGCCTCAAGCGCCGCCCGACGGATCTGGCCACCAAGCAGGCCGTCGCCTCCGTGGGGCAGTTGCAGCTCGCGAACGCGTGGGGCGCCTCGTTCCGGCGGTACGAGCGCATCGTCTCCCTGGTACTGCTCACCGCGCACGACATCGGCCTGCGCGTGCACGCCGCGAACGCGCAGCGCACGCTGGACCGGCTGCGCACGCTGGGCGCCGTGCCGATCATCAACGAGAACGACGTGGTCGCCTCGAACGAGGTCCGCTTCGGCGACAACGACCGGCTCGCGGCCCTCGTCGCGCACCTGACCGGCGCCGACGCGCTGGTCCTGCTGTCGGACGTCGACGGGCTCTACGACGGTGACCCCCGCAAGGGGGAGGCGTCGCTGATCGCCGCCGTCGACGGCCCCGAGGACCTGGACGGCGTCGTCGCGGGCTCCGGCGGCGCGCTCGGCACGGGCGGCATGGCCTCGAAGCTCTCGGCGGCGCGCCTGGCGGCGGACGCCGGCGTCCCCGTGCTGCTCACCGCCGCCGCGCTCGCCGACCGTGCGCTCGACGGTGCCGATGTGGGGACCGTCTTCCGGCCCCGAGCCGTACGTCTGTCGGCGCGGCGGTTCTGGGTGCGGCACGCGGCCGACGTGCACGGCGATCTGACGCTGGACGACGGTGCCGTCGCCGCGGTGGTGGACCGGCGTCGCTCGCTGCTCCCCGCCGGCGTGACAGCGGTCAGTGGCACCTTTTCCGGCGGCGACGTGGTGAACCTGCGCGACCTGCAGGGGACCGTGCGGGCCCGCGGAGTGGCGGCCTACGACCACACCGAACTCGAGACGATGCTCGGCCGCGACACCACGGACCTCCCGGAGGGCCTGCGGCGGCCGGTCGTCCACGCGGACGACCTGGTGCCTGTGCGCTGACGCCCGCAGGCGTCGATCGTCAGACCTGAGCGCGCTCGAGGTCGCGGCGGAGCGCGGCCTCGGAGGCCTTCACGGCTTGCACGGCGAAGGGCTCGATGATCATGCCGAGTGCCTTCCCCGCGAGGCCGCCGGGCAACTCGTAGGTGAACTCGACCGCGAGCTCCGTGGCGGCGTCGCCGACGGCGCTGAACGTCCAGCGCGACGTGGTCTTGAAGCCAGCGATGGAGGTGAGCGTGATCAGGCGGCCCTCCTCGAACTCGGTGACCTCGACGACGGAGCCGATCTCCTTCGGACCGATCCTCACCGCAGAGTCGTAGGTCGCGCCGAGGCCGTAGTCCTTCTCACCCTGCGGCACGAACCTGCTGATGCCGAAGAACCACTGCGGTACGGTCCGGTAGTCCGCGACGTGCGCGAACGCGGTGCTCAGCGGTACCGACGCGGTCGCGGTGTGGTGGATGGTGGTCATGGAGGCCTCCGGTCTGGGCGAGCAACAGCGAACACGTGGGATCCGGTGCCCCGGGTGATCACGGGCGACCCTACAGGTGCGACCAGGACATTCATACAGACAGGTAGGAATTGTCCATCATCGTGGTACGTTTTAGTGAGAACTGTGTCAGCCCAGCAGGAGGAGTCCGTCGTGGCACTGCACATCACCCACATGGGCCGCACCCGCGGCCGCCCCTTCCCGGGGCAGGCGGAGTACGAGCAGACCCTGCACGACCTCTCCGAGGCCTCCGTTCAGCGCAACTTCGATCCGTACGTCGACATCGACTGGGACTCGCCTGAGCTGGCGGTCACGCCGGACGACCCGCGGTGGATCCTCGACTCCCGATTCGACCCGATCGGCCGCACCGAGTGGTATCAGTCGCAGCCGCGCTCGAAGCAGATCGAGATGGGCATGTGGCGCCAGGCGAACGTGGCCAAGGTCGGTCTGCAGTTCGAGTCGGTGCTGATCCGCGGCATCATGCAGTACACCGCGATGCAGCCGAACAACTCGCCGGAGTTCCGCTACGCCACGCACGAGGCGAAGGAGGAGTGCCAGCACACGCTGATGTTCCAGGAGTTCGTCAACCGGATCGGGATGGACGTCCCGGGCGGCCCGCTGTGGTTCCGCCGCCTGTCGCCGATCATCCCGCTGGCCGCAACCACCTTCCCGATGATCTTCTACATGGGCGTGCTCGGCGGCGAGGAGCCGATCGACCACGTGCAGAAGCAGTTCCTGCGTTCGGGGATCGAGCAGCATCCGACGATGACCGCGGTCATGCAGCTCCACGTGGCGGAGGAGGCGCGGCACATCTCCTTCGCGCATCAGCTATTGGAGCACCGCATCCCCACGCGCGGCGCCTTCCCGCGCTTCCTGCTCTCGCTGGCGCTGCCGATCGTGATGCGGTCGCTGCTCACCGCGATCGCGGTGCCGCCCCGCGCGTTCCGCAAGCGCTTCGAGATCCCCCGGGAGGTGTGGAAGGAGATGTACTGGCGCTCGCCCGAGTCGCAGGCGATGAAGCGCGAGGTCTTCGGCGACGTGCGGCTCCTGGCCGATAAGACGAAGCTGATGAACCCGGTCTCGCGCGTGCTGTGGCGCGCGCTCGGCATCGACGGCCGCGTCTCCCGCTTCCGGAGCGAGCCCGCGTACGCCGCCGGCTGACCCGGTCCCGACCGATCCGCCTGGAGCGGAGCTGCCGTGAGCGGTTCCGCCCCAGGCGGATTCGTCTGTCCGGGGGAGGGGTTCGGCGCCACGATGGGCGCATGAGTGAAAACCCGAAGATCCCGCATTTCACCGAACGGGTGCGCCGCGAGCTCTACGACCGCCGCGTCGTCGTCCTCGACGGTCCGCTCGACGACGACAACGGCTCCCTGCTCGCCACCCAGATCCTCTCGCTCGCGTCCACGAGCTCGGCCGACATCGCGCTGTGGATCCACTCGCCGGGCGGCTCCGTCCCGTCGATGCTCGCGATCCGCGACGTGATGCGGCTCGTGCCGTGCGACGTCTCCACACTGGTCCTGGGCATCGCCTACAGCGCCGGACAGTTCCTGCTCTCCGCCGGCACGCCCGGCAAGCGTCGCGCGCTGCCGCACGCCCGAGTTCTCATGCACCAGGGCTCGGCGGGCATCGGCGGCACGGCGGTCGATATCGAGCTGCAGGCCGGCGACCTGCGGCACACCCGCGACACCGTCCTCGGCCTGATCGCCGACGATACTTGCCGGCCCCTGGAGCAGATCTTCGAGGACTCGCTGCACGACCGCTGGTACACGGCAGAGCAGGCCCGCGAGTACGGCTTCATCGACGAGATCGTCGAGTCCTTCGACACCGTGGTGCCGGGCCGGCGCCGGGCCGGCTTCGACCTGACGGGAGCCACTCGATGAGCACCTACACGATCCCCAACGTCATCGACCGTCGCCCGAACGGCGAGCGGATCACCGACGTCTACTCGCACCTGCTCTCCGAGCGCGTCGTCTACCTCGGCACCGCGATCGATGCGGGCGTCGCGAACGCGATCGTCGCGCAGCTGCTCTTCCTCGCCTCCGACGGCGACGGCGAGATCCAGCTGTACATCAACTGCGAGGGCGGCGATCCCAGTGCGGCGCTGGCGATCTACGACACCCTGCGCTACATCCGCCCGACGGTGGCGACCACGTGCGTCGGGCAGGCGGTCGCCGTCGGCGCGCTCCTCCTCGCAGGCGGCGCGCCTGGGCGCAGGATGGCGCTGCCGCACGCGCGGGTGGTGCTGCACCAGCCCTCCGCGCAGGGCCGCGGCACCATCCCGGACCTGATCCTCCAGGCCGACGAGGTGATCCGTGTCCGCGCACAGATGGAGCGGGTGCTGGCCCGGCACACGGGGCGGACGCCCGAGGAACTGCGCGCCGATACGGACCACGACCGCGTCTTCACCGCCGAGGCGGCCGTCGACTACGGGCTGATCGACGAGGTGATCGAGGAGGCCTGACGGCTCAGGCCGCCAGCGTCAACAGGCGCGGAGCGGGGGCGGCGGGCTCGGGGGAGACGGGGCCCGCCGCCGGCCGCGCGGTGCGATCGAGGCGCAGCACCGGGCGGGCGGCACCGAGTCGGCGGCCCACCTCGACGGCGACCGCCCCGACGCCGGTGCCGAGCGCCCCGGCGATCGCCGCCAGCATCTCGCTCGACGGGTCCTTGAGGCCGCGCTCGATCTCGGAGAGGTACTGCGGCGAGATCCCCGCCCGCGCCGCGGTGTCGGCCAACCGCTCGCCCCGCTCCTGGCGACGACGCCGCAACACACCGCCCAGTTCGTGCCGGAACAGTGCCTCGCCGCCGATCGTCATACCGGCAACGCTACGACGCCCGGGGGTGCGGCACCGTCGGATCCGCTCTGAGCAGCGCGGTCACTGCGCGGCGATCGCTACCTGCAGCCGGGACCGTGCCTCGTCGCCGGCCTCGCCGGGCAGCATGTCGAGGGCCTTCCCGATCGGCATGGATCCGGCGAGCTCCAGGAGCTGGTCGACGGGCATGCCGCCCGCCGCCCCCGCCAGCGTCGCGCGGAAGCCCTCGCCCGCGACGGGGTGCGCGGCCCACTCCGAGATCGTCGAGTCCATGTCCAGCCGCTGGGCGAGTACGTCCCCGCTGAGCGTGAGCGCGACGTCCGCGTCGATGTCCGCGCTGCTGCGGCCCACTTCGATCAGGTAGTCGCCGGGCGAGACGATCCACTCGCCGCGCGACGCGTCCCAGTGGGCGAAGGCGCGCCGCGGCAGGTCGAGCGTCACCGTCGTCGAGGCGCCGGGCTCGAGCGCAACCTTGTCGAAGGCGGCCAGCGACCGGCGCGGTCGGAAGACCGGGCCGGGTCCGCCGCCCACGTACAGCTGCACCACGTGACTGCCGGCGCGGTCGCCGGTGTTCGTGACGCGGACCGTGGCGGTCGCGCTGTCAGGCCCGGTGGCTCGCACGGCAAGGTCGTCGACCGCGAAGGTGGTGTAGCCGAGGCCGTGCCCGAACGCGTACCGCGGTGCGATGCCCCGCGTGGTGTACCAGCGGTAGCCCACGAGCATGCCCTCGCCGTAGCGCACGGTGCCCAGCTCGCCGGGGAAGGTCCCGAACGCCGGCGTCTCCTCCAGTCGGTGCGGGATCGACTCCGCGAGCCGGCCCGACGGTGCCGCGAGGCCGAACAGGAGGTCGGCGATCGCCGCGCCGCCGCCCTGTCCGAGGAGGAAGGCCTCGAGGATCGCATCCACCTCGTCGTGCCAGGGCTCGAGGTCGATCACGCCGCCGCCGACCAGCACGACGACGGTGCGCGGCGCCGCGGCGGCGACGGCGCGGAGCAGTTCGACCTGCCGCGGGTCGATCGCGAGATCCCGCCGGTCGAAGCCCTCGGACTCCTCGGCCTCGGTGAGTCCGGCGAAGACCACGGCCGTCCCGGACTGCGCGGCCGCCGCGACCGCCTCGGCGCGGAGCGCGTCGTCGTCCCCGCCGTCCTCGATCGCGTAGCCCGCCGCGAACTCCACCACGACGCCCAGATCGGCACCGCGCGATGTGATCTCGTCGAACGGGACGTCGACGCGGGTGGCGTTGATGTGGCTGGAGCCGCCGCCCTGGTAGCGCGAGGTGCGGGCCAGCTCGCCGATCACGGCGACCGACCCCGACGCGGGACCGAGGGGGAGCGCGCCGTTCTTGTTGCGCAGCAGGACGGCGCACTCCGCCGCGGCGTCCCGCGCGAGGGCGTGGTGCGCGTCGAGGTCCGCCGCGGGCTCGTCGTCCGACGGTGCCCAGCGCTTCAGGTCGATCACGCGCTGCGCCGCGCGCGTGACGACGGCCTCGTCGAGCTCGCCGGACTCGACCGCTGCGACGATCCGCGCCGCGCTGTTCGGGCCGTGCGGCATCTCCAGGTCGAGCCCGGCGCGCACCGCGGCGACGGGGTCGTGCACGGCGCCCCAGTCGGAGACGACGAGCCCGTCGTAGCCCCACTCGTCCCGGAGCACCGTCGTGAGCAGCCAGGGGTTCTCCGAGGCGTAGACGCCGTCGATGCGGTTGTACGAGCACATGACCGTTGCGGGGTCCGCGTCCTTGACGATCCGCTCGAACGCGGGCAGGTAGATCTCGCGGACGGTGCGCGGGTCTGCGTCGACGCTGACCCGCATGCGCTCCGTCTCCTGGTTGTTCAGGGCGAAATGCTTGACCGACGCGCCCGCGCCGCCGTCCTGCAGGCCCTGCACCTGGGCGGCGCCCAGTGCGCCGGCCAGCAGCGGATCCTCGGAGAAGTACTCGAAGTTGCGGCCGCACAGCGGATGCCGTTTGATGTTGACACCGGGGCCGAGCACCACGGCGACGCCGAGCGCCCGCGCCTCCGCCGCGACCGCCCCGCCGATGCGCCGCGCCAGGCCCGGATTCCAACTCGATCCCACGGCGACCGCCGGCGGGAAGCAGGTCGCGGGCGCGGAGGCGTTGAGTCCCAGGTGATCCGACGCGCCCACCTGGCGTCGCACGCCGTGCGGGCCGTCGGTCAGCACGATCGACGGGACGCCCGGGGCTGCGGCGGTGGTCCAGAAGTCGGCGCCTGTCAACAGGCGGGCGCGGTCCTCGAGCGGCAGGTCGGCGGCGGTGCTCACGGGATGTCCTCTCGGTCGGTGCAGGGGTTCAGGGGGCGACGAGGCGGTGCAGCGCCGTCGCGACGTCCACGTCGACGGTGACGTCGGCCAGCCCGTCGCCCCGCGTGCGTCCGCGGTTGACGATGATGACGGGCTTGCCCTGTTTGTGCGCGTGCCGTACGAACCGCAGCCCCGACATCACGGTGAGCGAACTGCCGAGTACGAGCAGGGCATCGGCATCGTCGACCATGGCGAAGGCACGCGCGACGCGCGGCTTGGGTACGGACTCTCCGAAGTAGACGATGTCGGGTTTGAGGATGCCGCCGCAGGTGCCACAGTCGACCATGGTGAAGTCCGTCGTGTCCTCGACCACGACGTCGGCGTCGGGCGCGACCTCGACCGCGCCGCGGTCGGCGATGCGCGCGGCGAAGCCCGCGTTGAGCGGCTCGAGCTCCGCGTGCAGGCGATGCCGGCTGATCCGGTTCTCACAGCTCAGGCAGCGCACCTGAGCGTAGTTGCCGTGCAGGTCGATGACGCCGCGCGAGCCGGCCTTGAGGTGCAGCAGGTCCACGTTCTGTGTGATGATCCCGCTGATGCCGGGGAGCGCCGCCAGGGACCGATGCGCGGGGTTGGGCAGCGCGGCGTCCATGTGGCGCCAGCCGAGGTGGTTGCGGGCCCAGTACCGCCGCCGGAACTCGGGTGAGCCGAGGAACTGCTGGATCGTCATCGGGTTCCGACGGGGCGCCCCGGGGCTGCGGTAGTCGGGAATGCCCGACGCGGTGGAGATTCCCGCGCCGGTCAGGGCGACGATCCGCCGGCCGCGGAGCAGAGCGCGGGCCCGGTCGAGCCGCTCGGCGTAGTCCGGGTCCTGCGCGGTGGCCTCCGCGGGCTCCCAGGCTGGCATCGCAGTGCGCACCCGTCCAGGCTACGTCGCTCGGGTCAGTCGGCGGCGCCCAGTGGATTCTCGGGCATCGACTCCTTGCGGCGCAGCCACAGGCGCAGGGCGATGAGCGGCACGAACAGGCCGCAGACGCCGAAGATCAGGAACTGCCAGGGCCCGCCGATGTGGTCGACGAGCCAGCCGAAGTTCTGCCCGAAGAAGCCGGTGACGAAGGTCAGCGGGAGGAAGATGGTGGAGAGGACGGTGAGCCGCTCGATGGTCGAGCTCTGTCGCGCCGCCGAGTGCGCCTGCTGCACCGAGACGACGGCGATGTTCGCCTGCAGGATGGTGCCGAGCAGGTCGCGCTGCGCGGAAACCTCCTCGTTGACGAGTTGCAGCCGGTCGTAGACGTCGCGGAGGTAGGGGGAGAGGCGTTCCTCGCCGAGGCCTTTGCCCACCGTGGTGACCACGGCGAGCAGCGGGTGGGCGGCGCGGTAGAAGTTCGTCACCTCGCGCCGGAGGAGGTAGATCCGCTCCGTGGGCGCGACGGCGCCGGAGAAGACCGTCGCCTCGATCTGCTCGATGTCGTGCTCCAGGCCGGCGACGACGGGCTCGTAACCGTCGACGACCTGATCGAGGATCGCCCACAGCACCGCGTCGGTGCCGAGCGCGAGGAGCTCCGGCTTCTGCTCGAGCCGAGCCCGGGCCTGATGCAGCTCACTCGCGACGCCCTGCCGCACGGTGATGACGAAATTCTTCGCGACGAAGACGCTGATCTCGCCGAAGTCGACCTCCTCGCGGGCGTCGTCGTAGCGCGCGGTCCGAAGGATCACCAACTTCACCGAGGCCTCGAAGTCCTCGACTTTGGGTCTGAGGTGATAGTCCTGCGCGTCCTCGACGGCGAGCTCGTGCAGGTCGAAGGCCTCGCGGACGGACTCCATCTCCCCGGGGGTCGGCTCGAACAGGCCGAGCCACACGAAGCCGTCCTCGGTGCACAGGCGCGCGGCGTCCAGCGGGGCGAGGGTCTCCTCGGCCTGCCGGGCGCCGCCCAGGTAGTGGGCGCAATCGACGATCACTCGGGAGATTCAACTCCACCTCGGGCGCTCGCGTGCGGTATCGCACCGCCCATTCGCCTGGCGGTCACCGCCCCGACACCACTGTATTCGTTTACCGAAGTATATTTCGACGATGACCACCGAGACCACGCAGGCACCGTCGATCGCGGCGCGCCTGGACCGGCTGCCGATGACCCGGCTGCACTTCGCCGCTGTCGGCGTCATCGGGCTGGGCCTGTTCTTCGACCAGTACGAGAACTTCCTCGCCGCGACCATCGCGACCGTGCTCAAGAAGGACTTCGCACTCGGGCAGGACGAACTCAAAGTGCTGCTGGCATCCGCGTTCATCGGCCAGTTCATCGGCGCCCTGTTCATGGGCCGCCTCGCGGACCGCTACGGGCGCCGCACCGCGTTCATGATCAACCTGGCGCTCTACTCGGCGATGTCGCTCGCGGGCGCGTTCAGCCCCAACGCCGCGTTCCTCGTCGTCACTCGGTTCGTCGCCGGGATCGGCATCGGCGGCGAGTTCGCGCTCGCCGATTCCTACCTCTCGGACATCCTGCCGAAGAACGTGCGCGGCAAGTACATCTCGCTCGCGTACGTGGTGTCCTTCCTCGGCGTCCCGGTTGTCGGGTTCGCCGCGCGCTGGCTCACCCCGCAGGCTTTCGATCTCGGTGGAGTGGAGGTGCAGGGGTGGCGGCTGCTGTTCGTTTTCGGCGCACTCGGGTCGTTGCTGGTGTGGCTGGTCCGACGGGGCCTGCCCGAGTCGCCCCGGTGGTTGGAGGCACAGGGGCGCTACGACGAGGCCGACGCCATCGTCCGTCGGATGGAGGCGCAGGCGGTGAAGGAGGGGAACGTGCTCGCCGAACCGGACGCGGCCCTCCGCCCGGTGAGGTCCCACGCGATCACCATCCGCGCCCTGTTCCGCCCGCCGTACCGACGGCGGACCGTCATGCTGTGGATCGTCTCCGCACTGGAGGTCTTCGGGTACTACGGATTCGGCACCATCGCGCCGCTGGTCCTGCTCGCCAAGGGCTACTCGATCCAGACCTCGCTGCTGTTCGTGGCGCTGTCCTACATCGGCTACCCGCTGGGCGCCGCGCTCGCGGTGCCGATCGTCGAGCGGATCGAGCGCCGGTACCTGGTGATCGGCTCGGCGGGCCTGATGGCCGTCTTCGGCCTGTGGTTCGGCTTCGCCGCCAGTCCGGTGCAGATCGTGCTCGCCGGGTTCCTCTACACGGTCTCGTCGAACCTGTTCTCCAACGCGTACCACGTCTATCTCGCGGACTCCTACCCCACGGCGATCCGCGGGACGGCCGCCGGCGCCGCCTACTCGCTGTCGAAGCTGGTGACCGCGTTTCTTCCGTTCGTTCTGCTTCCGATTCTCGACGAGCGTGGCAGCGTGTGGGTGTTCGCGGTGGTCGCGGCGGCGATGCTCGCCCTGATGATCACGGTGGCCGCCCTCGGCCATCGGAGCACGGGCCGCTCCGCCGACGAGGTCTAGGACGGAAGGCATCATGACGGAATCCATTGCGACGAAGCCCGTCTCGTCGCGGGCGGAGACCCGCCGGGCGATCTGGAACACGCTGCGCGGATCGAGCGGCAACCTGGTCGAGTGGTACGACGTCTACGTCTACACGGTGTTCGCGACCTACTTCGAGAGCCAGTTCTTCGACAAGGCCGATAAGAACTCGACCGTCTACGTCTACGCGATCTTCGCCGTCACCTTCCTGATGCGACCCGTCGGTTCGTGGTTCTTCGGCCGGTACGCCGACCGCAAGGGCAGGCGGGCGGCGCTCACGATGAGCGTCTCGCTGATGGCCGCGTGCTCGTTCGTCATCGCGATCGTCCCCGGCCGCGAGACGATCGGCATGGCGGCCGCGGTGATCCTCATCGTGTGCCGCCTGGTGCAGGGCTTCGCGACGGGCGGCGAGTACGGCACCTCGGCGACGTACATGTCGGAGGCGGCCACCCGCGAGCGCCGAGGCTTCTTCTCCTCGTTCCAGTACGTCACGCTCGTCGGCGGGCACGTGCTCGCACAGTTCATGCTGCTCGTGCTCCTGGGGATCTTCTCCAAGGCGCAGGTGTCCGACTTCGGCTGGCGCATCGCGTTCTTCGTCGGCGGCATCGCGGCGATCGTCGTCTTCTGGCTGCGGCGCACGATGGACGAGTCCCTCTCGGAGCAGCAGCTCGCCGCGATCCGCGACGGCGAGGACACCAGTTCCGGCACCATGCGCGAGCTGCTCACCGGTTACTGGCAACAGCTGGTGCTGTGCTTCCTCGTCACGATGGGCGGCACGCTCGCCTTCTACGTCTACAGCGTCAACGCCCCGGCGATCGTCAAGACGGCCTACACCGATCACGCGCTGACGGCGACGTGGGTGAATCTGATCGGCCTGATCTTCCTCATGCTCATCCAGCCGATCGGCGGCACGATCAGCGACCGGATCGGCCGCAAGCCGATGCTGATCTTCTTCGGCGTGGGCGGCGTCTTCTACACGTACTTCCTCATCACGTTCCTGCCGAACATCCACGTCGCGATCGGGTCGCTCGCGATGGTGTGCGCCGGCTACATCATCATCACGGGCTACACGTCGATCAACGCGCTGGTGAAGGCGGAGCTGTTCCCCTCGCACGTGCGTGCCCTGGGGGTGGGCATCGGCTACGCCCTCGCCAACTCGATCTTCGGCGGCACCGCGCCGCTGATCTACGAGGCTGCCAAGAAGTCCGGCCACGTGCCCTGGTTCATCGCCTATGTCACGATCACCATCGCGATTTCGCTCTTCGTGTACATCTTCTTCCTGCACAACAAGTCCGAGACGTACCTCGATCGGGAGCGGGGCTCCGCCTGGGTGCCCGACGGTACGCGGTAGCGCCCCCTGCGGCGCTGACCGGTCACGCGGCCCGGTTCATCGCCGGTGCGTCAACGACGCCCTGGCACTCGTCGTGGCCAGGGCGTCGCGCGAGGCATGAGGATCAGCGCCAGCGCGCGAGCAGTTCGTTCGAGCGTTCGGTGAGCGCCATCTGCCAGATCGGGCCGAAGCTGATCCGGCCCGCGCCGGCAGCGGCGAGGGCGGCCAGATCGTCGGTCGCGGGATTCGCGATCGCGTTCACCGGGAGCGGCAGAGCGTCCGCGAGGTGACGGAGCGTGGCCGCGTCGTGGAACGCGACCGGGTACAGCGAATCGGCGCCCGCGCCGACGCACAGCTGCATCCGCGCGATGGCGCGCTCTACGCGATCCTCCGCCTCGCCCACCTGGTTCTTGAAGATGTCGGTGCGGGCGTTGATCACGACGTGCACGCCCGCAGCGTCGGAGGCGGCGCGCAGCGCGGCGACCAGGTCGGCGTGCTCCTGCGCGTCGCGGAACCGGCCGCCCTCGGAGTGCACCGTGTCCTCGATGTTCAGGCCCACCGCGCCGGCACCGAGGAGGCCCTCGATGATCCGTTCGGCTGACTGCCCGTAGCCCGACTCGATGTCGACGGACACGGGAACATCGACGGACGAGGTGATCTGCGCGACGCGGGTCAGCGCCTCCTCGAAGCTCATGCCCTCGCCGTCGGGGCGGCCGATCGAATCGGCCATCGGGTGCGAGCCGACGGTGAGAGCGGCGAAGCCCGCCGTGACCGCGGTGTTCGCGGACCAGGCGTCCCAAGTGGTGGGCAGGACGACGGGATCGCCCTTGCGGTGCAGGGACTTGAGGGTCACGGCCAGATCAGCGAGCGAGGTCATGTCCTCAGTCTGGCCCATCCGCCCGCCCGGCGCACTGCTTCGGAAGGGCCCGTCGCCCGCTGATATGTGCGGTCGCGGATAGGGTGATTCGATGTCGGAAACCGAGTCGGGTCCGCTGCGGCCCGTCGAGCTCGCGCACGCCGCGGTCACGGCCGCCCTCATGTCCGCGATCGCCGTGCTGTCGATGGTCGTCCCGGGTGCCGTCGTCTTCGCCTGGGCCGGCGCCGTTCCCATGGGCGTGCTGGCCTTCCACCACCGCACACGGGTCGCGGTCGCCACGACGATGGCCTCCGGGGCCGTCGCCTTCCTGCTCGCCGGATTCGGCGGCCTGGTGTCCGCGTGGACCTGCGTGTACATGGGAGTCATCTGCGGTCAGGTCCGCCGAAGGGGCCGCGGGCGCGGGGTCATGCTCGGCGTCGCCTCCCTGTGGGGAGTCGTGGTGGCGACCGCGGTATTCGCCTTCCTCGCGGTGTTTGCGGAGATGCGCAGCGTGGTGCTCGGCGCATTCGCGGCGAACGTACGCGGCCTAGGCGCTCTCCTGCTGCCGCTCCCGGGCGGAGCGGGGCCCGGATCGGCGCTGCAGCGGCTCGCAGACTTCGGGCTGCAGCACTGGCAGGTATTCGTGTGGGTATCGGTCTGGCTCATCGTGGTCCTCGGTTGCTCCTTCGCCTGGCGCATCCTCACTCCAGTGCTCCGCCGGGTCCGGGCCACCAGCGTCGCGCCGCGCGACCTCTTCCCCCGCGAGCCCGACGACGGTGCGCCCCGCCCGCTACCGCTCGCGCTGCAGGATGTCGCCTTCCGCTACCCGGAGGCACGGCACGAGACGCTCTCCGGCGTCTCCTTCGCCGTTGAACCGGGCGATCACGTCGCGGTGACCGGCGCCAACGGCACCGGCAAGTCGACGCTCATGCGCGTGCTGGCGGGACTCCTTCCCACCGGCGGGACCGTCGACCGCCCCGGCACCGTGGGGCTCGGCCGGGTCGGTGGCACCGCACTCGTGCTGCAGCACGCCGACAGTCAGGTGCTCGGGATTCGCGTCGCGGACGACGTCGTCTGGGGCCTGCCGGACGGGGTCGAGGTCGACGTCGACGGCCTGCTCGCGGAAGTCGGGCTCGGCGGCATGGGGGATCGTGATACCTCTGGCCTCTCGGGCGGGGAGGCGCAGCGTCTCGCCGTCGCGGCGGCCCTCGCCCGGCGGCCCGCACTCGTTATCGCCGACGAGGTCACCACCATGGTGGACCGGGACGGCCGCGAGGATCTGATGGCGCTGCTGGGCGGCCTGACCCGGCAGCACGCCCTGAGCCTGGTGAACATCACCCACTACCCGGAGGAGGCGGCCGGGGCGGACCGCACCGTCGACCTGGGGAGCGCGCAGCGCGCCGACCCTCCCGCGTCCGCCTCGGCAGGGCGTGTCCGCCCCGCCCTCGGCGCACCGCTGCTCCTGCTGCGCGGGGTGCACTACGAGTACGACGCCGGGACGCCCTGGCGGCGCACGGCGCTGCGCGGCGTCGACTTCGTCGTGCGTGCGGGGGAGTCGATACTGCTCTGCGGCGGCAACGGGTCGGGCAAGTCGACGCTCGCCTGGGTGATGGCCGGGCTTCTCGAGCCCACCGCCGGTACCTGTGAGCTCGACGGTGCTCCCGTCGCCGAGCACGTCGGAGCGGTGGCGCTCGCGCTGCAGGCGGCCCGCCTGCAGCTGGTGCGCGGGACCGCCGGCGACGCGCTCGCGGCTTTGGCCGGCTTCCGAGGCGACGATGCACCTGCGATCACCCGGGCCCTCGCCTCCGTCGGCCTCCCCGCAGCGACGGCGGAACTCCTCGTCGACCGACTCAGCGGCGGCCAGCTCCGCCGGGTGGCGCTCGCGGGGCTGCTCGGCCGCGCGCCGCGGTTGCTCATCCTCGACGAGCCGCTGGCCGGCCTGGACCTGCTCTCGCAGCGCGAGCTCGTCGAGCTGCTGATCGGTATCCGCGACGGCGGCCAGGCGATGGTGATCATCTCGCACGACGTCGACCACCTCGACCGGCTGTGCGATCGGACGGTCCACCTCACCCGCGGCGCGATCGACGCGGAGGAGGTGGCATGAGTCGGTCGACGTCGTTGGTGCTGCGGACGCTGCCGCAGCGCTCCTACCTGCATGATCTCTGGGCCGGCACGAAGCTGCTCGCGGTGGCGGCGGTCTCGGTCGTCCTCACGGTCGCCCCGAGCTGGCCGGTGGTCGGGCTGCTCGCCGCGTTGCTGGTAGTCGCTGCTGCGGCGGCGCGGATCCCACTGTCAGTGGTGCCGACCGTGCCGCGGTGGGTGCTCGTGGTGGTGCTCATCGGCGGGTGCCTGATGGCCGCGAGCGGCGGTGTGCCCCACGTGGACGTCGCCGGCGTCACCGTCGGCCTCGGCGGCCTGCTCAACCTGCTGCGCGTGATCCTGCTGGGGCTGGTGCTTCTCGGGGCCGGCGCGCTCATCGCGTGGACCACGGACCCCGCCGACGTGGCGCCCGCGGTCGCGCGGCTGTGCGGGCCGTTGCGCCGGTTGCGGTTTCCGGTAGACGAGTGGGCCGTGACCCTCGCGCTGGCGCTGCGCACGTTCCCGCTGATGATCGACGAGTTCCGGACGCTGTCGGCGGCGCGCCGCCTCCAGCCGCCGCCCGCGGTGAAGCGCTCCCGCCGTGCTGATCTGGTCGACCTCTGCGTCGCGGCGATGGTCGTCTCCCTGCGCCGCGCAACGGAGATGGGAGAGGCGATCGCCGCCCGCGGCGGCACCGGCCGCCTCGTCGTGCGCGCCGCCGGCCCCGGCCGCATCGACGCCCTCGCCGGCCTCGTGGTCCTCGCCGTGTGCGCCCTCGCCCTCACCCTATGACGCAATTGAACGACGTTATGGAGAACCCGACCTGGGGTTTTACTCTCCATAACGTCGTTCAATTGCTGAGGGGTGTCAGTCGACGGCGACCAGGGGGTAGACGCCGTTCTCGTCGTGCACCTCGGTGCCGACGACGGGCGGGTTGAAGACGCACAGCATGCGCATGCGGGTCTTCGTGGTCACGGTGTGCCGCTCATTGCCGTCCAGCAGGTACATCGTGCCGGGGGCGAGCTGGTACTCGACGCCGGTCTCCCGGTCGAGGAGCGTGCCCTCGCCCTCCACCAGCCATACGGCCTCCACGTGGTTGGCGTAGTGGAACTCGTTGACGGTGCCGGGCTCGATGACGGTCTCGTGGAACGAGAAGCCGACCCGGTCGCCGCCGAGCACGATGCGCTTGCTGCGCCAGTTCCCGGCGGCGACGTCGCGTTCGGTGCCGGTGATCTCGTCGATGGTGCGCACGATCATGCGGACAGTGCCTTTCGAGTCGCAGTGGCGAGGATGTCGAGGCCGAGGTCGAGCTCGGAGTCGGTGATGGTGAGCGCGGGCAGGAGCTTGACCACCTCGTCCGACGGGCCGGAGGTCTCCGCGAGGAGGCCCTGCTGGTAGGCGGCGGCGCAGACGGCGCCCGCCTTGTCGGCGTCGTTGAAGACCAGGCCCTGCACCATGCCGCGACCGCGGTGGCTGAGCTGCTCCGGGAACTCGGCGCACAGCTCGTCGAAGCGCTTCTCGATATGGGCGCCCTTCCGGAGCGTCTCCTTCTCGAGGACGTCGTCTGACCAGAACTCGTCGATCGCGTGCTTGGCGGTGACGAAGGCGGGGTTGTTGCCGCGGAAGGTGCCGTTGTGCTCTCCGGGGCCCCAGATGTCCAGCTCGGGCTTCATCAGCGTGAGGGCCATCGGCAGGCCGTAGCCGCCGATCGACTTGGAGAGCGTCACGATGTCCGGGGTGATCCCGGCCGCCTCGAAGGAGAAGAACGGACCTGTACGGCCGCAACCCATCTGGACGTCGTCGACGATGAGCAGCATGTCGTGCCGCTCGCACAGGTCGGCCAGCGCGCGCAGCCATTCGGGGCGCGCGACGTTGACGCCGCCCTCGCCCTGAACGGTCTCGACGATGACTCCGGCCGGCTTGTTCAGCCCCGAGCCGGAGTCGTCGAGCACGGCCTCGAACCACTGGAAATCCGGTGCGACGCCGTCGAAGTAGTTGTCGAAGGGCATGGGAGTCGCATGCACCAGCGGGATGCCGGCGCCGCCACGCTTCATCGAGTTGCCGGTCACCGACAACGCGCCCAACGTCATGCCGTGGAAGGCGTTGGTGAAGTTGATGATCGACTCGCGGCCCTTGACCTTGCGGGCGAGCTTCAGCGCCGCCTCCACGGTGTTGGTGCCGGTGGGGCCGGGGAACTGGACCTTGTAGTCCAGGCCGCGGGGCTTCAGGATCTTGTCCTCGAAGGTCTGCAGGAACTCGCCCTTCGCCACGGTCGACATGTCGAGCGAGTGCGTGATGTGGCCCTCGGAGATGTACTCCACCAGGGCCTGCTTCAGCTTGGGGTGGTTGTGCCCGTAGTTGAGGGCGCCGGCGCCCGCGAAGAAGTCCAGGTAGCGGCGGCCATCGCGGTCAATGAGCCAGGATCCCTCGGCCCGATCGAAGACGGCGGGCCAGCCGCGCGAGTAGCTGCGCACCTGAGACTCGCGGGTGCTGAAGATCGAGGGCTGCTCGAAATCGGCGGTGCTGGTGTGATCATCGGTCAGGGTGGACATGGTGATCCTCCTAGTGGGCCCGGTAGCGGCCCCGCCGGTCAGGCGGGGTCGATGACGTACAGCTGCTCGGGCTCGTGGGGGTCGGATTCAGTGGGGGAGATGTGGTGCGAGGCGAACAGATCGCGCACCGTGAGGGTGGAACGGCGCTTCTTCGCCACGGAGCCGAAGAGCACCTGGGACGCCGTGTTGGACGCGGTGATCGTGGTCTCCAGGCGTGAAACGCCCCTCACCGCAAGATGGTCCAACAGATCGATGAGCATACGCGAGGCGATGCCGTGGCCCCGATGGGCGGCGTCCACCGCCACCTGCCACACGAACAATGTGTCCGGGCGGTCGAGACGGCGGTACCCCGTGACGAAACCGGCGACGGCGCCGTCGCGTTCGGCGACGATCGACGACTCGGCGAAGTCACGGCACAACAAGGTGTACGCGTACGTCGAATTGAGATCGAGAACCTCGGTGTCCCGGGCGATCTCCCACAACCGGATTCCGTCCTCGATGGACGGGCGACGGGTGGTGACCCCCGTTTTCGCGGGGGCAGTGGGATCGCTCTTGTGAGACGGGCTCATCGCTTTCGACGCTAACAACCGGCATTGCGGAAGTCACCCGCGCTTCGGAATCGGTCAGCGGAACCCCGGGGTATCCCCAGCGAGGCGGGTCAATGTGAGATGGGTCACATCGAAGCTGCGGTGGGGCCGGCGCAGACGCTGTGCGGGCGGGCGGCAGTGTTGGGGAGCGGGTAGTGGGAGACGGCGCAGTCGGGCGTGATCCGACCGATCGGCCCCGCCCCGATCTCGACGAACCAGAGGGCCCCGTCCGGTCCGGTGGTTCAGGGCGTATGGGCCTCGCCGGGCACGTCGTGGACGGTGATCGTCATCGGGCGGTCTCCTGGGCGACGAGGAAGGCGTCGACTTCGGCAGCTGTCGGGGCGGCCGCCGCGCCGGCAGCGGTGGCAGTAAGGGCGCCGGCCGCGTTGGCGCGGCGGAGGCGCTCGGCGGGCGGGAGGAGCCAGTGCGCCGCGAGGGCGCCGGCGAAGGCGTCGCCGGCGCCGGTGGTGTCCACGACCTCGACCGCGAAGCCGGGGGTGTCGACGGTGCCGTCGGGTCCGGTCGCCCGGGCGCCGTCGCCCCCGAGGGTGGTGACGACGTGCGGCACGCGCCCAGCGACCTCGGCGAGCGCCTTCTCCTCGTCCCGGTTGACGATCACGCCGTCGAGGAGTTCGACGAGGTCGTCGGGGAGCGGCTGCACTGGTGAGGGATTGAGCAGTACGACGGTACCGGCCTCGCGTGCGGCGCGTGCGGCGTCGATGACTGCGGGAAGTGGGATCTCGAGCTGTAGGAGGAGCACGTCCGCGTCGGCGATCGCCGCGCGCGCCGCGTCGTCCACGCGGACCGCGGCGTTCGCGCCGGGCACGACCACGATGTGGTTCTCGCCGGAACCGTCGACGGTGACGTTCGCGAAGCCGGTGCTTCCGGGCGTGCGCGCGACGCGGGAGACGTCGACCTCCGCACCCGAGAGCGAGTCCAGGACCGTGCCTGCGGCGTCGTCGTCGCCGACCGCGCCGATGAAGACGGTCGCGGCACCCGAACGCGCCGCCGATCGGGCCTGATTCGCGCCCTTCCCGCCCTGTCCGAAGGCGACGGACACACCGGTCACCGTCTCGCCCGGATGCGGGAACCTTTCGCACACCGTGATCGCGTCCAGGTTCACGCTGCCCACCACGACCACCGACGTCATGCCCGCACCTTACGACGCGCGCCGGACGTAGGCTCGGCGCATGACCATGATTCGTCCGTTCCTCATGTTCCAGGGCGCGGTCGCCGAGGAGGCGATCGACCTGTACGTCGCGACCTTCGACGGGGCGGTCCTCAGCTCGGTGCCGCACGCGGATCCGAAGCACGGCATCCAGCTCGCCGAGGTGGTGATCAAGGGCGAGCACGTGCTCATCAGCGACAGCTCCGTCGACCACGCCTTCGACTTCACCCCGTCGACGTCGCTGTTCGTGGACTGCGACGACCGTGAGGAACTGGAGCGTCTCACCGAGGCGCTCGGAGCGGGAGGGAAGACCTACATGCCGGTGGGCGAGTACGGCTTCTCCGCCGCCTTCGCCTGGGTGGGGGACCGGTTCGGCGTGTCCTGGCAGCTCAACCTGGCCTGACAGTGCGCCTTACCGTCGTGCGGGCCGGCGGGCCGGCCCTCGCGTCACGCTGAGCGCAAGCCTGGGCGGGCGCGGGCGCGCCGCCTAGCGTCGGCCTCCATGAGCCGTCAGATCCGTTTCAACGCCTTCGACATGAACTGTGTCGCCCACCAGTCCCCGGGCCTGTGGCGGCACCCGAAGGACCAGTCGCACCGCTACAAGGAGCTCGGCTACTGGACGGACCTGGCGAAGCTGTTGGAGCGCGGCACCTTCGACGGCATCTTCATCGCCGACGTCCTGGGTATCTACGACTCCTACAACGGCAACGGCGACGCCGCGATCAAGCACGCGGCGCAGGTCCCCGTCTCCGACCCGATCCTGCTGGCCTCCGCCATCGCGGGCGCGACGGAGCACCTCGGCATCGGCATCACCGCCGGCACCGGCTTCGAGCACCCCTTCCCCTTCGCCCGCAGGCTCACCACCCTCGACCACCTCACGAACGGCCGGATCGGCTGGAACGTGGTGACGGGGTACCTGCCGTCGGCGGCGAAGAACATGGGGCAGCTCGACCAGCTGCAGCACGACGAGCGCTACGACCACGCCGACGAGTACCTCGAGGTGCTCTACAAGCTGTGGGAGGGCTCCTGGGAGGACGATGCGGTGATCCGCGACCGCGAGAGCGGCGTCTTCACCGATCCGTCGAAGGTGCACCCGATCAATCACCACGGCAAGTACTTCGACGTGCCGGGGATCCATGTCGGCGAGCCCTCGCCGCAGCGCTCGCCGGTGATCTATCAGGCCGGGGCGTCGCCGCGGGGGCTGGCGTTCGCGACGGGCAACGCCGAGGCGATCTTCGTGGCCGCGCCCACCAAGGCGATCCTGAAGAAGGTCGTGCGCACGATCCGCGAGGGTCTCGTCGCGAACGGCCGTGACCCGTACTCGGCCAAGGTCTACACGCTGCTCACCATCGTCACGGACGAGACCGAGGCGAAGGCGCAGGCGAAACTCGAGGAGTACCACCGCTACGCCAGCATCGAGGGCTCTCTGGTCTTCATGTCCGGCTGGATGGGCGTGGACCTGGGCGCCTACGACCCGAGCGACCCGGTGGGCGACGTCAAGTCCAACGCCATCATCTCCGCCGTCTCCAACTTCCAGCAGGCCGACCCGTCGGGCAAGGACTGGACCGTCGAGGACATCGGCAAGTGGGGCCGCATCGGCGGGATGGGTCCGGTGCTCGTCGGCTCCGCCGAGCGGGTGGCCGACGAGCTGCAGGAGTGGGTCGACGAGACCGACGTCGACGGCTTCAACCTGGCCTACGCGATCACGCCCGGCACCTTCGAGGACATCGTCGAGTTCATCGTCCCGGAGCTGCGCCGACGCGGCGTGTACCCCACCGAGTACGTGCCGGGAACGCTGCGACACAAGCTGTTCGGGCAGGGTGACCGGCTCGCCGCCGATCACCCCGCCCAGCGCTTCCGCTACGCGGGCGCGCAGGACTACGCCGGAGCGAGCTCCTTGGCGTAGAGCGAGGCGCCCTTGGCGTCGCGCAAGTGCACCGTCAGCGCCCGGGTGCCGCCGTCGATGGTGACGTGCCCGAAGTGCTGGAAGCCCTCGGCGGGGGAGACGTTCGCCTTGTCGGGGGCGTGCACGAACTCGTACTGCGCGCCGAAGGTCCCGTCGAGCGGGCTCTGCGGGAACGCGCCGGCGTTGAGCGGGCCGGACACGAACTCCCAGAACGGCGAGAAGTCCTGGAAGGCCGCCTTGTCCGGGTGGTACGAGATCGCCGCGGTGTAGTGCACGTCGGCGGTGAGGTAGACGACGTTCTGCACGTCCTTGGTGCGGGACAGGATGCGCGAGAAGGCGATCTCGCGGCCCAGCGGCGCACCGTTGTCGCCCTGCGCGACGGCCTCCATCGACTTCGGGCCGCCGTCCTTCGGGTTCGTGGCGGCGTCGGGGACGACGATGCTCAGCGGCAGGTCGTTCGCGACCACCTTCCACACCGCCTTCGACGAGGTGAGGCCGTCGATGAGCCACTGGGTCTGCTTGTCGCCGAGGATGCCGGCGTCGTTGGACGTGGCCCACGCTTTGGGGTTCGGGTCCTTGTAGCTGCGCATGTCGAGCACGAAGACGTCGAGGAGCGGTCCGTAGGAGATCTTGCGGTACAGGCGCCCGTCGGCGGCCTCCGTGGGCTGCACCGGCTGCCACTCGCGCCACGCCTGGTACGCGAAGTCCGCCAGCTTGTTCACGTCGGTCTCGGTGTAGCCCTTGCGGTTCTGTCCCGCCAGGCTCTCGCCCGGGAACCAGTTGTTGACCACCTCGTGGTCATCCCACTGGATCAGCTGGGGCACGTTCGCCGCGAACCGCCGGTAGTGCTCGTCGGTGAGGTTGTAGGCGTAGTTGCCGCGGAACTGGTCGAGGGTCTGAGCGACCTGGTTCTTGGCCTCGGCCGTGACGTTGCGGTAGGTGTTGCCGTCATTCTGCTTCTGGGTCTCCGGCACGGGATTGTCGGCGTAGATCGCGTCGCCCGAGTGCAGGAAGAAGTCGGGCCGCGCGTCGGCGATGGCTCCCATGATCGCCATGCCGCCGTCGCGGTTGATGCCCCAGCCCTGGCCCACCACGTCGCCCGACCAGGCGAAGCTCACGTTCCCGTTCGCCGACGGTGCCGTCCGGAACGTGCCGGTCACCGGCTCGGACGTCGCGCCGTTCTCGCCCTCGAGGGTGACGCGATAGTGCACCCTCTGGCCGGGTTCGAGACCCGTGACGCGGAACCGGCCGGCGCCGTCGGACGACGGGTTCAGCTGCGGCCCCTCGAAGCGGCGCGGGTTGCTGAAGGACTCCGACGATGCCGTCTCGACGATCAACCGTGCGGGGGCGTCCGACCGTGCCCAGACCAACGCACCGTCGGTGCGCGGGTCGCCGGACGCGATGCCGTGGGTGAGCGATGGACGGCCACGGACCATGCCGGGCGACGACGAGGCCGCCGCGCCGTCCGACGAGGTGCCGCAGGCTGAGAGCAGCGAGCCGGCAGGGATCAGAAGGGCGCCGGCGGTGCCGGCTTTGAGGAGCGAACGACGCGAGAAGTGCGAATCACTGAGGGGCATTGCGGAAACGATGCCGCAGTCCGGTTCCCGGTCGGCGAACATCGGGTTACCAGCGAGGATGCCGGACAGTGTCCACCAGGTGAACCGTCCACCCGAGAACCGGTCGTTGACTCTGTTAACGTCGAACGCGCGGTAATCACACGTCCGGTGGGCCCAGCAGTGTCTAGCCACAGGCAAGCCCGGTCCGCACGGTGACCAACGCCAGGGGCTGATCTGCATGCCTGATAACTCAACAACGTCCGGAGACTCTCCGCTCTCGTCCGCGGGCCTCCAGAAGAGCGAGACGCAGCGAAAGAAGTCGCTGCACAGAGCCATCGGCGCGTCTGCGATGGGCAACTTCACCGAATGGTTCGACTACGGCGTCTACGCGTCGACGGCCGTCTACATCGCGAACGCCCTGTTTCCCCAGAACGGCACGATCGGTACGTTGCTCGGATTCGCGATCTCGTTCGTCCTGCGGCCGCTCGGCGGATTCGTCTGGGGCCCGCTCGGCGACAAGATCGGCAGAAAGGCCGTGCTCGCCACCACGATCCTGCTGATGGCCGGGTCGACCACGTTGATCGCGTTCCTTCCGACCTACGCCGTCGCGGGATGGCTCGGCGCCGTCCTACTGATCGTTCTGCGCATGGTGCAGGGATTCTCGACGGGCGGCGAGTACGGCGGTGCCGCGACCTTCATGGCCGAGTACTCGCCGGATCGCCAGCGGGGCAAGTACGGCAGCTTCCTCGAGTTCGGAACCATGTGCGGCTTCGCGGGAGGCACCGCGGTCGTCCTGCTCCTGCAGGTCATCCTCTCCGAGGAGCAGATGCAGGAGTTCGGCTGGCGCATCCCGTTCCTGATGGCGCTGCCGATGGGCTTCATCGGCTGGTACCTCCGAAACCAGATCCACGACAGCCCGGTGTTCGTCGAGCTCAAGGACAAGAAGCAGAACCAGGATTCGGCGGTCGGTGGGCTCAAGCAGTTGCTCACCCAGCAGTGGCGTCCCATCCTCGTCCTCTTCGGGCTCGTCATCGCGCTCAACGTCTCGAACTACACGCTGATCGCGTACATGCCCACCTACCTGCACGGGGCCATCGGCATGGATCCCGAGACCGGCTCCAAGGTGCTGCTGGTCGCCCAGGTGATCATGGCGGCTCTGATTCCGTTCTTCGGTGCCCTGTCCGACCGCACGGGGCGAAAACCGATGTGGTGGATATCGCTGATCGGCCTGCTCGTTCTCTCCTGGCCGTTGTTCCAGCTGATGGAGCAGGGAACCGTTCTGGCGATGGTGGCACTCGTCGTGCTGGGAGTGCTGTACATCCCGCAGCTCGCCACGATCACGGCGACGTTCCCCGCCATGTTCCCCACTCCGGTGCGGTTCGCGGGGTTCGCCATCTCCTACAACGTGGCTACGGCGGCTTTCGGTGGCACCGCCCCGTACGTCAACGAGTCCATGATCGAAGCCACTGGTCAGAGCCTGTTCCCGGCGTGGTACATGATGGCTGCCTGCGTGATCGGCCTCATTGCGTTGCCCTTCCTGCAGGAGACGAAGGGCTGCTCGATCCGCGGCACCGAGGTGCCTGGGCCGGACACGGATGCCACCCGTCTCGCGCACATCGAGGAGGCGCGGCTGGCGAAAGCCGAGTAGCCGAACTGATTACAGTGGAGCGATGACGAGGATCATCGCCGGGGCGGCACGCGGGCGCAGACTCGCGGTGCCGCCCCGCGGCACTCGGCCGACGTCGGATCGTGTCCGCGAGGCGCTGTTCAGCGCGCTGCAATCGCGGCTCGACTTCGACGATCTGGCGGTCCTCGACCTGTACGCGGGATCGGGAGCGCTCGGCTTTGAGGCACTCTCGCGCGGCGCTGCCCGTGCGGTGCTCGTGGACGCGGATGCCAAGGCGGTCGCGGTGATCAACCAGAACGCGCGCGCCGTCGGGCTGCCGGGGGCGACGGCGCACCGTCGGGACGTGCGGGTGTTTCTCGACCTCCCGGCCGAGCCTTTCGACCTCGTCTTTCTGGACCCGCCCTACGACCTGCCGGCCGACACCGTCGACAGGGACCTGGCGGCACTGACCTCGGGATGGCTCGCGCCGGACGCCCACGTCGTGGTGGAGCGCTCCGCGCGCACGCCCGCGGCGACGTGGCCCGATGGCTTCGAGCTCGATTTGACGCGCGACTACGGGGAGACCCGCGTGGAGATCGCCGTCTGGCAGGATGATCCGGCATGAGCAAGGCGTGCTGCCCCGGATCGTTCGACCCCATGACCAACGGCCACCTGGACATCTTCCGCCGGGCCGCACGGATCTTCGACGAGCTGGTGATCACCGTCGTCGTGAACCCCAACAAGCAGGGCATGTTCTCCATCGACGAGCGGATCGCGCTGATCGAGGAGAATGTCGCGGACCTGCCCGGCGTCACCGTCGACCGGTGGACGGGCCTGCTCGTGGACTACGCCCGCCAGGAAGGCGTCGCGTGCATCCTCAAGGGCCTGCGCAACTCGACGGACTTCGACTACGAGCTGCCGATGGCCGGGATGAATATGCACCTCACCGATGTCGAGACCGCCTTCCTCACCACCGCGCCGCAGTACTCGTACGTCTCGAGCTCGCTGGTCAAGGAGGTCGCGAAGCTGGGCGGCGACGTCTCCGCCCTGATCCCGTCCAACGTGCAGACCGCCCTGAGCGCCAAGCTGTCGTGAAATCGGCCGATCTCACGTCGGCGATCGCTATAGGGCATCGCGGACTCAAGATCGGCTGAATCCTCCGGGAGTCGACACGCGGCGGTGGCGTTACGGCGAAACATCGGTCCCACCCGTCACAATGGGTGTATGTACCGCGTATTCGAAGCACTGGACGAGCTGGGCGCCATCCTGGAGGAGGCGCGCAGCGTCCCCATGACCGCCGGGTGCCTCGTGCCCCGCGGTGATGTGCTCGAGCTCCTCGACGACATCCGCGACGCCTTCCCGGCCGACCTCGATGACGCGCAGGACGTGCTCGATCAGAAGGACCGCCTGATCAGCGAGGCACGCACCCACTACGACACCACGGTGACTCAGGCCAACTCCGAGGCCGACGCCACCTTGAGCCGCTCCCGCGCCGAGGCCGACCGCCTGCTCGCGGACGCAAAGGCCCAAGCGGACCGTATGGTCGCCGAGGCGCACCAGCACGCCACCGGCCTGGTAGCCGAGGCCCGCGCCGAGGACGAGCGGATCCGCCGCGGCGCCCAGCGCGAGTACGAGGCCGTCACCGGCCGCGCCCGCGCCGAGGCCGAGCGCCTTGTCACCGACGGCAACGCTGCGTACCAGCGGTCGGTCGCCGAGGGCATCACCGAGCAGGAGCGCCTCGTCGCCGAGACCGAGGTCGTGGCCGCCGCCAAGGGCGAGTCGGACCGGATCATCGACGCGGCGCACGCCGAGTCGGACCGTCTGCGCGGGGAGTGCGACGTGTACGTCGACACCAAGCTCTCGCAGTTCGAGGAGGTGCTGGGCGCCACTATGCGGTCGGTGAACCGTGGCCGCCAGCAGCTGCGTACCGCCGCCGGAGTCCACGACTACAGCGATCACGGTGCCGCTGACGGCTATCTCGACGAGTTCGCCCGCGCGGAGTGACGCCCGGCGCCGGACGTCACGACGCCTGAAGCCGGAGCCTACCGGCCACTCGGCGTGGGCTCCACGGTCACCTTGATCGCCTCGCCCTTGGCGACGATGTCGAAGGCGTCCATGACCTGATCCAGTGGGATCCGCCGCGTGATCAGGTCCTTGACGGGGACCTGACCGGTGGAGATGTACTCGAGGGCACGCTTGTTGTGCTCAGGTGCCGAGCCGTTTGCGCCATGGATGTGCAACTGGCGGTAGTGCACGACGTTGGAGTCGCAGGTGATCGTCGGATTGGTCTTGGGGAGGCCGCCGAAGAAGGAGATGCGGCCGTTGCGTGCCGCCATGGAGATGGCCTGCTCCTGTGCGACGTTCGCCGCCGTCGCGGTGATCACCACGTCGGCTCCCCGCCCCTCGGTCAGCTCCAGCACCTTCTCGACGACGTCCACCTGTGATCCGTCGATGATCTCGTCGGGACCGACCGCCTCCGCGGACATCCGCAGGCGTTCGGCGTTGACATCGACGAGAAAGACCTTGCCGGCCTTGTGGACGCCGCGCGCGATCCTGATGTGCATACAGCCGATGGGACCGGCGCCGAAGACGACCACGGTGTCGCCCTCTTCGATCCCGAGGAGCTCCTGAGCGTTGATCGCGCAGGCGAAAGGTTCTGCGGCGGAGGCCTCGTCGAATCCGACGTTGTCAGGGATGCGGTTCAGGCCGTCGACCCGAAGTACCTGGCGCGGAACGATCATGTACTCGGCGAAACCACCGTCGTACTGGTATCCGATCGACGTCTGGTTCTGGCAGACCGCCATCCACCCCTTGCGGCACTCGTAGCAGTCCCCGCACGGCACCGCG
Organism: Tsukamurella ocularis; assembly: GCF_024807615.1. Taxonomy (GTDB): domain Bacteria; phylum Actinomycetota; class Actinomycetes; order Mycobacteriales; family Mycobacteriaceae; genus Tsukamurella; species Tsukamurella ocularis. Next base: position 841,046 of record NZ_JANUCJ010000002.1, on the reverse strand, counting down.
GCGATGACCTGCACCCGATCGCCGACCTGCCACGTGCTCGCATAGGTCGCGTTGACGTCCGTGCCCACCTCGACGATCTCGCCAGCGATCTCATGGCCGATCGTGCGCGGGGGCGTGAGGTTCTGGTGCCCGTTGTGGAGGATCTTGACGTCCGTTCCACACGTCGAACAGTTGCGCACTTTGAGCTTGATCTCATCCGGACCGCACGACGGCTCGGGGACGTCTTCCAGTCGCACGTCCTCGGGAGCGTAGAAGCGGAGTGCCTTCATCGTGTCTGGTCCTCTCGGTGAGCTGAAGTGAGTGATTTCTGCCACTGTACCGCAGAGCGGGCGTAAAACCACATCAAATCCCGCCCGAATCTGCCCGATTGCTTGCGCTCATGCCCGATTGTGGGGTGAAATGGTCGCTGTGATGGTCATCACTCTTGGAGTTGCCGGCGAAGGTGCCGGGGATCGAACGGAGACAGTGAAGTGCAACAGACACCGAACGCGGTAACGCGCCGCACCGACGAACCCGGGCCCGGGCTGCGGGTTCGTGTACAGAAGTTCGGCACCGCCTTGTCGAACATGGTCATGCCCAACATCGGCGCGTTCATCGCGTGGGGGCTGTTGACTGCTCTGTTCATTGAAAGCGGCTGGTTGACGGGCATCTTCAGCTCGCTGAAGGACCCGTCCGGTTGGGTCGCGAAAATCGGCGGCTGGGGAGACTTCTCCAGCGGCGGCATCGTCGGACCGATGATCACCTACCTGCTGCCCGTGTTGATCGCGTACACCGGCGGACGGATGGTCCACGGCGTTCGCGGCGGTGTGGTCGGTGCGATCGCGGCCATCGGTGTGATCGCCGGAGCGGACGTGCCGATGTTCATGGGCGCCATGATCATGGGGCCGCTCGGCGGTTGGCTGATGAGGCGGCTCGACGCGCTGTGGTACGGCAAGATCCGCCCCGGGTTCGAGATGCTGGTGGACAACTTCTCCGCGGGCATCGTGGGAATGGTGCTGGCGATCGTCGGCTTCTTCGGGATCGGCCCGGTCGTCTCCTCGTTCACGCGGATCGCCGGTGATGCCGTCAACTTCCTGGTCAACAACGACCTACTCCCGCTGACCTCGATCCTCATCGAACCGGCGAAGATCCTCTTCCTCAACAACGCGATCAACCACGGTGTGCTGACGCCGCTCGGCACGGCTGAGGCGGCGAAGACGGGCGAGTCGATCCTGTTCCTTCTCGAGACCAATCCGGGACCGGGCCTTGGCATTCTGCTGGCGTACACACTCTTCGGGTCCGGTGCGGCCCGCGCTTCTGCTCCCGGTGCGGCTGTGATCCAGTTCTTCGGGGGTATCCACGAGATCTACTTCCCGTACGTGCTCGCCAAGCCACGTCTGATCCTTGCCGTCATCCTCGGCGGCATGACCGGCGTGTTCATCAATGTCCTGTTCAACGACGGTCTTCGGGCGCCCGCGGCGCCCGGGTCGATCATCGCGATCTATGCCCAGACCCCGGAAGGTGACTTCCTGGGAATCACCCTCTCTGTCCTGGGATCGGCTCTCGTGTCCGGAGTCGTCGGTGCTCTGCTGCTCAAGACGGGCGGCTCCGATGCAGTGGACCTGGGTGCCGCGACCGCCGAGATGGAATCGCTCAAGGGGAAGAAGTCGAGCGTCGCATCGATGCTGACGCGGACCGCTGCGCAGGGCCCAGTGCGCTCGATCGTCTTCGCGTGCGATGCGGGTATGGGTTCGTCGGCGATGGGCGCGTCCGTTCTCCGTCGGAAGATTCAGAAGGCGGGCTTCGCGGACGTGACCGTGGTCAATCAGGCGATCAGCAATCTGACCGATACCTACGACCTCGTGGTCACGCATCGCGATCTCACCGAGCGTGCGCGACAGCTCACTGGCTCGGCCGTGCACGTCTCGGTCGATGACTTCATGAGCAGTCCCCGGTACGACGACGTCGTCGAACTGATCCGCAGCGGTGGCCGGGCCGACGGCGCTGAGGGGGCTGATGAGCAGACGCGGGATCCGGCCGAGGGAACCGATGCCGACTCCGCCGAGGGCGAAAGCGAGGCCGCGCTCGCGGTCGATTCGATCGCACTGCACGGCGCGGCGCGCAGCCGGGACGACGCCATCGCCGAAGCGGGGCGGCTCCTCGTCGATGCGGGTGCGGTGGATCCCGATTATGTGGCCGCAATGCTCGAACGTGAGCGGTCGGTGTCGACGTTCATGGGGAAGGGCCTGGCGATTCCTCACGGGACCAACGAGGCGAAAGCCATGATCCGCCGCACCGCGATCTCTTTCGTGCGCTACGACGATCCGATCGACTGGAACGGAAAGCCCGCGGAATTCGTGATCGGAATCGCTGGAGCGGGCAAGGATCATCTGGCGATGCTCAACCAGGTCGCGCAGGTCTTCCTCGATGCCGGGCAGGTGGAGCGTCTACGCGCAGCGCAGACCCCTGAGCAGGTCATGGCAATCCTGAACGCTCGCCGCTGATCGGCGGAAGGCGTGCCCGTGGAGTAGATTCGGTTCCCGTGGATTCCGGCAGTCGGCAGCAGAAGATCGTCGAGTTCGCGCGCAGCCGCGGGCGTGTCGAGGTCATCGCACTCGCGCAGGAACTCGGGGTCTCGACGGAGACGGTACGACGTGATCTGAATCTGCTGTCGAATCGGCGCCTCGTCAAACGTGTGCACGGGGGAGCGATTCCACGCGAGACCGTCGCCTTCGAGTCCGGACTGGATCATCGGAGTCAACACGATGCCGAGCAGAAGCACCGTATCGCGGCGGCGGCGGTGGCCGAACTGCACGGCGCGGAGACCGTCTATCTCGATGAGGGCTACACGCCGCGATTGATCGCGGAGCTCTTGGTCGATCATCCCATCACCGTGGTCACCTCGTCGCTGTGGGCGGCGCAAGCGCTCGCCCACAGCTCGACGGTGACGGTACTGCTCCTGGGAGGTCGGATGCGGGGCCGCACTCTGGCGACGGTCGACCACTGGGCACTGGAGATGCTGCGTTCCCTCGTGATCGATGTGGCCTTCCTGGGAACCAATGCGATCTCCGTCGAACACAGTTGCACGACCTCGGACCCCGCGGTCGCAGCAGTGAAGGCGACTGCGCTCAAGGTGTCGCGGCGGACCGTACTGGTCGCCGCCGAATCGAAGTTCGGAGAGAGCGACTTCTGCCGATTCGCAGAGGTGCGGGATCTCGATACCATCGTCACCGGTGTCGAACTCGATCCGGCAAGCGCGCGGCAGTACGAGCTGCTGGGCCCGAGGGTGGTTCGCTCCTGACGAAGTATTGCTATACTTCGGTGTTTTGGGTGTCCACCTGGAGGTTGGAGTGAACATGAGCAGTGTCCGGCAGCCCGCCGGCAAGCCGTACGTCCTGGATGTGCGGTCTTTCGGGCGTCGGCCGGGTACCTCCGCGCAGGTGCACCGTACGGTAGCCGCCCCAGAGCGTCTCGGCGTCGACCTGATCGGCATCGAGACCGGCGAAGAGGTCGATCTCGACCTCCAGGTGCAGGCGGTGTCCGAGGGCGTCCTCGTGACCGGCACCGTGAGCGCCAACACGGCCGGCCAGTGCGCCCGCTGTCTCGACCCCCTGTCAGGCGCGCTCAACGTTTTCCTGACGGAGCTGTACGCCTACCCGGACAGTGAGACCGCGGCCACCACCGACGATGACGACATGTACCGCATCGAGGACGACATGATCGACCTCGAGCAGGCGATCATCGACGCGGTCGGTATGGAGCTGGCCCTCGACCCCACGTGCTCCGACGACTGCAGGGGTTTGTGCCAGGGCTGCGGCGACAAGTTGGCAGACCTGCCGGCCGACCACCACCACGAGCAGATCGACCCCCGCTGGGCCGGACTCGCGAAGTTCGCCACCGAGGGCGAGGCCGACACCAAGTGAGCAAGCGCCTCCCCGCGCCGCCCGCCACGGACCGCGCCCCGCTGCTGGAAGCCCTGGGCGTCGGTCTGGACGACGAGCTGCTCACCCTGGCGCTCACGCACCGCTCTTACGCCTACGAGGCCGGCGGGCTGCCCACCAACGAGCGGCTCGAGTTCCTCGGTGACAGCGTGCTCGGTATCTCCGTGACCGAGTGGCTCTACGTCACCCACCCGGACAAGCCCGAGGGCGAGCTCGCCAAAATCCGCGCCAGCGTGGTCAACATGCACGCCCTCGCGCGCGTCGCCCGTGGTCTGGGGGAGGGCGGCCTCGGAGCGCACCTGTACCTGGGGCGCGGTGAGGAGCTCACCGGCGGCCGGGACAAGGACTCGATCCTCGCCGACGGCACCGAGGCGCTGCTGGGCGCCGTGCACATCGAGCACGGCATCGACACCGCCCGCGAGGTCGTGCTGCGGCTCTTTCTGCCCCTGCTGACGGCCTCCTCGTCCATGGGCGCGGGCCTCGACTGGAAGACGTCTCTGCAGGAGCTGACCGCCGAGCGGGACCTCGGTGCGCCGGCGTACCGCATCACGTCGACGGGACCGGACCACGACAAGGAGTTCACCGCCGTGGCGGTGGTCGACGAGAACGATCTCGGCGAGGGTGTGGGCCGCACGAAGAAGGAGGCCGAGCAGAAGGCCGCCGCGGCCGCGTGGAAGTCGTTGGGCGTGAACAACTCCGAGTCCTCAGTGGATGACGCGGCGGCGAGCGACGCCGAGCGGGCGCCCGAGTCGGCCTGATGCCCGAGCTGCCCGAGGTCGAGGTCGTCCGGCGCGGCCTCGTCGATCACCTGGTGGGCCGCGGCGTCACCTCCGTGGAGGTACTGCACCCGCGCGCCGCCCGGCGCCACGCCGCCGGCGAAGCGGACATGATCGGCCAGATCACCGGCGCCGACGTCGATTCCGCGGAGCGGCGCGGCAAGTTCCTGTGGCTACCGCTGGCGCGCGGCGGCGCCCCCGCCGACGCCGCGATCGTCGTGCACCTCGGCATGAGCGGCCAGATGCTCGTCGACGGCGGTGCCGTCAGTGGTCGGAGCCCCGCAGACGACCGGCACCTGCGCATCCGGGCCGGGCTGTCCGACGGTGCCGTGCTCCGGTTCGTCGACCAGCGCACCTTCGGCGGCTGGGCAGTCGACCCGCTCGAGGAGGTCGCCGGCACGCTCGTGCCCGCGTCCGTGGCCCACATCGCCCGCGACCCGCTGGATCCGCTCTTCGACCGCGACGCCGTGGTCGCGCGGATGAAGCGCAAGGACACCGAAGTCAAGCGGGTGCTGCTGGACCAGACGGTGATCTCCGGCGTCGGCAACATCTACGCCGACGAGGCGCTGTGGCGCTCCGGTGTGCATGGCCGTCGCCGCGCCTCCGCCCTGACGAAGCCCGCCCTGGGCCGCCTCATCGATGACGCCACCGAGGTCATGCGGCAAGCCCTCGACCAGGGCGGCACCAGTTTCGACTCGCTGTACGTAAACGTCAACGGCCAGTCGGGCTACTTCTCCCGCAGTCTCGATGCCTACGGGCGCGACGGCGAACCCTGCCGCCGCTGCGGCACCATCATGCAGCGCGAGTCGTTCATGAACCGCGGCTCGCACTTCTGCCCGACCTGCCAGAAGGCGCCGCGGAAGGTGTGACGGCGGGGTCAGTCCCGACTCACTGTGCCGAGGAGCCAGGAGTCGACCGCTGCGGCGGCGCTGCGCCCCACCGGCGTGGGGTGATTCGAGAAGCCGTGCGGCACGTCGGGGTAGATCCGGAGGTCGACATCGTTGCCGGCCGCCGACAAGCGCGCCGCCATGAGCAGGTTGTCGGGCAGTACGACGTCGCGGCCGCCGACGACGATCAGGGTCGGCGGCAGGCCCCGAAGCTCGCCGTACGCCGGCGAGACATCCGGGACGGAGCGGTCCTCGACGTGACCGGCATAGGCGTCGACGAAGTAGTCGTCGACGACGACTGATCCTGAAGGACTGTGCGCGGTCAGGTCGTACGTGCCGGCCTCCAGAACTGCTCCGCGGAACGCGGCGACATCGCCTCTCGCGCGCAAGCGCAGCAGGGTTGCCGCGGCCAACGTCGCGCCCGCGGAGAACCCGCCGAGGAGGAGCCTGTCCGTCCCGAACCGCTCGGGCGCGTGAGCGATCAGCCAGTCGGCGGCCGCGGTGCAGTCATCCGGGGGCTGCGGGCCACGGATGTTCGGGAGCGAGCCGGTAGTCGACGCTGACCACCGCGAGCCCTGTGGCATCCGCCCGCCGCGCGTTCCGCTCGTCGTCCGCGACCGCGGAGCTCATGTAGAAGCCACCGCCAGGGAAGTGCAGCAGTACGCCGACGATCGGGCATCCCCGGGGCTCGACGATCCTGACCGGCACATCGTGACCAGTCACCCCCGTGGACGCCGCGACCGCGCGGTCGGATCCCGTGAACTGCTCGGCGCGCGCGGCCCTGACGCCCAGCACCTCGGCGTGGCTCGTCAGCGCTGTGCCGGTCGGCCTGGCCTCGTAGAAGCGTCTTGTGAGATCCGCTTCCGTCGCCGACACCGACTCGACGAGGCTGTTCAGCGCGAAGTCCACGCGCTCAGGCTACTCAGCCGACGAGAACAGCGGCGTTGTGAACCGGCGTCGCCGCGGCGACGGGACGGCTACCGCGCGAGCGATCAGTTGATGATCTCTCCGCGGTCAGCGGGTGCCTTGGAAACGATCGTGTCTCGCCACATCTGCAGAGCTTCGGGCGCGAGGCGGGTCCAGTCGGTCACCTCGGCGACGACGCGCAGCGGTTCGGTGCTGCGGTACGAGCGGGTCGGATTGCCGGGGAACTTCTTGTCGGTGACGTTCGGGTCGTCTTCGAAGGCGCCAGTGGGCTCGACCTCGTAGACGCGGGGGTTGGCACCGTCGGACTTGAGCTCGGAGGCGAGCTCCGCGGCGAGCCCCGCGCCGTCGCGGAGGGCGGTGAAGTAGATGTGGTTCATCACCACGTCGGGGCGGTAGTTCGAGACGAAACCCGCGCTGAGCAGGTCGCCGGGCTGCAGGTCTGCCGTGGTTCCGTGGAAGAAGGGGCCGGTTTCCGTGGAGGCGCTCATGCGGGCGACATTACCGCGGCGAACGACTCCGGGAGCGGCTCGGACGGATGCCCCGCGCGGTCGTCTGGGACCGCTTCGGCGGGTGGGTGAGCAACCAGATCAGGTAGCCGACGGAGCCCACGAGAGCGACCAGGAACAGGATGAGGATCGTCGACTTCGCCGCCGTCTCCGCGGGGTCGATGACCGTCACCCCGATGGTCGCGGCTTCCTGCACCAGCACGAGACCACCGGTCCACAGGAAGAAGCCGGAGACGATCGCGTCGAACGCGGGCCGGTGCTCCGGCGCGAGCCAGTAGTCGCGCCGCGGGGTGTTGACAATGCCGGCGGGAAGGCGTGGCGCCGCCAATGCGAGGCCGGCGAACAGGACCGCGATCCCCGCCGCGATACCCGCGTGCAGTGAGACGGCCTCGGCGCGCGGGGTCCACGAGTCGGGCTGCCCGGACAGGCCGAAATGGGTGGGGAAGGGGTCCGGGCCGGAGACGGCCGCCCACGACGCCGCAGCGGCGTACGCGAGGACGGTCCCGAGGAACGACCACCACCGCACGCGCATGGTCACAACGCTACCGGTCGTCCGGCGAGGCGGTCGGCCGCCGGGCGCTGGTCGCGGACGGTGCTGCCGTAGATTGGGGCATATGGCCGACGACACGAATGCGCAGGCACCGTCCACCGAACTCTGGGTCGAGCGCACCGGGGTGCGCCGCTACACGGGGCGCAGCTCGCGCGGCGCCGAGGTGCTGGTGGGCTCGGCGGACGTCGAGGGCGTGTTCACACCCGGCGAGCTGCTCAAGATCGCCCTCGCCGCGTGCAGCGGCATGTCGACCGACCACGTCTTGGCCCGCCGCCTGGGCGAGGACTACGACGCCACCGTCCGGGTCTCCGGCGACGCCGACCGGCAGAACGAGGTCTACCCCGAGCTCAACGAGATCCTCGAGCTCGATCTGTCGGAGCTCGACGAGGCCGCGCAGGAGCGGCTGATCACCGTGGCCCGCCGCGCCGTCGACCAGGTGTGCACCGTCGGTCGCACGCTCAAGGCCGGCACGACGGTCAATCTCGACATCACCTCGGGGTAACGCATGCCCGATGATCAGGCCCGGATGACGGCGTGGGTGCACGGTCACGTGCAGGGCGTCGGGTTCCGGTACTGGACGAAGACTCAGTCCCTGGAGCTGGGCCTGCTCGGTTACGCTGCGAACCAGCCGGACGGACGAGTGCGCGTCGTGGTCGAGGGAGACCGCTCCGCATGCGACACTCTGCTGCAACGCCTGTGGTCGGGGGATACTCCGGGCAGGGTCGATCTGGTCGTGGAACTGTTCGGGCCCGCGCGAGGCGGGCTCCCGTTGTTCGAGGAGAGGTGAGGCATGCAGCCGCCCGTCCCTGAGAACCGCCCGGTGGGCGACATCCCCGGGCCGGAGTCGAACTACATGCCCGTCCCCGGGATGCAGCCGGAGCTGCATCTCCCGGACACGAGGGAGGCGCCGCGGCGCCCCGGCCGGATGCGGCAGCAGGACGAGAACACGCAGGCCCGCCCGGAGACGGTGGCCGAGGCTCGCGCCCGGCAGCGGGCCCAACGTCAGCGCTCCGAGGACGAACAGCGCGAGGCGGCCGAAGCCGCCGCCGCGGCCGCGAAGAAGAGCCGCCGCCGCAAGCAGATGATCGGCGCCGGGGTCGGCGTCGGCGTGGTGGGCGCGATCGCCCTCCTGTACGTCGCGATCCCGGACAACGACAACACCCAGAACGTGAACACCCAGACGGCGTACTGCACCGTCGACGGCGACCAGGTGGTCTCCGACGACTACTGCTCGCGTGGCACCTACAACCCGGTGACTGGCTTCATTTTCCTCAACGGCATGAGCTACCGGTACAACTACGGCGGCAACTACAACAACGGCCGCATCACCGGCGGCAGTTACGACCGGCCCGCCAACACCGCCTTCCGCACCTCGACGGGCGGCGCGGTGGACCCGGCCAAGACCACCTCGTTCGGCACCAACGGCCAGACGAACGCGGCGAGCAAGCCCGCGCCGCCGGCCGCCGGCTCGCGAACCGGGTCGGGAAGCGGCTCGGGCAGCGGGAACACCAACGCCGGCAGCAACAGCGGATCCAGCGGCAAGAACATCGATCGCGGCGGCCTGGGCACCTCCAGCAAGGGCGGGAGCTCCAAGGGCGGCTCCGGATCGAGCGGCTCCTAGTGCGCCGCATGCGGGGAACGCCCCGCGCGGGCTGGCAGCGGACCGTCGAATCGCAGGGCCTGGTGTTCGGCACCCCCGCGCGCGACGGTGCCGGCGACAGCCGGAACTACTGGGACGAGTCCGTGTTCTACGAGTTCGACATGGACGAGGTGCTCGCCCTCGAGGCGCAGGTCGAGGTGCTGCACTCCATGTGCCTCAAAGCCGTTGAGAACGTGATCCTCACCGAGCGGTACGCCGACTTCGGCATCCCCGAGTGGGCGTGGGGCCCGATCGAGGAGTCGTGGAAGCGGCAGGACCCGCACGTCTACGGCCGCTTCGACCTGCGCTACGACGGTCGGCGGCCCGCGAAGTTGTTGGAGTACAACGCCGATACGCCCACCTCGCTGCTGGAAGCCGCTGTGGTGCAGTGGTACTGGTTCCAGGACACCGCGCCGGACAAGCGCTCCTGGGACGAGGGCGGCTACGACCAGTGGAACTCGCTGCACGAATCGCTCGTCGCGCGCTGGGGCGAGATCCGCAACGTGATCCCGGCGTCGGAGCTGCACTTCACCTGGTCCGGCGCCGACGCGACGGGCGAGGACCACGTGACCACCGGCTACCTGCAGGAGACGGCCGCCGAGGCCGGCTTCGACACCGTCGGCCTGCCGATCGAGGACATCGGCTGGGACCACGACCTCAAGACCTTCGTGGATCTCGAAGACGCCCCGATCAATTCGGTGTTCAAGCTCTACCCGTGGGAGTGGATCCTCGAGGACGACTTCGGCAAGCGGGTCGTCGAATCGATCCCCGCCACCACGTGGATCGAGCCGCTGTGGAAGGCGATCCTCTCCAACAAGGCGATCCTCGCGGTGCTGTGGGAGATGTACCCCGACCACCCGAACTTGTTGCCCGCCTTCATCGACAGCCCCGGCTTCCTCACCGAATACGTGAAGAAGCCCAAGCTCGGCCGCGAGGGCGCGAACCTCACGATCGTGGACTCGGGCCGTGAGACGGCCACCGGCGGCGTCTACGGCGCCGAGGGCTACGTGTACCAGATGTTCGACCCGCTGCCCGAGTTCGACGGCTACCGCCCCGTGATCGGCGCCTGGGTCGTCGGCGACGAGTCCGCCGGCATCGGCATCCGCGAAACCTCCGGACTCATCACCGACGACGGTGCCGCCTTCATCCCGCACCGCATCACTCCGAAAGGCACGACCGCATCATGAACACGACCCTCCTCGCCGCCGCAGACCTGGGCACCCTGGGCAAGGGCATCGGCGCGATCTGCTTGTACGCCCTCGTCGGCCTGCTGCTCATGGTGGTCGGCTTCTACGCCGTAGACCTCTCCACGCCCGGCAAGCTGCGCGACCTGGTGAAGGCCGGCAAGCCCAACGCCACCTACATCACCGGCGCGGGCATGCTCTCGATGGCGTTCATCATCGTCGTCGCGATCTACGCCAACTACACCGGCGGCGGCAACCTGCTGGACGGCGTCATCTACTCGCTGGTCTACGGCGTGGTCGGCATCGTCGCGCAGATCGTCTCCGTGCGCGTCCTCGACCTGGTCACGGGCGTCGACATGGAGGAACTCATGTACTCCGAGGTCTTCCTGCCGCAGGCCCGCGTGATCGCCGCGTCGCACGTCGCGCTCGGTCTGATCGTGGCGATGGCCGTCCTCTGACGGTCACCGCCTAAACTGGCGTTTCGTGTATCTCAAGTCGCTGACACTGAAGGGCTTCAAGTCCTTCGCTTCGGCGACGACTCTGCGCCTCGAACCGGGCATCACCTGCGTCGTCGGGCCCAACGGCTCGGGTAAGTCGAACATCCTCGACGCCCTGCGCTGGGTGATGGGCGAGCAGGGCGCGAAGGGCCTGCGCGGCGGCAAGATGGAGGACGTCATCTTCGCCGGCACCTCCGGCCGCGCGCCGCTGGGCCGCGCCGAGGTCACGCTCACCATCGACAATTCCGACGGTGCGCTGCCCATCGACTACTCCGAGGTCTCCATCACGCGGCGCATGTTCCGCGACGGCGCCGGCGAGTACGAGATCAACGGCACCAAGTGCCGCCTCATGGACGTGCAGGAGCTGCTGTCCGATTCCGGCATCGGCCGCGAGATGCACGTCATCGTCGGCCAGGGCCAGCTCGCGGCGATCCTGGAGTCGAAGCCCGAGGAACGTCGGGCCTTCATCGAGGAGGCGGCCGGCGTGCTCAAGCACCGCCGCCGCAAGGAGAAGGCGGTCCGCAAGCTCGACTCGATGCAGGCCAACCTCGCCCGGCTCACCGACCTCACGACGGAGCTGCGCCGTCAGCTCAAGCCGCTGGGGCGGCAGGCCGAGGTGGCCCGTCGGGCGCAGACGATCCAGGCCGACCTCCGCGACGCCCGCCTGCGCTTGGCCGCTGACGACCTGGTGCGGCGGCGCGCGGAACTGGCCGACCAGAGCGGTAACGAGGCGGCGGTGCGTGAGGAGCAGAATCTCGTCGCGGGCCAGTTGGACGAGGCGAACGCGCTGGTCACGGAGCACTCCGAGGCCGTGGCCGAGCTCGACCCCGCAGTGAAGGCCGCGGGCGAAGGCTGGTTCTCGCTCTCCGCGCTCGCTGAGCGCGTCTCGTCGACGGAGCGCATCGCCTCCGAGCGCGCCCGCCTGCTGTCCGAGCCCGTCCAGCACGCCCCGGGCCGCGACCCTGACGAGTTGGAGGCCGAGGCCGAGCGCGTCGCCGAGGAGGAGGCCGAGCTCATGGAGGCCCTCGAGGAGGCCGCCATGATTCTCGAGGAGGCGACGGAGGAGCTCGCGTCGCGCGAGGAGTTCGCCCGGGACGCGGAGAAGGCGCACATGGCCGCGGTCGCGGCGATCGCGGACCGTCGGGAGGGGCTCGCGCGTCTGGCCGGCCAGGTCGAGACCCTGCGGACCCGCGCCGAGTCCGTGGAGGCGGAGTCCGGGCGGCTCACCGCCGCCATCGCCGAGGCTGTGGAGCGCGCCGAGGCCGCCGAGGCCGAGTTCGAGCAGGTCCAGGGGCAGATCGCCGAGCTCGACGCCTCCGAGGCCTCGCTCGACGAGCACCACGAACGCAGCGTCGCGGCCTACAACGCCGCCAGCGCGCGGGTGGAGGAGCTGCGGGCATCGGAGCGGGAGGCCGAGCAGAAGGTCGCATCGCTCGTCGCGCGCATCGAGGCGCTGTCGATGAACCTGGACCGGGGCGACGGTGCCGCCTGGATCGCCGAGCACGTCGACGGTGTGACGGCCGCCGTGTCGTCGCGGCTCTCCATCCGTGCGGGTTACGAGAAGGCCGTCGCCGTCGCACTGGGACCGGTGGCGGAGGCTGTCGCGGCGGGCTCTCGGAATCTGGCCGTTTCGGCCATCGACAAGCTCCGCGACGCGGACGGAGGACGGGCGTCCGTCGTCGTCGAGGGCGTCGCGCCCGGCACGGTGCCCACGGGCCCCCTGCCCGACGGTGCCGTCTGGGCCGTGTCGTGCGTGGAGGCGCCGTCGGAGCTGGAGGGGGCCGTGACGGCGGCGCTGGCCGGGTACGTGCTCGTCGGCTCAGTGGCGGACGCGATGGCCGCGGTCGCCGAGCGGCCCGAGCTGCGGGCCGTCACGTCCGACGGTGACGTCATCTCTCACGGGGTGCTGACCGGCGGCTCCGCGGCGCGGCAGTCGACGCTGGAGGTCCAGAAGTCGATCGATGCCGCCGAGGCGACGCTGGGGGAGACCCGGCGGTCGGTTGAGTCGCTGTCGGCGGCGCTGGCCGGCGCTGTTGAGGAGTTGGCCTCGCGGCGCGAGGTGACGGAGTCGGCGTTGGCGGCGCTGCACGAGTCGGACGCGCAGCTCGGCGCGATCTACGAGCAGCTGGCCCGGTTGGGGCAGGCGGCGCGGAGCGCGCGCGACGAGGCGGAGCGCCTAGTGGCGCAGCGGACCCGGATCGAGGGATCGCGGGACGAGACGCGGGCTGCGCTGGTCGAGCACGAGGAGCGCCTGCGGCTGGCCGAGGCGCTGCCCGACGATTCCGTGTCCGTGGGGACCGATGAGCGGGACGCGGCGGCGGCAGCCCTCGCTGCGGCGCGATCGGTGGAGATGGAGGCACGTCTGGCGCGCCGGACCGCCGAGGAGCGTGCCGCCGGCGTGCGGGGCAAGGCCGAAGGGCTTCGACGGGCCGCCGCTGCCGAGCGTGCGGCGCGGGAGCGGGCGGAGGCGGCGGCTGCTGCGCGTCTGTCGGCGGCTGCGGTCGCCGCGTCGGTGGCGGAGGGCGCTGCGCTGGTGACCTCGCGTCTGGGGCGCGCGGTGACACGTGCTGCTGCGCATCGTGATGCGCTGGAGGCATCACGTGCCCAGCGCGCCGGCGCCCTGGATGTCGCGCGGCAGGAGGCGACCTCGCTGACGGCACGGCTGGCGCAGCTGACGGACGCCGTGCATCGCGACGAGGTGGCACGCGCGCAGGCGGCGCTGCGGATTGAGCAGCTAGAGGAGCAGGTGGTGGCGTCGTTCGCGATGTCGCCCGACGACCTGGTCGCCGAGTACGGGCCGGATGTTCCGCTGCCCCCGTCGGAGTTGGAGCTCTCGGAGTACGAGGCGGCGCGGGAGCGCGGTGAGACGGTGGTGAAGCCGCAGGGCCTGCCGTTCGACCGGGCGGTGCAGGAGCGCCGGCTCAAGCTCGCGGAGAAGGACCTCGCGACGTTGGGGCGGGTGAACCCGCTGGCACTGGAGGAGTTCGCGGCGCTGGAGGAGCGCTACAACTTCCTCTCCACGCAGCTCGAAGACGTGAAGTCGGCTCGGGAGGATCTGCTGAGCGTGGTCGAGGAGGTGGACGCCAAGATCCTGCAGGTATTCACCGAGGCTTGGGTGGATGTGGAGCGCGAGTTCGTCGAGGTGTTCAAGACTCTGTTCCCGGGTGGCGAGGGCAAGTTGATCCTCACCGAGCCGGGGGACATGCTGACGACGGGCATCGACGTCGAGGCCCGCCCGCCGGGCAAGAAGGTCAAGCGCCTCTCGCTGCTCTCAGGTGGCGAGAAGTCGTTGACCGCCGTCGCGATGCTGGTTGCGATCTTCCGCGCCCGCCCCTCACCCTTCTACGTCATGGACGAGGTCGAAGCCGCACTGGACGACACCAACCTCCGCCGTCTAATCTCCCTGTTCGAGCAGCTCCGCGACAAGTCGCAGCTGATCGTCATCACGCACCAGAAGCCGACGATGGAAGTCGCCGACGCGCTGTACGGCGTGTCGATGCGAGGCGACGGCATCACCCAGGTCATCTCCCAGCGGATCCGCGGCCAGGAGCTGGGCGCGTTACCTGCCTAGAAGCGACACTGTTCTCAAGATCCCCGAAACTGTCACTGGCCTCCGGTATGGTCAGCCACGCGCACGATTGTGAAAGAAGGAATCGATGTTACCGAAGATCGTCAGCCTGTTTTCGGGTGCCGGCGGGCTCGATCTTGGTTTCCAGGCGGCGGGGTACGACTTGCTGCTCGCGATAGATGTCTCGCCCTCTGCAATCAAGTCGCACGGAAGAAATTTTCCGGGTGTCAAGTCGATCGCGGCAGATTTGGTCGAGCTCGGACCGAACGGAGTGCTTGATGCGTTGTCAAATATCATTGAGCCGAACGAGCCTATCGGCCTGATTGGAGGTCCCCCGTGTCAGGGGTTCTCACGTGCAAATCCGGCTTCAGATCCCAATGACCCTAGGAACCTTCTCCCCAACTTGTATCTGGACATAGTGGAAGTCCTGCAGAGCAAGTATTCTGTAAGATTTGTTCTATTCGAGAATGTCTTGGGTATCAAGGACTCGAAACACGAGCGAGTCTTCAGTGAAATTCTGAGGCGGCTAGGCACCCTAGGCCTATTTGAGCGGATTGACGAATTCTGCGCCCTTGATTTTGGAGTCCCACAAGATCGACGACGAGTGATAATATCAGCGTTCGATACCCCTCAGTCTGTTTCTCGGTTTCAGCCAAAAGAGATACCTAGAGGGGACCTGAGTGTTGAGAAGGCGATCGGCGAATATCCAGAACCCGCATACTATTCTCGGACGTTATCCCCTGACGACATACCTTTCCATCCCAATCATTGGACGATGAGACCGCGGTCTGACCGGTTTCGGACCCCGTCCAAGAACGTACCGGGTTCACGTAGCTTCCGGAGGCTCACCTGGGGCGCTCCTAGCCCCACTGTTGCATATGGACATCGGGAGATCCATGTGCATCCAGAGGGACACAGGCGACTGAGCATTTATGAGGCCATGACTCTCCAGGGATTTGACAGAGACTTCATTTTGGAGGGAACCTTGTCAGCTCAAGTCGAGCAGGTGTCGAACGCAGTTCCGCCCCCCATGGCCGAAGCACTCGCGAATGCCGTACGTGTGGCGCTGTGCGACTCTTCTGAAGAAGAATTCATGGCAGGCCATCGTGGCACCTGATCCGTTGAGTGTCGACGACCGGAGGCGGTCCGAGGAACTCCGCAGGAGCGCAACCTTTGAAAACCCGATCGTCGATGATCTCAAAACCAATGACAGGGTTATTGCGCGCGTCACGGACGGAATTTATCGTCGGCCTTGGTCTGCGATCCGAGAGCTTATTGCGAACGCCTATGATGCCGATGCCACCTGGGTAACCGTCAAGACGGATGCTCCGAACTTCGCGCGAATCACCGTCGAGGACGACGGTGAAGGTATGAGTCCGGAATCCGTTGTACATATGCTGCACAATATCGGAGGAAGCGCGAAGCGGACCGAACAAGGCCAGCAATTGGGTCTTGCGTCCTCTGAGAGTCGAACTCAGAGTCCCGCTGGCCGATCTCTGATTGGCAAGTTGGGTATTGGAATGTTTTCTGTTTCCCAGCTGACGCACAGCTTTCGAATAGTAACAAAGACCAAAGGGGATTCCTACCGTACGGTTGTTCAAGTCAACCTCCGACAATTTGCTGACGAAGAAACGTCGGTGGACGGCCAGGAATTCAAGGCTGGAAAGTATCAAGTATGGCGCGAGAACACGGTTGAACGAGAGGCGCATGGGACAACGATCGTACTCGACTCTATCCGGCCTCAAACAAGGGATAGCCTGCGCAGCGCTCAGATGTGGAGTGCGATCGATGCCGCGACTGATCTAGGGGAGAAGAGCCAGTCAGCTGTACCCCTGTTCCACATTGGGCGTCTAGACAGCGAAGAGATGTACGTGTCACGTCCGAACGAGCCTACGACGCGGCTCCCATGGGATGACCGCGACTCTCCAGAGGCGGCGTTCCAGAAAATGGCCGATTGTGTGTGGACACCTGTTAAGGGAAAATCCTCAGTCAAGCTTGAGGAAATATTTGACGAATATTTGAGGATGATCTGGAACCTCGCGCTCGCCCTCCCGCTACCGTATGTGGACAAGAGTGTCCTTGACGAGACAGTAGCGCCATGGGCTAGTTTCTACAGGATTTCGAATACTCCGCGGGGCCGAGCAGAAAAAATTGAAATCCCGAACCAAAGCAGCGCAATTTCCACTTTGAGGGCGACGGCAGGCATGTCGCCCTCAAGCGACGTAGCAACTGACTTTCGCGTCGTGGTTGATGGTGTGCGGCTAAGTAGACCGATACGGTTCCGGGACCTACCGTCAACCAACCACGTCTTGACACACCCGCTGATATTCGTCGGGCAAGTAAATGAAGAGTTCTTGGGAATTGACGAGAATGTTAGCGCAGGGCCGCTCGAATTTGATGGATATTTCTTTTGGACTCCAAAAGTTGCTCCAGCAGAACATCAAGGCGTGCTGGTCCGCATCCACGGCGCAAGCGGGACGCTGTTCGATTCAACTTTCTTTGACTATAAGGTCGCAGAGCTGACCCGACTCAGGCAGATAACTTGTGAGATTTTCGTTAAAAGGGGCCTCGAAGCGGCGCTCAACATCGATCGCGAAAGTTTCAATTCGGCACACCCTCATACCGTTATTCTTACGAGGTGGGTTCATAGCGCGCTGCGGCAACTGGCAACTGCACAGAAAAGAGAGGCGCAGCAATTACGCGAAGAAAGGCGAGAATCGCAACGTGAGGAAGTTACAAGTAGACTTGACTATATCGTCGAGGCCGTAAACTCTGAGCGATTCGATGGCGAAGTCGACGTTCCAGAAGTAGCAATCGGTGATAGCGACAGGGGATCGGGGCAGGAATCTCGCGATCCAGGCAAGGTAGTATACCTTCTCGACACCATCGTGACTGCTGTGCCGGGAGGTCTTGGGGTTGCCCCCAAGACGGAGTCGATCCGAAAGCTTGAAGCGATTGCGGAGCTCCTAGCGATATACGACCTGATGGACAGTCTGTCGCCCGTCGATCAGGAGTCGCTCCTGGCCGCGATCCTGGGAGTGCTGGAGGCGGGCGATGGACGATGACATCGACCGGCAGAGCGGTTTTGAAGAGAGTCTTACTGATCTAATTGGAGTTGGACCTAAGCCATTTTCTCGAGCCATTGATCGATCGTTTAAGCCGTGGCATCGGCCAAGGAAGCATTACGTTCGAGTTAGACAATGGCAGAGTGAGATCGAGTATCTGGTACGAGATTTGAAATCGAAGGGGCGCTGGAGCTCTGAGTTGCGTTATTTGACGCTTCCGGGGAGTGATCTTCTAGATATTCGACATTTGTTGGCGACGGTATGCGCGCAGGGGTCGATCCGAATGCGGTATCTCGGATTCAACAGTGCTGCGGACGTGTCGGGAGAGCAGGCGACGGTAATCGGATCGCAGTTTGCGATGAACCGCCGAGACCTGGTGGACGAAGAATCAGAAGTTGTGCCAAATGATTTTCGCCTTGTAGGTGATGTACGGTCGGAGCCGTCGCGTCGAGTGCGTCGTGCGGGTCCGTTTCACGTTATCAATCTTGACTTGTGTGGCGGGTTTGCCGGTAAGCAGTCGGAAACGTCTGGTATGCCCAACTACTTCGCTGCACTCCAGGCTGTTCTCGACGGACAAAGAAATTGTGATCACGAGTTTCTTCTGTTGATCACAAGTCGTATGGACCAAGATAGCGTCGACGAACCAAAGCTGGCGAGTCTCACAACGATCGTGCAAGAAGTATTCGACTCATGTGAAGCCTATGCGGACTCTCTCGTGGAGGCGTGGGCATTGCCCGGAAATAGAGAAGCCGTTGCGGAGTCGCTATCGTCGGTCGAATTGTTCATGCTGGGAATATCTCAATGGATCGTTCGCGCGGGCCTGGATGCGGGGTTGCGGGCCTCTGTTCGAGGAGTGATGACCTATCGAGTTGGCGGTGGGGTTGGAGACGACAACATTGTTTCCCTCGCAATACGGTTTAGACCCCAGCGGTACTTGCGCCCCGATTCGAGCGGCCTGATCTATACGGGGCGTGCTGAGGTGCCTATCAAAGACAAAGAGTGTGAAAGTTCAACCGGTATACCGGGTAGGATATCTGGTCGTACAATGGTCGATGACGCAATTCGAGCGGACGGCTCGTATCAAGAATGTGTAACAGGTACAGCGGATCTGCTGGTTGACGCAGGCTACAGCCGTGAAGATTACGTTTCATGGGTGAGTGGATTGAAAGGAGAAACCGCAGAGGCCGAGTAGATCTGGTATCTGGTGATCTTGGCCTTGATCGAGGGCTCGGCTGCGATGGGGGCGACTCGGAGTGTAGGGCTCCGGGCGTCATGAACGGATAGGAATTGCTGTAGGTAGTGATACGGGGGTGACTGGTGGGGGCCGGTGATCATGAAGAACGTCTCGATCCAATAGTCGCCTACTTCGACATGAACATCTGGGTGGCAATGGCTCGCGGTAGGGCGCGCGGCGATGGACGGTGGACCGCCGCCTTCGATTGCCTAAGCGGTTCGGTAGAATGCGGCAGGGTCGTTATTCCCCTTACTGGCGCAAACTATCTTGAGCTGTGGCATCGTCGAGATATGCTATCTCGTGAAGCGTTAGGGGCGACCATGCGCGATCTGTCGCTCTACGCCACCTTTGCTTCACCGCAGGACGTTCATAGGGCAGAAGTGCGCGGATGGATCTCGTCTATGCTACGTCGCGATGACTATCGAATGCCGGGTTCGTTACAGCTCTTGGGTGCGGGGGCGAATCATGCCTTTGGCCGCCCGGACGGCCGGATTCGTTTCGTTGAGTCGTTGGCATCCCGCGACGGAACGATTGCAGAAGGTTCTCCCGTGCAACCTCCTCAGAGTTGGCAGGATCTGGATCGTTCCGGCCCGAACTGGGAATGGTTTCAACTTGTAGGAATTCAAGAGCTTCTCGACATGGACGGGATGGATCGAACGCCAGAGCATCGGATTGGAGACGCCTACGTCGAGAAAGAGCTGGAACTGCGATCCAAGCTTAAGGATTCGGCTGAGTTGCGTCGGCGCCTTGAAGACTTTGTGGTAACCGAGGAGGTGACAGACCTATTGGGTGAAATCAATGAGTACTGTTGCGAAATCAACTTCGATCCACATGCGCTATTTCTTGGCGATATTCCTATATCGCCGCAGGATCGAGTGCGCATGTTCGTCTCCGGGTTGCCATCCTCGAATGTATGGACGACGCTGCGGGTATGGAAACATCGTGATTTCAGCCATCCCTGGGAACAGCATGATTGGACTGATTTGGTGGCTCTTTCTGTGGCTATTCCGTACTCTGATTTCGTTGTGACCGAAAAGAGATGGGCGCATCTTGCGACCGTATCCGGTTTGGCTGCACGCTACGGTACAAATGTTGCAAGCGGACTGAAGGCGGTGGAAGCGATATGCAAGAAGTTGCGCTAGCGAGCGCGAATATCCTGTACGAGGATTTCAGGTTGCGCCACGTATGGACGCACCGATGAGCATGGGGCCGTAACGTAGGGGTCGAGTGTGAACCACCACGAGGAAGAGGGACGAACAAGCGATGAACAGCAACGACGCCAAGGCGAACATCGGAGTGGTGGGGATGGCGGTGATGGGCTCCAACCTGGCCCGCAACCTGGCTTCCCGTGAGGGCAACACAGTCGCGATCTACAACCGCTCGCCGGAGAAGACGCACGAGGTCGCGAAGAACCACCCCGAGGCGAACTTCGTTGCCAGCGACACCATCGACGAGTTCGTCGCGAGCCTCGCGAAGCCGCGCACCGCGATCATCATGGTGCAGGCAGGCGCGGGCACGGACGCGGTGATCGAGCAGCTGAAGGAGCGATTCGAGCCGGGCGACATCATCGTCGACGGCGGCAACGCGAACTTCCACGACACCATCGCCCGCGAGGCGAAGATCGCGCCGACGGGCATCCACTTCGTCGGCGCCGGCATCTCCGGCGGCGAGGAGGGCGCACTCAAGGGTCCGTCGATCATGCCCGGCGGCACCGCCGAGTCCTACAAGACCCTCGGCCCGATCCTCGCGTCGATCGCCGCGGTCGCGGAGGGGGAGGCCTGCGTGACGCACGTGGGCACCGATGGCGCCGGCCACTTCGTCAAGATGATCCACAACGGCATCGAGTACGCCGACATGGAGCTCATCGGCGAGGCCTACGACCTGCTGCGCAACGTCGCCGGCTACACGCCCGCCCAGATCTCGGGCCTGTTCGCCACGTGGAACGAGGGGCCGCTAAACAGCTACCTCATTGAGATCACCATCGACATCCTCAAGCACGTCGACGCGGAGACGGGCAAGCCCTTCGTCGACATCGTCACCGACCAGGCCGGCAGCAAGGGCACCGGCGTCTGGACCGTGCAGACCGCCCTCGACCTGGGCGTGCCGGTCGGCGGCGTCGCCGAGGCCGTCTTCGGCCGCGCAGTCTCGTCCAAGCGTGCCCAGCGCGACGCGGTCCGCGCGCTCGGCATCGAGCGCCCCACGGCCCCGCGGGTCGACGATTCCTTCGTCGACGACGTCGCCAAGGCCCTCTACGCCTCCAAGATCGTCGCCTATGCCCAGGGCTTCGACGCGATCATCGCCGGCGCGGAGAAATACGGCTGGAACATCGACAAGGGCGCCGTCGCCAAGATCTGGCGCGGCGGCTGCATCATCCGCGCCCAGTTCCTCAACGTCCTCGCCGACGCCTACGCAGAGAACCCCAACCTCAACACCCTGCTCGAGGCACCGTACTTCGCGCAGGCCATCCGCGACGGCGAGGAGGCGTGGCGCCGCGTCGTCATCACCGCCACGCAGGCCGCGGTACCGGTCCCGGGCTTCGCGACGGCACTGAGCTACTTCGACTCGCTCAATGTCGACCGCCTGCCCGCCGCGCTCGTCCAGGGGCAGCGCGACTTCTTCGGCGCACACACCTACAAGCGCGTCGACAAGCCTGGCACCTTCCACACCCTGTGGTCGGGTGACCGCAGCGAGGTTCAGACGGACTAATCACGACGTGAGAAGGGGGCGCGGCCGCACGGCTGCGCCCCCTTTCCGTGTTCGGTGAAAGAGTTGGGAACCGATCGCCGAGCTGGTGCGTCCAATTGATGAGGGCGCGTGCTCGCCTGCCGGTGACGATCGGAGGAATCATGGGGAATCCCGAAGCGGACAAGATCCGCCAGGAGGCGGAGCAGCGCATCGCCGACCGTCCGAACATGGTGCTCAAGGGCGATCCGATTGAGGAACTCGCGCTCGCGCACGAGCGGCATGCGGACCGCATGGATTTGATCATCAAGTCGCTCGAGTCAGTCGGACGCGTCAACTATCTCGGCGACACCGTCGAGGGCCGCGGCGCGACCTATAACTTGAGGGTCGCCGTGCACGACCACGAGCACTCGGTCGTGCAGAACTATGCGCGCGAGGTCGCTGAGGCGCGAGTCATCGCCGCGGCTTTGCGACAGATTGCTAAGGATATTGGGGACACAGAGCTTGAGAATGCCGAAGGGATCGGCATGGTGAGATTGAAGTGAGGCGTGGGGCAGGCATTGTCGCCGTGTCGTTGCTTCTGTCCGGCTGCGCAGTGTCAGTAGTAGGTGAGGCGGTGCCCGCGGAGGGCGCAGCGTCGCGCACTGCCTCGACCTCGGCCCGGCCCCTTCCGTTCATGCCCAAATTCGACGGCCGCACCAACGAGCGCAATGACGGAACGAGCTTTGAGCCGTGCGTTGCGTATTCCGACGATGAGATGCGAGGTCTCGGGGTCGATCCGAGCACGATACGAGACGCTGCGATCTCGGAGTCGCCAAATTACCGTGGTTGCTACTGGCAATCACCCGATCGAGTGTCCTTCTTCAGCCAGGAACTGGGCAACGAGAAGTCGCTCGATGCGTACAAGGCGAAGCAGAGTCACCGCCCGTGGCAGCCCGATCGGGTGATCAACGGACGCAGGGTGATTCTGACGACTGAACGAGGCACCGGATGCTTCGCCTCTTTCATGTCTGAGAAGGCTATCGTGAACTCGGCCTACAGTATTGGCAGCAGGGGAAAACCGTCCGCTGACCTGGTGGCGGAGTGCAACAAGGCGATCGAGTGGGCGACGCTGGCGATCTCGAAGGCGCCGTGACAGACGTCTACGCCAGCACCTGCTGAATCGCCCGACAGATCGCGTCCACCACGTCGCCGTCGTCGAACCCTGCCCCGGAGCCAGGGCCGGAACCAGGGCCGGAACCAGGGCCGACGGCACCGTCGGACCGTAGACCGATCACGGACTCCACGAGCCGGAACGGTAGGAGTGTGCGCGGGTCACCGTCGTCGCCCAGAACAGCAGCGGCCAGGGAGCGGTAGTGCGAGGCCAGCTCCGCGCGGTCGGCGCGGAACTCGGCGAACTCGTCGGCCGCTAGCTCGGGTAGGTGGTAGAGCGCGCCCAGGTTGTAGCGTGCCGCCAGCAGCTGGCCGGCGTCGGACCGGGCCAACGTCAGTAAGCGGTCCAGAGGCGAACCGTCGGCGGAGACCACGGAGCGTGCGAGCGCGAGTGGCGCCTGCACCGTGGCCTCCAGCAGCGCGGTCAGGATCTCGCCCTTGGTGGGGAAGTAGTGGTACAGCGAGGCCTGCCGGATGCCGACGGCCTCGGCGATCTGCCGCGTCGAGGTGGCCGCGTACCCGCGCTGGGTGAACAGCTCGGCAGCGGCGTCGAGGATCTCGTCGACGGCTGTGGCGCCGGGCCGGCGCGGATCGTTCGCCCGCGGACGCCCCCGTTTACCTGCGGTTTCCGCCCCGCCGCCGGCCCCACCGCCGCCCCCGCTGTTCGCCTCCGTCACAGCGGCCAGGCTACCTGCCACGAAACATGTTCGTAGCGCCGGTTTTCCCAGTCCTTACAGCGGGGCAATCCGGGTGACCCCGGAGAACGGTTTTCTATCAACTGACAGATAGAGCTCCGACAGGGAAGTCGCCCATGACAACCACCCAACCCCGACACCATGATTCGGATGATCTGGCCCAGCTCGGCTACCAGCCGCAGCTGCGCCGCTCGCTCGGGACGTTCGCGTCGTTCGCCGCCGGGTTCTCCTTCGTGTCCATCCTCACCACCATCTTCCAGCTGTTCGGCCTCGGCTACTCGCTCGGCGGGGCCGCCTTCTTCTGGACCTGGCCCCTCGTCTACGTCGGGCAGTTCCTCGTGGCGCTGTGCTTCGCCGAGATGGCGGCCCGCTATCCGATCTCCGGCGCGATCTACCAGTGGTCGCGGCGTCTCGGCGGCGAGGTGGTCGGCTGGTTCGGCGGCTGGTTCATGATCCTCGCGCAGATCGTCACCGCCGCGGCGGCCGCGATCGCGCTGCAGGTGGTGCTGCCCACCGTGTGGTCGGGCTTCCAGATCATCGGCGACGACCCGTCCCTCACCAGCTCCAGCGGCGCGGCCAACGCCGTCCTGCTCGGCACAGTCCTCCTCATCGTCACCACCACGATCAACTGCATCGGCGTGCACTGGATGAGCCGCATCAACGCCATCGGCGTCACCTGCGAACTCGTCGGCGTGGTCGCTGTCATCGGCGCCCTCGCGATGCACGCCCAGCGCGGGCCCCAGGTCGTCTTCGACACCTCCCATGCGAGCACCACCGGCTCGGGCGGATACCTGGGCGCGTTCATCGCCTCCGGCCTCATGGCCGCCTACGTCATGGTCGGCTTCGGCTCGGCGGGCGAGCTCGCCGAGGAGACTGTCAACCCCCGCCGCGTCGCACCGCGCACCATCCGATTCGCCCTCACCGCCTCGGCGGTCGGCGGCGGCCTCATGCTGATCACCGCCCTCATGGCCGCGCCGACACTGGGGGAGGAGCTCGCCGCCGGCGGCCTGCCCTACGTGCTCCAGTCCGTGCTCGGCTCGTTCTGGGGCAAGGTCCTCCTGGTCGACGTGGCCGTGGCCGTCTTCATCTGCACGCTCGCCATCCAGACCGCGTGCAGCCGCCTCATCTTCTCCATGGCCCGCGACCACCGGCTCCCGTTCTCGGACCAGCTCTCCCGCGTGAACCCGCGCACCCAGACGCCCATCGCCCCTGCCGTGCTCATCGGCGTGCTCTGCGTCGCCGTCCTGCTGGTGAACGTGGGCAACCCCGCGATCTTCGCGACCCTCGCCAGCGTGTGCATCGTGCTCATCTACCTCGCCTACCTGTCGGTGACGGTGCCGATGCTCTACCAGCGGCTCCGCGGCTGGCCGCACGGTGCCACCGTGCGCGACTCCGAGGGGAAGCCCGTCTTCACCCTGGGGCGCTGGGGCGTGCCGATCAACGCCGCCGCCGTCCTCTATGGCGGAGCGATGGTGATCAACCTGGCCTGGCCACGCGCCGAGATCTACGACCCCACAGGCCAATCCCCGCTCCTGCAGTGGGCCGGACCGATCACCATCGCGGTCGTCGTCATCGCCGGCATCGCCTGCTTCCCGCGCCGCGCACACCCGCGCCCCGTCACCGCCGCCCTCCCGAACCTCCCTGCCACGAAAGGCATCTGACGTGACCGCCATCGCCGAGACCACCGCCACCACCCAGGGCGCCCGCGACCACGCCCGCGCCCAGGCCGACACCCGAGTCGAAGGCATGCCGACGGTGCCCGCCACCTCCTGGCCCGACCCGCCCGCCGGCGTGCCCGCCGACACGCTCACCTGGGCGGAGACCGTCCCCGGCGGCCGCTACACGTCGAAGGTGCTGGCGCGCGGCACCCGAATCCGCCTGACCGACACCGTCGGCACCGCCTGCGCGAACATCCTCCTCTGGCGCGCCGACGCCCCCTGGGAACGGCTCAACGTCGCCGACACCGTCAAGGTGCCGTGGCAGGCCTACATCGGCGCGGGCCACCCGCTGCTCTCCGACCAGGGGCGCGTGCTCGCCACCGTCGTCGCCGACGACTCCGGCCACCACGACGCCCTCTGCGGCACCACCACGCTCGCCACCAATACCGCCAAGTACGGAGCGGGAGAGGCGCATTCGGGCAGTCCCGCCGGCCGCGAGCTGCTCGTGCTCGCCGCCGCCAAGCACGGCCTCACGCCCACCGACGTCGCCCCGTCCGTCTCCTTCTTCCACGGCGTCACCGTGGAGGCCGACGGTGTCCTGACCTCCGCCGGCAGCGCGGGGGCGGGGAAGTCGGTGGAACTGGTGTTGCACCTGCCGTGCGTCGTCGCCGTCGCGAACACCGCCCACCCGCTCGACCCGTCGCCGACCTTCGACACCGGCCTGCTCGAGGTCCTGGCCTGGCGCGCCGACGCCGACCTGGCCGCGCTCGTCGCCGCTACCGATACCGACCCCGAATACCAGCGCGCTGTGGCGAACTCCGAGGACGCCCACCGCGCCGCGCGCTGACCGCCGACCACCGACCGAAGGACCAACCATGATCGCCACCGTCACCCCGCGGGCGCCCTGGTCGGGCATCGTCCCCGCCGGCCACACCCTCACCATGACCGACCTGCACGGCAACCAGGCCGTCGACACTCTCTTCTACGGCGCGCACGACCACACCGTCCGCTACAGCGCCCAGCAGACGATCCTCGGCCAGGGCAGCATCTTTCTGGGCGCCGGAACCGTGATCCGCGACCAGGAGTCGCGGCCGATGATGACCATCGTCGACGACGAGGTCGGCCACCACGACACCCTCGGCGGCGCCTGCTCGCAGGAGTCCAACACGCTGCGCTACGGCCACCACACCAAGCATCAGCACGCCTGCGTCGAGAACTTCCTCATCGAGGGCAGCCGGCACGGCCTCGGCAAGCGGGACCTGGTGGGCAACGTCAATTTCTACATGTACGTCCCCGTTGACCCCGACGGCACGCTCGGCATCGTCGACGGTCTCTCCGCCCCGGGAAAGAAGGTGGTGCTGCGCGCCGAGATCGACACCCTGGTCCTGATCTCCAACTGCCCGCAGATCAACAACCCCTGCAACGGCTTCGACCCCACCGCCGTCGAGCTCGAGATCTCGGAGGCCGCCGCATGACCACCCTCACCGTCGTCCGCCCCGGCCCGATGACCACCGTGCAGGACTGGCCCGGCCGCGCCGGCTACTGGTCGATCGGGGTCCCGCCGTCCGGCCCGATGGACGACCTCTCCTTCCGCCTCGCCAACCTGGCCGTCGGCAACGACGAGGGCGCACCGGGATTCGAGTGCACCCTCGGCGGGCTCGCCGTCACCGTCGACGAGGCCACCACCGTCGCGGTCACGGGCGCGCCCGTCACCGTCACCGTCGACGGGACGCCCGTCCCCACCTGGGCCCCCGTCGAGCTCCGTCCCGGGCAGCAGCTCGCCGTCGGCGCCACCGGTTCGCTCGGCATGCGCGTGTACCTCGCCGTCCGCGGCGGCGTGACGGTGCCCGAGTACCTCGGCAGCGCCTCGACGTTCACGCTGGGGAAGTTCGGCGGCCACGACGGCCGGACCCTCACCGCCGGCGACGAACTGCCCCTCGGCACCGCCGTCACCGCCCCGCGCCGCATCCTCGACGACGAGGTCCCCGCGTTCACCACCCAGTGGCAGCTCGCGGTCACCGTCGGACCGCACTCCGCCCCCGAGTACTTCACCGACGCCGACATCGCGACCCTCTACGGCACGGCCTACGAGGTGCACTTCAACTCCGACCGCACCGGCGTCCGGCTCATCGGCCCCAAGCCCGAGTGGGCCCGCCCCGACGGCGGCGAGGCCGGGCTGCACCCGTCGAACGTCCACGACAACGCGTACTCCGTGGGCGCACTGGACTTCACCGGCGACACCCCGATCCTGCTCGGCCCCGACGGCCCCAGCCTGGGCGGCTTCGTCTGCCCGGTCACGGTGACCACCGCCGACCGCTGGAAGCTGGGGCAGCTGCGCCCCGGCGATGCCGTGCGGTTCGTCCCCGTGCGCGCCTCGACGGCCGCCTCGCCCGGCGCCGTGGGCAGCGCACGGCGCGCGAACCTGCCCGTTGTGCTGTCGGCGGGCGGCGACGCCGACGACGGCATCCTGGCGAGGTCCATGACGGCCGACGGCGAGACCGCGATCACCTACCGTCGCTCGGGCGACGACAACATCCTCGTCGAGTACGGCGCCATGACGCTGGACCTGGAGTCGCGGGCGCGCGTCCACGCGCTGGAGCAGCGGCTGCGTGCCGAATCGCCGCGGGGGCTGATCGATCTCACCGCCGGCGTGCGCAGCCTGCAGGTGAAGTTCGACCCCACCGCGCTGAGCCAGCCCGCGGCCCTCGACTGGATCCGCGAGGCGGAATCGCAGCTCCCCGCTGCCGACGACATGATCGTGCCGAGCCGCACCGTCTCCCTGCCGCTGTCCTGGGACGACCCGAGCACCCGCGAGGCGATCGAGCGGTACGTCCTCGGCGTCCGCGGCGACGCGCCGTGGTGCCCCTGGAACATCGAGTTCATCCGCCGTATGAACGGCCTCGGCTCGGTCGAGGACGTGCAGCGGATCGTCTTCGACGCCTCGTACCTCGTGCTGGGCCTCGGCGACGTGTACCTCGGTGCGCCCGTGGCCGTCCCGCTCGACCCGCGCCACCGGCTGGTGACCACCAAGTACAACCCCGCCCGCACCTGGACACCAGAGAACGCCGTCGGCATCGGGGGAGCGTACCTGTGCATCTACGGCATGGAGGGACCCGGCGGCTACCAGTTCGTGGGCCGCACCACCCAGGTCTGGAACCACCGACACCCGCTCACCGCCGGCGGTTTCGAGCCCGAACACCCCTGGCTGCTGCGGCACTTCGACCGGATCAGCTGGTACCCCGTGAGCACCGAGGAGCTCGCGGACGTGCGCGCCGACACGGCCGCCGGCCGCGGCTCGGTGGACATCACGCCCGGATCCTTCTCGCTCTCCGCGCACCGCGCGTTCCTGGCCCGCGAGGCCGAGGACATCGCGCGGGTGCGGTCCGCGATGGAGATCGCCCGCGACGAGGAGCGCGGCCGCTGGGCGGCCGCCGGTGAGTTCACGAGGAGCGCAGCATGACCCGCATCGCCGACATCTACCGACGCATTGCGGAGGACGACCGCCCGGAGGTCTTCCTCGCGTTGCGGCCGGAGGCGGACGTCGCCGCCGAGTACGCCGCGTCGCTCGCGGCGGGCGGCCCGCTCGCGGGGGTCGTCCTGGCAGTGAAGGACAACGTCGACGTGGCGGGCCTCCCGACCACCGCCGCCTGCCCCGGCTACGCCTACCGCCCTGAGATCGATGCGGCACCGGTCGCCGCCCTGCGCGCCGCCGGCGCGGTGGTGCTCGGCAAGACCAACCTCGACCAGTTCGCCACCGGCCTCGTCGGCACCCGCAGCCCCTACGGTGCGGTGCGCGACTCCCGGCGACCCGACCGCATCTCCGGCGGATCGAGCTCCGGCTCCGCCGTCGCCGTGGCCCTCGACTACGCCGACATCGCGATCGGCACCGACACCGCGGGCTCGGGCCGAGTGCCCGCCGGGCTGCAGGGCATCGTCGGCATCAAGCCGACGATCGGCGCCGTCAGCACCGACGGCGTCGTGCCCGCGTGCGCCTCCTACGACTGCGTCACGGTCTTCGCCCGTGACGTCGCCACGGCGAGCCGCGCCATGGCGGTCATGGGCTCCACGGGCACCCGGCCGTGGGCCGCCGACACCCCGTTCGCCGCCGCGCCCGACGCGGCGCTCGCTATCCCCGCCGAGCTCCCCGCCCTGCCCGCCTCCTGGCACGAGGCCTTCGACGGTGCCGTCGCCCGCGCCGAGGCGGTCGGGCTGCGGGTCAAACCCGTCGACGTCTCCGAGCTGCTCGCCGCCGCTAAGCTCCTCTACGACGGCGCACTCGTCGCCGAGCGGTACAGCGCGGTGGGGGAATTCGTCACCGCGGCAGACGACGGCGCGGGACTGGATCCGACGGTGGCCGGCATCGTGCGCGCCTCGGGCGACGTTCCCGCGCACCGTCTGGCCTCCGACCAGGCCGAGCTGCGCGCCATCGCCGCGCGGGCCACCGCGCTCTTCGACGGCTTCGCCGGGCTCATGGTGCCCACCGCGCCGCGCCACCCGACGCTCGCCGAGGTGGCCGCCGACCCGGTCGGGGTGAACTCCGAGATGGGGACGTACACCAACTTCTGCAACCTCCTCGACCTGTGCGGCGTCGCCGTCCCGGCGGGGGAGACCGCCGACGGCGCGCAGTTCGGCGTCACGGTGCTCGCGCCCGCCGGGCACGACGGGGTCGCGCTCGACCTCGCCGCTCGGATCACCGGCGCGCCGCCCGTGGCACCGTGGAATCTCGGCCTCGCCGGCGTCGTCGACCTGGCCGTCTTCGGCGCGCACCTGCGCGGCCAACCGCTCGAGCACGAGCTGACCTCGCTCGGGGCGTACTGGGCGGGGGAGATCCGGACCGCAGGCGAGTACCGGCTGGTCGAACTGGCGACGACGCCGCCCAAGCCGGGCCTCGTCCACGAGCCCGATCACGGCCGTGGCATCCGGGGCGAGCTCTGGCGACTCGCGCCCGCCGCGCTGGGGACCTTCCTGACCCGACTGCCCGCCCCGATGACCCTGGGCTCGGTGCGGCTCGACGACGGCCGCACCGTGGTCGGTTTCAGTTGCCAGGTCTCGGCGCTGAGCGACGCCCGCGAAATCGACGTGGACCACTGGCTCGATCGCTGATCGGAATCGGCTGCGGGGCAACGGACCCACTGAGGTGAGGGAGTTCTGCGCGTTTCGCGCATTCTGCTCTTTACTGAGATTTTCCGTTCTCGTCATACACCGTTGGTGCGTCGATAATCTGGCGTCCTCATCAGCTCGACGAGGAGGCCACGGTCGTGACGGACAGCTCGGACGAAGCGGGACGGACGAAAAGTCCACCGGGACAGCGCAACATGGTCGCACTGGTCATCTACGCGATCCTCGTCGTCGTGGTGGTCTCCATGGCGGTCTTCTACTCCTTCCAACGCGGCGGCCTCTCCGCCGATATCCGCAACAAGGCCACGCTGATCGCGCCGGCCGGGGCGGGCGGCGGCTGGGACCTCGTCATGCGCGAGGCGCAGGCGATCATGCGGGAACAGAAGATCGCCACCAACATCCAGGTCGTCAACGTGCCCGGCGCCGCCGGCACCATCGGACTCTCCCGCCTGCACTCGATGCCGGGCCGCGCCGACGTCGTCATGGTCGGCGGCACCGGTCTCGTCGCGGGCGTCCAGCAGACGAAGTCCGCCGTGAAGATGACCGACGTGACCCCGATCGCGCGGATCTTCGAGGAGTACGACGTGCTCGTCGTGCCCGCGAACTCCCCGTACAAGTCCGTCGACGAGCTGGTCACGGCGTGGAAGAGCAACCCCCACTCCATCCCGTTCACCGGTGGCGGCAGTTTCGATCAGCTCGTCATGGCGCAGTTCGCCAAGGCCGCCGGGATCGACCCGAAGAACACCACGTACATCCCCAAGGCCGGCGGCGGCGAGGTGGCGCAGGCGCTCGTCACCGGCACCGCGAAGGCAGCCTTCTCCGGCTACGCCGACCTCATCGACCAGATCCAGTCCGGCCGGCTGCGGGGTCTCGCCATGGCGGCCAAGGAGCCCATCGACGGCGTGGACTTCCCGACGCTCCGCCAGCTCGGCTACGACGTGACGCTCGCGAACTGGCGTGCTCTGTTCGGCCCGCCCGACATCACCGCCGCCGACGTCAAGAACATCCGCGACGTCTTCGACGAGGTGATGCGGACGCAGGACTGGGCCGACGCCGAGCGCAACAACAAGTGGACGCGGGCCTGGCTGGAAGGGCCGGGCCTCACCACCTTCATCGCCGACGAGGATCACGTCATCGCCGGCCTGTACAAGGAGCTGGGCAAATGACAGCGCAGGCAGAAGAAGCGGACGCCGCGGCGAAGGGCACCGGGAACGGCCTCGGCGCGCTCGTCGTCCCGGCGATCCTCGCCGTCGCCAGCACATTGGTGGTGATCGGCAACCTCACCATGGACGTGCAGTCCGACGACAATCCCGGCCCCACGTTCTTCCCGTGGCTGCTCGCGATCGTCGGGTACGCGCTCGCCGCGGCCCTCGCGGTGCACTTCGTCCGCAACCCGGATGAGCTGGCGCGGTCCGAGACGAAGTTCCGCACCTACACCGACTGGGCCGCCGCCGGCTGGCTCATCGGCGGACTCATCGCCTTCGCGGTGCTCCTCGACGTGCTCGGCTGGATCCTCGCCGCCGCGCTCCTGTTCTGGTGCGTGACACGGGCCTTCAACAGCAAGCGGCCGCTCTTCGACGCGTCCGTCGGGCTGCTGCTCTCCAGCTTCGTCTTCCTGATCTTCGGCGTCCTGCTGGACGTCCCGCTCCCGTCCGGAATCCTGGGAGGACTGTAACCATGGACCAGTTCGGACTCCTGCTCGACGGGTTCGCCGGTGCACTCTCGCCGTCGAACCTCATGTGGGTCGTCATCGGCTGCCTCATCGGCACCGCGGTGGGCGTGCTGCCCGGCCTCGGCTCGTCGATGGCGGTGGCGCTGCTGCTCCCGATGACCTTCGCGCTCAACCCGACCGCGGCGTTCATCCTGTTCTCCGGCGTGTACTTCGGCGGCCTCTTCGGCGATTCGACGATGGCGATCCTCATGAACACACCGGGGCAGGCCTCGTCGATCGCCTCGACATTCGAGGGCCACCAGATGGCGAAGAACGGTCGCGCGCCCCAGGCACTCGCGACCGCGGCGATCGGCGCGTTCATCGGCGGCATGATCGCCTCGGTCCTCGTCGTCTTCCTCGCCCCGTTCATGGCCGACCTGTCCACCCAGTTCGGCCCGGCCGAGTACTTCGCGCTGTCGCTGCTCGCCTTCGGCGCGATCTCCTCCGTCGTCTCGGAATCGGTGATCAAGGGGCTCGCGTCCCTCGTGATGGGCCTGGTGTTCGCCACCGTCGGCATCGACCAGATCTCCGGAACCGAGCGCTTCACCTTCGGCTCTGCGAACCTCTTCGACGGGATCTCGCTCGTGATCGTCGCCGTCGGCATGCTGGCCCTTGGCGAGATCATCATCGTCGCGGGGCGCTTCCGCCGCGATCCGGCCCCGAAGGCGCTCGGCGCCAAGGCGGGCCGCGCCTGGCTCTCCAAGGCGGAGTTCACCGAGGCCCTCCCGGCGTGGGGCCGCGGCACCGCGATCGGCCTGCCCTTCGGCGTCATCCCCGTCGGCGGCTCGGAGGTCCCCACCTTCCTCGCCTACGACGTGGAGCGCCGCCTGGACCGCCGCCGCAAGTTCCCCATGTTCGGCAAGGGTGCGATCCGCGGCCTCGCCGCGCCGGAGGCCGCCGGCAACTCGACCACCGGCATGGCGATGGGAGCGTTGCTCTCGCTGGGTCTCCCGGTCTCAGCGACCGCCGCGATCATGCTCGCCGCGTTCCGGCAGTACGGCCTGCAGCCCGGGCCGCTGCTGTTCGACAACTCGCCGGACCTGGTGTGGGCGCTGCTCGCCAGCTTCTTCATCGCGATGGTCGTGCTGCTGATCATCAACCTGC
Organism: Tsukamurella ocularis; assembly: GCF_024807615.1. GTDB lineage: Bacteria > Actinomycetota > Actinomycetes > Mycobacteriales > Mycobacteriaceae > Tsukamurella > Tsukamurella ocularis. The sequence continues at coordinate 808,173 of NZ_JANUCJ010000002.1, read as the reverse complement.
CCTTCGCGCAGCTGTGGGCGAAGCTGCTGCTGATCCCGGCCCCGTACCTCTACGGCAGCATCGTGGTCTTCTGCGGCCTCGGCATCTACGCGACCTCGCCGACGATGTTCGACCTGCTGCTGTTCCTCGCGATCGGCCTGCTCGCGTTCGTCTTCAAGCGCTACGACATCCCGATCGCGCCCCTGCTCATCGGCATGGTGCTGGGACCGCTCGCCGAGACCAGCCTGCGCGACGCTCTGCTCTCCTCCGACGGCGACTACTCGGTCTTCGTCTCCTCGCCGATCTCGATCACCCTCTACGCCCTGCTGATCGCCGTGCTGCTCATCAAGGCGCGCCAGGTCGTGACCGCCCGCACCGGAAAGGACATCTGACATGACGATCCTCGTCGCCCACTCGACCACCCCCGAGAGCGCCGCCGCGCTCCAGGCCGCCTACAACGAGGCGGAGCGCAGGCCCGGGGAGCCCATCGTCGTCTTCCTGCTCGACGGTGACGCCCCCGACCTCTCGGAGGCCACCGCCCGCGGTCTCACCGTCACCATCGAACGCCCGAAGGAGTTCGAGAAGGACCCGGTGGGCGGCGTCGTCGACGCCGCGACCGCCCTGGACGCCTCTGTCCTGGTGATCGGGATCAAGCACCGCACCGCGACGGGCAAGCTGCTGTTCGGCTCGTCGGCGCAGCGGATCCTGCTCGACGCGACCTGCCCCGTGCTGGCGGTGAAGGTTCCGCAGGGCTGACGCGCACCGACGCGTTCCGCTCGCGACCGGGGCAGCCCTCCGTGTTGTGCGTTACGTTCCGTCGGTCCCCTCGCACGCGGTACGCTGTTGGAAATGATGTTCGATAGGTGGCGTGATGTCGCTGCCCGACGAAGGGACGATCCGATGGCGGTTCAAGCGGTACTGCTCAAGGCGGGCTCCGCGCTCGTGACCGGCCTCGTCGGCGCCGCGGCGTACGAGGCCACGAAGAAGGCGCTCGCCAAGGCGCCGCTGCGCGAGAGCGCTGTCGCCGCGACGGCCCTGGGGCTCAAGGGCAGCCGTAAGGCCGAAGAGGTCGCCGAGAACGTGCGACTGAACGCCGCGGACATCCTGGCCGAGGCCAAGGAGCGGGTCGGCGAGGAGTCGACACCACCGGCTACCGGTGCCGCGCACGACCACGACCACTGATGGCCACATTGTCCGAGCCGGCGGGCCGTGTCGTCTCGCGAGCGGCGGGCCGGCTGCGCTGGGTGCTCGATGATCTTGTCGGAGCGACACCGCAGCGTCGCATTGCGGTCGAGGACGCGGTGTTGGCGATCCCCGGGGTGCGAGCGGTCCACGCCTACAGCCACACGGGGTCCCTCGTGGTCTGGCATCGCAGCGACGTCGATCCCGCGCGCATCGCCGACGCCGCCGCGGAGGGCCTTGCCGCTGATGCCTCCCTCGTCGCCCGGCACGCGCCGCACTCGGCCGACGTGACCAATGCGGATCTGCTCCGGATGGGTCTCGGCGCCACCGCCCTCGTGCTCCTCGGACTCCGTCGCTACGGCTTCCGCCGACCGCCGCTCCTCGGACCCGGGACGCGGACCGCGGCGACCGCGGTCACCGTCTTCACCGGCTACCCGTTCCTGCGTGGCGCGCTGCGGTCGTTGCGCGGCGGACGGGCCGGCACGGACGCTCTCGTCTCGGCCGCCACGATCGCGAGCCTCCTGCTGCGCGAGAACGTCGTCGCCCTGACGGTGCTGTGGCTCCTCAACATCGGCGAGTTCCTCCAGGACCTCACGCTCCGCCGAACCCGGCGGGCGATCTCGGATCTGTTGCGCGGCAACACCGATTCAGCATGGCTGCGGCTCGACGACGGTGCCGAAGTGCAGGTCCCGATCGACGCGCTCGACGTCGGCGACGTCGTCATCGTGCACGATCACGTGGCGGTGCCCGTGGACGGCGTCGTAGTCGACGGGCTCGCCGTCGTGGACCAGGCCGCGCTGACCGGCGAGACGCTCCCCGTCACCATCGAGCCGGGCGCGACGGTGCACGCGGGAGCGGTGGTCGTCTCCGGCCGCCTCGTCGTGCGCGCCACGGCAGTCGGCGCCGACACTGCGATCGGACGCATCATCGAGCGGGTCGAGGAGGCTGAACGGGACCGGGCGCCGATCCAGACCGTCGGAGACAACTTCTCCCGCCGCTTCGTCCCCGGGTCGTTCCTCCTGTCCGGACTCACCCTCCTTCTGACCCGGGATCTGCGTCGTGCGATGACGATGCTGCTGATCGCCTGTCCCTGCGCCGTCGGCCTGTCGACACCCACGGCGATCAGCGGCGCTATCGGGAACGGGGCGCGACGCGGCATCCTCATCAAGGGCGGCTCGCACCTCGAAGCGGCGGGCTCGGTCACCGCGGTGGTCTTCGACAAGACCGGCACGCTGACCACGGGACGCCCGGTGGTCACCAACGTGGTCTCGTTCCGTGACGACTGGACGCCGGAGCAGGTGCTCGCGCACGCGGCCAGCTCCGAGATCCACTCCCGGCACCCACTGGCGGAGGCCGTTATTCGCTCTACCGAGGAGCGGCACATCGAGATCCCCAGCCACGCGGAGTGCGAGGTCATCGTCGGGCTGGGCATGCGAACCCAGGCCGATGACGGCCGCGTGCTCCTGCTGGGCAGTCCGGCGCTCCTGGAACAGCACGGCGTGGCCGTCGGAGTCGACGCCGCGCGCTGGGTCGACCGGCTCCGCACCGAGTGCGAGACGCCGCTGCTCCTCGCGGTGGACGGTGCCCTCACCGGCCTCGTCAGCCTGCGTGACGAGGTGCGCCCCGAGGCAGCCGAGACCCTCGCCGCCGTCGCGGCGGCGGGCATCGACACCGTCGTCATGCTCACGGGCGACCATCCGGCGACGGCGGCCGCGATCGCCGCCGAACTCGGCATCACCCGATGGCGTGCGGAAGTGATGCCCGAGGACAAGCTGGCCGAAGTCCGGGCGCTCCAGGACGAGGGCCATGTGGTCGCGATGGTCGGCGACGGCGTCAATGACGCGCCCGCGCTCGCGGCGGCGGATGTGGGGATCGCGATGGGCCTCGCGGGGACCGACGTGGCGGTCGAGACCGCCGACGTGGCGCTCGCCGGGGACGACCTCCGCAACGTCCTCGACGTCGTGGATCTCGGCCGGAGGGCCGTCGACGTGATCCGGCAGAACTACGGCATGTCGATCGCGGTCAACTCGGTCGGCCTGCTCGTCGGCGCGGGCGGCGCTCTCTCGCCCGTCCTGGCCGCGATCCTGCACAACGCCTCCTCGGTCGCGGTGGTGCTCAACAGCTCCAGGCTGATCCGGTACCGGCTCGACGAGCCCACCGATCCGCCGTCGGGAACACCGGCCACCCCGCCCCGCGTGGGCGGCCTCAGCGGGCGACGTTAACTTCGTGTTTCCAGCCTGTTGCGCCTGACGATCTGGCTTGACTGCCGCCGGGGCAAGGGATTTGAGTGAATTCTCATGCACCTCTTGCCCCGCGAGCAGGACAAACTGCTCATCGTCGTCGCCGCGGACCTGGCGCGTCGTCGCCAGGCCCGCGGGCTCAAGCTGAACCATCCCGAGGCGGTCGCGATCATCACGTACGAGCTGGTCGAGGGCGCCCGCGACGGCCGCACCGTCGCCGATCTCATGGCCTACGGGTCCACGATCCTCACCCGCGACGACGTCATGGCGGGCGTGCCCGAGATGATCCACGACGTGCAGGTGGAGGCCACGTTCCCCGATGGCACCAAGCTCGTCACCGTCCACCACCCGATCCGGTAGGCGCGCCATGATCCCCGGAGAGTTCCGTCTCGCGTCCACGCCGATCGTCTGCAACGACGGCCGGACCACGCGCACCGTCCGCGTCGTCAACACCGGCGACCGTCCCATCCAGGTGGGCTCGCACTTCCACTTCGCCGAGGTCAACCGCGCCCTCGACTTCGACCGCGACGAGGCGTACGGGCACCGTCTGGACATCCCGTCGGGGACCGCCGTCCGGTTCGAGCCCGGCGACGGGAAGACGGTGCGTCTCGTCGCCCTCGCGGGAACCCGCGAGGTCCACGGCCTCGCCAACCGCGTCAACGGCCCGCTCGACGGTGCCGGGAACGGGGGAGAGCAGTGAGCTTCGAACTGAGCCGGCGCGAGTACTCCGACCTGTACGGACCGACGGTCGGCGACGCCGTGCGTCTCGCCGACACCGAGCTCTTCGCCGTCGTCGAGCAGGACCTCACCGTCTACGGCGAGGAGGTCGTCTTCGGCGGCGGCAAGGTGATCCGCGACGGCATGGGCGAGAACGGCGTGCTCACGCGCGAGCACGACATCCCCGACACCGTGATCACCAACGCGCTCATCATCGACCACACCGGCATCGTCAAGGCCGACGTCGCGCTGCGCGACGGCCACATCCTCCGCATCGGCAAGGCCGGCAACCCGCAGATCAGCGACGGCATCACCATCACCATCGGGGCCGCCACGGAGATCATCGCGGGGGAGGGCCGGATCCTCACCGCCGGCGGCATCGACACGCATATCCACTTCATCAGCGCCCAGCAGATCGACACCGCGCTCAACTCTGGCGTGACCACCATGATCGGTGGCGGAACCGGCCCGGCCGCGGGCACCAACGCCACCACCGTGACGCCCGGGCCCTGGCACATCGCCCGCATGCTCCAGGCGCTCGACGACGTCCCTATGAACATCGGACTGCTCGGCAAGGGCCACGCGGGCGCCACGGAGCCGCTCGCGGAGCAGATCCGCGCCGGCGCGATCGGCCTCAAGGTGCACGAGGACTGGGGTTCGACCACCGCCTCCATCGACAACTCGCTCCGGGTCGCCGACGAGTACGACGTCCAGGTGGCGATCCACACCGACACCCTCAACGAGTGCGGCTTCCTCGAGGACACCGTCGCCGCCATCGACGGCCGGGTGATCCACACCTTTCACACCGAGGGCGCGGGCGGCGGCCACGCGCCGGACATCATCGCGATCGCGGGGCACCCGAATGTGCTTCCCGCGTCGACGAATCCGACGCTGCCGTTCACTGAGAACACGATCGTCGAGCATCTCGACATGCTCATGGTGTGCCACCACCTCAACGCCGATATCCCCGAGGACGTGGCCTTCGCCGACTCACGGATCCGCCCCGAGACCATCGCCGCCGAGGGCGTGCTGCACGACATGGGCATCATCTCCATCACCTCGTCCGACTCCCAGGCCATGGGACGCGTCGGCGAGGTGATCACCCGCACCTGGCAACTCGCGGATTCGATGAAGCGCCAGCGTGGACCGCTGGGCGGGGATCCAGAGGGCGGCGACAACGCGCGAATCAAGCGGTACGTCGCCAAGTACACGATCAATCCGGCGCTCGCGCAGGGCATCGGGGAGTACGTCGGCAGCGTCGAGGAGGGCAAGTTCGCGGACCTCGTGCTCTGGAACCCCGCCTTCTTCGGAGTCAAACCCGACCTGGTGATCAAGGGCGGCCAGATCGCCACCGCCCTCATGGGCGACGCGAACGCCTCGATCCCGACGCCGCAGCCGCGCACCATGCGCCCGCAGTTCGGTTCGATGGGTCAGGCAGTGCACGACGCCGCGATCACGTTCCTCTCCACCGCGGCAGCGGAATCCGGCGTCGCCGGCGATCTCGGGCTGCGCAAGCGCACCCTGCCCGTCCGGGGCATCCGCACACTCCGCAAGCAGGACCTGCCGCACAACGGCGCGACGCCCGACATCACCGTCGACCCCGAGACCTACGTCGTCGCCGTCGACGGGACGCCCGTCCGCTCCGAGCCCGCGTCGTCCCTGCCCATGACCCAGCGCTACTTCCTGTTCTGAGAGGCGAGAAGTGATCATCGAGACCGTCTCCGGCAACCTCGCCGACCTGGACCCCGTCGAACTGGACGCCGTGCACGTCGAGCGGGTGCCGCTCGCCGGGGCCGACCTGGTGAAGCGGATCCAGCGGGTGCGCACCGACCACGACCGGGAGATCGGACTGCGCCTGGCCGCACCCGTCGGGCCCGATGGCGACCTGCGCGACGGCGACATCCTGCACCGCGACGAGCGCAACATCATCGCCGTGCAGGTACTGGCGACCGATGTGCTCGTGATCGCTCCGCGCACGATCGCCGAGATGGGCCGCACCGCACATGGACTCGGCAACCGCCACTTGCAGGCGCAGTTCTTCGACGCCGACTCCGAGTACGGCGCCGAGGTGATGGTGGTGCAGTACGACCACACCGTCGAGGACTACCTCGCCCACCACGGCGTGCCCTTCGCGCGACAGGACCGCGTCCTGCCGACGCCCTTCCGCCACGCGGAGCACACGCATTGAACACCGTTTCGGTCAGCGAAAGCGCAGTTCGCGGAGTACAGGAACGGTGTTCAATCGGGGCCGGGGCGTCGCCGGGGTACCTGCTGCCGCTCCTGCAGCTCAGCGATTCCGCGCTTCCTACGGGTGCGTTCAGCCACTCCTTCGGGATGGAGGCGTACCTCGCGGACGGCACCATCGCGGACGAGGGCACCTTCGCCGCGTGGCTGCGCGCGTACGTCTCCCGGCAGCTCGCGTACACGGACGGCCTCGCCATCCGGATGGTCTACGACGCCCTGCACCTCGGCGACCTGGATGCCGTCTGGCGGCTCGACCGACTGCTGGCGGCACTCACGCTGCCCGAGCAGGTGCGGACCGCGGCCGGCACGATCGGCAGGCGCACCGCTGAAGTCGGCACTGTCGTCGCGCCTGAGTCCTTCCTCGGCGACTACCTTGCCGAGCTCGACGCGGGCCGCTGCCACGGGCATCCCGCCGTCGCGTTCGCTTTGTTCGCTCACGCGGTGGACGCTCCGCCCGCCGCGGCGATCGAGGCGCACGTCTTCGCCGCCGTCACGTCGCTGACCCAGAACGCCGTGCGCGCCATCCCGATCGGTCAGACTGCAGGGCAGCGGGTGCAGCGTTCGATGCACGACGTGGTGGCCGACGCCGTCGCCACCGCGATGACCCTGACCGACGACGACCTGGGCGCCGCATCGCCCGGACTCGAGATCGCACAGATGCGGCATCGGCGCCAGCGGGCGCGGATGTTCATGAGCTAGAAGGAGATTCCATGACGACGATCCGGATCGGTGTCGGCGGCCCCGTGGGCGCGGGCAAGACGCAGCTTGTGGAGCGCATCACCCGGCACCTCGCCGGCGAGGTGTCGATGGCCGCCATCACGAACGACATCTACACCACCGAGGACGCGAAGATCCTGGCGCGTAACAGCGTGCTGCCCGGCGACCGCATCGTGGGGATCGAGACCGGCGGCTGCCCGCACACCGCCATCCGCGAGGACACGTCGATGAACGAGGCCGCGGTGTCGCGGCTGATCGCGGCGCACCCGGACCTGCAGATCGTGTTCATCGAGAGCGGCGGCGACAACCTCTCCGCGACCTTCAGCCCCGAGTTGGTGGACTTCTCGATCTACCTCATCGATGTGGCGCAGGGCGAGGAGATCCCGCGCAAGGCCGGCCAGGGCATGATCAAGTCGGACCTGTTCGTGATCAACAAGACCGACCTCGCGCCGTACGTCGGCGCGGACCTGTCCGTCATGGCCGCCGACTCCAAGGTGTTCCGCGGCGACCGCCCGTTCTGCATGACCAACCTCAAGACCGACGAGGGCCTGGACGGCGTGCTGGAGTGGATCCGCCGCGACGTCCTCATGCTCGACCTCGCGTGAGCGGTGCCGTCGTGCCCGCGCTCACCGGCGAACTCGCGCTGACCCTCGCACCGCGGGGGCAGCGCACCGTCGCCGTGGCGCAGCGGCACGCCGGCACCCTGCAAACCCTGCGACCCATGTACCTCGACGATTCCGGGCAGGTCACCTACCACGTGGTGAACCCGGGCGGCGGGTGCCTGCGCGGCGACACCTACGCGATCGACATCGACCTCCAGGCGGACGCCCGCGCTGTCGTGACCACGCAGTCGGCGACGAAGGTGTATCGCACGCCCGGCGGCGGTGCCGCGCAGCACATGCGGATCCGGCTCGGCGCCGGCGCCGTCCTCGAGTACGTGCCCGACGCGCTGATCCTGTACCGAGAGGCCACCTACCGGCAGACGTGCGTCGTCGAGCTCGATCCGTCGGCCTCGCTCGTCCTGGCCGAGATCATCACGCCCGGATGGTCGCCCGACGGTGCGCGGTTCCGGTACGACGAGCTGCGCATGCGCACGGAGATCCACCGTGGCGGGGAGCTGCTCGCGGTGGACAACCTGCTCATCGAGCCTGGTCGCGCCGACCCGTCCGGCATCGGCTTCCTCGACGGGTACACGCACGTCGGATCGCTGACCACAGTGGACCCGCGCATCGACGAGGACCTGCTCGAGGAGGTGCACTCGCTCACCGAGACCGCCGGGACGGTCCGGAGCGGGCTCACCGCGCTCGCCGGCCCCGGCTTCGTACTCCGCTGCCTCGGTGACGACACCGCCGAGCTGGCCGGCCTGTTCGACGCGGTCATCGCGCTGCTCCGATCCCGATGGACCGGACAGGCGCCCATGAACCTGCGAAAGTACTGAGGGTGGAGGACACCGGCATGACCACATCGAGTACCATCGACCGGCTGCGGACGGCATGGACCGCCCTGGGCTCCGGCGACCGGCGGTCGCTGTTCGGGATGACCGCGACCGTGGTCGCGCTGCACGTCGTCGGCTTCGGCGCCCTCATCCTGTTGATCGCGCCCGGCCACTACCGGATCGGCGACGGCGGCGAGTTCACCGTCGGCATCGGCCTGCTGGCCTACACGTTCGGCCTGCGCCACGCCTTCGACGCCGACCACATCGCCGCGATCGACAACACCACGCGGAAGCTGCTGGCCGACCGCGAGGGGAGGATCGCGGCGGGGGAGCGCAACCCGCGCCGGCCGCTGTCGGTCGGCTTCTGGTTCTCGCTCGGTCACTCGACCGTGGTCTTCGGGCTCGCCGCTCTGCTCGCGCTCGGCGTCCGCGCCCTGGTCGGCCCCGTAGAGGATGAGAACTCGACGATGCAGACGGTGCTCGGCTTCATCGGCACCTCCGTCTCCGGCGTGTTCCTGTGGATCCTCGGCATCATCAACCTGGTGGTGCTCATCGGCATCGTGAAGGTCTTCCGCGACATGCGCACCGGGCGCTACGACGAGGCCGAGCTCGAGGACCGGCTGAACAAGCGCGGCCTCATGAACCGCCTGTTGCGCGGGGTCTCCGGGTCGGTCCGCAAGCCCTGGCACATCTACCCGATCGGGGTGCTCTTCGGCCTCGGCTTCGACACCGCGACCGAGGTCGGGCTGCTCGTGCTCGCCGGCGGCATGGCCGCGTTCACCCTGCCCTTCTACTGCATCCTCGTGCTGCCGGTGCTGTTCGCGGCCGGAATGTCGCTGCTGGACACCATCGACGGCGTCTTCATGAACGCCGCCTACGGCTGGGCCTTCGCCAAGCCGGTACGGAAGGTCTACTACAACATCACGATCACCTCGCTGTCCGTCGCCGTGGCGCTGGCGATCGGCACCGTCGAACTGCTGGGCGTGCTGGCCGAGCGGGCGCACGTCGAGTCCGGTCCGCTCAGCTGGGTCGCCTCGATCGACCTGGACTACGCGGGCTTCGTGATCGTCGGCCTGTTCGTCGCGGTATGGGCCGTCGCGTTGCTGATCTGGCGCTACGGGCGGATCGAGGACCGCTGGTCAGTGCGCTGAGTTAGCCTGGGCCGCATGAGCGTCATCGAGGTGCGGCCGGCGAGCGTTTTTGAGGACGTCGCGGCCGTGCTCGGCCCCAAGAAGCAGACCTCCAGCAACTGCTTCTGCCTCTCCTACCGCATCGGCTCGAAGGAGAACCAGGCCCTGCGCGGGCCCGAGCGATTCGACCGGGTGCGGGGTCTCTGCGCGGAGAACCCGCCTCCCGGCGTCCTCGCGTACGACGGTGCCGAACCCGTCGGCTGGGCCGCGATCCACCCGCGGACGGATACGAGCTGCGCGACGAACCGCCGCATCCCGCAGGTCGACGGGCACGAGGACCCGTGGTCGCTGTGGTGCGTGCGGGTGCGCCCCGGACACCGGAAGCAGGGGATCAGCCACGAGCTGGTCGCCGGTGCCGTCGACTTCGCGCGTGCAAACGGCGCCGCCGTCGTCGAGGCGTACCCCGTCGACAATCAGGGCGCGAAGGTCGATCTGACCATGGCCTACGTCGGCACGCGCGCGCTCTTCGAGCGGGCGGGATTCGAGTACGTCATGGACACCACATCGGTGCTGAACGGCTTCACGCGCGTCCTGATGCGGTACGCGCTGTAGACGCCGTCGCGTGTGCGGACCGGCGGTGTCGTAGCTCCCGCGGGAGCTTCTCGCACAAGCGGAGGTTGCAACCCGCTGCGCAGTGAGAAACTCCCGCGAGAGGTCGGCGAGGGCTGCTACCTCCAGCCGAGGGCGGGTGCGACGTCCTTGACCAGCGACTCAAGCAGGCGGGTGTTGTACTCCACGCCCAGCTGATTGGGCACCGTCACCAGGACGGTGTCGGCCTCGGCGATGCCCTCGTCGTCGCGGAGCTGCTCGACGAGCTCGTCGGGCTCGCCCGCGTAGGTGCGGCCGAAGACGGCGCGGAAGTCGTCGATCACGCCGAACTGGTCGTCGCTGGAGCGCTCGTGGCCGAAGTAGGCGCGGCTCTCGTCGTCGATGATCGGCATGATGCTGCGGCTCACCGAGACCCGCGGCTCGTGATCGTGGCCGGTCTCGGCCCAGGCTTCGCGGAACTTCCGGATCTGGTTGGCCTGCTGGACGTGGAAGGGCTCGCCGGACTCGTCGGTCTTGAGCGTCGAGCTCATGAGGTTCATGCCGAGCTTCGCCGCCCACTCGGCGGTGGCGTCGGACGCGGCGCCCCACCAGATCCGGTCCCGCAGCGTGGGGGAGTGCGGCTCCACCCGCAGCAGCCCCGGCGGGTTGGGGAACATGGGGCGCGGGTTCGGCTGTGCGAAGCCGCCGCCCTCGAGCACCTTGAGCATGAACTCGGTGTGCTCGCGGCCCATGTCGGCGTCGGTCTTGCCCTCGTCGGGCTGGTAGCCGAAGTACTTGTAGCCCTCGATCACCTGCTCGGGCGACCCACGGCTCACGCCGAGCTGCAGTCGCTCGCCGGCGATGAGGTCTGCGGCTCCGGCGTCCTCCGCGAAGTACAGAGGGTTCTCGTAGCGCATGTCGATCACGCCGGTACCGATCTCGATCCGCGAGGTCCGGGCGCCGATCGCGGCGAGCAGGGGGAACGGCGAGCCGAGCTGCCGCGCGAAGTGGTGCACGCGGAAGTAGGCGCCGTCGGCACCCACCTCCTCGGCAGCCACCGCGAGGTCGATCGACTGGTGCAGGACGTCGGCCGCGGAGCGTGTCCGCGAGCCGGGCGAGTCGGTCCAGTGACCGAAGGACAGGAAGCCGATCTTCTTCATGGCCGCTACAACCGCGGACCGCGGTCCGAATATTCCGCGGACGCGCGGGCGGCGGAGCGCTCCCGGGGGAGCAGGAGGTGGGCGGCCCGCTCCTCGTTCAGCAGGTGCGCCTCGACGAGCCCGGGTACCTCGTCGACGGTGACCCGCCCGTACCAGGCGTCGTCCGGTTGCACCGTGACGACCGGGGCGTGGTTGCAGGGGAATTGGCAGCCGGTGACGGTGACCAGCGCATCGTCGTCGCCCAGGCCCGCGCGCCGCAGTTCGTCGCCGAACGCCGAGGTCAGCGCCGAGGCACCCAACGCCGAACAGCGCGGACCGCGGCACACGAGAACCTGGTGCCGGTGCCGCGGCACCTTCTCCCACGCGGGCGAGTGCAGCGGCGCGGCATCGTCGGCCATCGGTGTCCCGCCGGCAGCGATCGCGGCGGCCAGCAGCTCCTCGTCGGGTGCCGCCAGCAGCTGCGGCGCGAGCCGGAGGGTGGGGGCACCGTCGTAGCTTCGGAGCCAGTGCGCCGCCACGCGGCGCAACCACGAGCGCTTCGGTCCGGACTGCGCCCAGCCCGCGCCGATGAGCAGGACGTCGGAGGCGCCGCGGTCGGCGACCGAGGTGAGTACGTCGATCAGCGCGGGATCGTGGACCTGCAGGAAGGCGACCTCGGCGTCGGCGGCGCGGGCCAGCCCGGTCAGCGCGTCGGGGTCGACGCCGGCCGACATCCCCACGAGGATCGCCGTCACGGCAGCGCCCGGATCCCCTCGGCGATGCGTCGCGCACCGTCGAGCAGGCGGACGCCGGACGTGGTCTCCGAGAACGGGATCACGACGAACCGGTTCTCCCGGACGGCGCGCAGCTGGCTCAGAGCGGGGTCCTTGCGTGCCTGGTCGATCCGCTCCTGCGCGGGATGTCCGACGGTGTCGGCCACGACGATGACGTCGGGGTTCGTGCCGACCACGTTCTCCAGCGAGACCTCGGCCCAATTGCCGGGCAAGTGGGCGAAGACGTTCACGCCCCCTACGGACTCGATCACCAGCTGCGGGGTGCCCTTGCCGGCGCCCACGTTGAGGCCGGATTGCGCGCCGTAGTCCCACCAGAAGATGCGCTGGCCGCGCGCGGCGCCCTTGAGGGCGGCACTGCCGAGCTCGGCCTTCTGCGCCGCGATCACCTCCGCGGCCTGATCCTCGGTGCCGAACGCCTTCCCCGCTGCCGTCAGTTCGTCCCAGATCAGGTCCCACGTCGCGCGTTCCGGCTTCTTCGCGCAGCCCGCCGGGGCCAGGAGGGTGGCGATGCCCTGGCCCTGCAGCTTCGCGCGGTCGCCGGCGTTCTTCTCGCTGAACGCCGAGTTGTACGAGCCGTAGACCAAGTCGGGCCGGACCGAGAGCATCTTCTCCTGCGTCGGGTACTTCGCGGCGAGGACGGGGATCTTCGCGTACTCGGCTTGGAAACGCGGGGCGACCGCGTCGTCGAGGTAGGCGGTGCCCACCATGCGGTCGGCCACGCCGAGCGCCAGCGCCACCTCGGTAGCGCCCTGGTTCATTGTCACGATCCGACGCGGCTCGGCCTTCACGTCCGTGGTGAAATCGCAGGTGGTGACGCTGACGGGGAACCGGGCGGACGGGCTCGCGGCCGTCGGTGTCGACGGCGCCGAGCCGCAGCCGGCGAGGAGTCCCGCCGCGACGGGCAGGACGAGGGTGGAAGCGAGGGCGCTGGGCCGCATGGGTCGGACTCGATTCGTCGGCCGCTCCGTGCGCGGGGGCGGTGGTGGACAGCTGCGAGTCGGCCGGTATCGGACTCGAGGCGACGAAGTCGCCTCACACCGTTGCGCGCCAGTCCCGGACTCTCACCGGGTTCCCTATGTCCGACTCGAGCGTGACGCTATCAGGCGGTCCGGGGCCAGCGTCGCGTCGCGGCGAGAGCTACTGCGGAGGCGACGGCGGTCCACGCGGCGAGGATCGTCAGCGAGACCCACGGCGACCAGGTCGCGGTGTTCGCGGGCACACCGATCGTCGCGAGCTGCGAGCTGGTGGCGGGGAGCCACGCCGCGAGCGAACGCCCGAACGGGAGGGCCGGGACCGCGATCGCCTCCACGAGGAACCACCAGCCCAAGATGATGCCGACCGCCGCGGTGGTGGACGAAGTCAGGTGACCTACTGCCAGGCCCGACAGGGCGAGCAGGGCGCTGGCGATCGGCGCGGTGGCTAGTAGGTGCACGACTTCGGTGGCGGGGGAGGACACCCCGGTGACCGCGGCGACCACGACGGCCGACGCCGCACCGGCGAGGCCCGCCCCTGCACCGCCGATGGCCGCGACCACGGCCTTCGAGGCGTACCCGACCAATGGCCGCGGGATCAGGATGCGGCTGAGCGCAAGTGTTCCGTCGTCCCGGTCGAGGCCGATGAGCAGCGCCCCGGCCACGGCGATGAGCGCGCCGCCCACCAGCCCGAGGCCGTATCCCGCGGTGGTCACCGTGGCGTCGTGGAAGACCGGCGCGAAGACGCCGACGACGACGGCCACCGCTAGGGCGACCGCCGTCGCGCCGCCGAGCGCGGCGCGGAAGCCGCGGGAGGTCAGGGCCTTCCTCGCCTCCGCGGTCACGGACCGTCGCGCGACGCCCCGCGGTGGGGTGGCGGGCGGCGCGGGGGTGGGGCCCCGGGACGATTCATCGCCCGTGAGTGAGAAGTACAGTGCCTCCAAACCGGACCGGCCCGGCGGCGCGGGTTCGACCAGCTCGGCCAGCGGCGCATCCGCGACCACGCGCCCCTCGTGCAGGGCGACGATACGGTCGGCCGTCTGCTCCAGCTCGCTGAGGAGATGCGAGGACAGCAGAACGGTGCGTCCCTCGTCGGCGAGCGCGCGGAGGGTGCGGCGGATCCAGGCGATCGCCTCGGGGTCGAGGCCGTTCACCGGCTCATCGAGCACGATCACCGGCGGATCCCCGAGGACGGCCCCCGCGATCGCGAGCCGCTGGCGCATCCCCAGCGAGAAGCCTCCGACGGGCCGGTCGGCTACCAACTCGAGGCCGACGAGGTCGAGCGCAGCGGCGACGCACGCGTCGGGCAGGCCGATCGCGGCCGCCATCCACCGCAGGTGTTCGCGGGCCGTCCGCGACGGCGCGACCCACTCCGCATCGAGCAGGACGCCGATCGCCGCGCCGGGGTTGGGAAGATCGCCGTACCGCCGACCGTCGATCGTGACCGTGCCCGACGAGGGCCGCTCCAGCCCGGCGATGAGCCGTAGCGTGGTGGACTTCCCGGCACCGTTGGGCCCGATCAACCCCGTGACCTCGCCCGACGGTGCCGTGAAGGTCACGTCCTCCACTGCCACGACTCCGCCGTAGCGGACCGTGACCCCAACGAGTTCGATCACCGCGGCGTCGCGGCCACGGCCGTTCCCGCGGGCTTAGCGGAACCCGGCTTGGGCCCGGTCTTCGTGGCTGCGGGCTTCGTGGACGCGGGCGTACCCGTCTTGGCGGCCGCCGCGCCGCCGCCCTTGCCGCTCGCCGCGAGCTCGCCGAGCGCCGCCAGCCCGCCGGTGGCGATGGGCGACCACTTCCCGGTCTGTAGGCCGGTGAGCACCTGGTCCTCCCATGCCACGAGGCACGCGGCCGCGGGCGTGGCGGCGAGCTCCTGGAGTGCGGGTGCGAGGTCGTCGCCGGCCTTGGTGAGCGCCTCGATCACCTTGGGGCGGTACTGCGCATACAGGGGCTTGATCGCGTCGTAGACCGCCTGCTCCGCGGCATTGAGCGCGCCGACCGGACCAGCGAGCGTGGGCTGCGATTGCTCGATCACGGGCTTGATCGCGGCGAGGAAGGGGCCGAACAGGCTGAGGATCGGGTCGTAGGCCTGTCCCGCGGCGAAGGCTTCGTCGGTGAACGCGCCGGCCGCGGGCGCCAGCAGGATCAGCGAAGCGAGGCCGCCCTTCTCCCGCGGCTTGGGCCAGCCGAGCGGGCACTGGATATCAGCGGGGTTAACGCCCGGCACAACGGTCGATACGGACCCCGAGGTCGTCGCCGAGCCGGACGGGGTCGCCGCACCGGAAGGCTTGGCCGCCGAGGGTGTCGCCGGTCCCGAGGGCTTCGCGGCCGCGCTCGTTGATGCGGGGGAGCTGCTCGGCGAAGGGACGGGCTTCGGCGTCGGGGCCGCCATCGCAGTACCCGCGACGGGGACGGTCACCGCGAGTGCGGCGGCGACGGCGGTGCGGGCGAACGCGGGCGGGATCCGGGTCATGGTGCCTTCTTCGGTGCGGAGGAACGGGGAGCGGTGGAGGTGCCGGCGGCAGTGGGCGGTGGCCCGGGCTCGAAGACGCCCTCCAGGTGCCAGACGCCGGTGAAGTCGTTGAACGGGCCGCCCTGGATGTGGCTGGTCCAGTCGAGGGTGAAGCGCCGCGTCGCGGGGTCGAATGTGCCGTTGGCGGTGGGGCCGTCGGCCTTCGCCGCCGCGGGCTGCGCGAGCCAACGCTGCGAGACGACGTCCCAGGCCTTCCCGACCTGCTCTTGTCCGGCCGCGGCGGCGTCGGTGCGGGGCACTGGCTTCGGCGCGCCCTGGTTGAACTCCTGGTTGTTCCACGAGGCGGCCCAGGCGGAGACGTTCGCGGTGAGCTTCGTTCCGGTGCGCGTGACCGACGGCGCGGGCAGTGGGGCGCGGGTCTGTGGATCGACGGCGTTCGTGGAGATGCCGAAGAGCACGTCGAAGAATTTCGTCGGCGTGATCACCGAGCGGGACAGCGAATCACCGTTATGGAAAGCGGGTTTCGCCTCGGATTGGTAGGCGCCGGTGCGGAGCCCGCCCGCGGTGCCCGGCTTCAGAGCGGTGACGCGGCCCTCGTCGATCGGCGAGTTGGCGTTGTTGACGAAGGGCCCGTCGGCGGTGCCGCCGACGATCGCCATCTTGAAGTACGTGCCCGTCGGCTTCCCGTCGGCGAAACCGCCCGGCGTGAACCGGAACAGCCCGACGAGTTGCTCGGGGGCTTCCGGCTGCGCCGGCGCTGCCGTGCTACAGGCGGCGGATGCCGCCGCTGCCAGGGCGACCAGGGCGAGCGCTAGCGGCCGGCGCGCTCGCGGGCGAATGGTGGAGCGGGGGATCACGGCAGAGCCTTTCGTCGGGTCCCGAGCACGGCGCCCCCGACGGCGAGGCCCAGGGCGAGCTCCGCCCAGGGCAGGGCCGCGAAGGTGCCGCCGGGGACCGGCAGGGTGGCGTTGGTGGAGGCCAGCCGCCGGTAGTCGGGGAGGTTGTCGTTGATCGCGCCGGTGAGTGAGGCGAGATCAGAGGACACCGTCTGCCAGGAGGCGGTGAAGGCACGGATCTCGGGGGTGCGGCGGACGGTCGTGCCGCGGTCGATCTCGCCGACCGCGCCGACCAGCGCGAGGAAGTCGTGCTGCAGGCGCACCACCTGCTGCTCGGTCATGATCGGCGCGAACCGGTCGACCACTCGGCCCGCGGACGGCGCACCGTCCACGAGGCCGGAGGCGAACGGGTGGACCACCAGCGCCACCGCGCAGAGCGTCGCGGCGGCGGTCGCCCACCGGCGTGGCGGGGCGGCCCGGGCGCGGAGCAGGACGGCTCCCACGACGGCCAGCACGATCCCGATCAGCAGGAGCAGCTGGGGGAGTGTGCCCAGGCCGCGGATCCGGGCGAGCGCGTCCACGTCGGGCTTCGCCGCCCGCGCCGACGCGAGCAACTCCCGCGCGTTCGACTCGACGTCCGCCGACCGGTTCGCGTACCCGACGGTCCGTGGGGCCGCCGCGAGCCGCCCGGCCGCGGCCTCCGCGCGGGTGGCCGCGCCGAACCGGGCGATCGCCTCCACGTCCCCGTCGAGTCGGGCGAGGGACTCTTCGGTCAGGTGCGGTGCGAAGGCGTCGAGCATCTTGGTTGCGCCCGCCGTCGTGGTGGGGAGGCCGCCGGCGACGGAGCCGAGCGCGAGAGCGATGCCCGCGATCAGCAGGAACCAGGCCGGCCACCGTCGGGCCGTCGGTACCGCCGCGGTGCGAGGGGGTGCGACGGCGCGCAGCCGGGGGACGCCCCCGAGCAGCGCCGCCGCGCCGGGTGCCGCTACTTGCTGTACGTACCGGTGAGATGCCACAGGCCGGTGAAGTTGTTGAACGGCCCGCCGACGATCTGGCTGGTCCACGTGATCGAGTAGCTGGAGCCGTTGATCGTGCCGGTCACCCGGCTGGTCTTACCGGGGAGGCCTCCGCCGGGCTTCGGGGCGCCCTGGTTGAAGACCTGGCCGTTCCAGGCGACACCGAACGCCGAGAGGTCGCCGGACAGCGACGAGCCGTTGCGCGTGATGGTCGGGACGGCGGTGGCAGACCCGGTCTGCGGGTCGGTCGCCTTCGTCGAGGTCACGAAGTCGGAGCCGAAGAAGGTGCGCGCCGCGGTGACCTGCCCCTGGTAGGAGCCGGAGGTCAGGGACCCGGACAGTGGCGTGATGGTCTTGTCCGAGTTGGTCGAATTGCCATTCGCCAGGAACGGGCCGGACGCGGTGCCGCTCGGCAGGATCATCCGGAAGTACGAACCGGAATCGATCGAGAAGGTGCCCGTGAGCGTGTCGGCGTTCGCCGCGGGAGTAGCGACGGCGGTGACCGCCGCTGCGGCCGTCACTGCCAGGGCGGTGCCGAGGGCGCGGCGGGAGAAGGTGGTGCGCATGGGGGCGATCTCGCTTTCGTCAGGATGTGGAGGAGCCCGATGGAAGCTGAACGCTAGTTGCGGTCGTACGGTCCGCGAAGAGTTCCGATCACCGCGATCCGGGATACGTGATCTCGATCGCGTCGGCGCCCGGAGATCTGTCCGTCGCGACGGGCACCCCGGGCGGGACGGGCACGTTGACTAGAGTCATGGCGTGAGTACTTCGGCCATCGCCATCATCGTCGCCGTCGTCGCCGTCCTCGTCGTTCTGGCGGCGCTGGCGACCGGCCTCTACCTCAACAAGCGTCGGCGCGTCTCGCTCAAGGAGGAGACGGCCGAGCCCAAGAGCCTCGACAAGTCGGGCGGGTACAAGGCCGGCGGTGGTTTCACCTTCAGTGAGGGCACGCGCGAGGCCGAGCCGGTGCCGCTGGTGCCGAAGGCCCCGACTGCCCCGAAAACGGTGTCCGAGGCGGCACCTCATATCTCCCTCAAGGACCTGCAGGAGTCACGCGAGCAGGAGGCCGCCGAAGCGGCGCAGGCGCAGACCGACGCGCGCCTCGCCGAGGCTGAGGACATCGACCCCGGCATCGCGAACGTCGCGCCGTCCGCGCCGACCGAGATCGAGCGCATCGAGGACGAGGCGCCGGAGGCCGCGCCCGAGGCGCCCGCCGAGGCCGACACTCCCGCCGACGCACCTGCGGAGACGATCGCGCCCGCCGCGCCCGTCGCACCGGCGGAACCGGTCGCTCCGGCGGCGCCCGCCGAGGACGAGGCGCCCGTGGCGGCACCGTCGGCCCCGAAGCTGGACGAGATCGCCCCGACGGAGGGCCGCCTCGACCGGCTCAAGGGCCGGCTCGCGCGCTCGCAGTCGACGGTCGGCGCATCGCTGCTCGGACTCCTCGGCGCGGGCGACCTCGACGAGGAGTCGTGGGAGGAGATCGAGGACACGCTGCTCCTCGCGGACCTCGGCACCCCCACGACGATGGCCGTGGTCGAGAAGCTGCGGGACCGCATTGCGACACAGGGCGTCGCCAACGCCGCCGAGGCGCGCGCGCTGCTGCGCCAGGTGCTGATCGAGGAGCTGCACCCCGAGTACGACCGCAGCATCAAGGCCCTGCCGCACGCCGGCGCACCGTCGGTGCTGCTGGTAGTGGGCGTGAACGGCACCGGCAAGACCACCACCACGGGCAAGCTGGCCCGGGTGCTCGTGGCCGACGGCCGGCGCGTACTGCTCGGCGCCGCCGACACCTTCCGTGCCGCCGCGGCGGATCAGCTGCAGACCTGGGGCGAGCGCGTGGGCGCGGAGGTGGTGCGAGGCAAGGAGGGCGCCGACCCGGCCGCCGTTGCCTTCGACGCGGTGGCGCGCGGCACCGAGGAGGGCGTCGATGTAGTGCTCATCGACACCGCCGGCCGCCTGCACACCAAGACCGGCCTCATGGACGAGCTGGACAAGGTCAAGCGTGTCGTCGAGAAGAAGGCCAAGGTCGACGAGGTGCTGCTGGTCCTGGACGCCACCATCGGCCAGAACGGCCTCGCGCAGGCGAAGGTCTTCGCCGAGGTCGTGGACATCACCGGCGTCGTCCTCACCAAGCTCGACGGCACCGCCAAGGGCGGCATCGTCTACGCCGTGCAGCACGAGCTCGGCGTGCCGGTGAAGCTCGTCGGCCTCGGCGAGGGCGCCGACGACCTCGCGCCGTTCGAGCCGGCGGCCTTCGTCGACGCCCTCCTCGGATAGGAAAACGCCGGGAATTCCGCACTGAGCCTGGGTTCGAGGCCGCATTCGGGCTCGAAGCGCTGCGGAATGCGAAATCTCTGGCGCCGCCGGAAACACGGGCGTAACCGGAGGCCTCGATGTAGGGCTGACCGGTTACACACGAGCAACACGAGCGCCCCCGCAGGGAAACCGCGGCCGCAGAAGCTGTTCTCACTCGCACCGCAACGGCGGCGCGCCCGAGGAGGTTTCCCGTGCTCTTGGCTTCTGTGCCCGACGAACTGTTCGGCAAGGTCGACTCCGGCACCACCGCGTGGATGCTGATGTCCGCAGCGTTGGTGCTGCTCATGACGCCTGCCCTCGCGTTCTTCTACGGCGGTCTCTCCCGCCAGAAGAGCGTGCTCAACATGATGATGATGTCGATCGGCTCGCTCGGGCTGGTCTCCGTGATCTACGTGCTGTGGGGCTACTCGATGTCGTTCTCCGGCGAGGGCAACTATCTCGGGCTGTTCGACAATCCCTTCAAGTACTTCGGTCTCGACCAGCTGATGGAGACCAAGCCGTCGGGTGAGGACACCCTGGTGGTGCTCAACGCCGCGGGCAGCGGCCTCCCGGCGATCGTCTTCGCCGGCTTCCAGCTGACCTTCGCCGTGATCACCGTCGCGCTGATCTCGGGCGCCCTCGCCGAGCGCGTGAAGTTCGGGACGTGGCTGCTGTTCACCGGCATCTGGACCACCATCGTGTACCTGCCCCTGGCGCACATGGTGTGGGGCGGTGGCCTGCTGTCGGGTGCCGAGGGCGGCATCGCCGCGAAGATGTTCGGCACCACCGACGGCCACGCCACCGTGGCGCCCATCGACTTCGCTGGCGGCACCGTCGTGCACATCAACGCCGGTATCGCCGGCCTCGTGCTGGCGATCATCGTCGGCAAGCGACTCGGCTTCGGCAAGCACTCCTACCGCCCGCACAACATCCCGTTCGTGATGCTCGGCGCCGCGCTGCTGTGGTTCGGCTGGTTCGGCTTCAACGCAGGCTCCGCGCTCGGCGCCAATGCCACGGCCGGACTGGCCTGGGTCAACACGACCGCCGCCACCGCCGCCGCAATGCTCGGCTGGCTCGCGGTGGAGAAGTTCCGCGACGGCCACGCCACCACGGTGGGCGCTGCGTCGGGCGTCGTCGCCGGCCTCGTCGCCATCACCCCGGCATGCGCGAACGTGACTCCCGTGGGCGCCCTCATCCTCGGCGTCGTGGCCGGTGTCGCCGCCGCCTTCGGCGTGGGCCTCAAGTCGAAGTTCGGCTTCGACGACTCGCTCGACGTGGTGGGCGTGCACCTGGTGGCCGGAGTGATCGGCACCGTCGCGCTCGGCTTCCTGGCCAAGGACACCGGCCTCTTCTACGGCGGCGACTACAAGCAGTTGGTGGTCCAGATCGTCATCGCCGCGGTCGCCCTCGCCTTCACGGCGATCCTCACCGCCGTCATCGCCTTCGCGCTCAAGCCGCTCGGCTGGCGCATCGACAAGGAGGAAGAGGCCGACGGCATCGACAACTCCGAGCACGCCGAGACGGCTTACGACCTGGTCTGAGGGGACCGGATCTAAGCTGAATCCACATCCGACTTAAGCGAAGGAAACTCTTATGAAGCTGGTCACCGCGATCGTCAAGCCCTTCACACTCGAGGACGTGAAGGCGGGCCTCGAGCAGGCCGGGATCCTCGGTATGACCGTCAGCGAGGTACAGGGCTACGGCCGGCAGAAGGGGCACACCGAGGTGTACCGCGGCGCCGAGTACTCCGTGGACTTCGTGCCCAAGGTCCGCATCGAGGTCGTCGTCGACGACGCCGTCGTGGACAGCGTGGTCGACGTGATCGTCGAGGGCGCCCGCACCGGCAAGATCGGCGACGGCAAGGTCTGGGTCACGCCCGTCGAGTCCGTCGTGCGCGTGCGCACCGGCGAGCGCGGCAACGAGGCCCTGTAGCGAGGATGACGGTGCCGGACAGGGCGATCATGACGGTCGGGGAGAGCGGGTCGCCCGCGGGCGGCGGGCAGACGGGCGGACTCAGCGGCGCGAAGGAACTCGTCGCCGCCCGCGCCCGGCTCCTCGACCGGGCGTCCGGCCCGCACCGGCTCGAGCCCGCCGCCCTGCGCGGCGCCCTCGCCGACTTGGCCGAGGTGTGGCTCACCACCCACGGCGCCGCCGCCGGGATCGGACCGGACAGCGGGCTCGCCCTCGTCGCCGTCGGGGGACTGGGGCGTCGGGAGCTGCTGCCCCACAGCGACTTCGACCTTCTGCTCGTGCACGACGACGGGCTGGATCCGGAACGCGTGACGGCAGTCGCCGAGAGCATCTGGTATCCGCTGTGGGACGCGCACATCAAGCTCGACCACAGCGTCCGCACCGTCCCCGAGGCGGTCCGCGTCGCGCGGTCCGATCTCACCGCGGCCCTCGGCCTGCTCGACGCCCGGCACATCGTCGGCGACGAGGAGATCACGAACCTGCTCATCAGCGGCGTGCGCCGGCAATGGCGCGCCGATATCCGCTCCCGCGTCGACGACCTCGCCGAGCAGGCACGCGAGCGGTGGCGCCGCTCCGGGGAGATCGCCCACCGCGCCGAACCCGACCTCAAGAACGGTCGCGGCGGCATGCGCGACGTGCAGCTCCTCCAGGCCCTCTCGCTCGCCCAGCTGACCGACGGGATCCCGACCCCGTCGGCAACGCCGAGCGGCACCACCGGCAACGATTTGGCCGCCGCCTACGCCCGGCTGCTCGACGTACGCACCGAACTGCACCGCATCGCCGGTCGCGCACGGGAGCAGGTGCGCGCCCAGGAGGCCGACGAGATCGGGGCCGCGCTCCGCCTCGGCGACCGATTCGACCTGGCCCGCACCATCAGCGACAGCGGCCGCACCGTGGCTTACGCCGTCGACGTGGGCATCCGCACGGCCCAGAACGCCGTGCCGCGCCGCGGCTTCGCCCGGCTGCGCCGGCCGCCCGTCCGGCGACCACTCGCCGAGGGCGTCGTCGAGCACGCCGGCGAGGTCGCGCTCGCCCGCGATGCCCGGCCGGACCGCGACACGGGTCTCACGGTCCGGGTCGCCGCCGCGGCCGCCGCCTCCGGGCTGCCCCTGTCGGCGTCCACCCTGGCCAGGCTCGCCGAGGTCGCGCCCGCCCCGCGCAGCCCTTGGTCGCCGGAGACCGTCGCCGACCTGCTCGCCCTGCTCGGCGCCGGGCGCAGCGCCGTGCCCGTGATCGAGGCGCTCGACCGTACCGGCCTCTGGGGGCGCCTGCTGCCCGAGTGGGGTGCCGTCCGCGACCTCCCGCCGCGCGACGCGGTGCACACGTGGACCGTGGACCGGCACCTCATGGAGACCGCCGCGCACGCCGCGGGCCGCGCCACCGACGTCGCGCGACCCGACCTGCTCGTGCTCGGCGCGTTGCTGCACGACCTGGGCAAGGGCCGCGGCGGCGACCACAGCGTGATCGGCGCCGAACTCGCCGAGGCCATCGCCGCCCGCCTCGGGCTCTCCGCCGACGACACCGCCCTGCTCGCCGCGATGGTCCGCCATCACCTCCTGCTGCCCGCCGTCGCCACCCGGCGCGACCTCGACGATCCCGCAACGATCGAGATGGTCGCGGAGAAGGTCGACCACGATCCTGTGCTGCTGGAACTGCTGCACGCCCTCGCGGAGGCCGACTCGCTCGCCACCGGGCCCGGCGTCTGGGGCGACTGGAAGTCGCGACTCATCGGCGAGCTCGTCCGCCGCACCCGCCGCGTGCTGGACGGGGAGCCTGCGCCGCAGCCCGGTCCCGTGCCCGAGGAAGTGGCGGCGCTCGCCGCCACCGGCGGGACGCATGTGCGGATCACGCCCGCGCCCGCGCTGGGGCCGCACACCTTCACCGTCGCCGTCGTAGGCCCCGACCGGCGAGGCGTCCTCGCCCGGATGTCCGCCGTCCTCGCGCTCGCGGGCCTGCGGGTGCAGAGCGCGTCCGTCGGCGCCGTGGGGGAGTGCGCGGTCAACACCTTCCTCGTGGTGCCCACCTTCGGCGACCCTCCCGACCCGGCGGTCGTCCGGCAGCGGCTGCTCGCCGCGCTCGACGGCGCCGACGTACTCGCCGAACTGCGCGCCCGCGAGCGCGCCGCGGCCGCCCCCGTTGACGGCAGCGTCGCCGCCCCGCCCTTGCGGGTGGCCGCCCCACCCCGGCTGCACTGGTTCGACGGCGCCCCCGGCACCGTAGTCCTCGAAGTCCGGTCCGGTGATACCCCGGGCCTGCTCGCGCGGGTCGCGGGCGCCCTCGACGACGCCGGGGTCGACGTCCGGTGGGCGAAGGTCGCCACCCTCGGCGCCACCGCCGTCGACGTCTTCTGCCTCGCGGTGCCCGGCGACGAAGCGGTCGTTCGGGCCCGCGCCGAGGAGGCCGTCATCGCCGTTCTGCCGGAGGCCGCGCCGCCTGCGCCACCGGACGACGAGCCGACCCGATAGTCTGGAGCAATGTTCGAATCCCTCTCCGATCGGCTCACAGGCGCGCTCAAGGACCTGCGCGGCAAGGGCCGGCTCACCGACGCCGATATCGACGCGACGGCGCGCGAGATCAGGCTCGCGCTGCTCGAGGCCGACGTCGCGCTGCCCGTGGTGCGCGCCTTCGTCGCCCGGGTCAAGGAGCGGGCCAAGGGCCACGAGGTCTCGGCCGCGCTCAACCCCGCGCAGCAGATCGTCAAGATCGTCAACGAGGAACTCGTCGCCATCCTCGGCGGCGAGACCCGGCGGCTGAACCTGGCGAAGACCCCGCCGACCGTGATCATGCTGGCCGGCCTGCAGGGCGCCGGTAAGACCACGCTCGCCGGCAAGCTGGCCCACTTCCTCAAGAAGCAGGGCCACACCCCGATGCTCGTGGCCTGTGACCTGCAGCGTCCTGGTGCCGTCGACCAGCTGAAGATCGTCGGCGAGCGGGCCGGCGTGCCGACCTACGCGCCGCACCCCGGCACGTCCGTCGGCGGTGAGGGCGTGCTCGGCGTCAGCGCGGCCGACCCCGTCGAGGTCGCGAGCGGCGGCATCGCCGAGGCCCGGGCCAAGCAGCACGACGTCGTGATCGTCGACACCGCCGGCCGCCTCGGCATCGACGAGGAGCTGATGGGGCAGGCCAAGGCGATCCGCGACGCCGTCGACCCCGACGAGGTGCTGTTCGTCCTCGACGCCATGATCGGCCAGGACGCGGTGACCACCGCGCAGGCCTTCGCCGACGGCGTCGACTTCACCGGCGTCGTGCTCACCAAGCTCGACGGCGACGCCCGCGGCGGCGCGGCGCTCTCGGTCCGCGAGATCACCGGCAAGCCGATCCTCTTCGCGTCCACGGGCGAGAAGCTCGACGACTTCGACGTCTTCCACCCGGACCGGATGAGCTCCCGGATCCTCGGCATGGGCGATGTGCTTTCGCTCATCGAGCAGGCCGAGCAGCACATGGATCAGCAGAAGGCGGAGGAGGCGGCCGCCAAGATCACCTCCGGGGAGCTGACCCTCGAGGACTTCCTCGACCAGATGCTGATGATCCGCAAGATGGGGCCCATCGGGAACCTGCTGGGCATGCTGCCCGGCGCTGGCCAGATGAAGGACGCCCTCGCGGCCGTCGACGACAGCCAGCTCGACCGGATCCAGGCGATCATCCGCGGCATGACCCCGGCCGAGCGCAGCGACCCGAAGATCATCAACGCTTCCCGTCGCCTGCGCATAGCCAAGGGCTCCGGCGTCACCGTCACCGACGTGAACCAGCTGGTGGACCGGTTCTTCGAGGCGCGCAAGATGATGTCGCAGATGGCCGGCTTCGGTGGCGGCGCCCCCAAGCGGCTCTCCAAGCGCAAGCAGAAGGGCAAGCAGGGCAAGAAGAACAACCGCGCCCGGCAGACCGGCCCCGCAACGCCCCGTGCGGGCGGCTTCCCCGCCATGCCCGCCGGGATGGACCTGTCCGGCATGCCCCAGGGGCTCAACCAGCTGCCGCCCGGCCTCGAGGGGATCGACATGGCCGCGCTCGAGGAGCAGCTGCGCAAGAAGCGGTAAGCGTCGAGGAATCGGGGGATTTCTCGTCGGTGGCGAGGATATCGATCGTCAGGTCGAAATCGACCGGTTTCACGACGTAGGGTTGCCGGGGTGAGCGATCTGCACTTCACCGGCGCCGTCCTACCCGGCGGCGAGGGCGAGTTCTGGGTGTCCGACGGTGTCCTGCACCTGTCGGATCCGGGCGGTCCCGCCACCGAGCTGCGCGGCTTCGCGGTGCCCGGCTACGTCGACGCGCACTGCCACGTCGGCATCGTCGAGGAGGGCGAGCCCGACCTGGTGCGCGGTCGCGCCCTCGCGCTGGAGGACGTCGCCGTCGGCGTCACCGTGATCCGCGAGCCCGGTTCCGACCTCGACACGTCACCGCTGGACGGGCGGCCCGGACTGCCGCGGTTCGTGCGGATGGGCCGGCACATCGCGCTGGTCAAGCGGTACACGCGCGGGCTCGGCGAACAGCTCGAGGACCCGTCGCAGCTCGTCGACGCCGTCCGCCGGCGCGCCGCCGAGGGACACCCGTGGATCAAGTTGGTGGGCGACTGGATCGACCGGTCCACCGGCGACCTCGCGCCGTTGTGGCCCGACGACGTCCTCGCCGAGGCCGTCGACGTGGCGCACGACGCCGGGGCCCGGATCACCGCGCACGTCTTCGGTGAGGACGCCCTCCCCGGCCTGCTGGCCGCCGGCGTCGACGCGATCGAGCACGGCTCGGGCCTCACCGCCGACACCATCGAGGTCATGGTCGAGAAGGGGATCGGCCTGGTGCCCACCTTGATCCAGATCGAGAACTTCCCCTCCATCGCCGAACCCGCCCGTGAGAAGTTCCCCACTTACCACCGGCACATGATGGCGCTGCACGACCGTCGCAAGGCGACGTTCCGGGCCGCGTGGGAGGCGGGCGTCGCCCTGTACGCGGGCACCGATGCCGGCGGCTTCAACGTGCACGGTGCCCTACCGCGGGAGATCGAGGCCCTCGCCGCCGTCATGCCGCCCGAGGAGGCCGTCGCCGCCGCGTCCTGGCGGGCGCGACAGTGGCTCGGCTTCGCCGGAATCGACGACGGCGCCCCCGCCGACCTCGTGATCTACGACGAGGACCCGCGCATCGCGCTCGCCCACGGTGCCCTGCCGGCACCGTCGGCAGTGGTGGTCCGTGGCGAGCTCGCCGACCTGCCCCGGTAGCCGCTACGCGTGCGCGCGGAGCGCGGCGATGACCCACTCCGCTGCCGGCACCATCGCCGGACGTTGCGGCCAGCCGTTCAGTGCGCCGAGCAGCGACCAGTAGCGCTCGACGCGTGCGTCGGTGAAGGTCGCCATCTGATCGGCCATCCCGACGCGGTCCGTTCCCTCCGGTAGCAGCGTCGCCAGCAACGCTGCGGCCTCCGCCGAGTCCGGAGCGGTCCCGTTCTCCGCCGCCGTGCGGGCTGCCTCGAGGTCCACCATCACCGGCGGCTCCGTGGCCGCGGCCCCCGTGACCGCCATCTCGCGGGCCCGGGCCCGGAACTCCTCGTCCGCGACCAGCTCCGCCAGCTCGATCCACGCGTCCACCTGGGCGGGCGTCGGATCGTCGGGCAGCTCGGCGGGCATCGACCGCATTCCGTTCGCGATGTGGGCGCCGGGCGCGTCCGCAGCGATGCCGGCGAAGGCCTCGTCGACGAACTCGTCGATGATCCGCTGGCGCTCGGTCGCGGACAATGTCGCCATCTCGTGCATGATTCTCAACTCCTCGGTCGTGCTGTTCCTGGTCGCGACCGACCGCAGCACCGCCCGCCGGATCCGCAGCGTGCGGATCTCGGCGTCGAGGGCCCTCGCGTGCGCGTCGGCCACCGCGGCGAGGCCGACCTGCTCCGCGAGCACGGCACGCACCGTCCTCACGTCGAGGCCCAGCGCGCGCAGCGTCCGCACCAGCTCGAGCCGTGCCACCGATTCCGCGTCGTACAGCCGATACCCGGCCGCGCTGCGGATAGTGGGGACGAGGCCCTCGTCGGACCAGAATCGGATCGTCTTCACCGACGCCCCGGTCCGGGCCGCGACGTCGCCGATGCTGAACAGTGCGTTGTCGTCGGTCACGGGATCAGCCTGCGGTCTCCAGTGCGGGGAGAGTCAAGAGGTCGTGGAACGGGCGATGCCGGCGAGGCTCTGCCCGCTCGGCTCCGACGGTGCCTGCTTCCGCTTCGCCGGCCGGGGCCGGCCGACCCACCACTGTGCCTTCGGTGCGCGGCTCAGCAGCTCGACGATGCCGAGTGTGATCGCGATCGTCAGTACGTACGCGACGGCGGTCCCGAAGGGCGCGGGCAGCACCGTCGTGAGCCACGGCGCACCGTCGGCCGTATGGGGCAGCAGCAGCGTCGACAGGACCATCACGTGCACCAGGAAGACGCCGAAGGAGCGCTTGGCGCCGTACGAGGCGAAGCGGGTGAGTCGAGGCAGCCGGTGCCGGTTGCGCGCCAGCAGTAGGCCCACTGTGTACACCGCCGCGACCAGCACGACGTAGAGCACGAAGTTGGCCGGTTGGAATACCGCCGACGCCACGATCGGCGCGGTCTCGTCACCGAGGCGCACCCGGTAGAGCACCTGCGCACCCACCGCGACAAGGGCCGCGGCCGCGAAGATCAGCGGCGCGTGCCGCAGCAGGACCGCCTCGATCCGCTCCCGGTGGAAGGCCGCGACGACGCCCAGCAGGATGAAGAACTGGTACGGAACGAACGTGGCGTACAGGTGCCAGAAGTTCTCGCCCCACCACCCGGTAGTCGGGTTCCAGTAGGTGGCGGCGACGTAGATGCCCACCTGGAGGACCGCGCTCGCGGCCAGGATCGGCGCGTGGAACCGGCGGGTCCGCTCGGCGAACACGAAGATCAGGGGGAAGAGCAGGTAGATCTGCAGCGTGACGAAGATGAAGTACAGCTGGTAGCCGTTGGTGCCGCCCCACTTGAGGCTGTTCCAGAAGTCGCCCAGCTCAGTGGGGATCTTGCCACCGTTGCCGGCGACCACCATGTCGTAGGCCCAGTAGGCGAACGCCCACAGCACGAACGGCGTGATGACCAGGGTGAGTCGCTTGCGCCAGAACTGCACCGGGCTCAGGCGTGCCCCGCGTTCGACGATGCCGTACGCCAGCACCAGCCCCGTGAGCGCGAAGAAGGCATTGCGGGTGAAGTGCAGGTTCATCGCGATCGCGTTGGTGACGGTGCCGTTGACCTCGTCGTTGGTGTTCGTCAGCGTGTGGATGAAGACCACGAGGAGGAACGTGATCGTGCGGACAAAGTCGAGCTGGTACAGATAGCCGCCGCGGGAACGGGCGACCGCGTCGCCGGTGGTCACCGGTGACGGGGCGGTGCGGTCCAGGTGCGTGGCCATATGTCTGAGTCTGCGGTCCGATCCTGCGAGGTGGCTGTCTGCGGCCTGGCAGGGGGCTACACCGGGCTGGCGGTGCATCGCGCAGGCAACAACGGGGTTGAGTTTACCCGTCGGTAACCATTGCTTTCGCAACATCAGGGCCGAAGTGGCGCGTGTCACGCGATGGGGACCGTCTTCACCTCGACCCTAGCTGTTGGGCGGAATCGCGGCCCGGAGCCGCGTGTCGCGAGTCAGTGGTGGAAGGCGGTCCGCCGCTCTCCGTGCCCGTCGTTCCGCGAGAGTCGGGTGAGGGCGGCGGCGAGATCGTCGCGGAGCTTGCCGGCGAGGTCGCCGGAGAAGCCCTCTCGGACGACGATCCGCAGCACCGTGACGTCCTGTGCGTCGGCGGGCATCGTGTACGCCGGTACCTGCCAGCCGTAGGCGCGCAGCTCGTGGGAGACGTCGAAGGCGGTGAACGGTGCGGCATCGTCGACGGACAGTGTCACCACCGGCAACGCCGAGCCGTCGGTGACCACATGCAGGTGCGGCAGTGCCGCGAACTCCTTCGCCAGCCAGGCCGCCGTTCCGCGCAGGGCACGCATGATCTTGGTGTACCCGTCACGGCCGAGGCGGATGAAGTTGTAGTACTGGCCGATGATCTGGGCCCCGGGGCGGGAGAAGTTGAGTGTGAAGGTGGGCATGTCGCCGCCGAGGTAGTTCACCCGGAAGACCAGGTCCTCGTCGAGGGCCGCCCGGTCGCGGAAGACCACGAACCCGATGCCCGGATACGTCAGCCCGAACTTGTGACCCGAGGCGTTGATCGACGCGACCCGCGGCAGCCGGAAGTCCCATGCGAGGTCCGGGTCGAGGAAGGGCGCGACGAAGCCACCACTCGCGGCGTCGACGTGCACCGGCACATCGGGGCCGCCCTGCGCCGCCAGATCGTCGAGCGCGGCGCAGACCCCCGCCACGTCCTCGTACTCGCCCGTGAACGTGGTGCCGAGGATCGTCACGGCGCCGATGGCGTTCTCGTCGACAGCGGCCCGCACCTGCTCGGGCGTGATCACGTAGCGCCCGGGTTCGACCGGCAGGTACACCGGCTCGACGTCGAAGTAGCGGCAGAACTTCTCCCACACGACCTGCACGTTCGACCCCAAGACCAGCTTCGGTGCGCTTGCGTCCAGGCCCCGCGCCAGGCGGGCCTTCCGCCAGCGCCACTTCAGCGCGAGACCGGCCAGCATCACGGCTTCCGAGGAGCCGATCGTCGACGTGCCCGTCGCGGAGGCGGGGTCGGCGGGGTTCAGACCGGGGGCGTGGAACAGATCGGCCACGATCGCCACGGTGCGGGCGTCGATCGCGGACGTCGCGGGGTATTCGTCGTGGTCGATAGCGTTCTTGTCGAAGGACTCGGACATCAACGCCTGGCCCTGCGGCTCCATCCAGGTGGTGACGAAGGTCGCGAGGTTCATCCGCGACTGGCCGTCGAGCATGAGCTCGTCGTGGATGAAGCGGTAGGCCTCCGACGGCGTGGTCTCGCCGTCCGCGAGCCGGGCGCGGGGGAGGGGGTCGGTTCCCAGCCGTCCAGCGTAGGCGGGGATCAGAAAGGTGTCGTCGTCGAGGGGATTCGTGCCCATGGCCGAACGCTACCGCCGCGAGCCCGCTGCGGCAGGTCGGGAACCGGCGGAACGACAGCGGGAGCGCCGTCACGCGATTTCGCACCGGTCGCATGGCGTGGCAGAATGGAACGCTGCTGACCGGCAGCGGCTGAGATACCGCCCCGGCGGTCACGCAACCAGACGGCAAAACCGGGTGCGTTCATCCTGACGCATCGCTGAATTGCACACGTGACTACACACGAAGGAACCACAGGCACATGGCTGTCAAGATCAAGCTCACGCGGCTCGGCAAGATCCGCAACCCCCAGTACCGCGTCGTCATCGCCGACTCGCGCACCCGCCGCAACGGCCGCGCGATCGAGTCGATCGGCAAGTACCACCCCAAGGAGGAGCCGTCGCTCATCGCGATCGACTCCGAGCGCGTGCAGTACTGGCTGGGCGTCGGCGCGCAGCCGACCGAGCCCGTCCTCGCCCTGCTGAAGATCACCGGTGACTGGCAGAAGTTCAAGGGTCTCCCCGGCGCCGAGGGCACCCTGAAGACGGCCGCCGAGAAGCCGTCCAAGCTGGACCTGTTCAACGCGGCCCTCGCCGCTGCCGACAACGAGCCGGCCGCTGCCGCCACCACGCCCAAGAAGAAGGCGGAGAAGAAGGCCGACGAGGCTCCCGCCGAGGCTGCTGAGGCTCCGGCCGAGGCTCCGGCCGAGGGCGAGTAAATGAGCGCCGTCGTCGCTGATGCCGTCGAGCACCTCGTGCGCGGCATCGTGTCGAACCCGGACGACGTCCGCGTCGACCTCATCACCGGCCGTCGCGGCCGCGTGATCGAGGTCCACGTGAACCCGGACGACCTGGGCAAGGTCATCGGCCGCAGCGGCCGTACCGCCACCGCCCTGCGCACCCTCGTCACCGGTATCGGCGGCAAGGGCATCCGGATCGACGTCGTCGACACCGATCGGGTCCGCTGACCCGATGGAGCTCGTGATCGGGCGGGTCGCCAAGTCGCACGGCATCCGCGGCGAGATCGTCGTGGACGTGCGTACCGATTCGCCCGAGCTCCGCTTCGCGGACGGCGCGGTCCTCACCGGCCGGCGCCCCCGCGAGAAGAACGCCCAGACGTACACCGTGGCAGCCTCCCGGAATCATTCCGGGAGGCTGCTGGTGCGTCTGCAGGGCGTGAACGACCGCACCGCGGCCGACGAACTACGCGGCACCCTCTTCCTCATCGACTCCGCCGATGTCGAGCCGAGCGACGACCCCGACGAGTTCTACGACCACGAGCTCGAGGGCCTCGCCGTCCGCACCGTCGGAGGTGAGGACGTCGGCACGATCGCCGAGGTGCTGCACGCGCCCGGTGGCGAGCTGCTGTCGGTGAAGGCGCCCGACGGCCGCGAGATCCTCATCCCGTTCGTCACGGCCATCGTCCCCGACATCGACCTCGCCGGTGGCGTCGTCACCGTCGACCCGCCCGAGGGTCTTCTCGATCCGGAATAGCGACTGACATGCGCATCGACGTGGTGACGATCTTCCCCGAATACCTCGCGCCGCTGCGGCAGGCGCTGCTCGGCAAGGCCGTCGACAAGGGCCTGCTCGAGTTCGGCGTGCACGACCTGCGCGACTGGACCCACGACGTGCACAAGGCGGTCGACGACTCGCCCTACGGCGGCGGGCCCGGCATGGTCATGAAGCCCACCGTCTGGGGGCCCGCCCTCGACGACGTCTGCCCCGACGACGCCCTGCTCGTCGTCCCCACGCCCGCGGGCGTTCCGTTCACGCAGGCCATGGCGCACGAGTGGGCCCGCGAGGAGCACATCGTCTTCGCCTGCGGCCGATACGAGGGCATCGACCAGCGCGTCTTCGACGACGCCGCCCGCCGCGTCCGCGTGGTCGAGGTGTCCATCGGCGACTACGTCCTCATCGGCGGCGAGGTCGCCGTTCTCGTCATGGTCGAGGCCTTCGGCCGGCTCATCCCCGGCGTGTTGGGCAATAAGCTGAGCCACCAGGACGACTCCTTCTCGGACGGTGCCGATGGCCTCCTCGAGGGGCCCTCCTACACGCGGCCCGAGACCTGGCGCGACCTCACCGTGCCCCCCGTCCTGCTCTCGGGTGACCACGCCAAGGTCGCGCAGTGGCGCCGCGAGCAGTCCCTCGCGCGGACCGCGGACCGTCGACCGGATCTGCTACCGCCCGACGACGCCGAGAACCCCGCCTGACCGTCGGGGCCGCCACGCCGCACGTCCCTGACACGATCAACGCCGGGAACGGATCGCCGATCGGTATCGTCAACCCGGGGAACGGTGCCGACGCGATCGCACCGCCGCGGCCGCGGCGATCGGCACCCCGGGAGGAGGATGCGTGGCAGGGACACCGGCGCCGGGTGCGACCGAGCCCGGTTCGACGCGCACGCGCCTGCCGCTCCTCGCCGGGACGGTCGTGGCGCTCGGCGCCGCGGTCGTCGCCTGGGCGGCCCTGCGGATCTCCGCCGCCCACCCCGGTTTCACCGTCGGTACGGTTCTGGCGGCCGTCGTCCTGGCGGGCCTCGTCGCCGCCCTCGTCGCGTGGGTCGCCGTGGACCGGGTCCTGCGGCGGGTCGGCGTGTTGGAGAGGCGGTTCCGCGACCTCGCCGACGGTGATCCCCGGCTGCGCGTGGACGAGCCCGGCGGCGACGACGAACTCGCCCGCCTCGCGCGTACGCTCAACGACGCCCTCGATCGCCGCCAGCGCGCCGCCGAGCACCGCCTCGACTTCGTCGGCGACGCCGCGGACGCACTGCGCGGCCCTCTCGCCGCAGTCCCCGCGGACCTGGCCGCAGCGGCGCGGCCCGGCGGCCCCGACTCCGCACACGCGGTACAGCGCGGCCTCGCTGCCACCGACCGACTGCAGACAGTCGCCGCCGACGTGCTGCTCCTCGCGCGGCTCCGCGCGGGTGATCGCCCACGCCGCGAGATCCTCCCGTGGTTCGAGGTGATGACCGACGTGCGTGCCCCTGCTCGGGCCGCGTTCTCCGTCGAGGGAGACCTCGCGACCCTCGTGCTCGGTGCCCACAGCCACTTGACGGTGCTGATGCAGTACCTCCTCGACGAGGCCGCGCGGCACGCCGAAACGGCGGTCGTGCTGCGGATCGCGACGTTCGACGACGCCGTCGTCCTCCGTGTCGACGACGACGGTCCGCCCATCCCCGCCGCCGAGCGCGCGCGGGCCTTCGCGCCCTTCGAGGATCCCGAGCGCCTCCGCGCAGACGGGAGCGGCCTCGCGCTGGTCATCGTCGACGAGATCGTCCGGGCGCACGGCGGTTCCGTCTGCATCGAGGAATCGCCGCGCGGCGGATCGCGCCTTCGGGTGGAGTTCCCCGCGGTGCGCGGCGACGTCCTGCCGAACTGGGAGTCCCCGGTACCCGATCCGCGCTGATTGCCGCCGAATCCGCACCCGGGGCGCGACCGCACGGCATGATGGTCGCAGTGGGCGTGGGGGCGCCCGCGGATTCGGGGGAATCATGGCTGAGATCAGCGGCGCCGCCGCGCTGCTCGCGGACGTGGAACGCCGCGAGGCGGAGCTCGCGCGGCTCGACGAGGAGTTCCGCACCGCCCGGGTGACGGCGCGGTCGCAGGACCGGGCCGTCGCCGTCACCGTCGACGTGCGAGGGCACGTCGTCGAGGTGGAACTGGCGCCCGGGACGCCGCGCGCGCACCCGCCGGAACGTCTGGGCCCCTTGATCGCCGAGCTCGCGGCCCGCGCGGCAGCCACGCTGCGCGAGCACTACGCGCGGCGCGCCGAGCTCACCCGCGTGCCGCGATGATCTTCGAACTGGAGCCGGACGCCTGGGAGCGGGAGGCGCGCACCGTCGACGCACTGGCGGACTCCTTGCTCGCACCGGAGCCCCTGCCGCTGCCCGCCGACCGGTTCGCGCGTGCCCTCGGCGACGTCCCCGCCGCGTCCGACGCCGCGGCGCAGGAGTTGCACGCCGCCGCCGTCGCCGAGCTGCGTACGCTCGCGGCGCTGATCCGGCACCGGGCCCGCCGGGCCGCCGGGGCGGACCGCGTCGCGGCCGAGACGATCGAGGCCGTCGGATGACCGATCCCGCGTTCTGGCCCCAGGAGCCCGGCCCCTACGCCGCGACGGGCGAGAAGTACCTCGTCGTGCACGACGCGGCCCGGCGGATCGCCGCCGGCCTCGGGATGAACCCGCCGTCGGGCGCGCTCGTCACGGCGGCCGAGTTGGACCGGGCGCGGGCGCACTTCCACGCCGACTACGCGCGCCTCGTGGACGACACCCGCGCCCGCATGACCGACGTCGCCGCGCGCACCGCCCTGGCCCGCCTGGAGGCGCGCGGGCAGCACCCGCCCGGCGATCCCGGGGCCGAGCAATCCGCCGACCTCGCGGACGAGCGCGGCCGCGCCGAGACCGAGGACGCCGCCGAGGAGGCCCGCCGACGGTCCGCCGAGCTCGCCGCAGGGCACGGCGCTGCGGTCGGCTCCTTCGCGCCACTCGCCGGGATGGGCATGCTCGGCCGGTCCTTCGGTGCCGACGGCAGCCACCGCGCTGCGCAGTACGCGATGCCCGTCGCCGCGCCCGCCGATCTCGACCTGCGGTTGCGTGAGGTGTGCGCGGCCGTGACCGGATCTGCGCGGGGCTGGGTGCGGATGGCGGTCGCCGAGGTGATCGATGAGGCCGGACGGTCGTGGCGGCTGATCGGCACCACCGAACTCGACGGCTACTTGCGGCCCGGGATCATCCTGCGCGACGGCGAGCTCGCCGCCGGTAACGAGGTGTGGCCCGAACTGTCCATCGCGACCTTCTGCGCGGCACACGGTTTCGCGCCCGGCCCTGTGGTCGGCACGCTCGAACCGCCGCCCGACGTGTGCGAGTACCTGCGCGCAGCCGGTTTCGCACCGTCGTGGTCGTCCGACGCGTGGACCGCGAGCTGGGAGGACGCCGATGCATCGGTCGACTAGCCTGCCCGACCTGTCCGATGCCGTCGCCGCGGTGCCCGCTGACCAGCGGCACGCTGCGGGCGTCGCGCTCGTCGCCGGGGCGCTGGACCGCGCCGCCGATCCCGCGCTCGACGCCGCGGGAGAGGTGCTGCTCGACGAGCGTCGTGCCCCCGGCTCGCGGGCGAGCGAGGCGGACCGTCTGGCGGTCGTGGCCGACCGGCTGGACCGCGAGGCGCACGCGCGCCGCCTCGACGGCGATCACACCGGCTACATCCTGGGCTTCCAATCCGCGCGGGTGATGGCGGCGCTGCACTTCCTCGTACGCGACGGCGGCGCAGGATTGGCCGACGTCGCCTACGAGGCGGTGATGGTGTGCGGCGCCACCGAGCCGGTGATCGCCGAACTCGTCGGTGCCCGCCGGTAGGGTGGCCGCGTGAATTCGAGCGCGCCCGTGAAATCCGTATCCGCCCGCATCGCCGAGGAGCTCTCGGTGGGGGAGAACCAGGTGGCCGCCGCGGTCCAGCTGCTGGACGAGGGGTCGACGGTCCCGTTCATCGCCCGGTACCGCAAGGAGGTAACCGGCAGCCTCGACGACGCGCAGCTGCGCACACTGGAGGAACGGCTCGGCTACCTGCGGGAGCTCGATGACCGGCGCGCCGCGGTGCTCGCCTCGATCGAGGAGCAGGGCAAGCTGACGCCGGAACTGCGCGCGGCGCTGCTCGCGGCGGAGACCAAGGCCCGCGTCGAGGACATCTACCTGCCGTACAAGGTCAAGCGCCGCACCAAGGCGCAGATCGCGCGGGAGAACGGCCTGCAGCCGCTCGCCGAGCGCCTGCTGGCCGATCCCACGCTGGTTCCGGAGGAGCTGGCCGGGGAGTTCCTCGGCGAGAACGTCGCCGACGCCGCGGCCGCGCTCGAGGGCGCGCGGCACATCCTCGTCGAGCGCGCGGCCGAGGACGCCGAGCTGGTGGGCACCGTGCGCGAGAAGTTCTGGGCCGATTCCACGCTGCGCACCGGCGTGCGCGAGGGCGCCGACCCGCAGAAGTCACAGAAGTTCCGCGATTACTTCGAGTTCTCCGAGCCGCTCGAATCGATGCCCAGCCACCGGGTGCTCGCCGTGCTCCGCGGCGAGAAGGAGGAGGTGCTTTCGCTGCAGTTCGACGGCGGTGAGGACGCCGACTATGAGGCGATGGTCGCCTCCGCACTCGGTATCTCGAACCAGGGACGCCCGGCCGACAAGTGGCTCGGCACCGTCGCGCGGTGGGCCTGGCGCACCAAGCTGATGGTTTCCGCCACCGTCGACGCGCGGACCCGGCTGCGCCAGCGCGCCGAGGACGATGCCGTGCACGTCTTCGCCACCAACCTCAAGGACCTGCTGCTGGCGGCGCCCGCCGGCACCCGGCCCACGCTGGGCCTCGACCCGGGCTTCCGCAACGGCGTCAAGACCGCCGTCGTCGACGGCACCGGCAAGGTGCTCGACACCCTGATCATCTACCCGCATCAGCCGCAGAACCAGTGGGACAAGAGCAAGGCACTGCTCGCTGCGCTCATCGCCCGGCACGACGTGGAGCTGGTAGCCATCGGCAACGGCACCGCGTCGCGCGAGACCGACGCCCTGACCACAGAGCTCCTCGGCGAGATCAAGAAGGCCGGTGCTCGCGTCCCGGCGAAGGCCGTCGTGAGCGAGGCGGGCGCGTCGATCTATTCCGCCTCGGAGTACGCCTCGCAGGAGCTGCCGGACATGGACGTCTCCCTCCGCGGCGCGGTCTCCATCGCCCGTCGCCTGCAGGACCCGCTCGCCGAGCTGGTGAAGATCGACCCCAAGTCGATCGGCGTGGGCCAGTACCAGCACGACGTCTCGCAGGCCAGCCTCGCCAAGTCGCTCGACGCGGTCGTGGAGGACGCGGTGAACGCCGTGGGCGTCGACCTCAACACCGCCTCGGCGCCGCTGCTCGCGCGCGTCTCCGGTGTCACCGAGGGCCTGGCCGCCGCGATCGTCGCGCACCGGGACGGCGCCGGCGCCTTCCGTAGCCGTCGGGGCCTGCTGGACGTCCCTCGCCTCGGCCCCAAGGCCTTCGAGCAGTGCGCCGGCTTCCTCCGCATCCGCGGCGGCGACGACCCCCTCGACGCCTCGGGCGTGCACCCCGAGGCCTACCCCGTGGTGCGGAAGATCCTCGACCGTTCCGGGCTGGCCCTCGCCGAGCTCATCGGCAACGGCCCCGCGCTGGCGAAGCTGCGGCCTGCGGATATCGCCGCCGAGCTCGCCGACGAGCGCTTCGGCGTCCCGACGGTGACCGACATCCTCGCCGAGCTGGAGAAGCCGGGTCGCGATCCGCGTCCCGCTTTCGCCACCGCGACGTTCGCCGCTGGTGTGGAGAAGGTCTCCGACCTCAAGCCGGGCATGGTGCTGGAGGGCGTGGTCACCAACGTCGCGGCCTTCGGCGCCTTCATCGACGTGGGCGTGCACCAGGACGGGCTGGTGCACGTCTCCGCCATGTCCGACCGGTACGTCTCCGACCCGCACGAGGTGGTCAAGTCGGGCCAGGTCGTCAAGGTCAAGGTGGTCGACGTGGACGTCGAACGCCAGCGCATCGGTCTTTCGCTGCGCCTGAACGACGACGCCGCCCCCAAGGAGCGTGGACCGCGCGGCGGGGGAGCGCAGCGCGGCGGCGCCCAA
Organism: Tsukamurella ocularis; assembly: GCF_024807615.1. Taxonomy (GTDB): domain Bacteria; phylum Actinomycetota; class Actinomycetes; order Mycobacteriales; family Mycobacteriaceae; genus Tsukamurella; species Tsukamurella ocularis. Next base: position 769,864 of record NZ_JANUCJ010000002.1, on the reverse strand, counting down.
CGGGGCGGTGCTCCTCGCGGCGAGGCGCGCGGCGGGCAGCCGAGCGGTGGCCAGCGCGGGCAGGGAGGTCAGGGCGGACAGAACCGCGGCCAGGGGCAGCGCGGAGGAGGACCGAACCGGCCGTCGCGCGGTGGCGCGCAAGCGGCACCGTCGGGCTCGATGGCGGACGCGCTGCGCAAGGCCGGCTTCGGGAAGTAGTCCCGAGCACGCCGCGCGACTGTGCGCACCCGCCGCGTGCGCGCCGGCGCGGCCGGTGCGCGGGAAGTCATCCGCGGACGAGCGGCGTGCGCGGGTTCGTGCATCGGCGGCTTTCCGACCTGGGGCGACGGTGTGCGGCGCTAGGTTGGAGGGATGTCCACCTGGTTCGCGAACGACATCGTCGGAGGGGGACGGCTGCCGCTGTTCTCCTTCTGCGTCGGTCTGATCGTGGGCTTCATGGGGATCCGGGTCAGCGTGCGGCTGATCCGGGCGGACGTGCGCTGGTGGTTCGGCAACGTCAAACCGGGCGGCCTGCACCTGCACCACATGGTGTTCGGCGTGGTGCTGTGCCTGGGCTCGGCGATCGGGCTCATCGCGAACTTCGACAAGGCCACCCAGACGACGGCTGCGGTGCTCGCGGGCGTCTTCGGGCTGGGGGCGGCGCTGATCCTCGACGAGTTCGCGCTGATCCTCTACCTGCGCGACGTGTACTGGCAGGAGGAGGGCCGCGCGTCGGTCGACGCGGTCTTCGTCGCGATCGCGATGAGCGGCCTGCTACTCCTCGGACTGCGCCCCCTGGACCTGGTGGACTTCGCCGGGTTCCGTGACTCGCCGGAGCGAGCCGCACAGATCAGCTTCGGCGTGATCAGCCTCGGCACCGCGGCGATCGTGCTGCTCAAGGGTAAGATCTGGACCGGTCTCCTCGGATTGTTCTTCTTCCCGCTGTTGCTGATCGGAGCGATCCGGCTGTCGCGGCCCGGCGCGCCGTGGGCCCGCTGGCGGTACGAGCAGGACTCGCGGCGCATGCTCCGCGCCCTGCGCCGCGAGCGCCGGCTCCGCCGTCCGCTGATCCGCGCCAAGATCGCGGTGCAGGACCTCATGGCCGGCCGCCCGGACCTGCTACCGCACCTGCGCGAGGACGCGGAGAAGGAGCTGGACCGCACCGTCGTGCCCGCGCCGGCACCGCCCCGTCGGCCCCGGTCGATGGCGCGGCGGTTGACGATTTCGAGAAACCGGCGCCGATCTGGCACAATCAACAGGTTGCCCGGGCTGCGTGCTACTCGGGCGTATCCGGCTGCGGAGCGGCCGGTAGGACAGGAGTACGAACCGGTCGAACCCCCGCGGCAGTAGTCGCGACGGGCCGCCAGGGTCCTCTGCTCACGAAGACATGTAAGAAACGGATGATCCAGCGATGAACACGCTCGACTTCATTGACCAGCAGTCCCTGCGCAGCGATGTGCCCGACTTCCGCCCCGGCGACACCCTTGACGTGCACGTCAAGGTCATCGAGGGCAGCAAGGAGCGCGTCCAGGTGTTCAAGGGCGTCGTGATTCGCCGCCAGGGCGGCGGCGTGCGCGAGACCTTCACGGTGCGCAAGGTGTCCTTCGGTGTCGGTGTGGAGCGCACCTTCCCCGTGCATTCCCCGAACATCGCCAAGATCGACGTGCTCACCCGTGGTGACGTGCGTCGCGCGAAGCTGTACTACCTGCGCGACCTGCGCGGTAAGGCCGCCAAGATCAAGGAGAAGCGCTGACACCAGCGCCGGTCGCAGTCCGGATGGGCGAGACCGATCCGCCTGCTCGGTAGTGTGTACCCGTGCCCGAGCAGACGAACTCCCCGGAGACCCCCGAGCCCAGCGATTCCGCATCGCAGGCCGGGGGTCCCGGCATTTCCGGGGGCGACACCCCCGCCGAGCCCGACCGTCAGGGTGGCCGCCACGCCGCACCGGACCCGGCACCTTCGGGCGAGGGGCGCGGGGGAGCGGACGCCGCTGACGGCGGGGCCCCGAAGGGCGCGAAGGCGACGAAGGACAAGAAGACCAACTGGCCGCTGGAGGTCGCGGCGATCGTGCTGGTCGCGCTGGTGCTCAGCTTCTGCCTGCAGACCTTCGTCGGCCGCCAGTGGTACGTGCCGTCCGAGTCGATGGAGCCGACACTGATCGGGTGCCAGGGCTGCACCGGCGACCGGATCGTCACGCAGAAGATCAGCTACTTCACCGGCGATCCGAAGCCGGGCGACGTGATCGTCTTCCGCGCGCCCACCGAGTCCTGGGGCCTGGACCCGGTCACACCGGTGCGCTCGAACAACACGGTGATCCGCGGCGTCCAGGAGGCGCTGTCCTACGTGGGCCTGCAGCCGCCGAATGAGAACGACCTCGTTAAGCGCGTGGTCGCGGTCGGCGGGCAGACCATCCAGTGCCGCCCCGAGACGGGTGTCACCGTGAACGGCAAGAAGCTCGTCGAGCCGTATCTGGCGGAGACGGCGAAGACCTTCGCGAAGGATCAGGACGCCTGCTGGCAGAGGCCCTTCGGGCCCGTCACCGTGCCGGACGGCAACGTCTTCGTGATGGGCGACAACCGGATGTTCTCCGCGGACTCGCGCTTCCACATCGACAACGACCCCCTGCAGGGCACGGTGCCGAAGGCCGATATCCGCGGCAAGGTCGTGGCGATCATCTTCCCGTTCAGCCGCTGGCAGACGGTGGATTCGATCAATCCGCAGCAGGGCTAGAGGCGTATGCGCGACCGATGGCCCCCGCGGCCGGTGGTGCGGGCATCGTCGGGCTTGAGCACGCTCGAGACGGTGCTCGGCCGGGCGGGGCTCGGTCCGGTCGCGGGCATCGACGAGGCCGGGCGCGGCGCCTGCGCGGGCCCGATGACGGTGGCCGCCTGCATCCTGCCGGCGCGCATACCGCCGTCGTTGGCGCGTCTCGACGACTCGAAGAAGCTGACCGAGATCACCCGGGAGCAGCTGTATCCGAAGATCCTCGACCTCGCGGTGAGCTGGTCGGTCGTATCGATCCCGGCCCCCGAGATCGACCGGATCGGCGTCCACGTCGCGAACATCATGGGGATGCGGCGCGCGATCGCGGGCCTGCAGGTGCGGCCGGGGTACGTGCTCATCGACGGCTTCACCGTGCCCGGCCTCGGCATCCCGTCGCTGCCGGTGATCGGCGGCGACGCCTCCGCCTCGTGCATCGCCGCGGCCAGCGTGCTGGCGAAGGTGACGCGCGACCGCGTGATGACGGAGCTGGACGATGACTTCCCCGGGTACGGCTTCGCGGTACACAAGGGTTACTCGACGGCGGTGCACATGACGGCGCTGGGGGAGTTGGGGCCGAGCACCCAGCACCGCATGCGGTACCAGAACGTGCGGGCCGCGCTGGACGCGTCGTCGAGGAACACCGCGGCGGCGCGGTAATCTGGAGCGGTTACGACTGATGACATCAGGTGAGGAGGACGACGTGAGCGCAGAGGATCTCGAGAAGTACGAGACCGCGATGGAGCTCTCCATGTACCGCGAGTACAAGGACGTGCTGAGCCAGTTCACCTACGTGGTGGAGACGGAGCGCCGCTTCTACCTCGCCAACGGGGTCGATCTGATCCCGCGCAACGCGGACGGCGAGGTCTACTTCGAGGTACGGATGACCGACGCCTGGGTGTGGGACATGTACCGGCCGGCCCGCTTCCTCAAGCAGGCCCGCGTGGTGACGTTCAAGGACGTCAACATCGAGGAGCTCGACAAGCCGGAGCTGCGGCTTCCCGAGCAGTGACCGCTCCGCAGTAGCGGGTTCATCCACAGCTTTCCGTACATAACCTTTTTTCTCCACAGGCACCGTCTTCGCGGACGGTGCCTGTGGTGCACCGGCGGCACGATCGGGCCATGGGGAACAACGAGACGGGGCGTGCCGGCGAGGACGTGGTCTGCGGCTTCCTGGCGAACCGTGGATGGACGGTGCTGGCGCGGAACTGGCGGTACTCGGGCGGGGGCCTGCGCGGCGAGCTGGACGTGATCGCCCGCGCGCCGGACGGGATGCTCGCGATCGTCGAGGTGAAGACGCGGTCCGGTACGGCCTTCGGCACCGGCTTCGAGGCGGTGACGCCGCGCAAGGTCGCCCAGCTGCGGGCGCTCACCTCCCGTTGGTTGGCCGAGACCGACGGTGCCTTCGCGCAGGTCCGTATCGACGTCGCGTCGGTCTACACGCCGCCGGGCGGGCCGGTCACGCTCGAGTACCGTGCCGGGGTGGCGTGATGTCAGCGCTGAGCAAGGTGCATTCGGTCGCCATCACCGGGGTCGACGGTGCCGTGGTCGAGATCGAGGGCTGCATCGGCCCGGGCCTGCCGGCGGTGCACCTCGTGGGCCTGCCGGACACGGTGCTCAAGGAGTCCCGCGACCGGATTCGCGCCGCCATCGTCAATATCGGGATCAGGTTCCCGGACACGCGGGTCACCGTCGCGCTGTCGCCGGCCACCCTGCCGAAAGTGGGCTCGATCTACGACCTGCCGCTGGCGATCGCGATCCTCGTCGCGGCCGAACGGGTGCCCGTCGGTCGGATCGACGGTGCCGTCCTGCTGGGGGAACTCGCCCTCGACGGCCGCGTCCGGGCGGTGCGCGGGGTGCTCCCGGCGGTGCTCGCCGCGAAGGAGTCTGGCTTCACCCGTGCGGTGGTCCCGCTCGCCAACCTCGACGAGGCCGGTCTCGTCCACGACATCGAGGTGCTGGGCGCCGCGCACCTCTCGGAGGTCGTGGCATGGCTCGCGGGGGAGGGGAATCTCGCCGAACCGGGCCCGCTCGTCGCCGAGGCGTCCGATCCCACCGTGGCGGACCTGGCCGACGTGGTGGGGCAGCCCGAGGCCAAGTACGCGCTGGAAGTGGCCGCCGCCGGCGCCCATCACATCATGATGACGGGGCCGCCGGGCATCGGGAAGACGATGCTGGCCTCCCGGATGCCGGGAATCATGCCCGCGCTGGGGCGGCGCGAAGCCCTCGAGGTGAGCGCGATCCACTCGATCGCCGGGAACCTGAGGCCGGACCGGCCGCTCATCACGGTGCCGCCCTTCGTCGCTCCGCACCAGACCTCGTCGGTGAGCGCGCTCGTCGGCGGTGGCACCGGGCTGGCCCGGCCCGGAGCGGTCTCCCTCGCACACCGGGGTGTGCTCTTCCTCGACGAATGCGCCGAGATGGGGCCGCGCTCGCTCGAGGCGCTGCGGACCCCGTTGGAGGAGGGCCAGATCCGGCTCGCCCGCCGCGACGGCGTGGTGAAGTACCCGTCGCGGTTCCTCCTCGTCATGGCCGCGAACCCGTGTCCGTGCGCGCCCGCCCGGAACCAGGACTGCACCTGCACGGCGACGGTCCGCCGCCGCTACCTCGGCAGACTCTCCGGACCGCTGCTCGACCGGGTGGACCTGTGGGTGCGCATGGAGCCGCCCGGCACCGGCGCCCTGCACGAGGACGGCGTCGCGGAGGAATCCAGTGCGACGGTGCGCGGCCGGGTACGCCGGGCGCGGGAGGCAGCGGCCGACCGCTGGGGCGCCGAGGGCTGGCTGACGAACTCGGAGGTCCCCGGGGTGGTGCTGCGCCGCCGGTTCCGGCTCTCGGCCAAGGCTCTTCGGCCGCTCGAGCTGTACCTACGGGGCGGGAAGGTCACGGCGCGCGGAGCGGACCGCTGCCTGCGACTCTCGTGGACCCTCGCGGACCTGCTCGGTCTCGACAAACCGGGGGAGGACGAAGTGATTCAGGCCCTGCAGTTCCGGGACAAGGAGTGACGATGACCGACGACCTGACGCGCGCGTGGGCGTATCTGAGCCGGGTCGCGGAGCCGCCGTGCGGGCCGCTGGTCGCGCTCGTCGAGGAAGTCGGACCGGTGGCCGCGGCGGACATGGTGCGCCGCCGGGAGTTCGCCGACGGCTTCGAGGACGTGGCAGACGGGACCGCCGGCCGGGCGCAGGAGGATCGGGCAGAGGCCGACCTCGCCCACATCGCGCACCTCGGTGGAAGGCTCGTGACGCCGGACGACGACGAGTGGCCCGCACAGACCCTGCGGCGGCTCGCAGAGCGCCTGCCGTCGGAGGACACCGAGCACGAGGACGAGGTCCGCGAGCTGCGGCCGGTAGCACTGTGGGTGGTCGGCCGCGGACGTCTCGACGAGCTGCTGGAGCGGTCTGTGGCGATGGTGGGGACCCGCGCACCGTCGAGCTACGGGGAACGGGTGACGGACGACTTCGCCGGCGACCTCGCGGCCGAGGGCTTCACGATCGTCTCCGGCGGCGCGTACGGGATCGATGGGGCGGCGCACCGCGCAGCGCTCGCCGCGGAGGGCCCGACGGTGGCCTTCGTCGCGGGCGGTCTGGACCGGCCTTACCCCGCCGGCCACGCTGGGTTGTTCCGGCGCATCGCGGAGTCGGGTCTCCTCGTCTCCGAGTACCCGCCGGGCGGCGTCCCCGCGCGGCACCGGTTCCTCAACCGGAATCGGATCGTGGGCACGGCGACGGGAGGTGTCGTGGTGGTGGAGGCCGGATTCCGGTCGGGCACCAAGAACACCGCGACGTGGGCGCGGCGCCGCGGGGTGCCGGTGTGTGCGGTGCCCGGCCCCGTGACAGCGGCGACCTCCGTGACCTGCCATCAGCTGATCCGCGAAGGGGCCGTGCTGGTCGCCCGGTCCGCGGAGGTGATCGAGGAGGTGGGCCGGATCGGCGAGCTCGCACTGGAACTCGACGTGCCAGCTCGTCCGACCGACGGCCTCGACGGGCCGGCGCTGCGGGTGCACGGAGCGCTTCCGGCGAAATCTGCGCTGCCGGTGTCCGAGATCGCCGTGATCGCCGGGCTCCCCGCCCGCGCGGTGATGGGGCAGCTCGCCCTCCTCGAGCTACAGGGCCTGGTACGGCGTGAGGGCGCGCTGTGGCGCCTTGATGGATGATCGGTGCCGGATCGTGGCGTGGTGTAGATCCACTGAGATCGAGTCCGCTGAAGGTGGAGCCGCATCAGGCGATCCGATTCGACGGGGTGAAATGTCGTGAATGCGATCGCTTGTCGCGGGAGTTGGGGGTGTTGACGCGAGATCGGCCCGATGTTGTGCTTAGGGTTGGCGCCAGGGTGGCGGTGTCCAGTAACCGGCGTGGTCCCCAAGTCCTTCCCGCGGATACCTGCAGCGCGTGCTGTGCGACTGGGTATCGCTGATCGAGAGGTGAAGCCATGACCTCCCAACTCGCCATCGACTACGGGGCGGGGCTCTCGGACGCCTGGAGCTCCGTCGCGACCTTCGTTCCCAAACTGGCCGCCTTCCTGGTCATCCTGGTCATCGGCTGGATCGTCGCTAAGGTCCTGTCCAAGGTCATCGCGAAGATCCTCGCCAAGGTCGGCTTCGACCGGCTCGCCGAGCGCAGCGGCCTGCAAGGGGTCCTCGCCAAGAGCGACTACGACGCCTCGACCCTGCTGGCCAAGGTCGTCTACTACGCGGTCCTGCTCATCACGCTGCAGCTCGCGATCGGGGTCTTCGGGCCCAATCCGGTCGGAGACCTGTTGTCCCGGTTCGTCGCGTGGCTGCCCAAGCTGTTCGTCGCGATCCTCATCATCGTGATCGTCGCAGCCATCGCGAAGGCGGTGAAGGACATCGTCGGCGGGGCGCTCGGCAGCGCCTCGTACGGTCCGCTGGTCGCCACGATCGCCTCGCTCCTCATCTGGGGCGCCGGGATCATCGCGGCCCTCAACCAGATCGGCGTCGCCACCACCGTCACCACGCCGGTCCTCGTCGCCGTGCTCGCCACGATCGGCGGCGTCCTCGTCGTCGGCGTCGGCGGCGGACTCGTGAAGCCCATGCAGCAGCGCTGGGATGGGTGGCTGACCAAGGTCGAGGCCGAGATCCCGGCCCGCCGCGCCGAGCGAGAGGCGGCCGCGCAGGAGGCCGCGCGCGTCAGTCGGGCCCGGAACCAGGCGGGGCAGCAGTCGCCGGGGGAGTCGCCCCTGGCGCAGGCGGCCACGCAGGGTCAGGCCCATCAGGCCGAGGGGTATCGAGCTCACGATTTCGAAGCCCAGGGGTACCGACCCCAGAGCTACCAGGCCCCGCTGCCGCCCCAGGCCCCGCAGGCGCCGCTGTCCGCGCAGCCGACCCAGGCCGTGCCGCATGCCGCGCCGGGCACCGGGGAGCAACTCGCGCACGGGGGACAGCCGCCCACCATCGGCTTGCCCGCGCAGCCCGCGGGACAACATCAACCCGGCCAGCACCAGTACGGCGGCCGGGCGCCGCAGCACAGCGCCCCGAGCCAGTCGCCGGCCTGGCAGCGGGGCGCGGACCCCCAGGGGTGGCAGAGCGGGCCCGACGACTGGAACCGGCAGACCCCCGAGCCTCCAGCGTGGCAGCCGGGCGAGACCCCGTACACCGGACAGCACGCCGGCCATCCGGGCGCCGAGCCGCAGGGCTCGCAGCCGGGGCCCGACCCCGAGCGGTGGCCCGGCTCGGACCCGCAGGATCCGGGTCGCCCGGGCGGGCAGTAGCCGCCGCAGAACTGGACCGATCGATCGCTCACCGGCCGGCCGCGCATGTCGCGGACCGGCCGGTGCTGCGTTCGGGGGGCTACGCCGGGCGGAGCGCCGTCTCTTCGGGCGCGATCAGCTCGCCGTTCTTCATCAGCTCCGGATCGGTGCACGAGGCGAGGTCGAAACAGCACGGCCGGCGCTTGCCCGAGCACATCTTGGAGATCGTCACGTCCACGCGCTTGGCCCGGGTCGCCGGGTTCTTCGTGGCGCCGATCCACCGCACCCACTCCCACCGGGCCATCGGCGTGATGTCGGTCCACACGTCGGCGGTGTCCGGCGCCCCGTCGAGGGCGACCCGCAGGTCGTCGGGCACCGTCGGCTCCGGCCACTCCTTCGTCGGTGCGAGGACCAGGGCGACCTCGTCGCCGGCCTCGACCGGGGCGTGGTCGAGAGCGATCCAGTGCCCCTTGCGGCCGTCCGGCTCGACGACGGTGCGGAAGTCCGCGCCGTCGAGCGTGCCGGTCACGGCGACCTGCCCGCGCGACGGTAGCGCGGCGCTGGCCTCGGCGGGCAGCCGGACGAGTGTCCGTTCGCCGAGGAGCTCGGCGGTGGCGGTGAAGCGGACGGCGGTGTCGCTGCGGGTGGTCATGGTGCTCTCCTCGCGGTGGTCCTCGGGTTTCCACCGAGACTACGAGCGGCGGTCCGCGCGGGCTTCTCGATTCGTGATCGATCCGGTCCGATGCTTCCGCCCGGGGCGAGCGATCATTCGGTGCACTCATGAGCGAAACCGGCGGCGGACCGTCGAACCTGGTCACGGAACCGGGCGCCGGGCCGAAGCCCGCACTTGTCCCACCGATGTACTAACCAGTAGGTATCGTTCACGCAGCTGGGAGATCCCCGGTGCCGTCGAGTTGGAGAACAAAGCCGTGAAGATGAAGCGTTTCGCGCTCGCCCTGGTCGTGCCCATCGCCCTCACCTCGGGTGTCGCCGCGTGCGGCTCGAGCTCGGACGGTGACGCGATCAAGATCGGCGTGACCGACGGCGCCCAGGCGTTCTGGAACGTTTACAAGGGCCTCGCCAAGGACCAGGGCATCGACGTGGAGCTGAAGAACTTCAGCGACTACAAGCAGCCCAACGCCGCGCTCAATGACGGCGATCTGAACATCAACGAGTACCAGCACCTGCTGTACCTCGCCGACTACAACGCCAAGAACAACACGAAGCTGGTCCCGATCGGCGCGACCGCGATCTACCCGCTGCCGCTGTATTCGAAGAAGCACAAGTCGGTGGCCGACATCCCGCAGGGCGGCACCATCGTCGTTCCCGACGACCCGACGAACCTGTCCCGCGCGCTGCTCGTGCTGTACTCGGCCGGCTTGGTGAAGTTCAAGGTCGAGCAGAACCCGTTCGTGACGCCGGCCGACATCGACACCGCCGCGTCGAAGGTCACCGTCAAGACGGTGGACGCCAACCAGACCGCGCTGAGCCTCGACAGCGTCGACGGTGCCGTCGTCAACAACGATCCGGCCGAGAACGCCAAGCTCGGCAAAGACCTGATCATCGCCAAGGACGACCCGGCCAACCCGGCGTCGGAGCCGTACATCAACGCCTTCGTCGTCCGCGAGGCCGACAAGGACAACCCGAAGTATCTCCAGCTGGCGAAGCTGTACCAGGACCAGAAGGTCGTCGAGGCGCTGCGCAAGGACAAGGGCGACACGTTCATCCTCATCCAGAAGCCCGCGACGGAGTTGCAGCAGATCACGGTCAAGCTGCAGGAGCAGGTCAAGGCACACGGCAAGTGAGTAACGGGACCGATACCCGGGTGGCGATCGAGTTCCGCGACACCACCCGGGATTTCGGCACGACGAAGGCGCTCGACGGGGTCAGCTTCGCGATCCCCGAGGGATCGATCACCGGCGTGATCGGCCAGTCCGGCGCCGGCAAGTCGACATTGATCCGCACCATCAACGGCCTCGAGTCCACCACCTCCGGCGAGGTGCGGGTACTCGACACCGTGGTGGGCACGCTCGGCGAGCGCGACCTGCAGAAGCTGCGCGCCCAGGTGGGCATGATCTTCCAGCGGTTCAACCTGATGAACTCGCGCACGGTGGCGGGGAACGTCGAGTACCCGCTCACTCTGGGGGACCTCTCGAAGGACGAGCGCCGCACGCGCGTCGCGGAGCTGCTCGATTTCGTCGGCATCGGCGACAAGGCGACGCAGTACCCGAACAAGCTGTCCGGCGGGCAGAGTCAGCGCGTCGGGATCGCCCGCGCGCTGGCCCGGAACCCGAAGATCCTGCTCGCGGACGAGGCGACCAGCGCGCTCGACCCCGGCACCACCAGCGAGGTCCTCGACCTGCTGCTGCGGGTCAACCGCGAGTTCGGCACCACCATCGTCGTGATCACCCACGAGATGGACGTGATCCGCCGCATCTGCGACACCGTCGCGGTGCTCGACCACGGCAAGCTCGTGGACTACGGCCCGGTGTACGACGTCTTCGCCGCGCCCACGTCGCCCGCAACCACGTCGCTGGTCCACGCGGCCGTCGGCGACGACGTGACGCCCGAGACCCTGCAACGCCTGCACGCGGCCCGGCCCGGCACCGTCGTCACCGTCGACGTGCGGGACGAGCCCGACGCCCTCGACGCGGCGGAGGTCTTCGCCGCGCACGGCACCGGCGCGCGCGTGCTCTACGGCGGCGTCGCGGAGGTCGGCGGTCGGCCCTTCGGCTCGCTGACCTACTCGGTGACGGGCGACGAGGCCGCGGTCGCGGCGGCGGTCGCCCAGCTCGGATCCCTCGCGCACGTCAAGGACCCGCGGACCGGTCAGGAGATCGTGCGATGACCTACCCGACCTTCCTCGACGACGTCTTCCCGCCCGGGACGCAGGACGTCTTCATCGACGCCATCGGCGAGACCGTCCGCCTGGTCGGCATCACGATGATCGTCGGCGGCCTGCTCGGACTCGTCTACGGCACGCTGCTCTACGCCACCCGGCCCGGCAACCTGCTCGCCAATCGCGCGGTGTTCTCGGTGCTCAACGTGCTGGTCAACATCATCCGCCCCATCCCGTTCATCATCTTCATCACGGCGATCGCACCGATCACCAAGGAAGTGATCGGCACCCGGATCGGCGTGGAGGCCGCGGCCTTCGCGATGACGGTGATGGCGACCTTCGTGATCGGCCGCGTCGTCGAGCAGAACCTCGTGACCGTCGATCCCGGCGTGGTCGAGGCCGCGCGGTCGATGGGGGCGAGCAAGGTCCGCACCCTCGCCACCGTCGTCATCCCGGAGGGCCTGGCGCCGCTGACCCTCGGCTACACGTTCATGTTCGTCGCGGTGGTCGACATGTCGGCCATGGCCGGCTACGTCGGCGGCGGCGGCCTGGGCGACTTCGCCCGCCAGTACGGCTACCAGCAGAACAACTGGCAGCTCACGCTCGTCGTGATCGTGGTGCTCATCGTCGTGGTGCAGATCGCCCAGTTCTTCGGCAACTGGCTCAGCCGCCGGCTGCAGCACCGTGACTGAGACGGGCACGGTCACGTCGCCCGCGGCGGGACCGAATCGGCGCACGCAGATCCTCACCGGGACGGTGGGGCACCTCGTCGAGTACTTCGACTGGAGCGCCTACTCCTTCCTCGCCATCTACTTCTCCCGCCAGTTCTTCCCGGGCGACGCGGAGTCGGTCGTGCCGCTGCTGGCGACCTTCACGGTGTTCGCGGTGGGCTTCCTCGCGCGGCCCATCGGCGGCGTCCTCATGGGGCGGATGGCCGACCGGTACGGGCGCAGGCCCACACTGGCCGTCGGCGTGGCGATGATGGGGCTGGGTAGCCTGCTCATCGGCATTGCGCCGACCTATGCGCAGGTGGGCGTGCTCGCCCCGGTCATTCTGGTGGTGGCGCGCCTGATTCAGGGCTTGTCGACCGGCGGCGAGCTCTCCACCGCGACCGCCTTCCTCGTCGAGTCCGCCCCCAGGAACCGACGCGGCGCGTACGGGAGCATCGTCAACGTGGGCTCCAGCCTCGGCAAGGTGCTGTGCCTGCTCGCCATCACGCTGCTGGTCGGGACCGTCGGCGCGGACGCGATGGCCGACTGGGCATGGCGCGTCCCGTTCCTCCTCGGCGCAGTCCTCGCGGTGGTCGCCTGGTGGATCCGGCGCAGCGCCGCGGAGACCCTCGCCGAGCCCGGGGCAGCCATCGGGTCGAACCCGTATCGCGAGATCCTCACCGGCCACCGCGCCGACTTCGGCCGCGCCTTCGTCCTCGCGTCGACGACCGCTGCGGTCTTCTACGCGTGGAGCACTTTCGTGCCCACGTGGGCGATCCTCACTGCAGGGCTGCACAAGGAGAGCGCCGTGACCGTCTCGGCGATCGCCTTCGTCGTGTACGGGCTCGTGCAGATACCGCTCGGCCTGCTCTCGGACCGCATCGGCCGCAAGCCCCTGATGTACGCCTTCCTCGTCGTCGGGGCGGTGGCGACGATCCCGCTGTTCCTCGCCCTCTCAGGCGCATTCGTCACCGTGCTTGCCGTGCAATGCGCCGGCATGGTGATCACCGCGCTCATGATGGCGAGTCTCGGCACCGCCCTCGCGGAGATGTTCCCGGCCCGGATTCGCGTGCTCGCCACCGGCACCGCCTTCGCCCTGGCGACCGCGATCTTCGGGGGCACGATCCCCGCCATCGGCACCGCGCTGCACGAGCGCGGCCTCGACCTCGCCTTCCCGGTCTACCTGGTGGTGCTGCACCTCGTCGCGCTGCCCGTGGTCTACCGCTGCCGCGAGACCGCGCACGCGCCCCTGCCCGATTGAACACCGTTCCTGTTCATCGCGACCTGCGGCTTTGCGGTCCGTAACGGTGTTCAATTCGGGGGTTAGGGTGGGGGCATGAGCGAGGCGCTGGCGGAGTACGAGACGTACCTGCGGCTCGAGCGCGGCCGCAGCGAGCACACGGTGCGCGCGTACCTCGCCGATCTCACCGCCCTGCTCGCCTTCGCCGCGGAGCGCGGGGTGGCGGCGGATCGCCTCGACCTGGCGACGCTGCGGGCGTGGCTGGGGGAGCGGGCCGCGTCCGGCGCCGCCCGGACCACCCTCGCGCGGCAGGCCTCGTCGGCCCGCACGTACACCGCCTGGGCGGCCCGACGGGGCCACCTCGACGCCGATCCCGGGGTCCGGCTCAAAGCCCCGCGCGCGCATCGCACCCTGCCCACGGTGCTCTCCTCCGACGATGCCGGGCAGGCACTGCGCAACGCGGCCTCCGGCGCGGCGGAGGGCGACCCCATCGCGGTCCGCGACCTCGCGATCGCCGAACTCCTCTACGCCAGCGGTATCCGCGTGAGCGAGCTGTGCGGCCTCGACCTGGGGTCCGTCGACCACGGCCGGCGCGTGCTCAGCGTGATCGGCAAGGGTGACAAGGAGCGGACGGTGCCTTTCGGCGCACCCGCCGCCGCGGCCCTGCAGCGCTGGCTCGACGAGGCGCGGCCCGCGCTCGCCGGCGAGCGCTCCGACAACGCATTGTTCCTCGGTGCCCGCGGCGGGCGGCTCGACCCGCGGCAGGCACGGACCGTCGTGCACCAGGTCACCGGGTCGGTGCCGGGCGGGCGCGAGGTGGCGCCGCACGGCCTCCGGCACACCGCCGCCACCCACTTGCTCGACGGTGGCGCGGACCTACGCGTCGTGCAGGAGCTCCTCGGCCACAGCTCGCTGGCGACGACGCAGCTGTACACGCACGTGAGTGTCGCGCGACTCCGCGCCGCGCATGAGCAGGCGCACCCGCGCGCCTAATGCTCAGTCGCGCCAGTTGCGCTCGAAGGGCAGGCGCCAGGCGTTCGGGGCGATCAGCTGGTGGATCGAGTTGGGGCCCCACGAGCCCGGCTCGTACGAGCGCACCGGCGGCGGGTCGTCGAGCAGCGGGATCGAGCGTTCCCACAGCGATTCGATGCCCTCGGCCGTGGTGAACAGCGTGTGGTCTCCGTTGATCGCGTCGAGGATCAGCCGCTCGTACGCCTCGAGCACATCGTCGGCCTGCTCGGTGTCCTCGGTGGAGAACTGCATCGACAGCTTCGACAGCCGCATACCCGGGCCGGGGCGCTTGCCGTAGAACGACAGCGAGACCTTGGACTCGTCCGCCAGGTCGAAGGTCAGGTGGTCCGGGCCCTGCTGGCCGATGCCCGAGCCGGCCGGGAACATCGACTTGGGCGCCTCTTTGAAGGCGATGGAGATGATCCGCATGCCCTGCGCCAGTTTCTTGCCCGTCCGCAGGTAGAAGGGCACGCCGGCCCAGCGCCAGTTGTCGATCCGCGCCTTGAGCGCGATGAAGGTCTCGGTGTCGGACTCCGGATCGACGCCGTCCTCCTGCCGGTATCCCGCGTACTGGCCGCGGATCACGTCGTCGGGACGGATCGGCTCGAGCGATCGGAAGACCTTGTTCTTCTCCTCCGAGATCGCGCGCGGTTCCAGCGCGGTCGGCGGTTCCATGGCGACGAAGGCCATCACCTGGAACAGGTGCGTGACCACCATGTCCTTGTACGCGCCAGTGGGCTCGTAGAACGCGGCGCGGGCGTCGAGCCCCAGCGACTCGGGGATGTCGATCTGCACATGGTCGATGAAGTTGCGGTTCCAGATCGGCTCGAACAGCCCGTTGGCGAACCGGAACGCCAGAATGTTCTGCGCCGCCTCCTTACCGAGGAAGTGGTCGATCCGGAAGATCTGCTTCTCCTTGAAGGTCTTGTGCACCTCGTCGTTGAGGGCCAGCGCCGACTCGAGATCCTCGCCGAAGGGCTTCTCCATGATCACCCGCGAGCGCTCCACGAGACCCGCCTCGTTCAGCGTCGCTATCACCTTGGTCGCTGCCTTGGGCGGCACGCTCAGGTAGTAGAGGCGCCGCACCCGCTCGCGATCACCCTGCGTGTCGGCGTCGGCGAGCTCCTGCTCCTTCGTCGCGACGGCCTCGGCGAGCGCTGCGGGGCCGGCGGAGGTGTTGACGTAGGACAGCTTGGGCGCGAACTGTTCCCACTGCTCCGCGGTCAGCTTGCGGGCGCCGAGCTCGTCGATCGCCTTCTTCGCGAAGGCGCGGAACTGGTCGTCGGTCATGTCGTCGAGGCTGGTGCCGATGACTCGCATGTCCGGGGCCAGGCCGGAGACCGCGAGGTACCCGAGGCCGCAGAGCAGTTTGCGCCGCGAGAGATCGCCGGTGGCACCGAAGAGCACCACCAGTGTGGGATCGTCCTGCGGGACCGTGCGGGAGCGCCGCGTGGATCCGCTGGGATAGGCGATCGTCTGTGCCTCCTGAAGCCGTTCCGCCTTCGCGTCGTCCGTGGTCGATTCTGGCGTGCTCGCGTCCGTCACGGAGGGAATCGTCGCATTCCCCGACGGTCCGCGCGCGGCGGCTCGTCGGATTCACCCGCTCGGGCCCGCCACGGCGTCCGGCAGCAACCGCACCGGCGCGGCCCCGACGAGCAGCAGCGGGTTGAAATACTCGGCGGCGCGCCCGGCCCCGCGCCGTAGCCCCCAGTGCAGGCAGGCGGTCGCGGGGCAGCCCTCGTGTCCGGCGGCCACCCGCCCGAGAGGGGTCCCGATCCCCACCTCGTCGCCCGCGCGGACCGCGGGTTCTTCGATCGGCTCGTAGGTGGTGATCAGGCCGTTCGGATGCAGCACCGACACCACGACGCGGTCGTCTACCCGCCCGACGTGATGCACTCGTCCGGCGCCCGCGGCGTACACCGTCTGTCCGGGGGCGGCGGCGAGGTCGGCGCCGCGGTGCCCCGGCTGCCACCGCTTCTCCGGGTTCGCGAAGGGCAGCGCGACGGCAGGCCTGGGGTCGAGCGGCCAGTCGTAGTCGTCCGCCGCCCGTGCGGGCGCGGCGCCTGCGAGGACGGCGAGGATCAGGGCGAGTGCCGAGCGAGTGACGATGCGCATGTCCCGACGATGCCGCACGGCACCGTCGGGAACCGGCCCGGAACGGGGTGCCTGTGGAGGAATTCGGCGTCTCCACAGGGGCTTGACATGCCGAATCCGAGGATCACGTGCGGCCGTCGCGGGGCAGGCGGCGAGGCCCGCCGCCGACGGCGTCGGCCGCCACCTGGAGCACCGGCGCGAGGATCGGGGCGCGCAGGGTCCAGCCGACGACCGCCCAGCCCAGGCCGAGGTGTTCGAGCCCGCGGCCGATCGCGGCGAGGCCGGACGCCGTGGCCGGGCCGTCCGGGCGGGTGTAGCGGACGCGACGCAGGCCCGCGGGATGCTCCTCCGCCGCGCGGACCGTCAGCTGCCGAGGTGCGCGGCGCGCGAACCACGCGCCGACCGGCGCGCAGACCGAGCACGTCGCCGACACCCACAGTTCCGCCGGGGCATTCCCCTCGATCGGTCGGAGGCGGGGAATCCATGCCCGCACGGCCCGCCGGTACGCGACCCAGGAGGGGCCGAACCGGGCGGTCAGCTGGTCGTCCTCGTGCCGCGCGGCGAGGACCGCGGCGAAGACCGCCGCGAGGGCCGCAGCGGCGACGAGCCGCCATTCGAGGAGCGCCGCCGCCTCGATGAGCAGGATCGCCGCGGCGCACGCTTGCATCGGATTCGACAGGTAGGCGTACGGACCCGTCCGGACCAGGCGCGGCGGCGGATCCCACGGGAACGGCGTGCCGCCGTGCTCGGCGAACTCGGCGACCGCGCGCTGCGCGACGATCGCGAGCAGCAATCCGGCCTGGATCCACAGCGACAGCACCGGCCGCGGCCACGCGGCGAGTGCCGCGCCCCACCCGCGGGCCGCGAAACCCAGCGCGACCGTCGGCAGGACCCAGGCGAGGATCGCTGTGAACAGCACCGTCTGCAGCCACGACCGCACGAGGATGGCGCGTCCCCGGGCCGTCAGCTCGCCCAGCAGGAGCCCCGGGACCAGGGCCGCTGCGATCGCCGCCGCCTCGCCCCACAACCACCCGGGGCCCAGCACCACCAGCGGGGCGAGCGAGGCCATCGCCAGAAGGTCGGCGGCCACGAGCATCGCGGCGGTGAGCGCGGGCCGCACCACCGCGCCGAGCAGGACGGGGACAGCGCCCCACAGCATCGCCCAGCCGAGGACGACGTCCACCGGCACGCCCGCCCACACCGAACCCGTGACCGGCTGCTCGTCGGTGCCGAACGACCACAGTCCGAGCCGCACGGCCGCGGCGTTGAGGGCGAGCAGCGCCACCGCGTTCCACAGCGTCCCCAGCGCGGCTCCGGCGCGGCGCGGCCGGTCCGCCGTGACCGCCGCCGCGGCCGCGAGGAGCCACGGCACCAGGGCGACCGCCGGGCGCAGCACGTCGAGGGGGAGGTCCGTGGGCACGTCAGGAGGGTAGGGCCAGCGAGCCGATGAGGTAGTGCGCCGCGCGCTGGGCGACAGCACGCTCGAGCGGGGTCCAGTACGCCGCCGGCGCGAGGCGTCGGTCGAACGTGAGCGACCAGGTGACGCGCGTGCCGCCGTCGGCCGGCTCCCAGCGGACCGTCGATGCGCGCCAGGTGAGCCAGGTCGCGATAGGGGTGGCGTCGTGCTCCGCGACGTAGTCCACGGAGCGGTCGCCCGCCGCGGCCACCCGCAGCGTCAGGGTCGACGGTGCCGTGCCCCAGTGGTGTCCGTGCAGCATCGCGGCGCGCTGCGGCGCGCCGCTGAAGACGATGTGCCGGGCGTCGCCGGGGGCGAGCCCCTCTGAGTGGTCCTCGAGCGGGCGAGGGAAGCCCAGCGCCAGCGCTCCCGTGGGCTCGGCGAAGCGCAGCGGCGCGGCGATGGCGGCGCGGACCTGCTCCGGCGTCGCGGACACCACGCGTTCGGCGGTGACGGTGTTCTCCGAGGGCAGCGTCAGCGCGGGCACCGCGCCCTCCGTCGAGGCGACGGCGAGCAACAGTGCGGGGACCGCGACCGCCCGTGCGCTGCGCCCGCCCGTGCGCACCGCCTGGACGAGCGCGGCCACCAGGAGCGCGACGGCGTAGATCAGCGGGGCCGCGAAGAGGACGCAGACGACGCCCTCGCCCGCGAAGATCGTCGCGATCAGCAGGAAGAGGGTCGTGCCCTTGAGCACGATGCCGTAGGCGCTGGTCGACGGCCGCGAGATCACCAGCAGGGCCGCGAGCAGCGCGGGCAGCCCGACGTAGAAGACCGAGGTCTGGTTCAGCCAGCCGTTCATCGACCGCATGAGGAGGCTGCCGACCACGCACACGACGATGAGCGCCAGCATCGTCAGGACCGCGGGCCGGCGGCTCAGCGGCACGGCCTCCGGCCGGGCGCCCGCCTCGGGAGCAGCGGACGACGCCGCTTCCAGGGAGGGCTCGGCGTCGTCCGCCGGTGCAGAGGCCTTCGCAGGCTCGGGTGCGTCCTCCGGCCCCGGCGACGGGGGAGTAATCACTCGCCCTCGTCGTACTTCCGCGCCGAGTTGCGGCGCCACTCGTCGATCTTGCGACCGACGCCGGTCGCGACGTCGGTCACGCCCTGGCCGACGGTGTTCACCGCCGTCGCGCCGAAGTCGCGCAGCGTGGTGATCAGCGGGTCGGCGGAGGCGTCGAAGCCGTCCTTGTAGGTCCGGGCGGCGGTCCTGAACTCGTCCGCGGTGCTGGCCTTGTCATCGTCGGCGCGCTGGGGGTACTCGCCGCCCACGATGCGCCCGTAGTCGCCGCGCTCCACCCAGCGGTTCAGGTCGGCGGCGCGCAGCACGGAGAACGGGTGCGACTGCAGCTCCAGGTTGAGGAGCTTGAGCACACCGTCGCGCAGGTCGCCGGTGCGCTCGTACTCGGCGGCCTGCGCGAGAAAGCGCTGTGTGTCCATCTCGCCGAGTCGAGTACCACCCGCCGTCTTCATGTGCACGCGCATCGCGACGTCCGGATCCTGCACGCACAGGAGGCCGGCCCGGTCGCCCGACAGCTCGGACTTGCGCTGCCACTCCATGAGCGCCGCGACGAGAGCGCGCAGCGCCCACCCGCCGATGGGGATCAGGCCGAACGTGCCGGCCAGCCGCATGAGGTGCATGAGCATCGTCCGGTACACGGCGTGGCCGGACAGTGCGTGGCCGAGCTCGTGGCCGATCACGAAGCGCTTCTCCTCCTCGTCGAGGAGTTCGAGCAGCCCGGTGTTGATCACGATGAAGGGCTTGTCCATGCCGATGGTCAGGGCATTCACCGTGGGGCTCTGCACTACGTACAGCTCGGGGACGACGTCCGTGTCCAACACCCGGGCGCAGTCGACGAGCATGCCGTGCAGGTCGCGGAACTGCCGGTCGTCTGCGCGCACGCCGGAGGCGAGGAACAGCAGGCGGTGCTGACGCTCGCGCAGCAGCGCCGAGATGGCCTTGAGAACGGTGTCGAAACCCTTGAGACTGCGCAGTGCGACGAGCGCGGCGCGGTCGGCCGGGTGCTCCCAGGCGCGCGTGCTGATTCCGGGTAGCGAACGGTAGGTTCGAGCGACTGAATCGGTCATGCGGGCCACGTTACCGGCTGGCGGTTGGCGCTCGCTTGGCGATCACGAAGGACGCCGCCGCTCCCACCGCGCAGAGCACCATGACCGTTCCGAGCACCACGGGATTCCCGCCGATCCCGGCGAACAGCGCCGCCACGCCGCCCAGCACCATCCGTGCTGCGCCGAGTGCTGCTGAGGCCGTGCCGGCGAGGTTCCCGTGGTCGTCGAGGGCCAGGGCCGCCACCGTCGGCATGACGAGGCCGAGGCTCGAAACGGTGACGAACAGCGAGACGATCACCAGCGGCGGATTCCCGATCGAGAGCGTGACGAGTGACGCGATCGAGCCGATCACCATGCCTGCGAGCCCGATTCGCACGAGCGACGCGGCCGGCACGCGGCCGACGAGCCGTCCGCCGATCAGGTTCGTGGTGAGCAAGCCCACGGCGTTCACCGCGAAGACGACGCTGAACTGCGACTCGGTGTAGCCGTAGTGGCTCTGGAAGACGAAGGCGGAGGTGGAGATATACGCGAACATCGCCGCGAAGGCGAGACCGCCCGTCAGCGTGAGCGCGACGAAGCGTCGGTCCCGCCCGAGGGACGCGAAGCCGCCCGCCACCGACGCCCAACCCACCGGCCGACGGTCGGCCTTCGGCAGCGTCTCCGGCACCTTGGCGGCGGCGATCGCGAGCAGGGCCACGCCGAGCACCGCGAGCACCACGAACAGGCCGCGCCAGTCCATGAACCGCAGCAGCTGCGCGCCCGCCAGCGGCGCGACGATCGGGGCCACGCCGCCGACGGCCATGAGCGCGGCGATCATCCGGGCGGCGGCGACGCCGTCGAACAGGTCGCGGACGATGGCGAGGCTCAGCACGATTCCGGCCGCCCCCGCGGCCCCCTGGAGCAGTCGGGCGACGTCGAGCAGGTAGACCGACGGGGCGACCGCGCACAGCAGCGAGCTGAGGATGAACAGCGCCATCCCGACGACCATCGGTCGGCGGCGCCCGATCGAGTCCGACAGCGGGCCCACGAAGATCTGTCCGACGGCGAGGCCGATCAGGCACGCGGTGAGCGTGGCCTGGATCGCCGGCTGCGAGGCGCCGAGGTCCGCCGCGGCGGCGGGGAGGGCGGGGAGGTAGAGGTCGGTCGTGATGGGACCGAATGCCGACAGCGAGCCCAGGATCAGGGCCAGGCGGAGTTCTCCTGGGTTACCTCGAGATGGGGTGCGGGGTTGTGACACCTGTCGATCCAACCGCAGGTGCGCGGACGGGGCGAAATCGGGCGCGAAGAGCGGCGCGCCGTCCGGCCGCGGCGGCACACGGCGTGCGCGGCATGGACGGCCCGCGCGGGCGGTGGCGAGCCTTTCGCTCAGTGTGAGTGAAAGGGAACACGGGGCGGTCGCGCGTCGTTGCACCCCCACATGTCCTCTGTGGAAACCCCATCGCGTGTGCCCGCACTGCTGAAGAACTTCGGCTTCCAGATCATTGTCGGCCTCGTCGCCGGTGTGGTCCTGGGGCTGATCGCCCGCACCATGGCGCCTGCGGCCGATGGCAACGTGAACTGGCTGGTCGGCACGCTCAAGACGATCGGTTCCAGCTACGTCAAGCTGCTCACCGTGGCGGTGGTGCCGCTCGTGGTGACCGCCGTCATCGCGTCGATCGCGAACCTGCGCAACGTGACCAACGCCGCGCGACTCGCCGGCAAAACCCTGCTGTGGTTCGCCATCACCGCCTTCATCTCGGTGATCATCGGCATCATCCTGGGCCTGGTGCTGCAGCCCGGCGCGCACACCACCGTCACCGGTGAGGGCAAGGCGCCGTCGAGCACCGGTTCCTGGTGGGCCTTCATCACCGGCCTCGTCCCGTCCAACTTCCTCGGGCTGCAGGCCAAGGCGTCCGACGGGTCCGTCTCGCTCAGCTTCAACGTGCTGCAGGTGCTCGTGGTCGCGGCCGCGATCGGCATCGCCGCGCTCAAGGTGGGGGATAAGGCCGAGCCCTTCATCGCCTTCAACGCCTCGCTGCTGGCGATCATCCAGAAGGTGCTGTGGTGGATCATCCGCCTCGCCCCGATCGGCACCGCCGCCCTCATCGGCACCGCCGTTGCGACCTACGGCTGGGACGCCATCGGCTCGCTCGGCGTGTTCACCGGAGCGATCTACCTGGGCCTGCTGATCGTGGGGCTCGTGGTGTACCCGGTGATCATCCGGGCGCACGGCCTGTCCGTGAAGCAGTTCTTCAGCGGCGTCTGGCCGGCCGCGCAGCTCGGCTTCGTCTCCCGCAGCTCGATCGGCACCCTGCCCGTCACCGAGCGCGTGACGGAGCGGAACCTGGGCGTGCCCCGCGAGTACGCCTCCTTCGCCGTGCCGCTCGGGGCCACCACCAAGATGGACGGTTGCGCGGCGATCTACCCCGCGATCGCGGCGATCTTCGTGGCGCAGTTCTTCCACGTCCCGCTCGGGATCACCGACTACCTGCTCATCGTGATCGTCTCGGTGATCGGCTCGGCCGCCACCGCGGGCACTACCGGCGCGACCGTCATGCTCACGCTCACCCTCTCGACCCTCGGGCTGCCGCTGGCCGGCGTCGGTCTGCTGCTGGCCGTCGAGCCGATCGTCGACATGGGCCGCACCGCGCTCAACGTCACCGGCCAGGCGCTGGTCCCGACCATCGTCGCGAAGCAGGAGGGCATCCTCGACGTGGACGCCTACAACGCGCCGCGCAAGGACGTCTACGCCGACGAGTCGGCCGAGGATCGGGTCCCGGCTACAGCGTGAGTACTACCCGGCTGCCCGCGGTGTCCGCCCGCCAGACCTCGGCGACGGATTCCGCGGGCACCGCGGTGACGTCCATCGAGATCCCCAGTTCGACCACCGCGGCGAGGATGTCCGGCCGCGCCGCGGCGACCTCCTGCGCGGTGAACGAGCCGAAGCCGCTGCCCAGCAGGCGGATGTCGGTCGACCGCAGGAGCGCACCCGGCAGCGCGATCTCCGCGCCCGCCATCGTGCCGATCTGCACGAACTCCGACGGTCCGCGCTTCTCGAGTGCCGCGAGGGCCAGCTCCGCGGGGCGGCCCCACAGGTAGTCGACGACCACGTCGATCTTCTCGCGGCGCAGCGCCTCCTCGATCTCCGCCTCCGGCGCGCCCAGGTCGACCGTCGCGTCCGCGCCCACCGTCGCGAGCACGTCCGTGTTGCGCCCCGCGGCGATCACGCGTGCGCCGAGGTGGCGTGCGACGGCCACCGCGGGACGGCCGGAGCCGCCGGTGGCGCCGAGCACCAGCACGGTCTGCCCCGGATGGACGCGGGAACGGACCGTCATCGCCATCCAGGACGACATGACGGCGTTCACAGTAGCGGCGGCCTGCAGGTCGTCGAGCGCGTCCGGCACCTCGACCAGTGCGCCGGCGGGCACCGCGATCGTCGGGGCCGCGGTGCCGGGCGCCGAGACGTAGACCCGGCGGCCGTCCTCGGCGACGCCGACGCCGTCGACGCCGATGATGAAGCCCGGCGCCGCGGGGGCGGCGTAATGCCTACCGTCGGCGATTCCGCGCGCGAGATTGTGCAGCGGCACGGCCCGCATCGACACCGCGACGAGATCGGGCCCGGTGGCCGGATCGGGGGCATCGGCCCAGACGGGCGCATCGGCGTAGGTGGCGAGTGCTGCCTTCATGCGAGTCTCCTTAACGATGTTAAATGCGACATCACCTTAACATTGTTAAGCTGTCGGGGTGGGACTCACTCGGACGGACGTGGTGGCAGCGGCGCTGGAGGTGCTCGACGAGGTCGGTGTCGAGGGCCTGACCCTGCGCCGGATCGCCGATCGCCTGCAGGTCAAGGCGCCGGCGCTGTACTGGCATGTCGCGTCCAAGCGCCATCTGCTCGATGAGATGGCCACCGAGCTGATGCGGCGCGCCCTCCCTGTGGCGCCCGTCGCCGACGAGTGGCGCGCCGAGTTGCTCGACGGGGCTCGGCGGCTCCGGACCGCGCTGCGCGCGCACACCGACGGCGCCCGGGTCTTCAGCGGGTCGAAGTTCACGGACGTCGCCGTCCTTCGCGCGAGCGAGCGGCCCTTGCGCCTGCTGGTCGACGCCGGATTCCCGCTGCGCGATGCCGCGCTCGCCATGTCCACCCTGCGGGACCTGGTGGTGGGGTTCGTCATCGAGGAGCAGGAGGTCTTCGGCTCCGACGGTGTGCCCGTCGAGGGGTACGACCCGGTCGCCCGTGCGACAGCGATCGGTGCGGCGGAGCACCCCCTCGCGGCGCAGGCCGGGCCGACGGCCTGGGGCGCGCCCGATGAGCGCTTCGACGACGCCGTGCGCTTCCTGCTGGACGGCCTCGCCGCTCGGCTGCCCGGCTGTGCGGCGACGTATCTTTACGGTGAGATTACTTGTGAGTAACCAAAGGTCGTGGATGTGCCCCGATCTCTTGGATTTCCCTTTAGGGTTGCTCGCATGTCTGACCTGCTGGCAACCCTGAACGAGTACGTGTGGAGCCCCGCCCTGATCTACCTGTGCCTCGGGGTCGGCGTCTACTTCTCGATCCGCTCGAGGCTGGTGCAGGTTCGTCAGATCCCGGCCATGCTCGGCCAACTCATCCACGGCGAGAGGTCCGGGTCGGGCGTGAGCTCGTTCCAGGCGCTCGCGATGTCGCTCGCTGGGCGCGTGGGCACCGGCAATATCGCGGGTGTCGCCACCGCGATCGCCTTCGGCGGACCGGGCGCAGTGCTGTGGATGTGGGTGATGGCCTTCCTCGGTGCATCGACGTCGTACGTCGAGTGCACGCTCGGCCAGATCTACAAGGAGCGTGACCAGCTCACGGGCGAGTACCGCGGCGGCCCCGCCTACTACTTCCGCCGCGCCCTCGCGCACGGCAAGTACGCGGTCGTCGGGAACTTCTACGGCCTGCTCTTTGCCGCGGTCACCGTGCTGGCTTGCGGCCTGCTCATGCCGATGGTGCAGGCGAATTCGATGGCCGTCGCCATGGAGGGCGCCTGGGGGATCGAGCCCTGGGTCGCAGCCCTCGGCACCGTCATCGTGTTGGCCTTCGTCATCATCGGCGGGGTCAAGCGAATCGCGACCTTCGCGTCCGTGGTTGTGCCGTTCATGGCGATCCTGTACATCGCGGCGGCCCTGATCATCATGGCCTTCAACGCCGGAGCGATTCCCGGCGTCCTCGAGCTGATCGTCCGCGAAGCCTTCGACCTGTCCGCCGGCTTCGGTGCGCTCGTCGGCACTGCTGTCATGTGGGGCGTCAAGCGCGGCGTCTACTCCAACGAGGCCGGGCAGGGCACCGGCCCGCACGCCGCCGCGGCCGCCGAGGTCAGCCACCCCGCCAAGCAGGGTCTCGCGCAGGCCTTCGCCGTGTACGTCGACACCCTCTTCGTCTGCTCCGCCACCGCCTTCATCATCCTCAGCACCGGCGCCTACCGCGTCTTCGAGGGCGACTCCGCGTCCGGCCGCGTGCTCGCCGACGGCGGCGCGCTCGTCGGCGATCCGGAGGTCGGGCCCGCGTATGCGCAGCAGGGCTTCGACACCGTCTTCAACGGCTCCGGCGCCAGCTTCATCGCGATCTCGTTGGCCTTCTTCTGCTTCACGACGATCGTCGCCTACTACTACATGGCCGAGACGAACCTGCGGTTCATCCTGGGCCGCGCGGCCACCGCGATCGTGCCCGTCCTCAGCGCCCCGCTTGGCCGCATCCTGACGATGTTGCTGCAGGTGCTGATCCTGGCCTCGGTCGCGGTCGGCGCCGTGTCGACCGCGAAGGACGCCTGGGCGATGGGCGACCTCGGCGTCGGACTCATGGCCTGGCTCAACATCATCGGCATCCTGGTCCTGCAGAACGCGGCCTTCAAGACTCTCCGTGACTTCGAGCGGCAGCAGAAGCTGGGGATCGACCCGCAGTTCGACCCGGCACCGCTGGGCATCGTCAACGCGACCTTCTGGGAGGAGCGCGCCGCGTCGCGTCGCGCCGACCCGGTCGACGCCTAGCCGGCGCTCGGCACCGTCGACGCCGAGCGGGAGCTTGGTGCCGTCGACCTGCGGAATCCCGGCGATTTCGCAGGTCGACGTCGCGGGCGTACACTTGCCCTTGCACTCCGTCCCTATGGCGGGGTGACTACGCGTGTTCCCCAGTCGCCCTATGGGCGTGCCGTGCAGCGCGGTCTCCTTCCTCGAAGGAGTGCAGCGCGGCGGAGCACCAGGACACCGCGCACCACTCTCGCCCGCTGACCAGCGGATCCGGGGGTCGTCGCGGCGTGTACAACTGCAATTACGAAAGAGGCATCATGGCTGTCGTCACCATGAAGCAGCTGCTGGACAGCGGCGCGCACTTCGGTCACCAGACCCGTCGGTGGAACCCGAAGATGAAGCGTTTCATCTTCACCGACCGCAACGGCATCTACATCATCGATCTGCAGCAGACGCTGACCTACATCGACAAGGCCTACGAGTTCGTCAAGGAGACCGTCGCCCACGGTGGCACCGTCCTCTTCGTCGGTACCAAGAAGCAGGCCCAGGAGTCGATCGCCGAAGAGGCCACCCGCGTCGGCATGCCCTACGTGAACCAGCGCTGGCTGGGCGGCATGCTCACCAACTTCCAGACGGTCCACAAGCGCCTTCAGCGGATGAAGGAGCTGGAGACCATGGAGCAGACCGGTGGCTTCGAGGGTCGCACCAAGAAGGAAATCCTCATGCTCACGCGTGAGAAGAACAAGCTCGAGCGCACCCTCGGCGGCATCCGCGACATGGCCAAGGTCCCCTCGGCCATCTGGGTCGTGGACACCAACAAGGAGCACATCGCCGTCGGCGAGGCCCGCAAGCTGGGCATCCCGGTCATCGCGATCCTCGACACCAACTGCGATCCCGACCTCGTCGACTACCCGATCCCGGGTAACGACGACGCGATCCGCTCCGCCGCGCTGCTGACCAAGGTCGTGGCTTCGGCCGTGGCCGAGGGCGTGCAGGCCCGTGCGGGCGTCGCCACCGGCGATGCCAAGCCCGAGGCCGGTGCCGGCGAGCCCCTCGCCGAGTGGGAGCAGGAGCTGCTGGAGTCCGCCACCGTCGCTGCCGAGGCCCCCGCGGCCGAGGCCGCTGCGACCGAGGCTCCCGCCGAGACCCCCGAGGCCTGATCCGGTCTCGGACCGATTCCCTTCTACTGCAAGGAGCCGCATACATGGCGAACTACACCGCCGCTGACGTCAAGCGTCTCCGCGACCTCACCGGGTCGGGGATGATGGACTGCAAGAACGCGCTCACCGAGACCGACGGCGATTTCGACAAGGCCGTCGAGGTGCTGCGCATCAAGGGCGCGAAGGACGTCGGCAAGCGCGCCGGTCGTTCCACCGCCGAGGGCCTCGTGGCCGCCAAGGACGGCGTGCTCATCGAGCTCAACTCCGAGACGGACTTCGTCGCGAAGAACGCGGAGTTCCAGGAGCTCGCCGACGCGATCGTCGGCGCCGCTGCCGCGTCGGACGCTGCCACCGTCGAGGCCGTGCTCGAGCTGCCGCTCGACGGCGAGACCGTCGCTTCGCGCATCGAGGCCGCGTCGGCCAAGCTGGGCGAGAAGCTGGTCGTGCGTCGCATCGCGCGGTACGACGGCCCCGTCGCCGTCTACCTGCACAAGCGCAGCACCGACCTGCCGCCCGCTGTGGGCGTGCTGGTCTCGTTCTCGGGCGAGGGTGACGCCGCTGCCGAGGCCGCTCGCGGTGCCGGTATGCAGGTCGCCGCGCTCAAGGCGAAGTACGCCAGCCGGGATGAGGTTCCGGCCGACGTCATCGAGAACGAGCGTCGCATCGCCGAGGAGACCGCGCGTGCCGAGGGCAAGCCGGAGCAGGCGCTGGCGAAGATCGTCGAGGGCAAGACCGTGGCCTACTACAAGGACACCGTCCTCCCCGACCAGCCGTCGGTGACCGACAACAAGAAGTCGGTCCAGCAGGTGCTGGACGAGTCCGGCGTGAAGGTCCTCGCCTTCACCCGCTTCGAGGTCGGCCAGGAGTAACTCCTCCGTCCCCGCGCACGAGGCCCGCACCGATCCGTCGGTGCGGGCTTCGTCGTCTGTCGGCCCCCGCGAATTGAACGCTGTTTTGGAGATTCCGACCTGGGGTTTTCCTCTCCAGAACGTCGTTCAATCGGGGGGGGGGCGGGTGGGCGTGCCGAAATCTTCAAGCCCGACGGTGCCGCCGGCTGCCAGTCTTGAGGGCATGAACAGCACACGCAAGGACACCAACATCTGGCCCGGACTCACCTACGACGACGCGCTCGCCGCGCGGGCCTGGCTGCGGGGGATCGGCTTCGACGAGGGCATCCTCGTCGAGGGCGACGGGGACGGCGAGGTCGTCCACTCCGAGATGCTGTGGCCCGACGGCGGCCGGGTCATGGTCCACTCCACCTGCAAGCAGGACACCACCTTCTCCACGCCGCGCGGCAGCGGCAGCGTCTACGTGGTCGTCACCGACCCCGACGCCGTCTACGCCCGCGCGCAGGAGCTCGGCGCCCGCCTGGTGCGGGACATGGCGGAGGAGGACTATGGATCCAAGGGATTCTCCGTCGCCGATCCGGAGGGCAATACGTGGAGTTTCGGTACCTACGCGGGGTGACGGCGCCCGGGATCGCCCGGGCCGCCGCGTACGACATCAGCGGCGTGCGTCCGGGCACCCACCTCGCCGTTCCCTCGCCGACCCTCACGATGATCATCGACCTCGGGCACGGCCTGGACCTGACGGGCCCGGGCCTGCCGGATCGCACCACGTTCCGGCTCTGCCTGTCCGGCATGCACCCCACGCCGTACCTGGTGCACCACGACGGGCTGCAGCGCGGCGTCCAGGTGGACGTGCGGCCGAGCCTCGTCCGTGCCCTCACCGGTGCCCCGGCGGCCGAGCTCGGGGGAGAGGCCGTCGAGCTCGACGACCTCTCCCCGGAGCTCGCCGACGAGCTGTACGGTCGCGTGGCGGCGGCCCCCGTCGCCGACCGCGAGGCGGTCGCGGCCGCCGTCCTGGCGCGGTACGCGACCTCGGGCAGCGAGGTCCAGCCGGACGCCGCGGCGGCATGGGCTCACCTCTCTGCTCGGCGGGGACGGGTCACCGTCGCCGAGCTCGTCGAGCGATCCGGGTGGTCGGCCCGGTACCTGGCGATGAAGTTCACCGCGGAGTTCGGCATGGGGATCAAGCAGGCGGCCCGCCTGATGCGCTTCGACGCCGCGCGCCACGCCCTCGAGGCGGGCGGGAGCGCCGCCGAGGTCGCGGTCCGGGCCGGGTACGCCGATCAGGCCCACCTGAGCCGCGATGTGCGCGCCTTCCTCGGGTACTCGCCCTCGGCGTACCTCGCGCGTCGCAGGAGCGAATTCACGCCTGTGTAGTGTCGCCGGGGTGTCCTGGATCCGGCGCGCGATCGCATTCGCCCTCATGGCGTGCCTCGTCTTCACCATCGGGGCGTCGACGGCGATCGGCGGGGGCAGCGGCTACGAGCATCATCAGACGAACGGCGTGAGCTACATCCCGGACCTCCCGGGCGGAGCCCAGTACGTCTCCATGGGCGACAGCTACGCCGCCTCCGGTTCCCACGCCAAGGTACGCCCGATGGACCTCTGTGCCCGGAACGGCGACGACCTCGGGCACGTCCTCGCGCAGCGGCTGCAGCCCAACACCTTCACGGACCGCGCCTGCTCCGGAGCCACGCTCGACGACCTCACCCAGCCCTCGCCGAAGCCGAACACGTCGCCGCAGCTGTACGGCGTCGGGCCGTTCACCCGGTTGGTCACCGTCATCATCGGCGCGAACTCGCTGGGATTCGGCAACATCGTCGTGCACTGCCTCGGCAACCCCGACGACCGCTGCGCCGCCGCATCCACCCAGGACATGCCGGGCTCGCAGGGCTGGAATTTCGTGCGCGCGCAGTACGCGGCCACGGTCGACGCCATCAAGATGGCCGCCGCGCCGGACGTGCGGGTCGTCCTCGTCGGCTATCTCCCTCTGTTCCCGCTCGACGGTCCGCCCGACCTCGCCTGCCTGGACCGGGCCGGGATCCCTGCGGAGAACGTCGACCACTGGCGCACCTGGTACCGCAGCCTCGACCGGCTCATCCGCGAGGTCGCCGCGGACCGTCGGGTGATGTACGTCCAGCCCCCGATGGACCACACCGCGTGCGCCCCCGAGCCCTACGTGCGCCTGGGTGGGATCAAGCTCGCAGCGCAGGAGCCCGAGGCCAATGGATTGCATCCGACGGTCGCCGGACAGCGCGCGTTGGGCAACCTGATCGAGGACCGGCTCCGAGGAACTGCGCCGCCCGCATAGGATGGTCGTCGTGACGGACACGGCCCAGGGACAGCAGACGGATCAGGACACGGAGCATCAGGTGCGGCACGGCTACAAGCGCGTGCTGCTCAAGCTGGGCGGCGAGATGTTCGGCGGCGGCGAAGTAGGGCTCGATCCCGACGTGGTGAGCACGGTGGCGCAGCAGATCGCGGAGGTCTCGCGCAGTGGCCACGAGGTCGCGGTCGTCATCGGCGGCGGCAACTTCTTCCGTGGCGCCGAACTGCAGAACCGCGGCATGGACCGCGCCCGCTCGG
The DNA here is from genome assembly GCF_024807615.1 of Tsukamurella ocularis. Taxonomy (GTDB): domain Bacteria; phylum Actinomycetota; class Actinomycetes; order Mycobacteriales; family Mycobacteriaceae; genus Tsukamurella; species Tsukamurella ocularis. Next base: position 739,447 of record NZ_JANUCJ010000002.1, on the reverse strand, counting down.
ACTACATGGGCATGCTCGGCACGGTGATGAACTGCCTCGCCCTGCAGGACTTCCTGCAGAAGGAGGGCGTCGACACCCGCGTGCAGACCGCCATCACCATGGGGCAGGTCGCCGAGCCGTACCTGCCGCTGCGCGCCAAGCGCCACCTGGAGAAGGGCCGCGTCGTGATCTTCGGCGCCGGCATGGGCATGCCGTACTTCTCGACCGACACCACCGCCGCGCAGCGGGCGCTGGAGATCGGTGCCGAGGTCGTGCTCATGGCGAAGGCCGTCGACGGCGTGTACGACAGCGACCCGCGCACCAACCCCGACGCGAAGCTGTTCGACGAGATCACGCACCGCGCCGCGCTGGAGAAGGGCCTCAAGGTGGCCGACGCGACCGCGTTCAGCCTCTGCATGGACAACAAGATGCCGATGCTGGTGTTCAATCTCCTGGAGGAGGGGAACATCGCCCGCGCCGTCGCGGGGGAGAAGATCGGCACCCTCGTCCGGCCGTGACGCCGGACCCGACCATTCATTTCACAGCAAAGGACGTGTGACCCAAGTGATCGACGAAACGCTCTTCGACGCCGAGGAGAAGATGGAGAAGGCCGTCTCGGTGGCCCGGGAGGACTTCCAGTCGATCCGCACCGGTCGCGCGAACCCGGGGATGTTCTCCAAGGTGGTCGTGGACTACTACGGCTCGCCCACGCCGATCACCCAGATCAGCTCGATCACTACGCCCGAGGCGCGGCTCGTGGTGATCAAGCCCTACGAGGCGAACCAGCTCGGCCCGGTGGAGACCGCGATCCGCAATTCGGACCTCGGGGTCAACCCCACCAACGACGGACAGCTGATCCGCATCGCGATCCCGCAGCTCACCGAGGAGCGCCGCAAGGATCTCGTCAAGCAGGTCAAGAGCAAGGGCGAGGACGCCAAGGTGTCCATCCGCAACGTGCGCCGCAAGGCGAACGACCAGCTCGCCAAGATCGTCAAGGACGGCGACGCCGGTGAGGACGAGGTGGCCCGCGCCGAGAAGGAACTCGACAAGACGACGGCCAAGTACGTCGCCCAGATCGAGGACCTCGTGGCGCGCAAGGAAGCCGATCTGATGGAGGTCTAGCCGTGCCGGAAACCCCCGACTCGGTCGGCTCCGACGCTCCGACCCCCGGCACGCCCGAGGCGGGCCAGGAGGCAGCGAAGCGCAAGATCAGTGCAGGGCGCAACCTCCCGGCAGCGATCGGAGTGGGCGTCAGCCTGGGCGCGCTCATCGTGGCGATCCTGTACTTCGCGCCGCACCTGTGGGTGCCGCTGGTGGCGGCCGCGATGGCAGTCGCCACCTGGGAGGTGGTCAAGCGGTTCCGCGCCGCGGGCACCAACCTGGAGCTGTGGCCGATGCTCATCGGCGGCCAGGCCATCATCTGGTTGAGCTGGCCGTTGGGGACCGAGGGCGTGCTCGCCGCGTTCGTGGCGACCGTGCTGGTCGCCATCGTCTGGCGACTGCTGGGGCACCAGAGCACCGCGGAGCCGAACTCCTTCACCCGCGATATCTCGACGACGGTCTTCGTGCTCGCGTGGGTGCCGCTGTTCGCGTCCTTCGGCGCGATGCTCGTGCTCCCCGAGGACCGCGGGCCGCAGCGCGTGGCCGCGCTGATCATCCTCGTCGTCTGCTCGGACGTGGGCGGCTACGCCTCGGGCGTCGTCTTCGGAAAGCACCCGATGGTACCCGCGATCAGCCCGAAGAAGTCCTGGGAGGGCTTCGCCGGGTCGATGGTGGCCGGCGCGGTCGGCGCCGTGCTTGTGCTGAATTTCCTGCTCGATGTGAACCCGGTCTGGGGGCTCCTGCTCGGTCCGGTCGTGGTGATCACCGCGACGCTCGGCGATCTGCTCGAGTCCCAGGTCAAGCGCGACCTGGGCATCAAGGACATGGGCACCCTGCTGCCCGGCCACGGCGGCATCATGGACCGCCTGGATTCGCTCCTGCCCAGCGCCGTGGTGGTGTGGGCCGCATTGACCGCGTTGATGGGCTCCTGAGGCGGGTCAGGCGCGGCGACGCAGCGCCTCGCGGAGAGGCCGCGGCACGACCCCTTCGCGGCGCCGGGCCTTGCGCCGCGTGACGATCACGCCGATCAGCGCAATCGCCCACAGCGGGTACTGCGCCATCCACGCCACCCGGAAGCCGTCGAAGGTCAGGCCTGCACCGGAGCCCATGATCATGCCCATCGCCTGGATCAGGACGAGGCTCGCGAGGAAGCCGCCGATGTTCACCATGCCCTGCGCCGTGCCGAGCACCCGCGTCGTGTTGAACGTGCGGGCGTAGTCGAAGCCGATAGCGGAGCTGGGACCGCCGACGGCGATCACCAGCACGAGCAGCGTGAGCAGCCAGACCGGCGAGGGCTCGTCGCGGAGGAGGACGACCGTCCACAGCGCCGCGCTGGCGAGGATGATCGTGATCACCATCCAGGAGCGGCGCACGGGGAACCGTCCGGTGAGGAAGCCGATGACGGGGCCCGATGCCAGCGTCGCGAGCACACCGAAGCTGACGACTCCACCCGCCGTGCCCGACGAGAGCCCCTGGGCGTTCGTCAGGTACGGCACGCCCCACATCAGCATGAACGCGGTCACCGAGAACATCGTGCCCATGTGCGTGAAGAATCCCAGCCGGGTGCCCGGATGCATCCAGGTCGTGCGGAGGATCCCGGGGATCTCCGCGGCCTTCACCGTGATGTGCGGTGCCGTCCGGCCGGGCGGGGCGTCGCGAACCGTCGCGAGCACGGCCAATGCGGCGAACAGGCCGAGCGCCGCCGCCGAGGCGTAGGCACTGCTCCACCCGCTTCCGTGCAGCAGCGCGAGGAAGGGCACCGCCGAGAGCACCTGGCCCAGCTGCCCCGTCATGCCGGTCAACTGGGTGACCAGCGGGATCCGGCGCACGGGAAACCACGCCGGAACGAGGCGCAGTACCGAGACGAACGTCAGGGCATCGCCGCTGCCCACGGCGACGCGGCCAGCAATAGCGAGGGGGAGGGATTCCGTGAGTGCCAGCGTCAGCTGGCCCACCGCCATGAGGAGCGCGCCGCTGACGATCAGCCGACGGGACCCGAACCGGTCCAGCAGCAGCCCCGCGGGTATCTGCATGCCCGCGTAGACCACGAGCTGGAGCACCACGAAGGCGGCGAGCGTCGCCGGGGCGGCGCCGAACCGTTCACTCGCCTCTGTGCTGGAGACGCCGAAGGACGTGCGCTGCAGGATCGCGACGACGTACGCGAGGGTCGCGACCGACCAGACGACCCATGCACGCATGGGCCCATCGTTTCATCGGTGGCGCCGCCCGCGCGCCGCGGCCCGTCGGATCAGTCGCGGAGCTTCTTCGCGGCGCGGCGCAGCTGGAGGATGCGGAGGCCGCCGGCCGAGCCGACGAGGAGCGCGCCGAGGATGGCGGCGATCAGCAGGGATACGCCGAGGGGGAGGTTCGCCTCCCAGAACAGCAGCGTGATCTGCGTGTTCTGCTGGTTCTGCACGATGAAGGCGAGCAGCACGAGCAGGATGACGGCGCCGCCGACGAGTCCGGACCATAGCGACGCCGAACGGGTGTGCTTGACCTGTTCGTACGCGTCGCGGGTGTCGCCGCGCCGCTTCGTCGCCGGTGCGCCCGCCGCCGGATCGGCGGCCGGCTCGATTGCGCCCCGCTCCGCGGGGAGGTTCCGAGCGTCGGTTGCGTCGACGTCGGGATCGGGGATCCCGATCGCTTCTTCGCTGTCTCGAACGCTGTCTTCATCCTTGGCCATGGCGTCATCCTGCCACCTCGAGCGGGCCCTGACGCGGGGACGCGCGGTGTCTCGGATCGCTCTGGTCGGCACCGCGTCGTCGACGTGGGAGAATGGGGGAGTTATGAGCACCTCCCTGCCTCTGGTATTCGACGCACCCAAGCGCGGCAAGCCCCCGCGCCACCTTGCCGACCTCACCGACGACGAGCTGCAGCAGGCAGTCGTCGATCTGGGGCTGCCCAAGTTCCGCGCCAATCAGCTCGCCCGTCATTACTACGGTCGGCTCGAGGCCGACGCGGCCACTATGACGGACCTACCGGCCATGGCGCGCGGCACCGTCGGCGAGGCGCTCCTGCCTGAGCTGATGACGCCCGTCCGGCATATCGCCACCGACAGCGGCACCACCCGCAAGACGCTCTGGCGTCTGCACGACGGCACGTTGCTGGAATCCGTGCTGATGCGATACACCGACCGCGCGACGTTGTGCATCTCCAGCCAGGCCGGCTGCGGCATGGCATGCCCGTTCTGCGCCACCGGCCAGGGCGGTCTCGACCGCAACCTGTCGACCGCCGAAATCGTGGACCAGGTCCGCAGCGCTGCGAAGGCCATGCAGGACGGTGATGTCGCGGGGGGCCCGGGTCGGCTGTCGAACGTGGTCTTCATGGGCATGGGGGAGCCGCTCGCCAACTACAAACGGGTCGTGCAGGCCGTGCGGCGCATCACGTCGCCCGCCCCCGAGGGGATGGGCATCTCGCAGCGGCACGTCACCGTCAGCACCGTCGGCCTCGCGCCCGCGATCCGCAAGCTGGCCGACGAGGGCCTGTCGGTGACGCTGGCCGTTTCGCTGCACACCCCCGACGATGAGCTCCGCGACACCCTGGTGCCCGTGAACAACCGGTGGAGCGTGCAGGAGGTGCTGGAGGCCGCGCGGTACTACGCGGACCGGACCGGCCGCCGGGTGTCGATCGAGTACGCGCTCATCCGCGACGTGAACGACCAGCCCTGGCGCGCCGACATGCTGGGCGAGAAGCTGCGCAAGAAGCTCGGCCAGTTCGCGCATGTGAACCTGATCCCGCTGAACCCGACGCCGGGTAGCGAGTGGGATGCGTCGCCGAAGGACCGCCAGGATGAGTTCGTGCGCCGCGTGATCGCGCAGGGCGTCTCGTGCACCGTGCGCGACACCCGCGGCCAGGAGATCGCGGCGGCCTGCGGTCAGCTGGCCGCCGAGGAGAAGTAGCTCAGTACTTCCACTTCTTGCGGCGAGTGGTGATCCAGTTGACCAGGATCACGCCGAGGATGGCCACGGCGAAGCCGACGAGGAAGATGTCCTCGGTCTTGCCCTGGTGGTTGCCGATGTTCATCAGCAGCAGGAGCACGGCGAACAGCACGCCGGCGATGCGCGCAGCGTTGGGGGCGTTGCCGCTCCAGCCCCAGTCGCGCGACGGCACGTCGGCGACGTCGACCTTCGAGGTGGTCTGACGCTCCAGGTCGGTGGTTGCCACTCGCTTCTCCTTCGTCGCTTCCTCAGCTGAGCACCGGGCCGAGCCCGGGATACGGAGGAATCCTATCCCGCTACGACCGTGCGTCGTACGAGGGGCGGCGATTCGTCGGTAGCGTGGCGCGGGTGATCTTCCATCTCGCTCTCGTGACCGACTGGGAAGCCGCCCGCGCGGCCGGTGAGTACGCGGTGTCAACGCGTGGCGCGACGCTCGCCGACGTCGGCTTCGTGCACTGCTCCACCGCCGAGCAATGGCGCGGCGTGCGGGAGCGCTTCTACGCCGACCTCCCCGCGTCCGAACTCGTGCTGCTGTCCATCGACCCGGCGGGGCTCGACGTGCGGTACGAGCCGCCCGCCCCCGCCGGCGCCGGGAGCGCAGCGAGCGGGCCGAGTGACGTCGTCGAGGAGCTGTTCCCGCACGTCTACGGCCCGATCCCGGTGTCCGCGGTGGTCGGCGTCGACACTCTGTCTGCGGAGTGATGGCGGCATAGACTGAGCTCACGAAACCTGTCAGACCGACGACCTACTGTCACCGCCACGAGAGGAGGTGCCGATATGGCTCAGCCGATGTACTCGTTCCCCGACTCGTGGGGCGAGGCCGATCTGGAGGATCTGCCGGAGGACGGGCACCGCTACGAGATCGTGGACGGGAGCCTGCTGGTGACGCCACCACCGTTGGACGGACATCAAGGGATCGGCGTGAATCTGCTCGTGACGCTCCGGTCAGTCATGCCGAGCGGATGGCGCGTGCTGTACGAGATCGGAGTGCGTGTTCCGGGCGGGAACTTCGTTCCTGACGTCGTAGTCCTGAGGCCAGGCGCCGCGCGCGACGTCGAGTGGCGTGAATCCGAGGACGTCGTCCTCGTCGTCGAGGTCGCGTCGAGGTCCACGCGGGTCACGGACCGCACCTTGAAGGCGGCGAAGTACGCGGAAGCCGGCATCGCCTCCTACTGGCGCGTCGACGCCGACGGCACGGTCACGATCCACACCGAGCCCGTCGACGACGAGTACACGCGGTCCACCACGATCCGCCCCGGCGAGAACCGGGGCGTCGAGCAGCCGTTCCCGGTCGAGCTGATTCCCGCCGACCTCGTGGACTGACGGGCCGCAGCCCTTACGCGCCGGCGTACTCCACGACGTAGGTGCCCCAGCCGAGCGGCGCGATGCGGTGCGCGCCGCCGCCCACGAGGGCGCCCAGCTCCTCCGCCGTCCGCAGGCCCCCGCCGTACAGGCACAGGTTCCGGAGGTCGTCCTCGGTCTCGTGGTCGTCGGTGGTGCCCGGGTCGAGCACGTTCCCCACGAAGACCACGCGGTCGGCGCTGCCGCGCAGCGTGGTGACCAGCAGCTCGGCGTCGGCGTCCGGCAGGGTCTGCAGGAGGTCGATACCCACGACGAGATCGTAGCGTCGCGGCAGCGGCGCGAAGACGGTGCCGGGCGCGGCCGTTACGCGGTCTCGGCGCTCGGGGGCGACGATCGCGATCTCGCGTTCGACGGTGCTGGGCATACCGACGATCGCGACGCTCAGGTCGGGCAGCAGGCGGGCCAGGTTGTCGGCGTACACGCCGGCGCCGTCGCCGAAGACCGCGACGGACCGCACGGAGGAGAAGTCCACGGCCTCGGGCAGGGCCGGCGCGCGATAGGTGGCCCACCGGCTCGCGACGGAGTGGAGCTGCTCGGCGAGGTTCTCGTCGGCGGCGCGCACGCCGCGCAGGTCGGCGCCCTCGAAGGGCACCGCGGTCCCCGTGCGGACGGCATCGACGAGGTGCACGAAGGACATGTCCAGGCGGGTGCGCACCTGGTCGTGGTGCAGGCTGCCGGCGAGGAGCTCGTCGGGATCGGTGAGCAGCTCGCCGCGGCCCGTGAGGGAGTACCCGCCCTCGCCGAGCGCGACGAAGCCCATCAGGGCGAGATGCCGGAGCAGCTTCTCCGTGGCGCGGGGGTCGGTGCCGCAGGCGGCGGCGACAGCCGCGGGCGTCGTGGCTCCGTCGTCGATCGCGGCGAACAGACCGAGCGTGACGGCGGCGCGGATCGCGAAGGGCGGCAGCAGTTCCGTCATCTCGTGGATCTCGGAGAGGATGTTCTCGTCCTGGCTCGTGTCCACCAGCTGGTCGTCGCCGTCGACGGTGGTGACCACGCGGTGGCGCCAGTAGCCGGTGATCTCCACCCGGTCCTTGTCGAGGCCCTTCTCGTTCTTGGCCCAGCGGCGCAGCGGCTTGATGCCCAGGGTCTCGCCCGCAACCCAGAGGTACGGGCGATCGCCGCGCCAGTCGACGGCCTGCACTGCGTCGACGAGGCGCGACGCGCCGTCCGCCTCGGAGCGGTAGAGCCAGACGAAGTCGACGTCGCCCTCGGTGGCGAGCTCCTGGCGGTGGCTCGGCTCGGCGACCTCGATGACCGCGGTGGCCCTGAAGCCCGGCGGCAGGATCTCCACGGCGCGACCGATCGCCGGCAGCGCCGTCTCGTCACCGGCGAGCAGCAGCCAGTCGACGTCGCGGGGGAGAGCGGCCGAATGCTTGGGGCCGGCGATCAGCACCTTCGACCCGACCTCGACGCGGCGTGCCCAGGTCGCTGCGAGGCCCGTGCCGTGCAGCACGAAGTCGATGGTCATCTCGCGCGCCGCGGCGTCGAACTCGCGCACGGTGTACGTGCGGGCGTGTTCGAACGAGCCGTCGGTCCAGTCCACGCGGCCCTGGTCGGTGTTCTTGGGCACCTCGAAGGGGAACTCGCCGGTCTGCAGGTCCGGTAGCAAGACCTTGACGTCGTCGTCGAAGCCGGTGCTGTGCACGGCCGGAAGTTCCACGCCGTCGCGCACATGGGGTCCGACCGCGTCGCCGCCGACGACGATGCGCCGCATCCCCGGCGTCACGTCCGACACCCGCAGCACGTCGAACTCGCGGAGGCAGATCGGGAACACCGCGCCGTCGCGGAGTGTGCTGGCCATCGTGGACGTCCCTTTCGTCGGTTTACCGTGCAAGGCTAGCCTGCCCTGTTGAATCGGCGCCGACGGCAGACCGTCGGGCGGGGGCGGGCCGCCGATAGGCTGACGGCGTGACCACCCGCGTCCTCATACTCGGTAGCACCGGCTCCATCGGCACCCAGGCGCTGGAGGTGATCGCCGAGAACCCGGACCGGTTCGAGGTGGTCGGCCTCGGCGCCGGTGGAGGTAACCCCGAGCTCCTCGCGCAGCAGGCGCGCGCCGTCGGCGTCGACGGGGCCCGGATCGGTATCGCGGACCCGGCCCGCGCCACCGGCTTCGATGGTGCGCTGACCGGCCCGGACGCCATGACCCGCCTCGTGGAGTCCGTCGAGGCGGACGTCGTGCTCAACGGCGTCGTCGGCAGCCTCGGACTGGGCCCGACGCTTGCGGCGCTCGACAGCGGCGCGCGGCTCGCCCTCGCCAACAAGGAATCCCTGGTAGCGGGCGGCTCGCTCGTCCTCAAACGGGCCACCGAGGGGCAGATCGTGCCCGTCGACTCCGAGCACTCCGCGATCGCGCAGTGCCTGCGCGGCGGCACCGCGGCCGAGGTCGACCGGCTGATCCTCACCGCGTCCGGCGGCCCGTTCTTCGGTCGGACGCGCGCCGAGCTCGCCGACGTCACCCCGGAGGAAGCGGGCAAGCACCCCACCTGGTCGATGGGGCCGATGATCACGCTGAACTCCGCGACGCTGGTCAACAAGGCGCTCGAGGTGATCGAGGCGCACCTGCTGTTCGGCGTGCCCTACGACCGCATCGATGTGACGGTGCACCGGCAGTCCGTCGTGCACTCGATGGTCACCTTCGTCGACGGCGCGACCATGGCCAAGGCCTCGCCCCCGTCGATGAAGTTGCCGATCGCGCTGGCGCTCGGCTGGCCGGACCGGGTGCCCGGCGCGTCCACCGCCTGCGACTTCACCCAGGCCCACACCTGGACCTTCGCCCCCGTCGACGACGAGGCCTTCCCCGCGATCGCCGTCGCGCGCGACGCCGGCACCCGCGGTGGCAGCCTCACCGCCGTCTTCAACGCCGCGAACGAGGTCGTCGCGCAGGCCTTCCTCGACGGCCGCACGCCCTTCCTCGCCATCGTCGACACGGTCGCGCAGGTCGTCGCCGACGGTGCCCAGTGGCGGGCCGAGCCGCGCGACGTCGCGGACGTCCTCGCGGCGGAAGAGTGGGCCCGTCGGCGGGCGTCCGAGCTGGTCGGGTTGGTCTGATCCGACCGGTATTCTGGATCTCATGATGTACGCACTGGGTATCGCAGCGTTCGCGCTGTGCATCCTCGCGTCGATCGCCTGGCACGAGTGCGGGCACATGTGGGCGGCGCAGGCCACCGGCATGAAGGTCCGGCGCTATTTCATCGGCTTCGGGCCCACCCTGTGGTCGGTGCGCCGCCCGAAGACGGAGGACGGCATCGAGTACGGCGTGAAGGCGCTGCCGCTCGGCGGCTTCTGCGACATCGCCGGGATGACCCTGCTGGACGAGCTGAAAACGCCCGTCGAGCGGGAGAAGGCGATGTACAAGCAGGCCGCGTGGAAGCGGCTGTTCGTGCTGTTCGCCGGCCCGGGCATGAACTTCATCCTCGGCGCGCTGCTGATCTACGGCGTCGCCGTCACCGCGGGTCTGCCGTCGACCACCGCGACGCCGCGCGCGGCCGTCGCCGCCACCGGCTGCGTCGCCGACGCCACCACCAAGCCCACCAAGGAGCAGCCCAGCCGCCCGGTCGGCGAGTGCCGCCCTAGCCCCGCGGCGCAGGCGGGCCTGGTGCGGGGCGACGTCATCGCCTCCGTCAACGGCACCGCGGTCGACGCCGACACCGTCTTCGACGCCCTGCAGAACACCACCGGCGCGATCGTCCTCGGCATCGAGCGCGACGGGCAGCAGCGCACCGTCTCGATCGATCCCGTGACCAGCAAGAAGTGGCGGCCGTCGGCCGACGGGAAGGACCTCGTCGAGGTCTCCGGCCCGACGATCGGCATCAGCGTCGGCACCCTGGGGGTGACGGAGCGCTACAACCCGATCACCGCGATCGGCGGCACCGCCGCCTTCACGCTGGACCTCGGGCACAAGACGATCGTCGCGATCGGGCAGCTGCCGCAGAAGATCCCGGCCCTGATCGACGCGATCAAGGGGGAGGAGCGCGGCCTCGACACCCCGCAGTCGCTGGTCGGCGCGTCGATGATCGGCGGTGAGGTGGCCGAGCGCGACATGTGGAGCGTCTTCTTCCTGCTCCTCGCCGGCCTCAACCTCATGCTGGGCCTGATCAACCTACTGCCAGTGCCTCCGTTCGACGGCGGACACATGGCGGTGGTGATCTTCGAGAAGCTCCGCGACCTGGTCACGGGCCGCAAGGGAGGCCCCGTCGACTACATGAAGCTCGCGCCGCTGACGTACGTCGTTCTGGCGCTCGCCGGCGGGTACATGTTGCTCGTCCTCACAGCTGACATCGTCAATCCGATCAAGCTCTTCAACTGAAACCGGAGAAGCAGCACATGTCCGTAGGTTTGGGAATGCCGGCAGCCCCGGCCCCGACGCTCGCACCCCGTCGCAAGACCCGTCAGCTCAACGTGGGCGGCGTCGGCGTCGGCAGCGATAGCCCCATCTCGGTGCAGTCCATGTGCACCACCAAGACGCACGACGTCAACGCCACGTTGCAGCAGATCGCCGAGCTCACCGCGTCGGGTTGCGACATGGTGCGCGTCGCCTGCCCCCGGCAGGAGGACGCCGACGCGCTGCCGATCATCGCCAAGAAGGCGAACATCCCGGTCATCGCCGACATCCACTTCCAGCCGAAGTACATCTTCGCCGCGATCGACGCCGGCTGCGCCGCGGTGCGCGTGAACCCCGGCAACATCAAGGAGTTCGACGGCCGCGTCGGCGAGGTGGCGAAAGCCGCCGGCGCCGCGGGTATCCCGATCCGCATCGGCGTCAACGCGGGCTCGCTCGACAAGCGGCTCATGGAGAAGTACGGCAAGGCCACCCCGGAGGCGCTCGTCGAGTCCGCGCTGTGGGAGGCGAGCCTGTTCGAGGAGCACGGCTTCGGCGACATCAAGATCTCTGTCAAGCACAACGACCCGGTGATCATGGTCGAGGCCTACCGGCAGCTCGCCGCGCAGTGCGACTACCCGCTGCACCTCGGCGTGACCGAGGCGGGCCCGTCGTTCCAGGGCACCATCAAGAGCGCCGTGGCCTTCGGCTCCCTGCTCTCCGACGGCATCGGCGACACGATCCGCGTCTCCCTCTCGGCGCCGCCGGCGGAGGAGATCAAGGTGGGCGACGCGATCCTCCAGTCGCTCAACCTGCGGCCCCGCAAGCTGGAGATCGTCTCCTGCCCGTCGTGCGGTCGCGCGCAGGTCGACGTCTACAAGCTCGCGAACGAGGTGACCGCCGGTCTCGAGGGCATGGAGGTGCCGCTGCGCGTCGCCGTCATGGGCTGCGTCGTCAACGGCCCGGGCGAGGCCCGCGAGGCCGACCTCGGCGTCGCCTCCGGCAACGGCAAGGGCCAGATCTTCGTCAAGGGCGAGGTCATCAAGACCGTCCCCGAGTCCAAGATCGTGGAGACCCTGATCGAGGAAGCCCTGCGCATCGCGGAGGAGTCGGGGGATAGTGAGAGCGGAACGCCGGTCGTCACGGTGTCGTAGGCCGCGGCCCGCCGCTGCGTGCGGGCCGCGCCAGGGTTGAGGAGTCTTCAGTGTTGAGGATGCTGCACGAACGGCCGGTCCCGTCGCGGGACCTTCCGAGGGTGCTTGCCGTCCTCGACGACGACCCCGTTGCCGCGTGTATGGTCGCCGGCCGCGTGCAGGAGTGCGGCACCGAACCGGGCCGCCTCGGCGGCGAACTCTGGACCCACCGCGATGTGGGCGATTCGCTCTGCTTCTCCGGTGCCAACCTCATGCCGCTGCGGGGCGACCTCGAGGACATGCGTTACTTCGCGGGCCGCGCCGGGCGTGCGCACCGGACGGCCGCATCGGTCGTCGGTCGCGCCGAGATGGTGCTGCCCCTGTGGGAGGGGCTCGAGAGTTCGTGGGGCCCGGCCCGCGAGGTCCGCCCCGAGCAGCCTCTGATGACGATGAGCGAGCCCTCCCGGTTCGCGCACGCCGGCGTCCGGCCGGCCAGACTCGCCGAGCTCGACCGCTACCTCGACGCCGCGATCGCCATGTTCACCGCGGAGGTCGGAATCGACCCGCGCGGTGCCGACGGGGGCCGGGCCTACCGCCGCCGCGTCGCCAACACCATCCTCGCCGGGCGCGCGTACGTCCTGTTCGACGGTGCCGAGGTCGCCTTCAAGGCGGAGGTCGGCGCGGTCTCGCGGACCGTCGGGCAGATCCAGGGCGTGTGGGTGCGGCCCGACCTACGCGGGCAGGGACTCGGCGGCGCCGGCACCGCCGCGGTCGCGGAGGCGGTCCTCCGCTCGGGACGGTTGCCCAGCCTGTACGTCAACAGCTTCAACGTCGCGGCCCGCCGCGCGTATGAGCGCGTTGGCTTCCGCCAGGTGGCGACGTTCGCCACCGTCCTTCTGGCCTGATCCCTCGCGGGCGGCGCCGCGTCAGATGAACAGCGCGATCCCCATGCCGCCGAAGGCCAGAGCGATCGCGACGACGTAGACGACGAGCAGCCGGCGATAACGCCGTGGCGCGTCCTCCGGGGTGTACGAGTTGCTGAGAACGCCGACCAACACGGTGATCATCAGCGCGGCCGAACCGAACAGCGTCACCACGATCACCCAGTCCGTCGCGCTCTCGACGGGCGCCTTGCCATCGTCGCGAATGGCCCACTGCGCGAGGAAGTTCAACAGGAATCCCAGGATGATGCCGAGTGAGGTCACCATCGGTTGGCGCGCCTCGCGGATCTGATCGCTCATGCTTCACGCTCCTTCGTCTCGGCGGTAACGATATCGGTCGCACCTTGACTGAAAATTCAGTCAGTAATACGGTGGAGGGACGGCAGGGGCCCGACCGGTGCTGACCGCCGTGTTATGAGACGAAGAGGAACACCCACCATGCGACGCCGCACCTTCATTCAGACCTCGATCGCCGCACTCGGCGGCCTGCTCCTGACCGGATGCGCCGACGATGCCGCGGGCGAGGCGCAGGCCCGTGACGGCGGACCCTGGTTGATGCCGGAGGAGGGGACGCGGCACGCCCGCACCTGGTTGGCCTTCGCTGCGAGCGATCGCATCTGGGGTGCCGACCTGGTACCCGTGGTGCAGAGCAACCTGGCGCTGATCGCGACCACCATCGCGCGGTTCGAGCCGGTCTCGATGCTCGTGCCGCCGGCGCAGATGGCGCAGGCGCAGCGCCTGGTGAGCGGGTCCCGGGTCGAGCTCGTCCCGTGCGAGCTCGACGACCTGTGGATCCGCGACAGCGGGCCGACGTTCGTGAAGAACGGGTCGGCGAAGGCCGGAGTCGACTTCAACTTCAACGGCTGGGGGTCCAAGCAGCGCCACCGGCGCGACCGGGAGGTCGCGGGTTTCGTGACCGCCCGGGCCGGTGTGCCCGCGTTGCGCACGGACCTGGTGCTCGAGGGCGGGGCGCTCGAGGTCGACGGGGAAGGGACCGCGATCATCACCGAGAGCTGTGTGCTCAACGACAACCGCAATCGTGGCTGGACGAAGTCCGAGGTGGAGGACGAGCTTCGCGAGCTGCTCGGGATCCGGAAGGTCATCTGGCTGCCCGGGATCGCGGGCGAGGACATCACCGATGGGCACACCGACTTCTACGCGCGGTTCGCCCGGCCCGGCGTCGTGGTGGCGGGCCTGGAGACCGACCGGGACTCGTTCGATTACGACGTGACCCGCCGCCACCTCGAGATCCTGCGGGCCGCGACGGACGTGCACGGCAACAGGTTGCGCGTCGAGGTGATGGAGAGCCCATCGTCCGTGCGCGAGGAATTCGCGAGCGACGACTTCGCCGGCGGGTACATCAACTTCTACGTGTGCAACGGCGCGGTGATCGGCCCGGAGTTCGGGGCTCAGGACACTGACGCCGCGGCCCGCGCGACGATGCAGCGACTCTTCCCGGACCGGGAGGTCGTTCAGATCAACATCGACGGGATCGCGGCCGGTGGCGGAGGCATCCACTGCACGACGCAGCAGGAACCCGCGTGACGCGCCGGCAACCGTCGTGCGCGGCACCGTCGTGCGCGGCGGGAGACGCGCCCGCGCTCCGATACTGTGGGGGCCCATGACCGACCGCCGCACCCAGATCACGCAGGCCGCGGTCCGCGTCATCGCCCGCGACGGTGTCCGAGGGCTGCGGGTGGAGAAGCTCGCGGCGGAGGCGGGTGTCTCGACCGCACTGATCTACTACCACTTCCACGATCGCGACGGGATCGTCCACGCGGCGTTCGAGCAGATCAACCGCACCGCGGAGGCGTACACGGAGCCGCGGGCCGATGTCGGAGGTCCGCGCGAGCAGCTCCAGGCGATGCTGCTCGACGAGCTCCAGGACACCGACGAGGTGCGGACCACCAGCGTCGCCTGGGGCGAGCTCCGCGCGAGCGCCGTCTTCGAGCCCTCGCTCCGGGAGGACCTGCGCGGCGCCACCGACTCGTGGGACCGCGACGTCGCGGCGCTGGTCGAACAGATCCCGGAGGCGGCCGGCCGCGATGCCGCGGGGATCGCCACGCGGCTCACCGCCCTGGTCGAGGGGCTCAGCGAGCGGTGGCACAGCGGATCCCTCACCGTGGACAGGGCGCGGGCTCTTGTCATCGGCGCCGTGGAGGCCGAGCTGCCACCGGCTCGATGACCCGCAGGCTCCATTCCGCGGCTACTCTTCCTGCGTGAACGCATGGGGGTACGCGGCGGTCGTCGCGCTGATGGTGATCGGCCTGCTGGGGATCGTCGTCCCTGTCCTGCCGGGCTCGTCGGTGGTGGCACTCGGCATCCTGATCTGGGCGATCTTCACGGGCGGCAGCGCCTGGTGGGTGTTCGCCGCCGCGCTGGCGGTGATGGTGCTCGCCTGGGGCGTGAAGTACCTCGTCGGCGGCCGCAGGATGGCCAAGGCCGGGGTGGGGAAGTGGTCCCTCGTAGTCGGCGGCATCGCTGGCATCATCGGCTTCTTCGTGATCCCCGTCGTGGGCCTGATCATCGGCTTCATCGGCGGCACCTTCGCCGCCGAGGCGATCCGGCTGGGGGACGCGAAGGCCGGCTGGCAGGCGGCGGTCGCCGCCACCAAGGCCGCCGGCCTGCTCATCCTCATCGAGCTGGCCGGTGCGTTGGGCGCCATCGCGATCTGGCTGGCGGCGGTACTGACCTAGCAGACGTCGCGCACTCCGAGCGCCCCCAACCCAGTCGTCGGGCGCATCGTCTGCTGGACGTGTTTCGTAGGGTGACGGCATGAATCGGGATACGACGGCACTGTTCGACCTCACCGGCCGCACGGCGCTGGTCACGGGCGCGAGCTCGGGGATCGGGGCGGCGATCGCGACGGCGCTCGACGGTGCCGGCGCTCGCGTGCTGCGGGCGGGCCGCGACCGCGCACGGCTCGGGCCCGACGGGATCAGCGCCGACCTCGCCCACGGTGCCGCCGGCGTGATCGCGCAGGCCGACGCCCGGGCCGACGCCGTCGACATCCTGGTCAACTGCGCCGGCAGCAACCCGCGCCCGCCGCTCGGCGACATCGACGACGTGCTCTACCGCGAGATCCTCGCAGTGAACCTCGACGCCCCGTTCCAGCTCGGCCAGCACTACGGGCCGCGGATGGCCGCGCGGGGCTGGGGCCGGATCATCAACGTCGCGTCGACGCAGGCGCACCGCGCCTTCGGCAACAGCGGCGCCTACGGCGTCGCGAAGGCGGGCATCGCCGGCCTCACCCGCTCCCAGTCGGAAGCATGGGCCCCGTCCGGCGTCACCGCGAACTCGCTGACGCCGGGCCTGGTGGCGACGCCGATGACCACCGCGGTACTCGCCGATCCCGAACGCGCCGAGTACTTCCGGCGCCGCGCACATACCGCGACGCTCGGTGCACCGTCGGACTTCGCCGCGGCGGCGGTCTTCCTGGCAGGGCCCGGCTCGGCATTCGTGACCGGGCAGAATCTGTGCGTCGACGGCGGCCTGTCCGTCACCTAGAGCGTGGGCTGCGTTGAGGAATCGGCCGAATTCCGCGCCGCGATGCTCTCAGGCGATTGCGAGCGCGGATTCGGCCGATTCTCCGACTAGACGCGCTCGAGAACGACGCTCGCGCCGTGCCCACCCGCCGCGCAGATGCCGAGGAGTGCGGTGTCCTTGCCGGTGAGAGCCAGCTCGTTGGCCATCGTCGTGACCATGCGGGCGCCGGTGGCGCCGAACGGATGTCCGATCGACACGGAGCCGCCGTGGACGTTGAGCTTCTCGACGTCCACCTCACCGACGGCCTCGTCGCGACCCAGCCGCTCGGCCGCCCAGTCCGGGCTGGCGAGGGCATCGAGCACGGAGAGGGTCTGTGCGGCGAAGGCCTCGTGGATGTCGACGAGATCGACGTCCTCCAGCTTCAGGCCCGCCTTCTCCAGCGCGCGGGGCATGGAGATTGCGGGGCCGATGAGCACCTCGTCGGCGGGGTCGACGCTGACGTAGCTCCAGGAGCGGATCGCGGCCAAAGGCGTCAGACCGAGCTCGCGGGCCTTCTCCTCGCTCATGATCAGGACCGCGGCGGCGCCGTCGGTGAGCGGGCTGGCGTTGCCCGCCGTGACGGTGCCCTCGCGCTCGAAGGCCGGCTTCAGTCGCGCCATCTTCTCGGCGCTCGTGTCGTCGCGGACGAGTCCGTCGCGGGTCACGGTCTTCCCCTCGGGCGTGGTCACCGGCACCACCTCGCGGTCGAACCGGCCCGAGGCGATGGCAGCGGCGGCGCGGGCGTGCGAACGGGCGGCGAACGCGTCCTGCGCCTCTCGCGTGATGCCGTGGATCCGCGCCATCTTCTCGGCGGATTCGCCCATCACCTCGCCGGTGGTGCGCTCCTCAATGCGCGGGCGGCTGGGTAGGAGACCGGTGAACGGCGCTAGGCCGATCGCGGCGTCGAGGTAGGCGCGGGGCGAGGGCTTGCCGAGCGCGAGAGGAGCGGCCGCCTGGACGAGCTTCTGCGGCAGGTTGACCGCCGCGTTGGAGACCGAGTCGGAGCCACCGGCGACCATCACGTCGTATTCGCCGCGCTCGATCGCCGCGGCGGCGGTGGTGACGGCCTGCAGGCCGGAGGCGCAGGCGCGGGTCACGGTGTGCCCCTCGACGCCGTGCCCGAGGCCCAGGTCGAGCGCGATCTCGCGGGCGATGTTGGGGGCGCCCGCGGGCAGGATGACTCCGCCCCAGACGATGGCCTCGATCCGGTCGGCGACGGCGGGAACGCGGTCGAGCAACCCGCCGACGGCCTGGTCGGCAAGCGCGATGCTGTCGAGGTGGGTGTAGTCGCCGAAGGCGCGGACGAACGGGGTACGTGCGCCGGAGACGATCACGGCGCGACGGGGCGAGGCAGTGGTCATACCGCTATCTTACTCACGAGTCAGTTCCCGGGCGTGACCCCGGTCACCGCGGCGAGTTCAGTCACCTGCGTCTCACCGGCCACACCCCAGCGCGGCAACCCGAACCCGGCGGCCCACCGTCCTACGCTGGGCCGGTGAACAAGCCGTTGCGCCGCGCCGTCGTGATCCTCGCCCTCGTGGCGCTGGTCGCGACCGGCGGCTGCTCGCCGGCGAACACCAACGGCCCGGGGCCGCTCGCGGCGCGCTTCGGCGACGCCCTCGCCGGCCACGACCTCGACGCCGCGGCCGCGCTGACGACGACGCCCGAGACGGCGAACAAGGCGCTGCAGGCCGCGTTCGCCGGGCTGCAGGCCCGGGGCGTCCAGCTCAAGGTCGGGCAGGTGCGGACCGCCGGCGCGACCAGCGAGGTCGAGTACGAGTACATCTGGGACCTGCCCGCCGAGCAGGGACGCTCCGGCAGGTCGTGGGATTACCGCGGCTCGCTCACCGCCGTGCAGGAGAACGGGCAGTGGCGGGTGCGCTGGGCGCCGTCGGTGCTGCACCCCCGGCTCGGCGCGAACCAGACGATGGTGCTCCGCGCCCTGCCCGCGGACAAGGCGCCCGTGAACTCGGCGTCCGGCGGCTCCGTGCTCGTGCCCGGGGTGATCACGCGGATCCGGATCGAGGCGTCCAAGGTCGTGGCGCCCACCACGGTGCTCGACGTAGCCGGCCAGCTGACCCGCGCGCTGCAGCCGATCCTGCCCAACCTCGATCCGGTGCAGATCACCGAGCAGGCGACCTCGTTGAGCGCCCCGTACACAGTGGCCTCCGTGAACCAGGAGGATCTGCGTAAGCTCGCCGGCGACGTCACGTCGCTCCCCGGGGTCACCCTCGTCGAGCAGGCCGATCTGGTGCCCACCGACCGCACCTTCGCGCCCGCGCTCATGTCGTCGATCAAGCAGAACGTCACCGGCGACCTGGCCGGCAAAGACGGCTGGGAGGTGATCGCGCAGGCCGACACCGGCGCGCGGGTCTCCACGCTGTCGTCCACTGCGGCACAGCCGGCGCCCGCTGTGTCGGTGAGCATCTCGCCGATCGCGCAGGCCGCCGCACAGGCCGCTGTGAACACCCGCCGCGACCGGCAGTCGATGATGGTCGTGATCCAGCCCTCGACCGGCAACGTGCTCGCCGTCGCGCAGAACTCCGAGGCGGACAAGCTCGGCTCGCTCGCCACCTCGGGCCTGTACCCGCCGGGCTCCACCGGGAAGATCGTCACCGCGACCGCGGCCATCTCCGCGGGCATCGCCACCCCGGAGACGATCGTGCCGTGCCCCGGCACCCTCACCATCGGTGAGCGCGAGGTGCCCAACTACAACCGCTTCGCCCTCGGCGATGTGACGATGCAGCGCGCCTTCGCCCGCTCCTGCAACACGAGCTTCGCCTTCCTCGGTGCCAAGCTCAAGCCCGAGGCGCTCACCACTGCGGCCGCCGAACTCGGCATCGGGCCTGACTACACCATCGCCGGGCTGCCCGTCTCGTCCGGCCAGTACCCGCTGCCCAAGGCCATGGTCAACCAGGTCGAGGACAGCTTCGGCCAGGGCGAGGTGCTGGTCAGTCCATTCGCCATGGCGCTGGCTGTCGCGTCCGTCGCGCACGGCGGTGCGGTCACCCCGCAGCTGCTGCTCGGGAAGCCCACCAAGGTCGACGGGGAGCGGCCCCCGCTCGACCTCAAGGCGGCCGACGGCGTGCGCGCCATGATGCGCGAGGTCGTCGCGTCCGGTACGGCCGAGCTGATCCGGGGCTCCGGGGACATCCTCGGCAAGACGGGTGAGGCGGAGGTCGACGGCGGCTCGCACGCCTGGTTCGTCGGTTACCGCGGCGACCTGGCCTTCGCCACCCTGGTCGTGCTCGGCGGCAGCTCCGACAATGCCGTCGCGGTCACCAAAGAGTTCTTCGACCGCTTCGACGCCCCCGTCTCCGCCGTTCCCAACTGACCCCCGTTCGGTCGGGTCACAGGCGGTCCCAACGCGCACCGATCGTGTAGCTCGTCGACCAGGTGCTCGTGCCGCGGGGTGGCCATTGCACGGTCACGACCAGCGGACCGATGTCGACCTTGGCGTCGCCGACCATGAACTGCACGCTGTTCGCGGTGTCGGTGAAGTACGTTCCCCGGAACGCGATCCGCGGCGGTGAGGTGTCGAAGCTGGAAGGCTCGCCGCTGGCCCATGCCCGTAGGTACCGGGTGCCCTTCTCGTCCCGGCACACCGCGAACCGGTACGGGTCCATGGCGCGGCCTCCGATGATCAGCGTGACGGGAAGATCGGACCCGTCGCACCGCGCAGAAGCGTTCTTGAAGCCGCGGCGGTCCGTGTCAGCGGGAACGGTTCCTCGGCCGGCCGGGAGGGCGAGCGCTGCGCTCACCTCCACCGGATCGACGGTGGCCCGGCCCTCGACGGTGGTCGTGCATCCTGTCAGGACGGCCCCTCCGGCACACAGCACCGTCACCGCGTACGCCGTGCGGAGGGCCTTCTTCGCCGGCGCAGCCTGCCCGACGGCGCGCTGCATGCGAGTCATAGTCTCTCCCAGGGCTGGATCGGTCGGATTCGCGACCGTGCAATCGGCGGTGAGGCGAGTGCAAGGCTGCGGCATCGTAGGAAGCTACCGAGCGTTGCGACGAGCTTCAAGAGACGAGGATTACAGCGACTCGAGTTGCGTTTTTCGGGTCGTCGTGCGGCGCCCGGGTCCGGTCCGACGGAGATATCCGATTGCTGTCGCGATGGAGTCGGCGAGGGTGCGGCCGTCGTCGCGCCGGCAGGGCGCCGCCTCGGCGGCGCTGCGCGAGGTGGTCCGGTGCGCCGCGGGATTCGGGCTGGCGGGGGGTCCTCGTGACCTGCGACGAGAGCAACCGGGGCCTCGTGCCGCACCGCGGAATCGGCGGGCGGTGTGCTTACCCGGATCTGCCCCGTCGACGACTACGGCATAGGCAACGGCTTCCTCGAACCCACCTATCACTATTGGATCCCCACCGGGCCCGACGGCGTGCGAGCGGTGCCGATTACGCTGAACGGATGACCCGCGCTGCACTCGTTCCCGGCACCGTCTCACCCCGTCTGGCCGTCCCGGCGAAGATCGTGCGACCCGAGTACGTCGACAAGCCGTCGGCGAACGAGGGCAACGAGCCGTGGGTGCAGACCCCGGAGACGATCGAGAAGATGCGGGTGGCCTCGCGGATCGCCGCCGATGCCCTGCAGGCCGCGGGTGCCGCAGTGGTACCCGGTGTCACCACCGACCACCTCGATCGGGTGGCGCACGAGTACATGCTCGACCACGGCGCCTACCCGTCGACGCTGGGCTATCGCGGCTTCCCCAAGAGCTGCTGCACGAGTCTCAACGAGGTGATCTGCCACGGTATCCCGGACTCGACGGTGATCGAGGACGGCGACATCGTCAACATCGACGTGACCGCCTACATCGACGGGGTGCACGGCGATACCAACGCCACCTTCCTGGCCGGCGACGCCTCCGAGGAGCACCGCCTGTTGGTCGAGCGCACGCGCATTGCCACCGAGCGCGCCATCAAGGCCGTCAAGCCCGGGCGTGAGCTCAACGTGGTCGGCCGCGTCATCGAGTCCTACGCGAATCGCTTCGGCTACACCGTGGTCCGCGACTTCACCGGCCACGGCATCGGCGAGACCTTCCACAACGGCCTCGTCGTGCTGCACTACGACGAGCCCAACGTCGAGACGGTGCTGGAGCCCGGCATGGTGTTCACCATCGAGCCGATGATCAACCTCGGCGGACTCGATTACGAGATCTGGTCCGACGGCTGGACCGTCGCCACCACCGACAAGAAGTGGACCGCGCAGTTCGAGCACACGCTCGTCGTCACGGACGACGGTGCCGAGATCCTCACCCTGCCGAGCGCCCCCACCGCGTAGCCGTGCGCGGCGCACTCCTCCTCGCCGGCGCCACCTCCGACGCCGGCAAGTCCACCGTCACGGCCGGGCTCTGCCGCCTCCTGGCCCGACGGGGCGTGCGCGTCGCGCCGTTCAAGGCGCAGAACATGTCCAACAACTCCGTCGCGACCGTGGAGGCCGACGGAACCAGCGGCGAGATCGGGCGCGCCCAGGCGACGCAGGCGCTCGCGTGCGGACTGGCACCGTCGACTCGGTTCAACCCGGTCCTCCTCAAGCCCGGCAGCGACCGCCGCAGCCAGCTCGTCCTGCATGGCCGGCCGGTCGGCGACGTGGGCGCCCGCGACTACGTCACCCGGCGGCAGTGGCTGCTCGACGAGGTGACCACCACGCTGCAGGCCCTGCGCGACGAGTTCGACGTGGTGCTCTGCGAGGGCGCCGGCAGTCCCGCCGAGATCAACCTGCGCGCCACCGACATCGCCAACATGGGGCTCGCGAGGGCCGCGAACCTGCCGACGCTGATCGTCGGCGACATCGACCGCGGGGGAGTGCTCGCGCACCTCGCGGGCACCGTCGCCGTGATGCCGCCGGACGACCAGCGCCTCGTGTACGGCTTCCTCATCAATCGCTTCCGCGGCGACGTCTCGCTCCTCCAGCCAGGTCTCGAGCAGCTCGAGGAGATCACCCAGCGTCCCACCCTCGGCGTGCTCCCGTACCTCACCGACCTGTGGCTCGACGCCGAGGACTCGCTCGCCGCGCTCGGCGCGGATCTCGTCGGCCGGGGATCGGCGTACCCGGATCCGATCCGCGTGGCCGCGATCGCGCTGCCGCGCGTCTCCAACACCACCGACGTCGAGGCCCTCGCGTGCGAGCCCGGTCTGACCGTCCGCTGGACCACGAGGCCCGCCGACGTCGCCGACGCTGATCTGGTGGTGGTCCCCGGCAGCAAGAGCACCGTCGGCGACCTGGCCTGGCTCCGCGAGCGCGGCCTTGCCGACGCCCTCGCCCGCCGCGCGGGGGCAGGCGGCCCGATCGTCGGGATCTGCGGCGGCTATCAGATGCTCGGTCGCAGCATTGCCGATCCGAACGGTGTCGAGGCTGCCGCCGGCACCCGCGTCGACGGCCTCGGGATCCTCGACCTCGACGTCGAGTTCGCGCGCACCAAATGCGTCCGGAACGTGGCCGGGACCGGGCTCGGCGCCGCCGCGACCGGCTACGAGATTCACCACGGCACCGTTGTCCGGACCGCGGAAGTCCCTGCGCTGCAGGGGCCGGACGGGCCGGAGGGAGCCCTGCGTGACGGGGTCCTCGGCACCCACTGGCACGGCCTGTTCGGGTCCGACGCGCTCCGCCGCGCCTATCTCGAGCGCACCTTCCCCGGCCGGGATCTCGGGCCCGGTACGAGTTACGACGGTGCGCGGCTGGCCCAGCTCGACGCGATCGCCGACGCGATCGAGGAGCACTGCGATATGGAAGCGATCGTGGCGCCCCTGCAATCGTTGCATCAAAATTCGGCGATCCTGCCGACCATCCGGATCACGAGTGACTAGCGTTACCGGTCATGGGGATCGATTCAGCGCAGACGGTGCAGGTGCCTGCGGGCTCGTGGACCTTCGACGTCTCGGTCGGGGGGGCTGAGCACGGCGTACCCGTACTGCTGCTGCACGGATTCCCGCAGACAGAGGAGTGCTTCGACCAGGTTCGGGAGCGCCTCCACGAGGCGGGACTGCGCACCATCGCGCCCCGCCAGCGTGGTTACAGCCCCGGCGCCCGCCCGGTGGGCGTCGATCAGTACACGATGAAGCACCTCGCCGAGGACGCCGCACGCATCCTCGACGCGCTCGAGGTGTCCTACGCGCACGTCGTCGGCCACGGCCTCGGCGCGACGGTGGCATGGCACTTCGCCGCCGCCTATCCACTGCGCGCCATGAGCCTGACGGCGGTCTCGTTCGGCCACCCGTCGGCGTTCGGCGACGCGATGGCGAACGATCAGGACCAGCGGCAGCGTTCGCGCTACCTGGAGCTGTTCCTGCGGTCCGGCGAAGCGGAGAAGGCGCTGCTCGCGAACGACGCGCGCACGTTACTCGCCACGGCACCGGGCGGCGGGATCGACTCCCTGGCGGACGAGCCGACGCTCACGGCCGCCCTGAGCTGGTATCGGGCGAACCTGGCGCCCGGCGGCGAGGGGCTGGATTGCCCCGTGATCGAGGTGCCCACCACGCTGGTCTGGGGCACCCGCGACGCCATCGCTGGGGCTGCGCAGGCTAAGGGCACCGCCCACTACCTCCGGGCCGACTACCGGCTCAGCGAGGTGCCCGACGGTGACCACTGGCTCCCGTTGCGCGCTCCCGCGGCGCTGGCCTCGGAGATCGCGCTGCGGACGCTCCGGAACTGACCGCGCGCTCGCGCGGCCGTCCCGGAGCGGCGTGGGCTACTTGTCGCTGCCGCAGGTGCAGCTGTCGCCGCACGAGCAGTTCTCGCACGTGCAGTTCGGGTTGGAGCAACCGGGGACCTTCAAATCATGCTGATTCATGCATGTGACTGTACCCCGCGGCGCCCCGGCGATCACGCGTCCTTCGCAAGCCCCAGCAGTGCGTTCTCCACCAGCTCCGGCAGCGCCGGGTGGATCCAGTACTGCCCGCGCGCGAACTCCTGCGCCGGGATCGAGAAGGACATCGCCGTGATCGCCGACTGGATCAGCGCCGACGCCTGGTGCCCCACGATGTGCGCGCCGACCAGCAGCCCCGTCGACCTGTCCGCGATGAGCTTGCA
Source organism: Tsukamurella ocularis (assembly GCF_024807615.1). Classification (GTDB taxonomy): domain Bacteria; phylum Actinomycetota; class Actinomycetes; order Mycobacteriales; family Mycobacteriaceae; genus Tsukamurella; species Tsukamurella ocularis. The sequence continues at coordinate 715,121 of NZ_JANUCJ010000002.1, read as the reverse complement.
CACGCCCTCGGCATCGGCCATGGCCCAGCCGTAGGCGATGTCGGCGTACCGCTGCTCGGCGACGGCCACGTCGATGCCGCGCGAGCGGGCCTCGGCCTCGGTCAGCCCGACCGACGCCACCTGCGGGCGGGAGAAGACTGCGCCGGGCACGAACCGGTGATCGGACGTCGCGCCGGGGGAGTCCCACCCCGAGAGGAGGTTCTCCGCAACCACCCGCGCCTCGTGGTTCGCCACGTGCCGCAGCGGGAACCGCGTGCTCACATCGCCCAGAGCCCACACGCCGCGGACCGGAGTGCGCTGGTGCTCGTCCACCGGGACGCGCCCGGCACCGTCGAGCTCGATGCCGATGGCCGGAAGCGCGAGCGAGTCGCCGTTGGGCGTGCGCCCCGTCGCGACGAGTAGGACGTCGCCCGCCACCGTCGAGCCGTCGGTGAGGTCCACCTCGACGCCGTCGCCCACCGGCCGGGTCGCGGTGACCTCGGTGCTCAGGCGCACGTCCCACCGCGACGAGGCGGCCTCGGTGAAGGCCTCGGAGATGGTCTGATCCTGCGAGCGCAGCAGCCGCTCGCCCCGCGCCACGACGGTCACCTCGGCGCCCAGACCGGCGAAGACGTGCGCGAACTCGGCCGCGATGTAGCCGCTGCCGACGATGATCACGCGCCCGGGCAGCGCGTCGAGCCGCATGATCGTGTCGTTGGTGTGGAAGGGGGCCGCGCCGTCGGCGGTGAAGACGGGCGGGATCACGGGCCGCGAGCCGGCCGAGATCACCACATCGCGCCCGGTGACGACGGTGCCGTCGGCCAGCTCGAGGCGGTGCAGCCCGTCGCCGGAGCCCGGAAGGAACCACGCCTCCTGCTGGAAGACGGTGATGTTGGGGCACTTGTCCTCGCGGTAGCGCAGCCCGCCGGCGGCGTACCGGTCGATCCGCCCGAAGACCCGGTCGCGGATGTCGGCCCACCGAGTGCCGGTGATCTCGGCGTCCACGCCGACCACGCCGCCGTCCCGGGCCTCGTCGGCGACGTCGGCGGGGTAGACGAACATCTTGGTCGGGATGCAGCCGACGTTCAGGCAAGTGCCGCCGAAGGCGCCGTTGAACTGCCCCTTGTCGACGATCGCGATCGAGCGGTCGTCGAAGCGGTCGTCGGGGATAGTGTTGCCGGCCCCGGACCCGATGATGACGAGATCGAAGACGTGCTCGGCCATGTCAGGCCTCGATCTCGCGGGCCAGCCACGCGCCCAACTCGGCGTACGCGGTGTCTCGGGCGCCCTTCTCGGACAGGAAGACGTCGTGCTTGGCGTTCTGGACGGGGATCACCGTGAGGCGGCCGCCGAGCGCGCCCGACCACTTCGCGATCTGCCGGGTGTCGAGGACGATGTCGGCGCGGCCCGCCTCCTCGCTCCACTCCTTGGGCGCGAAGCTCTTCGTCGAGCGCAGGACGAGCGACGGGACGCCGACGTCCAGGCCGCGGTGCAGCAGGCTGTGCGCGACGCGGACGGCGCGCAGCCAGCCGAAGCGCACGGGGAAGCCCTCGATCGGCTTGATCCGGATGTCGAAGTCGAACTCGCCGTGCTCGTCGGCGTGGATGGTCTGGCCGTAGACGCCGACCGCCTCGACCGGGACGGTGCGGGTGCCCACGGCCTTGCCGACGAGCTTGACCACGGGCGTCGCGACCTCACGCAGCACCGCGGAGCCCTGCAGGTCGAACCACGGGCTGTCGAGCACCAGACCGACGATCGGAGCGGTGCGGCCCGCCCGGCGGCGACGGTCGAGCCACAGCGGGGTGATCAGTCCGCCGGTGGAGTGCGCCGCGACGACGACGCCGAGGCCGGGGTGCTCCTCCTCGATCGCCGCGACCGCGAGGTCCAGTTCGGCGTCGTAGACGGCGAAATCGGTCGCGTAGTGCGCCGACTGGCCCTCCCGCAGCGACCGTCCGCACTTGCGCAGGTCCAGCGCGTAGAAGGCGTAGCCGCGGTCAGCGAAGAACTCGGCGATCGCGGTCTGGAAGAAGTAATCCGAGAAGCCGTGCACCCACAGCACCGCGCGCTGAGGATCCACGGGACCGGCGACGTGCTTGACCAGCGTGGCGACGACGTCGCCGCCCGGCTCGCCGTCCGGGTCGGGGCCCAGCTCGAAGGTGTGGGCGACGAAGTCGTCGCCGAGGATGTCGGGGGAGTAGGTCAGCTCAGTGGTCGCCACGGCTTCACTGTAATGACGGCGCGGCGGCTCGTGGCACCGCGCGGACGGTCCGGTGGTACTGCACGGTGTGCCGCGCGCCACCGGAGGGCCCCGGAGTAAGGTTCTCGCGCAGAAGGGGGCCGCTGTGTGGCCCCGCCCCACGTCGAGGAGTGAACTACCAGATGGCCCGTAACGTGATCAGCACGGACGTCGCGCTCGTCGGCGCGGGAATCATGAGCGCCACGCTCGGCACCCTGCTCCGCAAGCTGGAGCCCAGCTGGTCGATCAACGTCTTCGAGTCCCTCGACGCCGCGGCCGCCGAGTCCTCCGACCCGTGGAACAACGCGGGCACCGGCCACTCGGCGCTGTGCGAGCTGAACTACACCCCACAGGCCGCCGACGGCTCCGTGGACATCGCCAAGGCCATCACGATCAACGAGCAGTTCCAGGTTTCGCGCCAGTTCTGGGCGTACGCCGTGGACGCGGGCGTGCTCGACGAGCCGTCGGATTTCATCAACCCCATCCCGCACGCAAGCTTCGTGCACGGCGCCGACAACGTCGACTACCTGCGCAAGCGCTATGACGCGCTGTCCGGTCAGACGCTGTTCGAGGGGATGGAGTTCTTCACCGATCCGGCTACGTTCTCCGAGCGCCTGCCGGTCATGGCCGCGGGCCGCAATTTCGGCGATCCGGTCGCCGTCAACTGGTACGAGGGCGGCACCGACGTCGACTTCGGCTCGCTGACCAAGAAGCTCATCAACTTCGTCGGCAAGGGCGGCGCAGTCCACTTCGGCACCAAGGTCACGAACCTCAAGCGCACCAAGGACGGCTGGCGCCTGACCGTGCGCAACCTGCGCACCCACGAGGTCTCGTACGTGGACGCGCGCTTCGTCTTCGTCGGTGCCGGCGGCGGAGCCCTGCCGCTGCTGCAGAAGTCGGGCATCAAGGAGGCCAAGGGTTTCGGCGGCTTCCCCGTCTCGGGCCAGTTCTTCCGCTGCACCAACCCTGAGCTCATCGACCACCACGCCGCGAAGGTCTACGGTAAGGCCGCCGTCGGCGCCCCGCCGATGTCGGTACCGCACCTCGATACCCGCGTGATCGAGGGCAACAAGGGCCTGCTGTTCGGCCCCTACGCCGGCTTCTCGCCGAAGTTCCTCAAGGCCGGCCAGTACACCGACCTGCCGCTGTCGGTGAAGCCGAACAACCTGCTCCCGATGATGGCCGTCGGCCTCAAGGAGATGGGCCTGACCAAGTACCTCATCGGCGAGCTCATGCAGTCGCCCGCCGACCGCGTGAAGACGCTGTCCGAGTTCGTGCCCCGCGCCACCGGCGGCGACTGGGAGCTCATCACCGCCGGCCAGCGCGTGCAGGTGATCCGCAAGGGACCCGGCGGCGGCAACCTGGAGTTCGGCACCGCGGTCATCGCCGCCAACGACGAGTCGATCGCCGGCCTGCTCGGCGCCTCGCCCGGCGCCTCGACGGCCGTGCCCGCCATGCTCGACGTCCTGGGCAAGTGCTTCCCGAAGCACATGCAGGCGTGGAAGCCGCTGCTGCAGGAGATGATCCCGTCCTACGGCACGACCCTCAACGACAACAAGCAGCTCTTCGGCCAGGTCTGGGACTGGACCAACCGCACGCTGCAGCTGTCCCCGGGCGTCGAGGCCGACGCGCAGGGCTAGCGCCGTGCGCCGCGCCACCGGAGACGAACTCGACGCGAGGACCCTCTACGCGCTGCTGAAGCTGCGCGCGGAGGTCTTCATCGCGGAGCAGCAGAGCCCCTGGCTCGACATCGACGGGCGCGACCTCGACCCGTCGACGGTCCACCTCTGGCTGCCCGACGATGTCGCCCCCGGCGACTCCGGCAGCGCGATCGCGACGGTGCGCGTCACTGACGAGGGCCCGGGCCTGGCCGCGATCGGCCGAGTCTGCGCGGCACCGTCGCACCGCGGGCGTGGGCTGATCGGCGAGCTGATGACCGCGGCGCTCGCCGAGCTCGACGGCCGAGCCTGCCTGCTTGAGGCTCAGTCGCACCTTGAGAGCATGTACGCCAAATACGGATTCGCCCGCGAGGGAGACGAATTCATCGAGGACGGCATCCCGCACGTCCCCATGAGGAGGCCCGCCGGTGTCTGACCGCTACCCGTTCAGCGCCGTCGTCGGCCACGACGAGCTGCGGCTCGCCCTCACCCTGTGCGCCATCGCGCCCGCCGTCGGCGGCGTGCTCGTGCGCGGCGAGAAGGGCACCGCGAAGTCCACCGCCGCCCGCGCGCTCGCCCCGCTGCTGCCGCCCCGCCCCGACGGTGCGCCCGCGCGCCTCGTCGAGCTGCCCATCGGCGCTACCGAGGACCGGGTCGTCGGCTCGCTCGACCTGCACCGCGCTCTCGGCGAGGGGCGCGTCGACTTCACGCCCGGCCTGCTCGCCGACGCCGACGGCGGCATCCTCTACGTCGACGAGGTCAACCTGCTCTCCGACCACCTCGTCGACGTGCTGCTCGACGCCGCGGCGATGGGGCGGGTCACCGTCGAGCGGGACGCCGTCTCGCGCTCCTATCCGGCGCGATTCGTGCTGGTGGGCACCATGAATCCCGAGGAGGGGGAGCTGCGGCCGCAGCTGCTGGATCGCTTCGGCCTGGCGGTCGACGTGCGTGCCAGCCGCGAGGTGGACGCCCGCGTCGAGGTGATGCGTCGCCGCCTCGCTTTCGAGGCCGACCCCGCCGCCTTCGCCGCCGAGTACGCCGACGCCGACGCCGACCAGGCCCGTCGCATCGCCGAGGCGCGCGACCGGCTGCCCGCCGTCGCACTGCCCGACGCCGAGCTGCGCCGCATCGCCGCGGTCTGCGCGGCCTTCGACGTCGACGGCATGCGCGCCGACCTGGTGATCGCCCGCGCGGCCCGCGCCCACGCGGCGTGGCGCGGCGCCGCCGAGGTCACCGAGGACGACGTCCGCATCGCCGCGGCGCTCGCGCTGCCGCACCGCAAACGCCGCGACCCGTTCGACGAGCCCGGCCTCGACGACGCCGAGCTCGACCGCGCCCTCGACGACGCTCGTCAGGCCGACGATCCCGACCCGGAACCCGACGACGACGGTCCGGACGGCGGCCCCGACGGCGGACAGCCGACGGAACCGCCCTCGACGCGGGACGACTCCGCAGCTTCCGCACCCGAGCCGCAGGGCGCCCCGTTGCCGACGGCGCGGCACCGCACCGTCGGACGGCTCGCCGTGCCCGGCACGGGAACCGGGGTAGCGACGGGCCGCCGCTCCAAGTCGCGCTCCGACCGCGGCAGCGTCGTGCGCGCCGCGCCCGCCGGCACCGGCGCGGGCCTGCACCTGGCCGCCACGCTCCGCGCCGCCGCCCCCGCGCAGGCCGCGCGCGGCCGCGTCGACGGACCGCTGCACCTGGCGCCCTCGGATCTGCGGTCCCCGATCCGCGAGGCCACCGAGGGCAACCTCGTCGTCTTCGTCGTGGACCTGTCCGGCTCGATGGCCGCGCGGGAGCGGATCGCGCTGGTCGGCGAGGCCGCTGTCTCCCTGCTGCGCGACGCCTACCAGCGCCGCGACAAAGTGGCGGTCATCGGCTTCCGCGGCGCAGAGGCCACACTGCTGGTGCCGCCGACGCGGTCGGTCGACGTGGCCGTCGCGCGCCTGGCACGGGCCCGCACCGGCGGCCGAACGCCGCTGGCCGAGGGGCTGATCGAGGCGCGGAAGCTCCTGCGCCGCGAGGACCTGCGGCCCGACGCCCGTCGCCCGCTGGTCGTGGTGCTCACCGACGGTCGCGCGACGTCCGGCCGGGATCCGCTGCCGCGCGCGCTCGCCGCGGCGGCGGGCCTGCACGCCGATGGTCGCGCGACGGTCGTCGTGGACTGCGAGACCTCGATGGTGCGGCTGGGCCTCGCGGCGAAGGTCGCGGCCGCGCTCGGCGCGCCGATGCTCCCGCTGGGCGGCCTGAGCCCGCAGGACCTGGCCCGCGTCGCCTGACGTATGTTCCGAAAGTCGGGTTCTACGGCGGTCCGAGGCGAGATCTGGTCGTGGAGTCCCGGAGAACCCGCAACTCAGTGAGGAGTCTTCGATGCCGCAGGGCAAGGTCGAATCGGTGCCGCAGGACGGCCTGACCACCCGGCAGCGCCGCAACCAGGCGCTGCTCGCCGTTCACACCGGCCCGGGCAAGGGGAAGTCGACGGCCGCGTTCGGCATGGCCATGCGCGCGTGGAACCAGGGCTTCGACATCGGTGTCTTCCAGTTCGTCAAGAGCGCGAAGTGGAAGGTCGGCGAGGAGCAGACCATGCTCGCACTGAACGAGCTGCACGAGCGCACCGGAGCCGGCGGGCCGGTGCAGTGGCACAAGATGGGGCAGGGCTGGTCCTGGCTGCGCCGTGACGAGGACGCCGAGCAGGATCACGCCGAGGCCGCCCGCGACGGGTGGCGGGAGATCGCCCGCCGACTCGGCGCCGAGCAGCACCGCTTCTATGTGCTCGACGAGTTCACCTACCCGCTCAAGTGGGGCTGGATCGACGTCGACGAGGTTGTCGAGACCCTGGTGAACCGGCCTGGGAACCAGCACGTAGTCATCACCGGCCGTGATGCGCCGCAGTCGCTCATGGACGCCGCCGACCTGGTCACCGAGATGACCAAGATCAAGCACCCGATGGATGCGGGGAGGAAGGGGCAGAGGGGGATCGAGTGGTGAGGAACGGCTCCGGGATCCCGGGAGGTGCGGTGGTCGGGGAGAGCAGGGGGATCGAGTGGTGAGGAACGGCTCCGGGATCCCGGGAGGTGCGGTGGTCGGGGAGAGCAGGGGGATCGAGTGGTAGCGCCCGCGGTCGTCATCGCGGCGCCCGCGTCGGGCAGCGGCAAGACGACCATCGCGACGGGGCTGATGGGCGCGCTGGCGCGCACCGGCACCGTCGCGCCGTTCAAGGTGGGCCCCGACTACATCGATCCCGGCTACCACGCCCTCGCGACCGGTCGGGCCGGCCGCAACCTCGACGCGATCCTCTGCGGGGAGCAGCGCATCGCGCCGCTGTACCGGCACGGCTCGCGCGACGCCGACATCGCGGTCGTCGAGGGCGTGATGGGCCTGTTCGACGGACGCATCGTCGACGGCCCCGGCGGCGCGGCCACCGAGGGCATCGGCTCCACCGCGGACGTCGCGCAGATCCTCGGCGCCCCGGTGCTACTGGTCGTCGACGCCCGTGGGCACTCGCAGTCCCTCGCCGCGCTGCTCGCCGGGTTCGCCACCTATCGGCCGGGTATCGCGCTCGCCGGCGTGATCCTCAACCGCGTCTCGAGCCCCCGGCACGAGCGGGTCCTGCGCGACGCCTGCGCGCACGCGGGCCTGGAGGCGGTCGGCGCGGTCCCCGGCGCCGCGGCGCTGGAGGTGCCGGCGCGGCACCTCGGCCTCATCCCGGCCGCGGAGCGGGGCGCCGAGGCCGTCGCCGCGGTCGCCGCGATGACCGAGCTGGTGGAGCAGCACGTCGACGTCGAGCGGATCCGCGCGCTGGCCCGGCCGGTCGCGGACGGGCCCGTGTGGTCACCGACGGACGAAGTGGCACGCGCGGGCGAGCCGGTGGTCGCGCTGGCCGGCGGCCCGGCGTTCAGCTTCGGCTACGCCGAGCACGAGGAGATGCTCCGCGCCGCCGGCGCGCGGGTCGAGCGCTTCGACCCACTCAGCGACGAACTGCCCGGCGGCGCCGCCGCCGTGGTGCTCCCGGGCGGCTTTCCCGAGGTGTACGCGCAGACACTGTCGGCGAACACGGCGCTGCGCGACCAGCTGCGTGCGCTGGTCGGCGCCGGGGGCGTGATCCACGCCGAGTGCGCGGGGCAGCTCTACCTCGCGGAATCGCTCGACGGGGTGCCGATGTGCGGGATCGTGCCGGGTGCCGCGACCTTCACCCGGCGCCTGACGCTCGGCTACCGCGACGCCGTCGCCCTCGGCGCGAGCCCGCTGTTCGAGCCCGGCGAGCGTGTGGCGGGGCACGAATTCCATCGCACCGCACTCGCCCCGGGCGCCTCGCCGGCGTGGGGATGGCGCGACGGTGAGGGGGTCGCTACCACCGACGGGTATCTGTCGCCCGCTCTGCACTCTTCGTATTTGCATGTGCACCCTGCTGGATATCCACAGGTGGCAGAACGGCTGGTCAGGGCGGTTGTTTGAGGAATATGTCTCATCCTGAGCGAGGGCCTCGCGCGGGCTGAGAGCTTCCTGTACAAAAGCCTCATGCACAAGTCGATCAAGCTCGTCTCCGTCACCTTCGCCGCCGCCGCCGTGGTCGCCACCTCCGCCTGCGCCGCCGGCTCCTACGCCGCACCCGGATCGCCCTCCTCCTCCGCCAAGGCCAGCGCGTCGGCGAAGCCCTCCGCCAAGCCCTCGACCAGCGCCTCGGCGAGCGCGTCGGCCAAGCCCTCCGCCTCGAAGCTCACCCCGGTCAAGGCCGGCACCCCGAGCGCGATCCTCGCCTCGACCGCGTGGGAGACCACCTCGGCCAAGGACGCCAAGGGCGACAAGGTCGCGCTGACCGACAAGAACGTCAAGAACTACGTCGGCTGGGCGTACTTCAAGAAGGACGGCACCTTCACCCTCTACAACCTGGACGACAGCGCCAAGGGCAAGGGCGACTGGACCGTCTCCGCCGATGGCAAGACCCGCACCATCGTCGCCAAGAACGCCGATGGCAGCGTGCAGTACAAGCGCACCGTCGAGATCGTGACCCTCACCGAGAAGGAGTTCACGTACCGCGTGTACCCCGAGGCCTCCACCAAGGCCGTGTACTACGACATCGTGCACACCGCCACCAAGCACGCCGAGCCGCGCGCATAGTGACGGAAGCCGCTCACTAAGCTGAGCGGAATGAACAGCCACGGCGCCCCGCACGATCCCTACCTCGTCGGTCTGGATCTGCGAGGGCGCCGTGTCGTCGTCGTGGGGGCCGGCACCGTCGTCCAGCGCCGACTGCCCGTCCTCCTCGCCGCCGGCGCGGACGTCCACATCATCGCGCCCGAGGCCACGCCCGCCGTCGAGTCGACGCCCGGCATCGTCTGGCACCGCCGCGAGTACGCCTCCGGCGATCTCCTGGGGGCCTGGTACGCCCTCGCCGCCACGAACGACCCCGCGGTCAACGCCGCCGTCGTCGCCGAGGCCGAGGTGCAGCGCACCTTCTGCGTCCGCGTCGACCTCGCCCGCGAGGGCACCGCCGTCACCCCCGCCACCGTCGCCACGGACGGGCTGCAGGTGGGCGTACTGGCATCCGGGGATCACCGACGGTCCGCAGCCGTCCGCGACAGCCTGCGCGCCGTCCTGACCGGCGACGAGGCCGCCCGGCCCACCCACAAGCCCGAGGGCGTGGCCCTCGTCGGCGGGGGACCGGGCGATCCGGACCTCATCACCGTGCGCGGCCGGGCCCTGCTCGGCCTGGCCGACGTGGTGGTCGCCGATCGCCTGGCCCCGCCTCGGTTGCTCGCCGAGCTCGCGCCCCACGTCGAGGTCATCGACGCCGCGAAGGTGCCTTACGGGCGTGCCATGGCCCAGCAGGCCATCAACCAGGTCCTCATCGATCGGGCCCGTGAGGGCAAGTTCGTCGTCCGCCTCAAGGGCGGCGACCCCTACGTCTTCGGCCGCGGCTTCGAGGAGCTCGAGGCGCTCGCCGCCGAAGGCATCCCTGTCACCGTGGTCCCGGGCATCACCAGCTCGATCGCTGCGCCGTCGGCGGCGGGAATCCCCGTGACGCACCGCGGCGTCACGCACGAGTTCGTGGTCGTCTCCGGCCATGTCGCGCCGGGGCATCCTGAGAGCCTCGTCGACTGGGACGCGCTCGGCCGACTGCGCGGCACCGTCGTGGTGCTCATGGCGGTGGAGCGGCTCGCCGCGATCGCCGAGGCGCTGATCGCGGGTGGACGGCCCGCCGAGACGCCGGCCGCGGTGGTCGAGAACGCGACGACCGGCGGGCAGCGCACCGTCCGTGGCACGCTCGCCACCATCGCGGCGGATGCGGACGCCGCGGGCGTCGTGCCGCCCGCCGTGCTCGTCGTGGGCGCCACGGCCGGGTTCACGGCAGCGCTGGGCGACTGAGCCGCATCCCCGGGTGTGGGTTTTCGCGCGTGTCGTCACCCTGTGACGCCCCCATTCGGAAAACCTCGATCGGACCGGGGAACAGCACCCTGGGCTGCGTGAATCGTCCGATTCGAGGGAATTCAGCCGAGGCTAGATCTACCACTTCAGTAACTCTCGTCACAATTGTTACCGTTCTCGACTTCCGGATCGGCCGGGGGAGTCGGTAGCCTCGGGCATCATGACTTCCACGATGGCGCCCTCCAGCCCGGCGCAGACGTACCGCGTCAAGGGCAGCGCCATCGGCATCCCGATCCTCGTTCTGTGCGGGATGATCTTCCTCTCGGTGCTCGACGGCACCGTCGTGTTCGTGGCGATGCCGGAGATCCAGGACGCCCTCGGACTCTCGGACGCCACCAAAGTCTGGGTCTTCGGCGCCTACGCGCTGACCTTCGGCGGATTCCTCCTCCTCGGCGGCCGCCTCGGCGACACCTTCGGCCGCAAGAAGATGTTCTTGCTGGGCGTCGTCGGCTTCACGGTGGCGTCCGCGCTGGCGGGATTCGCGACCAATGAGGCGTGGCTGCTGGCCGCGCGCGTCGGCCAGGGCCTGTTCGCCGCGATCGCCGGCCCCACCGCGCTCGCGCTCATCGCCACCACCTTCGCGCCGGGCAAGGCCCGTAACCAGGCCTTCGCCGTCTTCGGTGCCATGGCCGGCCTCGGCTCCATCGCCGGGCTCGTCGCCGGCGGCCTGCTTGCCACCGTCGACTGGCGCCTCATCTTCTGGATCAACGTCCCCGTCGGCATCGCCTGCGCCATCGGTGGCTGGTTCACCCTCGACGAGGCGGTGGCCGAGCGGCGGCACGCCCTCGACGTCAAGGGCGCCGCGCTCGCGGTCGCGGGCTGCGTGACCGGCGTCTACGCCCTCACCGCGGGGCCCGAGGCGCACTGGCAGAGCACGTCGGTCTACGTCGCCGCCGTGGTCAGCGCGATCTGCCTGGTCCTGTTCCTGTGGGTCGAGCGCACCGCCAAGAACCCGATCCTGCCCTTCTCGCTGTTCAACAACCGCAACCGCGTCGCGGCGATGCTCGCGATCCTGGTCTGCGGCGCCCTGATCCCGACGCTCGGCTTCTACGTCGCGCTGACCTTCCAGCTGGTCCTCGGCTACACCCCCTTCCAGTCGGGGCTCGCACTACTGCCTTTCGCCGTCGGCTTCGGTATCGCGGTCGCGATCAGCGCCTCGCTCGTCCGCCGCTTCCAGGCCCGGTGGCTGGTCGCCTTCGGCGGTCTCATCGTGTTCCTGCCCTGCCTCTACGTCCCGACCCTGATGAGTAAGGCCCCGGCCACCATCGACTACTTTCCGCAGATCGCGATCCCGGTGTTCCTCATCGGCGTCGGCGTGGGGATGGCCGTCGTGCCGCTACCGCTCGGTGCGGTCGCCGGCGTGCGCCCGTCGGAGATCGGGCCGCTGACCGCGCTCATCGAGGTCGCGCAGAACCTCGGCGGCATCATCGGCCTCGCCTCGGTGCAGGTCGTCGTGACCTCGCGGATCATGGCCGAGGGCGGCCCCACCACTGGGCACCTGCGCCACGACTCACTGACCGGCAACCAGATCCACGCCCTGGCCTCCGGCTACGGCCTGGCGTTCATCGCGTGCGCCGCGATCCTCATCCTCGCCGGCCTCGTCGTGGTCCCGTTCATGCGCTTCACCCCGGAGGAGATCGCAGAGGGGCAGGCCGCCAAGGAATCGAGCGAGTCCGGCGGCGCCATCCCGTCCACGTCCTTCCCGGCCCAGGCCTTCGAGGACGATGACGACGACGTCGACGACGACTGGGAGCCCCTCGAGGGCGACGTCACGTCGGGCTCCTTCGCCGCGATCCGCCGCGAGGACGTGGACCGCGCCTACAACGAGCGGCCCGGTGATCCCGAGCCGGTGTACTTCACGGACCGTTTCCGGGCCATCAAGCGAGCCGACATGGACGAGTCGGCCTCGCCCCTCGCCGGCCTCGGGGTCCAGCCGGGCCCGCCGAACGCCGCCCCGCAGCCCGTAGCTCCGCAGCCCCCGACGCAGCAGGTCCCCGTTGCTCGGCCGCAGCAGCGCCCGCAGCCGACGGCCCCGCAGCAGGCTTACTCGCAGCCGAGCGGCCCGCTGACTCGCCCGGCTCCGACTGCCCCGCAGCAGGCGTACTCGCACCCCAGCGATCCGCTCCCGCGTCCCCTCGCCCGTCCGGGTGACGGTCTCGCCGGCATCGCCCGCCCGTCCGGCCCGATCCAGCGCGAGAGCGTCGACCTCCCGCGCCCGCCGGTGCCGCCGGCGCCCCGGGCGTCCGTCCCCGACTATCGTCCCCCGCGCCCGGCGCCGCAGCAGTACCGTGCGGACCCGTCGGAGCCGCGGTCCGGTGGTCCCGCACAGCGCCCTGATGCAGCCCGGCCGGAGTCGCAGTTCGAGGGCGTCGCTGCCGGTGCGCGCGGAGGCCGGCACGCAGCCCCCGAGTCCGACGGCATGCATCACGCTGAGCGGACGCAGCAGGCCGATCGTGTGAGCCGCGCTCGCCGGCACCGTCGCGAGGACTGAGGACTCTCGCGCCCGGCGTGTCGCGCGAGAGGTGATCGAGCGCGGCGGACGTTACGCCCGATTCCGCCCGATACCGTCTCTGGTCTGCGAAAAGCGCCCCCACGTTGATTGCTGAGTGCACGCATTGGGGAGTCTGCTCGGGCGACGCGACCTGAAAACCTGCGTGAGCGATTTCTTCGCGACTTCTCTCAGCCGGTAGCCTCGGTCTCCATGACCTCAGCGATGGCCCCGGGGGCCCCGGCGCAGACGTACCGCGTCAAGGGCAGCGCTCTCGGTGTCGCCATCGTCGTCCTCTCCGGCATGATGTTCCTCGCGGTCCTCGACGGCACCGTGGTCTTCGTCGCGCTGCCGCGGATCCAGGACGCGATGCACCTGTCGGATGCCGCGAAGATCTGGGTGTTCGGCGCCTACGCGGTCACTTTCGGCGGTTTCATGCTGCTCGGCGGCCGCCTCGGCGATACCTTCGGGCGCAAACGGATGTTCATCCTCGGCGTCGCGGGATTCACCCTCGCATCGCTGTTGACCGGTTTCGCCACCAACGAGGCGTGGCTGCTCGTCGCGCGCGCCGGGCAGGGGCTCTTCGCGGCAATTGCCTGTCCCACCGCGCTGGCGCTGATCGCCACCACCTTCGCCCCCGGTAAGGCGCGCAACCAGGCCTTCGCCATCTTCGGCGCGATGGCCGGGCTCGGATCCGTGTCGGGCCTCGTCGCCGGCGGCCTCCTCGCCACCTGGGACTGGCGTTTCGTCTTCTGGATCAACGTCCCGGTGGGCATCGTGTGCGTCATCGGCGCGGTGATCGCCCTGGAGGAGTCGACCTCGGAGCGACGCCACGCCCTCGACATCAAGGGGGCCTTCCTCGCCGTGGCGGGCTGCGTCGCCGGCGTCTACGCCCTGACGATGGGCCCGGAGTCGCACTGGCAGGGGGCGACCATCTACGTCGCGGCTGCCGTGAGCGCCGTGTGCCTTGTCGCGTTCCTCGTGGTGGAGCGCACTGCGAAGAATCCGATTCTGCCGTTCTCGCTGTTCCACAACCGCAACCGCGTGGCGGCGATGGTCGCCATCCTCGTGTGCGGTGCGCTCATCCCGACGCTCGGCTTCTACGTGGCGCTCACCTTCCAGCAGGTACTCGGATACACCCCACTGCAGTCCGGTCTGGCCCTGATTCCGTTCGCCGTGGGCATGGGCATCGCCGCACCCATCTCGTCCAAACTCGCCCTGAAGATCCAGGCGCGCTGGCTGGTCGCCATCGGCGGCGTCATCGTCTTCCTGCCGTGCATCTACGTGCCGACGCTCATGACCAAGGATCCGTCCGCGGTCAGCTATTTCCCGTACATCGGGCTGCCCGTGTTCCTCATCGGGCTGGGCGTGGGCTTCGCGATGATCCCGTTGCCGATCTGTGCCTTGGCCGGTGTGCGTCCGTCCGAGACCGGGCCGATGTCCGCGCTCGTCGAGGTGTGCCAGAACATCGGCGGCATCGTCGGTCTCGCGTCCGTGCAGGTGCTGGTGACCTCCCGGATCATGAAGGAGGGCGGACCGACGAAGGGCGAGATCACCCACGAGATGCTCGACGACGCGCAGCGCAGCGCGCTGGCGTCCGGATACGGCCTGGCGTTCATCGCGTGTGCCGCGATCCTCATCCTCGCCGGCCTCGTCGTGGTGCCCTTCATGCGGTTCACCCCGGAAGAGGTCGCCGAGGGGCAGGCCGCCCAGGAGTCGAGCAAGTCCGGCGGATCGATCCCGTCCACGTCCTTCCCGGCGCAGGCCTTCGAGGATGATGACGATGTCGACGACGACTGGGAGCCCCTCGAGGGCGACGTCACGTCCGGCTCGTTCCCGGCGGTGCGCCGCGAGGACTTCGACCGGGCGTACAACGAGCGGCCCGGGGACCCGGAGCCGGTGTACTTCACGGACCGGTTCCGTGCGATCAAGCGCCCGCAGGCCACGGGGCAGCAGCCGGTGCAGCAGCCCCTCCAGCACCGTCCGGCCACGCAGCCGCCGCAGGCGGCCCCGGTCGCGCAGCAGCCGCAGCAGGCGTATTCGCACCCCAGCGATCCGCTGCCCCGCACTGCGCAGTCCGGCGAGGGCCTCGCCGGCGTCGCCCGGCCCTCGGGCCCGATCCAGCGCGAGAGCACCGGCCAGCCACGTCCGCCGCAGCCTCCGCGCCCGGCGGCGGACCCGCAGTACCGGCCCCCGGTTCAGCCCCCGCAGGGCCGGCAGCGTCCGAGCACCCCGATCCAGCGCCCGAGTGGGCAGATGCACCGTCCTAGCGCCCCGATCCAGCGCCCGAGCGGACAGATGCCGCGCCCGAGCGGGCCGGTGCCCGGACCTCCGGGGCAGGCCAGCCCGCCGCTGCAGCGGCCCAGTGGAGCGATCCAGCGCCCCGGCCGGCAGGCCCCGCCGCAGCCCGGCGGCCCCGGGCCGCGGCTGAGCGACCCCGTGCAGCGGCCCAGCGCGCCGATCCAGCGTCCACCCGCCGCGCCGCAGTCGGACACCCCGTCGAACGGCGGCCGGCACGCGCTGCCCGAGCCCGACGCCATGCACCACCCCGAGGCCTCGGCGCAGGCCGAGCGCGTCAGCCGCGCCCGGCGGCACCGCCTCGACGAGGACTAGACGCCGCTGGACTCCAGTCAGCCCGCGGTGACGATCGTGACCTCGGTCGGCGACGAGAGTTCCGCGCGCAGGCCGGCCTTCTCGGCCACCTTCACCACGGCCCGCGCATCCCCGGGTTCGGCGCGGCTGACCACGAGCGCCCGGGCCAGCAGTCCCTTGTGGTGCTTGTTGAAGTGCGAGACCACGGACCGCGAGCCGTCGGCCTTCTCGGTCACGACGGTGGCGGTCACCGCCCCCGGCACCCGTCCCAGCGCCGCGTAGCCGCCAGACCGCAGGTCCACGACGAGGCCGCGGTCGGTGGCGGCGAGGGCGTCCGCCAGGTCCGGCTTCCAGGCGGCGGCCAGCGTGCCCAGGCCGGGCAGCTTCGAGCCCGACGAGAGCCGATACGCGGGGATCGGGTCCCGCGCCCCCACCGCGCCGAACAGCGCCGAGCCCACGGCGAGGCGAGCATCGGCCTTCGCGCGTTGCGCCTTGGTCAACCCGCGTACGTCGAGCGCGTCGTAGAGCACCCCCGTGTACTGCTCGATCGCGGGCCGGGTGGCCGCCGTGCGCAACGCGCGGTTGCGTTCCAGCTCGTCGGTCTGCCCGTCCGAGAGCCCCAGCGCGGCCCGGGCCACACCGTCGTCCTGCGAGACGGCGACGAGCGCCTCCAGGAGGCGCTCGCGGGTCGCGGTGAGTGACGGGAAGGTCAGCGCGCCCAGGTCGAGCGGCGCGCCCGAGCCGCCGCCGGCTTTGGTTTCGGACGGGGGAAGCAGGATCAGCACACCGGACACACTAAGCTGTGGCGTCGTGATCACCCGATTCTCCCAGCTGTTCCTGCGCACGCTCCGCGACGACCCCGCGGACGCGGAGGTCCCCAGCCACAAGCTGCTCGTCCGCGCCGGCTACGTGCGGCGCATCGCGCCCGGCGTCTACTCCTGGCTGCCGCTGGGCCTGCGGGTGCTGCGAAACGTCGAGCAGGTCGTCCGCGAGGAGATGAACGCCATCGGCGGCCAGGAGATCCTGCTGCCCGCGCTGCTTCCGCGCGAGCCCTACGAGAGCACCAACCGGTGGACCGAGTACGGCGACGGACTGTTCCGCCTGAAGGACCGCAAGGGCGCCGACATGATGCTCGGCCCCACCCACGAGGAGATCTTCGCCCTCACCGTGAAGGGCGAATACAACTCGTACAAGGACCTGCCGGTCATCCTGTACCAGATCCAGACCAAGTACCGCGACGAGGAGCGGCCCCGCGCGGGCATCCTTCGCGGCCGCGAGTTCGTCATGAAGGACAGCTACAGCTTCGACACCTCCGACGAGGGGCTGTCCGCGGCGTACGCCCAGCACCGCGCCGCCTACCAGCGGATCTTCGCGCGCCTGAACGTCGAGCACGTCATCGTCTCGGCAACCTCCGGTGCCATGGGCGGCAGCGCCTCCGAGGAATTCCTCGCGGTGAGCCCCGTCGGAGAGGACACCTACGTGCACTCGACCGAGTCGGACTACGCCGCGAACGTCGAGGCCGTGATCACGCCTGCGCCGCCCGCGATCCCGCTCGACGGGCTGCCCGCCGCGCAGGTCTTCGACACCCCCGGAACGCCCACCATCGACACGCTCGTCGCCTGGGCCAACGGGGCCGCCGACGGTGCCTCCGTCCTCGGCCGTGAGGTCGTCGCGGCGGACACCCTCAAGAACGTCATGGTCAAGACCCGTGCCCCGGGCGGCGACTGGGAGCTTCTCGGCGTCGGCGTGCCCGGCGACCGCGAGGTCGACTTCAAGCGCCTCGAGGCATCCCTCGAACCCACCGAGGTGGCGCTCATCGAGGCCGAGGACTTCGCGAAGTACCCGTTCCTCGTCAAGGGCTACATCGGCCCGAAGGCGCTGCTGGAGAATGAGGTCCGCTACCTCGTCGACCCGCGCGTGGTGACCGGCACCGCCTGGATCACCGGAGCCGACGCGCAGGGGCAGCACGTGGTGAACCTCACCGCGGGCCGCGATTTCACGCCCGACGGCACTATCGAGGCCGCCGAGGTTCGCGACGGCGATGCCTCGCCCGATGGCCGGGGCGTCCTGCAGTCGGCGCGAGGCATCGAGATCGGCCACATCTTCCAGCTGGGTCGCAAGTACACCGACGCCTTCGAGGTCGACGTGCTCGGCGAGAACGGCAAGCCCGTGCGCCTCACCCAGGGCTCCTACGGCGTCGGAGTCTCGCGCCTCGTCGCCGTCATCGCCGAGCAGCAGCACGACGATAAGGGCCTGCGCTGGCCCAAGGGGATCGCGCCCTTCGACGTACACGTGGTCATCGCGAACAAGGACGAGGGCGCCTGGACCGGTGCCGAGTCGTTGGCCGCCGAGCTCGACGCCGCCGGCCTGCAGGTGCTGCTCGACGACCGCAAGGCTTCGCCCGGCATCAAGTTCAAGGACTCCGAGCTGGTCGGTGTTCCGACCGTCGTCGTGGTCGGCCGAGGCTGGGCCGACGGTGTCGTCGAGCTCCGTGACCGCCTTACCGGCGAGTCGCGGGAGATCCCCGTCGCCGACGCCGCCGCTGAGATCACCGCCGCCGCACGCTGACGGTCATTGAGCACGGACGCAGGAACCCCCGCACCATCCGGTGCGGGGGTTCCTGCGTAGCGGGGGTCGGCTCAGGACAACAGTGAGAGCAGCGAGTAGCTGCTGTCGAACCCTCCGTTGGCGGCGACCACGACGATGATGATGATCGCGATGATGAACAGGGCGATGTAGACGCCACCGAGGATGACCCCCGCCAACGCCATCCCGTGCCCGCTCTGGCCGGATACCTTGACCTGCTTCATCCCGATGATGCCCAGGACCACCGCGGCGATGGCCGTCGCGATGCCGAGGCCGTACGCGCAGCCCAGTGGGAAGGAGAGGATGCCGCACACCAAGGCGGCGACCGCCAGGCTGTTGGTGCCGGCCGTCTGGCCGTAACCCTGGGCGGGGTAGCCGGGAACGTTCTGGCCCGGGTAGGCCGGGAAGCCCTGCTGCCCGTACTGCTGCTGCCCGTACTGCTGCTGCCCGTACTGCTGCTGCCCGTACTGCTGCTGTCCGTACGGCTGCTGGCCGTACTGCGGCTGCCCCGGGTACTGCGGCGGCGCGGCGTACGGATCTGCGGCGGGCGCCGCGTACGGATTCTGCGCTGCGTACGGGTCCGCAGGCGCGGCGTACGGGTTCTGCTGCGCGGCGTACGGATCGGCCGGTGCCGCGTAGGGGTCCACAGGCGGGGTGTACGCCGACGGCGCGGCATAGGGATCCGGCTGTGCGGTGTGGTGCACCGTGGTCGCGGCGTCGGGATCGCCGCTGACGTTCGGATCGCCGTCGCGCTTCGTCAGGTCGGGCGCGGACGCGGTCGGCTCTACCGGGCGGATCGCAGTCGGGTCGTAGGTCCCGTCGCCGGGCTGCTGGGGATCACTGGACGTCATTCCCCGAGTGTAAAGGCACGCAAACGGAACGTCAGGTGCGGATGCCGGGGAACGGGGTGGTCACGGGGGAGGCCCCGAGCGCCACCCGCCAGCGGGCCCCGCGGACCGCGGCCCCGCCGAGGCCCGTGACGCCGAGGTGCCGGATCCCGTCACCGTCGGCCCGGGACAGGAGGTTGCGGTGCGCGGCCGCGGCGTCGTCCTCCACGGCGGCGGCGACCTTCGCGGCGCTGACGGGGTCGGTGACCGGCTCCGGCGGCGTGTACGCGGGCGCGGCGACGGGCACCTCGACCCCGGCCGAGCTGAGCACCCGTGCGAGGGCGTCGCGCTGCGCGCGGTGCTCAGCGGCGTAGGTTGCGATCTCCGCCTTGCGAGTGGGCGCGGCGTAGGCCTCGATGAGGCCGTACAAGTAGACGGCGGCGTGCTCGGACCGGACGGCGGCGGCCACGGCGTCCTGGGCCGGGGTCATGCGAGCACCACCTCCGCGTGTACGCGGGTCGCGGCTGCGACGGAGCCGAGCAGGGCGGCCTGATAGCCGGACGCGGCGACGGCCGCGTCGGCCGCGTCCTTCGCCGAGCGGGTGAGCTGGGCGTGCAGCGAGGCCCGGGTCAGCGGCGACGAGGCCGCCGGGGTCGACGACGGTGCGGCGGTGACCGAGGTGGGGCGCTCGACATACCGCGACAGCTCGTCGGCCAGCGCCGACGCGTGCTGCCCGCGCTGATCGGCGATGAGCCGCAGCTGCGGTCCGGTGGCGCCGTCCAACACGGCCAGGCCGCGGGCGGCGTCCGCGTCGGCCTGGGCCTGCGCGGCGGCCGCCTGCAGCCGTACGGCCTGCGGGTCGCCGGCGCGGTCCGCGGGCGTCCTGCACCCCGTCAGTGCCGCCCCGCCCGCGAGCGCGCCGCCCGCGAGGAGGACGGACGTGAGGGCGGTGCGTCGGTCGATGCCGCGGCGCGGGGGTAGGGCGATCACGGGGGCGAGTCTAACGGCGCGCCCGGGTACACTGGCCGCAGCGTTCGACACCGGGCACGTCCGGTGACAATTTCACAGGGAGGCGCGTATGGCTTACGACGAATCGGCGGTGAAGGCCGTGATCGCGCCTCACCTGGACGCGGCCGGGCTCGACCTCGAGCGGGTCAAGATCAACAATGCGGGCACCAAGTCCTCCATCGCGGTCGTCGTGGACAGCGACGCGGGCCCCACTCTCGACGAGCTGGCAGTGGTCGCCCGGACGCTCTCCGCAGCGGTCGACGATGCGGACGACGTCTTCGGCGCCCAGGCGTTCACTCTCGAGGTCACCACGCCGGGCGCGGAGCGCCCGCTCACCGAACTCCGCCACTGGCGCCGTGCCCGGGGCCGGCAGGCCGCGATCGAGCTGGCCGACGGCACGAACCTGCTGGCCCGGATCGGACCACTCGCGGACGGCGGTGCGACGGTCACCGTCGTCTTGCCCGGGGCGAAGGGGCGCGCTCCGACGACCCGGGACATCCCGCTCGCCGACGTGGCGGCCGCCGCGGCGCGGGTGGAGTTCCGCAAGCCCAACCCCGTGGAGCTCGAGCTCTCCGGCATCACCCCGGGACGGGTGCTCCCCGGTGCCGAGCCCGCAGATCTGACAGGCGACGACGCCGGAGAAGAAGAGGACTAGATGAACATCGACATGGCGACCCTGCGGGCGATCGAGGCGGAGAAGGACATCTCGGTCGACACCGTGATCGACGCGATCCAGGTGGCCCTCCTCACCGCGTACAAGCACACCGAGGGGCATCAGCCGCACGCCCGGATCGACGTCAACCGCCGCACCGGTGAGGTCAAGGTGCTGGCGCAGGAGGTCGACGCGGACGGCAACATCATCACCGAGTGGGACGACACCCCCGAGGGCTTCGGGCGCATCGCCGCGGACTCGGCGCGCCAGCTCATCACGCAGCGCCTGCGTGACGCCGAGAACGACCGCACCTTCGGCGAGTTCGCCGTCTACGAGGGCGAGGTCGTCTCCGGTGTGGTGCAGGCCGATGCCCGCGCCGCGGCCCGCGGTTTCGTCGTCGTCCGCATCGGCGGCGAGCGCGAGGGCCACGAGGGCCTGTTGCCGCCCGCCGAGCAGGTGCCGGGGGAGTCCTACACCCACGGCGACCGGATGAAGTTCTACGTCGTCGGCGTGAGCCGCGGCCAGCGGGGCACGCAGATCACCCTGTCGCGCACCCACCCGAACCTGGTGAAGAAGCTCTTCGCTCTCGAGGTGCCGGAGATCGCCGACGGCAGCGTGGAGATCACCTCGGTGGCCCGCGAGGCCGGCCACCGCTCGAAGATCGCGGTGCGCACCTCGGTCGCGGGCCTCAACGCCAAGGGCGCCTGCATCGGCCCGATGGGCCAGCGCGTCCGGAACGTGATGAGCGACCTCGAGGGCGAGAAGATCGACATCATCTCCTACGACGACGACCCCGCGGTCTTCGTCGGTAACGCCCTGTCGCCGTCGTCGGTGGTGTCCGTCACCATTGTCGACTCCAAGGAGAAAGCCGCCCGCGTGGTGGTCCCCGACTTCAAGCTCTCGCTCGCGATCGGCAAGGAGGGCCAGAACGCGCGCCTCGCGGCCCGGCTCACCGGCTGGCGGATCGACATCAGGTCCGACGCGGAGAGCACCGAACCGAAGTGAGCTCACCGGTCCGGACCTGCATCGGGTGCCGGCGCCGCGCGCCTGCGGGCGAGTTGATCAGGGTGGTTGCGCCCGCCGCGGTCGACGGTGCGCGGACCGTCGTGGTGGACGCGCGGCGCCGCCTGCCGGGCCGGGGAGCGTGGCTGCACGACGATCCGTCGTGTCGCGAGCTCGCGCGCAAGCGGAACGCGTTCCGCCGAGCGTTGCGGGTCTCCGGTTCGCTCGACGACTCCCTCGGCGAAACGACTTGCCAGGACGCGCTATGATGATGAGCGGTCTGAAGAGGGTAGGTCTTTCCAAGGCCCACCTACTCGGAGATGAAGGAATCGAGCTGAACACATGAGCACACCGTGAAGCACCAGCGATGAACGGCAATCGGAGTAACTAACCGAGGTCGGCGGGACCAGTGATGCCCTCGACCTCACATTTGAGGAGAAGAGTGGCAGGCAAGGCCCGCGTGCACGAGTTGGCTAAAGAGCTCGGTGTCACCAGTAAGGAAGTTCTCGCACGGCTCAGTGAGCAGGGCGAGTTCGTGAAGTCCGCGTCGTCGACGGTGGAAGCCCCCGTCGCGCGGCGCCTGCGCGAGTCGTACGGACCCAAGTCCGACGGCGGCGCCAAGCCGGGGCCCGCCCCGGCGAAGAAGCCCGGCCCTGCGGCCGCGAGCACCCCCGCGCCCGCGGCGCCCGCCGCGGATGCACCCCGTCCGGCCTCGGCTCGACCCGGCCCGCGTCCTGCGGCACCGGCCGCGCCCGAGCCCACCCCGGAGCCCGTCGCACCGGCGGCTCCCGCCGCGAGCGCCGCACCGTCGGCGCCCGAGGCAGCGGCGCCCGCCGCGCCGGCGGCACGTCCGGGCCCGCGCCCGGCCGGCCCCAAGCCCGGCCCGCGCACCCCGAAGGTGGGCAACAACCCGTTCTCCTCGCAGGCTCCCGTCGAGCGTGCGCCGCGTCCGCAGCCGGGCCCCGGTGGTCCGCGTCCGCAGGGCGGCGCGCGTCCGGCTCCCGGCCAGGGCGGTCCCCGTCCGCAGGGCGGCGCGCGTCCGGCTCCCGGCCAGGGCGGACCCCGTCCCCAGGGCGGTCGCCCCGCGGCCGGTCCCGGCGGCCCGCGTCCGACCCCCGGCAGCATGCCTCCGCGCCCGAACCCCGGTGCCATGCCCTCGCGCGCTGCGCGTCCGGCGGCGCAGGGCCGTCCCGGCCCCGGTGGCCGTGGTGGGCCCGGCGGTCGTCCCGGCGGCGGTGGCGGCGGCTACCGCGGTGGGCCCGGCGGCGGTGCCGGTGCAGGCACCGGTGCTCCCGCGGGCGGTTTCCGCGGTCGTCCCGGTGGCGGCGGCCGTGGCCGTCCCGGCGGCACCGCGGGTGCCTTCGGTCGTCCCGGTGGCGCCCCGCGTCGTGGCCGCAAGTCGAAGCGGGCGAAACGCGCCGAGTACGAAAGCATGCAAGCGCCGATCGCCGGTGGCGTCCGGTTGCCACGTGGCGGCGGTGAGACGATCCGTCTCGCCCGCGGCGCGTCGCTGAGCGACTTCGCCGAGAAGATCGACGCCAACCCGGCGTCGCTGGTCCAGGCGCTGTTCAACCTGGGCGAGATGGTCACCGCCACCCAGTCGGTGAACGAGGAGACCCTCGTGCTGCTGGGCGAGGAGATGAACTACGTCGTCCAGGTCGTCAGCCCCGAGGACGAGGACCGCGAGCTGCTCGACAGCTTCGACCTCACCTACGGCGAGGACGAGGGCGACGAGGACGACCTCGAGCAGCGCCCGCCGGTGGTCACCGTCATGGGCCACGTCGATCACGGTAAGACCCGACTGCTGGACACGATCCGTAAGGCCAACGTCCGCGAGGGCGAGGCCGGCGGCATCACGCAGCACATCGGTGCCTACCAGGTGCTCACCGAGCTCGACGGCAACGAGCGCCTGATCACGTTCATCGACACCCCGGGTCACGAGGCGTTCACCGCCATGCGTGCCCGTGGTGCGAAGGCCACCGACCTCGCGATCCTCGTGGTCGCGGCCGACGACGGCGTCATGCCGCAGACGGTGGAGGCCATCAACCACGCGCAGGCGGCCGACGTGCCGATCGTCGTGGCGGTGAACAAGATCGACAAGGAGGGCGCGCAGCCGGAGAAGATCCGCGGCCAGCTCACCGAGTACGGCCTGATCCCCGAGGAGTACGGCGGCGACACGATGTTCGTCGACATCTCCGCGAAGCAGGGCACGAACGTCGAGGCGCTGCTCGAAGCGGTGCTGCTGACGGCCGACGCCTCGCTGGACCTGCGGGCGAACCCCGACATGGACGCGCAGGGCGTCGCGATCGAGGCGCACCTCGACCGCGGCCGCGGCCCCGTGGCCACCGTGCTCATCCAGCGCGGCACCCTGCGGGTCGGCGACTCGATCGTGGCGGGCGACGCCTACGGTCGTGTCCGGCGCATGGTCGACGAGAACGGCGACGACATCACGGAGGCGCTGCCTTCGCGTCCCGCTCAGGTCATCGGCTTCACCTCGGTGCCCGGCGCAGGCGACAACCTGCTCGTGGTCGACGAGGACCGGATCGCCCGGCAGATCGCCGACCGGCGCGCGGCGCGCAAGCGCAACGCGCTGGCGGCCAAGTCGCGCAAGCGCGTCTCGCTGGAGGATCTGGATGCCGCGCTGAAGGAGACCAGCCAGCTCAACCTCATCCTCAAGGGCGACAACTCGGGCACCGTGGAGGCGCTCGAGGAGGCACTGCTGGGGATCGAGATCGACGACGAGGTGCAGCTGCGGGTCATCGATCGCGGTGTCGGTGGCGTCACCGAGACCAACATCAACCTGGCGTCGGCGTCGAACGCGATCATCATCGCCTTCAACGTGCGGGCCGAGGGCAAGGCCACCGAGCTCGCCAACCGCGAGGGCGTGGAGATCCGGTACTACTCGGTGATCTACCAGGCGATCGACGAGGTCGAGGCCGCGCTCAAGGGCATGCTCAAGCCGGTGTACGAGGAGAAGGAGCTCGGCCAGGCCGAGATCCGCGCGATCTTCAAGTCGTCCAAGGTGGGCAACATCGCGGGTTGCATGGTCCAGTCCGGGATCATGCGCCGCAACGCGAAGGCGCGTCTGCTCCGCGATTCGAAGGTCGTGGCCGAGAACATCACGGTCACCTCGCTCAAGCGCGAGAAGGACGACGCGACCGAGGTCCGCGAGGGCTACGAATGCGGTCTGACGCTCTCGTACTCCGATATCAAGATCGGCGATGTGATCGAGACCTACGAATTGGTCGAGAAGCCGCGCGACTGATGTTCCTTCGGCCGGGTGCGGCCGGCGCGACCTGCGCCGGCCGCACCCGCCCGACTATCCCCTGGGCCGGGTGGCCCGACAGATGTTCACAGGTGTCCTTGAGATAGATCTGCTGCTGGGCGACGTGCACTCGCTCAAGCACAAGCGTTCCGTGCTCCGGCCGATCCTCGCGGAGCTGCGACGGTTCTCCGTCAGCACCGCCGAGGTGGGCTACCAGGATCTGCACCGTCGCGCTCTGATCGGCGTGGGGCTGGTCGGTCCGGACGCGGGCCACGTCGGAGAGGTCCTCGATCGGTGCGAACGCACCGCCGCGGGGCATCCCGAGGTGGAACTGTTATCGGTGCGTCGGCGCCTCTGGGGGCCGGAGGACTGAAGCCCCGGCACGGGATTGAGTGTGGTGGACGCAGGTGCCGTCGCTGCAGTCCCACACCGGGATATGCTCGCTGTTCCATCGGTTGATCACACCGTTCCACTGATCGACCGTTCGACGCGTAAGGGAGGGACTGGCCATGGCTGACCCGGCACGGGCCGCTCGGCTCGCCAAGCGGATCGGGACCATCGTCGCGACCGCGATCGAGCACGACATCAAGGATCCGCGGCTCGACTACGTCACCGTCACTGATACTCGCGTGACCAACGACCTGCACGATGCGACGGTCTTCTACACCGTCATGGGTCCGACGCTCGACGTCGAGCCCGACTACGAGGCGGCCGCCGCCGGCCTGGAGAAGGCCCGTGGGCAGCTCCGTAGCAAGGTGGGGGCGGGCACGGGCGTGCGGTTCACGCCCACTTTGCGCTTCGAGCTCGACGGGGTGCCCGCCGCCGTCGCGAACATGGAGGCACTGCTCGCCAAGGCCCGCGAGCAGGACGAGCGCGTCGCCGCCGTCGCCGCCACCGCGAAGCCCGCGGGCGAGGCGGACCCCTACAAGCACGACGATGAGGACGCGGACGACGAACCGGACGGAGCCGAGCGGTGACCGACGCCGTCGTCGCCGCCGCGGCGGCGCTGGACGGTGCGCGCAGTGTGGCGGTGTACTGCCACGTGCGCCCCGACGCCGACACTCTCGGCTCGGGACTGGGCCTCGCGCGGGTGCTGCGCGCCCGCGGCGCCCACGTCACCGTCAGCCACCCGGGTCCGGATCTGCCGTCCGGGATCGGTCTGCTCCCCGGCGTCGACGGCTTCACCGCGCCGAACGCGGATGCGGAGGTCGCCGTGGCGGTCGACTGCGCGAGCGCCGAGCGACTCGCGGGGCTCGAGGAGTCCTTCCACGGCCACCCCGTCCGGGTCGTCATCGACCACCACGCGACGAACACCGGATTCGGCTCCGTCGACCTGATCGACCCCGCCGCGAACTGTACGACAGAACTCGTGCTCGCGGTCGTCGACGCGCTCGGTGCGGAGCTGGATCCCGGGACGGCGGACTGCCTGTACGCGGGGCTGATCACCGACACGGGCTCGTTCCGCTGGGCGACGCCCGCCGGGCATGTGATGGCGGGTCGGCTCCTCGCCGCGGGTGCGCAGGGACGCGCGCTGTCGCGGGACCTGCTCGACAGCCACCCGCGGGCCTGGTTCGCCATGGTCGCCGCGGTGCTGGGCTCGGCGACCGCGGTGCCCGAGGCCTTCGGCGGCCGGGGCGCGGTGTACGCCGTGTGCCGCGCGGCCGATCGTGGGCCGCTCGGCTGGGACGCCGCGGAATCGCTCATCGACCTGCTGCGCACTGCCGAGGACTGCGAGGTCGCTGCCCTCTTCAAGGAGAGCGACAGCGGTGAATGGTCCGCGTCGTTGCGGGCGCGCACCGACCTCGACGTCTCCGAGGTCGCGCGCGGCTTCGGCGGTGGCGGTCACCGGCTCGCCGCGGGCTACTCCGCCACCGGGACGAGCGACGACGTGGTCGTCGCCTTTCTCGCCCGGGTCTGATCTCGCATGACGGGAACTGCGTGACCGAGACCGCCGCTGTGCCCACCGGGCTCGGCCGGCGCATTGTCGGGCAGGCCCTGCCCGCCCTCGGGGTACTCGCGGCGGAGCCCCTGTACCTGCTGTGGGACACCGCCGTCATCGGCCGCCTGGGCGCGCTGCCGCTGGCCGGCCTGGCGGTCGGCGGCCTGATCCTCGCGACCGTCTCGACGCAGCTGACCTTCCTCTCGTACGGGACCACGTCGCGGTCGGCCCGCCGGTACGGTGCGGGCGACCCTGGCGGCGCCGTCGTCGAGGGCGTGCAGGCGACGTGGATCGCGCTCGCCGTCGGCACCGTTCTGCTGGCGCTCGTGCAGGGTTTCGCCGGCCCGATCACGCGCGTGATCGCCGGTCGCGCGGAGATCGCCGAGGCCGCCGAGTCGTGGCTGCGGGTGGCCTCGTTCGGGATCCCGCTGATCCTGATCACGATGGCAGGCAATGGTTGGCTCCGCGGCGTGCAGCGGCCCCGCGCACCCCTGCTCTTCGTACTGGTCGGGCTGGGCCTCTCGACGGTGCTGTGCCCCGTCCTCGTCTTCGGCTGGGGCGGTGCGCCCGAGCTCGGCCTCGTCGGCTCAGCGTGGGCGAACCTGGCCGGGCAGATCGTGAGCGGCGTGCTCTTCCTCGGGGCCGTCGTGCGCGCGGCCCGGGCGGGCGGCGGAGGCACCGTCGCGGCGCTGCGGCCGCGCCTCGACCTGGTGCGCGCGCAGCTGGTGCTGGGGCGCGACCTGATCGTGCGGAGCCTCTCCTTCCAGATCTGCTTCGTCTCCGCGGGCGCGGTGGCCGCGCGGGCGGGCGCGCAGTACGTGGGCGCACACCAGATCGCGATGCAGCTGTGGAACTTCGTGGCGCTCGTGCTGGACTCCCTGGCCATCGCGGCGCAGACGCTCGTCGGCGCCGCCCTCGGGGCGGGGAACACCGGCGCGGCGCGGTCTCTGGGCCGCCGGGTCACCGCGTGGTCCACGGTCTTCGCGGTCGTGATCGCCGCGGCCCTCGCCGCGCTGCAGGGCACCCTCCCCAGGCTCTTCACCGCCGACGCCGCGGTGCTCGACGCCCTCACCGTGCCGTGGTGGTTCCTCGTCGGGATGATCCCCGTCGCGGGCGTGGTCTTCGCGCTCGACGGGGTGCTGCTCGGCGCCGCGGATGCCGCATACCTCCGATCCGCGACGATGGCTGCGGCGCTCGTCGGCTTCCTGCCGCTGATCTGGCTCTCGTACGCCTTCGGCTGGGGCCTGGCCGGGATCTGGTCCGGCCTGGCGGCGTTCATGGTGCTCCGCTGCGCCGCCGTGGTCGTCCGGTTCCAGGGGCACCGGTGGGAACGGGTGGGCACCGCGCCGGCCTGATCGGCTTGCAATGCGGCGCCGAATACGATCGGATAGCGCATATGGCATTCACTGTGATCACGAACACGGCCGCGTTCCGCAAGGCCCTCGCCGGTGCGGCAGTCCTCGCGGCGTGCGGCGCGGCGGTTGCCTGCGCCCCGTCGGATCCCGGGTCGGTTCCCTCCTTCACCGTGAATCCCTCGGCGGCGCAGAGCGCGCCCGCGCGCCCGTCGTCCGGCGCGTCCGCCTCCGTCTCGACCTCGCCGGCGACCACGACCACGGCGCCGGCCCCGACGGCCACCCAGCAGCCGCCCGCGGGCGGCACACCGTACGTCGCGCCCACCACGACCTACCCGACGGCGGAGACGACGACGGCCGTTGCCCCGACGACCACCCAGCCGTACCCGACGACCGTGGTCATCCCGCCCGGGATCGACCTGCCGCCGGGCGCGCCGCGCACGATCACCATCCCCCCGGGCTTGCCCTTCCCGCGCTGATCCCGGCCCGGTACGCCTCGGCCCCGGTGCGCGGGCGGCGGTTCGCCGTGGCCGCGCACCCGGTGCCGGGGGCTCGGGGTGGATCAGCGCGACGCGCGCGGCGCACCTTGACCGGGATCGATCTGCACCGGGCCGTCCTTGCCCGGCGTCACGTCGAAGTCGAAGATCGATGTCGGGATGTACACCGTGGCACAGGAGTTCGGGATGTCGACGACGCCGGACAGACGGCCCTCGATCGGTGCTGCACCGAGCAAGAGGTATGCCTGCTCCGGGCTGTAGCCGAACTTGGTGAGGTAGTCGATCGCGTGCAGGCAGGCACGCTGGTACGACAGGTGCGAGTCCAGGTACCGCTGCTCGCCGTCGAGGGTCACCGACGTCCCGGAGAAGGCGAGGAACTGCTCGTACCGCGGGCCCACGTCGCCGCCGGGTAGGAAGATGGCGTTCTCGCTGACGCCGTAGGTCTCCATCCCGCCGGAGATGATGTCGACGTGTAGGTCGATGAAGCCGCCCATCTCGATGGCGCCGCAGAAGGTGATCTCGCCGTCGCCCTGGCTGAAGTGCAGGTCGCCGACCGACAGGTTCGCGCCGTCCACGAACACCGGGTAGAAGACGCGGGTGCCGCGGGTCAGGTTCTTGATGTCCTGGTTGCCGCCGTTCTCGCGGGGCGGTGCGGTGCGGGCGGCCTCCGCCGCGGCCGCGGTGAAGGCGTCGCCGGTGAGGCTGCCGAGGACGGCGTCGTTCGGCTCGGGCGGCAGTGCCAGGGGCGGCACGCGGTCCGGGTCGGTCGCGATCAACGCGGCCTCGCGGGCGTTCCAGCGGGCCAGCAGGTCCTTCGATGGCGCCGTGCCCATGAGGCCCGGGTGGATGATCCCGGTGAAGCTCACGTGCGGCACGTGCCGCGAGGTGGCGGTGTGCCCGGTGAAGTCCCAGATCGCCTTGTACGCATCGGGGAACTGGTCGGTGAGGAAGCCGCCGCCGTTCTCCTTGGCGAAGATGCCGGTGTAGCCCCAGCCCTGCCCGGCGAGCGGGCCACTGTCCTCCTGGGGGATCGGACCCACGTCCACGATGTCCACGATGAGCAGGTCGCCCGGCTTCGCGCCCTCGACGGCGATCGGCCCGGACAGCGTGTGCACCGTCGTCAGCGGCGCATGGAGGATGTCCTCGGCCGAGTCGTCGTTGTGGATGGCCCCGTCGAACCACTCCCGGCAGTGCACCCGGAAGGTGTCACCCGGTTTGACGGTGACCGCCGGCGGGATGGCGTAGTGCCAGCGGTTGTGGCCGATCTTCTCCTGATCGGTGAACTTCTTCGAGGAATCGAGTGGGAATACGACCTCTGGCATGGGACGGACCTCTCTTTTTCGGTGGACCTTCTCGGGTGCGAGCTCAGGGGCGGGGCAGGTGCGCGTGCCGCGGGTCCGACGGTGCCGGCCCGCGGCCCGGGCGCGGCGCGCCCGCGGGGGAGCCGACGACGGCGGGTCGTTCGGCGGTGGCCTTCGTGGCGTCGAGGAGTCGCATCGCGCCGCGGTCGGCGCGGCCGATCTGCGGCGCTGTCACCCCCCGCGGAGCCGGATCGCCGCAGCGACACGCCGTGGCGTCAGGGACGTCGCGCATGCTGAAGGTGGCGTCGAACGGTCCGCAACGGGCGCAGCGGAATTCATACGTAGGCATGAGTGGACGGTATTCCTTTCGCGGGGCCGCCGGAGGGTAATTACCGAATCGGTAGTGAATCTCGTGGGTATCGTGAGCCCGTGCCAGCCGAGTCGTCCACGCCCCCGCCGAAGCGGACGAGGCCGCCCGTGTCACGGACGCGCAAGGCGAGGATCGCCCGCCGCAGGGCGAAGCGCGTGGCTGCCGCCGACAACGATCTGACCGGCGCACAGTGGGACGAGCTCGTCGGCTTGTGGGGCGTATGCGCCTATTGCGGGGGACCGGGGCCCTATCAGAAGGACTGCGTTCTCCCGATCTCGAGCGGCGGCCGCTACACCCAGCAGAACGTGGTACCCGCGTGCCGTTCGTGCAATGCGAGCAAATGCAATTCCGAGGTGACGGGGTGGATGCGCCGCAAGAAGCTCGACGAGCGGGCCTTCCTGCAGGGCCACGCCGAGATCCTGATGCACCTGCGGGAGCGGGACGCCGACGACGGTGCACCGACCGGGGAGGTCGGGGCACCGTCGGGCGCCTGAGCACGAGACGTGCGCCCCTACTGCACCGGCGGATCCGCGGGCAGGACGTGCGCGCCCGACTTGTCGGTCGACAGGGCCAGCGAGCTGATGTACTGCTTCCTGCCGTCGGCGCCGGGCACCGCGGAGGCCACCATGTCGGGCCGCTCGAACTCGACACCGGTCACGCAGCACAGGAGCTTCTCGCCCGACGGATTGCCGTACTCGTCGAACATCGGCAGGTCGATGCCGTCGTCGGACCGGCGCAGGTAGTACTTGCCCCGTGTAGCGACGGCGAGGGCCGGAGGCAGCACGAGTGCGAGGACCAGGGCGACCAGCGGTGAGTAGGGCTGCAGGCCCGAGCCGAGGAGCCCGAAGAACGCGGCGATGGAGAGCCCGGCCGCGACGATCACCGAGACGAAGCCGACGGGGTTGATGTCGTAGAGCATGCCGCGGCGGAACTCGGGGACCTTCGGCGAGATCTTCAGCAGGTACTTGTTGATCGCGATGTCGCTGGCGACGGCGACGATCCAGGCGATGCCGCAGTTGGCGTAGAAGTTCAGCAGATTGTTGAGGAAGCTGAACATGTCGGCCTCCATGAGCACGATCGCGATGACGACGTTGAACACGAGGAACACCAGGCGACCGGGGTAGGTCTTGGTGACGCGGGTGAAGCTGTTGGTCCACGCCAGCGAGCCCGAGTACGCGTTGGTCACGTTGATCTTGATCTGGCTGATCACCACGAGGATCACGGCGAGGGTGAGCGCGAGCCAGTGCGGCAGGAAGTCCTGGTAGATCTCCACGAACTGGTGGACCGGCTGGTTCGCGATGCCGGCGTTGTCGATGGTGATCCCGATCAGGTAGACGGCCAGGAAAAGACCGACGATCTGCTTGATGGCGCCGAAGAACACCCAGCCGGGGCCCGCGGTGATCACGGCGGTCCACCAGCGACGAGAGTTCTCGGGGGTCTTGGGCGGCATGAAGCGCAGGTAGTCGATCTGCTCGGCGATCTGCGCGATCAGCGAGAGGCACACGCCCGCGGCGAGCATGGTGCCGGCGAAGCTGACGCCCTTGTGCAGGGGCTCGCCGGTGGCGGTGTCGATGCCGCCGAAGGCGAAGAAGTCGCCGATGGCCTCCGGGTGCTTGAACAGCAGGTAGCCGAACGGCAGCACCATCATCACGAGCCACAACGGGGTCGTCCACACCTGCAGCTTCGCGAGCGTGTTCATGCCGTAGATCACCAGCGGGATGATCAGCACTGACGAGAGCAGATATCCGAGCCAGAGCGGGATGCCCAGGCCGAGTTCAAGGCCCTGCGCCATGATCGAGCCCTCAAGGGCGAAGAAGATGAAGGTGAACGACGCGAAGATCACGTTCGTCAGCACCGAGCCGTAGTAGCCGAAACCGCTGCCGCGGGTGATGAGGTCGAGGTCGATGTTGTACCGCGCCGCGTAATACGCCAGCGGGTAACCGGTCAGTACGATGACCAGCGCGAAGAAGCCGATACCCCACAACGCGTTGCCGGTGCCGTTCGCGATGCCGATGTTCGCGCCGATGGCGAAATCGGCGAGGTAGGCGATGCCGCCCAGCGCCGAGGTGGCCACCACGGCCGGCCCCCACTTGCGGTAGCTGCGCGGCGCGAACCGCAGGGTGTAGTCCTCGAGCGTCTCGCGCGCGGCGGCGTCGCGGAGCGCGGTCGACGGTGCGCCGTCGGCTTCCGCGGGTTGCAGTGCGGTCACGGTTGTTCCCTTCCGGCCCACACCACGCGGCGCGGGGTTGGGGAAATCGTGCTGCCGCGGGGTTCAGCTGGGGTGACTGCGCCGT
The DNA here is from genome assembly GCF_024807615.1 of Tsukamurella ocularis. Taxonomy (GTDB): domain Bacteria; phylum Actinomycetota; class Actinomycetes; order Mycobacteriales; family Mycobacteriaceae; genus Tsukamurella; species Tsukamurella ocularis. The sequence continues at coordinate 682,649 of NZ_JANUCJ010000002.1, read as the reverse complement.
AACGGATCGGTTACGGGGCCGGGTGCCGTGTGACGGCGATGTTGCCCGGCTTCGCCCTCGCCGCCGCGTCCTCCTTGCGCTTGACGGAGTCGCGGATCTGATCGATGTTCTCGCGCAGCATGTCGGCGACCAGTTCGTCCGTGCGCTCGTCGGCGAGCACTTGCAGCACCATCCGGAACGTGGTGTCGACGATCAACTGGATGATCTCGTCGTGGAACGGGATGTACTTGACCCGCCTCGTTTGCGGGTCGTTCTTGATCGTCTCGAGGATCATGCCCGTCATCTCGGGCTGGTTCTCCTCGAGCGCGGCCGCGATGTTCTTGGTGTAGTGGCCGGACTTGAGCACCTCCGCGACTTCGTCGAGGACGGCCACGGTGATCGGCCGCTTGACGGCGTCGATGACGGTGTCGGTAGCCCGGTTGACGACGGCCGCGGTGATCCGGTCCCCGTAGATCCGGTCGATGGCGCGGGCCAGCCTGGCCAGCGCGACCGCGATGCGGATGATGCGGAAGGCGCGGGGGATGGGCGAGGTCACGACGGCGGCGGGGATCATGCCGAGGATCTCGTACCAATTGACGAGGAGGAATCGGCGGTGCCAGCCCACCTGGCGCCAGCGCCACAAGAACTCGGCGGCGAAGACCGCACAGATCACCGCGTCCACAATGAGGACGGTGGTGAGGGTGGTTGGGGAGACTTCGAAGAACGTGATCCAGACGATCAGCCCCACGGAGACGAAGGCCAGCACGACCATGGCCCAGTCGGTCCACAGGACGGGCGGCTTCCGCGGGTAGGGGGCGAGTCGGGCGTCAGTCGTGGCGTTCATCGCGTCCGACACTACTGAGCCGACGTGCGCCCGGCGGCAGGTCCGTGCGGACCGGCCTCCGGGGACGCGATCACGCCGCGGGAGGCAGGTGCCGCTGCACGTCGTCGATGATGCGGCCGGCGCCGAGTACGCCGATCCCCACCATCCAGGTCTCGTCGTCGACCGCGTACGCGCGATCGGCGGCCACGGCGGGCAGCGCGCCCCAGCGGTCGGTCACGGTCCGCTGCGTGGCAGCCGAGTTGGCGCCGGGGGTGTGGAAGACGAAGTCGCCGTTGATCTCCGCGAAGTTCTCCAGCGACGGCTCGATCATCGAATACTCGTTCCAGGGCTTCGGCGGAATGCTGAAGCCCATCGCGGTGATCACGCTGCCCGAGAACGTTCCGGGGCCGTAGATCCGGAACGTGCCGTTCGCGCGCCACCGCACGATCGAGACCGACTTGCCCGGCGCTCCGACCTTGCGGCCCACCTCGGCGGCGCGGGTGTCGAGTGCGGCGAGCTGCGTGGCCATCTGCTCCGTGCGGTTCACGGCCAGCGCGGTGATGTTCGCCTGCTCCTTCCAGTTGGTGCCGGTGTCCACCGAGTACACGGTGGGCGCGATGGCGGAGAGCTGCTGGTAGAGCTTCTCGTGCCGGACCTTCGAGCCGATGATGAGGTCGGGCCGGAGCTTCGCGATGGCCTCGATGTCGGGACTGGCGATCAGGCCCACGTTCGCCGTGCCGTCCAGCTTGTCGCGCAGGTAGCCGGGAAAGCCCTCGTTCGCGGCCGCGACGGCGGCGCCGACCGGCGTGATGCCCAGCGCGACCAGGGCGTCCGTGTGCGGCGAGTCGATGACGACGATGCGCTGCGGGTCGTTCGGCACCTTCGTCTCGCCCATCGCGTGCGTGACGGTGCGCGTCTGGGCGGGTTCGGCGCCGTCGCCGCCGGATCCGCACGCGGTGAGCGCGACGGTGGTCGCTACCGCGAGGGTGGCGGCGAGGAATCGGCGGCGGTTCGGTCCCGAGGCGATCGTCATGCCGGAAAGATAGCATTCAGTTAGGCTTGCCTTGGTAGAAGGTCGGCGTGCGCGGTCACCCCGACGGCGCCCGGTAGCGTGGAGGGGTGGCGAAGCTCTGGGCGATCAGTGACCTGCACGTCGGGCACCGCGGGAACGAGGGCGTCGTCGACAAGGTGTGGCCTGAGTCGCCGGATGACTGGCTGATCCTCGCTGGTGACCTCTGCGAACGCACTGACCAACTCGACGAGGTGCTCGCCGCCATCGCTCCGCGGTTCGCGACGGTGATCTGGGTCCCGGGCAACCACGAGCTGTACACCACCTCGAAGGACCCGATGCAGGTCTTCGGCGAGGCCCGGTACGACCACCTGGTGGAGATCTGCCGGCACCACGGGGTGCTCACGCCGGAGGATCCGTTCCCGGTGTTCGACGACGCCGACGCCGGGCCCGTCACGATCGTCCCGATGTTCCTGCTCTACGACTACAGCTTCCGCGACGAGGGCCTCACCACGCTCCAGGCGCTGGCCCGCGCGAAGGAGAAGAGCGTCGTCGCCACCGACGAGTTCCTGCTCTCGCCTGAGCCGTACGCCACCCGCGACGCCTGGTGCCGGGCCCGGCTGGAGTACACCCGCCGGCGCCTCGCCGCGCTGCCGGCCGGCACCCGCACCGTGCTCGTGAACCACTGGCCGCTGCGCCGCGAGCCCACCGAGGTGCTCTTCTACCCGGACTTCGCGCTGTGGTGCGGCACCGTCGAGACACGGGACTGGCACACGGCCTACAACGCCGAGGCGGTCGTCTACGGCCATCTGCACATCCCCCGCACCACCTGGTACGACGGGGTGCGGTTCGAGGAGGTTTCCGTGGGCTATCCGCGGGAATGGCAGGAGCGGGGCCTGCCCGTGCCCCTGCTGCGCCGGATCCTGCCCGCGCCCGACTACACGGAGGCCTCGCTCGGGCACTACGGTGTGCACTTCCGGGTGGACCCGAAGTACCGGGACGACCCGGAGCGCTTCGCTGCCGAACGCGCGAAGGCACAGGCCCGCCTCGGCGACCGCCGGGTGGCTGCACGGGAGCGGATCGCCGAGCGCCGGGCGGCGCGGGCGAAGGAGGGGGAGAAGTGATCCTGCAGTCGATGCTGCCGCGCGGCGTGGTCGCCCGGGAGGCGCACGCCGATCTGGACGCGCCCCTGCATCCGCGTGAGGCGGCTCAGATCGCCAAGGCCGTGCCCAAGCGGCAGGCCGAGTACGCGACGGTGCGCCACCTCGCCCGGGAGGCGCTGGGCGAGTTGGGTATCGGCGATGCAGTCCTCGTCAAGGGCGAGGGCGGCGGCGTGGACTGGCCGCGCAATATCGTGGGCGCCCTCACGCACTGCGACGGCTACCGGGGCGCGGTCGTGGGCTACCGGATGGGGGTGCGCACCATCGGCATCGACGCCGAGCCGCATCTCGCCCTGCCGGACAAGGTGCTGCCGACGGTCTCCGTGGAGTCCGAGCGGGAGGTGCTCGCCGGGCGCCCCGACGACGGGCTGCACTGGGACCGCCTGCTGTTCTGCGCGAAGGAGGCCACGTACAAGGCGTGGAACCCGATCACCGGGCGCTGGCTGGGCTTTGAGGACGCGGAGATCACCTTCGACCTCGCCGAGCGCACCGACGGCGCGGCGGAGGGCACCTTCCGCTCTCGGATCCTCATCGACGGCAGAACCGTTGACGGTGGTGCGCCCGTCGCCGCGTTCGACGGCCGGTGGCGGATCACCGACGGCCTCATCGTGACCTCGATCGCGGTGGTGTGAGATGACCACCGCGAGAGGCTTTCTCGAGCCCGACGGCGCCGGACTCGTCATCATCGACAAGCCCGCGGGCCTTACCAGCCACGATGTCGTCGCACGGTGCCGGCGCGCGATGGGGACCCGCAAGGTCGGCCACGCCGGCACCCTTGACCCGATGGCCACGGGCGTGCTGGTGATCGGCATCGAGCGCGCCACGAAGCTGCTGGGCCACCTCGCGCTCACCACCAAGGCGTATACGGCCACTGTCCGTCTCGGTGCGTCGACGTCCACCGATGACGCCGAAGGTGAGGTCACGGGCGGGGCTTCCGCCGAACGCCTCGACGAGGACGCGGTGCGCGCCGCGATGGCGCCGCTGACGGGCGACATCGAGCAGGTGCCGAGTTCGGTGAGCGCCATCAAGGTCGATGGCAGGCGGGCCCACCAGCTGGTCCGCGAGGGGGCGGATGTGCAGCTCAAGGCTCGCCCGGTCACCGTCGACGAGTTCGCCGCGCACGCCTTCCGACGTGAGGGCGACTTCCTCGACGTCGACGTGACCGTGGAATGTTCATCCGGCACCTACGTCCGGGCGCTTGCGCGCGATGTGGGCGTGAGCCTCGGCGTCGGTGGGCACCTCACGGCGCTGCGCCGCACCCGCGTCGGTCCGTACGGGCTCGACCACGCGATCACTGTGGACGACCTCTTCGAGACTCCGCGCCTGTCCTACGGCATCGACGATGCGATCGCCGCCGGCTTCGCCGTCCGTGAGATCACTGAGGAGCAGTCCGCCGACCTGGCGCTGGGGCGGTGGCTCGACCCGGTCGGCCTGCCCGGCGTCTACGCCGCGGCGACCGCTGACGGCCGCGTCTTCGCACTGCTCCAGGAGTCGGGGAAGCGCGCGAGCTCCGTCTTCGTGGTCCGGCCCGCCGCGTGAGGGATCAGCCGTCTGAGAATCGGGTCCACGCCTGGCGGGGCGTGGACTCATCGCCGCGGGTGGGCCACGTAGCGCCCTCGGAGACGAAACCGAGCGCTTCGAGCGCGGGCGTGGCCGACGCGTGACGATCCGCCATGGCGATCGTCAGCCTCCGGGTGGCCTGGTGCTCCGCGGCCGCGCCACACGCCGCGATGATCACAGTGACGGCCGCGTCTGTCGCCGCGTTGCGCGGGATTCTGTCGATGACCTCCGTCGTGGAGGTCCTCAGGTCGATGGTCACCTGCACGTCACCGACTGGACTGCCATCCACTGACGCCAGGTACCGCCCATCACCTGCAACCTCGAATGCTACTGCGCAAGTGCTGTACTCATTCTCGCCGATGCGGAGGTGACCGGTGTTCGACGTCATGGCCATGAATGGGATGATATCGCAAATATCCGGACTTTTGTCCACCATTAGGGGCATCTGCCGAGGACGGCTCGCCTCTGGGTATCAGGCCCGGAGCGTACGCACCGTCAGACGGCGACGTCCGATCCGCTACTCGCGCAGGCGGGTCCACGTCGCGCGCGGCGTGGATTCGTCGCCGCGGGTGGGCCACGTGGCCCCCTCGGGGCGGAAGCCGATGGTCGCCAGCGCGTCTGTGACGCGCGGGCTCGGGTCGGCCGCGGCGATCGTCAACCGCCGGGTTTCCTGGTGCTGAGCAGCGGCCCGGCACGCGGCGATGACTACTGCGTCGGCCGTTCCTGCGGGCAGCTCGTGGGACGTACGGTCGATGATCTCCGTCGTGGAGGTCCCCACGTCGACGGACACCTGGGCCGTGCCGGCCGGCCGGCCGTCGACGTGCGCCTCGTACACTCCGCCACGCCTGGCGTGGAACTCGACCGTGTGGTCTCCGGCGGCGCGTGCCACTCCTGGAAGTGCGTGGGGTGCGTCGATCGGATTCGACCGGCGCATGCGACCACGCACCTTGCGCGCGCCGAGCCGGGCGGCGCCGAGCGTCGCCGCGAGTGAGGGCGCGGCGGCCCTGCTCCGAGGCAGCGGGACCGCTGCGATCCCATCGACGTTCGAGGCCAGCGCGGCGCGCACCTCGGCGGTGTTCTCGATGGCGTAGATCGCATGATCTGCGGGCTGTCCCGCGTACTCGCGGAGTCGGCGCAAAGTCTGGACGTGCTCGAATCCGACCGATTCGCCGAGGGCCGCTGCGGCGCGGTTGTGCACGTACACCGGTCCGATGACTCGCGGGACATCCGGAAACATGAGGAGTACGTCGAGTACGCACGTCGCGAGCGCCCACTGGGCGATGGAGGGGGACGATTTCGGTACTCCCGCGATCCAGATCGAGGTCTCGACGTGGCCCGTCCGTGGGTCGGGGCCGACGTGCTCCACCTGACCCACCATGCGCGCATCGGTTCCGTCCCCGGCGATCAGGACGCGGGAGTGGACGACGAACGGGTCCGTCCGTGCGCACCACCATTTGTCGGCCCACGCCGTCGACGAGTGTTCGGAGACCCAATCGGCGTTCGCGTCGCCGAATGCGGGGCGCAGCCGCTCCTCGTGCTCCAGGCAGGTGCGGCGCCACGAGTCGGCATCCGAGAGCCGGGGTGCACGGAGTTCGACGGTGTGCTGGCCGATGCGGAAGCGTCCGGAGGCCGACTGTGTTCTCACCCGATTATGCTACTGCAAGTTCTCTCCGATGTAGCGGGCGGACGGGCGGATGATTTTGCCCTGTCGGACCTGCTCGAGGACGTTCGCGGTCCAGCCGACGACGCGGGCGACGCCGAAGGTGGGCGTGAACATGGACGGCGGCAGACCCACCTCGGTCATCAGCACGCCCGCGTAGAACTCGACGTTCGCGTAGAGACGCCTACCGGGCTTCAGTTCGTTGATCCCCGCCTCGATCTCGGCCTCGACCGCGCGGGCCTGTCTCACCAGTGGGGAGTCGAATCCGGTCACCACTTCCTTGAGTAGCTCCGACCGCGGGTCGTGCGTGCGGTACACGGCGTGCCCGAAGCCCATGATCTTCTCGTCGCGGGCGATCTTCCCGCGCACCCAGGCGCGAGTGTTCGACGGATCGCCGATTTCGTCTAGCGCGGCCAGCGCCCGGCTCGGCGCACCGCCGTGCAGCGGACCGAGGAAGGCGCCGAGGGCACCGAGGAGGCATGACGATATGTCTGATCCAGTGGACGCGATCACCCGCCCGGCGAAGGTCGAGGCGTTGAAGCCGTGGTCGATGGTCGCGACCAGGTAGGTCTGCAGTGCTGCCGCGGCGTCCGCGTCCGCGATCCCGGTGGCCATGCGCAGGTAGTCGGCGGCGTGGCCGGCGGTGAGGTCGGCGTCGAGGGGTCGCTGCCCTCGCGCCAATCGGTGCGCCGCGGCCAGGATGGTCGGCGTCACCGCGGCGTACTGCAGCGCGGCCTCAGTGCGCTCGTCCTCGGCAAGGTCCATGAGCGGCCGGTCGTCGAGGCCGAGTGCGGCGAGCGCCACGCGCAACGCGTGCATCGGCTCGGTGTCCGGCCCGACGGTGGCCCGCAGCACGTCGAGCACGCCGCCCGGTAGAACGCGCCGGGCGCCGACGCGACGGGCGAACGCGGCGCCGTCGGACAGCCCGGGCAGGCTGCCGAACAGCACGAGGTGCCAGGCATCCTCGAAGGTGACCTCCGCCGCGAGGCGTGTGGCGTCGTGGCCGCGGTAGTGGAAGTAGCCCTCCTCGCCGTGGACGTCGCCGATCGCTGTGTCGGTCACGATGACGTTCTTGAGCCCCGCCGGGGCGATGAGCGGTGTGGTCATGCACCGAGTGTGAGCGATGTTGATCAACTACTGCAATGTTGATTCAATCAACCCGTGGACCGGTGGATCACGACCTCGGAGGCCGCCGAGCGGCTCGGCGTCAAACGCGGCACTCTGTACTCCTACGTCAGTCGCGGGGTGCTGCATTCGCGGCGCATGCCGGGGCAGGCGGAGTCGCTCTTCGATCGCACCGAGGTCGACTCGCTCGCCGCGGCCAAGCACGACGGCCGGCGGGAGGCCGATCGCCTCCTCCGGTTCCGGGCCGTGACGACCCGGGTCTCCTCGTTGCGCGGCGACGCGCTGCACCTGCGCGGTCGGCCGATCGCCGCGGTCTGTGCGGAGCTGGACTTCGCGGCGGCCGCGCGGTTCGTCCTTGAGGTGGACGTGGACGCGGTGGTGGCGCCGCCGACCGTCGACCTGGACCCTGCGCGGGCGGTGGCGCTCGAACGCCGGATTCCGCTCGCTGTCGCACTGCTCGCCGCACAGGACCCGGTGCGGGCCGACCGCACGCACGTCGCCGAGCGCGCGCTCGGCCTGCTGCCGGTCCTGGCGGGGTTCGTCCCCGAGGCGCGCCTCGACCACCCCTGGGTCGACGCGCTCGCGACCTGCCTGATCGACAACGGCCTCGCCGCCTCGACGACGGCGGCCCGGGTCGCCGCGTCCGCGCGGGCTGGTTTCTACGACGCGCTGCTGGCCGGGTACGGCGCGATGGCCGGCGTGCTGCACGGCGGCGCCCCGGCCGCTGCGTACGCGATGCTGGGGCAGGTCCTCAGCGGCGGTGACGTCGACGCGGCGATCGTCGACGCCGCGTGGGGAGGGCACCTCGCGGGATTCGGGCACATCGTCTACACGGGGGAGGATCCGCGCGCCACCGTCGTCCTGGGCCTGATGCGCGCGGACGACCCGGACGCGCCCGCGCTGCGGGCCGTCGCGGAGCTCGCCGCCCGCACGGGCCGGGCGGTCAACATCGACCTGGCGGGCGCGGCCGTGGCGCACACGCTGGGGCTCCCGGCGCGGGCGACGGAGGTGCTGTTCCAGTACGGGCGGACCGTCGGGATGGCGGCGCACATCGCGGAGGAGTACGACGAGGCGCCGCTGCGCTGGCGGGGCACCAATAGCGGGGGCGTGCGCTGACGGCCGCGTAGCGTGGCGCGGGTGATGACGAGGTGAAGCTGGTCGACGGGATCAAGGCGGAGTTGCGGGCCGTGGCGGACCCCGACCGGGCGCCGAAGATGCAGGCGTACATGAAGTCCGCGATGCCCTTCCTCGGCGTGCCCTCGCCGCAGGTGCGCGCGATCACGGCCGCCGTGCGGCGCGAGCACCCGCCCGCGGACCTCGACGAGCTGCGCGACGTGGTCCTCACGCTGTGGGACGGAGCCGAGTACCGCGAGGAGCGCTACGCCGCGCAGAATCTGCTGCGCTACCGGCTCGGCCGGGGCGACCCGGCCCTGCTCCCGCTGCACCAGCACATCGCCGTCACCGGGGCCTGGTGGGACCACGTCGACGAGACCGCCCGGCACATCGCTGCGCTCCACGACGCCCACCCCGAGGACACGGCGGCGGTGGTCCGGGCGTGGAGCCTCGGCGAGGACCTGTGGCTGCGTCGGCTGGCGATCCTCTCGCAGCTCGGCCGCAAGGGCAGGCTCGACACCGCAGTGCTCAGCGACGTCATCGAGCCCGCCCTGCCCGAGTCGGAGTTCTTCCTGCGCAAGGCCATCGGCTGGGCGCTGCGCGAGCACGCCAAGACCGACCCGGACTGGGTCCGCGGCTACGTGGCAGACCACGAGGCCGAGCTCAGCGGCCTGTCCCGCCGCGAGGCACTCAAGAACCTGTGAGGCACACGGTCGCTCGTTCCGCCGCCGGCCGGACCCGCCGTGCGGCGGTGCCGTCCAGTGCCGCGAGCACGGCCGCCACGACGGCCAGGACCGCTCCGGCGAGCGGCAGCGCGCGGTAGGACGCCCCCAGGTCGAGAAGTGTTCCACCCAGCCACGGCCCCACCGCGATCCCGACGTTGAACGCCGCCACGGTGAACGCCGGCGCGAGTGTCGGCGCACCCGGGGCGAGGGCGAACACTCGCGAGTTCAGCGCGGGGTTCGTCACGAATCCCGCCGCGCCGAGCAGCGCCGCCGCGACGGCGGCGGCGGCCGGATGAGGCAGGGCGACCGCGAGCGTCACCGAGGCGACTGCCAGTGCCGCCGCACCGCCCACCAGGACTGAGCCGGGTCGACGATCCGCGAGCCGCCCGCCCGCGGCGATGCCCGCTACGGCGCCCGCACCGTAGAGCGCGAGCACGACGGGCACCGTCCCGGGGGCGGCGTGCGAGCTCTCCAGCAGCATCGCGCCGAGATAGCCGAAGCTGATGAGCAGCGCGGCGATGGAGAACGCGGTGATGGCGTACGACGTCCACAGCCGACCGGTCCGCAGTGCGCGCACCTCCTCCCGGGGGTGCGACGGTCCGCTTCCCGTGATCCGTGCCGGGACGGTGGTCGCGACCGCGACCCCCGCCACGGTGGTCGCCATCGCGACCGCGAGGAAGGTCGCGCGCCATCCGAGGTGCTGGCCGAGCACGGTCCCCGCGGGAAGGCCGATGACCGTCGCGAGCGTGAGTCCGCCGGCGACGACGCTCATCGCCCGCCCGCGGCGGTCCTCGGGCACGAGGCCGATCGCCGTCGTCGCGGCGACTGCCCAGAAGCCGGCGTAGACGAAGGCGCCGGCGAACCGGGTCGCGAGGAGGACGGCGAAGGAGTCGGTGGTCGCCGCGACCAGGTGGGTGGCGGCGAAGATCGTGGTGAAGACCAGCAGTGCCCGCCGTTTCGGCCAGCGCAGCGTCGCGAGGGCGAGGATCGGGGCACCGACCATCATGCCCAGCGCGAACACCGAGATGAGCAGGCCCGCCCGGGGGATCGAGACCTGCAGGTCTGCGGCGACGTCGGGCAAGATGCCCGCGAGCATCAGCTCGGACGTCCCCTGCGCGAAGATGCCGAATCCGAGGACGACGACGGCCGGCGGCATCACAGCAGCGACCCGCCGCTCGCGTCGATCCACTGGCCGGTGACCCAGCCCGCCGCGTCGGAGACCAGGAAGCCGACGATCCCCGCCACGTCGGCGGGCTGTCCGATCCGCCCGAGCGGCGAGTCCGCCGCCATGGCCGCACGCCCCTCCGCCGTCGCGAGCCGCGCCGCGTTCATGTCCGTCGCCGTCCCGCCCGGCCCGACCGCGTTCACGGTGATGGCGCGGGGCGCCAGCTCCTTGGCGACGGCGTGGGTCAGCGCGTCGACCGCCGCCTTGGACATCGCGTAGGGGAGCAGCGCGGGGTTGTACGAGCCGTGGGTGAAGCGCGTGGAGATGTTCACCACCCGGCCGCCGTCCGCCAGTCGCGGGAGCGCGTGCTGGAGGACGAAGAACGGCGCGCGGGTGTTGATGGCCAGGACCCGGTCGAAGACGTCCGCCTGGACCTCGGCGAACGGGACTCGCCCGCCGAGGATTCCGGCGTTGTTGATCACGATGTCGGCCCGCGGGGCCTCCCGGTCGTACTGCTTCCACAGGTGCGCCGACGCGTCCCTGTCGGCGAGGTCGGCCCGGATCGGGAACGCCCGGCCGCCGCGCTCCTCGATCGCGCGCACGACGCCCTCCGCCGCCTCGCGGTCCGCGCCGTAGTGGACCGCCACCGTCGCCCCGCGGTCCGCGAGGTCGTCCGCGATCGCTCGCCCGATCCCGCGACTCGCCCCGGTGACCAGCGCGTACTTTCCTGCCAGATCGTCGCTCACGTGTTCCGCTCCTTTTCGTAGTGAGTGCTACGGAAAGAAAGCTAGCAGCAATTCGTAGCGATCGCTATAGAATGAGGTCATGGCGACGACGACCCGCGGCAGGCCGCGCTCCTTCGACCGGGGCGCCGCGCTCGGCGCCGCCGCGCTGCTGTTCTGGGAGAAGGGCTTCGAGGCCACCTCGATCCGCGACCTCACGGAGCGCCTCGGCGTCGAGGCGCCGAGCCTCTACCGCGCCTTCGGCGACAAGCGACGCCTGTTCGAGGAGGCCGTCGCCGAGTACGACCGCACCTACGGCGGTTTCATCGACCTCGCGTTCGCGGAGGAGTCCACCGCGCACGCGGTGGTCCTCCGCCTCCTCGCCGAGGGGCCGCGGCGGTACACGCGCGCGGGCCTGCCCCGTGGCTGCCTCGTCGTCAGCGGCGACGCGGGCACGGCGGACGCCGAGGTCACGGACTACATGATCGCGATGCGGTCCGCCAACGTCGGGCGCCTGGCAGAGCGGATCGCCCGTGATGTCGCGTCCGGCGAGCTGCCCGCCGCCGTCGATGCGACGGCCCTGGCCCGCTTCACCTTCGCGACCCTGAACGGCCTCGCCGCGGCGGCCCGCGAGGGGGTGCCGCTGGAGGAGCTGGAGGCGGTGGCCGCGATCGCCGCGGGCGCCTGGCCCGTCAGCTCCTGACCCAGATGGCCTGCGCGGCCACGTCGCCCAGGTCCAGCGGCGCACCGTCGTCGACCGTGACGGCGACGGTCCCGAGGAACTTGCGCAATTCCACGACCTCGATCCGCGCATCGGGTGCGATGCCGACCTCCTGGAAGTAGCGCAGCATCTCGGGGTCGGAGTCGGAGATGCGGGCGACGGTGCCGGACTGGCCCGCCGCGAGCTCGGACAGCAGGCAGGCGTCGGGGGTGGGGACCGTGCCGTCGGGCTGGGGGATCGGATCGCCGTGCGGATCGCGGTCGGGGTAGCCGAGTCGCTCGTCGAGGCGCGCGAGGAAGCGCTCGGACACTGCGTGCTCTAGGACCTCGGCCTCGTCGTGCACCTCGTCCCAGCCGTAGCCGAGCTCCGAGACCAGGAAGGTCTCGAGGAGCCGGTGCCGGCGCACCATCGCCGTGGCGGCGGCGCGGCCGTCGTCGGTGAGCGTCACCGCCCCGTACTTCTCGTGGTCGACCAGGCCTTGGTCGGCGAGCTTGCGAATGGCCTCGGAGGCGGTGGACGCGGAGACACCGAGCGCATCGGCGAGCGACTTGGTCGTGACCTTCACATCGGACCACTCCTGGGCGGTCCAGATCTGCTTGAGGTAGTCCTGCGTCACCGCGGACAGCTCGCCGACGGGGCGCGGCGAATCGGGCAGGGGAGGCTTGGGCACGCACCCACCATAGGCCGTCCGATAGGGTGAGTGCGTGCTTCGCTGGCGAGGGCTCGATGACGTTCCCGCGGACTGGGGACGCTGTGTCGTAACGATCGGCGTGTTCGACGGTGTACACCGTGGACACGCCCAACTGATCGCACGCGCGACCGCGGAGGCCCACGAGCGTGGCCTTCCCGCGGTCCTCATGACGTTCGATCCGCATCCCGCGGAGGTGGTGCGGCCCGGATCGCATCCGCCGCAACTGACGACGCTGACCAGGCGGGCCGAGCTCGCCGAGGAGCTCGGCATCGACGTCTTCTGCGTGATGCCCTTCACCGCCACGGTCATGGCGCAACCGGCCGAGGACTTCGTGCACTCCGTGTTGGTCGAGCGGCTGCACGCCGCCGCGGTCGTGGTGGGGGACAACTTCACCTTCGGCTACCGCGCCCTCGGCAACGTCGAGATGCTGGCGAGGCTCGGCCACAAGTTCGGCTTCTCCGTGGACGCGGTGCCGCTGCTCACGGAGCATTCGGTCACCTACTCCTCGACGTACATCCGCTCCTGCGTGGACGCGGGCGACGTGAAGGCCGCCGCCGAGGCGCTGGGGCGCCCGCACCGGGTGGAGGGCGTCGTCGTGCGCGGCGATGGCCGCGGCCGCGAGCTCGGCTTCCCGACGGCGAACGTCGCCCCGCCGATGTTCGCCGCGATCCCCGCCGACGGCGTGTACGCCGCGTGGTTCACCGTGCTCGGAGCGGGCCCCGTGGTGGGGCAGGTGACGCCCGGCGAGCGGTATCCGGCCGCAGTGTCGGTGGGCAGCAACCCGACCTTCTCGGGACGCACGCGCACCGTCGAGGCCTTCGTGCTGGACACCTCCGCCGATCTCTACGGGCAGCACGTCGCCGTCGATTTCGTGGACCGGGTGCGCGGCATGGAGCGGTTCGATTCCATCGACGCGCTGCTCATCGCGATGGGCGGGGACGTCGACAAGACCCGCGCGATTCTGGGAATCCCCTGACTGCTGGTAACGTGGTCGATCGTGCCTGCTGCGGTTCGCGGTGGCGGCACGGATCCATGACGACGCGATACTGAAACAAGGAGTTCCTCCATGTCGCTCACCACTGAGCAGAAGAAGTCGATCCTCGCCGAGTACGGCCTGCACGAGACCGACACCGGTTCCCCCGAGGCGCAGGTCGCGATGCTGACCAAGCGCATCACGGACCTGACCGAGCACCTCAAGCAGCACAAGCACGATCACCACAGCCGCCGCGGCCTGCTGCTGCTGGTCGGCCGTCGTCGCCGCCTGCTGAAGTACGTCGCCTCGGTCGACATCAACCGCTACCGCGCGCTCATCGAGCGCCTCGGCCTGCGTCGCTAAGAGCCTTCATGCCGAACGGCCCGCTCCCGGATCTCCGGGGCGGGCCGTTCGGCGTCTCCGGGTCCGCCGGTCCCCGGGGCGTCAGCCGCGGCCGAGGAGCGTGCCGCCGTTGACCTGCAGGATCTGGCCCGTGGTCCAGCCCGCGTCGGGTGCGGCGAGGTAGGCCACGGCGGCGGCGACCTCCTCGGGCGTGCCGGCGCGACCCGCCGGGATCTGCGCGATCCGGCTGTCGTGGAGCTCGGTCGTGAGGCGGTCGGCCCAGAACTCCGTCGCCGGCACGAATCCGGGCGCGACCACATTGACGGTCACGCCCTCGGGGGCGAGCTCCAGGGCGAGCCCCGCCGACCAGGCGTGCAGGGCCCCCTTCGCCGCACCGTAGGGCCCGGGCCCGCGGAGCCCCGCGATCGAGCTGATCGAGACGATCCGGCCGCCGGGTCGGGTGAGGTACGGCCGCAGCGCCTCGGTCGCGAGGACGGCGGTGATCACGTTGAGCCGGAACGTCGTCGCGTACGCTTCCGCCGTCCCGGCGAGGTCGTCAGACGCGCCGTCGCGGGCCGGGTTGCCGCCGACGTTGTTGACCAGCACGTCGACGGTGCGCGCCGCGCCGATCCGGCCGGCAAGACCGTCGACGGCGGACGGATCGGCCAGGTCCGCGACCTCGGCGGACACCCGCTCCGCGCCGAGCGCGGCGTTGATCGCGGACGCGGTCTCCGCGAGCACGTCCGCGCGCCTGCCCACGATCACGACGTCGTTCCCGTCGGACGCCAGACGGTGCGCGATCGCCCGCCCGATCCCCGTACCGCCGCCCGTCACCACTGCACGTCTCGTCATAGTTTGAATGTCTCACGATTTCGATGACCCCGCAGCGGCGAGCTCGGCGGTCACTCACTCCCAGTCGGCGGCGCAGCACCGAACATCGGTGGATCGATCGAGACTCTGCTCCCGCTACCGATTCCTCTTCTCCATTGCGTTGCAACGGCATGAAGAGTGAAGACCGATAGCGGGAGCGGGCGGCGCGCGCTACGCGTAGGTCAGGAGGACGGCCTCGTCGAAGGGCAGGCGGGAGAAGGTGCGGCTCCGCACCAGCTTCGCCGCGTCGTCCCGCGAGACCACGCGCGGAGCGGTGACGGCGCGGGTTTTGCCGCCGCGCACCACTCGGCCTCCGCCGGCGGCGCGCAGGTTCTTGAGCCAGTCGCGGTCGGGGCCGTAGGTCAGCAGGATCGCCACCCCGTCCTCGGTCCCGAAGGCGGTGACCGGCGTCCGGTACGGCGTGCCCGACGTGCGGCCGGTGTGCTCGATGATGGCGAAGCTGGGCGCCCAGCCGGCCCACAGCCGTTGGACGGGGTTCGTGACGCGGCGGTTGAAGCGGGCGAGGGACTGCGGCAGCTGCATGCGTCCATCGAACTCTCCCTCGCGGCCCGCGACAAGGGCCCGTCCAGCCGAGCGCTCAGCGGTCCTGCGGCTTGACGAACGGGAAGGCCAGCGTCGCGCGGATGTTCACGCCCGCGAGCAGCATGACGATGCGGTCCACACCGATGCCGAGGCCGCCGGTGGGTGGCATCGCGTAGGAGAGAGCGTCGAGGAAGGACTCGTCGAGCTCCATCGCCTCGGGATCGCCCGCTGCCGCGGCCATCGACTGCTTCGTGAGCCGCTCGCGCTGGTCGATCGGGTCCGTGAGCTCCGTGTAGGCGGTGCCGAGCTCGGCACCGAAGCCGACCAAGTCCCACTGCTCCGTGAGCCGCGGATCCTCGCGGTGTCTCCGCGCCAGCGGCGACACCTCGATCGGGAAGTCGCAGTAGAACGTCGGGAACTCGGTCTGCTTCTCGACCAGCGCCTCGTACAGCTCCATCACGAGCTTGCCCGCCGTCGCGCCGCGTGGCACGGCCACGTGGTGCCGCCGGCACACCGCAGTCACCTCGTCGACCGTCGACGCCGAGGTCAGCTCCGTCCCGGACGCCGCCGACACCGCGGAATGCACGGTGACGACGGGCCAGTCCGCCGTGAGGTCCACTTCACGCGTGCCCCCGGCACCGTCGGGCCGCACGGCGATCGGTCGCCCGTTGACCGCGACCGCCGCGGCGAGGATCACCTCGCGCGTGAGCGTTCGCATCGTCGTGTAGTCGCCGTACGCCTCGTAGGCCTCGAGCGCGGTGAACTCCGGGTTGTGCGTCGCATCCGCGCCCTCGTTGCGGAAGTTACGGTTCAGCTCGAAGATCCGGCCCATGCCACCGACCGCCAGTCGCTTGAGGTACAGCTCCGGCGCGATCCGCAGGTAGAGGCCCATGTCGTAGGCGTTGATGTGCGTGGTGAACGGGCGGGCCGCGGCGCCGCCGTGCACCGACTGCAGCATCGGCGTCTCGACCTCGGTGAAATCGCGGCCCACGAACACGGCGCGCATCGCGGCGACCGCACGCGAGCGCCGGTACAGCAGGTCAACGGCACCGTCATCGGTGATGAGCTCGAGCGGGCGATTCCGTGCCCGCGTCTCGTCGCCGAGCCGCGCGCGCGTCTTCGGCACGGGAGAGAGGCACTTGCCGGCCATCGCCCACGCCGCGAGCAGGACCGATGGCTCGCCGGTGCGGGAGCGGACGACCGCACCGGTCACCGACACCAGGTCGCCCATGTCGATCGCCGTGCGCCACAGCGCCCGCGCGTCGTCCGGGGTGCGGGTGCGCTCGGCGATCACCTGTAGGTGGGCGCCGTCCTCATGCAGGTCGACGAACGTGACGCCGCCGTAGTCTCGCACCGCCCGGACCCGCCCGGTCACGGAGACGACGGTGCCTGCGGCACCGTCGGGCGCGAGATCGAACGCCTGCTCGCGGACCGCCGCGAGCGATGCGGTTCGGGGCACCGACGGGGGATAGCCGGGCATGCCCGCGTCCTCCAGGGCCCGGAGCTTACGTCGGCGCACCCGCTGTTGCTCGGAGAGCCGCACGGGCGGCGCCTCCCGGCGCAGGAGGCGTTCTTCCTCGGCGAGCAGCCGGTCGACGAACTCGGTGTCCCGCGGGAACTCGTCCGGGATTGACGGTCCTGCCAGGAATTTCGGGCCGATCTGCGGCAGGAAGCCCTCGGCGGTGCCGACGGCGATACCGGCGCGGACCGCGCTGAGCGCCGGGTCGTAGCAGAGGACCCGCGGCACCCAGTCCGGGCGGTACTTGTCGTTGGAGCGATACAGGGATTCGAGCTGGTAGAACTTCGATGCGAAGCTCAACACGGAGTCGACCATCCGGGTGACGGGTCCCGCGCCGACGCGGTCCGCCTCGGAGAAGACGGACCGGAAGACCGCGAAGTTCAACGATATCCGCCGGATACCGATCTCCGCGCACTGCTCGATGAGCTTGGCGACCATGAACTCGTTGAGGCCGTTCTCGGCGTCGCGGTCGCGCCGCATCAGGTCCAGGGACAGGCCGCGCGTGCCCCATGGCACGAAACTGAGCAGGCCCCGCACCACCCCGTCCGCGCTGTGCGCGGAGACCAGCACGCAGCGGCCGTCCACCGGGTCGCCGATCCGGTTGAGGGCCATCGAGAATCCGCGCTCGGTCTCCTCGCCCCGCCACTGCTCTGCCAGCGTGGCCACCTCGGCGAGCTCCGCGGCGGACAGGTCGCCGTGCCGTCGGACCTTGAGCGTGTAGCCCGCGGCGGCGACGCGGGTCACCGCTTGGCGGACCGCGCGCATGTCGCGGCCCTTGAGGGTGAACGCGTCGACGTGGATGATCGCCTCGTCGCCGATGGTCAGGGTGCGCAGCCCGGCGTCCTCGTAGACGGTGGCGCCGTCGGCGCTCGCCGCCAGCACGGCGGGGTAGAGGCTGTGCGAGCGGCAGTCCTCGATCCATGCCGCGACCGCGGCGGGCCACGAGTCGCGGTGGCCGATCGGATCTGCGCTCGCCATCGAGACGGGCCCGACGGCGCGGCAGGTCACCACGGCCCGCCGGTCGGGGGAGGCTATCACCGCCTTGTCCCGCCGGGTGGCGAAGTAGCCCAGGGAGTCGTCCTCGCCGTACTCGAGCAGGAGCCGCCGGACTTCGAGCTCTTCGGGCTCGGTCATCAGTTCGTCGCCGCGTCCGGCCCGCCAGAAGGCCATGAGGGCGAGGATCAGGACGGACGCAGACAGGACTCCGGCCAGTGAATAGACCCACATGGGACCGGAGTGCCCGTTGAGCGCGACGTCGATCCGTCGCGGAACCGCCACGCCGAACGTGGACCGGAGCGACCACACGAGGATCTCGACGGTGCCGTTCAGGCGATTCGATCCTCGGCCCGGGAACGTGAACGCGAGCGCGACGACCACGAGGTAGACGCCGACGAAGCCGCCGACCAGGACGCCGAAGGCGGCGCGGCGCGAACCCCGCGCGAGCTTCGCGGGGTACTGCGGACGGGCGACGATGACCAGCGCGAGGCAGACGGCGCTGATGGCCGCGGTGAGCGCAGCGCCCGGCAGAGAGAAGCGCACGGACACGTACGCCTCGATGAAGGGCGGGAGGTGCCGCGTCTCGTCGGGGTCGAGCTGGTCGGTCGCGACGATCACCAGCGTCGCGATGTTCACCAGCACCTGGAGCGACATGATGATGACGGCGACGGTGTGCGCGGCCCGCAGACGCCGGCGGAGCGCGCCGAGGAGAACGGTGAGCGCCGCGACGAGCAGCAGGCTCGGGTGCGAGGGGATCCCGACGATGCCGAGCAGGTCCGCCACCAGGGGCAGGATCCGGTCGCTGCGGATGATCACGCTGAGCAGGGAGACGATTCCCGCGGCGGTGATCATGTGCGCTAGCCACGTCGCCGTCGTCTCCTGCACACGTTCCCGGCTGCTCTGCGACACGGACATCCTCCTCGGGGGGTGTGCACGGCGTGTGCGACTCACGTGGAAAAGACTCCCGATGATAGCCTTGACGCAGGTCCGTCCGACGTCGGTGCCGGTAGATCCGGTCTCCGACTTCTGCGGTGCGCCGTCACGGTGTCACTCCCCGCGGGGTGGTCCTCGGTAGTGGTTGCCGGAAACGCCGTCGTCTCGACGAGCGGGTCCGGCGGCTTCGATCGATGACCGCACCCACGGCGCCCGCCGCCATGTCGAACGACTCCGGCCGCGCGCAGCATGCGCGCCGCCAGGTGGGGACGGTCCGCGCGAAGAAAGGCTTCTTCACTCTTCATGACAGACAACACTCAGGTCGAGTACGACGACGACATCACTGAAGCGGTCGCCGTCATCGACAACGGTTCCTTCGGCACGCGCACCATCCGGTTCGAGACCGGCCGGTTCGCTCAGCAGGCCGCCGGCTCCGTGGCCGCGTACCTCGACGACGAGACGATGCTGCTCTCGGCGACGTCGCACAGCAAGCAGCCGAAGGAGCACTTCGACTTCTTCCCGCTGACGATCGACGTCGAGGAGCGCATGTACGCCGCGGGCCGCATCCCCGGCTCGTTCTTCCGTCGCGAGGGTCGCCCGTCGACGGACGCGATCCTGGCCTGCCGCCTGATCGACCGGCCGCTGCGCCCGTCCTTCGTCGCCGGCCTCCGCAACGAGATCCAGGTCGTCGTGACCGTGATGTCGCTCGATCCCAAGGATCTGTACGACGTCGTCGCGATCAATGCCGCTTCGGCGTCGACCCAGATCGCTGGCCTGCCCTTCTCCGGCCCCGTCGGCGGCGTGCGCGTCGCGCTCATCGACGGCCAGTGGGTCGCCTTCCCGACCGTCGAGCAGCTCGAGGGCGCCGTCTTCGACATGGTCGTCGCGGGCCGCATCGTCTCGGGCTCCGGCAAGGACGCCGACGTCGCGATCATGATGGTCGAGGCCGAGGCCACCGAGAACGTCATCGACCTCATCGCCGGTGGTGCCACCGCGCCCACCGAGACCGTCGTGGCCGAGGGCCTCGAGGCCGCCAAGCCCTTCATCGCCGTGCTCTGCGAGGCGCAGAAGCAGCTGGCTGCCGGGGCGTCGAAGCCCACCGGCGAGTTCCCGCTGTTCCCGCCCTACCAGGACGACGTCTTCGCCGCCGTCGAGGCCGCGGGTGCCGCCAAGCTCAACGACGCGCTGTCGATCGCCGGCAAGCAGGAGCGCGACAACGCCACCGACGTCGTCAAGGCCGAGGTGCTCGAGTCCGTCGGCCCGAAGTTCGAGGGCCGCGAGGGCGAGATCGGCGCGGCGTTCCGCTCGCTGACCAAGAAGCTGGTGCGCCAGCGCATCCTCACGGACCACTTCCGCATCGACGGTCGCGGCATCACCGACATCCGTTCGCTGAGCGCCGAGATCGCCGTGATCCCGCGCGCCCACGGCAGCGCGCTGTTCGAGCGCGGCGAGACCCAGATCCTGGGCGTCACCACGCTGGACATGGTCAAGATGGCGCAGCAGATCGACTCGCTCGGACCCGAGAAGTCGAAGCGCTACATGCACCACTACAACTTCCCGCCGTACTCGACCGGTGAGACCGGCCGTGTCGGCTCGCCGAAGCGTCGCGAGATCGGCCACGGCGCGCTCGCCGAGCGCGCTCTCGTGCCGGTGCTGCCGTCGGTGGAGGAGTTCCCCTACGCCATCCGTCAGGTGTCGGAGGCGCTGAGCTCCAACGGCTCCACGTCGATGGGCTCGGTCTGCGCCTCGACGATGTCGCTGCTCAACGCCGGCGTGCCGCTCAAGGCGCCCGTCGCGGGCATCGCCATGGGCCTGGTGTCCGACGAGGTCGACGGTCAGGCCCGCTACGTGGCCCTGACCGACATCCTCGGTGCCGAGGACGCCTTCGGCGACATGGACTTCAAGGTCGCCGGCACGTCCGACTTCGTCACCGCCCTGCAGCTGGACACCAAGCTGGACGGCATCCCGTCGCAGGTCCTGGCCGGCGCGCTGGCCCAGGCGAAGGACGCCCGCACCACGATCCTCGAGGTCATGGCCGAGGCGATCGACGCCCCCGACGAGATGAGCGTGTACGCCCCGCGGATCACCACGATCAAGGTGCCGATCGACAAGATCGGCGAGGTCATCGGACCCAAGGGCAAGACGATCAACTCCATCACCGAGGAGACCGGCGCCAACATCTCGATCGAGGATGACGGCACCGTGTTCGTCGGTGCGGCCGACGGCCCGTCGGCCCAGGCGGCGATCGACCGGATCAACGCCATCGCCAACCCGCAGCTGCCGAAGGTGGGCGAGCGCTTCCTGGGCACCGTGGTCAAGACCACGGCGTTCGGCGCGTTCGTGTCGCTGGTCCCCGGCCGCGACGGCCTGGTGCACATCAGCAAGCTGGGCAGTGGCAAGCGTGTGAACAAGGTCGAGGACGTGGTCAACGTCGGCAGCAAGCTGCAGGTCGAGATCGCCGACATCGACGAGCGCGGCAAGATCAGCCTGATCCCCGTCGTGGAGGAGAAGGCCGCCGAGGCCGCTCCTGCGGGCGAGGAGTAGGAACTGAGCAGCCTGACATCACGGGCTGCGCGGACGGGGGCATCCGGATCGGGTGCCCCCGTTCGTCGTAGCGTCCTGCCCGGCGGTCTGCGGGTGGTCACGGAGACGGTGCCGGGTTCCCGGTCCGCCGCCGTCGGCCTGTGGGTCGCGGTCGGCTCGCGCGACGAGCACCCGACCTCGGCCGGATCCGCGCACTTCCTGGAGCACCTGCTGTTCAAGGCGACGCCGCATCGCGACGCGGCCTCCCTCGCCGCCGAGGTGGACGCCGTCGGCGGCGAGATCAACGCCTTCACCAGCAAGGAGCACACCTGCTACTACGCGCACGTGCTCGATGTCGACCTCGAGCTCGCGGTCGATGTGGTGACCGACGTGGTCCTGGGCGGCCTGTGCCGCCCCGCGGATGTGGACGTGGAGCGCGAGGTCGTGCTCGAGGAACTCGCCATGCGCGACGATGACCCGGAGGACCTGGTCAACGAGGCCGCCACCGTGGCCCTCCTGGGCGATCACCCGCTGGCGCGGCCCGTCCTGGGCACCGAGGAATCGGTGTCCGCGATGACCGCCGCGCGCCTGCGGGGCTTCCATCGCCGCCGCTACACGCCCGAGAAGATGGTCCTGGCCGTCGCGGGCAATGTCACGCACGCGCAGGTGGTCAAGCTGGCGCGCAGGGCCTTCGTGGGCCGGCTCGACGGTGCCGCCGATTCCGCACCGATCCGCACAGGCGCCCGGCGCTGCCCGGGTGCGCCGACGCTCGAGGTGGTGAACCGGGACGGGGAGCAGTCGCACCTCGTTGCGGGCACCCGCGCGTACGGCCGGTTCCACCCGGACCGGTGGGCGCTGTCCGTGCTCAACACCGCGATCGGCGGCGGCCTGAGTTCGCGTCTGTTCCAGGAGATCCGGGAGCAGCGTGGCCTCGCGTACACCGTGTACTCGGCTGTCGATACGTACGCCGATACGGGCTTGTTCTCCGTGTACGCCGGGTGCTCGCCGGAGCGCCTGGGTGAGGTGGCGACGGTCGCGCGCAAGGTCCTCGAGGACGTCCGCGACGACGGTCTCACCGTTGAGGAGTTGGCACGCGCCAAGGGATCGCTCCGCGGCGGGTTGGTGCTGGGACTGGAGGACGCGCAGTCGCGCATGCACCGCATCGGCCGCAGCGAGATCAACTACCAGAACCAGCGCACCGTCACCCGCACGCTCGCGACGATCGACAAGGTTTCGGCGGCGGATGTGAACCGCGTTGCGCGGGACCTGCTCTCGCAGCCCTTCGGCGGCGCCGTCCTCGGCCCGCACCGCGGGAAGCGCGGCGTGCCGTCGCCGGTCCGGAACTGGCTGGGCTGAGCCGGGCAGGTCGGGTGCGGGAATCCATCCGCACCCGATCTGCGCGAGCGCACCCGGTGTACCGGGTGCGCTCGGTCGCAGGGGGTGCGGGACGGCATCCGCACCTGATTCGCGCCGAGGACCGGTGTGTCCCCTCACGAACGGGCGCCGCAGCGGCCGGGTGTTCGGCAGTGGAGTGCACGCTGTGTACACTTTGCGACGTCAAAGTCTGCTGAGGAAAGAACCAGGGTATGCCCATGACAACGTTCGTCCGCCGCGTGATCGCCACCGCCCTCACGGCGGGAGCCGTGCTCGCGCTCGCCCCGGCCGCGGCCAACGCCTCCGGCACCGTCACCTTCCGTGGAACGGTCACGGGCGGCACCTCGATCCGGACGACCGCGCCCAACGCGACGGCCACCTGGGTCGGTGACTTCGACGACGCCGGCAATCTCGTGATCCGGACCAATTGCGTGATCGCCCACCACGAGCTCGGCGTGATCGGGATCCCGCCGTCGCCGCTGCCCGCGGACCGGTGCGAGTCGATCAAGGGCGTCGACCTCTCGGATCGATTGCTGGTCTGGCAGAACGCCACCACCGGGAAGACCGGCACCGCACGCTCCGAGTACGACGGGACCTTCATCGTCGCGCCCGGCAAGGGCAGCGTCAGCGTGGCGATCACGGGCATCGTGGGGACCGCGGTCGCCACCTACGTCGCGTAGCGCTCCCGGAACGAGGCGGCGGCCAACGGATTCCGGTGGCCGCCATCTTTCGCGGAGACCTACTTGGCGGACGCCCGGGGGAGCGGCTTGCCCTCCGCGGCGAGCACGCCGCGCAGGCGCGTCGGGTAGTCGGTGATGATGCCGTCCACGCCGAGCGCGAGCTGCGCGCGCATGTCCTTCTCCTCGTTGACGGTCCACGGGATCACCGTCAGGCCGGCGGCGTGCGCCGCGGCGACCGTCTTCGCGTCCGACAGTTCGAAGTCGGGGGAGAGGGCGTCGAAGCCCGCCGTCGTGGCGGCCCGGACCACGTCGCCGCCGGACTTCTCGTAGCTCACCGGGCCGAGCCAGGCGGAGCCCTTCTTCCACGTCGTCGCGTCGTAGAGCGCGACGAGGGGCACCGACGGTGCCTGTGCCCGGACGAGTGGCAGCGAGCGCCAGTCGAAGCTCTGGACCGCGATGCGGTCGAGCACGCCGGCGCGGCGCGCGGCACCGAGGATCTGCGCGACGAAGGCGGCCGGTTCCGCGGACTTCGACCGCTCCTCCGCCTCGATCTTGGTCTCGATGTTGAACCGCACCGTGTTGCCCCGGTACTGCGCGGCCAGGTCGAAGAGCTGCGGCAGCGTCGCGATCCGGTTGCCCTCGACCACCTTCGCAGTCGGGAACTTCGCCAGCTTCTTCGCGCACACGAGCGTCTGCACCTGAGCGTAGGTGAGGTCGTGGATCGTCTTGCCCACGTACGGGAACTGTGTGTCCCAGGGTGTCGCGGGCGCAGTGTCGGTGCACTTGTCGGCCTGCACCGTCGGGTCGTGCCAGATCAGCGGTACGTCGTCCTTGGTGAGCACCACGTCGAGTTCGAGCGTGGTCACCCCGAGCTCGAGCGAGCGTGCGAAGCCGTACAGCGACTCCTCGGTGTGCTCGCCCCGCCCGCCCCGGTGCGACTGCAGGTCGAACGAGCCCGACGGGGCCGCCCACACGGGGGCGGCGACCGCCCCGCTGCCCAAGGCGACGGTGACGGCCGCCGCGAGCGCGGTGGCGCGGGACAGGGTGCGGGAGCGAGTGGTCATGGCGGCAACGTAATCGCACACTATGAATCGTGGGTGAACGGGCTTGTGGGCGCCACCTCCAGCCCGGCTGCACCAACGCGTCACCGCCGGATCGGAGTCCCGGTCCCCGACGACGACAGACGCCCGCCGGTGAACCGGCGGGCGTCTGTGGAGCGAGAGGTCAGTTCTTCTTGTCCTTGAGCGACCACGTGGGGGCGAGGTCGCCGCCGGTGTGCTCGACCACCTTCGGCTTCACGGCGAACCAGCCGATCGCGAGGATGGCGACGAAGGCGGGGATGCCCAGGACGACCACGATGAGGTTCGTCTTGTCCCAGAAGCCACCGTCGGACTTGTAGCCCGAGTAGGCCATACCGACGAGGACGAGCACCAGGAAAACAAGTCCGACGTAGCTCATGAGCGGTGCGAGCGGAGCACGGAACGGGCTCGTGGTGACGATGCCCGCATCCGAGAGCTTCCGGTAGCGGATGTGGCACAGGAAGATCAGGCCCCACACGCCGACGACCGCGATGGCGGAGGCCTCGAGGGCGATGTCGAAGGCGTGGCCGGGGACGAGCGCGTTGAGCACGGCACCGAGGACGTAGAAGATGGACGTGACGATGATGCCGGTGGCGGGGACTCCCGACCTGCTCATGTTCATGAACATCCGGGGTGCCTCGCGGCTCGCGGCGAGACTGCGGAGCATGCGGCCCGTGGTGTACAGCCCGGCGTTGAGCGAGCTCATCGCAGCGACGATGAGCACACCGTTGATGAGGGTCGCCATCCAGCTGATGCCCATCCGCTCGAAGACCGTGACGAAGGGGGACTCGAGATCGCCGGAGGCGGTCTTCGTGCCGTACTGGCTGGTCGGCAGGATGCAGACGAGCAGGAAGATCGAGCCGCAGTAGAAGACCGCGATACGCAGGATGACCGAGTTGACGGCCTTCGGCACCTCGCGCTGCGGGTTCTGCATCTCGCCGGCGGCGATGCCCACCATTTCGATGGCCGCGTAGGCGAAGACGACGCCTGACATCACGACGATCGGCGCGATCCAGCCGAAGGTGTCGCTGTGGGGCCAGAATCCGCCGGGGTTCGACCAGAGGTTGGAGATGCCCGCCTTGTGGGCCAGATCGCCGCTGCCCACCGTGACCTGGCCGATCACGATGACGAGGCCGACCACGAGGAAGATCACGATGGCGCCGACCTTGAGCACGGATGCCCAGAACTCGAACTCGCCGAAGGCGCGGGCCGAGAGCAGGTTGATGACCAGGACCACGGCGAGCGCGATGATCACGGAGACCCAGTTGGGCAGTTCCCACCACTTGCGGACGTACACCGCGACGGCCGACAGTTCCGCGACGCCGGTGAGCGCCCAGAAGATCCAGTACAGCCATCCCGCGGCGTAGGCCGCGGCCTCGCCGAAGAACTCGCGGGCGTAGGAGACGAAGGCGCCCGAGCTCTGGCGGTACAGCACCAGCTCGCCGAGGGCCCGCATCAGGAAGAAGGCGATCACGCCGACGAACGCGTAACTGAAGAGCAGCGCCGGGCCCGTGCTGTTGAGGCGGCTGGCGGAGCCCAGGAACAGGCCCGTGCCGATGGCGCCGCCGATGGCGATCATCTGCACGTGTCGCCGACCGAGGGTCTGCTTGTAGCCCTCCTGCTCGGCCGCGAACTTATCGACGGAATGCGTCATGGATGAGTCCTTCTCCTCGACGTATCGGTGCGCATGGGGTTGTGCGCTGGATGGGAATGTAGACCTCGCAACGCTTCCGCGGACGCGTTACCGAGAGATGACTTGGGGATGTCGATCGCCGCCGACGTGTAAACATAGGTCCATGACCGACTTCTCGGACCTCGGGGAGCTGTTTGCCTTCCTCTCCGGACACGCGCCCTTCGACGGCCTGCCCGACGACGTTCGCGCACGTCTGGCGGCCGAATCGTCGATCAGCGAGTTCTCCGAGGGCGCGACGATACTGGACGGTTTGTCCGCTTCGCCCGACCATGCCTTCGTCGTGCTTACCGGCCGGGTTGGGGTGTGGAACTTTCCGGCGGCGTCGCCGACCGATGTGGGCGATGTCGACGAGGTGGTCGGTCCGGGCGGGGTGTTCGGCTACGTGGTCATCCTGGTCGGCGCGAAGGGCGGCCCGCGGGCGGTGGCGCTCTCCGACGTGACGCTGCTGCGGCTGCCGGCCTGGGCCGTCGGCGACATGTTCTCCACCCCCGCCGGCGCGGCGTTTCTGGCGACCGAGCTCGCCAAGCCGACCACGGCTGTATCCGCGGAGGAGGTCCGCGAGCGGACGGCGGGCGAGATCGTGCGCCGACCGCCGGTCATCTGCCCGCCGACCGTCACCGTGCAGGAGGCCGCCACGGCAATGACGGCCGCGAAGTCGGGCTACATACTCGTCGAGAACGCCGCCAGGGAGCCGCTGGGTATCGTCACTGATCACGACCTGCGGGCGCGCGTGATCTCCGTGGGGCGGCCCGTGACCGACCCCGTGACGGCGGTGATGACGGCGCCGTTGGCCGCCGTCCCGGAGACCGCGCTCTCGTCCGACGTGCTCATCGAGATGCTCGACCGCAAGCTGCACTACATGGCCGTGCTGGACGAGCACGCCGCCGTGCGCGGTGTCGTCCAGGACGTCGACTTCCTCACGGTTCCCACCACGTCGACCTTCGCGCTGCAGCGCCGGATCGAGCGCGCCGAGGCCGCGGAGCTGCCGGAGATCGGCGCGACGATCCGCGAGATCTTCCCCGTGCTGTGGGGCCAGCAGGCGCCGGTCCGGCACATTTCGGGCGTCGCGGCCGTGGCGATCGAGGCGATGGTCCGCCGCTGCATCGAGCTCGAACTGCCGGTGCACAGCGGGCTCCGCGAGGGCGACTTCACCTGGCTTTCCCTCGGCAGCGTCTCGCGCCGCGAGGTGGTTCCCAGTTCGGACGTCGACAGCGCGATCATCCTCAAGGATTTGCCCGGTGCCTCGGCGGAGGAGATCGAGGTGCGACGGTCCGCCGCCCTCGCTCTGGCCGCCGCGGTCCACACACGGCTCGAGGAATGCGGCATTCCGTCGGACACCAACGGCGCGGTCGCCGCGCAGGCCCGCTTCTGCCGCACCGAGTCCGAATGGCTGTACGCGGCGGGTGAGTGGATCGACGCGCCGCTGTCGAACAACGCGATGATGATGGCCTCGCTGCTGGTGGACGGCCGCCCCGTGTGGGGCGACCTGACCCTGCAGCCCGTTGCCGGTGTCTATCAACATCTTTCGGAACATCCACGCGCCTTCATCCTGATGCTGCGCGAGGCTCTCACAGCGAAGGCGCGGCTGCGCTCCGTGCGCGACGTGATCTCACTGCGGGGCGGCACCTTCGACATCAAGGCGCACGCCCTGGTGCCGGTGGTGAACATCGCCCGGTGGGCGGCGCTGAGCCGCGGGTCGACCAAGCTGCAGACCCGCAACCGGCTCGCCGCGGGCGCGGATTCGCCCGTGCTGCCTGATGATTCCGCGGAGATTTTGCGCGAGGCCTTCTCGATCCTCGAGCGTCTCCGGATGGAGCATCAGGTGCAGCAGATGGGTGCCGGTCGTGCGCCGGGTGACGTCCTGTCGATCCGCCGGATGTCCTCCCTGGACCGCGGGCTCCTCGAGCAGTGCGTGCGCGAGGTGGCCGCGGTGCAGCGCCGCATGGCCAACCTCGCGCAGTACCTCGACGCCGGCGAGTGGTGAACTGCCGCGGGTGACGTCGTGGCTCAGGCCAGGACGGCTTCGGGCGCCTTCGACTCGATGCCCAGGGCCTCGCCCACTCCGGCGTTGAGGAGCACGCCGTCGTGCGTCGAGAGGCCCGCGGCCAGCGCGGCGTCCTCGGAGCAGGCGGCCTTCCAGCCCTTGTCCGCGATGCGCAGCACGTAGGGCAGGGTGGCGCCCGTAAGCGCGAACGTGGAGGTGCGCGGCACCGCGCCCGGCATGTTCGCGACGCAGTAGAAGACGGTCTCGCCGACGGTGAAGGTCGGATCGTCGTGCGTGGTCGGGTGCGAGTCGGCGAAGCAGCCGCCCTGGTCGATCGCGATGTCGACGAGCACGGCGCCGGGACGCATGCGGTGCACGAGGTCGGTGGAGACGAGCTTCGGCGCCGCGGCGCCCGGGATCAGCACGGCGCCGATCACCAGGTCCGACTCGACGACGGCCTCCTCGAGCGCGAGCGAGGTGGAGTAGCTGGTGTGCACACGGCCGCCGAACTGGGCGTTGACGGCGCGCATCTTGCGCACGTCCAGGTCGAAGACGGTGACGTCGGCGCCCATGCCCGCGGCGATCTGCGCGGCGTTGATGCCGGAGACGCCGCCGCCGAGCACGGTGACCTTCGCGGGCGCGGTGCCGGGGACGCCGCCCATGAGCACGCCACGGCCCCCCTTGGAGCGCATCAGGTGGTAGCTGCCGACCTGTGGGGCGAGCCGGCCTGCCACCTCGGACATCGGGGCGAGCAGGGGGAGCGAGCCGTCGGGGAGCTGGACCGTCTCGTACGCGATCGACGTGGTCTTCGACGACAGGAGCGCGTCGGTGCACGGTCGCGAGGCGGCCAGGTGCAGGTAGGTGAAGATCGTTTGGTCGGCGCGCATCCGGGCGTACTCCGCCGCGATGGGCTCTTTGACCTTGAGCAGGAGGTCGGCCTCGCTCCAGACGTCGTCCGCCGTCGGCACGATGCGGGCACCCGCCGCGGCGAAGTCCTCGTTGGCGATCGCCGAGCCGACGCCCGCGCCGTCCTCGATCAGCACGTCGTGGCCGCGGCGGGTCAGCTCAGCGACACCGCCGGGCGTGATCGCCACGCGGTACTCGTTGTTCTTGATCTCGGTGGGGATTCCGACGCGCATCGTGTGCTCCTGTCCGGCGGGTGGCTTGTGTCACATAGTCTGAAGAAACATCGAGAACTGATCAAGGGCACGGAAGAAGATTCTGAAAGGGTACGAAGTGGCTGACGTACATTCTGTGAGAACGGCGTATCGCCCACCATCGTCGAACGATCGTCGACCGCTGCTCGACGATGCGGACCGGCGGATCCTGCTCGCACTCCAGCGGGACGGGCGGGTCTCGAACGCCGCCCTTGCGGAGGAGGTCGGCCTGGCCCCGTCCACGGTGCACACTCGGGTCCGGCGCCTCACCGATGCGGGTGTGATCCGCGGTTTCTACGCTGACGTCGATCCCGCGGCCGTCGGCCGGCCCCTGCGTGCCATGATCGCCGTGACGTTGCGTTCGACCGCCCGGCACCGGATCCGGCAGTTCGTGGAGTCGGTGATCGACCTGCCGCCCGTCATCGACGCGTACTTCCTCGCCGGCGGCGACGACTACCTGCTGCACATCGCGGCTGTCGACACCGACGATCTGCGCCACCTCGTCGAGTACCTCAGTGCCCGCGAGGAGGTCGCGGGCACCAACACCTCCCTCGTCTTCGAGCATGTCCGTGGCTCGGCGCCGCTCTAGGCTGCAACCCGCTGCAACGATCGACGGGGCGCACGGACCGCGGCGAGTGTGGGACGAGTCACATGTCTACGACCGGAGGAATCCCATGCGAGCAGCGCGCTACCACGACCGCAACGACGTCCGGATCGAGGACGTCCCCGCGCCCGAGGTGACCGAGGGCACCGTCGCCATCGACGTCGCGTGGTGCGGAATCTGCGGCACCGACCTGCACGAGTACGTGGACGGCCCGATCTTCGTGCCGCCGTGCGGCCACCCGAATCCGGTGAGCGGCGAAGCCGCGCCTCTGACGATCGGGCACGAGATGTCCGGCGTCATCGCCGCGGTCGGCGCCGGCGTCGACGACCTGCAGGTGGGGGATCACGTAGTGGTCGAGCCGTACATCATCGCCGACGACGTGGACACCGGGCCGGACAGCACCGACTACCACCTCTCGTCGGATATGAACTTCATCGGGCTGGGCGGCCGCGGCGGTGGGCTCTCGGAGCGGATCGTCGTGCAGCGCCGCTGGGTGCACCGGGTCTCGAAGGACGTGCCGCTGGACCAGGCGGCGCTCATCGAACCGCTCGCTGTGGGGTACCACGCGCTGCAGCGCTCCGGTGCGGGCGCCGGCGCCTTCGCTCTCATCACCGGAGCCGGGCCG
Source organism: Tsukamurella ocularis (assembly GCF_024807615.1). Taxonomy (GTDB): domain Bacteria; phylum Actinomycetota; class Actinomycetes; order Mycobacteriales; family Mycobacteriaceae; genus Tsukamurella; species Tsukamurella ocularis. Next base: position 652,301 of record NZ_JANUCJ010000002.1, on the reverse strand, counting down.
ATCGGGCTGCTCACCGCCGCGGTCTGCAAGGCCAAGGGGCTGACGGTGGCCATCAGCGAGCCCAGCTCGCTGCGCCGGAGTCGCGCCGCCGAGACAGGCGTCGCCGACCACGTCTTCGATCCGACGGTGACCGATGTCGTGGCCGCCGTGCAGGGCCTCACCGGCGGCCGCGGCGCCGACGTCGGCTTCGAGTGCACCTCCGTGCAGCCCGCGCTGGACGCCCTGTTCGATGCGCTGCGGCCGCAGGCCGTGCTCGTGGTCGTCTCCATCTGGGGGCAACCGGGCAGCGTCGACATGCAGAAGCTGGTGCTCAAGGAGATCGACATGCGCGGCACTATCGCCTACGTGAACAACCACGCCGAGACGATCGCGCTGGTCGAGAGCGGCACCGTCGACCTGGCGCCGTTCATCACCGGCAGGATCGGCCTCGACGAGCTGGTCACCGTCGGCTACGACACCCTGCTGCATCACAACGAGACCGCGGTGAAGATCCTCGTCTCGCCGTCCGGGGCGGGGCTGCCCGCCGGAGTCTGACGGCGGTACCGGCCTAGGCTGTCGGGGTGAGCGAGAGCAGGATCGTCCCGGCCGCCGATCGCACGCACTGGCGTGGCGAGGGGATCTACACGCGGCAGTCGATGCCCTTCACCGGCAACTTCGATCTGGGTGAGAACGCGCACGGGCAGCTGCTCGTGCACAACGACGACCTCATCGACCCGGGCTCGGGCGTCGATCGGCACTTCCACCGCGACGCTGAGATCGTCACCTGGGTGATCGCGGGCGAGGTGCACCACGACGACTCGTCCGGCGAGACCGGCCTGGTTCGCGCCGGCCAGGTGCAAGCGATGAGCGCGGGCAGCGGGGTCAACCACCGCGAGCAGAACCCGCGCTCCACCGGCGTGGTCGCGAGGGTCGTCCAGATGTGGTTGCCGCCGAACGAGCCCGGGGGCGAGCCGGAGTATCGCACCGCCGACGTCCCCCTCGGTGGTCGCGGCCTGGTCCTCGTCGCCTCGGGGATCGCGGGCCGCGACCCGGCAGTGGCGATCAACAACGACGCCGCCGCGCTGTACGCCGCCCGGCTGGCGGCGGAGGAGTCGGTCGTCCTGCCGCCGGCGCCGTACGGGCACCTCTTCGTGGTCTCCGGTGCCGTCGCCGTCGGCGACGACCGGCTCGGTGAGGGTGACGCGCTGCGCACCGTCCACACCGGTGCACTCACGGCGATCGCCACCGAGCCCGCCGAGATCCTGTTCTGGGAGATGCACGCACAGGCCGTCTCCGCGCGCTGATCGCTCACGGGGAATACCCGTTCGGGTCCGTTCGCCTTCGGCTCGGTCCACCTCCTGCGGCGTCGCCCCCGGTGTAGGAGGATTCTCCGGTGCACAACACCGAGCCGACAGCCGAACACCGCCGCCTCGCGGAGAGCCCGGGGCCTGACGGCCCGTGGCGACTCTGGGGCCCGTACCTCGCGGGGCGTCAGTGGGGGACCGTCCGGGAGGACTACAGCGGCAGCGGCGATGCCTGGGGGAGCTTCGGCTTCGATCAGGCGCACCGCCGTGCCTACCGGTGGGGCGAGGACGGGCTCGGCGGCATCTGCGACCGCTACGGCTTCCTCAATCTCGCCGTCGGCCTGTGGAACCACAACGACCCCATCCTCAAGGAGCGCCTGTTCGGCCTCACCAATGCGCAGGGCAACCACGGCGAGGACGTCAAGGAGTACTGGTGGCCCGTCGACGGGACGCCCACGCACAGTTGGATGCACTGGATGTACCGGTACCCGCAGGCCGAGTACCCGTACCAGCAACTCCGCGACGGCAACGCCGCCCGCGACCGAACGCAGCGCGAATACGAGCTCGCCGACACCGGCGTGCTCGCCGACAACCGCTTCTTCGACGTGCACGTGCGCTACGCCAAGGCCGCGCCCGACGACATCTGCGTGGAGATCGAGGCGGTCAACCACGGTCCGTCGCCCGCGCCGCTGGATCTGCTGCCGCAGCTGTGGCTGCGCAACACCTGGGCGTGGGGGCACGACGAGCGACGCGGCGAGATCACGCGCGTACGGTCGCCGGAGGTCGGCGGCCTCGAGGCGGTCCGGGTGACCCACCAGTGGCTCGGCGAGTACCACCTCGCTGCGGAGGGCTCTCCGCAGCTGCTGTTCTGCGACAACGAGACCGATGCCGTGGAGCTCTTCGGCGCGGCGGCCAACGCCTCGCCCTACCCGAAGGACGCAATCACCACGCGGGTGGTGCAGGGCGACGAGGCTGCCGTCAACCCGGAGGAGCGCGGCACCAAGGCGGCGGTCTGGTACCGCTTCGCCTCCGTGCCGCCCGGGGAGAGCGTGACGGTTCGGCTGCGGCTCTCGCGCACCGCACCGTCGCTGGACACCTTCGGTCCGGGCTTCGCCGCCGTCTTCGCCGACCGGCGCGACGAGGCGGACGAATTCTACGGCACCGTGATCCACCAGGACGTGCAGGGCGAGGACCGGTCGGTCGCGCGCCGCGCCTACGCGGGCATGCTGTGGAACAAGCAGCTCTATCGCTACGACGTGGAGTCCTGGCTGGAGGGTGACCCCGCCGTCGACCCGTCGCCGCGCGAGCGGGCGGACCCAGGCCGCCGCAACACCACCTGGAAGCACTTCTCGCTGGCCGACGTGATCTCCATGCCAGACGAATGGGAGTACCCCTGGTTCGCTGCCTGGGACCTGGCCTTCCACTGCATCCCGCTGGCCCACGTCGACCCCGAGTTCGCCAAGGAACAGCTGGTCCTCATGTGCCGAGAATGGGCTATGCACCCGAACGGCCAACTGCCGGCATATGAATGGGAGTTCGGCGACGTCAACCCGCCCGTGCACGCGTGGGCGGCGTGGCACGTCTACCGCATCGACGGCTGGCGCGACCAGGAGTTCCTCGTTCGCGTCTTCACCAAGCTGCTGCTCAACTTCTCCTGGTGGGTCAACCGCAAGGGATCCGACGACACCGGCGTCTTCGAGGGCGGCTTCCTCGGCATGGACAACATCGGCTTCTTCAACCGGTCCGCGCCACTGCCGCCGGGCTACCGGCTCGAGCAGTCCGACGCCACCAGCTGGATGGCGTTTTACTGCCAGCAGATGTTCAAGATCGCCATCGAGCTCTCGCGGCACGACCCGGTGTGGCAGGACTGCGCCACCAAATTCCTCGAGCACTTCCTGCAGATCTCCAAGGCCACGTACAACTTCGGCTCGCACAGCCTCTCTCTGTGGGACGACGAGGACGGCTTCTTCTACGACGTGCTCGTCCGGCCCGACGGCAGTGCGCTGCCGATGCGGGTGCGCTCGATGGTGGGCCTGCTCCCACTGTTGGGCGCCACCGACGTGCCGGCGTGGGTGGCGCAGGAGTGCCCCGACGTGACTGCGCGCCTGAACTGGCTGCGCTCCCGCCGCCCGGAACTCGTGGAGCCCGTGCTCTCCGGTGCCTCGGCCGACGGAGACGGGGACGGCCGGATGCTGCTCTCCCTCGTCAGCCCCGACCGGCTGCGCCGCGTGCTGGAGCGCATGTTCGATCCGGCGGAGTTCCTGGCGCCCTACGGCATCCGTTCCCTGTCCAAGACGGAGCAGCAGGTGGCCGAGGACGTGGACGGAAGAACCGTCTCCATCCAGTACGAGCCCGGCGAGTCGACCACCGGCATGTTCGGAGGCAACTCCAACTGGCGTGGGCCCGTGTGGTTTCCGGTGAACGTGCTGCTCGCCGACAAGCTACGCACCTACGGCAGGCACTTCGGCGACGACTTCACCATCGCCATTCCCACCGGCTCCGACAACCTGTGCACCCTGGAGGAGGCCGCCGACGTCATCGACGGGGGGCTCGTCGGGCTGTTCCGACCCGTCGCGCGGGCCGACGGTGGCGGTGCACGCCGTCCTGCGGACGCCGGGCGGATCGAGGGCAGCGACAACCCGCTCTGGGCACAGCATCCCACCTTCTACGAGTACTTCGACGGGGACACGGGCGAGGGCCTCGGCGCCACGCACCAGACCGGGTGGACGGGCCTCGTCGCGCACCTGCACAACCCTCGTCTTCCCATGGAGCCCCCGCGCGCTTCGGGTGCCTGACGCCTGCGAGGTATTTCACACTGCAAAGCGTGACAAATCTGTCATCAAGTACGGTGTACAGGATCTTTGCAGGGTTACGATCCGTTCAGGCGGATGCACGGCCACCCGCCCCGACGTCGGTGGGAAAGGGTGTGATGCGCGAGACGGAACCGGTGGACGACGGCGACGTCGTCGACGTACTCGGGGTCGGATTCGGACCCGCCAACCTGGCGCTGGCGATCGCACTCGCGGAGGTGCCGGAGCGGATCGGCACCGTGCGGTTCCTGGAGCGGCGGGAAGCGTTCGCCTGGCATCCGGGCATGCTGCTCCCGGGCACGTCCATGCAGATCAGCTTCCTCAAGGACCTGGTGACGTTGCGCAACCAGGCCAGTCCGTTCTCCTTCGTCGCGTACCTCGGTGCCCGGGATCGGCTCGTGGACTTCGTCAACCGCGCCGTGCTCACTCCCGAGCGAGCCGAGTTCGCGGACTACCTGGCCTGGGCGGCCACGCCGTTCGCGGACCGGGTGCGGTACGGCCGCACGGTGACGGGCCTCGCTCGGTGCTCCGAGGGGCCGCGGTTCGCCGTCACCCATCGTGGCCCGGACGGCGACGAGCGGGTCACCCGCGCACAGTCGGTGGTCGTGGCGCGCGGCCTGCGGCCCGTCTTGCCCGCGTGGACGGACGGGCTCGACCCGCGGCGTGTCTTTCACAACATCGACCTCGTCCCGCGGCTCGGTGAGCTGGAGCGCGATCTCCCCGACGGGGTTGCGGGCGCGAGCTTCCTCGTGGTGGGCGGCGGTCAATCCGCGGCCGAGGTGGCGCTGCACCTGCATGACGCGGGGGCTCGCGTCGACCTCGCCTTCCACGGATTCGGGCTCGCGGACGTGGACGAGAGTCCCTTCGTCAACCAGGTCTTCGACCCGGACGTGGTCGACGAGTTCGCCGCCGCGCCGTCGGAGACGCGGGAGGCGCTGTTGCATCGGCACGGCAACACCAATTACGCGGCGGTCGAGCACGCGTTGACTCGCGAGCTTTACGACCGCTGGTACCGGCAGAAGGTAAGCGGCCCACGCCGATTGGGCGTGCACCGCACCAGCGCGGTGGTCGCCGCGCAGGCCGCGCCCGGCGGCGGCGTCGCGGCCGAACTGCGCCGCCTCACCACCGGCGAGCGCACTGCGGCGACCTTCGACGCCGTCGTCTGCGCCACCGGATTCCGGCCCGGCGGCCTCACCGGGCTGGACGGCATCGCTTCGCCGGGCGGCGACCTGCACGTCGCCCGCTCGCACCGCGCCGTGATCGACGGTGCCGAGGTGCCCGGCCTGTACGTACAGGGCGCCGATCTACCCGGCCACGGTCTCGGGACCACGCTGCTGTCCAACGTCGCCGTCCGCGCGGGTGAGATCGCCCGCGCGCTGCACCAGGAGGAGTCGCCATGACCACGAGGACACCGGCGGGCACTGTGCTCTTCGCGGCGACCGAACGCACCCCGTTCACGGTCTTCGTCGCCGAGGACCCGCGCGACATCGAACGTGCACAGGCCCTGCGGTACGACGCCTTCTCCACCGAGCTCGGCGCGCCGCTGCCCGGGGCCGTGATCAGCGAGCGGCTCGGCCGGCCGATCGACGTGGACCGGTTCGACGACTACAGCGCCCACCTCCTCGTACGGCACGACCCGACCGACGAGATCGTGGGCTGCTACCGGATCATCCTGCCCGCGCCGAGTGGGCAGCGGGAGGTATTCACCACCAGCATGTTCCGGCTCAGCCCGGCGTTCGCCGCGATGGCCGACGACGTCGCCGAGTGGGGGCGCGCCACCATCGCTACGCGATACCGGGGCGGGGTGGTGTCGGTGCTGCTACGGATCGCACTGCTGACCTTCTACGAGCGCTCCGGATTCCAGTTCGCGATGGGCTGCATGTCGGTCCGTATGGAGGACGGCGTACATTCGCGTGCCGCGCTGGTCCGTGCCGCGCTCGGCTTCCTCGCCGACAACGACGCGCTCGCCGACGGTGCGGTCCGCGCCGATCCGATCCGGCCCGTCGCCGTCGACGGGGTCCCCATCGATGAGCTCCCGCGGCCCGACGGCGCCGACGAGGACCTCGTTCCGCCCACGATCCGGATCGCCGTCCGGTACGGCGGCGTCGTCTGCGGCTTGCCCTCGTACGACCCCGATTTCGAGATGGCCGACTTCCTCGTGCTCTTCGACGCCGAGCGGATGCGTGCGGCCGGATGCCTCGACGAGGTCCGTTCCTTCCTCGCAGCGCTGTGATCGCCCGGCTGACCCGCGCCGTCGCCGCACGCCCCCGCAGCGTGCTCGCGGCGTCGCTGCTGCTTCTCGTGGTGCTGGGCATTTTCGGCGCCGGGGTCGGCGGCGCCCTCCGCAGTGGCGGCAGCACCGACCCGGGCGCGGAATCCGCCCGTGCGCAGCAGGTCCTGGAGGACGACTTCGGGCGCGGCGGGTCCTCGCTGGTGCTGACGGTGCGCGCGCTGACCCCCGAAGCGTTGCCCGCCGCGGCGGACCATGGTCGCGCGATCACAGAGGCGGTCCACCGCGCCCCCGCGGTGCAGTCCGCCGTGTCCGCTTGGGCCGATCCGGCCGCGGCGACGCGCCTGACGTCGGCGGACGGGCGTACCGGCCTCGTCGTCGCGAGCCTGACCGGCGGCACCGGGAACGCACCCGACCACGCCCGCGCGATCGTCGACCGCCTGCCGCGCCCGCCCGACGGAGTACAGGTCGAGGCCGGCGGCGAGGCCATGACCTACCTGCAGATCAACGAGCAGTCCGGCAAGGACCTGGTGCGGGCGGAGCTGATCGCTCTGCCGCTCACCTTCCTCGTCCTCGTGTGGGCGTTCGGTGGGCTCGTCGCCGCCGCGGTGCCCGTCGTGGTGGGGATCGCGGCGATCATCGCGACGTCCGGACTGCTGCGGCTCGTGGCGGAGGTCACCGACGTCTCGGTGTTCGCGCTCAACCTCATCACCGCCATGAGCCTGGCACTGGCGATCGACTACACGCTCCTGGTGGTGAGTCGATATCGCGAGGAGGTGCCGGCCCGCGGCCGCGATGAGGCGCTCGTGACAGCCATGGCGACAGCGGGGCGCACGGTCCTGTTCTCGGCGATCACTGTGGGCCTCAGCCTCGCCGCGATGGTGTTGTTCCCCATGTACTTCCTGCGCTCCTTCGCCTACGCCGGACTGGTCGTCGTCGGGTTCACCGCCATCGCGACCCTGATCGTGACGCCGGCGATCCTGACGCTGCTGGGCGATCGCATCGACCGGCTCCGGGTGGGCCGCGGTCCACGGCCGACGGACGAATCCCGCTGGTACCGGGCGGTGAAAGCCGTGCAGCGCCGGGCGGTCCCACTCGGCATCGCCGTGGTGGCGCTGCTGGTCGCGCTCGGCGTGCCCTTCCTCGGAGCGAAGCTCGGCTACCCCGATGACCGGACCCTGCCGACCGCCGCCTCGTCGCACGCCGTCGGCGACGAGCTGCGTACCGGCTTCCACCCGAATCCCACGGCAGACGTGCTGATCCTGCTACCGGAGGGCGCACCGTCGGGCACCGAGGACTACGTCCGGGAGCTGTCCCGGACCGCCGGCACGGGTGCCGTCGTCGGACCGGACGGGACGTGGCTGCGCGGCGCCCGCGTCGCAGACGGTGACCCGACGGCCCGGGCGGGCTTCGCGCGCCTGATCACGGTGGCGAGCGAGCACGACCCGCGGTCGGCGGAAGGCGGCTCCCAGCTGGACGCGCTGCGCGCGGTAACCGCGCCCGCCCCGACGCTCTTCGCCGGTGCGGCGCAGGCGGACCGGGACGCCGTCGACTCCATCCTCGGGGCGGTGCCGCGGGTCCTTGTGGCGATCGCGATCACGACGTTCCTGCTGCTGTTCCTGCTCACCGGTAGCGTGCTGCTGCCGCTGAAGGCGCTGGCGCTCAACGTGCTCTCGCTCTCGGCCACCTTCGGCGCGATGGTGTGGATCTTCCAGGAGGGGCACCTCGGCGGGCTGGGGACCACGGTGACGGGCCACCTCATCGCGGACATGCCGGTGCTGATGTTCTGCATCGCCTTCGGACTGTCCATGGACTACGAGGTCTTCCTCCTGTCCCGGATCCGCGAGGAGTGGCAGGAGCTGCCCGGCCGGGACCGCGCCGCGAACGACGAGGCAGTGGCCCGCGGCATCGCAAGCACCGCACGGGTGGTCACCGCTGCCGCGCTCCTCATGGCTGTGGTCTTCGCCGCGATCGGCTTCTCCGAGGTGTCCTTCATGCGAATGCTGGGCGTGGGCCTCGCCATCGCCGTGCTCCTCGATGCCACGCTCGTGCGGCTGGTGCTGCTGCCCGCGTTCATGCGCATCGCGGGAACGGCGAACTGGTGGCCGCGGCTCAGAGCCAGCCGCGGCGCTTGAAGGCCGAGTACAGGCCGCCGGCCAGGGTGAGCATCATCAGAAGGCTTAACCAGAAGCCCCACTCCTTGCCGAAGCCCGGGTAGGGCACGTTCTGGCCGAAGTAGCCGGTGATGGCGGTGGGCACCGCGATGATCGCCGCCCAACTGGTGAGCTTCTTCATCACCGTGTTGAGCTGGTTGTCGACGAGGGCCAGGTTGGTGGAGCGCACGGATTCGACATTGTCGCGCAGGCCCTCCGTCCAGTCCGCAGCGCGCATGGTGTGGTCGTAGACGTCCTCGGCGTAGGGCAGGAGATCGTGCAGATCGGGTGCTGCGGACACGCGTCGCAGCACTGCGCCCACCACATCGCGCATCGGGAGGACGATGCGGCGCAGCTCGCCCACCTGCTTGTGCAGATCGAAGGTGATCTGGGAGACCCGGTCGCTCGAGCGGCCGTCGAACAGGATCGATTCCACGTCGTCGAGGCGCTCGTCCACCGCGGTCACCCGCGCCGTGTACCCGTCGACGACGGCGTCCAGCAACATCAGCTCCAGCGATTTCGGCCCATACTGCAGCAGGTCCGCGTTGTCCGAGATGTTCTCTGCGACGTCATCGACGGGGAAGCCCTCGCCCAGACGCACCGTGAGCACTCCGTGCTCGAACAGGAACAGCGAGACCCGGCTCGTGGCACCGTCTTCGGCCACCGTGTAGGCGGTGACGAACAGGATCTCGCCGTAGCGCAGGGACTTCGGCCGCTCATGAACGGTGAGCGCGTCCTCCACTGCCAGCTTGTCGAGTCCCATGGTCTCGACGAAGGGGGCGAACTCGGCCTCGGTCGGGTCGAGCACGTCCACCCAGATCAGGCCCGACGGTGCGGCCAACGCCCGCGTGGCGGCGTCCGTCGCGGCGTGGTGGACGACGTCGAAGCAGTCGTCCGCGTCGTCCACGAAGGTCCGGATGGTCACGTCCATGTGCGCAAGGGTAGGTCGTCGGTCCTCGCACCGCCGAGACCCCGCCGGTCGATACTGTGGGGTGTGCACCCTCGACGTCGGCCACAGGCGCGTGCCATCGGTGTGGCGCTCCTCCTGGCGCTCGTCGCCACCGGAGGCTGCACGCAGGCCGTGGACGGCGTCGCAGTGCCAGATCCCGACTGGACGGTGCCGCGCCGGGACGGACCGTGGCGGGAGCAGGTGCTCCCCACGGACTGCCTCCTCACACCGGCGGAGATGTCCGCCCTCACCGGCGTCGCCATCACACAGGTGCAGCCGACGGACCTCCGGCTCACCGACGGGACCTACTCGCACAAGTGCAGCTACTACGGCACACCCACCACAGGGGAGTTGCGGCGGTGGACCTCGCTCATCGCGACCATCAAGGCGGTCACGCCGTCGTTGGGTGGTGAGATCACCGATGAGATGCTCACCCGCATCATCGCTCCCGGATCGACCGTGCTTTCCGGGGTGGGGCGGCGCACCGTCGTCGAGCCCGTCGTCCGCGACGACGATTTCCCCGTGATGCGCGTCGTGACCGACAAATACCTCGTGCACGTGGTGCTCGTGGCGGGCACCATCACTGCGGTTCCCGACCTCGAGGGCTGGCGGCGCGCGGCGACCGCGGTGGTCGCCGCGCTCCCCACCAGCTGACGGGCTATCGGGCCCCCGGCCGGTCCACGAGGTCGGCGAGGGACGCCGGCGCCTGGACGCAGTAGGAGTCGGTGAGGAGTTCGGCGACCTCGTCCCAGTCGGTGTTCTCGTCGACGATGATGCCGACGGTGCTCTCGCCCCAGTTGACGCGGAAGTACGGGTCGCCGAGGTTCTCGAAGGCCGGGACCTCGCCGGGCTCGGCCCGAAAGATGAGGCGGAACTGCTGGTCCTCGCCGCCGAAGACGTGCGCCACCGTCGCGCCGCGGACGCGCCAGCGCGTGCCGACCCAGGCGCGGTCGGCAACGCATTCGGGGAAGGCCTCGAGGATGCCGGCGAGGTGGTCGATCCATTCGTCGGGAACGTCCGGTCGGGTGGTCACCGGGCAAGGGTATCGTCGGGCGCATGCTGAACGTGGGTGTGTTGGGATCCGGCGGCAAGGTCGGCCGCGCAATGGTGGACGCCGTCGAGGCGGCCGACGATCTGGCGCTGAGCGCCACCGTGGACGCGGGGGACATGCTCACCGGCTTCCTCGACTCGAACACCCAGGTGGTGATCGACTTCACCCACCCGGACGCGGTGATGGACAACCTGGAGTTCCTCATCGACAACGGGATTCACGCCGTGGTCGGTACCACCGGCTTCACCGATGACCGGCTTGACACGGTGCGCGGCTGGCTGGCGGAGAAGCCCGGCGTCGGCGTGCTCATCGCCCCGAACTTCGCCATCGGCGCCGTGCTCACGATGCGCTTCGCGGCGCAGGCCGCCCGGTTCTTCGACTCGGTCGAGATCATCGAGCTGCACCACCCCTACAAGGCCGACGCCCCGTCCGGCACCGCCACCCGCACCGCCGAGCTCATCGCCGAGGCGCGCGAGCAGGCCGGCCGCGGCAAGATGCCCGACGCCACATCCGCGGAGTTCGACCGCGCCCGCGGCGCACGCGTCGACGGCGTCCGCGTGCACTCCGTGCGCGTCGCCGGCCTCGTCGCGCACCAGGAGGTGCTGCTCGGCACCCAGGGTGAGACCCTGACCATCCGGCACGACTCGCTGGACCGCAGCTCGTTCGTCCCCGGCGTGCTGCTCGGCGTGCGCGGCATCTCCTCGCGGCCCGGCCTCACCGTGGGCATCGAGCCGTTCATGGACCTGTGAGCCCCGTGGAGCGCCGCGATCGGGGGAACCTGGGCAAGCTGCTGGTCATCGGTTTCCTGTCCGTCGCGATGCTCACGTACATCGGGCTCATCGGCGCGTGGGCGTGGATGATCGCCCGCCGCGGCGGCGGAGCGAATCTGGGCCTGGCCTTCGGCATGGTCCTGGTCGGGCTCGTCGGCCTGTGGATCCTGTGGTCCGTGCTCAGCAATGGCTACGCGCACCAGCGGCTCGCCGCGTCGGCCAAGGCGCTGGGGCGCGACCTCGACATCGCGGACCTGCCCAAGATGCCCTCGGGTCGCGTGCAGCGCGACGCCGCGGACGAGCTGTTCGCCCAGGTCAAGGCCGAGTACGAGGCCGAGCCCGCGTCCTGGGTGAACGCCTATCGCCTCGCCCGTGCCTACGACTACGCGGGCGACCGCTCCCGCGCCCGGGACTGGATGACACGCGCCGTCTCGATGGAGAAGAAGGCCCGCTGATGGCCGTGCTCCTCGTGATCCATCACACGCCGTCTCCGCACTGCCAGGAGATGTTCGAGGCGGTGATCGCGGGAGCCACCGACCCCGAGATCGAGGGCGTCGAGGTCGTGCGGCGCGCTGCGCTCGCCGTGACCGCGTCGGACGTGCTGGCCGCGGACGGCTACGTCCTCGGCTCGCCGGCGAACCTCGGCTACATCTCCGGGGCGCTCAAGCACGCCTTCGACACGATCTACTACCCGTGCCTCGATTCGACCCGCGACCGGCCCTTCGGGCTGTACCTGCATGCGAACGAGGGCGGCGAGGGCGCCGAGCGCGCGGTGGATTCGATCACCGCCGGGCTCGGTTGGGTGAAGGCGACGCCGCACGTCGTCGTGTCGGGCAAGCCGTCGAGGGCGGACCTCGAGGCGTGCTGGAACTTGGGCGCTACGGTCGCTGCGCAGTTGATGTAGCCAGGTCGTCGACGACCCGAGCGGGCGGCACACCGTCGACACCGAACACCGAGCTGACGCCCGACGACTTCCGGTCGACGAGCTGTCGGAGTTCCCCTGGCCGGCGGACGCCGACCTGGCCGTCGGCCATCACGTCGCGTGGGTCAATGCCGAGCTGATGAAGAACCTCGCGGAGATCGGCCAGCAGCGCGTCGCGTGCGCGGCGCTGAACGCAGGCTGGTCCGCGCCGGACGGACGCGGTCGCGCCGCGCCGAAGGTTGTCGGGGCTCCGCTCTAGACTAGGCACGTGATCGCGACGCCCTACGAAGACCTGCTCCGCGACGTGCTGGAGAACGGCACGCACCGGCCCGACCGCACGGGCACCGGGACCCGCAGCGTCTTCGGGCGCCAGCTCCGGTACGACCTGTCGCAGGGCTTCCCGCTCATCACCACCAAGCGGGTACACATGAAGTCCATCGCCTACGAGCTGCTGTGGTTCCTGCGCGGCGACTCGAACGTCAAGTGGCTGCAGGACAACGGCGTCACCATCTGGGACGAGTGGGCGGCGCCGGACGGCGAGCTCGGCCCCGTCTACGGCGTGCAGTGGCGCAGCTGGCCCACCCCGAACGGCGAGCACATCGACCAGATCAGCAAGGCGATCGACACTCTGCGCACCAACCCGTCCAGCCGGCGCAACATCGTCTCCGCGTGGAACGTCGCGGAGATCGAGAACATGGCCCTCCCGCCCTGCCACGCCTTCTTCCAGTTCTACGCGGCGGACGGCAGGCTCAGTTGCCAGCTCTACCAGCGCAGCGCCGACCTGTTCCTCGGCGTCCCGTTCAACATCGCGAGCTACGCGCTGCTCACGCACATGGTGGCCGCGCAGGTGGGCCTCGAGCCCGGCGACTTCGTGTGGACCGGTGGCGACTGCCACATCTACGACAACCACGTCGAGCAGGTCACCGAGCAGCTCAGCCGCGACCCGTATCCGTACCCGCGGCTCGAGCTCGCCGAGCGGCCCAGTGTCTTCGACTACGAATACGGCGACATCACGATCCACGACTACGTGCACCATCCCGCGATCAAGGCTCCGGTGGCGGTCTAGTGATCGGCCTGATCTGGGCGCAGGCCCGCGGGGGAGTGATCGGTGCCGACGGCGGGATCCCGTGGCACATCCCGGAGGACATGAAGTACTTCCGCGAGACCACTGCCGGCGCCACCGTGCTGATGGGCCGTCGCACCTGGGACTCCCTGCCGCCTCGCTTCCGCCCGCTCCCCGGGCGCACGAACATCGTGGTGACGCGGGATCGGGCGTGGCGCGCCGACGGTGCCGTCGTCCAGCACGACCTCGCCGTCCCCGACGGTGACGTGTGGGTGATCGGCGGCGGCGAGATCTACGATGCGGCACTGCCGCTCGCGGACCTGCTCGCAGTGACCGAGGTGGACGCCACCGTCGAGGGCGACACGACGGCACCGTCGATCCCCGAGGACTTCGTCCTGGAGGAGGACGCGGCGTGGCGCGAGTCCTCGTCGGGCCTGCGGTACCGGCACCTGACCTACCGGCGCAACCGCTAGCCAATAGCAACTTTCCGGGACCGGGTGGGTAGCCTTATCGGTTATGAGTGCGACCCCGGCGACCACAACGCCCACCACGCCCTTCGGCGCGATCTCCGTCGCGATGGTGACCCCGTTCAAGGCGGACGGCACGCTGGACCTCGAGGCCGGGCAGAAGCTGGCGTCGCACCTCGCCGACCAGGGATGCGACGGGCTCATCGTCGCGGGCACCACGGGCGAGTCGCCCACCACCCAGCCGTGGGAGAAGATCCAGTTCCTCAAGGCGATCATCGAGGCCGTCGGCGACCGCGTGCAGATCACTGCGGGCGTAGGCACCTACGACACCGACGAGTCCGCCGTCTTCGCGCGCGACGCCGCCGAGGCTGGCGCGCACGGCCTGCTCGTGGTCACCCCGTACTACTCGCGGCCGCCCCAGGCCGGCCTGCTCGCGCACTTCACGACGGTGGCCGACGCCACCGATCTGCCCGTGCTGCTCTACGACATCCCGCCCCGTTCCGTGGTCGCGATCGAGACGGACACACTGCGAAAGCTCGCCGAGCACAAGAACATCGTCGGCGTGAAGGACGCGAAGGGCGACCTGGGCGCCGGCGCCCGGCTCATCGCCGAGACCGACCTGCAATTCCTCTCCGGCGACGATCCGCTGAACCTGCCCTGGCTCTCCGTCGGTGCACTCGGCTTCGTCTCCGTCATCGGGCACGTCGTCGCGCCGCAGCTGCGCGCGATGCGCGACGCCTACTTCGCGGGCGACAACGCCCGCGCCAAGGACATCAACGCCTCCCTCGGGCCCGTCTACGAGGCCATGTCCGGTCTCGGCGGCGTGACCTTCTCGAAGGCGGCACTGGCCCTGCAGGGCCTTGATATGGGTGTACCGCGCCTCCCTCAGGTGCCGCCCACCGGTGAACAGCGCGACCGGCTCGCAGCGCTACTGACCCAAGCGGGGGTGCTCTAAACAATGACCGACGGTGCAGCAGGCGGAGCCCGACGGAGCCGAAAGGCCACCCGGCAGGCGGGACCGCCTGCGGAGCCCAAGCCGGTGATCGCCACCTCGGCGGCGCGGGTCGTGGCCCAGAACAGCGCGACCGCCCCGGCGGTGCAGGCCCCGCCCACGCAAGCTCCGGCAACGACGGCGGCGGCGAAGGCTCCGGCCGCTAAGGCCGAGACGCAGCAGCCGCGGAAGGCCGCGCCGAAGGGCGGCGGCAACCGCCGCGGCGGCGCGGGCCGGCGCGGGGGCGGGCAGAAGGCACCGTCGGCCGCAGTGGAGCGGCTGGGCGCCCCGCCCAAGCTGCCCAAGGGTGGCATGCGCATCGTCGCGCTCGGCGGCATCAAGGAGATCGGTCGCAACATGACCGTCTTCGAGTACGACGGCAAGCTGCTCGTCGTCGACTGCGGCGTGCTCTTCCCCGAGGATCAGCAGCCCGGCGTCGACTTGATCCTCCCGGACTTCCGATACATCGAGGACCGGATCAAGGACGTCGAGGCGATCGTGCTCACGCACGGCCATGAGGACCACATCGGCGCGGTGCCCTTCCTACTGCGCCTGCGGCCCGACATCCCCGTTGTGGGCGCTAAGTTCACGCTCGCGCTGGTCAAGGCCAAGTGCGACGAGCACCGGCTGCGGCCCAAGCTGATAGAGGTCCGCGAGGGCGAATCGACCAGTCACGGGCCGTTCGAGTGCGAGTACTTCGCCGTGAACCACTCGATCCCCGACGCGATCGCCGTCGCGATCCACGCGGGCGGCCAGGTGGCGCTGCACACAGGTGACATCAAGCTCGACCAGCTGCCGCTCGACGGCCGGCTCACCGACCTCGCGGGCTTCTCGCGGCTCGGCGACGCGGGCGTGGACCTGTTCCTCGTGGACTCCACGAACGCCGAGGTCCCCGGCTTCGTGACTCCCGAACGCGAGATCGGGCCGGTGCTCGACAACGTGATCGGGCGGGCCAAGGGCCGCGTCATCGTTGCGTCCTTCGCCTCGCACGTGCACCGCATCCAGCAGATCGCCGAGGTCGCGATGGCCCACAACCGGCGAATCACCTTCGTCGGCCGGTCGATGGTGCGGAACATGGCGCTCGCGCAGGACCTGGGCTACATGCACCTGCCCGAGGGCGTCGAGGTCGACCTCGACACCGCCGCCTCGCTGCCCGACGACCGCGTCGTGCTCATCTCCACCGGATCGCAGGGCGAGCCCCTGGCCGCGCTCTCGCGCATGGCCCGCGGCGAGCACCGCAACATCACCATCTCGCCGAACGACCTCGTCGTGCTCGCCAGCTCGCTCATCCCCGGCAACGAGAACTCGGTGTTCGCGGTGGTCAACGGGCTGTCCAAGCTGGGCGCCAAGGTGATCACGCAGCAGAGCGCCAAGGTCCACGTCTCCGGCCACGCCAGCGCCGGCGAGCTGCTGTACCTCTACAACGCGGTGCGCCCGCGCAACGCAATGCCCGTGCACGGCGAGTGGCGTCACCTGCGTGCCAACGCCGCGCTCGCGGAGGCCACCGGCGTGCCGAAGGACCGCATCATGCTCGCCGAGGACGGCGTGGTGGTGGACCTCGTCGGCGGCGTCGCGAAGATCGTCGGACAGGTGCCCGTCGGCCACGTCTACGTCGACGGCTCGTCCGTCGGCGACGTCGGCGAGTCGACGCTGTCGGACCGCCTCGTCCTCGGCGAAGGCGGCTTCATCGCCATCACTGTCGCGATCGACGAGCGGGGCAACGCCGTCACCAAGCCCGAGGTCTCCGGTCGCGGCTTCTCCGACGATCCGACCGCGCTCAAGGAGGCGGAGCAGATCGTCGAGGACGTGATCGCCGACCTCGCTGCCGAAGGGGTCAAGGAGGCGCACCGCATCGCGCAGGGCGTTCGACGGGCCGTGGGCCGCTGGGTCGACAAGGCCTACCGGCGGCGGCCGATGATCGTCCCCACGGTGATCGTGGTGGGGGAGTAGCGCACATCTTCTGAAGCGTTCTGCGACGTTTCCTAGTGTGGGACATCGCAGAACGCTTCGAAAGATGATGTCAGGGCTGCCGTTCGACCTTCGCGACCTGGGCGTGCAGCGTCTGCCAGAAGGCGTCCGCGTCCGCTGGCGAGCGGTTCGTCCCGCGAGCGGTGACGTTGATCGCGACACCGCGGACGTCGACCCACGCCTGGAGCTCGTCCTTGTCCCGGAAGATGAACGGCCGCAGTCGTGCCAGATCCCGGGGAGCGGCGAGGACGGCCGACCGTTCCGACGGCAAAAGGGTGGCTTCGCAGGTCGGGAAGGTCTCCGTCATCAGTGCGGTCATCGGGCGGTTCAGCACCACCGCCTCGACACGAGTGGACCCGCGTACCGCCCGCGCCTCGGTGACGCGGGCGCCTTCCATCCGCTCGAACATCCGGCTGATGTTCCGGCTACAGGCGGACGGAGAGGGGTCGTCGACGGCTCCAGGGGTTGCTCTGGCGCCGATCGACGTCAGCGTCTCTGTTTCCACCTCGTAGCCGGTGGTGCCCGCGGGGAACTCATGCGCGGCCAGGACGGCCTGCGCAGTGTTCACCGGAGCCGCGTGCGCGATGCCGGGAAGGCCGACGGCGGCGAGGACCGCCACCGTCGACCCGGCGAGGAGGTCGCGCGGGCGCATCAGCGCGCCGTCTCGACCTTCTGGATCTGCGCGCGGAAGACCTGCCAGAAGCGGGCGGTGTTCGCGGGGGTCTCGCTGAGGCCGCCCACGTACACGTCGACGGTGCGACCGGCGACGTCGGCGACGCCCTCGACGGCCTGGATGCGCTCGCCGTCGCGGTAGGTGAGTACGACGGGGTTGTAGCGCGCGAGGTCTCCGGGGACGGGGAGCTCGGCGACGGGGCCGCTGCAGGCCTGGGTCGCGGCCCGCCACACTGAGGCCTGCGGGGGAGCGACGACGGAGGTGAGCATGAGCGAGTAGCCGTTGCGGGCCGTCGCGCTGAAGCCCTGCGCGCCGGCGGAGGCGCGGTTGACCCGCTCGGTGGCCGCGGTGCAGGCCGGCGACGGGTTGTCGCCCGCGGTCAGCTTCGACACCACGGGCTTGCCGGTGCGGTAGTCGTTCGACCCGGCGGGAAACTCGGCCTTCGTGAGGACGAGGTTCAGGCCCACCGGGGCGGCGGAGGCAGCCGGGGCAAGGGCCGTGCCACCAGCTGCGAGAGCGGCGAGGAGGGCAGCGGCCGAGACGCAGCGCGTGCGGCGGGACGTCGTCGTCGAGTTCGCGATCATGCGGTGAAGTATAGGACACTTCGTTTTGATTTCAGTACGAAGTACAGGTGTCCTGGCGTGCGCTGCGGCACCCCGCCGGACGGGTCTAGGGTGGCCCGTGTGAAGCCTGCTCGGAGTGAACGCGCCGCCCTCGTCGAGGCGGCGCGCGCCGCCGGTCCTGACGCCCCGACGCTCTGCGGCGAGTGGACCGTCCGGGAGCTGCTCGCGCACCTCATCCTGCGCGAGGGGCGTCCCGACGCGATGGCGGGCATTCTCGTCCGGCCGCTCGCCGGGTACACGGAGCGGGTGCAGACGCAGATCGCTGCCCGCCCGTTCGGCGCCCTGCTCGACAGCGTTGCGGGCGGCCCGCCCCGACTCTCGCCCCTGCGCCTCGTGGACGAACAGGCGAACCTCGGTGAGTACTTCGTGCACACCGAGGACATCCGGCGGGCCGCGCCGGGATGGACGCCGCGGGTGCTCGACAAACGGGTCGAGCGCGGCCTCCACGACGTCGTCGCGCGGATCGCACGGCTCACGCTGCGGGGCGCTCCGCTGCGGGTCAGCCTTACGACCGAGGAGGGCACCGTCGCCGCTGCGGGGCGCGGGCCCGAGGTCGCGGTGATCGGCGCGATCGGCGAGGTCGCGATGTGGGCGTTCGGCCGTGACGAGGCGTTGGTCACGTTCGAAGGGTCCGACGGCGACATCGATCTGCTCGGTTCGGTGGTGCGTTCGCTCTGACGACCCGCCGTTGGTCCTGCTGTTACATGTGTGGCACTTGATACGGATGGGGTTATTGTCGATAGACTGCCCCCATGGCATCGAAGACCACCACCCGCGCGCGCGGCGGCGCGAGCTCCCGTTCCGGGAGTACCCGCACCAGCCGCGCCGCGAGCCCG
Organism: Tsukamurella ocularis; assembly: GCF_024807615.1. Classification (GTDB taxonomy): domain Bacteria; phylum Actinomycetota; class Actinomycetes; order Mycobacteriales; family Mycobacteriaceae; genus Tsukamurella; species Tsukamurella ocularis. Next base: position 633,512 of record NZ_JANUCJ010000002.1, on the reverse strand, counting down.
ACCCGCAGCCGACAGGCCGCGCCGCGCACCCGCGGCAAGCAGGCCGCGGCCCCCAAGGCCGCCTCGGGCGCCGGTGGGGGAGTGGCGCGCGGCCTGGGTGCCGGCTGGAAACTGCTGGCCAAGGGCATCGGTGGCGCCGTGCGCACCGGAAGTCGGTCTGCCGAGGTCGAGCCCGCGCCCGCCGCCACCGGTGAGGTCGTGGTCCCGAAGCCCACGCACTCGCGCGACGGTCTCGCGCTCGCCCTGTTCGCCGTCGCGATCATCCTCGGCGCGGCCCTCTACTTCGACGCAGGCGGGCCCGTCGGCTCGTTCTTCTCGACCGGCGTCCGCGCCGTGGTCGGCTGGTTCGCCGTGCTGGTCCCGCCGCTCGCCATCGCCCTCGGTGTGATCATGATGCGCCGCCCTGACAACCCGTCGGCGCACGTGCGGCATCGCGTCGGCTCCGCCCTCATCGTGCTGCCCTTCCTGGGTCTGTTGCACATCGCGTCCGGCGGACCGTCGACCTTCGACGACCGCGCCGCCGCCGGCGGCTACCTCGGGTACGTCGTCGGCGGGCCGCTCACCGACGGTTTCACGGCGTGGATCTCCGTGCCGCTGCTGGTCCTGGTCGCGCTGTTCGGCCTGCTCCTGGTCAGCGGCATGACGGTGCGGGAGATCGTCGACCGGCTCAAGTTCTACTTCGGCGTCGACATGAGCGAGCAGTACGGCGACGAGGGGCCGCTCGACGACGAGGATCTCGACTCGCCCTTCGCCGACTTCGATTCGGGTCGCGGCGACACCGCGACCCGCGCACTGACGCCCTACGGCGACCCATACGACAACTACCCCGCCGACCCGGAGCCGCCGAAGCGGTCCCGCCGCCGCAAGGCCGCCGAGGCGGAGGAGCCGGCACCGTCGGACCAGGTGACCGCACCGATCACGCCCGAGCCGGCCCCGTCGGACGAGCCGACTGTCGAGGTGCCTCCGGCGCCGAAGCCGCGCCGCGCCGCGGTGGTGAAGGACCACACACCGCCGCCCGCGCCGAAGGCGACCGAGTTCACCGTCGCGCGGACCATCGACAGTGAGGATTACATCCTGCCGCCCGCCGACCTGCTCATCGAGGGAGAGCCGGCCAAGGCGGGGACCAGCGCGAACGACGCCATGATCGACGCGATCACCGGCGTCATGGAGCAGTTCAAGATCGACGCGGCCGTCACCGGTTACACCCGCGGCCCGACGGTCACGCGGTACGAGCTCGAGCTCGGCCCCGGCGTCAAGGTCGAGAAGGTCACCCAGCTGCACCGCAACATCTCCTACGCGGTGGCGACGGACAACGTCCGCCTGCTGGCACCGATCCCCGGCAAGTCGGCCGTGGGCATCGAGGTGCCCAACACCGACCGCGAGATGGTCCGCCTGGCCGACGTGCTGGCCGCCGATAACACGCGCAAGGACACGCATCCGCTGGTCATCGGCCTCGGCAAGGACATCGAGGGCGAGATGGTCAATGCCAACCTCGCCAAGATGCCCCACCTGCTGGTCGCCGGTTCGACGGGCTCCGGCAAGTCGAGCTTCGTGAACTCGATGCTCGTCTCGCTGCTCGCGCGCGCCACGCCCGACGAGGTGCGGATGATCCTCATCGACCCGAAGATGGTCGAGCTGACCCCTTACGAGGGCATCCCGCACCTCATCACGCCCATCATCACCGACCCCAAGAAGGCCGCCGCGGCGCTGTCCTGGTTGGTCGAGGAGATGGAGCAGCGGTACAAGGACATGCAGGCCTCGCGCGTGCGTCACATCGACGACTTCAACCGGAAGGTGAAGTCCGGCGAGATCACCACGCCGCTCGGCAGCGAGCGCGTGTACCGGCCGTACCCGTACATCGTGGCGATCGTCGACGAGCTCGCCGACCTCATGATGACCGCGCCGCGCGATGTCGAGGAGGCGATCGTCCGGATCACGCAGAAGGCCCGCGCCGCCGGCATCCACCTGGTGCTCGCCACGCAGCGGCCGTCCGTGGACGTCGTCACCGGCCTGATCAAGACCAACGTTCCGTCCCGTCTGGCCTTCGCGACCAGCTCGCTGACGGACTCGCGGGTCATCCTCGACCAGCCCGGAGCCGAGAAGCTGATCGGCATGGGCGACGCGCTGTTCCTGCCGATGGGCGGCAAGTCGACCCGCATGCAGGGCGCGTTCATCACCGACGAGGAGATCACCTCCGTCGTCGACTTCGTACGCAACCAGGCCGAGCCGGAGTACGCCAACGGGGTCACCGAGACCAAGGTCGAGAAGAAGGACGTCGACCCCGACATCGGCGACGACCTGGACGTCTTCCTGCAGGCCGTGGAGTTGGTCGTGTCGTCGCAGTTCGGCTCGACCTCGATGCTGCAGCGCAAGCTCCGTGTCGGCTTCGCGAAGGCCGGCCGCCTGATGGATCTCATGGAGACCCGCGACATCGTCGGGCCGTCGGAGGGTTCCAAGGCGCGCGACGTGCTCGTGACGCCCGACGAGCTGCCCGGCCTACTGCTGGTGCTGCGGGGCGGCGACGTCGCTCAGGAAGTGGACGAACCGGACTTCTGATACAGTCCTGCATGCATGTGTGAGGGGAGTATCCCGCTCGCGGCGTGAACGTCAGCACGGTGGATCGATATCCACCCGGGCACGCCGGACCCGCAGTCCGGGTCGGGAGAGACCTCCGGATCTGTACCGGAGGTGTATGCAATGCAGGTTTCCGCCGTCGTCTGGATCGTCTCGATCCTGGTCGTTCTCGGCCTCTTCGTTTTCGACTTCTTCAGTCACGTGCGCACGCCGCACGAACCCTCGCTGAAGGAATCCGGCTTCTGGTCCGCGGTGTACATCAGCATCGCGATCCTCTTCGGCATCGGCGTCTGGGCGGTCTCCGGGCCGCGGTACGGCGGGGAGTTCTTCGCCGGCTTCGTCACCGAGAAGGCCCTCTCCGTCGACAACCTCTTCGTCTTCGTCATCATCATGGCGAAGTTCGCGGTGCCCCGGATCTACCAGCAGAAGGTGCTGCTGATCGGCATCGTCATGGCTCTGGTGATGCGTGCCGGCTTCATCGCCGTGGGTGCCGCCGCGATCTCGACCTACTCCTGGGTGTTCTACATCTTCGGCGCGTTCCTGCTGTACACCGCGATCAAGCTGGTCAAGGAGGCTTCGTCGCCCGAAGGCCCGGTCGAGGACGAGAAGGAGCGCGAGGGCCGCGTCGCCGCGCTGTTCAAGAAGATCGTCCCCACCACCGAGACCTACGATGGTGACAAGCTGATCACCAAGGTCGACGGTAAGAAGGTCGCCACCCCGCTGCTGCTGGCGCTGGTGGTCATCGGGTTCACCGACGTGCTGTTCGCGCTCGATTCGATCCCCGCGATCTACGGTCTCACCCAGGAGCCCTACCTGGTGTTCATGGCGAACGCCTTCGCGCTGATGGGCCTCCGCCAGCTGTACTTCCTCATCGGCGGCCTGCTCGATCGCCTGGTGTACCTGTCGTACGGCCTGTCGATAGTGCTCGGCTTCATCGGCGTGAAGCTGGTGCTGCACGCGCTGCACGAGAACACGTTGCCCTTCATCAACGGTGGCGAGCACCTGGCGGTGCCGGAGATCTCCACCGGCCTGTCGCTGTCGGTCATCCTGGGCGTTCTGGTGATCACCACTGTCGCCTCGCTGATCAAGTCCAAGCGCGACGGTGCCCGGGAGCAGGTGTCGTCGGACGTGCCTTCGGACTCCGACACGAAGTAGTCGGTGCACCGGGCCCCGGTGTCCTGACGCGGTCTGTCCCGACGCCGCACCAGAGCGCGCTGCCGGGGCGCGGCATCAGGACGGCTTGACTCCCACGGCGACGGTGGCCTGCCGCTCATCGTCGATCTCGATGTGCGTGTCGAGGCCGACGGTGCGCAGCGCGGCCACCGTGTACGTGGCTTGCTGGCGCCCTGTCTCGATGAGCACCCGGCCACCGGGACGTAGCCAGAGCGGTGCGTCCATCGCGATCCGGCGGTGCAGGGTCAGGCCGTCCGGTCCTCCGTCCAGAGCTCGGTGCGGCTCGTTGTCACGGGCCTCCGGCGGCATCGTCCGGATCGCTGCGGTGGGCACGTAGGGCGCGTTCGCCGCGATCACGTCGACGGTCCCGCGCAGCACTCCGGGGAGCGGGCTGAACAGGTCGCCGACGAGGACGGTCGCCTCCGGGGCGTTGCGCGCGGCGTACTCGGCGGCGGTGCGATCGATGTCCGCGGCGTAGGTCTTCGCGGCGGCGGCGGTCGCCACGATCGGCCCGGCGCCGCAGCACAGCTCGACGAGGACACCCCCACCATCGGCGAGCTCGGACAGCAGCTCGGTCCGTCGCCGGGGGACGAAGACACCGGGACCGACGATCAGCCGGCGCCCGCGGAACTCGACCCAGCCGAGCAGGTGTTCCAGGGGCTCGCCCGCGCACCGGCGCCGGACAAGAGCTTCCAGGTCGGGCTCGGATGCCGCCGCGTCTTCCAGCAGTTCGGCCTCGCGTTCGGCGAAGGCGCATCCGGCTGCGCGCAGCTCACCGATCACATTCACCGGAAGAGTCAATCACGGTTGGGCGTGATTCACCACACTCACGACACCCCGGTATGTGTTGGTTCACTGTGCGATATCAACAGTCGTCAAGCGGTGAAGGTTGGAGCGCCGCGGCCGGGGGATGAAAATGTGCCGATGTGGGACGAATGACCAGTTCAGAGATGGTGGGAAGGCGGTATCGGCGGCACCTGGGCGCTATGCTGACCCCATGACCTTGGGTTCCGAGAAGACCATCTCCGTCGCGACTTTCCGCCGGTCGGGCGAGAAGGTCGCGACGCCGGTGTGGGTGGTCCCCGTCGATGGAGAGCGCATCGGCTTCTGGACGTCCTCCACGTCAGGGAAGGCCAAGCGGATCCGCAACAACCCGGCCGTGGAGATCACTCCGTGCAACCAGCGTGGTGCGATCGCCGACAGCGCGGCGACGACCGCCGGAACGGCGCAGCTGGTCTCCAGCGGGCCGGAGTTCGATGCCGTGCAGGCCGCAGTGAAGGCGAAGTACGGCTTCCAGGTGCCGATGTCGAAGATGTTCAACGCGATCGGCGCGAGGTTCAAGGGCCGGACGCAGCCGTACGGCGACACCGTCGTGGTGATCACGCCGCAGCCCTGACCGGACCGCTCGTCGCCCGTCGGCGCTACAGGGTGACGAGCATGCGGGTGTTGCCCAGCGTGTTGGGCTTGACGTAGGACAGGTCGAGGAACTCCGCGACGCCCTCGTCGTAGCTGCGACACAATTCGTTGTAGACCTCGGCGCTCACCGGCGTCCCGTCGATCTCCTTGAAACCGTGACGACCGAAGAAGGACGTCTCGAAGGTGAGCACGAAGACCCGGCTCAGTTCCAGCGAGCGCGCCTCGTCGAGCAGGCGGGCGACGATCTTGTGCCCGATGCCGTGACCCTTCACCATCGGGTCCACCGCGAGGGTGCGGATCTCGCCCAGGTCCGACCACAGCACATGCAGCGCGCCGCAGCCGACCGCGACGTCGTCGACCACGTACACCCAGAACTCCTGCACCGACTCGTACAGGGTGACCAGATTCTTCTCCAACAGGATCTTGCCCGCGTAGACGTCGATGAGGCGCTTGATCGCGGGGATGTCGGAGGTCCGGGCGCGGCGCAGCACATCGTCGTGGTCGGCGGTCACGGTAGGAAACTGTAGCGCGCAGAGCCGCCCATTCCGCGTACCGATAGGCTGATCGACGTGAGAGCAACGGACGGCGTGCAGCCCGCAAGCACACCTGTCTCGAACGTCAACGTCGCGAACGGGTTGACGGTGCTCCGGATCGTACTCGTCCCCGTCTTCCTCGCGGCGCTGTTCGCCGAGGGTGGGCACTCGAACACCTGGCGGTGGATCGCCTTCGCGATCTTCGCCGCCGCGATGTTCACGGACCGGGTCGACGGCCAGATCGCGCGCCGCTACGGACTCATCACTGATTTCGGCAAGCTCATGGATCCCATCGCCGACAAGGCGCTCACCGGCGCCGCCTTCGTCGGACTGTCGGTGCTCGGCGACCTTCCGTGGTGGGTGACTCTGATCGTCCTCGCGCGCGAGTTCGGTATCACCGCCTTCCGGTTCGCCGTCATCCGTGACGGCGTGATCCCGGCGAGCCGCGGCGGCAAGCTCAAGACCCTGCTGCAGACAGTCGCCATCGGGCTCTATCTCATGCCGCTGCCGGCGTGGATGGACGTGCCCAGCCAGGTCGTCATGGGTGCGGCTGTGATCGTCACCGTCGCGACCGGCGTCGACTATCTGTTGAGCTGGTGGCGTGGCCGCAGGTGAGGCCGCCCGCCTGGTAGCCGCGCTCGCCGAGCGCGGTGAGACGGTCGCGTCGGCCGAGTCGCTCACCGCAGGCCTCTTCGCCGCTACCGTCGCCGACGTCCCGGGCGCCAGCGCCGTGCTGCGCGGAGGCCTCATCGTCTACGCCACCGACCTCAAGGCGAGCTTGGCCGGCGTCCCGCCGGGAGACCTGGAGCGCAACGGGCCCGTCCATCCCGACACCGCGCGCGCCCTCGCCGACGGTGCGCGGACGCGCTGCGGGGCGGATTGGGGCGTCGGGCTCACCGGCGTCGCCGGCCCTACTGAGCAGGACGGGGTGCCTGTCGGCACCGTCCACCTGGGCATATCCGGCCCGTCGGGCACGTCCGTCACAACGCTTCAGCTCGACGGTGACCGGGCGGACGTCCGCCGGGGTGCCGTTGAGGCGGCCCTGCGAGAGCTCACCGCGCGGGTTTCGGTGAATCGGGAACCTTCCGGGCCCGCCCCGCGTTGACTGGACAGTAACCAAGACGGAGGTGAGCATGGCTCTACTGCTTCGCGAGGCGATCGGCGAGAACCTGCGTAAGACCCGGGTCCGCCAGAGTCGCACGCTGCGAGACGTTTCCTCGGCGGCCCAGGTCAGTCTCGGCTACCTGTCGGAGGTCGAGCGCGGTCAGAAAGAGGCGTCCAGCGAGTTGCTGGCCGCGATCTGCGGCGCGCTCGCCATCGAGGTGGCCGACGTGGTGGCCCAGGCCAGCGTGTCGATGCGCCCGATCCCCACCATGGTGATCCCCGCGCCGGCGCTCGCCGTCGCCTGACCCTGAGAACATCGCTCTGCGGGCTCGGGGATTTCCCCCGAACCCGCCACCAGGGCGGCGCAACAGGGTCGTTTCCCGATAGATTGATAAGCACGAGTCCGGCGGTCGCCGGACGGCCGGACGTGGTTCGGCGTTGGACGTATCGAGGCGGAGGAGAACTGACGATGGCTAACCCGTTCGTCAAGGGGTGGAACTACTTGATGGCGCTGTTCAACTCGAAGATCGACGAGAACGCCGATCCGAAGGTGCAGATCCAGCAGGCTATCGAAGACGCACAGCGCCAGCACCAGGCGCTCTCGCAGCAGGCCGCCGCCGTCATCGGCAACCAGCGTCAGCTCGAGATGAAGCTGAACCGTCAACTCGCCGAGGTGGAGAAGCTGTCGGCGAACACCCGTCAGGCCGTGCAACTCGCCGACCAGGCCAGCGCCGCCGGCGATGTCGCCAAGGCCACCGAGTACACCAACGCCGCCGAGGCCTTCGCCGCCCAGCTGGTGACCGCTGAGCAGAGTGTCGAGGACCTCAAGGGGCTGCACGACCAGTCGCTGCAGGCCGCCGGCCAGGCTAAGCGCGCCGTCGAGCAGAACGCCATGCAGCTGCAGCAGAAGCTCGCCGAGCGCACCAAGCTGCTCAGCCAACTGGAGCAGGCGAAGATGCAGGAGCAGGTCTCCGCGTCGCTCAACCAGATGGGCCAGCTCGCGGCCCCGGGCAACACCCCCAACCTCGACGAGGTCCGCGAGAAGATCGAGCGCCGCTACGCCAACGCCCTCGGCTCCACCGAGCTGGCGCAGAACTCGGTGCAGGGACGCATGATGGAGGTTCAGAACGCCACCGTGCAGATGGCCGGCCATTCGCGGCTCGAGCAGATCCGCGCGTCGATGCAGGCCAGCGGCCAGATCGCCGGTGCCCCCGCGGCCCCGCAGGCCGCCCCCGCGCCGCAGACCCCGCAGCAGGCCCCGAACCCGGGCCTGCAGAACCCCTGAGAACCGACGAGGAACGATGACTGACCAGCGAGGCCGCCACCGCACCGACTTCTCGGCGGTGGCGGCCTCCGCTGGTCGGATGGCCGCTTCCGCGATCAGCGCCGCGTCGACCGCGATGGAGACGGCCGCCCGCGCCGCCGACGAGGCACGCGATAAGGCCGCCCGTCGACGGGATCCCAAGGCCGCCCATCAGCGCTCCATCAAGCAGGCCCGCTACACCGTGAACAGTTGGGCCGCGACCACGTCCACCTCGGCCGTGGTGGCCGTCGGCGGCTTCGCCGCCGCCGCACCCGTCGTCGGTGGGACAGCCACCGCCGTCACCGCACTCATCGCCGTGCCCGCGGGGTACGCCGTCCGCAAACTGCGTCGTCTGCGTCGCACCCCGCCTCCGCCCCGTACCTACGCCCGCCGCGGGGTGCCCGCGCGCTCGTCGGCCCTCCACGACCCGGTGCGCGCGCTGGCCGACGCCGAGCAGGAGTTCCTGGCGCTCATGTCGGTGCTCACCCGCTCCGGCGCGCTGCCTCCCGACGCGCTCAGCGAGCTCGACGACGACGCCGAGACCTCGGCCGACGCCATCATCTCCTACGCCGAGCAGCTCATCGACCTCGAGCGCGTTGTCGCGGGCGGGGGTGGCTCGGCCGCGTACCTGCGCGAGACCTTCGAGGACGGGCTCGACAGCCTCGACGAGGGCGTCGAGGCCTACCGCGAGATGGTCCGCTCCGCCGCGACGACGGTGGCCGCCGCGCGCCGGTCCCTCGGCTCGCCGGCCCGGTTCGACGAACTCAGCACCGCGACGCCCCGCCTGCAGGAGACCGCCGAGCGGCTGCGCGCCTGGGCCTACGGCATTGCGGCGCTGCCGCCGGTGCCGGATCCCCAGACCTGGTGATCCGCTCTCGGGGTTAACCCCCAAATCTCCCTGAAACCGCAGTTCAGAGAGTGACTTTCGCGTTCCGAAGGGGGCAGTATGGACGACGAAGGACTCATCGAAAACCCTCTGAAAGGTGCACCGCAATGTTCTGGAAGATCCTCGGCGCCATCGTCGCCATCTGGCTCGTACTGATGGTGGCCTCGGCGATCATCAAGTCGCTGTTCCCGCTCGCCATCATCGCGCTGGTGATCATCGGTATCGTCTCGGTGGTCAAGTGGTTGGGCTCGGGGAAGAAGACCCCGACCACGTTCTAGCGGGCCGCCCCGCGTACGCCCTCGGGCGTGCCGACGGCTCACGAAGGAGTGCGGGTGCGCGTTGCGATCGTCGCGGGATCCGAGGCCGGGCACGCACTGCCCGGCCTCGCTCTTGCGCTCCGCCTGATCGGCGCCGGGCACGAGCCCGTCGTCTTCACCGGACGGCAGTGGGGCGGGGTCGGCGCGCGCTACGGCGTCGACACGCGCGAGCTGCCGGGCCTGGCCGCCCGGCCGGGGGACGACGACGGCGACGCCGGGTCCAAGATCCACGGTCGCGCCGCGTACATCGCCACGCAGGTCCTCCCCGGCATCGAGGCTTTCCGTGCTGACCTCGTGGTCGCCGACATCCTCACCCCCGGCGGCGGGATGGCCGCAGAGCTGCTGGACGTGCCGTGGCTGGAGCTCAGCCCGCACCCCCTGTACCTGCCCTCCAAGGGGCTGCCGCCGATCGGCTCCGGGTTGGCCCCGGCACAGACGCCGCGCGAACTGCTCCGCGACGTCGTCCTCCGCGCCTTCACCGAGCGCGACCTGCGCAACGGCCGCCGTCAGCGCGAGGCCGCCCGCGCGGGCATCGGCCTCCCGCCCCGCGACGGCGGGCCCGCCGGAAGGCTCGTCGCCACCATCCCCGCATTGGAGCTGCCCCGGCCCGACTGGCCGGCGCGCACGCACCTCGTCGGGCCCCTCACGCTGGAGCCGACGGATGATCCGTGCCCCGTCCCCGACGGTGCCGGTCCGCTTGTCATGGTGGCCCCATCGACTGCGGCGACGGGGGAGCAGAACCTCGCCGAGGTCGCCGTCGACGGCCTCCGCGGCGCCGACGTGCGCCTCGCGGTGAGTGGGCTGAACCCGCCCGCCTTCGACGAGCCGTGGGTCGCCAGCGGTTTCGGCCGCCAGGACGACCTGGTCGCGCGGGCCGACGCCGTGGTCTGCGGCAGCGGGCACGGCATGCTCACCAAGGCGCTCACCGCCGGGAGGCCGGTCGTCGTCGTCCCCGGCGGCGGCGACCAGTGGGAACTCGCCAACCGCGTCGCACGCCAGGGGAGCGGCGTGCTTGTGCGGCCCGCGACCGCCGGGGCGATCCGCGACGGCGTGCGCCGGGTCCTCGACGATCCCTCGTTCGCCCGGGCCGCCCGCGTCGCCGCCGACGGGGCCCACCGGGTCGCCGACCCCGTGCTGGTGTGCGAGGCCTATCGGTAACCTGGTCCAGTGCGCCTGACTGATTTTCGCGAACTGCTCTACGCCGAGTTCGGTGCCCTCCGCGGCGACACCCTGATGCGAGACCATCGGCTCAGCGCCTTCGGCGCGACCGGCGATCAGGCCATCGAATCCGGCGTGGATCCGAAGGACGTCTGGCGCGAGCTATGTTCCGAGTTCGACGTCCCCCGGTCCCGCTGGTAGCCGACCTCGCGTCGGGCGCGTGCCCTCTGTCCCGACCCCGACGTCCCCGGTCCCGCTGGTAGCCGACCTCGCGTCGGGCGGTGCCCTCTGTCCCGACCCCGACGTCCCCGGTCCCGCTGGTAGCTACTCCTGGGGCGTCGGCCCCGGCGTCCACAGCCCGGACCGTGTGACCTCGGACCGGCCCAGCTGCGCCGCCGGCGCATCGACGTAGGGCACGTAGCGCTCAAGCGCGCCCCACTCCCGGCCCCAGTCGTGGTTCAGGTACGTCGGCACCGTCTGCGCCTTGGCGAGCAGCAGCGCCCAGCCCAGCGGCCCGCCTGCGTCTCCGCCCTGCCACGTGGTGGTCGCCGCGGCCGCGAGGTCGCGCTCGGGCAGGATCCGCCACCGCGGCTGCTCCGCCACGCCGCCGTTCTCGCGCCACTGCCGCTGGCACGGGAAGCCGATCCCGGCGCCCCAGTCGACCAGCGTCGGATCGTCGCCGAGCAACTCCTGCAGGGTCTCCAGCTTCGGTGCGCGCGGCGGCGTATAGGCCACCCAGGTGCTTTCCGACGGTGCCGTGATCGTCGCGCGCACGCGCACCGCGGTCGAGCCCGCGGGCACCGTCTCGGCGGGGACGCGAAGGTTGCGCCACGCGGGGAGCGGACCGATGTCGATCGGCGTCACGACGCCGTTCGGGGTGATCGTGCCGGTCTCGGAACCGAACTCGAGCTGCACATCGCCGGGGTTGAACCGGCCGGCGACGCTGATCGTCAGCAGCCGGTCGATCCCGCCGGCCGGCAGCGCGTACCAGCTGGACACCGCGCGGGCCGAGCGCTGCGGCCCGGTCTGCCGGCTGCCGACCACCGGCACGCGCGCCGGGTCGAGCCCGAAGGGCAGGGCCGCGGTCGAGCCGTTGACGCCGGGCGCATCCAGCGTGCCGCCGCCGGTGCCGCCCGTGTTCGACGGGGTGTTGTCGGCGTCGCCGGTGCGCACGAGGTCCGCGGCGCCCCGCGACGACGAGGAGAGGCTGCCCGCGATGCCGTTCGGCGTGAAGTTCGCGTTGACCTCCCCGACGAGCGGATCGGGCGCGTTGCCGATTGGTGTGAGGACGCCCGCGGTGGCGTCACGCTCGACGAGCACCTCGTCGGCCATGCCGCACGGGTTGCCGGCGAGCGAGCGCAGGTTCTGCTGACCGTAGGAGTAGGCCGGTCGCTGGATCATGATCGACGCGACGTTGGTGGCGCCGATCATCGCGATGATCAAGGTGGCGACCAGGGTGATCGGCGTCGCGAAACCGGGGAGGCGCCCCGAGACGTCGGGGAGCCGCGGTGTCCATCCCGTCACGTGCACGACGAGCGCCGCGAGCAGCAGAACGACCGTGGCCGCGCCGAAGACGTTCGCGATCTTGATCCCGGCGACGGCCGGCTCGGCGCCGCCCCAGGGGATGCCGAAGTTGCCCGGGTAGAACCATCCGTTGGTGGTCTCGAAGGCCAGCGTCGCGCACCCCGCGACGGCCGCGAGGGCGAGGAGCCGGAACTGGGGGCGCCGGATGGTGCGCGGCCCGACCGCGACTACGGCGATCGCCGCGACCATCGCGCCCAGCGTGGCGAAGGCGCCGAAGTGATGGGTCCACTTGGTGGGGTTGAAGGCCATGACCAGTAGCGAGACGCCGATGGCGGCCACCACACGGCGGGCCGGTCCGGTCGCGATGCCCGGGATGCGGCGCCGCCACAGCAGCAGCGCGACGACGATCGCGGAGCCCAGGAACAGGGCGAGCATGGCGAACCGTCGGGCGACCGAGCCGTTGGGGTTCTGCTGGAACAGGGCCTCGTACCGGATGATCTCGCGGTGCCAGGGCTCGCTCGGCCCGACGTCGCCGAGCAGCGTGGTGGATTGCAGCATCTCGACGAGGCCGTGGTCGGCGAAGACGAGGAAGAGCACCGACGCGCCGGCGGCGCCCAGCGTCAGCAGCGTCGCCGCGTAGCCGTTCGCCTTCACGTGCGCCACGACGGCCCGCCACAGCGGTGCCGCCGCGACGAGGAAGACGACGAACGCGAAGCTGCCCGTCGGGGCAGCGGAGACGGTGAGGCCGGCCACGACCAGGCCGACGCCCGCGGGCGCGAGGCGGCGCGTGGCGACGGAACGTTCGACGAGGCACCAGGTGACGACGGTGCCGACCGCGACGATCGGCTCCGGGCGCAGGCCGGGGTTGTACGTGAGCCAGAACAGCGTGAAGACGGCCGCCATCGCCCACAAGGCTCGCGAGTAATCGCGCGGCGCGCGCCGCTTGCTCAGACCGAGGCGCGGCAGCACCTCGCGGGAGAGCAGGAACCACGCCAGGATCCCCGACAGCAGCGCGGGCAGGCGCAGCCACGGGCTCGAGACGCTGAGATCCGCCATCCACGAGACCACGTAGAAGGGCATGCCGAACGGGGCGTAGGGCGCGTCGTAGTAGCGGAACACCTCGGGCATGTAGCCCGAGTGCGGCGCGGCCTTGATCATCCCGAGGATGTAGCCGTCGTCCGAGGTCGGCGCCCCGACGATGTGCCAGACGAGGAGGCTGCCGATCACCGCGACGTCGGCGAGGCGCACGTGTAGCCAGCTTCGGGGGAGCAGACGTCCCCGGCGCCGCCCGTCGGCGCGGTCGAGCAGCGCCAGCGCGACCAGCGAGATCAGCACGCACGCCACGCCGACGAGGATCGCGATGCCCTTGAGCGCCGACGGGGACGAGGTGTACCGCGAGTCGACAGAGATGGTCATCTTCGGCGTCGGGCCCTGCAGGTTCGCCGGCAGATCGGAGAAGACGCCCACCACCTGGGGCCGGAGGTCGCCGCGGACGTCGCCCTGGCCGGAGATGCCGGTGGCCGCGGCGAAGGCGTGATCGGCGTCGATCGAGATCCGCAGCTCGCCGCACCGTGCCAGGTCGGCGCGCGGCACGTGGTGCACCAGCGCGCCTCGCGAGCGGACCGTCAGGGCCTCGCCGTCGACGGTGACGTACAGCCCGGCCGTGCGCGCCCGGTCCCCGGCGGGCGGCGGCGTCGTGGCCGCGAGCACCGTCTGCTTGTCCGATGGTGCCGTCGCTGCGAGTGTGCAGGGGATCGTCGCGTCCACCTCGAGCGGCTTGTACATGGTGAGCGGCGCGGTGACCGGTGCGAGCGATCCGGACTGCGGCCAGTCGATCGTGACCGCGGTCTGCTTGATCGGCAGCAGGGGCGTCGCGATCGCGAGCACCAGGCCGATCAGGCCGGCCACGACGGCGGCGATCCGGGCGATTCGGAGGTTCACGATCAATCAGGGTATCGGCCCGGACCGGCGGGCCCGGTCGGCGCGCGGCGAGTCGCCCGAGACGGCTGTGAAATACGCCGTCACAGCGGCTATGCTGTGATCACCGACACAGCCCACGCCCGGTTCCGCCACCCCTGGAACAGGGCGTATTGAGAGAAAGCACGGTGGTTTCAGTGACCCTTGACGCCAATTCGCCGATCGAGAAGGTTCCCGGTGGCACGGATGCCACGCAGGCGGGCCGGCACGATGCCGACCCCCGGGGAGGGCAATCCGCCGCGGTCGAGTCCTTCTCCCTGGACGATCGGTACACGCGCGAAGAGGGCACGATCTACCTCACGGGCATTCAGGCCCTGGTCCGCATGGTGCGCGACCGGGCGCGGCTCGATCGCCGCCAGAACCTCAAGACGGGCTCGTTCATCTCCGGTTACGAGGGCTCGCCGCTCGCGGGCTACGACCTGGAGATCGCCAAGCGCACGAAGTACCTCAAGGACTTCGACATCGTGCATCGCCCCGGCCTCAACGAGGAGCTGGCCGCCACGTCGGTCATGGGCTCGCAGATCGCCGCGCAGGTCGGGCACCTCGACCGCGGCCTCGACGGCGTGACGGGCTACTGGTACGGCAAGGCCCCGGGCCTCGACCGTGCCACCGACGCGCTGCGGCACGCCAACATCATCGGCACCCACGCGGCGGGCGGCGCGGTCGCCCTCGTCGGTGACGACCCGGGCGCCAAGAGCTCGACGGTGCCGTGTGCCTCCGAGATGGCCCTGGCAGACCTGTACATGCCGATCCTGTACCCCGCCGATTCGCAGGACATCTTGGACCTCGGCGTGCATGCGGCGATCATGTCGCGCGTGTCCGGCCTGTGGACGTCGTTGAAGATCTCCGCGCACGTCGCGGACGGCTCCTCCACCGCCGACGTGCACCCGGACCGGATCCTGCCCGTCTACGGCGACCTCGGCACCAGCCCGCACGTCCCGTCGGGCCTGCTGCTCGGCGCGAAACTGATGGAGCTCGAGCAGAACCAGCTGACGGTGCGCATGCCGCGCGCCACGGAGTACGCGCGGATCAACCGGCTCAACCGGATCACTGTGCGCTCGAGCGACGACCGAATCGGCATCGTCTGTGCGGGCAAGACCTACCTCGACGTGCGGGAGTCGCTGCGGCTCATCGGCATCGAGGACGACCAGCTCAACCGGCTCGGCATCCGCATCCTCAAGATGGGCATGGTCTACCCGTTCGAGCGGCAGATCATGCACGAGTTCATCGACGGGCTCGACGAGGTGATCGTGGTCGAGGAGAAGCGCGACTTCCTCGAGACCATGATGCGCGACATCCTGTTCCGCCACCCGGGTGCGCCGAACATCGTCGGCAAGACCAACGAGGACGGCTCCACGCTGTTCTCCCGCTTCGGCGAGCTGGACGTGGATTCGGTCTCCCGCGGACTCGCCTCGCGCCTGGCGCGCGTGCACCGGGTGCCCGCCGCCAAGGATTGGCTGGACCGGAAGGCGCAGGTGCGCACCCGTATCGAGCTGCCGCTGGCGCACCGCAGCCCGTACTTCTGCTCGGGGTGCCCGCACAACACCTCCACCAAGGTCGCCGACGATACGCTGGTCGGCGCCGGCATCGGCTGCCACGCGATGGTGCTCCTCATGGACCCGCAGCAGGTGGGCGACGTGACGGGCGTCAGCCAGATGGGCGGCGAGGGCGCGCAGTGGGTCGGCATGGCCCCCTTCGTCACCGAGAAGCACTTCGTGCAGAACATCGGCGACGGCACGTTCATGCACTCGGGCTCACTGGCGTTGCGGCAGTCCGTGGCCTCGGGCGAGCGGATCACCTACAAGCTGCTGTTCAACGGCACCGTCGCGATGACGGGCGGCCAGGACCCGGTCGGCGAGATGACGCTGCCGCAGATCTGCACGCTGTTGCTCGCCGAGCGTGTCACCAAGGTCGTCGTCACGTCCGACGATCCCCAGCGCACCAAGGCCCTCGGCCTGCCGAAGGGCGTCGAGGTCCGCGACCGCGCCGACACGCTCGACATCCAGCGCGAGCTGGCCGAGGTCCCGGGCTGCACCGTCCTCGTGCACGATCAGCACTGCGCCGCGGAGAAGCGGCGCAAGCGCAAGCGCGGCAAGTACCCGGTGCCGAACCAGCGCGTCGTGATCAACGAGCGGATCTGTGAGGGCTGCGGCGACTGCGGGCAGAAGAGCAATTGCCTCTCGGTGCACCCGGTCGAGACGGAGTTCGGGCGCAAGACTCGGATCGACCAGAGCTCGTGCAACCTCGATTTCTCCTGCCTCAAGGGCGACTGCCCGTCGTTCGTCACGGTCACGCCGGGCGCACAGGGCAAGGTGCGCAAGTCGGTGCCCGAGATCACCGCCGAGTCGATCCCGCAGCCGAAGAAGGCGCGCCGCGAGGCCGACGGCATGGCCATCCGTGTCACCGGCATCGGCGGCACGGGTGTCGTCACCGTCTCTGCCATCCTCGCCACCGCCACGGTGCTCGACGGCCATTCCGCGCGCACCGTCGACATGACGGGCATGGCGCAGAAGGGCGGCGCCGTGGTCTCGGACATCAAGGTCTCGGCGACGTACGTGGACCAGGCGGCGAAGGTCGCCTCCGGCGACTGCGACGTGTACCTCTCGTGCGACAGCCTCGTCGGCGTGGATCCGCAGAACCTGAAGGTGGCCTCGCCGGAGCGCACCACGTCGATCGTCTCGACCACCCAGGTGCCCACCGGGCAGATGGTGATCGACACCTCGGTCGGCTACCCCGACGCGGGCACCATCCATCAGGAGATCGACCGGGCGTCGCTGCGCACCGTCTACCTCGATCCGGGTGCGCTGACGCTGGAGCTGTTCGGCGACGAGCAGTACGCGAACATGTTCATGGTCGGCGCCGCGTTCCAGACCGGAGCGCTGCCGATCAGCTCGGCGTCGATCGAGCGGGCCATCGAGCTCAACGGCGTGGCCGTGGAGAAGAACCTGCAGGCCTTCCGCCGCGGCCGCCAGTCGGTCTCGGACCCGGCCGGCGTCAAGGCCGCGATCGACGCCCTGCACCCCGTGCCCGCGCCGGCCCCGGTCAGTTCGTTCGCCAAGGGCCTCGTCTCCGCCCTCGACGGTGGCTCCGAGGAGCTGCTCCGCCAGGTGGGGCTGCGGGTCGACGAGCTCGTCGCGTACCAGGACAAGGCCTACGCCGAGCGTTACGCCGACGACGTGGTCCGCGTGTTCCGTGCCGAGAAGTCTTGGGGTTCGGAAGATCTCACCGCGGCCGTCGCGCACAACCTGCACAAGCTGATGGCCTACAAGGACGAGTACGAGGTGGCCCGGCTCTCGCAGGACGCCGGCTTCGCGGCGCAGGTCGCCGACGAGTTCGGCACCGACGCCAAGAAGGCGATCCGCCTGCACCCGCCGACGCTGCGCGAGATGGGCTTGAAGAACAAGCTCGCGCTGGGCGAGTGGGTGAACCCGGGCATGAAGACGCTGGCGAAGATGAAGCGCCTGCGCGGCACCAAGCTCGACGTCTTCGGCATGACCGAGATGCGTCGGATGGAGCGCACCCTCATCGCGGAGTACCGCGCGCTGGTGGGCCTCATGATCGCCGCCGCCGAGGGCGGCCGCGTCGCGGACGAGCAGCGCGTGCAGGTCGTCGCCCTCGCCGAGCTGCCGGACATGGTGCGCGGCTACGAGTCGATCAAGACCGACAACGTGGAGAAGTACCGCGCCGCCGTCCAGGCGCAGCTGGAGACGCTGGGCTGGTAACCCTCGTCCTCCCGTGTTCGACGGTGACCGTCCCTCGCCTCCGAGGGGCGGTCACCGTCGTTCTTGGGCCGGGATCACGGGTGCATGCGTGCGCCCTTGAGGATGCGGTCGACGGCGTTCTTGGGGCCGTGAACACCGATGCCGACGAGGTCGAGGTCGGCGCTGCCGACCGCCTGCACTGCGGCGCGGTTGTCCCGGTCGTTGCCGGTCGAGAAGAGCTCCCGGGTGAAGACGGAGACCGCCAGGCCCCGGCCCAGCGCCCGCTGGTGTGCGGCGCGGAGCGTCTCGCCGGCGCCCTCGAAGACGAGGACGGGCTGGCGGAACATCGGTAGGTAGGCGACGCCGTCGGCATCGGCGTAGGGCTCGCCGACGACCTCGGGGACGATGGCGGCGATCCCGCTGACGAGGAACGCGGTGGCGTTGAGGCGCTGCCACCCGGCCAGGTCGTCCCGGAGCAGCACCGCGATCTTGGTGTCGAATCGAATCGTCTCGGTCATGCCTCCAGCGTCGCCGCCGCCCGGGCGGCGGGTCTTGTACATACTTGATGGATGTCCGCGGAGTCGACCGTCGCCTGGCGTCCGGACGTCGAGGGGATCGCCGAGGTGTTCCGGGCGCACTTCGAGGAGCACGCCTACCCGATGCACACGCACGACGTGTGGACGCTGCTCACCGTCGACCGCGGCCGCATCGGGTACGAGCTGGGTGGGGAGCGGTGCGACTCGACGACGCGCTCGGTGACGCTGTTGCCGCCGCACGTCGCCCACGACGGGCACAGCCTCACGGCGGGCGGCTTCGACAAGCGAGTGATCTATCTGGAGTCACGGATGCTCACCGGGGTCGGCCGCGCGGTCGGCAGGCCCACGCTGCTCGACGGTCCGCTCCGGCGCCGCGTCGACCGTCTCAACAGCGCGCTCACGGCGCCGGGTGAGGAGTTCGAAGCGGCCAGCCGGCTCGCTCTGATCCTCGAACGTCTCCAATGGCACCTGGACGGGAATCCGCAGGCGCCGGAAATGCCGCGGAATCGGTCGGTCGCGCACGCCTTCCGGGACCTGCTCGACGGCCGTATCCGGGAGGGAATGACCCTCGCCGAGGCGGGGCGCGCGCTGTACGTGGACCCGACGCACCTGGTCAGGGAGTTCTCCCGCGAATTCGGGCTCCCGCCGCACCGGTACCTCATCGGCAGGCGGGTCGAGCTGGCGCGCGGGATGCTGCTCGCCGGGGGAGCGCCCGCTGAGGTCTCGGTGGAGGCGGGATTCCACGATCAGTCGCACCTCAACCGTCACTTCAAGTCGATGGTCGGGACCACTCCTGGTCGCTACGCACGGAGCGGCGGAACCGCAGCTCGGAGGTGATCGGATCGGGGGCCTCGGGCACCCGATCGGCGCGGCGCGGCGTGTCGCGCGTTCGATGCTTGCTTCGAACGCAGGTTCGCCTATAGTCGACGGTGTTCGACGTGAAAGTGAGCCGGCGAGAGCGCGCCCGATGCGGATGCGAAAACTTGTCAGAGGGTCCCTCTAGCGTCCGTAGCAACAGTAGAACCCAGCGCCGGCGGCTCTTCCCAGTCCCGGCCCGAAGGACGGAGAGTCCCATGGCACCTGCGGCACCGGATCGCGATAAGGCCCTCGAGCTGGCCCTCGCACAGATCGACAAGAACTACGGCAAGGGCTCGGTCATGCGCCTCGGAGACGAGGTGCGCCAGCCCATCGCGGTCATTCCCACCGGCTCCATCGCGCTGGACGTCGCGCTCGGCATCGGCGGTCTGCCGCGCGGCCGTGTCATCGAGATCTACGGCCCGGAGTCCTCGGGTAAGACCACGGTGGCGCTGCACGCCGTCGCGGAGGCACAGGCCAACGGCGGCATCGCGGCCTTCATCGACGCGGAGCACGCGCTCGATCCCGACTACGCCGCGAAGCTGGGTGTCGATACCGATGCCCTGCTCGTCTCGCAGCCGGACACGGGTGAGCAGGCGCTCGAGATCGCGGACATGCTGATCCGCTCCGGCGCGCTCGACATCATCGTGATCGACTCGGTGGCCGCGCTGGTCCCCAAGGCCGAGATCGAGGGCGAGATGGGCGACAGCCACGTCGGCCTGCAGGCCCGCCTCATGAGTCAGGCGCTCCGCAAGATGACGGGTGCCCTGAACAACTCCGGCACCACCGCCATCTTCATCAACCAGCTGCGCGAGAAGATCGGCGTCATGTTCGGCTCGCCCGAGACCACCACGGGCGGTAAGGCGCTGAAGTTCTACTCGTCGGTGCGGCTCGACGTCCGCCGGATCGAGACTCTCAAGGACGGCACCGACGCCGTGGGCAACCGCACTCGCGTCAAGGTCGTCAAGAACAAGGTCTCGCCGCCCTTCAAGCAGGCCGAGTTCGACATCATCTACGGCCAGGGCATCAGCCGCGAGGGCTCCATCATCGACATGGGCGTCAACGAGGGCTTCATCCGCAAGTCGGGCTCCTGGTACACCTACGACGGTGACCAGCTGGGCCAGGGCAAGGAGAACGCCCGCAAGTTCCTGGTCGAGAACCCGGACGTCCGCGACGAGATCGAGAAGCGGATCAAGGAGAAGCTCGGCGTGGGCGCCGATGTCACCGCCGACGCCGACGAGATCGCTCCCGCGCCCGTCGACTTCTAGGCCGCGATGTCGGACTACGCCGACGACGAGGTCGTCTCGCGAGGTCGGCGCCGTGGGCGCCGGTCGCGGGGCGGCGACGACCCGGCCGCCGGTGAATCGCAGCAGAAGGAGCAGGACCCGGCCCAGCGAGAGGCGCTGGCCCGGGACCTGATCTACCGCGCCCTCGCGATGCGCGATCACTCGCGGTCCGAACTGCGGAACAAGCTCGCCCGCCGCGGCTTCGACGAGGAACTCACCGAGCGGATGCTCGACAAGTTCGTCGACGCCGGCCTCATCGACGACGCCGCATTCGCGCAGCGCTGGGTCCAGTCCCGCCACCAATTCTCCGGCCGAGGACGCCGCGCCCTGGCGCAGGAGCTGCGGACGAAGGGCGTCGGCGAGGAGGAGGCGTCGGCCGCGCTCGACACCGTCAGCCGCGAGGACGAGCGGGAGCGCGCCTCGGAGCTGGTGGAGCGTAAGCTCGCCCGCGTCGAGGTCCCGGAGGATCGGGTCGAGCGGGACAAGTTGACGCAGCGCCTCGTCGGCATGCTCGGTCGCCGCGGTTACCACCCGTCGTTGGCGCTGTCCGTCGTGCTCGACGCGGTCCGCGAGAAGGCCGACGCCGCACACGAGTAGCCACGGCGCGCCGGCACCTGCGCCCGTGCCGCCCACGCGGAGGCGCGTCGAGAACCAGGGGAGTGGATCCCCAGCGAAGTGGAGCCCCCGGAGAACACTCCGGGGGCTTCGCTGTGCGCGCTCCCGTGCGAGACCTATCAGGCAAGCCGGTCACCGGGTATCGTGCTCGGCATGACTGCCGGAACGGCCTCGGGCCACGCACAGATGGGTGATCCGGCGAACGGTTGACGGCGCGGTCTCCGCCGCTCGGAATCGGTCAACGCACGAACCCGATTCCGAACCCCGAAGGAGATCCCCTTGCCCGCACGTTTCAACCACACCATCATCTTCGCCACGAACAGTGACGAATCCGCGGCGTTCTACCGCGACTACCTCGAGGCCCGCCCCGCCGAGTCCTGGGGGCCGTTCACCAACCTCGAGATCGAGGACGGCGTCCTGCTGCAGATCGCGGCGCCGCCGATCGAGATCCAGCCGCAGCACTACGCCTTCCTCGTCGACGACGAGCACTTCGACCGCGCCCATGCGCTTCTCGTCGACCGCGGAATGGATTTCGCCGCCGACCCGTTCTGGAAGGAGCCCGGCCGGATCAATCACGGGCACGGCGGCCGCGGCGTCTACGTCCGCGATCCGGCGGGGCACGGCATCGAACTGCTCACCAGCCCGTACCTGTGACGGTCAGCGGGCCGCACACGGCGCGCTCGTCGCGGTGAGGAATCTGAGGTCCCCGATGCCGGGGGCGAGCCGGTCGCTGCCGCCGTCCCGTTCGACGGTCCGCCCGGCCTCCTCGTCGCCGACGGCCCGCCGCAGCGAGCGCTCCCACTCGCCGGATTCGAGCATCTGCCGCAGCGCGGCGTTGACGGCGTCGCGGGCGGCGCCGTCGCCGTGCGCCAGACCGATGCCGTACCGCTCTACAGAGAAGGGGGCGCCCGCGGAGCGGAGCCGGCCGTCGACACAGGTGTCCTTCGGCAGCGCCATGTCGACGAGGCGGAAGGCGTCCGGACGCTGCGCGGCGAAGCCGGCGAGGATCACCTCGTCGGTGGTCACCGCGTCGACGGCGCGGCGCGCCAACGCATCCGCGCACGCCGAATAGGTGTCGTACTCCAGGAGCCGCACGCCGGGGAGCAGGGCAGCGACGGTGCGCGCGGACGTCGAGCCCGTCACCGAGCACAGTGTCCGGTCGCGCCCGAGATCAGAAACAGTGCCGACGGCCGCCTCGTCGCGCCGGACGAGCAGCCCCTGCCGGGTCGTGAGGTACGGCCCGGCGAAGGTCACTGCGGAGGCGCGGGCGGCATCGATCGAGTACGACGCGACGATCGCGTCCACCTCCCCGTTGTCGATCAGTTGCTCGCGTTGCGAGGTCGGGCTCTCGCGCCACGTGACCCTCGGTTCGGCCTTCCCGCGGGCGGCGGCCACTGCCCGCACGACGTACCGGGCGACGTCGATGTCGAAGCCCGAGTACTTCCCGTCACCGCTCCGCAGCCCCAGGCCGGGCTGGTCGGCCTTCACGCCGAGGAGGACGGCGCCGTCGTCGATCGAGCGCAGCAGGCTCCGCGGCGACGGCCCCGAACACGCGCAGAGCGCGGCCATGAGCACCGTGATCAGTGCCAGGGCCGCGCTCGCGCGGGGTCGGGAGGGCATGGCCGTCAGTCGCCGTAGTCCTGCCGTAGATCCTTGTGCTTCGGGTCCGGGTGAGTGGTCTCCATGACCTCCTTGGACATGAGCCCGGGTTCGGGAAGCGCGTGCGGCGCGTCCACGATCAGCTTCTTCTTGCGGCCCTCGCGGAGGTTCTTCTCGATGTTCGATGCGAGCGCCGAGAGCCCGAAGTTGATGAGGATCATGATGATCGCCACCATGATCAGCGAGGGGATCACGTTGCCCCACTCGTTGCCCGCTTGGATGCCGGACTTCACCACTTCGATGTAGCCGATCTGGTAGCCGAGCGCGCTGTCCTTGAGCGCGATGACCATCTGCGAGATCAGCGCCGGAAGCATCGCGGCGACGGCCTGCGGCAGCAGGATCAGCCGCATGGTCTGCGACTTCCGCAGCCCGAGTGCTTTGGCCGCCTCGAACTGGCCGCTCGGCAGGGAGTTGATGCCCGACCGCAGGATCTCCGCGATCACCGAGCCGTTGTACAGGGTCAGGCCGAACACCACCGCGAAGAAGGCGATGTAGTCCGACGTGAACACCTTGTAGACGCCGAAAACGATGTACAAGAAGTAGATCAGGATCAGCACCGGGATGGCGCGGAAGAACTCGACGATGGCGCCCGTGGCCCAGCGGACCGAACGGTGATCCGAGAGGCGTCCGATGCCGAGGAAGGCCCCCATGATCATTGCGAGGATGATCGAGGCGAGCGCGGCCTTGAACGTGCCCCACAGGCCCGGGAGGATGTACGTCCCCCAATAGTTCGTGTCGACGAAGGGCTCGAGCTTCTCCCGATCGAACTGTCCGTTCGCGGCGAAGGCCGTGATCACCCAGGCGAACAGGCCGACGATCACCACGATGAAGGCCACCGCGATGATGTTGTTGCGCACGCGGGCCTTCGGGCCCGGCGCGTCGTAGAGAACGGTCGATGTGGCCTTGGCGCTCATCGCTTCACCGCCAGTCGCTTGGCGAAGTAGCCGAAGACGGCTCCCTCGGAGAGTGTGATCACCATGAACGCCGCCGCGAAGATGACGAAGATCAGGATCAGCTGATCACTGTGCAGTTCGAGTTGTTCCTTCATCAGCAACGCGGCCTCGCCGACACCGATGATCGAGGCGATCGTGGTGTTCTTGGTCAGCGCGATGAGCACGCTGCCCATCGGGGCGATCACCGCGCGGCCGGCCTGCGGCAGCACGATCAGCCGGAACACCTGGATGAAGTTCAGGCCCAGCGAGCGCGCCGCCTCGGCCTGTCCCAGCGGGACGGTGTTGAAGCCGGATCGCAGCGTCTCGCACACGAACGTCGCCGTGTAGACGACGAAGCCGATGACCGCGAGCCAGAAGTTGTTGTTCTCGGTGAAGTTCGCGTCGTTCGGCACCAGCGCGAGCGCCATGTTCTGGTACAGGCCGAGAGAGAGGAACAGGATGATGAGCGTGAGCGGCGTGTTGCGCACGATGTTGACGTACCAGGTGCCGAACACCCGCATCGCGGGGACGGGGGACACCCGCATGCCCGCGAGAATCGTGCCCCAGATGGTGGCGCCGATCGCCGACCAGAAGGTCAGCTTGATCGTCACCCAGAACGCCGGCCACAGCTGTGGCCCGAGGTCTTCCCACATGTTCAGACACCTGCCTTCGTGCATTGCGCCCGCGGATCGGCCTTCGGCAGCGTCATGGACTGGCCGTTCACCGTGACCTTCACGTTGCCGTCCTTGTCGGGAAGCAGCCACGTCTGGTCGCCGGGGACGGCGACGAGGACGGACTTGGGCTTACCGCCGTCGACGGGGCGCCCCTGCTCGATCATGGTGTTCGCGTACTCGCCGAGGTTCTTCCGGAGCGCCTGGAACAGCGCGTTGTCGGGATTGGCGTAGGTGAGACCGGTGAAGGTGGAGACGACCGCGGCCGGGACCACACAGGACGGCACCGCCGGAACGGCCTCCACGTCGTAGGTGGCGGTGCCCTGCTCTCCGAGGATCATCTGGCGCAGCGCCTTGTTCACCTCGCGGAGCGCATCGGCGTCACCCTTGCGGATGCCGATGCCGTACCGCTCGGTGGAGAACTGGTCGCCCTTCTTCTTCTCGGTCTTGGTCCCGGTGCTGCTCGTCAGGGTCACGTCCTTCGGGTAGGTCATCGGCACGATGTCGAACTCGCCCGGGTACTTGGCCTGGAAGCCGGCGAGGATCGTCGCGTCGGTGGTGAGCGCATCCAGCACGCCGCGCCGGACGCCCTCGACGCACGAGGCGTAGCCGTCGTACTGCTGCAGCTGGACGTTCGGTAGTGCGGCCTTGACGTTGATCGCCGAGGTCGAGCCCGACACAGAACACAGCTTGCGGCCGGAGTTGAGGTCCTCGAGGCTCTTGATCGGATCCGCGGTCTTCTTGCTCACCAGGAGTGCCTGGTAGGTGGTGAGGTACGGGCCCGCGAAGTCGACCTTCTTGGTGCGGGCGGCGCTGATCGAGTACGTGGCGGCGATCATGTCGACCTCGCCGTTCTCGATCATCCGCTCGCGCAGGGGAGACGGAGTCTCCTTCCAGGTGATCTTCGGTTCGGCCCAGCCGTTGTTCTTGGCCACCTGCTTGATGACGAACTCGGACACGTCCACATCGGATCCGCTGTGCGACTTGTCCGGGTTACGGTTCGCGAGGCCGGGCTGGTCGTACTTGGTGCCGAGGACGACGTCGCCGTTCTTGATGGAGTCGAGGAGGCTGCGCGGGGTGTCCGTGCCGCACGCCGACAGGACGGGAACGGCCACGAGGGCGGCGGCGACGGCCGCGATCGTGCCTCGCCACCGACGGGGCCGGGTGCTCTGTGGGTGTGTCATCAGTGCCCCAGGATCTTGCCGAGGAAGTCCTTCGCGCGGTCCGACTTCGGTGCGGTGAAGAAGGACTCCGGCTCGGTGTCCTCGACGATCTGGCCATCCGCGAGGAACAGGATACGGTCGGCGGCCTTGCGTGCGAAGCCCATCTCGTGGGTCACGCACACCATCGTCATGCCCTCCTTGGCGAGACCCACCATCACGTCGAGCACCTCGTTGACCATCTCCGGGTCGAGCGCCGAGGTCGGCTCGTCGAACAGCATCACCTTGGGGCCCATCGCGAGCGCTCGGGCGATCGCCACGCGCTGCTGCTGTCCGCCCGAAAGCTGCGCGGGGTACTTGTCCTTCTGCGCGACGATGCCCACCCGGTCGAGGAGCTCCAGTGCGCGCTTCTCGGCGTCGGCCTTGTTCTGCTTGCGGACCTTCATCGGGCCGAGCGTCACGTTGTCGAGGATCGTCTTGTGCGCGAACAGGTTGAACGACTGGAACACCATGCCGACCTCGGCGCGGAGGTTCGCCAGGCCCTTGCCCTCCGACGGGAGCACGGCACCGTCGATCTTGATGGTCCCGGAGTCGATCGGCTCGAGCCGGTTGATCGTGCGGCACAGCGTGGACTTGCCCGAGCCCGATGGGCCCAGCATCACCACGACCTGTCCCTTCGGCACGGTGAGGTTGATGTCCTTGAGCACGTGGAGTGCGCCGAAGTGTTTGTCGACGGACTCGATCTCGATCATGGGGACCGCGCCGGTGGGCCCGGTCGCTGCGGGTGTAGTCATGGAGTCGACCCTATGATTGATCAGGTTTCGTCCGCGTAAAGTCCGCAGTATTGGTGCCGCGAATTTCCGACAGTGCGCCTCCGAGACCGTTCGACGCGCTCGGACCGGGCGATTTGCACTCGCCGGATACCCTGGTGAAGTGATCGAATCAGCCTCCACCAGCACCACCGGCGCCCGGACGTATCAGGTCAGAACGTACGGCTGCCAGATGAACGTGCACGATTCCGAGCGGCTCTCGGGCCTGCTCGAGGACGCCGGCTACGTGCGTGCGGACGGCGGCGAACAGGCCGACCTCGTGGTCTTCAACACCTGCGCGGTCCGGGAGAACGCCGACAACAAGCTGTACGGCAACCTCAGCCACCTCGCGCCGATCAAGCGGGAGCGGCCCGGCATGCAGATCGCCGTCGGCGGCTGCCTCGCCCAGAAGGACCGCGGCACCGTCGTCAAGAAGGCCCCGTGGGTCGACGTGGTCTTCGGCACCCACAACATCGGCTCCCTGCCCACCCTGCTCGAGCGGGCGCGGCACAACGAGAAGGCCGAGGTCGAGATCAAGGAGGCGCTGGACGCCTTCCCGTCGACGCTGCCCGCCCGCCGCGAGAGCGCCTACGCCGGGTGGGTCTCCATCTCGGTCGGCTGCAACAACACCTGCACGTTCTGCATCGTGCCGAGCCTCCGCGGCAAGGAGGTCGACCGCCGCCCCGGCGACATCCTCGCCGAGGTCCAGGCCCTCGTCGACCAGGGCGTCTCCGAGGTCACGCTGCTCGGCCAGAACGTCAACGCCTACGGCGTGAACTTCGCGGACCCCGAGCTGCCGCGCGACCGGGGCGCCTTCGCCGACCTGCTGCGCGCCTGCGGCCGCATCGAGGGCCTCGAGCGGGTCCGGTTCACCAGCCCGCACCCGGCCGAGTTCACCGACGACGTCATCGACGCCATGGCGGAGACCCCGAACATCTGCCCCCAGCTGCACATGCCCCTGCAGTCCGGCTCGGACCGCGTGCTCAAGGAGATGCGCCGCAGCTACCGCAGCACCAAGTTCCTCGGCATCCTCGACCGCGTCCGCGAGCGGATCCCGCACGCCGCGATCACCACCGACATCATCGTCGGCTTCCCGGGGGAGACCGAGGAGGACTTCCAGGCCACCCTCGACGTGGTCGAGAAGGCCCGGTTCAGCTCCGCCTTCACCTTCCAGTACTCGATTCGCCCCGGTACTCCTGCCGCGGACCTGCCCGACCAGCTGCCGAAGAAGGTCGTGCAGGAGCGCTACGACCGGCTCATCGCCCTGCAGGAGCGGATCACGCTCGAGGAGAATCGGAAGCAGGTCGGCCGGCGGGTCGAGCTACTGGTCGCGCTCGGCGAGGGCCGCAAGGACGCCGAGACCAAGCGCATGTCCGGGCGCGCCCGCGACGGCCGGCTCGTGCACTTCGCCGGCGACGAGGGCATCCGGCCCGGCGATGTCGTCGAGGTCGAGATCACGGGCGCGGCTCCCCACCACCTGGTCGCGGACGGCGGCGTGCTCAGTCACCGCCGCACCCGCGCGGGCGATAACGTGGAGGCCTCCATCACCCCCGTCACGGCGCCCGTCGGCGTGGGGCTCGGACTGCCGCCGGTCGGCCGCCCGGCGCCCACCGCCGCACCTGCGCCGACGGGGTGCTCGACCTGCTGATCGCCTCTACGACGACCTGTAGGAGACAACGCCCGGTGCGGGGTGGACAATGGACTCCATGAACGCCGACAGCGAGAACCCCCGGAGCGCCGAAGAGCTGGAGAGCCTGCGGACGCAGGTCGAGTCCGTCGAGCGCAAGCTCGCCGGCGAGTTCCAGGTCAGCCCGCGGATCCTGGTGGCCGCGATCGCCGTGGTCGTGGTGATCGGCTCGCTCGCGTTGCCGCACACCGGGTCGGTGACCGGCATCGAGATCATCACCGGCGACCCGCACATCGAGGGCAGCTCGCTGGTGATCGTCTCGAAGATCTTCGTCTGGCTCGAGGTGCTGTTCGGCGTCTTCGCCTCCGGCGCTGCGCTGCTGACCCGCCGCTGGGTGCTGTCCGTGATCGCGGGTGCCGGCTGCGGCGTCGCGATCGTCTTCGGCCTCCTGTCGGTGTGGTCGCGGCAGACCACCGGGCTGCACGGCGAGCCGCCCACAGGCGCCGGGATCGGCCTCTACCTGGGCTGGCTCGCGATGATCGTGCTCGCGATCGTGTGGATCAAGACGATCTGGGCCCGCACGCCGTTCCAGCTCGCCGCCGAGCAGGAGCGCCGCGACGCCGCCTCCCAGTGGGACGAGTTCGCCCGGTCGAACCGCATCGGCCAGCAGCCGCCGCGCCCGCAGCGCCCCACCGACGAGAACTGACGTTCAGTCCTCGCGGTAGATCCGTTCGCGGAGGCGCCGGATCAGTTCCCGCTCGTCCTCGACCGAGACGGTGCGTTCGGGCTCGGTAGCCCGTTCGACGGTGCGCGTGACCAATTCGCCGAGGTAGGTCTCGGGA
Source organism: Tsukamurella ocularis (assembly GCF_024807615.1). GTDB lineage: Bacteria > Actinomycetota > Actinomycetes > Mycobacteriales > Mycobacteriaceae > Tsukamurella > Tsukamurella ocularis. The sequence continues at coordinate 604,854 of NZ_JANUCJ010000002.1, read as the reverse complement.
TGCTCCAGGAAGCGTTGCCAGTGCCGGACCAGTTCGAGGTCGCGCCACGGGGTGGGGGTCGGGCCCGCGGGTGTCATCTCGATGACCTGCGCGCCGGGCAGCGCCGTCAGGACCGGTGAGTGGGTGGCGCAGATGATCTGCGAGCCGCTGTCGCGCAGCTGGCCGAACAGCGCGACGAGCCGCAGGCACGAGTGGAAGGACAGCGCCGACTCCGGCTCGTCGAAGACGTAGAAGCCGGGCGCGGTGAGCATCGTCTCGAAGATGCTGAAGAAGCCCTCGCCGTGGCTGAGGACGTCGACGTCGTCCCAATAGCCGGGCTTCCCGCTGTACCGCGCGTTCATCTCCAAAACTGTCTCGGCGCGGAGGAAGAAGCCGTGCCGGCTCGTCCTGGGGCCACGCCGCATCGCGAGGCCACGGTGCGTGAGGTCGAGGAGGAGTGCCTCGCCGAGTGGGGTCTTCTCGGTATCGAGGTTGCCGCCGAGGACCGCGGCGCGCCCGCCTCGGGCATCGAGCCCGAACTGTTCGGCGATGGCCTCCACGAACGTCGACTTGCCCGAGCCGTTCTCGCCGACGACGAAGGTCACCGCCGCCGTCAGCGGAACGCGGGCCCCGTCGATCAGCGGCCGCAGGGCAGGCACCTCCCGCACCCACCGCGGGAGCCCGCGGCCCGACCCCCCGACTCGGACGCCCTCGACGAACACCGCGCTCTAGCGGTTCTCGACCGCGCCCTCCGCGGCATCGGCCCACTCGCGCCACTGCTGCGCCTGCTCGCGCAGCCGCACGGCGTCCTTGGTCTTGCCGGCGCTCTCCGCCTTCTCGGCCTGCTCCTCGAACTGCGCGACGCGGTCCCGGAACTGCGCGGCGCGAGCCGCGGCCTCGGGGTCGCTGCGGCGCCACTGGGTGTCGTCCGCGGCCTTGATCTTCTTCTCGAGCGCGCGGATCCCGGCCTCGAGGGAACCCATCTGCTCGCGCGGGACCTTGCCGATCCCCTCCCACTTGTCCTGCAGCTCGCGCAGTGCGGCCTTCTGGGCGGGGAGACCCTGCGCCGACTCGATGCGCGGCGTGTACTCGTCGAGCAGCGCCTGCTTGGCCTTGCCGTTCTCGGAGAACTCCGCGTCCCGCTCGTCGGCGGCGGCGTTGCGTGCCGAGAAGAACTCGTCCTGGATGCCCTTGAACCGGGCCCACAGCGCGTCGTCGGTGTCGCGCGGCGCGCGGCCGGCCGCCTTCCACTTCGAGAGCAGGTCGCGGAACTTCGCCGAGGTCTCGCCCCACGAGGTGTCGTTCTTGAGCTTCTCCGCCTCGGCGATCAGCTCCTCCTTGCGCGCCTTCGCACCGGCACGCTCGCGATCGAGCTCGGCGAAGTGCGCGCCGCGTCGCTTATTGAAGGCGTCGCGGGCCTTGGAGTAGCGCTTCCACAGCGCGTCGTCGGTCTTACGGTCGACGCCCTTGATCGTCTTCCACTCGTCGAGCAGGGTGCGCATCCGGTCGCCCGCGGTCTTCCACTGGGTGGCCTCGGCGGCGATCTGCTCGGCCTCCGCGGCCAGCGCCTCCTTGCGGGCGATGCCCTCGGACCGGCTCTTCTCGCGGTCGGCATGCGCGGTGACGATGGCGGTGTCGGCGCCTGTGAGGAGCGCACCGACACGGGCGGCGAGGCCGTCAAGATCGCCCACGACGGCCGCGGTAGGAAGCGTGTCCGCGACCTGCTGGGCCGCGGTGCGGATCTTCTTCGGGTCGCCGGTGCCGCTGGCCAGGCGTTCCTCGAGCACCTCCACCTCGGTGGCGAGCTCGTCGTACTTGCGGCCGAAGTGCGCGAGGCCCTCCGCGGACTCGCCGGCCTGCCACGAACCGACGGCGCGCTCGCCGCCCGAGGTCACGACGTAGACGGTGCCGTCCTCGTCGACCCGGCCGTGCTTGGTCGGATCGGACGCCGGGCGCGTGCGCGGCGCGGCCTGCGCAGCGGCGGGGGCGTGGGGGCGCGGACCGCCGGGGCGGGGGCCGGGATGCGGCTTGGGGCCGGGCCGGGCGCCCGGCGTCGGCTTGGGAGCCGCGTTCTCGATCGGGGTGGTCTCGGCGATCGGTTCGTTCTCGGCCACGGGGCTCCCCTTCGTCTGCGCCGCGCGTCACGGCTGCCGGTCGTCATGGACCCGCACAGTGCGCGGGCCCGGATCCATTGAAGCACTCCGCGGGCGCCCTGGCGCGATCGATTAGCGTTCTTCTCGTGCACCCGTCCCAGAGCGGCCACCGGCCCGTGGCCCTGATCCCTGGCGCTCCGCTGCTCGTTCCCGAGCTGGTGGGCGCCCCCGGCGACCCGGATGCCGACCGGGTGCGCGCGGCCGTGCTCGCCGCCGGCGCGTGGCTCGGCGCCCGCGCCCGCACCTGGCGTGTCGTCGCATCCGCGCCCGTGACCAGGGGCGACGCGGCCTCCGCGGGAACCTTCGCCGGGTTCGGTGCCGATGTCATCGTCACGACGGGGCCGGGCGCACCGTCGAACGACCTGCCCCCGAGCCCGACGTGGCCGCTCCCGCTGCTGCTCGCGGCCTGGCTCCGGGGGCGCGCGGCACCGTCGGCCCGGATCGTCGACGACGGCGACGCGGAGGGCGTGCTCTTCGTGCTCGACGGCCCGAACACCCTCACCGCTCGCGCGCCCGGCGGTCATCGACCCGAGGACGAGGCCGTCTTCGATGCCCAGGTCGCCGCCGTCCGTGCGGGCGGCCCCATCGACGGGCTCGACGAGGGCTGGCGCGCCGCCGCCGCGGCCTGCGCGGGCGGACCCGTCGACGTGCTCTACCGCGACGCCCCGTTCGGCGTCGGCTATCTCGTCGCCACCGGTGGTGCGGGGTGACGGCGCCTCGCCCGATCGCCGTCGTCGGACCCACCGCCACGGGGAAGTCGGATCTCGCGCTCGACCTCGCCGAACGGCTGGACGGCGAGATCATCAACATCGACGCCATGCAGATGTACCGGGGCATGGACATCGGCACCGCCAAGCTGCCCGTCGAGGAGCGGCGCGGGATCCCGCACCATCAGCTCGACGTGCTGGAGGTGACCGAGACCGCCACCGTCGCCGCGTACCAGGAACGCGCCCGCGCGGACGCCGAAGCGCTGCTCGCCGCGGGCCGCACCCCGGTCATCGTCGGCGGCTCGATGATGTACTTCCAGGCCCTGCTCGACGAGTGGAGCTTCCCCGCGACCGACCCCGAGGTGCGCGCACGGTTCGAGGACCGGCTCGCCGAGATCGGCCCGCTCGCCCTGCACCGCGAGCTCACGGCCCTCGATCCCGCGGCCGGGGCGAAGATCCTCACCACCGACGGCCGCCGGATCGTCCGCGCCCTCGAGGTCGTGACCATCACGGGCGAGCCCTTCGCCGCGTCCGCGCCCGAGATCGGCCCGGCGCGCTGGGACACCGCGATCGTCGCCCTCGACCGCGACACGGAGGAACTCGACGCCCGGATCGACCTGCGCACCCGGCGCATGTTCGACGGCGGTCTCGTCGACGAGGTCCGGGCCCTCGAGGAGCGGGGCCTGCGGGAGGGCGTCACCGCGTCCCGCGCGATCGGCTACGCCCAGGTACTCGCCGCGCTCGACGGCGAGTACGACCTCGAGCAGGCGCGCGAACTGACCTTCATCGGCACGCGGCGGTACGTCCGCCGCCAGCGGTCGTGGTTCCGGCGCGATCCCCGCGTCGTCTGGCTCGACGCCGCGGCGCCGGACCTGCTCGATGCAGCGCTCGCCGCGCACGGCGCCCCGCCCTGGCGGCCATGACGCGCCCGTAGACTGGTTCCCATGACCGCAGTGGACTTCCTCAAGGGCCACGGCACGGAGAACGACTTCGTGATCCTGCCGGACCCGGGCGTCGACATCGACCTCACGCCCGAGCTCGTCGCCGTCCTCTGCGACCGCCGCGCCGGCATCGGCGGCGACGGCGTGCTCCGCGCCGCCCGCGCGGGTGAGCTGCTGGACGCGGGCGTCCTCGACGCGCTGCCCGCCGGCGTGGCCCGCGAGGACTGGTTCATGGACTACCGCAACTCCGACGGCTCGATCGCCGAGATGTGCGGCAACGGCGTCCGCGTCTTCGCCCACTTCCTCGCCGCGAACGCGCTGGTCGCGGGGGACGAGTTCACCGTCGGTTCCCGGGCCGGCGGCAAGCCGGTGCGCGTGCACCACGCCGATCCCGAGACCGCCGAGGTCTCCGTCTCGATGGGCGAGCCCCGCGTCTTCGGCGCCTCGTCCGCCGGGGTCGACGGGCGCGACCTCGCCGGGATCGCCGTCGACGTGGGCAACCCGCATCTCGCCTGCGTCGTGCCGGGCCTCACCGAACAGGACCTGCTCGCCCTCGACGTCGCGAGCGCGCCCACCTTCGATCACGGGCTGTTCCCGCACGGCACCAACGTGGAGGTCATCACCCCGCTGGCCGACGGTGCCGTGCACATGCGCGTGCACGAGCGCGGCTCGGGGGAGACCCGGTCCTGCGGCACCGGCACCGTCGCCGCCGCGGTCGCGGCCCTGCGCGCCGCGGGCCTCGAGACCGGCGCGGTCGACGTGCACGTACCGGGCGGGGTCGTCACCGTCACCGTCGAGGTCGACGGTGCCGTGCTCCGCGGCCCGAGCCGGCTCGTGGCGTCCGGCACCGCGCGCCTCTAGCGCGGACCGCCGCGTTCAGCCCTGGGAAAACCCGCGTGACCTCCCATGTCCCGACGTGCCACACTGGAGGCATATGACAGACATGGATACCTGGGAGCCGGCCCCGACCGTCGGCGAACTCCAGTTGCAGGAGCGCTCGTCGCTCCGTCGCGTCGTCGGCCTCTCGACCGAGCTCGATGACGTCACCGAGGTCGAATACCGCCAGTTGCGCCTCGAGCAGGTCGTGCTCGTGGGCGTGTGGACGTCCGGTTCCGCGGCGCAGGCCGATGCCTCGCTCGCCGAGCTCAAGGCCCTGGCCGAGACCGCGGGCTCCGCGGTCCTCGAGGGACTGATCCAGCGTCGCGACCGGCCCGACCCCGCCACGTACATCGGTTCCGGCAAGGCGCACAAGCTCCGCGAGGTCGTCCTCGCGACCGGCGCCGACACGGTGATCTGCGACGGCGAGCTCACGCCCGCCCAGCTCAACGCCCTGGAGAAGGTGGTGAAGGTCAAGGTCATCGACCGCACCGCCCTGATCCTCGACATCTTCGCCCAGCACGCGACGTCCCGTGAGGGCAAGGCGCAGGTCAGCCTCGCGCAGATGGAGTACATGCTGCCCCGTCTGCGCGGCTGGGGTGAGGCGCTGTCCCGGCAGGCCGGTGGTCGCGCGGGCAGCAACGGCGGAGTGGGTCTCCGCGGTCCGGGTGAGACGAAGATCGAGACCGACCGTCGCCGGATCCGCGAGCGGATGGCGAAGCTGCGCCGCGAGATCAAGGGCATGAAGCAGGCCCGGGACACCAAGCGCGGCGCGCGCCGCCGCTCGGGCGTGCCCGCCGTGGCGATCGCCGGGTACACCAACGCCGGCAAGTCGAGCCTGCTGAACGCGCTTACCGACGCTGGCGTGCTGGTGCAGAACGCGCTGTTCGCCACCCTCGACCCGACCACCCGGCAGGGCGTGCTGACGGACGGCCGCGATGTCGTCTTCACCGACACCGTCGGCTTCGTGCGGCACCTGCCCACCCAGCTCGTCGAGGCCTTCCGGTCGACGCTCGAGGAGGTCGTCGACGCCGACCTGCTCCTGCACGTCGTCGACGGCAGCGACGTGATGCCGCAGCGCCAGATCGACGCCGTCCGGCAGGTGCTGCGCGACGTCGCGGGGGAGCGGGAGGCGTCGCTGCCGCGGGAGTTGCTCGTGGTCAACAAGATCGACGCGGCAGATCCGGTCGTGCTGGCCCAACTGCGCGTCGCGCTGCCCGAGGCGGTCTTCGTCTCGGCGCACTCGCGCGAGGGCATCGACGAGCTGCTCGAGCGGATGACGCAGCTCATCACCGCCGGCGACGTCGAGGTCAGCACCCTCCTGCCCTACGACCGCGGCGACCTCGTCGCGCGGATCCACGCCGAGGGCACCGTCGTCAGCGCCGAGCACGAGGCCGACGGTACGCGGATCGTCGCCCGGGTCCCCGGGTCCCTCGCCGGAGCCCTGGCGCAGTACCCGGCGTCGTGAGCGAGACCCGCGGCCTGCCGCCCTCGGCGTCCGCGCGCGCCGCGCTCGCCCTCGCCGTCGGCGCCGCCACGACGGTGGCCGTCGGCGTCCCGCTGGGCTTCTCGCTGGGCGCGCTGCTCGGCATCGGCGCGGCGGCCGCGGTCTTCGCCGCCGTCGGGTGGTTCGTGTTGTGGCCGCTGGACGACGCCGCCACCCGGGCGACGGTGCGCCGCGAGAACTTCCGGCCCCGGGTCGCCGAGCTCGTGGTGGGGGTGATCGCGATCAGCGGCCTCGCGGCGATCGTGATCCTGCTGCTCGCGGGCCGCACCGACGCGCGGAACGTGGCAGCGGCGGGCGCGCTGCTCGCCGCTTTCGCCGTGTGGGCCTCGCTGCACCTGACCTACGCCACGCAGTACGCCGCGCTCTACTACGGCGACGAGGGCGACGAGCCGGGTGGTATCGACTGGGGGACAGACGTCCCGCCCGCCTACCGCGACTTCTTCTACTTCAGCTACAACCTCGGCATGACCTATCAGGTCTCCGACAACTCGGTGTCCACCCGGGAGCTCCGCAGCGTGGTGCTGCGGCACTGTCTGCTGTCGTACGCCTTCGGCACCGTCATCCTCGCGACGGCGATCAACCTCGTCGTCGGCATCGTCTCTGGCTAGGTCCGACCCGCGCCGTCGAGGAGCAGCTCAACGACGGCCGCAGCCTTGTCCGGCTGGGACGGTGTACCGATGATCATGTCGGACCACAGGAACGACTCCGCGAGCCGGACGATCGCATAGGCGAGGTCCGCCCGAGATACGCCGCGGGCGGCGTCGGAGGTCGGGACGGCGATGTCGGCCAGCCAGCCCGCGACCCACTCGATCAGCCGCGCCTGCACCACGCTGCCGCCCGACTGCAGAACCCGCATCGCGAACTCCGGTTCGTCCGTGGCGAATCCGGCGAGCGGGGGATAGTCGCGCACCTCGTGCGCGAGCCGCCCGAACGAGCGGAGGAAGGCCGCGCGGTCGCGGACCGGCTCGTCGGCCTCGACCCGTGCGATCGCCTGCGCGATGCCGAGCCAGATCGCCTCGCCCACCACCTGGTCGCGGCCCTCGAACCACCGGTACAGCGTGGCCCGGCCGATCCCGCTCGCCTTCGCGAGCTGCCCCAGGTCCACCCGGCGGCCCTCGCGGAACCACTGCGCGGCGCGGTGGATCACCTCCACCTGGTTGTCAGGACGCTCCGGATGAGACATACTTCTATTTTGTCTCGCCAGCGCGAGGGTGTCAACGAGGGGAAGACCCGGATGGATGTGACGTTCACGGCGGAGGAAGAGGCCTTCCGCGACGAGGTGCGGGAGTTCCTCGACACGCACCTCACCGACGATCTGCGGGCGGCCGGAAGGCTGGCGACCAGCGTCTACTCCGATCACGAGGCGAGCCTCGCGTGGCAGGCGATCCTGCATGAACGGGGCTGGGCGGCGCCGGCGTGGCCGGTCGAATGGGGCGGCTGCGACTGGTCGGTCGCGCAGCACTACATCTTCTCGCGGGAATCCGTGCTGGCCGGCGCACCCTTCCTGTCGCCGATGGGGATCCGGATGGTGGCGCACGCCATCGTGAAGTTCGGGACCGAGGAGCAGAAGAAGTTCTTCCTCCCGGGCATCCTCGACGAGTCGGTCTTCTTCTGCCAGGGCTACTCCGAGCCCGAATCCGGTTCGGACCTCGCCTCGCTGGCGATGCGCGCGGAGTCCGACGGCGACGACCTCGTGCTCACCGGATCCAAGATCTGGACCACGCACGCCCGCGAGGCGAACTGGATGTTCGCCCTGGTGCGCACCTCGAAGCAGGAGCGCAAGCAGCAGGGCATCACCTTCCTGCTGCTCGACATGACGGTGCCCGGCATCGAGATCCAGCCGCTCGTCATGGCCTCCGGCGAGGAGGTGCAGAACGTGGTCTTCTTCGACAAGGTCCGGGTGCCGAAGGCCAACGTGCTGGGGAAGATCGACGAGGGCTGGACGGTCGCCAAGTACCTCCTGGAGTTCGAGCGCGGCGGCGGCGCCGCGGCACCCTGGATGCAGGTCTCGCTCGACCGGCTCGCCGAGGAGGCGACGACGGTGCCCGGCCGCGGCGGCCGGCCGTTGTCCGAGGACGACGACTTCCGGCTCGGACTGGCGGAGCTGCGCGCCCGCGTCGACGTCCTGGAGATCCTCGAACACCGCTCGCTCGCCGTGCTCGCCGCGGGCGGCAACCCGGGCACCGCGTCATCGATGCTCAAGATCCTGGGCACGGAGCTGAGCCAGGCGATCACCGAGTTCATCCACTTCAGCGCCGGCCCCCGCGGCCGGCTCTATCAGCCGCACGTCACGCGGCCCGGCGGCCCGGTGGTCGAGTACCTGCCGCCGGCCGACGGCGCGCACAGCGGAGACCTGTGGCAGGCCGTTGCGCCGCTGCGCTACTTCAACGATCGTGCGGGCTCGATCTACGCGGGCTCCAACGAGATCCAACGGAACATCCTGGCGAAAGCGGCATTGGGGCTGTAGATGGACTTCACACTCACCGACGAACAGACGATGCTGCGCGACGCCGTGCGGTCCTATCTCGCGGGCCGGTACCCGCTGGTGGAATCGCGCAGCGCCGCGAGGTCCGCTGCGCGCTGGCAGCCGGCCGTCTGGCAGGCCTTCGCCTCCGAGCTGGGCATCCTCGCCGCGACCCTGCCCGAGTCCGTGGGCGGCCTGGGCGGCGGACCCGAGGAGATGATGGTGATCGCCGAAGAACTCGGCGGCGCGCTCGTCGTCGAGCCCTACGTCGGCACCGCCGTCGTGGGCGCCGCCCTGCTCGGCGGAGCGGGCGGCGCGGCCGCCGACGCGGTGTTGTCCGCGATCGCGGACGGCGGAGCGCGGATCGCTTTCGCGCTCACCGAACCCGAGTCCGGGCGCGAGTCCTGGGACGTCCAGACGATGGCCGCGCGCGACGGTGACGAGTACGTGTTGTCCGGGGCGAAGATCGTGGTCGCGGACCTGCCCGTCGCGACGCACCTGATCGTCGCCGCCCGCACCGCCGGGGAGCGGCTCGACCGAGACGGGCTCTCGCTCTTCCTGCTGGATTTCGACCCGCAGGCCCCGCCCGCCGGGGTGAGCGCGCAGTACTTCCGCACGATCGACGATCACCACACGGGCGATCTGGTGTTCGCCGATCTCCGCGTGCCCGCATCCGCGCGGCTCGGCGCCGAGGGTCGGGCCTGGGACGTCATCGAACGCGCCCTCGACGACGGTGCCGCAGCGGTCTGCTGCGAGGCGGTCGGGATCATGCGCCGCGTGGTGGCGGACACGGTGGCCTACGCCAAGCAGCGGCGTCAGTTCGGCGTCCCGATCGGCTCCTTCCAAGCGCTGCAGCACCGCATGGTGGACATGTCGCTCGAGCTCGAACAGTCCGTCGCGGCGAGCTATCTCGCGGTGCTCAACCTCGACGCAGAGCCGCAGGTTCGGCGTCGCGCCGTCTCGGCGGCGAAGATCACCATCGCCCGTGCTGCGCGGTTCGTCGGGCAGAACGCGGTCCAGCTGCACGGCGGCATGGGCATGACGGAGGAGCTGGCGATCGGGCACTGCTTCAAGCGGCTCACCGCGATCGAGACCGAGTTCGGTTCCGCGACCGACCACCTGCACCGGTACGCGGAGGCGAGCGCGGGCTAGCGGGGACTGGTCAGCGACGCGGCAGCGTGGAGGACGGCGGCGCGGACGGCCGCTGGGACGCGCGGCCCGACGGTGACCGCGAGCGCGATCGGCGGCAGGTGCGGCATCGTGTCGACGGTGACCAGGCCATCGGTCGCGTCGATGGCGGGGAGCAGTGTGACTCCAAGGCCGCTGCGGGCCGCGGAGTACAGGCCCGCGAGATTCGCGGCCTCGGCGGCGATCGTGTAGGCGATCCCGTTGCGCGCGAGCGCGTCCGCCGCGGGCGCGCGCAGGACGCACGGGTCGTCGAACAGGAGGACGGGCACCGTGTCGGCTGGGCGTTCCCACTCCCGGGCGGCGTACCACCGCAGGTCGATGGGGCCGACCGCGTCCGGGTGATCGCCGGCGGCGAGGAAGACCGCCACGTCGGCGAGTCCGCGGTCGACGGCACCCGCGATCTGCGCGCTGCGATCGAACCGGAACTGGGCGGCCCATCCTCCCGGGAGAGCGCCGAAGCCGCGGCTGAGCTCGGGGATGAGGCGATCGGCGCCGTGCTCGGTCGCGGCGACCGATAGCGTGCGGGTCGTGGGGGAAGCGAGCGCGTGGACGGCGGCGTCGTGCGCGTCGAGGATCGTCTGGGCGTGCCCGAGGAGCCGGTTGCCGTGATCGGTGAACCGGATTCCCCGGCCCGCCTTCTCGACGATGATGCTGCCCGTCGACTTCTCGAGCCTGCGCAGGTGCGCGCTGACGGTCGACTGCGTGAGGTGCAGCGTTTCCGCGGCGCGGTGGACTCCGCCGCAGCGGGCGATAGCCACCACGCTGCGCAGTGGGACGATGTCCAGGATCGGGTCCGGCATAACTGAACGATAGAGCCGATCGATCGCGATCGTCAATCATTGTTGGACGGCCGGGGCCTGCGCGTTCGACCATCGAGTTATGAGAATTCCGCCGATGCTCGCGCTCGCCGTCGTGGTGCTGTACGCCTTCGGGTATCCGCTGGGTGCCCTCGGGATCGCGGCGATGAGCCCGTTCCTGCTGCTATTCCTGCGGTTCGCGGTCTCAGGGGTGTTGATGCTCGGCCTGGTGCGCGCGACCGACCGGCGCTTGCCGAGGGGCGCCGACCTGGGACACGCCGTCGTCGTCGGGCTGCTCACGCAGGCCACGCAGTTCCTGGGCTGCTACCTGGGACTGCAGGCGGGCGTGCCTGCGGGGGTCGCGGCCCTGATCATCGGCGTCAACCCGGCGGTGACGACGGTGGTGGCCCGGATAGCGCTCCGCGAGCGGCTCACGGTCCGCCGCTCGGCGGCCGCTCTGTTGGGGCTAGCGGCGGTCGTCACGGCGTGCTGGTCGACGGTGCCGGCGCTGGCCCACGCCGGGGCGGGGATCGGCTTCACGCTCATGGGCCTGGCGGGCATCGCCGTGGGCGGGGTGTATCAGCAGCGGTTCTGCCGCGACGTGGATCCATTGGCCGGGAATGCGATCGGCATGGTGGTCGCGGCTGTGCCGGCCGGCGCCCTCACGCTGTTGTTCGGCGCGGCGGTGAGCGATCCCGTGCAGGGCGCCCTCGTGCTCGTGCTGATGGTGCTGCTGAGTTCGATGACGGCGACGACGCTGTACTTACGCGTGATCGGCATCGCCGGGGCGAGCGGCGCCGCGATGCTCTTCGCTGTGATCCCGTCGGTCTCCGCGCTGTTCGCCTTCCTGATGCTGGGCGAAGCGATCCATCCGGGCGTGCTTGCCGGGCTGGTGCTCGGCGGAGTGGCGTGCGCGCTGGCGTCGCTCGGTGGACGACGAACGCCGGCCCCCGACCGTGTGGTCGACGAGCCGGCGCGTCCGGAGGCGGGTGCGGTCAGATCCGACGCATCACGGTGACGACCTTGCCCAGGATCACTGCGTCGTTGCCGTGAATCGGGTCGAAGGCGGGGTTGTGTGGCATCAGCCAGACGTCGCGGCCCGTGCGCCGGAAGGTCTTGACGGTGGCCTCGCCGTCGAGCATCGCTGCGACGATGTCGCCGTTCTCGGCGACGGACTGCTGGCGCACGACGACCCAGTCCCCGTCGCAGATCGCGGCGTCCGTCATCGACTCGCCGACCACCTTGAGCAGGAACAGCGAGCCCTCGCCCACGAGCTCACGGGGGAGCGGGAAGATCTCTTCCACCGCCTCCTCCGCCAGGATCGGGCCGCCCGCGGCGATGCGCCCCAGCACCGGAACGAAGGCGGGCTCCGGCATCCGGTCCTCGTCCTCCATGACCTTCTGGATGACCTGCGCGGTGCGCTCCTCGGCGCCCTGGACATTCACGGCGCGGGGGCGGTTCGGATCGCGGTGCAGGAAGCCCAGGCGCTCCAGGGTGCGGAGCTGATGCGCCACGGAAGAGGTGGAGGTGAGGCCCACCTCGTCGCCGATCTCCCGGATGCTCGGGGGATAGCCGCGCTCGCGGACGGAGCGCCGGATGACTTCCAGGACCTGCTTCTGGCGACGGGTGAGGTGATCCTCGGAGACGTTGCCCTGTGCGTCGCGGAAGCGCTTGTCCCGGTGTTGAACCTGTCGCTCATCTGTCATGTGTCGCTCCTCACGCCCGTTCGGTTCCGACTCCACTGTAGTCCAGCTCGAACGACCTGACAAACATCTGTTCGAGAAATTTGCCCGCGTGTCTTCCGCTCGCTCGAGGGGTGTGGTAGAAATCGAACAGAAGTTCTCTCGAACACTTGCACGCACTCCGGTGTGACTGGTGGGGCTGGATTGAAAACTTGTCAGTCCCCTCCGATAGACCAGTAGGTGAGCGAGAAGGACCCGCTACCGACGAAGGAGAGATCATGACCGCGATCATCGATCGGGACGTCATCACTGCAGCGCAGAGCGCCGCCGCCGAGGCGCAGGCGCTCGTGCGGCACGGTTCGGCGGCCGCCGACCGGCGCGGCGCGACCCGGGCCCGCGGGGTCTCGCCGCGGCTCGCCCGCAGCCGCGGCCGGGAGGTCTCGGCGCTCTCGATCACCTCGTCGAACGGCGCCGGAGAGGGTCTTGTTCGAACGGAGCCCACCGCCGTCCGCGTGACCGGTGCCCGCGGGTCCGCTCGGCGCGCCGTCGAACGCCCGGGCGTGCGTTCGGCGGGGCGCCGCGCACCCCGCGGCTACTCGCGCGCCGACGGCTGCGCGCGCCGCACCCCCGGCCCGTCCGTCGCGGCGTGCGTCCTGTTCGCCGTCGGCGTCTTCGCCGCGCTGTTGGTGCTGTTCGGCGGCGCGCCCCAGGCGGAGCCCGCGCCCGCCGGTGCGGCGCAGCCCGCCCTCACCTCGGTCGTGACGGTCCGTGCCGGCCAGGACCTCGCGCAGATCGCCCGTGAGATCGCGCCCGAGCGCGCTCAGGCCGCCGTCGTCGCGGAGATCTCGGAGATCAATGGCCTGCAGGGCGGCCGCGTGCACGCGGGGCAGACCCTCGTCACCCCGCGCTACTGACCATCACCCACGAGCGAAGGAGACGCAGATGACCACCCGCATGGCGATAGTGGATTCCCGGCAGGGCGGGCGCTCCGCCCACCTCGACAACGTGGTGCCGTTCCCGTGCCGAGTATTCTCGGAGTCGAGATCGCGGGGCACGTCGGTGGCAGGGGCCACCGTGCTGCAACTGCCCCGCCGGACGTCCGAGCGCAGCCGCGCGGGAGGTGGACCGATGTATTGCCCGTTCTGCAAGAACGAGGACACCCGTGTGGTCGATTCGCGTGTCTTCGACGACGGGCAGGGCATTCGCCGCCGCCGCTCCTGCAACGAGTGCGGGCGCCGCTTCACCACCGTCGAGAGCGCGGTGATGGCCGTTGTGAAGCGCAACGGCGTCACCGAGCCCTTCAGCCGCGAGAAGGTCGTCAAGGGCGTGCGCCGCGCGTGCCAGGGCCGCGACGTCGCCGAGGACGATCTGCACAAGCTCGCCCAGCAGGTCGAAGAGGCGATCCGCGCGATGGGCGTGGCCGAGGTGCCCGCGAACGAGGTCGGCCTCGCCATCCTCGGGCCGCTCCGCGACCTCGACGAAGTCGCCTACCTGCGGTTCGCCTCCGTCTACCAGGGGTTCTCGTCCATCGAGGACTTCGAGGCCGCCATCCGCGACCTCCGCACCCGGGCCGCCGCGGCGGACCCCACCGACGCGGCGTAGCCCGTTTCCCCGCGCCGGCCGGCGCGGCCGACTCTCAGGTCAGAGCCGCGATCGCGGCCAGCACCTTCTTCTCCGAGACCGACCCGGCGGTGCCGAGCGACTGCGCGAACAGGCTGACCCGCAGTTCCTCGATCAACCAGTGCACCTGGTCCAGCGCTGCGTCCCGCCGATGCTCGGGCAGTGTGTCCAGCTTCGCGGTCAGGGCGCCGTAGACGCGATCCAGTGTCGTCATGCCGCGGTCGTCCCGGTCGATCGACGCGGGTAGCGCGGCCCAGCGCGTGGCGGCACCCGCGGTGTAGCGCGGCAGGTGTTGCAGATGGACGTCCGGAGTGGCCGCGACGAAGCCGCTGAACAGCAGCCCGTCGAGCTGTTCGGCGATGTCCTCCGCCGCGTCGCGCAGCGCCGGCGGCGCGGACGCGATCGCGCCTCGAACCTCGGTGGCCGTCGCCACCGCGGCGGCGACGTCGGCGAAGTTGTGCTGGACCGCCTCGCCGAGCCCGGCGCGCACCGTCGCCGTGAGCGACGCGAACTCGTCCGGCGTCCATGCGAGGCCCGCGCGGACACGGAGATCCGTGATGGCGCGCCGCCGGCAGTCGGCCACGAGGTCCATCGGCGTCGCGTACGGGCTCTGCGACAGCGCCAGCCGTTCTCGCTGCCCGACGGACTGCAGCACCGACTTGTGCGCCGCCGGGAGGACGTTGGCGAGGAGCGCGTCGAGCCCGGCCCCCATCAGCGCGGTCTGCTCCGGCTCCGCGGCGACCACCTTCACGCCCGCGGCGTCACCGGCGGGGTAGAGTGTGCCGAAGCCGGTCACGCGGCTGCCGCGCACCTCGGTGTCGATGGTCCGCGGCACGTCGCCGAGAGTGTCCGCGGTCCACTGCTTCGCCGGAGCGCGCTCGTACGCCCCGGCGCGGCTCGACAGGTCCTGCTGCACCGCGGCCCCGAGTTTGCGCTTGAGGGCGTCGAGGTCCTTGCCGGTCCCGAGCACGCGGCCGTCGTCGCCGATCACCGTGAACGTCACCCGCAGGTGATCGGGGATCGCGCCGGTGGAGAAGTCCCCGGCGCGGATCACGGTGCCGGACAGCTGCGTCAGCTCGCGGGCGAGGCCCTCGGTGAGCGGCTCCGCGCGCGGGGTGAGGCGCGCGAGCGCGGCCGTGGCGAAGTCGGGGGCCGGCACCACCTCGCGGCGCAGCTGCTTGGGCAGCGACTTGATCAGCGCCACCGCGAGCTCCTCGCGCATCGCGGGGACGAGCCATTCGAAGCCGTCCGCGCGGACGGTGGCCAGGTCCTTGACGGGGATCCGCGCGGTGACGCCGTCGTCGGCCGCCCCCGGCTCGAAGCGGTACTTCAACGGGACCTCGATGCGGCCCTGCAGCCACGACGTCGGGTACGCCTCCGCCGTGACGTCGGCGGCACCGTCGGCGAGGAGGTCGTCGGCGGAGAAGTCCAGCAGCGCGGGATCGGTCCGCGAGGTCTTCTTCCACCAGGAGTCGAAGTGGCGTGCCGAGACGATGCCCTCGGGAATCCGTCGGTCGTAGAAGTCGTACAGGCCGTCCTCGTCCACGACGATGTCCCGGCGACGCGCCTTGTCCTCCAGGTACTCCACGTCGTCGAGCAGCGCCCGGTTCCGGGCGAAGAACGGGTGCCGCGTGCGCCACTCGCCCTGGACGAGCGCGTGCCGCAGGAAGAGCTCCCGCGCCGCGACGGGGTCGATGCGGCCGAAGTTCACCGTGCGGTCAGCCACCAGCGGTACACCGAAGAGCGTGACCCGCTCCTTGGCCAGGACAGCCTCCCGCTTCGTGGACCAGTGCGGCTCGGAGTAGTGGTGCTTCGCGAGCGGCCCGGCCAGCTTCTCGGCCCACTCGGGCTCGATCTTGGCGACGGTCCGCGCGAACAGCCGCGAGGTCTCCACGAGCTCACCGGCCATGACGAATCGCGGTGGCTTCTTGGCGAGTGCGGAGCCGGGGAAGACCAGGAACTTCGCGTTGCGCGCGCCCAGGAACTCTCTGCCGTCCGGCTCGCGCAGCCCGATCTGTGACAGCAGTCCGGCAAGCATGGCCTGGTGAATGAGATCGGGCGAGGGTGCCGGCTCCCGGCCGAGCGAGTCGAGCTTCCATCCCAGGTCCCGGCAGATCTGCCGCAGTTGGCCCTGCAGGTCCTGCCACTCGCGGATCCGCACGTAGTGCAGGAACTCCCGCTGGCACTCGCGGCGGAAGGCGCTGGAGGTCAGCTCCGCGCGCCGGTCGCCGAGGTGCCGCCACAGGTTCAGGTACGAGAGGAAGTCCGAGGTGGGGTCGGCGAAGCGGGCGTGCTGCGCGTCGGCGGCCTGACGGTGCTCGGCGGGGCGCTCGCGCACGTCCTGGATGGACAGTCCGGCGACGATGACGAGCACCTCGGGGAGCACCCCGAACTCGCGGGCAGCGACCAGCATGCGCGCCATGCGGGGGTCGACGGGCAGGTCCGCGAGCTGACGGCCGACGGCGGAGAGGCGCTTGTGACCTTCCTGGGCATCCTCGAGCGCCCCCAGCTCCTCCAGCAGCGCCGTGCCGTCGCGGACGGCCCGCTCGTCGGGCGGCTGCACGAACGGGAAGGCCGAGACCTCGCCCAGCTCCAGCGCGGTCATCGAGAGGATGACCGAGGCCAGGTTGGTTCGTAGGATCTCGGGGTCGGTGTACACGGGCCGCGCGTCGAAATCGTCCTCCGAGTACAGGCGGATCGCGATGCCGTCGGACGTGCGGCCGCAGCGGCCGGAGCGCTGCTGCGCCGAGGCCTGCGAGACCGGTTCGATGGGGAGGCGCTGCACCTTGGTGCGCACCGAGTACTGCGAGATGCGTGCGGTGCCCGTGTCCACGACGTACTTGATGCCGGGCACCGTCAGCGAGGTCTCGGCGACGTTGGTGGACAGCACGATCCGCCGGCCCGTGTGCGGGGCGAAGACGCGGTGCTGCTCGGCGGAGGACAGGCGCGCGTAGAGCGGCAGGATCTCGGTCCCGGGCTGCACGTGCGCCTGCAGCGCCTCGGCGGCGTCGCGGATCTCGCGCTCGCCGGAGAGGAAGACGAGCACGTCGCCAGGCGCCTCGCGGGAGAGCTCGTCGACGGCGTGCACGATCCCGGTGACCTGGTCGAGCGGCTCGGAGTCGTCGGTCATCTCGTCCAGCGGGCGGTACCGGATCTCCACCGGGTAGGTGCGGCCGCTGACCTCGATGACGGGGGCGGGGGCACCGTCGGGCTTCGCGAAGTGGGCGGCGAACCGCTCCGGCTCGATGGTCGCGGAGGTGACGATCACCTTGAGGTCGGGCCGGCGGGGCAGAAGCTGCCGCAAGTACCCCAGGAGGAAGTCGATGTTGAGGCTGCGTTCGTGGGCCTCGTCGATGATGATCGTGTCGTAGTCGCGCAGCAGCCGGTCGCGGGTGAGCTCGCGCAGCAGGATGCCGTCGGTCATCAGCTTGACCGAGGTCTTCGTCGACACCCGGTCGGTGAACCGCACTGCGTAGCCGACGGCGTCGCCGAGCTCCGATGTCGTCTCCTCGGCGATGCGCTCGGCGACGCTGCGCGCGGCGAGCCGCCGGGGCTGAGTGTGCCCGATCATGCCGCGCACGCCGCGGCCGAGCTCGAGGCAGATCTTCGGCAGCTGCGTCGTCTTCCCCGAGCCGGTCTCGCCCGCGAGGATGATGACCTGGTTCTCGGCGATGGCCTTGGCGATCTCCTCGCGCCGGGCGCTGACGGGCAGGTTCTCGGGGTAAGCGATCGCCGGCACCGCCGCCGTGCGCTCGGCGTAGCGCGCCCGCGCGGTTTCGATCTCGCGGGCCAGCTTCGGCAGGTCGGAGGGCTTGGCGCGCTTGAGTCTTCCGCGGAGGCGGGCCTCGTCCCGGAGCGTGAGCGCGGGGTCGGCATCGGTGCCGAGCGCGGCGTACAGATCGCGCTTCGACGGTCCGCCCGCGCCGTCGTCTCGTGCGGTGCGCGTCTCCTGCTTCGTCATTTGCGACTAGTTTATCCACCATGAGCGGACAGGGACCCACGACCTCATCGGCACTCTGGCACGGCTTCGCGGACATGGGCGCCGTGCAGCGCGACGGCGCGTTCGTCTTCGCGCGCGGCGAGGGCGCGTACGTCTTCGACACCGACGGCAATCGGTACCTCGACGCGACCGCCGGCCTGTGGTTCGCCAACGTCGGCCACGGCCGCGCCGAGGTCGCCGACGCGGTGCGGGACCAGCTCCTCAAGGTCGCGCACGTGACCGGCTTCGGCGATGCCGCGACCGATACGACCGTCGCCCTCGCGAACCGCCTGCAGGCCATCGCGCCGGTGCCCGACAGCAAGATCTTCTTCACTTCGGGCGGCTCCGATTCGGTCGACTCGGCGATCAAGCTGGCCCGCCGGTACTGGCAGGAGCAGGGACGTCCGGAGAAGAAGCTCATCGTCGGCCGTTCGAACGCCTACCACGGCATGCACGTGGGCGGCACGAGCCTGGGCGGTATCCCGGTGAACGCCGAGGGCTACGGCGGGGTGCTCTTCGACGACACCGCGACGGTCGCGTGGGACGACGCGAAGGAGTTGCTGGGTCTGATCGAGCGGGTCGGCGCCGAGACGATCGCGGCCTTCGTCGCCGAGCCGGTCATCGGAGCCGGCGGATTGCTGCCCCCGCCGGAGGGGTACCTGCGCGAGGTCCGCGACATCTGCCGCGAACACGACGTGTTGTTCATCGCCGACGAGGTGATCACCGGCTTCGGCCGGATCGGCGGCGCGTGGTTCGCCTCGAGCCGGTTCGACCTCGAGCCCGATCTGATGACCACCGCCAAGGGGCTCACCAGCGGCTACGTGCCGATGGGTGCTCTGTTCGTCGCGCCGCGCGTTGCCGAGCCCTTCTACGCGGGCGGCGTGTGGTGGCGGCACGGCTACACCTACGGCGGTCATGCGGCGGCCGCCGCGGCGTCGATGGCCGTGCTCGACATCATGGAGCGCGAGAATCTGCTCGCCGAGGCGCTGCGGCTGCAGGACACCCTCCTGCGCGAGCTCTCCACGCTGGCCGACCACCCGAAGGTCAAGGACGTGCGGGGCGGCGTCGGCGCCGTCGCCGGCGTGCAGCTGCACGAGCCCGCCGAGGCCATGGCGATGGTGAAGAAGCTACGGGCGCAGGGCGTCTCCGGCCGCGCCGCAGGCCTCGGCACCCTCCAGTACTCGCCGGCATTGGTGACCACCGACGAGCAGGTCGCCGAGATCGCCGCCGCCACGCGACGGGCGCTCGACGCCTGACCTGAGTAAGCCCCGGGTAAGGGCGGTTGCAAGGGGTTGCACGGCGTATGTGGCCCATTCAAGCCTGCTGTGAATGTGGTCCGTGACACACTTTCGCACGTGAACGAAGAGGATACGGCGGCGGTCTACCAGCGCGCCTACGACAGCAAGGAATTCCACGAGCTCCGCCGCAGGCTGGCGACGTTCGCGCTCCCGATCTCCGTGGCCTTCCTGCTCTGGTACGCCGTGTACGTGCTGCTGGCCACCTACGCGCACGAGTTCATGAGCCAGAAGCTGTTCGGGAACATCAACGTCGCGCTGGTGATGGGGCTCGGGCAGTTCGTCACCACGTTCGCCATCACCTGGGCGTACGTACGGTTCGCGAACAACACGATCGACCCGATGGCGATGGATCTCCGTGAGCACATCGAGGGCGAGCTCAAGGCCGGGGAGGCGGGCCAGTGACCGATCTCCTCGCCTGGGAGCCCCGCACGATCGAGGTCGGCCAGCAGGTCGGCTCCACCGCGCTGAACATCCTCGTCTTCGTCCTGTTCATCGGCGTCACGATGGGCCTGGTCATCAAGGCCAGCCGCACCACCAAGAAGGCCACGGACTTCTACACCGGCGGCGCCACGTTCACGGGCCCGCAGAACGGTTTCGCCATCGCCGGCGACTACCTGTCGGCCGCCAGCTTCCTCGGCATCTGCGGCGCCATCGCCGTCCAGGGCTACGACGGCTTCCTGTACTCGATCGGCTTCCTCGTGGCCTGGCTCGTCGCGCTCCTGCTCGTCGCCGAGCGGCTGCGCAACGTCGGCAAGTTCACCATGGCCGACGTGCTGAGCTTCCGGCTCAAGCAGCGCCCCGTCCGGATGGCTGCCGCGCTCGCGACGCTCACCGTCTCGCTCTTTTACCTGATCGCCCAGATGGCCGGCGCGGGTGGCCTCGTCTCGCTCCTGCTCAACATCAAGGGCACCACCGGCCAGGCCGTCGTCGTCGCGGTCGTGGGCGTCCTGATGATCGTCTACGTGCTCGTCGGCGGCATGAAGGGCACCACCTACGTGCAGATGGTCAAGGCCGTCCTGCTCGTCGGCGGCGCCCTGCTGATGACGCTCATGGTGCTCGCCGCGGTCAAGGGCAACTTCTCCGACCTGCTGCAGAAGGCCATCGACGGCAGCGCGGCGGGCGAGAAGATCATCGAGCCCGGCCTGAAGTACGGCAAGACCGAGACCACCAAGCTGGACTTCATCTCGCTGGCGCTGGCACTCGTGCTCGGCACCGCGGGCCTGCCGCACGTGCTCATGCGCTTCTACACCGTGCCCACGGCGAAGGAGGCCCGCCGTTCGGTGACCTGGGCCATCGGCCTGATCGGCGCGTTCTACATCTTCACCCTCGTGCTGGGCTTCGGCGCCGCCGCCTACGTGGGGGCCGATGTCATCGCGAAGGCCCCCGGCGGGGTGAACTCCGCGGCACCGCTGCTCGCGTTCTCGCTGGGCGGCACGATTCTGATGGCGGTCATCTCCGCCGTCGCCTTCGCCACGATCCTCGCGGTCGTCGCAGGTCTGGCGATCACGGCGTCGGCGAGCCTCGCCCACGACATCTACAACGGTGTCATCAAGCACGGCAAGGCTTCCGAGGAGTCCCAGGTCCGTGTCTCGCGCATCACCGTGGTGGTCATCGGCATCGCGTCGATCATCCTGGGCATCGGCGCCATGGGGCAGAACATCGCCTTCCTGGTGGCGCTGGCGTTCGCCGTCGCGGCGTCCGCCAACCTGCCGACGATCCTGTTCTCGCTGTTCTGGCGGAAGTTCAACACCGCCGGAGCAGTGCTGTCGATGTACGGCGGCCTGATCTCGGCCATCGTGCTCATCGTCTTCTCGCCGGCGGTGTCGGGCAAGTCGACGTCGATGTTCAAGTCGCTCGACTTCCACTGGTTTCCGCTGGAGAACCCCGGCCTGGTGTCTATCCCGATCGGCTTCGGCCTGGCGATCCTGGGCACGCTCTTCGGCAAGCCGGACACCGATCTCGCCGACAAGGCGGTCGAGATGGAGGTCCGCTCGCTCACCGGCGTCGGTGTCGAGAAGGCCATCGACCACTAGCCCTCCGCGTTCGACGGTGCCCGTCCCTCGTCGGTTGGGCCGGCACCGTCATCGCTCCCGGTCGTCCAGCCGCCTGCCGTCGCGGATCCCAGGACCATGGCGAGCGCCAGCCGGTCGGCGTCCGCCGAACCCGGCTCGGCGGTGTAGATCATGATCCTGAGATCGTCACCCGCGACGAGCAGGGTGTCGCAGTCGACCGTGATCCGTCCGACCTGAGGGTGATCGATGCTCTTGCGGCGGCCAGCGTCTCCGGTCGGCCGCGGCGCATCGGCGTTCCACAGCTCGACGAACCGGGGGCTTTCTCCGGACAGCTCGCGGATAAGGTGCCGCAGCTGTTGGTCCGTCGGATAGCGAGCAGCTGTCAGACGCAGATCCGCGACGAGGCCCGCCTGTAGATCCGCGCGCTCGTCCGGCGTCAGCACGGTGCGCCCCTCTGGCCCGAGGAGGTTCCGTCGGACGCTGTTGCGCTCTATGGCGCCGCGGCCTGTGGTCGGTCCCATAAGCGCGTCGTACGGGGCGTTGGCCACGAGGAGGTTCCACATCGCATCGAAGACGGCTACGGGGGTGTCGGCGAGACGATCCAGCAGCCGCTGGACGCTCGCAGTGATCCGTGCGGGCACGATTCCGGGACCGGGTGTCGCGTGGCCGGAGAGCCTGAAAAGAAGGTCGCGCTCGACGTCGGTCAGTCGCAGTGCCCGTGCCAGCGACTCGACGACCTGCGCCGACGGTGCCGTCGCCCGCCCCTGTTCGAGGCGGGTCAGGTAGTCGACGGAGATGCCGGCGAGACCCGCCAGTTCTTCGCGGCGCAGTCCGCTCGTGCGTCGTCGCCCGCCTACGTGGACACCGATATCGGCGGGGGAGACGCGGTCGCGCCACCGGCGCAGCGTCGCGCCGAAATCCGAATCGTTCATATGTCGACTATGCGCGCCCGCGGCTCGCGCCGCCTGGTACTGCGGGTCCTAGGAAACGTGTGACCTGGTCTCGCGGCGGTCGAGCGGCGAGAGTCGAGGTATGAACATCGAATCGGGCACCGTCCTCATCACCGGCCCCACCGGCGGCCTCGGCCGCGCGGCGACCCTTGCGCTCGCCTCGCGGCCCACATCTGCGCGCCCTGATCTCCTGCTCGTCGGGCGCGGTGGCTCGCGTCTGGACGAGGTCACCGCGGCGGCCCGCGCGGGCGGCGCGACCGTCCAGTCGATAGCGGCGGATCTCGCGTCGCTCGCCGATGTGCGGGATGCTGCGGCGCGCGTGCGTTCGCTCGTCGGGGACGGTACGGTCCGGCCCCTCCGCTCGATCGTTGCCAACGCGGGGGTGTCAGTGCTCGACACCCACGGCGCTTCCGCAGATGGATACGAGACCACGTTCGCCGTCAACCACCTCGCGCACGCACAGCTGATCGGCGACCTCCTCCCGACAGTGACGGAGCCAGCCCGGATCGTGTTGCTCGGGTCGAACACGTACTACGAGAACATCTTCCGGCGGATTATCGGTGTCCCCGCGGCTCGCTGGCGCGACCCGCTCGAGCTGGCCCGGCCGACGCCCGCGGGCGAGGACGCCGCGCCGGACGCCGCCGGTGTGGCCTACTCGGACTCGAAGCTCGCGGTCCTCTACTACGCGCACGAACTGCAGCGCCGGGCCCCCCACGATGTCCACGTGCTCGTCTTCGAGCCGGGCTTCATGCCGGGGACGGGGCTCTCCCGCGAGCACGGCGCGGCGATGCAGCGGATCGGCCGCCTGCTCGAGCGTGTTCCCCGGGTGTCGTCGCCGGCGCGATCAGGCCCGCTCCTTGCGTCGGTGGCCGTCGACGCTGCTTGGACGGCGCTGCCCGGGGCCGCGTTCGTCGTCAAGGGGCGGGAACGGAAGGTCGAGGACTTCGCGTGCGACCCGGTCCGCGAGGCACGGCTGTGGGAAGCCACCCAGGAACTCCTCCGCGCCGCTCGATGACGGACTACAGGACGACGACCTCGCTGCCCGCCACCTCGTCGGCCCGCAGGGTGACGTTGAGGGCGGCGATCCGGCCGTCCGCGGTGAACGTGACGTCGCCGAGCAGCAGGTACCCGGGCGCGCCGGGCAGGCGCACGGTGTACCCGAGGACGCCGTCGACCAGCGCGACCAGGGCGGTCTTCGCCTTGAACAGGAAGGCCTCCGCGATCGCGGGGGCGCCCGCGAGCACCGTGGACGGCGCACCGTCGGCGTGCGTCCGGAAGACGGCGTCCGGGTCGAGCAGCTCGACGAGGGCGGTGAAGTCCCCATCGCGTGACGCCGCGAGGAAGGCGCGCACGGCGTCGGTGCGCGCCGCGTCCGGACGGGGCGTTCCGGCCACCCGGCGGCGCGCGCGGCTCGCGAGCTGGCGGGTCGCGGCGGGGCTCTTGCCGAGGACGGAGGCCACATCGTCGAAGGGCACGGCGAAGACGTCGTGCAGCACGAAGGCCACGCGTTCCGCGGGCGCGAGGTCGTCGAGGACCGCGCCCATCGCGGCCCCGACGGCCTCCGCGAGCTGCGCCTCATCGGCGGGGGAGGACGCGGTGTCGGCGGGATCCACGTCATCGAGAGGCGTCGTCTCGCGCCGGGCGCGCAGCCGGTCGAGGCAGATCCGCGAGACAACGGTCGTCAGCCACGCGGTTGGGTTGTCGACGGTGCCGTCGCCGTCCGCCCTGTCGGCGCGCAGCCACGCCTCCTGCACCGCGTCCTCGGCGTCGGCGGGGGAGCCGAGCATCCGCGTGGCCACCGCGAGAAGCCGGGGCCGTGCGCTTTCGAAGTCGTTCAGGTCCATGTGTCACATCCTCCGTCGTCGATCCGTCAGGAAGATGACGGGGCGCCCGCCCCGAGTGTGACCGACTGAGGAGATCGACATGACCGCACGGATGACGAACCCCGCCTTCGCCCTGCCCGGGGCGATGGACGCGCTGACGAAGCTGGGCGAGGCGGTGGCGGCCTCGGGGCTGTCGCCGGAATTGCTGGAGCTGGTCAACATGCGGGCCAGCCAGCTCAACAGCTGCAGCACCTGCCTCGACGGGCACTGGCGGATGGCGCGCAAGCACGGGGCGTCGGACGACAAGCTCTTCGCCGTCGGCGCATGGCGCCACACGCCCTACTTCTCCGACGCCGAGCGGATCGCACTGGAGCTCACGGAGGAGCTGACCGCGCTCGCGGGCCACCCCGAGGCGGTGCCGGACGCGCTGTGGGACGCCGCCGCGGACGAGTTCGACGCCGCCCAGCTGGCCGCGCTGGTGCTCGCCGTCGGGCAGATCAACCTGTGGAACCGCGTGAACCACGCGACCCGCCAGGAGGCGGGCTCCTGGCGCCCCTGACGTGGGTCAGGGGAACACAACACCGGCGAGCCAGCCGATTCCGGCCGCAGTGACTGCCGCGCCGAACCCGACGACGAGCGACAGAGCGCACCCCTCGCTGCCCGTCCGAAGGTCCTCCCGGGGATTCGCCTCGCGGGTGGCGTCCAGCGTGGCGTCCGGACGACGCAGGGCCGCGATCCGGAAGCTGTGCCAGAGCGGACGCGGCTCGAGCAACAAGTACAGGAGTGCGCCGACCTGGCCGATGACGAACATCCAGAACCATGCCCACCGATTGCCCCAGCGTGGGCGGGACGTGAGCATGGCCAGGAAGGTGAGCATCCAGGCGATCGCGACCGTGGTGCCGAACCAGGTAGGAGTGCGGAACGGCCATCGGACGATTGTGTCGTCGTACGTCTCGACCTGAACGCCACGGTCGTACATCTGGGTGCGGAACTCGGAGTAGGTACCCGTACCGGGAATCGGTCCTGTGTACCAGTGGAAGGGTCCAGTCGACCAATCCGCAGCACCCACGGTGTTGCTATTCGAGTGCTCCCATGGAACGACCCGGACCACCTCGCCGCGGTCGAGTGCGCGGGTGAAGTCGTCGGAGCTCGCGATCCTCGGGTGCGCGGTGATCGCTCCCGCGATGGCACCGATGACGAGGACGGCGAGGAAGGTCGCACGGATCGCGGGCCGCACGTAGTTCACTGTGCCTCCTTCTGGATTGCGATCAGCAATGCTAACGCGGAGGCAGACTCGAATGCGCAACGACGGTGCCCGCCCCTCGTGTGAGGGGCGGGCACGGTCGTCGTGTGAAGCGGTGAGGCTAGACCGAGGCGGTCGCGAGCGTCTCGGCGGCGAAGATCGCCTGCGCGACGCCCTGCACGGTGGCCGCGACCTTGACGGCCTCGAAGGCCTGCTCCTTGGTCAGGCCCGCCTTGCGGACCACGTCGTCGTGGGCGGCGACGCAGTGCTCGCAGCCGTTGATCGCCGAGACGGCGAGGCTCCACAGCTCGAAGTCGGTCTTGTCGACGCCGGGGTTGCCGATGATGTTCATCCGCAGGCCCATACGCACCTGGGCGTAGTCGGCACCGAGGAAGCCCTTCGCCCGGTAGGCGACGTTGTTCATGCCCATGACGGAGGCGGCACCGAGGGCGGCCTGGTAGGCCTCCGCCGACAGGGTGTCGGCGGCCTCTTCGGCGATCTCGCGCAGGACGGTCGCGTTCTTGGTGGCCGCGGCCGAGGCGAGGAAGGTACCCCACAGCTGCTGCTCGGTGAGCTCGGTGGAGCGCGCGAGCGAGCTGAGGTTGAGCTTGAGGTCCTTCGCGTACTCGGGGACCGCGTTCTTCAGGTTGTCGATCGACATGTGTTTAGACGCTCTCCTTCAGCAGCTCGCCGGCGTCGAGGGTCGGGTCACCCTTCTTCCAGTTGCAGGCGCATAGCTCGTCGGACTGCAGGGCGTCCAGCACACGGAGCACCTCGTCGACGTTGCGGCCCACGGAACCGGCCGTCACGGAGACGAACTGGATCTCGTTGTTCGGGTCGACGATGAAGGTGGCGCGGTCCGCGACGCCGTCGGCGTTGAGCACGCCGGTGGCCTGCGCCAGCTCGCGCTTGAGGTCCGAGAGCATCGGGAAGGGGAGGGTCTTCAGGTCCTCGTGCTGCGCGCGCCACTGGAAGTGCACGAACTCGTTGTCGACCGAGGCGCCGAGCACCTGGGCGTCACGATCGGCGAACTCGTCGTTGAGCTTGCCGAAGGCGGCGATCTCGGTCGGGCAGACGAAGGTGAAGTCCTTCGGCCAGAAGAAGACGATCTTCCACTTTCCGGCGTAGTCGTCGCTGGTGACGGTGGTGAAGTAGTCGTCCGGCTGCTGCGCGTCGACCTTCGACAGGTCGCCGCCGATCACGGCGGTGAGGTCGAACGCGGGGAACTGATCGCCGATGGTCAAGAGAGGCAAGATGACTCC
Organism: Tsukamurella ocularis; assembly: GCF_024807615.1. GTDB lineage: Bacteria > Actinomycetota > Actinomycetes > Mycobacteriales > Mycobacteriaceae > Tsukamurella > Tsukamurella ocularis. The sequence continues at coordinate 578,373 of NZ_JANUCJ010000002.1, read as the reverse complement.
TTCATGGGTATCGATGAGCCCGAGGTGCGACCCGGGGTATGGGCGCGCGGGCGGGGTTGCTTTCGGAGACCACTGTGCCGTTCGAATCACATCCTTGTAAAGGAAAGGTGATGGATGGCACTAGACTGATAGGTATGTCCGATCAGCCTTATCAGCCGACCCTCGCGCAGCTGCGCGCCTTCGTCGCAGTGGCACGCTCGCGCCACTTCGGCACCGCGGCGACATCGCTCGGTGTGAGTCAGCCGTCGCTGTCGCAGGCGCTGGCCTCGCTCGAGGCCGGGCTCGGTGTGCAGCTGGTGGAGCGCAGCACCCGCAGGGTGCTCATCACGGAGGCCGGTATGGCGCTGCTGGAGCAGGCCTCCGTCATCGTGGCCTCCGCGGCGGAGCTGGTGAGCTCGGCGGCCGGCCTCACGGGCGAGCTTCGCGGCACGCTGCGGCTCGGCATGATCCCCACGGTCGCGCCGTATCGACTGCCTCGTCTCCTGCCGCAGCTGCGCTCCGCGGTCGACGATCTTGCGGTCACCGTCGTCGAGGATCAGACGGCCCGCCTGCTCGACGCGCTGCGGTCCGGCCGGATCGATGTGGCCGTCCTCGCGCTGCCGGTGCACAGCTCGTCGGTCGCCGAGATCCCTCTCTACGACGAGGAGTTCGTGCTCGTCGTACCGCCCGGTCACCCGCTCGCCGGCCGCGACGACCTCACGGCGGACGACCTCTCCGGGCTGCCGCTTCTGCTGCTCGACGAGGGGCACTGCCTTCGAGACCAGGCGCTCGACCTCTGCCGCCAGGCCGAGGAGGGCGTCGGGGTCATGGGTGACACCCGGGCGGCCTCGCTCGCGACGATCGTGCAATGCGTCTCCGGCGGCCTAGGGGTCACCCTGCTGCCCGAGCCCGCGGTCGCCGTCGAGCTCCGCGGCACGGATCTGGCGACGGCGCGGTTCGCCGCGCCCGCACCGGGGCGCCGGATCGGCCTCGCCTACCGGGCGTCCAGCGCGAAGACGGAGGGCTTCGCCCGCCTCGCCGAGATCGCCCGCGCGGCCGCGGGATCTACCGTGTGACCAGGCCGAACCGGGCACACGAGTCCGTTGAGGCCACCGGCGGGTTCGAGGCGACGGCGCCGTTCGCCGTGCGGGTCGATCTCGACGCGCTGCGCTGAGCGCTAGCCTGGGACGCATGGCCGAATCGCGTTCCGTTCTGATCCTCATGGACTACCAGCGAGGCATCGTCGACGGTGCCGAGCGCGCCGGCGCCGCGGCCCTCGCCTCCGCCGCACGCGCCCTGTCGGCGGCGCGCGACCACGGCGTGCCGGTGGTGCACGTGCGTGTCGCCTTCCGGCCCGATTACCCCGAGATCCCACCGACCAACCGGGCTTTCGCCATGCTCCGCGAGGGCGGCGACTCGATGACCGAGGTCTCTCCGCTCACGGCGATCGTCCCCGAGGTGGCGCCGCTACCGGGGGAGCCCGTCGTTGTGAAGCGCCGGTTCGGGGCGTTCAGCGGCAGCGATCTCGACGTGGTGCTGCGCGGCCTGCAGGCCGATCACCTGGTGCTCGCAGGCATTTCGACGAGCGGGGTGGTCCTGTCGACGGTCCGCTACGCGGGCGATCTCGACTACGGCCTCACGGTCCTGGCCGACGCCTGCGCTGACCACGATCCCGAGGTGCACCGCGTGCTGGTGCGCAAGGTCTTCCCGCGTCAGGCCGAGGTGCTGGCCGTCGACGAGTGGATCGAATCGCTCGGCTGAGCTCAGCGGCGGGGGCGCTTGCCGGGCTTGGCCTTCGGTGTCGCGGCCTTCTTGCCCGCCGCGGCACGGGCGGCCTGCTTCGCGCGCGTCTTCTCCCGCGCGGTGCGCTTGGGTGCGGGCTCGGCGAGGCCCCGTGACGAGCCCGCCTTCCGGCCGCGCACCACGCCGATGAACTCCGCGACGGCCTCCGGCTGTTCGCCCGCGAGGACCGCGAGCACGACGGGGGAGGGCGGCGCGTCGGTGACCGGCCGGTACGTGAGGTCCTTGCGGTGGTGCAGCCGCGCGAGCGACTGCGGCACGAGGAGCACGCCCAGGCCCGCGGCGACGAGTTCGATCGCGGCCTCGGTGCTCTCCGGCCGGTGCTCGACCGGCGCGCCCGGGGCGCCGCCCCAGTGCAGGGCGTCGTCGTGGGGGAGCAGGGTTGGCTCCTCGTCGAGATCGGCCGCGGCGAGGTCGTCGGCGGCCGCGGCGTGGTGCTCCTTCGGCACCACCGCGACCACCTGCTCCTCGTACAGCGCGATCGTCGCGAGCCCGCTCGTCTCCGCGGGCAGGCGCAGGAGCGCCAGGTCGACGGTGCCGTCCCGGACCGCCTCCGGCGCGTCCGCCGCCGGGAGGGGGACGAGGACCAGGCGGACGTCCGGGTGCCGCTCGCCCCAGATGCGGGCCCATTTGGCGGGCGTGGCGCCGGGGACGTAGCCGAGCCGCAGGCCTGGCGGGAGCGATGAGGTCACGGCATGAGATTACCGATAGGCTGGTCGGCATGAGCAGGCCGAACACACAGTCCATGAAACCCGCGACCGCGGCGAAGAAGCTGGACGTGTACCTGCCCGCGACGCCGACGCACTTCCAGGAGAACGTGATCACCCGCGACGAGCTGGCTGCGCTGCAGGCCGAGCCGCCGCAGTGGTTGCAGGATCTGCGGAAGAACGGGCCGCATCCGAAGAACCTCGTCGCCGCCCGCCTGGGCGTGTCGATCTCGGGCCTGCAGCGCGCGGGCGTGGGGGAGGCGCTGACCACGGAGCAGATCACCGGTCTGCTCGCGGACCCGCCGCAATGGCTGATCGACGAGCGCGCCGGTCTCGACGCGGTGCGCGCCGAGGAGCAGCGCGTCGCCGAGGCGCGTGCGGCCCGCAATCGGCCCCGGCGGAAGTAGCTCTCGGTACGGCGTGTCGCCAGCACGCTGACGGCTCGGGTGATCCCTGCGATCCGGTGACGCCGGCAACCCTCATGTGTACGCTGTAAACATGACGTGCGGTGCCGACGTACGTCGTGGAGACACAGTAGAGAGTGAGTCACCATGTCCGAGCGGATGTCCACCACCCGAGTCATCGCCGCGAGCCCCGACCGGGTCTTCGCCGCCCTCGCCGATCCCGCACTCCACCAGGACATCGAGCCCACGGACTGGGTCCGCGCCGCGGTGGGCGCCGCCCCGCTCGACCACGTCGGGCAGATGTTCTCCGTCAACATGTACCTCGAGCAGGCGGGCGGCGACTACGTGATCGAGAACAAGGTGACCGAATTCGAGCGGGACCGCGTCATCGGGTGGCTTCCTGGTACCAGTAAGGAGGGTGCGTGGGAGGCCGGCGGATGGTGGTGGCGGTACGACCTCGCGCCGTCGGGCGACGGCACGCAGGTCACGCTGACCTACGACTGGACCGACACCCCGCAGTCCTTCCGGGACTTCGTCGGCTCCATGCCGCCGTTCCCGCCGGAGTACCTCGACCAGTCGCTCGCCGGCCTCGACGCCGTCGTCCGGGGCTAGTCAGCCCGAGACGACCTCCACGTCCACCAGCACGACGTCGCCGCGCTCGTCGGACGCGGGGAGGTCGACGACGGCCGTGATGGCCCAGCCGTGGTCGCCGTCGGGATCGGCGATCGTCTGCCGCACCTTCCAGGCCCGCGGCATCGACGTGTCGAGCGAGAACAGCTGCGGGCCACGGGCGTCCGGGCCGGTCTCGATGTCGTCGTAGTCCTCGTAGTAGTCGTCGAAGGCCGCGTACCAGTCGACGCCGGGATCCATGGCGTCGAGCAGGTCGTACTCCTCCTCGGCGACGAGCTGCACGCGCCGGAACATCGTGTTGCGCACCATGACTGCGAATGCCCGCTCGTCGGAGGTCAGCGACGTGGAGCGCCCGATCTCCGGGGCGGAGGCGTGCGCCTTCACCGGGTCCGGGGAGGTCATCTCCTCCCACTCGTCGACGAGCGAGCTGTCCACGTACCGCACCAGCGCGCCCAGCCAAGCGATGTAGTCGTCGAGTTCCGGCGTGCGCACCGCCTCGGGAACGGTGTGCCGCAGCGTCCGGAAGGCGTCCGACAGGTACCGCAGGACCGCGCCCTCCGACCGGCCCAGCTGGTACTTCGAGACCAGGTCGTTGAAGGTCATCGCGCGCTCGATCATCTCCCGCACCACGGACTTCGGCGAGAGCTCGAACTGCGTCACCCAGGCGTGACCCGCGGCGTAGGTCGCGAACGCGGGGACGAGCAGCTCCTCCAGCGGCTTCGGGTACGTGACGTCCTCGAGCAGCGCCATCCGCTCGTCGTAGTCGATCCCGTCCGCCTTCATCTCCGCCACCGCGGCGCCGCGCGCGGCGTTTTGCTGCGCCCGCAGTACCGGTCGCGGGTCGTCGAGCACGGATTCGATCACGGAGATCACGTCGAGGGCGTACTCCGGGGACTCGGCGTCGAGCAGCTCCAGCGCCGCGAGCGCGAAGGGCGCGAGGGGCTGGTTCAGGGCGAAATCGGGCTGCAGGTCGACGGTGAGCCGCACGTGCCGGCCATCCTCGTCGGGCTCGGCGAGCCGCTCGACGACGCCGCCCAATTCGAGGCCGCGGATCAATGTGATCGCGGTTCTGATGTGCCGTAGCTGGTTCCGGCGCGACTCGTGATTCTGCTCCAGGAGGTGACGCATCGACTCGAAGCAGTTCTGCGGCCGGGCGATCACGTTGAGCAGCATCGAGTTGGTCACCGAGAAGCGCGAGACCAGCGGTTCCGGATCCGCCGCCACGAGCTTCTCGAAGGTGGCCTTCCCCCAGGAGACGAACCCCTCGGGCGGCTTCTTGCGCTGGACGCGCTTGAGCTTGGCGGGATCCCCGCCCGCCTTCGCCTCCCGGCGCGCGTTCTCGATCTCGTGCTCGGGCGCCGCCACGACGACGGTGCCCATCGTGTCGAAGCCGGCTCGCCCGGCGCGCCCGGCGATCTGGTGGAACTCACGGGCGCGCAGGTGGCGCGTGCGGTTCCCGTCGAACTTGGTCAGGCCCGTGAGGTAGACGGTGCGGATCGGCACGTTGATGCCGACGCCGAGCGTGTCCGTGCCGCAGATGACCTTGAGCAGGCCCTCCTGCGCGAGCTTCTCCACGAGTCGCCGGTACCGGGGGAGCATGCCGGCGTGGTGCACGCCGACACCGGAGCGGATCAGGCGCGAGAGGGTCTTGCCGAAGCCGGTGGTGAACTGGAAGTCGCCGATCGCCGCGGCGATCGCCGCCTTCTCCTCCTTGCTCGCCAGCGGGAGCGACATGAGCGCCTGTGCGCGCTCCGCCGCGGCTTGCTGCGTGAAGTGGACGACGTACACGGGCGCCTGGTGCGTGGTGACCAGCTCGACGATCTGGTCCTGGATCGCCATGGTGGAGTAGGCGAAGTGGAGCGGCACCGGGCGCTCCGCACCGGCGACGAGGACCGTCTCCCGGCCGGTGCGGCGGGTGAGGTCCTCCTCGAAGAAGGAGGTGTCGCCGAGCGTCGCGGACATGAGCACGAACTGCGCGTGCGGCAGCTCGATCAGCGGCACCTGCCAGGCCCATCCGCGGTCTGGCTCGGAGTAGTAGTGGAACTCGTCCATCACGACCTGGGCGATAACCGAGTCCGCGCCCTCGCGGAGCGCGAAGTTCGCGACGATCTCGGCGGTGGCGCACACGATCGGTGCGTCGGCGTTGACGGCGGCGTCGCCGGTGACCATGCCGACGTTCTCCGTGCCGAAGACCTCGCACAGTGCGAAGAACTTCTCGCTGACAAGGGCTTTGATCGGGGCGGTGTAGTAGGTGCGGCGACCCAGCGCGAGGGCCGCGAACTGGGCGCCCATCGCCACCAGGGACTTGCCGGAGCCGGTGGGCGTCGCCACGATCACGTTGGCGCCCGAGCACGCCGCGATCAGGGCCTCCTCCTGGGCGGGGTACAGCGTGATGCCGCGATCCTCGGTCCACTCCAGGAATGCCTCGAAGACCGCGTCGGCCGTCGGGTCGGACGGCAGCAGGTCGATGAGGTTCACTCATCTCACTCTACGGGCCGCGATCGTGGCCGCTCAGCCCAGCTCCTGGGCCGGCGCGGCGACGGTGACGCCGGCGGCGGACCGCAGCCCGTCGCGCAAGTGGGTCCGCGCGAGCCGCGCTGGCGAGGTGGTCGTCAGGAAGTCCGTGAGGAGCGTCAGGAACCGGTCGGGCGCCTCCGTCATCGGGAAGTGGCCGACACCGTCGAACACCTCCACGCGTGCCGACGGCAGCGCGGCACGCAGCACTTCGGCGTGCGACGCCGGGATGATGGAATCGTCGGCGCCCCACGCCACGAGCGTGGGGACCTCGGCGGTGAGGTAGCAGCGGTCCAGCATGGTGACCACCTGGCCGCGCAGGTCCACCACGGAGCGCAGCGTCCGCGCAAAGGCGTGCGGGGAGGCGGTGTTCGGCATCCGGTCGAGCGCACGGCGAAGCTGCACCGCGTCGGGACGCACAGGGCTCGGGACGGCGGCCGCAGCGAGCAAGGCGGTGGCCAGAACCTCCTTCGCTCCCGGCAGGGCCGTGAGCGCGACGAGCTGCTCGGCGAACGGGAGTGAGAGGAGTCGCAGCAGCGGCGAGACGTCGTGGTCCACCCCGCCGGGCGCCACGAAGGCGATGCGCTCCACCATCTCCGGGTACTGGTAGGCGAACTGCCCAGCGACGCCGCCGCCCAGCGAGTGCCCGACGACCGACACGCGCTCGATACCGAGGTAGCAGAGCAGATCGCGCATGCCGTTCGCGAACGCCGCCACCGAGTAGTCGGCGCGCGGACGATCGGAGAGACCGTGGCCCAACAGATCCGGGGCGATTACCGTGAACCGGTCAGTGAGTGGCGCGAGAACGGAGTCCCAGACCAGCGAGTTGTCGCCGATGCCGTGCAACAGCAGCACGGCCGGCCCAGTGCCCCCGATCCGGTAGGCGCGACGGTGTCCGTGGATCGTCGCGAAGCACAGGTCGGGCACGTACGGGCGGGCACGGAAGGGCAGAACCTCGGAACTCATCGCGGCCTCCTCACGACTGACTGTTCGTCAGTGTGGGCGGGCCGGATTACGGGCGGCGCCTCGGTCCGTTACGCGGGCGTTTCGGCCGTGGCATCGACGTCGGCGTCGAGATCCGCGTCGCGCCGCAGAGCGTCCTGCAGGTCGGCTGTCGTGAGCCGCGCGGGATCGGTGCCGTCGATGAACTCGTTCAGCACCGCGAGGAAGCGCTCCGGATCGCTCCGGAACGGAAAGTGCCCGGCACCGTCGAACACCTCCAGGCGCGACAACGGGAGCGAGGCGTGCAGCAGATGCGCGTGCTCGACGGGGATGATCGGGTCGTTCGATCCCCACACCACGAGCACGGGCAGGGAATCGGCGACGTAGGTGCGGTCGAGCATCGTCACCACTTGGCCCAGCGGGTCGATGACGGCGCGCAGGGTGCGGGTGAACGCCCGCGGCGTCCCCGCATGCGGCAGGCCCGCGAGCACGCGGGCGCAATCGGCGTTGTCGACGAACAGCTTGATCGGCACCCGGCCGAGCAGGTCCAGCGCGGCGCTCGCCACCGGAAGTACGCCGGGGAGGGCGAGCGAGCGGATCGCGATCTCCGACATCGGCAGCGAGACTGCCCTCAGCACGGGGGAGACGGAGCGGGTGACGCCGCCGGTGTCGACGAAGACGAGCCGCTCGACCATGTGCGGGTACTGGTAGGCGAACTGGCCGGCGATGCCGCCGCCGAGCGAGTGCCCGACCAGCGTCGCGCGTTCGATGCCGAGGTAGAGCAGCAGGTCGCGCATGGCGTTGGTGAACGCGGGCAGCGAATAATCCGCGCGCGGGCGACCGGAGAGGCCGTGCCCGAGGAGGTCGGGCACGATCACCGTGTACCGCTCGGCGAGGCGCTCGAGGATCGGCTCGAACGTCGACGAGTTGTCGGCCATCCCGTGGATCAGCAGTAGAGCGGGTCCGCTGCCGCCGATCCGGTAGGCCCGGCGGTGGCCGTGGATCAGCGCGACGCGCTGACGCACCTGCGTCACGACGCGGTGCCGCTGTCGCCCTCGTCGCCGGCCTGCTCCGCGAGGAAGGCCTCGAATTCACTGGCCAGATCGTCGCCGGTGGGGATGGCCTCGCCGTCGGCGATGAGCAGTTCGCGGGGCTGCTGCGCGGCCTCGTCGTACTGCTGCTCCAGCGCCTCGACCACCGAGGAGATCTCCGAACTGGACGAGACCTGGGCATCGATCTGCTCGCGCAGTTCGGCGGACTCGACCGCGAGATCGCCCTCGGGGAGCTGCAGGCCGACGGAGCTGCCCAGCGCGCCGAGCATGCCGAGGACGGCCTCGGGGTAGTCGTTCTGCGCGAGGTAGTGGGGCACGTGCACCGACAGGCCGAGCGTGTCGTAGCCCTTGTCGGCCAGGCGCAGCTCCAGCATGCCCGCGGCGCTGCCGGGAAGCCGCATGGTGCCGCCGTCCCACGACCGCAGCTCGCTGCGCAGGTCCGGGTTGTTGCCGTGCGCGGTGACCGGCACGGGCCGGGTGTGCGGCACCGCCATCGGGATGGCGTGCAGGCCCACGACCGTGCGCACGCCGAACCGCTCGGCGAGGCCGGCGACTGCGCTGACGAAGCCGTTCCACCGCAGGTCCGGCTCCGCGCCGGCGAGCAGTAGGAAGGGCTTACCGGCGGAATCGCGCACGGCGTACAGATTGAGCTCGGGCTCGTCGACGCCGGTGAAGCCGTCCTCGAAGGTCATCGACGGGCGGCGGGAGCGGTAGTCGATCAGCTCGTCGACGTCGAAGGACGCAACGAGCTCGGTGGTGAGGTTGTCCTTGAGGTGCTGGCGCAGGAGCCGCAGCGCGTGTCCGGCGTCGGCGTAGCCGTCGAGCGCGTGCACCAGAACGGGTCCGTTGCCGTCGGTGTCCGAGACCGACGGGCCGGGGAACTCCAGCTCGTACATGTGGGACTGCTCGTCCATGGCTACCTCCAACCGCCGTGCTTCCCGCGCGAGCGGGAGAGCTACCAGTTTTCCATGCGGGACAACCTCGCGTGCACCGTGTCGATTCCCGCGCGTCGCGTGTTTCCGCTCACGGCGTAACGGCGGACGCGAGGAAACGTCTCACGACCTCGGCTTCTGCGGGCGTGAGTGCGGCCGCCGCGACTCGGATCGGGCCGATCAGATCGCCGAAGAAGTCCTCGCCGAGGCGCCGAGCGGCCGGGGTGACGAGCAACCGGACCCGGCGGCGATCGTCGGGGTCGGGGCCGCGCTCGACCAGGCCGGCGGCCGTGAGGCGGTCGATGAGGGCGGTGCACGCCGCGGAGCTCAGCCGCAATGCCGCCGCGAGCGCACCGGGGGTGGCGGGCGCGTCCGCCCGCTCCAGGTCGAGCAACGCGACCAGTGCCCGTACGTCGGTGTCGCCGAGCGCGTGCCGCGCGCCGAAGGCCGCGATCTCGCGCTCCCAGCGCAGCGCCGCGGCGCGCAGGGCGTGCACGAGGTGCTCGTTGTCGCTCATGCGCCGACGGTAGCAGGTATCTTGAAGGTCAAATATCTCGATCATCGAGAGGAATGCCATGGGATCCGAGTTCTTCGACGCCTACGACGCCGTGGTTGAGCAGTGGTGCGTACCCGTCCGGCGGCTCGTCGTCGATGGGGCCCTCGCCCGCACGCAGGTGCTCGTCGCGGGTGACGACGTCGCGCCGTCGCTGCTCTGCCTGCCGGGCGGCGGGGACACCGCCGCTGCGTGGTTCGCTCAGGCTCCGGTGCTCGCATCCGCGCACCGAGTTCTCGCGGTCGACCTCCCCGGTGACGCGGGTGGCAGCGAACGTCGTGCCCTGCGTTCCGCAGATGAGCTTCCGGCGTGGCTCGATGAGGTGCTCGATGGGCTCGGCGTCGCTTCGACCGCAGTCCTCGGGCATTCCCTCGGAGCCCAGATCGCGGTGGCCTACGCGCTCGCCCGCCCGACTCGGGTGCGCGGACTCACTCTGCTCGATCCGACCGGCGTGTTCGCCCCGATGCGGATCGCGACGGCGCTGCGCGCGCTACCGCTCATGCTGGCTCCGACGGGCAAGCGTGCGGTGGCGTACGCGGAGTGGGAAACGGCTCGACACTGGCCTCCGACCCCGGAGTTCGGGCGCCTGGCCGAGGCGTCCGCCGACGGCCCGCGCCCGCGGATCACGGGATACACGGTGCCGAAGCGGCCTCGCCCCGACGCCCTGGACACGCTGCGCGGGCTGCCCGGCGGCGTCACCGTCGTCGTCGCGTTGCGCAGTCGATACCACGACGGCGCGGCTCTGGCGCGCATCGTCGAACAGCGGTACCCGTGGATGCGGGTCGAGACGTTGCCCGTGTCCCACCACGAGCTGCCCTTCGCCTACCGGCCGTGAGCCCGCGCGTCAGGAGACGTGGACGGTGGGGCGGCGCTTGGAATCGTGCTCGGCCTGGCGCAGCACCTCGTGGCAGACGGCCGCGACCTCGCCCGAGCCCTCCACGAGGTATTTGCCCATGTTGAGCACGGGGTTCATCTCCGACCACTGGAAGTAGACCTCGGGCACCACGCCGGTCTCGTCGCGGATGTACAGCAGGACCGCGGCGATCGTGTTGGCGATGCTGCCCGAGCGCACCTTGAGCAGGCGATAGCCGAACTTCTCGATGCCCCGGACCTCCAGGTCCTCCTCGAAGTCCGACGAGTCTCGCGGCCACACCTCGAGCAGGATCACCCGCGACCGGCCAGGAATGTGGCCGAACTTGCGTTCCGCGCGGACCTTGTCGCGGTACTCCTTCTTGGTGTCCACGTCGGGCTCGTGCGAGACGATCCGGATCGCGTGCTGGGCAGCCGCGTCGTCACGGATGAACTCGAGGGCCTTCTCGTCGAAGGTGATCGACGAGGCGCGCAGCTCGAACGAGCGCCGTACGCGCGAGCCGATCGACACCACGGCGATCGCGAGGATGAAGAGCGCGGCGATCCGCACGCCGTCGGGCCGCTCGATGATGTTGTCGATCGTGGTGTAGACGAAGACGGCGGAGATGAGCCCGAAGCCCCACGTGGCGGCGGTCTGGCGCTTGCGGCGCGCCGAGATGGTCACGGCGATCGCGGCGGAGGTCATGAGTACGAGCACGCCGGTGGCGTACGCACCGCCCTGCGCGTTCACGTCGGCCTCGAAGATGAGGACGATCACGAGGGCGATCACGGTGAGCACCACGACCAGCGGCCGGACGGCCGAGGCCCAGCGCGGGGCCATGCCGTACCGCGGCAGGTACCGCGGCACCAGGTTCAGCATGCCGGCCATCGCGGAGGCGCCCGCGAACCAGAGGATCGCGACCGTCGAGACGTCGTAGACGGTGCCGAAGCCGTTCCCGAGGTACTCGTGCGCGAGCCACGCCAGGGCACGGCCGTTGGCATCGCCGTTCGGACCGAACTCCTCCGCAGGGATGAGCACCGTGGTCGCGAAGCTCGACGTGGCGAGCAGCACGCTCATGATCACCGCGGCGGTGGTCAGGAGGCGGCCCGTGTCCCGGATGCGCTTGGCCGGGTACTCGGGCGGGTCGTTCGGATCGCCCTTGATCTGCGGCATGACCGCGACACCGGTCTCGAAACCGGAGAGGCCTAGCGCCAGCTTCGGGAAGACGATGAGCGCGACCGCGATCACCATGAGCGGATTCGAATGCTCCGCCCACAGTAGGTCCTGCCAGTCCAGCACCTTCTGCGGCCGCTCGGCGACGTGGAACAACGAGACGCCGATGACGACCACGTTGAGCGACAGGTACACCGTCACCAGGACGACGGCGGTGCCGATCGCCTCGCGGAAGCCCTTGAGGAAGATCACGCCCAGGGCCAGGACCAGGCCGAGGGTGATGGGGACGTTGGCGCCGTGGAGGAACGACGGGACGAGCGGGTTCTCGACGATGTGCTCGGCCGCGTCGGACGACGACAGGGTGATGGTGATGATGAAGTCGGTGGCCGCGAAGCCGAGCAGCACCAGCACGAACAGCTTGCCGCCCCACCAGGGGAGGAGCCGCTCGAACATCGCCAGCGAGCCGGAGCCGTTGAAGCTCTCCCGGGACACGCGCTTGTAGACCGGGAGCGCGCCGAACAGCGTGAGCGCGATCAGCACCAAGGTCGCGATGGGGGAGATGACGCCGGCCGCGATGAACGCGATGGCGGGCTGGTAGCCGAGGGTCGAGAAGTAGTCGACACCGGTCAGGCACATGACCTTCCACCACGGCTGCGGGTGTTCCGCATCCTTCGCATGGGGTCCGACGTGGGTGCCGGCCCGCTCAGACATGCCGCTGAGGAACCAGTCGCGCGTGCGGTCCGAGAACCGCGGTAAGCCGATCACGCGGTTCACAGTAGCGCTCGCCGGTGCCGCACGTCGGGCGCCCGCCCGACGGTGTCCGGTACGGGCGATCCTGTGCACAACGCCCAGCGTGGAGAACGTTTCGTAACCAAAGTGGGGATGAGTGGGCCGCAGCGGCGATCGCGGTTCGTCGCCTCGATCAGCATTCGAGCATGACGAAACATCACGTGGACCCGGCCATGAAGATCGACTCCCTCGGCGACCTGGTCGCCGCCGTCCCGGCACTCCTGGGCTTCTATCCGACGCGATCGGTGATACTGCTCGCGCACGACGAGGTGACCGGCCGGATCGGGGCCACCGCTCGGACTGATCTCGACGTGACCCGGTCCGGCGGTCTTCGGAAAGACTGCCGGACCCACATCGCCGAGGCGGTGGGCCTCCTGCGGCGCCAGGGCGCGGACCGGCTGTTCTGCGTCGCGGTCGATGATCGCCCGCGCGAGCGGGTCGCCTCGGCGCTGCTCCGGCTGCTCGAGGATGCCACCCGATCCCGGGACGCGGTCGATCCGGACCTCGAGATCATCGACCTGGTGCTGCTGGACCGAATGGAGGCCGGCGAGAGATGGGTGTGCCGACACGGGGAGAGCGGCTCCCTCCCGGATCCGGCGTTGTCGCCCCTCATGGTGGCGGCCGTCGTGGAGGGGCGCACCATCCACCGGTCTCGCGCGGACCTGACGGACCAGCTCGCGGAGGAGGGGCCGGGGATCGGCGCGGACCGCTGCCGGGACGCCGCGGACTTCGAGGCGGACGGAGATCCGTGCGAGCTGTTGGCCGCTCTCGTCGGGGCCGTCACTGCGCAGCGCTCGGCGGCCCTCTCGGACGCCGACGTAGCCCTGCTTGGGGGAGCGCTCCTCGAGGTGAAGGTGCGCGATGCGGCGATGGCGTTGGCACTCACCGTGATGGCCGACGAGGCCCGGCTGTTGTTCGCCGAACTGGCGCGGCGCCTGCGGGGCACGCCGCGGGCAGCGGCGGCGACGCTGGTGGCCGCTGGGAGTTACCTGCACGGGGACGGTCCGCTCACCGGCATCGCCCTCGATGCGGCACTGACCGCCGATCGACGCTACCGGGGCGCGCACCTGCTGGCGCACGCGCTGGCCGCGGGGATGCATCCGCGCGAGCTGTGCAGCACCGCCGAGATCGGCGTGGACGTGGCCCGCCGTCTCGGTGTGGATCTCCCGCCCCGCGATCTCGGGTTCCCTCTCGCCGGGTGACGACCGGCGCGGGGCCCGAGTGGGGTCAAGCGCGGCGGGCGGCGTGCGAGCGGTCGCCCAGCTCCTGGGTGTACGCCCAAGCGTCGGCGACGATGTCGCGCAGGTCCGTCTTCTCGGGCCGCCAGCCGAGCTCGTCGATCGCCCGGCGGGACGACGCGACCAGCACCGCCGGGTCGCCGGCGCGGCGCTCGGCGGCGGTCTCGGGGATCTCACGCCCCGTCACCTCGCGACAGGTGTCGATCACCTGACGCACCGAGAAGCCCGCGCCGGAACCGAGATTGAAGATCTCATGCGTGCCCGGCCGCGCGTGGTCCAGGGCCAGCAAGTGAGCCTCGGCGAGGTCCTTGACGTGCACGTAGTCGCGGACCGCGGTGCCGTCGTCAGTCGGGTAGTCGGCGCCGAAGACGGCGATGTCGCCGCGCTGTCCCAGCGCCGTCTGCAGCACGAGGGGAATCAAGTGAGTCTCCACCTCGCGGTTCTCCCCGAAGCCGCCGTAGCTGCCCGCCACGTTGAAGTACCGCAGCGAGACCGCGGCCAGGCCGTAGGCAGTGGCGTACGAGGAGATCGCGGCGTCGATCGCGAGCTTGGTCGCGCCGTAGGTGTTGGTGGGCGCGGTGCGCGCGTCCTCCGTGATCGGGACGACCTCCGGCTCGCCGTAGGTCGCCGCCGTCGACGAGAAGACCAGGCGCGGCACGCCGGCCGCCAGCATCGCGTCGAGCAGCGTCAGCGTGGTGACGACGTTGCCCTGCCAGTAGTTGTGCGGGTGCGACACCGACTCGCCCACCAGCGATTTCGCTGCGAAGTGCAGGACGCCGTCGAAGTCGCCGTCGGCGAGCAGAGGGCGGGCGGCCTGCGCCACGTCGCCTTCCACGAACGTGGCGCCCGCGGGCACCGCCTCGCGATTGCCGGTGCTCAAGTCATCGAGCACGGTCACCTCGTGTCCGCGCTCGAGCAGCACCTGCGTGCACACGCTGCCGACGTAGCCGGCGCCACCCGTCACCACGAGGCGCATCGGCTACACCGCCTCGACGAAGACCGCGTGGGCCATCTCGTCGGGGAGCTCGAAGTCCTCATGCCCGGCGACGGAGATGACCACGGCCCCGCGCTGGACGGTGACCGTGACGCGCGCGTCCGGAACCACACCGGCCTCACGGAACCGGCCGATCAGGTCGCTGTCCGCCTGGACGTGCTCGGCCAGGCGCTTGATGACCACGGCCGTCGGGCCGCCCTGCGGGAGGTCGGTGAGCCGAGCCGGGCGCGCCGGCTCGTTCGTGATCGCCACCCCGAGCTCGCCGAGCCCGGGGATGGGGTTGCCGTACGGCGACGTGGTGGGGTTGCCCAGTACCTCCAGGAGGCGCCGTTCGACGTCCTCGCTCATCACGTGCTCCCAGCGGCACGCCTCGGCGTGCACGTTCTCCCACTGCAGCCCGATGACGTCCACCAGGAGCCGCTCTGCCAGCCGGTGCTTGCGCATCACGGCGATGGCCAATTGGCGGCCCTTCTCGCTGAGCTCGAGGTGCCGGTCACCCGCGACCCGGACCAGGCCGTCGCGCTCCATGCGCTGCACCGTCTGCGAGACGGTGGGACCACTCTGCTCAAGACGCTCCGCGATCCGCGCCCGGAGGGGCACCACGCCCTCCTCCTCAAGCTCGTAGATGGTCCGCAGGTACATCTCGGTGGTGTCCACCAGATCGTTCACGTATCCAGCTCCTTCTCGTCACTGTCGAGCTTAACCGAGACGGGCTACCGTCCCCCGTACTTAAGGTTACCTAACTTCGAAGCGGCGCAGGTGTGCAACGACTAGGGTCGTGACACATGGCACGGTTCCCCGACTCCCAGGTGGTCTGGGATCCCTCGGTTCTCGACTACCGTTTCTCCCACTCCCACCCGATGGACCCGGTGCGGCTGCGGCTGACGATGGAGCTCTCGCGGATGCTCGGGGTCCTCGACGGGGCCGAGGTGGTCGCGCCAGTGGAGTTCGACCCGCTGGAGCTCGGGCGTGCCCACACCGACGACTACCTGGCGGCCGTGCGCGTCGCGGGCTCGGGTCGCTCCCGGATCGACCTGACCGGCTACGGGCTCGGCAACGACGACAATCCGTTCTTCCTGCGCATGCACGAGGCCGCGGCGAGCCTCGTCGGATCCACGCTCACCGGCGCGAAGGCGATCGCCGCCGGCCACACCACCCGCGCCGTCAACATCGCGGGCGGGATGCACCACGCGATGCGCTCGCACGCCTCGGGCTTCTGCGTCTACAACGACGCCGCCATCGCGATCTCCTGGCTGCTCGACAACGGCTTCGACCGGATCGCCTACATCGACGTCGACGCCCACCACGGCGACGGCGTCCAGGCCCAGTTCTGGAACGACCCGCGGGTGCTCACCGTCTCCCTGCACGAGGACCCCCAACACCTGTGGCCCAACACCGGCTACCCGACGGAGCTCGGCGGTCCCGAGGCGCGTGGCACGGCCGTCAACATCCCGGTGCCCGCGTTCTGCCCCGATGGGCTGTGGCTGCGTGCCTTCCACGCCGTGGTCCCGTCGATCGTCCGCGAGTTCCGGCCCCAGCTCATCGTGAGCCAGTGCGGCTGCGACTCCCACGCGTCGGACCCACTGACCGACCTCTCGCTCACCGTCGACGGGCAGCGCGCCGCGATCCTCGCCATGCGCGACCTCGCCGACGAAGTGTGCGACGGCCGATGGCTCGCGATCGGTGGAGGCGGCTATCAGCTCGTGCACGTGGTGCCCCGCACCTGGACCCACCTGATCGGTGCCGTCGTCGGGGTCGACATCGATCCGGCCACACCCATTCCCGAGGAGTGGAAGGAGTTGGCCGCGAGCTTGCCCACCGACCAGGTCGGCGCCGTGAGCGGCCTGCCGGACACGATGGGCGAAGGCGGGGTGACCGCGTTCACCCCGTGGGAGCCCTCTTCCTACGACCCGACCGCCGCCCCCGTGGAGGCCACCGCCGACCGCTTCATCGCCCGCGCCCGCTCCGCTGTCTTCCCTCTCCACGGACTGGACCCGGAGGATCCTCGTGACTGACGACATGCCCCTGCACCCCTCGGGTCCTGCCACCGAGCCGTTCCCAGCGCCGAGCCCGCAGGCACCGTCGGGACCGTACGAGTTCCCCGCGCACTGGGTCGCCGACGTGCTGGCCTCCGACGGCGGCGTCGTCCACCTGCGGCCCGTCGTGCCCGACGACGCCGACGACATGGTCGCCTTCCACGCCGGACTCTCCGAGCGCACTCGCTATCTGCGCTATTTCGGTCCCTATCCGGTCATGCCGCCGCGCGACGTCGCCCGGATGACCACCGTCGACCACGAGCAGCGCGTCTGCCTGCTCGCGATCCTCGGCGGCAAGATCATCGCCGTCGGGCTCTACGAGGGCCTTGCCGACACCGGCAAGCCGACCTCGGCGGAGGTCGCCTTCGTCGTCGCCGACGAGCACCAGGGCCGCGGCCTCGGGCCCATCCTGCTCGAGCACCTCGCCGGGGCCGCGGCCGAGAACGGCTTCCACCGCTTCGAGGCGGAGGTGCTCGCCGAGAACCGCTACATGGTCAATGTCTTCAAGGCCGCCGGATACGAGCTGCGGCGCAGTTTCGACGGCAGCGTGGTGCACGTGGAGTTCGGCATCGACCCCACCGAGGCACTGGTCGCGGTGCGCAACGCCCGCGAGCTCGCCTCGGAGGCGCGCAGCGTGAGCAATGCGCTACGGCCGGAATCGATCGCCGTGATCGGTGCGTCGGCCACCCCCGGCAAGGTTGGCCACGCGGTGCTGCGCAACATCATTGCGGGCGACTTCGCCGGCCCCGTGTACCCGGTGCACCCGGAACGCCGTTCCGTGGCGGGCATCCGCGCCTACGAGTCGGTGCGCGACATCCCGGACCAGGTCGACCTCGCCGTGGTCGCCGTGCCCGCCGACAACATGGACCAGGTTCTCGACGACTGCCTCGCCAAGGACGTACGGACGCTACTCGTCGTCTCGTCCGGCTTCTCCGACGCTGGAGGCCGGGGCAAGGAGTCGGAGCGGCGACTGCTCAAAGCCGTACGCTCGCACGGGATGCGGTTGATCGGCCCCAATGCGCTCGGCGTCATCAACACCGACCGCGCGGTACGGATCAACGCGACCCTCGCCCCCGTCGTCCCCGGGCGCGGCAACGTGGGCTTCTTCTGCCAGTCCGGCGCCCTCGGCATCGCCATCCTGGACACCGCGGCGAAACGCGGTGTGGGCCTGACGACTTTCGTCTCCGCCGGTAACCGTGCCGACGTCTCGGGCAACGACGTCTTGCAGTACTGGGATACTGACGACGCCACCGAGGTGGTGCTGCTCTACCTCGAGAGCTTCGGTAACCCGCGCAAGTTCGGCCGCATCGCGCAGCGGCTGTCCCGGCAGAAGCCGATCGTCGCCGTGCATCGTGGCGGGATCGACGCCGACCGTCGCCGCCGCGGCTCGGAGGCGCTGTTCGAGAACTCGGGTGTCGTCCAGGTCGATTCGATCCCCGAGCTGTTCGACTGTGCGACCTTCTTCAGCTATCAGCCGCTGCCCGTTGGCCCCCGAGTCGCTGTCATCGGCAACTCGACGGCCCTCGGGATCCTCGCCACACACACCGGAATCCGCGCGGGGCTCGACGTCGCGCAGCCCGTCGACCTCGGCGCCGCGGCCACGCCCGAGGAGTTCGGCGCCGCAATCGACGCCGCGCTGGCCGACGACGCGGTGCACGCGATCATCGCCGTCTTCGTCCCACCGGTGGAAGCGCCCCCCGAGGCGCACGCAGCGGTCCTGCTCGAGGCCTCCCGCAAGCAGATCAAGCCGATCGTCTCGACCTTCCTGGCCTTCGACGGCGTCACCGAACTGCTCGCCGTCACCGACGAGGACGGCGTGCGGGTCCGCGGCTCGGTCCCGTCATACCCCGAGCCCGAGCGTGCGGCCCGGGTCCTCGCCCACGGCTGGCGGTACGCGCAGTGGCGCGCCCGGCCCGTCTCCGACACCGCGCGGCCCGACCGCACCGACGTCGAGACGGCCCGTACCCGCGTCCGGGAGTGGCTGCCAGGCAATGGCGCCGACACGGGCGCCGTCACGCTGAGCTTCGATCAAAGCGCGGAGCTGATGGGGCTGTACGGGATCGGCGTCGTCGCCTTTGACGTGGCTTCCACACCGGAGGCAGCGGCGGCGGCAGCGGACAGGCTGGGGTACCCCGTCGCGGTCAAAGCGATGGGAGAGCGTTGGCGCCTGCGCGCCGACCTCGCGGCGGTCCGCCTCGACCTCGCGAGCCCGCAGGCCGTGGCGGACGCCTTCGCCGAGCTCGCCGAGGCGACGGGGGAGTCGACGCTGCATGTGCAGCGGATGGCGCCCAAGGGCATCGGCTGCGCCGTCGGCTACGAGAACGACCCGCGGATCGGTCCGCTGCTGTCTTTCGGTCTCAGCGGTGCCGTGCCGGAGCTGTTGGGGGACCGTGCCTACCGGCTGCTACCGCTGACCAATGCTGCGGCCGCGGATCTCGTCACGGCCACCCGTTCGGCCCCGCTGCTGGACGGTTTCGCTGGCGAGTCCGGTGTCGATCGCGCGGCGCTCACCGACGTGGTGACCCGCTTGGCGGCCCTGGCCTACGAAGTGCCCGAGATCGCCTCGATCGACTGCCAACCGATCCTCGCCACGACCGACGGCGCCTCGGTGCTGTCCGCGGTGATCCGCATCGGCCACGCCAGCGACGTTCTCGCCCAACAAGCGGAACCGCGCCGGCTGTGACAGCCGACGCGGTTCCTGAGAGAGTGGTTCGGGACTAGCTCGCGTATGCGCGCAGCCGGTCGGCCCGCTCGCCGTTGCGGAGCTTGCTCATGACCTCGCGCTCGATCTGACGCACGCGCTCGCGGGACAGCCCGAAGAGCTTGCCGATCTGGTCGAGGGTACGCGGCTGGCCGTCGTCGAGGCCGTAGCGCAGCCGAATGACCTGCTGCTCCCGCTCGTCGAGAGTGCCGAGCACTGAGCGCACGTCGCTGTGCATGAGTCGCGAGATCACGGCGGACTCTGCGGACGCCGCTTCCGCGTCCTCGATGAAGTCACCGAGCGGCGCCTCCTCGTCGGACCCGACCGGCATGTCGAGGCTTACCGGATCACGCGAGTGGTCCATGAGGTCGGCGATCTTCTCCGCCGGGATGCCCGACTCCTCCGCGAGTTCCGCGTCCGTGGCCTCGCGGCCCAGCTGCTGGTGCAGCTCGCGCCGGATGCGGGCCAGCTTGTTCACCTGCTCCACGAGGTGGACGGGCAGGCGGATGGTGCGGGACTGGTCCGCCATTCCGCGGGTGATCGCCTGCCGGATCCACCAGGTGGCGTAGGTCGAGAACTTGAAGCCCTTGGCGTAGTCGAACTTCTCCATCGCGCGGATCAGGCCGAGGTTGCCCTCCTGGATCAGGTCCAGCAGCGGCATTCCGCGCCCGGTGTAGCGCTTGGCCAGCGACACCACGAGGCGCAGGTTGGCCTCCAGCAGGTGCTGGCGGGCCGCCTGGCCGTCGCGCACGATGAACGCCAGGTCGCGCTTCTTCGAGGCGGCCATCCGCTTTTTAGTGGCAAGGAGGTGCTGTGCGTACAACCCCGCCTCGATGCGCTTGGCCAGATCAACCTCGTCCTCCGCGGACAGCAGCGCGGTGCGGCCGATGCCGTTCAGGTACACCCGCACCAGATCCGCGGCGGGACTCTGTGCATCGAGATCGGCCTCGGTCAGCGGGGGCCGCACCCGATCAGCGGGGCGGGCTGCGGTGCTAGCAGTGTTGACGCGGTGTGCCATGTGGCTGCCTCCTGTTCGCCGGTACATCAGGTTCAACGGACGGCGGGCGCACAGAGTTCCCGAGCCCGGATCCCCTGACCTGCGAAAACAGCGAGGCGTTCTGAGAAGTTGCTTAGAGGAAGGTTACGAATCCGTGCCGGTGCAGGTCGGCGAGCAACCGGCGGGCCGGATCTGCCAGGTCGTCCTCACCCGTGGCCGCCTCGAGCAGGACGACGAGGTCTTCGGTGGGGAGTTCGCCGCGGCATCCGGCGAGCAGGCGTGCGCCGGCGTCGTCGAGCTCGTGCACCCAGCGCGGGCCCGACATCCGGGTCACGCGCACCGCCACCTCGTCCCAGCCCTCGTCGCCGGTCACCGACACGCGCTCGAGCGCGACGTCGTCGCCGAGCAGCGGGCGGGCGGCGTCCAGGTCGGCGTCGCGCAGCCACGCCATCCGCGCGAAGTGCGCGGGGACCTCGTCGCCGAGGGGATCGTCGAAGGGCTGGCTCAGCTCCTCGCAGACCACCTCCGACGGGCCGTCGATCGCCCGGAGAAGCACGAAGCCGAAGCCGATGCCGGTCACTCCGGCGTCGGCGAGGTGGGCGAGCCAGCGGTCGGACTTCGCGCGACCCTCGCCGACGCGGGGGTCGAGTCCCTCATCGCGGAGCCAGGTGCCCACGTACAGCGCGGGATCGGCGACGTCGCGCTGCAGCACCCACGCGGCGATGCCGTCCGCGGGCAGCCAGGACGCGACCCGGGCCTGCCAGGTCTCGTCGTCGCCGTGCACCCACGAGGCGAGCAGCGCCGCGGTGCCGCGCGGCGCCAGATGATCGGGCGCGCCCCGCACCACCAACTCGGAGGCGCCGTCGAGATCGAGGCCGGAGTCGCGATAGGTGTGGTCGACCCGGCCCTCGCCCACGACGAAGGGCGGGTTCGCCAGGAGCAGGTCGAACCGGCGTCCCGCGACGGGCGAGAACCAGTCGCCGGTCAGTACTTCGACGTCCGCGCCGTTCAGCGCGGCGGAGGCGGCGGCGAAGCCGGCGGCCCGCTCGCTCAGGTCGGTGGCGGTGACCGCGCCCGCGAACCGGGTCGCGGCGCACGCGTGCACGCCGCAGCCGGTGCCGAGGTCGAGGACGGTGCCCACCGGCTCGCGGGGCGTGGCCCGCAGCAGCGACTGCGAGGCGTGGCCCACGCCCAGTACGTGCTCGCGGTGCTGCGCGTGCGGTCGCATGAGGCCGTCGAGGTCGGAGAGGAACCACTGCGGACCGTCGGGCAGGTCGAGCGGCCGCAGGCTCAGCGCGGCCCGCACCCGCGAAGGGTCCTCGGGATCGGCCTCCAGCAGGCCGGCTGCCAGGGCCTCGTCGACGGTGACGGGAGCCAGGGCACCGTCGACCTGCGCGCGGGGGACCGGCGCGGCGGCGAGGAACAGGCGGATCAGCACGTCCAGGGGCGCGCCGCCGGAGGCCGCGGCCTCGACGGGGCCGGGCTCGCCGCGCGAGAGGCAGCCGTAGGCGTCACCCAGGCGGCCGGCGACGGCGGCTTCCGAGAAGTCGGCGGCGGCCAGCACGGGGCCGAGCCGACGGCACAGTGGTGCCAGGCCGGGGGAGAGCAGCACCTAGTCGCCGCGCGTCGAGACGGTCGTGATCGGGTGACCCTGCAGGGCGAGGCGATCCAGCTTGCGACGGGTGAAACGGTCGGGCTCGCCCTTGCGTTTCTTGGGCCGGTCGTTGGCGCGGATCACGGCGATCCACGGGATGGGGATGGAGCCGCCGAGCACGGCGAGCGCGATCATCCAATTGCCGGTGGCCGAGTAGATCCACGCGGAGATGACGAGGGCGGGAATGCGGATCGCCATGATCATCAGGTAGCGGCGGACGCGCCGCCGATGCTGCTCGTCGTACGAGTCCTCCGCGTCCGTGATGACGTAGGTGTTCTCACCTTGGTTTCCCACACTTCGATCGTCCCACTGCGGCTGGCAGAATGAAAGTCATGAGTACGAAGACCCTGGAGAAGCCGGACGTCGACGTCGACGCCGATACCGGCACCGACGACGACACCCCCAAGTTCTTCCACTACGTGCGGAAGAACAAGATCGCCGAATCGGCCGTGATGGGCAACTACGTGGTCGCGCTCTGCGGCGAGACCTTCCCGGTCACCAAGTCCGCCAAGCCCGGCTCGCCGGTCTGCCCCGAGTGCAAGAAGATCTACGACCGCATGAAGAAGTAGCCGCTCACCGCGGCTCCACCTCGCGCGGGGGCCGGGCAGGCGGCACGCGTGGGGCCTCGGGCTCGACGGTGCGCCGCGCCGGCACGTCGGTCTCGACGGTGCGCTGCGGCGCGACGGCACTCGGCGCGGCGGCGGGCGACCCTCCGGAGACCGGCGTTTCGGTGTCGGCGGACGGTTCGTCGGCCTCCGCCCGCTGGCGCCGGCGGATCGGGTCGGTCGCGCGGCGCAGGCCCTCGGCGGCGGCTTTGCCGGGATCGGGAATCCCCGCCTCTTTGATCTGCTCGACGACCCAGTCCCGCAGCTGATCGGTGCGGATCTCGCGCGCGGGCCAGCGGTTCTGCAGCGCGGCGTTGAATTCGGCGCCGACCATGACCGCGAAGCCGAGGAAGAACGTGAACAGCAGGAAGGCGATCGGCGTCGCGAGCGCGCCGTAGGAGATGCCGCTTCCCGACGCGATGAACGACAGGTACACGCGGAGGCCGGTCGAGGCCACGAGGAAGATCAGCGCGGCGAGCGCTGCACCCGGCACGTGCCGGTACCAGGGCAACGGCCGCGGCAGCGCCTGCCGATAGAGCAGCGCGAGGCCGCCGACCAGCATGAGCACGACGAAGGGCAGGTACCCGAAGTCGATCAGCTGGGCGACTGCGGGGTGCCACGACGCGGGGATGTACTTGATGATGAAGCTGGGCCCCAGAGCGACGAGCGGCAGCGTGAACACTGCGATCACCAGGAACTCGAGGTAGAGCACCAGTGCGAACAGCCGCTGGTACACCGGATTGCGCACCGTGTGCTGATCGTGCGCCATGCTGATCGAGTCCACGTACGACGACAGCGCCGACGACCCGGCCCACAGCGCGAGGATGAAGCCCACTGAGACCACGTCGCCGCGGCCCTGCTGGAGCACCCCGTCGACCATCGGCCGGATGATCTCGTCCACCACGTTGGGCGTGAAGACCCGCAGGCCGAAGGAGATGAGCCGGTCATGGATCACCCCGATCGTGTCGGGGCCGAACCAGTTCGCCACGTAGCCGATGAGGCCCATCAGTGCCAGCAGTAGCGGCGCCAGTGACAGCGTGGTCCAGAAGGCCGCCTGGGCGCTGTGCCCGACGATCGAATCGTCCCAGGACTTCACGACGGTGCGCCACAGCACCTGCGGCATGCCCTTGACGACGCCCCACGCCCGGGTGGGGAAGGAGGCGCGCCGGGGCCGATCCAGGTCCTGGGTGTGCGGACCCGGATCGCGTGGCTCGGCGTCCTGTGCCGGGCCCGGTTGCCGGCCTCCCGGCGTGCCGTGTGCGTCGTCCATCATGTTCAGTCTTCCGCACCGGGGCCGATCACGCCGTAACCGGGATCGCCGCGTGTTGCGAGTAGACTGCTCCCGGGTTCACGATCGACCCGCCCGCGCCGCGGACTCGCGCCGGACGGGCTTCTCTCGCGGTTTAGGGGTGCGTTTCTCGATGGCGGTTTCACTTCGTGTCTGGCAGCGCCGTGCGCTCACGAAGTACCTGACCTCGAAGCCTCAGGACTTCCTCGCGGTCGCGACTCCCGGCGCCGGAAAGACAACGTTCGCGCTGCGCGTCGCCGCCGAGCTGCTGGCCGATCGCACCGTCGAGCGGATCACCGTCGTCGCGCCGACCGAGCACCTCAAGTACCAGTGGGCCGAGTCGGCCGCGCGGAACGGCATCAACCTCGACCCGAACTTCACCAACTCGGGCGGCAGCACCTCGTCGGACTTCGACGGTGTCGTCATCACCTACGCCCAGGTGGGCATGCACCCGTACAAGCACCACGCGCGCACCTCGGCTTACAAGACGCTTGTCATCCTCGATGAGATCCATCACGCCGGTGACGCGAAGAGCTGGGGCGAGGGCGTGCGCGAGGCCTTCGCGCCGGCGACGCGACGGCTCGCCCTCACCGGTACCCCGTTCCGCAGCGACGACAACCCCATCCCGTTCGTCACGTACGAGCCGGAGTTCGGCGGCGGCCAGCGCTCCAAGGCCGATCACGTCTACGGCTACTCGGACGCGCTCGCGGACGGCGTCGTCCGCCCCGTCGTCTTCCTGGCCTATTCCGGGCAGGCGAGCTGGCGCACGAGCGCGGGCGAAGAGTTCACCGCCCGCCTCGGTGAGCCGCTGAGCAAGGAGCAGACGGCCCGCGCCTGGCGCACCGCCCTCGACCCGCACGGCGACTGGATCCCCGCGGTGCTGCACGCCGCGAACACGCGGCTCGAGCAACTGCGTCGTGCGATGCCCGACGCGGGCGGCCTGGTGATCGCCACCGATCAGACGACGGCGCGCGATTACGCCGAGCTGCTCGAGGAGATCAGCGGCGAGAAAGTCACCGTCGTGCTGTCCGACGACCCGACGGCGTCGAAGCGGATCTCCGCCTTCTCCGAGGGCACGGACAAGTGGATGGTCGCCGTCCGCATGGTGTCCGAGGGCGTCGACGTGCCGCGCCTCGCCGTCGGCGTGTACGCGACGAGCGCCTCGACGCCGCTGTTCTTCGCTCAGGCCATCGGGCGTTTCGTGCGATTGCGCGTGCCGGGCGAGACCGCGAGCGTCTTCCTCCCGTCGGTCCCGGTCCTGCTGGACCTCGCCGCGAAGCTCGAGGAGCAGCGCGACCATGTGCTCGGCAAGCCGCACCGCGAGTCCGACGGGCTCGAGGACGCGCTGCTCATCGACGCGAACAAGCAGAAGGACGAGCCCGGCGAGGAGGAGAAGGCGTTCGTCTCGCTGCACGCCGACGCCGAGCTGGATCAGCTGATCTACGACGGCTCCTCGTACGGCACCGCCACTTTCGCGGGCAGCGAGGAGGAGGCCGACTACCTGGGGCTACCGGGGCTGCTGGATGCTGAGCAGATGCGTGCGCTCCTCAAACAGCGTCAGAAGGACCAGGTGGACACCCGCTCGGTCGAGGCCGAGCGCCCCGCGGCGCCCGCGCAGGTCGAGGAGCGGGCGACCGCCGGCGCCCAGCTCTCCGCGCTGCGGCGTGAGCTGAACTCGCTGGTCGCGATGCATCACCACCGGACCGGCAAGCCGCACGGCGTCGTGCACAACGAACTGCGTAGCAGGCTCGGCGGACCTGTGACCGCGATGGCATCGGCGGATCAACTGCGCGAGCGGATCGCCGCCCTCCGCACCTGGAAGTGACCCGGCGCCCGCACGGCACCGGCGGAAAGACGGCGACGGCGCCGTGCACCCGGAAGTAGGGCGGGTGCACGGCGCCGTCGCGTCGGAGGAACCTAGACGGTGGCGGGCTCGCCTGTGATGCTCGCGCCCTGCGCCTCGAGCTTCGAGCGGTGCTCGCTGAAGTGGTGGCCGCAGAAGAGCAGCTCGAAGCCCGACGGGAGTACCGCGCGGACCTGAGCGGCCGCCGAGCAGCGATCGCAGCGGTCGGACGCCGTCAGGGGAGCGAGGGCATCGCCCGTAGGGGCCTCTGAAGTGACTGTGTTGGTCATGACTCCTCCGTTCCTCACGAACCGTTCTTACATCTCTATATACGTCCGAGGGTACCCATTTGTTCCACCACACCGGGGAGGCGGGCGGCATGTTCTCCCAGGGTGAACAACTCTCCGGCGGGCAAACGAGGTGCGGGGCGAACGCACGGTCCCTTAGGGTGAGCCGCGTGACACCGCTGATGATCCCCGCGATGTTCGTGATCGGGGCGATCAGCCAGTATGTCGGCGCCTCCCTGGGCGTCGGTCTGTTCGAACACCTCTCGCCTGTCGCGGTCGCGTGGTTGCGCGGCGCCGGTGCAGGCCTGATCCTGCTGATCGCGCTGCGCCCCCGCCGCGCCGACTGGACAGCGGCGCGGCTGCGTGCCGCCGCCCTGTTCGGCACCGTCACCGTTGCCATGAACATGGCCTTCTACGAGGCGATCGACCACATCGACCTGGGCACGGCCGTCGCGATCGAGTTCCTCGGCCCGATCGCGGTGGCGGTCGCGGGCTCCCGGCGCACGGTGGACCTGGTCGCCGCCGCGGCGGCGCTCGTCGGAGTCGTGTGCGTCGCGGGCGTCAACCTCGACGGTGCGGGCCTCGGCTCCGGCGGCGCGATCGGGATCGCCTGCGCGCTGCTCGCGGCTGCCTTGTGGGCGGGCTACATCGTGCTCGGCAAGCGGGTCGCCGACGCGGGCGGCGGCATACAGGGGCTCGGCGTCGGTCTGGCGGCCGGTGCGCTCGTCCTCGCCCTCCCGGGTCTCGGTCCCGACCTCGTGAGTCGCCCCGAGGCCTTCCTCGGCTGGGAGGTGTGGGTCCTCGGCCTGGGGCTCGGCCTGCTCAGCTCGGTGGTCCCGTACGCGCTCGACCAGGTGGTCCTCTCCCGGGTCGGGCGTGAGCGGTTCGCGCTGCTCCTCGCCCTGCTGCCGGTGACCGCCACGGGCGTCGGCGCGGTGATGCTGGGCCAGCGGCCGGGATGGCTCGAGGCCGTCGGCATTGCGCTCGTCGTGATCGCCATCGCCCTCACCTCGCGGCGGACGCCGGCGCCAGACTCGGGTGGTTAGCGTGTCGCACCATCCTCGCCGTCGATCGGGTTAGATTCGGGTATGCAGATCGGTGATCCCCATTCGTCCGCCCACCCGCCCCGCCCGGATCGCGACCCGTTCGGCGCACCGTCGGGCGGGCTCGACCGCCGGCGGTTCCTCGCCGGCTTCGGCGTGCTCGCGGGCACCGCTGTCCTCGCGGCCTGCGGCGTATCGGGGCCCGGCGGCGGATCGCCGTCCTCCTCCGCGAAGCCGCCGCGGCCGCTGACGGGGCCCGACCTGAGCGGCGCGGCGCCCGGCGTGCGCGTGCAGGACGACCTGTTCCGGCACGTCAACGGCGCTTGGGCCGACGGCTATCGCATCCCCGCGGACAAGGCCTCCTTCAACACCTTCACGGACCTGTCGGACCGCGCGCTGGACCAGCTCAAGGCAATCATCGAGAGCATCAAGGACCCGCGAACCCGCAGCGACGAGGCGAAGATCCGGGACGTCTACGACTCCTTCATGGACACCTCCCGGATCGACCGAGAGGGCGCCGGCCCGATCAAGCCCGATCTGGAGGCGATCGACAAGGCCGCCGACAAGGCGGCCCTCCTCGACGTCATCGGTGCGCACGAGAAGCAGGGCGTGGACGGGCTCGTCGGCTTCTACGTCGACACCGACCAGAAGGACTCCTCGAAGTACGTGCTCAGCCTGGTGCAGTCGGGCATCGGCCTGCCCGACGAGGCCTACTACCGCGATGCGAAGTACGCCGAGGTGCGCGACAAGTACCGCGCGTACCTGGAGAAGGTCGCCTCGCTCGCGGGCCTGGCCGATGCGCCTGGCGTCGCGGCCCGGGTGTTGGCCTTCGAATCGTCGGTGGCCAAGGGGCATTGGGACCGGGTCCGCTCGCGCGACGCCACCGCAACCTACAACCCGTACCCGTGGGCCGAGCTCGCGAAGCTGGCCCCGGGCTACGACTGGGACCGCTGGCAGAAGGCGGTGGGCATCAAGGCCGACGATGCCAAGAACGTGGTCGTCTCGCAGCCGAGCTTCCTCACCGCCGCGGCGAAGCTGTGGGGGGACACCGACCTGAACACCCTCAAGGACCACGCCCGGATCCAGGTGGTGCGGGCCTACGCGGCCTACCTCTCCGAGCCCTTCGTCACGGCGAACTTCGAGTTCTACTCCAAGACCCTCAGTGGGGTCGAGCAGCAGCGCGACCGCTGGAAGCGGGGTGTCGCCGTAGTCGAGGGCGCGCTCGGCGAGGCGCTCGGAAAGCTGTACGTCAAGAAGCACTTCCCGTCCGACTCGAAGCAGCAAGCCGAGCAGCTGGTGAACAACCTCCGCAGTGCCTACCGCGCCAGCTTCGAGGACCTCGACTGGATGACCCCGGCCACCCGGCGGGCCGCCTCCGCCAAGCTGGAGAAGATCCGCACCAAGATCGGCTACCCCGACCAGTGGCGCGACTATGGCGATCTCAAGACCGACGGTACGTCGATCGTCGCCAACGTCCGTGCCTCGGGCGAATTCGAGAACGCGTACCAGCTGGCGAAGCTCGCCAAGCCGGTGGACAAGGGCGAGTGGCTGATGACGCCGCAGACGGTGAACGCCTACTACAACCCCGGTATGAATGAGATCGTCTTCCCAGCGGCGATCCTGCAGTCGCCCTTCTTCTCGCCGGACGCGCAGGCCGCGGTCAACTACGGCGGAATCGGCGCTGTGATCGGTCACGAGATCGGCCACGCCTTCGACGATCAGGGCGCCAAGTACGACGGCGACGGCAACCTCAAGGACTGGTGGGAGCCGGCCGACCGGGCCGAGTTCGACAAGCGCACCAAGGCGCTCATCGCGCAGTACGACGCGCTGGTCCCCGCCGGGCTGCCGCCGACCAACAAGGTCAACGGCGGTCTCACGGTGGGGGAGAACCTCGCCGACCTGGGCGGCCTATCCATCGCCATCGCCGCCTACCGGATCGCCGTGGCGAATCGTGACGTCGGCACCGAGGGCGCGGCATCGGCGAGCGGCGCACCGTCGGCCGGCGCGAGCGCCTCGCCGAGCGCCGGAGCGGCCGCCGGGCCGGACCTGACGCCGCTGTTCCTGAGCTGGGGCCGGATCTGGCGGAACAAGGCGCGGGAGGCTTCCGCGATCCAGTCGCTGGCGACGGACCCGCACGCGCCGAACGAGTTCCGCGCGAACCAGGTGGTGAAGAACGTGGGAGCGTTCGTCGAGACCTTCGGCGTGAAGCCCGGCGACAAGGAGTGGCTGGAGCCGCAGAACCGCGTCAAGGTCTGGTGACGGTCCTCCCGCCGGGCTCGTCGGGCCCGGCTGGGTGGAACCGCCAGGTCCAGTCCGCGGTGCGGCGGCGGACGGCGGGGATCCGGGTGACGGGCCAGAGCAGGTAGCCCAGGAGCACCGCCCGCAGGTGCCCGAGCGTCGAGTACATGCCGAAGAAGGGCAGCGTCAGCCGTACCAGCACGGGCAGAGCCAGCATCGCGGCGAGCCGCCAGCGCCATCGCGGGATCCGGTAGACGAGCAGTCCGAGCACGCACAGACTGCCGTAGCTGACGCCGACGTCGATCATGCCGCGCAGGTCGAGATCGTCGGTGATGATCCCGTGCGCCAGCAGGCGATTCGCCGAGAGCACCGAGATCAGCGATGCGGTCGCGCTGCCGGCGAAGTAGATCAGCGGCATCCCGATGTGCCCCAGCCAGCGCTCGGCGGGCCCGAGGACGAGCACCGTCATCAGTGTGGCGAAGACGATGTCGACGGGCTCGATCCACAGCGCCGAGGTGATGAGCGCCTGTAGCGGGTGGGTGCCGAACCGGTCGAGGTTGGTGCTGTGCACCTGCAGGACCTCGTCGGCTAGGCGGTCCGGCAGGCCGAGCAGCATCACGGCGTTGACCGTGACGACGAGCCACAGCACCGCCGCGACGGGGCTCGCGATGACCCACGCCCGGGCGTACCGGGCCGAGCGGAGCATCCACCCCGATCCGGGCCCGGCGCGCCGGACGTTCCCGACGGCGGCCCAGAGGAGCGCGACGGCGATCAGGCCGATCAGCAGGTCCATGTGCCCAGTACAGCACCGTCGTGCGGGGTGAGGGCTACAGGCCCATGTCCTTGGCGATGATGGTCTTCATGACCTCGGACGTGCCGCCGTAGATGCGGTTGACGCGGTTGTCGGCGTAGAGCCGGGCGATGGGGTACTCGTTGATGTAGCCGTAGCCGCCGTGCAGCTGCAGGCAGCGGTCGATCACGTCGGAGGCGGCCTCGGTGCAGAACAGCTTGAGCGAGGCGGCGTCGGCGGCGGTCAGCTGGCCCGCGTCGTGCAGCTCGAGGCCGCGGTCGACGCTGGACTCCATGGCGTCGACCTTCGCCTTGCACGCGGCGAGCTCGAACTTGGTGTTCTGGAACGAGGCGACGGACTTGCCGAAGATGTTGCGGTCCTGCGTGTACGCCTGCGCGAAGCGCACGGCGGCGGAGGCCTGCGAGTACGCGCCGACGGCGATCGACAGGCGCTCCTGCGGCAGGTTCTGGCCGAGGTAGGAGAAGCCCTTGTTCTCCTCGCCGAGCAGGTCCGCGACGGGCACCTTCACGTCGGTGAACGAGAGCTCGGCGGTATCGGAGGTGCGTAGGCCGATCTTGTCGAGCTTGCGGCCGACCGAGTAGCCCTCGAGCGCGGTGTCCACGACGAAGAGTGAGATGCCGTGGCGACGGTCCTCGGGGGTCGACGGTGCGGTGCGCGCGCAGACGATCACGCGGTCGGCGTTCACGCCGCCGGTGATGAAGGTCTTGGCGCCGTTGAGGACGTAGTGGGTGCCGTCCGCGGAGAGCTTGGCGGTGGTCTTCATGCCCGCGAGGTCGGAGCCGGTGCCG
The DNA here is from genome assembly GCF_024807615.1 of Tsukamurella ocularis. GTDB lineage: Bacteria > Actinomycetota > Actinomycetes > Mycobacteriales > Mycobacteriaceae > Tsukamurella > Tsukamurella ocularis. The sequence goes on along the minus strand of NZ_JANUCJ010000002.1, from coordinate 547,525 downwards.
GGTTCGGTCATGGCGATGGCGAACATCAGCTCGCCCGCGGCCATGCCGGGCAGCCAGCGTTGCTTCTGCTCGTCGGTGGCGAGGCCGGTCAGGTAGGGCAGGCACAGCGCGATGTGCACGCTCGAGCCGCCGAAGGAGACGCCGGCGCGGCCAAGTTCCTCGCTGATCACGGCCTGGTACTTGAAGGACTCGATGCCCGCGCCGCCGTACTCCTCGGGCACCTCGATGCCGAAGACGCCGAGTTCGCCGAGCTTGGGGTAGAAGTCCTTCGGCACGATGCCGTTGGCGTACCACTCGTCGTAGTGCGGCACGACCTCCGCCTCGATGAAGGCGCGGAGGGTCTCGCGGAAGGCCTCGTGATCGGCGGTGTAGACGGTGCGACGCATGGTGGTTCTCCTCAGGTTCTCTACTTCGGGGTGTCGGTGGTGTTCGCCCCAACGGTGCGCAGGGCGAGGTCGGCGTAGAAGTCGCCGATGCGGTCGGGGGTGATCTCGCCGCCGTCGTGGTACCAGCGGCCGATGTCGATGCCGCTGGAGAGGACGGCGATGGTGGCCATCCGCGGGTCGGGCGTGTCGAAGGAGCCGTCCGCGACGCCGGCGTCGACGATCGCGCGCAGCCGGCGGGTGATCTCGCGGCGGAGGCCGCCGATCTCGGCGCGGTGTTCCTCGGTGAGCGCGTCCAGTTCGTAGTTGACCACGCGGACACTGGTGTGCGACGACGCGTGGTGCGTCGCGAACGCCCGCATCGCGGCGGTGAGCCGCCGAGCGGGGGTGTCAGCGTGGTCGTCGACGGCGTCGATCGCGTCGATGATCCGTTGGTGTCCGACGCGCGAGAGCTGGTGCAGCAATTGTTCTTTGGACTTGTAGTGCACGTACACGGCGGCGGGGCTCATGCCGGCGGCCGAGGCGATGTCGCGGGTGGTGGTGCCGTGGAAGCCGCGTTCGGCGAAGGCCGCCGCGGCGGCCGACAGCAGCCGCGCGCGGGTGGCGTCCGCGCGGGATGGCGCTTCGGGTTCGGTCATCGTTTCCCTCCGGCGGCACCGCGATGCGGCACGTCGACGCGGTGTCTCTAGTGTGAACGGGACCACAGAGATCGGTCCGTTGACGACCGGCTCTCAGTGGTGCACAGTAGATGGTACACCGCTAAGCGAGCGCTTAGTTAGTAATGGTTCAACTCGGAGGTCATCCCATGCCCGAAGCCGTCATCGTCTCCACCGCCCGGTCGCCCATCGGGCGTGCAGCGAAGGGCTCGCTCAAGGACGTCCGTCCGGACGACCTCTCGGTCCAGATGGTGCGCGCCGCCCTGGAAAACGTGCCCGGGCTCGACCCCCGCGAGATCGACGACCTGATGTTCGGCTGTGGGCAGCCCGCGGGCGAGTCCGGCTTCAACATCGCCCGCGTCGTTGCCGTCGAGGCCGGCCTCGATCACCTGCCCGGCGTCACCGTCAATCGCTACTGCAGCTCGAGCCTGCAGACCACGCGCATGGCCTTCCATGCGATCAAGGCGGGGGAGGGCGACGTCTTCATCTCCGGCGGCGTCGAGACCGTGAGCCGCTACATCAAGGGCAACGCCGATGGCCTGCCTGACACCAAGAATGCTCTCTTCGCCGACGCCGAGGCGCGCACCGCGACCTTCGCGGGCGGCGGCCAGACCTGGGTCGACCCGCGCGAGGCGGGCGTCCTGCCGGACGTCTACATCGCGATGGGTCAGACCGCCGAGAATGTCGCCCAGTTCAAGAACGTCAGCCGCCAGGACCAGGACGAGTGGGGCGTGCGCAGCCAGAACCGCGCCGAGGCCGCCATCGCCTCGGGCTTCTGGGCCAAGGACATCACGCCGGTCACGCTCGCCGACGGCACGGTCGTCTCGACGGACGACGGTCCGCGCGCCGGCGTCACGTACGAGGGCATCGCCGGGCTCAAGCCGGTCTTCCGCCCGGACGGCACCGTCACGGCCGGCAACTGCTGTCCGCTCAACGACGGCGCGGCCGCCGTGGTGATCATGTCCGACGAGAAGGCCAAGGCGCTCGGCCTGACGCCGCTCGCGCGCATCGTCTCCACCGGCGTCACGGGCCTGTCGCCCGAGATCATGGGCCTCGGCCCCGTCGAGGCGTCGAAGCAGGCGCTGCAGCGCGCCGGCCTGTCGATCGGCGATATCGACCTCATGGAGGTCAATGAGGCCTTCGCGGCGCAGGTTATCCCGTCGGTGCGCGACCTCGGCATCGACGCCGACAAGGTCAACGTCAACGGTGGCGCCATCGCCGTGGGCCACCCCTTCGGCATGACGGGCGCGCGCATCACCAGTACGCTCATCAACTCGCTGCAGTGGCACGACAAGCAGTTCGGCCTCGAGACCATGTGCGTCGGCGGCGGCCAGGGCATGGCGATGATCATCGAGCGGCTCAGCTGATCCGCTTCTGACTCTTCCTAGAGCGGCCCGCACGTCCTCGACGTGCGGGCCGCTCCGTCGTTTCCGGGTGTGCGCACATAACGATCCGTACTGTGAGGAGCGTCACAGGAGTTCATGCACTCAAGAGGGTCGTCACACGCCGCGGTGTGTCGTAGGCTACAAACTAAGCGAGCGCTTAGTCAGTTTGAACGGAAGGTGTGTGGAGCATGACCCGATTCGCCGGGAAGACCGCGATCGTCACGGGAGCGAGCCGCGGCATCGGCCTGGCCATCGCCCAGAGGCTGGTGGCCGACGGTGCGAAGGTCGTCATCACGGCCCGCAAGCAGGAGGCGCTCGACGCCGCGGTCGCCGGGCTGGGCGGCCCCGAGGTGGCCGTGGCCGTGGCGGGTTCGGGCGACGACGAGGCGCACCAGGACCACGTGATCGCCACCGCGATCGAGACCTTCGGCAGCGCCGACTTCTTCGTCAACAACACCGGCATCAACCCGGTCTACGGCCCGCTCATGGAGATCGACATGGCGGCCGCGCGCAAGATCTTCGAGGTCAACGTGCTCTCCACCCTGTCCTGGACCAAGAAGGTGTACGCCGCATGGCAGAAGGAGCACGGCGGCGCCATCGTCAACGTCGGTTCCGTCGCCGGCCTGCGCCCTGCGCCCGGCATCGCCTTCTACGGCGTCTCCAAGGCCGCGGTCATCCACCTCACCGAGGAACTCGCCGTCGAGCTCGGCCCGGACATCCGGGTGAACGCCGTCGCGCCCGCCGTCGTCAAGACCAGGTTCGCCACCGCCCTGTACGAGGGCCGCGAGGAGCAGGTCTCCGCCGCGTACCCGCTCAAGCGGCTCGGCGTGCCCGACGACATCGGCTCGGTCGTCGCCTTCCTGCTCTCCGACGACGCCGCCTGGATGACCGGCCAGACGCTCACCGTCGACGGTGGCGTCCTGCTGACCGGCGGGGTGTAGCCCGTGGCAGGCTTCGACCCGAAGGACAAGGGCGTCGTCGTGACCGGTGCGGGCAACGGTATCGGCGCGGCACTCGCCCGCGAGCTCGCCGCGCGCGGGGCTCGCGTCGTCGTCGCGGACCTCGACGCCGACGGTGCCGCACGGACCGTCGCCGAGATCGCCGCTGCCGGCGGCTCCGCGTACGTCGCGCCCGGCGACGCCGCCTCTGAGGAGGGCGTCACCGCCCTCGTCGAGACGGCGCGCCGCGAGCTCGGCGCCATCGACGCCTGGTACGCCAACGCCGGCATCGACCGCGGGCGCGGCCTCGAGACCCCGGAGTCCGACTGGGCGCTGTCGCTGGACGTCAACGTGATGGCCCACGTGCGTGCCGCCCGGCTGCTCGTGCCCGAGTGGGCCGCGAGTGGCGGCGGCAGGTTCGTGGTCACCGCCTCCGCGGCAGGGCTGCTCACCATGCTCGGCGCCCCCGCCTACTCGGTGACCAAGCACGCCGCCGTCGCCTTCGCCGAGTGGCTCTCCACGACGTACCGCCATCGCGGCGTGGTGGTCCAGGCGATCTGCCCGCAGGGCGTGAAGACCGGCATGCTCGAGCGCTCCGGCGAACTGGAGGAGCTGCTCAGCCGCGACTCCGCCCTCACGCCCGAGCAGGTCGCGACGCTCGCCGTTGACGCCCTCGCAGGCGATGAGTTCCTGATCCTCCCGCACCCCGAGGTGGCGGGCTACTACGCCGTCCGCGCGACGGCGACCGACAAGTGGCTGCACGGCATGAACAAACTGCAGCAGCGACTCGAGACGAAGGAGAGCGGCCGATGAGGGCCTGGCAGGTACAGGAACTGGGGGAGCCGCTCGCGGTGCTCCGCGAGGTCGACGCCCCGAAGCCGGATCCGGGTCCCGGACAGCTCACCGTCCGCACGCTCGCCGCGGCGGCGAACTTCCCCGACGTGCTCATGTGCCGCGGCCTCTACCAGGTCAAGCCCGACCTGCCCTTCACCCCCGGCGTCGAGCTGTGTGGCGAGGTCGTCGCCGTCGGCGAGGGCGTCGACGGCTTCGCCGTGGGTCAGCGGGTTCTCGGCGGCTCGGCGCTCCCGTCGGGGGGATTCGCCGAGTACGCCCTTCTCACTGCGGCGCAGACGTTCCCGGCGCCGGCGTCGCTCGACGACGCCCAGGCCTCGTCGCTGTACATCGGCTACCAGACCGGATGGTTCGGGCTGCATCGTCGTGCGCACCTACAGGCCGGCGAGACGCTCCTCGTGCACGCCGCCGCCGGCGGCGTCGGCAGCGCCGCGATCCAGCTCGGTAAGGCCGCGGGCGCCAGGGTGATCGGCGTCGTCGGCGGAGCGGACAAGGCCGAGGTCGCGCGCGCCCTGGGCGCCGATGTCGTCGTCGACCGGCGCACTGACGACTTCGTCGAGGTGGTCAAGGCGGAGACCGGCGGACGCGGCGCCGACGTGATCTACGACCCGGTCGGCGGCGACACCTACAAGCGCTCCACCAAGTGCATCGCCTTCGAGGGCCGGATCCTCGTCGTGGGCTTCGCCGGTGGCACCATTCAGGAGGCCGCCCTGAACCACGCGCTGATCAAGAACTACTCGATCGTCGGACTGCACTGGGGCCTGTACAACGCCTACGACCCGGCCGCGGTGCAGCAGTGTCACGCGGAGCTGACCGCCCTCGCCGACCAGGGCCTGGTGAATCCGCTCGTGAGCGAGCGCCTCGCCTTCGACGCCGTCCCCGACGGCCTGCAGCGCCTCGGCGACGGCACCACGGTGGGCCGCGTGGTCTACCAGGCGGCGCAGTGACCGCCGCGAGCCGTGAGGTGGACGCCGTCCTGTTCGACTTCGGCGGCGTCCTCACCGAGCCGATGCGGCACAGCATCGAGGCGTGGATCGCGGACGAGGGCATCGAGCCGGCGAGCTTCACCGCGACCCTCAAGGCCTGGCTCGGCCGGGATGCCCACGCGGGCAGCCCCATTCACCGGCTCGAGACCGGCGAGCTGCCCGAGCCGGAGTTCGACGCCGCCTTCGCCACGGCGCTGCGCACCCGCTCGGGCGTGCCGGTGAACCCCGATGGGGTGTTGCGTCGCATGTTCGCTCGGATCCAGGAGGATCCGGCGATGTGGGCGCTGGCCGCCGACCTGCGCGCCGCGGGCGTGCCCGTCGCGATCGTCTCCAACAGCTGGGGTGGCGGGAACCTCTACCCCCGTGAGCGTCTCGCGGCCCTCTTCGCGCCCGTGATCATCTCGGAGGAGGTGGGGCTGCGCAAGCCCGACCCCGCCATCTTCCGGCTCGCCCTCGACCGGCTCGGCGTGCCGCCCGAGCGTGCCGCTTTCATCGACGACGCGACTCCCAACGTCGCGGGCGCGGCGGCCCTGGGCATCCGCGCGATCCACCACACCGACGCCGGCACCACCCGGACGGCGCTGCGGGAACTCGTTCCCGCACTGGCCGACACCCCCATCCACCCCTGAAGGAGAACACCATGACCCAGCGCATCGCCATCGTGACCGGAGCCGCCCGCGGCATCGGCGCCGAGGTGGCCCGCCGCCTCGCCTCCGACGGGCACGCCGTCGCCGTCCTCGACCTCGACGAGGCCGCCTGCCAGGCGGTCGCCGAGCAGATCACCGCCGCCGGCGGCCGCGCCATCGGCGTCGGCGTCGACGTCTCCGACGAGGAGAAGGTCACGGCCGCGGTCACCCGCGTCGCCGACGAACTCGGCGCCCCCACGATCCTGATCAACAACGCCGGGATCCTCCGCGACAACCTGCTGTTCAAGATGTCCGTCTCCGACTGGGACCAGGTCATGGCCGTCCACCTGCGCGGCGCCTTCCTCATGTCGCGCGAGGTGCAGAAGTATCAGACCAAAGAGGGCTGGGGTCGCATCGTCAACCTGTCCTCGACCTCGGCGCTGGGCAACCGCGGCCAGGCGAACTACTCCGCGGCGAAGGCCGGCATGCAGGGCCTCACCAAGACCCTCGCCATCGAGCTCGGCAAGTTCGGCGTGACCGCGAACGCGATCGCCCCCGGCTTCATCGCGACCGACATGACCGCCGCGACCGCCGAGCGCATCGGCGTGCCCTTCGAGGACTTCAAGGCCTTCTCCGCGAAGGAGATCCCCGTGCAGCGCGTCGGCGAGCCCGCGGACATCGCGCACGCCGCCAGCTTCTTCGCCAGCGAGGGCGCGGGCTTCGTCTCGGGCCAGGTGCTGTACGTGGCCGGCGGGCCCAAGGACTAGGTCCGAACAGGACGAGGAGACGAGAAACATGCGGGTACTCAACGGACTCGAGGAACTGCAGGCGGCCGTGGGGGAGCACCTCGGCTACAGCGACTGGGTCGAGATCGACCAGAAGCGGATCGACCTGTTCGCCGAGGCGACCGGGGACCACCAGTGGATCCACGTGGACCCGGACAAGGCAAAGGCCGGCCCGTTCGGCTCGACGATCGCCCACGGCTACCTGACCCTGTCCCTCATCCCGATGCTGGTGTGGCAGATCTACACCGTCGAGCGCACGAAGATGGGCGTCAACTACGGCAGCAACAAGGTTCGCTTCCCCTCACCGGTGCCCGTCGGCTCGCGCGTGCGGGCAGGGGTCGAGCTGGTCTCGGTCACCCCGGGCGGCGGCGGTCAGCAGGTCGTCGCGCGCGTGACCATCGAGCGCGAGGGCGGCGACCGGCCCGCTTGCGTCGCCGAGACCGTCTCCGTGGTGGTCTTCTGATGGCGGAGCAGCACCCGGGCCTCGATCTCGACGTCCTCGGCACGTGGCTCCCGCAGCACGTGCAGGGCGCGGGCTCGCAGCTCGCGGCCGTCCTGATCGCGGGCGGCAAGTCCAACCTCACGTACCGCATCTCCGACGGTGCCTCGTCCTGGATCCTGCGCCGCCCACCGGTCGGCAAGCTCCTGCCGTCGGCGCACGACATGGGCCGCGAGTACCGGATGATGTCCGCGCTCGGCGGCACCGCCGTGCCGGTCCCGGTGATGTACGCCTACTGCGACGACCCCGAGGTGCTCGGCGCGCCGTTCTACGTGATGAGCGAGATCGACGGCGTGCCGTACCGCCGCGCGACGGAGCTGGGGGCGCTCGGCGCCGACCGCACCCGCGCCATCTCCGAGCGGCTGGTCGACACCCTCGTCGAGCTGCACCACGTCGATCCCGCGAGCGTCGGGCTCGGCGACTACGGCCGCCCCGAGGGCTTCCTGGGCCGGCAGGTGCAGCGCTGGCGCAAGCAGTTCGCCGCGGCGCACACCCGCGACCTGCCCAAGGTCGACGAGCTGTTCACCGCGCTCGAGGGCCGGGTGCCCGCGGACGCGGTGCCCGGCATCGTGCACGGCGACTACCGCCTCGACAACGTGCTGGTCTCGCCGCAGGACGAGCCCGCCGCGGTCGTCGACTGGGAGCTCGCGACCATCGGCGACTCGCTCACCGACCTCGCCCTGATGGTGGTCTACGGGCGCCTGGCGAAGATCTCCGCCGGCACCGTCAGCGACGTGAGCGAGGCGCCAGGCTTCCTCGACGAGCAGCAGATCATCGATCGCTACGCTGCCGGATCCTCCCGGGAACTCGGGGATTTCGGCTTCTACATCGCCCTCTCCTGCTTCAAGCTCGCAGGCATCGTCGAGGGCATCCACTACCGCTACGTCAACGGCCAGACCGTGGGCGAGGGCTTCGCGGAGGCCGGGGAGGCAGTGAATCCGCTGCTCGACGCCGGACTCGACGCACTGAAGGAGAATTGACATGGATTTCGCGTACGACGCCAAGACCACGGAGTTGATCGGACAGGTCAATGACTTCATGGACAGCCACGTCTACCCGGCGGAGGAGACCTTCCAGCAGCAGCTCGGCGCGCTGGAGAATCGGTGGGCCTGGGACAGCGCCCCGGTGCTGCACGAGCTACGCGCCGAGGCCCGTAGCCGCGGCTTCTGGAACTTCTTCCTCCCCGGCGAGAACGGTGCGGGCCTGACCAACTTGCAGTACGCGCCCCTCGCCGAGATCTCCGGTCGGAGCCTGCACCTCGCGCCCGCGGTGTTCAACTGCGCCGCCCCGGACACGGGGAACATGGAGGTGCTGAGCGAGTTCGGCACAGCCGAGCAGAAGGAGCAGTGGCTGACCCCGCTCCTGAACGGCGAGATCCGTTCCGCCTTCGCGATGACGGAGCCCGACGTCGCCAGTTCCGACGCCACCAACATCGGCCTGTCGATCGTCCGCGACGGCGACGACTACGTGATCAACGGCCGCAAGTGGTGGATCACGGGCGCCATGAACCCGAACTGCAAGATCTTCATCGTCATGGGCAAGACGGCGCCCGACGCCGAACGCCACCGCCAGCAGTCGCAGATCCTCGTGCCGCGGGACACCCCGGGCCTGGAGGTGCTGCGCGGCATGGAGGTCTTCGGGTATGACGACCACAGCCACGGCGGCCACGCCGAAATGCGGTTCACCGACGTCCGTGTCCCCGCTGCCAACCTGATCGGCGAGGAGGGCGACGGTTTCGCCATCGCGCAGGCCCGCCTCGGGCCCGGCCGCATCCACCACTGCATGCGCTCGATCGGCGTGGCGGAGCGGGCCGTCGAGCTCATGTGTGACCGGGTGGCGGGCCGCACCGCGTTCGGCAAGCCGTTGTCGGAGCAGGGCGTGATCCGCGACTGGATCGCCGAGTCGCGCGTGCGGATCGAGCAGCTGCGCCTGCTGGTGCTCAAGACCGCGTGGCTGATGGACACCGTGGGCAACCGCGGCGCCCACACCGAGATCCAGGCGATCAAGATCGCCACCCCGCAGACGGTGCAGTGGATCCTCGACAAGGCCATCCAGGCGCACGGCGCCGGCGGACTGTCGCAGGACTTCCCGCTCGCCGAGTACTACGCCGGGATCCGCACCCTGCGGTTCGCCGACGGCCCCGACGAGGTGCACAAGAACTCGCTGGCCCGGGCGGAGCTCAAGCGCGTCGCCGCCAAGAAGGCGCAGTGACGGCGCCGGGCCCGGAGGAACTCGCCCGGAAGGTCGACGACTTCCTCGCCGCGCACCCGCCGGCCACGACGGATCCGCTCGAGTTCCTCCGCGCCCGGTACGACGCGGGTCTGGCGTGGGTCGCCTACCCCGAGGGGCGCGGCGGCCTGGGGCTCTCGCGATCGCTGCAGCAGGGCGTGGACGCCCGGTTCGCGGCGGCCGGCGCGCCCGACAACCGCAGTCATGTCAACGGGATCGGCCTCGGGATGGCGGCGCCGACCATCCTGGCCTTCGGAACGCAGGACCAGATCGACCGCTTCCTGCGGCCGCTGTGGACCGGCGAGGAGATCTGGTGCCAGTTGTTCAGTGAGCCCGGCGCGGGCTCCGACCTCGCGGGCCTCGCGACCCGCGCGGTCCGCGACGGCGATGACTGGATCGTCACCGGGCAGAAGGTGTGGACCTCCGGCGCGCACAACGCACAGTGGGCGATCCTCGTCGCCCGCACCGACCCGGACCTGCCGAAGCACAAGGGCCTCACCTATTTCCTGTGCGACATGTCCGACCCGGGCATCGACGTGCGGCCCCTGCGGCAGATCACCGGCGAGGCGGAGTTCAACGAGGTCTTCCTCGAGGGCGTCCGCATCCCGGACGCGCATCGCCTGGGCACGGTGGGACAGGGCTGGCAGGTCGCGAACGCCACGCTCAACAATGAGCGGGTCGCCATCGGCGGCCGGGCGTCGCAGCGCGAGGACGGCATGATCGGCGTGGTCGCCGACACCTGGCGCGAGCGGCCCGAGCTACGCACGCCGGACCTGCACGACGATCTGCTCCGCCTGTGGGTGGACAGCGAGGTCGCCCGCGTGACCGCGCTGCGCCTGGGCCAGAAGCTCGCCTCGGGGCAGCCCGGCCCGGAGGGCGCGGCGATGAAACTCTCCTTCGCCCGGCTCAACCAGAAGCTCTCCGGCCTCGAGCTGGAGCTGCTCGGCGAGGACGGCCTGCGGTACGGCGACTGGACGATGGTCCGCCCCGACCGGGTGGACTTCTACGGCCGCGACGCCGGGTACCGGTACCTGCGTGCCAAGGGCAACTCCATCGAGGGCGGCACCTCGGAGATCCTCAAGAACATCGTGGCGGAGCGCGTACTGGGGCTTCCGCCGGAGCACCGGGTCGACAAGGACCTGCCGTGGAAGGACGTGCCCAAGTGAGCTTCACCCCCCAGCTGCTGAGCAGCGACATCGAGGACGACCTCCGGGCCGCGGTCCGCGACCTGGTCGACCGGCGGGTCGCGCCGGCGGACCTGATCGCCGCCTACGACGGTGCCGCTGCCCCCGGCCTGCAGGCGGAGCTCGCGGAGATGGGCGTCACCGGCCTCCTCGTCCCGGAGGAGCTGGGCGGTGCCTGGGCGGGCGCCGCCGTCGCGGGCGTGGTCGCCGAGGAGCTCGGCTCCGCCTGCGCGGCGGGGGACTTCCTCACGTCGGCGATCGCAGCGTCGGTCGCGGTCGCGGCGGGCGCACCGGTCCTGGCCGGGCAGCTCGCCGAGGGTGCGCGGATCGCCGCGTTGGTCGTGCCGTTCTCGGTGGACCCGCACGGGACGGCGCCGGCCGTCTCCGTCGCCGACGGCGCCCTCTCCGGCACCGTCCGGTCGGTGGCCGGCGCGGTCGGCGCGGAGATCCTGCTCGTGCTCGACTCCGACGGTGCCCTGCAGGCCGTTCCGGCGGCCGACGCGCGGATCGAGGTGGTGTCGTCGCTCGACATGACGCGGCAGGTGGCGGACGTGACCTTCGACGGAACCCGGGGCACGGTCCTCACGTCCGATGGTGTCGCCGCCGTCCGCGCGGGCCTGCTCACGGGGGCCGCGCTGCTCGCCGCGGAGCAGGCCGGGGTGGCGCGATGGTGCGTCGCCACGACGGTCGAGTACCTGAAGCAGCGCAAGCAGTTCGGGCGTGTGGTAGGCGGCTTCCAGGCCGTCAAGCACCGCCTGGCGGAGCTCTACGCCGACGCGGAATCCGCCGCCGCGGTGGCGCGGTCGGCGACGGTGGCCCTGGCGGAGCTCGGGACCGAGGACCCGGAGACCGTGATCGCCGTGGCCGTCGCGGCCGCGTACTGCTCGGACCTGGCTGTGCGCGCGGCGGAGGAGGCGGTGCAGCTGCACGGCGGCATCGGCATGACCTGGGAGGCGCCGGTGCACCTGTACCTCAAGCGCGCCAAGGCGGACCAGATCGGTCTCGGCACCCCGGGGCGGCACCGCGCCGCGCTCGCGGGCCTGATCGACCTCCCCGCCTGAGAAGAAGACACCGTCGGAAAGTAGGAACCATGGGAGTCGTCCACACCGTCACCGGAGACGTCGACGCCGCCGATCTCGGCGTCACGCTCATGCACGAACACGTCTTCGTGCTCACTCCGGACATCCAGCAGAACTATCCGGAGGACTTCGGCGACGAGGACGCCCGGGTGGACGACGCCGTCGCGCAGCTGCAGAAGGCGTACGAGGCCGGCGTGCGCACCATCGTCGACCCGACGGTGGTCGGTCTCGGACGGTACATCCCGCGGATCCAGCGGATCGCCGAGCGCACGCCGGTGCGGATCGTCGCGGCGACGGGCGTCTACACCTATCGCGACCTGCCGCGCTACTTCATGTATCGCGGTCCCGCCCTGACCGCGATGACGGGGATCGACTTCCCGGATCCGATGGCGGACATGTTCGTCCGCGACATCACGGAGGGCATCGGCGAGACCGGGGTCAAGGCCGGCATGCTCAAGTGCGCGATCGACCACCACGGCCTCACCGAGGGCGTCGAGCGGGTGATGCGGGCGGTCGCGAAGGCGCACAACGCCACCGGCGTGCCGATCACCGTGCACACGCACCCGGGCTCGGAGACCGGTCTGCTGGTGAAACGGGTGATGTGCGACGAGGAGGGGGTCGACCCGAGCCGGATCGTGCTGGGGCACAGCGGCGACTCCACCGACGCCGAGCACCTGTCGGCGCTCGCCGACGCCGGCTTCACGCTGGGCTTCGACCGGTTCGGCATCAACCTGGAGACCACCTTCGAGGCCCGCAACGACACCCTCATCGAGATGGTGCGCCGTGGCTACACCGAGAAGATCGTGCTGTCCCAGGACGCCTCCTGCTACATCGACTGGATCGACCCGAACGTCAAGGCGGGCATGCTCCAGTGGCACTACACGCACGTCTTCGACGACGTCTTCCCGTACGTGCTTGAGCGCGGCGTGAGCCAGGACCAGATCGACACCATGCTCGTGGACGTACCGCGCCGCGTGCTGACCGGAGAGGCGTAGATGTCCTTCAACCTGGCGACGATGCTGCGCGAGTCGGCATCGTCGACGCCCGACGCGCCCCTGCTGTTCTTCGGTGATCGCGAGATCAGTTACTCCCAGCTCGACGAGCAGTCGGGGCGCCTCGCGGCCTCGCTGCTGGCCCGCGGCCTCGTCCCCGGCGACAAGGTCGCCGTCCAACTGCCGAACCTGCCGGAGTTCGTGGTCGCCTACTTCGGGATCCTCAAGGCGGGCCTGACGATGGTGCCGCTCAACCCGCTGTTCACCGCGCCGGAGATCGGCTACCACCTCGGCGACAGCGATGCGAAGCTGCTCGTGGCCTCCGACTTCTCCGCCGAGGCCGCGCTCGTCGGCGCGGCGGAGGCGGGCGTCGGCGACGTGGTCGTGGTCCCGCTGGGCGCGCCGACCCCGTCGGGCGCGACGCCGTTCGCCGAGCTGCTGGCCGAGCCGGACACGGGGGAGATCCACCCCACGAGCTCCGACGACACCGCCGTGCTGCTGTACACCTCCGGCACCACCGGTCGGCCGAAGGGCGCTGAGCTCACGCATTTCGAGCTCTACATGAACTGCACGATCGCGCCGCAGCTGTTCGGGATGCGCGACGACGACGTCGCACTAGGTGCCCTTCCGCTGTTCCACGTCTTCGGCCTGTCCAGCGTGCTCAACGCGGCGGTCCGCTACGGCGGTTCGGTGGCCCTGGTGCCGCGGTTCGAGGCGGAGGCGGTGATCGACGTCATCGAGCGCCGCCGGGTCACGGTGCTCTCCGGCGTGCCCACGATGTACGTGGCGCTGCTCGGGGTCGACCTCGCCGGCCGCGACGTCTCCAGCATGCGCGCCGCCGTCTCGGGAGGCGAGTCGATCCCCGGCGGCGTGATCAGCGCCTTCGAGGAGAAGTTCCCGGGGCTGGCGATCCTCGAGGGCTACGGGCTCTCGGAGACCGCGTCGACCGCGACCTTCAACATCAGCGCCGAGCAGCGCAAGGTCCTCTCGATCGGCAAGCCCATCTGGGGTGTCCAGATGCGGGCCGTCGACCTCGACGGTGCCGAGTTGCCGCCCGGGGCGGACAACATCGGCGAGATCGTGGTCCGTGGACACAATGTCATGAAGGGGTACTACAAGCGTCCCGAGGCGACTGCGGAGGCGCTGCGCAACGGCTGGTTGCACACGGGCGACCTCGGCTACCGCGACGAGGACGGCTACTTCTTCATCGTCGACCGGCTGAAGGACCTGGTGATCCGCGGCGGCTACAACGTGTACCCCCGCGAGGTCGAGGAGGTGCTCTACGCGCACCCCGAGGTCGTCGAGGCCGCCGTCGTCGGCCGCCCCGACGACAGGCTGGGGGAGGAGGTCGTCGCCTTCGTCGTCCTGCGTCCGGGTGCGAGTGCGGACGCCGCGGGCCTCACCGAGTTCAGCCGGGAGCGCCTGGCGGCGTACAAGTACCCGCGCGAGATCCACCTGCTCGCCGAGCTGCCGAAGGGCGGCACCGGCAAGATCCTCAAGCGGGAGCTGCGCGCGAGGTAGTTCTCGGAGGCGGCGGCTCGGCGGTGACCGCCGGAGCGCCGCCTCCGTTCCCCGTCAGGCGATCACGCGCTCGACGAAGGCGAGGAGCTCGGCGGCCACGTCGTCGCGGGTCTCGGGCTCGTTGTGCACCTCGTGCCGCACGCCGGGGTAGACGCGGGTCCGCACGTCGGGATGTCCGGAGGCGACGAGGGCGTTGGCCACGTGGTACGCGCCTTCGCCGTAGTTGGTGACCGGGTCCTGGTCACCCGCGAGAATCAGCACGGGCGTCTCCGCACGGAGCGCGGCGTAGAAGGCGTCGCCGTTCGCGGCGTCGTACAGCTCGATGAAGCCGCGCAGGAACCGGGCCGACATCGGAGCGCCGAAGTTGTTGAACGGGTCGACCGCGTGGTCCCGCACGACGTCTGCGTCCCGCGCGACCCAGTCGGTCGGGCCCGCTCCCGCGCCGAACCGGGAGACGAAGCCGTCGAACAGCTCTCCGACGTAGCGCGCCGGCGCGGGCCCGGCCTGATCGGGTTCGGCCGCGAGCGCCGCGCGGTCGACGACACCGTCGATCCCGGCGATCTGCGCGGCGATCCCGCACAGGACCAGGCCGTCGATCCCGTCGGGCTGCGCGGTGGCGAGACCGCGGGCGATCATCGAGCCCATCGAGTGCCCGAAGGCGACGTAGGGCAGGCCCGGGTGGAGTTCCTGAACCTTCGCGCGGAGCGCCGCGGCGTCGGTGACGAGGACGTGCGCCGCGTCCTCGCCTGCATCGCCCCACACGCCCGAGGCCATCGCCGTCGCGCCGTGTCCCGCGTGGTCCTCGGCGGCCACCACGAAGCCGGCGTCGAGCAGCGTCGTGACGAGGCGCAGGTACCGGCGCGAGTGCTCGCCCAGGCCGTGGATCACCTGCACGATCGCGCGGGGCTCGCGGACCGGCGTGTAGATCCAGGCGTGGACGGTGTCGCGGCCGTTGGCGGACGGGAAATCGGGTTCGACGAGTGCCATGTGCTCTTTGTACGTGATCGAGGTCGGCGCCGGTGTCGAACGGGTCCGAAGCCCTGGAAACGGTCTCCCAACTGCGTAAGCAAACGCTTAGCAATTTTCGAGAATCGGTTGACACGAACGTCAACGTCAAGCATTCTCTGTGTCGGGGATCACAATTTTGACGAAGGGCCATCCATGACACAGACCAGCGAGCCCGGTGCCGTCGCGCCGGTGAAGAAGAAGTCGCACGGCAAGCTGCTCACCGCCGGGCTGGTGAGCAGTTCGATCGAGTGGTACGACTTCTTCGTCTACGGCACCGCCGCAGCCCTGGTGTTCGACAAGGTCTTCTTCCCGGACCTCTCGCCGCTGATGGGCACGCTGATGGCCTTCGCGACGTTCTCGGTGGGCTTCATCGCCCGGCCGCTGGGCGGAATCCTGGCGGGGCACTTCGGTGACAAGATCGGCCGCAAGCCGATGCTCATCTGGTGTCTGACCGCGATGGGGGCGGCCACCTTCCTCATCGGCTGCCTGCCCACCGCGAGCGCGATCGGCTCGCTCGCCCCGATCCTGCTGGTGTCCCTGCGCTTCGTCCAGGGCCTCGCGTGCGGCGGCCAATGGGGCGGCGTGGTGCTCCTGCTCACCGAGTCGGCGGGACCCAAGAAGCGGGGATTCGCCGGGACCTTCGGGCAGATGGGCGTTCCGCTCGGCCTGCTGCTGGGCAACCTGATGATGATCCTGATGAACGGCATCCTCGACGACGCCGCGTTCCTGAGCTGGGGCTGGCGCGTGCCCTTCTGGGCCAGCGCGATCCTGGTGCCCGTCGTGATGTACATCCACAAGAAGATCGAGGATTCGCCGGAGTTCCTCGCCCTGCAGCGCGAGGTCGCGGCCAAGAACGCGGGCAAGGAGACGGTCGCCGCGGCGCCGCTGTCCGAGGCGATCCGTGGGCACTGGGGCAAGATCCTGCTCGGCGCCGGGCTGCTGGCCGGCACCAACTCCGCGTTCTACGTCTCCATCGCCGGCTTCGTGAGCTACGGCAGCAAGAAGCCGTCCGCGGGCGGCCTGGGCATGAGCAGCAACTCGATCCTGGCGTGCGTGCTCGCGACCTCGGTCGTCATGCCGCTCGTGATCATGGCCGCGGGTGCGGTGTCCGACCGCGTCGGTCGCCGGCCGCTGATCCTGATCGGCGGCGCCGTGCTCATCGCCTGGGCGTTCCCGTTCTTCTGGCTCGCGGAGACCACGAACATCGGGCTGCTGCTGGTCGCGATGTTCGTCTCCAGCTTCGGGCAGGCGCTCACCTACGGGCCGCTGGCCGCGTTCATGGCGGAGCTGTTCGAGCCACGGATCCGTTACTCGGGCGCCTCGCTGGCCTACCAACTGGCGGCGGTCGCCGTCTCGGGTGTTGCACCGCTGATCATGACGGCAATCATCGCCGAGACGCAGTCCAGCACGTTCGTCTCGGTCTACCTCGCCGCCATGGGGCTGGTGACCCTCGCCAGCGCGTACTTCCTCAAGGAGACGAACGACAGGGCGGTGCGCGAGGATCCCAACGCGGTGCCCGGGATCCCCGCGTCGGTATGAGCCGGCACCGGCGTCCTTGAAGGTCCGAGCGGAGCCGAGCAGACTCGTGAGCGTGACGATCAGCGAATCGCAGGAGCGGGCCCGCGCGAACCGCAAGGACGCCGGTGGCGCCCGCCGGGAGGAGCTACTCCGGGCGGCCGCCGAGTGCTTCGACGACCTCGGCTATGCGGCCACCACGGTGGAGCTCATCGCGGCCCGCGCGCAGACCTCCCGGCCCACCTTCTACGCCTACTTCCGGTCCAAGGACGAGATCCTCCTCGCCCTCGTGGACCGGATCGGCGCGGAACTCGAGGCGACGCAGATGCTGGACGGCATCGAGACCGACGTGCCGCGCGAGGTCATCGCGGCCACGATGCGGGCCTACGCCGACGCGGTCTTCGCGAACGGCGGCCTCGTCGCCCTGTTCGACGCGATGGCCCCAGTCCGGGAGGACGTCGCGGCGGTCTGGGACCGCACGACGCGGCGCACGCACCGCCGCTACACCGCCTATCTCGAGTCCCTCGATCCCGGCACCGTCGACCTGTGCCTGCCGCCCGCGGCGCTGGTCACCATCCTCAACGACACCATCCACCACGGCGCGAAGCGCGTGGCGCGCGACAGTCCCGCCGCGCGCGAGCGCTTCATCGCGGATCAGATCCGCGTCGCTGAACGACTGATCGGCTTCTGACGGAGCCGACGCACCGAAGGAGACCCATGACCGACCGGACCACCGGCGTCGCCGCGGCGCTCGACGCCGCCGCCGACGAGATCCGTGCACTGCGCCTGAAGAACTGGCCGGCGCAGGTGCCGCGCACCGTCGAGTACCCGGCGGGAACGCCCGCGATGGTGGAGCACCTCCGGCACTGGGCGCGGCACCGGCCCGACGCCGTCGCGATCGCCTTCTACGGTCGCGAGGTCACCTACGCCGAGTACGACGAGCTGTCCGACCGGTTCGCGGGCCTGCTCCGTGAGGAGGGGGTCCGCGCGGGCGACGCGGTCGGCGTGTACCTGGGCAACTGCCCGCAGTTCGCGATCGCCATGCTCGGCATCCTCAAGGTGGGCGCCGTGCACGTGCCGGTCAACCCGCTGCTCAAGGGGCGCGAGCTGCAGCACGAACTGGACGACGCCGGCGTCGGCGTGCTGCTGGCGCAGACCGACCTCCTGGACCTGGTGGAGACGGTGCGCGCGCAGACGCCGGTGCGCACGGTGCTCGCCACCGCCGTGGGCGATCTTCTCGCGGACACCGCGCCGCTCCCGGACGCCCCGGCGCCCTTCGACATCGCGCCCGACCCGCGCAGCGACTGGCGCCGTGTGGTCGCCGCCGCGCCCGCGCCGGTCCGGGACTCCGACCCGGATGCGCTCGCCGCGCTCAACTACACCGGCGGCACCACCGGTCTGCCCAAGGGCTGCGAGCACACCCAGCGGCACATGGCCTACACGGCGGCCACCGCCACCGTGGCGGGCGGTGCCGCCGTGGGGGAGAGCGCCCCGGTCGGGCTGAACTTCCTGCCCGTATTCTGGATCGCCGGTGAGGATTTCGGCATCCTCAAGCCGCTGCTCAACGGCCAGACGATCGTGCTCATGACCCGGTGGGAGCCGTCGGTCGCCGCCGCGCTCATCGCGCGGTACGGCGTGACGGACACCGTCGCCACGGTCGACAACTACGTCGAGCTCATGGACCTGCCCGGGTTCGACGGTGCCGCCTTCCGCACCGTCGTGAACCCGCTGGCCGTCTCCTTCGTGCTCAAGCTGACCCCGGAGCTGCGGGCCCGCTGGCGCGCCCTGACCGGCGGAGTCCTGCGCGAGGCCTCCTACGGCATGACCGAGACCCACACCGCAGACACGTTCACGCTCGGCTTCCAGGACGGCGACCGAGACCTCACCACCGACCCCGTCTTCTGCGGGCTCCCCGTACCCGGCACCGACATCCTCGTCGTCGACCCCGACGGTGCGTCCGTTCCCCTCGGCGAGACCGGCGAGATCGTGGTGCGCAGCGAATCGATCCTCACGGCCTACCACCGCCGGCCCGACGCGACCGCCGAGGCGATCCGGCACGGCTGGTTGCACACCGGCGACGTGGGGAAGATCGACGACTGGGGCGCCGTCCACTACCTCGCGCGAACGAAGGAGATGATCAAGGTCAACGGCATGTCGGTCTTCCCGTCGGAGGTGGAGGCGCTGCTCAAGGATCATCCGTCGATCGGCTCGGTCTCGGTCGTGCCGCGGCCCGACGCGCGCAAGGGCCAGGTGCCCCTCGCCTTCGTCGTCTCGGCGGGGCCCGTGGACGTCGCCGAGCTCACGGCGTGGGCGCGGGAGAACATGGCGGGCTACAAGGTGCCCGACTTCGTGGTCGTCGACGCGCTGCCGATGACGGCGACAGGCAAGGTGCGCAAGGGTGTGCTGTTCGAGAGGGCGGCGCAGATCGCAGGCGCGGCATCAGAGGGAAGTCCTGCGGTGGCCGCGGAGAACGTGGCGGCCGCGTTCAACCAGGGGGAGTCGAAGTGAAGCTGCTCATCGCCAATCGCGGGGAGATCGCGCTGCGGATCATCCGCACCGCACGGGAACTCGGCATCCCGACCGTGGCCGTCTACGCCGCGGACGACGCCGACACCCCGCACGTCGCCGCCGCCGACGATGCCGTCGCACTCGCGGGCTCCGGCCCCGCCGCGTACCTGGACCGCGACGCGATCGTCGCGGCCGCCGCGAGCACGGGCGCCGACGCGGTGCACCCCGGCTACGGCTTCCTCGCGGAGAACGCAGATTTCGCCGCGGCCTGCGCCGCCGCCGGCCTGACCTTCGTCGGCCCCGATCCCGACGTTCTCCGCACCTTCGGCGACAAGGCCGCCGCCCGCTCGGCCGCCGTCGCCGCGGGGGTCCCGGTGCCCGCCGCGACCGACGGCGGGGCCGACCTCGAGGCGGTGCGCGCCTTCGCCGCCGGCCGCCCGGCCGGCGTCATGATCAAGGCCGTCGCGGGCGGCGGAGGCCGCGGAATGCGCGCCGTGCCGCCCGGTCCCCGGTACGACGAGGACCTCGAATCGGCCTACCGCGCCTGCGTCTCCGAGGCCGAGCTCGGTTTCGGAGACGGTCGCGTCTTCGCCGAGGAACTGCAGACCGGCGCCCGGCACATCGAGGTCCAGGTCGTCGGCGACGGCACCGCCGTCGTCGCCCTCGGCGACCGCGATTGCAGCGTGCAGCGCCGCAACCAGAAGCTGATCGAGGTCGCGCCCGCGCCGGCGTTGGACGGCGACCTGCGCTCCGCGCTCCACGGTCACGCCGCCCGGCTGTGTGCCGCCGCCGGCTACCGCGGGCTCGCGACCGTCGAATTCCTGGTCCGCGACGGCGGGGCCGTCTTCCTGGAGGTGAACCCCCGGATCCAGGTGGAGCACACCGTGACCGAGGAGGTGACCGGCGTCGACCTGGTGGCCGCGCAGCTCGCCCTCGCCGAGGGCGCTCCGCTCGACGACCTCGGCCTGCCGCCCGCGATCGGGTGCCGCGACGGCGCCGTCAGCGGGACGCCCGCCGCCGCCCACGGCACCGCCGTGCAGGCGCGCGTGAATCTGGAGGTGCCGCAGCGCGACGGCACCGTGCTCCCCGCCGCGGGCGTCCTCGCCGGCTACACGCCGCCGACCGGCCCCGGCGTCCGCGTCGACGGCTACGGCCGGCCGGGCCTGGCCACCTCCACCCGGTACGACTCCCTGCTCGCCAAGGTGATCGTGCGGGCCGCCACGCCGGCGCGCGCCTACGCCAAGGCCGATGCGGCGCTGGGGGAGTTCGTGATCGACGGCCCCGGTACCAACGTCGCCCTTCTGCGTGCCGTCCTCGCCGACTCCGAATTCCGTTCGGGCCCCGTCGACACCGGCTATCTCGCGCGCCGGATCGGCGACCTCGTGCCCCAGACCGCCGCCCCCGCATCGACGCCCGCCGTCGAGCTCGACGGCGACGTGCTCACCGCGACGCTGACCGGCACCGTCGTCGCCGTCGCGGAGGCCGGAGCCGCCGCCGAACCCGGCACCGCGCTGGTCGTGCTCGAGGCCATGAAGATGGAGCACGAGCAGGCGCTGCCGGTCCCGGTCACCGTCGGCGAGGTGCTGGTGCGGCCGGGGGAGACGGTGGCCGCGGGGACGCCGCTCCTGACGTACGCCGCAGCCGACGGCGCGACGACCGCCGCCGACGCGGCCGACGCCCTCGACCTCGACCGGCCCCGCGCGGACCTCGACGAGGCGCGCGAACGGCACCGCGTCACCCTCGATGAGGGCCGCCCCGACGCCGTGGCCAAGCGGCGCCGGATCGGCCGGCGCACCGCCCGCGAGAACATCGAGGACCTCGTCGACGAGGGCAGCTTCACCGAGTACGGGGCGCTGCTCCTCCCCGCTCAGCGGGCCCGACGCTCCGAGGAGGAGCTCATCGCCACCGGCGCCGCGGACGGGCTCATCGGCGGCCTCGCGACGATCGGCGGTGCCGAGGCGATGGTGATCTCGTACGACTACACCGTGCTCGCGGGCACGCAGGGCTGGCGCAACCACGCCAAGACCGACCGGCTCATCGACGTCGCGAACCGCAGGAACGTGCCCATCGTGCTGTTCGCGGAGGGCGGCGGCGGCCGCCCCGGCGACACCGATCTCGACATCGTGGCGGGCCTCGACGTCCCCACGTTCCGGTCGCTCGGCGCGCTGCGCGGGCGGGTGCCGCTGATCGCCGTCGTCTCCGGCCGCTGTTTCGCCGGGAACGCGGCGCTCGCGGGCATCTGCGACGTCGTCATCGCCACGCCCGACGCCAACCTCGGCATGGGCGGGCCGGCGATGATCTCGGGTGGCGGCCTCGGCGAGTTCCCGCCGGAGGCCATCGGCCCCATCGACGTGCAGCGCCGCAACGGCGTCGTGCACGTCGTCGCCGACGACGAGGCCGACGCGGTCGATCGCGCGCGCCGATACCTCGGCTACTTCGCCGGGCCCGTCGACGCCTGGACCGCGCCCGACCCGCGCGCCGCGCGCCACGTGGTCCCGGAGAACCGGCTGCGCGCCTACGACGTCCGCGCCGCGATCGCCGCGATCGTCGACGAGGACTCGACGCTTGAGCTGCGCCGCGACTACGGCGTCGGCATCATCACCGCGCTGGTCCGGGTGGAGGGGAAGCCGTACGCGCTTATCGCGAACAGCACCCGCCACCTGGGCGGCGCGATCGACGGCGAAGCCGCGGACAAGCTCGCTGACTTCCTGGAACTGGCACAGGCGCACGGGCTCCCGATGATCTCGCTCTGCGACACCCCCGGGTTCATGGTCGGGCCCGAGACCGAGGAGCAGGCCACCGTCCGGCGGTTCTCCCGGCTGTTCGTGCTCGGCGCGCGGCTCACGGTGCCGCTCGGCGTGATCGTGCTGCGCAAGGGCTACGGTCTCGGCGCGATGGCCATGACCGGCGGCAGCTTCCACGCCCCGCAGTTCACCGTCGCCTGGCCCACCGGCGAGATCGGCGGTATGGGCCTCGAGGGAGCGGTGCGGCTGGGCTTCAGCAGGGAACTCGCCGCCGCACCCGACGAGGGCGCTCGCGCTGAGCTCTTCGACCAGCTGCTGGCACTCGCGTACCAACGCGGCCGGGCCCTGCACGCCGCCACCACCTTCGAGCTGGACGACGTGATCGACCCCGCCGCCACCCGGAACTGGATCCGTACCCTCACCCGGTGAGGGAGTGAGGGTACGGATCCTCCGCGGTCGCCGGCCGCGCCGGCGACCGCGGGTCCCGCGGTGATCAGCGCACGCGGCGGAACAGCGCCTCCAGGGCGATGACCAGCACCACGGCGATCACCATGTGCATCAGCGAGAGCATCACCGTCGACGGCCCGTCGAAGTCGGCGGCCAGGGTGCCCGCGATGGTGCCGAGCGACGCCGCGGCGCCGACCACGGCGGCGACCCGCAGGATCGGGGCCCACAGCTTCGAGAGCAGCACAGCCGCGGTCATGCCGACGGCGAGCGGAGCCACCGTCATGAGGACGACGCCGCCGGGGGCGACCGAGGCGCGGACGCCGGCCTCGTCGGTCATGGTGAAGTCGCCGCCCGCGACGAGGCCGATCAGCCACAGGGCGAGGTTGATCAGTAGCGACAGGCCGACGGTGCCCAGCACGGCGGTCGTGCGGGTCAGGCGGAAGGTCGACGGGGCTGCGGTGTCGATGGCGGTCATGATGTCTCCTCGGGTCGTTTTCCGGAACGAGTCCATCACATAACCCGAAGCATTGTTGAGGTCAAGCCCTAGTTCAAACCGGATTGTGCGGCGACCACCGCGGCCTGCACCCGCGACTGCACGCCGAGCTTCATCAGCACTCGCGAGACGTGTGTCTTCACCGTCGCCTCGCCGATGTCGAGACGCCGCGCGATCTGCTGATTCGACAGGCCCTCGCCGAGCCCGGCCAGGACGTCGCGCTCGCGGTCGGTGAGCGCGCTGAGGTCGACGGCCGCCGGCTCCGCGCCGGGCCGGGGGATCGCCGCGATCACTGCGCGGGTCACCTTCGGGTCGAGCACGGCATCGCCGGCCGCCACGGCCAGGACGGCGCGGATCAGCTCGTCGCCGCCCGCCGACTTGAGCAGGAAGCCGCTGGCTCCGGCGCTGAGTGCGCCCAGCACGTACTCGTCGAGATCGAAGGTCGTCAGCACCAGGACGGCGCTGTCGGTCTCGGCCACGACGGAGGCGGTCGCCGCGAGGCCGTCGACCCGCGGCATCCGCACGTCCATCACGACCACGTCGGGCTTGAGGGCCCGCGCCTGCCGCAGGGCGGCGGCACCGTCGGCCGCCTCGCCGATCACCCGCACCTCGCCGGTCGATTCCAGGAGCAGGCGCAGGCCCGCCCGGATCGCCGCGTGATCGTCCGCCAGGACGACGGTGGCCGTCACCGCGCCACCTCCATCGGGATCCGTGCCCGGACCACCCAGGCCCCGTCGTCCGGGCCCGCGGTCGCCGACCCGCCGATGGACTCCGCGCGGAAGGCGATGTTGCGCAAGCCGTCCCCCGAGCCGGTCGGTCCGGGCGGCAGGGCGTTCACGGCGGTCATGGTCAGGTGCTCCTCGGCGACGGCGACGTCGACCTCCAGCGCGGCGCCGGGGGCGTGTTTGGTGGCGTTCGTGATGACCTCACCGAGGATCCGAGTGAGGGTGGCCTCGACGGCGGTGGGCAGCGGACCGTCGGGCAGTCGGACCCGGACGGACACGCCCGCGGCCCCCGCGGTCTCGATGAGCGGCTCCAGAGATTCGAGGGTCGTGCGGACGGCGGCGTCGTCGGGGGAGGTGAGCAGGTTGATCGTGGCCCGCATCTCCTCGAGCGCGGCGAGGCTGCCGGACCGGATCGACTGCAGCACCGCGGGGTTCTCGGGGGTGCGCTGCGCGGCGTCCGCGAGGATCGCGACCGCGGAGAGGTGTCCGGCGACGGTGTCGTGCAGCTCGCGGGCGAGGCGGCGCCGCTCGTCCGCGAGTGCCGTGGCGCGCCGGGACTCGCCCTCCTCCCGCTCGAGCTCCGCGAGCCTTCGGTAGGCGAGCACCGCCCGGCCGTAGCCGATCGGCGACCAGACCACGGCGATGAGGATCAGGACGGCGTACATGCCGGCCTTCACCCCCACGAACACGGTCGCGCCGACGCCGAGCACCGCGGTGAGGACCAGCACCGTCACCGAGACCACGTCCCGCAGCCGTTCGGACCCCGTCGCCACGGCGAGGTAGATCACGTCCGACAGGGCGATCCACAACACCACGGACGGCCCGAAGGTGAAGTCCCAGGCGACCAGCGCCAGCATGAGGCCGAAGGCCGCGGCCGCGCGACGCCGGGCGAGCAACTGGATCGCCAGTGCGCCGCCGAGCAGTCCGAGCTTGACCTGCCAGGGGTAGAAGTCCTCGGTCCTCGAGTTGACGGACCAGCCGCCGGCGCCCCAGAGTACGGCCCCCACCAGGCAGATGCCGAAGGCCGGCACGGCGGCGTACTCCGACGACCACCCGCTCAGCACCGACCTCATGCGCCCATTGCAGCACATCGCCGCAGCCGGCGGGTCCACCGAAAGGGGGAGGGCCCACGGGCCACCGGGAGGACGACGACGGTGCGCGTGCGCGGCACAGTGGGCGGTATGGGAGAGCTGAACAGTCCGGTGCTGTGGACGATCGCCGCGTGCGAGATCGGTTTCTGGGTCCTCGTGGTCGGGGGCCTCGCGATGCGGTACATCCTGCGCTGGCGCCGCCCGGGGATGATCTCGCTGGCGCTGGTGCCGCTCCTCGACGTGGTGCTCATCGCCGCCGTCGCGATCGACCTGTACCGCGGCGGCGAGGTGGGCTTCGCCCACCGGCTCGCGGGCATCTACCTTGGATGCACCGTCATGTTCGGGCACCGCATGATCGCGTGGGCGGACGAACGCTTCGCCCACCGCTTCGCCGGCGGGCCCGCGCCGCGCAAGGTGCCCAGGCTCGGGCCCGAGCGGACCCGCAAGGAGTGGTCGGACTTCTACCGCTGGCTCGGGGCAGTCGCCATTGCCGGAGCCGTCTCGCTGGGGCTGGGGTACACCGTGGCGGACGACACGCAGCGCGAAGCGCTCATGGGCGTCTTCGGGACACTCGGCGTGATCACCGTCATCTGGCTGGTCACCGGACCGCTGTGGGTGGCGGGTCGAGGAGAGAGCGCGAGCGACTAAGTCGCTGTCGGTCCGCTCCGGTGCGCGGGCCAGAACGTCACCCGCTCGAGGACGATCGCTTCGAGCCGGTCTGCGCCGTACTCCCAAGTCTCGTCACACGCGTCGCATGAACAGACCGGATAGTGCGCAGTCACATTGGGCGCGATTCGTACGCCGGCGGATGGGTAGTCGGTCAGCAGGAAGTCGATCGCGTCCTCGGGCGCTGTGCGCGGCGCGACCCGAGTCTGCCGCACCGTGGCGTTGATGTAGTCGGAAACCGGCCCCAGATCCGTGACGACGTCGTAGGTCGCGACGAGGTGATCGACGAGGGCGTTCGCCACGGTGTGGAGAGGTGCGAACCGCTCGGGATGGCGCTCCCGTGAATAGCTGTCTTCGGGTGGGTCCTCATCGAACGACCAGCGATCGCCGTAGGGGATGGGAGTTCCCTCGTCATCGACGAACGCGGGAAGCTCGATCGACGGGCGGGCGTACACACCGCAACGGTACTCGGAGGGCGAACACGCCGAACGCCCGACGGCGTACCGTCGGGCGTTCGGGAACGGGACCTAGTCCAGGTAGTCGCGCAGGACCTGCGAGCGCGACGGGTGGCGCAGCTTGCTCATCGTCTTCGACTCGATCTGGCGGATGCGCTCGCGCGTCACGCCGTAGACCTGACCGATCTCGTCTAAAGTGCGCGGCTGACCGTCGGTGAGGCCGAACCGCAGCCGCACCACGCCCGCTTCGCGCTCGGACAGCGTGTCCAGCACGGACTGGAGCTGGTCCTGCAACAGCGTGAAGGACACCGCGTCGACCGCGACGACGGCCTCCGAGTCCTCGATGAAGTCGCCGAGCTGGCTGTCGCCCTCGTCGCCGATGGTCTGGTCCAGCGAGATCGGCTCACGCGCGTACTGCTGGATCTCCAGCACCTTCTCCGGCGTGATGTCCATCTCCTTCGCCAGCTCCTCCGGGGTGGGCTCGCGGCCCAGGTCCTGGAGCAGCTCGCGCTGGATGCGGCCGAGCTTGTTGATGACCTCCACCATGTGCACCGGGATGCGGATGGTGCGGGCCTGATCGGCCATAGCTCGGGTGATCGCCTGACGGATCCACCAGGTGGCGTACGTCGAGAACTTGTAGCCCTTGGTGTAGTCGAACTTCTCGACCGCGCGGATCAGGCCGAGGTTGCCCTCCTGGATCAGGTCCAGGAAGGCCATGCCGCGGCCGGTGTAGCGCTTGGCCAGCGACACCACGAGGCGCAGGTTGGCCTCGAGGAGGTGGTTCTTCGCGCGGTTGCCGTCGCGGGCGATCCAGTTCATGTCGCGCCGGATGCCGATCGCGGGCTTCTCGCCGCGCTCGAGCCAGCGGTTGATCTGCTGCTCAGCGAACAGGCCCGCCTCGATCCGCTTGGCGAGCTCGACCTCCTCCTCGGCGTTGAGCAGGGCGACCTTGCCGATCTGCTTGAGGTAGGCGCGCACGGAGTCCGCCGAGGCGGTGAGTTCGGCGTCCTTGCGGGCCTGGCGCAGCGCCTCGGACTCCTCCTCGTCCCAGACGAAGTCGCCGGAGGCCTTGTCCTGCTCGGACGGCTCCTCGTCCTCCGCGTCCGCCGGGGCGGGCTTGGTGACGGCGCTCTTGCCCTTCGCATCCGGGGTGTCGTCCGCCGTGTCGTCGGCGTCGAGCGCCACGTCCTCGTCGGAGAGCTCCGTGGGATCGGGATCGCCGTCGAGCTCGGGATCGACCTCGTCCTCGGCGCCGCCCCCGGCACCGGCCGCCGAGGCGTCCTTCTTGCCGGCGGCCTTCTTCGCCGTGCGCTTCGCGGGACCGGCGGCCGCCTTCTTGGCCGGCGCCTTCTTCGCGGGGGCCTTCTTCGCCGCCGCCTTCTTGGCGGGGGCCTTCTTGGCCGGCGCCTTCTTCGCGGGAGCCTTCTTGGCGGTGGTCTTCTTGGCGGTGGTCTTCTTGGCGGGGGTCTCCGCCGAGGTGGCCGAACCGTCCACGCCGTCTGTCGACGGTGCGCTGGAGCTGGTCTGCGTCGCTGCCACGTACGCCCTTTCCTACTGTGCCTGCATGCGCCGGAACCGCTTCCCGGGCGCGACAACAGCACCTGTTCCGAGCCGTGTGCGGCATCGGTGGTGGCTGAGGCGTCCGGAGGCGAGGGAGACCGGCGTCTGTTCCGGCGTTTCGACGCCGGCACCCCATTGTAACGATTCGGTCGCTCCGCCCGCATTCACCTGCGGTCAAAGCGCCCGAACCGGACGGATCAGCCGCGTTGCGACGCCATCGCCGCGCCCACGATGCCCGCGGTGTTCAGCAGCTTCGCGGGAATCACCGGCGTCTTCACCTCGAGCAGCGGGACCCACTTGTCGGCCTTGCGGCTGATGCCGCCGCCGACGATGATCAGGTCCGGCCACAGCAGCTTCTCGTACTCGCGGAAGACGCGGCTGACCTGGCCCGCCCACTTCTCGTAGCTCCAGCCCCGCCGATCCTTCACCGAGCTCGCCGCCCGGTGCTCGGCCTCCTTGCCCTCCACCTCGATGTGCCCGAACTCGGTGTTGGGCACCAGGGTCCCGCGATAGATGAGCGCCGAGCCGATGCCCGTGCCCAGCGTCAGGAGCAGGATCACCCCGTCGAAGTCGCGGCCCGCTCCGTACCGGTCCTCGGCGAGCCCCGCCGCATCCGCGTCGTTGAGCACTGTGACCGGACGATCGAGGGTGGACGTGAAGAGCTCGCTCGCATCGGCGCCGATCCAGCCCGGGTCGATGTTCGCCGCGCTGCGGACAGTGCCGTTCGTCACCACCGCCGGGACAGTGATCCCGACCGGGCCCGCCCAGTCGAAGTGCTCGATGACCTCGCGGACGGCGCCGGCGCACGCGCCCGGCGTGGACGGCTGCGGCGTGGGCACCTTGAAGCGCTCACCGACGAGCTCGCCCGTGTCCATATCGACGACGCCGCCCTTGATCCCGCTGCCGCCGATGTCGACACCGAACCCCAGATTCTCCGCCATTGCCCGCTCCACATTCCTCGACGTGCCGGACAGTGGTCCTTCCGTCCGGGTGCACTCGGCGCTGTCAAAGTACCGCGGATTGTGGTTCTGTGGTGGGCGTGCAACTGAACCGATGGGAGTTGTCAGAGATCGCCGTCACCGTCGTCACGGAGGCCGCGCAGCGCGTCGCGGCCCGCCGAGCGGAGGTCTTCGGCGCCAATGCATTCGACGGTGCCGATGGGACGCGTCCGGACGGTGTGACCACCAAGTCGACCCCCACCGACCCGGTCACCGTCGTCGACACGGAGACCGAGCGATTCGTGCGGGACCGGCTCGCGGAGTTGCGGCCGGACGACGCCGTCCTCGGCGAGGAGTTCGGTGGTGAGCAGGGGGAGCCCGGCGCTGTCCGCTGGGTCGTCGACCCCATCGACGGCACCGTCAACTTCCTCTACGGGGTGCCCGCCTACGCGGTCTCCCTCGGCGCCCAGGTCGACGGCGTGTCCGTCGCCGGGGCCGTGGCCGACGTGGTGCAGGGCACCGTCTACGCGGCCGCTCTGGGCGGGGGCGCGCGCGAGATCGCCCCCGATGGCACGGTCCGCGTGCTCCGCGCGAACCCGATCACCGATCCTGCACTGGCCCTGGTCGCGACCGGCTTCGGTTACGCCCGCGAACGTCGCGAGAAGCAGGGCCGAGTCCTCGCGCAGCTGCTACCCGCCGTCCGCGACGTGCGACGCATCGGCTCCGCAGCCCTCGACCTGTGCATGGTGGCGGCTGGACGCGCCGACGCGCACTTCGAGCACGGCCTCAGCCCGTGGGACTGGGCCGCCGGCGCCCTGATCGCGCAGGAGGCGGGTGCTGTCGTGATCGTGCCCGCCGCGGACTCCACCAGCGATGACGGCGCGCTCACCCTCGCGGTCGCACCGGGCATCGCCGATACGCTGATAGCCCTGCTCCGCCAGGCCGGAGGGCTCGAGGCGCTCTAGGTCGCTGCACGGCTCCGCGGCGGGATCGTCTCAACGGTTGCAGGATTGGCTATGCACCGCCGAGACGAGGGCGGGATTCGCCCCGCCATCCGCAGCGCCGGCCGGCGCCGCCCGCAGGATGCGCAGGATCTCCTGCGCGTCGGTGCTCGGCTCCAGATCGGTGAAGAATGTGCCCAGAACGAGATCGACTGAGTTGTCGCGGCGTCCGTCGTCGACCAGCTCCGCGCACGGCGCGATGATCCACGCCGCCGCCGCGGCCGCCCGGCCCGAATCGCCGAACCGCAATTGCGCCTGGCAGGCCATCTCGGAGTAGACCGGATCGTTGCCGTAGGCGCCGGTGGTGGGTGCGCTGAACCCGTAGTCGGCGAGTTTGTTCAGGGTGGTCTCCGCGCGACCCGCCTGTCCCGAGGCGTTGAGCACGCGCACCGTCGAGGCGGCGAGGGGAGCGGGCCGGACCGAAACCAGGTCGTCGGGGGAGACGATCTCGAACTTCTCCGACGCGGGCGCGGGCGCCGGTGCGGTGGCCCCCGCGCGCGCCGCAGCTCCGGCCGTCGCTGTCGCTGTCGCCGTCGCCGAGTCCGACGTGGCCGGCGGCGACGGGCAGGAGACGGGGGCGGCGGTCTCCTCCTGGGAGGACATGGCGCGTGCCCAGGTCGCGATGGCGACTACGGCGAGGACGGCGATCACGATGAGGATGGGGAGCGTGTTGCGCCGCCGGAACGGTTCACCGTTCCGGTCGAATCGCCGGCCCGTGCCGGTGAGCTGGGAAACCACGGCCCCGACTGTACGGGAGGGCGCAACCCGGACAGGGGAGGCGGCGCGGGAGTCGCCGCGGGAATCATCCGGGCCCATCGTGCGTTGGAGGGGCAACGAGCGGTGGAATTCGGAGCGTCACGTAAAACCGTGACAACCGATTTCGAGTGCGCTACACTCTGGCCGCTCGCGCGGGAAACAACGCGCCCGGCGGTCTCGGAAACCCCGAGACCCAGGGGTACGAGCAAGGATGGGGATGACACGGCATGGCAACTGATTACGACGCTCCACGGCGCTCCGAGGCGGACGAGATCTCGGAGGATTCGCTCGAGGAGCTGAAGGCCCGTCGCAACGAGGGTCAGTCCGGCACGGTGGACGTGGACGAAGGCGAGACCGCCGAGTCCTTCGAACTCCCCGGTGCCGACCTGTCGGGCGAGGAGCTGAGCGTCCGGGTGGTGCCGAAGCAGGCTGACGAGTTCACCTGTACCAGCTGCTTCCTGGTGTACCACCGCAGCCGGCTCGCCGATCCGGACGGCACCGAGCTGATCTGCATCGACTGCGCCTGATGGCGATCTCTCCGCGGCGGCCCGCTCGCTAGCCGAGCGTGGTCGCGGCGGGGATCAGCGCGAGCATCTTCTCTGGACGCCGGGTGGAGACCATCCAGTACGGCGTCGGATCATCCGGGTCGTCGAGGACCACGACGATCATCGTCTTGATCCAGCCCTTGTGGTAGATGAACGCAGCCGGATCGAGCTGGCGGCCTAGCGCCGCGCTCTTCGCCTCCGCCGGCACCGCCGCGGCGCGGGAGATCAGCTCCAGCGGAAGGTGGGCGTTGCCCGCCCAGAGCTCGCCGTCGCGCACGCCGACGCTGCCGCGGCCCATCGACCACAGCAGTACTGCGATCACGGCGACGATCAGCACGAACGCGCCGATCATCCAATCCCCCCACCTCGCGGCGAGAGTCACCTCGAAGCAGAGCAGACCCGCAACGACAGCTCCCGCGAGCCACCAGTACCACGGCACCGTCAGCCTCTCGGCGTAGTCGTTCGGCTGCTGCGAGGTCTTCACTGTTCGATCGTCCGACACGGCTTCAGCGTAGTCTGCATCCCATGGTGAGCCAGATACCCCTACTGCGGCTCGACGAGGGCCTCCCACTCCCCAAGCGCGCCCATCCCGGCGACGCGGGCGTGGACCTGTACTCGACGACCGACGTGCGGATCGAACCCGGCGCCCGCACGCTCGTCGCCACCGGCGTGGCGATCGCGCTGCCGCACGGCACCGTCGGCCTGATCCACCCCCGTTCGGGCCTCGCCGCGAAACACGGTCTCACCGTGGTCAATACGCCCGGCACCATCGACGCCGGCTACCGCGGCGAGATCAAGGTGTGCCTGCTGAACACCGATCGTGAGACGGCCGTCGACATCAAGCGCGGCGACCGGATCGCCCAACTGCTCGTGCAGCGCGTCGAGTTGCCCGACTTCAAGGAGGTCTCGTTCCTCGACGAGACGGTCCGCGGCGCTGGCGGCTACGGCTCCTCGGGCGGGCACGCCAGCCTCGAGTCCTCCCACTAACGTTCCCACCGAACCTTCGAAGACCCAAGGAGCACCGTTCATGGCCCTCGGCCGCCGCAAGTCCAAGCAGCGCAGCACCGCGAGCGTCGACCCGTACGCCACGATCGGGCAGCCCGAACACCACACGGCGCCGGTCCCCGCCGACGACGACGAGGTTCAGGAGCTCGGCACCGGCGCCGGCCCGTACGACCTCAGCTCCCTCGAGAGCGCCGAGGGCCTCGACGACGGCCGGCTCGATCTCGGATCGATCATCCTGGCCATGCCGCCCGAGTCGCAGCTGCAGGTCGAGATGAGCCCCGAGGGCGTTCCCGTCGGCGTGCACCTCGACACCCCGGTCGGCAGGATCACGCCGGGCGTCTTCGCCGCGCCCAAGTCGGGCGGGCAGTGGCGCGAGGTCGTCACCGAGCTGGCCGATTCGCTCCGCGAGAACGGCGCCCAGGTCACGATCGAGGACGGCCACTGGGGCCGCGAGGTCGTCGGCACCCAGCCCGACGGCGTGCTCCGTTTCATCGGCGTTGACGGCCCGCGGTGGATGGTCCGGATCGTGGTCGCCGCGCCGCTCGAGAACGCCGATCAGGCCGCGCAGCTCGCGCGCGCCATGCTCGCGGAGACGGTGGTCCGCCGCGGCACCGATCCGCGCCCCGCCCGCGACCACCTGGAGATCGAGCTCCCCGCCGAGCTCGTGCAGCAGCTGCAGGAGGCGATGGCCGCCCAGCAGGCGCAACAGGAGCAGGCTGCTGCGGCGATCGCTGCGCAGGTCGCGCAGCGCGCCGCCGCCGACGGCCCCGCCGCACTGCGGCAGAGCAACCAGGACCGGCTCACCCAGGGGTCCGCGCTGACCCGGCTCAACAAACAGCAGTAAGGCCGGCAAGCCCGGCCCGGCCCAGGACGGCCGGGTCGGGGCCGAGGTCGGCCAGGTCGACGACCTCGACGGTGGCGTGGGGGATCGCCGCGGCCCACGCGTGCGCGGTGGCGACGGGGTGGATCAGATCGCCCTCCGCGCCGACCACGACGGCGCGCCCGACCAGCCCGCCGAGCGCGACCTCCGTTGGGGCGGCGTACCCCGACGCCTCCCGCAGGGCCGGTGCGAGGAAGTCGCCGTGCGCGGCCCATGACCGGCTCAGTTCGCGCGCCAGCCACGGCGGGCTCCCCGCTCGCATCCGGGCGATCGCCTCCGTTGCGCCGACCTCGTCGATGACGTTCGCGGTCACCCTCGCGGACATCGCCGCGGGCACATCCGGCCCGGCCGCGCCGCACCACGGCGGCAGGGTGAGCACCAGCGTCACGTCCGCGCCGGGGTGCTCGAGCGCCCAACTCGCGCCGACCGCCGAACCCAGGGAGACGCCGCAGATGAGCAGCGGACCATCGGAGGTGGCCTCGTCCAGCGCTGCACGGTAACCGGCCACCACCGACGGCGGCGTCGCGTCGACGGCCACGGTGCGCGCGCACAGCGCGGTGAGGGGCGCGAAGGCGCGGAGCGCGAAGTCGGCGTCCGAGCCCGAGCCCGGCAATAGGACGGCGGTGGTGTGCGGGGGGAACTGCATGGGCCGAGCATGCCAGGACGTCGCTGCCCGCCAGTGCGGGCACCGACGGCGGGCGGTCGTCGCCGCGCCGCCGCGTAGTGTGATCGTGTGACAGATGGTGCAGAGCAGGAGCCGGATACGGCGGCGGACGACGCCCCCGAGCCTTCGATCACGGATCAGGTGCTCGAGCAGATGGGCGGCTGGCAGGGGATGGTGTACTCCGCGCTGCCGGTGATGGCCTTCGTGCCCGCGAACGCGGTCTGGGGGCTCACGGGCGGCGCGATCGCGGCCCTGGTGGTGGCCGCCCTCGTCGCCGTGATCCGGCTCGCCACCCGAACGTCCATCCAGCCCGCGATCTCGGGGTTCTTCGGCGTCGCGGTGTGCGTCGTGATCGCGATGGTCGTCGGCGGCAACGGCAAGGGCTACTTCCTGTACGGGATCGTGATGCAGGCGGTCTTCGCGGTCGTTTTCGCGGTGTCGTTGGTGGTGCGGTGGCCACTCGTCGGGGTGCTGTGGCACCTCTTCGACGAGCGGAAGAAGGAGCCCACCGGCTCGGAGACCGCGGACGTCGGCCACGACTGGCGGGCGGACCGGCATCAGTACCGCGCGTTCGCGTGGCTGACCGTCCTGTGGTTCGCCATGTTCGTCGTGCGGTTCGCCGTCCAGTTCGCGCTGTACCAGAACGACGACGTCGGCGGGCTCGGTGTCGCGCGCATCGCCATGGGGTGGCCGATGTTCGCCGTCGGCCTGTTGATTACCTTCCTCGTCGCCAGGAGGACGACGCATGCTCGCACAGAATGACGTGCTCGAGCTGACGTGCGGCGCGCCGGGGCACGGCGGCTTCGTCATCGCCCGGCACGAGGGCCGCGCCGTCTTCGTGCGCGGAGCACTCCCCGGGGAGACCGTGCGTGCCCGGGTCACCGAGGTCAAGAAGTCCTACGCCCGCGCGAGCACCGTCGAGGTCCTCGAGGCCTCGTCGCACCGAGTGCCCGAGGCGTGCGCCGCCGCGGCCGCCGGCGCCGGCTGCTGTGACCTGACCTTCGCGGCGCCCGCCCACCAGTGGCAGATCAAGGCGCAGGTGCTTCGCGAGCAGTTGCAGCGCGTGGGCGGTTTCGACGCCGAGTACTTCGGCCCCGGCTGGGACTCGATCGTCGTCCCCCTCGCCGGCGGGCAGTCCGGATGGCGGCACCGCGCCCGCCTCGTCGCCGACGGTGACGGCCGCCTCGGGCAGCACGCGCACCGCAGCGATGCCGTGGTGGTGGCGCCGTGCACGCAGCTCCCCGTCGAACTGACCGAGCTGGCGGCCGCGCTGCGCGCCGAGCCCGGTGCCGAGGTGGCGCTCGTCCTCGACGACGCCGGGAACGCCCATGCGGCGGTCCCGGCCCGCCGGGGCCGTCCGGCGAAGGTGCTGTCCGGTGCCGGGCTCGCCGAGTACCGAGTGGGTGATCGCTCGTGGGTCATCCCCGTGGGCGGCTTCTGGCAGGCGCACCGCGATGCCGCGACCCGGTACGCACAGCGCGTCGCCGCGTACGTCGGCCGCTTCGGCCCGGGTTCCGGGGTCGCCTGGGACCTGTACGGCGGGGCCGGCGTGTTCGCCGGTGCGCTGGTGGACGAGGGCCACACGGTCGACGTGATGGAGACCTCTGGCGGTGCGATCGCCGCCGGTAAGCAGGTGTTCGACGGTGCGCCGGTGCGGTTCCACCGGGGCGATGTGGCCACCCGTCTGAAGGGGCTGCGGGCGCCGTCGGTCGTGGTGCTGGACCCGCCCCGGGCGGGCGCGGGGAAGGCCGTGATGGCCGCGGTCACGGCAGCGGCGCCGGAGGTCATCGTGCACGTGGGCTGTGATCCTGCGGCCTTCGCGCGTGACGTCGGGGTCGCGTGCGACAACGGCTACCGAATGGTCGAAAGGGACGTCTTCGACGCCTTCCCCGGGACGCACCACGTGGAGGCGATCGCGGTGCTGGTCCCCGGGGTACAAGCCTGGCGCGGTCGGTAAAGTGGCGGGAACACCTCTCACGGGAGTAGACACGAGCGATATGAACCTGCTGAGCACCATCGAGTCCCCACGCGACCTGCGTCGGCTGGACCAGGATCAGCTCACCGAGCTGGCCGGGGAGATCCGTGACTTCCTCGTGGAGAAGGTCTCGGCGACCGGTGGGCACCTCGGCCCGAACCTGGGCGTCGTCGAGCTGACGATGGCCATTCACCGCGTCTTCGACTCGCCGACCGACCCGGTGCTCTTCGATACGGGCCACCAGGCCTACGTCCACAAGATCCTCACGGGCCGTCGCGACGGCTTCGACACCCTGCGCCAGGCCGGCGGACTGTCCGGGTACCCGTGCCGCGCCGAGTCCGAACACGACTGGGTCGAGTCCTCCCACGCCTCGGCCGCCCTCAGCTACGCCGACGGCCTGGCGAAGGCCTTCGCGCTCAAGGGTGAGCAGCGCACCGTCGTCGCCGTGGTCGGCGACGGAGCCCTGACCGGCGGCATGTGCTGGGAGGCGCTCAACAACATCGCGGCGTCGGACCGCCCCGTTGTCATCGTGGTCAACGACAACGGCCGCTCCTACGCGCCCACGATCGGCGGCCTTGCGACGCACCTGTCGGGCCTCCGTACCCAGCCCGAGTACGAGCGACTCCTGGGCGAGGCCCGCCGCCGGCTCCGGAACCTCCCCGTGGTCGGCGAGCCCGCGTACTCGGTGCTGCACGGCATGAAGGCCGGGATCAAGGACATGGTGAGCCCGCAGGCGCTGTTCGCGGACCTCGGCCTCAAGTACGTCGGCCCCATCGACGGTCACGACGAGC
Organism: Tsukamurella ocularis; assembly: GCF_024807615.1. Taxonomy (GTDB): domain Bacteria; phylum Actinomycetota; class Actinomycetes; order Mycobacteriales; family Mycobacteriaceae; genus Tsukamurella; species Tsukamurella ocularis. Next base: position 511,643 of record NZ_JANUCJ010000002.1, on the reverse strand, counting down.
TGGCCATCGAGGCGGCCCTCCGCCGCGCCAAGGACTTCGGCGGGCCCGTCGTGGTGCACGCGATCACCCGCAAGGGCAACGGATACGAGCACGCCGAGAACCACGAGGCTGACCAGATGCACGGCATCGGCGTGATCGACCCCGCCACCGGCTTGCCGGTCGGTGGTGCCGCCGGCACCCGCGACTGGACCTCGGTCTTCGCGGAAGAGCTGGTCGCGCACGGCGAGCGGCGCGACGACGTGGTCGCCATCACCGGCGCCATGGCGGAGCCGACGGGTGTCGCAGACTTCGGGCGCAAGTTCCCGGATCGCATGTACGACGTGGGCATCGCCGAGCAGCACGCCCTGACCTCCGCCGCCGGCCTCGCGCTGGGCGGCATGCACCCCGTGGTCGCCCTGTACGCCACCTTCCTCAACCGTGCCTTCGACCAGCTCCTCATGGACGTCGCCCTGCTCGGCCAGGGCGTCACCGTGGTCCTGGACCGCTCCGGCGTCACCGGCCCCGACGGCGCGAGCCATCACGGCATGTGGGACCTCTCGCTCGCCGCCATCGTCCCGGGCCTGCGCGCCGCGGTGCCCCGCGACGCGGCTCGGCTCCGAGAGGAATTCGCCGAGGCACTCGCCATCGACGATGCGCCGACCCTGATCCGCTACGGCAAGGGCGCGGTGCCCGCCGACCTGGAGGCCGTGCGCCGCCTGCCCGACGGTGCCGACGTGCTCGTCGAGGACGGCGACGGCGCCGCGGACGTGCTGATCGTGGCGGTCGGTGCCTTCGCCCACGTCGCGGTCGACGTGGCGACGCGCCTGCGCGATCAGGGCATCTCGGCGACCGTCGTCGACCCGAGGTGGGTGCTGCCGGTGCCCACGTCGATCGTCGACTTGGCCAGCTCCCACCAGCTGGTCGTCACGCTCGAGGACAACGGCGTCGCGGGCGGTATCGGTGCGTCCGTGACCGCCGCGCTGCAGCGCGCCGAGGTCGACGTGCCGACCCGCGTCCTCGGGATCGAGCAGAGCTTCCTCGATCACGCCTCCCGCGGCGAGATACTCACCGACCTGGGGCTCACCCCGTCGGAGATCGCCTTCCGGATCACCGGCTGGGCCACCGCGTGCGCGCACGTGACCGTGCCCGCCGAGAAGGCCACGCCGGAACAGGTCCGCTGAGGCGGATCCGGATCGGTCAGTCGGAGGCGAGCGCGGCCGCGACAGCGGTGATCGTCAGCCGTCGCTGCCAGTTCCGCGCGCTCGAGGCGGTGAGGGCGTCGTCGATGGCGTCGAGGTCCCGAGCGGTGCCGTCCCAGCACAATTGACGGACCGCGTCGGTCGGGAGCAGGTTCTCCACGGGCACCGCGACCTCGTCGGAGATCTTGGCCAGCGCGGCGCGCACCTTGGCGAGGCGCTCCGCGGCCTCCGGGTTCGACTTGGCCCAGCGGTTGTTCGCGGGCACCCCGTTCCTGGGACCGTGCAGCGGGGGGAGCGAGGCGTCCGGGAGGGCGTTGGCCCGGTGGATCGCCCCGAGCCAGCGCTTCGCCGACCGCCGCATCCGCGGCCCGCCGAAGACCGGCAGTGCCGTGAGCTCCGCCTCGGTGGTGGGGTTCTTCGCGGCGGCGTTGATGATCGCGGCGTCCGGAAGGGTGCGCCCCGGCGCGACGTTGCGCTGCTCGGCCATCTCGTCGCGGGCCATCCACAGTTCCCGCGCGCGGGCCAGCTGGCGCCGGTTGCGCAGCGTGCTCAGCCCGGAGAGCCGGCGCCACGGATCGGGCTTCGGCGGCGGGTCCGGGCGGGTGCGCTCGTACTCGAACTCCTCGAGCGCCCACTCCAGCTTCCCGGCGTCCTCCAGCCGCTCGTAGGCCTCGTCGCGCAGGTCGACGAGCACCTCGACGTCGAGTGCCGCGTAGTTGAGCCAGTCATGCGGCAGGGGCCGGGTGCTCCAGTCGGCGGCGCCGTGCCCCTTCGCCAGCGCGTAGCCGGTGTACTCGGAGGTCATCGCCGCGAGGTTCACGCGCGGCGCGCCCAGCAGGCGGCCCGCCAGCTCGGTGTCGAACAGCTCATCGCACTCGAAGCCGTCGTCCCGCAGGCACGGCAGGTCCTGGTCCGCCGCGTGCAGCACCCACTCGACGCCCCGCATCGCCTCGATCACCGGCGCCAGGCCCTCCGGCTCGTGGATCGGGTCGAGCAGGAACAATCCGGAACCCGACCGCTTGATCTGGATCAGGTAGGCGCGGGAGGAGTACGTGAAACCCGAGGCGCGCTCGGTGTCGACGGCCACGGGGCCCGTGCCCCGGCGCAGCGCCGCCGCGCACTCCGCGAACTCCTCGACGGTGGTCAGGGGCTCGGGCACGCCCTCGGCGGGTTCGGTGAGCGGAATCCCGGGAACCGGTTCTGACGAGGCCTTGCCCACGTCGGCGCCTACCCCGAGCCCAGCCGGGTGATACCGGCAGGGGGGAGTCCGGCGGCGGTCTCGAGCACCGCGCAGAAGGCCTCGACGTGGCCGGACAGGTCGTCGCCCAGCGGCGTCCATGAGGCTCGCAGTTCGAGCTGGTGGGCGCGCGGGGGACCGGCGATGTCGCCGTAGCGCACCGAGGCGGTCGCGGTGACGGTACCGCCCAGCGCGGTCACCTCTTGGCCGCGCTCGGCGAGCGCGTCGGTCAGCCAACTCCAGGCGACCTCGGGGAGGAGCGGATCTGACGCCAGGGACTCGTCGACCTCGGACTGCACGTACGCAACGAGTCGCATCAGGCCGTTCCACGCCTCGTGGCCGTGTGGGTCGTGGAGCAGGATCAGGCGCCCGAAGGTCTCGCCGTCGGAGTGCTCGGGCACCACATCGGTCTCGGGCGCGCGGACTTCGGCGCCGAGCGCGTAGCTGTACGGTGCGAGTCTCTGCGGCGGCCGGATGCTGCCGATCTCGATCTCGGGGCGGATCGTCGCCGTGTGCAGGGACTCGACGGCGACGCGGAACGACTCCGGCTCGGCGCCGCGCGTTCCCGCACCGCCCGCCGCTTCGTCACCCGTTCCTGGTTGGCTCACAAACCGTGACCGTAGCCGCTCGGAAGGCCGCACAGGCGGAGGCGCGCCGCAGGCCTCGGCCTGCGGGCGCGGAGGTCATGACATGATCGTTGACGATGAGTAACGAGGATCGATCGACGACGGCCGCGGCGACGGCGTACCCGCTGCTCGATGCGGCGGCGGGGCGCACTCCGGAGCACCGCCCGGTGTGGTTCATGCGGCAGGCCGGGCGCTCGCTGCCCGAGTACCGGAAGGTGCGCGAAGGGATCGGCATGCTGCAGTCGTGCTTCCGCCCCGACCTGGTGTGCGAGATCACGCTGCAGCCGGTGCGCCGGCACCGCACCGACGCGGCGATCCTGTTCTCCGACATCGTGGTCCCGCTCAAGGCGGCCGGCATCGACCTCGACATCGTGAGCGGGATCGGCCCCGTCATCGAGCAGCCGGTCCGGGACGCCGAGGCCGTCGCGGCCATGCCGAAGCTCGACGCGGCACAGGTCGAGCCCATCGCCGAGGCCGTGCGGATGCTGCGCGGCGAGCTGCCCGCGGGCGTCGCGCTCATCGGCTTCTCGGGGGCCCCGTTCACGCTGGCCTCGTACCTCGTGGAGGGCGGGCCCAGCCGCAACCACGAACGCACCAAGGCGCTGATGTACACCCAGCCCGAGACGTGGCATGCGCTGCTCGACGCGCTCGCGGACATCGCGATCACCTTCCTGCGGGTTCAGGCCGACGCCGGCGCGCAGGCCTTCCAGCTGTTCGACTCCTGGGCCGGCGCGCTCTCGCTCGCCGATTACCGGAAGTACGTCCAGCCGCACTCCGCTCGGGTCTTCGCGGCACTCCGCGAGAGCGCTCCGGCCCTGCCCGCCTTCCACTTCGGGGTGGGCACCGGCGAGCTGCTCGGCGCCATGGGCGAGGCCGGAGCGGACGTCGTGGGCGTCGACTGGCGCGTCCCGCTCGACGTGGCCGCCGGCCGCGTCGGCCCCGGGAGGGCCCTGCAGGGCAACCTGGACCCCGCCACCCTGATGGCCGACCGCGACACCATCGACGCGCAGGTCCGGCGCGTGGTCGCGGACGCGGACGCGGCCCTCGCGGCGGGCGCCACCGGGCACGTCTTCAACCTCGGTCACGGTGTGCTCCCATCGACCGACCCCGACGCGCTCACCCGCGTTGTTGAACTGGTGCACGCGCTATGAGCAACGTCGCCGTCGTCGGGGCGGGCATCTCCGGGCTGGTCGCCGCCCTGCGCCTGCAGGAGGCGGGCGCGCGCGTCACCGTCTTCGAATCGGGTAACCGTGTGGGCGGCAAGCTGCGCTCGGAGACCATCGGCGGCGAGCGTCTCGACGTGGGCGCTGAGGCCTTCGTGCGCCGCCGCCCGGAGGTGATCGACCTCGCGACCGAGCTCGGTCTCGCCGACCAGCTCGTCGAGCCCGCCGGGCGCCGCCCGGCGCTGTTTGCCGACGGTGCCCTTCGCGGCGGCTTCGGCCGCACGGTGATGGGCATCCCGGGCGACGCTGACGAGGTGCGGATCCCGTTGCGCTGGAACCCCGGCGCCGACGCGTCGATCGGCGCGCTGGTCCGCTCCCGCCTCGGCGACGAGGTGGTCGAGCGCAGCGTCGACCCGATGGTGGCGGGCGTCTTCGCCGCTCACGCGGACGACGTCTCCGTGCGCGCCGCGCTGCCCGCGCTGGCCGCCCGCCTCGACGAGGGAGCCGCGTCGCTCGGTGAGGCCGTGCGCGACGTCCTCGGCGAGCCCGACGGCAGCCCCGTCTTCGGCGCCTTCCGTGGCGGCTACCAGCAGCTGCTCGACGCGCTCGCCGAGCGGCTCGGCGACCGGATCATGCTCGGCGCGCCCGTGCCCGAGGTACGGCCCGGCTGGAGCCTGCGCGGCTCGATGTTCGATGCAGTCGTACTTGCGGTGCCCGCGCCCCAGGTGGGTCGCCTCGTCGGGCTGGGCCTGCCCGAGCTCGGCGCAGCCGTGGGTTCCATCCCGGCGGCGAGCTCGGCGCTCGTGACGATGCGGCTGCCCGAGGATGTCGAGCTGCCGGACCTCTCCGGCGTGCTGGTCGCGAGCCGCGAGCAAGTCAGCGCCAAGGCCCTGACGCTGTCGGGGCGCAAGTGGGATCACCTCCCCGGCGGCACCGTGCGCCTGTCCTTCGGGCGGCTCGGCGTCAGCCGCATCGTCGACGACGTCGACGCGGGCCTGGTGGCCGCGGCGCGGGACGACCTCGCGAACGTGCTGGGGATTACCGCCGAGCCGACCGCCACGCACGTGCAGCGCTGGTACGAGGGCATCCCCGTCTACCTGCCCGGCCACCGCGACACCCTTGCGGCGATCGAGGCTGCCACGCCGAAGGGCCTCGCCCTCGCAGGCGCGTACTTCGACGGTGTCGGGGTGCCCGCGTGCATCGCCCGTGCGGAGGCCGCGGCCCGGCGCGTCCTGGCCGACCTGTCCTGAGTCGGTCCCGCGCGCGGGACTACGATCGACAGCATGGCCAAACTGGATTACGCGGAGCTCAATTCGACCGTCCGCTACCTCATGTTCTCGGTGTTCTCGATCTCGCCGGGAGAGCTCGGCGACGACGAGCAGCGGGCCGCGGCGGCCACCGAGGCCGAAGCCTTCTTCGCGAAGATCCAGGAGGATGACCTCGTGGTCCGCGGCGTCTACAACGTCGCCGGGATGCGCGCCGACGCCGACTTCATGATCTGGTGGCACGCCGAGAAGCTCGAGGACCTGCAGGCCGCGTACAACGAATTCCGGCGCAGTACCGCGCTGGGCCGCGCGAGCGACCCGGTGTGGTCGAGCACCGCGCTGCATCGTCCCGCGGAGTTCAACAAGAGCCACATCCCCGCGTTCCTCGCGGGGGAGGACCCGGGCGCGTACATCTGCGTGTACCCGTTCGTGCGCAGCCTCGAGTGGTACCTGCTGCCCGACGACGAGCGCCGCAAGATGCTCGCCGACCACGGCCGAGCGGCCCGCGGTTACCCGGACGTGCGCGCGAACACCGTGCCCGCGTTCGCCCTCGGCGACTACGAGTGGCTGCTCGCGTTCGAGGCCCCCGAGATGCACCGCATCGTCGACCTCATGCGCGACCTGCGCGCCACCGACGCGCGCCGGCACACCCGCGAAGAGACGCCGTTCTTCTCCGGGCCGCGCACGGACGTCCGCGCGCTCGTCACCGCCCTGCCGTGACGGTGGGCCGGGCGGGGCTCACGCCCCGTCCGGCTCCAGGCGCATCGAGATGCTGTTGATGCAGTAGCGGAGGTCGGTGGGGGTGTCGTAGCCCTCCCCCTCGAAGACGTGGCCGAGGTGGCTGCCGCAGTTGCCGCACAGCACCTCGACGCGGCGCATGCCGAGTGAGGTGTCCACTCGCTCGATGATCTTGTCGCCCGCGAGGGGAGAGAAGAACGACGGCCAGCCGCAGTGCGACTCGAACTTCGCGTCGGAGCGGAACAGCTCCTCGCCGCAGGCGCGGCAGCGGTAGACGCCGGACGTCTTCGTGTCGGTGTACTCGCCGGTGAACGGGGCTTCGGTGCCCGCCTGCCGCAGGACGCGGAACTCGGGCGCCGTGAGGCGCTGCCGCCACTCCGAATCGCTCAGCTGCAGTTTGGGCTTGGGAGTACTGGCCTCACTCATGCCTCCACGCTAACCGCGCGCGGCGGATGGTGCCAGCTCGTGCTTGCCGGGCTCCTCGTCGGGCGGGAGCGGACGGTCGATGCCCTCGTCGAGCCGGTTCTCGGCCTTTGCGTCGAGGTAGCGGAAGAGCAGCACACAGAACGGCACGATGACGAGCAGCGACCAGCCGAGCGTGCACTTGAGGTATGCCAGCGATCGCCCGAACGCCGGCCATTTGCCGGAGAGCCAGTTGTCGTAACTGAGGAACCCGTACACCGCGACCCAGGACACCCAATTGCCCATCACCGAACTGCGGTAGACCACCGTCATCAGCATCGGGAACAGCAGCATCGAGTAGTAACCCTGGCCCAGAGAGAGCACCAGCCACGACGTCGTCAGCAGGGTGCCGGTGGACGTCGCCAGCCACAGCAGCTCGTTGCTCCGGCGGTAGAACTTCCAGAGCAGCCAGAGCGTGACGGCGGCCATCACGACGATCGCGAGGCGGAGAAACAGCGACAGCCAGATCGGTAGCCCGAAGTACTGCGCGTTGCCCTGGATCGAGCTGTTGTAGTAGTCGCGCGCCTCGCTGAGGTAGGGGAGCGTCTTGTGGAAGAACTCCGTGCGGTCCGCGGAGAGCGCCATGCCCGCGCCCATCAGGACGACGGGGATGCCGACGGCGCCGATCAGGGCCTTCCATTGCCGGTTCGCCACTATCAGCAGGAGCATCACGAAGAGCAGCGGCTTGACCGCGAACGAGAGCCCGAGCGGGACGCCCGCCCAGAGGTCCTTCCGTTTGAGCAGCAGCGCCATCGCGGCCACCTCGGCGAGCAGGACGAAGCAATTGAAGTTCGTGTAGACGAGCGTGCTGGTCACGGCCTCGGTGGTCACCGCGAAGAACAGCACGACCGGCGCGACCACGGAGTTCAAGCCGTAGCCGAACATCCGCAGCATGATGTACAGGGCGAGTAGCAGCGCGACGGCGCTCAGCCCCACGAAGATGTAGCGCGCGGTCTCCGGATCGAAGTAGCCGAACGGCGCCATGAGCAGCGTGCCCGACGGCGGGTACAGGTAGTGCGGATCGACCGTGTCGTAGTTCTCGGTGTAGACCGCCTGGTGGCGCAGGAAGCGCACCGCGGCCGCGTACACCGTCGTGAAATCGTCGGTCTTGTTCCCGTTCGGGACCAGGACGATCAGCCGCTGCAGCAGCGTGAGCAGGGCGAGGGGCCACAAGATGGCCTTGACCACGAGGCCGGGATCGGACTTCATCCGGGCGAGGGCGACAGACGACACCGCTAAACCGTACCCAACGCCGCCGCGGCGGCCGGGAGGCCCGCCCGCGTCACGAAGTGCGGACCTGTGCCGATCACGCGGGACAGGTGCGCGTCGACGGGGCGTCGAGCCGGTCCAGGTACCCGATCAGCGACTTCTGCACGCACGACGACCGGATCACGGCCCCGTCGCCCATCCCGGCCCAGGTGACGGCCGAGGGCTGCGCGCCGACGACGGTGAGCTGCCCCGTGAGGGTGTCGAGCGCGGTGCGGGCGGTGAGCGGATCGGCGGCGGAGGTGGCGACGACCGCCTTCACCCCGAGGTCGGTGAGCTTCGGCGGGGCGGTCATCGTCGGCCAGGCCGCGCAGGTACCGAGGTCGAGCGCGGTGGCGGCGCCGAGCCGGAGCTCCGGGCCCCACTTCCGTGCGGAGGCGATGATCTGGTCGGGGGAGGCCTTGGTGACGGCGTCCGAGCACCGCCCGACGAACTGGCCGTCGGTGCCGAGGGCCTCGTCGGCCGTGCGGAGCAGGTCGCGCAGTGGCGCAGCGTCGCCGGACCGGGCGCCCTGCAGCGCCGTCGCGAGGCGGGTGATGCGCGCGTCCCGGTCGCCGGGGCCGATGCCGAGGGTGACCACCACGGCCCGTCGGACGTCGGAATCCGTGAACGAGCCCAACCGCCCCGCGGAAGCGTCGTCGATGATCCCGCGCACGGCGCCGGCGGGATCCGTGCCGAGGACGCATGTCGGTCCGCACTGCGCTGCGAAGGCGTCGACGGTGGCAGACGTACCGCGTGCGGCGTCCTCTGCGCGCTGCAGCTCGGTGCCGCCGTACCGCACGGGGGAGTCGAGGATCAGGCGTGCGACCTGCTTCGGGTGCTCGGCCGCGTAGGCGAGGGCCGTAGTGGAGCCGTCGCCTACAGCGAGCAGCCCGAGCGTCGGGACGTTCCACGCGGCGCGCAGCTTCTCGAGGTCGTCGGACGCGGCGGGCGCGGTGAAGTCGGAGATCGTGTCGGCGTACGCATCGCCGCACGTCGTCGCCGCCTTCTGCGCGGACTCGCCGATGTCCGCCACCCGTGCCTCGAGGCTCTGGCCGGCGGAGCCGCCGGTGCGGAGCACGGCCTGATCGCCGGCGGTGCGGCACGTGAGCGCCCCCGACGTCCCGATGCCGCGGCGTTCGACCGCGACCACGGGCCGGTTCGCCAGCACGGGGCTGTCAGCGGAGGCGAGGGTCGCCAAGGCGCGCTGGCCGGTGAACTCCGTCCCGCCCACCAGCACGAGCGGGGCCGCGCTGTCCGGGGTGCCGGGCACGCTCGCGCGCGTGACCGAGAGCTTGAGGGGCGCCTCCGCGGTCCCCACGCCGACGGTGAGCGTCGCGCACTGCAGGGTGGCGTTCGCAGCGGGCGGGGTGCCGTACCGCGTGGCGATCCGGCTCGTGCAGTCCTGCCAGGCGAGCGGATCCTTCGCCGAGGCCTTCCATTCCGGACCCTGGGGCGTGTTGTTTGCCGAGGTCGACGGTGCACCGCCGCCCTTCCCGAAGTCCGTGATGTAGTCGGGGGTCGGGGCCGGGACCGGCGCGCAGGCTGACGCGGCGACGATCGCGCCGACGGCGATCCCGGCGGCGGCGAGGGCTCGGGTACGCGCGTGGGGCATGCCCTTCACAGTAGCCAGATCACGGAGGCCGGGGCGTCAGCGCGCCCAGCGTGTGTAGAGGTAGCCCTCGTCGTCGCCGAGGACCGAGTGCCGCCGCCAGTGGTCCAGCGGAAGTTCGGGGCCGGTGACGATCCGTTTGCCCTCGCCGCCGACGAGCACGGGCGCGATGGTCAGGCACAGCTCGTCGACGAGGCCCGCGGCGAGGAGCGCGCCGAGGACGCCCGGGCCGCCCTCCGCGAGGATCCGACGGTGACCGCGGGCGTACAGATCGTCGAGCACCGAGCGCAGGTCGACAGATCCACCCTTCCCCGAGTAGACGATCGGTTCCGCGCCGTCCTCCGGGTACAGGCGGTCGGTGCGCGCGATGGTCCCGCGCGTCACGATCGCCAGGGCGGGGTGCGCGGGCCTGCCGTAGTCCTCGTCGCGCACCGTCGCCGCTCCGACGAGGACTACGTCGGCGGCGGCGCGGAGGGCCCCGAACACCCGACGGTCGCCGTCCCCGCCGAGGCCGCCCGACCGGCCCGCCGCAGTCGACGATCCGTCGAGCGAGCTGATCATGGTGGCGCGCACGTACGGTCGGCCCTCCGCGAGCGGGTGTGTATAGGCCAGGGCGAGGGCGGTGTCGTCCGCGGGCAGTGAGTCGATCACGTCACGACCGTAGCGCGGGATTTTTCGACCGCGACGACCAGCGGATATGATCACGACTCATGACGCTGCATCTCGTGGATCGCAACCCGACGGTGACGCCGGAGCAGATGGTGGAGCAGCTCGTTCCGCCGGAGATGTTCAGCGAGGTCAGCTTCGACAGCTACATCCCGGACCCGAACCAGCCCACTCAGGCCGCCGCGGTCCAGACGGGCCGGGCCTTCGTCGCGGACGTGGTCAAGCTCTCCAAGCAGCGGAACAAGAAGAGCCTGTTCGGGCGTAGGAGCACCCCGCCGCACGGCGTGGGCCTCTACCTCGACGGCGGCTTCGGCGTCGGCAAGACCCACCTCCTGGCGTCGATCTTTCACAGCGTCCCGTCGCCGAAGTCCTTCGGCACCTTCGTCGAGTACACCCACCTCGTGGGTGCGCTCGGCTTCAACCAGTGCGTCGAGTACCTCGCGAACCACAGCGTCATCTGCATCGACGAGTTCGAGCTTGACGATCCGGGCGACACGATGGTGATGTCGCGGCTGCTCACCGAGCTGTCGGCTCGTGGTGTGTCGATCGTGGCGACCTCGAACACCCTGCCCGGGCAGCTGGGCGAGGGCCGGTTCGCCGCGCAGGACTTCCTCCGCGAGATCAACAAGCTCAGCTCGGTCTTCCAGTCGGTGCGCGTCGACGGTCCCGACTACCGGCACCGCGACCTACCGCCCGCGCCGGACCCGCTCACCGACGACGAGCTCGTCGCGGTCGCCGAGGCCGATCCCACGGCCACCCTCGACGACTTCGACGCGCTGTCGGAGCACCTGTCGAAGCTGCACCCGTCGCGGTACAAGCAGCTGGTCGAGGGGATCTCCAAGGTCTGCATCCGTGGGGTGCACCCGGCCGACAATCAGACCGTCGCGCTGCGGATCGTCGTGCTCGCGGATCGGCTCTACGACGCCGGGATCCCGGTGCTCGTCTCGGGCGCGAAGCTCGACGAGATCTTCACCCCGGAGATGCTCGCCGGCGGTTACCGTAAGAAGTACCTGCGCGCGACGTCGCGCCTGCTCGCGCTGTCGCGCTTCGCCTCCGCGGACGCGCGTTAGCCCGGAACACACCAACACCCGCCCGGTGATGTGTGGGACCGGGCGGGTGCATGGGTGAGGGTGCCGGAGTGTGAGACGCGTCTCACTTCGCTGACAACAGTCACTGTACGGGAACGCTTTGCTTCGGGGAAGAAGGTTTGCGCATTCCGACGGGCGGAACCAGGACTCCGCAAGTGCACGAGTGGTTCAGCGCGTGAACCGAGCGATCGCGTCCGTGGCCTCTTTGAGCTTGGCAGCGGTCTCCGCCTCGTCGCCCGAACGTGCCGCGTCGACGACGCAGTGGCTCATGTGGTCCTCCAGGAGACCGAGCCCGACGGCCTGGAGCGCCTTGGTCATGGCGGAGACCTGCGTGAGGATGTCGATGCAGTACTTCTCCTCCTCGACCATCCGCTGCAGGCCCCGGGCCTGCCCCTCGATGCGGCGCAGCCGCTTGAGGTACTCGTCCTTGTCGGACATGTAGCCGTGGTGCGCGTGGCCGGCGTCGGTGGTCATGGGGATCAGTATCCCTTCTGGGGCCGGAAACTCCGCAGCCGCAGGCTGTTGCTGACCACGAAGACGGAGGACAGCGCCATCGCGGCGCCGGCGAGCATGGGGTTGAGCAGCCCGGCCGCAGCCAGGGGGAGCGCCGCCACGTTGTAGGCGAAGGCCCAGAACAGGTTGGCCTTGATCGTGCTCAGCGTGCGGCGCGAGAGCCGGATCGCGTCGACGACGGTGCTCAGGTCGCCGCCGACCAGGGTGAGGTCGGCCGCCTCGATCGCGGCGTCGGTGCCCGTGCCCATGGCGATGCCCAGGTCGGCGGTCGCGAGGGCCGCGGCGTCGTTGACCCCGTCGCCGACCATCGCCACGGCCCGGTTCTGCGCCTGGAGTCGGCGCACTGCGTCCACCTTCTGAGCCGGCAGCACGTCCGCGATCACCTCGTCGATGCCGACCTGCGCCGCGACGAACCGCGCCGCGGGTTCGTTGTCGCCCGTGAGCATGATCGGGCGCAGTCCCAGGCCGCGGAGCCGTGCAATCGCCTCTCGGGACGTGGGTTTGACCTCGTCGGAGACCACGAGCACGCCGCGAGCGGCGCCGTCCCAGCCGACTGCGATCGGGGTCTGTCCCCGGTGCTGGGCCTCGTCGAACGCGGCACGCAGATTGTCGGGCAGGGGCATCGCCGCCTCGTCGAGCAGGCTCGGGCGCCCGCCGACGACGGCGCGTCCGCCCACGACTCCGCGCACCCCGAGCCCGGGCACGGCGGAGAAGTCGTCCACGGCGGCGAGTGGAGTGGGGGCGGCTCGGACGACGGCGCGGGCGATCGGGTGTTCGGACGCCGCCTCGAGCGCGGCGGCGACGTTCAGCACGTCGTCGGCGGTCTCGCCAGGAGCGGCGTGCACGGCCTGCAGTGTCATCACGCCGGTCGTCACGGTGCCGGTCTTGTCGAGCACGACGGTGTCGACGGCGCGGGTCTGCTCCAGCGCCTCGGGGCCCTTGATGAGGATGCCGAGCTGGGCGCCGCGGCCCGTGCCGACGAGTAGGGCCGTCGGGGTGGCCAGGCCGAGGGCGCAAGGACACGCGATGATGAGGACGGAGACGGCGGCTGTGAGCGCCATCGACGCGGGCTGCCCGGTGCCGAGCCAGAAGCCCAGGGCGCCGACCGAGATCGCGATCACGATCGGCACGAAGACACCGGAGATCCGGTCGGCGAGGCGCTGTGCCTTGGCCTTCCCGGCCTGAGCGTCCTCGACGAGGCGGCTCATCTGGGCGAGCTGGGTGTCGGCGCCGACGCGGGTGGCGCGCACTACGAGCCGGCCACCGGCGTTGACCGTCGCGCCCGTCACCGGATCGCCGGCGCGTACCTCGACGGGCACCGCCTCGCCGGTGAGCATCGAGGCGTCGACGGCGGACCGGCCGGCGACGACGATCCCGTCGGTCGCGACCTTCTCGCCCGGCCGCACGACGAATTCGTCGCCCACGGCGAGCCCACCGATGGGGAGGAGCGTCTCGATGCCGTCTCGGAGCACCGTCACGTCCTTGGCGCCGAGCTCCAGTAGGACGCGGAGCGCCGCGCCGGCCTGCCGCTTGCTCTTCGCCTCGAAGTACCGCCCCGCCAGGATGAACGTGGTGACGCCCGCGGCCGCCTCCAGGTAGATGTTCGCGGTGCCGTCCATCCGCTCGACGGTGAACGTGAACGGGTGCGTCATGCCGGTGACGCCGGCGGCGCCCCAGAACAGCGCGTAGACCGACCAGCCGAACGCGGCCAGGACGCCGATCGACACGAGCGTGTCCATCGTGGCGGTGCCGTGCTTGAGGTTGGCCCATGCGGCCCGGTGGAAGGGGCGTGCGCTCCACATGACCACCGGCGAGGCCAGTGTCAGCGAGAGCCACTGCCAATAGTCGAACTGCAGCGCCGGGATCATCGCCATGGCGATCACCGGTACGGTGAGCGCGACGCTGATCAGCAGGCGCCGGCGCAGCGCGTCGGCGGGCTCATGGGTACGCCCGGCGGGTTCGTCCTCCGCGTCGCCGCCCGGGGGAGCGGGCACGTGCGCGGCGTACCCCGCCTGCTCGACGGTGTCGATGAGGACGGCGGCATCGGTGCCCGCCGGGGCGATGACGTGCGCCTTCTCCGTGGCGAAGTTGACCGTGGCGGTGACCCCGACGAGCTTGTTCAGCTTGCGTTCGATGCGGTTCGCGCACGACGCGCAGGTCATGCCGTCGATCGCGAGGTCGACCGCGGTCTCGGACGGTCGGGCCTCAGTGGCCACCGTGGCCCCCCTCCGCCGTCGACGGTGCGCCGGCGTGCGGCCCGGGCCCCTCGGCCGGCGGTCCGACGGCGGCTCCCACGGCGAACGCGGCGCCGAAGACGACGGCCAGGCCGGCCGCGAACGCACCTATCGTCACCAGGGGATTCATCGTCTCGCCCGCCTTTCGCATCGGTACACCCTACTATACCCCCCTAGGGTACGAGCGGCGTGGTGGTGCGGGCGCCGGCGATGTAATGGTTGAAACGTCGAATGAGCCGGTCGCACGCTGACGACATGAACGAGAACGAGACGCAGATCCACGCTTGGGAGACCGAATCCCACCACCCGACCAGCGAGGGGGTCGTGATGTACCAGCGCTGCGCCTGCGGCGCGTGGCGGATCAAACTGGTCGGCCGGACCGCCGAGGTGTCTGTGTCGCAGCCCGAGATCACCGCCCGGGCGGGATGATCGAGGGGTGCAGTTCGACCACGACAACATGACCGGAGTCCGGCTCGCCGTCGACCTGGTGAATCTCCGGGCCGACGGCGAGTGGACCCAGGACGCCGTCGCCGCCGTGCTGCGCGACCACGAGATCCGCCGGATCGACCTGGACGACGGCGCGGTGCGCGGCCTCCACGACTGGGCCGAACTGCTGCGGGCGCCCTTCCTGACCGCGACCGTCGACGACCGCTGCACCGCGGTGAACCGGCTCCTGGACGACGGGACCGCCGGGATCTACCTCACCGCCCACGACGACTGGCGGCCGCACCTGCACTTCACCCCGGAGACCGAGTCCCTGCTGAGCCGCGTCAAGGCGGTCACCGCGGGCGGGCTCGCCGTCTTCACCGCCGAGGCGGAGGGGGCGCGGCTGGGCGCCTGCGCCCGCGCGGGCTGCCCGAAGGTGTTCGCCGACACCAGCCGTGGCGGTCGGCAGTCGTACTGCTCGCCGCGCTGCGCCAACACCGACGCGGTGCGCCGGCACCGTGGGGCCTAGTCGATCGCTAGATGGGGGAGATCGACCGCCGCTTCTGCGGCACCCGCGGCGGTCGGCGGCGCACCCGCCCCAGCGCCTCCGCGAGCATCGACCGCGTCGCGGACGGGAGCACCACGTCGTCGATGCCGAAGCCGTCGGCCGCGAGCAGCGGGTCGACGTTCGCCTGGAACAGGGTGATGAGGTCGCCGCGCGCCTTCGCCGGGTCGGGCGCGGCCTCGTACTGCGAGCGGAAGGCGAGGTCGACGGCGCTCTCGATGGGGATCGCGCAGATCTCCGCGGTCGGCCAGGCGAGCGAGAGATCGGCTTCGATGCTGCGGCCGCCGCCCATCGCGATGTACGCGGCGCCGTAGGCCTTGCGGGTCACGATCACGAAGCGCGGCACCGTCGCCGCGGCCAGTTCGTAGCCGAGCCGTGCGCTGCGCCGCACTAGGTTCGTCTCCTCGGCGCCCGCGCCGACGAGGAAGCCGGGGAGGTCGATGAGGATCAGCAGCGGCAGCCCGAAGGTGTCGCACACCGCGATGAAGTGCGCCGCCTTCTCGCAGGCGTTGGCATCGAGCGCGCCCGCATGGAAGCGCGGCTGGTTCGCGACCACGCCCACCGGGCGGCCGTCGATCCGGGCGAAGGCGGTGACGATGTTCGGCGCGTGCAGCCGCTTGAGCTCGAAGACGGTGTCGATATCCGCGATCGCCTCGATCACGTCCACCACGTCGTAGGCCTGCCGCATCGACGACGGGACCAGCGTGTCCAGTCCGTCGGCCGTGTCGCCGGGCTCGTACGGGCCGGGCGCGACGAGCGGCTCGTCGGTGGCGGAGGCGGGGAGGTAGCTGAGGAAGGCGCGGATCGCGTCGACCGACTCCTGTTCGGTGTCGGTGACCACATCGACCACGCCGCGCTCCGCCTGGAGGTCGGCGCCGCCGATCTCGTCGTTGGTGAGATTCTCGCCCGTCGCCGCCTGCACGAGCGGCGCCGAGGAGATGCCGATGGTGCCCATGCCCCGCACGATCGTGACGAAATCGCAGCACGCCGAGATGTTCGCGGGCGCACCGAATCCGGGGCCCATCATCGCCGCGACCAGCGGCACGTGGCCGGAGAGGTCTGCCAGGCGCAGCAGAAGCCGCGATCCCGGGGCGGCGAGGCGCGAGTCCAGGGCCTCCTGCATCCGGTGGCCGCCGCCGTCCATGAGCATGATCAGCGGGATCCCGTCGAGCAGCGCGCGCTCGGCGCACCGGTCCAGCTTCGCCATGCCGGTGGCGCCGTTGCTGCCGCCGAGGACGGTGAAGTCGAACGCCGCGATCGCCGCCGGCCGGCCGTCGATGTACCCGACGCCGGTCACCACGCCGTCGCCCGGCGCGACGAGGGGAGCGGCGCCCTGCTGCGCGGGGCCCGGGCCGGCGAGCGCGCCGAACTCGTGGAATCCGCCATTCGTGAGCAGTGCGACCCGCTCGCGGGCGGTCATCTTGCCGCGGGCGTGCTGTTTGGCGACCTTCTCTGCGCGCGCCTCGTCGGTGACCGCCCCGTAGGCGGCTCGCACGCGGTCGTTCAGGGCCTGTTCCGGCGTGGGTTCACTCACAGTCGGAAGCTAGCAGGTGTCCACGGCCCGGTGGACAGCTGGCCTTGTTCCGTCCATTCCCGCCGGTCCGAGAGCCACGATCGTCAACCCGGCAGGTCTCCTCCAGAGGAGTTCGGCGATCACACCAGCCCGGTACGTGAGGAATGGCTGAAGCCCCGGCCACGTACGTGGCCGGGGCTTCTTGAGCGGATGACGGGATTCGAACCCGCGACCCTCACCTTGGCAAGGTGATGCGCTACCAACTGCGCTACATCCGCGTGCCCGTCGGGCGAGCAACAAGTTACACGAAGGTTGCGCCCGGGCGCGAATCGGCTGGTGGCGTCAGGCTTCCCGCGGCAGGAGCAGGACCTTGCCGACGGAGTCCTTCGACTGGAGGAGGGCCTGGCCCTGCTCGGCATCGGCGAGGGGAGGCGCCCGCCGATCCTCAGCGCGTCGATGTTCCGCGGGAGGTAGTGCCGACCATGATGTCGAGGATCACATCGGCCTGGACGGCGAGCTCGGCTGCAAAGACCTGTTCGCGGTAGGTGATCGCGATGTCGGCGGCGAGCTCGCGGCAGCGTTGCGCCTTTCCCTCCGAGTCGACGGTGACGGCCACCCGCGCCCCCCGAGCTGGCGGTGCGCCGCTCGTGCGTGCGCGACCGGCGGTGGGGCGCTGTCCGGGGTCGCCCGGGATTACATCCCGTCGAGGAGGTGCGCACCGTCCGGCGGTCACGTGTGGTTGCAGCGCAGGGTGCTCAGCGCTCGCGTGCAATCACCAAGACGTGCCGAACGTGGTCGAGTGAGGTGCGCTCTCGATGGTGTTGCGGCGCATTTGTATTCGTTCTCAGATGCTGCGTACTCAGGCCGGATGGCAGATCTGACCGTCTATCATGGCGGTGCGCACCACGTCCGGCCGTGGTGGTGTCGAACAGATCGAACGTCGTTCCAGGGGCTGAAGCAGCTCGGCCCGTCGTGCACTGAGTGACCGGTGGGAGTGTCCGTGTCGACTCGAGTACCCTCACCTCCGCCTGACCGAGCCCTGTTCTGGAACGGCGCGTGCATAGCGCTGATCGCTGCGGCGATCGCCACGGGGTTCATCGATGCGATCCCGGTCGGGGTGACGATCGGACTGTGCGCCCTCGGTGTGGTGGCGGGCCTGGTCGGGGTGCTGTTGTACATCGTCCACCTCCTCGCGAGGTGGCGCACCTCGAGGTCGTCGACGGGGGTGGATCCGATCGCCGCCCAGGGCGCTGAGCCGGCGGACGTCAGTGCTGCGGAGCCGGCCGCCCCGTCGACTCCCGCGGTGCAGGCTTGTCCCGAGCCCGAGCCCGAGCCCGAGCCCGAGCCCGAGCCCGAGCCCGAGCCCGAGCCCGAGCCCGAGCCCGAGCCCGAGCCCGAGCCCGAGCCCGCAGAGGGTGAAGTGATGTCCGGAGGATCCGCTGAGGCTGCTGGTTCGGCGACGACGTCGCCCGCGCGATGTTCATGCCACGGGCTGCCTGTCCCCGACTGACCCGGTGATAGGCGCTCGCGAGAGGTCCGAACAATACAAGAAAACCCCCTGCGAACAGGGGGTCTTCTTGGTGGTGCGCGATACTGGGATTGAACCAGTGACCTCTTCCGTGTCAGGGAAGCGCTCTCCCACTGAGCTAATCGCGCTTACGTGAAGTGGCGCTCAGCCGCTCCGTTGCGGAGTGGCTGAGCGTGTTGGAGGCGGCGACGGGAATCGAACCCGTGTGCACGGCTTTGCAGGCCGTTGCCTCACCACTCGGCCACACCGCCACGGTAAGCCCACTTCGAGCGGATGACGGGATTCGAACCCGCGACCCTCACCTTGGCAAGGTGATGCGCTACCAACTGCGCTACATCCGCATTCGTCCGGACCGGCGCTCGAAAGCGCCTTTCCGGTGCGAGAGAGAACACTACGTGAACATCGAGCGCTCTGCCAAATCGCCTGGTCACCCTGTGTTTCGTGCGCAGTCGGCGTGGTGGGGCGCAGCCCTGAACAGCGTCGACTTACAGGTTCGGACTGTAGTCCCAGGTGGGGTACCCGATTACCCTTTCGCTCAGCCGTCGTGTTAGTGTTCTCTCTCGTTCGCCTCGCTGGTATCACCGAGACGCGAACGAGTTCGGTCCTATGGCTCAGTGGGAGAGCGTCCCCTTCACACGGGGAAGGTCGCTGGTTCGATCCCAGCTAGGACCACAGAGAAACCGCCTGGTAACGGGCGGTTTTTTCGTTGTGGACCGTGTGACCCTTACGTGACCGACGTGGATCTGTTCCTGTTCGGCTGGTCCATCGGCGCCCGGGCGAGATCGCGGGCGTACTTGAGCGGGCGGCGTCGGCGAGCTGGGCGCGCCGCTGCTCGGAGGTGACCGTGTCTCTAGACCGCGTGGTCTGAACATGGACCTTGCGGTCAAGGATTGCCACGGTGCGCCAGCGGAAGTTCCCATCGGGCAGCGCAACCTCCTGTTGTGGACGGATGCTTCAGTAGCGCTCCCGAGAGCGGGGCGAAGACCGATCGAGCTGGTTGTGATGCCGCTGGACAAGGCCCGCCCGGGACTATTTGGCTTCGGGTTCAGGGTGGTGTGTGGCGGCCCAGGTGCGCGCGGAGTGGATGAGGGTGATGATTTAGGGGCTGCACTGAGCGGTGTCGATGCCCGGGCGGTTGTCGTGGCGGTCACGCCATTCACATCACCACCAGAGTCTTTCGATGGCTTCGACGGGACATTTTATGTAGGGATCGTGGAGCAACTGGTGGCGTTGTTGCCGGCAGGATCGCGCGTGATCATTGTGTCGGTGACCGCGATAGCGAGGTTGGACGACGGTTCGCTCATTGCTGATCACGAGGAACTTTTTCCGGGCTGGTTGCGGCCGTTCAGCGACGCCCACGCGCGTGGTGCTGACCGACTGCTCGGGTCGCCGACCTTGGACGGAACCGTGCTAATCCCCACGGCAGGTCTCGGTGTGCACGACACGGATAGCGCAGCGGAGCCTGTGCTGGTGCCCGAGCCGGTGACCATCGATGACGCGATGGCACCGTTGGATCATGCCGCACTGGCGCGGGCAGTCGCCGACCAGGTCACCCCCCCGGGGCGGCAATCGGCTCCTAGTCGGGGCGCTCCAGTAGATCGCTAGCTCGCGGCCCGGCCCTTGCTCGGCGAACAACGCGCCGCCCCGTGCTGGCCGGGCATCAGAGATCTCCGATGAGCGTCAGGCATTGGCCAAGGTCGCCAGAATCCCTCGTCCGAGCGGCCACGCCCCTAATCCGCTTGCTGAGTTGATGTGCCCGACCGCGCCGACCTGCTGGACGTCCGATCCCCACGCACCCGCAATCCGCGCTGCCGTGTGGAGATCGCAATAGGGATCGTTCGAGCTGGCCACAACGATGCTCGGGCACGAGAGAGTCCGGGCTTCGACGTTCACGAACGTTGACGCCGCATCCCGCGGGAAGGCGCTGCCCAGCGGGTCAGGGGGTGCAGCCAGAAAGGCTGCCTTGACCCGGGCAGCCGGGTTCCTCGCCAGCCACTCAGAGACGGCCCAACAACCCAGGCTGTGCGCTACCAGCACCACCTCGCGGTCCCGTACTGAAGCTTCGTCGAACGCGTCCTGTACGGAGTCGACCCAGTTCGCCAAGTCTGGCTCCGACCAGGAACGCGGCGCAATGCGTACGCCGAGGTCGCCCCACTCCTTCTCCCAGAACGTCTGCCAGTGCTGATCATCCGACCCGTCGATACCCGGAACGATCACATACGACACCATGCTGCATCACCACCGAATCACTCGTTGAACAGCCATGTGGGCCGATCGCTGTGGTCCAAGTGTGATGGAATCCAACGTGACTGCAGTGCACTGCAAGTGATCGCGAGGAAGATGGTGTCGAACTCAATGGAAGCACTCGATCGGATCGACCAGAGCATCCTCGAACTTCTGCAACGCCAAGGCCGCCTCACCGGAGCGGAAGTCGGCCGACGGGTCGGACTCTCCCAACCAGCGGCGAGCGCACGCATCCAGCGCCTAGAGAAGCTCGGCGTCATAACCGGCTACCGAGCTGTCGTCGACCCGGCAGCACTTGGCCTCAACATCCACGCCGTGATCCGTCTCCGCACCACTCATGCGCAACTGGCACCCGCTCTGAAACTGGCGGCCACGACCAACGAGATCATCTCGACACTGCGCGTCACCGGCGAAGACTGCCTCATCTTCGACACCCACTGCATCGACGCAGCCCGGCTCGAACAGATCGTGGACTCCATCGCGCGCTTCGGACCCGTCACCACCGCACTGGTCCTGAGAGCATACTCACCCAAACCGCTCGGCAGGGATACGTCGCTGGCACTCTGAACCGCATCACCAGTGACGCTCACATTCGGGAAGACAGCCAGAGCGTTAGGGCCGAAGACCACTGCCGTCGTCGAGGAGGCCCCGAGCGATGTAAGGCTCTGCAGCTTCGCCGATAGCGCCACGGAGGAAACCGCTGAACATCGGCCACCGCGAGTCCTCACTCCAGCGGGAATACAGCCGGCTGATGTAGATCGTGAGCGTGTCCAGGTCGCCGATCGTCACAAGGTAAGCGGATAGCTTTGCAAGATGGTTCGCGCCTCCCTCGGCGACACCCCAGTCGACAAGCTTTGCGGTAGTCGACAAGGGATCGATCACCGCGAGCGCCTCAAGTACGTTCTGGCGGATCATCTCGATGAGCGCGGCTTGGTCGGTGTCGAGGTCCCACTCGACCCGGTCGGGTGCGCCGTCGACGAACTGTTCCCACCGGCCTGTGAGAATCGGTTCGGTCTTGAGGCGGCGGTCGTTGTTCCAGCCCAGGTAGGCATCATCGATATCGGTCGACCCGACGTCGACGTTGACGTAGAACCGGTGCGGCGGGGCGTAGGAGTTCACACTCGATCCCTGGAAGTGAATCCGGTCGTAGATCGGGCCGCGTCGGCGGGTAAACGACCGGCCCGACTTGACGAAACCATGCTCCCTGAGCAGCGGCCGTACGCCCTGCGAGAGAACCTCGTCAAACAGTTGATTGAGTTCAGTGCTCTGTGACATCTCGTTCCTTACATCCGGGCGCGGGTTCGTCTTTCAGAGCGTGCCGCCCGCCTCCAACGTTCGGC
This sequence comes from Tsukamurella ocularis, assembly GCF_024807615.1. Taxonomy (GTDB): domain Bacteria; phylum Actinomycetota; class Actinomycetes; order Mycobacteriales; family Mycobacteriaceae; genus Tsukamurella; species Tsukamurella ocularis. The sequence continues at coordinate 490,000 of NZ_JANUCJ010000002.1, read as the reverse complement.
TTGTTGATCACCACCGTCTTCCGAAGCGCTGCCGGGTGTCCAGTGCGGTGCCGGACGATTCGGTCAGCATCGCTCGTACTGGCTGCGAAGCCCCTCTTGCACTGGTGGCGGTGGCGCGGTGGGCACTGTCCCGGTGTTTCGCCGCTTGCAGCCGTTGACGAAGACGTCGATGGTGACGTTGCCGGCGATGGTCGCTTGGTAGATCACCGGGCGACCGAGCTTCTGCAGAACTGTGAGATGCCGGAGAGCCTGGGCACGCACCTCCTCGATGGACAGTGCGTGCATGTCGACGGCAACCAGGTCAGTGTCAGAGATCGATGGTGATTGCCGGAACCGGAATCGAGTGATCGTCGCCGCTGACCGCTCTCCCAAGTGATCCCACACCGCAAGGACAGTGTCATCGGGGATCCCATCCGGGGCTTGGATCGTCGAGGACACAGAACGGAACGTCCACCCCGCATCGACGAGGTCGGAAAACGAGGATCGAACCAGCTGCACCGTCTGCCTGAGCTTGTAGGGTGCGGCCTCCACTTCGATGGTCCGCGTCGACTGCGACACAGCCATCTGCACATGATCGATCGGATCGGTGCGCCTGAGCCGGAGCCACTGCTCGTTCGGCACCTGCACGCCCGGTTCAGACCGAAGCGAACTGCAATTGCCAGGCGCCCGAAACGGATCCACATCCGCCCCCGACGGGCAACCACAGGTGGAACCCGGACTTGCTGAGCGGGGCTCGCACCACTCGATCGACAACGGAGCCACCGCCTGCCCCGATCCCGCACGCCCCGCCACCCGCTCGGAGTACACGTCCTGGATCGCACGCAGCTCTCCAGTGGTCGTTGCATCGCGGATTCGGACCTGCACCTCCAACAGACGATAGGTCGAATGCCGGACGTAATTGGTCACTGACACTGCCTCGACCGACGGAAGCGCTCGCAGCGTGGACTCAAGCGCCTTGCCCTCAGCTGAACCCTCGCCAGGAATGCAACCGGACACGCCACCCGCCGCCACGACCGCACACACAAAGGCCGCGGCCGATCGTCTCACTCTGGTTGCGGCGGCACCGCGCCTCATTCCGACCTCCCAGCCTGCCTCGATTGCATACGCCATTGTTGCCGGAGGCAGTGCACCACAACGTCATGAATCCAACAGCACTTCGAGCTGGCGCCAACGAGTGATCCCCTGAGCGGCATGAGCACAGTCTGCCGCGGCCGGGTTGCTGATGACTCAGTATCAACCCGTGTCCATTGCAGGGAGAACTACTCATGCGCCTACCGGCGCAACCGCAGGTGATTCGTGATGGCAGCGACATGCGGCGCCGCACCCCTCCACTGCCGTGCCGCGGTCCACCGTTCAGACCGGTCGCCAGGCCTGGGGGACATGCCTCGCCGTAGATGTGAGGGGTGGCGTTCGCGAGTACGCGGTTCATGCGCGCGGCCGCCATCCCCGACGGTGACGTGCGCACTCCGATCACGGGCATGCCTCGCCGGCACAAGGCGCGGCCTACCTCGACCGGCCGGTGCGGGTCGGGCTCGAAAGCTCACTCGTGGTCGCGGCTGTGGTCGGTGGGGATGGGTGGCTCGGGGAGTACGGGGTATCGGCCGGTGTAGCCGACGCGCTCGGCCGCCACGGCCATTACCTTGCCGCGCACTGCGTACCAACCGCCGATGAGCATGGGTACCAGAGCGATGATCGCGTACAGGTTCCAGATGTTCTCGTAACACATCAGGACGACGACGGCCGCGAGGAAGATGAGGGACGCGTAGCTGCTCCAGGGGGACAGGAGCTGTCGGAACGTCGGCCGGGTGACGATGCCCTTGTCGGCCCATCGGTGCAACTGGATCTGGCACAGCAGGATCATCGCCCACGTCGAGATGATGCCTAGCGCGGACAGGTCGAGCGCGATGTTGAAGGCCTCCTCCGGGACGAACATGTTGAGTACCACTCCGAGCAGGGTGAGCGCACCGGTGAGGGCGATGCCGCCGAAGGGGACGCCGTTGCGGTTCATCTTGCCGGTGAACGCCGGGCCGCTGCCGTTGAGTGCCATCGACCGCAGGATCCGGCCTGTGGAGTACAGGCCGGCGTTGAGGCTCGACAGTGCCGCCGTGAGAACGACGAGGTTCATGACATCGCCGGCGTACGGTACGCCGATCTTGGAGAAGAAGGTGACGAACGGGCTGGTGCCCTTGGCGAATTCGGTGTAAGGCACGAGCAGTGCGAGCAGGATGAGCGAGCCCACGTAGAAGACGGCGATGCGCACGATCACGGAGTTGATGGCGCGCGGCATCACCTTGGCAGGCTCAGCGGTCTCGCCTGCCGCGATGCCGACAAGCTCGACTGCGGCATAGGCGAAGACGACGCCCGAGACGACGACGACCAACGGCAGGGCGCCGACCGGTAGCAGGCCCCCATTGTCGGCGATGAGGGAGGGGCCGGTCGTGTGTCCGCCGACCTTCATGCGCGAGGCGAGTATGACGATGCCGACGATGAGGAATCCGACCAGTGCGACGACCTTGATGATCGCCGCCCAGAACTCCATCTCGCCGAAGAGCTTGACGGAAATGATGTTCATAGCCATCACGATCGCCAACGCGATCAGGGCGATCGTCCACTGGGGTATCGCCTCGAAGGCGCCCCAGTAGTGGACGTACAGTGCGATCGCGGTCACGTCCACGATCGCGGTCGCCGCCCAGTTGAAGAAGTACAGCCACCCGGTGACGAACGCCGTCTTCTCCCCGAAGAATTCGCGCGCGTACGAGACGAACGACCCGGAGGACGGGCGATGCAGCACCAGCTCGCCGAGAGCGCGGAGGATGAAGAAGACCACGAGGCCGCACACCGCGTAGACGAGGAACAGGCCGGGCCCGGCATCGTGCAGTCGGCTGCCCGCGCCCATGAACAGGCCGGTTCCGATCGCGCCGCCGATCGCGATCATCTGGATCTGCCGTGGCTTCAGGGTCTTGTGGTACCCCTCCTCCTCGTGTGCGAGGACGGAGTTGTCGTAGTCCGTTGGTGACGTCATGCCCGGGAACGGTAGGTGCGGCTCGTGACGAGAACGGTGCCGTTTCTGTTACGGCCGCGCTACTTAGCCCGGTGAGGAGGTGGCGGCTGCACATCGCGGAGTGCGCGGTGGAGGATCTCCGCGAGTCGCGAACAGGTGGCGTAGCGGTCCTCGGGTCGCTTAGCCAGCGCCTTGCGGAACACCGCCGTGAGGCCGGAGGGGAGCCACCGCCGGAGTGAGTCCGGGGACGGGACGGACTCGTGGAGCTGCGCGTACCTGATTGCGATGGCAGTATTGCGACGGAAGGGCGGCTGCCCGGTGAGCAGCTCGAACGCTGTTGCCGCGAAGGCGTATCCATCGGTCTGCGGGCACAGATCTTGCGCTCGCAGCAGTTCGGGCGCGGCGTACGGGACCGAAAGGAGCAGGTCGCCGTCGTAACGGACCGTCGCCGGCGGCGCCAGGGGTTGCGCCGCTCCGAAGTCGGACAGGTACCCGCAGGCGCTGTGTTCGGCGACTTCCTCGACGAGGATGTTGCCGGGCTTGACATCCCGATGCAGGACACCTGCTCGGTGACAGTCGTCGAGGGCGCGGCCGATATCGACCAGTACGGGAAGCGTGACCGCGAGGTCGGGCTCGACAGTGCCGCGCGGCACGAGGTCGGAGGCCGTGTGTCCGTCCACGTACTGCAGGGCGATCCACGGGCGATCGACGCTAACGGCAGCGCGGCCCTCGCGCGCGAAGGGAGCCTCGCCGACATCGATGGCGGTGACGACGTGCGGACTGTGGACTCGTCGAGCGGCGTCGAACTCCCGCTGGAAGCGCTGACTGATCCTCTGGCCGTCGTCTGCCCTACGAGCCAGCTTCAGCGCGACGGCCTGCTCGCCGGGCCTCCGGGCGAGGAACACGTCCGCGGTGCCACCGCGGCCGAGCCGCCGAAGGATGGTGTACTCGGCGACGACGTCTCCGATCTCGGGCATATGCATGTCCTTTGAACGGTAGCGCTCACGTCGAGTGCGCGCCGGATGATCCGCCGCGTCGCATGCCCCTGTCGAGCGGGCCGCCAACCCATCTTCGAGAACACGATCAGGTGGGAGAGAGGCGCTGTGCGGAGTGCAGCCGACATGGGCCGCTGGGGGCGGGTCAGGCGGTGGTTTCTTCCGCCCAGAGCCCTGCTTCTTCGAGCATCGCGATCACGTGGTCGGCGCTGTCCACGAGGTGCGTCTCCATGATCTTGCGTGCGTTCTTCGCGTCCCGAGCCTCCACAGCGTCGAGTATTTCGCAGTGTTGCAGACGGGTCGCCTCGACGTGCGTCTCGATGGAGGCGTAAAACTGGGTCGGCAGATGATTGACTACTCCGGCGAGGACTCGCGCGAGTCGGTCGGAGTCGGCTGCCACGTTGATCTCCCGGTGGAAGGAGTGGCCCAGATCAGCCATCCGCTCAGTGTTACCGGCTGCTGCGGCATCCATCGTCGCGGCGTTGATCGCTCTGAGCCTTTCGACGAGCTCAGGGGTAGCCTTCTTCGCGGTGCGGGCAGCGAGTTCTCCTGCGAGCCGTCCCTGTGTCCACAGCAGATCGCGAACGTCCTGCCGGGTGAACTTCGCCACCTGGAAGCCGCGGCGCGGAACCAGAGTGACGAATCCCTCGCTGCGCAGCGTCAGCAACCCCTCGCGTACTGGTGTGATGGATACCCCGACGGCCTCGGCGATCGGCTCCATCCGGAGGAAGTCGCCGGGGCGCATGATGCCGGACATGATCTGCTCGCGCACGTAGATAGCCACCTCGTCGGGTAGCTGGCGCCGCTTCGGACGCCCACGCGTGGGGACGTCGTTCATCGTGACCACACCCGCTTCCTACCGTCGCCCTTGACCGTGAAACTTCAAAGATAATATCGCGCAGGCGGTCCAGATAGTGGACGGAGTGCGCGAGGTGGTGTGGCCACCATCCCCGCTGCGGCGCGGTGGTATCACTGGGCACGCGGGCCGGGCCGGCTCGACGCCGGGCATCGGGCGTGACGACCTGCTACGGGAACGTCGAACGTGCGCGCGACGACAGGGCGTACGCGAGAGCCGCGGTGGCGAGCCCCGCCGTGATCCAGGGCAGAGCAGTGATGGAGCGGTCGAGGATCGCTGCCCCGACCGCGGAACCGCCTGCGATACCCACCTGATAGCAGGTGACGTAGACCGACGAGGCGCGGTCCGCGTCCGCCGCCGACGCGCGGATGACACCGGACTGCAGGACCGGTCCGATCGCCGCGTAGGCGGCACCCCACGCGACGACCGCGCAGACGAGGACCGCGTACCGCACGGTGGTCGGGCCGCCGGCCTGGCCGACGACGAGGAGCACGGCACCGGTGAGGAAGACGGCGAAGGCGGTGATCGCGGTGCCGCGCGGTGACCGGTCCGTGTATCGACCGACGAGGACGGTGCCGATCGCCCCCGCAACGCCGAACACCGCGAGGAAGAGCACCGTGCCGCCGGAGCGCGTCACCTGGTCGACGATCAGGGCGAAGTAGGTGAAGCTCACGAAATGCGCACTGACGAGAACCAGAGTGAGAACGCAGAGGACGGCGACCACGTTCCACTGGGCGATCGACGCAGCCGGAGCGCCCGTGCCGGCGACGCGGACTGACGGCGCCGATGCCGCCGGACGGGGGCGCACCGCCCACGCGACACCGACGGTGATCGCGATGGTCGCGATCGCCAGGATTAGCGCCGTGTTCCGCCAACCGACCAGGCCGCCGGTCAGAGCTGTTCCGGGGCTGCCCAGGATCGCGGCCAGCGCCGGCCCGCCGAAGACGATCGCCGTCGCCACTCCGACCTTCTTCGGTGGCACAAGGGCCGCGGCCGCAGGCGCAACCAGCGACCACAGGACGCCGTGGGTCAGGGCCGCGACCACGCGGCTAGTGACCATCATCGGGTAGTTCACCGCGACGGACGTCAACAACTCGGCGATCACAAGGACCACCAGCGACGCCACGAGGGCCGTGCCCCGCGAGATCCGGGCGGCGAACGCCACCGACGGAATCGTCACGATCGCGGCCACCACGGCGTAGCCGCTGACCAGGAGCCCGATCCGACTCTCCGGCTGCCCGAGATCGCGCGCGATCTCGGAGATCAGCCCGACCGGGAAGACCTCGAAGGTGACGTAGATGAAGGTCGCGCAGGCGAGGATCGCGAGGCGGATCAGTGTCGCTGCGTCCAGTTCTTCCCGGGTCTCGATGGACGACACGGGCTAGGCCCCCGGCGCCGGGCCGGTCGTCTCCGGACCGAGAGAGAGGAGCACCTTGGGACGCGCCCGCGCCCCGGAGGCCAGGTGCGCGAAAGCCCGGTCGACAGCGGCGAGCGGATACACGGTGTCGACCAGGGAATCCAGGTCCACCACACCCGATTCGACGAGTTCGATGAGCGGGTCCCAGTAGCCGACGCCCGACAGCACGCCGTGGAGCGTCGCGTCCTGGATCACAAGGGTCGCAGCCGGGTATCCATTCACGTCGTGATGGGGCGTCCCCAACTGCGCCACGCGGCCGCCCGGCGCGACCAGATCCACCGCCGCACGCGCTGCGGCCTCGCTTCCTGACGCTTCGATCACCGCGTCGAAGGCGCCCGGGTCAGCCTCGCGAGGAACATCAATGGCGATGATCCCGAGCTCCGCAGCGAGTGCCCGGGCAACGGGATTCGGATCGAAGAGCACGAGATCAGCACCGCGGGAGCGGACGATCTGTGCCGCGGCGAGCCCGAGCGTCCCTGCGCCCAGAACAGCGACCCGGTCCGTAGCGCCGATGGCGAGACGTACCACCGCGTGCATTCCCGCGGATGTGGGCTCGAGGAGCGTCGCGGCGGCATCCGACATGGAGTCGGGAATCCGGCGAAGGGTCTCGACGGGGACGGCGATCCACTCGGCCCCCGCGCCCTGGTGCGGTCCGAGAACCCCGATCTCGCTGCGCTCGGGGCAGTACTTGATCCGGCCCCGCGAGCACTCGGCACACCGGCCGCACGGCCGGAAGTTGTGGCCGGCGACCCGGGTGCCGAGAAGGTCGTCCGGCACGCCCGCCCCGACCTCGGTGACCCGGCCCACCCACTCGTGCCCTGGAACGAACGGGTACGCCTTGAGCCCGTCCCGCAGGTAGTTGCTGCTGCCGTCGAAGAATCCGAGGTCCGTCCCGCACAACCCCAGGAGTGCTACCCGGACGACCACTTCGCCCGGACCGGCCGACGGGGGAGGCACCTCCGCGAGGGTCACGGTGTGGGGTGCGGTCAGTGTGATCGCGCGCATTGTGCTCCTTCGGGATTCTGCGACAAGCGGTTCCGGGCTGCGGTTACATCCGCAGCGAGTCGTGCGGGCACGGCGCGGTAGTCGTTCTCGACGAGCACCGAGCGGATGGCGGGACTCTGGGGGAGTAAGGCCACGGGTTCGACAGACGGCGCGCGCACGGAGGCCTTGACGTGGGCACAAGCATGCAGGCGACCGCCGACGGCCGTGGCGAAGTCCGCGGGTGCGTTCCCGGCGTCGACGAGGTTCCCGACGTCCAGGACGAGTCCGAGCGCACCCCGCCCGACGGTCTCGGCGAGCGCGATGCTTGCGTGGCCGTCGAGGGCGGACTCGTAGGCGACCGTGATTCCGTGCACCGCAGCGTCGTCGACGGCTTCCCGCAATACGGCGGCCGTGCCGGCGACACGGGCGGGCGATGACGGAGCGCTTCGCCGGAACCCCGGAACGTGCAGGACCGGGATGCCGATCGTCACGGCGCAGCGGAGCGCTGTCCGCAAGAGCGCGGTCGCCGCGGGATTGGGGCGTCCGTCGTCCGTGACGAGACCGAGGTCGTTGGCGTGGTTGACGGCCAACGCGGTGACAGGGAGCGACGAGGCCAGTTGGCGAGCCTCGTCGAGCCGGTACCCCTGATCGAGGCGCGGACCGCGATGCGCTCCGCCGAAATCGATCTGTAGACCGTCCGCTGCGACGGACCGGGCTGCCGCAGCGGCTGCGGCGAGGTCGTCGCCGATCCGCCACTGCGGTACGTCGACGGTGATCGAGGTCGATCGGGCGCCCGTCACGGCGAGATCCCGTCGACGATGATTGCGGACTTCAGGACACGGCGTTCCCCGTGCGTGCGCGTGCCCCGCTCGAGGACGGCGTTAATGAGGTCCGCGGCGCCGTCGAGGTCGACGACGTGCGTGAGGACAGGAGCGAACTCCGACGGGGCTCCGACGAGCAGGTCGACGGCCGCGAGCAGATGCCGGTCGGCGACGCCGCGATGGCCGTAGAGGTGGAGCGGCGCACAGTTGGGCCGCGGGAGCGACACGTGCACGGGGATGTGAGGCATGCCGGAGCAGTTCGCGGCGCGGATCACTGCGGCGTCGACGGCTCCGGACCGGAGCGGGAGTAGGCCTGCGCGGATGCCGCCGTGCACGTCCACGAGCAGCTCGGTGTCGACGTGCCGGTCGATCAGGGTGAGCGCGTCGGCGGTGCCGGATCGGGGGGTGGCGAGGACGGCCGCCACCGGGCCGGGCAGGTCCCGAAGTCGCGCGGGCAGGACGGGATCCGAGGCGTCGGTCCGCGACACACGCAGCACCCGCAGGCCGGGCAGCTCCCGCGTCCAGAGCATCGCGGCGAGGCGCCCGACGATGCCGTCACCCCACACCACGAGTGAACGGGGGCGCGCGATGGACCGCGCGATCTCGAGCCCGTACATCGTGGACGCCAGCGGTTCCGCCAGCGAGCCGACGAGTGTCGGGTCGGCGAGCGGTTCCGGTACGGGCAGCACGAGCCCGGCGTTCACCGCCGCGGCGGGGACGACGGTGCGCTCCGACCACATGCCGGGAACGTTGTGGCCGAGGAGGAAACCGGGATCCGTCGGGTGCGTCGGATTGACCGTCACGAGTCCGCCGACCTGGAGTGTGCCGTCCCCGGCGACGACCCGGGCCACGCCCTCGTGTCCCAGGATCCTGCTGGGGTCGGGCCTCTCGCCCCGCAGGATCTGCCAGTCGGTTCCACAGATTCCGGCGACCACCGGTGCGACGAGGAGGTCGCCGTCGGCGAGGGTGGGGGTCGGGACCTGCGCGACGTCGACGAGGGTCCTGCCCGTGTGATCCGGTGCGCGACGGACGAGGGCGCGGTGCGTCGCGGTCACATCGCCGCTGTCAGGAAGCCGTCGCGCATCAGCTCTGCGCCGCGGAGGCAGTCGACGTCGCCTGCCGCACAGAACACGAGCCGGCTCTCCAGCCATTCCCGGCTGAACCCCCGGTCGGCGTACCCGGTGGCCACACCGAGCTGTGTGAGCAGCTCCGTGCGGTACGGCGCGCCGATGCCTGCAACGACCCCGCCTCCGACTCCGACGAGGTCGAGGTGCGGATCGAGGCACCACGCGGTGCGCAGCAGGCCCGCGATCGGGGCGATGGCCGTACCCAAGATTCGTTGCGCGAGTGGGTCGTTCGCCTCCAGCGCGGCGGGGAGCCAGTGGGTCACCTCCGGCTGGACGCCGGCGCGACGGGCGCGTCGTTCGATCCCCGGGCCGGACGAGTACGCCGCGACATGACCGGCGACTCCGCAGTCGCAGACGAGCGGGTCACCGCCGTCGAACGTGACACCGGTCGGCAAGTGGCCGACCTCGCCCTGGAGCCCGTTCTCGTCGACGGGAATCGTCCGGTCGCGCAGGTCGGCCGTGCGGAGTGCGATTCCGCTGCTGACGGTCAGGTACGCGGCGCGACGCGTGCCGGATCCGGCACGCCGGCTGACGAAATCGGCCAGGCCGGCTGTGAGATCGTTCACGAGTGTCCACGTGACGTCCGGGCGGGCGCCACGGAGGGCTCCCACGAGGTCGTAGGGTTCGTCCGTCGCGCCCCAGAGGGGCCCGGAGCCGTAGAGGATTCCCGAGGTGTGGTCGAGGGCGGCCCCGCACGAAATCACGGCGTCGGCACCCAGCGGGGCCGCGGTCGCGAGGACTTCCACCAGACGGTCCTGCAGCTCCCTGACGGGAGTACCGGGGAAGTTCAGCAGGCTCGGCGCCGCCGTGTGTTCGACGGTGCTGCCCTTCCATTTCCGCACACGCAGCCAGGTCCCTCCGAGATCGGCGGCGAATCGTGCCACCTCGGGGGAAGGGGACCTGGGTGCGGTGACGGACACGGGCGCGGTCATGGGCGACCCGCCTGCGCGGGCGCGCCGAGGAGCGCGGCTACCAGCGCGGGCGCCGTGAAGTCCGGAAATCTCTCCAACTCGGCGTCGAAATCAGTGAGCGCGCCGATGACGACGGTGCGCGCGCCGCTCGCTCGGCCCGCGCGCACCCCGGCCGGGGAGTCCTCGAATACGGTCGCCGCGGTGATGTCGGCGCCGAGCGCCGCGGCCGCGAGGAGGTAACCCTCCGGATCCGGTTTGCCGCGCACGATATCGTCCGCGCTCACGAGGATTCCAGGAAGGGGAAGTCCCGCGGCGCGCATACGGTTCCGGGCGAGGGTCCTACTCGCCGAGGTCACGATCGCCCAGGAATGCGCCGGGAGTGCCGTGAGGACGGAACGGGCGCCGGGGATCTCGCGGACGCCGTCCGTCGTCGACTCCTCGTACGCGACGAGTCGCGCGGTCTCCCGGGCGGCAACGTCGGGGTCGGGCAAGAAGTGGTGCACCGTCGCCGCCGTCGGCCGCCCGTGCGCGAAGGCGAGCACGTCCGCGAGGTCGAGGCCGTGCGTCTCGGCGAAGTCGCCCCAGGTGTTTTCGACGAGCGCGGTCGAGTCGACGAGGGTCCCGTCCATGTCGAACAGCAGTGCCGTGGGGGTTCTGAGGTCCGTCATCGTGTCTCCTCAGCCCTGTGTGGTCAGCGGACGTGACTGCGAGACGGGCACCCCGTCGGTGACGGAGGCCCAGGTCCGGTCCTCGTGAACCACGAGGACATCCGAGGCGTGGTCCCGCCCGCGGGTCGCCGCGAGATGGGCGGCGAGCGGTCCGAAGTCGGCGGGAATCATGTAGTCGCTGTAGTCGAAGTCAGCGGGTCGCCGGGCGCGGATGCCCGGCGAGTCGACCATCCCGACCGGCAACGTCTGCACGAAGTTGACCTCAGCGGGATCGATCTCCTCGGCGACGGAGTCGATGAGGGCGCTTGCCGCGGCTTTGGTGGCGGTGTAGCCCGCCCTGCCGGGACCCGCGTTGTAGACCACTTCGGACGAGACGTGCAGGAACAGTCCGGGCGCCGCGCGCCGGAGTGCGGGGAGCGTCGCCCGGAGCGTGAGGAACAGGCCGTGGACGTTGATGTCGAACTGGTCGAGCCAATCGGTCTGTACGACGTCGACGAAGTTCTCGCGCCGCAACGTGAAGTAGATCGACGAGTAGCACGCGACGTCGATCCGATCGGGCAGTTCGGCAGCGAGCACCGCCTGAGCTGCGACGAGGTCGCGGAAGTCGAGTCGGTGCCACTGCAGGAGCTCGCTGCCGTCTCCGGTGGGGCGTGACCGGCTGAAGACGTGGGTCTCGAATCCCGATGCGGCCCAGGAGTCGGCGATACCGCGGCCGATGCCGGTCGATCCGCCGACGACGACGGCGGTCTGTTGCTCGCTCATGCGCTCTCCTTGGTGGTGCTGGCTTCGGGAACGCCGGCGCGCTGGCGCAGAGCGAACAGTGCTCGCCGGATCTCCTCGGGCGTGACGTCGTTGACGAATCGGTGTTGCCCGATACCCACCGGGAGGGGGAGCCGCTGTTGACCGTCGCGGTGGCGGACCGTATCGGCGAGTGCGTCCACGAGGAGATCGGGTTCGTCGAGCGAGGGGTCCCACAGGGGGAGATCGAGGTGCTCCATCACCCGGTAGATCCGCTCCGCGTCGGTCTCGGTGACGTCGCCCCGGAGTCGACCGATTGCGGTGGTCAGCGCCATGTCGACGTTGACCGCTTCGCCGTGGAGGAGTGCGGGCAGGGCGTGCATTTCCACGGTCGGGCTGAACGTGTGACCGTAGTCGACGCAGCGTTCCAGAGTGGACTCCCACAGGTTCGGCTGAAGTTCCTCGAGCATGAGGTGGATCGCCTCGGCGATGATCGCCGTTGCGGCGGAATCGAGTTCGGCTGTGCTGCCCTGGAAGTGGTCGTCTCGCACAGCGCGGCCCGCTGTTTCGAGGACCTCGAAGAGTTCCGCGGATTTCACCAGGGCGACCTTGAGGATCTCCGCGAGACCATTGCTCAGATGCCGCGCGTCGACGGTGCGCAGGAACGTCCGATCGAGGAAGGTCGCCGTTGCGGGGGCGTACGTGCCCAGGCGGTTCTTCCCGGTCCCGTAGTTGACGCCGGTCTTCACGCCGACCCCGGCGTCGACGATCCCGACGAGCGTGGTCGGGATACGGATGTACGGGGTACCGCGGCGGTACAGGCTGGCCGCGAACCCGACGACGTCGGTGAGGACGCCGCCACCGATCGCGAGCACGGGCTCGCGGCGACGGTCGATCCCGAAGGCATTCATCACGTCGACGACGCGGGTGACGCTGTCCCATTGTTTGGCGGCCTCGTGCGCCTGCAGCGGGATGACGGTCGCCGCGATGCCGTGGTGCGCGAAGTAGGACCGGATCGTGTCGCCGTGGAGCAGGTCGACGGAGTGGTCGACCACGACGAGCCGACGGTCTCCCCGATGGATCTGCGCTTCGGGGCAGGCTGTGAGGAGTCGGTCGTTCTCGGGCCGGAACAGGCCGTTGGCCTCGACGACCTGGTATCGGACCTGTTTGACTGCCTCGACGGTCCAGGTGGTCTGGTCGATGACGGTGTGGTGGAGCCCTTGCTGGAATCTGGTGCCGTTTCGCATCGCGAAGTCCCATCGGTGACGGAGTTCGGTTCGAGGGGATGCCGGGGCCCCGCTCGACGGTGAGCGGGGACGCGCGGTATCGCCTGCCAGCGCCGAGCGCCGGCGGAGCAAGCTGGTTCGAGCAGTGTGGTGTTCACGCGCCGTGCTGGTGGGAGACGTCGCGCGGGAGAAGGAACGGCCGGACGGCTGAATGTCCGATGGCGCGGTCCTGATGGGCTCCAGAGTCGGGCGGGACTCGTGGGCGGTGCGACTATTGCCGCTGCTAAGAGAGTCCTCCACGACCATTGCGACTGTCAATGTGAGCGGCATCACGATGTGTGGGATTGCGGCTCCGTGGCCGGTGTGGTTCCGTTGCGGACGGGAGACGAGTGCGGTTGCACCGCAACGAACGACGGCGATCGCCGTCCTATCCGTTCAGGAGTCTCCCCATGTCGACAGTCGCCTTCTGCACCCGATCGGTCGCACCGGCCCGTCCGTGCGCCGCCGTCCGTACCCCGCGGGTGAACCTATGAGGGCGGTCGTGTTCGCCCGGCCCGGCCCGCCCGACGTGCTGCACGTCGTCGACGTGCCCACTCCTGAAGGGGCCGTCGTCGTCGACGTTGTCGCCGCGGCGGTCAACCCGGTCGACGTCGCCACCCGGTCCGGTCTCATCCCGACTCGGACTCCGGCGGTGATCGGATGGGACCTCGCAGGTGTCGTCCGGTCGGCGCAGCGGGCCACCGGTTTCGTACCGGGCGATCGCGTGATCGGAACCACCGCCCAGCTCGGCACCGGTATCGGGAGCACGGCGGAGGTCGTGGCGATCGACGGTGGATTCCTCGCTCAGGCACCGGCGTCGGTGCCCTTGCGTGACGCCGCCGCACTTCCCCTGGCCGGGCTGACGGGCTTACAGGCGGTCCGGGCCGCCGCACTCGCACCCGGCCTTCGCGCACTCGTCATCGGAGCCCAAGGCGCGGTCGGGCAGTTCGCCGCCGGGTTCGCCGCCCGGTCGGGGGCGCACCTGTCGCTGCTGGTCCGCGCCACCGACGTCGCGACGTGGCGCGGAGCGGTGGAGGACTTCGGGTACGGAGCGGAGGTGCTCACCGACGTCGATCTGAAGGATCAGCGGTTCGATGTGATCATCGACTGCGCCGGTCGGCCCGAGACGGTGCGACACGTCGTCGCAGGCGGCACCTACGTGTCGATCACGACCTTCGCGCTGCCCGACCCCGGTGACTTCACACTGCATCACCTCGGGGTCGAGGTCGACGCCGCGGATCTGCGCGAGGTCGTCCGCGCGGTGGACGCGGGCGAGGTCTTCGTGCAGCCGGTCGCGGCCGTATACCCGTTCGGCGAGGCGGCGGCAGCGCACCGTCGGGTCGAACAGGGGAGCCGGGGCAAGGTGCTCCTCGTGCCCGATCCGGGGGCGACCTCGTGACCGCGCCAGCGCCGAGTGCCTCGCGTCCTCGGCTCGATTCGCTGACCGGTCTGCGCTTCTTCGCCGCGCTGTCGGTGTTCCTGTTCCACGCCTCGCTACAGAAGCCCGCCAACTCCGTCTTCGAGACGGGAGGCATCGCCGATGCCTTCACGACGGCGGCTCGCTATGCGGGCGGTCTCGGGGTGACCTTCTTCTTCGTGCTCTCCGGCGTCGTCATGGCGTACATCGACCGCCCGGGCGAGCCGAAGGGCGCGTTCTGGCGGCGCCGGCTCGTCAAGATCTTCCCGAATCACATCGTGACCTGGGCGATCGCCCTCGTCCTGTTCGCCGCCGCGACCACGACCGTCGCCCAGGCGGGCGTGAACGTCACGCTCCTGCAGACCTGGGTCCCCGACTACGCCACCTTCCTGAGTGTCAACCCGCCCAGTTGGTCGTTGTCGACGGAGCTGTTCTTCTACCTCTGCTGCCCGTTCGTCTACGTGCTGATCCGCCGGCTTCCCGACCGTGCGCTGTGGCCGGCACTGGCAGCAGCGGTCGCGGCGGTCGGGGTGAGCGTCGCGTTGGCCTATTTCCTGTTCTCCTCGTCGCCGCACACACCCGACGATCTGCCGCTGTCCGAACTGCAGTACTGGTTCGGTTACGTCTTCCCTCCGTCGCGACTGTTCGACTTCGTCGCCGGTCTGGTGCTGGGGACGATCCTCGTCAGGGGCCTGTGGCGGCAGGTACCGATCGCAGTGGTCCTCGCGTCCTTCCCGGCGTTCTACGCGCTCTCGTACGCGACCCCGTACTTGGTCGGCGTCCGACTCACCATGCTCGTTCCGGTCGTGCTGCTGATCGGCACCGTCGCGCACGGTGACCTCACGGGCCGCTCGAGCGTCCTGCGCGGCCGACGCATGCAGTGGTTGGGGGAGATCTCGTTCGGCTTCTACCTCGCGCATGCCCTGGTCCTGGTCGAAGGACGGAAACTCCTCGGGACGAGGAGCTTCGAGGCCCCCGCTGCCATCGGCATCGAACTGCTGTACCTCGCGGTGAGCATCGCCGCCGGCGCAGCCCTGTACACGTTCGTCGAGAAGCCCGCCTACGCACGATGGTCGCGGCGACGGACCCGCCCCGAGACCGTGGAACCACCGTCTTCGTCAGCCCCGCACCTGCCCGCGCCCGGCGCGAGATCGGAGACCGTGGCATGAGCCGCAGAGCGCTTCCCCTCATCCTCGCGATCTTCGCGGTCGGTACGTCCGAGTTGATCCCGAGCGGGATCCTGCAAGGACTCGCCACCCGGTTCGGTGTCTCGCTCGCGACCGTCGGGCTGACGGTGACCGTGTACGCGCTGACCATGGCCTTCCTCGGCCCGGTGGTGACCGCGGTGACACTGCGGTACCGACGGAGCACGATCGCCGTCGCACTGCTGCTGGTGTTCGCCGCGGGTACCGCCGTCGTCGCCCTGGCCCCCACCTTCCCAGTGCTCCTGCTCGGTCGGGTGCTGACGGCGTCGATCCACGGCACGCTGATGGCGGTCGTCGTGATTCTGGCCGAGCGCTCGGCCCCGGCGGGCAAGTCCGGTTCCGCGGTCGCGGCCATGCAATTCGGGATCAACCTCGCGACGGTCGTGGGCGTCCCGCTCGGAACCTGGTTCAGCGGCCTCGCCGGATGGCGCTGGACGTTCGCGGTGATCGGCCTGCTCGGGGCCGTCGCGAGTGTACTGATCGCCCTGACCGTCTGGCCGCCCGAGCCCCACGCCGACGGCGACGGAGCCACGCTCGCCGATGAACTCGCCGTGCTCCGTGCACCGCAGGTGAGCGGCATGGTGGCGGCGACCGCGCTCTATTCGGCCGCGATGTTCGCGATCATCACCTACCTGCAGCCCACCCTCGACGAGGCGGCCGGGATCACCGGACTCGGGTTCTCCCTCGCGCTGTTCGGTTACGGCATCGCCTCGCTGGGAGGCAACGTCCTCGGTGGCCGCCTCGCGAACGGCAACCTCCCGCCGCGCCTTCTCGCCACGGGGATCGCCTTCGCGGCGAGCTGCGCGTTGGTCGGCCTCGTACGCGGAGTCCCGTTGACCGTCGCGGCGCTGGTGCTCTTCGGTGTCGCGACCTTCGCCCTCATCCCGCTGCTGCAGACCCGGGTGCTCACCGCGGCGGCTGCCGCCCCGAACGTGGCGTTGACCGCCAACATGTCGGCCTTCGGCGTGGGAGCGGCCGGTGGATCACTGCTCGGGGGCCGGGTCCTCGAGGCAACAGGCAGTGCCGCGTCGATCGCCTTCGCGGCCGCCGGGCTGGCGTTGGCGAGCTGGGTCTTCGTCACGGTCCTCAACGCCCGGCTGCGGCCGGACGGCTCCCCGGCGACGGATGCTGCCGGACCGGGCGCCGTGAACACCGTCGACCGGGCGGAGGCGTCGTGACCGCCGCACCGGACGCGCGCGTGGTCGCGACCGCGCCCGCCCGCCGGCCCGCCCTTCCGTCCCTCACCGGGCTGCGCTTCGTCGCGGCGACGCTCGTCTTCTTCTTCCACGCCTCGTTCTGGGATCCGCCCCAGAACCCGTTCGCGGACCGGGGAATCGGCGACGCCTACCAGGCGGCCTTCAGTAAGGCCGGCTGGATGGGTGTGTCCTTCTTCTTCGTGCTCAGCGGATTCATCCTCACGTGGACCTGGCGGCCGCAACCCCGAACCACCTTTTGGCGGCGACGGGCTGCGAAGATCTTCCCGACCCACGTCGTGATGTGGCTGCTCGCCATGGTGCTCTACGCGGCGTGGACCACGCCGTGGCCCGCCGCGCTGCTCAATCTGTTCCTGCTCCACTCGTGGAGTCCGGATCACGCCACGTACATCAGCGTGAACCCGCCCAGCTGGTCCCTCTGTAGTGAACTGCTCTTCTACTTCCTGTTCCCGTTCCTCATCCCGTGGATCCAGCGCCTGCGGGAGGCGCACCTGTGGCCGGTGGTCGGCGCGCTGGTCCTCGGAATGGTGATCGCCGAACTGGTCGTGCAGGTGGCGGTCCCGAGCCTGCCGCGCACCCCGGAGGGGTTTCCCATCTCGTCGCTGCAGTTCTGGCTCGGCTACAACTTCCCCCCGATGCGGCTCTTCGAGTTCGTCCTCGGCATGGTCGTCGCGCGGATCGTCGTCGCCGGACGGTGGCCCGCGGTGCGACCGGCGGCGGCGGTGAGTCTGCTCGTCGCGGCGTACCTGATCGACCTGCGTGCGCCGTTCCTGTTCAGCCTGACGGTGGTTCTGGTCGTGCCGCTGCTGCTGGTGGTCGGGTCGTTCGCCGTGGCCGACCTGTCGGGACGGACGGGATTGATGGCGACTCCCGCTTTCCAGTGGCTCGGCGATATCTCCTTCGGTTTCTACATGGCGCAGTACGTCCTCATGTACTCGGTGCGGACCAAGGTCATGGACGGGCGCCTGTACTCCACACCCGTCGCCGTTCTCGTCCTCCTCGGGTTCTTCCTCGCGACCGTGCTCGCGGGATGGGCCCTGCACACCCTCGTCGAACGCCCGGCCATGCGCCGCTTCGGCGCTCGCGAGGCTCCTCGTCTGTTCCGCCGCTCCTCCCAACCCCAGAAAGGCGCACTATGACTTTTCACGCCACTCCTGCCTCCGAGCTCGACTACTTCGACGACGGGGACGGAACCCCACTTCTCCTGATCCACGGCACCGGCGCCGACGGCGATCTCAATTTCGGGCATCTGCTTCCGGCGCTGTCAGCACGTCACCGTGTCCTCCGTCCGAATCTCCCTGGAACGGGGGATGAGCCGGATCTGGAGGGCGTCGACCTGGACGTCATCCTCGATCGGATCGCGGCGCTCCACGACCGGACCCACGACGGTCCCGTCGACCTTCTCGGCTTCTCGTTGGGGGCCGTGCTCGCGGCGGCGTACGCGGGCCGGTACCCGGATCGGGTGCGCCGATTGGTCCTGCTGGCGGGGTGGGCGGGACCCGACCCGCGGCACGAGCTGTTCATGGGCCTGTGGCGCCGCCTGGCCGACCTCGACGATCGGGCGTACGGCGAGTTCCTCGTGCTGTCCCTGTTCAGCCCCCAGTTCCTCGCGGCGCTCGGTGACGGGGTCGACGAGGCCGTGCGCGGCACCGTCCCACACGTCGGGACCTCGCGACAGATCGACCTGAACGTCACGATCGACATCCGTGACCTGGCGCCTCGGATCACCGCGCCCACATTGCTCGTGGCGGGAACGGCGGATGCGATCGTGCCGGTTGAAAAGGTGCAGGAGCTCGCACAGCTGGTCGTCGGGAGCACCTACGCGGAGGTCGACAGCGGTCATATGCTGCTGGTCGAGCAGCCGGAGAAGGTTCTCTCATTGGTGAGCGACTTCCTCGAGTAGCGAGACCTAAGCCCCTCCGCCCCGTCGTTCGTACCGAGAGCGACGGGACCGTGATGGCTATCCTCCATCCATGTGGCTCCTGGTCGAGACTCTGTCGGAGGTTCCGACGGTCGTGTCCGAGGACGACCGTGCGCGGAACTTCCGGCCGTTGGGAACGTACCTGCGGACCGGCGTCCGCGTCGCTGCGCTGAAGGCGGTCGCCGCGGTGCAGCGATCCGGGCGGCCGGTTGACGTGGCGATCGCCGACGGCGATGCGGTCCGCGCGGTTCCGGTTTTCGGTCCGTCGAAGAGGGTGCACGCCGTTCAGCTGGGCATCGGTGAACCGGACCTCGCGACGAGACCGTTCGCCGCAGCCTACGAATGGATCGTGGGTGAGCCCGGGAGGCCATTGCGGTCCTTCTGGACCGATGACTTCCAGCGGATGTACGGCGTGGAACAGCGCCGGAGCATCGCCACTCCCTTCGGGTTGGCCGATGTCTTCCAGCGCGTTCCCGGGCTCGCCGAAGTGACCAAGGCGATGCGCGGCGTCTACGACCCGACGCCCGGCGACTCGTTCGTCAACGAGTTCTTGGCCCGCCACGACGACGGCTCCGATCACCTCATCAGGTCCGTTCGTCGCATCATCACGGTCGAGGGTCGCACCTTGATCAGGGGCGTCGACCAGGACGTGACTGCGCGTCTGGATCCATGGGAGGCCACCTACGCCGCGGTCGATCACGACGCCCTGCGGCTCAGCCTCGATCGGTCGGACCGCTATGCAGCGATGCTGGATCTTCGCCACGGCGGCGTGATGACCTGGATCGGCAGCGGTTCTCCCGAGGTCCCACGTGCCGTGGCCAGCGGAATCGAGCCGCTCCTTCATCCCGTCGACGTCGAACGAATCCGTGCCGATGTCGCGGCAGGACGCCCGGTATCGACCGAGGTGAGTCTCCACCTGCGCGACGGCTGGGAGACGGTGCACGTGCAGCTGGACCGGATGATCGGGCACGGGCCCACCGTCGTCTGCCTGCTCATCGCGTCGCGCGCATCGGGCCAGGCCGGGCGGAACTCCGGCGCTCCACACCTCGATCGCGATTGATGTCGCGATGTTCGACGAGGTGTCGGGCCGGCCCTCGGACGAAGACGGCGTCCATCGCCGTGACCTTTCCAGGCGAGCTGCGGTGGCGGCACACGATCGATAGTCTCGGAATCATGGCCATCAAACTGGAGAACGTCGCGATCGCGGTGCGCGATGTGGAAGCGACGATCGCGTTCTTCACCGATCTGGGACTCACGGTGATCGGTCGCCAGACGGTCAGCGGAGGGTGGACGGACACCGCCGTCGGCCTCGACGGCAACCACGCCAAGATCGCCATGCTGCAGACCCCGGACGGCCAGGGGCGGATCGAGCTGTTCGAGTACATCCACCCCGACGCGATCGAGACGGAGCCGACGCTCCCCAACGAGATCGGCATGCATCGTGTCGCGTTCTCGGTCGACGATCTCGACGAGGCACTGGCGATCGCGGCGAAGCACGGCTGTCACCCGCTGCGCGGAGTCGGCGTCTACGAGGACATCTACAAGCTCACCTATGTCCGCGGACCCAGCGGCATCATCGTCATGCTCGCCGAGGAGATCCAGAAGAAGTAGCGGTGCGCCGATCCTCGGGTCAGGACCGATTCAGCGCCGCTGCGCGAGTGATCAGATCACGGAAGGCTGGTTCGTCGAGCGCGTCGGACTCCGTGATGTCGATGGCTCGGCGGGTGCCGGCCGTGAGGCTCGCGTTGAACAGCCCCGCGGGATCCTCGATCGAGGCCCCCTTGGCGAAAGTCACCTTGACCTTGTCCTTGTAGGTCTCGACGGTGCAGAGCAGGCCGCCGAGCGAGAACGTCGGCACGCCGTCAGGATTGGAGGGCTTGCGCCACTTCACTTCTTCGACGGCATCCGGCTCGGTCTCCAGGATCAGGCCGCGGATCTGCTCGACGGTGTGCTCTCGCCAGTCGGTGCTCATCGTCGAAAGATACGCCGATGGCGGCCGGGGTGTGAACACCCCGGCCGCCGCTCGGTCGGTCACAGCGGGTATCAGTGCACGTCCACCGAGGGAGTGTCGGTGACGCTGACGCCGCTGGAGCTGGCCGTGGCCGAACCGGTGTCGGCCTCGACGCCGTGGCTGCCGGTGGCCGGCGTGGTCACCTCGGCACCGGCCGACGGGCCGGTCACCGACGCCGTGCCGGTGCTCGGGCTGACCGACGCGCTGCCGGTCTCCACGTGGCCGCTTGCGCTGCCGGCCGGCGTGCTGACGTTGCCCGTGGCCGTCGGGCCGGTCACCGTGGTATCGCCGTTGGTCGCGACGGTCGCCGAACCCGTCGATACCGCGGCGCCGCCGCTGACGCCGACCGGGGTGGTGACCGTGCCGCTGGCGGCGGGGCCGGTCACCGAGACGCCGTTCGAGCCCGCGGAGGCGCTGCCCGTGCTGGCCGTGACGGTGCCCGTACCTACCGGTGTCGAGACGGTGCCGGTCCCGGACGGTCCGGTGACCGAGACGCCGGCCGGGGTGACGCTGCCGCCGCCACCGTTGACGTTGAGCCCTGCGGTGACGACATTGCCGACGTTCACGCCGGCCGTCACGTCCGGAGCGTCGACGGTGAGGCCGCCGGTCCCGACGGTGATCGTCCCGGGCGTCACGCCGACGGTTCCGCCGCCGAGCGGGGTGGTGACGGTGCCGCTCAGGCTCGGCGTGACGAGGACCAGCTGGCCGTTCTGGAACCCGATGCTGCCGAGGTTCAGAACGAGGTTGCCGCCGCCCAGCGGAGTGGTGAGGCCCAGGTTGATGGCGGGGAGGCCCACGATGAACGTGTTGGCGCCGTACGTCACCGTCACCGGCACGATCGTCGCGGTCGCACCGCCGAGGCCCAGCGGCGCGGTCGCATTGAGTCCGAGGGACGGCGTCCACGTGGTGAGGCCGCCTGCAGTGATCGCGCTGAGGGAGGTGTTCAGGCCCAGCGCACTCCCCAACGGGCCGTTGATGGTGGTGACGTTGCCGCCGACGCTGCCGACGCCGAGCCCCGGACCGACACCGACCAGACCGTAGGTGGTGCTGGAGAGACCGCCGAGGCCCAGCGGAGCACCGGCCGCGAAGGTGTCCTGCTGGCCGACGCCGAGCCAACCGGCCGGTGCGCCCGGCACCTGACCCGAAGAAACGATCGCGCCCGACGTGTTGCTCACCGGGATGAGGCCGCCGAGAACGGGAATCTGGTTCCAGGCCGCGACGCCCTGGTTGATCTGCGGCGCGATGATCGGAATCGTCGCCAGCGGAATGCCGCCGGGGAGGAGCGGGGCGGCAGCGAGGATGGCATCGACCTGCGGAATACCAGTGGGTGCGGCGTTCGCGGTCGCCGGAGTTGCGACGGTAAGCGTTGCAGCTGCCGCGACGGCAGTGGCAGCAACAGCGCTGCGGCGCACCGTCTTCCGAGCGTGCTTGGGTGACGAAGGGGACATGGGGAGGACCTCCGGTTCATGAAGGTTCGGCACGCTCGATCGAGTGTGCCGGTCGGTAGGGATGTGGACCCAGCAGAAAATAGAGGCGTCTGCGCTCGGTGCGAGTGCCTAAAGCGGCGCCTGTGCATCTCCTGGGAGTTCTGAAGTTATCAGTATTTCCACGGTTTCCCAATAGCTTTCGAAGCTATTCACTCAAACCGATTTGAGCTACTGACCAGTAGCGAAATCCTAAGAGATCTAACAGAACCCGTTACAGTTGTTTGCGATCTAACCGCGCTGGCCAATCGGCGTATTCGTAACCGTTTGAGAGTGAGGGAATGGCGATCGCAAGCGCAATCAATGGCCGTATAGACATGCTAAAGATCTAATTCGAACAAGCGGATGTGCGTGCACTCGGGCCGCTGCTCCGCGTCGCCCCGCCCGGCCCGTTATCGTGAACGGCATGTTCACTGCGATGCAACGACAGGACGTCGGCAACCGATTGATCGCCGCCGCCGAAGCGACGGAGGGCGTTCCGGCAGGGGCCGTGGTCGGCGCTGCGGCGGCGGGGATGCTCGACGCGTTCGCCGGCATCGACCTGATGCTCGCTGTCGCACCGGATCTCGCGATCGGTGATCTCCGGGATCGGTGGACCGAGCGGATGTATCGCGACTTCGGTGCGATCCACCACACCGTGGACGCGACCGGCATCGTCTTCCTGCTCTCGGACCTGCTCACCGCGCGAATCGCGATCGTGCCCGCGGCCCGGTTCGGGCCGCGGCCGGGCGAGCCCTTCCGCCAGGTCTTCGGTCCCACCGGACCGCAGGCGGCGGCACCGTCGGGCTACCCAGATCTGGTCGGACCCGCGTGGCTCGCCGCGCTCCGCACTCGCGCCGAGCTACACCGCGGCAACGGGCCGTCCGCGGCCCTCGCGCTCGACGAACTCCGCGACGCACTCATTGCCCTCGCGGGCGCCCGCACCGGCGCTCCGCCCGGGTACCTGGAGCCCGCAGACCGCGATCGGATCCGCGCCACCGAGACCGCATCCCGCGACGCGGGCGCTGTGGCCAAGGCATTCGGCGTGGCGGTGCAGATCCTCGACGCCGAGCTGCAGGCCGTCGCGCCCGCGATCGCGGACGCCGTTGCACTCCCGCTGCTCGAAGAGGTCGCCGGCTGACGCCGGTACCGTGGAATCATGCATGACCAGCAGAAGGAGTTGCCGCGGAGCGGTCCGCGCGCGTGGCGCGCACGGATCAAAGCGTCCCGGCACGGCACGCTCGCTTGGCGCATCTGCGTCGGCGTCATCGGCGGAATCGTGCTCATCGCCGGCATCATCGCGATCCCGTACCCGGGGCCGGGCTGGCTGATCGTCTTCGCCGGTCTCGGTATCCTCGCCACGGAATTCGAGTGGGCGCACCGACTTCTGCACTTCGCCCGCGAACGCTACGACCGCTTCGCCGCGTGGCTATCCCGCCAGAACATCCTCGTCAAGGGCGCATTCGGCGTCGGGACCTGCCTCATCGTGCTGGCCACCGTCTGGCTGCTGGGCGCGGCCGCGATGATCGGCGGGTGGTTCGACATCCAGTGGCCCTGGCTAGCCAGCCCGCTCTTCGGGTGATCGCGGAACTCCGTCGTTCGGTGGCGGCTCCCGACGACCGCGTCGCCGGAGTCCTGTACTGGTACGCCCTGTCGGGAGCGCTCGCCCGCGTGGCCGCCGCCGGGCGGGACGCCGCGTCGGCGGTCGTCCGGTCCGGCGCGGGAGGCTGGCCCGAGGTGGGGGAGACGGCGCCGTCGGACGACCCCGGCCTCGACCTCGCCCGCGCCTGCCACCGCCTCGTCCCCGCTCTCGCGGCCGAGTCGGGTGCCTCGCGGCGCTCCCTCTGGGCCATCGCGACCGACTCGATCGCGTCGGCCGCGCTCGAGACCGCCGAACCGCGGACCGTTGCCGACGATCTGCTGCGCGCGTGCGGTCCCGCGGCGCCGCCGGCGCGGTTCGAGGAGGTGCCCGGGCGCGGCACCGTCGTCCGACGGGGCTCGTGCTGCCTGCTCTACCTGTGCCCCGGCATGGCGAAGTGCCTCAGCTGCCCCCGGCAGACGCCGGACGAGCGGCGGACGCGGCTCGCCTGAGCATCGCCTCCGGCGAGCGGCACGCGCGGTGACCGATAGGATCGGATCCACTGACAACCGCGTGCGGCCAGGTATGCCGCCCGCTACATGACTAGGAGCACTGTGAGCACCACCTTCGTCGTCCCGGCAGGAATCGCCGCCGGGGCCGCCATGCGCGATCTGGACCTGCCGAACAAGGGCCCCGAGGCCGTCGTCGTCGTCAAGACCACGGACGGCACCCTCAAGGACCTGAGCTGGATCCCCGAGACCGACACCGAGGTCGAGGCCGTCGCGGCGAACACGGAGGACGGGCGCAGCGTGATCCGCCACTCGGCGGCGCACGTCCTCGCGCAGGCCGTGCAGGATGGTTTCCCCGGCACCAAGCTGGGCATCGGCCCGCCGATCAAGGACGGCTTCTACTACGACTTCGACGTCGCCGAGCCCTTCACGCCCGAGGATCTCAAGAGCCTCGAGAAGAAGATGAAGCAGATCATCAAAGCGGGGCAGAAGTTCAGTCGCCGCGTTTACGCGAGCAAGGACGAGGCCCGCGCCGAGCTGGCGGGGGAGCCCTACAAGCTCGAGCTCATCGACGACAAGGGCGCGGCCGACGACAGCGAGGTCATGGAGGTCGGCGGCGCCGAGCTCACCGCCTACGACAACCTCAATCCCCGCACCGGCGAGCTGATCTGGGGCGACCTGTGCCGCGGCCCGCACGTGCCCACCACCAAGTACATCCCCGCGGTCAAACTGACCCGCAGCTCCGCCGCGTACTGGCGCGGCGACCAGAACAACGCTGACCTGCAGCGCGTCTACGGCACCGCCTGGGAATCGCCCGAGGCGATGGACGAGTACTTGGAGCTCCTCGCCGAGGCGGAGAAGCGCGACCACCGCAAGCTCGGCGCCGAGCTGGACCTCTTCAGCTTCCCGGACGAGCTCGGCTCCGGCCTGCCGGTCTTCCATCCCAAGGGCGGCATCATCCGCAAGGAGCTGGAGGAGTACTCCCGTCAGCGACACATCGACGCCGGCTACGACTTCGTCAACACCCCGCACCTCACCAAGAGCACGCTCTACGAGGTGTCGGGGCACCTGGATTGGTACAAGGACGGGATGTTCCCGGCCATGCACCTCGACGCGGAGTACGACGACGAGGGCAACGTCACCAAGCCCGGTCAGGACTACTACGTCAAGCCGATGAACTGCCCGATGCACAATCTGATCTTCGACGCCCGTGGCCGCTCGTACCGGGAGCTTCCGTTGCGGCTCTTCGAGTTCGGCTCCGTGTACCGGTACGAGAAGTCCGGTGTGATCCACGGCCTGACCCGCGTGCGCGGCATGACGCAGGACGATGCCCATATCTACTGCACCAAGGAGCAGATGCACGAGGAGCTGACCACGACCCTCGAGTTCGTGCTCTCGCTGCTCAAGGACTACGGCCTCGACGACTTCTACCTCGAGCTGTCCACGAAGGATCCGCAGAAGTATGTCGGCGCCGACGACGTGTGGGAGGAGGCCACCAAGACGCTCCAGCAGGTCGCCGAGGCCTCGGGCCTCGACCTGGTGCCGGATCCGGGCGGCGCCGCCTTCTACGGCCCGAAGATCTCCGTCCAGGCGAAGGACGCGCTCGGCCGCACCTGGCAGATGTCCACCATCCAGCTGGACTTCAACCTGCCCGAGCGGTTCGAGCTCGAGTACACCGCGCCCGACGGCACCAAGCAACGCCCGGTGATGATCCACCGCGCGCTGTTCGGTTCGATCGAGCGCTTCTTCGGCGTCCTCACCGAGCACTACGCCGGCGCCTTCCCCGCGTGGCTGGCGCCCCAGCAGGTGGTCGGCATCCCCGTCGCCGAGCAGTTCGGGGATCACCTGGAGACGGTGATCCGCGAACTCAAGAAGCACGGGATCCGCGCCGAGGTCGACCACAGCGATGACCGGATGCAGAAGAAGATCCGCAATCACACCACGCAGAAGGTGCCGTTCATGCTGCTCGCGGGCGAGACCGACCGCGACGCCGGCGCGGTCAGCTTCCGGTTCCGCGACGGCACCCAGGTCAACCAGGTACCCGTCGACGACGCCGTGCAGCGGATCGTCCACTGGGTCCACTCGCGCCGCAACGAGTCCCCGACCGCCGAGCTGCTGGGCCCGGCGGAGGCCACCGTCGGCATCGCCTGACCGGGGCCGCAGGGACGACAGGGGAGAGGAATCGATGACGGACGCCACGGACGGCGACGCGCGCGGCGCGCACACCGACTTCGGGGTCGGCGACGGTGACGAGAGCATCGAGCGGCTCTGGACGCCGTACCGGATGCGGTACCTCGTCGATTCCCCTCCCGTCCCGGAGGGCAGCACCGCCTTCCTCGAGATCCCCAAGCTGGCCGACGAGGACGGGCTGATCGTGGCCCGCGGCGAGCACTGCTACGTGGTGCTCAACCTGTTCCCGTACAACCCGGGCCACTGCATGGTGGTGCCGTACCGGCAGGTCGCGGAGCTGGAGGACCTCACCGATGACGAGGCTTTCGAGCTGATCAAGCTCACCCAGAAGACCATCCGCGTGATCAAGCGGATCTCGCGGCCGGCGGCGTTCAACGTGGGCTTCAACCTGGGCCGGTCGGGCGGCGGTTCGATCGCCGAGCACCTGCACCAGCACATCGTGCCGCGCTGGCCCGGTGACGCGAACTACATCACGGTGCTCTCGGGCACTAAGGTGATGCCGCAGCTCCTCGGACAGACCCGGGCGCTGATGGCGAAGGCCTGGGAGGAGGTCTAGCAGTGTCGTCGATCTTCAGTCGTGAGGCGGTCTCCACGGTCACCCACCCGATCGCGAAGGTGCTGATCCGGATCGGGTTGACGCCGGATGCGGTGACGCTCTTCGGCACCGCGTGCTCCGTGACAGCGGCACTGTGGCTCTTTCCGACCGACCACCTGTTCGTCGGCACGCTGATCATCTGGTTCTTCGTCATGTTCGACATGCTCGACGGGGCCATGGCCCGCGTCCGCGGCGGCGGCACCCGGTTCGGGGCCTGGCTCGACGCCACGTGCGACCGCGTGGCCGACGGCGCGATCTTCGCCGGCCTGGCCTGGTGGGCCGTGAACACTGCGGACAACCGCTACAACCTGCTGATCGCCACCCTGATCTGCCTGGTCACCTCGCAGGTGATCAGCTACGCGAAGGCGCGGGCCGAGGCCTCCGGGCTCAAGGGCGACGGTGGCTGGATCGAGCGTCCGGAGCGTCTCATCATCGTGCTCGTGGGCGCGGGCGTCACAGGTATGGGCGTCTGGTGGGCGATCCACGTCGCGATGTGGCTGCTCGCCGTGACCAGCATCGTCACCGTTCTCCAGCGGGCCCTGACCGTCCGCCGCTCGCCCGGCGCGACCGACCTGCTGCCGCTGCCGCAGGCAGCCGCGCAGCGAGGGGGACAGGCGTGATCGATCCGCGCGAAGAGGTCGCAGATATCGCCTACCGCACCGGCTGGGCCGTGACCAAGCGGATGCCGGAGTTCGCCGCGAAGTTCCTCATCGACGACGTGGGCGGGCGGATCGGCGCGCGGGGCGACAACACGCAGCTGCGCAAGAATCTCGCGCGCGTGCTCGGCACCACCCCGGACGCGGTGCCGCAGAGTCTGATCGAGGAGTCCTCGCGCTCCTACGCGCGGTACTGGCGTGAGTCCTTCCGGCTGCCGTCGATGGACCTCGTGGAGCTGGGCGCGCGGCTCGATCAGTACGTGGACGTGCCCAGCCTGCACGAGGCGATGGACGCGGGCACCGGCGCGGTGCTGGCGCTGCCGCACAGCGGGAACTGGGACATGGCCGGGGTGTGGCTCGCGCAGAAGTACGGGCGGTTCGCCACGGTCGCCGAGCGGCTCAAGCCCGAGTCGCTGTTCCGGCGGTTCGTCGAGTACCGAGAGTCGCTGGGCTTCGAGATCTTCCCTCTCTCCGGTGGCGAGCAGCCGCCGATGCAGGCCTTGGCGCAACGACTGCGCGAGGGCCGCCCGATCTGCCTGCTCGGCGAGCGCGACCTCGCGCGGCACGGCGTGCCCGTCACCTTTTTCGGCGAGCGCACCCGGATGCCCGCGGGCCCGGCGAAGCTCGCGATCGACACCGGCGCACCGTTGTTGCCGGTGCACTGCTGGTTCGAGGGCGACGCCTGGGGGTTCAGGGCCGAGGCCCCCATCGATGTGTCCGGCGGTATCGAGAGCGCCACCCAGCAGCTGGCGCACGCGTTCGAGCGCAACATCGCTGAACATCCCGCCGACTGGCACATGCTGCAGCCGCTGTGGGAGTCCGACTGGTCGCAGGCGCGACGCGATCGAATCCTCGGCGAGGGCCCAGAGGTGCGCTGATGCGGATCGGGATGATCTGCCCGTACTCCTTCGACGTCGCGGGTGGGGTCCAGGCGCACGTCGTGGACCTGGCGCGCGTACTTATCGAGCGCGGACACGAGGTCTCGGTGCTCACCCCGTCCTCGAAGGAGACGGTGCTGCCCGACTTCGCCGTCTCCTCGGGCAAGGCCGTCGCGATCCCGTACAACGGCTCCGTCTCTCGGCTCTCCTTCGGTCCCAAGGCCTTCGGTCGGCTGCGGAAGTGGATCCGCAACGGCGAGTTCGACGTGCTCCATGTGCACGAGCCGAACGCGCCGAGCCTCGGCA
Source organism: Tsukamurella ocularis (assembly GCF_024807615.1). Taxonomy (GTDB): domain Bacteria; phylum Actinomycetota; class Actinomycetes; order Mycobacteriales; family Mycobacteriaceae; genus Tsukamurella; species Tsukamurella ocularis. Next base: position 461,273 of record NZ_JANUCJ010000002.1, on the reverse strand, counting down.
TGCTGGCGCTGGCGATCGCCGACGGTCCCATCGTCGCGACCTTCCACACCTCCACCGAGAAGTCGCTGGTGCTCTCGGTCTTTCAGAGCGTACTGCGACCGTCGCACGAGAAGATCCGCGGAAAGATCGCGGTCTCCGAGCTGGCTCGTCGCTGGCAGATGGAGTCGCTCGGCTCCGACGCCATCGAGATCCCCAACGGCGTCGACGTGCGCGCGTTCGCCGACGGCGATCCGCTGCCCGGCTATCCCCGGCCGGGCAAGACGGTGCTCTTCCTCGGCCGGTACGACGAGCCGCGCAAGGGCATGGCCGTCTTCCTCGAGGCGCTGCCGGCCATCGTGGCGGCGCAACCCGATGTCGAGGTGCTCGTCATCGGTCGGGGCGACTCGGAGAAGCTCCTGCGCGACGCCGGGCCGTACGCGAAGCATCTGCGGCTCATGGGCGCCGTCACCGACGGGGAGAAGGCCGCCGCGCTCCGTTCCGCCGACGTCTATGTTGCGCCCAACCTCGGCGGCGAGAGCTTCGGCATCGTCCTCGTCGAGGCCATGGCCGCCGGCACCGCCGTCGTCGCGAGCGACCTCAACGCCTTCGAGCGCGTCCTCGACGGGGGCGAGGCCGGCCGTCTGTTCCCGGTCGGCGACGGTGCAGCCCTCGGTCGCGCGATCGTCGAGCTGCTCGACGACGACTTCCGCCGCACCGAGCTGGTCACCCACGCCTCCGAGGTGGTGTGGCGCTACGACTGGTCCGTCGTCGCCGAGCAGGTCATCCGCGTGTACGAGACCGTCGCCGTGCCCGGCGTGGTCGTGTCGATCGACGACTGAAGGGGGCCGTCGTGCTGAACCTCACCGCCACCACCGTGCTCGTCATCGGGTTGATCGTGATGGCCGTCCTGATCGTCGCTGCCCTGGCGTACCAGACAGCGCACCGTCTGGACCGGCTGCACGTGCGGGTGGACCTCTCGCTCGCCGCGCTCGACGCCGCCCTCGCCCGACGGTCCGCGGTCGCGCGCGCGGTCGGCGCGACGTTGCCGCCCGAGCAGGGACAGATGCTGCGCGCCGCCGCGGACCGTGCCGAGAACTCCGCTCCCGAGGACCGGATGCCGATGGAGAACCGGCTGTCCGCGGCCATCGGTTCGATCGACATCGAGGCCCTGCCGCGGTCGCTCGTGGCGGAGATCGCCGATGCCGATACGCGCGTGACCATGGCGCGTCGCTTTCACAACGACGCCGTCCGCGACACCCGCACCCTGCGTGGCCGCCGGTTCGTACGCTGGCTGTACCTAGGCGGCACCGCGCCGATGCCCCAGTACTTCGACATCGTCGACCGGGGCGGCATCCTCCCCGCGGCGCTGCTCGCCGCGAACGACGAGCGGCGCGTCTCGGCGCGGGTCATCGTCGTGGACCCCGACGGTGCCGTGCTCGTCGTCCGTGGTCACGAGCCCGTCCCGGAGGGGACGCGGCCCGCCCACCACTGGTGGTTCACCGTGGGCGGGGGAGTTGAGCGCGGAGAGGACCTGCGCGCCGCCGCCGCCCGCGAACTGCGGGAGGAGACGGGCCGCATGCTCGCGCCGTCGGCGTTCGTCGGGCCTCTCTACCGCCGGGAGGCGGTCTTCTCCTTCGACGGCGAGGTGATCGACTCGGTCGAGTACTTCTTCGCCGTGGAGTGCGAACGGTTCGACCCGGCGCCGTCGGGCTGGACGGACCTGGAACGCCGGACTCTCGACGAGATGCGCTGGTGCACCCCCGACGAGATCCGCGTGCTCGCGGACCCCGTCTATCCTGCGGCGCTCGCCGACCTCGTCCTCGACGTGCAGAAGGCATGCGCGTCCGGGGAGGCGCCGGGCGAGCCGGCCGTGATCGAGTAGGGGAGGCGGGATGCAACCGACGGAGATCTCCGGATACCGGGTGGTACGCCGCCTCGGTGCGGGCGGCATGGGCGAGGTCTTCCTCGTCGAGCATCCGCGGCTGCCGCGGCAGGACGCGCTGAAGCTGCTCGGACCGCAGCTGGGAGACGACCCGAGCTTCGCCACGCGCTTCCTTCGCGAGGCCGACATCCTGGCCGGCCTGCGGCACCCCAACATCGTCACGATTCACGACCGCGGCGAGTACGACGGCCGCCTCTGGCTCGCCATGGAGTACGTCGAGGGCGAGGACGCGGCCCAGTACCTGCGGACGCGGGGGCCGCTGCCGCCCGCGATGGTGGCCGAGGTGATCGAGCAGGTCGGGAGCGCGTTGGACTGGGCGTGGAGCGAGCGCCGCCTGATGCACCGCGACGTCAAGCCGGGCAACATCCTGCTCGCGCCCGTGCGGCCCGGACGGCCCGTCGGGGTGAAGTTGGTGGACTTCGGCATCGCGAAGGCCAGCGACGAGGCGAGCTCCCTCACCGCCACCGGTGTGGCGGTCGGGACCATGGCCTACCTCGCGCCCGAGGTGATCGAGGGCAATCCACTGGACAACCGGGCCGACGAGTACTCGCTGGCCTGCGCGGCCTTCGAGTTGCTCACCGGCGCGCCGCCGTACGGCCCCGGATCGCCCAGCTCGGTGCTGATGGCGCACCTGCAGGCGCCCGTTCCGGACCCGGCTGCGCGGGTGGCGGGCGTTCCGCCCGGGCTGGCACGCGTCTTCGAGCGGGCGCTGGCGAAGCAGCCACGCGACCGGTTCCCCGACAACGCTTCCTTCGCCCGCGCGTTCCGTGCCGCGCTGACCGCCCCGGCCGCAGGGCTGCCCCCCGTCCCGCGCGTGGGATCCGGGCCCACCGTGATCCGGCCGACCCCGCCGCCCATTCCGACCCCGGCGTACACGCACGCTGCGCCGCCGCCAGCGGCTCAGCATCTCGCGGGCACACCGGTGCCGCCATCGGCGGCCGTCGGTGGGGTGGGCTCCGGGTCGGCTCCGGCGCGCAACGGCCGCGTGTGGGCCTTGGTGGCCCTGGTGGCGGTGTTGCTCATAGCGCTCCTGGCCGTCGGCTACCTGGCCTTCGGTCGGGGCGGGGACACCACACCGGCCGAACAGACGGCCACGTCCGCTCCGTCGGGCACGCCCGCGCAATCCACGTCGGCGGCGCCGACGGGGACCTCGGAAACCGTCTCAGCGCCGACGGTCCCGGGCACCGACGCCTACGGCTTCGTCGGGAGTCCGGCGCGGTGCGCAGGTGGTGAGACGTTGCAACTGGCGCTCCTCACCTCGAAGGCGAACGGCGGCGGCTCCCGGGTCGTGATCTGTGGTTCCGCGGGGGAGCTGACCTACCGCGGCGCGCAGGTCTCGGGGGACAACAGCGGCATCACGCTTGCTGCGACCCGGGACGGCTCCGGTGGCTTCCGCGCTATCAACCGCGACGCGAAGGGCAAGGATAAGGACGACACGATCTACACCGTGAGCGCCGGCGGCCTGGTGATCACCCGGGGCGACGGCCGCGCCGTCTCGTCGGAGCCCGCCCGCTCCGTCTGGTCGCGCTGACGCGCGCTCCCGCGGGGACCTTCCACCGATCATCGGGTTGCAACCACCGTTCCGGCGAACAACCCTCGCGGGAGACTCGGCGTCGTCGAACCCGCCCGCGCGGAGCACCCGTCGGGGACGATGGACAGGTCGGCGTGGGGGCGCCGAGGCAGGGGTGCATCCGTGTCCGATGGAGACTCGGTTCTACGCAAACACAGGCTCGAGATGCTGGCGACGGGGTCGACCGATCGCCAGATCCGCCGGTGGGTTGACGACGGAAGGATGACGCGCGTCTGGCGCGGAAGCTATCACCAGGGGACGAAGCTCGAGCCCTGGGTGGAACTCGCGCTGTCCGGGAGGTCCGCGGCGGAACGTTCCGCCGCCGGCCTGGTCCTGAGCCATGCCGCGGCTGCCGCGGTGCACGGCATGGAGGTTCTGACCTTCGATTGGCGCACCGTCGAATTCACCCGCGATGGTCGGCGAGGAGAAGGCAGGGACGGGCGACGTCGCGTGCACATTCGTCGGCTCGACGGGGAGGACACCACGGTCGTCGACGGTCTCGCGGTGACGACGGTGGCCCGGACCGCACTGGATTTGGCGCTGGCAGGCACCTTCGAGCAGGCGGTCTGTGCCCTGGACGCTGCGCTGCGGATGGGTGTCGCCCTCGACGAGCTGCATGCGGCGACGGATCGGCTCGGCCGGCGGCGCGGTATCGCCATGCTTCGGTCGGCGATGCCGGAGGCGGACGGGCGGTCCGAGTCCGTCGGCGAGTCGCGGAGTCGTGCCCTCATGCTCTCCTGGCCGGAGATTCCCCGCCCGGACCTGCAGCGGGAGTACTTCAATCACGCCGGCGCGCTCGAGGCCCGTGTGGACTTCCTGTTCGAGGAGGTCGTGGTCGGCGAGTTCGACGGGGCGGGCAAGCAGAAGAAGGGCTTCGACGCCGACGCCCGACTGAAGCGCGACACCCTTCTCATGGAGCGCCGTCTGTGGCCTACGCACTGGGGGTGGAAGGACTGTACGGAGCCGGACCGCCTCCGGACCAGGCTTCGCGATGCTCTCCGACCTCACGGCCTGCTACTCGACAGCTCCTCCCGCGGGACGTCTTCACCCGCGCGTGGGTTGTAACCCGGTGACGAGTGAGAGTTCCCCGCGGGAAGCGCGGCTCGGCGTTGGTAGGTGCGTCAAATCCGCTCAGGAGGCAATCGCGTAACGCCCGCCGTCACTCGGAGAGGACGACCGGGCCGTTCGCGCTCACTTCTATGGACACGATCCGGCCGTCACGGTGTGCAGCGGTGAGTACGCCGCCGACGTCGCGCACGGCCCAGTTCTCCGCCCAGTACGTGATCTCAGGTTCGACGTCCCGTGGCGGCTTGCCCCAGAACGCGTGGTCCGGGACCGTTTGGACTTCGATCTCGCCGTCGTGAAGGACGACGAGCCACCCGTTCCAGCGGACCTCGGGTGGGTAGTCGGCAATCGGCCTGCGGACGATGACGGGCACTCCGTCGAATCCGTTCCGAACATCCCAGATGCCCGTGGGCGAACGTTGTGATCGATACGCGGCATGTGCGCGGCTCGCATCATCGACGACGAAGACCAGGAGTCCGTCGTCCGGTTCGGTCGTGACCTCCAGCCAGCGGACATCGTTCGAAATGAGGCCCCCGGAAAAGTCTATGAAGGTCCCACCAACCGTCAACATCCAGTCGATCGCCATGTCGACCTCGCCCGCAGTAGGGCGGTTGATGGAGAAGCATTCGATTCCCGCGGTGATGCGCGGCAGCATTCCGTCCGCGATGTCGTCGGCGGTCAGGTACTCGCCGGGAGAATCGGGGACGGCGACGAGCGACCACTTCGCGATGAACCGCACTATGCGATCCATGTCGAACCCAGGTCCTACTTCGAGCTCCCGAGCCGGAACGAAGGGATACACCGCAATCATTCCGCCCATGAGATCAGTGTAGATACGAGATGGGCGAGGGCCGGAGGGTGACAGGACCGGCACCGTCGGACCCGAGGCCCCGACCCGGGCGGGGAAGCGCGCACCGTCATCGGGAATACTGAAGCCCCACATGTCCCAGCTACGAGGAGACCCATCAGTGACCACTGATCCCCAGACCGCACCCGTCACCGGCACCGCACGCGTCAAGCGCGGCATGGCCGAGATGCTCAAGGGCGGCGTGATCATGGACGTGGTGACCCCCGAGCAGGCGAAGATCGCCGAGGACGCCGGTGCGGTCGCGGTCATGGCACTCGAGCGCGTGCCCGCCGACATCCGCGCGCAGGGCGGCGTCAGTCGTATGTCCGATCCGGACATGATCGACGGCATCATCGAGGCCGTCAGCATCCCGGTCATGGCGAAGGCCCGCATCGGCCACTTCGTCGAGGCGCAGATCCTGCAGGCCCTCGGCGTGGATTACATCGACGAGTCCGAGGTCCTGACCCCGGCCGACTACAGCAACCACATCGACAAGTTCGCCTTCACGGTGCCCTTCGTCTGCGGCGCGACCAACCTGGGCGAGGCCCTGCGTCGCATCACCGAGGGCGCCGCGATGATCCGCAGCAAGGGCGAGGCCGGCACCGGCGACGTCTCGAACGCCACCACGCACATGCGCAAGATCCGCGACGAGATCCGCCGCCTGACCTCGCTGCCCGAGGACGAGCTGTACGTCGCCGCCAAGGAGCTTCAGGCGCCCTACGACCTGGTCGTCGAGGTTGCGAAGAACGGCAAGCTGCCCGTCACCCTGTTCACCGCGGGCGGCATCGCCACCCCGGCGGACGCGGCGATGATGATGCAGCTCGGCGCCGAGGGTGTGTTCGTGGGCTCCGGCATCTTCAAGTCGGGCAACCCCGAGCAGCGCGCCAAGGCGATCGTCGCGGCGACGACCTTCTACGACGATCCCGGCAAGCTCGCCGAGGTCTCCCGTGGACTGGGTGAGGCGATGGTCGGAATCAATGTCGATGACATCCCGCAGCCGCACCGCCTGGCGGAACGCGGCTGGTAACGGCATGTCGCCTGCCGGTGTCCGACGATTCGCGCTAGCGTCGAGGCTGCGCGTGTCGGGCAGACGCGGGATGTGAAGTGGAAGCAGTGAGGCGGAGGATGTCAGACCAAGCAACGGCCAGGGCCACTCAGGAGTACGGGGCCCAGACGTCCCTGGGTGGATCGCAAGTGGAGGCGGCTCCCAACGTGTTGCGCGTGCTCGCGTACATCGCGGACCTGTGCGTTGCTTCAGCGGTGGTCGCCATCGCCCTGATCGTCAACGTCGTGGCCGGTCTCGAGCACGGCTGGGTGTTCCTCGGTATCGGCGCCGCCGTCGCGATCATCGCGTCCGTAGTGCTGCACGGCGTCTACGGCGCCAGCCCTGGCAAGCTGCTCGCGGGCCTCAAGGTGGTCGACACGCAGTCTCTCCGCCCGATCGGCTTCCCGTCGTCCGCGATCCGATCGGTCGTCTTCAACATCCTGGCGCCGCTCGTCTACCTCCCGGCTTGGTCGATCCTCGCCGACGGTGGCCGCCGCGGCGTCCACGAGAAGGCCTCCACGTCGACCGTGGTCGACGATGCCGACGTCGCGACCCCGGTGCGTGCGCAGGCCCCGGCACCGTCGGGCCCGCTCGGCGGCCTGGTGACCGGCGATTCCGACAACACCCTGCAGCGCATTCCAACCCCGTTGCCGGACGAGACCCGCGTCGATGCGGTCGCCGCCGGTGCGGCCACCGAGGTCGTGGCGACCGGGGAGCCGCGCGAGCGGCTGCAGCCGCCGTCGCTCCCGCCGCTGCCGGACGATGTGCCGGGCCTGCGGCCGATCCCGCCGCGATTCGGCCCGCCGCCCACCGAGGGTGACGAGCCCACGACCGGCCTGCCGCCCGCTGCGGCCTTCGCGCCCCCGCCGGCGCAGGCCTCGCAGCCGCAGCCGCCCCAGCAGTTCGCCCCGCGCCCGAGCGGACCCACGGGCCCCAGCGGGCAGCCGCGCGTACCCGTGCAGGGCCAGCCACCCGTAGGCCCGCCCGCAGGCAGGCCGCTCGCGCCGCAGGGCGGTCAGCCGCCCCAGGGGCAGCCGCAGCAGCCGCGTCCGGCGGCGCCCGGTCCGGCGGGCGGCGCGCCGATCGTCCTGCGCTTCGACGACGGGCACTCGGTCGATGTCCGCGGCGACGGCATCATCGGGCGCGAGCCGGTTGTGCCGCAGAGCGCGGATCCGTCGAAGGTCACCAAGCATGTGCTGGTCGATGACACAGCGTCGGTGTCGAAGACCCACTTGCTGTTCGGCATCACCCGCGGTGAACTGTGGGTGGAGGACGTGGGCTCGACGAACGGTTCCGCGATCGCCCTCGGCGACTCGTGGACCGAGCTCACCAAGGGAGTCAGGTACGCCGTGGAGAAGGGCAGCGTCGTGCACATGGGGCAGCGCAGTTTTAAGGTGTTCGGCGGATGACGGCAGAAGCGGGGGAGGCGCGCTCCGAGATCGTCTACGGAGTGCAGGGCGGCGTGTCCATGAAATGGGTCGCCATCAGCAATCCTGGTCGGGTACGCATGACCAACGAGGACGGTGCCCTCACCGGCCCCGGCATGTTCCTGCTCGCCGACGGCATGGGTGGCCACGACGCCGGCGAGGTGGCCTCAGCGGCGGCCCTCGAGGCGTTGGCCGAGGTCTTTGGCCCCGAGCCGGCGGACGCTCAGGTCGTGATGGAGCAGGTCGTCGACCGGCTGCGCGACGCGCACGCCGCGATCGAGGCCATCGACTCGGAGACGGGTAAGCGCGCCGGCACCACGGTGACCGGGGTCCTGCTCACCACCTACGAGGGCGTGCCGCACTGGCTGGTGGTCAACATCGGCGACTCGCGCACGTACCGGCTCGCGGAGGGCTACTTCGAGCAGCTCACTGTCGACCACTCGCAGGTGCAGGAGCTCATCAACGGCGGCTTCCTCAGCCCCGAGCAGGCTCGCGTCGACCCGCGTCGCAACGTCATCACTCGCGCCCTCGGCGCCGGGATGGAGCCCGACGCCGACTTCTGGATCGTTCCGGCGCAGCCGCGCGAGAAGCTGCTGGTCTGCTCCGACGGCCTCAACGGCGAACTCACCGACGACGAGATCCGGCAGATCCTCGAGAGCGACGTGCCGATCGACGAGTGCGCCGATCAGCTCGTCGCCGCGGCGCTCAACGCCGGCGGCCGCGATAACGTGACGGTCATCGTGGTGGACGCCACGACGGAAGACACCGATCCGGACTGGTGACCTGAGTAGAGTCATTCCTCGTGGCTGACATCGAAGCGCTACTGAGTCTCGAACAGATCGACCGCGACATCTTCCGCGGCATTCACGCACCGTCAGTGTTGGTCCGGACGTTCGGCGGCCAGGTGGCCGGCCAGGCCCTGCGGTCGGCGATCGAGACCGTCCCGGACACCATGCAGGTGCACTCGTTGCACGGCTACTTCCTGCGCCCCGGCAACCCGGATGCCGACACAGTGTTCCTCGTGGATCGCATTCGCGAAGGCCGGTCCTTCTGCACGCGCCGCGTCAACGGCGTCCAGAACGGCGAGGCGATCTTCTCCATGTCGGCCTCCTTCCAGCTGCCGGGACAGGAGGGCATCGAGCATGCCGACGAGATGCCGCCGACGCAGGTCCCTGAGTCGGTACCCAGCCCGCGGGAGGACCCCAACGCCACCCGCGAGAGCCTCGGGCTGTTCGAGGAGTGGAGCGATTGGGACATCCGGATCGTGCCTCAGGACGAGACGGCCCCGTATGTCGGCCGGGCGGTGCACCAGCAGGTCTGGTTCCGTCACATCAAGCGGCTGCCCGACGATCTGAACATCCACGTCAGCGCGCTCGCGTACATGAGCGACATGACGTTGCTCGGCTCGGCCCGGGTGGCCCACCCGGGCGTCGACACTCAGGTCGCCTCCCTCGACCACGCCATGTGGTTCCTGCGCCCCTTCCGTGCCGACGAGTGGCTGCTGTACGACCAGACGTCCCCGTCCGCGGGCGGTGGGCGCGCCCTCACGGCCGGGAGGATCTTCGCTCAGGACGGCACGCTCGTGGCCGTGGTCATTCAGGAGGGCCTGCACCGCTTCCGGGCGTGAACGCGGCGCGGTTTAGGCTGGCTCTCCGTGACCGTACGGATCGGAGTCCTCGCTCTCCAGGGTGACGTGCGCGAGCACCGCCACGCGCTCGAGGCGGCCGGCGCCGCCACCACGACGGTGCGAACCGCAGAGGATCTCGCCGCTGTCGACGGCATCGTCATCCCCGGCGGGGAGTCGACCACCATCAGCCGGCTGCTCGGCGTTTTCGATCTGTTCGACCCGCTCCGCGAGGCGCTCGCACGCGGGCTCCCGGCCTACGGCTCCTGCGCGGGCATGATCCTGCTCGCCTCGGAGGTGCTCGACACCCGCCCAGATGCCCGGTGTCTCGGCGCCATCGACATGACCGTGCGACGGAACGCCTTCGGCAGGCAGGTGGACTCCTTCGAGACCGACCTCGCGGTCAAGGGGGTCGACGGCGATCCCGTGCGTGCCGTGTTCATCCGCGCACCGTGGGTGGAGCGGGTCGGCGAGGGCGTCGAGGTGCTGGCGAGGGTGCCTGCGGAGGCCGGTCCGACGGCGGGTACGGTTGTCGCTGTTCGACAGGGTGTGACGATGGCCACATCCTTCCATCCCGAGGTCACGGGCGATCTGCGGATCCACCGTCGCTTCGTGGACATCGTCCGGCGGCGATAACACCGCCGCCGCAGAGGGGGAGTGGCGACGTGAGCTACATGCCGGTGACCGATTCGATGTTCCTGATGGCGGAGTCGCGCGAGCACCCGATGCACGTCGGCGGCCTGCAGCTGTTCACCCCGCCCAAGGGCGCGGGACCCGACTTCGTGCGCTCTGTGGTCGAGACGATGCGCTCGCACCTCGCCGTCAGTGAGAAGTTCGGGCGCCGGCCCGCCGACCCCGTCGGGATCCTCGGCAACACCTGGTGGTCCGAGGTCGACTCCATCGACCTCGAGTACCACGTCCGGCACTCGGCCCTGCCCCAGCCGGGCCGCATCCGCGAGCTCTTCCAGCAGGTCTCGCTGTGGCACGAGACGCTGCTCGACCGGCACCGTCCGATGTGGGAGGTGCACGTCATCGAGGGGCTGGAGGACGGGCGCTTCGCCGTCTACTCCAAGGTGCACCACTCCCTGGTCGACGGTGTCTCCGCGCTGCGGTACATGACCCTCGCGCTCTCGCCCGATCCCGACGACCGCGAGGGCCGCGTCGTCTGGCAGCCCGGTCTCGGGCGCCGCCGGAAGCCGGAGACGGCGCCGCCACCGTCGAAGGGGGGCCTGCCCTTCAGCCCGCTCGGCGCGGTGAAGCAGATAGGTGGCCTCACCGGCGAGGTGCTGGGCATGCTGCCCGCCTCGATGAAGGTCGCGGGCACGTCGATCCGCGATCACGACTACAAGGCGCCCTTCCAGGCCCCGCACACCATCTTCAACGTGCCGATCGGCGGAGCGCGGCGGTTCGTCGCGCAGTCGTATTCCCTCGATCGGATCGACACGGTCCGGAAGAAGGCCGGTGCCACGGTCAACGACATCGTCCTCGCCATGTGCGGCGCCGCACTCCGCGCGTACCTGCTGGAGCTGAACGAGCTGCCGGATCGCTCGCTGACGGCCATGGTGCCGGTCTCGCTGCACAAGGAGGGCGCCGAGTCGTCGTCGAACGCGGTCGGCGCGGTGATCTCGACGCTGGCGACCGACCTCACCGATCCGGCGGCCCGGGTCACGGCGATCCAGGACTCCGTGCGCGCCGCCCGCAAGGTGATGGGGGAGTTGTCCCCGCTGCAGGTGCTGGCGCTCAGCGCGGCGAACATCGCGGGCCTCGCGCCGGGCATGCTGCCCGGGTACCGGGGCGTCGCGCGCCCGCCGTTCAACCTTGTCATCTCGAACGTCCCGGGGCCGCGCGAGGCGATGTACTGGAACGGCGCGCACCTCGACGGCGTGTACCCGGCGTCGATCCCGTGGGAGGGCCAGGCGGTGAACATCACCATCTGCACGAACAACCGGAATCTGGAGTTCGGGATCACCGCGTGCCGGACGTCGGTCCCGCACGTGCAGCGCCTGATCCACCACCTGGAGGACGCGTTGACGGAGCTGGAGAAGGCTTTCACGTAAACTCGCAGGGTTGATGCAGCGCACCCGAACGGAATCGAGGGATCGATGAGCGGCCATTCCAAATGGGCCACCACCAAGCACAAGAAGGCGGCGATCGACGCCAAGCGCGGCAAGCTGTTCGCCAAGCTGATCAAGAACATCGAGGTCGCGGCGCGCACGGGTGGCAGCGACCCTGACGGCAACCCCACGCTTTACGACGCCATTCAGAAGGCGAAGAAGACCTCGGTCCCCAATGACAACATCGAGCGGGCCCGCAAGCGCGGCGGTGGCGAAGAGGCCGGCGGCGCCGACTGGCAGACCATCATGTACGAGGGCTACGGCCCCAATGGCGTGGCGGTGCTGATCGAGTGCCTCACCGACAACCGCAACCGTGCCGCCGGCGAGGTCCGCGTGGCGATGACCCGCAACGGCGGTAACATGGCCGACCCGGGCTCGGTGTCGTATCTGTTCACCCGCAAGGGCATCGTCACGCTGGACAAGAACGACCAGGCCGAGGACGACGTGCTCATGGCCGTGCTCGACGCGGGTGCCGAGGAGATCAGCGACCTGGGCGATCAGTTCGAGATCGTCTCCGAGCCCACCGATCTCGTGGCGGTGCGCAGCGCCCTGCAGGAGGCGGGCATCGACTACGAGTCCGCGGAGTCCGGGTTCCGCGCGTCGGTCGAGGTTCCCGTCGACGCCGACGGTGCGCGCAAGGTGTTCAAGCTGGTGGACGCGCTGGAGGACAGCGACGACGTGCAGAACGTGTACACCAACGTCGACATCTCCGACGAGGTCCTCGCAGAGCTCGACGAGGACTGAGTGGCCTGAGATTGCGGTATCGCATCGCCCCTAGTGTGCGGTAACTACGCGTCAGGATATTCTCAGGTTGTGACTTCCAACCGATCAGCGCTGCGGCGCGCCCCGGTCCTGGCTCTGGTGGCGGCCCTGCTGCTCGGGGCGGGCGGTGCGGCGGTCTGGGAGTCGGGGCGCGCCGAGACCGTCCACGGCGCCACCGCGGTGGGCGTGGAGTTCGGGGCGCTGGGGCGCGACGATGCGACGCATCGCCTCGACGATGCCGCGAAGCGGGTGGATGCTGAGCCGATCACGATCCGTACCGCCAAGGGTGAGGTCCGGCTCCAGCCCGCGCAATTGGGTCTGTCCATGGACGTGCCTGGCACCGTGCAGCGCGCGATCGACGAGCGCTCGCCGCTGCGGGACCTGATCGGTCTGGTCAGTGACCGGAACGTGCACCCCGCGTCCACGTTGAACAGGCAGGCCTTCGACGCCGCGATCACGAAGGCCGCCGGCGCCCTGACGTCGGAGGCCGGCGAGGGCGCCGTGATCTACCGCGGTGGCAAGCCGGTGGCCGTCGAGCCGAAGGCCGGCGACACGATCGACCTGGGCAAGGCGGCCGCGGTGGTCGCCGCCGCCTGGCCCGACTCCACCGATATCATTGTCCCCACGGAGGCCGTGACGCCCACGGTCTCCGCGGACGTGGTGCGCGCAGTGACCACCGGGGCCGCCGCACAGGCGGTCGCCTCGGATGTCGTCCTGCGGCGCGACGCCGCGGGACAGGTGGCCGCGGGCACCGTCGGCCGGGTGTCCGGGGCTGATATCGGCACCTTCCTCTCCTTCCAGCCCGACGGTGCCGGCAACCTCGCTCCGAAGGTGGATCGAGAGGCCGCGAAAAAGGTCCTCGGTACGCGGCTCGAATCAGCTGTGGCCAAGCCCAAGGACGCGAGCTTCGACCTCTCGGGCGGCACCCCGACGGTGACCGAGGCCGTTCCCGGCCGCGAGGTCGTCTGGGACCCGACGATCGACGCGGTCACCAAGGCCGTCACCGAGCAGTCCACGCAGGGCCGCACCGCGACCGCGCAGTTCAAGGCCGTCGAGCCCAAGGTCTCGACCGCGAAGGCCAAGGAACTCGGCGTGCGCGAGGTAGTCAGCGAGTTCTCCACCGGAGGGTTCAGCGACGCCTCGGGCGTCAATATCCGCCGCGTCGCTCAGCAGGTGAACGGCGCCGTGGTGCTGCCCGGCGAGACCTTCTCCCTCAACGGCTACACCGGCCCCCGCGGCACCGCGCAGGGCTACGTGGAATCCGGCATCATCAACAACGGCCGCCCGGACAAGGCCGTCGGCGGCGGTATCTCGCAGTTCGCCACCACGCTGTACAACGCCGCCTACTTCGCCGGCCTCGAGGACGCGGGCCACACCGAGCACAGCTACTACATCTCGCGGTACCCCGAGGCACGTGAGGCCACCGTCTTCGAGGGCGCGATCGACTTGCAGTTCCGCAATGACACGCCCTACGGCATCGTGATCGAGTCCAGTGCGGGCTCGTCGTCGGTGACGGTGCGGATGTGGAGCACGAAGACCCGCGAGGTGTCGTCGAGTACCGGATCCCGCAGCCTGCCGACGCAGCCGTCGACCATCCGGCTCCCGAAGGGGCCGCACTGCGTCGCCAGCACCGGGCAGCCCGGCTTCACCACGAGTAACACCCGGACGATCACCGATGCCCGGAGCGGCAACGTTCTCTCCCGTCACACCCGTACCGTCAAGTACGACCCGGTGCCCACCGTCATCTGCGAGTAGGTGGGCGCGTCGTTGCATCCGGGGATGCGCGGTGCGGGTATGCTCTCGAACAAAGGTTTGACTGTTCGACGGTGTGGAGGTACGGCGATGCGGGTGATGGGGGTGGACCCCGGGCTCACGCGCTGCGGCCTGTCGGTGGTCGAGACGGGGGTGGGTCGCAAGGTCACGGCGCTCGACGTGGACGTGGTCCGCACGCCCGCGACGATGCCGTTGGCGGAGCGGCTGCTGGCGGTATGGACCGCGGCAGAGTTCTGGATGGACACCCACGAGCCGGACGTGATCGCGGTCGAGCGGGTGTTCGCGCAGCACAACGTCTCCACGGCGATGGGTACCGCGCAGGCCGGCGGCGTCGTCGCGCTCGCCGCCGCGCGCCGCGGCATCGACGTGCACTTCCACACGCCGTCGGAGGTGAAGGCGGCCGTCACCGGCAACGGCAATGCCGGCAAGGCGCAGGTGACGACGATGATCACCCGGATCCTCGGGCTGCAGAAGGCGCCGGAGCCCGCGGACGCCGCGGACGCCCTCGCCCTCGCCGTCTGCCACAGCTGGCGCGCGCCGATGATCGCGCGGATGGCAGAGGCGGAACGTCGTGCGGAGGAACAGAAGAAGGTCTTCGAACAGCGGCTCGCGGCGCAGCGCCGCGCGGCGAAGAAGGTGACGGGGGGAGTGCGATGATCGCGTCACTGCGCGGCGAGGTTCGGCACATCGGTCTGGATCACGTGGTGATCGAGTGCGGCGGCGTGGGCTACAAGGTGCTGGTGGCGCCGAACACCGCGGGTGCGCTCACCCGGGGCGCCGAGGGCTTCCTGCTCACGTCGATGGTCGTGCGCGAGGACTCGCAGACCCTCTACGGCTTCACCGACGGCCCGCAGCAGGAGCTGTTCCACCTGGTGCAGACCGTGCAGGGCGTGGGTCCCCGGCTGGCCATGGCGGCGATCGCGGTGCTCGATCCCGCACAGATGCAGACCGCGATCGCGGCGGGGGACCTCAAGACGCTGTGCCTGATCCCCGGGATCGGCAAGCGGGTCGCCGAGCGTATCCACATCGAGCTCAAGGACAAGGTCTCGGCCGCGCCGTCCGCCGGCGGCGGCGCCACCGGGTCGGCGGTGCCGGCGGGCGGTGTCTCCCAGCAGCTCCTCGACGCCTTGGAGGGGCTGGGCTTCACCGCGAAGCAGGCCGAGCCGGCGGTCGCGGTTGCCGTGGAAGCCGGGCCGGACAAGTCGGTCTCCGAGCTGTTGCGCGACGCCCTGAAGTCTTTGGGACGCGGCTAGATGCACTACGACGACGAGGTGGGCAGCGAGTTCGACGAGGCCGAGGGCATCATGGGTCCGGCGGCGCTCTCGGGTGACGACACCGAGTCGCTGCGCCCCAAGTCGCTCGACGAGTTCATCGGGCAGCCGAAGGTCCGCGAGCAGCTGCAGTTGGTGCTACACGGGGCGAAACTCCGCGGAGGCACCCCCGATCACATCCTGCTGTCGGGTCCGCCGGGCCTGGGCAAGACCAGCCTCGCGATGATCATCGCGGGCGAGCTGGGCACGGCCCTGCGCGTCACGTCCGGCCCCGCTCTCGAACGCGCCGGCGATCTCGCGGCGATGCTGTCGAACCTCGTCGAGGGCGACGTGCTGTTCATCGACGAGATCCACCGCATGGCCCGCCCCGCCGAGGAGATGCTCTACCTCGCCATGGAGGACTTCCGGGTCGACGTGGTGGTCGGTAAGGGGCCTGGCGCCACCTCCATCCCGCTCGACGTGGCGCCGTTCACGCTGGTCGGCGCCACCACGCGGTCCGGTGCGCTCACGGGCCCGCTTCGTGATCGGTTCGGTTTCACCGCCCACATGGACTTCTACGAGACGGCCGATCTGGTCCAGGTCATCGAGCGCAGCGCCAAGATCCTCGGCATCACCATCGATCGGGAGGCGGCTGCGGAGATCGGCAGCCGAAGTCGGGGCACCCCCCGCATCGCCAACCGCCTGCTGCGCCGTGTCCGCGACTTCGCCGATGTCCGTGCCGACGGGACGGTCACTGTAGACGTCGCGCGCGGGGCGCTCAAGGTCTACGACGTCGATGAGCTCGGTCTCGACCGGCTCGACCGCGCCGTGCTCGGCGCCCTTATCCGCAGCTTCGGGGGTGGCCCAGTGGGTGTCTCGACGCTGGCAGTAGCCGTCGGTGAGGAGCCCGGCACCGTCGAGGAGGTGTGCGAGCCCTTCCTCGTGCGTGCCGGCATGCTGGCCCGCACCCCGCGCGGCCGCGTCGCGACGATGGCCGCCTGGCATCACCTCGGCCTCGAGCCGCCCACGGGTGCGCTCGCGGCCGGCATTGAGGTGCGCGGAGACCCGCTGTTCTGACACCCGGAAACCGGGCTGATTCCGGCACACGATCGATATACATCGTCGTGGCCGCGAATCGCCCGGTTCCGACGGCACCGGCCTACTTCAGCGCCGTGAGGTCGTAGACGCTGACCCCGTCGACGGTGCGCGACGAGAACGTCTTTTCGATCCACGACCGGATCTCCGCCGCGGTGCCGGATCCGCCGAAGCCGCCGAATCCGCCGCCGGATTCGGCGAGGAAGTAGTGGATCTTGCCGTCCCGCACGTACTGCTGGAACTGCGCGAGCGTGGGGGAGGGGTCGGTGCCGTTGAAGCCGCCGATCGGCATCACCGGCTTCTCCGTGGCCAGCTGGTACCCGGCCGCTGCGTTCGCCCCGACCGTCGCCGCGACCCAGGTGTACCGGTCCGCGTCACTCTGTAGGAGCGCAGTGATCTCCGGACCCGCCTTACTGCCCATCAGGAACGACGGTCCGCCGCCGCGCTCGTCTCCGCCCGGCGCGTCCGTGCGGGCACCGTCGGACCGCAGAGTGCCGCCCGGCCCGCCGCCCCCGGCACGATCCATCCGCTTCCCGCCACCCGGGCCACCACCGAAGCCGTGCCCACTCGACGGGCCCGCCGAGACGATGGCGCCCTGCCGCGGAGTCGCGATGGTCTCGACCGTGAAGGCCACCTGACCGGAGATCGCGGTGAACAGCGCCGTCGCGGCGATCACTCCGACGAGGCGCCGGCTGCGTGCGACCGCGGGGAGCAGGGTCGCGAGGATAGCCATCGTCGAGACGGTGGCCGTCGCCGCGATCGCCCAGCGCAGCCACGGATTCCAGTAGGGCGTCTGATCCAGGACGTACCAGGCCGTCGCACCCGTGGCGGCGACGGTGAGGGCGGCGACCGCGCGCACCCACGGTCGCTCACGTTCCCGCCAGCCCACGGCCACACCGATGGCGACCAGTGCCGCGATCGCGGGTGCCAGCGCTACGGTGTAGTACGCGTGGAAGATGCCCGCCATCAGGCTGAACGTGATCCCGGTGACGAGCAGCCATCCGCCCCAGGCGATCACGGCGGCGCGATCGCCGTCCGTCCGAGGCGAGCGTCCGCGCAGGATCAGCACCAGGGCGATCGCGATCAACGCCGCGGGGAGGAGCCACGCGATCTGCCCGGCCTGCTCGGGCTGGAACATGCGCAGGACCCCGGCGTCGCCGAACATCCCGCCGCCGCGGCGCCCGGGCATCTCCATCCCTGCGGGGAGCTCGAAGCCCGCGGGCATTTCCAGTCCACCGCGGCCCGGCCCGACGCTGCCCTTCTCGTTGCCGTTGAGCCGGCCGAGGCCGTTGTAGCCCAGCGTCAGCTCGAGGATCGAATTGTTCTGTGAGCCGCCGATCCACGGCCGTGAGGAAGCGGGCCACAGCTCGACGGTGAGCAGCCACCACCCGGCGGCGACGATCATCGCGGCGCCCGCGGCGAACAACTGCGCGAGGCGTGTGCCGAGCTTCGTCGGCCCTGCCACCAGGTAGGTTAGCGCCAGCCCGGGCACGATCAGCATCACGGCGAGTTGCTTGGTCAGGAAGCCCAGTCCCACGAAGGCGCCGCACGCGATGAGCCACCGCCACCGGCCGTCCTCGACCGCGCGCAGCATGGCCCAGGTCGCGGCGATCATGAGCAGCACGAGCAGGGCGTCCGGGTTGTTGAACCGGAACATCATGGCCGCCACCGGGGTGACGGCGAGCAGGAGTCCGGCGAGGAGACCTGCGCCGGGGCCGAAGCGGCGGCGCACCGTCGCGTAGAGGAGCGCGACCGACGCTACCCCGAGCAGCGCCTGCGGAATGAGCATCGCCCAGGAGTTCACGCCGAACAGGCGCGTGGAGAGCTCCATCACCCACAGCGAGGCGGGCGGTTTGTCGACGGTGATCGAGTTCGCGCCGTCCGAGCTGCCGAAGAACATGGCCTTCCAGCTGACGGTGCCGGCCTGCACGGCGGCCGAGTAGAAGGCGTTGGCCCACCCCGCGCGGCCGAGCGACCACAGGTAGGCGATCGCCGTCCCCGCCAGGAGGACGGCGACCGCGATGCGCTCGCGACTCTTGGTCACTGGAGCCCGGCCTTCGCCGAGATCGCCGACCGGAAGATCAGGCGCAGCCCCAGGAACCGCGTGATCGTCGCGACTAGGTTGGCCACCACGAGCACCGCGAGTTGGGTCCCGCGACCGGCGTCCGGCGCGACGTGCGCGAGGACTGTGAGGCTGCCGGACGTGAGCGCCCAGGTGAGGAGGAAGACGACCAGTCCCTGCAGGTGGTGCCGGGCAGCGCCCTCGCGCCCCCGCACGCCGAAGGTGAACGAACGGTTCGCGGCGATGTTGCCGACCGCCGTGATGAGGAGGGCGGCGAAGTTCGCGCCCTGCGCACCGATCAGCGGGTGCAGCATCAGGTAGAGGAGCGCGTAGGCGACGGTGCTGGCCACGCCGACCGCGGCGAACCGGGCGAGCTGTCCGACCATGTTGCGCGGCACCCCCGCCAGCTGCGGCTCCTCGCGGCCCAGGGCGCGGCGCACGTCGTCGAGGGGGATCGCACCCCGGCCGAGCGCCCGCCCGACCCGGACGACGCCCCGGAGGTCCTTCTTCACGGTGTCGACGATGTCGACGCGGCTGTCGGGGTCGTCGGTCCAGTCCACCGGCACCTCATGGATGCGCAGCCCGGCGCGCTCGGCGAGCACGAGCAGCTCGGTGTCGAAGAACCACTCGCCGTCCTCGACCAGCGGCAGCAGCTCCCGCGCGACGTCCGTGCGGATGGCCTTGAATCCGCACTGCGCGTCGGAGAACCGCACCCGCAAGGCGGTGTGCAACAGCAGGTTGTAGCCGCGCGAGATGAACTCGCGCTTCGGCCCGCGGACCACGTTCGCGCCGCGGCCCAGGCGGGTGCCGATCGCGAGATCGCTGTGGCCCGAGAGCAGCGGCGCGACCAGGGGGTGGAGGGCCTTGAGGTCGGTCGAGAGGTCGACGTCCATGTAGACCAGCACGCGGGCGTCGGACTCCGCCCACACCCGGCGCAGGGCACGGCCGCGGCCCTTCGCGTCCAGGTGCACCACCCGGACACCGTCGATCGCGGCGGCCAGGGAGTGCGCCACGCGCAGGGTGTCGTCCGTGCTGGCGTTGTCGGCGATGGTGATCCGGGCCGGGATGTCCAGCTCGGCGTCGAGGTACTCGCGGAGCGTCTCCACGCAGTGCGCGATCGTGTGCGCCTCGTTGTAGACGGGGATCACGATGTCCAGGACGGGGGTGGTCGCGGAGCGACCGGGCAGCGCGGCTCCGGTCTCGACCGTGCGGTCGGGTGCGGTCTCGGTTGTCATGGCAGCAACCCTCGGTCGCCGCGCTGGAGCTACCCTGCGGCCTGTCTGTGCACCTGCTGGGAGACGTCGTTCACCGGTCGCCGCCCGCCGAGGCGGTGCGCCATTGCCGGGGCGTGGTGTCGAACCGGCCGCGGAACCAGCGGGAGAAGTTCGACGGGCTGGAAAAGGCCAGAATCCCGGCGATCTCGGCGAACGAGTAGGTGCGCCCGGCGACGAGGTGCCGGGCCAGCGCTGCGCGGGCGTCGTCGACGACCTCGGTGAAGGTCGTGTCCTCGGCCGCGAGCCGCCGATGGACGGTGCGCCGGTCCACCCCGAGGCTGCGCGCCACCTGCTCGGCGGAACACCGGCCGGTGGGGAGGAGCAGGTCGACGAGCTCGCGGATACGTGCCGTCGCGTCCCGTCCACGGTCGCCGTCGCCGTCGCCGTCGAGGAGCTTGCGGGTGTACTCGCGCAGCTGCGGGTCCGAGGTCGCGGTCGCGCGGTCGAGATCGCCCGCGGGAAGCCGGATCCCGTTGTGGTCGGCGTCGAAGTGCAGAGCGCCGCCGAACATCCGTCGCGCGGTCTCGACCCGCACCGGCGGGGGATGGCCGAAGGACACCGACAGCGGCGTCCAGTCGCGGCCGAGCAGCTCGCGCAGCACGCCGTAGACCACGCCGACGGCGAGGTCGACGGCCTGCCGGTCGGGTGCGGGGCGCTCGAGCGCGAGATCGACCCGCACGGTGGCGATCCCATCGGCGACCGACAACCTGGTGTGCAGTGCCTCGTTGTACATCCGTTCGTGCCGGATCAGGACCTGCAACGCGCTGCGCACGTCCGGCTCCTCCCGCAGCACCAGGCTGAGCGGGCCGAGATGCGACAGGCGCCGCAGCTCCGCGAGACGCAGGCCCAGGTCGTCGCGGCCGGTGGCCGCCGCGGTGCGTTCGAGCAGGTCGTTCACCGCGTCCGCCGGCACCCACCGGTCCTGGATCGTGACGCCGCTCGGGTCCAACCCGCTCGCGCGGAGCAGTAGGCGCGGGTCGGCGCCCAGGGTGCGCGTGAGCTCGGAGAAGTTGGCCAGTGACGCGTAGCGCGCCAGGGGCCGCTTCGCTGTGACCATCGTCACCTCACTGTCCCGATGTGAATAGTCACCCGTCCCGTAAGGAACAGATTACGCCGACAGCCGCTCGTACCGTCATCTGCATCACATCCCGAGAACCGCTCCGGCGAGAGGAACCCACGACATGGCGAACGCGATCCGCTTCCACGAGACCGGCGGACCCGACGTGCTGCAGCTCGAAGACATCGAGGTGGGCGCGCCCGGTGCCGGCGAGGTGCGCGTGCGGCACCACGCCATCGGCCTGAACTTCGCTGACATCTACTACCGCACCGGCCTGTACCCGGTGCCCCTGCC
Source organism: Tsukamurella ocularis (assembly GCF_024807615.1). Classification (GTDB taxonomy): domain Bacteria; phylum Actinomycetota; class Actinomycetes; order Mycobacteriales; family Mycobacteriaceae; genus Tsukamurella; species Tsukamurella ocularis. The sequence goes on along the minus strand of NZ_JANUCJ010000002.1, from coordinate 440,093 downwards.
CAACGGCATGGGCGTCGAGGCGTCGGGCGTGATCGAAGAGGTGGGCCCTGGCGTCGAGGGTTTCGCTCCCGGCGACCGCGTGACCTACACCTACACCGGAAACCCGCTCGGCGCGTACAGCACCGAGTTCGTGCTCCCGGCGCGGCACATGATCCACCTGCCCGAGGGGGTGGACTTCACCACCGCCGCCGCCTGCACGATGCGCGGCCTCACCGCGGCGTACCTGATGCGGCGCATCCACCCGTACCGCGAGGGCGACACGATCCTGTTGCACGCGGCTGCCGGCGGCGTCGGGCTGATCGTCGCGCAGTGGGCGAAGCTGCTGGGCCTGACCGTGATCGGCACCGTCTCCACTGAGGAGAAGGCCGAGGTCGCCCGCGTGAACGGCGTGGACCACATCATCTACTACCGCCGCGAGGACACCGCGCAGCGCGTCCGCGAGCTGACCGGCGGGGCGGGCGTCCCCGTCGTGCTGGACAGCATCGGCGCGGCCACCGTCGAAGCGTCCCTGAACAGCCTCGCCAAGCGCGGCCTGCTCGTCTGCTTCGGGACGTCGTCCGGGCCGATCCCGCCGATCGACCCGATGCAGCTCGCCATCAAGGGCTCGCTGTTCGTCACGCGGCCGGGACTCGCCGACTACATCGCCGACCCCGCCGAGCGGGCCGACCTCGCGGGCGAGCTGTTCGGCCACATTGCGGCCGGCCGCATCGCGATCCAGGTGGGGCGGACCTACCCGCTGGCCGACGCCGCCCGCGCGCACAAGGAGCTCGAGTCCGGAGCTCTCACCGGATCCTCGATCCTCCTCCCCTGAAACCGAACTCCGAGAACGAGAGGCCAGGCAGCACCATGACCGTCACCTCCGACCCCCAGACCACCGGAACCATGCGCGCCCAGCGCCTCACCGCCCACATCGGCGCCGAAGTCACCGACGTCGACCTCGCCGAGGTGGCGCAGGACGAAGCCCGGTTCGCCGAGCTGCGCGCCCTGCTCATCGAGCACAAGGTCCTGTTCTTCCGCGATCAGCCGATCAGCCGCGCCGATCACGTCGCCCTCGCCCGCCGCTTCGGCGACCTCGAGGATCACCCCGTGCTGGGCAGCGACCCCGAACATCCCGGACTGGTCCGCATCTACAAGGACCTCGACAGCGACCGCGAGGCGTACGAGAACTCCTTCCATTGCGACGCCACCTGGCGCGAGTGCCCGCCCTTCGGGTCCGTTCTGCGCTGCGTCGAGGGTCCCGACGTGGGCGGCGACACCATCTGGGTCGACATGGTGGCCGCTTACAACGCCCTCCCGGCCGAGGTCAAGGAGCGGATCGGCGGCCTGCGCGCACGGCATTCACTCGAATCCAGCTTCGGGGCGCGCATGCCGATCGAGCAGCGACACGCCCTGCACGCGAAGTTCCCGGACGCCGAGCACCCCGTCGTGCGCACGCACCCGGAGACCGGCGAGAAGATCCTGTTCGTCAACTCCTTCGCGACCCACTTCACGAACTTCCACAACGACGCGAACGTCCGCTTCGGCTTCGACTACGCGCCCGGCGCCGGCGAGCTCCTGCAGTACCTGCAGCGCCAGGCCGCCGTGCCCGAGTTCCAGGTTCGCTGGCGCTGGACCCCGGACAGCTTCGCGATCTGGGACAACCGCTGCACCCAGCACTACGCCGTCCAGGACTACTGGCCGGCCGTGCGCCGGATGGAGCGCGCCGGCATCGTCGGCGACCGCCCGTACTGACCCCCACACCGAGACACCCAGCCCCACAACCACGCACGAGGAGAACCATCATGCATTTCCACGACGACGCCCTGTTCCCCGAGGTTCAGGAGAAGCAGGTCATCACCGTCGCGCCGTACGGCCCCGAGTGGGAGCTCGACGACTTCCGCGAGGACCTGCCGCTCACCATGGAGCAGCACGTCCAGCAGGCCGTCGATTGCTACGAGGCCGGCGCCACCGTCCTGCACATCCACGTCCGGGAGGAGGACGGCCACGGCTCCAAGCGGCTGTCCAAGTTCAACGAGCTGCTCTCCGGCCTGCGCGAGGCCGTGCCCGACATGATCCTGCAGGTCGGCGGCTCCATCTCCTTCGCCCCCGAGGGCGAGGGCGCCGACGCCAAGTGGCTCTCCGACGACACCCGGCACATGCTGGCCGAGCTCGACCCGAAGCCCGACCAGGTCACCATCGCCATCAACACCAGCCAGATGAACATCATGGAGCTGATGACCGAGGGCGACATCGAGGGCACGTCCATGCAGCGCCCCGAGCTGTACGACACGTACCGCGAGATGACGGTGCCCGCCGGACCCGAGTGGGTCGAGGAGCACCTGCGCCGCTTGACCGCCAACGGCATTCAGCCGCACTTCCAGCTCAGCTCGATCCCGCAGCTGGAGACCGTGGAGCGGCTGATCCGCCGCGGCAAGTACATGGGCCCGCTCAACCTCACCTGGGTCGGCATCGGCGGCGGCTTCGACGGCCCGAACCCGTACAACATCATGAACTTCGTGGGACGCGTCCCCGACGGCGCGATCCTCACCCTCGAGACCCTGATGCGCTCCGTGCTCCCCGTGAACACCCTGGCCATCGCGATGGGCCTGCACACCCGGTGCGGCAACGAGGACACCATCTGGGGCCGCCCGGGCGAGAAGATCAAGTCCGTGGACCAGGTCAAGCAGCTCGTGCGGATCAGCCACGAGCTCGGCCGCGACGTCGCCACCGGCAAGGAGGCTCGCGACATCTACCACATCGGCGAGCAGTACGGCTCCGTCGACGAGACCCTCGCCAAGCTGGGCTACGCGCCGAACCGGCAGCTCGGTCAGCTCGGATTCACCCAGCACGCGTGAACGGTTGAACGACAATGGCCCTCATGAGCGCCCCCTCGGGTGACATCGAGGACACCGACGGTACGCCGGTGGGACCTGCACGGTCCCGCCGGCGGCTGTACCCGTGGGTGGTCTTCGCGCTTGCATTCGCACTGCTCCTGTCCGACTACATGTCCCGGCAGGTGCTCGCCGCCGTCTTCGTCCCGCTGGGGCAGGAACTGCACCTCGACAAGGCCCAGCAGGGCTCGCTCATCTCCGTGGTGGCGCTCATGGTCGGCGTGCTCACGCTGCCCGTGTCGATCTTGGCCGACCGCTGGGGCCGCGTCCGCAGCCTCGTCCTCATGGCCGTGATCTGGTCCGTCGCCACTCTGGCGTGCGCGTTCGCGCAGAACTACGAGCAGCTCCTCGCCGCCCGCTTCATGGTGGGGGTCGGCGAGGCCGCGTACGGCAGCGTCGGTATCGCGTTGGTGCTCAGCCTGTTCGCGCCCCGCGTGCACGCCGCGCTCTCCGCGTCCTTCATGGCCGGCGGCTCCTTCGGCACTATGGTCGGCACCGGCCTCGGCGGCCTCATCGCCGTCCACTTCGGCTGGCGCTGGTCGCTCGGCGCGATGGCCGTGCTCGGCCTGCTGCTCGTCGCCGTGTTCAAACTCGTGGTCACCGAGGCCCGCGTGAAGCGGAACCAGGTCGACGAGGCCGGCGCGGCACCGTCGTGGGAGAACGCGGAGCCCATCCGCGTGGCCCGCGCCCCGCTGTCGAGCCTCTTCACGAATTCGCCGGTCGTGTGCGCCTACATCGGCAGCGGCCTGCAGATGTTCATGGCCGCGGTCATGCTCACCTGGCTGCCGACCTATTTCAAGGAGGCCTACCACCTGTCCGTCGACAAAGCGGGCGGCGCGGCCGCAATGTTCGTGCTGCTCGTGGGCTCCGGGATGATCGTCTGCGGCTTCCTTGCCGACCGGTACAGCCTCAGTGACGGCACGCGGAAGTGGACGGCGGGCATCGCCTACTGCACCATCGCCTTCGTCGCCCTCATGATCGCGTTCCGGACGCCCACGTGCACGACGCAACTCGTCCTCCTCGGCATCGGCGCCTTCTTCGCCGCCGGCAGCTCCGGCACGGCGGCCGCCATGGTCGCGTCGCTGACGCACCGCTCGGTGCAGGCCTCCGCGATGGGCACGCTCACGCTGGCGAACAACCTGCTGGGACTCGCGCTGGCACCCATCCTCATCGGCGCCCTCGCTGACTGGATGGGGCTCCTGGGCGCGCTGCAGCTCGCCCCGCTCGTCTACGTCCCGGCGGTGCTGTTCATGGTCTTCGGCAAGCGGCTACACCCGCGCGGGCTCGCGAAGCTGCAGGCCCTCAACGCGGAGCCGGCACGGTGACCGGGCCCGTGCCCGTCATCGTGCCGGGCCTGCGCGGGAGCGCACCGTCGCACTGGCAGGAGCTGTACGCCGCCCGGATCGACCGCGCCGTCACGGTGCCCTTCCCGGCCGAGGCGGACTGGCACTCGATCGACGAGCGGACCCGGCTGCTGGGGGAGACCGTCGCGGCCGTCGACGGCCCGGTGATCCTGGTGGCGCACAGCGCCGGCGTGCTCGCCGCGGTGCGCTGGGTCCGCTCGCTGCCCGACGGTGCGCCCGAGCTCGGCAGGGTGGTGGGCGCGGTGCTCGCGACGCCTCCCGACTTCGGGGTCGACTGGCCGGAACCGCACCCGCGGCCCGCGGAACTGTCCGCGGCCGGCTGGGAGCCGATCCCGCGGCGGCGGTTGCCCTTCCCGTCGGTCGTCGCCGCCAGCCGGACTGACCCGCTGGCGCGGTACCGGGTGACCGCCGGGCTCGCCGAGGCGTGGGGAAGCAGGCTCGTCGACCTCGGCGACGCCGGGCACCTGAACCCTGCGGCCGGGTACGGCGAGTGGCCGCTGATCGACGGTCTGGTCGTGGAGCTCGTCGCCGCCGGGACTCGGTCGCGACCGAGTCGGCGGTCGGTTCCAGGCCCAGGCCCAGGCCCGGGCGTCGCGACGCGTGTCGGTGGGTCCGTCTAGCCTCGGGGTGCAACCGATCAGGGGAGTCGCGGCGATGACGGAACGAATGCTCACGGGAGAACGGGCGGAGCGCGCCCGGCGGGTGATCGAGGCCCTCGCCGGGCCCGGCGCCGCGCTGCGGGACGACCAGGAGACGGCGGTCGCCGCGCTGCTCGAGCCCGCGGCTCGCGTGCTCGTGGTGCAGGCCACGGGCTGGGGAAAGTCCGCCGTGTACTGGGTGGCCACCGCGTTGCGCCGGGCCGAGGGGGCGGGCCCCGCTCTCATCGTCTCGCCGCTGCTCTCACTCATGCGCGACCAGGTCGCAGCCGCCGAACGCGCCGGCCTGCGCGCAGCCACCCTGAACTCGTCCAACTTCGATGAGTGGAACGCGATCGAGGCGGCGCTCGCCGCCGGCGAGGTCGATGTGCTCCTCGTCTCGCCGGAGCGGCTCGCGAACCCGTCTTTCGGGCGGCGCGTGCTCGACGCGCTCGAGGGCTCGCTCGGCCTCCTCGTCATCGATGAGGCGCACGCGGTCTCCGACTGGGGCCACGACTTCCGCCCCGACTACCGCCGCGTCTCCGATGTGCTCACCAGGCTGCACCCGCAGACTCCGGTGCTCGCCACCACCGCCACCGCCAACGCCCGCGTCACCGATGACGTCGCCGCCCAGCTCGGCGACGCCACGCTGGTACTCCGTGGGCCGCTCGCGCGGCGTTCGCTGCAGCTCAACGTCCTGCCGGCGCTGGCACCGATCACCCGGTATGCATGGGTCGCGCGGCATCTGCCGGACCTGCCCGGCTCGGGCATCGTCTACGCGTTGACGGTGGCCGACGCGGAACGGCTCGTGGACGGCATCCGCGCCGTGCACGGCGCCGGATACCCAGTGGCGGCGTACACCGGCAAGCTCGACCCGGACACCCGCGCCCGGCTCGAGGACGCCTTGCGCGCCAACGAGATCAAGGCGCTCGTCGCTACCTCCGCACTCGGCATGGGCTTCGACAAGCCCGACCTCGGCTTCGTCGTGCACGTCGGCTCGCCGCCCTCGCCCGTCTCGTACTACCAGCAGGTCGGCCGTGCCGGCCGCGCCATCGACCACGCCGTCGTGGCGCTGCTCCCGTCGGAGTCGGACGCGGGCGTGTGGGACTACTTCGCCACAGCGACCATCCCCGATCCGCAGCAGATGGACCGCGTGCTCGCGGCCCTCACCGACGACGAGACGGGGGGAGGGCAGTCCGCCATCGCACTCGAGGCCTCAACCGGCATCCGGCGCACCCGGATCGACCTCATGCTCAAGCAGCTCGCGGTCGACGGCGCCGTGGCGCGGGTGGAGGGCGGCTACCGCGCCACCGGCGCGCCCTGGCATTACGACGGTGCCCACTACGACGGGATCGTCGCCACCCGCCGCCGCGAGGCGGACATCATGCGGGCCTACACCCGCGGCGAGCGCTGCCTGATGCAGCTGCTCACCGAGTCGCTGGACGATCCCGAGGCCGCGCCCTGCGGTCGCTGCTCGGTCTGCCTCGGGCACGTCCCCGACGGCCTCGGCGAGCCCGTCCCGCCGGACACCGCGCGGGCGGTCGCGGGGGCACTGCGCTCCCAGAGCCAGATACTCGAGCCGCGCAAGATGTGGCCGGGCGGCGTCGCGGGCCGCAAGGGCCGGATCCAGCCCGACCTCGCGGCCGAGCCCGGCCGGGTGCTGGTCTTCGCGGACGCGCCGGAGTGGACGGGCACCGTCGGAGCGGCGCGCTCCGGCGATTCCCAGGCGATCGCCGACCTCGCCGACGCCGCCGTCGCCGCTCTCTCGCGGTGGCGCGACCAGTGGAGCGCCCGGCCCGAGATCGTCGCCTCCCTGCAGCTCACCGACCGCCCGGACCCCGTCGAGCCGGTCGCCGACCGCATCGCCGAGGTGGGCCGGCTGGACCGCGTGAGCCTGCCGGTGCCGCGCGGCCCGGCGCCCGGCCGCGACGCTTCCGGTGCGCAGGAGGCGGCGCACTGGCTGGACGCGATCGACGCCAGCACCGCCGCGGAGGCTGTCCGCGGCAGATCCGTGCTGCTCGTCGCCGACGAATCCGGCACGGGCTGGGCGGTGACCGTCGCGGCCGCCCGGCTCCGGGAGGCTGGAGCGGCCGTCGTGTTGCCGCTGGTGGTGCACCGTCCCGCCTGACGCGCGCGAGATGTGGAACACTGGAACACCGAGTGCTGCCTAACACCCGGGCGGCGAGGTCGCGGAGCGTCCACGACCACACCACCGAGGAGAACCATGCCCAACCTGATCCTGCCCCTGCTGCTCGTCCTGATGCTCGTCTTCATGTTCTTCCAGTTCCGGAAGCAGAAGAAGCAGATGAACGAGACCATGGAGATGCAGGCCGCCCTCACCGTGGGTACCAAGGTCATGACCAGCACGGGCCTGTACGGCACCGTCGTCGGACTCGGCGACGACACGATCGATTTGGAGATCGCCCCCGGCATCACCACCACCTGGGTGCGCCGCGCCGTCGCCAAGGTCCTGACCCCGGAGGAGCTCGGCGCCCCGTCGATCGAGACCATCACCGAGGACGAGGGCCACATCGACCTGGACAAGCGCTCCGAGGACCGCTGACCCGCATCACCGTCATCACTGAACGAACGTCTCCGGCGGAGTCCGCCGGAGACGTTCTCCACGCCGAGGAGTCGTAACCGCCCGTGGCCAGGAAAACATCGAGCAGCGACCGCACCGAGTCGCGGCTCCTCATCGCCTTCGGGCTGATCTTGCTCGCGGTGTTCGGGCTGGTGTTCTTCACCGGTGACCGGGAGCCCACGCCCAAGCTCGGCATCGACCTGCAGGGCGGCACCTCCGTCGTGCTGCAGGCCGTCACGCCCGACGGGAAGGCCCCTGACGCCGATAAGATGGAGCAGGCGCGCGACATCATCAACAAGCGCGTCAACGGCCTCGGCGTCTCCGGCTCCGAGGTGAAGATCAGCGGTCGCAACCTCATCATCACGGTGCCCGGCTCCGACGGAGACCAGGCCCGCACACTGGGCCAGACGGCCCAGCTCAAGGTGCGCCCGGTGCTCGCCTCACAGGCCGCGGCCGCGGTGAACGCACCCGCGCCCGACCTGACCGATCCGGCGGCCGCGAAGAAGGCGATCGACGAGGCCCGTGCCACTCGCCAGTCGACCGACCCCGCCGTGCAGAAGAAGGCCATCGAGACCCTCAGTTGCAACGCCCCGTCGGACCCGCTGGCCGGTAACGACGATCCGTCCAAGCCCCTCATCACCTGCGATCGGCCCGACGAGCGCAAGGCAGGACAGCCGAGCACCGTCTACACACTGGGCCCCGCGATCATCGACGGCCAGTCGATCAAGAACGCCTCCTCGGGGATCCCGCAGAACCAGGTCCAGTACGTCGTGACCCTCGAATTCACCGGCGAGGCTTCGCGGGTGTGGGCGGACTTCACCTCGAAGAACGTCGGCAAGCAGGCGGCGTTCGTCCTCGATTCGCAGGTCATCACCGCGCCGAACATCAACGGCCCCATCACGGGCGGCCAGACCCAGATCACGGGCGACTTCAACCAGCGGACCGCCGGCGACCTGGCGGGCGTGCTCAAGTACGGCTCGCTGCCGCTGTCCTTCAAGCCCGGCACCGCGCAGACCGTGAGCGCCACACTGGGCTTCGAGTCCCTCAAGGCCGGCCTCATCGCCGGCGCGATCGGCCTGTTCCTGGTGCTGATCTACGCGCTGGCTTACTACCGCGCCCTCGGCGTGCTGGTGGCGCTGTCGTTGGCGCTGTCGATCGCGCTGCTCTACGGCCTGCTGGTGCTTCTGGGCCGGTGGATCGGCTACTCGCTCGACCTGGCAGGAATCGCCGGCATCATCATCGGCATCGGCATGACCGCCGACTCCTTCGTCGTCTACTTCGAACGGATCAAGGACGAGATCAGAGAGGGCCGGAGTTTCCGGTCCGCGGTGCCGCGCGGCTGGGCGAGTGCCCGGCGCACCATCTGGACGGGTAACGCGGTCTCGCTGCTCTCGGCCGTCGTGCTGTACGTCCTCGCCGTGGGCGACGTGCAGGGCTTCGCGTTCACGCTCGGCCTGTCGACCATCCTCGATGTCGTCATCGTCTTCCTCGTCACGCATCCGCTGGTGTATTTCGCATCGAAGACCGATTTCTTCGCCAAGCCGTCGATGAACGGCCTCGGCGCCGTGGCCGCGATCGGCCGTGAGCGCAAGCGGGCCGCTGCTACCACCGGGGAGACGTCCGCATGACCGACACCAGCATCGAGCGCGAGAAGAAGGCCTCCTTCTTCACCAAGCTCTACACCGGAACCGGCGCCTTCGACATCGTCGGCAAGCGCAACCGGTACTACCTCGCGACCGGCGTCATCATCGTGATCGCCATCCTGGGCATCCTGATCCCGGGCTTCAAGTTCAGCATCGACTTCGAGGGTGGCACGCAGATCTCGTTCCCCGTGGGGAACGCCCAGGTCGATACCGCCAAGGTCCGCGAGACGGTGCGTTCGGCGACAGGCGTCGAGCCCTCGGCCGTGCAGACCGCCGGTACCGGTGCGGCGCAGACCTACCAGGTGGCGCTGTCCGAGCTCGACAACAACCAGATCACGCAAGCGCGCGATGCCCTGTTCCAGACCTTCCATCCGCCTGCGCAGGACGGCAAGCCGGCCGAGAACACGATCAGCTTCTCGGGGGTGAGCTCCACCTGGGGCGATCAGATCACCCAGCGCGGCCTCCTGGCGCTCGCGGTCTTCCTCGTGCTTGTCACGGTGTACATCGCGGTCCGCTTCCGCGAATGGGACATGGCGCTCGCCGCGCTCGCGTCGTTGTTCTTCGACGTGGTGGTCACGGCCGGCGTCTACGCCTGGTCCGGCTTCGAGGTCAGCCCGGCCACCGTGATCGGCCTGCTGACCATCCTCGGCTTCTCGCTGTACGACACGGTCGTCGTCTTCGACAAGGTCGAGGAGAACGTGCGCGGGGTGCTCAACACCAGTAGACGCACGTACGCCGAACAGGCGAACCTCGCGATCAACCAGACCCTCATGCGATCGATCAACACCACGGTGATCTCGGCGCTGCCGATCATCGCCCTCATGGTCGTCGCCGCCGGGCTGCTCGGCGTCGGCACGCTCATGGACCTGGGCCTGATTCAGCTGGTCGGCGTCGTGGTCGGCACCTACTCGTCGGTCTTCTTCGCGGCGCCACTGCTGGTCACGCTGAAGGAGCGCCGTCCGCAGTACAAGGCGCACAACGAGAAGGTCCTCGCCCGGCGGGCGCGTGCCGAGGCGGGAGAGACCGGCGACGCGGCCTCCACCACCGCAGGCGCGGTGCAGCTCGACACGGCCCCCGCCCGCCCACAGACCAAGCGCGGCCGTCGTCGTGACTGACGCCGCCCGCGCGGCCGTCGCCGCGCACACACGGCACGTCGCCGGGTTCCCTGAGTCGGGGGTGGTCTTCGCCGACCTCACGCCGGTTTTCGCCGACGGTACCGCGCTCGCGGCCGTCATCGACGGGCTCGCCGCGGCCGGCCGCGGGCCGGACGGTGGCGCCGCCGTCGACCTGGTGGCCGGGCTGGACGCCCGGGGCTTTCTCCTGGGCTCCGGCGTGGCGCTACGCCTCGGTGTGGGCACCCTCGCGGTGCGGAAGGCCGGCAAGCTGCCGCCGCCCGTGCTGCGCGAGGAGTACCAGCTCGAGTACGGCTCCGCGGCACTGGAGATCCCCGCGGAGGGAATCGCGCTGGAGGGCAAGCGAATCCTCATCGTCGACGACGTGCTCGCCACCGGCGGCACCGTTTCGGCGGCGGTCGCGCTGCTGCGCCGCGCGGGCGCGACGGTCGATCGCGTCTCGGTCGTCCTCGAGCTCGAGGCGCTCGGCGGACGCGCCCGACTGCAGGAATTGCCCGGCGGTGCCATCGCGGTGTCGGCGATCTCGGTAGGCTGAATCCCTAGTCCAGTCACGTCGTCCGGGCGGGGAGGCACCATGTCGCTGCAGTCTCAGGGTTCCGACTCCGCAGGCGCGCCTGTCGCCGCGTCGCAGTCGGCCCCGCCCAACCTCGAGACGACGGGCTCGACCACCCGCCGGGTCCGGGCGCGCCTGGCCCGCCGGATGACGGGCACACGCAACCACGTCCGGCCGGTCCTCGAGCCGCTGGTGGCCCTGCACCGAGAGGTCTACCCGAAGGCGGATGTCGCGCTCATCGAGCGCGCCTACGACGTCGCTGAGCAACGCCACGCGAGCCAGATGCGCAAATCCGGCGACCCGTACATCACCCACCCGCTGGCCGTGGCGACGATCCTCGCCGAGCTGGGCATGGACACAACGACCCTGGTCGCAGCGCTGCTGCACGACACCGTCGAGGACACCGGGTACACGCTTGAGCAGCTCACCGCCGAGTTCGGCTCCGAAGTGGCGCACCTCGTGGACGGCGTCACCAAGCTCGACAAGGTGGCCCTCGGCAACGCCGCTGAGGCCGAGACGATCCGCAAGATGATCATCGCCATGGCCCGCGACCCTCGGGTGTTGGTGATCAAGGTGGCGGATCGGCTGCACAACATGCGCACCATGCGCTTCCTGCCGCCGGAGAAGCAGGCCCGCAAGGCCCGCGAGACCCTCGAGGTGATTGCGCCGCTCGCGCACCGTCTGGGTATGGCGACGGTGAAGTGGGAGCTGGAGGACCTGGCCTTCGCCATCCTCCATCCGAAGAAGTACGACGAGATCGTGCGGCTGGTGGCGGATCGGGCCCCGTCGCGCGACACCTACCTGGCGGCCGTGCGCGCTGAGATCAACGGCGCCCTGTCGGCCCAGCGAATCGTCGCCGACGTGCAGGGCCGACCCAAGCACTACTGGTCGATCTACCAGAAGATGATCGTCAAGGGCCGCGACTTCGACGACATCCACGACCTGGTCGGGGTGCGGATCCTGTGCGATGAGGTGCGCGACTGCTACGCCGCGGTCGGCGTGGTGCATTCGCTGTGGCAGCCGATGGCGGGCCGGTTCAAGGACTACATCGCGCAGCCGCGTTACGGCGTCTACCAGTCGCTGCACACCACGGTGATCGGTCCTGAGGGCAAGCCGCTCGAGGTGCAGATCCGCACCCGGGAGATGCATCGCACCGCCGAGTTCGGCATCGCCGCGCACTGGCGGTACAAGGAGACCAAGGGGCGCTCCGGCGGCGGCGCCAAGGGCTCGGACCTGACCGAGGTCGACGACATGGCGTGGATGCGCCAGCTGCTCGACTGGCAGCGGGAGGCCGCGGACCCGGGGGAGTTCCTCGAATCGCTCCGCTACGACCTCGCGGTGAAGGAGATCTTCGTCTTCACTCCCAAGGGCGACGTGATCACGCTGCCCGCGGGCAGCACGCCGGTGGACTTCGCCTACGCCGTGCACACCGAGGTGGGTCACCGGTGCATCGGGGCGCGCGTGAACGGCCGGCTCGTGGCGCTCGAGCGCAAGCTGGAGAACGGCGAGGTCGTCGAAGTCTTCACCAGCAAGGCCGAGAATGCCGGCCCGTCCCGCGACTGGCAGACCTTCGTCGTCTCCCCGCGGGCCAAGGCCAAGATCCGGCAGTGGTTCGCCAAGGAGCGCCGCGAGGAGGCGCTGGAGAACGGCCGTGACGCCATCGCCAAGGAGGTGCGCCGTTCGGGCCTCCCGCTGCAACGCCTGACGAACGCGGAGTCGATGGCGGGCATCGCCAAGGAGCTGCGCTACGCGGACGTCTCCGCGCTGTACACGGCCGTGGGTGAGCACCAGGTGTCGGCGCACACCGTCGTGCAGCGGATGCTCGAGCAGCTGGGCGGCATCGAGGAGGCGACGGAGGAGCTGGCCGAGCGCAGCACCCCGTCGACGATCTCGGGCTCGACGGCGACGACCGACGTGGGCGTGCTCGTCACCGGTCAGCCTGGCGTGCTCGCGAAGCTCGCCAAGTGCTGCACGCCCGTGCCGGGCGACGAGATCGTCGGCTTCGTGACCCGCGGCGGCGGCGTCAGTGTGCACCGCACCGACTGCACCAACGTCGCGGAGCTCCGCAAGGAGCCCGAGCGTTTCCTCGACGTGAAGTGGGCGCCGTCGGCGTCGTCGGTGTTCCTGGTCGCGATCCAGGTCGAGGCGCTCGACCGGCATCGTCTGCTCTCGGACGTGACGAAGGTTCTCGCCGATGAGAAGGTCAACATCCTCTCCGCGTCGGTCACCACGTCGCGCGATCGGGTCGCCGTCTCGCGCTTCACCTTCGAGATGGGGGACCCGAAGCACCTCGGGCACGTGCTCAACGTCGTGCGCAACGTGGAAGGCGTCTACGACGTCTACCGGGTGACCTCGGCGCAGTAGCGTGCCGCCGGCGCCGCACGATCGCTGCGCGCCTAGAACGACGAAGGCCCCCGCCGGAGCGGGGGCCTTCCTCGTGCGTCGGCTATTGGCCGGCGAGGGCCATGGTGGTGATGTTCACCGGGTCCTTGGGCTTACCGTCGGTGACGGGGGTGCCCGGCTTCGGGGCGGGGTCGCCCGCCTTCGGGACGATGCCCTTCTTCGCGATCATCTGCAACACGGTCAGTCCGGCGTCGTCGGTCTTGCCGATCACGGAGTAGTTCGCGGGCAGCGTGGTGTCCTTGTACACGAGGAAGAACTGGCTCGAGCCCGTGTTGTACGTGCCCTCCTGGCCCGTCTGCGGGTTCGACTGCTGATTCGCGTTCGCGACGGCGATCGTCCCGGCCGGGTAGATCACGTTCTGCGAGGCCGCCATCGGGTTGGCCTCCGCGCTCGCCGGCTTGAGGAACTTCGGCGCCTCGTCGGGCGAGGTCCAGCTCGGGCCTCCGAGACCGGTGGCCGACGGGTCGCCGCACTGCAGCACGTACAGGCCGCTCTTCTTGTCGGCGGCCTCGTTGGCGGTCTCACGGTGGCAGGTGGTGGCGTCGAAGAACTTGGCTTGCATCAGCGCGACGAAGGTCTCCACGTTGCACGGCGCCTTCGAGCGGTCGAGCTCGAAGCCGATCGGGCCCGCGTTCGTCGTGATCGTGCCTGTCATGGTGCCGGTGTTCGGGACGTCCTTGCCCTCGGGCTTGGTGAGCGACTTGTTGCGTTCGGTGAGCTTGTCCAGCTCCGGCAGCTGCTTCTCCGCGTCCGCGATCGTCTTGTCCGAGGCGTCGGTCTGCTCGACCGCCGCGTCGATCTGCTGCTTGAAGGAGGCCTGCTGATCCGCGGGCATCGTCGGCAGGCGCTTCTGCGCGTCGGCGATCTGGGTGCGCATCGTCGCGATCTGCTTCTTCTGCGCGTCGAGGTTCTTGCGCGCATCGGCCGCGGGATCGCGGTCGCCGAAGTCACAGGTCACGTGGAGCGACTTGTACTTGTTCTCCGCGGCGACGCGCAGGGGGGCACGGGGGCCCGCCGGGACCCAGATGTAGGCGGCCACGACGGCGGCCACCGCGACCACCGCGATACCGGCCCCGATGGCCTTCACCTTGCGCTTGCGCGCATCGGCCTCACGCCGCTCGTTCTGCTTGGCCAGCTTCTCGCGGGCTGCCTGGCGGCGCTCTTCATTGCTCGGCACGGTGTGACGACCTCCTCATTACCGATATCCGGCGGGCACAACTGATCGCCAAGTCTGCCAGCTAAACCTGATAGACGCCGTCACCGGGTCTGGTGCGACAATGGTCCGATGCTGATCACCGGATTCCCTGCGGGGGTGTTCCAGACCAATTGCTACGTCGTCGCAGCCGGTCCGGACTCCGACGCCGTCGTCATCGACCCCGGTCAGGACGCCGTCACGCCCCTCAAGCAGGTGCTGGCCGAGCATCGCCTGAACCCGGTCGCGGTCCTGCTCACCCACGGTCACCTCGACCACACGTGGACCGCGCAGCCCTTCGCCGACGAGTACGGCATCCCCGTCCACATCCATGAGGGCGACCGGGCGATGCTCGCCGATCCCGCCGTCGGCATCGGCGCCGCCCTCGGCGCGATGATCGGCGACCAGGTCTTCGTCGAGCCGCAGAAGGTCATCGACCTCGTTGACGGTGAGCCCGTCACCCTCGCCGGGATCACCTTCGGCGTGGACCATGCGCCCGGACACTCCGCGGGTTCGATCGTCTTCACCGTGCAGGCGCCCGCGATCGACGGTGCCGGTGCCCCGGTCGAGGGCGAGACGGTCACCGTCGCCTTCGACGGCGACGTCCTGTTCCAGGGCTCGATCGGACGGACCGACCTCCCGGGCGGTAGCCACGAGCGGCTCCTCGAATCCATCGCGGCGAAGCTGCTGCCGCTGCGGGACGACACCGTCGTCCTGCCCGGGCACGGTCCCGCCACCACCATCGGACGGGAGCGGGCGTCGAACCCGTTCCTGCAGGGCCTCACCGGCACGCAGACGCCGGGTGAGCGGAAAGGACGATACGGACTGTGAGCGCCAGTAGCTTCCAGGCTCCCAAGGGCATTCCCGACTACATCCCGGTGCCGTCGGGGGAGAAGAACAGCTCCGCCGACTTCCTCGCCGTGCGCACCGCGCTGCTGCGGGCTACCGCCGAGGCGGGGTACGGCTACATCGAGCTGCCGATCTTCGAGGACACCACGCTCTTCGCGCGGGGCGTCGGCGAGTCGACGGACGTGGTCGCGAAGGAGATGTACACCTTCGCCGACCGTGGCGACAGATCCGTCACGCTGCGCCCCGAGGGCACCGCGGGAGTGGTCCGCGCGGTCCTGCAGCACGGCCTCGACCGCGGCCAGCTGCCGGTGAAGGCCGCCTACGCGGGCCCGTTCTTCCGCTACGAGCGTCCCCAGGAGGGGCGTTACCGGCAGCTGCAGCAGGTGGGCATGGAGGCGATCGGCGTGGACGACCCGGCGCTGGACGCCGAGGTGATCGCCGTGGCGGACCGGGCCTACCGCAGCGTCGGCCTCGACGGCTTCCGGCTGGAGGTCTCGAGCCTCGGCGACGCGACGTGCCGTCCGCAGTACCGCGAGAAGCTGCAGGAGTTCCTCTTCGCGCTCGACCTTGACGAGGAAACACGCCGTCGCGCCGAGATCAACCCGCTGCGGGTGCTCGACGACAAGCGGCCCGAGGTCAAGGCGATGACCGCCGACGCCCCGCTCATGATCGACAACCTCACGCCGGAGCCGAAGGAGCACTTCGAGAAGGTGCTCGGCTACCTCGATGCGCTGGGGGTGCCCTACGTGGTGAACCCGCGGCTGGTCCGCGGGCTCGATTACTACACGAAGACCTGCTTCGAGTTCGTCCACGACGGCCTCGGCGCGCAATCGGGCATCGGCGGCGGCGGCCGCTACGACGGCCTCGTCGAGCAGCTCGGCGGCCGCGAGGGCGTCACCGGCGTCGGCTTCGGGCTCGGTGTGGACCGCACGCTGCTGGCGCTCACGGCGGAGGGGAAGCGCGCCCCGGCGGCACCCCGTGTGGTGGCCTTCGGCGTGCCGCTCGGCGACGCCGCGCGCGACGCCATGGTGCCGCTGCTCGGCCGCCTGCGCCTGGCCGGCGTCGCCTCCGACATGGCCTACGGCAACCGCGCCATGAAGGGCGCGATGAAGGCCGCGGACCGCTCGGGCGCGCGATTCGCGCTGATTCTGGGGGACGCGGAGCTCGAGCAGGGCGTCGTCATGGTCAAGGATCTGGCGCAGGGGGAGCAGCGCGCGCTCCCGATCGATACCGTCGTGGACGTGATCGTGGCTGAGAGCGCCGAGAGCGCCGAGAGCGCAGGGTAGCCCGCGTGTCCTCCAGTCCTGCCGAGCCCGGCGCCCGCGACCCGTGGGCGCTGAGTGCGGAGGACGCGGTCGATGTGGACCTGATCCCGCCCCGCGTGGTGTTGCCGAAGGTGCGTCGTGCGGTGGCGGTGGGGCTGCTCGTGACCGTCGTGGTCGCCGTCTTCGTTGCCGTCGTGGCGGGCCCGGGGTGGGGCACCGCGGTGCTGCTCGCGGGCGCGGCGCCGGGGCTGGGCGGATACCTGGGCGTCGCGCGGCGACGCGTCGTGCTCGACCACCGTGTGCTCACCCGGCGGACGCTACGCACGCAGCGGGTGAACCTCATGGACGCCGATGAGGTCGACCTCGTCGCCGAGGTGGCGCGGTTCGCGCAGGTCTCGCTGCGCATCCGGCATGGGAGGACGACGGTGCGCCTGCCGGTCGCCCTGTACGAGGGGCCCGGCCGCGGTCGGGTGCGCGGCCGCGAGCTGCCGATGCTGGGAACCCGCCGGCTAGCGGAGGCGCTGGACCGCAACCGTCGCGCGGAAGTGCGCGACATCGGGCGGGTGCTCGCGGAACAGTCACGGTCGCAGGCCTCGTCGACGCCGATGCGCGACCGGCCGCTGTTCCGCGCTGCCGGCATCGCGCGGGAGGTCGGCGGCACCGAGGAGCTGATCTTCACGGCCGACGAGGTGGACGAGATCGCCCGGCCGCCGTGGTAGACGCGCAGTGTTCGAACACTTGACTGTGATCGAACAAAATGTTCGACTAGCGGTGTGCGATGGGACGGTCAGCTGCTGAGTGATGCCGGTTCGGGCGTGCGTGCGCTGCCCGGCCTTGAGGGCGTGGGGCGCACCGTCACGACGCCGGAGTTCGAGGGCATCACCTTTCACGAGGTGCTTTGCAAGAGTGCGCTGAACAAGCTGCCGGAGTCCTCGGCGATGCCCTTCTCGTGGACCGTTAATCCGTACCGCGGCTGCACGCATGCGTGCACGTACTGCTTCGCGCGATCGAGCCACGAGTACCTCGAGTTCGACGCGGGCGGGGACTTCGACTCGCAGATCGTGGTGAAGACGAACCTGGTCTCGGTGCTCAAGAAGGAGCTGCGCCGCGCGTCGTGGAAGGGCGAGCCGGTGGCGCTGGGCACGAACACCGATCCGTACCAGCGCGCCGAGGGGCGGTACCGGCTCATGCCCGGCGTCATCGGGGCTCTCGCCGGCGCGGGCTCGCCGATCTCGATCCTCACCAAGGGGACTCTCCTGCGGCGCGACCTGCCGCTGCTCACCACGGCCGCCACGCGCGTGCCGGTGCAGTTGTCGGTATCGCTGGCGCTGCTCGATCCGGAGCTGCAGCGCTCGCTCGAGCCAGGGACGCCGAAGCCCGAGGCTCGGCTGGAGCTCATTCGCGCCATCGCGGACGCGGGCTTCGACTGTCACGTCATGGTCGCCCCCGTCGTGCCTTATCTCACCGACGACGCGGCCTCGCTGCGCGCGCTCATCGCGGCGCTCGCGGACGCCGGGGCGGCCAGCGCCTCGGTCATGGCGCTGAACCTCACGGGGCGGTACCGGGACTGGTTCCTCGGGTGGCTGTCGGAGAATCATCCGATGCTGGTGCGGCGCTACCGCCAGCTGTACGGCTCCACCGGCCGCGTCTCTGCCGACTACCGGACCCACCTGCGCGCCCGCGTCACGCCGATGCTAGAGGAGTTCGGGCTGCTGCGCCTGGAGGATCCGTACGCGAGTCCGCCGCAACGTGTGCCGCGCACCGGGCGGGTTCACGGCTCGGCCGCGCCGGACCTGCAGGAGTCGCTCTTCTAGCCAGGTGCGTAACCATCATGTTACGCTTCTGGGGTGAGCGTCTTCGCGGCCATCGCCGACCCGGTGCGACGCCGGATCGTGGTGCTGCTGAGTGCATCTCCGATGACCGCGGGGCAGGTCGCCGCCGAGTTCGACATCAGCCGCCCAGCCATCAGTCGGCATCTGCGCGTGCTCCGCGACGCGGGCGTCGTTGAGGACGGACTGTCGGGCGAGGACGGGCGCGAGCGGACGTACGTGCTGCGGCTCGACGCGCTCGACGAGATCGACGGCTGGCTGATGCGGGTGCGTGGGCCCGCGCGGCTCGCGGGCCTGCTGGCCTCGCCCGCGCTGGATACGGAGGTGCGCCGCACGCGGCGCGACAGCGTCCGCGCGGCGGATGCTGCGGGTGCCACGGAGATCGATGGAACACGAGAACGGGGAACGGCATGACCAAGCAGGCGACGGGGCGCGTGGAGCCCACCGACGGTGGGTGCGACCTGATACTCGAGCGGTACTTCCACGCGGGCGTCGACGACGTCTGGGCCTCGATCACGGAGCCCGGCCGGACGGCGCGGTGGTTCGGTCCCTGGGTGGGTGAGCCCGGAGTCGGCTCGGTCGTGCAGGTGACGATGGGCTTCGAAGAGGGCGCTCCCGTGATGCCGATGACCATCACGGCGTGCGAGCCGCCCCGCAGGCTCGGCGTGCACTCCAAGGACGAGTACGGCGAGTGGAACCTCGAAGCGCTCGTCGAGCGGGACGGTGACCGCACCCGGCTGACCTTCGTCCACCATCTCGACGCCGCGGCCAACGCCGCGGAGGTGGGGCCGGGCTGGGAGTACTACCTCGACGCGCTCGTCGCCGCCGAGACCGGCCGTGCAGCACCGGATTTCGAGGACTACTTCCCGGCGATGTCGGTGCACTACGGCGGCGAGTGACGGGGCCGCCCTCGCGCCACTAATGAAAACGATTACTATTAGTGGCATGACCGACTCAGCCCCTCTGCCTGTCACCGTCCTCTCCGGCTTCCTCGGCGCCGGCAAGACCACGCTGCTCAACCACCTGCTCACCAATCGCGACGGCCTGCGCGTCGCGGTGATCGTCAACGACATGAGTGAGGTCAACGTCGACGCCGCGCTGGTCGATCTCGGCGGCTTCGATCGCACCGAGGAGAAGCTCGTCGAGCTCAGCAACGGGTGCATCTGCTGCACCCTGCGCGAGGACCTCGTCGACGCCGTCGGGGCGATCGCGCGCCAGCGCACCCCCGAAGGAGAGCCCCGCTTCGATCACCTCGTCATCGAATCCACCGGCATCTCCGAGCCCATGCCCGTGGCCGCGACGTTCGACTGGACCTTCGACGACGGCAGTCGCCTCGGCGACCTCGCCGCCCTCGACACGATGGTCACCGTGGTCGACGCCAGCACGTTCCTCGGCGAGATCGCCCGCGGTTCCAGCCTCGCGCAGCGCGGACTCGGCGCCGCCGCGGGCGACGAGCGGTCCATCGCCGACCTGCTCATCGACCAGGTCGAATTCGCCGACGTCGTGCTCATCAGCAAGCTGGATCTGGTCTCGGCCGCGGCCGGCGGCGCGGTCGAGGCGACCGTGCGGCGGCTCAATCCACGGGCGCGGATGCGGCCGCTGCCGCGCGGCGAGATCGCGGTCGCCGAGGTGATCGGCACCGGCCTGTTCGACCACGAGGCCGCGTCGTCCGTCGCCGGATGGGACGACGAGGTGATCGGCGGCCACACGCCCGAGACGGAGGAGTACGGCATCTCCTCGACCGCCTACCGGGCCGACCGGCCGTTCCATCCGCAGCGGCTGCTCGAGTCGCTGGCGGAGGTGCGGGCGGTGCTCCGGAGCAAGGGCTTCTGCTGGATCGCGAGCCGTCCCGACCTGGTGGGCGTCTGGTCGCAGGCCGGGCCGAACCTCACCATTGAGCCCGCCGCCTACTGGTCCCAGGTCGACGGTGCGCCGCAGCAGGAGCTGGTCTTCATCGGCGTGCGCCTCGACGCCGAGCGGATGCGGGATCTGCTCGACCGCGCCCTGCTCACCGACGACGAGGTCGCCGAGGGCCCGGCCGCGTGGGTGGAGTACCCGGACCGGCTACCGGCGTGGAACGTGCCGGCGCACCGTCATTGAGCGGCGAGGGCGGCCTGGGCGGCACCCGCGGCCGCCGCGGCGACCTCCGGGATGAGCGCCAGGCGTGTGCGGCGCTCGAGTAGGTCCTCGGCCGTGATCGCGCCCTCGGCGAGCGCGCCGAAGGCCAGCTCCGCGCTGGTGATCTCGGTGCCGTCGGCGACGGGTGTAGCGAGCGCCGGGTCGGTGGCGGCGAGCGCGACGACGATGGGAGCCTCGGTGCCGTACGCCCTCACCAACCGCTCGGGGGCGTCGATGCGGCGCAGCGCGTCCCGCGATGTAGCGCCGACCAGGGGCAGGGTTCGGGTGACGCAGGGCCCGGCGGTCAAGCTCGACGCTGCGAGAGCGGCATCGACGGCGTCCTCCGCCATCCGGCGGTACGTGGTGAGCTTGCCGCCGACGACCGTGACGAGGCCGTCGCCGCGGGTGAGCACCGCGTGCTTGCGGGAGACGTCGGCCGTCTGCCCTTCGCCGGAGTCCAGCAGCGGGCGCAAGCCGGCGAAGGTGCCGACGACGTCGTCGCGGGTCAGCGGCGTGCCGAGGGCCAGACTCACCGTCGCGAGCAGGAAGTCGATCTCGGCGTCCGAGGGCGTTGGTACATCGGGTAGCGGACCGTCGGCCTCCTCGTCCGTCAGGCCTACGTAGACCCGTCCGTCGGGCTGCGGCAGCGCGAAGACATATCGTCCGAAGGCGCCGGGGACGGGCACCGTCAGGCCCGCAGTGAGCCCGCCGAAGGTCTCCTGCCGGAACACGAGATGCGTGCCGCGGCTGGGGCGCAGTGTGATCGCCGGGTCGACGGAGCCCGACCACACGCCGGTCGCGTTGACCACGGCCTTCGCCCGGACGGTGACCGAGTGCCCGGTCAGCTCGTCGGTGATCGTGGCGGTGGTGCCTGTCACCTGCGAGGCGGAGCAGTGGGTGAGGACGATTGCGCCGTGGCCCGCGGCGGTGCGGGCGATGCCCACGGTGAGTCGGGCGTCGTCGGTGAGCTGGCCGTCCCAGTTGAGGAGTCCGCCGCGCAGGCCCGTGCGACGCACCGTGGGGGCCATCGCGATCACCTCTCCTGCGGAGATGCGGCGAGAGCGGGCCAGCTCGGAACCGGGGGTGCGGGCGGCGAGGCGCAACGCGTCGCCCGCGAGGAAGCCGACGCGAGTCAGGGCGGCGTCGCGGCGCCGGACGTCGCCGAGCAGCGGCACGACCTGCGGGAGGGGACGGGTGAGATGCGGCGCGATGAACCGGATGAGGGCGTCGCGCTCGACGGCGCTCTCGTAGGCGATCCCGACCGCGCCGGAGGCGAGGTAGCGCAGACCGCCGTGCACGAGCTTCGAGGACCAGCGGCTCGTGCCGAAGGCGATGTCGTGCTTCTCGACCAGAGCGACGCGCAGGCCACGGCTCGCGGCGTCGAGCGCGACGCCGGTGCCGGTGACGCCGCCGCCGATCACCAGCAGGTCGACGGTGGGATCGGCCGTCAGAGCGGCGAGGTCGGAGGAGCGGCGGGCCGCTGAGAGGCGGAAGGCGGGATCGATCGAATCGAGGGAGGTCACGGCGCGAGGTACCGGTCGATGAGGTCGAAGAGCTGGGCGTCGAGCAGATCGGTGGACTCGGTGAACACGGGCCCGGTCAGCGCGGACGACCAGGCGAGCTGCACCATGACGGCGGCGTGCTCGGCGGGTTCCCCGCTGCGGATACTCCCGTCGGCCTGGCCGGCGGCGATGCCCCCGGTGATCGCCTCGAGCTGGGCGCGGGACGTCCGGCCGGTGCGGTGCAGTAGATAGGGCATGAGGAACTCGGGATCGAGCTCGATGATGCGGCGCAGCAGCGGGTGCGAGCGGGCCGCCGAGGTCACGTGCACGACCGTGCGCGCGACGGTCTCGCGGCCGGTGGCGCCGTCGAACAGGCCGACGCCGGTGAGCGCGGCGACGAACTCGCGCGTGGTGACCGCGGCGGCCAGGGCTTGGACGTTGGGGTAGCGCCGGTACAGCGTGGCGCGGGAGACCTGCGCGGTGCGGGCGACGTCGGCCATCGTGGTGCGGCGGATGCCGATGGTTGTCATCAGGTCGCGGGCGGCGTCGAGGATCAGCTCGTCGTCGACGGCGTTGGCCGGGCCGCGCGTGGATGGCCGCCGAGGATTGAGATCCTGAGACATCATGTGTACAAATGTATCATGACTTCGTCCGAGGTGGATCTGCCCGTCGTCGCTTTCGAGCCCGGCCGCTGGGGTGATCCCGCGAACCCCATGCACCTGTCCGAGTCGGTACTCGGCGCCCTCACGATGCTCGGCATCGAAGGCGGTCCGGGGGAGCCCGAGCAGCCCTTCCTCATGCCATCGCGCATCTCCGGCCGGGCCCTCGCGGCCCTGCAGAAGTCGGGTGTGACCGTCGCCACCGACGACGCTACTCGGCTGGGGCACCTGCGCGGCTACTCCACGCCGGACCTGCTGAAATTCCGTGCCGGCGACACCGCCGACGCGCCCGATGCGGTCGTCGTTCCGGAGACCGCGGAGCAGGTCGCCGAGGTGCTCGCCGTCTGCGCCGCCAAGGACCTCACGCTCAGCCCGTTCGCCGGCGGCACGTCCGTCGCCGGCGGCCTCGCGCCCGAGCGCACCCGCCCCGTCGTGGCGCTGGACTTGCGGGGCCTGTCCGGGCTGATCGACCTCGATACCGTCTCCCAGATCGCGACCCTGGCGGCCGGAACCCGCCTGCCCGAGGCCGAGCGCCTCCTCGCCCAGCACGGCTACGAGCTCGGTCACTTCCCGCAGTCGTACGAGGGAGCCACCGTCGGCGGCTGCGCCGTGACCCGCTCCGCCGGGCAGTCCTCGATCGGCTACGGGCGGTTCGACGAGATGGTCGTCGGGCTCACCGTCGCCACGCCGCAGGGCGTCGCCGAGATCGGCACCGCCCCCAAGTCCGCCGCCGGCCCCGACCTGCGCCAGCTCTTCCTCGGCTCCGAGGGTGCCTTCGGCGTGGTCACCGCCGTCCGTGTCCGGGTGCACCCCGTCCCGAAGGTCCGCCGCTTCTACGGCTGGCGCTTCCCTGACTTCGCGGCCGGCGCGAACGCCATGCGCGTGCTGGCCCAGAGCTCCGTCCGCCCGACTGTGGTGCGCCTGTCCGATGAGGCGGAGACCGGTCTCAACCTCGCGAACCCCGGGGCCGCCGGTCAGGCGGCCGTCGGCGGGTGCCTGATGGTGGTCGGCTTCGAGGGCGACGAGCCCGACGTCGACTGCCGCGACGGCTACGTCTCCGCGCGCCTGATCGAGCTGGGCGGCGAGTTCCTCGGCGAGGAGCCGGGGGAGGCCTGGCGCGTCGGGCGGTTTCGCGGCCCGTACCTGCGTGATCCGTTGCTGGACGCGGGCGCGCTCGTCGAGACGCTGGAGACGGTCACCTTCTGGTCGAACGTCGACCGGCTCAAGGCCGACGTCACCGCCGCGCTCACCGGCGCCCTCGGCGAGCAGGGCACGCCCGCCGTGGTCATGTGCCACATCTCGCACGTCTACCCGACCGGCGCCTGCCTGTATTTCACCGTGATCGCGAAGGCTCTGGAGGATCCGCTGGCACAGTGGGGCGCCGCGAAGGTCGCCGCGAACGCCGCGATCCGCGGCGCCGGCGCGTCCATCACGCACCATCACGCCGTCGGCACGGACCACCGCGCCACCTATCTGGAGGAGATCGGCGACGTGCAGGTGACCGCCCTGCGCGCGGTCAAGGACGCCCTCGACCCGCAGGGCGTGCTCAACCCCGGGATCCTGCTCCCGTGACCGGCCCCGACGTCATCGCCGTCCTCAACCCGATCTCCGGCGGCGGGGCCGCGCGAACCCGGTGGGCCGCCGTCGCCGAGGAGTTGGCCCGCCGGGACGTCGCGACGGACGTCGTCGAGTCGACGTCGAGCACCGACGCCCGACGGCTCGCGGAGAAGGCCGCGGCGTCGGGCGCGCTGACCGTCGCGGTCGGCGGGGACGGCCAGATCCGCGAGGTCGCCACCGGCGTGCTCCGCGTGCCGGGTGCGCCCATGGGTATCGTCACCGGGGGCCGCGGCAACGACATGGCCCGCCATCTGCGTATTCCTGACGAGCCGTCCGGCATCGCCGACGTGCTCACCGACGGCCGCCGCAGGGATCTCGACGTGCTCACCGTCGGTGACGAGATCGCCGTCGGCAACGTCTACGTCGGCCTGGACTCCGTGGCCGCCGAGCTCATCAACAGACTGCGCTGGATGGGGCCGCTCGCGTACCGCCTCGCCCCGGCGATCGCCGCGCTCCGCTGGAAGCCCGCCGGGTTCCGGATCGAGGTCGACGGTGCCGTCCACGAGGGCCCGGTCCACATGGTGGTGGTCGCCAACTCCGGCTGGTACGGCAGCGGCCTGCACATGGTTCCCGCCGCGTCCTCGGCCAACGGCCGCATCGAGGTACTCGCCGTCGACGGTGCCGGGAACAAGCTGAAGCTCATCAGCGCGATGGGAGAGGCTAAGACGGGCGCCCACGTCGCGCGGGCGGAGGTGTTGACGTTCAGCGGCCAGGAGGTGTGCGTCAGCGCCGATCGCCCGATCCCCGTCCACGCCGACGGCGACTACCTCCAGGAGCTGCCCGTCACCGTCGGGATCCGGAAGGCCGTCCTCCCCGTCCTCGTACCCCGCTGACGCTCAGACGATCGCGGCGCGCAGGGTGTCCAGACCCATGCCGCCGAGCGCCAGGGCGTCGCGGTGGAAGTCCTTGAGCGACGATCCCGGGTGCGCGGCGAGATAGGCGTCGCGAGTCTGCTCCCACACCCGCTGGCCCACCGAGTACGAGGGTGCCTGCCCCGGCCAGCCGAGATACCGGTGGTACTCGAAGCGCAGCTGCTCGTCGGACATAGCGACGTGCGATCGCAGGAACCGCCATCCCTTCTCGTACGTCCACGCGCCGCCGCCGACCTCCGCGGGCGCCTCGAAGCCGCAGTGCACGCCGATGTCGAGCACCACCCTCGAGGCGCGGAGCCGCTGCGAGTCGAGCATCCCCATGAGGTCGCCGTCGTCATCGAGGAAGCCCAGATCGCGCATGAGCCGCTCCGCGTACAGCGCCCACCCCTCGCCATGGCCGGAGACGAACGACGCGAGCTTGCGGAAGACGTTGAGCGGCGCGATCACCGACTGCCCGATCTGCAGGTGATGTCCGGGCACTCCCTCGTGGTAGACGGTGGTCTTCTCCTTCCACGTGTGGAACTCGGTCACGCCGTCCGGCACCGACCACCACATGGCACCGGCGCGCGACAGATCGGCGGACGGGCCGGTGTAGTAGATCCCACCTGAGTTGCTCGGCGCGATCCGGCAGTCGAGCCGGTGCAGCTCGGCGGGGATGTCGAAATGGGTCCCGGCCAGGGTGGACACGGCCTCGTCGGAGGTCCTCTGCATCCACTCCTGCAGCGCGTCGGTGCCGTGGATCGTGTACCGCGGCTCGGTGTCCAGCCGCGCGAGGGCCTCGGACACCGTCGCGCCGGGATAGAGGCGCTGCGCTACCTGCTGCTGCTCGGCGACGATCCCCGCCAGCAGCTCCTGACCCCAGGCGTAGGTCTCCTCGAGGTCGACGTCCACGCCCAGGTAGAGCCGCGAATACAGCGGGTAGACCTCGCGGCCAACGCCCAGGCCACCGGGCTCGTCGAGCGCCTTCGCGGCGGGGAGGACCTCGGACTCGAGCACGTCAGCGTAGCCGTCGAAGGCGGCCCGCACGCGGTCCCTCAGGTCAGACGGTGTCCGCTCGCCCAGCCGGTCGACGTTCGCCGCGACCTGGTCGCCCGCCTTGCGGGCCTGCGCCAGTACCTCCCGCACCTGCAACTCGGCGAAGGGCCAGGCACCCTCGGCGAGGCGGACCCGCAGTCCCTCGACGGCGGAGTCGACCGCGGACGGCACGGCCTCCAATCGGGCAGTCAGCGTGGCGATCTCGTCCGGGGTGCCCGACGGAGTCAGGTCGAAGACGTCGCGGATGTCCTGCATCGGCGAGGCGATGACGTTCAGCTCGCCGACCGTGCGCCCCGCGTCGTGGATCGCGCCGTGCACGCCCAGCCGCTCGCGGAGCGTGGCCGCGGTTACGCGGTCGGCGTCGTTCTCCTCGGTCAGATCGTCGAGCTGCGCCAGCGTCTCCCGCCCGACGGTGGCCTTCGCCTCGAGCCCGGTGGGGGAGAAGTCCGTGAGCTTGTCGTTGAGCTCGGTGATCCCCGCGTGCGTCGCCAGGATCGGGTCCGTGGCCGCCACGCGCAGGGCGAGCGTGGTGGCGAGCCGGTCGATGGGCGTGTTCGCAGCTGCGGCATCCGACATGCGACCAGGTTAGGCCGGGCCTACAGGCCGCGCGCGGTCCGGCCCGGCTTGCGCCACGTGGCCGCATTGGTCGCGGCCACGCCGACCGCGGCGATCAGGGCGAGGAGCCAGAATCCGGTCGCGCCCCAGTGCTGGTGATGGGCGAGCTCGTAGGTCTCCTTGATCGCGATGAGCGCCGCGCCGCAGGCCACGATCATCCACGCGCGGGCGACGGCGAAGAAGCGGGCGAGCCGCGTCATCTGCGTGGCATCGAGACGCTCACCGAGGGTGTTCAGGAAGGCGGACTGACGGCGGCGGGTGAGGTACATCGCGACCGGCGGCACCAGCCACCACCACCGCGAGAGGTGCGACGGCGGCGCGGTGCTGCGAAGGACGTCGCCGATGCCGCTCAGTTCGGTCGCCTCCGCTTCCAGCTCCAGTCGCGCCTGGATGAGCGGCCCCGCCACGAGCAGCCATCCGCCCATGTACGCGGCCCAGCGGATCAGCGTTTCGAGCACCGGATCAGATGGTGCCGCTGAAGGTGTTGCACTGGTTCGGGTCGCCAGTCTGGTACCCCTGCGTGAACCACTTGACGCGCTGCGCGGAGGTGCCGTGGGAGAACGACTCCGGATTCGGGTTGCGACCGGCGTTGCGCTGGATGGTGTCGTCGCCAATCGCCTTCGCCGTGGTGATCGCGTCGGAGATCTGCTGCTGCGTCAGCGGCGCGAGCATGGCGTCGGCTCCCTTGTCGGCGTGCGCGGCCCAGACGCCGGCGAAGCAGTCCGCCTGCAGCTCCACGCGCACGGAGCCGCCCTGCGCGCCGTTACCCTCGCGAGACTTGTTGATCGTGCCGATCAGCTTCTGCACGTGGTGCCCGTACTCGTGGGCCACGATGTACTCCTGAGAGAACGGGCCACTGGAACCGCCCAGCTTCTTGATCACGCGATCCATGAAGTCGAGCTGGAACACCGAGACCTCGTCGGCGGGGCAGTAGAACGGGCCGGTGCCAGCGTCCGCGACGCCGCACCCGGTGTTGATCGACTGTGCTCCGACCGGCATGATCAGCGTCTTTCCCCGGGGTGCTCGGTATCCCTTCAGCACCGTCGGCCACACCTTGTTCAGGGAGTTCGTCGTGGCGACGATGCGGCAGGCCGTGTCAGTGTTCGCGAGTTCGACGGTGCAACTCTTCAGATGCTGCTCGAGCTGCTGGTCGGCCTGAGAGACGCTGCCACCCGAGCCGCCCTGGGGAGAGGCCTGCTGCGGGACACCGCCCGTGCTGCCGGTGAGGAAGTAGATGAGCAGGCCGATCACAACGGTGCCGATGCTGCCACCGCCGATCACCATTCCGCGGCCCATGCCGCCGCCCCCGCCTGCGCCGACGTTGCTCGTGTCGAGTGGCCCGTTGCCCTGAAAGGTCATGCGCACAGCATTCCATGGCGGGGGTGAGATCGTGAACCGGTTCGCCCCGTAGCATGACAGGCGTTCGAAGATTCCCTGTCGAAAGGACACCCCGAAAGTGCTGCGCACTCACCTGGCCGGATCGTTGCGTGCAGAGGATGCCGGCACCGTCGTCACCCTCGCGGGCTGGGTGGCGCGTCGGCGTGACCACGGCGGTGTGATCTTCATCGACCTGCGCGACAGTTCCGGCGTCGCCCAGGTCGTCTTCCGCGAGTCGGACGTCGCCGAGCAGGCGCACCGGCTGCGCTCCGAGTACTGCGTGCTGGTGACCGGCACCGTCGAGAAGCGCCCCGAGGGCAGCGAGAACCCGAACCTGCCGTCGGGCGCCATCGAGGTCAACGTTGCCGAGCTGACCGTGCTCAACGAATCGGCACCACTGCCCTTCCAGCTCGACGAGGAGCCGGGTGAGGAGGCGCGCCTGAAGTACCGGTACCTGGACCTGCGCCGCGAGGGGCCCGCCGCCGCGATCAAGCTGCGCAGTCAGGCCAACGCCGTGGCGCGCAACATCCTCGCGCTCAACGACTTCACCGAGATCGAGACGCCGACGCTGACCCGCTCCACCCCGGAGGGCGCCCGCGACTTCCTGGTGCCCGCACGCCTGCGACCCGGCACCTTCTACGCGCTGCCGCAGAGCCCGCAGCTGTTCAAGCAGCTGCTCATGGTCGCCGGCATGGAGCGGTACTACCAGATCGCGCGCTGCTACCGCGACGAGGACTTCCGCGCGGACCGTCAGCCCGAGTTCACCCAGCTCGACATCGAGATGAGCTTCGTGGACCAGGAGGACGTGATCGCCCTCGGCGAGCAGATCGTGGGGGCCCTGTGGTCGCTCATCGGCCACGAGATCCCCACCCCGATCCCGCGCCTGACCTACGCCGAGGCCATGCGCCGCTTCGGCTCCGA
Organism: Tsukamurella ocularis; assembly: GCF_024807615.1. Classification (GTDB taxonomy): domain Bacteria; phylum Actinomycetota; class Actinomycetes; order Mycobacteriales; family Mycobacteriaceae; genus Tsukamurella; species Tsukamurella ocularis. The sequence continues at coordinate 411,060 of NZ_JANUCJ010000002.1, read as the reverse complement.
CAAGCCGGACCTGCGCTTCGGCCTCGAACTCGTCGAGTGCACCGAGTACTTCAAGAACACGCCGTTCCGCGTCTTCCAGGCGCCGTACGTCGGTGCCGTCGTCATGCCGGGCGGCGCAAGCCAGCCCCGTCGCCAGCTCGACGCGTGGCAGGAGTGGGCCAAGCAGCGCGGCGCCCGCGGCCTCGCATACGTACTGATCGGCGAGGACGGCGAGCTGACCGGTCCCGTCGCCAAGAACCTCTCGGACGAGGAGCGGGCCGGCCTCGCCGCGCACGTACACGCCCAGCCGGGCGACTGCGTCTTCTTCGCCGCCGGACCCACCAAGACGATGCGCGCCCTGCTGGGCGCGGCCCGCGGCGAGATCGCCGACAAGCTGGGCCTCATCAAGGACGGCGACTGGGCCTTCACTTGGGTCGTCGACGCGCCGCTGTTCGAGCCCGCCGACGACGCGACCGCCTCGGGCGACGTGGCCGTGGGCGACGGCGCCTGGACGGCCGTGCACCACGCCTTCACCAGCCCCAAGCCGGAATCGATCGACACCTTCGACACCGACCCGGGCAGCGCCCTGGCCTACGCCTACGACATCGTCTGCAACGGCAACGAGATCGGCGGCGGATCGATCCGTATCCACCGCAAGGACGTCCAGGAGCGCGTCTTCGCGATCATGGGCATCGACGAGGAGCAGGCCCGCGAGAAGTTCGGCTTCCTGCTCGACGCCTTCTCCTACGGCGCCCCGCCGCACGGTGGCATCGCCCTGGGGTGGGACCGTGTGGTTTCGCTGCTCGCCGGCGCGTCTTCGATCCGCGAGGTCATCGCCTTCCCGAAGTCGGGCGGCGGCGTCGACCCGCTGACCGACGCGCCCGCGGCCATCACGGTGCAGCAGCGCCGCGAGTCGGGCATGGACGCCAAGCCCAAGAAGCCGGAGCAGGCCGAGGCGGACCAGGGCGCCGAGCAGAAGTAGCCGCGTGCGCCACATCCGGGTGATCAGCCCGCCGGACCGGACCGACGCGGTGCTCGCGCAGCTGCGGTCACGGCCGGGGGTCACCCACATCACGCTGGCGCTCGGCGCGTCGCTCACCCCCGCGGGCGACGTGCTCAGCGCGGAGGTCACCCGAGAGGCCGCGCATCGCGTGCTGCAGGGCCTCGAGGAGCTTGGCATACCCGCCGACGGTGCCGTCACCGTCTCGACGCTGGACACGGTGCTCTCCGATGCCGCGGACGCCGCGGAGAAAGCGGTGCCCGGCGACCCGTCGGACGCCGTGGTCTGGGAGGAACTGACCGCCCGGACCCGCGAGGAGTCGACGCTCAACTCGACCTTCCTGGCGTTCCTGGTGCTCGCCGTGCTGCTGGCTGCGGTGGGCGTGGTGACGAACTCGCCGGTGACGGTGGTCGGCGCGATGGTCGTGGGGCCGGAGTTCGGGCCGCTCGCCGCGATCGCGGTGGCGCTCGCGATCCGTCGCCTGCACTTCGCGGTGCGCCCGGTGCTCGCGTTGTCGGTCGGTTTCCCGGTCGCGATGGTGTGCACCTGGCTCGGCGCGGAGGCCGCGCTCGCCGCGGACCTGTTCACCGTGGACGTCCTCGACTCCGCAGGCCAGGTCGACTTCATCTACCGGGTCGGGCCGTTCTCGCTCATCGTCGCGCTGCTGGCCGGCGCCGCCGGCATGATCTCGATGGTCACCGCGAAGTCGGCCGCGCTTGTCGGCGTCTTCATCTCGGTCACGACGGTGCCCGCCGCCGGGTACGCCGTGGTCGCCGCGACGGTCGGGGAGTGGCAGCGCGCCCTCGAATCGACGGGGCAGCTCGCGATCAACCTGGTCGGCATCGTCGTCGCGGGAGTCCTCGTGCTGCTCCTGCGGCCGGCCGCGTGGCGCGACATGCGGGAGCAGGTGGGCCTGTGAGCATCGACGCTCTTCGCGATCTCGATCCCGCGGGCCTACGGCGTTTGTCCGCGCGGGTCCGCGGCCTCGTCGACGACGAGGGGATCACCTACAACGCGCTCGACGCCCTCCCCGCCGTCGACGATCCCGCGGTACCGGGGAGCACGACCGAGCCCGGCCCGTGGCGGCTCGATCCGCTGCCGGTGCTGCTGAGCACGGACGAGTGGGATGCCCTCGCGCGCGGCGTCGCGCAGCGCTCGCTGCTGCTCGACGCGGTCCTCAAGGACTTCTACGGAGAGCAACGCACCGTGCGTACCGGCACCGTGCCGCCCGAAGTGCTCTTCGCGCACCCCGGCTTCATCCGGCGCGCCGTCGGCGTCCCGTCACCCGGCCCGCGCTCGCTCTTCCTGCACGGCGTCGACCTCGGGGAGGCCGCCGGCGACGAGGTGACCGGGTACGTCGCAGTCGCCGACCGCACCCAGGCCCCGTCGGGCGTGGGCTACGCGCTCGCCGACCGCCGGGTGACCTCCCGCGCCCTGCCGCGCGAGCTCCGGGCCGAGACGCCGCGTCCCGTCGCGTCCTTCGCGGCGTCCCTGCGTGTCCAGCTGGTCGAGGCGGCGCCCCCCGGCGTCGACGACCCGACCGTCGTCGTGCTCAGCCCCGGATCGTTCTCGGAGACCGCCTTCGACCAGGCCTACCTCGCGTCGGTGCTCGGCTTCCCGCTCGTCGAGGCATCCGATTTGACCGTGCGCGATGGGGGCGTCTTCATGCGCTCGCTCGGCCGGATGAAGCGCGTCCATGTGATCCTGCGGCGTGTCGACTCCGAGTTCTCCGACCCCCTGGACCTGCGCACCGATTCGCAACTCGGCGTCGTCGGCCTGGTGGAGATGATGACCCGCGGTGCGGTCACCGTCGTCAACACGCTCGGCTCGGGCGTCCTCGAGAATCCGGCCCTGCACGCGTACCTGCCGCAGCTGTGCCGCGACCTCCTCGACGAAGACCTGCTGCTCCCGTCCACGCCGACCCTGCACGCCGCGACACCGGCCGGTCGCGCCGCGGTCGACGGTCCGCTCGACGATCGGGTCGTGCTGAACTTCGCCACCGGCGAGCGCTTCGCGGGCGCGTCGCTCTCCGAAGTACAGGTCAGCGACCTGCGTCGTCGGATCGGCGCCGACCCGACGGTGTGGTGCATCAAGACGCTCGTGCCGTTCACGGGCCGGCCCGCCGTCGAGCGCGGCGCCGTCACCGAGCGCGGCTTCGCCCTGCGCGCCTTCGCCCTCGCCCAGGAGTCCGGCTACACCGTGCTGCCGGGCGGGCTCGGCCAGGTGCTTGCCGACGGTGCCGACGGTGCCCTGCTGCACTCGTCGGCCGCCCGTGACGTGTGGGTGCCCTCGTCGGAGGACCTGCGCGCCCCCGCCCGGGTGGCGACCGCGCCCCGCTCGGGCCGGATCGGCGGCGCCGCCAGCGGGCCGGTCGCGACGCCGCGTGTGCTCTCGGACCAGTTCTGGATCGGCCGGTACGCAGAGCGTGCCGAGGCCACCGTGCGGATGCTGTCGATGGCGCACGACCGGAGCCGCGAATTCCGGCACCGACCGTGGCAGGCGGGCGCCGACGTGCTGCAGCCACTGCTCGACGCGGTCGTCGCGGCCACTGTCACCGATCAGCTCGGACCGATCGTCGTGGAGGGGACCGAGCAGACGGACGTACTCGCGCGACTGCGCCGGCTCACCCTCGACGTCGACGTGCCGGGGAGCGTCGCGCATTCGGGCGTGCGACTGCGGTCCAGCCTGCGGGCCGTGCGCGACCAGATGTCCACCGACACCTGGCTGGTGCTCAGCGGTGCCGAGCGCTCGCTGGGGCGGCTCGCGGCCGACCGCGACGACGCGGGGGAGCAGCTCGACCAGACGCTCGGCGAGGTCCTGGTCTCGCTGCTGGCCTTCGCCGGCCTCGGCCGGGAGTCGCTGGTGCAGGACCCGGCGTGGCTGATGATGGACGCCGGCCGCCGTATCGAGCGCGCGCTGCAGCTCACGGCCGTGACCCGGGCGATGGTGGTTCCCGAGAATCCCGCCGACATCGAGGCCGGCCTGCTCGATGCCTATCTCGTGACCTGCGAGTCCGCCGTCACCTACCGTCGCAGGCATCGCGCCGTCCTCCGCGCGGGCGCTGCCGTCGACCTGATGTTCCTCGACGCGACCAACCCGAGGTCGCTCGTCGCTGCGCTCACGGCACTGTCCGCCGACCTCGCCCAGCTGCCCGACGAACTGCGCAGCGCCACGTGCGAGCGCACCGTCGGCGAGGTCCTCGCGCAGCTGGGGCGGTTCGACCTCGACGACGCCGAGACGATGGTCGACGGGCGCCGGTCCGAGGTCGAGGTCCTGCTCGACGCGGTCGAGGACGGCGTGCGGGAGGTCTCCGACGTCCTCGAGCGGACGCGATTCGCGCCGCCCGCCGCTGCACGGCCGATCTGGGTGGGGGTGCAGTCATGGGGCTGAGTTTCTCGCGGCGCACCGAGGACTCCCGGACCCGCCGGTACCGCGTGGTGCACGAGACCACGTACACCTACGACGCGGAGGTCACCTCCAGCTTCGGGCGCTGCTACCTCTCGCCGCGGGAGCTGTCCGACCAGCGGGTCGACGAGCACGCCATCATCGTCGGGCCCGAGCCCTCGGACCGCTCCGAGGGCGTCGACGCCTACGGCAACACCGACACGTACTTCCACGTGACCACGCCGCACACCCGGTTGCTGGTGCGCGGCGAGTCGGTGGTCGAGGTCGATCCGTTGGACCGTGCGATCACCGATGAGGGCCCCGCGCTCGCGCCCTGGGAGCTCGCGCGGCCCGTCGGCGAGGCGGGTGCCCTCGCCGCGCAGTACCGCCTCGACCAGCGGCCGGCAGAGATCGACGACGCCGTGCGCGGGTACGCCGACGCCATCTTCACCCCCGGGAAACCACTCGTGGAGGCCGTCGAGGAGCTGACCACTCGGATCTACACGGACTTCGCGTACAAGTCGGGCGCGACGAACGTCTCGACCCGCGTCGGCACCGTCATGGAACGCCGCGAGGGCGTCTGCCAGGACTTCGCGCGCGTCGCGATCGCCTGCCTACGGTCCAAGGGCCTCGCCGCGCGGTACGTCTCGGGTTACCTCGCGACCGAGCCGCCGCCCGGCCAGGACCGGGTCGTCGGCGCCGGCGCCACCCACGCGTGGGCCGCCGTGTGGCTGCCCGGCGACGGATGGCTGCCGTTCGACCCGACCAACAACAAGTTCGTCGACGAGCGGCACGTGACCGTCGCATGGGGCCGCGATTACGAGGACGTTCCGCCCCTGCGCGGCGTCATCTACACCGAATCGAAGGGATCGAAGATCCATGTCTCCGTGGACGTCGCGCCCCTGCCCGACTGAGGTAGGTTGGACGTGATGGTCACCGCGCTGGGGTACGAGACGACGAGGGCGGCCCTTTCCGCGGTGGAGGGCCTGCTGGGTCGCCGGGTCGGCGCCTCCGTCGAGCTGGGCGAACCCGAGGATCTGGGTGGTTCCGGCCGCACGCTGGTGATGCGCGTGAGAGTGCTGCACAACAACCCGCTACTGCCGCGGTCCGTCGTGATCAAGCAGCTGCGTGCTGCCGACCACACCGACAAGGACCACTCGGAGGCCTTCGCCCGGGAGGGGGCCGCCTACAAGTTCGCGACCGCGCTGCCGGTCGATGCGCGGCCCGGCCCGCAGCTCCTGGCGTCCGATGCGGAGCAGCGCATCCTCGTGCTCCAGGACCTCGGCGAGGGTGAGACGATGGGGGACCTGCTGCGCCGCACGCCGTCGTCGGGCGCCGCCATGGTGCTCTCCGCCTGGGCCCAGGCCCTCGGCCGCATGCATGCCGGCACCTACGGCCGCGAACGAGACCTGTCCGTGCTCGCCCGCCGCGAGCACACCGACTCCCGCAACGACCCGATCGCCGGAGAGGCCGCACGCGCCGCCGCGGCCGTGCCCGCCGCGGTGGGCGGGGTCGACGCGGGCGCGCGCGCCGTGCTCGCCGCCGCCGTCGCCCTCTTCGCCGAGGGACCATTCCGCGCGTTCAGCCCGTCCGACGTCGGCCCCGACAACACCCACGTCGTGGGCGGTGCCGTCCGTTTCCTCGACTACGAGTGGGCGGGCTTCCGCGATGGTGCCCTGGACGTCGCCTACGTCTTGCTGACCTACCCCGACTGCACCGAGGACGGCCACGACCCCGAGCTGGACATCGCGATCGTGGAGGCCTGGCGCTCGGAGATCGTGCGCCTGTGGCCCCGTCTGGGCGACGATGTGGCGCTGCGCCGCCACGTGACCACCGCGAAGCTGGCCTGGCTCACCCTCGCCACCTACTGGGCACTCGGCCTCGATTCCGCCAGCCGCATCGACGCCGGCCACCTCGACAGCCTGCCGGCGTGGTCGTACGACGATCTCGCGGCCCGCTGGGACCGCCTGGCCGCCGCCGACCCGCGGGTGCACGACTTCGCCGTCGCCGCCGCCGCGAAGGTCCGCGCGCTATGACCCGCCCCGCGGTGACCCGCCCCGCGGGGGTCCGCGCCCGGTGACCGGCTCCCTGTTCGGCGACGACGGGGACCTCGGAGCGCCACCCGAAGCACCCCCGTCCCGGGGACCGGTCGAGTTCGTCCCCACCCACGCGGGCACCCCGCTCGCGGTCCGGATGCGGCCCCGCGACCTCGACGAGGTGCTCGGCCAGGAGCACCTGCTCGGCCCCGGGACCCCGCTGCGCCGCCTCATCGACGGTGCCGGCGCGGCGAGCGTGATCCTGTACGGCCCGCCCGGCACCGGGAAGACGACGATCGCCTCGCTGATCTCCGGCGCGACGGGCCGCCGGTTCGAGGCGCTGTCCGCCCTCTCCGCGGGCGTCAAGGACGTGCGCGCCGTCATCGAACTGGCGCGCCGCCGCCTCCTCGTCGACGAGCAGACGGTGCTCTTCATCGACGAGGTGCACCGTTTCTCGAAGGCGCAGCAGGACGCGCTGCTCGCGGCCGTCGAGAACCGCGTCGTGCTGCTCGTCGCGGCCACCACCGAGAACCCCAGCTTCTCGGTGGTCTCGCCGCTGCTCTCGCGCTCGCTGATCCTGCAACTGCGCCCGCTCGAGCCCTCACACATCTCGGAGCTCATCGACCGCGCCCTGTCGGACCCGCGGGGCTACGACGGTGCGCTGACCATCGCGGACGAGGCCCGCGAGCACCTCGTGCGCCTCGCCGGCGGCGACGCCCGGCGCTCGCTCACCGCGCTGGAGGCCGCCGCGGACGTCACGCTGGGGGAGGGCGGCGACGAGATCACCCTGGAGGCCGTCGAGTCGTCGATCGATACCGCCGCCGTGCGGTACGACCGGGCGGGCGACCAGCACTACGACGTGATCAGCGCCTTCATCAAATCGATCCGCGGTTCCGACGTCGACGCGGCGCTGCACTACCTCGCCCGGATGATCTCGGCGGGGGAGGACCCGCGGTTCATCGCCCGCCGCCTCGTCGTGCACGCCTCCGAGGACATCGGCATGGCCGATCCGCAGGCGCTGCTCGTCGCGACGGCCGCGGCACAGGCGGTCCAGCTCATCGGCATGCCCGAGGCGCGGCTCGCGCTGGCGCAGGCCACGATCCATCTGGCCTCGGCGCCCAAGTCCGACGGGGTGGTCGCGGCGATCGGCGCCGCGATGGGCGACGTGGCCGCAGGCAAGGCCGGCGCCGTGCCGCCGCACCTGCGCGACGGCCACTACGCCGGCGCGGAGAAGCTGGGCAACGCCCAGGGCTACGTGTATCCGCACGGCGTGCCGGGCGGCGTCGCCGCGCAGCAGTACCCGCCCGACGACCTGGTCGGCGTCGACTACTACGCCCCCACCGATCACGGTTTCGAGCGGGAGATCGGCCCGCGAGTGACTCGGCTGCGCGGGATCCTCCGGCGCCGGTGACGGGACGGCCGGACCGGGCCGAGGAACGCCCGTGCGCCGGGTGTCGGCGCGTCGGTAAGGTGGTTGGGTCGCTGTAACGCTCGAAGACACTCAGAACGCGAAGGATCGCTGTGCAGACCCATGAGATTCGGAAGCGGTTCACGGACCACTTCGTCAAGGCCGGACACACCCAGGTGCCCAGTGCATCGCTGGTGCTGAACGACCCGAATCAGCTGTTCGTGATCGCGGGCATGGTGCCCTTCGTGCCGTTCTTCCTGGGCCAGCAGACCCCTCCCTACGACCGCGCCACGTCGATCCAGAAGTGCGTCCGCACCCTGGACATCGAAGAAGTGGGCATCACCACGCGGCACAACACCTTCTTCCAGATGGCCGGCAACTTCAGCTTCGGCGACTACTTCAAGCGCGACGCCATCCGGTTCGCCTGGTCGCTGCTGACGAACCCCGTCGAGGACGGCGGCTTCGGGATGGATCCCGAGCGCCTGTGGTCGACGGTCTACCTCGACGACGATGAGGCCCGCGACCTGTGGCTCGAGGTCGGGCAGGTGCCCGAGCGCATCCAGCGTCGCGGCATGAAGGACAACTACTGGTCGATGGGCATCCCCGGCCCCGCTGGCCCGTGCTCGGAGATCTTCTACGACCGCGGCCCCGAGTACGGTGCCCCGGGCGGCCCGGAGGCCGACGAGGACCGCTACATCGAGATCTGGAACCTCGTCTTCATGCAGAACGAGCGGGGCCAGGGCGGCGGCAAGGAGAACTTCGAGATCCTCGGCGAGCTGCCGAAGAAGAACATCGACACCGGCATGGGCGTCGAGCGCGTCGCCTTCCTGCTGCAGGGCGTCGACAACGTCTACGACACCGACCTGCTGCGTCCCGTGATCGACCGCGCGCAAGAGCTGACTGGCCAGCGCTACAACGCCGGCGACGCCGAGCACGACCGCCTGTTCCGCGTCATCGCCGACCACACCCGCACCGCCGTCATGGTCATCCAGGACGGCGTGAACCCCGGCAACGACGGCCGCGGCTACGTGCTGCGCCGCCTGCTGCGCCGCGTCGTCCGCTCGGCCCGCCTCCTCGGCGCCACCGGCGAGACCATGGGTGACTTCGTCGACACCGTCATCTCGACGATGACGCCGTCGTACCCCGAGCTCGCCGACGACGCGCAGCGCATCCGCACCGTCGCCACCGGCGAGGAGCAGGCCTTCCTCAAGACCCTGGAGCAGGGCACCACCCTGTTCGGCAACGCCGTCGACGCCACCAAGTCCTCCGGGAAGACGGTGCTCTCGGGTGACGACGCCTTCACCCTGCACGACACCTACGGCTTCCCGATCGACCTCACGCTGGAGATGGCCGCCGAGGCCGGCCTGCAGGTCGACGAGGAGGGCTTCCGCGGCCTCATGGCCGAGCAGCGCCAGCGCGCCAAGGACGACGCGAACTCCCGCAAGTCGGCGCTCGCCGACCTCTCGGTGTTCCGCGAGTTCCTCGATCGTGGTCCCACCGAGTTCACCGGCTTCGACGAGCTGGTCTCCGACGCCCAGGTCCTCGGCCTCGTCAAGGACGGCGTCCGTGTGCCCGTCGTGCACCAGGGCGACGACGTCGAGATCGTGCTCGACCGCAGCCCGCTGTACGCCGAGGCCGGCGGCCAGCTCTCCGACATCGGCACCATCACCACCGCCGCGGGCGCCCAGATCGTCGTCACCGACGTGCAGCGCGTCGCCAAGACGCTGTGGCGCCACCAGGGCACCGTCGCCTCCGGCGAGGTCTCCGAGGGCGATACCGTCACCGTCGCCGCCGACGCGGGCCACCGCCACGGCAGCACCCAGGGCCACTCGGGCACCCACCTCGTGCACGCCGCGCTGCGCCAGGTGCTCGGCCCCAACGCCGTCCAGGCGGGCTCGCTCAACAAGCCCGGCTACCTGCGGTTCGACTTCCGCTGGTCCGGCGGCCTGAACGACGACCAGCGCGCCGACATCGAGCGCGTCACCAATGAGGCCGTCCAGGCCGACTACGCAGTGCACACCGACGTCACCGACCTGGAGACCGCCAAGCGGCGCGGCGCGATGGCGCTGTTCGGCGAGAACTACGGCGATCAGGTGCGCGTCGTGGAGATCGGCGGTCCGTTCTCGATGGAGCTGTGCGGCGGCACGCATGTCGCCAGCTCGGGCCTCGTCGGCCCCGTCACCGTGCTCGGCGAGAGCTCCGTCGGCTCCGGCGTGCGGCGCGTCGAGGCGTACGTGGGCCTCGACTCGCAGAAGTACCTCGCCAAGGAGCACGCGCTCGTCTCCGCGCTGTCCGGCTCCCTCAAGGTGCCCTCCGAGGAGGTGCCCGCCCGCGTCGAGTCGCTGGTCACCCGCCTCAAGGACGCCGAGAAGGAGCTCGAGAAGCTGCGCGCGCAGGCCGCCCTCTCGGCGCTGGCCGAGCTGGCCTCGTCGCCGGAGCGGGTCGGCGCGGTTCGCCTGGTGGCCGCGAAGGCCCCGCAGGGCGTCACCGCGGGCGAGCTCCGCGGCCTCGTCACTCAGCTCAAGGGCAGGCTCGGCGCCGAGCCCGCCGTCATCGCGCTGTTCGCGGTCGACGGTGACAAGGTGCCCTTCGTGGTGGCCGCCAACGACGCGGCCCAGGATCTGGGCGTCAAGGCGGGCGACGTGGTCAAGGCCGCAGCGCCCTCCGTGGGCGGCCGCGGCGGCGGTAAGGCCGATATGGCGCAGGGCGCAGGCGCGGACTCCTCCGGGATCGACGGTGCCCTGACCGCGGTCCGGGCCGAGGTCACGCGGACGGTCGGCGCCTGACGGTGTCGGCGTGGCAGCGCGGCCGCCGGCTGGCCCTCGACGTGGGCAAGGCCCGCATCGGGGTGGCCGTCTGCGACCCCGACGGGATCCTCGCGACGCCGGTCGAGACGGTGCGCGCCACGAAGGACGGGGCGGACCTGCGCCGGATCGCGCAGCTCGTGCTCGACTACGAGCCGGTCGAGATCGTGATCGGCATGCCGCGCACCCTTCGCGGGGAGCACGGCGCGTCGGCGAAGATGGCCGAGGGCTTCGCGCGGCGGCTCGCCGGGGTTCTCGGTGCCGTGAACCCCACACCGCCCCGGGTATGTTTTTTCGATGAGCGCTTCACCACCGTCACGGCGCAGCGGGCGCTGCGCGAGAACGGGGTGCGGGCGAAGGAGCAGCGAGCGGTGATCGATCAGGCCGCCGCGGTGGCCATCCTCCAGGGATGGCTCGACGAGCGGAGGCCGGTGTCCGGTCCCGAGGAGGTCGACGAGTGAGCGACGGCTGGAACAACGAGCGCGCCGATCCGGTGGCGGTTGGCGAGCAGCGGTCCACCCGCTCAGAGCGGCGCCGCGCGGCGCAACGCGACCGGATCAAGCGCCGCCGCCGCGTCGCGCTCCTGTCGCTGATCGTCGTCTTCCTGGTCGTCATCGGCGGCGTGCTGTGGACGGTGCGCGGCTCCCTCTTCGGCGGTGGTTCCGCGCCTGAGGACTACGCCTCCGGGCAGGCGGGTCCCGAGGTCGTGGTCCACATCATCGGCCAGAACAATTCCGACTTCGCACAGAACCTCGTGGACGCGGGGGTGGTGAAGTCCGTGGGCGCGTTCAACCAGGCGGCCGGTGACAAGCCGATCTCCGCGGGCTACTACGAGCTGCGCAAGGCGCTGCCCGCGTCGGAGGTCGTCACGATGCTGGTCGATCCGGCCCGCTCACACCGCGTGGGCATGCTCAACGTCTCCGCCGGCGCCGTGCTCGATGACAAGCGCAGCAAGGACAACAAGGTCGCGCAGGGCATTTTCAGTCAGCTTTCCGCCGCCACTGCGCACACCGTCGACGGCGTGAAGAAGCAGACCCCGAAAGCCGAGTTCGTCAAGGTCGCGTCCGTCGCGTCGGTCGCGGACCTGGGCGTCCCCGAGTGGGCGGCGGCCACGGTGACCCGGCTCAAGGGCGATCACCGCCGCATCGAGGGGCTCATTGCGCCCGGGGTCTGGGACCAGATCGATCCCTCGGGCACGCCGACCGCCATACTCAAGCAGCTCATCACCGCGTCGACCAAGCAGTACGAGGCGCAGGGCCTGCTCACGGCGAGCCGGTCGTCGCCGGCGAAGCTGGCGCCGTACCAGGTGCTGGTCTCGGCGTCGATCGTCGAGCGGGAGGTCAACCAGGCGGACGACTACCCGAAGGTCGCGCGGGTGATCCTCAACCGTCTCGCGAAGAACCAGAAGCTCGAGATGGATTCGACGGTCAACTACGGCGAGGCCGTGACGGGCATCGACGTTGCGGGCGAGAAGTTGCTCAAGAAGACCGAGTGGAACACCTACGCGAAGACGGGCCTGCCGGCCACTCCGATCGGTGCCGTCGGCACCGAGGCTCTGGTCGCGACGGAGAACCCCGCGCCGGGTCCGTGGCTGTACTTCGTCACCGTCGACAGCAAGGGCACCACGCTGTTCACCGACGACTTCGCCCAGCACGAGCGCAACCGGCAAAAGGCGTGCGACACCAAGTTCCTCACCGTCGGCTGCGGTCCGTGACGCAGCGCGCCGCAGTCCTCGGCAAGCCGATCACCCACTCGCTTTCGCCGGTCCTGCACGGCGCGGCCTTCGCCGCGCTCGGGCTGGACTGGACCTACGAGCGGATCGAGTGCGACGCGGAGGCGTTGCCCGGTCTCGTCGGCGGTCTCGGCCCCGAATGGGTCGGCCTGTCGGTCACAATGCCCGGCAAGTTCGCGGCGCTGGAGTTCGCCGACGAACGCACCGACCGCGCGGTCGCCGTCGGCTCCGCCAATACCCTGGTCCGCACCGAGTCGGGCTGGCTCGCCGACTGCACGGACGTCGACGGCGCCGACGGTCTCCTCGCCGAATGCGGCGCCGCGGGGGAGTCCGCGGTCGTCGTCGGCGCGGGCGGCACGGCCCGCCCGGTGTTCGCCGCGCTCGCCGAGCGGGGCTTCACCAGTACGACGGTGCTCGCCCGCTCAGAGGAGCGGGCGCAGGGCGCGCTCGCCTGCGCCGAGACCTTCGGGCTGACGGCCGCCTGGGCGTCGCTCACCGCGGCGGCTGTGCCGCGGGCCGACGTGGTCGTCTCGACCCTGCCCGGCGCTGCCCAGCACAACGACTTCCCGCTGATGGACGCGCTGTCGTCCGCGGCGCCCGCCGTCGCGGACGTGGCCTACGATCCGTGGCCCACCCTGCTCGTCGCCGCCGCGGAATCGAAGGGTGCGCGCACCGCCGGCGGCCTGACGATGCTGCTGCACCAGGCCTTCCGGCAGGCCGAGTGGTTCACCGGTAGGCCCGCGCCGCGCGCGGCGATGGCCGCGGCGCTGGCCGCCGCGAGGGAGACGCGATGACCACCGACTTCCGCTATCGCTTCCGGCCGAGGTACTACGAGATCGACCGCCAGGGCGTCATGTTCAACATGTGGTACCTCGGCTACGTCGACACGGCGATCGGTGAGTTCTACGCCGACCGCGGCACGCCGTACGAGGCGATGATCGCCGCAGGCTACGACTCGCAGGTGGTGCACGTCGAGCTCGACTACGCCGCGGGCCTGACCGACGAAGGCGACACCGAGCTCGTGATGCGGACCGGGCGGATCGGGACGAAGAGCTTCACGATCGAGTTCGTCTTCGTGACCGACCTCGACGCCGGCGAGCCGACCGAGGCCGTCGCGGGGCGGATCGTCTACGCCGTGATCGCCGCCGACGGCTCGGGCTCCATCCCGATCCCCGATGCGCTGCGCGAGGCACTGCAGGCCTGACACACTGGCCCGGTGGAGTGGGGGCTCTTCGGGGGTGTCTTCCTGGCGTGGTGCGCCGCGCTGTGCTGGTTCGACGTGCGCGAGCGGCGACTCCCGAACGTCCTGACCCTGCCCGCCGCGTGCGTCGCTCTCGTCGGCTCGCTCTGGGCCGTGTTCGACGGTGCGCCCGCGCCGCTCGTCGGTGCCGTGCTGTGGGCCGCGGTGAACGGCGCAGCATTCCTCGCCCTCGGCATGGGCGCGGGCGACGTGAAGCTCGCGCCGCCGCTCGGCGCCGCCGTCGCCTGGTGCGGCGGCGTTCCCGCGGTGCTCCTCGCAGTCCTCGGTGCGCAGGTGCTGACCCTGGCCTGGGCGCTTGTCGCCCGCGACCGGACGGTGCCGCACGGCCCGCCGATGATGGGTGCGGCTCTCGCGGCCGCGGTGTTCGCCGGGTGACGATTCCCTTGGATCCACGGTGAGCGCAAGGGGTCACAGACGAAACCGCGCGGCATACGGTCGAATCCGTGACCGCACCGACCTCACGCCCTGTCCTCGGGATAGCCCTGGAGCCGTTCGGCTGGCATCCCGCAGCGTTCGCGGAGGTCGGCGCGGATCCACTGGAGGCCACCTCCGCGGAGCACTGGGTTGGGCTGGCCCGCTCCGCGGAGTTGGCCGCCGCCGACCTCGTGACCTTCGAGGACTCCTTCTCGCTCACCGCCCGCGACCGCCTCACCGGCCGGTTCGACGCGACCCTGCTCGCCGCCCGCGTGGCGCCCGCGGTTCCGCGGATCGGCCTGGTCCCCACGGTGACCGCGACCCACACCGAGCCCTTCCACGCCTCGAAGGCCATTGCGACGCTGGACTACGTCAGCGGCGGCCGCGGCGGGGTGCTCCCCGCCATCACGGGGGACGCCGCCGAAGCGGCCGTCTTCGGCCGGAAGTCGCCGCAAGACGCGGCGTCGCGTGCCATCGAGGCCCGCGAGTACATCGAGGTGCTGCAGGACCTCTGGGACAGCTGGGAGGACGAGGCCATCGTCAAGGACCTCGCCACCGGCCGGTTCGTCGACCGGGACCGGCTGCACTACATCGACTTCCACGGCGAGAACTTCTCCGTCAAGGGACCGTCGATCACGCCGCGGCCCCCGCAGGGTCGCCCTCCCGTAATCGTCCGCGTCACCGACGCCGCCTCCGAGTCCGTCGCCGCCGACGCGGACGTCGCGATCGTCCCCGCGGCCCCCGACGCGCAGCTCGCAGAGACCGCCCGCCGACTCCGCGCCGCCGGCGTCCCGCTGCTCCTCGTCGACGTCACCGTCCACCTCGCCGACTCCGAGCGGACCGCACTGCGCCGCATCGAGAAGCTGGACCGTCGCGAGCCCGCGGACGACGACACCCTCGTCTTCGCCGGGACGGGGGAATCCCTGGCGCGCACCGTCTCCGCGTGGCAGTCCCTCGGTTTCGACGGTGCCCGCCTGCGTCCCGGCGTCAACGCCGTCGACCTCCCGCGGCTCCGTTCGGCCTTCGCCCCGCTCCTCCCCGGAGCCGCGCGGACGGGAACCCTCCGCGAGATCCTCGGCCTCGCACCCGCGGTCAACCGTTTCGTCGCCGTGAAGGGAGCCTGATGACCACCGGGCTGAACGTCCTCGACCTCGCGCCCATCCCGGACGGTGGCACCCCGTCGGACGCGCTGCGCAACACCCTGGACCTCGCGCGCCGCGCTGAGGACTGGGGCTACGGCCGGTATTGGGTCGCCGAGCACCACTTCGCGCACGTCGCGAGCGCTGCCCCGGCCGTCCTCATCGGCGAGATCCTGGCCCGTACGAGCCGGATCCGCGTCGGGTCGGCGGCCGTGCTCATCGGCTTCACCACCGCGCCCGCCGTGGCCGACGCCTTCGGCGTGCTCGCCGCGCTCCACCCCGGCCGGGTGGACATCGGCCTCGGCCGGACGGGCCAGCGCCTGCGGACGCCCCCGCCGGGAGCGCCCGCGCCTAACCCTGCGATCGTCGCCGGCTACGAGCAGCTCTACCACCCGAAGGCGGAGCCGCCGAGCTACACGCGGCAGGTCGAGGACGTCCTCGACCTGGTCGGCGGCACCTTCACCGCCGACGGGCACGCGCTGCGCTCGCCGGTCGCAGAGGCGGCCCGGGACGCGCCCGTGTGGATCTTCGGCAGCAGCGCGGGGGAGAGCGCGCAGCTCGCGGGCGCCCGTGGCCTGCCCTTCGTCGCGAACTACCACGTCAGCCCCGCGAGCACACTGGAGGCGGCGCAGGCGTACCGCGATGCCTTCCGGCCCTCCGACCGCCTCGCGGCACCGCATCTCGTGGTGAGCGCCGATGTGGTGGTCGGCGACACCGACGGCCAGGCGCGGGACCTCGCCGCCGGGTTCCCGGCGTGGGTGCACTCGATCCGCTACGGCACCGGTGCGATCACGTATCCGCGCGACAGCGCCGGCCTCACGGACGAGGAGCGCGGGAAGGTCGCCGACCGCACCGATACCCAGTTCGTCGGCGAGCCCGGCCGCGTCGCCGACGGGTTGCGTGCCCTCGTCGAGCGCACCGGCGCCGACGAGGTCGTGATCACCTCAGTGACGCACGACCACGCCGCGCGGCTGCGCAGCCACGAACTCCTGGCCAAGGAATGGGGCCTCCTGTGACCGCCGACCGCGCCGACGTCCCTGTCCGGGAGGGTGTGCACCGCAAGCCGATCCATCTCGCCGCGCACTTCCCGGGCGTCAACCACAACACCGTTTGGTCGGATCCGGCGGCCCGCAGCCAGGTGGAGTTCGATTCGTTCGTGTACCTCGCGCGCGCCGCCGAGCGCGCGAAGTTCGACTTCTTCTTCCTCGCCGAAGGGCTGCGGTTGCGCGAGCACCTCGGCCGGATCCACGACCTCGACGTCGTGGGTCGCCCGGACACGTTCACGGTGCTCGCCGCGCTGGCGGCCGTCACCGACCGGATCGGCCTCGCGGGCACCATCAACACGACCTTCAACGAGCCTTTCGACGTCGCGCGACAGTTCGCCACGCTCGATCACCTCAGCGGCGGCCGCGCGGCCTGGAACATGGTCACCAGCTCCGATGCGTTCACGGGCGAGAACTTCCGCCGCGGAGGCTACCTCGCGCACGCCGACCGGTACCACCGTGCCGACGAGTTCGTCACGGTCGCGCGGAAGTTCTGGGACGGGTGGGGCGAGGGCGAGATCGTGCACCACGGAACGCAGTTCGACGTGCGCGGCGCCGCGCCGCTCCCGCCGTCCCCGCAGGGGCACCCCGTCCTGCTGCAGGCGGGGGACTCCGGCGAGGGGCGCGACTTCGCCGCGGCGCAGGCCGATGCGATCTTCACCCGGCACGGCTCGCTCGAGAGCGGCCGCACCTTCTACGCCGACGTCAAACGGCGCGCGGCCGACCGCGGCCGGAACCCCGACCATCTCAAGGTCTTCCCGGGCGCGGCCGCCGTCGTCGGCGACACGCCAGACGAAGCCGAGGAGAAGGCGCGCGACATCCGGCGCCGGCAGGTCAGCCCGCAGACCGCGCTCAACTTCCTCGAGCAGGTGTGGGGCCGGGAACTGCAGTCCTTCGACCCCGACGGTCCGCTGCCCGACGTGGATCCGGTCTACGACGCCCCGGCGGTGCAGGGCCGCGTGCTCCACGCCGATCCTCGCGAGATCGTCGCCACCTACCGCGCCCGGGCCGACGCCGGTGGCCTCTCCATCCGCGAGCTGGTCATCGAGCTCAACACTCGGCCGCAGTTCGTCGGGACGGCCCAGCAGGTCGCCGACGAGATCGACACCTACATCCAGGCCGACGCCGCCGACGGCTTCATCCTGGTTCCGCACCTCACGCCCACGGGCCTCGACGAGTTCATCGACGGCGTCGTGCCGCTGCTGCAGGAGCGCGGCGCCTTCCGCGCCGAGTACGAGGGAACCACGCTCCGCGATCACCTCGGCCTGCCCGTCCCTGATGCTGCGGCGGGGGCGCAGCGCGCCGGTTAGTGCCTCTTCACTCGTTCGCGGCGCGCGCCCGGTGGGAACCGGTTACCGTGCGGCCATGAGCCGTGCGCTGCGCCCCGATCTGTCCGGTGTCGACCCCCTCGTGGTCAACCTCACCCACCGCGTGTGCCTGGGCGACCTGCCCACCCGTGCCGCGCGCTCCTTCGGCGATCGCGTCGCGCTCGTCGACGGTGGCTCGGCGGTGACCTACCGCGAGTTGGAGAGTCGCTCGAACGCCCTCGCCCGGGGCCTGCAGACGCGCGGGTACGGCCGCGGCGACGCGATCGCCCTGCAGCTGCAGAACCGGTGGGAGTTCGTGGTCTCCCTGTTCGCGTGCGCCAAGCTCGGCGTCGTGGCGATGCCACTGAACCTTCTGCTCGCCCCGGGCGACGTGGCGTACCAGCTCGGCGACAGCGGGGTTCGCGCCGTCATCACGGAGGACGTCTTCGCGCCGGCCCTCACCGCGGCGCTGGGTGCCGCCGACCACCGGGTCGAGGCCGTCTACATCGTGGCCAACGGCGGCGGTGTACTTCCCGCCGAGGTGGGCGGCGTCCCGTCGACCGCCTTCGCCGATCTGCCCGCCGCGGACGACTCCGTCGTGGAGACCATTGTCGAGGATCGCGACATCCTGCATTGCCTGTACACCTCGGGGACCACGGCCCGGCCGAAGGGCGTGGTCACCAGCCATGTCGCGGTGCACATCTCGGCGCTGTCCTCCGCGGTCGCGCTCGGCGTGCGGCCCGATGTGGAGCCGGCGGTGCAGCCGATCGCGTTGCCGCTCTTCCACGTCACGGCTCTCGACGCCCTGCTCATGCCGATGCTCGTCACCGGCGGCACCGCGGTTCTCCTGCGCGGTTTCGACCCGGCAGCGCTCGCGGGCGCCTTCGTCGATCACCGGGTCACCCACCTGACGCTGCTGCCGATGATGTGGGCGGCCCTGCTCACCCGCCCCGAGCTCACCGATGAGAACACCGCGTCGCTCCTCACGGGCCTGTACGCAATGGCGCCGATGCCGGCCGAGCTGCTGACGGCATTGCGGGCCCGGTTCCCCGGCGCCGCCATCATCCTCGGCTCCGGGCAGACGGAGACGACCCCGGCGTCCGAGGTGCAGTGGACCGGCCACCAGGGCGTCAAGGACGACTCCTGGGGCCCTGCCACCGTCTCCACCGACGTCGCGATCATGGGCGACGACGGTGCGCTGCTCCCGCCCGGCGAGGTCGGCGAGATCGTGTATCGCGCACCGCAGCTCATGGAGGGCTACTGGAACAACGCCGCCGCGAACACGGAGGCCTTCGCGCACGGCTGGTTCCACGGCGGCGACATCGGCTACCTGGACGACGAGGGCGTCGTCTACTTCACCGACCGCGCCAAGGACATCATCAAGTCGGGCGGCGAGAACGTCTCCTCGGTGGAGGTCGAGCGCGTTCTTCTCGGCCACGACGCCGTCGCCGAGGTCGCCGTCGTCGGCACCCCGCACGAGCGCTGGGGCGAGGCCGTCACCGCCTTCGTCGTGACGTCACCGTCGGGCGAGGCCGACGGTGACGCCCTGCTGGAGTACGCACGGCAGAACCTCGCGGGCTTCAAGGCGCCCAAGGAGATCGTCTTCGTCGACGCCCTGCCGAAGACGGCGACCGGGAAGATCCAGAAGAACCTCGTCCGGACCCTGCGCGAGACCCGGACCTAGACCGCCTAGGCCGCCGACGACAGGGCGGGCAGCAGTCCGCGTGCGTCGGTGAGGATCTGCTCGTAGTCGCGCACGTCGAACTCGTACGGAAGCTCCAGGCGGAACTCGGTGACCGGTCCGGATTCCGGGGAGAACGCGGGGTCGGCGGCGAGCCGCTCGGCGATCTCTGCGATCGGCCCCACGAGATCCTCGGCGAAAAGCGTGCGCTTGTCGCCGTGCGGCGTCAGCGTACGGTCGTAGCGCGACCGCGCGTACTCCCGGTAGCGCGCGACGGTGGCCCGGTCGGCGCTGTCCGTCGGCACGATCACCCGCCCGACGGCGACCCGCCTACCGGCCCCGCCGGCGGCACGGTAGGCGTCGATGAGGGTGGCCTGGACCGTGCCGAAGTCGTCGGACTCGATGCCCGCGGCCGAGACGATGTTGCCGGTCAGCAGGTGCAGGCCGGCCTCGCCGGTCCACCGGGACGAGCCGAGCGAGGTTCCGCCGTACCAGGAGCGGTCCGCCAGGCCGGGGGTGTGCGGCTGCAGCCGGGGCCGCTGCACGTTGCCAGGGGACTCGATCCGTGCGGTCTCGTCGCCGAGGTACGCGCCGCGCAGGTGCTCGACGGTGCGCGCCACCCGCGCGTGCCCGAACTCGAAGGTGCGCCAGTCGCCCTCGAAGACGACGTCAGCGAGCAGGTCCGCATGCGGCATCCCGGTGGAGAAGCCGGGCTGCAGCCTGCCCCGGGACAGGGCGTCCGCGAGCGACAGGTCCTCCGCCAGCCGGAACGGGTTCTCGTAGCCGATCGGGATCACCGCGGTGCCCAGCTCGATCGTCGACGTGCGCTGCGAGGCCGCCCCGAGGAAGACCGCCGCGGAGGAGATGCCGTGCTCGAGGTGGCGCTGGCGCACCCAGGCGCCGCGGTAGCCCAGGCGCTCGCCGAATTCGATGAGGCGCAGCGTGTCTTCGAGACCGGAGGCGGGATCGTCGTCGACGTAGTTGCCCGGCGTGAGGAAGGCCAGCGACTCGATCGCCATCGGTCAGAACCCCGCGGTCGGGTTGATCTCGGACTTCGGCAGTGCCGAGGTCGGGACCTTCCACTTCTCGAAGAGCCGCTGGTACTCGCCGCGCGCGATGAGCGTGTTGATCGCCTGCGAGATCGCGGGCGCGATGGGGGAGCCCTTGGCCGTCACGAAACCGACCACGGTGGTGGAGTACTCACCGAGGAACTTCGTGCCGGGCACCTTGTCCACCAGGTAGCGCAGCGAGAGCGTCGGCCCGAAGTAGGCGTCCACCTTGTTGTTCTGCAGGCTGAGGATCACGGCGCC
Organism: Tsukamurella ocularis; assembly: GCF_024807615.1. GTDB lineage: Bacteria > Actinomycetota > Actinomycetes > Mycobacteriales > Mycobacteriaceae > Tsukamurella > Tsukamurella ocularis. The sequence goes on along the minus strand of NZ_JANUCJ010000002.1, from coordinate 390,562 downwards.
CTGGTCGTCGAGGTACTGCACGGTGTACGCGGGCTTGCCCTTCGACGTGCACTGGTCGACGCCCTTCTCCAGGATCTGCTGGAAGGTGGTGCCCGAGCCCGTGACGATCTTCTTGCCGCACAGGTCCTCCAGCGTCTTCACACTCGTCAGACCGGAATTCGACGAGCCGACGAAGGACTGGCCGTCGTTGAGGTAGGTCGCGAAGTCGACGACCTCGAGGCGCGGTTTGGTGACGCCGAAGTTGCCCTGGCCCACCTGGTACCGGCCGTTCTGGACGCCCGGGATGATGGTGGAGAAGGTCCCGATCTCCTGCTTCCAGGTCACGCCGAGGGCCTTGGCCACGGCGTTGCGGAGGTCCACGTCCAGGCCCACCGGGTTGCCGTCGGGGACCTCCCCGGCGTGCGGCAGGTTATTGATGCCCGGCTGCCGGGTGAGCCCCAGCGTCAGCTCCTTCGTGCCGGCCGGCAGCAGCGCCTGGGCGGCGGGGTCCACCGCGACGGACGACACGACGTCCTGCGTCGGGATCGGGTAGCTCGAGCTCTGTGCCGCCGGATCGGACGAGCCGCCGCACGCCGAGAGCAGGGTGGCGGCGGCGATCAGGGGTAGGGCGAGCAGAGCGCGGCTGCGCATGGGGTCTCCTTGGACTCGGATCTAGCGGGGGATCAGCGCACGGCCGCGAGGAATTCGCGGGTGCGGGGGTGTTCGGCGTCGGCGAAGATCGCGTCGGGCCGGCCGGTCTCGACGATGCGGCCGTCGTCCATGAAGATCACGGTGTCGGCGACGTCGCGGGCGAAGCCGATCTCGTGCGTCACCACGACGAGGGTCAGGCCCGACTCCGCGAGGTCCCGGATCACGGCCAGCACCTCGCCGACCAGCTCCGGGTCCAGCGCCGAGGTGGGCTCGTCGAAGAGCACGACGTCGGGGCGCATGGCCAGGGTGCGGGCGATCGCGACGCGCTGCTGCTGACCGCCCGAGAGCTGCGACGGGTACGCCTTCTCGCGGCCCGCGAGCCCGACCCGAGCGAGGAGCTCGCGCCCGCGTTCGGCGGCCTCGGCGGGGGAGACGCCGGTGGCGAGCTGCCCTTCCGTGAGGTTCTCCAGGACGGTGAAGTGCGGGAACAGGTTGAACTGCTGGAAGACCATGCCGATGCGGCGGCGCTGGCGCGCCACGTCCCGGGGATGCAGCTCGCGGAGCACGGTGGCATCGCCGCGGCGGCCGGCCTCGCGGTAGCCGATCAGGTCGCCGTTCACCCGGACGTACCCGGCGTCGGGGCGTTCCAGATGGTTGATGCAGCGGAGCAGCGTCGACTTACCGGATCCGGAGGGGCCGAGGATGATGGCGACCTCGCCCTGCGCGACGTCCAGGTCGACGCCGCGCAGCACCTCGGTGCCGCCGAAGGACTTCCGGAGCCCGCGGACCTCGATCGCGCTCATGCCCGATCTCCCGTCGTTCGCACGGGGCGGGGGAGCCGCGGGCGCAGGCGCGCCGCATCGGCGAGGACCGCGCGGAACGGCCGGGCGTCCCGTCGACCCCGGTTGAAGCGGCGCTCGATGAAGTACTGGCCCACGGCCAGCACGGAGGTGATCACGATGTACCAGATGGTCGCCACCAGCAGCAGCGGCATCACCTTGAAGTTCTGGTTGTAGACCAGCTGCACCGAGTACAGCAGGTCCGTCACCGCGATGACGCTGACCAGCGACGTGGACTTGAGCAGCCCGATCAGCAGGTTGCCGGACGCGGGGATGATCGCCGGCATCGCCTGCGGGAGCACGATGCGGCGGAAGATGCGGCGCGGGCTCAGGCCGAGCGACCGGGCGGCCTCCGTCTGGCCCGGATCCACCGAGACGAGGCCGCCGCGCACGATCTCGGCGGCGAACGCGGCCACGTCGATGGTCAGCGCGATGAACGCCGCGACCAGCCCGCCGATCAGGTGGGTGGTGTTGAACGTGACGAACTCGGGCCCGAAGGGGATGCCCAGCGACAGTTGCGGGTACAGCGAGGCGAGCTGGAACCAGAAGAGCAGCAGCACCAGCGGCGGGACGGACCGCACGAGCCAGACGAAGACGAAGGACACCGTCTGGAGCACCGGGCCGCCCCACAGCCGCATCGCCGCCAGCCCGATCCCGAGCACGAATCCGGCGGCGAAGGTGATCGCGGTGAGCCACAGCGTGAGCCACAGGCCCTTGAGAACGGCCTCCTGGGTGAAGTAGTGGGCGACCGTGGGCCATTCGAAGCGCTCATTGGTGACGAGCGTGTTCAGCAGCATCGCGCCGAGGACGGCCACGACGGCGGCCGCGATCCATCGTCCGGGGCGGCGCCGCGGCACGAGACGCACCGGTGCCGCGGAGGTATCCGCCGGCGGGCCCTGTGCGGCCCGCGACGGGGAGAGAATCGTTGTCGCCATGATGTCCGACCGTAAGTCGTTGGCGCGCAGAGAAGAAGGTTTTCAATCGCCCTGACCGGATGCGGCGATCCCGGAATCGAACGCGTAGCGGACGGCGTGCGCACGGTCCCGGAGCTGCGCCTTCGCGAACAGATTGTTGATGTGCGTCTTCACTGTTGACTCGCTCACGAACAGCCGCGCGGCGATGTCGCGGTTCGCGAGGCCGTCGGAGATGAGTCGCAGCACCTCGGTCTCCCGGGGCGTCAAGTCGATGGGCGGGACCGCCGGGGTCGACGGTGCCCGCCCGGTTCCGGAGCCCCCGGTCGCCGACGCCAGCAGGCGCTGTTGCACCTGCGGGTCGAGCACCGACTGTCCCGCGGCGGCAGCGGTGATCGCGGCGGCGATCTCCGCCCGCCCCGCGTTCTTGGTGAGGTATCCGCGCGCGCCCGCCTGGAGCCCGCGCAGGATCGACTCCTCGTCGTCGAACGTGGTGAGCAGTACGACGGCGGTGTCCGGTGCGTCGGCGAGGACGCGTTCGGTGGCGCCGGCGCCGTCGAGGTTCGGCATCCGCAGGTCGGTGAGCAGCACGTCGGGGCGGTGCTCGCGGACCAGCGCGACCGCCTCGACCCCGTCGGCGGCGGCCCCGACCACCGCGATCCCGGGCATCAGGTCGAGCATCGCGGCGAGCGCCTCGCGCACCGCGGCTTGATCGTCGGCGACCACCACTCGGATGTCGTTCACTCACAGCTCCTTGATCGGATCGGACGGGCGGGGCAGGACCAGGCGGACCGCCCAGCCGCCGTCGCCGGTCGGGCCGGCGTGCAGCGTGCCGCCGGCCTCGGCTGCGCGTTCGCGCATGCCGATCAGCCCCATGCCGGAGCCGTGGACGGCGGTCGCGGTCCCGGATTCGTTGGTGACGGTGAGCTCGGCACCGTCGGGCCCGGGGGAGAGGCGGAGGACGACGGGCGCGCCCGCGGCGTACCGTCGGGCGTTCGTGATCGCCTCCTGGGCGACCCGCAGGACCGCCCGGGCCTGCACGTCCGTCAGTTCGACCGTCTGCGTCTCCACGGTTTCCTCGGGTCCGTCCGCGAGCGCGGCGAGCGTCGTCGGCAGGTCCAGGGTGTCCTCCCGTAGCGCGTGGACGGCGCCGCGGGCCTCGGTGACGCCGTCCGCGATCGCGCCGCGGGCGCGCAGGACGGCGGCGCGGGCGTCGTCGGGCCGGTTCGCTTCCAGGAGGGCGTCGGCGAGCTCGAGCTGCATCCCCGCGCCGGAGAGGGTGTGGGCGAGGACGTCGTGCAGCTCGCGGGCGATCCGGGCGCGTTCGGCGAGCGCGCTGGTGCGCGATTCGGATTCCGCGGTCAGCTTCGTCTGCTCCACGAGCTGTTCGAGCGCCCGGGTGCGTTCGCGGCGGCTGCGACCGGCGATGCCGGCCCACACCGTCGCGGTGACCGAGACGCCGATCCAGATCGCGTTGAAGTCGGTCGGGCCGGTGAGCGACGCGGTCGCGGTGACGCTGGCCCCGGCCAGCACGGCGAGCGGGACCGAGATGCGCGCCGGGAACGCGGCGCCCAGGTGGACCGTCGAGATGTAGAGCAGGACGCCGAGCGCGCCGTTCGGTTGGAGCGCGAACAGGACGCCGGCGGCGACCACCGTCGCGGCCTCGGTCGCGACCCGCGCGGGCAGCGGGACCCGGTCCTCCGGAAGGCACCGGACGACGACGCCGGCCGCGGCGATCAGGAACAGGATGGCGGTCCACGGGCTGTCGCGGTGGAAGTCGAGGGTCGCGCCGGCGACTACGACGCCGGCCACCGCGATGACGAGCGTGATCCTCGTCCGCAAGCCGTCCAGCACCTCGTCATGATGGCACGCGATCGTGCGCCGTGCTTCCGACCCGCCCGTCGTTCAGCGGACCGGGAGATTCGCGATGGCTAATATCACGTGCATGCGCGTGATCCTGACCCTGGCGGCGCTCGCGGTCGTCTCTGCGGGTACGTGTCGCCTTCCTCGCGTGGGATCACGAGTACTACGAGGTCGACGGTGTCGCGCAGGGCCCGTACCGGCCGTGGCAGGTGATCGCCTGCGGTGCCGTGATCGTCCTCGCGTGCACCGCGGCGTTCGCGTATCTGCGGCGCGTCTGGCTGCTGGCGGTGATCCCCGTGGTCGCGGTCGTCGCCTTCGCCGTGCCGTGGGCAGCGTGGGCGTCGCAGGACGACACCGGCCTGTGGATGGTCGGGCTGCTGTTCCTGCTGGTGGGCGGCACGATGGGGCTGACCGCCTGGCTCGCCGTGGGGTACGCCGTCGCGGAGACGGTGCGCGCGATGCGTCGGCGGCGTGCGAAACCACGGCCCCCGTCGGGTCCTGGGCCGGGGTGGTGACGATGCGCCCCGGCCTGCGCGCGGTCCTCGTCGTGGTCGGCCTCGTCGCGGTCGTGACGGTGCTCGCGATCGGCGTGGTGGTTCTGCCCGACGGAGCCCTGCCGGTCGCATGCATGATTGCGATTCTCGGGGCGGCGGCTGGCGCGCAGGTCCTGCTCGGTCGGGCGTGGGGCGTTGCCGTGCTTCCGGTGCTGACGGTCGCCGCCATGCTCGTACCGATGACGATCGACGCGTCGGGCGAGCCCGCGGCCCACATGTGGCCGGTGGCGGTGGTGGGGGCGATCGTCTTCCTGATCCCGGCACTGATCTGCTTCCTCGCGGCCGTCCACGGGGTCGCCGGGGTGGCGCTCCGGAAGCGCGCGCGACGGGCGGGGTGAGCCGCGTTCCGGTCGAGTGGGAAAATGGCCCGCATGTCTACGTCATCGATGTCCAGTGCCGCCGCCGACCTGACGGTGCACTCGATTATCGATGCCCGCGCGCGGCTCGCCGGGGTGGTGTCGGCGAGCCCGCTGCAGCATTGCGAGCGGCTCTCCGCGCTGACTGGCGCTAAGGTCTACCTCAAGCGCGAGGACCTGCAGGTGGTGCGCTCGTACAAGATCCGCGGCGCGTATAACCTGATGGCACAGCTCACTGACGCGGAGAAGGCGGCCGGCGTCGTTGCGGCCTCGGCTGGCAACCACGCGCAGGGCGTGGCCTTCTCGTGCCGCGCTATGGAGGTGCACGGCCGCATCTACGTGCCGACTACCACGCCGAAGCAGAAGCGCGACCGCATCCGCGCGCACGGCGGCCGGTACGTCGAGCTGATCGCCACCGGCGAGACCTACGACGCCGCGGCGGCCGCCGCCCAGGAGGACGTCGCGTCCACGGGCGCCACCTGGGTCCATGCCTTCGACGACCCCCGCACCACCTCGGGGCAGGGCACGATCGGCGTCGAGCTCGTCGAGCAGCTGGGCGGCGTCGTGCCGGACGTGACCGTGATGCCCGTCGGCGGCGCCGGCTGCTTCGCCGGCGTCACGCGGTACCTGCGCTCGCAGTCCGCGTCCGCCACGATCGTCGGCGCCGAGCCCGCCGGCGCGCCGTCGCTCGCTCGCGCGATCGAGGCCGGGGGACCGATCGACCTGCCGACCATCGACCCGTTCGTCGACGGTGCCGCCGTCAAGAAGATCGGCTCCATCGGCTACGACGTCGCCGTGTCCGAGGGCGCCGCGGTGTGGCCTGCGCACGAGGTGCGTGACGTCGCGGCCGGCGAGCTCGGCATCATCGAGGTGGACGAGGGAGCTATCTGCACCGCGATGCTGGACTTGTACCAGAACGAGGGCGTCATCGCGGAGCCGGCGGGCGCGTTGTCGGTGGCCGCGCTGGCGCAGCTGCGGTTCGAGCCCGGTGCGACGGTCGTGTGCCTGCTGTCCGGAGGCAACAACGACGTCTCGCGCTACAACGAGGTGATCGAGCGGTCGCTGGTGCACCAGGGCCTCAAGCACTACTTCCTGGTCGCCTTCCCGCAGGAGCCCGGCGCGCTGCGCCGCTTCCTCGACGAGGTGCTCGGTCCCGACGACGACGTCACGCTGTTCGAGTACGTCAAGCGCAACAACCGTGACACCGGCGAGGCGCTCGTGGGTGTGGAGCTGGGACGGGCGACGGATCTCGGTGCGTTGCTGGAGCGGATGGACGAGTCGCGCCTGCACTGTGAGCGGCTGGAGCCGGGTTCGCCCGCGTACCGCTACCTGACGTAACAGGCTCCAACCGGGTGAGCCTGAGTCTCACGCCCGGGGGGCACGGTGAGGATCTGTATCTGACCGGGATCACGTCCGGCGGTAGTCAATCGATGTTCTTCAAGGTCAACCGCTTCGGCGAGGACGCCTTCTTGAAGAAGCTGCAGCAGGCGATCGCGCAGCTTTGACGAGGGGGCCGGTCAGCCGACCGGGACCACCTGCTGCGCGCGGTGCGCGGCGACGCGCTGCTGGAGGAACCAGTTCTGGGCGTAGAGGGTGACGCCGATGAAGAGCATCGTCGTGACGCCGGCGAAGCCGCGGCCGGTGTGGTCGCCCATCGCGAGGGGCACCAGGACGTCAACGCCGACGTGCAGGCCGATCGCGACGATCCACAGGCCGATGGTGGCGGCGGTGCCCTGGCGCAGGTAGCGGCCGTCGGGGCCGGGGAAGACCTTCGTGGTGAGCGCCCGCGGATACGCCAGCGCGACGGCGATGATCAGGCCAAGGATCGCGGCGACGACGTGGCCCGCGCCGACCTCGCCGCCGCCCGAGACGTACTGCACCGTCTGATAGAGGCCGACGGCGGCCAGGACGAGCGCGATGCGGGCGGTCTTGTCCTTGAGCGGACGGGCCTGCAACTGGCGGTAGAAGATCCAGCCGATGGCGAGGACGGCGATGACGGCGGTGGTCGCTGTGTTCATGCCGAGAATCCTGCCGCGAACCGGGCCGCGGCGGATCGACCGACGGGTGGAGATCCGGGTGGAGACGTAGCCTCGACCCCATGCAGATCAGCGAGACCCTGACGCCCGCCGTCGTCGACTTCCTCTCCGCCGGAACGCGGACCGGCCACCTCGCCTACCTCGCCGGGGACGGCCGCCCGCTCACGACGCCGGTCTGGTTCGTGATCAACGACGGGTCACTCGTCTTCGCGACAGGGCGGGACACCCCGAAGGGGCGTCTGTTGGCGAAGGACCCGCGGGTCGCGGTGTCCGTCGACCTGCAGGAGCCGCCCTACGCGTTCGCGCAGGTGCAGGGCATCGCCGAGCTCGTCGACGACCCCGACTACCTACTGACGGTCTGCACGGCCTGCGGTGTCCGGTACATGGGTGCCGAGCGCGGCGCGGAGTTCGGTCGCCGCAACGCAGTCCCCGAGGAGATCGTCGTGCGCGTCCGCCCGACCCGCGTCCTGTTCAACGGCGACGTGACGGCGTAGGCCCCAGCCGAGTCTGAGCCGAGACTCTCAGCCGAGCTGGTCGACGGCGCCCTTGATCAGCTCGAGGCTGCGCTTGCGCTCCGCGAGGCCGGGGATCATGCCGGAGATCATCAGCTCCTGCGGCTGCGTGCGGGTGAGCAGCTCGCGGAGCTGGTCGCGGACCGTCTCCTGCGAGCCGACGATCCACGCCGACGTCGTCGGGGCGATCGCGTGCTCCTGCTCGGGCGTGAGTGGCTGCGCGGCGGCCTGGTCGTAGGTCAGCATCCGGCCGGGGTTTCCGGTGCGTACCCGGTACATCGACGCCTTCGCGGGACCGGCGATGCGCTGCGCCTCCTCGTCGGTGTCCGCGGCGACGACGGTGACCGTCAGCATCGCGTTGGGGGCGTCCAGGTCGCCGGGACGGAAGGTCTCGCGGTACTCGGCGAGCGCGGGCAGCGTGGCTTGTGGCGCGAAGTGCCGGGCGAACGCGAAGGGCAGGCCCAATAGGCCGGCGAGCTTGGCGCTGAACGTCGACGAGCCGAGCAGCCACATCTGCGGATTCGAGCCGACGCCCGGCGTCGCGGTGATCGCCACGTACGGGTGGTCGGCGGGGAAGTCGTCGCGCAGGAACGCCCGGAGATGAGCGAGCGCCTGGGGGAAGTCGTCGACGGACTCGCTGACCTTGCCGCCGCGCAGCGCATGGGCAGTGAGCTGGTCGGTGCCCGGCGCGCGGCCGATGCCGAGGTCGATGCGATCGGGGAACAGCGCGTCAAGCGTGCCGAACTGCTCGGCCACGACGAGCGGCTGGTGGTTCGGCAGCATGACGCCGCCGGAGCCCACGCGGATCTTCTCGGTGGCCGCCGCGATCTGGCCGATCAGCACCGCGGGGGCGGAGCTGGCGATACCCGGCATCGAGTGGTGCTCGGCGACCCAGACCCGCTCGTAGCCGAGGCGTTCGGCCTCCTGCGCGGTCGCGATGGTGTCGCGGAGAGCGTCGCCGAAGGACGCACCGTCGACGACGGGGGCGAGCTCGAGCAGGGACAGGCGAGGGCGGGGGAATGGTGCTTCGGTCACAGAAGAGACAACCGGGGGCGGCCCGGAAATCATCCCGGACCGCCCCGTCGACGTCGCGGCGGTTGCTACACGAGCTCGCGCAGCGCCTCGATCTGCTTCACCCGGCCGGCCGCGTCCTCCGCGATCGGCACGACGTTGAGGACGGTCGCGCCGGCCTCCTCGAACGCGGCGACCCGCTCCTTCACGTAGCCCTTCGGGCCGATGAGGGAGACGCTGCGGGCCAGCTCGTCCGGCACGGCCTCAACCGCGGCCGCCTTGTCTCCGGCCAGGTACAGCTCCTGGATCCGGTCGGCCTCAGCGCCGTAGCCGTAGTTGGTGGCCAGCGTCTGATAGAAGTTCTTGCCCTTGGCGCCCATGCCGCCGATGTACAGCGCGAGGTGCGGCTTGACGAAGCCGAGCAGGTGGTCGACGTTCTCGCCGATCGCCAGCGCGGGCCCGGCGTAGACGTCGAGCTCGCCGAGCGAGGGGTCGCGCTTGGCCTTGCCCTCGGCGACCGCGTCGCCCCACACGTCCTTGGCCTTCTCCGGCAGGAAGAAGATCGGCTGCCAGCCCTCGGCGACCTCGGCGGCCAGCGCCACGTTCTTCTGGCCGAGCGCGGCGAGCAGCACCGGGATGCGCTCGCGCACCGGGTGATTGATCAGCTTGAGCGGCTTGCCCAGCCCGGTGCCGCCGTCCTCCTGGGTGAGCGGCATCGTGTAGAACTTGCCGCGGTGCTCGAGCCGCTCGCGGCGCCACACCTTGCGGCAGATCTCGATGATCTCGCGGGTGCGGCCGATCGGCGCGTCGTACTTCACGCCGTGGAAGCCCTCGATCACCTGCGGGCCCGAGGCGCCCAGGCCGAGGATGAACCGGCCGTCGGAGACGTTGTCCAGGCCCGCGGCGGTCATCGCCGTCAGGGTGGGTGTGCGGGTGTAGATCTGCAGGATGCCGGACGCCAACTGCACGCGCTCCGTCTTCGCGGCGAGGTAGCCCAGCGCGCTGACCGCGTCGAACGAGTACGCCTCGGGGACGAAGACGATGTCCAGCCCCGCCCGCTCCAGGTCGAGGACCTCGTCGGCCGTGGCCTTGAACCCGTCCGTGTAGTTGATGCCCAATCCGATTCGCATAAGCGTTAGGCTCTCACAAAGCAACCGCTTAGCGACAGGGTGCCCGCGGATTGTGGTCAGGTGCCGCGGCGGAGTACGACGAAGGAGTGGCCGGGCACCGTCGTCGCGCCGTCTCCGACCGACGGTGCCTCCCACGACAGCACCGGGGCGCCGCCGAACGGCGCCGTGACGGGCGCCGAGGTGAAGTTCACGACGAGCGTCAGGTCGCCCCGGTGTACGGCGAACCAGGTGGCCTCGCCTGGATGATCGCAGGCGACCGCTCGCAGGTCGTCGCCGGCGAGCGCCGGGTCGCGGCGCAGCGCGATGAGATCGCGGTACATGCCCAACAGCCGCGCGTGGCCGGGCCGCGCGGGCTCCGACCAGTCGAGATGCGAGGCGGCGAAGGTCGCCGGATCCTGCGGATCGGGCACGTCGCCCGGCGGCCACCCGTGCTCGGCGAACTCGGCCTTGCGGCCCTCCGCGGTGGCGCGGGCCAGCTCCGGTTCGGGGTGGCTGGTGAAGAAGCGGAAGGGAGTCCGGGCGCCCCACTCCTCGCCCATGAACAGCATCGGCGTGAACGGGGAGAAGAGCACCAGCGCGGCCTTGACCGCCAGTTGGCCGTCGGTCAGGTACTCCGACGGCCGGTCGCCCCGCGCGCGGTTGCCCACTTGGTCGTGCGTGCAGGTGTAGGCCAGGAGCTGTGACGGGGCCACCCGCGCGGGGTCGATCTTCGCGCCGTGGATCCTGTCGCGGAATGAGCTGTAGGTGCCGGCGTGGAAGAAGCCCTCGGTGAGCACCGTCGCGAGGCAGTCCGGGCTGCCGAAGTCGGCGTAGTAGCCCTGCCGCTCGCCGGAGACGATGGTGTGGATCGCGTGGTGCACGTCGTCGTCCCACTGCGCGGCGAGACCGTAGCCGCCCAGCTCGGCGGGCGTGACCAGGCGCGGATCGTTGAGATCGGACTCCGCGACGAGGGCCAGCGGTCGGCCGAGCTCCGCGGACAGCTCCTCGGCGAGCGCTGCGGCGTCCTGCAGGAGGTGTCGATCCGATTCGTCGACGAGGGCGTGCACCGCATCGAGGCGGAGCCCGTCGGCGCCGAAGCGGCGCAGCCACCACGCGATGTCGTCGAGGATGAGGCGCCGGACCTCCGCGCTGCCCTCGCCCGAGAGGTTCATGGTGCGGCCCCAGGTGTTCGCGCCGTTGGTCTCGTACGGGCCGAAGCGCCCGAGGTAGTTGCCCGACGGGCCGAGGTGGTTGTGCACCACGTCGAGCAGCACGCCGAGGCCGAGATCGTGTGCGGCCGCGACGAACCGCTCCAGGCCCGACGGTCCGCCGTACGGCTCGTGCACCGCGAACCAACCGACACCGTCGTAGCCCCAGCCGTGCTGGCCGTTGAAGGCGTTGACCGGCATGACCTGCACGAAGCCGATGCCCAGCTCCCGCAGGTGCGGCAGCCGCTCGATGGCCGAGTCGAACGTGCCCTCGGGGGTGAAGGTGCCGATGTGCAGCTCGTAGACGATGGCGCCGCGCAGCTCGCGGCCCGCCCACCGCGGGCCCTCCACCTCTGGGATCAGCGCCGACGGCCCGTGCACCCCGCTGGGCTGGCGGGGCGACCGCGGGTCGGGGAGCACCGTCTCGTCGTCATCGAGGAGGAAGCCGTACCGCGCGCCGGGCGCGGCCGGCGCGGTGGCCCGCCACCAGTCGTCCGCGTCGCGGCGCATCGCGTGCACGGCACCGTCGAGCCAGAGCCTTACCCGCCGTGGGCGCGGCGCCCACACCTCGAAGGCGTGGTCGGTTGCTGCGGCGGGCGAGGTGGACATCGGTTGGCAACGATAGCGTCAGTGCAGGCCCTCCCACTCCGTGGTGCGGGCGCGGTGCAGTTCCAGCGCCGCGAGCGCCGACTCCGCGGTCTCGTGCCGGCCGCCCGTGATGCAGCCGATGGCGCGGTAGTCGTGCTGGTCGAGCGAGCGGAATCGCCACACCTCGTCCAGCGAGTGCGTGCAGACGTGCGTCGTGAGGGTGACCAGCGCCGGTGCGCCGAGGCAGGCGCTCGCGTCCTCCGCGAAGATCTCAGCGAACGTGCGCTCGCCGAGGCGGACGTAGAGCGTGTCGCTCATCGGCACCTCGCTGAGCACCGTGCGGTCACCGGCGAGGATCAGTCGATCGTGGATGTCGGCGGTGAGTTCCCAGGCCGAGGCCATGCCGGCGCAGCGGATCAGCAGGTGTGCGACCTCCTCCGCGTCCTGGAGCAGGCCCAGGATGGAGTTGCGGCCCTCCCGTTGGGCCCGCACCTCGATGGCGCCGCCGGGCACCATCTGCGCGGTGAGGCGCGACGTGCCGGCGACCGTCACCAGGCGCCCGGTGGGCAGCAGATCGGCGGAGAGGCCGTGCTCGCGCAGCGATTCCGCGACGCGCGCCAGCGAGGAGGCGCGGATGCGGTTTCCGCTGACACCGGCGCGCGCGGTGGCGGACTGGGCGAGTGCCGTGGAGACCGGCCGCGGGGTTTCGCTGTTCATGGCCCGAGTGTGCGCGGACCCACTGACAAGTTTTCTACTCGCGCACCAGGAGGGCGACAGGGTGTTCGAGGAAGAGCTCGGCGAGCGGCACCTGACCTGTGACGATCTGCCCCGTCAACCTGTCTGTCCACGCCGACGCGCCGAGGTCCACCCGCGTGTCGTGCCAGCCGCCGGAGCGCTCCAGGCCCAGCGAGCGCCGCGTCGCGAGCGCGGCGACGTCGGGCCCGCCGCCGTACGGGCCACGACGGAAGCCGAGCAGGTGATCCGCGGCCGGCCCGGCGGCGAGGACGGGGGAGTAGGAGCCCCCGACGAAGCTGCTCGGCCGCTCGCGCCGCAGCCGCAGTGCGGTGCGGACGAGCCGCTGCTTGGGGTGGGCGTCGTCGGCGGCGTCCCAGTCGACGGGGCGCCGGTTGTCCGGGTCGACGAGCGAGTCCTCCCACCGCTCCGTGCCCTGGTAGACGTCCGGTACACCCGGGCCGGCGAGCTGCAGCAGCTTCTGGGTAAGCGCGTCCGATCGGCCGTGCGGCGCGAGCGCGCCGACGAGGTCCGTCATCGCCGCGGCGACGGCACCGTCGAACAGCGCGTCGAGGAAGGCGTGCCCGGCCGTTTCGAAGGCGCCGTCGGGCGCGGTCCACGACGTGCCGATCCGCCCCTCCCGCATCGCCTTCTCGGCGTACGCGTGCAGGCGCGCCCGCAGCTCGTCGGTGATCGCGCCGTCCTCCGGCCAGACCCCGAACGCGGTCTGCAGCAGGAACAGGCCCGTCATCGGATCGGGCGGTGAGGGAAGCAGGGGCATCGACCGGTCGACGAACGCCGCCCAGTCGTCCGGGCACTGGCTCAGCCCGCCGATCCGGGCGCGCACGTCCTCACCGCGTTTGGTGTCGTGGGTCGAGAGCGTCGTCATCGCCGCGGGCCAGTCGGAGGCACGGCGGGCGAACGCGGGGTGGGGATCGCTCCGCCCGAGGTCCGACGGTGCGCCGCCCACCTCCTGGAGGGAGATCAGGCGCGCGGAGCGGTAGAACGCCGTGTCCTCGAGCGATTTCGCTGTCAGCGCGCCGGTGAGCTGGGCGAAACGGACCGCACTCTCCGCGCCGCGGTCGATCGCCGCGGCCACCGCCTCGATCGCCCGATGCTCGGCCGAGGTGTCGGGCCCCGCGGCGTCGATGAGGCGCCGTCGGACGGCCTCCGCCTGCGCGCTGAGCACCGGGTAGTCGTCGCGGTAGTAGGGGATCTCGTTCATCCAGAACAGGGCGGCGTCGGCGAGGTCATCGATCGGGACGGCCGTCCCGATCTCGACGCGAATCGCGCGCGCCAGCCGCAGGAACTCCGGCCGCAGGTCCTGGGCCGCCAGCTCGTCCCGCAGGCGCAGCGTCGCCCCGGAGTTCCGGCGGACGGCACCGTCGTTCCCGGTCCAGCGTTCGTGCAGCGCGCTCAGTCCCGGTTCCCCGGCGGGGTCGAGCAGCGCATGACCCAGCTCGCGGAGCGCGTCGTAGCCCGTGGTCCCCGCGACCGGGAGGATCGGGTCCAGGGGTTCGTCCGACTCCAGGATCTTCTCGATCACGATCCACGCGCCGGGGCCGGCGAGCTCGCGCAGCCTCCGCAGGTAGCGGACCGGATCGGCCAGCCCGTCGGGGTGGTCGACGCGCAGGCCGTCGGCGATGCCGTCCGCGAACCAGGAGCCGATCTCGGCGTGCGTCGCGGCGAAGACCGCGGGGTCCTCGACGCGGACCGCGGCCAGGTCGTCGACCGTGAAGAAGCGACGGTAGGAGCGAATCGGGGCGTCCCACGGGACCAGCCGATAGGGCTGCGCGTAGTGGACGCGCTCGGCGTCGCCGCCGCCGACCTCGCGGCCGATCGGGAAGACCCGATCGTGATAGCGCAGCACCGGCTCGGCGCCCGACCGGTCGACGGTGAGCGCCGCGGCGTCGGCCTCGGAGCCGAGGACGGGGAGGGCGAGCTTGCCGCCGGCACCGTTGCGCGGGTCCCAGTCGATGTCGAAGTAGTGCGCGAAAGGCGACTTCCGGCCGTTCTTCAGCACGTCCCACCACCACGGGTTCTGCTCCGGACGTCCGACGCCGAGGTGGTTGGGGACGATGTCGATCACCAGCCCGAGGCCGTCGACGTGGGCGGAGTCGGCGAGCCGCTCGAGGCCCTTGCGGCCGCCCAGCTCAGCGCGCACCGTCGTCGGATCGGTGACGTCGTAGCCGTGCGTGGAGCCGCGGACGGCCTCGAGCACGGGGGAGAGGTACAGGTGCGTCACGCCGAGATCGGCCAGGTACGGCACCCGACGGGCGGCGTCGTCGAAGGTGAACGACGGGCCCAGCTGGAGGCGGTAGGTCGCGCCGACGGGGCGCGGGTCGCCGGATGCCATGTCGCCGATCATGCCATCCGCCGCAGCCGCTGCCGGGCCGCAACACCCGCCCGGCGGATGACGACACCGCGCGGGCCACCGCTAACGTGGCCCGACATGACGCCCGACGAGATCCTCGCCCTGGACACCCGGACGCTGTGGCACCCCTACAGCGCCGTCGGCGGCGCGGGGGCGCGTGTGGTCGCCTCCGCGGAGGGCGTGCACCTCACCCTCGGCGACGGGACACGGGTCGTCGACGGGATGAGCTCCTGGTGGGCCGCGATCCACGGCTACCGCAACCCCGTCCTCGACGCGGCGGCGAAGGCGCAGATCGACACGATGTCGCACGTCATGTTCGGCGGCCTCACCCACGAGAACGCCGCCCGCCTCGGCGAGCTGCTGGTGCGGATCACGCCCGACGGCCTCGATCGCGTCTTCCTCGCCGACAGCGGCTCCGTCTCCATCGAGGTCGCGGTGAAGACGGCGCTCCAGTACTGGCGCGCCCGCGGAGTCCACGGCCGGAACCGCCTGCTCACCTGGCGCGGCGGCTACCACGGCGACACCTTCACCCCGATGAGCGTCTGCGACCCCGACGGCGGCATGCACTCGCTGTGGAGCGACGTCCTCGCCACACAGGTCTTCGCTCCCGCGCCGCCCGCCGAGTACGACGAGGCCTACGTCGCCGAGCTGGATCGGCTGGTGGCCGAGCACGCCCACGAGCTGGCCGCCGTCATCATCGAGCCCGTCGTGCAGGGCGCCGGCGGCATGCGCTTCCACCCGCCCGCCTACGTGGCCGCGCTGCGCGAGATCACCCGGCGGCACGACGTCCTGCTCATCTGCGACGAGATCGCCACCGGCTTCGGCCGCACCGGCACCCTCTTCGCCTGCGACGCCGCCGGGATCACCCCCGACATCCTCTGCGTCGGCAAGGCCCTGACCGGCGGCTACCTCACCCTCGCCGCGATGCTCTGCACCGACGAAGTGGCGCTCACCATCTCGAACTCGGACCAGGGCGCGCTCATGCACGGCCCCACCTTCATGGGGAATCCGCTGGCCTGCGCCATCGCCGTCGCCAGCACCGAACTGCTGCTCGCTCAGGACTGGGCGGCTCGCGTCGCCGAGATCGAACAGGGGCTGCGGGAGGGACTCGCGCCGCTGCGCGAGCTGCCCGGCGTCGTGGACGTCCGGGTGCTCGGCGCGATCGGCGTCGTGCAGCTGGATCGGCCCGTCGACATGGCCGCCGCGACCGCCGCGACCGTCGCCGCGGGCGTGTGGCTGCGCCCCTTCCGGGACCTCGTCTACACGATGCCGCCGTTCATCAGTTCGCCCGCCGACGTCGCGGCGATCTGCGGAGGAGTCTCGGCCGCCGTGCGCGCGGCGCTACAGTGAGGACATGAACGGTGTTCAAGTAGACGCTCTCGGGTGGCTCGACGGCTACGCCGCCGACCGCGCGGAGGCGGGCCTCCGGCGGTCGCTACGGGCCCGACGACCCGGCGAGCCCGGCCTCGATCTGGCGTCCAACGACTACCTCGGGCTCAGTCGCCACCCCCGCGTGCTCGCCGCCGCCGCCGATGCGCTCCGCGTCTGGGGCGCCGGCGCCACCGGATCGCGGCTGGTCACCGGCACGACGGAGCTGCACGAGCAGTTCGAGCGCAACCTGGCGGACTTCCTCGGCGCGGAGGCGGCGCTCTGCTTCTCCTCCGGCTACCTCGCCAACCTCGGCGTCGTCACCGCCCTCGCCGGACGGGGTGCCCTCGTCGTCTCCGACGGCGGCTCGCACGCCTCCCTCGTCGACGCCTGTCGGCTCTCCCGCGCGCGCGTCGTCGTCACTCCGCGGGGCGACGTGAACGCCGTTCGAGAAGCCCTCGCGGGTCGCGGCGAGGAGCGGGCGATCGTCCTCACCGACTCGGTCTACAGCGCCGACGGAATGCTGGCGCCCGTCGCTGAGCTGCACGCCGCGACCCGCGCGCACGGCGCGGTCCTCGTCGTCGACGAGGCCCACGGCCTGGGCGTCCGCGGCGACGGCGGCCGCGGCCTGGTCCACGAGCTCGGCCTCGCCGGCGCGCCCGACCTGGTCATCACCGCGACCATGTCCAAGGCCCTCGGCTCCCAGGGCGGCGTGGTCGTCGGCCCCGAGCGGGTGCGGGCACACCTGATCGACGCCGCGCGGCCCTTCATCTTCGATACCGGCCTCGCCCCGGCGGCCGTCGCCGCAGCGGGCGCCGCCCTCGCGGAGTTGCGCGCCGAGCCCGCGCGGGCCGGCCGGGTCCTGGACCGCGCCCGCGCCGTGGCAGTCGGTATCGGCGCGCCCGAGCCCACCTCGGCGGTGGTCTCGCTCGTCCTCGGTGAGCCCGAGCGCGCCGTCGCCGCTCGGGACGCCTGCGCGGCGCAGGGGGTGCACGTCGGCTGTTTCCGGCCGCCGTCAGTCCCCGAGGGCACCTCCCGCCTGCGGATCACCGTGCGTGCCGATCTCACGGACGCCGAGGTGGCGACCGCCGTCGCCGCGATCCGTCGGGCCGTCGCATGATCCTCTGCGTCACCGGCACGTCGACCGGCGTCGGCAAGACCGTCGCGACGGCGGCGCTGGCCGCCGCGCTCCTGCTGGGCGGGCCGGTCACCGTCGTCAAGCCCGCTCAGACCGGCTTCGCAGACGGGGCCGAGCGCGACGAGGACGGCCAACTCTCCGACGCCGCCGAGGTCGCGCGCCTCGCGCCGGGCGCGGTCACCGTCGAGCACCTGCGGTACCCCGAGCCCCTCGCGCCGCTGACCGCCGCCCGTCGGGCGGGGCTGCCTCCACTCGGGCGCGACGAGGCGGCGGCCGTCGTCCGGAAGGCCGAGGGGGCGGTCCTGATCGAGGGCGCGGGCGGCGTCCTCGTGCGCCTCGGGGAGGACGACTCGCGAACGCCGTTCACCCTCGTCGACCTCGCCTCCGACCTCGCGGCGCCGGTCGTCGTGGTCGCCGACCCCGCGCTCGGCACCCTCAATCACACCGAGCTGACCGTCCGCGCCCTGGAGGCGGGCGGCGTCGCGTGTGCCGGAATCGTGCTCTCCCGCTGGCCCGACGAGCCGGGGCTCGCCGAGCGCTGCAACCTCACCGACCTCCCGGAGCTCACGGGCGTGCCGATCGTCGGGCGGATCCCCGACGGTGCCGCCGCGCTCCCGCCGGAGCGGTTCACCGCAGCGGCGCCGTCGTGGTTCGACGCGGCCTGGCTCAGCGCGCGATCCAGGCACTGAGCAGGTCGATCCGCTGCCATCCGCCCTGCACGTCGAGCGGATAGCCGGCGGGCCCCGCGGTGCGGGCGATCCGCTCGCGCAGCTGGGCATCCGTCAGGCCGGGGTGCGCGGCGCGGAGCAACGTGACCGCCCCCGCGGGGACCTGGGCCGGCGCGTCGCCCCCGACGCGCGGCAGGCCCCAGGTCAGGTCGCGACGGTACGCGGCGGCCGCGGCCCCGGTCTCGACGTAGTTCTGCTGGCAGGCGACGACCTGCGCGATCGAGCCCCCGGCCCGCGCGCTCAACGCGGCCCGCAGCTCGGAACGCGCGGCGGCGACGACCCCCGCGAATCGCGGGTCCACCAGCGCGTCCGCCACCGCGGCCTGCGCCAGGATCCGGCCGCCGATCACGTCGAGCGGGTAGTGCACGCCGAGCACCACGCGGTGCCGGCCGTAGTCGGCGCCGCGCGCCAGCAGCTGCGGGCCGAGCTCGGGGAGCAGGGTGGCGATGACTAGTGCCTCGGCGTAGCCCCACGCGGTGTGCCCGGACGGGTACGAGCCGGATCCCCGCACCGATTCGTACAGGTCGGCGCGGCCGTCGCCGTACTTCGTGATCCGCTCCGGGGCGACCTCGAAGGGCCGTTGGTACTGGAAATGCTTCTTCGCGGCGGAGGTGTCGACGTAGGAGTTGATCAGCGCCTTCTTGCCGACGAGGAGCGCGGTGGTGTTCGGGAGCTCGCCCGCCTTCTCGGCGGCACGGAACGCCTGGGCCAGGCGGCTGCCGAGGGCGTTGAAGATCGAATCGTCGAGGATGTCGTAGTTGTCGCTCACCGCGTAGCGCTGCTCCGCGGCGGTGGCGGCCCGGTTCGTCGCTACGGCCGTATTGAGGTTCGCCGTGAGGACGCTCTTCGGCAGGCTCGAGAACGCGGCCAGCTGATCGATGTACGAGTTCGGCGCGGCCTGCGTGGTGCTCGCAGCGGCGATCGAGGGACCCGCCGTCGGAGCCGCCTTCGGTGTGAGGTCGCAACCCGCGGTCGGCGTGGCCACGGCCGGGCCGGCCGCCCATCCGAGCGGGGTGATCAGGGAGGTCGCGGCGACCGTCGCGACCAGGATCTTCTTCGAGCGCAGCTTCATGGAGACACTGTCCCGTCGATATCTAGAAAAGGGAAGGAAATGATTCCGGTCGAGTCGGTGAACGTTTCCCGCTTCGCCCCGCGGACCTTTGAACACCGTTCATGAATTGAACGCTGTACAGTGCTCGGTAGCCGCGGCACCGTAGGTGTCGCAGACCGCAGCCGACCGACCACAGCCGACGAGGGAGATCACATGACCGGGGTCCTGGCCGACATCATCGAGGTCGCGCGCGAGCAGGTGCTCGAGCGCGGCGAAGGGCTCAGCCAGGAGCAGGTGCTGGCCGTGCTGCAGCTGCCCGACGAGAAGCTCGACGACGTGCTGCAGCTCGCGCATGAGGTGCGCATGAAGTGGTGCGGCCCCGAGGTCGAGGTCGAGGGCATCATCAGCCTCAAGACCGGCGGCTGCCCGGAGGACTGCCACTTCTGCAGCCAGTCGGGCCTGTTCGAGTCGCCGGTGCGCTCGGCGTGGATCGACATCCCGTCGCTGGTCGAGGCCGCGAAGCAGACCGCCAAGACCGGCGCGACGGAGTTCTGCATCGTCGCGGCCGTCCGCGGCCCGGACAAGCGCCTGATGAGCCAGGTCGCCGCCGGCATCGCCGCGATCCGCAACGAGGTCGACATCCAGATCGCGTGCAGCCTCGGCATGCTCACGCAGGAGCAGGTCGGCGAGCTCAAGGCGATGGGCGTGCACCGCTACAACCACAACCTCGAGACCTCGAAGTCGCACTTCCCGAACGTTGTGACCACGCACTCCTGGGAGGAGCGCTGGGGCACGCTCCAGATGGTCCGCGAGGCCGGCATGGAGGTCTGCTGCGGCGGCATCCTGGGCATGGGCGAGACGCTGGAGCAGCGCGCCGAGTTCGCCGCGAACCTCGCCGAACTCGAGCCCGACGAGGTGCCGCTCAACTTCCTCAACCCGCGCCCGGGCACGCCCTTCGGCGACCTCGACGTCCTGGAGCCGAACGAGGCGCTGCGGGCCATCGCCGCATTCCGCCTGGCGCTGCCGCGCACCATCCTCCGCTTCGCCGGCGGCCGCGAGATCACGCTCGGCGACCTCGGTGCCGAGAAGGGCATCCTCGGTGGCATCAACGCCGTGATCGTGGGCAACTACCTCACCACGCTCGGCCGCCCGGCCGAGACGGACCTCGACCTGCTCGGCGAGCTCAAGATGCCGATCAAGGCCCTGAACGACACCCTGTGACCGTGATGGCCGACAAGGAGCCGGTGTACGACGTGTACACCGGTAAGCCGCTCGCCGAGGGGGCGCCCGTCTTCGCGGCGGCGCTCCTCGGGCTCGAGCCGCCGCGCTACTGCGCGTACTGCGCGCGCCGGATGATCGTCCAGGTCAGCCCGCACGGCTGGACCGCGCGCTGCTCCCGACACGGCGAGTTCGATTCGTCGAGCGCCGAACGCTGACGCGCGCTCACAGCTCGTCTCGCTAGGCTGCGTGCCGATGACTACTGCAGCCCCGCCCCGGATCGCGTCGGACGTCGTGGTGCCGGGCGTGATCGCCGCCGTGCTCGGGGCCGCCGCCGGGTTGGTGTGGGGCCTCACCGTGCCGGGCATCCGCGGCGTGCTCACCCGGTCCGGCGTCATCTGGCGCGAGGGCCAGCTCGACAACATCTTCCATGCGACGGTCTTGTTCGTCGCGGTGTCGGCGGTCGGCGGGCTGCTCACCGGGGCGCTGGTGTTCGTCGGGCGCCGGCGCACTCCCCGCGGCGTCGCGGTCGCGCTGATCGCTGCGGCGTTCGCGGTGCTGGTCGCGACGCCGCTCGGTCAGGCCGTCGTCGACGCGCGGTTCGCCGGGCCGGGGGAGCCGGGCCTGGACTTCACCGCCGCGCCCTCGATCCGGCTCGACGGTGCGAACGTCTTCGCGCTCGCCGATCACTCGGGCGGACGGCTCGGCGACCTCGCCTCGTGGGTCCTGCTTCTCGTGTGGCCCGCGTGCGCCGCGCTGTGGTGCACCGTGTCCGCCCTGGTCGGCCGGCTCCCGGTGGAGTCAGTCGCCGGTGTGCCCGCGGAGCAGGTCCGCGAAGTCGGCGACGGGGCCCAGGTCGAGGGTCTTGCCGGAGCGCCGGGGGGCGCCGAGGCCCGACGGTCCGCCGAAGCCGGCCACGGCACCGTCGGCCTGGACGAGCGCGCCGGCGAGTTCCGCCCCGGCCCGTGAGATCCGGGTCGCGAGCTCGGCGGAGCCGAAGTCCTCGGTCGCGGCGAAGACGCCGGTCGGGAGGATCTGCGCGCGCAGGTAGCTGAACAGCGGCCGCAGCGCGTGATCGAGGACCAGCGAGTGCCGGGACGTGCCGGCGGTGGCTGCGACGAGCACCGGGACGCCGGTCAGGGCGTCGGGGTCGAGGGCGTCGAAGAACATCTTGAACAGTCCGCTGTAGCTCGCGGTGAACACCGGCGAGACCGCGATCAGGCCGTCCGCGGCCGCGATCGCGTCCTTCGCCGCGCTGAGGGCGGGCGTCGGGACGCCGGTGGTCATGACCGTCGCGAGGTCGCGGGCGAGCTCGCGCACCTCGATCACGGTCACGTTGATGGCCTCGCCGCGGGCCGACACCGCGGCCCGGGTGGCGTCGGCGAGCTGATCCGCCAGCAGGCGGGTCGACGACGGCTCGGACACGCCGGCCGCGACGACGACGAGGGAGCGGGGCATCGTCAGGCCTCCTTCGCGGCGACGAGGTCCTGGGCCGGCACCACGAGGCGGTGCGGCGACTCGGGACCGGCGGCGACGAGCGAGGCGTGGGTCGGCGGGTCCGACGGGACGTGCGCCGGCCGGCGCAGTTCGAACTCCTTGCGGAGCACGGGGACGACCTGCGTGCCGAGGATCTCGACCTGCTCCAGGACCTGCTCCAGCGGAAGGCCCGCGTGATCGATCAGGAACAGCTGGCGCTGGTAGTCGCCGGCGAAGTCCGCGAAGCCGAGCGTCTTCTCGATCACCTGCTCGGGCGTGCCGACGGTGAGCGGGGTCATCTGCTCGAAGTCCTCCAGCGACGGGCCGTGGCCGTACACGGGGGCGTTGTCGAAGTAGGGCCGGAAGCGGCGCTTCGCCTCGGCCTCGGTCCCGGCCATGAAGACCTGGCCGCCGAGGCCGACGATCGCCTGGTCGGCGGAGCCGTGGCCGTAGTGCTCGTAGCGCTGCCGGTACAGGCGCACCATCTGCTCGGTGTGCTCCTTGTTCCAGAAGATGTTGTTGTGGAGGAAGCCGTCGCCGTAGAACGCGGCCTGTTCGGCGATCTCGGGCGAGCGGATCGAGCCGTGCCACACGAAGGGCGGCGTGCCGTCCAGCGGAGCCGGCGTCGAGGTGTAGCCCTGCAGGGGCGTGCGGAACTCGCCCTCCCAGTCCACGACGGACTCGCGCCACAGGCGGCGCAGCAGGTGGTAGTTCTCGATGGCCAGCGGGATGCCCTGGCGGATGTCCTTGCCGAACCACGGGTACACCGGACCGGTGTTGCCGCGGCCCAGGGTGAGGTCGACGCGGCCCTCGGCGAGGTGCTGGAGCATCGCGTAGTCCTCCGCGAGCTTCACCGGGTCGTTCGTGGTGATGAGCGTCGTCGCGGTGCTGAGCGTGAGGTGCTGCGTCTTGGCCGCGATCCAGCCCAGAAGCGTGGTGGGGGAACTGGGGACGAACGGCGGGTTGTGGTGCTCGCCCGTCGCGAAGACGTCGAGGCCGACCTCCTCGGCCTTGAGCGCGATCTTCGTCATCGCCTCGATGCGCTCGTGCTCGCTGACGGTGGTGCCGGTGGTCGGATCCGTGGTCACGTCGCCGACGCTGAAGATTCCGAACTGCATGTCCATCCTTCCCGATCGGGCCCTGGTCGGGCCCTTCGAGAACTGTAACGGACTGTGGTCCGATTATGTTCCGCGGGGTCAGGTCGTGGGGCCAGGGGTCGATCGCGCACCTCCGGCGACGGCGACCTGCTCAGCCCGGTGGGCGGAGGGTCGCGAACTCGTCGGTGATCCGCAGGTACGAGTCAGTGAAGCGGTAGAGCGCCGGCGGACGGCCGCGGGTGGCCTGTCCGGTCTCGCCGGTGGCCGTGATCACCGACCGTCGGGACAGGATCCGCAGCAGGTTGGTCGCGTCGACGGGGTAGCCCAGTACGGCGACATAGATGTCGCGCAGCTGGGAGACGGGGAAGGCTCGCGGCGCGAGCGCGAAGCCGATGTTCGAGTAGGAGAGCCGCGCCGCGAGCCGGGCGCGGGCGCGATGCACCATCGCGGCGTGGTCGAAGGCCATCGTCGGGAGCGCCTCGACGGGGTGCCACGTCGTGTCATCGGGCAGGCGCGGGTCGGTGCCCGAGCGGACGAGGCCGAGGAAGGCGGAGGCCAGCGTGCGATCGGCATGCGCGCTCGCCGGCACGCGGTGCGGGTCGGAGAACTCGGCGAATTGCTCGAGGTGTGCGACCTCGGTGAGGTCGACCTTCTCCGCGAGTAGCCGGCGCGCGCTGGTCGGGAGGTCCTCGCGGGCGTCGAGGAGACCGCCCGGCAGCGACCATGCGCCCTGGTCGGGGGCCAGGGCGCGCTGCCACAGCAGGACCTCGACGGTGCCCTCGCTCACACGAAACACGACGGAAAGGACTTCGTGTGCGACGTGGTGCGCGGGAGCGGTGCTAGCATCGGCCATATATCGATCATAGGTCGATAAATCATCGGATCGAGAAAGGGAGGCGAGATGACCACAGCCACGTCCGCCACCACCACGGAATTCAGCTCGCCGCTCTTCGAGCGGATCGTCGAGGGCGGTGCCATGTACACGGGCGTCGACGGCGATCGGGAATGGGCCGCCGAGGTCAAGCGTCTCGCGAAGCTCCGCGACGCCACGATCCTCGCCCACAACTACGAGCTTCCCGCGATCCAGGACGTCGCGGACTTCGTCGGCGACTCGCTCGCCCTGTCCCGGATCGCTGCCGACGTCTCCACGTCGACAATCGTCTTCTGCGGCGTCCACTTCATGGCCGAGACCGCCAAGATCCTCAGCCCAGAGAAGACGGTGCTCATCCCGGATCAGCGCGCCGGCTGCTCGTTGGCCGACTCGATCAAGGCTGTCGAGCTGCAGGAGTGGAAGGACGAGCACCCCGGTGCCGTCGTCGTCTCCTACGTGAACACGACCGCCGAGGTGAAGGCCCTCACCGACATCTGCTGCACGTCGTCGAACGCCGTCGAGGTGGTGCAGTCGATCCCCGAGGACACCGAGATCCTGTTCCTGCCCGACCAGTTCCTCGGTGCGCATGTCAAGCGCGTCACGGGCCGGCAGAACATGCACATCTGGGCGGGCGAGTGCCACGTGCATGCCGGCATCAACGGCGACGAGCTCGCCGCGCAGGCCAAGGCGCATCCGGACGCCGATCTGTACGTGCACCCGGAGTGCGGCTGCGCCACCTCCGCGCTGTACCTGGCGGGCGAGGGTGCGGTCCCGGACTACCGGGTGAAGATCCTCTCGACTGGCGGCATGCTCGACGCCGCCCGTGAGACCGGCGCCAAGGAGGTGCTCGTGGCCACGGAGGTGGGCATGCTGCACCAGCTGCGGATGGCTGCTCCCGGCGTCGAGTTCCGGGCCGTCAACGACCGTGCCTCCTGCAAGTACATGAAGATGATCACCCCGGCGGCCCTGCTGCGCTGCCTGGTCGAGGGCAAGGACGAGGTCTTCGTCGACGCCGCGATGGCCGAGGCCGGTCGTAAGGCCGTCACGCGCATGATCGGGATCGGGCAGCCCGGCGGCGGAGAATGAGCACCACCGCCGTCGCCGACCTGCTCGTCGTCGGCGCGGGCGTCGCCGGCCTGACCGCCGCGGTCGCCGCGGCGGATGCGGGTCTGACGGTCACGGTGCTGTTCAAGCCCTCGACCGGCGGCGCACCGTCGACGTCGACGGCCTACGCGCAGGGCGGGATCGCCGTGGTCGACCCGTCCGACCCCGAGGACTCGATCGAGCGGCACGTCGCCGACACGATCGGGGCCGGCGGCCCGCTCGTTGACGTGGTCGCGACCCGGTCGATCCTGGCCGACGGCCCTGCCGCCGTGGACCGGCTGATCAACTGGGGCGCCGAGTTCGACCGACGCCCCGATGGCCGGCTCAAGCGGACCCGCGAGGGCGGGCACACCGTCTCGCGGATCATCCACGCCGGCGGCGATGCGACCGGCGCCGAAGTGCAGCGCGCCCTGACTGCAGCCGCGAAGACCCGGCCGACCCTCACCGCGCGCCCTGCCCAGGCCTACGCGCTGCTCGCCGACGGTGACCGGATCGTCGGGGTACGCACGGCGGAGGGCGATGTCTTCGGCCGCACCGTCCTGCTCGCTACCGGCGGTGCCGGACACCTGTTCTCGAGCACCACCAACCCGCTCGGAGCGACCGGCGACGGCATCGCCCTGGCCGCGGCGGCGGGCGCCGATGTCCGCGAGCTCGAGTTCGTGCAGTTCCACCCGACGATGCTCTACACCCCGGGTGCCCGCGGCCGGCGGCCGTTGATCTCCGAGGCGGTCCGCGGCGAGGGGGCGCACCTCGTCGACGCGAACGGCGACGCCGTCATGGACGGCGTGCACCCGATGGGCGACCTCGCGCCCCGCGACGTGGTGGCGCGCGCGGTCACCGACGCGATGGAGCGCACTTCCGCGCCGTGCGTCTACCTAGACGCGACCATGATCCCCGATGTGGCGCACCGTTTCCCGACAGTGACCGAGGCCGTCCGCGCCGCGGGTCTCGACCCGCAGACCGACCTCATCCCGGTGGTCCCCGGTGCGCACTACCTGTGCGGCGGTGTGGTCACCGACCTCCACGGCGCGACGGGCGTTCCCGGCCTCTACGCCGCGGGCGAGGTGGCCCGCACCGGCCTGCACGGCGCCAACCGGCTGGCGTCCAACAGCCTGCTCGAGGCGCTCGTGATGGGGCTGCGGGTCGCGACCGCCGCGCTGTCGGCGCCCGCGCCGTCGGGCGGCCCCGTCCGCGAGGTCGCGCCGCCGCACTCCCGAGCGGAGCGGGAGGCCCTGCAGGACGCCATGACCCGATCCTGCGGCGTGCGGCGCACCGTCGACGGCCTGACCGACCTGACCGCGCTGCTGGCCGATCCCGGCTTCGTCGCCGACGCCCCCGCAGTATCGTCCCGGGACCGGGAGGACGCCGTGCTCACCGCGGTCGCCCGACGCATGGCGGGGCAGGCCCTCGCCCGGCAGGAATCCGTGACCGGGCCCGCGCGCGGGCACCGTGCTGCAGTACTGGAGGTACAGCCGTGACCGAGCTGACGTTGGAGCCCGACCGCGCCGAGGTGGTCCGCCTCATCCGGACCGCGCTCGACGAGGACCTCCGCTACGGCCCGGACGTGACCAGCGAGGCCACCGTGCCCGCCGGCGCCACCACTCTCGCCAAGGTGATCAGTCGCGAGCACGGGGTGCTGGCCGGCATCCCCGTCGCGGAGTGGGTGCTAGACGAGGTGGTCGGCCCCGGAAACTACCGCGTGCCGGCCAAGATCGCCGACGGCACCGTCATCGCGCCCGGCGACGTCGCCATGGCCATCGAGGGACCGACGCTCGCGCTCCTCACCGCCGAGCGCACCCTGCTCAACATCGTCACCCACCTCTCCGGCATCGCGACCGCGACGGCCGCCTGGGTCGCCGAGGTCGAGGGCACCGGCGCGAAGATCCGCGACAGCCGCAAGACGCTGCCCGGCCTGCGCGCGCTGCAGAAGTACGCCGTCCGCGCCGGCGGGGGAGTGAACCACCGGATGGGGCTCGGCGACGAGGCGCTGATCAAGGACAATCACGTGGTCGCCGCGGGCTCCGTGACGGCCGCGATCGAGGCCGTCCGGCGCCGCGCCCCCGGCGTCCCGCTCGAGGTGGAGGTGGACTCGCTCGACCAGCTCGAGGAGGCCTTCGCGCTCGGCGTCGATCTCGTGCTGCTCGACAACATGCCGCTGTGGATGACGCAGTCCGCGGTGCAGCGTCGCAAGAAGCTCGCGCCGCGCACCAAGCTGGAGTCCTCGGGCGGGCTGTCCCTCGACGTCGCCGCCGACTACGCCCGGACCGGTGTTGACTACCTCGCCGTCGGCGCGCTCACGCACTCCGTGCGGGCGCTCGACCTCGGCCTCGACCTCTGAGCCGACTGCTGAGAGCCGCGGTCGGCGTCCAGCGTCGCGCGAGCTCGCCGCCGGCGAGGACCGTCGCCGCGAGCACGACCATGACCGGGTACTGCATGACCAATTGGTCCGCGGCCCAGTAGAAGCCGAGCAGACCCGTCGCGACGAAGGCCGTCGCCCGCGGCACGAGGCCGATCAGCGCTGCGACACCCAGCGCGACTTCGGTGAGCGGCACCAGGATCCCGAAGACCGCGGCGAACCGGCCCATGACCTCGGTCGCGAACCAGGCGAACGAGCCGGGGACCCGAGGATTGCCGGTCGCGCTGCCGACCACCAGGAGGATGTCGCTCCGGCCGAATCCCGCGTGGTACTTCACGTACCCCTCGTGCAGCCATGCCGCGCCGAGGGCGATCCGGGCGGCGACCACGGCCACCGTCGCCGCCCGAATCGCGAACGGGGTCATCGCCCCAGCTGCGCAGCGCCGAAGACGGCGAGCGCCTTGTCGCAGTGCACGACCAGGTGGGTGTACTCGGCGGACGCGACGCCCGCGGGGATCGTGAACCGCTGTGCCGCCTTGTCGTAGGTGACCGCGCCCAGGCGGACGCCGCCCTTCACATCGGCCTCGGTGGTGCCCTTGGTCAGGTACACGTGCAGGTCGGGACCCTCGTCGGAGGAGAAGTCGGCGAGCTCGACCGCATCGCCCGTGATCGTCGCGGTGCCGGCGACGTTCTTGCCGTTCAGGCCGGCGAACATCCCCGTGGTGGCCGCGGTCGACGGCGCGGACATGGGCATCGACATGGGCATCGGAGCCGCGGTGCTCGTCACCGGCTCGGCGGACATGTCCTTCGAACCGCCGCACGCGGTGAGGGCCAGGCCCAGGACGACGGCGGCGACGGCCCCGGTGAGGTGGGAAGCGCGCATGATGGGACTCCTTCTCGTGCAGTGGCCGACGGCTCGGGCGCCGGCTCGTCATCGAGTCAATCGCCGGTCGCGGGCCGGGAGAACGAGAGTGTCAGCGCCGTAAGGGCGTCTTTCAGTTCCGTAAGGAACGGCGCGCTCGCGGCCGCCGCGCCTACGCTCGGATCATGCATGAGGGAGCACGGGTGATGGTCGTCGAGGACGACCCGGCGGTCCGCACCGTCGTCGCCGACCATCTGCGGCTCGCGGGTTGCCTCGTCGCGCAGCACCGCGACGGGGCACAGGCGTGGGAGGCCTTCCAGGCCGACCGGCCCGACCTGTTGGTACTGGACCGCATGCTGCCGGGGCTCAGCGGCGACGAATTGTGCCGGCGGATCCGTGAGGTCTCCGCGGTGCCGATCATCATGCTCACCGCGCTCGACGGCGTGGACAACCGCATCGACGGGCTGGAGAGCGGCGCGGACGACTACCTGGCGAAGCCCTTCTCCCTCCGCGAACTGCAGTTGCGTGTCAACGCCCAACTGCGCCGCAGCGCCCCGTCGGAGGCCGGCCTGCTGTTCGAGGCGGGGCCGTTCCGCATCGACGCCGCGCACCGCCGGGTGTGGGTCTCCGGCCGGGAGATCCCGCTGACCACGCGGGAGTACGAGCTGCTGCTCTACCTGGCGCGGAACCCGGATCGCGTGATCAGCCGCGACGAGATCCTGCGCGAGGTGTGGCGCTGGGGCTTCGGCGACCCGTCGACCGTGACGGTGCACGTGCGCCGTCTGCGCGAGAAGATCGAGGAGGATCCGCGCAATCCCGCGTACCTGCGCACCGAGTGGGGCGCCGGCTACCGGTTCGGGTGGGGCCGGTGATGCTCGACGGTGCCGCGCTCGCGCAGATCGCGGCGACCGCACTGGTGGTCACAGTCGTCGTCACGCTCGTCACGCTCGGCGCCCTCCGGCTGACCCGCCGCGCGGGCATCGGTCTGCGGGCGGCCGTCGCCATCGCGGGCGCTCTGGTCTCGGTGGTGGCGTCCACCCTCGCGATCGCGCTGCAGATGTACCTGTCGCGCCACGACCTCACGGTGCTGCTGTGGGTGATCGGGACATCCGCGGCGTTCAGTGTGATCGCGATGCCCTTCGTCGTGGGCCGCGCGATCGGGTCCTCGATCGCCGCGCTGCGCACCGCGACCCGCCGGGTGGGAGACGGTGACGTGATCGAACCCACCCGCACGGGGCTCGCCGAGCTCGACGCGATCTCCGCGGAGCTCGCCGACACCTCGCGGCGCCTGGAGGAGTCGCGGGCCCGCGTGGCCGAACTGGACGCCGCCCGCCGCCAGTTCTTCGCATGGATCTCGCACGACCTGCGGACGCCGCTCGCGGGCGTGCGTGCCCTCGCCGAGGCGCTCGACGAGGGCACCGCGCCCGATCGCGCGGCTTACCTCGCCGCGCTCCGCGGCAAGGTCGAGACGCTCAACGCGATGATCGCGGACCTCTTCGAGCTCTCGAAGCTGCAGACCGACTCCCTGCGGATCCATCCCGAGCCGGTGGTCCTGCTCGACCTGATCAGCGATGCCGTCGCGGACTGCCGGGCCGAGGCCGAGCGGCGCGGCATCACCATCGCGCAGGGCGGCATCGGCGGGCATCTCGTGCTCGTAGACCCGCGCGAGCTGACCCGCGTGATCGGGAACCTGCTCACCAACAGTCTTCGGCACGCGCCCGAGAACAGCGAGATCGTCGTCCGCGCCGACCCGCTCGAAGGGCGGCTCGTGCTCAGCGTCATCGACCAGGGCCCCGGCGTCGCCGCCGAGGACCTCGGCCGGATGTTCGACGTGGGCTGGCGCGCCGACGCCGCGCGCTCCGCCGAGGCCGACGGTGCGCCGTCGGGTGCAGGCCTGGGGCTCGCGATCGTCCGCGGCATCGTCGAGGCGCACGGCGGCACCGTCGTAGCGCGCAGCACCGACACAGGGTTCCGGCTGGACCTGACCCTGCCGCTCGCAGCACAGTGACGGTTGGACGGGGTCGGCATCGACCATGTTGTGAGGGTCACGCGGCGCGGGATACTTCGGAGAGCGCACAATAGAAACCATGATCGTCAACGCATATGGAGCAACGTCCGCAACCGAACCGCTCGAGCCGATGACCATCGAGCGCCGCGATCCCGGACCGCACGACGTGCAGATCGCCGTCCGGTTCGCGGGAATCTGCCACAGCGACATCCACACCGTCCGCAGCGAGTGGGGGCCCGCCCGGTACCCCGTGGTGCCCGGCCACGAGATCGCGGGTGAGGTCACGGCCGTCGGCTCCGAGGTCACGAAGTTCGCGGTGGGCGACCGGGTGGGCGTCGGCTGCTTCGTCGATTCGTGTCGCGAGTGCGCGGCGTGCCTGCGCGGCGAGGAGCAGTACTGCGAGCGCGGCATGGTCGGCACATACAACGCCAAGGGCCGCGACGGGCTGCCCACGCAGGGCGGCTATTCGACGGGGATCGTCGTCGACGAGAACTATGTGCTCCGGGTACCCGAGAGCATCGACTACGCCGCGGCCGCGCCGCTGCTGTGCGCCGGCATCACGTTGTTCAGCCCGCTGCGGCACTGGAACGTCGGGCCCGGCAGCAAGGTCGCGATCATCGGCCTCGGCGGCCTCGGCCACATGGGCGTGAAGCTCGCCGCGGCGATGGGCGCCGAGGTCACCGTGCTCAGCCAGTCCCTCAAGAAGATGGAGGACGGGCTGCGCCTCGGCGCGCAGCACTACTACGCGACCTCCGACCCCGACACCTTCAAGGTGCTGCGCAATCGCTTCGACGTCATCATCAACACCGTCTCCGCCAATCTCGACATGCACCCGTACTTCGGGATGCTGGCCGTCGACGGCACGCTCGTCGAGGTGGGCCTGCCGGAGCACCCCGTCCCGGTCAACGTCTTCGACCTGACCCGCAACCGGCGCTCCTTCGCCGGCTCGATGATCGGCGGGATCGCCCAGACCCAGGAGATGCTCGACTTCTGCGCCGAGCACGGCATCGGCTCCGAGATCGAGCTGATCTCCGCCGACCAGATCAACGAGGCCTACGAGCGCGTGATCGCCTCGGACGTCCGGTACCGCTTCGTGATCGATACCGCGACGATCGAGGCTCCCGCCGCCGGCTGAGTCAGAGCTGGTTGATCCGGATCAGATTGCCCGCCGGGTCGCGGAAGGCGCAGTCCCGCACGCCGTAGTCCTGGTCCATCGGCTCCTGCACCACGTCCGCCCCCGCGCCGGCGACGCGCTCGAACAGGCCGTCCAGGTCGTCGGTGGAGAGGGTGACCGCGGTGTAGGCGCCCTTGGCGATGAGGTCGAGGACCGTCTGCCGCTCATCGTCAGTGACGCCGGGGTCCATGGCCGGCGGGTGCAGCAGGATCGACGTCTGCGGCTGGCCGGCGGGTCCGACGGTGAGCCACCGCAGGTCCTGGTAGCCGACGTCCTTCCGCACCTCGAATCCGAGGAGGTCGCGGTAGAAGCCGAGGGCCGCCTCGGCGTCGGTGTGGGGCAGGTAGGCGAGCGAGATCGTGAGGTTCATGCCGACCACGTTATGGGGGAGGCTCGTGCCGTGCTTCTCGATTCCTGACCGGTCGCATCACCTGCCGCGCCAGGCACGCGGGAATGCCCTCCGCGGCGGCGCTGTGGTCGCGCTGGTAGACGCTCGGCGGCACGCCCACGAGCTCGGTGAACCGCGTACTGAACGTACCGAGGGACGAGCAGCCCACCGCGAAACAGGCGTCCGTCACCGAGACGTCACCGCGGCGCAGCAGCATCATCGCCCGCTCGATCCGGCGGGTCATGAGATAGGAGTACGGCGCCTCGCCGTAGACGCGTTTGAACTCGCGGCTCAGGTGGCCCGCGGACAGGTGGGCGCCGCGGGCCAGTTCCTCGACGTTCAGCGGCTGCGCGAACTCGCGGTCGATGCGGTCGCGGACCCGGCGCAGGACCGCGAGGTCGCGCGCCCGCTGTGCCGGGTCAGGACTCCGGGCGCCACTTCTTGGCATACTCATCCACGTACTCCTGCCCGGTGAGGGCCTGGATCTCTTGCATCAGCCGGTCGGTCACCGAACGCTCGAGCTTGTGCCGCTCGTCGGGATCCGACGGGATGTCGTACTCGATCGGCTCGATCGGCTTGGCGAACTTCACCTGCACCCGCTCGGCGTGCCAGCTGAACGGTCCGGGGGGCGAGACCTTGTCGGTGCCGATGACGCCGACGGGGATGATCGGCACATTCGCCTCGAAGGCTATCCGGACCAGGCCTGTGCGCCCGCGGTAGAGCCGGCCGTCGGGGGAGCGGGTGCCCTCGGGGTACATGCCGACGAGGCGGCCCTCGGCGAGGAGCTTCTTCGCGGTGTTCAGCGCGGCGGTCGCCGCGTCGCCGCCGGCGCGGTCGACGGGCACCTGACCGGTCTGCGTGTAGAAGAACTTCTGCAGCTTGCCCGAGACGCCGGGCGCGGTGAAGTAGTCGCTCTTGGCCAGGTAGGAGATGCGGCGCGGCACCACCAGCGGCACGAACAGCCAGTCCGCGATGGACATGTGGTTGCCCGCGATGAGCGCCGGACCGTCGACGGGGATGTTCTCCAGGCCCTCGACGGTGGGCCGGTTCACCAGCCGGATCGTCGGTCCCACCGACACGTGCTTGATCAGCCAATAGAGGAGGCCCTGGTCGCCGTGGTTGGTCTCAGCCATGGCGGACAACTTACCGGACCGTCAGGTCTCGCCGGGACGCTAAGGCGTAGGGCACGATGGACCTGTGACGGCCTCCACACCGGCAGCCGACTACACGGCGCCCCACTGGGATCGGTCCGCGCTGGTCCTCATCGACGTCCAGAACGATTTCGTCTCGGGGCCTTCGCCGATCCCGGGCACCGCGGAGCTGGTGCCGGCTATGGCGCGGCTCGCCGCCGCCTTCCGCGCCGCGGGGCGCCCCGTCGTGCACGTGGTCCGCCTGTATGTGCCGGGCGGGTCCGACGTCGATCCCGTACGACGGTCCGCGGTGGAGGCGGGGGGCCGGATCGTGGCGCCGGGCAGCGCGGGGTCCGAGGTCCCCGCGGCACTGTTGGGCGTCCCGCTCGACCATGAGCTTCTGCTGTCGGGGGCGGTGCAGAAGGTCGGCGACGCGGAGGTGGTCCTGTTCAAGCCGCGGTGGTCGGCGTTCCACCGGACCGGGCTCGACGGGTACCTGCGCGGCCTCGGTGTCGACACCGTGATCGTGGCTGGGTGCAACCTCCCCAACTGCCCGCGTGCGACGCTGTTCGACGCCTCCGAACGCGACTACCGCGCGGCGGTGGTCGCCGACGCGACCTCGCAGGCCACGGACCAGCGACTTGACGACCTCCGCCTGATCGGCGTGGAGGTGCTGACGACCGCGAGCGTGGTCGATGCCCTGGCCGGAAACCCGGTGGCGCCGGACCCATAGAATGGGGCCATGTCTGATCTGCAGCTGAGCCGTCTCGACCTGCGCGGTCGCCGCCCGTCGCTCGCCGAGCTGCGCGCGGCGCTCCCGCGCGGTGGCACCGACGTCGACGCGGTGGTGCCGCAGGTGCGGCCCATCGTGGACGCGGTCGCCGAGCGCGGCGCCGAGGCGGCCCTCGAGTTCGGCGCGAAGTTCGACGGTGTCCGCCCGGCCACCGTCCGAGTTCCCGCTGTGGCGCTGGAGCGTTCACTCGCAGAGCTCAATTCCGCGATCCGCGAGGCGCTGGAGACCGCGATCCGCCGGGTCCGCACTGTGCACGCCGACCAGAAGCGCGTCGACACCGTCACCGACGTCGTTCCCGGCGGCACCGTCACCGAGCGGTGGATCCCCGTCGACCGCGTCGGCCTCTACGTGCCCGGCGGCAACGCGGTGTACCCCTCGTCCGTCGTGATGAACGTGGTCCCCGCGCAGATCGCCGGCGTCGGCTCGCTGGTGGTGCTCTCGCCCGCGCAGAAGGATTTCGACGGGCTGCCGCACCCCACCATCCTCGCGGCGTGCGCGCTGCTCGGGGTCGACGAGGTGTGGGCCGTCGGAGGTGCGCAGGGCATCGCCCTCGCCGCGCACGGCGGGACGGATCTCGACGGTGCCGAGCTCGCCCCCGTCGACCTCATCACGGGCCCCGGCAACATCTACGTCACCGCCGCGAAGAGGCTGTGCCGCGGCCTGGTCGGCATCGACGCGGAGGCCGGGCCCACGGAGATCGCGATCCTCGCCGATCACACCGCCGACCCGGTGCACGTCGCGGCCGACCTCATCAGCCAGGCCGAGCACGACGTCATGGCAGCGTCGGTGCTGGTCACCATCTCGCCCGAGCTCGCGGACCGCGTCGACGAGGCGCTGACGGCCCAGCTGGAGGTCACCCGGCACCGCGAGCGCGTGGACACGGCGCTGCGCGGCCAGCAGTCCGGCACCGTCCTGGTGGACGGGATCGACGAGGGCCTCGCGGTGGTCAACGCCTACGCCGCGGAGCACCTGGAGATCCAGACCGCCGACGCCCGCGAGGTCGCGGCCCGGGTGCGCGCGGCCGGCGCGATCTTCGTCGGCCCGCACTCGCCCGTGAGCCTCGGCGACTACGCCGCCGGCAGCAACCACGTGCTCCCCACCGCGGGCTGCGCGCGGCACAGCTCGGGCCTGTCGGTGCAGACCTTCCTGCGCGGCGTGCACGTCGTCGAGTACGACGAGGCCGCGCTCAAGGACATCGCCGGCACCGTCATCACCCTGGCCAACTCCGAAGACCTCCCGGCGCACGGCGAGGCGGTGCGGCTGCGGTTCGAGTCGCTGAAGGGCGGCCGCGCGTGAACCCGCTGCCCGGCGAGGCCGTGAGCCTCGATCAGCTGCCCATCCGGGACACGTTGCGCGGCAAGGAGCCCTACGGTGCGCCGCAGCTGCCCGTGGCCGCCGCCATGAACACCAACGAGAACCCGCACCCGCCGAGCCCGGCGCTCGTCGCCGACATCGCCAAGGCCGTCGGCGAGGCGGCCGCCGCGATGAACCGGTACCCGGACCGCGACCTGGCCGCGCTGCGGAACCGGCTGGCGGAGTACGTGACCGAGCGCACGGGCACCGTCGTCGGGCCGCAGAACGTGTGGGCGGCCAACGGTTCCAACGAGATCCTGCAGCAGGTGCTGCAGGTGTTCGGCGGGCCCGGGCGCACCGCGATGGGCTTCGTGCCCAGCTACTCGATGCACCCGATCATCTCGGACGGCACCGATACGCACTGGATCCCGGGGAAGCGCACCGCGGACTTCGCGCTCGACGTGGACTACGCCGTTGGCGCGATCGACGAGCTGCGTCCCGACGTGCTGTTCCTCACGAACCCGAACAACCCGACGGGGCACCTCATCGCCGAGGACCACCTGATCCGGCTGATCGAGGCGGCGCCGGGCATCGTCATCGTCGACGAGGCGTACGGCGAGTTCAGCGCCGGGCCGTCGGCGGTGCGGCTCCTGGACCGGTTCGCCGAGAAGCTGATCGTGAGCCGGACCATGAGTAAGGCCTTCGCCTTCGCGGGCGGGCGCGTGGGCTACCTGGTGGCCGCGCCGGCGATCGTCGGGGCGATCCAGCTCGTGCGTCTGCCGTACCACCTCTCGGTATTCACGCAGGCCGCGGCGATCGCCGCGATCGACCATCGCGCGGAGACCCTGGCGTCCGTCGCCCACCTGTCGGCCGAGCGGGACCGGATCTCCGCGCGGCTGCGGGAGCTCGGCTACGACGTGATCGAGTCGCACGCCAACTTCATCCTGTACGGCGGCTTCGCCGACGAGGCGGCCGCCTGGCGCGCCTACCTCGACGGCGGGGTTCTCGTGCGCGACATGCACATCCCCGGGCACCTGCGCGTGTCGGTGGGGCTGGACCACGAGAACGACGCCTTCCTCGCGATCAGCGAGAAGCTGGCGCCCGAGAAGAAGTGAGTGACATGACCGACCGCATCGCCCGCATCGAGCGCACCACGAGGGAGTCCTCGATCGTGGTGGAGCTGAACCTCGACGGCACCGGCGTCACCGACATCGCCACCGGCGTCCCGTTCTTCGACCACATGCTCACCGCGTTCGGCCAGCACGGCAGCTTCGACCTCACGGTGCAGGCCACGGGCGACATCGAGATCGACGCCCACCACACGGTCGAGGACACGGCGATCGTGCTCGGCCAGGCCATCAACGAGGCGCTGGGCGACAAGAAGGGCATCCGCCGCTTCGGCGACAGCTTCATCCCGATGGACGAGACTCTCGCGCACGCCTCCGTCGACGTCTCCGGCCGCCCCTACGCCGTGCACACGGGCGAGCCGGAGTACCTGGTGCACTCCGTGATCGGCGGCTACCCGGGCGTCCCGTACTCGACGGTGATCAACCGGCACGTCTTCGAGTCCCTGGCGATGAACGCCCGGATCGCGCTGCACGTGCGCGTCCTGTACGGCCGCGACCCGCACCACATCACGGAAGCGGAGTTCAAGGCCGTCGCCCGGGCCCTGCGCGCCGCCGTCGAGCCGGACCCGCGGGTCACCGGCGTTCCGTCGACCAAGGGCACGCTCTAGCGGTCCCCACGCGCCGGGCTCCGCGGCAATGGCGTCCGGACCCGCCGCGGCGACCCCGTCCTCTCGGAGGGCGAGGACGCGAACAATTTTGTAGGATCAACAAACTTGTTCGCGGGAAGTCGGGAGTGCGAGTGTCCAAGGTTCGAGGCGTCAGCGCCGTCGCCGTCGTGATCGTCCTCCTGGCGGGCCTGCTGGCCTGCGGGTCGCCGGACCGGAAGGGGGAGGGCGCAGGGGAGCAGAAGCCCGTCTCCGTGTCGGTGGACGTCACCAATCTGCCGCAGCGCCTCATCGGGGTGAAGCAGTCCATCCCCGTCAGCGCGGGCGAGGTGACCCTGCTCTACCCGCAGTGGCTCCCGGGAAATCACTCACCGTCCGGTCCGATCGACAAGATCGCCGGCATCTCGTTCTCCGGTGGCGGGAAGAAGTTGGACTGGAAGCGTGATCCACTCAACGTCTACGCGCTGAAGGTGACGGTTCCCGACGGCGTCGACACCCTGGACGCGGCGTTCTCGTACCTCACGCCCACAGACAGTACCCAGGGCCGCGTCGTGATGACGCCGAACATGCTCAACCTGCAGTGGAACGCGGTCGTCCTGTACCCCGCTGGGAAGCCCGCAAGCGAGATCCCGTTCACCGCGAGCGTCACCTACCCGCCGGGATTCGAGGCCGGCACGGCGCTGGACGTCTCCGGCCGGCGCGGAGACACCGTCGACTATCGGACGGTCCCGCTCGACGTCCTCGTCGATTCGCCCGTCTACGCGGGCCGCTTCCACAAGGAGATCGACCTGGCCCCCGGCGCCGAGGTTCCGGTGCGGCTCCAGGTCTTCGCCGACGCACCGGAGCAACTCGAGGCCAAGCCCGAACACATCGAACAGCACCGGGCGCTCGTCACACAGGCGGTCAAGCTGTACGGATCGCAGCACTACGACCACTACGACTTCCTGCTCTCGCTCTCCGATCAGCTCAGCTCCAACGGGCTCGAACACCAGCGTTCCAGCGAGAACGGCGAGCCGACCGACTACTTCACCGGGTGGAACCCCGAGGTGGGCAGCGACGATCTGCTCGGCCACGAGTACACGCACTCGTGGAACGGCAAGTTCCGGCGGCCGGCCGACCTGTGGACGCCCGACTTCAACACCCCGATGCAGGACAGCCTGATGTGGGTGTACGAGGGGCAGACCCAGTACTGGGGGAACGTGCTCACCGGCCGGGCGGGCCTGCGGCCGGCGGAGGTCTCCCGCGACGCATTGGCCTCGGTGGTCGCCACGTACACCGACGGCCGCCCGGGCCTGAGCTGGCGGAGCCTGCAGGACACCACGAACGACCCGATCATCGCGCAGCGTCGCACCAAGCCGTACCGGTCCTGGCAGCTCAGCGAGGACTATTACCAGGGCGGTCAGCTCGTGTGGCTCGGCGTGGACGCGCGCATCCGTGAACTGACGGGCGACACCAAGTCGCTCGACGACTTCGCCCGCACCTTCTTCGGCGTCGATGCCGGAACGTGGAAGACGCAGAACACCTACGACTTCGACAATGTCGTCGCGGCGCTCAACGGCGTGGTCGCCGACGACTGGGCGAAGTACCTGCGCGATCGTCTCGACGGCAAGGAGGCGTTCGCCTCCAGCGTCGAGAAGGCGGGATGGAAGTTGGTGTACGACAACAACCCCGGCCCCTTCCTGGCGGCGCAGATGAAGGCTGCGGAGGGAGCGGCCAACTACACCTACTCGATCGGCCTCAACGTGTCCGCGACGGGCAAGGTCACCGACGTGCGGTGGGACGGACCCGCGTTCACTGCGAAGGTCGGGACGGGAATGACGGTGCTGTCGGTCAACGACGCCGCGTACTCCCAGGCGACGATGCAGACCGCGATCGAGGCCGCCAAGGCGAACCCCGCCCCGATCCGGCTGCAGGTGAGGGACTTCGACCAGACGCGGACCGTCGAGATCGACTACCACGGTGGCCTCCGGTACCCGCATCTGCAACGGATCGAGGGCACCCCGGACTACCTCAGCCGGATCCTGGAGAGTCGCCCGTAGCAGCCGGAGGTCATGCCTCGCCGCGGCGGAGCAGGCGACCGTGCGGGGTCTCGAAGTCGATCTTCTCGCCGCGGAGCCAGGTTCCGTTGACCACGCCGGCGAGGGCGCGGCCGTCGTACGGCGAGATCGCGTTCTTGTGGTGCAGGTGGTGCACGTCGACGACCTGCGCGGCCTCGGGCTCGAAGATCGCGAAGTCGGCGTCGAAGCCGAGCGCGATCCGGCCCTTGCGGCTCATGCCGGCCAGCTTCGCCGGGTTCGCCGACATCCACTCGAGGACCTGCTCGAGGGAGATCCCGCGCTTCTTGGCCTCGGTCCAGATGAGCTGTAGTCCCAGCTGCAATGAGGCGACGCCGCCCCAGGCCACACCGAAGTCGCCGTTCTCGACGTCCTTGAGGTCGATCGTCGAAGGGGAGTGGTCGGAGACGATGCAGTCGATGGTTCCGTCCAGCAGGCCCTGCCATAGGAGTTCCCGGTTCGACGCCTCGCGGATCGGTGGGCAGCACTTGAAGGCGGTGCCGCCGTTGGGGATCTCCTCGGCGAGCAGCGTCAGGTAGTGCGGGCAGGTCTCGACCGTGAGCTTGACCCGGTCGCGGCGGGCGGTCGCGATCATCGGCAGCGCGTCGGACGAGGAGAGGTGCAGGATGTGCGCCCGCGCTCCGGTCCAGCGGGCGCGCTCGATGACGTCGGCGATGGCGACGTTCTCCGCGCCGCGGGGGCGGGAGGCGAGGAACTTCGCGTACTTGTCGCCCTCGGGCTCGGGTGCGTGGTCGATGGCGCGCGAGTCCTCGGCGTGCACGATCATCAGCGAGTCGAACTTGGCCAGCTCGGCCATGTCCTCCTCCATCTCGTCAGCGGTGAGGTGGGGGAACTCGTCGACACCCGAATGCAGCAGGAAGCACTTGAAGCCGAAGACGCCGTCGTCGTGCAGGCTGCGCAGCTCGCCCTTGTTGCCCGGGACGGCGCCTCCCCAGAAGCCGACGTCGATGTGGGCCTTGGGGCCGGCTACCTCGCGCTTGATGCGCAGGGCTTCCCGGTCGACGGTGGGCGGGATGGAGTTGAGGGGCATGTCGACGAGCGTGGTGACGCCACCTGCGGCCGCGGCCTTGGTGGCGGATTCGAAGCCCTCCCACTCGGTGCGCCCGGGCTCGTTGACGTGTACGTGGGTGTCGACGAGGCCAGGGATCATCACCTGATCGTCGGTCAGCTCGACGACCTCGCGGCCGGTCAGGTCGTTGCCGAGCGGTTCGATGGCGACCACCCGGCCGTCGCGGATGCCGACCTCTCGCGCCACCGTTCCGGCGGTGGTGACGATGCGGCGGCCGCGGACCACCAGGTCGTACTCGGCGGTGTCGGTGCTCATGCAGGTCTCCTTCGCTAGAAATTCCGAGTGGCGGAATTTCGTCTCGATCCCAGGCCACACTAGGTGTGACCTGCGCCACTCGTCAAGATCGCTGTTTCCGTCGTGTGACGATCATATTCCGACATGCGGCATGACTCTTGACACGTGAGCTGGGATAGGTCTTACTTATCGCTACAAGTGGAACAAACCTTCCGCACAACGGAAAAGATTCGAGCGGTCAGCCAGCAA
Organism: Tsukamurella ocularis; assembly: GCF_024807615.1. Lineage (GTDB taxonomy): Bacteria > Actinomycetota > Actinomycetes > Mycobacteriales > Mycobacteriaceae > Tsukamurella > Tsukamurella ocularis. The sequence goes on along the minus strand of NZ_JANUCJ010000002.1, from coordinate 350,426 downwards.
GAACGAAGGCCCAGCATGACAGAAGAACTCACCCCCCGCGTCGCGGCGGAGGCGAATCCGATCCGGCTCGGTGACACCGGTGTCGCCGGTGTTCCCGACGTGGACGCCCTGAACCGGCTCAGTGCCGGCCTCTACAACCAGGACCTCGCGCCCACCAAGAGAGCCGGCCGCACGTGGGGCGGCTACAACATCTTCACCCTGTGGGCGAACGACGTGCACAGCCTCGGCAACTACGCCTTCGCGATCGGCCTGTTCGCGCTCGGGCTCGGCGGCTGGCAGATCCTGCTGGCCCTCGGTCTGGGCGGAGTCTTCCTGTTCCTGTTGCTCAACCTCTCCGGCTTCATGGGGGAGAAGACTGGTGTGCCCTTCCCCGTCATGAGCCGCATCTCCTTCGGCATTCGAGGGGCGCAGATCCCGGCGCTGATCCGCGGTGTGGTCGCGATCGCCTGGTTCGGCATCCAGACCTACCTCGCCTCGGTGGTCCTCCGGATCATGATCGTCGCGGTCGCTCCCGGCGCGGCGACGCTCGACGAGGACCGCTTCCTCGGCCTCTCGACCCTCGGCTGGATCTCCTTCCTGGTCCTCTGGGCGGTCCAACTCGTGATCGTGAGCTACGGGATGGAGATGATCCGCAAGTACGAGGCCTTCGCGGGCCCGGTCATCCTCATCACGATGGCGGCACTGGCGATCTGGATGCTCAGCAACGCGGACTGGTCGATCGCCTGGACCACCCCGGAGTCCACGACGGGCGTCGACATGTGGCTCCAGATCGTCGGTGGAGCCAGCCTCTGGGTGGCCATCTACGGCACTTTCGTCCTCAATTTCTGCGACTTCACGCGGAACGCGACGTCGAAGAAGTCGATCGTGCGCGGCAACTTCTTCGGTATCCCGCTCAACATGCTGCTCTTCGGCGCGATCGTGATCACGCTGGCCGGTGCGCAGTTCAAGATCAACGGCCAGGTCATCGAGTCGCCGGCCGACATCGTCAAGACGGTGCCCAACACGCTCTTGCTCGTCCTCGCGTGCCTGGCGCTGCTCGTGCTCACCGTGGCGGTGAACCTGATGGCCAATTTCATGGCGCCGATCTACGCGCTGAACAACCTGTTCCCGAAGCACCTGAACTTCCGCAGCGCCGGTCTCATCTCCGGCGTGATCGGTCTGGTCATCCTGCCGTGGAACCTCTACAACTCGCCCGCGGTCATCACCTACTTCTTGGGTGGTCTCGGCGCGCTGCTGGGCCCGCTGTTCGGCATCGTCATGGCCGACTACTGGCTGATCCGCAAGTCCAAGGTCAATGTGCCCGACCTCTACTGCGACCTGCCCGACGCGCCGTACTTCTATCAGGGTGGGGTGAATCCGAGGGCCGTGATCGCGCTCGTTCCCACCGCAGGCGCGGCGCTGCTCATGGCCTTCGTGCCCGCCTTCCACGTGGTCTCGAACTACTCGTGGTTCATCGGCGCCGGCCTCGGCGCGCTCGTCTACCTCGTGGTGGCCGACCGCAAGGGCCCGTTCGTCGATGTCTCCGGCGAGCCGATCGCCGTCCCCAGCAAGCACTAGGAGTTCCGCGATGCGCATCCTCGTCGCCAACGTCAACACCACGGAGTCCATGACCGCCGCGATCGCTGAATCGGCGCGCTCCGCGGCCTCGCCCGGCACCGAGATCATCGGGATCACGCCGCGGTTCGGCGCGGACTCGTGCGAGGGGAACTTCGAGTCCTATCTCGCCGCGATCGCCGTCATGGATGCGATCACGCGCTACGAAGGGCCGTACGACGCGGTGATCCAGGCGGGCTACGGCGAGCACGGTCGCGAGGGTCTGCAGGAACTGCTCGAGGTGCCCGTCGTGGACATCACGGAGGCCGCCGCGTCGACCGCGATGTATCTGGGCCACAAGTACTCCGTCGTCACCACCCTCGACCGCACGGTCCCGCTCATCGAGGACCGGCTCAAGCTGGCCGGGCTCGACGTCCGCTGCGCCTCGGTGCGCGCCTCGGGGCTCGGCGTCCTCGAACTCGAGTCCGAGCCCGAGCGTGCCGTCGAGGCGATCGTCGCCCAGGCGCGCGAGGCCGTCGAGCGCGACCACGCCGAGGTGATCTGCCTCGGCTGCGGCGGCATGGCGGAGCTGGAGGAGAAGGTCTCCGCAGCGACGGGCGTCCCGATCGTCGACGGGGTCCGGTCCGCCGTGACCATCGCCGAGGGGCTCGTGCGCATGGGCCTGAAGACCTCCAAAGTGCGCACCTACGCTCCGCCGCGGCCCAAGGTCGTGACGGGCTGGCCGTTCCAGAACTGAAGCTCCTATCGGGTGGTCGTTCGAGAAGCAGGATGGCCACATCACATTCCGGCGAAGGGACGGCACATGACGACGACTGAGGCGCCGAAGAAGAAGCGCTGGTACAGATCCCTGTTCGTCCAGGTGTTGATCGGCATCGCCGCCGGAATCGCCACGGGCATTTTCTTCCCGGGTTTCTCGGACCACCTCGCTCCGCTGGGGCAGGGCTTCATCAAGCTCATCAAGATGCTGGTGTCGCCGCTGATCTTCCTCGTGGTGGTGACGGGCATCGCCAAGGTCGGCAGTATGGCGGCACTCGGCAAGATCGGTGCGAAGGCCCTGCTGTGGTTCACCGTGTGCACCACGTTCGCGCTCGCTCTCGGACTGGTGGTCGGCAATGTCGTCCGCCCAGGCGAGGGACTGAACATCGACCCGTCGACCCTCGACGCGAGCGCGCTCGACGAGAAGACCCATGGGGAGCACCTGCCGGGCGGCGTCGACTTCGTCATGAACATCATCCCGACTTCCGTGGTGGACGCCTTCGCGAAGAACAACCTGCTCCAGGTGCTGCTGTTCGCGGTGCTCTTCGGCGTGGCGCTCGCGGCGATCAGTGAGAAGGTGCAGCCCGTCCTGCTCGAGGTCATCGACCAGGCGATGCATGTGATCTTCCGGATCGTCAGCTACATCATGTATCTGGCGCCGATCGGTGCGTTCGGCGCGATGGCTTTCACCGTGGGCAACTACGGCGCCGACTCGCTCAAGTCCTTCGGCATGCTGGTGCTCGCGTGTTACGGGGCCGCCGCCGTCTTCATCCTCATCCTCGCGGTCGCGGTGCGCCTCATCACCGGTGTGAGTACATGGAAGTTCCTCAAGTACTGCCGCGAGGAGTTCATGCTCGCGCTGGGCACCGGCTCGTCCGAGGCCGTGATGCCGTCGATCATCAAAAAGCTGGACGCGGCGGGCTGCGACCGCTCAGTGGTCGGTCTGGTGATCCCTACCGGCTACTCGTTCAACCTGGACGGCGCGGCGATCTACCTGTCGCTGTCGATGATGTTCCTCGCGCAGGCTGTCGGCGTGGACCTCAGTGTGGGGCAGCAGATCACGATCATGGGCATCCTTATCCTCAGTTCCAAGGGGATGGCCGGCGTCCCGGGCTCCGCGTTCGTTGCGCTGTCCGCCACGGCCGCTGCGGTCGGTGCCTTCCCGGTGGCCGCGGTCGCTCTCCTTCTCGGTGCCGACCGCCTCATGGATTCGATGCGTGTGGCGACCAACCTGCTGGGCAACTGCCTTGCCACCTTCGTCATCGCGCGGTGGGAGGGCCTGCTCGACACGGAGAAGATGAAGGCGGTCATGGAGGGCACGCTCGTCGTCGACGATCCCGACGACGTGCGCGCGCACCCGGGCCACGGCGCGGCCGAGTTCCCGCCGCGTGCCGATGCCCCATCGCGGGCCGAGGCCGACGACGGGATGACCACCAGTGCCGAAGGAGCGAAGAATGTCTGACGCCACCGCACCGTCCGGTGCCGATGCCACGGTCGCGATCCTCGGTAGCTGGGGCTACTACGGGCTGCTCGACGATGCCCGCGCGTACCCCGTGGACACGCCCTATGGCGCGCCGTCGGACGACGTGGTGATCGGGACCGCGCACGGCCGCAGAGTCGCCTACCTGACCCGGTCCGGACGCGAGCGGAACATCCCGCCGCACAGGATCAATCACCGTGCCAACATCTGGGCATTGCACCACCTCGGCGTGCGGCACATCCTCGCCGCCACGCCCGCCGGAGCCTTCGACCCCGCGGTGGGCGTGGGCACCGTCGTGGTACCGGACCAGCTCGTCGACCGGACTGGGCGGACCGACGACACCTTCCACGACGACGAGGACGTCCGCGTCTCCTTCGCACAGCCCTTCTCCGAGCCGGCCCGCGCCGCCGCGATCGGCGCGCTGCGCGAGCAGCGCTGGGTCGTGGCCGATGGCGGTGTGGTCGTGGCCATCCGCGGCCCGCGGTTCTCGACCGCGGCCGAGTCCCGCTGGTACGCGGCGCAGGGCTGGGACGTCGTGTCGACAGCGCCCTACCCGGAAGCGGCGCTGGCCCGCGAGCTCGGTATAGGGTACGCGTGCGTCGCGCTGGTCACCGATCACGACGTCATCGCCGAGACCCCGTGGCCCGTCAGCCAGGAGCGGGTCCAGGAGGAGCTCGACGCGAACACCCTGCGGCTGCGCGAGGCGCTCGTGCGCGCCGCCGCGACGCTGCCCTGACGCGTCCCGCCCGCGACGAGAACGACGGTGCCCCTCCCGGATCCGGGAGGGGCACCGTCGTATCGGCTCGCTACAGGACGATCTGGCGGTTGACGTCCTTGTAGAGAAGGTAGCGGAAGTTCGACGGTCCGCCGGCGTAGCAGGCCTGGGGGCAGAAGGCGCGTAGCGACATGTAGTCGCCCTCCTGCACCTCGACCCAGTCGCCGTTGAGGCGGTAGACGGCCTTGCCCTCGAGGACGTACAGGCCGTGCTCCATGACGTGGGTCTCGGCGAACGGGATCGACGCGCCCGGCTCGAAGGTCACGATGTTGCAGTGCATGTCGTACGCGAGGTCCTGCGGATCGAGGATCCGCGTGGTGCGCCACTTGTTGTCGGTGCCCGGCATCGGCGAGGGCTCGATGTCGCGCTCGTTGCCGACGGCGACCTTCGGCGTGTAGCCCGCGAGCGGCTCGTAACGCTTGCGGACCCATTGGAAGACGGCGGCACCGTCGGACGTGTTGGCGACCGACCAGGGCGTGCCCGCGGGGATGTACGCGTAGCCGCCCTCGGTGAGGGTGTGCGCCTCGTCGGCGATCGTCACCTGCACAGTGCCCTGCGTGACGAGGAGGAAGCTCTGGACCTCGGGCTGCGGCTCCGGCGTGTCCGAGCCGCCGCCGGGGGAGACCTCGACGATGGACTGGGCGAAGGTCGTCGACCCGCCCGCGACGGGGCGGTTGAGCACCCATGCGCGGGTGTTGGTCCAGCCCGGGAAGACCGAGGTCACGATGTCGCGCATGACGCCCCGCGGGATCACGGTGTAGGCCTCGGTGACGATGGCGCGGTCCGTGAGCAGGTCCGTCTGCGGCGGGTGGCCGCCCTGCGGCGAGTAGTAGACGGGTGCGGACGAGCTCATCGGGTCTCCTCGGGCTGGGTGATGGTGGGGCGGTTCAGGGCGAGGTCGCGGACCGTCTCGACGGTGACCTCGGCGGAGGACGCGACCTCGGCGGCGGTGACCGCCCCGCAGGTCACTCCGCGATGGATGAAGGATGCGAGCGCGCGGGCCGTCGCCGGCTCGTCGAGGATCGCGGAGTCGATGCGGTGCACGTAGTTCCGCAGCCGGGTCGCGGCGGCGGGGAAGCCGTCGCGGTAGAAGGCGTAGGTCGCGAGGAACCGCGTGACGAGCTGGGCCGGGTGCAGGTCCCAGCCCTGGTAGATGCCGCGCTCGAGGTGGCGGCGCACGAGCCGCGCGTGCAGGCGCCAGGCGTCGGCCACGTGGGCGGGATCGCCGATCGGCAGGATGTTCGTGGAGCCGTCCGAAAGGTGCACGCCCGTTCCGGCGACGGCCAGCTGCATCACGTTCTTGGCGTGGTCCGCGGCGGGGTGCTCCATCGACTGGTACTGCGCGGCGATGCCGAGCGAGGCGGAATAGTCGTAGGTGCCGTAGTGCAGCGAGGTGACCCGCCGGTCGGCGGCGTGCAGCAAGGTGGCGACGGGCGCGGTGCCGTCGGCCCCGAGGATCACCTGGGGCGTCTCCACCTGCACCTCGAAACGCAGCCGGCGCTCGTCGAGGCCCAGTGCGGTCTCGAGGCCGCGACTCGCGTCGACCATCGCCTCGACCTGGCCGACCGTGGTCACCTTCGGCAGCGTGATGGTGAGCCCCTCGGGGAGCGGACCCGCCGCGACGAGACCGCTGACGAACAGGTCGAGGGTCCGCAGTCCGCGGGCCCGCGTGGGGGCCTCGAAGCACTTGAAGCGGATGCCGATGAACGGGGCCGTCGAGCCGTTCGCCACGGCCCTCGTCACCGCGTCGACGGCGCGGGCCACGTCGTGGTCCTCGGCCTCGTCGCCGCGGTCGCCGTAGCCGTCCTCGAAATCGAGGCGAACGTCCTCGATGGGCTCCTCGGTCAGCTTGCGCCGCACGAGATCCGGGAGTTCTTTATCGTCGAGGCCCACGATACGGGCGACCTCGTCCAATCCTCCCGCGGCGGCCGCCGCGGCCAGGGCCCGCTCGCCCCACTCCCCGGTCGTCTCGAGTGTGAAGCGGTCGGCCGGCAGGTACACGGTGTGCACGGGTTGCCGTCGGCCGTCGTCGCCGGGGTAGTCGTGGGCCAGGAGCGCGTCGGTGTCGGCCAGGCGGCGGTCGATCGCGGCCAGGGCGTCGTCGGAGAGCGAGCGGCTGAGCATGGGGCCTCCGTCTGAGCTATGGAAAAGAAATTCCGTATGGTGGAGTCTACGCCGGTCCCGAGGCCCGCACAAGGATATTCGAGACGTCGTACGCCTGCTGCGACCTAGGTGGCGACCTCATCCCCACCGATCCACACGCGCGCGACATCCGCGGGGGTGGCCAGGGAGAAGATCTTCGCGAGGGCGTTCTCCGCCGAGGCCGCGTGCCGCAGACACACGTCGAGCGGTTGCCCGCTGCTCGGACGCACCAGGATCGCGTCGAACTGGTTCCCCGTCGAAAGGTCGCCCACATCGTCGAGGCCCAGCGCGGTCGCGCCCGCCCGGGTGGCGAGGTACAGCAGGTGGGCCGCGGTGAGCGGCACCCCGTCGGACATCAGGAGCTGTTGCATGAAGTACGCCTGCAGTCCCTCCTTGAACAGGGAGAAGCCGCTTCCGGCACCCACGTCCGAGCCCAGGGCCACCTGCACGCCGTGCTCGAGGTGCCGCCGGAGCGGGAACGATCCGCTGCCGAGCGCCGAGTTGGACGTCGGGCAGTGCGCCACCGCCGCGCCCGCGCTCGCCAACAGCGCGAGCTCGGGATCGGTCGGGTGCGCGTTGTGCGCCAGCACCGACCGCTCGTGGATGAGCCCGTGCCGGTGGTAGGTGTCGAGGTAGTTCGGCGACCCGGGGAACTGCTCGATCACGGCCGCGATCTCGGCGGGGTTCTCGTTGATGTGGGAGGTGAACCACAGGCCCGGAACGTCCTGCATGAGCGCGGCACCGCTGGCGAGCATGGCAGGTGTCGTCGAGTAGGAGAACCGGGGCGTGACCGCGTACCGCAGTCGACGGTGCCCGTGCCAGCGCTCCGCGAGCTTGCGGCCCTCGTCGTACGTCCGTTCCGGGGTGCTGAGCAGTGGCTCGGGGAGATTGTGGTCGCTGGTGACCAGTCCCGCGGTCACGCGCACTCCGACCCGATCGGCCTCGGCGAAGAGGGCGTCCACGGCGTCGGCGAAGTGGGAGCCGAAGACGAGGGCGGTGGTGGTTCCTGCGGCGGTGAGGCCCGCCAGGAACTCGCCCGCGATGGTCCGGGCGTACTCAGGATCCTCGAGCTTGCACTCCTCGGGGAGCGCGCACTGGTCGAGCCAGTCCAGGAGCGGCATCCCGAGGCCTCCGATGGCGCGGACCTGGGGGTAGTGGACGTGGGTGTCCACGAAGCCGGGGAGGAGGACGCCGTCCCGGAGGTCGACGACCTCCGCAGCGGGGTAGCGGTCGGTGATCGTCCTGAATTCTCCGCGATCGACGATCTTCCCATCCCGGACCACGAGTCCGGCATCGTCGGCGCAGCGGAGAACGCCTCCGGCGAAGGGGCTTTCGGGAGCGTCGAGCACCTGAGCGCGGTAGATGATCATGAGGGGTCTCCTGGAACGGCTGAGGGGAACCGGACGAGCAGGTCGGCGGCGACGCTCACGGCGATGGTCGCCGGATGTTTGCCGCCCAGGGCGCTCAGCCCGATGGGGGATTGGATGGTGTGGATGGTCGCGGCGTCGTGTCCGGCCTCGGCGAGCATGGCGCGGAAGCGCGTCCACTTCGAGGCGGAGCCGATGAGGCCGACGCTGCCCAGGCCGGGCGTCCGAAGGACCTGGTCGCACAGGCTGAAGTCCTCGGCGTGATCGTGGGTCATGATCAGCACGTGGCAGCCCGTGGGGAGGTCTTCGAGGACCTCCTCGGGCAGCATCGAGTGCCGCAAGTGCACGGTCGCCTCGCCGGGCTCCAGGGCACCGGCGGCCTCGATCTGCTCGGGGCGCGAATCCGTCAGGTACAGCTCGACGTCGTGGCGGGACAGGATCCGCGCGAGTTCGAGGCCGACGTGGCCCACCCCGAAGATCGCGACCGCCGGTACCACCGGGAGCGGCTCGAACAGGAGAACCACCTCGCCTCCACAGCATTGGCGCCCGTGTTGATTGCGGGCCTTGTCGTTGAGGCGCAGCGTGAGCGTCTCGGGTATCGCGACTGCGTCCCGGAGCATCTCCCGGGCCCGGTCGATCGCCGTCAGTTCGAGATTGCCGCCGCCGATCGTGCCGAATTCGCCGTCGGCGGTGGCGATCATCTTGGCGCCTGCCTCGCGCGGAGCGTGCCCGCGGACCCCGATCTGGGTGATCAGGACCGCGGGGACGCGTTGCCGACGCAGGCGGGCGGCGTCGCCCAGCCAGGTCATGGCGGGCTCAGCCGAGAGGCGCGGGAGCCGGCGCCGCGGAGGCGGTTCCGGCCGCCGGGACGGGGGTCCGACGATGACCGTTCCGTTCCGGACCGGCGGAGCGCGCGGCCTCGACCGCCCAGTACACCGCCTCCGGCGTCGCGGGTGAGGCCAGCTCGACCGTGATCCCGGGCGGTCCGAAGGCGGCCGCCGCCTGGCGCAGCGCCTCGCGGACCGAGAAGGCAAGCATGAGCGGGGGCTCGCCGACGGCCTTCGAGCCGTAGACGGCGCCGTCCTCGTGCGCCTTGTCCAGCAGCGAGACCCGGAAGTCCGGCGGCATCTCGGAGAAGCTCGGCAGCTTGTACGTGCTCGCCGACTGTGTGAGCAGGCGGCCGCGGGAGGGGCGATCGCTCTCATCCCAGCGCAGATCCTCCAGCGTGAGCCAGCCGGCGCCCTGCACGAATCCGCCCTCGATCTGGCCGATGTCGATCATCGGCGAGAGGGAGTCGCCCACGTCGTGGACGATGTCCACGCGGCGCAGGCGGTACGCGCCGGTGAACCCGTCCACCTCCACCTCGCTCGCCGCCACGCCGTAAGCGAAGTATTTGAAGGGCATGCCCTGCATCGCCTTGGCGTCCCAGTGCAGCCCCTCCGTCCGGTAGTAGCCGGAGGCGGAGAGCTGCACCCGCTGGAAGTACGCCGCGTGCACGACCTCCTCCCAGCTGAGCTCCTGCGCGGAGGCGCCGAGCCCGCTGATCGTCCCCTCGCTGAACCGCACGTCGGAGGGGTTCGTGCCGATGAGCGACGCTGCCACGCCGGCGAGGCGGTCGCGGATCTGCTCGCACGCGTTCTTCACCGCGCCGCCGTTGAGGTCGGCGCCGGAGCTCGCGGCGGTGGCGGAGGTGTTGGGCACCTTGTCCGTCCGCGTCGGTGCCAGGCGGACGCGCGACAGGGGGACGCCGAGCGTGGTCGCGGCGACCTGCAGCATCTTGGTATGCAGGCCCTGCCCCATCTCGGTGCCGCCGTGGTTGATCAGGACGGAGCCGTCCTTGTACACCAGGACGAGGGCACCCGCCTGGTTGAAGGCGGTGAGGTTGAAGGAGATCCCGAATTTGACCGGCGTCAGGGCGAGGGCGCGCTTGACGTTCGGGTGGGTCGCGTTGAACGCGGCGATCTCCGCCTCGCGGACCTCCACGTCGCCGGTGGTGACGACCTGCTCCCACGCGGTCCGGACGCGGTCGGCGTGCCGCACGGGCTGGCCGTACGGCGTGGTCTGATCGTCCCCGTAGAAGTTGCGGCGCCGCAGCTCCCGCGCGGACAGGCCGAGGCGTGGGGCGCAGGTGCCGAGGATGTCCTCGATGACGAGCATGCCCTGCGGCCCGCCGAAGCCGCGGAACGCGGTCTGCGAGGTCTTGTGGCACTTCGTGATCCGTCCGTGCACCGCGATGTTGGGGATCCAGTAGGCGTTGTCGATGTGGCACAGCGCGCGGGCCAGCACCGGTTCGGAGAGGTCGAGGCTCCAGCCGCCGTCTGCCGTGAGGGTGGATTCGAGTGCGGTGATGAGGCCGGCGGCGTCGAAGCCGACCCGCCAGGTGGCGTGGAAGCCGTGCCGTTTGCCGGACATGGTCATGTCCTGGGTGCGGTCCAGCCGCAGCCGCACCGGCCGGCCCGTGAGTATGGCACCGAGCGCGGCGATGGCCGCGAAGCCGTGCGGCTGCATCTCCTTACCGCCGAACGCGCCGCCCATCCGCAGGCACTGAACGGTCACTGCGTTGCTGGGCAGCCCCAGCACGTGCGCCACGATGTCCTGCGTCTCCGACGGATGCTGGGTACTGGACTGGATGAAGATCTGGCCGCTCTCGTCAACCTGGGCCAGGGAGGCGTGCGTCTCCAGGTAGAAGTGCTCCTGGCCCGCGAACTCGAACTCGCCGGTGTACACGTGCACCGCGTCGGCGAAGCCGGCGTCGAGGTCGCCGCGGCGCACCGTCGGACGGGCGCCGTGGAAGCTCTCCGCCCCGATGGCGTCGCCCAGCGAGATGAGCGAGGGCAGCGGCTCGAGCTCGAGTCTCACCGCAGCGGCGCCCAGCCGGGCGGCCTCCAGGGTCTCGCCGAGCACCCAACAGACCGCGTGCCCGAAGAACATGACCTCGTCCTCGGGGAACAGCGGCTCGTCGTGTTTGACGCCGGCGTCGTTCACGCCGGGGACGTCGGCGGCGGTCAGGACGCGGACGACGCCCGGTACCCGCAGCGCGGGAGCGGTGTCGATCGAGAGGATCCGGGCGTGGGCGCAGTCGGCCTGCACGGGGTGCGCGTGCAGTGCGCCGGGCGTGCGGCCGACGAGATCGTCCGTGTAGAGGGCGGCGCCGCTCACGTGCAGGGCCGCGCTCTCGTGCGGGACGTCGAGCCCCACGACGGGGTTCGCGGGGCGCTCGGACAGGTGGCTCATGACAGCTCCTCTCGGGCTGTGGTCTCGGCGTAGAGCTTCTCGAGCGAGCGCCCCAGCATGGCCACCCGGTAGCGCCCGGAGGCCCGGTGGTCGTCCATCGGGGTGCCCTCGGCGCGCAGCACCTCGGCAGCGGCGCGCACGGTGTCCTCGGACCACGGGCACCCGACGAGCGCCTGCTCGGTAGCCGTCGCGCGGAGCGGCGTCGCCGCGACGCCGCCGAGTCCGATCGCGGCGCGGGTGACCGTGCCGTCGTCCACGCTCAGCGAGAAGGCGACCGCGACGCTGGAGATGTCGTCGAAGCGGCGCTTGGCGATCTTGTGGAACGCGGTGAGCGGGCTCAGCGGCAGGGGGATCCGGACCGCCTTGATGAGCTCGTCGGGGCGGCGCACCGTCGCGCGGTAGCCGGTGAAGTAGTCCGCGAGGGGCACCGTGCGCTCGCCGTCGCGCGAGGCGAGGACGAGGTGCGCCTCGAGGGCGAGGAGTGCGGGCGGTGTGTCGCCGATCGGCGAGCCCGTCCCGAGGTTGCCGCCCAGCGTCGCGGCGTTGCGGATGAGCCGGGACGCGAACTGCGGGAAGACCTGGGCCAACAGCGGGACGCGCCCGCCGAGGCGGCGTTCGATCTCGGACAGCGTCAACGCCGTTCCGATCGTGAGTTCGTCATCCGCCCAGCGCAACTCGCGGAGTTCGGGCAGACGGTCGATGGCGACGACGAGCGGCTCGCGACGTCCCTTGAGGTTGACGTCGACGCCGAGATCGGTGGAGCCGGCGACGAGGACGGGGGAGTCCCCGCCGGCGAGCAGGTCGAGGACTTCGTCGAGACCGGCCGGACGGACGAAGCGGCCCTGCGGACCGTCGACCACGGTCGGTGCCGCGGCGGGAGCGGGTGCAGCGCGCCGGGCCGCGAGCGGATCGTCGGCCGCGGGCTCCTCGGGTAGGCCGTAGGCGGCGTCCCGGATGGGCCGGTAGCCCGTGCAGCGGCACAGGTTTCCGGAGAGGGAGTGCAGGTCGAAGCCGTTGGGGCCGTGCTCCTCGTCGTGGGCGGGGCACGCGCCGTCGTCGGCCTCCGGTGCATCGGCTGCGGCCCGATCGGGGCGGTAGAACTCGGCGGCCATGCTGCAGATGAAGCCGGGCGTGCAGTAGCCGCATTGGGATCCGCCGCGGAGCGCCATGGCGGTCTGGACCGGGTGCAGGTCGTCCGGTCCGCCGAGCCCCTCGGAGGTGATCACCTCCTGGTCGGCGAGGGCAGCCGCCGGCGTGAGACACGCGTTGATCGCGGTCCAGCGTGTGCGGTCGCTCGGAGAGTCGGAGTCACCGGGGCGGGCGACGAGGATGGAGCAGGCGCCGCACTCACCCTCGGCGCAGCCCTCTTTCGCGCCGGTGAAGCCCTGGCCGCGAAGCCAATCGAGGGCACTCGTGTGCGCCGGGCCGGTGAACGGTCGGGATCGACCGTTCACGGTCACATGACATCCGGTCAGCGTTTCGGTCACCGCTGCATCCCTACTGAACCGCGGCATGCGGTTCCGACAGGCATGGTTTGCGAGGCTGAGCTGGACCGCTGGTTTTCCATGCGAACACGATCCAGTGCTTTTCATGATAGGTGACGAGGGTCACATCGGGAAGGGATCTTCGGAATATTCTTTCCGCATCACGGAGTGTAATGCGGAGGCCGTTCCGGCTCGACGCTGCGTCGTTGCAGGTCAGCCGCCGATCAACGCGGTGATCGGTCCTCGGACGAAGTAGAGGATGAATCCGATCGAGACCGCCCACAGTAGCCAGTGCGCCTTCTGTCCGCGACCGCTGAGGACGCTCAGGAGCGCCCAGGTGATGAAGCCCACGCCGATGCCGTTCGCGATCGAGTAGGTCAGCGGCATGGTGACGATGGTGAGGAAGGCGGGCAGCGCCACCGAGAAATGGGTGAAGTCGATCTCCCGGATCTGCGCCACCATCATCGATCCGACCACGACCAGGGCAGCCGCTCCCACCTCCATCGGGATCACGCCGATGAGCGGCGCGAAGAACATCGATCCCAGGAACAGGACGCCGGTCACGCACGCGGCCAGGCCGGTGCGCGCGCCCTCCGCGATGCCCGACGCCGAGTCGACGAAGACGGTGTTCGACGAGCCGGACGTCGCGCCGCCGGCGACCGCGCCCATGCCCTCGATGACGAAGGCGGAGCGGATGCGGGGGAAGGTTCCGTCGGGCTGCCCGACGCCGGCCTGGCGGGCGAGGCCGGTCATCGAGCCCATCGCGTCGAAGAAGTTGGTGAAGACCAGCGTGAACACCAGCATCGTGGCCGCCAGCACGCCGACCCGCTCGAACGCCCCGAACAGGTCGAACTGTCCGATCAGGCTGAAGTCGGGGAGCGCGACGATCTGGCTGGGCAGCTCGGGGGCGCTGAGGTTCCAGCCCTTCGGGTCCGGATGCGCCGGGTCGCCGACGGTGCCGAGCTTGGCGAAGTGCTGGATGATGATGGCGGCGAGGGTCGCGACGATCATGCCGATCAGAATGGCGCCCGGCACCCGGCGCGACACCAGCACCGCGATGAGCAGCAGGGCGAAGATGAAGACGGCGGTGGGGATCGCGTCGATCGAGCCGTCGTGGCCGAGCTGGACCGGCGGGCCGGCCGGGGTGCGCGTGACGAAACCCGAATTCACGAACCCGATGAAGGCGATGAACAGGCCGATGCCCACCGTGATCGCGGTCTTGAGCTCGGCCGGGACCGCGCGGAAGATCGCCGTCCGGATGCCGGTCGCACCCAGCACGACGATGATCACGCCGTTGATGATTACCAGGCCCATCGCCTCCGGCCAGGTGACGTCCTTGACGACCGCGACCGCGAGGAAGGAGTTCATGCCGAGGCCGGCGGCGAGTGCGAACGGCAGGCGCGCGACCAGGCCGAAGAGGATCGTGATGACGCCCGCCGTCAGTCCGGTCACGGCCGTGACCTGGACGAATCCGAGCTTGCCCTCGAGGGTGTCGGACGAGCTGCTCAGGATTAGGGGGTTCAGCACGACGATGTAGGCCATCGCCACGAAGGTCACGAGGCCGCCCCGGATCTCGCGGGGGATCGTCGAGCCGCGGCGGGTGATCTCGAAGAAGCGGTCCAGGAACGGTGCGCCGGCACGCGCCGTGCCGTCGATCCGTTCGGTCGGAGTCGGGGGGTCGACGTGTTCGTCGGCCCCGTTCTGCTCCTGCTGACTGGTCATGGTGGTCCTCTCGGTCCGAAACGCCGGGTGGGCCCGTCGCGTTCAGGTGCTCCGGGGAGCGGTGGCGAAGTGGGGCTGATCGAAGGCGACGCGTGGTGGCGATCGCGTGGGGCTCCGCAGATTGCGTTCCGCCCATCGGAAATGTGATTCCGATCACGTTGAGTGAAGCATGCGGTCAGGGGACTGTCAAGGAGAAGTTCTGCGCGGTTCTCGGCGACTTCCGCCGGGCGACAACGCTTGCCGGACGACCCGGGTGGATCGAGAGGGCTTCTTCGCGAGCCGAGGCGTCGAATGCCGTTCCGTATCGTGGCGGATGACTTTCGGTCGGCAGGCGTGGTTCACCTGCCTCGTCGGCCGTGGATCGAAATCAATACCGCAATACGGAACGCAGGATGGAATTGTGAGCGTACCGTCGGGATTGGAACAGCAAACGATCAGACGTTCAGGGAGGCGATCATGGCGGGGAAGTCCACCTCCGGTGTGCAGTCGGTGGAGCGCGCCTTCGAGTTGCTCGAGCTCATGGGGCGCGCCGGCGGCGAGTGCTCGCTGAGCGAGCTGTCGGCGGGCACGCCTCTCCCTCCGCCTACGATCCACCGCTTGCTCCGTACCCTCGTGGGCATCGGCTACGTCCGGCAGCTGCCCAATCGGCGCTATGCACTCGGGCCCCGGCTGATCCGCCTCGGCGAGGTCGCGAACCGCCAGCTCGGTGCCGTGGCGGTGCCCGTGCTCCAGGCACTGGTCGACGAGCTCGAGGAGACCGCGAGCCTCGCGGTCCTCGACGGCGACATGGTCATCTACACCGGGCAGGTTCCCTCGCAACACAGCATGCGCACCAACAACGAGGCCGGTCGCCGCGTCAACCTGCATAACAGTGGCGTCGGCAAGGCGGTGCTCGCCGAGCTCGACGACGCGCGCATCGTCAAACTCGTCGGCCAGGCGGGGATCCCCGCACCGACCGCCAACAGTGTCAGCACGTTGTCCGGCGTCTTCGCCGAGGTGGAAAAGATCCGCGCGCGCGGCTATTCGATCGACGACGAGGAGCAGGAGGTGGGGGTTCGCTGCTACGCCATGGCGGTGCCCGGCGCCCCGACCCCGATGGCTGTCGGCATCTCGGGCCCGGTCTCGCGGCTCAGCGCCGACTTCGTCGACCGCGCGATCCCCGCCCTGCAGCGGGCCACCGGCATCATCTCCGACGCCCTGATCGGCGCCCGCGAGATCTGACGATCAGTTCGACCATGCGATGACGATGAGACGTCGGGCCGTCGTGGCCACGTGGAAGTCGCGGAGCGCGGCGGCGTATTGGCGTGCGACGAACAGGCGCTCGGCACCGAAGAGCGATGCGGCGGCATCGGACTTTTCTTCCCGGTGAGCCGAACCGGAATGGATCGTGGCTGCACGCGGTTGTCACCGGCATGGCGAAAGTAGTTGTGGCGAAAGAGTTCGGAGGACCAGAGGTCCTGACAGTGATCGAGCGGGAGCTACCCGCCCCGGGGCCGGGCGAGGTGATCGTCGAGTTCAAGGCGATCGGCGTCAACCCCATCGACTACAAGCTCTACAGCGGAGCGTTCGGCGACGATCCGTCGACGCTGCCGCAGACCGTCGGGAGCGAGGGTGCCGGGGTGGTGACCGCGGTCGGGCCCGACGCCGTCGGACCGAGGGGTGCGATCTCCGTCGGCGACGAGGTCGTCGTCTACCGGGGTGACGGCGTCTACGCCTCCGCGGCGATCCAGTCGGCCCAGGCGGTGCTGCCGAAGCCCGCAGGCCTGCGCTGGGAGGATGCCGCCGGGCTGCTGCTCACGGGTGCCACAGCGTGGGAAGCTGTCGAGCGCATCGGTGTCGCTGCCGGCGACACCGTGCTGATCCATGGCGCAGCCGGCGGAGTCGGACTGCTGGCGGTGCAACTCGCGCGGCTCCGCGGCGCCACGGTGATCGGCACCGCACGGCCTGCTAACCACGGGTACCTCAGCGGCCTCGGCGCGATCCCCGTCGAGTACGGCGACGGACTGTCGGAGCGCGTACGCGCGTTGGCGCCGGACGGGGTGACTGCGGCTATCGACACCGTCGGCACCGACGAAGCGGCGGACGTGTCCCTCGACCTCGTCGCCGATCGGAAGCGCATCGTCACGATCGCGGGATTCGGCCGCGCCGCGCAGGACGGATTCCTCGCGATCGGTGGGCCCGACCCCGACAGTGCTCGGATTCGCGACGAGGCCCGCGGTCCGCTGTTGGACCTCGCGGGTGCGGGAGAGCTGGTGAACGCGGTCGCCAAGACCTTCCCCCTCTCTGATGCTGCACAAGCCCATACCGAGCTGAAGGCCGCGCACCCGATCGGGAAGTTCATCCTGATCCCGTAGGGCTACGGCGCCCCGGCCAGGTGCGCGAGAAGGCGAGCGGCCCACTGGGCCTCGTCGTGTCCGCCGGCGTAGACGGTGTGCTCGACGTCGTGGCCCGCGCAGCGGGCGGTGGTCACGAGGTCGGCCACTCCGGGAGTGAGCTTCTCCTCGTAGGCCCCGGACGCCAATCGGATCGAGAACGCGCCGGCCGGGCAGGCAGCGATCCGGTCATGGATCCAGTTCTGTCGCGCTGCGACGTCCACGGGGCGGCTCATGAGGCCGGGGCGCCACCAGACGGAGGGGGAGTACGCGAGGACCTCGTCGACGAGACCGGGGTACCGGGCCGCGAATGCGAGCGCGGCGAGGCCGCCAAGGCTCTGTCCGGCGATCGTCACTCGGCCCGCGTCGCCGATCCGCTGGTGGACAACTGGGTGGACTTCGTCCGCGATCGCTGCGAACAAGTCGTCGTGGGCGCCGAGGAAACGGAGGCGCGCGGCAGGATCGGCGGGGGAGTCGATGCCGAGCACGGCGCACCGTCGGCCCGAGGCGGCGAGGACGTCGGGCAGGCGGAACCGGTCGAACCACGCGTCGGCGTCGAACGTGATGAGCAGGTCCATCGTCCGCGCGCCAGACGGCACGGACAGCCGGTACCGCAGGGGCGCAGGGCTCAGTTCGATGCTGCGGTCGAGCGCCGTCGACATCGCGGCCGCCGGCGCGGTCCAGGCGTCGAGCCGGGGTGCGTCCGGCCCGGCGAGAACCGATCCGAACGGTGAGCCGGCCACTGCCGCAGCGTTGTGCGGGTCGATGCGTGCGCGGCGGATCAGCTCGCGCGGAGCTGGGATCTCCTCGGTCCCTGCGGCGCGCAACGGGAGCATGCGGTAGGTGGCCAGCACGTCGCGCGGCACCGCGAGCTCGACGAACCACAGGTCGCCCGCGGCCCGGCGCCGCATCATTCCTCGAGCGACGTGGCTTTTGTCGGTCAGTCGGTTCACCCAGACGTACGCGCCCCCGGCCGTGTCCCCCGGAACGGGGCGCCATGTGAACAGCGCCCGTACCCGCGTCGGGTCGTCGGGGTCGTCGGTGAGAAGTGGGCTGCCGAGCGACTGCAGCGCAACGGCGGTCGCCTCCGACAGCGCTCCCGTTCCGTGCACGACGATCTGTCGCACCTCGTCCGGCGTGGGAACGGAGCGGCTCCGTGCTCCCTCACTATTGCCCCTCAATGCCCCCACGACGCCAGCGTAATACTGCGATGCAGCGCCACTGCGGGGCCGATTAGGCTGGGGAGCATGAAGAAGGTGGCGATCCTGGACTACGGCTCCGGCAACATCCGGTCGGCGCATCGCGCGATGGAGCGCGCCGGGGCCGAGGTCACCGTGACTGCGGATGCGAAGACCGCCCTCGCCGCCGACGGCCTGCTCGTGCCGGGCGTCGGCGCTTACGAGGCCTGTATGGCGGGCCTCAAGGCCGTGCAGGGCGACCGGATCATCGGCGAGCGGCTCGCGGGCGGCCGGCCGGTGATGGGCATCTGCGTGGGCATGCAGGTCCTCTTCGAGAAGGGCATCGAGTTCGGCGTCGAGACCGAGGGCTGCGGGGAGTGGCCAGGCACCGTCGAACGGCTGCAGGCGGAGGTCGTGCCGCACATGGGGTGGAACACCGTCGAGGCCGCCGCCGG
The DNA here is from genome assembly GCF_024807615.1 of Tsukamurella ocularis. Taxonomy (GTDB): domain Bacteria; phylum Actinomycetota; class Actinomycetes; order Mycobacteriales; family Mycobacteriaceae; genus Tsukamurella; species Tsukamurella ocularis. The sequence goes on along the minus strand of NZ_JANUCJ010000002.1, from coordinate 331,907 downwards.
GTCGAAGCTGTTCGCCGGCACCGACGCCGACACCCGCTATTACTTCGTGCACTCCTACGCCGCCCAGACGTGGGAGCTGGACATCGCCGACCACATCCGCGCCCCGAAGGTCACCTGGGCCGACCACGGCGGCCGGTTCGTCGCCGCCGTCGAGAACGGGCCGCTCTGGGCCACGCAGTTCCACCCGGAGAAGAGCGGCGATGCGGGCGCGGTGCTGCTGAAGAACTGGGTGGACACGCTGTGAGCGGCCGACGGGGCCTCTCGCTCGGGCGGCTCGCGCTGTTCTCCCTCGGTGCGGCTGTGGCGGTGCTCGGCCTGTCCGTGCTGCTGCTCAACGTGCTGCGCCCCAGCCCTGCGGTCGGGCTGCTCATCGTCGCCGTCGGGCTGGTGGGGGCGGTCGCCGCGATGGGGATCGTCTCGAACCGCATCGTCGGGCGCGCCGTCGAGGACCAGCAGGACCGGGAGCCCGGAAAGTCGGATGACACGACGCACTAGGCTGGTCGCGTGAGTCTGGTACTTCTTCCCGCAGTCGACGTCGCCGAGGGCCGGGCCGTGCGCCTGGTGCAGGGGGAGGCCGGCAGCGAGACGGCCTACGGTTCGCCGCGCGACGCCGCCCTCGCCTGGCAGAACGACGGGGCGGAGTGGGTCCACCTCGTCGACCTCGACGCCGCCTTCGGCAAGGGCAGCAATCGCGAGCTCCTCGCCGGCGTGATCGGCGAGCTGGACGTCAAGGTCGAGCTGTCGGGAGGCATCCGCGACGACGATTCCCTCGTGGCCGCACTCGCGACCGGCTGCGCCCGCGTGAACCTCGGCACCGCGGCCATCGAGAACCCGGAGTGGTGCGCCAGCGCGATCGCCCGCCACGGCGACAAGATCGCCGTCGGCCTCGACGTCAAACAGCTCGAGGGCCAGTGGCGGCTGCGCGGACGCGGCTGGGTCACCGACGGCGGCGACCTGTGGGAGGTGCTCGAGCGGCTGAACAACGACGGCTGCAGCCGCTACGTGGTCACCGACGTCTCGAAGGACGGCACCCTCACCGGACCTAACCTCGACCTCCTCGCCGCGGTCGCCGCGGCCACCGACGCGCCCGTCGTCGCCTCCGGCGGTATCTCGGCGCTCGAGGACCTGACGGCGATCGCCACCCTGGTCGACCAGGGCGTGGACTCCGCGATCATCGGCAAGGCGCTCTACGCCGGACGGTTCACCCTTCCCGAGGCGCTCGCCGCGGTGTCGCGCTAGTGGCCGCCCTGCCCGCCGGTTTCACGGCCGATCCCGACCGGCTCCTCGCCCTCGCGGGCGAGGCGCTCGACGCCGTCGCGCCCCGCTTCGTGGAGGGCGTCGGCGCGCCCGCGTCGGTCGCGAAGGGCCCGGCGGACTTCGCCACCGACCTCGACCTCGAGCTCGAGCGGCGCGTCACCGCGGCCGTCGCCGAGGCCACCGGCATCCCGGTGCACGGCGAGGAGTTCGGCGGCCCCGCGGTGGACGAGGGCACCGTCTGGGTCCTCGACCCCATCGACGGCACCTTCAACTACTCCGCCGGGTACCCGGCCACGGGGACGCTCCTCGGCCTACTGCACGACGGGAAGCCCGTGGCCGGGCTGGCCTGGTTCCCGCTCGTCGGCGACGCCTTCGCCGGCCACGTCGCGGGCCCTGTCCGGAACCGCGGAGAGGCGCTGGCGCCGCTCGGCCGTGCCGGCCTTGACGACGCCATGATCGCCGTCGGAAGCTTCAGCCGCGGCAGCAACGGGCACTTCCCCGGCGACTACCGCTACGCCATCCTCGGCGAGGTCTCGCGCCGGGTCGCCCGCGTGCGCCAGTTCGGGTCGACGGGCGTGGATCTCGCCTACACCGCCTCGGGCGCGCTGGGCGGTGCTGTCGTCTTCGGCCACCACGCCTGGGACAACGCCGCGGGTGCGGCGCTGGTCATCGCGGCCGGCGGCCGCGTCACCGACCTCGCGGGCGAGGACTGGCACGTCGGCTCCGACTCGGTGCTCGCCGGCGCACCCGGCGTCTACGACGAGCTGCTGTCGATCGTCCGGTCCGTGGGCGCACCGTCGGACTACCGCGGCGAACCCGGACACTCCGGAACCCTGAGCTACTAGAGACCTTCGAAGGAGGCCGAGCCGATGACGGTGGCCGTGCGCGTGATCCCGTGCCTGGACGTCGACGACGGGCGCGTCGTCAAGGGCGTCAACTTCCAGAACCTGCGCGACGCGGGCGATCCCGTCGAGCTGGCCGCGGCGTACGACGCGCAGGGCGCCGACGAGCTGACCTTCCTCGACGTCACCGCGTCGAGCTCGGGTCGCGGCACCATGCTGGAGGTGGTGCGCCGCACCGCTGAGCAGGTCTTCATCCCGCTCACCGTCGGCGGCGGCGTCCGCTCCGTCGAGGACGTCGACACGCTGCTGCGCGCCGGCGCCGACAAGGTCTCCGTGAACACCGCCGCGATCGTCCGGCCCGAGCTGTTGCGCGAGCTCTCCAACCGCTTCGGCAGCCAGTGCATCGTGCTCTCCGTCGACGCCCGTACCGTCCCCGACGGCGACGCGCCGACACCGTCGGGCTGGGAGGTCACGACGCACGGCGGCCGCAAGGGCACCGGCATCGACGCCATCGAATGGGCCCGCCGCGGTGAGGAACTGGGCGTGGGGGAGATCCTCCTCAACTCCATGGACGCCGACGGCACCAAGGCCGGTTTCGACCTCCGGATGATCGCCGCGGCCCGCGCGACGGTGCACATCCCGGTCATCGCCTCGGGCGGCGCGGGCGTCGTCGAACACTTCGCGCCCGCTGTGGAGGCGGGCGCCGACGCGGTGCTCGCCGCCAGCGTTTTCCACTTCGGGGACATGACGATCGGCCAGGTCAAGGAAGAGATGGCCGGTCACGGACTGGTGGTGCGACGGTGACGGGACTCGACGAGGGCATCGCGGCCAGGCTCAAGCGCAACGCCGACGGCCTCGTGGCCGCGATCGCCCAGGAGGAGGGCTCCGGCGACGTCCTCATGATGGCCTGGATGAACGATGAGGCCCTCGCGAGCACGCTCGCGACCCGTAAGGGCACGTACTACTCGCGCTCGCGGCAGGAGCTGTGGGTGAAGGGCGAGACCTCGGGGCACGTGCAGGAGGTGCTCGACGTGCGTCTCGACTGCGATGGCGATACCGTCCTGCTGACTGTCCGGCAGACCGGGCCCGCGTGCCACACGGGCACGCACACCTGCTTCGACGGCGACCTGCTGCTCGGCCGGGACTGATCGCGGCCGGGTTCCATCGGGAGGGTGATGGGCGTTACCTAGATCCCCTTGGGTAAATCCGGTATTCATGTTGTCTATGACTACCGCGACCCTTCTTCGCCGTTTCGCCGTGACCTCCGCGGCGGTGTCCGTCCTTGCCGCCGGCGTCGTGGCACCCGCTTCCGCCGCGCCCGAGCGTCTCAGCGCGGCGGCGCTGTCGTTCCCGACGTCGGCACTACCGGGGTGGATCATCAGTCCCGCCGCCGCACCCGGTGGGGTGGGGATCGCGAGGGCTCCGTTCGCGACGCCGGGAACTTGGGCGTCGCAGATCAGTATCGGCGACTTCGGCCGCGCCGGCCTCGACGTCAGGGCGCTCGCCAAGGCACTCGCCGGTGAGATCGCCAAGGACGGTGGCTACCAGGGGCACAACCCCAGGATCGAGGGCCTGCAGGTCACCGACACCAGGGTCTCCGGGGTCGTCGCTGCGCGGGCCACCGCGAACATCGTGCTCCAGAACGCTCCCACCCGCGGAGAGCGGCTGCGGATCACTGTCGTCGACACCAACCCGGAGACCTACTTCGTCTCGCAGGTGCCGTTCGAGGCGGCCGACCGCCAGGCGCAGGCGACAGCCGCCGAGTCCCGCCTGGTCGTCACCCGCTGACTCACGGTTTCGTGGCTAGCCGCTGAGCGTGCGGAGGAAGGCGAGCGTCTCCTCAACGTGCGCCACCGCCCGCAACTCGCCTACCACGATGTGCAGGATGGTCCCGTCGGAGTCGATGAGGAAGGTCTGTCGGCGCACCGGCGCGACCGCGAACTTGCCGCGTTTGACGTCGTACTCGGCGGCGGCCGCACCATCAGCGTCGGTGAGGAGTGGGAAGCCCGGTTCCATGACGTCAGCGAAGGCTTGAGTCCGCACCAGCGGATCCATGCTGATCCCGATCCTGGCCGTGCCGCGACGGTCGAACTCGTCGCCCGCGTCGCGGAACCGTCCGACCTCGGCCACGCACACCGGTAGGCCCGCAGTGAGGTAAAAGAAAACCGCCGCGCGTCCGTCGCCGCGGAGCTCGGAGAGGGTGCGGAGGGTGCCGGTGCGGTCGGGAAGTGCGAACTCGGGCGCCTGCTGGCCGATGCGCATGGCCACGAACCTACCGGCGCTGGGATACTGGCAGGCGATGAGTACCGCACAGCAGACGAACCTGCAGCCCGACGGCGCGACCACCAGCCTGGACGAGTTCCGCGCGCTCGCGGACCGGCACCGCGTGGTGCCAGTGATCCGGACTGTGCTCGCCGATGCCGAAACACCGCTGTCGGCGTACCGCAAGCTGGCCGGTGGGCGGCCGGGCACCTTCTTGCTGGAGTCCGCCGCCGCGGGCCAGTCGTGGAGTCGGTGGTCGTTCGTCGGTGCGCCCGCGCCCGCCGCGCTCACCGTCGTCGACGGTGCCGCCACTTGGATCGGGAAGGCGCCGGCCGGCGCACCGTCGGGCGGCGACCCGATCGAGGCCCTCGGCGAGGTGCTGCGGCTGCTGAGCTCCGAGCGGATCGAGGGATTGCCGCCGCTCAACGGCGGCATGGTCGGATACCTCGCCTACGACGCGGTGCGGCGCCTGGAGCGGCTGCCGGACACCACCGTCGACGACCTGCAGCTGCCGGAGATGGTGTGGCTGCTCGCGACGGACCTCGCTGCGATCGACCACCACGGGGGCACGATCACCCTCATCGCCAACGCCGTGAACTGGGACGGCTCCGCCGACCGCGTCGATGAGGCCCACGCAGACGCCGTCCGCCGGCTCGACGCGATGGAGGCTGCGCTGGCCGCGCCCCTCGCCTCGTCGGTGGCGTCCTTCACCCGTCCCGAGCCGGAGTACACCGCGCAGCGGACCGTCGAAGAGTACAGCGCGATCGTCGAGAAGCTGGTGGGCGAGATTGAGGCCGGCGAGGCCTTCCAGGTGGTGCCGAGCCAGCGCTTCTCGGTGCCCAGTGACGCCGACCCGATCGACGTCTACCGGGTGCTCCGCGCCTCGAACCCGAGCCCCTACATGTATCTCGTGCAGGTGCCCGCGCCGGACGGCTCGGTCGCCTTCTCCATTGTCGGCTCCAGCCCCGAGGCGCTGGTCACCGTCGCCGACGGGACCGCCACCACGCACCCGATCGCCGGCACCCGCTGGCGCGGCGCGTCCCCGGAGGAGGACGTGCTGCTGGAGAAGGACCTGCAGGCCGACGAGAAGGAGAACAGCGAGCACCTGATGCTCGTCGACCTGGGCCGCAACGATCTCGGCCGGGTGTGCACGCCGGGCACCGTCCGGGTCACGGACTACCGCCGCATCGAGCGCTACAGCCACGTGATGCACCTGGTCTCGACAGTCTCCGGCGATCTCGCCCCCGGCAAGCAGGCGCTCGACGCGGTGGCCGCGTGCTTCCCCGCCGGCACGCTCACCGGGGCCCCTAAGGTGCGTGCGATGGAGCTCATCGACGAGGCTGAGATCACCCGTCGTGGGCTCTACGGCGGCATCGTCGGCTACCTCGACTTCGCCGGCGACGCCGATACCGCGATCGCCATCCGCACCGCCGTGCTCAAGGATGGCACCGCCTATGTCCAGGCCGGCGGCGGCGTCGTCGCCGACTCGGTCGGGGAGTACGAGTTCAACGAGTCGCGCAACAAGGCGTTGGCCGCGCTGAAGGCCGTGGCCGCGGCGAACACCCTGCGTGGCGTGGCGGGGGAGGCACGATGAACGGCAAGCGGAACCTCGCGATCGCCGCGGTCCTCCTCGCCGCGGCGGCGGGCGCGGTGTGGGGCTCGGGACGGATGTCGTGGATGGGCGTGACCATCGCCGACGGGCTCTCGCCCGAGCGGACGATGGAGGTCGCGGGGAACACCTGGGCGCCCGCGCTCTCGACACTGTGGTTGGTCTTCCTCGCGGCGATCGCCGCGGCGCTCGCGCTGAAGAACTGGGCCCGCGGCGTCGTCGCCGTCATCGTCGCGGTCGCCGCGATCGGCGCCGCGTATCCGGCGGTCACGGTGCTGACGCAGGAACCCGACATCGGCTACCTCGAGAAGATCCTGCGCGACGCCCCGGGAGGCGGCGGCGCCGGCACCGCAGTCATGGGCAACAAGGACTACATCTCCCAGGTCGACCCGACGACGGCGGGGCCGTCGGTCGCGATCCTCGGCGCCCTCCTCGCGGTGGGCGCCGCGGTGCTGCTCATGCGTGGACTGCGGGGCGGAGGCATGGGATCGACGTACGTCTCGCCCGCCGCGCGCCGCGCGGAACTGGAGCAGCGCGTCTTCGATGAGACCGCCGCCGAGCAGACCTCCGAGCGTGACCTGTGGGACGCGCTGGACGGTGGGGACGACCCCACGGAGGTGGGCGGCGCCCGCCCCGGCCCGGGCGAGGGGGCCGGACCCGAGCGCCCCCGGGCCGAGGGCTAATGTTGGAGCACGCTCGACGACCCACGAAAGGCCTCCAGCCGTGACTTCACCCACTGCTCTCGACTCCATCATCGAGGGTGTGCGCGCGGACCTGGCGGCCCGTGAGGCCATCGTCGATCTGGCCACGGTCAAGGCCGCCGCCAAGGCGGCGCCGCCCGCCGTCGATGCGACCGCCGCGCTCCGCGCACCCGGAATCGCCGTGATCGCCGAGGTGAAGCGCGCCAGTCCGTCGAAGGGTGACCTCGCAGGCATCGCCGACCCCGCCGAGCTGGCAGCCGAGTACGAGGCCGGCGGCGCGCGGGCGATCAGTGTGCTCACGGAGGAGCGGCGCTTCAAGGGCTCTCTGGCGGATCTCGACGCGGTCCGTTCACAGGTGCGGATCCCGGTACTGCGCAAGGATTTCATCGTCACGCCGTACCAGATCCACGAGGCCCGCGCGCACGGCGCCGACATCGTGCTGTTGATCGTCGCGGCGCTGGAGCAGCCCGTCCTCGTCTCGCTGCTCGACCGCATCGAGTCGCTCGGCATGACCGCACTGGTCGAGGTGCATGCGGAGGACGAGGCGGATCGCGCGCTCGAGGCCGGCGCGACCGTCATCGGCGTGAACGCCCGCAACCTCAAGACTCTCGAGGTGGACCGCGATTCGTTCGCGCGGATCGCCCCCGGTCTGCCCTCCTCGGTGATCAAGATCGCCGAGTCGGGCGTGCGCGACAGCCGCGACCTGCTCACCTACGCCGGTCAGGGCGCGGACGGGGTGCTCGTCGGCGAGGGCCTGGTCACGGCCGGCGATCCGCGGACGGCGGTCGCCGACCTCGTGACCGCGGGCTCGCACCCCAGCTGCCCGCGCCCTGCGCGCTAGTCCCGCGCGCCTCGGCGCTCCGATTCACGCAGCGCGATCTGGATCGCACCGCGTACGGGATCGACGGTAAGCACCCGCAGGTCGGAGATGCCGCGCATCCCCAGGTGATGCCGCACCCGGCGCTGCAGGGCAGGTTGATGCACGGCCAGACCGCCCGCGAGCACGACGGGGCCCGCCGAGCCGATCCGTTCGGCGACCGAGATGGCGATGTGCGTGAGTGCGATCGCGGCCTGATCGACGATGTCGGTGCTCACCGGATCGCCCGACTGGGCGAGCTCGAAGACCACCCGGGCCCGGCCGGCCCAATACCGCCGTTCCTGCTGCGCGTAGAAGTGGTCCAGCAACTCGTCCGGGTCCTGCAGGCCGCAGTCGGCGGCCAGCTGCTGGCCGAGGTGATCGGCGGGCTCCTCGCGGTCCAGGCGGATCAGGGTGCGGCGCACCGCCTCCTTCGCGACCCAGTAGCCGCTGCCCTCGTCGCCAAGCAGGTAACCCCAGCCGCCCGCGCGGGCGTGCTTGTCGCCCGCCCTGCCCCACGCGACGGCGCCGGTGCCGGAGATGACCGCGACCCCGTCGCGCACGCCCGCCGCGGCGAGGATCAGCTGGCTGTCGTGCACCACCCGGATCCGGGCGCCCGGGATGCGCTCGGCGAGGAGCGCGGTGAGGGTGGCGGCGCCGGCCGGGGTCTCCACTCCGGCGGCGCCCGCGCACACCGCGCCCACGTCGTGCACGCCGAGCCGGCCGAGCGCGATGTCGAGCTGGCGACCGGCCTCGTCGCGGCCCACGGACGAGATGTTCGCGCTGCCGGCGAGCGCCTCCGCGACCACCACGCCGTTCTCGGCGCGGACGGCCTGCGTCTTGGAGCCTCCGATGTCGAGGCCGATCACCGCGGTGCTCACTGGGACACGGCCCCCGTCTTGTCGGCGTCGGTGGGCCAGGTGCCGTTGTTCTGCCAGTAGTGCTGGATGTCCTCGAGCTTGTGGCCCTTGGTCTCCGGCGCGAACTTGAGCACGAACAGGAAGGCGACCACGGTCAGGGCGCCGAAGACCGCGAAGGTGCCCGTGCCGCCGAGCAGCCGGCTGTTGAGCATCGTCAGCGTGACCTGCGCGACGATGGCGTTCGCCACGAGGTCCGAGGTCAGCATCGCCGACGAGCCGTAGGCGCGGAGCCGGGCGGGGAAGGCTTCACCGGCGTACACCCAGACCAGGGAGCCGAAGCCGAACGAGAACCCGATCACGACCAGCACCAGGCCGGCGAAGCCGACGACGCCGGCGGTCTCGTGGTTCGTGAAGTCGCCGTCGGCCATCTGGTACGCGAGGATCATCACGGCGAAGGCGAGGATCATGGTGCCGATGCCGCCGAGCAGAATGGGGCGGCGGCCGAACTTGTCGACGGTGAAGATCGAGACGACCACGGCCAGCAGGCCGAAGAGCTGCACGAAGGCGGGCAGCATGTACTTGCCGAAGTTCCCGTCGTAGCCCATCGACGCGAAGATGTCCGGGCTGTAGTAGATGATCGCGTTGATGCCGGTGATCTGGATGAAGAAGCCGAGGACGACGACGAAGAAGGTGGCGCGCAGGTAGGGCTGGCGGAAGAGCTGGCTGAGCTTGCCGCCCGCCTCGTCGGAGAGCTGGGTGCGCATCTCGTCGAGTTCGGCCTCGATGCCGGCGGCGGTGGAATCGGGCTCGACGGAGATGAGCGCGGCGCGGGCCTCGTCCTCCCGGCCGCGGGTCATGTACCAGCGGGCGGTATCGGGCAGGCGGACGAGCAGGAGGGTGACGATGATCGCGGGCACCGCGGCGACCCCGAGCATCCACTTCCAGGAGGTGGTACCGAGGCCTGCGAGGAGATATCCGAGCACGTAGCCCAGGATGATGCCCACGATCGTCGCGAACTGGTAGGCCACGAGCATTGCGCCGCGGCGCTTCGCGGGCGCGGATTCCGCAACGAAGACGGGGACCACCACCACGGAGACGCCGACGGTGAGGCCGAGCATGAACCTCGCGATCAGAAGGAGCGGCACCGTCGGGGCGAGGGCGCCGAACAGGGCGAAGACGGCGTAGCCGGAGGCGACGGCGATCATCGCCTTCTTCCGGCCGACTTTGTTGGCGAACCAACCGCCGACGATCGCGCCGAGGATCTCGCCCACGACGACGACCGTTGCCAGCGCCTGGGTCATCCCGTCCCCGAGGCCGAAGTCCTGCCGGATGAAGTCCTTCGCCGCGGCGATGTTCGACGTGTCGTAGCCGTAGATCACGCCGAGGCTCGCGGCGGCGACGCCGACGAGGACCGCGCTCGATCTCGCAGCCTGCGTACTGCTCATGTCATCTCCTTGAAGTCGACTCCAAGTGGTCTATACCAGTTGAAGTAGGCCAAGAGTGGCATAGACCACTTCAACCGTCAAGAGGTAAGGTGGGACACATGTCGTTCCCTCGTTCGTCGCACTCCGAGCCGCCGCGCTACTTCCGCGCCAAACTCGAGCTGCAACGCCGCATCGGCGACCTCGGGCACGGGGACACCCTGCCCGCGGAGCGTCGGCTCGCCGAACAGCTCGGCGTCTCGCGCACGACCCTGCGCAAGGCTCTGGCAGAGCTGTCCGCGGAGGGGGTGCTCCGTCGCGAGCATGGCAGCGGCACGTACGTTGCGCCGCCGAAGATCGTCCGGGTCCGACAGCTCACCTCGCTGAGCGAGGACTTCGGCGTCGACGGCAAGCAGGTGAGCTCGCGTCTGCTCTCGTGCGACCACATCACCGCGGACGCGGAGACGCAGGCGGCGCTGGAACTCCCGCGCGGCGCGCGCGTGTACCGCGTGACCCGGCTGCGGATCGTCGACGACGAGCCGCTGGCCATCGAGATGGCCCACCTGCGCGGTCCGCTGCGCGGTCTCGCCACGCGTCTGGCGGAGCAGGCGTCGCTGTACCGCGTGCTCCGCGAGCAGTACGGGCGGCCGATCACAGCGGTCGAGGACACGGTCGAGACGGCGCTGGCCTCGCCGTCCGAGGCGGAACTGCTCGGGGTCACCGCGGGTCACCCGCTGCTCATGGTGCACCGCCTGGGCCGGGACGCCGAGGGACTCGCCCTCGAGTGGACCCGCAGCATCTACCGCGGAGACCGATTCAAGTTCGTTGCGCGTGCGACGAGCCCGGCCGCGACGCAGGACGTCGCGGCCGGGCCGGCGGAACTCTGACGACGCCGCAGCGTCACTTGTCGGTGATCGGCAACCCCGGCGGGTTGATTTCCGACGCGGGCACGGCCTCGGCCTCGAGTCCCCACCGCTGCAGCACCTTGGCGTAATCACCGCTGCGGATCGTTGACTCCAGGGCCGCCTGCACGGCGCGGATGATGCCGCTGTCCTTCTTCGTCGTCGCGCCGATGAGCCCCTGCAGTGTCGAGCCGGCGCCGGACACCCGGCCGATGATCTTCGTCGCGTTCGGGGTGCCCTTGGTCTGCGCGACGTGGAAGGCCGAAATGGGGTTCGGGCCGAAGTAGGCGTCGATCTGGCCCGACGCGAGCGCGGCGTAGGTACCGGTGTTGTCCTGGTAGTTCTTGATCGAGATGCCCGGCTTGCCCGCGGCGCGCAGATCCGCGTCGTAGCGCTGCAGGATCCGCTCCTGGTTCGTACCGGACCCGACGGCCACGGTCTTCCCGGAGAAGGAATCCCCGCCCGCGAAGGTGAACGTGGAGGACTCCTGGACCTCGACGGCGAGGTCGTCCTTGCGGTACGTGGCGAAGTCGTACTTCTGCTTACGCGCCTCCGTGACGGTGATGTTCGAGACGCCCAGGTCGAACTGGCCGCTGTCGATGCCCAGGAACAGGCCCTCCCACGAGGTGTTGGACTCCTCGAGCTTGAGGCCGAGGGCGCCGGCGATGAGGTACGCGATGTCCGACTCGTCACCGATGAAGACGCGCTCGTCGTCGGTCGCGGGGAAGTAGAACGGCGCATTGCCGGCGCCTGAGCCGTGCGCGACTCGGAGCACGCCTCGATCGCGGACCGCCTGGGGGAGTAGGGCCGCCGCGGCCTCGTCCTTCGCCGGCACGATCCGGTTCTGTTTGCTGGTCAGGTTGAGCTGCTGCCCTGCTGCGCCGGTCACGCTCGCGGTCGTCGACTCGGTGGTCTGCCCGCCGCACCCCGCCAGCACCGAGCCCGCGAGAGCGAGGGCCGCGACGAGGGCGGGTAGACGACGTCGAGCGGAACGGGTGGTCATGCGGTCTCCTTGGTGGTCCAGTGGGCGAGGAAGGTGCGGGTGCGATCGGTGGCAGGGCGGTCGAGCACGGCGGTCGGCGTCCCGACGGCGACGACGCGACCCCGGTCGAGGAAGACGATCCGATCCGAGATGCGGCGGGCGAGGGCCAGTTCGTGGGTCACGACGACGAGGGTCCGGCCCTCGGCAGCGAGCTCGGCGATGACGGCGTTCACCTCGCCGACCAGCTCGGGGTCGAGCGCGGAGGTCGGCTCGTCGAACAGGATCAGATCCGGGTCCAGGGCGAGGGTGCGCGCGATCGCGACGCGTTGCTGCTGGCCGCCGGAGAGCTGACCGGGGTAGTGGCCGGCGTGCGCGCCGAGCCCGACCCGGTCGAGCAGATCGCGGGTCCGGGCATCGGCCTCGGTCCGGCTGCGGCCCAGCGTCAGGCGCTGCGGTCGCGCGACGTTCTCCGCGGCGGTGAGGTGCGGGAACAGGTTGAACTGCTGGAAGACGAAGCCGATGCGGGCGCGCTGACGGCGCAGCTCGCGCTCGGGCAGCGCGACGAGGTGATCGCCGCGCCGCCGGACGCCGATCAGGTCACCGTCGACCCGGACGACCCCGGAGCTCGGCTCCTCGAGATGGTTGAGCAGCCGGAGCAGCGTCGACTTGCCGGACCCGGACGGTCCGATGATCGAGACGACCTCGCCCGGCGCGACGGTGAGGTCCACGCCGCGGAGCACCTCGTCGTGGCCGAAGCGTTTCGACAGGCCGACGGCCTCCAGGCGCGGACGCCGAGCGGTGACGGTCATGTGGACTTCTCCTTCTTCGCGGGTTTCGTGGCCCCGTAGCCGCGCGCGAGGCGCTTCTCGAGGTAGTGCTGGCCGATCGACAGGACGGTGGTGAGCACGGCGTACCAGGCGACGGCGACGAGCAGCAGCGGAATGATCCGGCCGTTGCGGCCGTACACCACCTGAACCTGGTAGAACAGGTCTGGCAGCGCCAGGATGAAGACCGCTGTCGTGCCCTTGAGCAGGCCGATCACCTCGTTCGCGGCGGGCGGCACGATGGTGCGCAGCGCCTGCGGCAGCGTGATCCGCAGCAGGTGTGCGGCCGGAGGGATCCCGAGCGCGCGGGCCGCGTCGTGCTGGCCCTCCGAGACACTGAGGATCCCGGCCCGCACGATCTCCGAGCCGTACGCGGCCTGATTCAGGACGATGCCGATCACCGCTGCGGTGTACGGCGACAGCAGGTCCTTCGTCGGGGAGTCGACGAAGGTCGGCCCGAAGGGGATGCCGAGGCCGAGCGTTGGGTACAACGCCCCGAGATAGCCCCAGAACAGGATCTGCACGATGAGGGGGATCGACCGGAACAGCCAGATGAAACCGAAGCTGAAGGCTGCGAGCACCCGATTGCCGGACAGCCGGGCCAGGGCGAGCGCGCCACCGAGGAGGAAGCCCAGGACCGCACCGATCACGGTGAGCTGGATCGTGAACCAGAGCGCCTCGAGGATCGTCGGACTGAACAGGTAGGCGCCGAAGGTGGGCCAGTCGAAGCGGGGGTTGGTGACGGCCGAGACCGCGAGCTGCGCGAACAGGACGGCGGCGACCGCGACCGCGATCCAGCGGCCCCATTGCACGCGGTGCCGAACGGGCAGTCCGGCGAGCTCGGCGAGCTCGGGATCGGTGGCGGCCGGCTGCGGCCGGGTGAGGGCGAGGGTCATGACTCTCCGGTCGGTCGGGCGGGCGGCTGGACGAGGAGCAGTGGGATCGACGCGCGGAGCCGGAACCCGAGCCCCTCGTACACCGCTCGGGCGCCGGTGTTCTCGGCGGACGTGTGCAGGAACGGGACGTCGCCGCGGGCACGGATGTGGTGCCCGACGGCGCGGACGAGGCGGGTCGCAAGTCCCCTGCCGCGGTGGGCGGGGTCTGTACACACCGCGCTGATCTCGGTCCATCCGGGCGGGCGCAGGCGTTCCCCGGCGAGCGCGATCAGCCGACCGGAGTCGTCCCGCAGGCCCAGGTAGAGCCCCAGTTCGACGGTGCGCCGCTCGAACGGCCCCGGGCGGGTCCGGGCGACCAGGTCGAGGATCTCGTCGACGTTCCGGGGGCCGAGCACCTCGGCCTCGTCGTCGGGCGTCGTCTCGAGGGCGGCACCGTCGTACTGGACGAGCGGGATCTCGTCGACGATCCGCCACCCCTCCGGGAGCGGCCCCCGCACGCCCCGGAGCGACAGCGGGGTGCCCGGGACCGCGAGGCGGGCGAGCGCCGCGTAGTCCGCGGCCGCAGGCTGGGGTGGGTGGCCGACGAAGCGCGCGACATCGGGCCGGTACCGGACGACGGCCCCGTCGCCGAGGCGGAATCGGGCGTGCGCGCCTTGGAGGGAGGCCCGGACGGGGTCGTCGAGGACATGGCCGAGCGTGGTGGTCATGCCCGGAAACACTCGTCGCGGAGACGGTTTCGCGGAACGTTTGGCGTCGCTGTGATTCCTCTTTGACGGAGTAGGGATAATTGTTCCTGTGAGCCTTCCTGAAGCCAGTACCGGACTGTCCGAACGATCGGCCTTCGAGCCCGACGGGACCGGTCATTGGGGCGCATGGGGCGGCCGGCATGTGCCGGAGGCGCTGATGGCGGTGATCGAGGAGGTCACGGCCGAGTTCGAGAAGGTGCGGTCCGACCGCACCTTCCTCGACGAGCTGGATCGCCTGCAGCGCCACTACACCGGACGGCCGTCGCCGCTGTACCCGTGTGTGCGCCTGAACGAGCACGCGGGCGGCGCGAAGGTGTACCTCAAGCGCGAGGACCTCAACCACACCGGCAGCCACAAGATCAACAACGTGCTCGGCCAGGTGCTGCTCGCCAAGCGGATGGGCAAGCCGCGCGTCATCGCCGAGACGGGTGCCGGCCAGCACGGCGTCGCCACCGCGACCGCCTGCGCGCTGCTCGGCATCGAGTGCGTGATCTACATGGGCAAGGTCGATACGGACCGGCAGGCGCTCAACGTCGCCCGGATGCGTCTGCTCGGCGCCGAGGTGATCGCCGTCGCCTCGGGCTCGGCGTCGCTCAAGGACGCTATCAACGAGGCCCTGCGCGACTGGGTCAGCAATGCCGACACGACCTACTACTGCTTCGGCACCGCCGCTGGGCCGCATCCCTTCCCGCTGATGGTGCGCGATCTGCAGCGCATCGTCGGCATGGAGGCGCGTGAGCAGATCCTCGAGGCCGAGGGGCGACTGCCCGATGCGGTCGTCGCCTGCGTGGGCGGCGGCTCCAACGCGATCGGGATCTTCCACCCCTTCATCGCCGACGAGGGCGTCCGTCTCGTCGGGTGCGAGGCCGCGGGCGACGGCGTGGAGACCGGCCGGCACGCCGCGACCTTCACCGGCGGCAGCCCCGGCGCCTTCCAGGGCGCCTACTCCTACCTCTTGCAGGATGAGGACGGGCAGACGATCGAGTCGCACTCGATCTCGGCAGGGCTCGACTACCCCGGGGTCGGACCCGAGCACGCGCTGCTCAAGGAGTCGGGCCGCGCCGAGTACGTGCCGATCACCGACACGCAAGCGATGGACGCGTTCGCGCTGCTCTGCCGCACCGAGGGCATCATCCCCGCGATCGAATCGGCTCATGCGGTGGCGGGTGCGCTCGAGCTGGGCCGCGAGCTGGGGCCGGACGCCGTGATCGTGGTGAACCTGTCCGGCCGCGGCGACAAGGACGTCGACACCGCCGGGAAGTGGTTCGGGCTGCTCGACGATCACGGGGACGTGGTCGGGCAAAAGGTCGTCGGCGAGGATCTGAACACCGAGCTGCGGGACGCACAGGCGCGCGCGGCGACGAGCACGGGGGAGAGCAAGTGAGCGCACTGGCACCGGTCTTCGAACAGTGCCGCGCGGAGAACCGCGCCGCGCTGGTGACCTACCTACCCTGCGGGTACCCGTCCAAGCAGGGCGGCATCGACACGGTCGTCGCGATGGCCGAGTCGGGTGCCGACATCGTCGAACTGGGCGTGGCCTACAGCGATCCGGTGATGGACGGCCCCGTCATCCAGCGCGCCGCCGACGACGCCCTGCGTGGCGGCATCCGGGTGCGTGACATCTTCACCTACGCAGAGGCCGTCGCCGCCGCAGGCGCCGCGCCCGTCGTGATGGCGTACTGGAACCCTGTCCTCAAGTACGGTGTCGAAGCTTTCGCGCGCGATCTCGCCGCGGCCGGCGGCAAGGGCCTGATCACGCCGAACCTCATTCCCGAGGAGGCCGACGAGTGGGTCGCCGCGGCCGACCGGTACGGCCTCGACAAGATCTTCCTGGCCGCACCGTCGTCGACGCCGGAGCGGCTCGCGATGACGGCCACGGCCTCGTCGGGCTTCCTCTACGCGGCCTCGACGATGGGCGTCACGGGCGCGCGGGACGTGGTTGACAACGTCGCGCCCGAGCTGGTCGCGCGCATCCGCGAGGTCTCCGACATCCCGATCGGCGTCGGTCTGGGGGTTCGCTCGCGCGCCCAGGCTGCGGAGATCGCGACCTACGCCGACGCTGTGATCGTCGGTTCGGCGCTGGTCAGCGCCGCGGGAGAGTCCTTGGACGTGGTCCGCTCCCTGACCGCCGAGCTTGCCGCAGGCGTCCGCGGTATCTGAACCGGTCGGCGCCGCGGCGCCGATGCCGATCTGGACATGGGTTGGTCGAACCGTGCGGGTTAGTCTTCGCCAGTGTTCGCTCGGGCGGTGAAGGTGACCTGGCGCGCCTTGGTCGAGGACGGCCAGTGGCGTGACGCTGGTCGGCGCGAGTACGACCTGATCCTCGGCGGAATCCGCGCGCACGGGGGCATGCTTGCGATGCGGGTCGTCGTCGGGGCGCTGGGAATCATCGCCAGCACGGTGGGCGTGATCCTCATGCTGCACCCGGACGGACCCAAGACGCTCCTCGGCCGCACGCTCCTGCTCGGCGGCTCCGCGGGAGGATTCGTCCTCGGCGGATGGTGGATCTCGACCGAACGGCCGAGCGCACGCCAAGCTCTCGTCTTTCTGGCGGCGGCGGACGTGTCCATCGTGGTAGCGGTCGCAGGGTTCGCTCGGGCGGATACCCGCATCGTGCTCGCCGGGGCGCTCGCGATGCTCGGGACGTTCGCGGGGTTTTTTCTGGGCTGGCGGATCCTCCTCGTGCATTGTCTCTTCGCTGCGTTCGCGACGATCGGATTCACGATCGCCGCGGTGCTCCAAGGAAGCGCCCTCCTCGACGTGCTCCCGGCCTACCTGGTGATCACACTGCTCGTGGGCCTGATGCCGGCGTCTATCCAACTGCTCATCGAGCCAGGTCGGCGGTCGGTGTTCCTCGCAGTGGAGCAGCGCGATCGCGATCCGCTCACGGGGCTGTACAACCGCAGGGGTTTCGCGCGGGCGGCGCGGGCGATGATCCGTGACCGGACGGGCGCGACGTTCGTCGTCGCCACCATCGATCTCGACGACCTCAAAGGGCTCAACGATGCGAGCGGTCACGCCGCCGGCGATAGGATACTGGTCGGCACCGCCGATGCCCTGCGTGCCGGTCCCGGACGGTTCGGCACCGTCGGGCGCGCGGGCGGCGACGAGTTCCTGTTCTGCGCCGCGCCGTCGAGTTCCTCCGAGGTGCGCATGTGTCTCGTTGAGCTCCACCGGTTCGCAGCGGATGTTCCACATCGCCTCTGCGTCGGCATCAGCGTGGCCAACTTGTCGGACTCACAGGAGTTCGCCCGCGCGATGACCGACGCCGACGGCGCACTCTACGGGGCCAAGCGCAGTGCGTCCGACGCCGTCGTGATTCACGACCGGAGGGTTGACTGAGGGCCGGCCCGCACGCGGCGTGAGCCCCATCACCGCAACGATCGGCGAATAAGGATCCAGGGCGCGGAGCGGTAGGCTGGACCGTTGTGATCACCGCGACCGACCTTGAAGTGCGCGCCGGCGTCCGCACCCTGCTGACCGCGCCGGGCGACCAGTTGCGCGTGCAGGCGGGCGACCGGATCGGCCTCGTCGGCCGCAACGGTGCCGGCAAGACCACCACGATGCGCATCTTGGCCGGCGAGGGCGAGCCCTATGCGGGGAAGATCATCTCGAGCGGCGACGTCGGCTACCTCCCGCAGGATCCCCGCGAGGGCGACCTGAACGTGCTCGCGAAAGACCGTGTTCTCTCGGCCCGCGGCCTCGATCAGATCGTCGCCCAGATGGCCAAGCAGCAGGTGCGCATGGGCGAGCTGGTGGGCGACGAGCTGGACACCGCGGTCCGCAAGTACGGCAACCTCGAGGAGCGCTTCTCCTCCCTCGGTGGCTACGCCGCGGAGTCCGAGGCCGCCCGGATCTGCAACAGCCTGGCGCTCCCCGAGCGGGTGCTGGAACAGCCGCTGCGGACCCTCTCCGGCGGTCAGCGTCGCCGCGTCGAGCTGGCCCGCATCCTGTTCGCGGCGTCGGACGGCTCCGGCGGCAAGTCCGACACCACGCTGCTTCTCGACGAGCCGACCAACCACCTCGACGCCGACTCCATCGGCTGGCTGCGCACCTTCCTGCAGAACCACGACGGTGGGCTTATCGTGATCAGCCACGACGTGGACCTGCTCTCGGATGTCGTGAACCGCGTGTGGTTCCTCGACGCGGTCCGCGGCGAGGCCGACGTCTACAACATGGGGTGGAAGAAGTACATCGACGCCCGCGCCACCGACGAGCAGCGCCGGCGGCGCGAGCGTGCCAACGCCGAGAAGAAGGCGGGCGCGCTGCGCGTCCAGGCCGCGAAGATGGGAGCCAAGGCCACCAAGGCCGTCGCCGCCCAGAACATGCTCCGCCGCGCCGAGCGGATGATGAGCGAGCTCGACGACGTGCGGGTCGAGGACAAGACCGCGCGGATCAAGTTCCCCGCTCCGGCGCCGTGCAGCAAGACCCCGCTCATGGTCAAGAACCTCACCAAGACCTACGGCTCGCTGGAGATCTTCACCGGTGTCGACTTCGCCATCGACAAGGGTTCGCGCGTCGTCGTCCTCGGGCTCAACGGCGCGGGTAAGACGACCCTGCTCAAGCTGCTCGCGGGCGTCGAGACGCCCGATACGGGCGGCCTCGAGCCCGGCCGCGGCCTGAAGATCGGGTACTTCGCGCAGGAGCACGACACCCTCGACGACGAGGCGTCCGTCTGGGACAACATCCGGCACGCCTCCCCGGACGCGGGGGAGCAGGACCTGCGGAGCCTGCTGGGCGCGTTCATGTTCACGGGCCCGCAGCTCGAGCAGCCCGCCGGCACGCTGTCCGGCGGTGAGAAGACCCGCCTCGCCCTCGCTGGGCTGGTCTCCTCTGCCGCGAACGTGCTGCTGCTCGACGAGCCGACCAACAACCTCGACCCCGTGAGCCGCGAGCAGGTGCTCGAGGCGCTGCGCTCCTACGAGGGTGCCGTCGTCCTGGTGACGCACGACCCGGGCGCCGCCGAGGCGCTCAATCCGGAGCGCGTGATCCTGCTGCCCGACGGCACCGAGGACCACTGGAACGCCGAGTACCAGGAGCTCATCGAGCTCGCCTGATCACCCGCGCTCCGCGTAGACGAGATCATTGTTCTCGTAGCCCATCGGCGGGCCGATGAACTTCCCGCCGCAGGTGACGAGGATCAGCGTCTCCGGGCCGTCGAGGCGGTTGAGGTCGTCCGTCGGGAGAACGCCCTTGTGCACGGACGCGGTCCGGGTCACCCGGTAGCCGACCTGCACGCCGTCCTTGCCGGTGAGCGTGACCGAGTCGCCCCGCGCGAGTCCGGAGAAGCGCTTGGCGTAGCCAGCGCCCTGCCGGGCGTCGTCGACGTGCCCGGTGACGACGACCGAGCCGGCACCCGAACCGGGGAGCGCGGAGTCCACCCACCAGCCGAGCCGGTTCACGTCCGTCGGCGGGTACAGGGCTCCCTGGGAGTCGGTCGCGACGGCGACTATCGGGGCCTGCGCCCCGTCGACGCTGACGGCGACCGGTGTAGTCGGCTCTGCCGCCGTGGCGCTCACCGGGGGCCGCAGGTCGCTCTGCGCGCTCGGGTTGGACGACGGTGCCGCTGCCGTCCCCTCGACGGTGCTCCCGCAGCCGGCGAGCGAGAGCACCACCGCAGCGGCGACCACGAGCGACGACGTGCGGCGCGGCATCAGAGCGTTCGTCCGGACGGGATCGACGCGATCGGGACGCGGACGCCGGGGTTGCGGACCACCGGGCCGGCCCCGATCTTCGAGTTCGTCACGCGGACCTCGAAACGAGGCGTTAGGCGCACCTCGAACGAGACGGCGGCGGCGTCGCGGACGTAGCCCGCCGGCGCGGCGGTCTCGATGGCCCGGTAGCAGCCCGACGGCAGGGCGAAGGCGGCGACGCCGTTCTCGCCCGTCGTCACCGCCTGGACGGCCTCGTCGGAGCCGCAGCGGGTGATCACGAAGGACGCACCCGCGAGTGGGGCGCCGGTGATGCGGTCGGTCTTGACGAGCGTGCCCTCGGTCTCGACCTCGCCGGGCGGGATCGCGACGCCGCACCGGAACCGGAAGGCGAGGCGGTTCACGCCGTTGCCCTCCACTCGGGAGTACGCGTTCGGGCCGAGCAGGACGCACGAGGACGGCCACGCGGTGGGCACCACGCTGACGCAGTCGCGCGGGAAGGCGCCCCCGCCGTTGCCCGCGCTGTCCGTGCGCGCGCCGCCCAGCGGCCGCCAGGAGCCGCATTCAGCGACGGCGTACTCCGATGCGACGCCCCGGCCATCCTGGTCGCGGGCGGCGAGCGTGAAGCGGACGTTCCGGTTCGGCGGCGTGGTCGACGTCGGCGGGACGATCCCGCCGCGTTCCAGGCTGAAGAGGAAGTCGACGCGTCCCGAGGTCGACGTCTTCGTCTGTACCGACGGGGAGACGAGGTGCCAGTTGGTCGGCACGTTCGCCATGGTGGCGCGGACGCAGGGGCCGGTCACCGTCGTCGCGCCGCCGTGCGAGAGCGTCGCCGCCGGGCCGCCGGAGCAGCCCTGGACCCGGACCGTCGCGCCGGGGACGCCGATGCCCTGCGTCTTCGCGTCGATGATCTGGACCGCGCCCACGGTGAGCCGGCCGGGCGGGCCCTGCGGCGGCGTCGTGGTGATCGGCGCGGGTGTGGTGGGGAGCGTGGTGGGCGGTGTCGTGGTGGTCGCCGGTGTGCTCGGCTTCGGTGCCGGGGTTGTGGACGTCGGGGTCGGTGTGGGCGCCGGCGGTGTGGTCGTCGTGGTGGTCGGCGCCTGTGTCGTCACTGGCGCCGGCGCCGGCGCCGGTGTGGTCGGCTCGGCTCCCGCGACCGTGGGCACCAGGCCCAGCATCGGGACGAGCACCACCGGCAGCGCCAGCGCGCCTCGGATCCGGTTCCTCCGGGTCGTGTTCCGCATCGCGTCCTCCTCGTTGTGATTCCCCCTGCGGCGATGTCCGCCGACATGAGGGAATCGCGACGCGCCGCGGATTTCGTTAGCCGTGTTATGAGATTGTTATGGCCCGTTCCACCGCGGAGAGCACGGCGGCCGCCCCGTCCTCCTCCGTGATCGTGCTGGTCAGAGCCCCGGCGGCGGTGCGGTACGCAGCGTCGTCCGCGGCGACACGTATCGCGTCGGCGAGAGCGGAAACCGTGACCTTCGTCCGTGGGATCGGGGCGATCCCCGCGCCGAGGGCGTGAATCCGTGCGCCCAGAAGAATTGGTCCGCGCCGGGCGAGGGGAGCGGCACCGCCGGAACGCCGGCCCGGAGGGCGGACGCAGTCGTGCCCGCGCCGCACGAGTGCACGACGGCGGCGAGACGCGGGAACAGCCACGAGTACGGGGCGGCGCCGATGTTCAGGACGTCCGCGCGATCCGGGGCGCGCAATCCGGCCCCACCCGCCTGGACGATGCCGCGGACGCCGGCGCGGGAGAGCGCCTCGTCAAAGACCGCCGAGAGTCGATCGCGCTCGGCTGCGGGGACCATGAGCGAGCCGAGGCCGATGAGGACGGGCGGCGGACCGTCGGCGAGAAAGGACTCAAGCTCGCTCGACGGTGCCCAGCCCTCCGGCTCGGGGGACCACCAGTAGCCGGTCACGTCGATGCCGGGGCGCCAGTCGGCCGGCCGCGGCAACACCGCGGGGGACCAGCCGCAGAGGATGGGTTGCTGCGCCGCCGCGCGGTCGTGCCGGAGCCGGCGGGCTGAGCGTTTCGGGAGACCGAGGTCACGGCGCAAGTCGGCGATAACGCCGC
This sequence comes from Tsukamurella ocularis, assembly GCF_024807615.1. GTDB lineage: Bacteria > Actinomycetota > Actinomycetes > Mycobacteriales > Mycobacteriaceae > Tsukamurella > Tsukamurella ocularis. The sequence goes on along the minus strand of NZ_JANUCJ010000002.1, from coordinate 310,021 downwards.
CGTACAGCGTGTCGACGGTGCGCTCTGCGGCCCGGCCCGCCGCGAGGTTGAGTGCGCCGCCCATCGACCGGGCGCCGATGAGGCTCGGCGGGAACGCGCGGGTGGCGGAGATCGGCTGTAGCCGCAGCGGGATTCCCGGGATGCCCCCTGCCTCCGCGAGCGCTTGGCCCGCGGGTTCGGCGAACGGCGTCATCAGCACGACGTCGGCGGGGACGTCGTCGACGGCGGCCAGCAGGTTCCGGCTGAGTTGCCGGATCCCTGCGGGCTTGACCAGCGCCATCGCGTCCCTCAGGGAGGGCTCGGCGGACGGTTCGCCGAGGTCGATGTCGATCGCACGGGCGTCGAGGCCGAGCGCGGCCGTCTCGGCGGCGAGGTCGGTGTTGGTGGTGATGGTGACGCTGTGGCCCGCGCCCTGCAGGCGCAAGCCGAGCCCGGCGAGCGGCATGGTGTCGCCGCGGGAGCCGTAGGTGGCGATCAGGACGTGGGCCATGGTGTGCCTCGATTCGGTGGGGTCAGGGCGCGCACGCGCGGAGGAAGGCGTCGACGAGGTCGTCGGCGTAGCCGTCCACGTCGAAGTCGGGGTCGACGACCGCGGCGAACATGGCGTTCCCGATCGCGCCGCGGACGGCGGAGGCGATGGATGCGGGGTTGACCGGGCGGAACTCGCCGGCCTCGACGCCGTCGCGGAGGATCACGTCCAGCTCGACGCGGGCGCGGGCCGCGTCGTATTCGGGGGCGACCGGCAGGTCCCACAGTCGGACGCCGCCCTTGCCGCGGAAGCCGTTGCCGATCTCGGTGATCGCGACCTGGTGCGCGGGGTGGGTCCGCAGGTAGCCGAGGTGCGCGCGGATGTGCGCCTCGAGCCTGCCCGCGGCGCTCGGCGCGGCGTCAACGGCGGGGACCATGACCTCGAACAGGGTGCGGTAGCACTCGGAGACGACAGCGGCGATCAACGAGTCCTTGTCGCCGAAGTGGTAGAGCACCACGCTCATCGCGACGCCGGCGCGGTCGGCGATCTTCCGCACGGAGGCCTGCGCGTAGCCGAGCTCGGCGATGGCCTCGATGGCGCACGCCGTGATCTGGGCGCGCCGGGCGTGCTCGGTGAAGGTATCCGTAGATCGCATGATCTAACTATAGATCAAGCGATCTATGTGCGTGTCAGAGCAGCCGGTCTGCCGGGGTGCTGGGGCCGGAAGGCTCCACGTAGTACTCGGTGCCGACCAGCGGCGCGAGGACCCATGCGGGCAGGCGCAGCACCATCCGGAGGATCCGTGCGACGGTCCCCGACTTCGCGATCTCCGACCGGTGGGCGGCGAGCGCGCGCTGCTTGGCAGCGACGTGTCGGCGCACGTCGACGCGGTGCGTGATCTGCGCCCCCGGCGTGAACCAGGTGCGCGCCTGCTCGAGGTGTCCGGGTTGCAGGAACCGGAGACGCACCGCGATCGCCAGGATGCGCAGGATCGACTCGCGCGGCGCTGTCGCCTCGGCGAGCCGAACGCCGGTGAGTTCCGCTGCGCGGCGCGCGATGTGGTGCACGGCGAGGTGGTCGCGGTGCCGGTAGCCGCCGGCCTCGTCGGAGCCGAGCAGCAGGTCGGCGGAGACCTCGCGCAGGATCACCGCGAGCCGCTCGGCCGGCTCGTCCACGCCCGCACGGACGAGCCGCACCCGGCCGGGTGGGTCGGGGTACAGCTCCCCGCCGTGGCCGCTGTCCGCGTAGCCCAGCCAACGCACCTCGTGGACGCCCAGTTCCGCGGCCGCTGCGGACAACTCGTCGAGCCGTCGTCGGGGCTCGGGCTCGTCGTCGCCGTGCATCATCCCGTCGGTGGCGACGACGATCACCACCCGGTGCCCCTCCGCCGCGAAGCGGGCCAGCGTGCCGCCCGCGAGCAGCGTCTCGTCGTCCGGGTGGGCGTTGAGCGCGACGACCGAGGCCATGCGCTCTGTATAACAGTTCCTTGCCCAGCCCGCCGCAGCAGCCGCGGACGGGCCGATCAGCGGGCCGGGGCGAGCTCGCCGAAGGTGGCGTACCGGGCGTCCGAGCGGGCACCGTCGGGCGTGACCTGCTTGTCCACGAGGATCACCTGCCCGATGAAGGGCTCGACGATGCCGACCATCCGGATCGGGGCCGCGATCAGGAGCTGGAAGCCGAACTGCTCGAACGCTCGGAGCGACTGTGCGGAGAAGCGCTCGTCGGACTTGCTGAACGCCTCGTCTAGCATGAGCGGGGCGAACGCGGGTTCGTTCGAGCCGTCGATCCCGTGGCTGCCCAGGGCGAAGCTGAGCGCCGCCGCGAGGCAGAACGCGACCAGCTTCTCCTGCTCGCCGCCGGAGTTGGTGGCGGTGTTGCGGTAGGTGACCACCGCGGGTGCGTCCGGCTCGGCGCCGACCGCGTTCTCCTTGCCGTAGAAGGAGTAGCCGGTGCGCACGTCGAGGACGTTCTCCGTCCAGCGGCGCGACTCGGGGTCGTCGCCGGTGAGGCGCAGCACAAGCCCGCGGATCCGCTTGAACTGTGCGGCCATCGCCGCCGGCTCGGCGCGCTTCGCGGCAGGTGCGTCGCGCACCATCTCGTCGACCAACGTCGCGAACTCCGTGGCCTCCGGCGTGGGCCGGGCGGCGTAGGCGATCTGCAGGTAGGTGCCCTCGTTGAACTCCACCCGGCGCAGGCCAGCGTTGACGTCGGCGATGCCGCGAGTGATGGCCCGGTGCGTGTCGTCGACTTCCTTGAACAGGTTCGACACCGAGTGGCTGACGTCGGTCGTGATGAGCCGACGGAACTTCTCGGTGGCGGCGGCGAGGCCGTGCGCGACGAGGTTCTCGTGCACCGCGACGAGGTCAGGCGCCGAAGAGACATCGGAGGTGAGTTCTGTCGAGGCGTCGGGCCACTCGCGGAGGAACTGCTCGGCGGTGCGGACGATCCGCGCCTCGGCGGCATCCCGATCGGCCGTCGCCGCGGCCTGCTGGCGCTCCAGCTCGGCGCGGAGGTCGGCGCGGACCTCGCCGAAGGAGTCGAGGGTGAGCCGCCGGGGTTTCGCCTCGTCGGCGGTGAGCAGGTGCCACAGGGCGGTCGCGAGGAAGTCCTCGTCTTCACTCGTCAGCTTCGGGGCGCTCTCGGCGTCGATCTTCTCGAATTCGGCCAGCAGGTCGTCGAACTCGGTGCCGGCGCGGTTCATCGTCTCGGTGAGGGCGCCGATGCGGGTCTGCGCTTCGGCCAGTTCGCCGTAGGCGTTGTCGGCCTGCAGCTCCAGCTCCCCGAGATCGGCGTTGCCGGAGCGGGCGTCGGAGATCCGGTCGGCCAGTTCCTCGGCCTCGGCCTTCGCCGCCCAGTGGTCGAGCTCAGCCCAGGACGTGTAGCCCAGCACGCCGGCGGCGCTGTCGGTGACGGCCTTGTGCTCGGCGAGGTCGTCGCGCAGCGTCGCGGACGCCTCGGCGGCCTTGGCGTGCACAGCGGCCAATTCGTCGCGGCGGCGCTGCAGTGCCTCGCGCTTACTGCCGGTGTTGGTGCCCAGCACCCACTGCGAGCGGTCCGCGACGGCGCGACGGTCGTCCTTGCGGAACCGGCCGCCCGCGCCCTTGACCAAGCCCTCGGCGGTGACGGCCTGCTCGTGCTTCTCCAGCTCGGCGGGGGAGTCCACGCAGGTGTGTCGCGCGGCGCGCGCCACCGCGCCGGCCAGCCACCGTCCGGCCTCGGTCGAGGTGTCGACCGTCAGCTTGGCGGCCAGGGACCCGGGCTCCGGGCGGGTGGGGTCGGCACCGTCGACCACCTGGTACGTGAGCACGCCCTGCACGCGGTTGGCGTTCACGTAGTCGGCGACCGCGCGCTGGTGCTCGGCGGGGACCAACAGCGTCGTGGCCAGCGGACGCAGCACGCGCTCGGCGGCGCCGGCCCACGTCGCCTGCTCCGCGGGCGTGACGTCGATGAGCTCCGCCGCGTACGGAAGCTCCTCCGCGGGAACGCCGGTGGCGCGGGCGATCACGTCGCGCTGGTCCAGCAGCGCGGGCGGCAGCAGCGAGGCGCGGCGGTCCAGCACGGACAGCTCGTCGTCCACGGATTCGACGGCCCGGCGCGCGTCCGACTCGTCGGTGTACGCGGAGTGCACGCGCCCCGCGAGGGCCTCGGCGGCCTCGGTCGCGCGGTCGCGGATGCCGGGGACCTGCTCGCGCAGCGCGGCGAACTCCTCCGCCGACTCGGGCGCGCGCTCGCCGAGCTTCTCCACCGCGGCGGCGAAGCGCTCGTAGGCGCGCTGGCGGGCCTGGGTCTGCAGCTCGCGCGACTGGAGCTCCGCCTCGAGCACCCCGACCTCGCCCTGCTCCTGCCGGAGCCGGTGCAGCAGGTCGTTGTAGCGGATCTTGCGCTCCTCGGCGCGGTCCTCCCAGCGGGCGATCTGCGCGTCGGTGCCGGCCCGCTCGCCCTCGATCCGGTCCATCTGCTCCTGCAGCAGTCGCAGCTTGTGCCCGCGCAGGTAGGACCGCACGGGTGCGCCGAGCAGGTCGGCCGCGCGCGTCGTCCCGACGGTGGCGGAGCGGTACTTCTCGTACGCCTCCGGCATCGGCCGCAGGACCTTCTCCTGCGCCTCGGCGCGCGCGGCGGCCCGGTAGGCCTCGTCGAGCTGGGTGAAGTTCTCGACGAGGCGTTCGGCGCGCGCGTAGGTCTGCGGCCGGTCGAGCATGTAGGTCCGGATGAAGGCGTCGAGGTCGCCGACGTTCTTCATGGCCTTGGCCTTGCCCAGCAGCGCCAGCGCGGCGCTGGAAGTGCCGATGCCGACACGGCGGCGCAGCGCGTCCTGGTAGGCGGCCTGCGTGTCGAAGGATTCGACGCCGCTGTGCCGAGAGCGCCAGCCGCGGGTGTCGAAGCCGGCGGTGGCCCATTCCTGCAGGTCCAGCAGATCGAAGCCGCCCGAATGCAACTGGTACCAGGACTTGAGCGAGGCGCCGTCGGTGCCGCTGCCGGGGAACCACTTCACGGCGACGGCCGTGGTCACGTTGCCCGCGCCGTTGTCGTAGGTCGCGGCGACCGCCGACCAGGTGGCCGAGTCGCCGCGCAGGTACTGGACCTTGGACTGCTGGTGCTCGTCGTCGTTGACCGACCACGCACCGCGCACGTAGTCCGCCATCGAGCGGGCGGCGCGCTTGGCGCCCTTCGCCGTCATGTCCGCGGAGGCGTTGAAGGACTGGTCGTAGGTGGGCAGCAGCACCACCGAATGCGCGTCCATCAGCGAGCTCTTGCCCGAGCCTGACGGGCCGGTGAGGATCACGCCCCGCTCGTCGATCGGGAAGTCCTTGTAGCCGTCGAAGGTGCCCCAGTTGACCACCTGCAGGCGGGTGAGGCGGTACTGGCCGAGATGCTTGCGGGTCACTGCTGCTCCTGCGTCTCGTTCTCGGGCTCGGTGTCGTTCTCCGGCTCGACGGTGCCGTCCTCGCCGTCGTCGACGGGGGCCGCCGCCTCGCCCAGGTCCTGATCGGTACTGGCGAGGTCGCGGTACGCGGCGGTGTACAGGTCCACCTGCTCGGGGGTGAGCAGCGAGGCGATCACCGAGTGCACGGCGTACCGGTCGCTGGTGCCGACGCGGCGGATCAGGCGGCGGGTCTCGAGCTGGTTGATCGCGGCGTCGGCCTTCTTGACGAAGCCGGCCTCGTCGGTGTCGCGCGCGGGGCGGAACGTCAACAGATGGTCGATCATCTCCTGCCGCTCCACGACCGCCGTCTCGTCCGGGCTGGACAGGTGCTTGAGGCGCAGGAACAGCGCCAGCACCGACGCGGCGAGCGAGAGGCTCTGCGCGCGCAGCAGATTCCGCTGGCGCGGGTCGTTCTCGCTGACCTGCCGGGTGAAGGCGTGCTTGGTCTCGCGGTTGATCTCGAGCAGCAGGTTCAGCTCGGAGAGCCGGCTGCGCAGCAGCGTCTCCTCGGCCTCGATCACGGCCCAGTTCTTCGACCGCGACGAGACGTGCGGCGCCGCGATCAGCTCCTGCAGCGCGTAACAGACCGAGTTCGGCAGCGCGGAGGTGTCGCCGTCGAAGCGGGGCGCGGTGTCGGCGCCGCGCAGCGACGTGATCGCCTCGTCGTCGGCGATGCTGAAGTCGGCGAGGTCGATCTCGGGGAGCACGTCGTCCGCGATGTCCAGTGCGGCGTCGAGCGATTCGTCGGTCATGTCACTCCTGCTCGAACAGCGTGGTGGGCTCGGGCGCGGCCGAGGCGGGGGTCAGGGGCGGGAGCGCGGCGGCGAAGGCGACGTGCGGCACCGTCATCTCGCGGGGCCCGCGCTGGGTGTGCGCGACGACGGTGACCAGGCGGTCCTCGTCGACGGTGCCGTACCGCGCGCCGAGCGACCAGACGCCGACGACGTCGCCGGCTCGGGGAGCGTCGATCGCGGCGAGAACCTCGAGGAGGGTCGCACCGTCGGACGTGCTGACGGCTTGGTTGACGGCGGAGGCGAGCGCGTCCCAGTCGATCGCCTCGCGGCCGACGAGGCGCGCGGGGTCGATGGTGAACTCGCCGGAGGTCTCGCGCACCTCGGGCGGCAGGGTGACGACGCCGTCGTGGAAGCGCAGGGCGCCGACGGAGCTGGTGTCGACGGCCGACATGGGGACGGCGAGGCCGGTGTCGCGGCCGGCGGAGACGATGTCGAAGGCGTCGACGGCCGCGCGCTGCGCCTCGGTGATGCGGGCGCGCAGCGACTGGTACTGCAGGAAGTCGCCGTCCTTGACGAAGGTGTTGATGCGGCGATAGACCTGGCCGCGGATCTCGTCGACCCGCTGGACCTGCATCCACATGCGATCGAGGAAGCCGGTGAGGGAGTCTCTGAGGTCGTCCGGCAGCTCCACCTCATGCACGACGGAGGCGACGGACGTCTCGAGCTGGCGGCGCAGGCGGTGGTCGGAGAGCAGCGTGTAGAAGGCGTCGAAGGCCTTGCCCTCGGGTGTGTTCGCGAGCTCGTCGTGGCCGTCGAAGAGGCGCTGCAGGGTCTTGGCGTAGGCCTCGGCCTCGCTGGAGTCGGAGGCGTCGAGGCCGTGGGTGAGGAGGGCGCGCGTGTGTTCGCGGAGCTTCTCGCCGTAGCCCAGGATATCTGCGGGCATGCGCTCGGCGAGGGAGCTGACGATCTTGAGGTCGTCGACCACCTTGTCGCGGTCGTACTCGGGGATGAGGCCCTGGCGCAGGGCCTCGCGTCGCTGGGTGAGCTCGGCGATCTGCTGGTCCAGGGCGCGGAGGTGGTCGTCGGGATCGGCGCTGACGGTGACCGCCACCGCCGACAGTCGGGCCGTGACCAGCTCGAGCGCGGTCTCGGTGGCGACGTTGCGGTCCAGCGAGACGGCCTGCACCTGGCCGAGGGCCGTCGTCGCGCCGCGGGTGAGCTGGATGACCTCGCGGTCGTCCTCATCGAGGGTTCTCGATACGAAGCCGTGCTTGACCCACTGGTCCAGGACGTCGGGCCCGGCGGGGACCGGCCGCGCGCGCTCGGTGAAGTGGCTCTGGAGGGACTGCAGGTCGACGGTCAGCGCGTCGCCCAGCTCCTCCGCGTCGGCGGGGCCCGTGCCCAGCCTCGCCGCCATGAGGGCCAGGTAGGCGACGGCGTTGGGGGAGCGGAGTAGGCGGAGCGCGACGTCGTTGTCGGCGTTATCCGTGAACGCGGCGTACAGCTGCGCGGCCGACTGCGCCATCGTGTACCTCCCCTTGCGTATGCGACGGTCCAGTGTATCGGGGAGCCCTTCACGTCGCGGACAGGTCGGGTTCACCGTGGCGGCCTAGCGTGCGGTTCATGAACCTGCGGCGTCTGTCGATCATCGCTCTGTTCTTCGCGTTGCTGGTGGGAGCGGCTCCTGCCGGAGCGGCGCCGCGGACCGTCGACCTGCAGGCGCACCGGGGCGGGCTCGGCCTGCAGACCGAGTCCACGCTGGAGGGCTTCTCCGCGGCGATGCGGCTCGGCGTCACGACGCTGGAACTGGACACGCAGGTGACGAAGGACCGGAAGGTCGTGATCACCCACGACCGGAAGGTGGACTCGAAGAAGTGTGCCGACACCGCGCCGGCGACGCCCGGGGACCCGCAGTACCCGTACGTTGGCAAGTACGTCCGCGACCTGACCTACGCCCAGGTCCGCACTATGAACTGCGGATACGAGAAGGTCACCGCCTCGCAGCGCGTGGTGGCGGGAGCCCGCATCCCCGAGCTGCGCGAGCTCTTCGACCTCGTCCGCGCGCGTCGCTCGCCCGTGCGGATGAACATCGAGACCAAGGTGGAGGCGGGCACACCGTCGGAGACGGCGCCGCGCGGCGAGTTCGTGCGCGCGGTGGCGGGGGAGATCACGCGCTCCGGCCTCGCCCGGCAGGTCACGATCCAGAGCTTCGACTGGACCGCTCTACGGGAGATCGGGCCGCTACTCCCGGGCGTCGGGCTGATCGCGCTGACCAACGGCGAGCAGTTCCTGCAGACGGGGAAGCCGGGTGCGTCTCCGTGGCTGGGGCTGGACGTGGACGGCTACGGCGGCGACTGGGTGCGGGCGGCGAAGGCAACCATCCCCGGACTCACCGCGATCTCGCCGGTGCAGGGCGACCCGCAGGACGGCGGCGTCGGCGACGCGGAGTTCGTGCGCTTCACGACGGCTCCGCTGATCCGGCGCGCGCACGACCTGGGCCTGAAGGTCATCCCGTGGACGGTCAACGATCCCGCGACGATGCGGACGCTGCTGCGGGACGGCGCGGACGGGCTGATCACCGACTATCCGGACCGCGCCCGCGCGGTGTTCCGTGAGCTCGGGATCGCCCTGCCCGCCTCGTCGTAGAGGCGGACCACCAGTTTCGGTGCGTGTCGGCGACGACGCGCCGCTCGCCGACCGCAGGAATCCACCGAGGCTCTTGTGCGCTCTCAGCGTGCCCCGGGCGTGGCTTCGGGCACGAATCAACATTCACGTGTGCAACACACGACTCAGTAGTGTAGTTTTCCACCGATAGACTCATTTGTCACGGAGGGCTACATGCGTGTCTCTGGTTTCTTCCGCTCGATCGTTTCGCTGACGGCCGCCGTTGCGGTCGCCGCCACCCTGGCGACGGGGACGGCGGGGGCGGCACCGTCGACCTCGACGTCGTCGACGTCCCTCACCAACCAGGCGATCGACCGCCAGGCCGCGGGCGATACCGCGGGCGCGCAGGCCGCCATCAATCAGATGCCGATCGACCAGGCGCAGAAGGTCGTGGCGCTGATGACGAACGTCAACAAGGCGCTGACCTTCCCGCTCACCGACCAGGTGCCCGGCGGCGTCGCCCCCGGCTCCGCCATCGTCATCCTCGGCTTCGGCCTGGAGGACAACGGCGCGATGCGGCCGATCCTCGTCGAGCGCCTGACCAAGGGCCTCGCGGTCGCACAGGCCTACCCGGCCTTCCCGATCGTCGTGACCGGCGGCGCGCCCAAGGCGGGCAAGACCGAGGCCGCGGCGATGAAGGAGTGGCTGCTGGCGCAGGGCGTCTCCGGCACCCGCATCTACACCGAGGACAAGGCCGGTTCGACCCAGGGGAACGCCATCAACACGGCGGTCCTCATGCGCCAGAACGGCTTCGGCAACGGCGCGGTGCTCGTCACCTCCGCCGACCACACCCGACGCTCGGTCGCCGACTTCCTCGTCGCCGGCGTCACCTTGCAGGCCGTCGTCGCCTCGGACGCCAAGATCCAGTCCGGACCGATGTCCGCGAGCGGCGTGGCGGGCGTCTACCGGGACGCCCGGGGCGTCGCCAACCTGTAGTCCGACGGTGCCGTGGGCGGGTTCGTCACCCGCTCACTGTCATCGGAGCACCCTGTGCGTACTGCGATCGCAATCCGATGTGCGGGGAACGCTGGAACTTGTCGGCCCGGTGTGCCACCGTTATCGCCATGACCGCGTACCACGCCCCGCTGGGCGCACCCGTGTGGATCGACCTCATGAGCTCCGATGCCGATAGGGCGGCGGACTTCTACGGTGCCGTTTTCGGATGGGAGGCGGATCCGCCCAGCCCGGAGTTCGGTGGCTACCGCAACTTCCGGAACAACGGCCACCTCGTTGCCGGCCTCATGGGCGCGACTGACGGCGGCGAAGGCCCAGGCGACATGTGGTCGACGTACCTGCGCGCCGATGACGCGGAGGCGACCCTCGCGGCGGCCACCGAGGCCGGCGCGTCGATCATCGTCCCCGTCGCTGACGTCGGCGATCTCGGACGGTTCGGCTTCTTCGTCGACCCGGTGGGTGCGGCGATCGGCGTGTGGCAGCCCGGCACTCATCCCGGATTCGTCGAACGCGGGATCCCCGGCGCCCCGTACTGGTTCGACTGCATGAGCCGTAGTTACGACGCCTCGCTCGCCTTCTACCGCACTGTCTTCGGGTGGACTCTGCAGGAGATCGGCAGCGGAGGCAAAGAGGGCTCCTTCGGGCCGGACCGCTACAGCCAGGTGCTCGTCGGCCCCGAGGGCGGGAAGGACGGCGTCGCGGGGATCATGGACGCGGCGCCACTGTTCGAGTCGGGCGTCTTCGGGGAGGGCATGCCGTCGTTCTGGCAGGTGTATCTGACCGTCGAGGACACCGCTGCCGCCGAGCAGCGCATCGTCGCCGCGGGCGGCGAGATCCTCCGCACCGCGGAGGTGACTCCCTGGGGAACCATGGGCTCGGCCAAGGATCCGGGCGGTGCGGTCTTCCTCTACGCGACGCCGCCCGAAGGGCGCTGAGCCGCAACCGAGGATCACGTTTGGGCGTCGGCAACCGGATCGCAAGGCCGACGGGGCTACGCTCCCCGCATGACCTACAACCAGGGCGGATACCAGCAGGGCGGTCCCCATCCCCAGGGCGGCGGCCAGGTGCCGCCGCACCAGGGCCGGCCCCCGCAGCAGCCCGCGCAGCCGTGGGGCACCCCGCAGCCGTCGCTGGGGCATCCGCAGTACGGGCAGCCGGCATCGGCCTCTACCTGACCCTGCTCGCGGGCATTGCGATGCTGGGGCTGGGCATCGCGACGCTCGTCCCGGCCCTGACGAAGCGCTAGGGACGCCGCACGCTCTCCTCGACCAGGTCGAGCACCGCCTCGAGGCCCGCCGTCGGGCGGCCGGAGGCGAGGTGGGTGACCAGCCCGTCGAGTACGAGGTCGAGGTAGCTGAGGATCACGTCGGTCGGCAGGTCGTCGCGCAGCCGGCCGCGCTGCTTCTGCCGCTCCAGGCGACGCAGCGTGGCCTCGGTGAGTTCGGCGCTGCGCTCGGTCCACTCCGCGCGGAAGTCGCCGTCGTTCTTGAGCCGCCGGGCGATCTCCAGCCGGGTCCCCAGCCAGTCGAAGCGTTCCGGATGGCTGAGCATGTCGCGCATGACCTGCACGAGGCCCTCTTCCGCGGCGATGTCGGCCATCCGCTGGGCGTCCTCGCGGGCCAGCGCCAGAAACAGCGCGTCCTTGTCGCGGAAGTGGTGGAAGATCGCGCCGCGCGAGAGGTCGGTCGCGGCCTCGAGCCGGCGGACGGTGGCTCCGTCGTAGCCGTACTCGGCGAAGCAGGTCCGCGCGCCGTCGAGGATCTGGCGGCGCCGCGCGGCGAGGTGATCATCGCTCACCTTGGGCATGTGGGTGCTCCTGATCGAACGGGGACGGTTGTTCGTTGTCCACTACGCGGACGGCGGGCCCGGCCGCTGGGGCCGGACCCGCCGTCACTGGTCGAGACCGAAGCGATCAGCTGTTGACCATGTTCCGCAGCACGTACTGCAGGATGCCGCCGTTGCGGTAGTAGTCGGCCTCACCGGGGGTGTCGATGCGGACGTCCGCGTCGAACTCCACCTTCGTGCCGTCGGTCTTCGTCGCGGTCACGTGCACCGTCTTCGGCGTGACGCCGTTGTTCAGCTCCGTGATGCCCGCGATGTCGAAGGTCTCCGTGCCGTCGAGGCCCAGGGTCTTCCAGGACTCGCCCTTGGGGAACTGCAGCGGGACGACGCCCATGCCGATCAGGTTCGACCGGTGGATGCGCTCGAAGGACTCGACGATGACGGCCTTGACGCCCAGGAGGCTGGTGCCCTTGGCCGCCCAGTCGCGCGAGCTGCCGGAGCCGTACTCCTTGCCGCCCAGGACGACCAGCGGGACGCCGGCCGCCTGGTAGTTCTGGCAGGCGTCGTAGATGAACGACTGCGGGCCGCCCTCCTGCGTGAAGTCGCGGGTGTAGCCGCCCTGCGTGCCCTCGAGCCCGATGGTGTCGAGCACGCGGTTCTGCAGGCGGATGTTCGCGAACGTGCCGCGGATCATCACCTCGTGGTTACCGCGCCGCGAACCCAGCGAGTTGTAGTCCTTGCGGGCCACGCCGTGGGAGTCGAGGTACTGCGCGGCCGGGGTGCCGGGCTTGATCGGGCCGGCCGGGCTGATGTGGTCGGTGGTCACCGAATCGCCCAGCAGCGCCATGACGCGTGCGCCCGAGATGTCGGAGACGGGCGCCGGCTCCATCGTCATGCCGTCGAAGTACGGGGCCTTGCGGACGTACGTCGAGTTCTCGTCCCACTGGAAGGTGTCGCCCTCGGGGGTGTCGAGGTTCTGCCAGCGGTGATCGCCCGCGAAGACCGTCGAGTAGGACTTGCGGAACATGTCCTGGTTGATGGCGTTCTTGATCGTGTCGTCGATCTCCTGCGCCGACGGCCAGATGTCCTTGAGGAAGACGTCGTTGCCGTCGTGGTCCTTGCCCAGCGAATCGGTCTCGAAGTCGAAGTCCATCGTGCCCGCCAGGCCGTAGGCGATGACCAGCGGCGGCGAGGCCAGGTAGTTCATCTTCACGTCGGGGGAGATGCGGCCCTCGAAGTTGCGGTTGCCGGAGAGCACCGCGACCACGGTCAGGTCCTCGTCGTTGACGGCCTTGCTGATCTCGTCGGGCAGCGGGCCGGTGTTGCCGATGCACGTGGTGCAGCCGTAGCCGCCCAGGTAGTAGCCGAGCTTCTCGAGGTACGGCCACAGGCCGGCCTTCTCGTAGTAGTCGGTGACGACCTGCGAGCCGGGGGCCATGTTGGTCTTGACCCAGGGCTTGGTGGTCAGGCCCTTCTCGACGGCGTTGCGCGCGAGGAGCGCCGCGCCGAGCATGACCGACGGGTTCGAGGTGTTGGTGCAGGAGGTGATGCCCGCGACCGCGACGGCACCGTGGTCGAGGATGAACTCGCCGCGCTCGCCCTTGACGCGCACCGGCTTGCTCGGGCGGCCCTCGGCGCCGTTGGCGGCGGACTGGACGTTCACGGCACCGTCGTCGGCGAAGGACAGTGCGGCCGGATCGGAGGCGGGGAAGGACTCCTCGACGGCTTCGTCCAACTGCGTGTGCGCGGCCGGGTGCTGCTCCTCCACGTAGTTGTGGATGTCCTTGCGGAAGGCCGTCTTCGACTCCGACAGCAGGATGCGGTCCTGCGGGCGCTTCGGGCCGGCGATCGACGGCACGACGGTTCCGAGGTCCAGCTCGAGGTACTCGGAGTACGCGGGCTCGTGATCGGCGTCGTGCCACATGCCCTGCTCCTTGGCGTACGCCTCGACGAGCGCGAGCTGCTCGTCGGTGCGGCCGGTGAGGCGCAGGTAGTTGATGGTCTCGCCGTCGATCGGGAAGATCGCGGCCGTGGAGCCGAACTCGGGGCTCATGTTGCCCAGGGTCGCGCGGTTGGCGAGCGGCACCTCGGCGACGCCCTTGCCGTAGAACTCGACGAACTTGCCGACGACGCCGTGCTGACGCAGCATGTCGGTCACCGTGAGCACCACGTCGGTCGCGGTCACGCCCGGCTTGATCTCACCGGTGAGCTTGAAGCCCACGACGCGGGGGATGAGCATGGAGACCGGCTGGCCCAGCATGGCCGCCTCGGCCTCGATGCCGCCGACGCCCCAGCCCAGGACGCCCAGGCCGTTCTCCATGGTGGTGTGCGAGTCCGTGCCGACGCAGGTGTCGGGGTACGCCTGGCCGTTGCGGGTCATCACGACAGGCGCCAGGTACTCGATGTTGACCTGGTGCACGATGCCCATGCCCGGGGGGACGACCTTGAAGTCGTCGAACGCACCCTGGCCCCAGCGCAGGAACTGGTAGCGCTCGCCGTTGCGCTCGTACTCGAGATCGACGTTGCGCTCGAGGGCGTCGGCGGTGCCGAAGACGTCGAGGATGACCGAGTGGTCGATGACCATGTCGGCGGGGGAGAGCGGGTTGACCTTATTGGGGTCGCCGCCCAGGGCCGTGACGGCCTCGCGCATGGTGGCGAGGTCCACGATGCAGGGCACACCGGTGAAGTCCTGCATGATCACGCGCGCCGGCGTGAACTGGATCTCGACACTCGGCTCGGCCGAGGGGTCCCAGTTCGCCAGGGCGTTGATGTGATCGGTGGTGATGTTCGCGCCATCCTCGGTCCGCAGCAGGCTCTCTGCGAGGACCTTCAAGGCGTAGGGCAGCTTCTCGGTGCCGGGCACGGCGCTGAGGCGGAAGATCTCGTATGACTGATCGCCCACCTCGAGCGTGCCGCGCGACGAGAAGGAATCGATGCTCTTACTCACGTCAGCTCCACTCAACGTTTTGTGGTGTGCACCGACGGGCTGTGTCGGTGCCTGAAGTCGATAATACAGTACGCTTGTCCTGTGAGAGTCCGCAGGGCTGAAACTCGCCGGACGCAGCTCATTGTGCCTCGTTCCGGGCGCGCCCACGGGCGTGTCGTACTGTGAGGCCCATGGGGCCGCTGCCGATTCTCACCGAAGTGCCGACCGACGTGGATCTGTCCGCGCTGCAGGCGGACCTCGCGAAGGACGGCGTCGCCGTTCTCAACCCCGCGCACTCCGATTCGGTGCCCCAGCTGGTGCAGGTCGTCAAGCACGCGCGCGCCAACGGCATCGAGAACTTCCAGGTGGTCGTCCTCGCGCACGACTACAACCCGGACACCTCGCTGCGCGACCTCGGCACGGAGCTCGGACGGCAGATGAACGCCGACGCCGATCACCCTTTGACGGTGCTGGTGATGTCGCCCAGCCAGGTCGCAGGCTACTCGACGCAGCTCTCGCGCTTCCAGATCGAGAAGGGGCAGGACGGCTACACGGGGCGGCTCGCGCTCAACAACCCGCCGAAGGCCGCCGAGGACTTCGCGACCGTCGCGAACGACGCGACCTTCCCGTGGACGGGCTTCACCGTCGGGCTGGTGCTGGTCGTCGCAGCGCTCGCGGGCTGGGCGCGGGTAGTGACGCGGCGCCGCAGCCGGGCAGTGGACGCCGCTCGTCGTGCCAGGGCCACATCGGTGACCGCACCGGTCGGCGCGGAGACCTCCGACGCGACGGTACCCGCGACCGAAGAAAATGGCGGTTCGGCTGTTCGATCGAACGAATAGCGCACATTCATTCGAAATTCCAGCTGTGTAATTAGCGGCGCCGGTCCAGTTGGAATGCAATTCAGTAGATAATTATCTGCGCAGGTCAACCTCGATATTTTCCGACTCACAGCTGTGTAATTTGTGAATCCTGTTTTCTATTGTTGCGAAAGTGCCGTACGGTACGTCTGAAGCCAATGTTGTGCGTGTTGCCCATGCGCACTCATCGGGTCTGAACGAGTCTTGAGTTGAGGGAGACACCTTGAGGCGTACGGCACACCCCGCCACGAACTTCGCTGCGCGGTCGTTGCTCGCGGCAGTCGCCACCGGCTCGCTGGTGGCCGGCTCTGTCGCGGGTGCGGGATCGGTCTTCGCCGAGCCCAACGGCCCCGACGCGAACCCCGCCAACGTCGTCGCCGCGCTCGTCGACCGCATCGCACAGACCGACCAGCGCATCGCGGATCTGCGCGGCGACGTCGCCGCTAAGCGGCAGTCCGTCAACCGCGCCGTCGTCGACCTGCAGTCGGCCCGCGACGCCGCGACCGCCGCGACCGGCGCGATCACGGTCTCCGAGACCGCGGTCGCGGACTCCGATGCCAAGATCAAGACCGCGCAGGACTCCTTCGACAAGGTGGTTCGCGCCGCGTACGCGCAGGGCAACAGTGCCGGCGCGCTCGTCAACACCCTCGGCGGCAACGACCCTGGCGAGGCTGTCGACCGCGCGACCACGCTGCGGATCGTCGCCGATAAGCAGAAGACCGCCCTCGGCGACCTCCGGGCCGCCAAGACCCGCGCCGAGGCTTCCCGCACCGCCGCCCGCGCGGCCAAGGTCCAGGCCGACGCCGCCACCGCCGCCGCGGCCGAGCGCAAGACGACCGCTGAGGAATCCATCACGCAGACCGTCGCCGCGCTCACCACCCAGCAGCGGGAGCAGACCACGCTCAGCACCCAGCGCGAGCTGGCGCAGCGCGCGCTCGAGCAGGCCAAGCGCGCCGAGGACCGTGCGGCGCAGCAGAAGATCTATGCGCAGTACGTCGTCGACGAGCAGCAGACCCAGCAGATCGCCGCCCCGGCGGCGCCCGCCGCTCCCGCTGCGCAGGCGGCCGCTCCCGCGGCCCCAGCCGCGCAGGCCGGCACCGTCGACACCGCGGATCCGCTGGCGGCGGCCCGGTCCTTCGCCCAGGGCATCGTCGGCCAGGCGTCGTCGCTGTTCAGCAACCCGTTCGGCGCCATCACCGGCCAGTCCAGCGCGGCCCAGCAGCCCACAGCCCCGGCCTCGCAGGCTGTGCCGGGCGTCGGAAGCATGAGCGGCGCGCAGATGATCGAGACCGTGATTCAGCGCGGCATGTCGGTCATCGGTGTGCAGTATGCCTGGGGCGGCGGCAACGCCTGGGGCGCGACGAAGGGCGTCCGAGACGGAGGCGTCGCCGACAGCTACGGCGACTTCAACCGGATCGGCTTCGACTGCTCGGGCCTGATGGCGTACATGTACGCCGCGGTCGGGATCGCGCTCCCCAAGTACTCGGGCTACCAGTACACGACCGGCAACAAGGTGCCGATCAGCCAGCTCAAGCGCGGCGACATGGTCTTCCGCGGCCCCGGCGGCACGCAGCATGTGGCGATGTACCTCGGCAACAACCAGATCCTCGAGTCGCCCCAGTCGGGCGGCGCGGTGCGGATCGCCCCCTTCGACGCCTCGACGTTCCTGTCGCAGGGCGTCCGTGTGATCAACAGCTGACCGCGCGCGATTCAGTACGCTCGTGGGAACGGGCCCGCTGCGGCCCGGGATCGGACGGGCCCGCACGGGCCGGGGGAACGACGACGAAGGGGACTTTTGCGTGACGCACTCACAGGGGCAGGACATCGCGTCGAGCGATGAGGTCAAGCTGCTGGAGCGGGCGGTCTACGAGGTCAAGCGCGTGATCGTGGGCCAGGATCAGCTCGTCGAGCGGATCCTGGTGGGCATGCTCGCCAAGGGCCACGTACTCCTCGAGGGCGTCCCCGGCGTCGCCAAGACACTCGCGGTCGAGACCTTCGCCACCGTCGTGGGCGGCTCCTTCTCCCGCATCCAGTTCACGCCCGACCTGGTGCCCTCCGACCTCGTCGGTACCCGCATCTACCGGCAGGGCAAGGAGCAGTTCGATACCGAGATCGGCCCGGTCTCCGCGAACTTCCTGCTCGCCGACGAGATCAACCGTGCTCCGGCGAAGGTGCAGTCCGCGCTGCTCGAGGTCATGGCCGAGCGCAAGGTCTCCATCGGCGGCCAGACGTACGCGATGCCCGACCCCTTCCTCGTGCTCGCGACCCAGAACCCCATTGAGAACGAGGGCGTCTACCCGCTGCCCGAGGCCCAGCGCGACCGCTTCCTGTTCAAGGTCGTCGTCGGCTACCCCTCCATCGAGGAGGAGCGGGAGATCGTCTACCGCATGGGCACCGTCCCGCCCGTGCCCTCGCAGGTGCTCGACCCCGGCACCGTGCAGCGCCTGCAGCGTGCCGCGAGCGAGGTCTTCGTCCACCACGCCCTCGTCGATTACGTCGTCCGCGTCATCGCCGCGACCCGCACCCCGCGCGAGTTCGGTCTCGACGACGTGGCCTCGTGGATCACCTACGGCGCGTCGCCCCGCGCCACCCTCGGCATCGTCGCCGCCGCCCGGGCGCTCGCGCTGCTCCGCGGCCGCGACTACGTCGTCCCGCAGGACGTCGTCGAGATCATCCCGGACGTGCTGCGCCACCGCCTCGTGATGAGCTACGACGCCCTCGCCGACGAGGTGACCGCCGACCAGGCGATCAACCGCGTGCTGCAGACCGTCGCGCTGCCGCAGGTCGTCGGGCAGCCGGTCCCGCAGCCGGCCGCGCCCCCGGCGCCCGCCCCGCAGCAGTACGCCCCCGCGCAGCAGCCGCAGGGCTGACGATGCCGGCCACACCCCCCGGCACGCCTGCGCGCAACCCGAGCGGCCCCGGACCCGGGCGCAGCCCGCTCCCGAGCGTCGCCGCCGGCGAGGTCGACGAGACCCGCATGCAGGCGTCCCTGAAGATGCTCGAACTGCTGGTGCGCCGGCGGCTCGACGGCGTCCTCAAGGGCGATCACCAGGGCCTACTCCCCGGACCGGGCTCCGAGCCGGGGGAGTCGCGGCCCTACACGCCCGGCGACGACGTCCGCCTCATGGACTGGTCGGTCACCGCCCGCACGACGCACCCGCACGTGCGGCAGATGATCGCCGACCGCGAGCTGCAGACCTGGATCGTGGTGGACCTGTCCGCGTCGATGGACTTCGGCTCCACGGGCGGCACGAAGCGCGACCTCGCCGTCGCCGCGTCCGCCGCCGTCGTGCACCTGGTGAGCAGCGCCGCGAACCGCGTCGGCTGCCTCGTCACCAACGGCGCGCAGCTCGTGCGCGTGCAGCCCAAGTCCGGCCGCGCGCAGCGGCAGAAGGTGCTGGGGGCTATCGCCACCGCGCCCCGCGCCGTCGAGGGCACCCGCGGCGACCTGCGTGTCGCGCTCGACGCCCTGCGCCGGCCGGAACAGCCCCGCGGTCTCGTCGTGGTGATCAGCGATTTCCTCGGCGACGTGGACTACGTCCGCGAGCTCCGTGGCATCGCAGCGCGGCACGAGGTGCTCGCGGTCGAGGTCCTCGATCCCCGCGACGTCGAGCTCCCCGTGGTCGGCGAGATCGCGCTCCGCGACGCCGAGTCCGGCGCCGTGCGCGAACTGACCGTGACCCCCGAGCTGCAGCAGCGGTTCGCCGCGGCAGCACAGGAGCATCGCAAACAGGTGGCGCGCACCCTGCGCGGAGTCGGCGCGCCCGTCCTCGAACTGCGCACCGACCGCGACTGGCTCGCCGACATCGTGCGGTTCGTCGCCGCGCGTCGACGTGGATTGGCTGGTGCTTCCTGACATGGGCGGATTGACCTCGCTCGCCACCCCGATCTGGCTGCTCGGAATCCTCGTCGTGCTTGCCATCCTGGCGGGCTACGTCTACAACGAGCTACGGCGCAGCAAGCGCGCCCTGAAGTTCGCGAACATGTCGGTGCTCGACTCCGTGGCGCCGCCCGGGCCCAACCGGTGGCGGCACGTCCCCATTGCACTGCTCAGCATCGGGATGATCCTGCTCATGGTCGCGCTGTCCGGGCCGCAGGCCATGCGCAAGGTACCGCGGAGCAAGGCCACGGTCGTGCTCGTCATCGACACTTCGCTGTCGATGCAGGCCACCGACGTCAGCCCTAACCGACTGGACGCGGCCAAGGAGGCGGCGAAGAAATTCGTCGGCGAGCTCCCGCAGGGCATGAACCTCGGCATCGTCTCGTACGCCGGCACGGCGCAGCTGCTGGTCTCGCCGACCCCGGACCGGTCGCTCGCGACCAACGCGATCGACCACCTCGAACTCGCCCAGCGCACCGCCACCGGCGAGGGCATCTATGCCGCCATCCAGTCGATCACCAACATCCGGGACGTGCTCGGCGGCAAGGACAACGCGCCGCCCGCCCGGATCATTCTCGAGTCCGATGGCAAGCAGACGGTGCCCACCGACCTCGACGACCCGCGCGGCGGCTTCACCGCCGCCCGCAAGGCGAAGGAAGCGGGGATCCCCATCTCCACCATCTCCTTCGGCACGCCGAACGGCACGGTGAACATCGAAGGCCAGAACATCCCCGTCCCCGTCGACGACGAGTCGCTCAAGCAGATCGCCGACCTCTCCGGCGGCCAGTTCTTCTCCGCCTCGTCGTTGAACGACCTCAACGAGGCGTACGGCACCCTGCGGGACGAGATCGGTTGGGAGATGCAGAAAGGCGACAACTCGCGGATCTGGGTGCTCTGGGCCACCGGCCTGCTGGTGCTCGGCGCCGCCGGAGCGGTCGCCTTCAACCGGCGCCTCCCGTGATCGGTACCGGAGGCGTCGATCGTTGACGACGATGCGCGCCCAGCGCTGCCGACCGACGACTCGCGTGCCCGGAGATTTCCCGGGTCGCGAGCGCGATTGATACGTTGTCACCCATGTCGACTTCTGAATTCACGCCCCGGTCCGTCCTCGTCACGGGCGGCAACCGCGGTATCGGTCTCGCGATCGCGCAGCGCCTCGCCGCCGACGGGCACAAGGTCGCGGTGACGCACCGCGGCTCCGGCGCCCCCGAGGGCCTGTTCGGTGTGCAGTGCGACGTTACCGACACCGAGTCGGTCGACGCCGCCTTCAAGACGGTCGCCGAGCACCAGGGCCCCGTCGAGGTGGTCGTCTCCAATGCCGGCATCACCGACGACACGCTGGTCATGCGCATGAGCGTCGAGAGCTTCGAGAAGGTCATCAACGCCAACCTCACCGGCGCCTTCCGCGTCACCAAGGCCGCGACCCGCGACATGCTCAAGAACCGCTGGGGGCGGTTCATCTACCTCGGCTCCGTCGTCGGCCTCGCCGGCACCGGTGGCCAGGCCAACTACGCCTCGTCGAAGGCCGGTGTGGTCGGCCTCGCCCGCTCCGTCACCCGTGAGATGGGCTCCCGCAACATCACGGCCAACGTGATCGCGCCGGGCCTCATCGACACCGATATGACTCGCGAACTCCCGTCCGACATGACCGAGCCGCTGATCAAGCAGGGCATTCCCGCGAAGCGGATCGGCCAGCCGGAGGAGGTCGCCGCGGTGGTCTCGTTCCTCGCCTCGGACGACTCCTCCTATGTCACCGGCAACGTCATCAACGTCGACGGCGGCCTGGGCATGGGCCACTAGGCCCCAGACAACAGGCCACTAGGCGCCCCGCGCACCAGCCACATCACGAACACACTGAAGGAGGCACGTCCGTGACCGGACTGCTCGAAGGCAAGACCATCCTCATCACCGGCATCATCACCGATGCCTCCATCGCCTTCTCGGCCGCCAAGGTGGCCCAGGAGCAGGGCGCCAAGGTGATCATCACCGGCATCCCGGACCGGCTCCGCCTGATCGACCGCATCGCCAAGCGCCTCCCGCAGGAGGTGCCGCCGGCGATCCCGCTCGACATCACCGACGAGGAGTACCTGGGCACGCTGGCCGACAAGGTCCGCGAGCTCGCGCCCGAGGGCATCGACGGCGTGCTGCACTCCATCGCCTTCGCGCCCCGCACCCTGATGGGTCCGGACGCCGTGCCCTTCCTCGAGGGCCCCGGCCCCGACGTGGCGAAGTCCTTCGAGATCTCCGCGTGGAGCTATGCCTCGCTGGCACGCGCTGTGCTGCCCGTCATGAACGAGGGCGGCTCCATCGTGGGCATGGACTTCGATCCCCGCACCGCGATGCCCGACTACAACTGGATGGGCGTGCAGAAGGCCGCCCTGGAGTCGGTCAACCGCTACGTCGCGCGCGAGGTCGGCTACGCCAAGAAGATCCGCTCGAACCTGGTGGCCGCCGGTCCGATCAAGACCCTGGCCGCCAAGGCAATCTCGGGCACCGCGACGGACGACGCCAAGAAGCTCAACATGCTCAACCAGTACTGGGACGGCGCCTCGCCCATCGGCTGGAACGTCGACGACCCGGAGGTCGTGGGCAAGAGCATCTGCGCGCTGCTCTCCGACTGGCTGCCCGGCACGACCGGCTCCATCGTCTACGTCGACGGCGGCGCCAGCCACAACACCTGGTTCCCCGAGGAAATGATCAACGCGCAGTCGTGACCCACGATGCGCTGCTCGTGCTCTCCTTCGGTGGGCCCGAGCACCCCGACCACGTACGACCGTTTCTCGAGAACGTCGTGCGTGGTCGCGGCGTACCGCCCGAGCGCCTGGACGCCGTCGAACAGCACTACCTGCGGTTCGGCGGCGTCTCGCCGATCAATGAGCAGAACCGTGCGCTGATCGCGGCCATCGAGGCGGAGTTCGACCGGCGGGGCCGGGAGCTGCCGGTGTACTTCGGCAACCGGAACTGGCACCCGATGGTCGAGGACTCCGTGCAGACCATGAAGGACGACGGCGTGCGCGACGCGCTCGTCTTCGCCACCTCCGCGTGGGGCGGCTTCTCCGGGTGCCGCCAGTACGACGAGGACATCGCCCGCGCCCTCGCGGCCGTGGGTCCCGGCGCGCCGCGGCTGACCAAGCTGCCGCAGTTCCACGATCACGAGCTGTTCCTGGACTGCTTCGCCGACGCGGCGCAGGCCGCCCTGGCGACGGTGCCCTTCGGCTCGCGCCTGGTGTTCACGGCACACTCGATCCCGGAGGCGGCGGACGTGAACGCGGGCCCGCCCGGGGTGTCCAATTTGTACTCCCGGCAGGTCCGGGATGCGGCCGCGAACGTCGCCGCCCGGCTGGGGACGGATCACGACGTGGTCTGGCAGTCCCGGTCCGGCCCGCCGCAGGTGCCGTGGCTTGAGCCCGACATCTGCGACCACATCCAGGCCCTGTGGGACGACCGGGTGCCCGGCGTGGCGGTCGTGCCCATCGGGTTCATCTCCGACCATCTCGAGGTGATCTGGGACCTCGACACCGAGGCGCGCGATCTCGCGGCAGAGTTGGGCATGCCCTTCGCCCGCGCCGCCACGCCGATCCACGACCCGCGGTTCGCCGCGATGGTCGCCGACCTGGTCGACGACGCGGATGCGGGCCGGTCCAGCGGGCTCGGCGTCAGTGTCGACGGCGCCGCCTGCGTCGAGGGCTGCTGCCCGGCGGTCCGGCGTCCGGTTCGCACCTGAAATCCGCGCTCAGCTGATCCGCGGCGCAGTATTTCGAGCGTCCCTCATCTGAACGCCGGTTTCAGAATGCTCCGCGCAGTTCGTCGCGGCACACCGCATTGACGGCGGCCACCCGCGCGGCGCGGACGGTGCGCCACAGGTCGCGGTAGGCGGCGTCGCCGCCTTGCGCGGAGGCGAGGGTGAGCCCGGCGTACGGGTTCTCCGCACCCGCGACCAGCAGGATCGCCTCCACCATCCCGGCGCTGTCGAGCACGCGGTGGGCCCGCTCGGTGGCGCCCACTGGCAGCCGGTGCGCGCCCAGGTAGCGGGTCAACTCCATGACCACGCCGCGCGGATCCGACGCGGCGTCAGGCGCGGGCGGCAGGCTGGCCAGGGCCGACGGCGCTTCCCGGACGGCGTCCCGCAGGGCGTGCTCGGCCGCGCCGAGGGAAATTGGATCCGGATCGACGAGCGCAGGCTCGTGCAGGAACGCCTGCCAGCGCATCACGTCGCCGGCCTCAGGGGTCGGCACCAGCGCGATCGTGGACGTCGCGCCGTCGAAGAGCGCCACCTCGCCGCGGGCCATCGCAGCCTCCTCCAGGTCGCTACCCGCGTGCAGGCCCCGCGCATCACCCGGAGCGGGGAGCAGCAGCCGGACGGTGTGCGGCTCCAGCGCGCGGATCTCCGCGAGCAGGTCGGGGAGGTCGCCGTCGACCACCGACTGCACCGGCGCCCACTCCCCGAGCGCCTCCAGCAGTTCGTCTGTGCCGGCCGAGCCCGCCAGCCACGCCGCCGACCACATTGCGAAGCCCTGGGCGGGCCCCGCGGTGGCGCGGCGGGCGAGGGTGACGACGGGGGAGCTCATGGGCATCCACTCTAGTCGTGCCGCGCGGCCGCGGAGCTCGCGAGAACCCGCCGAGATTTCTGAAACATGTTCTAGCGAGGTCCGCGCGGATCTACCCTGACCTGCATGACCGAATCGGACACCTTCGCCGAGCAGGCCCGCCCGGCCTCCTCGCAGCGCACCCCGGACGAGGTGCGCGCCCAGTTGCAGCAGTGGTTCGCCGCGCGCGAGCTGGGCGCGGAGGTGTTCGACCTGCACCTGCCCGAGGGCAACGGCATGTCGAGCGAGACCCTGCTCGCGACCGTCCGCTTCGGCGACGACGAGCAGCGGCTCGTCATCCGCGTCGCGCCACGGCCGGAGTCCGACCCGGTGTTCCCGACCTACGACCTGCCCGCCCAGTTCGCGGTGATGCGCCACGTCGCGGCGTACGGGGTCGCGGCGCCGTCGTGCCTCTGGGTGGAGGAGGACCCGGCGGTGATCGGCGCCCCGTTCCTCGTCATGGATCGTGTCGACGGCGACGTCCCGCCCGACGTCATGCCCTACACCTTCGGCGCCTGGCGGCCCGACTCAACCGACGCGGATCTGTGCGAACTGTCCGACGCCTCTGTCGACGTGATCGCCATGATCCACTCCGTGCCCGTCCCCGTCGACGGCCTGATCCCCATGCCCGAACCGGGGGAGACCGCGCTCGAGGCGCACCTGCGCCGGCTCCGCGCGTTCTACGACTGGGCGGCGCAGAAGCACGGCGGCGCGCCCCTCCTGGATCGTGCGCTCGCCTGGGCTGAGGACAACCTCCCGCCGCACGCCGACCAGGTGCTCAACTGGGGCGACGCCCGCATCGGCAATCTCATGTACGCCGGCCCGGCCGGCAACACGCCTGTCGCGGTCCTCGACTGGGAGATGGCGACGGTCGGACCCTGCGAGCTGGACCTCGGCTGGTTCGTCTATCTGCACCGCTTCTTCCAGGATCTGGCCGAGCTCGCCGGGCTGCCCGGTCTCCCCGGCTTCCTGCGCCGGCAGCACGTCGAGAGACGGTACGCCGACCGCACTGGCCATCTGCCCCGCGACATGGACTTCTACACCGCCTACGCGGCGATCGTCCACGGCGTGATCATGTACCGGATCCAGACCCGCGCCATCGATTTCGGCGCGGCGGCGCCGCCGGAGAACCCCGACGACATGATCCTGCACCGTGCCAGCATCGAGAAGATGCTCGCCGGCACGTACTGGGAGTCCGTCGTATGACGCTGTCGCCCTTCGACGACTATCCGATCCATCAGGTCGCGGAGGTGATCCGGCACCCCGCGACGTCGGACCGCAACTTCTACGACCGCTACTACTTCAACGCCCACAACGGCACCGGCGACGAGCCCTTCCTCGTGCTGGGTCTCGGCGTCTACCCGAACCTGGGCGTCGTCGACTGTTTCGCCGTCGCCCGGCACGGCGACGACCAGATCGTCTTCCGCGCCTCCAAGGCACTCGGTGCCGATCGCGCCGACACCACCGTCGGGCCGATGCGCGTCGAGGTGCTCGACGGGCTGCAGCGCCTGCGCGTCGCCCTCGAGTCGGGCCCGGACTACGACGTCTCCTTCGACCTCACGTTCACCGGCACCGGCCCCGCGCACCTCGAGCCGCGGCACTTCCACCGTCAGCTCGAGCGCGTCACCTTCGACACCCAGCGGTTCGTCCAGGTCGGGACGTGGGCGGGCGCCCTCACCGTGGACGGGGTGACGTTCGACGCGAGCACCTGGCGCGGCAACCGCGACCGCTCCTGGGGCGTGCGCCCCGTCGGCGAGGCTGAGCCGCCCGGGCGCCGGGTCACCGAGGCCGGCAACTTCTTCTGGATCTACTCGGTCTTCACCACAGCCGACGCAGCGATCTGCGTCGTGCTGCAGGAGGACGTCCGGGGCCGCCCCGTCGTCGAGGACGCCACCTGGATCCCGCACGACGGCTCCGAACCGCGCTGGCTCGGCCACGTCGCGCACGACATCGACTTCGTGCCGGGCACCCGCCAGGCCCGCGCGGCCCGGCTCGTCTTCACGGGGTCCGACGGTGCCGCCACCACCGTCGACGTGCGCATCACCACTGCCAACCACTTCGGCTTCGGCACGGGCTACGGCCTCGATCAGGACTGGCGGCACGGCATGTGGCAGGGCGAGGAGAAGGTCGAGGGGCGGCGCTTCCGCGTGTCCGAACTCGACGTGAACCTCACCATGCTGGTCCCCGTCGAGTACCTCGCGACGTGCACCGTCCGGCACCCGAACGGGCGCACGGAGGAGGGCGAGGGCCTGTTCGAGTTCGGCGCGATCGGGCCGCACACGCGCTACGGCTTCCAGCACTACGTGGATCCCGCGCCGTAGAATCATCCGCCGTGGGACACGGCTATGGCGACATCTACGCGGGGCACGCGAGCAAGAAGGCGCGGGTGGTCCCCGAGGTTCCCGCCGACCGCGACCTCGTGGTCGAGGACGCGGCGACCGGCTTCTGCGGCGCCGTCGTCGGCTTCGACAAGAGTTACGATGGCGACCTCGTCAAGCTCGAGGACGGCCGCGGCGCCGTCCGCGTCTTCGCGATGCGCACGGCCGCCTTCCTCATCGACGGGAAGCCCGTCACCCTGGTGAAGCCGCGGGCGAAGGCACCGTCGGGCCCGCAGCGGAGCGCGTCGGGCTCGACTCGAGTGGAGGGCGTCAAGGCCCGTGTCGCGCTGCCCAGTCGGATCTGGGTCGAGGGCATCCACGACGCTGCGCTCGTCGAACGCGTCTGGGGACACGATCTGCGGGTCGAGGGCGTCGTCGTCGAGCAGCTCGAGGGCCTCGACCACCTGGGAGCCCGGCTCGCCGAGTTCCAGCCCGGGCCCGGCCGCAAGGTGGGCGTGCTCGCCGACCACCTCGTCGAGGGCTCGAAGGAGTCCCGGATGACGCAGTCTCTCGGCAAGTACGTCATGGTCACCGGCCACCCGTTCATTGACATCTGGGCGGCGGTGAGGCCCGCATCGGTCGGCATCGCGGCCTGGCCCGACGTGCCGCGCGGCGAGGACTGGAAGACCGGCACCTGCGAACGCCTCGGCTGGGGCACGCCGCAGGACGGCTGGCGCCGCGTGCAGGGCGCGGTCACCTCCTTCCGCGATCTCGACGCCTCGCTCATCGGTGCCGTCGAACGGCTCGTGGACTTCGTCACCGATCCCGCTTCCTGACCGCGGCAGTCCCCGCCCGGGGATAGAATCCGCAGGTGGCATCGACCCCGACGACGAAACCCGACACCCGGCAGCAGATCTTGCGCGCGGCTCTCGACTGGGTCGACGAGGCCGGCCTGACGCGGATCTCCATGGGCGCGCTGGCCAAGCGCGCTCGCCTGGCGCGGGCGACGCTCTACCAGCACTTCACCGGCAAGGACGCGCTGGTGGAGGCCCTCGTCGCGAGCGAGCTGGACAAGTTCTACCGGCGGATCCACGACTTCGCGGACGGGATCACCGACAACGACGAACGACTCGCGTCCGGATTCGGCTACGCGTACGCCTATCTGCGGGAGCACCGCGCGCTGCAGCATGTGCTGGCCTCGAACCCGGCGTTGCTGCTGCCGTACATCACAGGGGATTCGCCGCAGATCCAGCAGGGGCGGCGGTTCTTCCTGGGGGAGATCCGGCGCGGCGAGTACCGCGACGGCGCCGACGTGCATGCCTTTGCCGACTACTTCGTCCGGCAACTGCACTCGCTGCTGCTGACTCCGCTGCCTGCCGTCGAGGGCGTCATCGACGGTGCAGACCACAGGGGACCGAGCTCGGCGAACGTCGAAGCGGGCCGGCGGTACGCCCAGGCCTTCGTGCTTCCGGTGCGGGCGACGATCGCGCCCTGACACGCCCTGGACCTGCTGAGATAGACAGTTTATTGCGGACTGTCCGGTAGTGGTGTTACGTTCGCCACATGACCGATACGACTCTGCCCGAACGTACCCGCGATGCGGTTGCCGACCGGCTCCTCGGCGGCTCCGTCAAGCGCTCCTATGCGCCCGTCGTCGACATCGACTGGGACGCCCCGATCGACCCCGACAAGTTCTTCCTGCCGCCACACATGTGCACCCTGTACGGCACGGACATCTGGAACGGCATGACCCGCGAGCAGCAGATCGCCCTCTCCCGCCAGGAGATGGTCAATCTGCTGTCGATGGGAATCTGGTTCGAGAACCTCCTCAACCGCCTCCTGCTCCGTGACCTCCTGTCCAAGGACCCCACCTCGCGCGACGCCTTCTATTCGCTCACCGAGATGGGTGACGAGTGCCGCCATATGGTGATGTTCGGCAAGGTCATCGACCGTGTCGGGGAACGGCCCTTCCGACTGCGCGGCTGGCAGCTCGGCGTCGTGAAGTACGCCTTGGCTCCCATCATCCGTGGCCAGGCCGTGTGGATTGCCGCGCTCGTCGGTGAGGAGATCTTCGATGCCCAGCAGCGGCAGATCAAGGATGATCCAGAGCTGCAGCCCATCGTCGCGCGGCTCATGCAGATCCACGTGACAGAGGAGGCGCGGCACATCGGCTACGCCCGCGACGGCGCGCGCCGAGGTGTGGCCGACCGGAGCCGGTTGCAGACGCTGCTCGTCGGCAACCTTCATGCCGCTGCGGCGTTCGGATTCCGCATGCTGTTCGCCAATCCGCGCATGTACGCCCGCGTGGGCCTCGACCCGAAGGCGGCCTACCGCGCGGCGATCACCAACCCGCACCACATCAAGGCCAAGCAGGACGGTTTCCGCGACCTCGGCCGCTTCCTGGATTCCGTCGGCCTCATGGGCCCGCTCGCGCGGTGGTCGTGGAAGAAGGCGGGGTTCCTCGCGTGACGTCGGAGGAGCCGCCGCGGATCGTCGTCATCGGGACGCGTGTTCCCGGAGTCGACGGTGCCGTCGTGGCACCGTCGGACGTGGCGGGCCTGCGCTTCCGGCCCGACCGCGACGCCTGGACGCTGACGACCGCGGCCGGCGCGGTCGACTACGACCTCGTGGTGCTCGCGGGGACGACGGCCGCGATCGAGGTCCCGGCGGTGGACCCGCGCGTCGCGCCGCCCCGTACGGTCGGGCCCGCCGACGCTGAGCGCGCCTACCTGGGCATGCTCGTTAACGGAGTGCCGAACCTGGTGCTCACCGACGGCTCCCGGCTCCAGCTGGACACGCTGGACGCATGGCTGCGGTGGATGTACACGGAGGCGGCGACGCGCCTGCTCTCGCGGCCGCCGGTGACCGCGCGATGGATCCAGAGGGGGCGGCGCGCGCCGGCCCGGCCGGACCGCGATGCGATCGACCTCTCGAACGACCACGTGCGCGACGAGGGCGTCTACGCCGGCGAGGCGGTGCTTCGTTCAGGCGATTACGAGGTGGTCTCGCCCGTCCGGCTCGCCGGACACCTCGAGCCGCTCGACGGTCGCTACCACTGGTACGGCACCGTCGACGACCTGGAGATCGGCGCGGCGCTCAAGAAGATGCCCCGTGGCAGCGTGACCGTGTCCGTCGGCGGGGGAGAAGCCGCGCCGGCGATGGTCACCGATAAGACGGTATGGGGCACCTACCGCCTGGTCGGCGTGGGCGCGCCGCCATATCCGCTCTGACTCAGCCCATCTCGGCCGCCGGCCCGGAGACGAGGCGTCGGATCTCCTCGACGATCAGCTCCGGGTCGGTCATCGGCACGAGGTGCCCCGAGTTCTCCGCGAGCACGTGGCGTCCCCGCGGAGAGGCCTGAGCCCGCGTGGCGTGAGAGTCGTTGGCGGCGGCGCGCATCGACGCGTTCATCCCATCGCCGGCGTTCGCACCCGAGATCACGGTGACCGGGATGTCGCCGAGGTCCGGAGCTCCGCCGCGCCACGCCGCGAGCTCGGCGAGGAAGGTCCGCGCCTGCCGGCGATGGGTGGTCATCACGCCCGGTGTGAAGGCCTCACGGTGCGCGTCCTCGCGGACATCGGCGGGCGCATCCGCGAACTGGGCCGCGTAGACCCGCTCCAGCAGGCCCAGCCGGGCGAGCACCCAGCCGACCCGGACCATCACTTGCTCGAGGATCCTGAACGGCGCACCGAAGAGCACGTCGGCGGCCTCGTCCGTCGGATCGACGAGCACCAGAGCCGCGATCCGTTCAGGGCGGCGGGACGCCGCGAGCCGCACGATCGGGCCGCCGGCGCTGTGGCCGACGAGGATGAACCGCCGGTCCGCACCGAGCCCGTCGAGAAGGTCATTCAGGTCGTCGGCCATCCGATCGAGCGTGCGCGCCACGGGATCCGGTGCGCTGCGGCCGAGGCCGGACCGGTCGTAGGCGACTGCCGTCGCGAACCCAGCGACCGCCGGCTGGACGGCGGCCCAGGTGGATCGGCTCGCCGCGGCGCCCGCCTCGAAGACCACGATCGGCGCGTCCTCCGGCCCCGGCAGGACCGCCGCGTGGAGCGTCCGTCCGTCGCGGGTGGGCAGGTGGGCGCTCTCGCCCTGTGTGTGCATCGGACCCCCGTCATCGACTACTAAGGCGAACCTAACACGGAAGGTCCTCGCCGCGCCTGTCCGGTTCTGGCAGGATCGAGGTATGGCAGCGGCGCTGTGGCTCATCGGAGCGATCCTGCTGGCCGTCGCGGAAGTCGCGGCCGGCGAATTCACTCTGCTCATGCTGGGTGGCGGAGCCCTTGTCACCGCCGGCGTCACCAGTGTCTTCGATGTACCGCTGTGGGCGCAGGGCCTCGTATTCGCGGTGTCGTCCGTCCTCCTTCTGGTGCTCGTACGGCCGCCGCTGCGGCGATACGTCGAGAGCAAACGGGGTGAGGCACCGTCGTATCTCGAATCGCTCCCGGGCACGACGGCGACTGTGCTGCAATCCGTCTCGGGCGAGGCCGGCCGGGTGCTGATCGGCGGCGAGGAGTGGTCCGCGCGGACGCCGTACGACGGTGCGCCGATCCCCGTGGGCGTGGAGGTGACCATCGTCGAGATCGACGGCGCGGTCGCCGTCGTAGTGGACAGTTGAGCCGACAACGAGAGGCATATCCATGGATGGCATAGGAATCGGACTGGTCGTACTCCTCGTACTGATCCTCGCGGCGGTGGTCGTGCTGGTGAAGTCGCTGGTGCTCGTCCCGCAGGCGCAGGCCGCGGTGATCGAGCGGCTCGGTCGGTACACGCGAACGGTTTCCGGCCAACTGGCGCTGCTGATCCCGTTCGTCGACAAGGTCCGCGCACGGGTAGACCTGCGTGAGCAGGTGGTCTCGTTCCCACCCCAACCGGTGATCACGCAGGACAACCTGACGGTGAACATCGACACCGTCGTCTACTTCCAGGTGACCCGGCCCGAGGCCGCGGTGTACGAGATCAGCAACTACGTGGTCGGCGTCGAGCAGATCACCACGACCACGCTGCGCAACGTGGTCGGCGGCATGACGCTGGAGGAGACGCTGACCTCGCGCGAGAAGATCAACGGCCAGCTCCGCGGCGTGCTCGACGAGGCCACGTCGCGGTGGGGCCTGCGCGTCGCCCGGGTCGAACTCAAGTCGATCTTCCCGCCCCCGTCGATCCAAGAATCGATGGAGAAGCAGATGAAGGCCGACCGCGAAAAGCGGGCCACCATCCTCTCCGCCGAGGGGCACCGCGAGGCCGCGATCAAGTCAGCCGAGGGTGACAAGGCCAGCCGGATCCTGCTGGCGGAGGGCGAGCGGCAGGCCGCCATCCTCGCCGCGGAGGCCGACCGGCAGGCGGAGATCCTGCGGGCCGAGGGTCGCCGCGCCGCCGCGTACCTGGAGGCCCAGGGCGAGGCGAAGGCCATCGAGACCACGTTCTCCGCGATCAAGTCAGGGCGTCCGACGCCCGAGCTGCTCGCCTACCAGTACCTGCAGACCCTGCCGGAGATGGCGCAGGGCGACGCGAACAAGGTGTGGGTGGTGCCGAGCGACTTCAACGCGGCCCTGCAGGGCTTCATGCGCAACCTCGGCACGCCAGGATCCGACGGGGTCTTCCGGTTCGAGCCTTCCGAGGACGCGCCCACGACCGCACCGGACATCAACACCGAAGGCTGGTTCGATACGCCGGAACCCGTGGCGCCCGTGGTCGTGACGAAGGACGAGGTGCCCGATGCGCCGATCGGGTCCTCCGCGCCGTCGCCCTCTGCGCGTGCGACGGCACCGGACTTCCTCTCGGACGGCACCGCACAGCTCCCGAGCGGCCAGTCGGCGAGCCAGCTGGGCCAGGGGCACACGCGCTGGCAGAGCCTCGCGCCGTCCGAGGCGCAGCAGCCGGAACAGGTGCCGCCGCAGGAGGGTTGACGCCGCGCCGGATAGGGAGCTCCGCGGCGGTCAGCGCCCCAGGGCCACGGCGACGCCGGTGCACGCGACCGCCCACAGCACCGAGACGAAAGTGCCGATGATGAACTGCTCCGCAGCGCCTGGGTGGCGCAGCTCGGGGTAGCGCGCGAGGCCCTTCGCGGCGATGATGACCGCGAGGCCGCCGCCGAAATTCGCGAGCACGCACACCGCGATGGCGGCCCGCTCGAGGACGCCGATCGCCAGCCCGCCGCGCAGCGGCGAAGCGGGCACGGGCTCATCGCGCGGCTCGTCGTTCGGCGCGCCGCCCGCCCGGCGGGTTTCGTCGCCATCGGGTGATCCCTCCGAGCCGTCGGGAGTCGGTGCGTCCGTGCCATCCGCGGGCGCCGTTTCGGCCTCGGACTCGGACTCGCCCGCGGGTTCGTCCTCCCCGGTGGCACCGGCTAACGCGAACGCAGCGGTGACCAGGGCGCTGCCGCCTGCCATGGCCGCGAGCACCGCGGCGACGCGCACCGCGGCCAGGCCGAAGCCGCTGGTCGCCGGCGCGGCGAGCGCGACGACGGCCGCCGCGCCGACGAGGACCGCCGGAACCGCTGCCCACGCCAATCCCGCCGGTCCGCGCGCGCCGCGTCGCGCGACGAGGACACCGGCCACCGCGGCGGCGAGCAGCAGTGCGACGACGACGCCGATCATCGAGTCGCCTCCGTGCCGAGATCGGCCGCGGCCAGCAGCTCGACAGCGAGGGCGCGGCCTGCCGGCTCCACCGACCAGCCCGCTGCCGCCGCGCGCTGCGACGCTGCCTGCCGCGAGACGCCGAGCTCCGCCGCGGCCGCCGTGATCGACATTCCCGTGTTCAACAAGGCGGTCACCTCCTGTCCCTCCCGTGATCTGCGGCCCACGATAAGGCCGAGCACCGACAGGATCGCCTCGGCGCGGGCCGTTGCGGCGGCGTCGTCGCCTCGGACCTGCAGGGGAACCGCGGCGCCCTTGGCTGCCTCGACCGCCTCCCGTGCCTTCTCGAAGGCACGGCCGCGGCCCGCGCGGGTCTGGGCGGGAAGTGGTGACTCGACCGGGCCGGCTCCGAGGCCGACGCTCCAGTGCCCGTCGGCGAGGAGGGCCAGCGCCGCGTCGACGGCGACCGTGGGGTCGTCGGTGACCGCCTGCAGTTCATCGCCCGCGGTGCGATCGGGCGGACGGAGCCATGCGAGGGAGGCCAGGAGGGCGCGCGCCGCCTCGACCCGGTCGGTGTCGGTGCGGCTGCTCCGTTGGTCGGCGGTGAGGACGATCACATCGCAAGTGTAATGACTTGCGATGAGCGGAAGCAAGTATTGAGGCTTGCTTTCTGTGTGGGGAGGCTCAGGCCGTGAGTTCGGGGTGACGGAGCAGCGCGCCGCTGACCACGGCGCGGGCGACGGTGCCGCGTGCGGCGGCCACCCAGCCGGACACCAGGCCGAGGAAGAAGACGACCGCGAGCACCGCGTATCCGGTGGCGCCCGTGGCCGCCGCCATCGCGCTGAAGCCGGTCGCGCAGGTCCCGATGGGGAAGGTGAAGGACCACCAGGTCAGCGCGTACGGCAGGCCTTCGGTCGTGCCCAGGGCGGTGCGGGCGGTGAGCACGAGCGCGACTGCGGTCCACATGAGGACGACCACCGTGACGGTCCAGCCGTAGTCCGTACCGAAGCGCTGCAGGCTCGCCGCGAGGTCGCGGTCCACCGCGAGGTGGGCCGTCGATCCGAGGCCGTTCGCCGCGGTGATCGACTGCCCGAGTGGGCCGAGCACGATCCACGCGGTGGGGATCATCGGTGCCGCCCAGAGAGCGCCGCGGAGGAGGCGCAGCAGGACGGCTGGCAGCACGATCAGCGACGCGGCGAGGGTGAAAGCGAAACACCCGTAGCTGAACCACAGCAGCGCGACGCGCACGCCGCCCTCCGCCGCGTAGGGCAGCAACACCGCGCCACCGGCGGCGGTGACCATGGGGGAGACGACGGGCATCAGCCAGCCCGCGAATGCGGCGTCCGTGCGGTAGTGGCCGCCGCGGACCATCAGTACCGGGATCAGGATGGCGAAGAACAGGCCGAGCACCGAGCCGATCACCCAGAGCGTGGTGCCCAGCGCGAGCGCGGCGGTCAGGCCGATCCAGTCGCGGCCCACCAGGACGGCCCCGATACCGACGGTGAGGAAGGCCATCGCCATGGCGCCGTAGAAGTTGCCGATCACGGGGTCGCGGTGGTGGCGGCGGGCGAACGCGGGGTACCGGATCCAGTGTGCGACGGTGCCGAGGGTG
Organism: Tsukamurella ocularis; assembly: GCF_024807615.1. Taxonomy (GTDB): domain Bacteria; phylum Actinomycetota; class Actinomycetes; order Mycobacteriales; family Mycobacteriaceae; genus Tsukamurella; species Tsukamurella ocularis. Next base: position 275,740 of record NZ_JANUCJ010000002.1, on the reverse strand, counting down.
AGCATCGTGAGCAGGACGGCAGCCAGGACCCACACCGCGGCGGCCGCGGTGCGCAGGCCGGGCACGTGGACGGGGAGCCCCACGGCCGCGTTGGCGATGATGCCGGTGCCCATGACCGAGGCGAACCAGTTCGGCGTCAGGTTGGAGACGGCCTCCCAGGGGCTCCGGAGGTCGCGCAACAGCCCGGTCGGGGCGGGGCTGGCGGCGCGGGTGGCGGTGGTCATGACGTGCATGGGACCACTCTGTCGCCGGATCGCAGCATTCAGAACCCACAGGGCGCCTATCTACCCATAGGATGGGACTATGGACATGCCGTCGGTCGAATCTCTGCGCCTGCTGGTGGCCGTGGCGGATCTGGGATCGATCTCGGCGGCAGCCCGGGAGTGCTCGATCTCCCAGCCCAGTGCCAGCTCCCGCCTGCGCCACCTCGAGCGCCAGCTCCGGCTCGATCTGCTGGACCGGCGCACCCGCGGCGCCGAGCTGACGCCTGAGGGCGCAGCTGTCACGGAGTGGGCGCGGTCGGTGGTGACCGCGATGGCGGCCCTGCAGACCGGCGCGGAGGCGCTGCGCTTCGACCACACCGTGCGGATCGCCTGCAGCCAGACCATCGCCGAGTACCTCATGCCCGCGTGGCTCGCCCGCCTGCGCGAGCACACCGACGAGCCCGTGCACCTGACCGTGGGCAACTCCGCCGCGGTCATCGCCGACGTGCGTGCTCACGTCGCCGACCTGGGCTTCATCGAAGGCCCGACGGTGCCCGACGACCTCGTCTCGCGGACCGTGCGGACCGACCGGATGGTGCTGGTCGCGGCGCCGGAGGACCGGCTGGCGCGGCGGCGGGACGACCGCCCCGTCACCGCCGCGGAGCTCGCGGAACTGCCACTGGTCACCCGCGAGCCCGGGGCCGGCACCCGCGACGCGCTCGAGGCCGCGCTGCGGAGGGTGGGGCTCGAGCCGGACCCGCGATCCATCGCGCTCGGCACGAACGCCGCCGTGAAGATCATGGTCGCCGCGGGCGGCCGGGCCGCCGTGCTCAGCGAACTCGCGGTGAATGCGGAGCTGCGCGACGGCCGGCTCGTCGAAATCCCCACCGACGGCGTCGACCTGCACCGACGCCTGCGCGCGGTGCGGCGCAAGGACGCCGCACCGCGCGAGGTGGTCGATACGTTGCTGGCGGTGGCTAGCGGGCGCGCCGCCGGAACGCCGAGAGCACGCCGAGGATCACCACGGTGATCAGAACCAGGAACATCGTGTTCGCGGCCGCGCCGAACAGGTCCCCGCGATCCGACTGGGTGAACACCGTGACCGGCAGGGTCCGCCACGACGCCGGGTAGACCATGATGGTTGCGCCGAGCTCGCCCATGCACAGCGCCACCGACAGTCCGGCCGCCGCGGCGATCGACGGCAGGAGCAAAGGCAGGCGCACCGTCAGCAGCAGCCGCAGCGGGGACGCGCCGAGCGAGCCGCCGACCTTGTCGAGCATCGGATCCAGCTGCGAGACCGCCGCCGAGACCATCGAATAGGCGAAGGCGAAGACCAGGATCGCCTGTACCAGGATCACGATCGACGGGGTGCCGCCCAGGACGATCGGAGGCGCCGAGAAGGCCACGAGCACACCGAGGCCGACCACCACCGAGGGCACGGCGACGGGCAGGTGGAAGAACGCGTCGATCGCGCCGCGGAGTTGCGCGGGCAGACTCGGCACCGCCAGCGCCGCCCACGTCCCGGTCGCGACTGCGAGCGCCGAGGCGAGGAGCGCGGTCTGCACCGAGACGCCGATGCTGGCCGCGTTCTCCGGCGTGAAGACGTCGGCGACGTGGTCGGTGGTCAGCGCGGATGGCAGTACCGAGGTCCAGCTCGCGCTGAACGCGGTGATCACCGTGACGGCGATCGGCGTGATCACCAGCGTCACCAGGACGACGGCGAAGGCGGCCCAGACCCCGACGCGGGCGGCCGGATTGCGCACCAGCATCAGCGCACTCCCTTCTTCACGAGCACGCGGTACGTCACGTACGCACCGATGGAGATGAGTAACTGCACCGTCGCGAGGACGGCCGCCGACGCGAAGTCCTGGCCCACGATCGACCGGGTGTAGATCAGCATCGGCACCGTGATCACGTCCTTGGCGCCGGTGAACAGTACGATCCCGAACTCGTTGAGCGTGAGCAGGAAGGTGAGCGAGCCCGCGGCGGCCAGCGCGGGCAGCACCGCCGGCAGGATCACGCGGGCGATGATCCGGAGCGGCCCCGCGCCCAGCGACGACGCGACGTCGATCTGCACCGTCGGGAACTGGCCGAAGGCGGCCAGCATAGGGCGCACCACGAACGGCGTGTAGAAGGCGATCTCCGCGAGCACCACGCCCCACAGCGACGTGGTGAACGAGCCGGTCGGGACGCCGATCGCCTGCGCCACGCCCACCGGGCCGAGCAGCACGCCCAGGGCGAGCGGGATGAGGAAGCTGGGGAAGGAGACCACGACCTCGATCAGCCGGGAGATCGCCGCCGCGCCCGGGAAGGGCACGAAGGCCAGCACCAGCGCCAGGAAGGTCCCCGCGACGAGGCAGCCGGCCGTCGACAGCGCCGCGACCTTCACCGTCGTGCCCAGGGCGCTCAGTACGGCACCGTCGGTGAGGGTCTCGCGCCAGGTCGCGAGGCCGGCCGGGCGCTCGGCCTTGTCGGTGAACGTGCGCGCGACGATCCCGACCAGCGGGTACACGACGGCGACGAGGATGAACGCCACCGGCGGCAGTACCCACACCCAGCGCGGCACCGCGAACGACTGTCCGGCGGGCGGGGCCGGGGGCGCGGGCGGCGCGTCCAGCACGGCCGTCATCGCGGCACCACCATCACGTCTGCGGGGTCGACCTCGGCCCACAGCGACTCCGCCTTGAGCGGCGCCTCGGTCAGCACCGGCACGTCGACGCCGATCGTCTCGCCCGTCTCGGCGACCCGCGCCGTCACGTGCCGGACGGCGCCGCGCCACTGCTCCTGCTCGACGGTCACCCGTAGGCCGTTCGACGGTGCCGTCCGCGTGAACCGCCACGCCCACGGGCGGACCGCGAGCAGGTGGTCACCGTCGGGCAGCGGCCGTGAGGTGCGCAGCGCCCCACCCGGCAGAACGTCGGCGCCGCCGAGGAAGGTCGCGGTGAAGCGGGTCGGCGGGCGGTGGAAGAGCTCGTCGGTCGTGCCGATCGCCTCGAGTCTGGCGTCGCGCATGATCGCGACGCGATCCGCCAGCGCGAGCGCCTCGCTCTGGTCGTGCGTCACGTAGACCATCGCGACGTCGGGCAGCTCGGCGCGCAGGCGCTGCAGCTCGCCGAGCATGTCCTTGCGCATGCCCGCGTCGAGGGCCGAGAGCGGCTCGTCGAGCAGCACGACATTCGGCCGGGTGGCCAGCGCGCGGGCGATCGCGACGCGCTGCTGCTGGCCGCCGGACAGCTGCCGCGGCAGGCGATCCGCGTACTCCGCCATCCCGACCATGCCGAGTACCTCTGCGACGCGGGGCGCGATCGCCGACCGGTCGGCGCCGCGCGAGCGGAGGCCGAAGGCGACGTTTTTCGCCACGGTCATGTGCGGGAACAGGGCGTAGCTCTGGACGACGATGCCGATGCCGCGCTTCGCGGGGGACAGGTGCGTGACGTCGCGGCCGTCGATGGTGACGGCGCCCGAGGAGACCCGCTCGAAGCCGGCGATCGCCTTGAGCGCGGTCGACTTTCCGGATCCGGACGGCCCGAGCAGCGCGACCGTCTCCCCGCGCGCGACCTCGAAGCTGCAGTCCCGCAGGGCGACGGTGTCGCCGTACGTGACGCTCACGTCGGTCAGGCCCACGGCGACCGTGCGGCGGACCGTCCGGTCCACGGCGTCGTCGTCCAGGCCCTTCGGCGCCTGAACGGTGCGCTTGGGGGCGGTCACTGGCCGGTTGCCTTCTCGTAGGCCTTGACGTCGGCGTCCAGCCCGGTGAGGACCTGGTCCCAGTTCGGGTACCAGATCTCGACGCCGTCGATCGCCTTCTGGAAGGCGTCCCATTGCGGACCCGACGGGGTGACATCGCTGCGGACCGGTGCTCCCCAGGCACGGGCGGGCACGTTCTGCTGGACGTCCTTGGACAGCAGGTGCTCCATGAGCTTCTTACCGTTCGCCGCGTGGGGCGCCTTGTCGGCGAGACCCATGTAGTACGGCAGTGGCAGCGTGGTGCGCTTTCCGCCCCACGCGGGGTAGAAGACCTCGTAGGCGACCTTGTCGGCGGCGATGGCCGCGAGGGCCATCTGGACGTCCGAGTTCGCGACGGTGAGCTCGCCCTTGGAGGTCTTCGGGCCGAGCTTGCCGGTGGACGTCGACGGGCCGACGTTGTTCGGCTGGAGATCGGTGAGGTACTTCAGCGCGGCTTCCTTGCCCATGACGTGCTGGAGAAGGAGGAGCAGGGCGGTGCCGTCGCCGGCCTTGCCGGGCGTCGAGTACTGGATCTTCTGCTTGTACGCGGGACTGGTGAACTCGGCCCAGTCGGCGGGCATCGGTTGCGCGGCCGTGTTGCGGATCATCGCGAAGTAGTTGTTGACCACGGCGACGTAGGTGCCGTCGGCGGCCTTCAATGTGTCGGGCACCGCGGAGGTGTCGACGTCCGACTTCACCAGCGAACCCTGCTGCTGTGCCTGCTGGATGAACGGCGGCAGCGTGACGAGGACGTCGACCTGCGGGTTCGCCTTCTCCTTCTGGGCCCGGGAGACGACCTCACCCGAGCCGGCCTCGACCAGGGCGACCTTGACTCCGGTGTGCTTGGTGAAGTCCTCGAATTCGGCCTTGTACCAGTCGCCGAGGCCGTCGGCGCTGTAGACGGTGACGGTGTCGGAGGAGCCGGCGCCGCCGCCGGTGCCGCCGCACGCGGCGACCGCGAAGACCGCGGCCACGGCCGTGATCGCGGAGAGGGATCGGGTGATGCGCATGAGGGATTGCCCTTCGTTCGAGTGGAGCGGAGGTGAGGTGGTGGTGGGACGAGGTGTTCGGTCGGGTCAGATCGGGAAGTGCCGGCGGGCGAGGCCGTGGGCGATGGTCATACCTACGCCGGAGGTCACGATGCGCACGCTGAGGCGCTTCTCCGGCTCGGCGATGAGGTAGGGGTGCAGGGGGCTGGAGGCGTAGACGCCCTGCCAGCGCTCGATGATGCGCAGCCGGTCGACGCCGAGGACGCGGGCGGCTTCGGCGCGGAGAGTCTCGGTGACCGCCTCGTCGAGGAACGGGGCGACGGTGCGCGCGGTGTGGTGCGAGTCGCCGATGAGCAGGGTGCCGTCGGGACGCTGGGTGAACATGACGTTCGCGTCGATGTCCAGCAGGTCGGGCCGGTCGGTCTCCATTCGGGTGCGGAGCGCTGCGGCGCTGGCGGTTTCGGCGAACGCGGGGTAGCGCAGCAGCGAGGTCGCGGTGAGCACCGCGGGCGTGACGACCGCGCCGGGGTCCGCCGCGCGGGCCATCTGCAGGGCGCACCGCTCGATGCGGTGCTCCTCCGCGAGTCCGGGGTACAGGTGGTCCAGGTCGTGCCCGACGCAGACGATCACCCGCTGCGCTGCGATGGGGCCGCGGCTGGTGTGGGCGCGGGTGCCGTCGAAGCCGAGGTACGCGGTGCCGAACCGAACCTCGGCGCCCGCCTGCGCATCGACCCAGGCGGCCAGTCGCGCGACGGTGACGCGCGGGTCCACCCGCAGGTCCGCGAGCAGCGCGGCGCCGCCCACGACGTCCTCGGCGCCGCCGCCGGGGAGTTCGGTGCGGACCTCGTCGGCGGTGCGGAGCTCGACCTCGTCGGGCCGGGCCGCGGCGAGTTCCTCGAGCACGGCGAGCTCGGTGGCGTGGCGCGCGACGGCGAGGCCGCCGGTGGCGCGGGCGCCGAGGCCGGCGCGGCCGTCCAGGTCGAGCCAGCGCTCGCGCGCCAGGTGCGCGAGGTCGGCGAGGTCGCCCGACTGCCCGGTCACGCACGCGTGCCCGAAGTTGCGGATGGAGGCGCCCACGGCGCGGCTGTCTCGCTCGACGACGGTGACGGTGAGGCCCCGGTCGAGCGCCTCGACGGCGTGCGCCAGGCCCACGACGCCGGCGCCGACGACGAGGACGTCCGTTGCGGTGTTCATGGCACCCAGCGTGGCGTCCCGACGCCGAGCTTGGCAAGCCCGAACGTTCGATGTCTATACAAGTTGGTCCGATGTACATCGAGGTAACGCGGTTGTTCATCCCATGTTCACCGTGCGTGCAGCCGGGCAATGCTTTAACTTGTATACTCAATGGCGTGGTCGCAGCTCAGCCGCTTCATCAACGTCTCGCCGCGGAGTTCCGTTCGCGCATCGCCTCCGGTCGTTGGCCGGAGGGGGAGCAGGCACCCAGCGAGGCGTTGCTGTGCGAGGAGTTCGGCACCTCCCGCGGGCCGGTTCGCCAGGCGCTCGCCACCCTGCGCGCGGAGGGGCTGATCGTCGGCGGTCAGGGCCGTTCGCCGATCGTCCGCCGCAACGTCCCCAGCCACAGCGCGAGCGCCCTCGGCTCGTTCACCGCCTGGGCCCGCGAACAGGGCCGTGAACCCGGACAACGCACCACGCTCCAGGCGCGCGTCCCTGCGTCGCCGGACATCGCCGAGCGCCTGCAGGTGGAGCCAGGGGAGCCGGTGCTCGAGCTTCGCCGGATCCGCACGCTCGACGGCGCCCCCGCGCTCTGCGAGACCATGTTCTTCGTCTGGGCGCTGGGCAAGCGCCTCATGGAGTTCGACCCCGACTCGGGCTCGGTGAACCGCTTCCTGCTCGACGCCGGCGCCGACCTCTACGCCTCCACCCATCAGATCGACGCCGTCGCCGCGACTGCCGAGGACGCGGTACAGCTCGGCCTGTCCGAGGGTGCCCCGCTGCTGCGGGTGCGCCGCACCACCACCGACGCCGCCGGCGACGTCGTCGAATACTCCGAGGACCGCTACGTCCCCGGCGTGACCACCGTGATCGTCGAGAACCGACTCTTCGCAGCGCCCACCGCGAACCCGCCCGTGCTGCGATCAGTACCCGTCAGGAGAGACGCATGACCGAATCCGACCGCACCATCGAGCTCGTCGCGCTGGACATGGCCGGCACCACGATCGACGACGGCGGCGCCGTCTACGAGGCGCTCCGCGGCGCCGTCGAGGACGGCGGGGCCACCGTGGCGCAGGCCGACCTGCAGGTGTGGATGGGCACCGACAAGGTCGAGGCGATCACCAATCTGCTCCGTCTCGGCGGCGTCGAGCCGACGACCGAGCGCGTCGACGCCGGCTTCGACCGGTTCCGGGAGCGTCTGCAGGAGGCCTACTCGTCGACCCCGCCCACCGCGATCGACGGCGTGCCCGCCGCCCTCTCCGAGCTCCGGGGTCGAGGGATCAAGGTGGCTCTCACCACAGGATTCGACGATGCCGTCGCCCTCCCGCTCCTCGCCGCGCTCGGCTGGAAGATCGGCGACGGTGCCGACGCGGTCGTCGACGCCGTGGTCACCACGTCCGACGTGGCCGCGGGCCGGCCGGCGCCGTACATGATCCACCGCGCGATGGAGCGCACCGGCGTCCGCGACGTCCGCCGCGTGCTCGCCGCGGGCGATACGGCCGTCGACGCGCAGGCCGCGACCAACGCCGGCGCCGTCTCCGTCGGCGTACTCACCGGCAAGGCTGACCCGCAGGTACTCGCCGACGCGGGCGCCGACCACGTGCTCGCCGGCGTTGTCGACATCCCCGGCCTGCTGAACATCTAGAGGCAAGGTCAGAAGCTTGCGATAAAATCAATCAAGCCTCTGGCCTTGCGGGCATGCGGGCGTCGAGGAGTAGTCCCGCGATCCCGGTGGCCATGAGCGCGCCGCTGATCACCACGAGCCACGGCGAGGATTCCCCGGTCAGCGCATCGCCGAGGAGGACGACGGCGACGGTGCCGGGCGCGAGGCCCGCCACCGTCGCGCCGAAGTACGGCCAGAACGGCACCGGGGACAGCGCCGAGGCGTAATTGACGAGAGAGAACGGCGCGGCGGCGATGAGCCGCAGCGACCCGACGGCCAGCCACCCGCGCGCTCGGAGTCGGGCGGCGATCGGCGCGTAGGCGCGGTGCTCGCGGGCGCGGGCGATCACGCGCGAGGGATGGCGCCGGTCGATCTCCCGAACGCCGAGGAAGGCGACGGACGCCGCGACGGTCGACGCTGCCATACAGACCGCGATGCCGACGACGGGCCCGAACAGGAAGCCCGCCGAGACCGTGAACACAGTGCGGGGGATCGGGAACACCGTGATCACGGCGTGCGCCACAAAGAACAGGGCGAGGAACCAGGGCCCGGTCGAATCCGCCCACGCCCGAATGGTGGCGGCCCCGGGGTGCGGAAGGAACATGCCGAGCGCGACGAGCCCGAGGATGGCGGCACCCCCGCCGACCGCCCGGATCACCAGTCCGCGGTCGCCGGGCCGGATCCGAGAGTCGTTGGCACCCACGGGACGACCCTACTGGGGCGTAGCAACAGCAATCGGTTAACGTGGGTTCTCGGCCGCCGATGTGACGCGACGGCCGGTGCCCGGTCGTGCGTGTGCGCGGCCACAGGTGAGGAGGCCCACGTGGTGGACAGTCCCTTTCAGGCATGGCGCGAGTCCGTCGGCGCCGTGCTCGCGAAGTCGCGCGGCGGCACGCCGCCCGAGGACCCGATCGCCGCGCTGACCACCCTCACCGAGGACGACGGCGTGCAGATCGCGCCGCTGTACTCGCAGCGCGACGAGCTCCCTGAGGCCCCGTTGCCCGGCACCTTCCCCTATGTGCGCGGCGGCAACCCCACCCCGGACGTCCGCCTGGGCTGGAAGGTCGCCGAGCGGTTCGACGCGACCACCGACTCCGCCGACGTGCTCGGCGCCCTGGAGTCCGGCGCGAGCGCCCTCTGGTTCATGCGCCCCGACCCCGCGCCGCTCCTCGACGGCGTCTACCCGGACATGGCGCCGATCCTGCTCACCGCCGGCGGTCGTGCCGCCGAGGCCGCGGCGCAGGTGTACGCGGCGCTGGACAAGGCCGCCGAATCCGACGCCTACCGCGCCGACCTGGTGCGTGTCAGCCTGGGCGCCGCGCCGCTGACCTCCGAGGTCGTGGGGCGCGCGGACGTCTCCCTCGACGAGGCCGTCGAGCTCGCCCGCACCGCCGATGCCCGCACCGAGGACGTGCGTGCCCTCGTCGCCGACGGTGCCGACCTGCACAACGCCGGTGCCACCGCCGCACAGGAGCTGGGCATGACTGCCGCCGCCGCCCTCGACCAGGTGCGCGCCCTCACCGCGGCCGGCCTGACCACCGCCGCCGCGCTCAACCAGTTCACTATCCGCCTGGCCGCCACCGACGACCAGTTCCTCACCCTTGCCAAGATCCGCGCCTGGCGCACCGTCTGGGCCCGCGTCGCGCAGCATCTCGGCGCGCCCGAGGCCGGGAACCCCCCCGTGCACGCCGTCACCTCGCTTGCCGCGACCACGCAGCGCGACCCGTGGGTGAACCTGCTGCGCACCACCGTCGCCGCCTTCGGCGCCGGTCTCGGCGGGGCGGACTACGTGACCACCCTCGACTACGACGAGGCCCTGCCCGGCGGCATCGAGGGCTACTCGCCCGCCTTCGCGCGGCGCATCGCCCGCAACACGCAGCTGCTCCTGCTCGAGGAGTCGAACCTCGGCCGCGTCATCGATCCCGGTGCCGGCTCGTGGCACGTCGAATCCCTCACCGACGACCTCGCCCGTGCGGCGTGGGGCGTCTTCCAGTCCGTCGAGGGTGCGGGGGGCTTCGCCCGCGGCGCCGCGGAGGAGACCGTCGCGAGGCAGCTCGGTGAGTCCGCGGACCGCCGGGACGATGCCGTGGCGCGGCGCGCGCGCAAGCTCACCGGCGTCAATGAGTTCCCGAACCTGGCCGAGCCGCCGATCGACCCGTCGGCCGCGACCAACGGCCCCGTCGTGCGGTCGTACGCCGCGCCGTTCGAGTCCCTGCGGGCCCGGTCCGACGCCTTCCTCCGCGAGCACGGCGTCCGGCCCCGGATCCGAATGGTGACCATCGGCACCGTCGCCCAGTACAACGGCCGGTCCACCTTCCTGACGAACTTGCTCGCCTCCGGCGGCATCGAAACGGTGCTGGACGCGACCGAGCAGGCCGCGGGCACCGCCACGCTCGACGGTTCGCCGGGGGCGCGGATCGCCGCCCTGGCCGGATCCGACCCCGGCTACGCCGAGGAGGGCGAGGCCCTGGCCCGCTCGCTGCGCGAGGAGGGCGCCCTCGTGCTGCTCGCGGGCGCGCCGGGCACCGTCGACGACGGCCTGATCGACATCTACCTGCACGCGAAGATCGACGCGGCCGCCGCGCTCGACGACCTGCTGACCCGGCTGGGGGCCTGAGATGACCGACACCACCATCGGCAGCTTCGCCGACGTCTCGTTCGACGACGATGCGGTCACGGCAGCCCCGGCGCCCACCGGCGCAGACGTGGACGCCTTCGTCGAGGCCTCCGCCGCGGCCTACGCGTACAGCCCGGACCAGCTGACCTGGACCACCCCCGAGGGCATCGACGTCAAACCGGTCTACACCCGCGCCGACCGCGACGCCGTCGCCGAGGCCGGCTACCCCGTGGACTCCTACCCGGGCGCGGTGCCCTTCATCCGCGGCCCGTACCCGACGATGTACGTCAACCAGCCGTGGACGATCCGGCAGTACGCCGGTTTCTCCACCGCGGCCGAGTCGAACGCCTTCTACCGGCGCAACCTCGCGGCGGGCCAGAAGGGCCTGTCGGTCGCCTTCGACCTGGCGACGCACCGCGGTTACGACTCCGACCACCCGCGCGTCACCGGCGACGTGGGCATGGCCGGCGTCGCGATCGACTCGATTCTCGACATGCGGCAGCTCTTCGACGGCATCGATCTGGGCGGCGTCTCCGTCTCGATGACGATGAACGGCGCGGTCCTGCCGATTCTCGCGCTCTACGTGGTGGCGGCCGAGGAGCAGGGCGTCGGTCCGGAGAAGCTCGCGGGCACCATCCAGAACGACATCCTCAAAGAGTTCATGGTTCGCAACACCTACATCTATCCGCCGGTGCCCTCGATGCGGATCATCTCGGACATCTTCGCGTACACCTCGCAGAAGATGCCGAAGTTCAACTCCATCTCGATCTCCGGGTACCACATCCAGGAGGCCGGGGCCACAGCCGATCTGGAGCTCGCGTACACGCTGGCCGACGGTGTCGAGTACATCAAGGCCGGTATCGAGGCCGGGCTCGACGTGGACAAGTTCGCGCCGCGCCTGTCCTTCTTCTGGGGCATCGGCATGAACTTCTTCATGGAGGTCGCGAAGCTCCGCGCCGCGCGCCTGCTGTGGAGCGAGCTGGTCTCCGAATTCGACGCGAAGAACGCCAAGTCGCTGTCGCTGCGCACGCACTCGCAGACCTCGGGCTGGTCGCTCACCGCGCAGGACGTCTTCAACAACGTCGCGCGCACGTGCGTCGAGGCGATGGCGGCGACGCAGGGGCACACCCAGTCACTGCACACCAACGCCCTCGACGAGGCGATCGCGCTGCCGACGGACTTCTCCGCCCGCATCGCCCGCAACACGCAGCTGGTGCTGCAGCAGGAGTCGGGCACCACCCGGCCCATCGACCCGTGGGGCGGCTCGTACTACGTCGAGACCCTCACCCACGAGCTGGCCGAGCGCGCCCGCGCCCACATCCGGGAGGTGCAGGAGGCCGGGGGCATGGCGAAGGCCATCGGCGAGGGCATCCCGAAGCTGCGCATCGAGGAGGCTGCGGCCCGCACTCAGGCCCGTATCGACTCGGGCCGCCAGCCGGTGATCGGCGTCAACAAGTACCAGGTCGCCGAGGACACGGCGATCGAGCTGCTCAAGGTCGACAACTCGAAGGTCCGCACCGAGCAGCTGGCGAAGCTGGATCGGCTGCGCGCCGAGCGGGACCCCGAGGCGGTCAAGGCGGCCCTGGCGAACCTGACGCGTGCGGCGGGCTCCTCCGAGGGCGGTCTGGAGAACAACCTCCTCGCCCTCGCGATCGACGCGGCGCGGGCCGGCGCCACCGTCGGCGAGATCTCCGACGCGCTCGAGCAGGTCTACGGCCGCCACCAGGCCGAGATCCGTACGCTCAGTGGCGTGTACCGCGACGAGGCCGGCGCGGCCGGCAACATCCAGACGGCCACCGAGCTGGTCGAGAGGTTCGAGGAGGCCGACGGCCGTCGGCCCCGCGTGCTCATCGCCAAGATGGGCCAGGACGGCCACGACCGCGGCCAGAAGGTGATCGCCACCGCCTTCGCCGATCTCGGTTTCGACGTCGACGTGGGCCCCCTGTTCTCCACACCCGAGGAGGTCGCGCAGCAGGCCGCCGACAACGACGTGCACGTCGTCGGCGTCTCCTCACTCGCCGCCGGCCACCTCACGCTGGTGCCCGCGCTGCGCGACGCACTCGCCGAGGTCGGCCGCCCCGACATCACCATCGTGGTGGGCGGTGTCATCCCGCCGGGCGACTTCGACGAGCTGTACGCGGCCGGCGCCTCGGCGATCTACCCGCCCGGCACCGTCATCGCGGACGCCGCGGTGAACCTGCTGTACGAGCTGGGGAACAAGCTGGGGTACCAGCTGGCGTGATCACCGTCGCCGAACTCACGGACGGGGTCCGGGCCGACAAGCGCGCCCTGCTGGCGCGCGCCATCACCCTCGTCGAGTCCCGGCGCCCCGACCACCAGGCCCTCGCGCAGGAGCTGCTGCTCGCGGTGACGCCGGGACCGGACGCGCCGATCGCCACCCGCGTCGGGATCACCGGCGTGCCCGGGGTGGGGAAGTCCACCACCATCGAGGCCCTGGGCAACCATCTGATCTCGTTGGGCCACAAGGTCGCCGTGCTCGCGGTGGACCCGTCGTCCACCCGCAGCGGCGGCTCCATCCTGGGCGACAAGACCCGGATGGGCACCCTCGCAGTGAACCCGCGCGCGTACATCCGGCCGTCGCCCACCTCGGGCACGCTCGGCGGCGTCGCGAAGGCCACGCGCGAGACCATGGTGCTGATGGAGGCCGCCGGCTTCGACGTCATCCTGGTCGAGACCGTCGGCGTCGGGCAGTCCGAGGTCACCGTCGCGAACATGGTCGACACCTTCACCTTCCTCACCCTCGCGCGCACGGGCGACCAGTTGCAGGGCATCAAGAAGGGTGTGCTCGAGCTCGCCGACGTGGTGGCCGTCAACAAGGCCGACGGTGACCACGTGGTCGAGGCGCGCGTCGCGGCACGCGAGCTGTCGAGCGCGCTGCGCCTCATCCACCCGCGCGGCTCCCTGTGGCGTCCGCCCGTGCTCACGCAGAGCGCCGTCGAAGGCACTGGCATCCCCGAGTTCTGGGACGCCGTCCTGCGGCACCGCAGCACGCTGCAGGAGGCGGGGGAGTTCGACCGTCGCCGCCGGCAGCAGCAGGTCGACTGGACCTGGACGATGGTCCGGGACGCCATCCTCGGCCGGGTCGAGCATTCCGACGGTGTGCGGTTCGTGCGGTCCGGCGTCGAGGCTTCCGTGCAGGACGGCTCGCTGACGCCCGCCCTCGCCGCGCAGCGCATCCTCGACGCCTTCGACGGCCGCTGACCGGTACTGACGCCGTGCCCGAGCTCACGCCGCAGGAGGACGCGAACCGCCGACTCCTGCGGGCGCGGGACGCGATGGACCGGCGCTACTCGGAGCCGCTCGACGTCGCGGCGGTGGCGCGGATCGCCCTCATGTCGCCCGCCCACTTCTCCCGGGAGTTCGCCGCCGCCTTCGGCGAGACGCCGCACCGGTACCTGCAGCGGCGCCGGATCGAGCGGGCCATGGCGCGGCTCCGCGACACCGACCGCGCGATCACCGAGATCGCCTACGAGGTCGGCTTCGGCTCGTCCGGCACGTTCAGCCGGACCTTCCGCGCGATCGTCGGGCGCTCGCCCTCGGAATACCGGCGCGACGTGGCGTCGGTGCGCGCCCCGGGCTGCGTCGTGCGGGCGTGGACCCGTCCCGTGCACTGAGCAGTTTCGGATAAGCGGTGTCCGCTCGGGCTTCGTAGGCTCGGTCCCATGTTCACTTCGATCGCTATCACGTCCGTCTTCGTTCTCGACCAGGACGAGGCCCTCGACTTCTACGTCGGCAAGTTGGGCTTCGAAGTCCACGACGACGTCGATATGGGCTTCATGCGCTGGCTCACCATCGCCCTGCCGTCCGACCCCCAGCGCGAACTGGTACTGGAGGTCCTGGGCGTGGGAGGCGGGAGCCCGGAGACCGTCGCCGCGCAACGGGATCTGCTCACCAAGGGCGCGCTCGGTGTGGCCTGCATCCTCAACACCGACGACTGCCGCGGTGTCTTCGAGAAGCTGAGCGCGCAGGGCGTCGAGTTCACGGAGGAGCCGCAGGAGCAGCCCTACGGCATCGACTGCGCGCTGCGAGACCCGTTCGGCAACCACATCCGGATCACCCAGCGGAAGCAGGCCCCGGTCGAGGTCACGCAGGCCGACGTGGACCGCTGGTCCGGAGCGTGACCTGCTGATCCGTGCCACGATGGGATCATGTCGGCACTCGTGATCTGCGCGTCCAAGCACCACGGCAACACCCGGAAGGTGGCCGATCGGATCGGCGGGGTCCTGAACGCGCCGGTGCTCACCCCCGGGGAGGTGACGGCGGATCAGATCGACGCCGCCGACCTGGTCGGTTTCGGCTCGGGCGTGTACTGGATGGCCTTCGACCCGGCCCTCGTCGGCCTCGTCCGCGGCCTCGCCGCGAAGCCGCGCGGGACGGCCTTCGTCTACGCCACCAGCGGACTGCCCGAGACGCCGCTGCGCCGGTACACCCGTACGCTCGCGAATCTCCTCACCGACGCCGGATTCCGGCTCGCGCCCGAGGTCTTCCACTGCCGCGGGCTCGACACGATGGGGCCGTTCGCGCTGGTCGGAGGTATGAACAAGGGTCGCCCGAGCGCGGCGGATCTTGCAGGCGCCGAGGCGTTCGCGCGCAACCTGCTCGGGTAGCAGGGATAAGCGGACAGCGTTCGCCTGCTCTGTTGTGAAGCCGGTCACACCGGCCTACTGTGAGGCTTGTGACGTCAAAGGTCGCTGACAGGATTGCAAATGCTTTGTATGCGTATGGGTTTCGCCACGCATACGGCATTCACGGGGCCAATTCCGAGGACCTGTTCGCCGCACTGCTTCGCGCCCCCGAGGACCGCCGCCTCACGGTGACCATTGCCAAGCACGAGTTCGGCGCCGGCGCCATGGCGGACGGAGCGGCGCGCATGACCGGCCGGCCAGGCTGCTTGATCGCCACCTCCGGCGGCGCGGCGATGAATTGCGTCCCAGCCCTGGCCGAGGCGTACCAGTCCCGTTCGCCCGTCCTCGCACTCATCGGGAGTCCGCCGACCGCCGCCGAGGGGCGCGGCGCCTTCCAGGACATGTGCGCGGCCCCGCGCACCGTCGACGTCCTCGCCGTCCTGCGTGGCGTGACCGGCTTCGCCGCGAAGGTTTCCGTGCCGGAGGATCTCGCCCCCGCGCTCGAAGGTGCCTTTGCGGCGATCGAGCAGGGGCTGCCCGCAGCGCTGCTCCTGCCCAAGGACGTCCAGCTCGCCGACTGTCCCGGACCGGCGGGGCGCGCACCGATCCCACCCGGGCCGGAGGCACCGTCGCAGGAGGTGGTGCGGCTCGTCCGCGCGGCACGGAGGCCCTTGATCCTGCTCGGCGAGGCCGCGTCCCGGGCCCGGCTCGCCGGACCCGTCGCGGCGCTGGCGGCGGCGACGGGCGCCGTGATCGCGGTCGGCCCCAACGGGCGCGACGCCGCGCCCCGGACCGGCGTCGTGGGCGTCGCGGGCGTCATGGGGCATCCCTCGGTGCCACGGGTCGCCGCCGACGCGGACCTCATCCTGGCGCTGGGCACCGAGCTCGACCTCATGGACCGCACCGGGCTGGACGACGCGATGGACGTCACCTGCACGGTGCACGTCGCCGCCGAGCCGCCGCTGCGCGACGTGACGGTCCACGAGCCCGCCCGCGACCTCGCCGCCTACGCGAGGGCCCTCGCGGACGCGGTCGGCGCACGCGCGCGCGTCCCGTGGACCGCCGCGGCGCCCGTCCCGATCACCGTGCCGCGGAACGACTCCGGGTTGCTCACCTGCGCCGATGCCGTCGACGCGATGGCCGCCGCGATCCCCGCTGACGCACTCGTCTTCGCCGATGCCGGCAACGCCGGTGCCGCCGCGGTGCACCGCCTCCCGCTCGGCACCGGCGACCGCTTCCTCGTCGCACTAGGTATGGGCGGCATGGGGCACGGCATCGCCGCGGGGATCGGCGCCGCGATAGCCACCGGCCGGCCCACCGTGATCCTCGCCGGTGACGGTGCATTCTTCATGCACGGCATGGAGATCCACACCGCGATCGAGGCGCGGGCGTCCGTCCTACTGGTGGTGCTCAACAACGACGCTCACGGTATGTGCGTGGCCCGCGAGGGGAAGTTCTTCCCCGACCTGCCCAGCATCAACCGGTTCCGGCCCAGCCGGATCGCTGACGGCCTGGCCGCCATGTTCCCCACCCTGCCCGTCCGCTCGGCCACCACGCCCGACGGTGTGCGGTCCGCCGCGGCCGAGCTCCTGACCGGGTCCGGCGGCGGACCGTCGTGCCTGGAGATCGGGACCGACCCTGCGGAGATCCCGCCGTTCGCAGCGCTGCTGCCCGATACCGCGAAGGAGCGGCAATGATCCCCGTCATCGACATCGAAGGAACCATCCGGATCGAGAGTCACCCGCGCCCGGTGGCGCAGCCGATCCTCGTCGACCGCATGCGCTCGGTGTACCCGCACCAGCAGATCTACGGCGACTTCTGCCCCGTGCAGTCCTACGTCAACGCCCCGCCCGACGATCTCTACGACTGGCTCTCCGACACCCGCTCCCTCGAGGAGTGGACCTACAGCCTGCGCGGCTTCCGCGAGACCGACGAGGCCGGCCTGTGGGTCGCGCGCGACATGCTCGGCGCCGACACCGAGATCTACACGCGCACCGTCGCCCACCCGGACGCGCGGACCGTCGACTACCACTGCGCCTGGGACCAGGGGAAGCATCTCTGGATGATCTACCTGATGCGGATCGTCGATGCGCGGCTCGTGCTGAACAGGCCCGGCTCCGTGGTGCTGTGGGTCAACTGCCACCACCCCTTCTACGACGAGAACCCGTACCCCGAGACGGCGCCGCCCGAGCGGCCCGTCTGGGTCGGCGACCTGTGGGACACGTTCGGAGCGGGCCACCAGATGGAACTCGAGAACCTCAAGGCGATCGCCGAACACCGGCATGCGCACGGGGAGCCGATCAAGCCCGAATGGATGACGTCGTGACCGCCCCGCTCGTGAACCCGCGGATCGTCGGGTTGGCCTCGTACCTGCCCGAGAACCGGGTACCCGCCGAGTACTTCCGGGAGTTCGCCGACGCCGACAGTCGCACGCTCACCTCGAACCCGATGTTCGCGCCGCCCGCGTACCGGCACCATGCGGCGGCGGGGGAGTCGAACGTCGACCTGATGTGCGCGGCGATCGACCGGCTCCGGGAGCAGGTCGGGGACGAGGCCCTGCAGGCCGATGTGGTGCTGAGCCACTCGCAGTTGCCGGACCTGCCGGTCGTTGGCTGCGGTGGCGACGTCGTGCGCCGGCTCGGCACCCGGCCCTCGCTGGTCCTGGACATCCACAACGGCGGCTGCGCCGCCTTCCTGCTCATGCTGCAGCTCGCGCGCACGATGTTCACCGCGGGGACCGCGCGGTCGGCGCTGCTGCTCACCGCGACCAACGCGGCCGGGAACGTCTTCACCCAGGACCGGGTCCGGAACCTGCCGCAGGCCGCCATCCCGGGCGACGGTGCCGCCGCCGCGCTCGTCGTCGCCGACCCGCAGGCGGGTGGGCTGGAGGTCCGGGAGGTGATCTGCGCGCAGCACAGCGAGTACGCGGGCGACATGACCGCCGCCGTCGAGCCGCCGCGCAAGTACTGGGAGGCCGGCGAGGGGCAGCTGCACGTGGGCTTCACCGAGGCCAAGATCGCGAAGGTCCTCGCCCGGGGCAACCGGCTCGTGCCGGAGGTCGCGCTCGCCGCCGCGGCTGCGGGAGGCCTGCGCGGCCCCGACGTCGGGCACCTCGTGACCAATCAGCCCAACCGGACGTTCCTGCGTAATTGGCGCGAGGCCCTCGAGCTCCCGCCGGAGCGGCACCCCGACACCTTCGACGAGTGCGGCAACCTCTTCGCGGTCGGCGTCCCGCACACCTTCGCCATCGCCCGCGCGGACGGGCGGATCGGCGCAGGGGAGGACGTGGTCCTCGCGGCCTTCGCGCACGCCGGCGACTTCGCAGCCGGGGCGCTGTTGCGCACCTAGTCGTTCCGGGCCACCCGTTCCGGGCTAAGTGGGGAGGCCCAGGCGGCCGCCGAGCCAGTCGAGTTCCGCCGTCAGGCCGCCGGACCACACAGTGAAGTCGTGCCCGCCCCGGATCCATCGGGTGCGCACCGTCATTCCGGCTCCCGCGGCGGCGAGGGCCACCCGCTTCGCGGCTGCGGTCGACGCGGGGTCTTCCGTGCCGGCCACGAGCACGCCCGCACTGTCGGGGAAGCGCCGCAGCGACAGCTGGGTGAGCGGATCCGCCCGCGCGTACGCGCCGCGATCGCCGGCGAAGGCGTCCCGGACGGTGGCCTCGCGCCCGCCGCCCAAGTCCGGCTCCGCGTCGGGCGAGAGTGCCAGGAAGGTCCGGAAGACCTCCGGGAACCGGGTCGCCAGCTGCAGCGCGCAGGTGCCGCCGTAGGAGTAGCCGCCGACCGCCCACGCCTGCGGGGCAGCATCCACTGCCAGATTCTGGCGCACCCATGCGGGCACGTCCTCGGCGAGATAGGTCGCTGCCCGAGCGCGCCGGGTGTCGGCGCAGAGCGGGTTCGCGAACTGCCCGCCCGTCGCGTCCGGCACCACCACGACGGGCGCGACGCCGCCCCGCCGCTGCGCATAGGAGTCCATCGTCCGGGCCAGCTTCCCGCCTGAGAACCAGTCCCGCGGCGAGCCCGGCTGCCCGTGCAGGAGCATGAGCACCGGCAGCCGCTCGCGCGCACCGGACAGGTACGCCGGCGGCAGGTAGACCAGCGCCTGGCGGGCCGCGAACCGGGAGCGCGTGGGCGGCACCGTCGCCCGCACGACCACGCCGCGCTCGGCGGTCGCGCCGGGGGAGGGACGAGGCACCGTCGCCGGGTAGTCGACGGGCAGCAGGTCCTCCACCGACGGGTACGCCGAGTACAGCGAGTTCACCTGGCCGGCGCCCATCAGGACCACCAGGCCGACCGCCGCGGTGCTCAGCGCCGTGGACCGCCACGACGGTGCCCGGACCACCCGCACCCCGGCGAGCAGCAGGGCCAGCACACCGAGGGCGATCCACAGCAGCACCAGCGGGTCGAGGCGGTCAGGGAAGGGCTTCCACACGAACTCGACCAGGTAGTCCACGAACGCTGTCGCAGCGAGCGCGGCGGCCACGCAGACAAGGACGGTGCGCGTTGACCCGCCGCGACGGGTCGCGGAGATCAGGCCGGCGAGCGCAGCCGCTCCGGTGAGGAGCAGGAGGAGCGGTACGGGACCTGCCGTGAGCTGCAGGTTCCGCAGGGGATTCACCGGCCGCACTCCCGTCCTCGCACGCGTCCAGAATAGGTGCGCCCGATAAGACGGACCTGTGGGAAAGGGCGGCATTCCCGGCGTTCTACTCTGTGAGCCATGACACTCTCGGACGCCGCCGCGCACCAGGACATCACGACCGTCGAGGTCCCCACCCACTGGTACAACCTGGCCGCGGAACTGGACACGCCCATCCCACCGCACCTGCACCCCGGCACCAAGGAGCCCGTGCAGCCCGAGGACCTGGCGCCGCTGTTCGCGTCGGGCCTCATCGCGCAGGAGGCGTCCACCGAGGCCTACCACGAGATCCCGGAGCCGGTCCGCGAGATTCTCGCGATGTGGCGCCCGTCGCCGCTGATTAGGGCCCGGAAGTTCGAGCAGGCGCTCGGCACCACGTGCCGCATCTACGTCAAGTACGAGGGCGTGAGTCCCGTCGGCTCGCACAAGACGAATTCGGCCGTCGCGCAGGCGTACTACAACTCGGTGGACGGCGTGACGAAGCTGACCACCGAGACCGGCGCCGGCCAGTGGGGCAGCGCCCTCTCCTTCGCCGGTGCCCAGTTCGGCATCGACGTCGAGGTGTGGCAGGTGCGCGCCTCCTACGACTCGAAGCCCTACCGCGGCCACCTCATGCGCACCTACGGCGGCACTGTGCACCCGAGCCCGTCGGAGCTCACCGAGTCCGGCCACGCGATGCTGGCGAAGGATCCGAACACCACTGGCAGTCTCGGCATGGCCGTCTCGGAGGCCGTCGAGGTTGCCGCCCAGGATCCCGACGCCCGGTACGCGCTGGGAAGCGTCCTCAACCACGTGGTGCTGCACCAGTCGGTGATCGGGCTCGAGGCCGTCGACCAGCTGAACCTGCACGAGAAGGGCGCCGAGGTCGTCTTCGGCTGCGCCGGAGGCGGTTCCAACCTCGCGGGCCTCGCCTTCCCGTTCCTCCGGGAGAAGATCCACGGAAGGCAGGACCCGCGCATCGTCGCCGCCGAGCCCGTGGCGTGCCCGTCGATCACGAAGGGCGAGTACCGCTACGACCACGGCGACGTCGCCGGCCTCACTCCGCTGCTGAAGATGCACACCCTGGGGATGGACTTCGTCCCGGACCCGATCCACGCCGGCGGCCTGCGCTATCACGGGATGTCGCCGGCGCTCAGCCACACCGTGGAGCTGGGCCTCGTGGAGGGTATCGCGATCGAGCAGAACGACGCCTTCGCCGCGGGCGTGCTGTTCGCGCGGACGCAGGGCATCGTCCCCGCCCCGGAGTCGACGCATGCGATCGCTGCGGCCGCGGATTACGCGCGGGAGCACTCCGACGAGGTGCTCGTCATTGGTCTCTCGGGCCACGGCCAGCTCGACCTGCCCGCCTACGCGGAGTACCTCGCGGGCGGCCTGGCCTGACTGCGCTCAACTACGCCCCCGGGGTCTCCGGGGGCGCGGCGGGCGAGCCCAGCGACCGGCGGATCTCGTCAAGCTTCGCCTTCGCCGCCTTTTCCCGCTCCTCGAAGGCGCGGACGGCGTCCTGCCCGGCGGAGGTGCCGTGCGCGAGCTCCTCGGCGCCGAGCGCGGTGGTCGTGCGGCGCTCGATCTTCTCCCGCACGTGGTCGAAGGTGGGAACGCCGGCGGTGGTGTAGCCGGTGACCTGCTCGTACGACGGTGCGACGGGCCCGCTCGGCGGAAGGTCGACGATCTCCGCCTCGATGGGCTCCGAGGCGGGGGAAGCCGGGTCGGTGACGGCCGGGTCCGTGGGCGTGGGCTCGGGGGCCGAGGGCTGCGGGGGGTCGCCGGGGTGCGTCATGCCCCCAGCGTAGCGCCGGTCGACGGACACACGGACTCGTCGACCGTGAGGGTTAGGCGCCGTCGCCTTGCGGTGTTGCCCACTGCTGCAGGTGGTCGACGTCCAACGCTCGGGACCACAGGAAGCCCTGCGCGAAGTGGGCGCCGGCGGCGGCGAGCGCTGTGGACTCGGCGGGGCACTCGACGCCCTCGGCGATGACGTCGAGATCGAGGGCCCGGGCCATGGCGACCGCGGCGTCCAGCATCGCCTCGAGCTGTGGGTCGTCGTGGCCGGTCGAGGCTGTGACCACGGATCGGTCGATCTTCACCAGCGCGAGGTTCAGGTCCCGCAGTTGTGCCAGGCTCGACCAGCCGGTGCCGAAGTCGTCGAGCGCGATTCGGATGCCGAGTTCGATGAGCCGGTGCGTGGCCGCCAGCACGTGGCGCTCCGGGACGACCCTCTCGTTGATCTCGAGGATCAGCCGCGCGGGATCGAGGCCGCTGCGGTTCAGGGCGCTCTCGACGGCGTACGGCAACTGAGGGTCGGCGAGGTCCTCCGAGGTGAGATTCACCGAGACCCACCCGAGCTCCGGTGCGGCGGCGAAATCGGCGCACGCGCGATCGAGCACGATCCGCGCCAAATGGGGGAGCATCCCGAGCGCCTCCAGATGTGGGAGAAAGCCCGACGGGGCCAGCTCGTCACCGTCGGGGCCGGGCACCCGCGACAGGGCCTCCGCGCCCACCATTGCGCCGGTCGCGAGGTCCACCACCGGTTGGTAGCGGACGATGACCTCGCCGCGGTCGATCATCGAGCGGACGTGAGTAGCCAGCGCTACTCGTTCCTGCTGGGGGACCTGCAGGCCGACAGAGTGCTGGACGATTCGGTTCCGGCCGTCGCGCTTGGCCTGCAACAACGCCAGGTCCCCGTCGATGAGCAGTTGCGTGATGCCGTCGTCCGTCGCGCCCGATTCGACCAGACCGATCGAACAGGTGACGGTGAGCTGCAGGCCGTCGACCTCTACGGGTTTCGCCATCGCCGCCCGGACCCGCTCCGCCCAGTCCGGCGTCCGGCGCGCGGCGTCCACGCGCGGCCGCAGCACCACGAATTCGTCGCCACCGAGGCGTGCGACCAGGTCGGTGGGGAGGCTCGCGGACTGCAGCCGCCGGGCGACGACCTGCAGTACCTGATCGCCGAGCTTGTGCCCGAGCGAGTCGTTGATCCGCTTGAAGGAGTCGAGGTCGATCCAGAGGACGGCGAGGGTGCCGCCGTCGGCCCGTCTCTGCTCGACGACTTGCGCGGCGCGTTCGATGAAGCCGACCCGGCCGAGCAGGCCCGTGAGGTCGTCGTGGTCCGCCCGCCACCGCAGGCGGCGGTTGAGCTCCCGGATCTCCGACTCGGCGCGCCGGCGGTCGGTGATGTCGGTGTGGGTACCGATGAGGCGGATCGGCAGACCGTCGGGCCCCGTCTCCATTGCGCGCCCGCGGTCGTGGATCCACAACCATCCGCCATCCTTGGTCCGCATCCGGTGTTCGAGCGAGAACTCCGCGGCCCTCCCGTGCAAGACTTCCTGGACGATGAGCCACGATTGTTCGTAGTCGTCGGGGTGAACGCGGGAGGACCAGTCCTCGACCGTCGTGCCCACGTCCTCGGCCGAGTAGCCGAGCGTCGCCTTCCACTGCTGCGAGTAGAAAACGGTGCCCGAGGGGACGTCCCAGTCCCAGATGCCGTCGCCGGCGCCGTCGATCGCGAACTGCCACCGGGCTTCTGCATGCCGCAGCAGCGCCTGATCCCGCCGCGCGGCGGTGATGTCGCGTGAGATGCCGATGAGGCCGACGATCTCGCCGGCGGAGTTTCGGTAGGGCGCCTTGTTGGACAGATAGGTCCGTAGTTGGCCGTCGACCTCGGGGTACTCCTCGACCTCGTTGCCGATGCCGGTCTCCATGATCGCGCGGTCCGTCGCCATCAGCGTCTCCGCGATTGCGGGGAAGACGACCGTGTCGTCGTTTCCGATCGCGGGGGTGGGCGGGATACCCGCGACTTCCGCGACCCCGTAGTTGATGTACTGGTAACGCCCCTGCCTGTCCTTGATGTAGACGAGGTCGGGCGCGGCGTCGATGACAGCCTGCAGGAGGCCCGCGACCCGCTCCGAGTGATTCGCCGACTCGACCACGCGCTCCTCGAGCCGGCGTTGAGCATCGCTCATCGCTCGGACGGAGGCGACGCGCTCGGAGATATCGCGCGCCAGGCCGGCGATGTACTTGCGACCACCGACCTCGCGGACGAAGAGGTGCGCCTCCACAGGGAAGGTGCTCCCGTCCTTGCGACGATGCATCGCGGGCAGCACGAAGGACTGTCCGGCCAGCGCAATGCCCCAGCTGCGGCGGGCCTCGTCGACGGTGACCTGCGCGATGTCGAGGGCGTTCATGCGGAGGAGCTCGGCCCGGGTGTAGCCCGTGCTGGTGCAGGCTGCCTCGTTGACCTCGACCAGGCGGCCACCCTCGTCGTGGACGAAGAATCCGTCGATGGAGTGGTCGATGAACGCGCGCGCGATGTCGACTTCGTCCGGGGAGCCGTCCAGCGCGTCCCCGACTTCGTCGCTCACTGCGCCGTCGGGCCGGCGCCGGCCCGGATCTGCCCGATGACGCGCTGCACCTCGAGTCCGCGACGTACGTCCAATGGGTGAGCAGTGCTAGTCGCGATCGCGGTGAGGAACTCGTCGAGGAGCACGCGGAAGCACTCGGTCGACGAGGTGTCGCGGCGCTCGAGTACGGCCGTGCCCCGCGTGGAATGCGCGGACACGCGCATCACCGTCGGGAGCACCGGCGTGCGGAGCGACAGTGAGACGGTCGAGGCGCCGCCGCCGACGTGTGCGAGCTGCGCGGTCCAGGTGTCGCTCCCGGCGTCGTATCGAGCGGCGTCCACACCGGTGATCGGGCCGGCGACAGCGTCGAGCAGATCCAGGACATGCGGCCCTACGTCGAACAGCGCTCCCTGCTCCTGACGCCATGTGGAGGCCGCGAACTTCCCGGCGAGCGCGGCTCCGGAGAGCCACTGTGCTTCGGCAGCCACGGGGACCAGCTCGGCGGCGCGAGAGAGGAACTCTCTGGTCTCCGGTGCGAACCGCCGGGTGAAGGCGACGATCGACCGGACATCCGCGGCGGCCACCGTCTCCGCGAGTTCCGTCGCCGACGGCAGGTCCAATGCGATCGGCTTGTCGAGGACGAGATGCTTGCCTGCGCGGGCCGCCTCTGCGGCGAGGGGAGCCTGGACGTCCGGCGGTACAGCGAAGGCGACGGCATCGACGGCATCGAACAACGCGGCGGGGCTGTCGAAGGTTCGGGGGAACACCTCGGCGGCGGCGCCGGGGTCGCGGGCCCAACCGCCGACGAAGTCGACACCCGGGTGCGCAGCGAGCGCCGGGGCATGGGTTTCCCGCGCCCAGGGACCCGCTCCGACCAGACCGATGCGCACTGTCACTCGCCAGAGTCTGCCATGGTGACTTCCCGACTGGCCACAGAGCGGTGACGACCGCGCGCCGGGTGGTATTGCCCTCGTCTGCGAAGCGGCAGACGTGGACGAACCACCCGGCGCCGGGTGCAGTGCGGGGAGGCCGATCAGGCGCGCACCAGAGCGGTCTTCGCCTCGGCGATGAAGCGCTCGACGTCGGCCTCCGTGTGGAAGTCGAGGATCGGCGCGGGCTCGGAGAGCAGCCCGAACAACGCGGCGCCCACCGCATCGTCGGCGACTGCGCCGGCGAACAGCAGGCCCGCGGCGAAGGCGTAGTCCGGGTCGCCCAGGAACAGGCGGGTGACCTCGGCCGCAGCGTGGCCGCGCTCCTCCCAGTGCCGGTCGAACTGGTCGGTGATCCACTCGGCGGTGAAGTCCGAGCCGCGCGCCTCGATGGCCTTGACGAGCGCCGCGACCTGGATGAGGCCGGTCTGAGCGCCCTGCCCGGCGATCGGGTCGAAGGCGATCGCGGAGTCGCCGAGCGCAAGGACGGGACGGCCGCCGCGGGTGTGGCCGACGCCCTGGCGGACCGTCGGGGTCACGGCGCCGCGAAGCCATGAGTGCTTGTCCTCGTCGATGACGCGGAGCTTCTCGATGTCGGGGAGGTCGTCGGGGAAGTAGTCGCGGTAGACGCTGACCACCACCTCGAGGGCGCTCTGCGCGTCGGTCACCTCGCCGAACCTCTGCACCCAGTCGCCGTCGGGCTTGGCGAACCCGAGCACGCTCCACGACGCGCCCGCGTCCTTGTGCCAGTAGGGGCCGATCCAGATCTCTCCCTGGTCGGTGTGCAGGTTGAAGACATTGTGCTTCCCGGCGCCGTGCCCGCGCGCGGTGAAGACATCGTCGCCGTGGCCGAGCCCGGTGAAGGCGGCGGCCAGCAGGTGGCGCTGCGGGGCGCGATAGAGGGTGCGTGCCTCATCGACGGGGAACAGGCCGGACAAGCCGCCCTTGCCGGTGGAGACCAGCGTGAGGTCGTGCGCTCCGGCGATGTTATCGAGGTTCTCGGGAGTGACGGTCTCGACGTGGAAGTTCCCGCCGGCCTGCTCGAACAGGCGGATCCGGTCGTGCGCGCGCAAGCGCACGTCGATCCCGGCGGCGGTGTAGGTGAAGTCCGGGTCGAAGGCGAGCACCTGCTCGAGCGCACCCGGCGCCCCGGTGTTGAGACGGGTGTTCATGCCGGTCGAGAGCGGGGCGTCGGGGTAGAGCTCCTCGACGAGCGTGTGGTCGACGTCCCGGGAGTGCCCGAAGAGGACGGCGGTGCCGGTCGCGGGGACCTCGTCGCGCAGCTGCTCCGCGGTGCGGTCGCTGTAGAGGTCGACGGGGTGGCCGGCGCGGGCGAGGACGAGCGCGGCGGTGGCTCCCACCACTCCGGCGCCGATGATGGCGATGCGTGCCTGGGTCATGGTCGTGCCTTTCGGTGGTCGGACATGGGGGTGGGACTAGGAGGTGGAGGCGGTGCGGGCGCCCGCGTTCCAGGCGTAGGGCAGATCGGCGCCGTTGAGCAGGAGGTCACCGATGGCGCGGGCCTTCTGGATCGCGGGGTTGTGCACCGCGAGGGTGCGGGCGTTGCGCCAGTGCCGGTCGAGGCGCAGGTCGGCGTCGACGATCGACGCACCGCCCACCTCGAACAGCTCGGTGGTCGCCTTGAGGACGGTGTCGATGACGGCGAGCTGCGCGTGCGCGGCGGCCAACTCGGCCTCCGGCACCAGGTCCTCGTGCACCCGACGGTCCGCCAGGGCGTCGTCGAGCACGTCGGCGACGGCGAGCACGGACTGCTTCGCCGACCACGCGGCGCTGGACAGGCGGCCGATCACCTGCTGCACGAGCGGATCGTGGCGCTGCAGGTCGGCTGCGGCGTGCGAGAACGTGCGGGTGCGGGCCTGCACCCAGGCGACAGTGTCGTCGGTGGCGCGCTGCGCGATCCCGGCGAGGCCCGCGAGCTGTACCAACTGCAGGTAGGAGGTCGCGTACGTGGCGCCCGGCGCGCCGTAGCCGGGGCCGAGCAGCCGGTCTGCGGGGACGGCGACATCGGTGAAGACGGTGGTGCCGCTCGCGGTGAGGCGCTGCCCGAAGCCGTTCCAGTCGTCGACCCGCTCGACACCCGGCGCGTCCGCGTCGACGAGGACGCCGACGCGCTCACCGTCGAGGTCGGCGGCCACCAGGATCTGGTCGGCGTAGAGCGAGCCGGTCGAGTAGAACTTGGTGCCGGTGAGGCGGTAGCCGCCGTCGGGGGCCGCGGTCAATGTCGTGGCGTAGCCGCCGACCGACCCGGCGCCGGGCTCGGTGATCGCGTTCCCGACGACCGTGCCGTCGGCCGCGGCACGCAGCCACGCATCGCCCGCGGGAGTGTTCGCGAGCCGCTGGTCCTCGACGAAGTTCACGTGCACGCGCAGCGCCTGCGGGATGTTGGAGTCGGCAGCCGCCAGGTTGATGAGCTGGCGGAAGAACTGTCGTAGCGTCACGCCGCCGCCGCCGAGCTCCTGCGGCACGCGCAGGGCGGTGAAACCCGCCTCCTTGAGCTGTGCGATCGGCTCGTGGACGAGCTCGCGGTCGCGCTCGCGGGCGACGGCGCCCTCCGCGATCCGGGTGTACACGGGGCCGAGATTCGCGTCGAGCTCGGCGTCGGTCTTCGGGGGCGTCAGCGAAGTGGTCATGGCCGACAACTGTGGTCTGCGAACGATCTGCTGACGAGGGTTCGCCGCGCCGTGAACGTATTCCGGCAGGGGCCAGCGCCGCGGTGGCCTAGGTTCGACGAATGGTATGTCGTCTCGTGCACGCGATCTCCCTGTCCGCCGCTGGAACCGTCGTCGTCGCCGGAGCCCTGGTCGGGGCTCCCGCCGTCGCCGCGGGCCCGTCGACTGTCCCGACCGCCGAGGAACGTCTCTACGATGCGGGGAAGGTGCCGGGCAGCCTCGTCGCCTCCGCGGGCCTTGAGCGGTATCCCCGCGAGCTGACCCGCGCGCTGGCGCGGGCACGGACCGTCGACGACGCGGAACGCGCGGCCGAGCAGTCGTCCCGGGCCGTGTGGCGCGCGGCCGTGCAGCGCGTGCAGAGCGGCACGGACGGGTTCACGGCCGACGACCGCCCGCTGTACTGGACTCGGCTCGCCATGATCCGCGCCGTGCGCGACTGGCGGCCGGGGTTCGCCGTGCCGGATGCGCGCCGTGCCGTGATCGTGACCGCCATCGACGAGGTCTCGCGCGGCCAGCGGCGCGCACCGTCGGGCAGGACGGTGCTGGTCACCGGGTTCGACCCCTTCCGCCTGACCCGGGACATCCGGCAGGGCAACCCTTCCGGCGCGATCGCACTGGCCCTCGACGGCACCCGGATCGACACTCCGAGCGGGCCGGTGACCGTGGTCGCGATGACCTTCCCGGTGCGTTGGCGGGACTTCGGCGCAGGGATGGTGGAGCGCGCTGTGACCCCGTTCCTCCAGCCGGGACCGTCGCGCTCGGTGGGCTTCACGACCGTGAGCCAGGGCCGACCGGGCAGATTCGATCTGGAGGCGATCAACGGCGTGTGGCGTGGCGGCGCGGTGGACAACGAGGCGGCCTGCTTCCGCGGCGAGGCACCGGTGGCCGGGGTCGCGCCGCAGTGGACCCGCAGCACGCTGCCGATGCGCGCCGTCGGTGCGGCGGCGCGGGGCCGCTATCCCGTGGTCCGCAACTCCGAGATCGCCTACGCCACCGAGACGAATCCGCCGGTCTCGACGACGTGCGGCCTGCCTGCGCTCGACGCGACCACGACGACCGGCGAGCCGCCGGTGGGCGCACTCGCGCGGCAGGGTGCGGGCGGGGACTACCTCTCCAACGAGATCGGCTACCGCGTCACTCTCGTGCGCGACCGGCTCGCCGCTCCTGTGCCCGGCGGGCACCTGCACACCCCCGTGCTCGACGGGCTGCCCGCGGACCGGAGCGTCGTCGACTCGGCGCAGTACCGGGCGAATCTGGCAGCGATCGTGGCTCAGGCGCGGTCCGTGGTGGCGGTGGTGGCCCGCGGCGAGCGCGGCTGACCCACGTATCCGGGCGTTTCGCGCCCGATTCCGCCCCGCGATGCGATAGAACCTGTTACAACTAGAACAGGTTCTGTTGAGCTGAATGGCTTCGCAGGTCAGGAACAGGAGTGCGCATGAAGTTCAACCTCGCCGATGTCTTCGAGGCGGTCGTCGACGCGGTTCCGGAACGGATCCTTCTGAGTTTCGAGGGTGACCAGACCTCGTATGCGGAGATGGATGGGCAAGCGAACCAGGTGGCACACCTGTTCGCTGCGAACGGTATCGGCGCGTACGACCACGTCGCGCTGTTCCTCAAGAACAGTGTGGAGCACGTGCAATCGCTGTTGGGGCTCATCAAGATTCGCGCGGTGCCAGTCAACGTCAACTACCGGTACACCGC
Source organism: Tsukamurella ocularis (assembly GCF_024807615.1). GTDB lineage: Bacteria > Actinomycetota > Actinomycetes > Mycobacteriales > Mycobacteriaceae > Tsukamurella > Tsukamurella ocularis. Next base: position 246,431 of record NZ_JANUCJ010000002.1, on the reverse strand, counting down.
GACCGAGCTCGAGTACATCTTCACCAACTCCGACGCGCGCGGGATCATCGTGGAGCTGCCGGAGCATCAGCGCACGCTCGCCGGACTGATCCCGGCGCTGCCCGAACTGCGGACCGTGTTCGTCATCGGTGAGGCCGATCCGGCCCTCACCGCCGCGGTCGACGGTGCCGACGGCGTCGCGCTGGTGCCCTTCGCCGAGGCCGCGGAGCAGTCCGTGGAGCGCGACTTCGGGGAGCGCACCGGCGAGGAGCACTACATCATCTACACCGGCGGCACCACCGGCTACCCGAAGGGGGTCGTGTGGCAGCACGACGACTTCTTCCGCAAGCCGCTGTCGGCGGGCGTGCCCTACGGCGGCGAGCCGCGGCAGAACCTCGACGAGGTGGGCGAAGGGGCGAAACAGTTCCCGCCGCTGGCCTTCCTCGTGGCCGCCCCGCTCATGCACGGCGCCGCCGCGTACTCCCTGTTCACGTTCTTCGTGCTCGGCTCGCGGATCATTCTCGAGCGGGACTTCAAGGCCGAGCAGATCGTGCGGAACATCAAGCGCGACCAGACGCAGACGATCCTCATCGTCGGTGACGCCATGGGCATCCCGCTGGTCGAGGAGATGGAGAAGCAGAAGGACACCGCGGACTTCTCGTCGCTGTTCTCGATCACCTCCGGTGGCGCGATCTGGTCGAAGCACGTGCGCGACCGGATGGCTGCGATCAAGCCGGAGCTGATCCTGCGCGACAACTTCGGTGCCTCCGAGTCGGGCAACGACGGCGTGATGACGCTGGACGAGAACGGCAATCTGCACGCGCCCCCGACCGACAAGATGATGGTGGTCGACGAGTCTTTCGAGCAGATCACTGAGACCGGGCAGGTGGGGCTCATCGCCCGCGTCGGCAACGTGCCGCTGGGCTACTACAACGATCCCGAGAAGTCGGCGCGCACCTTCCCGACGCTGCCCGACGGCCGGCGGATCTCGGTGCTCGGCGACATGGGCTATCCGGCCGAGGACGGCGGCATCGTCTTCCTCGGGCGCGGTAGCCAGTGCATCAACACGGGTGGCGAGAAGGTCTATGCCGAGGAGGTCGAGGCCACCCTGCACGGGCATCCCGCGATCGCGGACGCGCTCGTCGTGCCCGTGCCGGACGCCCGTTACGGGCAGCGCGTGGCGGCGGTGGTCTCCGTCGCTGCGGGCCAGGATCGGCCGTCGATCGAGGACGTGCAGACCTTCGCGCGCAACGAACTCGCCGGTTACAAGGTGCCCCGTACGATCGTCTTCGTCGACGAGGTCAAGCGCACCCCGGCCGGCAAGGCGGACTACCGCTGGGCGAAATCGACGGCAGAGGACGCCGCCCAGGAGGCCTCGGAGGAGCAGCCGGCCTAGGCCTGCGTCGCCCGCAGCCCGTTCATCGCGACTCGACCCAGGCCAGGTACGCGGCGCCGCGGGGGGAGAGCTCGTAGCCGACCTCGTGGCTGATCGTCAGGCCCATGCCCTTGAGCTTGCGGATGTCCGCCTTCATGGGCAGCAGCTCCACGCGGCGCTCGGCCGCGAGCTCCTTGGAGACGACGTGCGGGTGGTCGCGGATCCACAGCAGGATGTCGCGGGTCCAGGGCCCGGTCTCGCGGGCGTCCAGCCGCGCCAGGCGCTTCGCGATGGCCGCGAGTTCGGCATCGTCCGGAAGTTCCTCGCGCAGGGCGAGCCGCGGGTCCTCGCCCGCCCATTCGAGGTGGACCCGGTATACGTGCTCGCCGCCGCGGGCCGACCGCTCCCGGCGGGGCGCATCCGGATTGCGGGGTGTGAGCAGCTTCCGGAGGGCCGCAGCGTCCTTGGCGCCCGCCGCCCGCGCTGCGCGGTCGGAGATCTTCTCGACGTCCGGAACGCGGGTGACGCGGGTGAACCGCAGCAGGCCCGCGGGCGTCAGCTGGGTACCGCCGACCTTCACCCGCGGGGTGTCCCAGCGGCGGTACTGCGTGGTGATGCGGCCGTCGCGGACGCCCTCGGCGATCGCCTTCGGAATGAGCATGGCTTCAGTCTGCGCGTTGCGTGACCACGTCGCGACAGATCTCCATGTGTCCGGTGTGCTGGGTGAGCTCGCGGAGCATGTGGGTCAGCACCCACTCCGGCGTCGCAGTGGCGGCGTTGCGCCGGGTGGTGCCGGTAGCCCCGGGATTGCGGATCCCGGTGGCGGCCACGGCGGCCCACCGCGGCAGGTCGTCACGCAGCCTCGCCACGATCGCCCGCGCCCGGTCGACGGTGCCGGTCGCGTGGAACTCGGAGGACCGGTCGCGCGGGATGTCCTCGCCGGCCATGAGCGAGCCGCCCCAGTAGCCCAGCGCCCCGCCGACGTGCGTGACGAGGGCGAACACCGAGTTCACCCCGGGGACCGGCGGAACGGCGTTGACGGTCGTGTCGTCGAGGTCGCCGAGCACGCGGTCGATCGTGTCCAGGGTCTCCGCGGCGACGTCGAGGAACGCCGCGATCTGCGCCTCAGTCGCGGCCACGGGCCAGCCCTGCGATCGAGTCGAGGAGGTCGTCGAAGAAGGCCGCCTGATCGGTGGCGACGGCGACCTGTGCCGTGTCGGGGCGGTTCCACGCGCCGTGCACGTCCGCGACCGTCGTGCCGCGGGTCAGCGAACCGGTGAGCTCCACGTCCACGGGATAAGCGCGGGTCTCCGCGATCGACGGGTCCAGCGCAACGGCCGCGGCGAACGGGTCGTGCATGTGCGCGATGTAGCCGAGGTCGTGGTCGCGGTGGAACTCGAAGTAGAACCGCACGGCGTCCGATGTGGCCCGGACCACGGGATTGCTCGCGGCCGACCGCGTCCCGTCGGCGTCCTCGGGGGCGAGGCACTCGGCCGGGGCGCTCCCGGCGGCGTCGGCGAGCCGCAGCAGGTGGTCCGGGGTGAGCTCGATGGTCTCGGTGAGGTCGAGCGGGCACAGGATCGGCAGCGGGGTGCCAGTGCCGTCGAGTTCGCCGTAGGCGCGCAGCACCTCCCACAGCGATTCGGGATCGACGGCGACGTTCCACTCCGAGGTGGGGGTCGTGTTGCCGGGGTGCCAGAAGACGCCGCCCATGATGACGAGGCGGCGCAGGCGGTTGAGGATCCCCGGGTCGTCGCGCAGGGCGAGCGCGAGGTTGGTACACGGCCCGGTCACGAGGGCGACGACCTCGCCCGGGTGGGCGCGGGTCAGGTCGGACCAGGCCTGCGGCCCCGAGATCTCCGACGGTCCGCGGCCAGGCGTCGGCAGCTCGGCGTAGCCGACGCCGAAGGGGCCGTGGGTCTCCTCGGTGGTCATCAGCGGCGTCGACAGCGGCGCGTCGGAGCCGGGGAAGACCTCGATGTCGGTGCGGCCCAGCAGCTCCAGCCAGCCCAGGTTGTTCTCCACGACCTGCGGCGCGGGCACGTTGCCGGCCGTCGAGACGATGCCGAGCAGGTTGACACCGGGCTTGCTCAGCAGGTACAGCAGGGCAAGGGAGTCGTCGACACCCGTGTCGCAGTCGAACAGGACCTTCGTTTCCGCCACAGGGGAACCCTAGCGCCCGACGCCGACATCGATCACCGGAGCGGCGGGGCGGCCCGTCACCAGGGCGAGGGCTTGTAGTCCTTGAGGAAGCAGCCGTAGAGGTCGACGCCGTTCTCGCCCTGCACGATCGGGTCGTAGACGCGGGCGGCACCGTCGACCAGGTCGAGCGGGGCCCGGAAGCCCTCGTCGGCGAGGCGCATCTTGGTGTGGTGCGGACGCTCGTCGGTGATCCAGCCCGTGTCGACGGCAGTCATGAGGATGCCGTCCTGCTCGAGCATCTCGCCGCTGGAGGTGCGGGTGAGCATGTTCAGGGCTGCCTTTGCCATGTTGGTGTGCGGGTGGCCGGGGCCCTTGTAGCCGCGGCCGAACTGGCCCTCCATGGCCGAGACGTTCACGACGTACTTGCGCCGCGCGGGCGACGCGGCCAGCGCGGGGCGCAGCTTCGAGATGAGGATGAACGGCGCCACGGAGTTGCACAGCTGCACCTCGAGCAGTTCGAGGGGCTCGACCTCCTCGACGGTCTGCACCCACGAGTTGGTGTGCACGAGGTCGGGCAGCAGCCCGCCGGCGTCGATGGCAGTGCCGTCCTCGATCCGCGCGGCCGACGATGAGCCGCCGCGCAGCGCCAGCGCGGTGAGGGCCGCGGGGTCGAGGGCGGCCAGATCCCCGGAGACCCCGCCGGTGTGCCCGTCGAGGGCCTCCGTGAGGGCGGCGGGGTGCGCGGAGCTCGCCCGCCCGAAACGGATGATCCGGTTCGCGAGCTCGGGCGGTACGTCGCCCGCCTCGGATTCGACCAGCGCCGAGTAGGCGCCGGGGGAGCGGCGCACCGTCTGCGCGGCGTTGTTGATGATGATGTCGAGCGGGCCCCGGGCTGCGACGGCGTCCGCCAGGGCGCTCACCTGCGACGGGTCGCGCAGGTCGATCCCCACGATGTGCAGCCGGTCGAGCCACTCGGCGCTGTCGGCGAGGGCGGCGAAGCGGCGGGCCGCGTCCGTGGGGAAGCGGGTGGTGATGGTGAGGTCGGCACCGTCGCGCAGCAGGCGTAGCGCGATGTACATGCCGATCTTGGCGCGCCCGCCCGTGAGCAGCGCGCGGCGGCCGGTGAGGTCGGTCGTGGCGTCGCGCTTGGCGTGGCTGAAGGCGGCGCACTCCGGGCAGAGCTGGTGGTAGAAGGCGTCGATCCGCGTGTAGGGCTGCTTGCAGATGTAGCAGCTCTGCGGGCGCAGCAGCTCGCCCGCGCTGTCGCCGACGGTGGGCGTGGTCAGCAGGATCCCGGCCGTCTCGTCGTCGATGCGTTCGGCGTTGCCGGTGGCGGTGCGTTCGAGGACGTCGCGGTCGGCGTCCTTGACCTTGGCGCGGGCGGACTTGCGCCGCTCGCGCTTGAGCAGCTTGAACATGTGCCCGACGGCGCGCTGCACCTCGACGGACTGTGGATCGCGGTCGTCGAGGTATGCGGCGGCCTCAAGCACGCGGTGGAACGCGGCGAGGTCTTCCGCAGAGATCGGGGCGGTGGTATCGGGCATGCGGACGATTGTCCCTCATCGCCCGAGGGGCACCGTCGCCTCGTGTGCCGTGAGGTAGACAACGACCGCGTCCTCGAACCAGCGGATGTCCGTGATCGTCAGCGCGTCGACCGCCGCCGGCACGATCCGGGCCCGCAGCGCGGTGATCCACGAGTCGATCGCCCAGGCGATGGGGATCGGTACCGGCACGACGCTGATCGGCATCGACAGGTCCGTGGCGCGCAACGCGACCCGGCCGTCCCGAACCGACACCGCCACGACGACCCGCACGTCCACGCCGAGGCCGAAGGCGACGGGCAGCGCGACGGTGACCGACACCGAGCGGCGGCGCGGGAGCAGCGTGAGGGAACGGACCACGATCGCCGCGTCGTCGGACTCCTCGCGGGCGGTGTCCACGAGGTGCCACATCCAGGACAGTCGCAGCTCGGCGGTCACATCGAGGGATCCGATGGTCACCGCCTCGTCTCCCGGCACCACGTCCGTCGCGTCGGCGGCGAGCACGAGGGCCCGCGGGTCGGCCGCGGCGTGGTGGGTGTCGACGTGCATCCGCGGGATCCGACGGTGCCGTGCGAGCGGCACCAGGATCGGGCGGGAGCCGAGGGTGACCGTCGGCACGGTGCCGAGCGGGTCGGTGGCGGCGCGGCGGATCTCCGAGCGGACCCGGGCGCGGGCCCAGGCCTCCGCGGCGAACAGGGCGAGAGCGAGGAGCAGCACGATCGCGATCGCGGCCACGACAGACACCGGCATCTGGACTCTCTCCCTCGTACGGGGTCATTATGCGTGGCCCGCCGCCGGCGTGGTCGGCGGCAGGTGCACGCTTGCGCCGCGCACGCCCGGGCGGTCGTGATCTACTCGACCGATGGCGATGATCCAGATCTGCGTGATGGGAGTATCCGGCTCGGGGAAGTCGACGGTAGGCGCCGAATTGGCCTCCCGCCTAGGCCGGAGCTTCGCCGACGGCGACGATTTCCACAGTGAAGCGAACCGCGCGAAAATGGGCGCGGGGCAGCCGCTGACCGACGAGGACCGGTGGCCATGGCTGGCCACGATCGGCGCCTACCTCAGGGACGAGATGATCGCGGGGCGCCCCACCGTCGTGGCCTGTTCCGCGCTCAAGCGGGCGTACCGGGACCGGATCCGCGCCGCGGGCGCTTCCGTCTACTTCGTCTTCCTCACGGGCAACGAGGAACTGCTGCAGGAGCGCATGAGCAGCCGCGCGGGGCACTTCATGAAGGCGGGCATGCTCGCTTCGCAGCTCGAGATCCTCGAGCCGCTGGACCCCGACGAGTTCGGGGTCACGGTCAACGTGTCCGGCGACATCCCCGACATCGTGCACGAGGCCCTCGCCGATTTCGCGGCGACGGAGGTCCCGGGCATCGCCTGATCAGCTCACGAATTCGACTGCTCGTGGGTCGGAGGTGTTCCTGACCACCTCCGGCGCATGGAACGTCGACATCGCGAGGCAGCCCGGTCAGTCGCGGGTGGCGATCGCGGCGGTGAGGCCCCCGACGGCGAGCACCGCAGCACCGCGCTGAGCGTCAGGGCCGGCGCAGCGCGCCGGAGAACATCATCGACTTGTACGGGTGGCCGACCGCGGTGTTCCACTGCGACACGACGAGTCGAGCGGACTCCAGTGTCGAGCCGGGGACGAGGTAGCCGCCGTAGAGCTGGGCGACCCGGCCCGCCGCGTGGTCCTCGTCCTGCCAGGACGAGCCCTGCAGCAGCGTCACCGGATCGGACCACGTCCCGTCGATCCGGTCGGCGAAGCGCGCGGCGATCCGGTACCCGGCGGCGTCGAAGTAGGTCAGCACCCAGGTGCCCTCCACCAACGATAGCGAGAGCTCGCCGTAGCCCTGGCCGAGCACGAGGTCCGTCGGCGGGTTGCCCCACGCCCAGCCAGTGTCCTGCCGCCAGCCCCAGGACTCCCATTCGACGTTGAGGCCCTTACGGAGGGTGCCGAGGGTCTCGGTCCGCATGCGGTGCAGCCGCAGGCCCTTGTCGCGCGTAAGGCCGCCTGTGGAGATGTTGTAGGTGTATCCGTCGGGGGCGGGGCACAGCGCCCACATGCACCAGGCGCCGTCCGCGTGGCCGGCGTTGTACTGAGCGACCTCCCGCCAGGTCGCGGCACCGTCGTCGCTGCGCCACAGGCCCGTCTGCACGACGGTGTCGAGGCTCTGCATCGTCATTGTGTGCAGGTACAGGACTTGGTCGACCCGGACGCACGAGGTGGGCAGGATCGTCGTGAATCGGCCGGTGTCGTGCGAGTAGTCGAGCAACTGCCGTGCCCGGTCGGGATCGGGGCCGGCGGGACGGCTCATGACGCCGTTGCGGTCGCCGAACAGGCCGACGGGGGAGCGCCACTCGCCTGCGCCGATGCTCAGCCCCTCGAAGGTGTCCCCGAAGACGTAGAGCACCTCGTCGCCGAAGCGGCACGCGATGCCCAGATCGGTGCCGCCGACACCGAACCGGGTGACGGGTGTGATATCGCGGAGCTTGCGGAGGCGGGTGGGCTCGATCGACCTGGGCACATCCTTCAGCCTGCCAGACGGGGCCCCGTCGCGCGGCGCTCAGGCGGCGGGGGACAGGTTCGGGGGAAGTGTTCCGAATGTCCGGTACGCCGCGGAATCCGTCGCGATCAGGCGCGAACAAGAGCACCATGAACGGCATGGAAACGTTCACGGGACGCGAACTGTACGAGGCCTTCCACGCGGACTACGACGCCGTCACCGATCGCGATGCGCGGATCTTCGACGCGGAGGGCCGGTTGCTGGCGGCGGGGCGCCTGTCGGGACTCCGGCTCGACGAATCGGGCGGCACCGAGACGGTCGAGTACAGCTTCCTGTCGCTGCACGACGACGTCGTATGGGCGCCGACGCACCGCATCGAGCTGGCGCCGCAGCCCGTGCAGTAAAACGCGAAAACCCCGGCCGTGGCCGGGGTTTTCATCGTTGTGCGCGGAGGGGGACTTGAACCCCCACGTCCATTAGTAGGACACTAGCACCTCAAGCTAGCGCGTCTGCCATTCCGCCACCCGCGCTGGGAAGCTCGTTAACCGTAATCCACGCGGGCCCGGGAAACCAAATCGGCACGTCGGGGGCGCCGTGGGCGCGACGAAGTCATCGCCCGTCCGTGGTACTCATATGGGTGTGGCTACTGCAGTGAACGCGCTCGACGAGGTCGTCGAGACCGTGAGCGCCCTGATCCGATTCGACACCTCCAACACCGGTGAGCTCGAGACCACCAAGGGCGAGGCCGAGTGCGCCCGCTGGGTCCAGGCGCAGCTGGAGGAGGTCGGATACGAGACCGTGTACGTCGAGTCCGGGCAGCCCGGCCGCGGCAACGTCTTCGCCACGCTCAAGGGCGCGAACCCGAAGCGGGGCACGCTGCTCGTGCACGGCCACCTCGACGTGGTGCCCGCGGAGCCCGCCGACTGGAGCGTGCACCCGTTCTCGGGCGCCGTCGAGGACGGCTACGTGTGGGGCCGCGGCGCGGTCGATATGAAGGACATGTGCGGCATCATGCTCGCGCTCGCGCGCCAGCTGAAGTCGATGGGCACCGTCCCGCCCCGCGACATCACGTTCGCCTTCCTCGCGGACGAGGAGGCCGGCGGCACCTGGGGCTCGCACTGGTTGGTCAAGCACCGTCCCGAGCTGTTCGCGGGCGTCACGGAGGCGGTCGGCGAAGTCGGCGGCTTCTCGCTGACCGTCGACACCCCGTCGGGCGACAAGCGGCGCCTGTACCTGGTCGAGTCGGCCGAGAAGAGCCTCGGCTGGATGCGGCTGACGGCGAAGGCCCGGGCCGGCCACGGTTCCTTCGTGCACGAGGACAACGCGGTGACGGTGCTCGCCGAGGCGGTCGCGCGGTTGGGGCGGCACAAGTTCCCCCTGGTCCTCACAGACACCGTGGTCCAGTTCCTGCGCGTCCTCGACCGGGAGTCCACCATCGACATCGACGTGGACGGCCCGGACCTCGAGGGGCAGCTCGCCAAGATCGGTGGCCTCGCCCGCATCGTCGGGGCCACGCTGCGCGACACCGCGAACCCGACGATGCTGCGCGCGGGCTACAAGGCGAACGTCATCCCGCAGAGTGCGGAGGCCGTTGTCGACTGCCGCGTCCTCCCCGGGCGGCAGGCCGCCTTCGAGAAGGAGCTCGACGACATCCTGGGGCCCGACATCGAGCGGGAATGGATCACCAAGCTCGAGCCCTACGAGACCCAGTTCGACGGTGCCCTCGTCGACGCCATGAACGACGCGATCCTCGCGTTCGACGCCGACGGCCGGACGGTGCCGTACATGCTGTCGGGAGGGACCGACGCGAAGGCCTTCGCCAAGCTCGGGATCCGCTGCTTCGGCTTCGCGCCGCTGCGGCTCCCCGAGGAGCTGGACTTCGCGGCGCTGTTCCACGGGGTCGACGAGCGGGTGCCCGTTGACGCTCTGACGTTCGGTACACAGGTCTTCGAGCACTTCCTGATGAACTCCTAGAGATCCGCGCACCACGAGAGGAATCGCCATGACTTCGTTCGATCCGTACGCGGGGCTGCCCGCCCTGCCGGCGCTGACCGTCACGTCCGAGAGCATCGTCGACGGGGCCGAGCTCCCCGTGGCGCACCGCAGCGGCATCATGGGCGCGGGCGGCGAGGACGTCTCGCCCCAGCTCTCCTGGAGCGGCGCGCCCGCGGGCACCAAGTCCTACGCCGTGACCTGCTACGACCCCGACGCCCCGACGGCCTCCGGGTTCTGGCACTGGGCGGTCGCGAACATCCCCGCCTCCGTGACGTCCCTCGCCGCCGGCGCGGGCGACGGTGCGCCGGGCTCGCTCCCGGAGGGCGCGTTGACGCTCAACAACGACGCGAGCCTGCCGCGCTACATCGGTGCCGCGCCGCCCGCCGGGCACGGCCCGCACCGGTACATCTTCGTCGTGCACGCGCTCGGCGTGGAGAAGCTGGACCTGCCCGCCACGGCGACGCCCGCCTACCTGGGCTTCAACCTGTTCGGTGCCGCCATCGCCCGTGGCTCCATCACCGCCACCTACGCGCAGGTCTGATCCGTTCGCGAAGGCCGCGCGCCCGGGAATCCCCGGGCGCGGCCTTCGTCGTGCGTGAGGGGCGTCAGCGATCGACGCCGACGGCCTCCGAGATCGAGGAGAAGCCGTCGGCGCGCAGGCGTGCGGCCAGCTCCTTGTGCACGGACCGGGTCCAGGCGGGCCCGCCGTAGATGAACTGCGTGTACACCTGCACCAGCGAGGCGCCGGCGCGGATGCGCTCGTAGACCTCGTCGGCGGTCTCGATCCCGCCGACTGAGATCAGCACCAGGTCGTCGCCCACGCGGGCGGAGAGGCGCCGCAGGACCTCCAGCGAGCGCGCCTTGACGGGCCGGCCGGAGAGGCCGCCCGCGCCCATGGCCTCGACCTCGGCGTCCGGCGTCGCCAGGCCCGCGCGGCTGATCGTGGTGTTGGTCGCGACGATGCCCGCGAGGCCGAGCTCCTTCGCGAGGTCGGCGACGGCGTCGACGTCCTCGTCGGCGAGGTCGGGCGCGATCTTCACCAGCACCGGCACGGTGACTGTGTCGACGACGGCCTGCAGCACAGGGCGCAGCGATGCGGTGGCCTGGAGATCGCGCAGGCCCGGGGTATTGGGGGAGGAGACGTTGACCACGATGAAGTCGGCCAGCGGTCCGAGCAGCATGGCGCTGATCCGGTAGTCGTCGGCCGCGCCCTCGAGCGGGGTGACCTTGGTCTTGCCGATGTTCGCGCCGATCGGCACCGCGGTGGGCCCGGCGTCGCGCTTGCGCAACTCGTTCGCGGCGGCGCCGGCGCCGTAGTTGTTGAAGCCCATGCGGTTGATCAGTGCACGATCGGCGGGGAGCCGGAACAGACGGGGCGTCGGGTTGCCGGGCTGCGCGTGTGCGGTGACGGTGCCGATCTCGGCGAAGCCGAAGCCGAGCGCGCCCCAGCCGTTGACGGCGCGGGCGTTCTTGTCGAAGCCTGCGGCCAGGCCGATGGGCGCGGGGAAGCGTACGCCGAAGACGGTCTGCTCGAGGATCGGATCCCGGTGCGCCAGGCCCCGTCGGATCCCGGCCCGGACGGGCGGGACGGCGGTGGTGCCCCGGATCAGGCCGAAAACCCAGTGGTGGATCCGCTCGGGCGAGACGAGGAACAGCACGTTCAGGAGCGACCGGTAGATCGCCTGGGACATCGCCGGCATGGTGTTCACAACCCCTTCGTGGCGTCCGGCGGCAGCATGCCGGACGTTTTCGTGCGTTTGCGGCGCAGCAGGACCCGCCGCGAACCGTCGGTGTACAGCCGCACGCGGGACAGCTCCCACCCGCCGAACTCGGCCTCGATGGCGAGGCGCATCGCCGCGGTGACGCGGGAGACCTCCCGCGGCAACCTCAGCGGCAGGAAATCGTACTCCTCGTCACTGAACGCGCCGCCGTCCCGTGCGCCTGCGGTCGTGGTCATGGGACTCCTAGCGCCTCGGGATCGCCTGGATGCCGGCGCCCGTCGCCGACTGCACGTACAAGGTCCCGGTCTTCGCGTCCACCGCGATCGCGTTCGGCTGGCGCACGGTGGGGTACAGCTTGCGCTGCTCGGGGATGCCGGTGTTCAGTGCGTAGCCGACCACCTCGTTCGTCGCGGTGCGGGTCACCCACATCAGCTTGTCGGTCTCGTCGTAGTCAACGGCCCAGGGCGAGCCCTTCTCCGGGTAGAGGAACCGCTCCATCAGCGGCGCGGCGGTGTAGCCGATCACCTGGTTCTTGCCCGTGTCCACGGCGAAGACCCGTCCATCCGGCGTGATAGTCGCGTTGGTGACGCCGCGGCCCACGCGCAGCCCCTTGCCGAACGTGCCGCCCGCCACGTCGACCGTGGACACGGAGGACTGCAGCCGGTCGACGACGGCCACGTCGGTGCCGTGAACAAGAACCCGGCTCGCCTCGACGGGCCCGCTGATCTTTTTCGGGTCCTTGGCCGTTCGCAGGGCGACGATGTCGCCGGCGGCCGTTCCCACGACCGCCCACACCGAGTCGTCGTTCAATTCGTCATACGCGGCCACCGACAGGACACCACCGTCGAGCCGCTGCGAGAAGCCCGCCTTGTCCCCGTCGATTTCCAGTACGCCGTTCGTCGTCGCCACGAGGAATCCCGCGCCCCTACGGCCCTTGGCGACGACCTGGTTCGCGCGGCCGTCGGTGGCGATCCGCGCGACCTCCTTCAGCCCGCCGTCGACGGTGTACAGCACGACCTCGTTGCCGGCCAGGGCCGCGAGGCGACGGCCGACCGGATCGAAGGCCAGGCCCTCGCCCGCGGCAGCGGGCGCGATCAGGCCGGCAGGGGCGGTGGTGGGCTCCGGCGCGACGGCGGGCTGGGCCGGGACGATCGTCGGGCGGTCCTCGCGGGCGGGCGTCGTGGAACAGCCGGTGAGGGCGACCGCGGCGACGACGGCGAGGGCGGCGATCCGGGAGGCGAAGGTGCGGGTCATGATCCCTCGAAACTACCGTCCCGGGCCGCCCGTCGGTCCGGCCGGTAGCCTGCCCGGGTGGACATGACGTGGTTGCAGGCGATCGTGCTCGGCGTGGTGCAGGGGTTGACGGAGTTCCTCCCCGTCTCGTCCTCGGGGCACCTACGGATCGTCTCGGAGCTCTGGTTCGGCGACGACGCGGGCGCCTCGTTCACCGCGGTCACGCAGCTGGGCACCGAGCTGGCGGTGCTGATCTACTTCGCGCGCGACATCTACCGGATCGTGATCGCCTGGTTCCGCGGCCTGTTCGACGCCGGCGAGCGGGGCGTGGACTACCGGATCGGCTGGTACGTGATCATCGGCACGATCCCGATCGGCGTGTTGGGCTACCTGTTCAAGGATGAGATCCGTACCGCGGCGCGCAACCTGTACCTGGTGGCGACGATGCTGATCGTCTTCTCCATCGTCATCTTCGCCGCGGAGTACGTGAGCTCGAAGGTGTACGCGAACCGCCAGCGGCCGCTGGAGCAGGTCACGGCCCGCGACGGCATCCTCATGGGCCTCGCGCAGTGCCTCGCACTGATCCCCGGCGTCTCCCGTTCCGGCGCCACCTCGAGCGCCGGCCTGTTCCTCGGCCTCTCGCGCGAGGCGGCGGTGCGACTGTCCTTCCTGCTCGCGATCCCGGCGGTCACCGCGTCGGGACTGTTCAGCCTCCCGGACGCCTTCAAGCCCGCCGGCGAGGGACTCCACGCCTCGGGCCCGCAGCTGTTGGTCGCGACCGTGATCGCCTTCGTCGTGGGCTACGCCGCGATCGCCTGGCTGCTCAACTTCGTCGCGAAGCACTCGCTGAACTGGTTCGTCGGCTACCGCATCGCGGTCGGTTTCCTGGTCCTGGGCCTGCTCTGGGGCGGCGTGATCAGCGCGACCTGAGCGCCGCCCGCGCCGCCCCGATGAGCGGGTCGCGCGCCGCGCCGCGCCGATAGGCCAGCGCGGTGTGCCGGACCACGTCCAGCGGGGTGAGCAGCACCTTCTCCGGCACGTCGACCGCCGCCAGATCGGGGATCACGGCCACACCCTGCCCGGCGTCGACGAGCGCGAGGACGGCGGCGAAGTCGTCGGTGCGGTGGCGGACGCGGGGCGTGAAGCCCGCGTTCTCGCAGGTCCGGACGGTGGCGTCGTCGCACAGCGTGCCGACGGTGCCCGAGATCCAGCGTTCCTCGGCGCAGTCGGCGAGGACGCGCGGGCGATCCCGCGCAGTCGCGAGGTACACCGCCTCATCGAAGAGCGGCTCCGTGTCGAGCGCGGGCTCCTCGCGCGTGGGCAGGCAGTCGTAGCTCTGGAGCAGGGCGACGTCGAGCCGTCGGGAGCGCAGTTCTTCGGGCGCCGTCGCGGGGTCGATCTCGGTCACGCGCACGCGGAGCAGCGGGTGGTCGCGCGAGAGGCGTAAGAGAGCCGGGGTGACCACGGTGCGCATGGCGGAGCCGAACGAACCGATCCGCAACTCGCCCGCGACCTCGGTGCCGAGGGCGTCGATCTCCGCGCGAGCCCGTTCGAGGCGTTCGAGCACCGCGTCGGCGTGGCCGGCGAGGATCCGGCCGGCCTCGGTGAGCCGGACGGTGCGGCCGGTGCGTTCGAGCAGCGGTCGGCCGGCCTCGCGTTCCAGCGTCGCGAGCTGCTGCGAGACGGCCGAGGGGGTGTAGTCGAGCGCCTGCGCGACGGCCGTGATGGTGCCGCGCAGCGAGAGCTCTCGGAGGAGGCGAAGCCGATGCACGTCGAGCATCAGTTCAGCTTACGCTCGACATCGGAATATCGTGCTGGATCTTTCGCTCGCGGTGTCAGAGTCTGAGACCATGCAGCTCACCGGCCTCCACGTCCCCCTCGTCACGCCCTTCGCCGCGGACGGCACCGTCGACCTCGCCTCGCTCGAGCGCCTGGCCCACGACAGCCTCGCCGACGGTGCAGACGGCCTCCTCGCCCTCGGCACCACGGGCGAGCCCGCGACGCTCACCCCCGCGGAGCGCGCCACCGTGATCGACCGCATCGGCGGGGTCTGCGCCGAGCACCGCGCCGTTCTCACCGTGGGCGTCGGCAGCAACGCGACGGCGGACACCGCGGCCGCGCTCGGCGGCATCGTCCCGCGAGCCGACTTCGCGCTCGTCGTGGTCCCGTATTACACGCGCCCCTCGGAGGCGGGCGTGGTCGAGCACTACCGCCGGGTCGCCGCCGCGAGCCCGGTACCGGTGATCGTCTACGACGTGCCGCAGCGCACCGGGCGCACTCTGTCGCTGGACACGCTGCTCGAGCTGGCTGCGATCGACGGGGTGGGCGGGTTCAAGCACGCCGCCGGCGGCGTCACCGAGACGACGGTGCGCCTGCTCGCGGCGATCAACACCGCGACGCCCGGCGCGATCTCGGTTCTCGCGGGCGACGACACCTTCGTCGGCGCCGTGCTGGCCCTCGGCGGACACGGCGCGATCTCCGCCTGTGGCAACGTCGCTGCAGGCGAGTTCGCGGCGCTGGTCGCGGCGTGGCGAGAGCACCGGCTCGAGGAGGCGCGGGTGATCGGCGGCGCTCTCGCGGAGCTGGCGGCGGCACTGTTCGCCGAGCCGAATCCGACGGTGATCAAGGGCGTCCTGGCCGCGCAGGGCCGGATCGCGACGCCCGCGGTGCGCCTCCCGCTGCTCCCCGCGTCCGACGCTGCCGTGGCCGCCGCGTGCGCTCTGGCGAGGTCTGTGGTCGCCGCGTAGCCGCGGACCCATCGGTTCAGCCCTGAGCGATCAGGGGGCGGGGCAGGACGTCCCGCGTGCATAGACTCGGGGCATGACCGTGATCCTGCTGCGCCACGGCCGCTCGACCGCGAACACCTCCGGGGTGCTCGCGGGACGGGCCGAGGGCGTCGCGCTCGACGATGCCGGCCGCGCCCAGGCCGCCGATCTCGTCGGCCGCCTCGCCGATGTCGAGCTGGTGGCCGCCGTCCGTTCTCCGCTCCTGCGCTGCGAGCAGACCCTGGCGCCGCTCGCCGCCGCGCACGGCCTCACGCCGGAAGTCGACGATCGGCTCGTGGAGGTCGACTACGGAACCTGGACCGGCCGCGCGATCAAGGACCTGCTGCAGGAGCCGCTGTGGAAGGTCGTGCAGCAGCAGCCCTCCGCTGCAGTCTTCCCCGACGGGGAGGGTCTCTCCGACGTACAGACCCGCGCGGTCGCCGCGATCCGCGAGGCGGACCGCCGCTTCACCGAGGAGCACGGCCCCGGGGCCGTCTGGGTGGCGTGCAGCCACGGCGACGTCATCAAGGCCGTCGTCGCCGACGCGCTCGGCACCCACCTGGATCAGTTCCAGCGGCTCTTCGTCGCTCCGGCATCCGTCTCCGTCGTGACCTACGGCCCCGCGCGCCCGCTCGTGCAGTGCGTCAACTCGTCCGGTACCGTCACGCTGCCTAAACGTCCAGCCAAGGAGGCCACGGTGGGAGGCGAGGCATGAGCCGCTCCGTCCATGTTTTCCGTACCCCCGACAGGTTCGTCGTGGGCACCGTCGGGCAGCCCGGCGATCGTGCCTTTTACCTGCAAGCCGTGCACGATTCCCGCATCGTCTCCGTGCTGTTGGAGAAGCAGCAGGTGGAGGTGCTCGCCGAGCGCATCGCCGCGCTGCTCGACGAGGTGGCCCGTCGTTTCGGCACCGCGATGCCCGCCGCCGACACGCCTGTCACCGATCTGCACCCGCTCGTGATGCCCGTCGACGCGGAGTTCCGCGTCGGCACCATGGGCCTGGGCTGGGACTCCGAGGAGAAGGCGGTGGTCATCGAGCTGCTCGCGATCACCGAGCAGGAGCTCGACGAGTCCGTCGTGCTCGCCGACGACGCCGAGGAAGGCCCCGACGCGGTCCGCGTCTTCCTCACCCCCGTCGCGGCCCGGCAGTTCGCCAACCGGTCCGAGAAGGTGCTCGGCGCGGGCCGCCCGGCGTGCCCGCTCTGCGGCGAGCCGCTCGATGCCGACGGGCACATGTGCGTGCGCCTCAACGGCTACCGCCGCGGCGCCGCTTTCGGCTCCGAGGACGAGTAGGTGGACCTGACGGTGGACCTCGAGAGCGCCGATCTGACGATCCTCGGCCGGATCACCAGCGCCTCCAACGCCACCCTGCTCTGCGACCTCGGCGACACGGGGGAGCGGGCGGTCTACAAGCCGATCCGCGGTGAGGTGCCGCTGTGGGACTTCCCCGACGGGACGCTCGCCGGGCGCGAGGTCGCGTCGTACCGGGTCTCGGAGGCGCTCGGCTGGGGCCTGATCCCCGAGACCGTGCTGCGCGACGGCCCGCTCGGGCCGGGCATGGTGCAGCGCTGGGTCGTCGAACCGGAGGATGGCCCGGACCTGGTCGATCTGTTCCCACTCGACGGGGTGCCCGATGGCTACCTGAAGGTGTTCACCGGCTACGTCGAGGACGAGGACGCGCCGGACGGCATCGCGGAGGTAGCGCTCGCGCACGCCGACGACTCGCGGCTGCGCCGCCTCGCGGTGCTCGACGTGCTCATCAACAACGCCGACCGCAAGGGCGGCCACGTCCTCACCGGTCCAGACGGTCGCGTCCAGGGCGTGGACCACGGCATCTGCCTGCACAGTGCCCCGAAGCTCCGGACCGTGCTGTGGGGCTGGGCGGGTCGCCCCGTCGGCGATGAGCTGCTCGCCGACGTCGAGGCCTTCCGCGCGGCCCCGCCGGACCTGACGGGGCTCATTACCGACGAGGAGCAGACCGCCCTCGTCGAGCGTGCGCAGATCCTCCTCGAGCTCGGCGCGATGCCGCTGCCGACCCCGAGCCGGCCGATCCCCTGGCCGCCCTTCTGATCGCGCGCTGACCGCTCATCCGCGCCCCGGCAGCCACCACAGCCGACGGGGCGCCTGGGCGTGCGCCGCGTGCGCGTGCGCCGCGTGCGCGTGCGCGTCGAGCTTGTGCCGGCACACCGCCCCGGCGGCCGCGACCTCGTCCGGATCGAAGCCGTCGGGCACGGGACCGTCGGCGACGAGGGCCCGGACCAGGGCTTCCTGGCGTTCCCGCAGGCTCATGCCCACTCCTTCCGCGCGTCCTCGGTGATCGGCGGACAGCCGGCGGCCACGGCGATGGCGTCGAGCTCATCGAAGAGCTCGGCCGTGGGCGGGTAGCGACCGTCGCGCTCGAGCATGAACGGCACGTCGGCGCGCTCCCGCAGGGCCGTGACCAGCTCGAGCACACCGGCGTTGACCGGGTCGGTGTGCGTGTCGTGATAGCGGCCGCCGCCCTCAGAGCCGCCTGCGACGTGGCTGTAGGCGATCCGGTCGACGGGCAGACGCGCCAGTTCGTCGTGCGGGTCGCGGCGCCGGTTGAGTGCGTTGGCGTAGACGTTCGCCACGTCCAGCACGAGCATCGCGCCGGTGCGGTCGAGCAGCTCGGTCAAGAACTCCGCCTCGCTGTACTCGTTCTCGGGCCAGCGCAGGAAGGCCGCGATGTTCTCCACGGCGAGCGGGACCGGTAGGGCTTCCTGCATCCGGGTGATGTTGCGGACCAGCACGTCGAGCGACTCCCGGGTGCGGGGAACCGGAAGCAGGTGGCCCGCCTCGACACCGCCGGCACGGACGAAGGCGATGTGCTCGCTGACCAACGGCGCCCCGAAGGCCTCAGCGCAGGTCGCCAGACGGTGCACCCGCTCGGGCTCGAGCTCGTCCACACCACCCAGCGACAGAGCGACGCCGTGCGGCACAAGTGGCACGCCGCGGTCGCGGAGGTCCGCCAGCAGCGGGTCGATGTGCGCTCGGCCCCGCCGGATCCGGACCGATTCGGCGATCACCTCGCAGAAACCGGGTCGTAGGTCGGCGATGACGCCCGCGATCTCGCGCCGCCAGCCCAGGCCGAGCGGTCCGAGAGCGGCAACGGTGCTCATCCGCCGCACCCGCCGCAGCCACCACATCCCCCGCAGCCACCCCCGTCGCCGCCGCTGCAGGAGGAGCCGCCACAGGTGAAGGAGCTGCCGCAGGACGATCCGGCGCCGCCGCTGCCCGTGCCGCCCGCCACAGCCATCGCCGCGGCATATCGGGGATCGATCTGCCAGAGCGCGGCCGTCCCGAAGAGGGCGACGGACAGCCCCACCGCGGCGGCGCCGTACGTCGCGAAGGCAGGCCGCAGTGCCGGCTTGAGGTAGCTCGCGCGCGCCCGCTCGGACGCGAGGAGCCGCTTTCCCGCACGCGTAGTGCGGGGCACCGACATGAGCGGGGGGAGGAGGAAGACGGCCGTGAGTACGGACGGGACGAGGAAGGCCATCACCGGCGCCTTCGCCGGAGCACTCCCGGTCAGGATCAGCACGGGCGTGCACACGACCCCCGCGACCACGATGGCGGCGAATGGCATCGCGCCGAACCGGGTACGCCAGCGCTCGCCGCCCGTGCGCAGGTAGCCGCGCCGCGCGAGACCATGCTCCAGGTCCCGCAGCGAGACCAGCTGGTCGTGAAGCAGCAGGTTCACGGAGAACTGCGATCCGTCGAGCCGGTGCAGCAGCCGGCGGGTGAAGTCGTCCGTGGCGGGCGGGAGGGGACGCGTGGGATCGGCGCGACCGTCGGCGTCGAGGTGCCCACCCGCTCTGAGGAGGCCCATCGTCGCGACGAGTGGTGCCTGCCACGACCGCAGGCAGGCGATCTCCGCCACGGTGAGCGGTGGGTGCTCGATCGGCGGGCGCCGGACCGCAGTCAGAAAACGCCAGGTCAGGGCGAAGGTGATGCCGCCGAGCAGGCAGTACAGGAACCACCGCGACTCGGTGGGGAGCAGATGGCCGAGGATGTTCTCGAATGGATTGCGGGACATGATATTCACCTCCTGAGACGGACGGACCTTCATGTTTGACAAAGCATGGCGGTAGATCGGACTGCCCGCTAGTAACCGGGGGCAAGAACTTGCTGAGAGTTCTTGTCGCACAGCATCGTCCCTCGTCGGACGGCTGTTCGTTCACCTTCCGCCGCAGACAGTCCGCGTGCCGGATCGGCGAGCGAGCCTCCGCCCGCCGATCCGGCCCGGAATCCACGCCCGGATGAGTGCGCATAGGGTGGGGGGTATGCGTTCCTGGCCGACCCCCACCGTCCCCACCGTGCCCGGACCGTCGGTCCCGCTGCGCCTCTACGACACGTCGGACGCGGCCGTGCGCCCCGTCAACCCCGGCGCGGTGGCCGGCATGTACGTCTGCGGCATCACGCCCTACGACGCCACGCACCTCGGCCACGCCGCCACGTACCTCGCGTTCGACCTGGTCAACCGCGTGCTGCGGGACAACGGCCACGAGGTGCACTACGTGCAGAACGTGACCGACGTCGACGACCCGCTGTTCGAGCGGGCCGAGCGCGACGGGATCGACTGGCGCGACCTGGGTGCCCGGGAGACCGACCTGTTCCGCGAGGACATGGAGGCGCTGCGGGTGATCCCGCCGCGCGATTACATTGGGGCGGTCGAGTCGGTCGACGAGGTCGTCGAGTACGTCGGGAAGCTCCTGGACAACGGCTCGGCGTACGTCGTCGACGATTCGGAGTTCCCCGACGTCTACTACCGCTCCGACGCCACGGAGCAGTTCGGCTACGAGTCGGGCTACGACCGCGCGACGATGGAGACGTTCTTCGCCGAACGCGGCGGCGACCCCGACCGCCCGGGCAAGCGCGACAGCATCGACCCGATCCTGTGGCGCGCCGAGCGCCCGGGCGAGCCGTCGTGGCCCTCGCCGCAGGGCCCCGGACGCCCCGGGTGGCACATCGAGTGCGCCGCGATCGCGGCGAACCGCCTGGGCGCGACTTTCGACATCCAGGGCGGCGGCAGCGACCTGATCTTCCCGCATCACGAGTACTCGGCAGCACACGTCGAGGCGGCGACCGGTGAGCGCCGCCTCGCGCGGCATTACGTGCACGCAGCGATGATCGGCCTCGACGGCGAGAAGATGTCCAAGAGTCGTGGCAATCTCGTCTTCGTCTCGAAGCTGCGGCGCTCGGGCGTCGACCCGGCCGCGATCCGGTTGGGCCTGTTCGAGGGGCACTACCGGCAGGACCGGCCGTGGTCCGACGAGGTACTGCAGCGGGCGCTGGCGCGACTGGACCTGTGGCGCCGGGCTTTCCAGGCGTCGTCCGCGCCGGACGGCGCGGAGCTCATCGCACGCGTCCGGCGCTACCTTGCGGACGATCTCGACACCCCGCACGCCCTCACCGCGATCGACACCTGGGCAGAGAAGGCCGTCACCGTCGGCGGTCCGGATGCGGGCGCACCGGCCGCCGTCGCCCTCGCGGTCGACGCGCTGCTCGGCGTACCTGCGGCGGCCTGACAGCGCGACACGCTATATTGCGCCTGTGAGGACCGTCAGCGAGCTGGCCCCGGATCTGACCGAGGGCGTGTGGACCGTACAGACCCGCACGTCCACGTATGTGGTCGATCTGGGGGAGATGACCCTGATGCGCGCGCCGGGTATCGGCGGCGACGCCGAGGGGGAGCAATGGAGCATCAGCGCGCTGCGCCGTGACTCGGAGGACATTCCGCTGCTGGGCATCAAGAGCTGCCGGGTGGGCGAGTCGGCGCAGTTCTGGGTCCGCGCCGCCGACGATCCAGACGTGCGTACCTGGCGCATCACCACGCCGGTCGTCTCCATCGAGCGGATCGGCTAGCGCCACCCGCTCCCCACCACTACGGTCCCGTGCCCGGGTCGCGGCGGCGCAGGTACTTCTCGAACTCCTCCGCGATGGCGTCGGCATCGATGTGCTGCTCGACGTCCTTGGCCTCCGCGTCCCCGCGCTCCTCGAGCCCGCGCACGTAGTCGGCGATGTCCTCGTCATCCTCGGTCATCTCCGTCACGGACGCCTCCCACGCCTCGGCGCGCGTGGGCAGGTCACCAAGCGGCACTGCGAGGTCGAGCGCGTGCTCCACGCGCTGTAGCAGGGCGACGGTGGCCTTCGGGTTCGGGGGCTGGGAGACGTAGTGCGGCACCGCGGCCCAGAACGAGACCGCGGGGAAGCCGGAGCGCACGCACGCGTCCTGCAGGACGCCGGTGATCCCGGTGGGTCCCTCGTACCGGTTCTGCTCAAGGCCGAAGCGCTTCGCCGAGTCGGCGTCGTAGCCGGCGCCGGTCACGGGGACGGGGCGGGTGTGCGGCGTGTCCGCGAGCAGCGAACCCAGGATCACGACGCTATCGATGTGCAACTCGGTGAAGATCGCGAGCAACTGGTCGCAGAACGCGCGCCAGCGGAAGTTCGGTTCCGTGCCGCGGAGAAGCACGACGTCGCGGTCGGCTTTGGGCGGCCGGCACACAGACAGCGTCGTCGACGGCCACTCGACTGCGCGGGTCACGCCGTCGACCTGCTTGATGATCGGCCGGTTGACCTGGAAGTCGTAGAAGTCGTCCGAGTCGACCTCGGTGATGAGTTTCGCGTCCCAGGTCAGCTCGAGGTGCTCGACGGCTCCCGACGCGGCGTCACCCGCATCGTTCCAGCCCTCGAACGCCGCGATGAGGACCGGGCGGTCGAGCTCAGGGAAGGACGTCACTTCGATCAGAGTACGCGCCGGTCGTGACGATTCGATTTGCCCGCACCCACTACCCTGGGAGTATGACCCGTACGCATCAGCAGCCGCTGCAGTCGAGTTTCCTGGAGGCGGCGTCGAGCCGTGTTCTGATAGGCGACGGTGCGATGGGCACGATG
The DNA here is from genome assembly GCF_024807615.1 of Tsukamurella ocularis. GTDB lineage: Bacteria > Actinomycetota > Actinomycetes > Mycobacteriales > Mycobacteriaceae > Tsukamurella > Tsukamurella ocularis. The sequence goes on along the minus strand of NZ_JANUCJ010000002.1, from coordinate 224,258 downwards.
CTGCAGGCAGCGGAGCTGACCCTGGATGATTTCCTGGGGTTGGAGGGCTGCAATGAGATCCTCAACGACACCCGGCCGGACGTGCTGGAGGAGATCCACCGCGCCTATTTCGCCGCCGGCGCGGACGCGGTGGAGACGAACACCTTCGGCTGCAACCTGAGCAACCTGGGCGATTACGACATCGCCGATCGCATCCGGGAGCTGTCGGAGAAGGGCGTCGCGATCGCCCGGAAGGTCGCCGACGAGTTCGCTGCGGACGGTAGGCCTCGGTTCGTCCTGGGCTCGATCGGGCCCGGGACCAAGCTGCCGACGCTGGGCCACACGTCGTTCGCGGTGATCCGCGACGCCTACGCGGAGGCCGCGCGCGGCATGCTCGACGGCGGCGCGGACGCCTTCCTCATCGAGACCTGCCAGGACATCCTGCAGTCGAAGGCCGCGGTCCTGGGCTGTCAGGACGCGATGGACGAGCTCGGCCGGCGCATCCCGGTCATCGTGCACGTCACGGTGGAGACGACCGGCACGATGCTGCTCGGCTCGGAGATCGGTGCTGCACTGACGGCGCTGGAGCCCCTGGGCATTGACATGATCGGTCTGAATTGCGCGACCGGGCCGGCGGAGATGAGCGAGCACCTGCGGCACCTGTCGCGGCACTCGACCATCCCCGTCTCCGTCATGCCGAACGCCGGGCTGCCGGTGCTGGGGAAGAACGGCGCCGAGTACCCGCTCACGCCGGAGGAACTGGCGGTCGCCCTGTCGGGCTTCGTGTCCGAGTTCGGGCTGAGCTTCGTGGGCGGCTGCTGCGGCACCACCCCCGAGCACATCCGGCAGGTCGCCGAGGCGGTGCGGGCCACCGAGCGCCTGCAGCGCGTCCCGGACACCGAGAGTGCGATCAGCTCGCTGTACACGTCGGTGCCGTTCGCGCAGGACGCGTCGATCCTGATGATCGCCGAGCGCACGAACTCGAACGGCTCCAAGGCCTTCCGCGACGCGATGCTCGCGGGCGATCACGACAAGTGCGTCGACATCGCCAAGGACCAGATCCGCGACGGCGCGCACATGCTGGACCTGAACGTCGATTACGTGGGCCGCGACGGCGCGGTGGACATGGCGGCGCTGGCCGCGCGCCTGGCGACGGCGTCGACGCTGCCGGTGATGATCGACTCGACCGAGCCGGAGGTCATCAAGGCCGGGCTGGAGCACCTCGGCGGACGGTGCGCCGTGAACTCGGTGAACTACGAGGACGGCGACGGCCCGCAGTCGCGATTCGTGAAGATCATGGAGCAGGTCAAGGCGCACGGCGCGGCGGTCGTGGCGCTGACCATCGACGAGGAGGGGCAGGCCCGCACCGCGGAGTGGAAGGTGCGGATCGCCGAGCGGCTCATCGCGGACCTCACCGGCAACTGGGGGCTGAGCCTCGACGACATCATCATCGATCCGCTGGTGTTCCCTATCTCGACCGGCCAGGAGGAGGTCCGGCGCGACGCGCTCGAGACTATCGAGGCGGTCAAGATCCTGCACGCGAAGTACCCGAGCCTGCATTTCACTGTCGGCCTGTCGAACGTGAGCTTCGGCCTGAACCCGGCCGCGCGGCAGGTGCTGAACTCCGTGTTCCTGCACGAGCTGACCGAGGCGGGGCTCGACTCCGCCATCCTGCACGCGTCGAAGATCCTGCCGATGAGCAAGATCGAGGACGTCCAGCGCGAAACGGCGCTGGACCTGGTCTACGACCGCCGCGGCACCGACGGCCTGCAGTCGGGCGGTGACGCCGACTACAACCCGCTGTCGAAGCTCATGGAGCTGTTCGAGGGCGTCTCCGCGGCCGGGGCGCGCGAGTCCCGCGCGCAGGAGCTCGCGAAGCTGCCGCTGTTCGAGCGGCTGGAGCGCCGCATCGTCGACGGCGAGCGGGAGGGCCTGGACGCCGACCTCGATGAGGCCATGACGACGGTGCCGCCGCTGAAGATCATCAACGACACGCTGCTCTCCGGCATGAAGACGGTGGGCGAGCTGTTCGGCTCCGGTCAGATGCAGCTGCCCTTCGTGCTGCAGTCCGCTGAGGTGATGAAGCTGGCTGTCGCATACCTCGAGCCGCACATGGAGAAGTCCGAGGACGACGCCGGCAAGGGCCGGATCGTGCTGGCGACCGTCAAGGGCGACGTGCACGACATCGGCAAGAACCTTGTGGACATCATCCTGAGCAACAACGGCTACGAGGTCGTCAACATCGGCATCAAGCAGCCTATCGCGGCCATCGTGGAGGCGGCCGAGGACAAGCACGCCGACGTCATCGGCATGTCCGGCTTGCTGGTGAAGTCAACGGTGGTGATGAAGGAGAACCTCGAGGAGCTCAATACTCGCGGCCTGGGGGAGAAGTACCCCGTGTTGCTCGGCGGCGCCGCCCTCACCCGTGCCTACGTCGAGAACGACCTGGCCGAGGTCTACGCGGGCGAGGTCAGCTACGCCCGCGACGCCTTCGAGGGCCTGCGCCTCATGGACGACATCATGGCGGTCAAGCGCGGGATCGGCCCGGATCCGGATAGCCCCGAGGCCCTCGCGGCCGCGGAGAAGGCCCGCGAGCGCAAGGAACGGCACGCCCGCAGCCGCCGCATCGCTGAGAAGCGCAAGGCCGAGGCCGCGCCTGTTGTGGTGCCCGACCGCTCCGACGTGGCGCTGGACTTCGAAGTCGCCACCCCGCCGTTCTGGGGCACCCGCGTGGTCAAGGGCATCGCGATCAGCGAGTACGCGTCCCTGCTCGACGAGCGCGCCCTGTTCTTCGGGCAGTGGGGCCTGCGCGGTGCCCGCAAGGGGGAGGGCCCGTCGTACGAGGAACTGGTGGAGACCGAGGGCAGGCCGCGGCTGCGGTACTGGCTCGACAAACTCAAGTCGGAGAAGATCCTCGACCACGCTGCCGTGGTCTACGGCTACTTCCCGGCGGTGAGCCACGGCAACGTCATCGACGTGCTGGAGTCGCCGGAACCGGATGCGCCCGTGCGGTACTCGTTCGAGTTCCCGCGGCAGCAGCGGGGCCGGTTCCTCGCGATCTCGGACTTCATCCGCGACCGCGAGACCGCGATCGCCCGCGGCGAGGTCGATGTCCTGCCCTTCCAGCTGGTCACCATGGGACAACCGATTGCGGACGCCGCGAACGAGCTGTTCGCGGCCAACAGCTACCGCGACTACCTGGAGCTGCACGGCATCGGCGTCCAGCTCACCGAGGCGCTCGCGGAGCGCTGGCACCAGCGGGTGCGGCAGGAGCTGATCCTGCCCGGCGGCCGGAAGGTCGCGGACACGGATCCGTCAGCGGTCACCGACTTCTTCGACCTCAAGTACCTCGGCGCGCGCTACAGCTTCGGCTACGGGGCCTGCCCGGACCTCGAGGACCGCGCGAAGATGGTCGACCTGCTCCAGCCCGAGCGCATCGGCGTCGAGCTGTCCGAGGAACTGCAACTGCACCCGGAGCAGTCCACCGACGCCTTCGTCCTCACCCACCCCGAGGCCAAGTACTTCAACACGTAGGCCGCAATGGACGACTACCGCCTGCACCTGCAGGCCGGCGAGCCCGGCGACGAGGGCGCCTGGTTCTGGCGACTCGACGACGCCGCGGGCCTGCAGATCGCGGCGTCCTGGGCGGTATCGCTCGCGGATGCTCTCGATGCCGTGAAGAAGGTGTCCACAGATCTCGGCCTGGACGACACCTGACGGCCAGGCCGAGGTCTGCGTCAGCGCAGCGCGGACAGATCGACGACGAGGGGGAGGCGTCCGTCGACAGCGACGCGGTCGGCCACGGTCGGGCCCTCGTACGCGCCGTCCACCAACGTGAGCACCTCGGCGGATGGGCCGTCGAGGTCGCCGATCCAGTAGTGCCGGATCCCGGCGACGGCGTACTCGGCGCGTTTGATCACGCGGTCGGTGCGCCCGGACCCGGGCGACAGGATCTCGACGGCAAGGAGTACGTCGGCCGCGGTGAGTCCTCCAGCGTGAGCAACGCGGGATCGGATGGGGCGGTCATGGCCCGAGGCTACTGCGAACGACCGACACGCGGAAGGGCTTGACTCTCCTGTCACGGGAGGTCCTAGCGTCGCGGACATGAAGATCACCGTCCTGGACACGTACACCGCGATGCGCGAGATCCTGTGTGCGCCCGAGGGGGAGCGCGCGGCGCTGCTGGAGGAGATGTGGCGGCCGGTCGCGGGCATGTACCGGTACTTCCCGGGTCCCGTCGACCTGGTCGCGATGCACGTCGCCTCTTCCGGGTTCCCGCTCGACCGCGACACCGACGCCTGCCTCGCCGCGATCGAGCGGCTCCGTGCCGCGGACGCGTGGGGCCGGATCGAGCGAGCGCTGCGGAAGGCGGCTGAACGGCTCGCGGACGCCCTCCGCCGCGTCGACCTGCCCGAGGTCACGGTCCTGTTGGTCGTCGGTGACCCGTCGGACCGCATCTACCTCGACGAGGCGCTCGGCCTCACCGCGAACGGCAGCGTCACCGGCTACCTGTACCTCAACGTCTGGCCGTCGCCCGAGAACCTGGACCGGCTGGAGGCCATGGCGGTCCACGAGTTCGACCACAACGTGCGCTACGCGCCCGGCGGTGTCGTCTGGGACCCGGCGACGGTCACCGTCGGGGAGCAGATCGTCTCCGAGGGGCTGGCGGACGCCCTGGCCCGCGAGCTGTACGGCGAGGAGCTGGGCCCAGCGCGCATCGGCGTCCCACATCGCCACGACGACGCGCTCTACGCCACCGTCGTAGACAACCTCGGCGTCACCGGCATGCAGAACTTCGCCTCGTGGGTGCTCGGCGACGCGATCGCAGGCCGGTTCGGTGCGCCCCCGATCGGTGTTCCGACGGGCGCGGGCTACGCGGTGGGCAACCGCCTCGTCGACGCCTACCTGGCGGCGACGGGCCGCACCGCCAGCGAGGCCGTGCACGCCGACGCGCGCGAGATCATCGCTACAGCTTGGTGACCCGGCTGGTGGGCACCTGCAGGTCCGGGGTGGCCTGCAGGTACTTCTCCAGCGCGTCGAGGTCGATGCCGCCGACGGCGAGCTCGGTCGACTGGGTGAACACGCTGAAGCCGTCACCGCCCGCGGCGAGGAAGTTGTTCGTGGTCACCCGGTACTTCGCGACGGGGTTCAGCGGCTGGTCGCCGACCTTGACGCTCTCGCGCACCACCTTCCGGTTCGGCGCGCCGTTCGGGTCGTAGCTGTAGGTGATGCCCGACGGTGCCAGGATCGTGGTCTTCGCGGGGTTCTGCCACTGCTGCTCGAGCAGGTCGATGATCTGCTGGCCGGTGAGCGAGACGGTGACCACCTGATTGCCGAAGGGCTGCACCGTGTACGCCGCACCGTAGGTCACGTCGCCGCCCTTGAGATCGGCGCGGACGCCGCCCGGGTTCATGAGCGCGATCTGCCCGGCCGCCTCGTTCGGCGGGCGGGTGGTGAAGAGCATCGCGTCCGCGATCACATCGCCGAGCGGCGAGTCGCCGCCGGGGAAGGCCTCCCGCTTGAGCTCGGTGGGGATCTTGCCGATCACCCGGTCGGCGCGCGGTTTGGCCTCCTTCTCGTAGAACTCGACGAGGCGCTGCGTCGCGGCGTCGGCGGGGAGGTCCCGGCTCACGACCCGGTTGACGGCCGTCGCCTTGGCCGCGGGGCCGCTGAAGTCGAGCGTGATGTCGGTGATGAGGCGGCCGTACGACGCCGCCTGGGTGACGGTGCGGCCGTCGATGGAGCAGTTGTAGGCCTGGTGCGAGTGTGCCGTGACCAGGGAGGTCACCGCCGGGTCGATCCGCTTAGCCAGGTCGGGCACAGGCGCGGAGACGTCCTTGCAGGCGTTCGGATCGGCCTCGCCCGAGCCCTTCTGCGCGCCGCCGTCGTGCATGGTCGCGACGATGGCCTGCGCGCCAGCAGACTTGATTTCGGGCACGTACCTGTTGATCGCGTCGGCCTCGTCGCCGAAGCTGTAGCCGCGCACGCCCTCCGGGGCGACGATGGTCGCGGTCTCCGGGGTGACGGTGCCGATCACGGCGATCTTCTTCCCACCGACCTCGAACATCTTCCACGGGACGGTGCCGGGTGGCAGCTGTCCCTGCTCGTTGGTGACGTTCGCGGCGAGGTACTGGTACGCCGCGCCGGTGAAGGGCTCGCCGGGCTCGCAGGCCTGGGGCGCGCAGCCGCCCTTCTGCAGCCGCTCCAGTTCGATGGTGCCGTGGTCGAACTCGTGGTTGCCCACCGAGCTCGCCTGCAGCCCCACGGAGTTGAGGAACTTGATCGTCGGCTCGTCGCGGAACAGCGCGGAGACCAGCGGGCTGGCGCTCACCAGGTCGCCCGCCGCGACGGTGAGGGTGTTCGGGTACTGCTCCTTGAGCCGCTGCAGGGCGGTGGCGAAGTACGCGGCGCCGCCGGCCTCCTTGCCGCCGATCTTCCCGGTGGAGCCCGTGGGCGGCTGGAGGTTGCCGTGGAAGTCGTTGAACGCCAGGAGGTGCACCTGGTCCGGGCTCGCTGCCGGCAGATCGTCGACGCCGGGCACGGTGAAGCTCGCCTTCGCGGTCGACGACGCTGCGCCCGAGGACGACGGTGCCGCATCGTTCCCGGAGCTTCCACAGCTCGCGAGGAGCGCGGCGGTCGCGGTCAGGGCCAGGGCGGTGTGCAGCCTGCGATTGCGCATGTCAGGAATTCGAACACAGACAGTCATCGTTCGGGTGACGAATGAATTAACACCCCGTGCGCGCACCGACCTAGGGTGGGCGGCATGACCACTCCGTCGCTGCCCGCCGCGGTCCTGTTCGATATGGACGGCACCCTCCTCGACTCCGAGAAGCTCTGGGACATCGCCGTCGCCGAGTTCACACGGGACCTGGGGATGGAGATCACGCCGGAGGCGCGGGAGTCGACGCTGGGCAACGCCACCGCTGACGCGCTGCGCAAGCTCTTCGACTTCGCGCAGGTCCCGGAGGCCGATCGGGACTACGCCGGCGCGGAGCGGTGGGTGTCGAACCGGGTGGTCGAGCTGTTCGACGGCGGCATCCCGTGGCAGCCCGGAGCCCGGGAGACGCTTGATCTGCTGGCCGCCGCGGACGTCCCGCTGGTGCTGGTCACGAACACGATCCGCGAGGTGACCGAGCACGCGCTCGGTACCCTCGGCCGCGACCGGTTCGTCGCCACGGTGTGCGGCGACGAGGTGCCCAGCCCCAAGCCGGCCCCGGATCCCTACCTGCGCGGCGCAGAGCTCGCAGGCTTCCGTCCGGCGGACTGCGTCGCCGTCGAGGACTCGCCGACCGGTTCGCGGTCCGCCCTCGCTGCGGGGTGCACCGTCCTGACGGTGGGGCCCGAGCCGGTGCTTGACGGTGCCCGCCACCTCGGCACGCTGTCGGGCGCCGGTCTCGCCGACTTCGCGCCGCTCAGCCGACGCTGAACGAAGCGTCGCCGGCGCGACAGACGGCCGGCGTCTCCGCCGTCGGGGAGCAACGCCACCCGCCCGTCTCGACGGTGACGGGCTGACCGTCCGCGTGGGCCGCGGCGGCGGCGTAGGCGCGCGCCGCCCGCAGGACTCGGACGCAGTTCGCCGATCCGGTGCGGATCACGACCTGCGCGTCGTCCTGCCCGGTCGCGACGGAGCCGCAGACCGTGCCCGAGGCCGCCAGTTCGACGGTGCCGGCGGGCGCGGACACGGAGGCGGAAGCGGTACCCGCAACGGCGGAGAAGCTCACCGCACTCGATTCCGTGTCGTCGTTCTGTGCCGCGCATCCCGCGGCCGGAAGCAGGAGGAGGGCGCACACCGCTGACCAACGTGGGTTCATTTCCAGGAAGCTAGCGGCGACGGCGGCCGCGCGCTCGCTCAGAGGCCCCGAAGGTGTTGGGCATCACGGTTCCCGCGGCGATCCGCTGCGCCGGCGGGCGGGAAGCGTCGGCGCGACTACTTCTCCGCGCCGTCGATGGCGGCACTGGCCATGACGGCCATCCGCACCCGCTCCGTGTCCGCGGACGTCCAGCCGGCGGGCGGAAGCACGGCGGCGAAAGCGTCGACCATCGCGGTCCCGTAGTTGTGTCCGTGCCCGTCGGGCACCCCGGCGGCGTTGGCCAGGTCCGCGGAGACCTGCCAGAACGTGACGAACGGATACCAAGCCATCGCGGGGCTGCGGTCGCGGCCGGGCGGCTCGCGGAGCCAGTCCGGTTGGCGCAGGATCAATTCCGGCGACCACCACACCACCGGGTCCGACGGGTGCTGGACGTAGACGATGTGCGGCGCGAGCCACTCAACCCCGCCGCTGCCGCCGTCGCCGGTCAGCGGCCGCTGACCGTCGGTGAAGCGGACGATCAGCCCGTCGGTGTACGTGGGCAGTACCTCGGGCGTACCGAGGTCGCGGCGGTCCGTGATCGCCGAGTGGATCGGATTCGCGCGCGGAGGACCGAGCCAGACGACACCGTCGACCTTGTCGCGAATATCAGACAGCCCGGCGAAGGCGCCCTCGCCGGCCCGGGAGCCCAGGCTCTCGCCCATGACGAGCAGTTTCGGACGCGCCGGGGCGGGCCGGGCGCGCACGTCGGCGACGACTGCGTCGATGAGCCGCTTCCCGGACCGCAGCGAGGCCTCACCGTCGGTGAGGAACGAGATCCAGCTGGGCAGGTACGAGTACTGCATCGCGACCAGGGCGACGTCCCCGTCGTACATGAGCTCGACGGCGCGGGCGGCGGTCGGGTTCACCCACCCGGATCCGGTGGTCGGCACCACCACGACGTGGCGGCGATCGAGTGCGCCAGTGCGGGCGAGCTCGCGGTGCACCAGCGCGATCCGGTCCTCGGGCGTGCCGGCGTTCTCCAGCCCCACGTAGACCCGCACGGGCTCGGTGACGGGGCGCGTGGTGAACCGGGCGATCTCCGCGGCCCGGAGCCCGCCGGAGACGAACTTGCGGCCCTCGTTCCCCAGCCCCGACCACTGCGCGGCGGAGCCCTCGGACCCTGACCGCCACGCCTCCGGCGGCTGCGGGAACTCGGCCAGTTGCTGGTCGTTGGTCGACGAGGCGAGGGTGTTCGCGGTCGCGGTGAAGGCACGGAAGCCCACGTCGTTGACCGTGAAGACCACGAGGACAACGACTAGCGCGAAGCCGAGCACCTTCGCTGCCGGCTGCGGCACGCGCAGGTACCGATTGGCCCGGCGAGCCAGGAACAAGCCGAGGTCGCGGAGCACCCGGAACATGGAGATCAGCACCGTGGACACCAGGAAGGCGACGATGGGTGTCAGCACGTACCAGACGTTCGAGCCAGGCGGCATGCCCATGAGCGCCCGGACGTCGTCCTGCCAGCGCTTCGCGGCCACCATCATGGCGAGCCCGCCGAGGAGGACGCCGAGCACGATGAGCGCCCGCCATACCGGCACGAAGCGGGCCCGCCGCGGATTGTCACGGATCGGGTGCGCCCGCACCAGCAGATCGACGATCACCCACTTGAGGAACACGCCGATCGCGTAGCCGATCACCGCGTTGATCCCCGAGACGATGCCCTGGAAGAACCACGACCGGGGGAGCAGCGACACCGTCAGGCTGCTCATCAGGAACAGGCCGCCGACGAACAGCCCCGCGAAGTCGAGGTGCAACAGGCTCCACGCCCACGCGAACAGAGGATGCCGGGCCGCGAACTCGTCGTAGTTCTCGCGCAGGAAACGGTCGGGGTCCCGCGCAGCGCGCACGAACCGCAGCCGCGCCCGGATCAGGGCGCGGGTGTACCGGTACTGGGTTGCGCCCTTCGCGGGCGGGGTGCCGGGCCCGTCCGCATCCGGGGCCGACGGTGCCGTCGCCTCGGTCACACTGCCCTCCACACGGACCACTCTAGTTCGCGTGGGACAATGACCTCCGTGAAGACCATGGAGACGCTGTTCGCGGAGTTGGCCGCCAAGGCCGAGGAGCGGCCCGCCGGGAGCGGGACCGTCGAGGCGCTGGACCGCGGTATCCATTTCCTGGGCAAGAAGGTGCTCGAGGAGGCGGGCGAGGTGTGGATCGCCGCCGAGCATCAGAGCGACGAGGACCTCGCCGAGGAGGCCTCGCAGCTGCTGTACTGGCTGCAGGTGCTGCTCGTCAAGCGCGGCCTGACGCTCGACGACGTCTACTCCTACCTCTGACTTTCCCCGAAGGAACCACTCACATGTTGCGGGTCGCCGTACCGAACAAGGGCGCGCTCTCCGAGGCCGCCGCTGCCATCCTCAGCGAGGCGGGCTACCGCCGCCGCTCCGACGCGAAGGACCTCACGGTCCTCGACAACGCCAACGAGGTGGAGTTTTTCTTCCTCCGCCCCAAGGACATCGCCCTGTACGTCGGCTCGGGTGAGCTGGACATGGGCATCACCGGCCGCGATCTCGCGCTGGACTCGGGCGCCGAGTTCACCGAGCGCCTCGCGCTGGGCTTCGGCCGCTCCACCTTCCGCTACGCCGGCCCGGCCGGCCAGGAGTGGACCGTCGCCGATCTGGGCGGCAAGCGGGTCGCCACGTCATACCCCAACCTGGTGCGCCGGGACCTCGCGAACCGGGGCCTCGACGCCGAGGTGATCCGCCTCGACGGTGCCGTCGAGATCTCCATCCAGCTCGGCGTGGCCGACCTCATCGCCGACGTCGTGGAGTCCGGCCGTTCCCTGCGGCAGAACAACCTGGTCGCCTTCGGTGACTCCCTCTGCGATTCCGAGGGTGTGCTGATCGAACGCGTCGGCCTCGACTCGGACCGCGCCCGCGACCAGCTCACCGCGCGGCTCAAGGGCGTCGTCTTCGGCCGCCAGTACGTGATGCTCGATTACGACTGCCCGCGCACCCTGCTCGACGGTGCCATCGCCGTCACCCCCGGCCTGGAGTCGCCGACGGTGGCCCCCATGGCCGACGACAACTGGGTCGCGGTGCGCGCCATGGTGCTTCGCAAGGAGGCCAACGACGTGATGGACGACCTCGCCGAGCTAGGCGCCAAGGCGATCCTCATGACGGACATCCGCAGCTGCCGGTTCTGACAGCGGCCGCCGCGTCTCTGCGCTGCCCTCAGCGGGCGGCGACGAGGAGCGTCTGCGCGCCGACGGCGAAGGCCCCAGCACCGTCGTAGAGGCGCGAAACGGTCGTGCCGATGCCCTCGCCCCCGACCAGCTGGTCGCCGAGCAGGCCGACCCAGCCGTCGACGGGCTGCGGCGACCGGTGGAAATGCACTGTCATGTCCATGTTCATCCAGGTCACGGCGGTGGGGTCGAGGTAGGCGGAGATGCCGTTCGCGGCGTCGACCACCGAGAAGACCTGCACCAGTGGCGAGGGCTCCTCACCGGCGACGAGCGGCATCTTCGCCCGGATCCAGCACTGCTTGACGCCGTCCGGCCCGTCCGGGCCGTCGACGAACCTCCAGTCGCACGCGGCCAAGAAGCCCTGGTCCTTCAGGTGCCGGAAGAAGTCGGGCATGAGTCCTTGCGAGGCGCCCGCCGGCGGAAGGGCGGGGGAGAGGTCCCGCGCGATGGCGGTGGTGTCCGACGCGGCGAGCGCCCAGGCCTGCGCCCTGGCGACGGTGCGGTACTCCCCGGCACCGTCGACGCAGTCCATCTCCGCCGCGATGAGCGAGATCGTGCGGCCGGGCCGCGCGACCCAGGCCCGCACGCGGGTGCGTGTGATCGGCACGACGCCGAGGAGGTCGATCGTCACGCGGGAGACCCGCCCGCCGTCGCCGACCAGCTTCTCCATGGCGCGCACCATGATCGCCGCGGGCGGCGCGCCGTGCTGCATGGTGTCCGCCCACACGCTGGCGGTGGACGGCGTCGGGTCGAAGACCTCGTACTCGAACCCGTCGGCGTCGACGGTCCCGGCGGAGTGGAAGAACGCGCTATCGGCCATGCACCAGTCCTACCGATAGGTCGGATTCGCTCCGCGACCGGGGTGGCTGGGAAGATATCGCACCATGGCGAACAGTGGACCCTTCGTGGTGGGCGACCGAGTACAGCTGACGGACGCGAAGGGCCGGAAGTTCACCGTCCATCTGGAGGCGGGCAAGGAGTTCCACACGCACAAGGGCGGCATCCGGCACGACGAGCTCATCGGCGCCCCCGAGGGCAGCGTGGTCAAGGCCGTCAACGGCACCCCGTACCTCGCGCTGCGGCCTCTGCTCACGGATTACGTGCTGTCGATGCCTCGCGGCGCGCAGGTGATCTACCCCAAGGACGCCGCGCAGATCGTGGCCGAGGGCGACATCTTCCCCGGCGCGCGGGTGCTCGAGGCCGGAGCCGGTTCCGGCGCCCTGACCTGCTCGCTCCTGCGCGCCGTCGGCCCCGAGGGCTCGGTGACCAGCTGGGAGGTCCGCGAGGACCACGCCGAGTACGCGGCGAAGAACGTCGAGGAGTTCTTCGGCGGGCGCCCCGAGAACTGGAACCTGCAGCTCGGTGACCTCGCCGCGTACGACGGCCCCCAGGTCGACCGCGTGGTCCTCGACATGCTCGCCCCGTGGGACGTCCTCGACGCTGTCGGCAAGGCTCTGGTGCCGGGCGGCGTGCTCACCGTCTACGTCGCTACCACCACGCAGTTGTCGAAGGTGGTCGAGGCGATGCGCGAGCAGGCCATCTGGACGGAGCCGCGGTCCTGGGAGGCGCTGGTGCGCGAGTGGCACGTCGTCGGCCTCGCGGTGCGGCCCTCGCACCGGATGCAGGGCCACACCGCGTTCCTCATCACGTGCCGGCGCCTGGCCGGCGGCACGGTTGCGCCGCGTCCGCAGCGGCGGTCCAACAAGGGGTAGCGTGAGAAGTCCCCACGGAAAGGGAGTTCACTCGTGACGGAACCGGATCCGACCCGTCCCTCGGCCGCGTCGGCGGACTCGTCCGCCCCGCAGGCCACGTCCGCGGCCGTGCTGCGCGAGCGCGTCGACGCGCTCACCACCCGCAACGCGAAGCTGCTCGAGACGCTGCGCGATGCCCGCAATCAGCTGCTCACGCTCCGCGAGGAGGTCGAGCGGCTGGGGCAGCCCCCGTCGGGCTACGGCGTGCTCCTGGGCACCTACGAGGACGACACGGTGGACGTCTTCACGTCCGGGCGCAAGATGCGGCTCACGTGCTCCCCGAACCTGGACGTCGTCAGCTTCCGCACGGGCCAGACGGTGCGCCTCAACGAGGCGCTGACCGTGGTCGAGGCGGGGGAGTACGAGACGGTGGGCGAGATCTCCACGCTCCGCGAGATCCTGGATGACGGGACCCGCGCCCTGGTCGTCGGGCATGCCGACGAGGAGCGCGTGGTGCGCCTGGCCGCGCCGCTGGCCCTGCAGGCCTCCGAGGATCCCGGTCTCGACGAGTTCGGGCTGCCGAACCGCAAGCTGCGCATCGGAGACTCGCTGCTGGTCGACACCAAGGCCGGCTACGCCTTCGAGCGCATCCCCAAGGCCGAGGTCGAGGATCTGGTCCTGGAGGAGGTGCCGGACGTCGACTACTCGGACATCGGCGGCCTGGGCCGGCAGATCGAGCTGATCCGCGACGCCGTCGAGCTGCCCTTCCTGCACAAGGACCTGTTCAAGGACTACTCGCTGCGTCCGCCCAAGGGCGTGCTGCTCTACGGCCCGCCCGGCAACGGCAAGACGCTCATCGCGAAGGCCGTGGCGAACTCGCTCGCGAAGAAGATCGCCGAGGTTCGCGGCGACGACTCGCGCGAGGTCAAGTCCTACTTCCTCAACATCAAGGGCCCCGAGCTGCTGAACAAGTTCGTCGGCGAGACCGAGCGGCACATCCGCCTGATCTTCCAGCGGGCCCGCGAGAAGGCGTCCGAGGGCACGCCCGTCATCGTCTTCTTCGACGAGATGGACTCGATCTTCCGCACCCGTGGCTCGGGCGTCAGCTCGGACGTCGAGACCACCGTCGTGCCGCAGCTGCTCTCGGAGATCGACGGTGTCGAAGGGCTTGAGAACGTCATCGTGATCGGCGCCTCCAACCGCGAGGACATGATCGATCCGGCGATCCTCCGCCCCGGTCGACTCGACGTGAAGATCAAGATCGAGAGGCCCGACGCCGAGGGCGCGATCGACATCTTCTCGAAGTACCTCACGCCCGAGCTCCCGATCCACGAGGACGATCTGGCCGAGTTCGACGGTGACCGCGAGGCCTGCGTGAAGGCGATGATCGAGCGCGTCGTCGAGCGGATGTACGCGGAGACCGACGACAACCGGTTCCTGGAGGTGACCTACGCCAACGGCGACAAGGAGGTCATGTACTTCAAGGACTTCAACTCCGGCGCGATGATCCAGAACGTCGTGGACCGGGCGAAGAAGCACGCTATCAAGAGCTTCCTCGAGACGGGACAGCCCGGCTTGCGGATCACGCATCTGTTGGAGTCCATCGTCGACGAGTTCGCCGAGAACGAGGACCTGCCCAACACGACCAACCCCGACGACTGGGCGCGGATCTCGGGCAAGAAGGGCGAGCGGATCGTGTACATCCGCACGCTGGTGACCGGCAAGAACTCGAGCGCCTCCCGGGCTATCGACACGGAGAACAACACCGGCCAGTACCTGTAGGGCGCTGCAGTCGCACAACAAGCGCGGCATAAGCCCAGGGCAAGCGGCGTCTGAATAGAATGCTCCGTGATGAGTACGGATACTGCGGTTCTCACCGTCACAGTGGACGGGCAGACGCTGACCTTCGCCCCCGGTAAGACGGTGACCTTCGGGCGCACCCTCGAATCGGACGTGACGATCAACCACCCGTTGGTCTCGCGGACGCACGCCGTGGCGTCCGCGGGACCGACGGGGTGGATCCTCACGGACCGCAGCACGAACGGCGTGTTCGTGGGCGGGGTCCGGCGCCCGACGATCGCGCTGAGCGGCACCCAGCAGCTGATGTTCGGTGACCCGCGGACAGGCGCTCCCGTCACCTTCTCGGCGGCAACCAGGTCGAACACGCCGCCCCCGCCGCCGCCCCGGACTCCGCCGCCCGCTGCCGCGCAGCAACCGGTCCAGCAGCTCCCGGCGGCGCGCCGCGCACCGTCGAATCCGGTGCCCCGGACGCCCCCGCCGCCCGCGACCGGCGGCATCCCGTCGAACGCGGGACCGGTATCGGGGCCGCCGCCCACCCCGGCGCCCCCGTCTCGCCCGATGCAGCTGCCCCCGCGCCAGCAGGCACCGTCGGCCCCGATCCCCGCGCAGCAGGCCCCGGTCCCGTCCCGCCCGACGGGCGACGTCGCGCCGCACCTGCGCGCCATGGCCGGTAACACCGGTCTGTACCAGGTGGCGAAGATGCCCTCGCGGCCCGTCGGCACCGGCCAGCTGACGATCGGCCGCACGCCCGACAACGACATCGCGATCGGTGACATGCTGGTCTCGCGCCGCCACGCCCGCCTGCTCACGGGCCCGCAGGGCCTGGTCATCGAGGACCTGGGCTCGGCAAACGGTACGCAGGTCAACGGCCGGCGCATCGGAGGCCCGACGTCCTTGCGCGACGGCGACCTGGTCACCGTCGGCAACTCAGACCTCATCGTCGAGCAGGGCCGGCTCGAGCGCCCGAAGGCCCAGCAGTTCGCGGGCGCCGGCCTGGCGGTACAGGGCATCACGCTCACCGTCGACGGCAACAAGACGCTGCTGCACGGGGTCGACTTCCGCGCCGCCCCGGGCACGCTGACGGCCGTGATCGGCCCGTCGGGCGCCGGCAAGTCGACGGTGTCCCGGGTGGTCTCGGGCGCCGTCACGCCGACGGCGGGCCGGGTCGAGTTCGAGGGCCGCGACGTGCACCGCGACTTCGACGCGCTCCGCTCCCGCATCGGCATGGTCCCGCAGGACGACGTACTGCACCGCCAGCTCACGCTGCAGCAGGCGCTCCGGTTCGCCGCGGAGTTGCGCCTGCCTCCTGACATGTCGAAGGCCGACCGCGACCAGGTGATCGACGGCGTGCTCGCGGAGCTGCAGCTCACCGAGCACAAGCAGACCCGCGTGGACAAGCTCTCCGGCGGCCAGCGCAAGCGCGCGTCCGTCGCCATGGAGCTCCTCACCGGTCCGTCGCTGCTCATCCTCGATGAGCCCACGTCGGGTCTCGACCCGGCGCTGGACCGCCAGGTCATGCAGACCCTGCGCCGCCTGGCCGACGCAGGGCGCGTCGTGATCGTCGTGACCCACTCGCTGACTCACATCGACATGTGCGACCAGGTCCTGCTGCTCGCGCCCGGCGGCAAGACCGCGTACTGCGGCTCGCCGAAGGGCGTGAAGGCCGCGATGGGCACGAGCGACTGGGCCGAGATCTTCGATTTCGCCGCCAAGCAGCCCGACGTGGCATGGCAGCGGTACCGGTCGGCGCACCCCGCCCCGCCGCCGCCCGCGCCCACGGGCGCGCCGCCGTCCCCTACGAAGGCGCGGAAGACCTCGGTGCGCAAGCAGCTTTCGGTGATCGCGCGACGCCAGGTCCGGCTGATCCTCGCCGACCGTGCCTACCTCGTCTTCCTGCTGCTGTTGCCGCTCGTACTCGGCGGGATCACCTTGCTCGTGCCCGCGGACGACGGCCTGGCCTCGCCGTACTCGCTCCCGGACGGCTACAGCGGCGCGAAGATGATCCTCGTCCTGCTGGTCGTGGGCGCCTGTTTCATGGGCGCCGCCCTGACCTCGCGTGATCTCGTCGGCGAGCGCGCGATCTTCCAGCGCGAACGTGCCGTCGGACTCGGGTCGGGCGCGTATCTGTCGGCGAAGACGCTGGTGTACTTCATCGCGGCCGCCATCCAGGCGGCCATGATGATGGCGATCGTCATCGTCGGTGTGAAGCAGTCGACGGCGCAGGGATCGGTGCTGGCCAGCGCGCCCGTCGAGCTGGTCATCGACATCGCGGTTCTCGCGTGCGTGTCCACGCTGGTGGGCCTGCTGATCTCCGCGCTGGCCAGGTCCAGCGAGCAGGTGATGCCCATGCTCGTGGTTGTCGTCATGGTGCAGCTGGTGATGAGCGGCGGACTGTTCACGCTGCACGATCGCGTGGGCCTGGAGCAGATCTCGTGGCTGTTCCCGTCGCGCTGGGGCTTCGCGGCGAGCGCGTCCACCGTCGAGCTGCAGAAGCAGATCGACGCGGTCTCCGGGCGGCCGACCATGCAAGCGATCGATCCCCTGTGGGACTCGACGCCCATGCACTGGGGCATCTCGATCGGCGTGCTCGCACTGATGGCGGTCGCGCTGTGGGCCGCGACGCGCTGGCGGATCGGGCGGCAGTCGGCCTGATGGACGGGTGATGGTCGCCGCCGCCGGGAGCGGGGCGAGCGGGCGGGATCAGCCCCGATAGGCTGGACACCATGCAGCGCATCATCGGGACCGAGGTCGAGTACGGGATCTCCGCGCCGAAGGATCCCACCGCCAATCCGATCCTCACGTCCACCCAGGCGGTGCTCGCCTACGCGGCGGCCGCGGCGGTGCCGCGCGCCAAGCGCACCCGGTGGGACTACGACCTGGAATCGCCGCTACGCGACGCCCGCGGCTTCGATCTCGGCCGCGGCGGCCCGGCGCCGATCATCGACGCCGACGAGATCGGCGCGGCCAATATGATCCTCACCAACGGCGCGCGGCTCTACGTCGACCACGCGCACCCCGAGTACTCCGCGCCCGAGGTCACCGACCCGCTCGACGCGGTGATCTGGGACAAGGCGGGGGAGCGGGTGATGGATGCAGCGGCTCGCTACGCCTCGACGGTGCCCGGCGCCCCGGCGCTGCAGTTGTACAAGAACAACATCGACGGCAAGGGCGCCTCGTACGGCACGCACGAGAACTATCTGTGCCGGCGCGAGACCCCCTTCGCGTCGATCGTCACCGGCCTGACGCCCTTCTTCGTGACCCGGCAGGTCTTCACCGGCAGCGGCCGCGTCGGCATCGGCGCCAACGGCGACGAGCCGGGCTTCCAGCTCTCGCAGCGAGCCGACTACATCGAGGTCGAGGTGGGTCTCGAGACCACCCTCAAGCGCGGCATCATCAACACCCGCGACGAGCCGCACGCCGATCCGGACAAGTACCGCCGGTTGCACGTGATCATCGGCGATGCCAACCTCGCCGAGACCTCCACGTACCTCAAGGTGGGCACGTCGGCGCTGGTCCTGGACCTGATCGAGGCGGGCGTCGACCTGTCGGACCTGCAGCTCGCGACCCCGGTGACCGCGGTGCACCAGGTCTCGCGCGACCTTTCGTTGACGGGAGTGCTCGAGCTTGCGGACGGCCGGACGATGACGGCGCTCGATCTTCAGCGCGCCTACGCCGACCGCGTCGGCGCCTTCCTGGACGGGTCCGATGACGCCCGCGCGTTGGACGTCCATGCCACCTGGGTGCGCGTCCTCGACACCCTGGCCGACGATCCGCTGCGGCTCGCGGACGAGCTCGACTGGCCGGCCAAGCTACGCCTGCTCGAGGGCATCCGGCAGCGCGAGGGCCTGGGCTGGGCGGCGTCGAAGCTGCAGCTCGTGGACCTGCAGTACTCCGACGTGCGACTCGACAAGGGCCTGTACAACCGGCTCGTCGCCCGCGGGTCGATGAAGCGTCTGGTCACCGAGCAGCAGGTGATGGACGCCGTCACCGCGCCGCCCGAGTCCACCCGCGCCTACTTCCGCGGCGAGTGCATGCGCCGCTTCGGTACCGAGATCGCCGCCGCCAGCTGGGATTCCGTCATCTTCGACGTCGGCGCCGAGTCGCTGGTCCGGATACCCACCCTGGAGCCGCTGCGCGGCACCAAGGAGCACGTCGGCCGGTTGCTCGACGACGCCGCCTCCGCGCGCGAGCTCGTCGATTCTCTGCGAGGCTAGGGCCATGGACATCGGTCGCGAAGTGGGGAAGCTCTACGCCAAGGCCTTCCCGGAGGTGCTCAAGGCGCACGGCGAGCTCTACGTGCGCTCCGGCGGCCGCATCGGGCACAAGATGCTCTTCGGTGTGCCCAGCCTCATCGTGCGCACCGTCGGGGCGAAGTCGAGCGAGCCCCGCACCACGGTCCTCACCTACGTGCGCGACGGTGACGACTACGTCGTAGTCGCCTCCATGGGCGGCGCTCCCCGTAATCCGGCCTGGTTCCACAACATGGTCAAGGCCGGCACCGTCGACGTGCAGGTCGCGACCGACCGCTTCCCGGCCACCGTCGAGGCGCTGAAGCCCGGCGACACCGACTACCAGCGGCTCTGGGACCTCGCCGATGCCAACAACGGCGGCCGCTACACCGCCTACCAGCGCAAGACGACGCGCCCGATCCCGGTGGTCCGCCTCCGCCCCGCCTGATCGACGGCACCCGCATCCGCTGACGAACACTTTCCGAAGCGTTCTGCGACGGTTTCGGCCCGGCGAGTCGCAGAACGCTTCGAGAAGTGTTGCCCGTGACGGCGGACCGTCGGGCTACATGCCGATGGCGAGGTTTCGGGCGTATCCGACGCGGTTGAAGACGACGTGTAGGGCCGCACAGGAGTGCACGGGCACGCTCGTGGTGGACGAACGCCCCTCAGGACCGAAGACGGTGACCTGCACGAATCCCTGCGCGCGGTCCTCCCTGGCGACCAGGAAGAACAGCGAGACGAGACACACCACGAAGGCGGCCTACGACGGCGAGCACCATCGCCCACGTGGGGATCTCTCGCGTCGTCACGCCGTGATTCGTCACAGTCCATTGTGCGCCGGTGATTGGGAAGGTCCCGGTCGGGCGATCACCTCGGTTCGGGTGCAATGGATGTCGCCGATCCTCGCGAGCACCGGTTCGGACGTGCCGGGCGGCGTGTACGGATCCACGAGAGCAGTCCAGGCCGGTAGTGTTGGCACATCGGGTCATGCGGCCCGGATTCGGTCGCTAAGGAGGCAGCGAGATGGCGCAGGAGCAGGTCAAGCGTGGCGGCGGCGGAGATGACGAGGATGCCACGGGTGCACCGTCGGGTGCCGGCCAGGAGCGCATCGAGAAGCTGACCGACGAGACGGACGATCTGCTGGACGAGATCGACGACGTGCTCGAGGAGAACGCCGAGGACTTCGTGCGTGCGTACGTGCAGAAGGGCGGCCAGTGACGCCGCTGCGCGGCGGATCGTCGTTCGTCGAGCACCTCGCCGCGGTGGCCCCCGAGGCGCTGCCCGGCCGGGGTACCGGGTCCGACGGTGCGCCCGACGTCCCGCACGGCACCACGATCGTCGCCGTGGCCTTCGACGGCGGAGTGCTGCTCGCGGGTGATCGCCGCGCCACCATGGGCAATCTCATCGCGCAGCGCGACATCGTCAAGACCTTCGTCACCGACGAGTTGACCGCGGTCGGCATCGCCGGAACCGCGGGGATCGCCAAGCAAATCGTGAAGCTGTTCACGGTGGAGTTGGAGCACTACGAGAAGATCGAGGGCGTGCCCCTGACCTTCGAGGGCAAGGCGAATCGCCTGGCCGGCATGGTGCGCAGCAATTTCGGCGCCGCGCTGCAGGGCCTCGCCGCCGTACCGCTCCTGGTCGGCTTCGACGAGGCGCAGGCCCGCGGCCGGATCGTCTCCTACGACGTCACCGGCGACTGGCACGACGAGGTGGGCTACCACTCGATCGGCTCGGGCTCTGCGTGGGCGAAGTCGTCGATCAAGAAGCGCTTCCGCCCCGGTCTCGACGCCGACGGTGCGCTGGACGTGGCCGCGGAGGCCCTGTTCGACGCGGCCGACGACGACACCGCGACCGGTGGTCCCGACGTGCTCCGCAAGCTCTATCCGACGGCGATAGCCATCACCGCGGACGGCGCCGTCGAGGTGTCTGAGGAGGACGTGGCCGCCGCGACCGTCCGAGTGATCGCGGCGAGGGGAGGCGAGCAGTGACGTTCCCGTACTACGCGTCCGCCGAGCAGATCATGCGCGATCGCTCGGAGCTGGCGCGCAAGGGCATCGCCCGCGGTCGCAGCGTCGTGGTGCTCAAGTACGCCGACGGGGTGGTCTTCGTCGCCGATAACCCGAGCTCGCTGAACAAGATCAGCGAGATCTACGACCGCATCGGCTTCGCCGCCGTGGGCAAGTACAACGAGTTCGAGTCGCTGCGCCGCGCGGGCATCCAGTTCGCCGACACCCGCGGCTACCAGTACTCGCGGCGCGATGTGACCGGCTGGTCGCTGACCAACGCCTACGCCTCGACGCTGGGCACCGTCTTCACCGAGCAGGCGAAGCCCTATGAGGTGGAGCTGTGCGTCGCCGAGGTCGGGACGCCCGAGAACACCGGCTCGCGGCTCTACCGCGTGGGCTATGACGGTTCCGTCGGCGACGAGAAGCAGTTCGTGGTGATGGGCGGGCAGACCGAGTCGATCACGCCGGTGCTCACCGAGGGCTACGCCGAGGACCTGGACCTGGCTGGCGCCGTGGCGCTGGCGGTGAAGGCACTGAGCGCGCCGGCACCGTCGAACGGATCGGCCGCGACGGCGGAGCCGAAGAACTTCGCGGCAGGTGAGCTCGAGATCGCGATCCTGGACCACACCCGCCCGCGCCGGGCCTTCAAGCGGCTCTCGGACGAGCGGGTTGCGCAGTTCCTTGAGTAATTCGTGATTCGATGACAGAAATAGACAAATACTTCAGGAGGGCAAGGAATGCCAACACTCCCTGACCCACATTGGAGGAATCGTGCTGACTTGGCGGTGCAGGTCGAGTCGAATAGTGCTGCAGTCGACGTAAACAACTCGTACGACGGGAAGTTCAGGCGGGAGCAGAATTGCCTATACTTCTCGAGAGACAAAGTTAGACTTCGGGCTGAAGTTCTGAACCTTGACGTCCCAAGCAGTTCGACCGAGTCCAGCGAGAGGTCAATCTCTGGGAACGCTGGACTATCTGGTTCTTCGATTGGCGCAGGGCGTAAGATCTCAACTACGAGGCAGACGGCCCCGATATCCGGCGACGAGCTATCGATTGCAGATGAGGTTGCCGCCCTGACAGCATCCAGTCAAGTGAGCGATGTGTCTGAATTGGGATATGGTCGAGTCCGCGCGCGATTCACAGTTGGAATTCTGTCCGATTCATTCGGAGAACACAATTCCTGGCTTGATAGCGCGATGTGGTGGACGGGCTACACGGCCGATGGGTCGGCGATATTTCTAACTTCAAGCATCAAGCACTTCCGTTCGCCAGTTGCTCAGTGCTCGCGAAGACTGTTGGAGCTTGGCAACGATATCCAGTTCACATGGAATCCGTCTGGGATCGGTGGCGCCGCAGCGCTGCTAAGATCCACGGTAGATTGGGCCGACTCAACAAGTACGACCATCGATACGGGAGATTGTCATGCTAGTGACGCGAGCCGAAGAATTGGGTCGGATTGGCCAGACAGGGTAGTTGAGTCCTTCAACTCCGGAGTGCAACGGGGAGAAGTTGTCCTAAATGCCGGGTGGGTCGATTGCGTCTTCCAGGCGCATTCAATCGGGCTGACCAGTTCTGGACGACGTGTGATAACCGGATCGCCGCTATGGGTGCTCAAGGTAGATGATCCACCGTATGGATGGTACTCGATTCCGGCACTCCGACGTCCCGAGTTCAGGACCGCGAGTCGTTATCAGTGCTTCGCAGAATGGAACGGAACATCGTGGACCGGGCGCCTCGGAATCGACGTCGGGTTCAACTCTGAGGTTGAGGACGTAGGCGAGATCATCCAGCACGCTCGGTCGAGATTGCCCGACCGGCCAAATATCGACAGTTTCTACTCATCGTACTGGGAGACGCGCCAGTACGGGTTGGATGTAGATCCCGACCAGAACTTCTACTCATACGACCTCGGCGACCGACGTGCAGTTCTTGACATGGAGGAATCTTTCAAACACAAGAGGGTGCCACTTCGAGAGGCATTGCTCTTTAGATTTCGAGGACGCCGCGCCGACACCGACGATTCAGGTGAAATATTGCGCCTCGGCTATTGAGCCCACGCTGTGGGCGCCGATGTTGGTTCAGGGTCGCTTCGTAAGGCGCTCGACCGGTTCGTCGCGTCTCGAATCGCTCTGCGGGGAGCGGACGAGATGTTCGTAGCGTTCGGTGGCAACACGACCGCGAGGGCGGATCCGTGGCACCCGCGGGGTATGTTCGTGACGTGCAGCGCCGAATCATGGGAATCGAGACCGAGTTCGGTGTCACGTGTACTTTTCACGGGCACCGTCGACTGAGCCCGGACGAGATCGCCCGGTACCTGTTCCGGCGCGTGGTCTCCTGGGGCCGCAGCTCGAACGTCTTCCTGCAGAACGGCTCGCGCCTCTACCTCGACGTGGGCAGCCATCCCGAGTACGCGACCGCGGAGTGCGATTCGGTGCTCCAGCTGGTCACGCACGACAAGGCGGGCGAGCGCGTCCTCGAGGACCTGCTACTCGACGCCGAGCAGCGGCTGCAGGACGAGGGCATCGGCGGCGACATCTACCTGTTCAAGAACAACACCGATTCGGCGGGCAACTCCTACGGCTGCCACGAGAACTACCTCGTGGGTCGCGTCGGGGAGTTCTCCCGCATCGCCGACGTGCTGCTGCCCTTCCTGGTGACCCGGCAGCTGATCTGCGGGGCCGGCAAGGTCCTGCTCACGCCGAAGAACGCGACCTATTGTTTGAGCCAGCGCGCCGAGCACATCTGGGAGGGCGTCTCCAGCGCCACCACCCGCAGCCGGCCCATCATCAACACTCGCGACGAGCCGCACGCCGACGCGGAGAAGTACCGCCGCCTGCACGTGATCGTGGGCGACTCGAACATGTCCGAGACCACCACGATGCTCAAGGTGGGCACCGCCCACCTCGTGCTCGAGATGATCGAGGCGGGCGTCCAGTTCCGCGACTTCTCACTCGACAACCCGATTCGCGCCATCCGCGAGGTCAGCCATGACACCACCGGCCGGCACGAGGTACGGCTCGCGGGCGGCAGGCAGGCGGGCGCGCTCGACATCCAGCGCGAGTACTACGGCAAGGCCGTCGAGTACCTCGCCACCCGCGAGCCCGACGAGCAGCTCGCGAAGGTCGTCGACCTGTGGGGCCGCACGCTGGACGCTGTCGAGTCGCAGGACTTCTCCGGCATCGACACCGAGATCGACTGGGTGATCAAGCGCAAGCTCTTCCAGCGCTACCTGGACAAGTACTCGATGGACCTGTCCGATCCGAAGATCGCGCAGCTCGACCTCGCGTACCACGACATCAAGCGCGGCCGCGGCGTCTTCGACGTGCTGCAGCGCCGCGGACTGGCCGCGCGGGTGACCACCGACGAGGCCGTCGACGCCGCCGTGAAAAACCCGCCGGAGACCACCCGAGCGAAGCTTCGCGGCGACTTCATCACCGCCGCGCAGGCCGCCGGCCGCGACTTCACCGTCGACTGGGTGCATCTCAAGCTCAACGACCAGGCGCAGCGCACCGTGCTGTGCAAGGACCCGTTCCGCAACGTGGACGAGCGTGTCGAGCGGCTCATCGCCTCGATGTGACGCGGCATCGCGTCGATCCGGGCTGAGCGCGCGCATAGAACGTAAGATCGACACGTGGCCACTTCACGGATCGAGCGTCTCACCAACCTGGTGATATGCCTTCTGTACACCCAACGACCGCTCGATCGGGACTACATCCGGACGAACGTCTTCGGGTACGACCCGGACTCGGACGACGAGGCCTTCGAGCGGATGTTCGAGCGTGACAAGGCCGACCTGCGCGAACTCGGGGTCCCCATCGAAGTGGCCCCGGTCTCCCGGATCAACTCCGCCGTCGGCTACCGCATCGCCCTCGACGAGTACGCCCTCGGCGACATCGACCTCGACACCGAGGAGGCGACCGCAGTGGCCGTCGCCTCGGCCCTGTGGCAATCACCGGAGCTGTCCGCCGCGGCTCAATCCGCGGTGCAGAAGCTGCGCGCCGGCGGCATGGACGTCGATGGCCCCGGCGCGGGAGTGAGCCCCGGCATCGCCCCCGATCGCGGGGCCGAGGGGGCGCTGCTCGCCATGCTCGAGGGCGTCGACCGACGGCGCCAGGTCACCTTTGAGCACCGCGCCAACCCGGCCCAGCCGTACGTCGACCGCACCCTGCATCCGTGGGGCGTGGTCACGTTCCGCGGCAGCGCCTACGCCGTCGGACACGACGTCGCGCGTGACGCGGTGCGCACCTTCAAGCTCAGCCGTGTTCGGGGCGGCTCCGTCACGGGCAGTCCCGCGACCGTCCGGCCGCCGGAGGGCTTCGACCTCCATGCGCATGTCGTGGCCACCGTTGCCGAGCGCGATCCGGTCGGCACGGCCCGGCTGTGGGTCGCGCAGGGCAAGGGGGACGGGCTGCGCCGGCTCGCCTCGACCCAGGCCGACGGTGACTTCCGGGGACGGCCCGGTACGGAACTGACGGTGGAGATGCGGTCGGTGGACGCCGTGGCCCGCGAGGTCAGCGGCCTCGGGCCGGACGCGGTGGTGTTCGAGCCGCAGCAGTTGCGCGACGCCGTGGTCGAACGACTCACTGCACTGGTGGGGGAGCGATGAGCACGCAGTCGAAGCAGCCGAGCCGGCAGATGCAGCGCTTGGCGCGCTGGCTCAACGTGATCCCGTACTTCCGCACCCACCCCGATGCCCACCTCGAACGGGCGGCGGCCGACCTCGGCGTCACCGTCGCACAGCTGCGCAAGGACATCACGGGCCTGACGATGTGCGGGCTGCCCGGCATGTTCCCCGGCGACCTCATCGAGATCGACTACGACGAGGACGGGGTCGACATCGAGTTCAGCGCCAACCTCGACCGCCCGCTCAAGCTCACCGGCCCCGAGGCCGCGTCGCTACTGCTCGCCCTGCGGGCGCTCGCAGACTCGCCCGGCGTCGCGGACCCCGCCGCCGTGCTGCGGGCCATCGCCAAGCTGGAGGCGGCCGTCGCCGGCGCGGGCCGCGACACCGTCGCCTCGATCGACGGCGCGCAGGACGCGGGCCCCGTCGCCGCCATCGCGAGCACCGTCCGCGGTGCCCTCCGCGATGGCCGCGCGCTGCACCTGCGCTACTACTCCGCCACCCGAGACGCTGCCACCGAGCGGGACGTGGATCCCATCGCCCTCGACACCTTCGCCGGGCACAGCTACCTGCAGGCCTGGTGCCGCAGCAGCGAGGGCCTGCGGATGTTCCGGCTCGACCGGATCGACGAGGTCGTCGTCCTCGACGAGGCCGCGTCGGTGCCGCAGCACGTCGAGCCCGCGTCGGGCCTGTTCGACGGTGCCGCCGCTGACGAGCTGACCACCGCCACGCTCGAGGTCGGGCCCGGCGCCGCCTGGGCGCTGGAGTACCACCCGTTCACGGTGCGCACCGACGAGCCTGGCGGCGCAGTGACCGCGACGATGCAGTACGCGACCGAGGCCTGGATGGTGCGGTTCGTGCTCAGCTTCGGTGGCGAGCTGACGGTGCGCGGCCCGCAATCCCTGGCCGACGCCGTCGCCGACCGGGCGGCGGCCGGGCTCGCGAACTATTCATGAAGTGGACATGTCCGGCGGGACTCCAGCGGGCACTTCGGGTGGACGCGGTCCGGTAGTCTCAGAAGAGATATTCGCGAAGTTAGTGAGGCAGCATCATGGGGCTCACCCATTCTCCTTGGGCATGGATCGTCATCGCCGTCGTCCTGCTGATCCTGTTCGGCGGCAAGAAGCTGCCGGATGCCGCGCGCGGGCTCGGTCGTTCGATGCGCATTTTCAAGAGCGAGATGGACGAGATGAAGACCGAGGGTGACGGCAAGGCCGCCGCCCCGAAGCCGCAGGCACAGGTCACCGACCAGCCGATCGACGTTCAGACGGTGCAGCCGTCCGAGGCCGATCACAAGTCGGCGTAGCCGCCTGCCCCTTTGAAGATCCCGTTCGATCCGCGTCGTCGTCGTGCCGTCGTCAATCCCGACGGCACGATGTCGATCGTGGAGCACCTGTACGAGCTGCGCGCCCGACTGCTCTGGTCCCTCGCCGCGATCGTGCTCACCTCGATCGTCGGCTTCTGGTGGTACAGCCACGGGCCTTTCGGGCTGCCGTCCACCGGCCATCTGCTCGTAGGACCGTACTGTGACCTGCCCGCCACGTCGCGTGCCGAGATCACCCGGGACGGCGAGTGTCGGCTGCTCGCGACGGGTGTTTTCGATCAGTTCAACCTGCGGCTCAAGGTGGCGGTCGCCACCGGAGTACTGCTGGCGTGCCCGGTGTGGCTCTACCAGATCTGGGCATTCATCGTTCCCGCGCTGCACCGCAACGAGAAGCGCTACACCGCGACCTTCGTCAGCCTGGCGGGCACGCTCTTCGTCAGCGGCGCGGTGCTGGGCTACTTCATGATCACCAGCGCCTTCCGGTTCTTTCTCACCGTCGGCAACGAGACCCAGGTGACGGCCCTGCAGGGGCCGGAGTACTTCAGCTTCGTGCTCACGGTGATGGCGATCTTCGGCGTGAGCTTCGAATTGCCGCTGTTCATCGTTGCGTTGAACATGGTCGGCGTGCTGCCCTACGCCAAGCTGGTGAAGTGGCGCCGCGGCCTGCTCCTGTCCATGTTCATCTTTTCCGCCGTGATCACTCCGTCCGGAGATCCGTTCACCATGCTCGCGCTGGGCGCGGCGCTCGCCGTACTCCTCGAGCTGTCGATTCAGTTCGCCCGCTTCCACGACCGGCGCAAGGCCAAGCGCAGCGTCGGCGCGGATGCCTGGACGGGCGAACTCGATGACGAAGCGGCGTCGCCGGCACCGTCGGCCCCGCAGCCGATCGGCGCGTCCACGGGCCCGTCGGGCAGCGCCCTCACCGCCCCGGCCCCCGTCGGGCAGCCGGACAAGCTGACGCGCACGTCGATCCCGCGTTCGGGGTTCGATGACGTCCTCTGAGTTCGACAGCTTCACCGCCGCCCTCGAGTTCACCCTCGACCCGTTCCAGGTCCAGGGCTGCCGTGCGCTCGAGCAGGGCCGCGGCGTGCTCGTGTGCGCTCCGACGGGTGCAGGCAAGACCGTGGTCGGCGAGTTCGCCGTCCACCTCGCCCTGGCCGGCGGTACCAAGTGCTTCTACACGACGCCGATCAAGGCGCTATCGAACCAGAAGCACGCCGAGCTGACCGCACGATATGGCGCCCACAATGTCGGGCTGCTCACGGGCGACACCGCGATCAACTCCTCCGCGCCCGTGGTCGTGATGACCACCGAGGTGCTGCGGAACATGCTGTACGCGAACTCGCCCACCCTCGACGGCCTGAGCCACGTGGTGATGGACGAGGTGCACTACCTCGCGGACCGGTTCCGCGGTGCGGTCTGGGAGGAGGTGATCCTGCATCTGCCCCAGGAGGTGCGGCTGGTCAGCCTCTCGGCGACGGTCTCCAACGCCGAGGAGTTCGGAGCGTGGATCGCCGAGGTCCGTGGCAGCACCGAGGTGATCGTCGACGAACACCGACCGGTGCCGCTGTGGCAGCACATGCTCGTGGGCCGCCGGCTCTTCGATCTGTTCGACACGAAGGCCTTGCGCGCCGCCCAGGAATCCGGCCAGAAGAATCTCGTCCTCGACGCCGACCTGGTGCGCTACGTCAAGCAGCGCGAATCGCTGGACCGCAGCTTCGAGCCCGGCATCAACAGCCGCACCGGGCGGCGTACCGGCGGCCGGGGCCGCCCACAGGCGACCCGCCGACCGATCCCGCGACCCGATGTCATCGCGCTGCTCGACGCCGAGGGCCTGCTGCCGGCGATCACTTTCGTCTTCTCGCGCTCCGGCTGCGAGCAAGCGCTCACGCAGTGCCTCCGGTCGCCCGTCGTCCTCACGGACCAGGCGCAGGCCGACGAGATCGGCCGCGTCGTCGACAAGCACATCGCCGAGTTCGCGCCCGCCGATCTCGAGCTGCTCGGGTACGAGGAATGGCGCGCCGCGCTGCTCCGCGGCTTCGCGGCGCACCACGCCGGCATGCTGCCCGCCTTCCGGCACGCGGTCGAGGAGCTCTTCGTCAAGGGCCTGGTGCGGGCCGTCTTCGCCACCGAGACCCTGGCGCTCGGCATCAACATGCCCGCGCGCACCGTCGTGCTCGAGCGCCTCGTCAAGTACAACGGCGAGTCGCACGTCGAGCTCACGCCCGGCGAGTACACGCAACTCACGGGCCGCGCCGGACGGCGCGGCATCGACGTCGAGGGCCACGCCGTGGTGCTCTGGCAGACCGGCGTGCGCCCGCAGGAGGTGGCCGGGCTCGCCGGCGCGCGCACGTTCCCGCTGGTCAGCTCGTTCTCTCCCGGCTACAACATGTCGATCAACCTGCTCGACCGCCTCGGGCGACTCGGCGCCGAGCGCCTGCTCGAGGCCAGCTTCGCGCAGTTCCAGGCCGACCGGTCCGTCGTCGGGCTGGCCAAGCGCGTCGAGCGCGGAGAGAAGGAGTTGGCGACCCTCAGCGCCCAAATCACCGAGGCCGCCGGCGGCGCCGACTATCTCGAGTACGTGCGGCTCCGGGAGGCCGTCCGAGCTCGGGAGCGGTCACTGCGTCGTGAGCACCTCGCGGACCGGCACGACGGCGCGGCCACCGCGCTCGCGGAGCTGCGCCGCGGCGACGTCATCGCCGTGACCGGCGGCCGCCGCCGGGGCCTCGCCCTCGTCGTGGAGCCGTCCGGCGACCGGCGCGACCCCAAGCCGGTGGTCGTGACCGAGAGCAGCTGGTCGGGCCGCGTCGGTGCCTCCGACTTCGTGGGCGACGTCGCGGTTCTCGGCACGCTCCGGGTGCCGAAGAACGCCGACTACCGGTCGGGCCGCGGCAAGCGCGACCTGGCGTCCACCCTGCGCAACAGCAATATCGCCGCGCCGCGGCAGCAGGCGAAGGCGGCGCGCCCCGCAGCATCGGACACGCAGCTCGCAGACCTGCGCGCCCGGATGCGGGCGCACCCCGCGCACACCGGGCAGCGCGCCTCCGAGCTGGACCGTCTCGCCGAGCGCTACGCGCGGCTCGAGCGCGAGGTCACGGCCTCGGCGGCGACGGTCCGTGCCACCACCTCCTCGCTCGCCGTCACCTTCGAGCGGATCGTCGCGCTGCTCGGCGACCGCGGCTACATCGAGACCGGCGACGGAGAGTCGGAGCTCACCGAGGCCGGGCATCGCTTGGCGCGCGTGTACAGCGAGTCCGACCTGCTGGTGTGCGAGTGCATCGAGGACGGTGTCTTCGACGGTCTCGACCCGGCCGGCCTGGCCGCGGTGGTCAGCGCGCTCGTCTTCGAGTCCCGCGGCGAACGCGGCGGCATGCTCCTGACCGGCGAGAAGGTGCCCGGCGCGGTCCGCTCGGCGATCCGCGACATCGCGGATCGGTGGACCGACATCGTCTCCGCCGAGGCCGCGCATCGCCTGGAGCCCAGCCGCGAGCCGGACATCGGCTTCGTCGCCCCCATGCACCAATGGGCCGGGGGCGGCACGCTCGCCGCGGTGCTGCTGGCGGCGGGCGAGCGGGGCCGGCCGCTGCCGGCGGGAGACTTCGTCCGCTGGTGCCGACAGGTGATCGATCTGCTCGATCAGATCAAGCAGACCTCGTTCGACACCCGCCCGGGGTTGGCGGCCGTCGCCACCGCGGCGATCGCATCCGTCCGGCGCGGCGTCGTCGCGGAATCGGGCTGATGATCGGGTATCTTGACCGAAGAGGCGTACGTCGCGGGCCGTCGGCCGGCGACAGGGGAGGAGTGGACACATGAGCAACCCGCAGGATCCGAACCAGTGGGCGCAGCAGGGCTGGCAGCAGCCGGGGCAGCAGCAGCCGCAGGATCAGACCCAGATCGCACCGCAGTACGGCCAGCAGGGTTTCGGTGCGCCGACGGGTGATCAGACCCAGATCTCGCCGCAGTACCAGGGACAATGGGGCCAGCAGCCGCAGCCGCAGGGCCAGCAGTTCGGCGGCTACCAGCAGCAGCCCTCGCAGTTCGGACAGGACCAGTTCGGCCAGCAGCCGGGCCAGCCCGCGCAGTTCGCAGGCCAGCAGTTCGGACAGCAGTTCGGCCAGCCGCAGCCCGTCGGCCCCAAGAAGTCGAAGACCGGCCTCATCGTGGGCATCGCCGCCGCGGCGATCATCGCCATCGTGGCCATCGTCGTTCTCGTCGGCTGGCTGACCGGCGCCTTCTTCAGCAAGAAGTTCGACAACGCCAAGGTCAACGAGGGCGTGACGAAGGTCCTCAACGACAGCTACAACGAGACCGATACCAAGGACGTCGACTGCAAGACCGACGGCGTCAAGGTCAAGACCGGCGAGACCTTCACCTGCAGCGCCACCATCGGCGGCAAGCAGAAGACCGTCGAGGTCAAGGTGCTCGACGACAACGGCAAGTACCAGGTGGGCGCACCCTCCTGATACCGGTGGCCCGCGGGGGTTCCCGCGGGCCGACCCGTCAGCCCGCGAGGGCGGCGAGCAGGCGCTCCACCTGCGCTCCGATCCGCAGTTCCTCGGCCAGTTCGGCCAGGCGCTGCGGATCGCGTGCTTCTCGGGGCATCGCGTCGGAACCGGACAGCGCGACGTCCGCGTCGCGCTGCACCCAGACCACGTCCCAGGCGGCGTCGAGGTAGTCCGCCGACGCGGCGATCGACGTCGCCGCCCGGGCGGCCAGCGGCGACGGGGTCCGCGCCGCGGCCTCGCGGATCGCGGCGAGGGAGCCGTACTCCAGCAGCAGTTTGGAGGCCGTCTTCTCGCCGATGCCGGGCACGCCGGGCAGCCCGTCGGACGGATCGCCGCGCAGCAGGGCGAGCTCGGCATAGGCCTCGCCGGCCCGGTCCAGAGGCAGGCCGTACTTCTCCGCCACCTCGGCCGGCCCGAACATCTCGGCCTTGGCGATGCCGCGGCCGATGTACAGGCACCGCACGCCGGGCGGGGTGTCGTCGGCCACCTGCAACAGGTCGCGGTCGCCCGAGACCACGATGACCGGGTCGTTCTGCTCGCGCGCGGCCAGGGTGCCGAGCACGTCGTCCGCCTCCAGGCCGACGGCGCCGCCCGTCGCAATCCCGACGGCGTCGAGCACTTCGAGAATCATGTCCACCTGGGGCGAGAGGGTGTCGGGCACCTCCTCTGCACTGCCGTCGCCCTCCTCCGCCACGCGGTGGGTCTTGTACGTGGGCAGCAGCTCCACCCGGAAAGCGGGCCGCCAGTCCAGGTCGAGGCACGCCACGAGCCGTCCCGGCCGATGCGTGGTGATCAGCTGCGAGGTCATGTCGAGGAAGCCGCGCAGCGCGTTGACCGAGCGGCCGTCGTCGGCCTTCACCTTGTCGGGGATCGCGTAGAAGGCCCGGAACCAGAGCCCGGCGGAGTCGAGCAGCATCAGTGGGCGCGCGTCGTTCGTCACGGGAATCATCGTGTCACAATCGGATCATGAGTAACCCCCAGTCCTTTCCCGCCTCGGTGTACGCGACCCGTCTCACCCGGGCCCAGCAGCTCGCGGCCGCGGCCGGCACTCCGCTCGTCATCACGCCCGGGCCCGATCTCGCGTACCTCACCGGCATCGTCAGCGAATCCTTCGAGCGCCTCACCGCTCTCGTGGTCACGGATGCCGGCTTCGGCTTGGTGGTACCGCGCCTCGAGCTGGCGAT
Organism: Tsukamurella ocularis; assembly: GCF_024807615.1. Classification (GTDB taxonomy): domain Bacteria; phylum Actinomycetota; class Actinomycetes; order Mycobacteriales; family Mycobacteriaceae; genus Tsukamurella; species Tsukamurella ocularis. The sequence goes on along the minus strand of NZ_JANUCJ010000002.1, from coordinate 191,882 downwards.
CCTCAAGGACTCCTCGGTGCCCGGACTGCCCGCGGCCGGGGTCGAGGTCGCCGTCCACGACTGGGTCGACGGTGACGACCCGTACGCCCTGGTCCTGGGCCTCCTGTCCGGTCCGTCGACGGTGGCCGTGGCCGATGCCGTGCCCGCGCTGCACCTCGTGCCGCTGCTCGACCGGGGCCTGAGCGTGCGCCTGGCGACCGAAGTCCTGCGCCGGCTGCGGATGATCAAGGACGCCGCCGAGCTCGACGAGCTGCGGGCCGCGGGCGCCGCGATCGACCGTGTCCACGCCCGCGTCGGCGACTTCCTCAAGGTCGGGCGCACGGAGCGAGAGGTGGCCGACGACATCGCCGCCGCCATCGTCGAGGAGGGCCACACCGAGGCCGCGTTCATCATCGTGGGATCGGGCCCGCACGGCGCCGACCCGCACCACGAAGTCTCGGACCGCGTGGTCGAGGCCGGCGACGTGGTCGTCGTCGACATCGGCGGCCCGCTCGCCTCGGGGTACAACTCGGACTGCACCCGCACCTACGCCATGGGTGAGCCGTCGGCACAGATCCTGGAGCAGTACGCGCTGCTCGAGCGGGCCCAGCGTGCCTCCGTCGACGCCGTGCGGCCGGGCGTGAGCGCCGAGTCCATCGACGCCGCGGGCCGCGATCTGCTCGCCGACGCCGGACTGGGGGAGTTCTTCGTCCACCGCACCGGGCACGGGATCGGGCTGTCGGTCCACGAGGAGCCCTACATCGTTGCGGGCAACGACATTCCGGTCGAACCGGGCATGGCCTTCTCGATCGAGCCGGGAATCTACTTCAGTGGCCGATGGGGAGCGCGGATCGAGGATATCGTCATCGTCACCGAGGACGGCTGCGAGCCACTGAACACGAGGCCCCACAGCTTGACGATCCTCTAGGAGCGACACAGCGGAGGCATCATGACGCACGGCGGCGGCACCACGGCCGATGGGCCCTCGATCTTCGAGGAGGGCGACGGCAACAGCAGCCGCGTCGTCCAGATCGCGATCGTCGCCGCGATGGGTGGCCTCCTCTTCGGCTACGACAGCGCCGTCATCAACGGCGCCACGAAGGCCATCGAGGGCCGCTTCGACATCCACGGCTACACGCTCGGCTTCGCCGTCGCCTCCGCGCTGCTGGGCGCCGCCGCGGGTGCGATGACGGCCGGCCGCATCGCGGACCGGATCGGCCGCCTGCGCGTCATGCAGATCGCGGCGGTGCTGTTCTTCCTCAGCGCCATCGGCTGCGCCTTCGCCACCCACACCTGGATCCTCATCCTGTTCCGCGTGGTCGGCGGCGTCGGCGTCGGCGTGGCGTCGGTGATCGCCCCCGCCTACATCGCGGAGGTCTCGCCGGCCCGGATCCGCGGGCGGCTGGGGTCGCTGCAGCAGATGGCGATCGTGCTCGGCATCTTCCTCTCACTGCTTATCGACTGGCTGCTGGCCTCCCTCGCGGGCGGCGCATCGAACGACCTGTGGTTCGGGCTGGAGGCATGGCGGTGGATGTTCCTCGTCATGGCGATTCCGGCGATCGTCTACGGCGTGTCGTCCACCATGATCCCCGAGTCGCCGCGCTACTTGGTGTCCCGGCACCGCATCCCCGAGGCCCGCAAGGTCCTCACGATGCTGCTCGGCGAGAAGAACATGGACATCACGGTCACCCGCATCGAGGAGAGCCTCGCGGGCGAGGAGAAGCACTCGTGGCGCGACCTGGTTCGGCCCGGCGGCGGTATCTACCCGATCGTCTGGGTGGGCCTGTTGCTGTCGATCTTCCAGCAGGCCGTGGGCATCAACGTGATCTTCTACTACTCGAACATGCTGTGGCAGGCCGTCGGCTTCGAGGAGTCGCAGTCGAATCTGATCAGCGTCTTCACCTCGATCGTCAACGTCATCGTCACCATCGTCGCCATCATGCTGGTGGATCGGATCGGGCGCCGGCCGCTGCTGCTCATCGGCTCGATCGGCATGGCCGTCTCGCTCGCCACGATGGCGGTCTGCTTCAGCACCGCCGAGATCATCGACGGGAAGCCCTCGCTCACCGGCGTGGTCGGCGTGCTCGCCCTCGTCGCGGCGAACCTGTTCGTGATCTTCTTCGGCGTCAGCTGGGGCCCGGTGGTGTGGGTGTTACTGGGCGAGATGTTCCCGAACCGCATCCGGGGCGCGGCGCTCTCGCTCGCTGCGGCCGCGCAGTGGGCCGCCAACTGGGCCATCACCGTGACCTTCCCGAAGATGGAGGGCAACCTCGCGCTGGCCTACGGGCTGTACGCGACGTTCGCGTTGCTGTCGCTGCTGTTCGTCTACCGGTTCGTGCCCGAGACCAAGGGCAAGTCGCTGGAGGACATGGACGGGAACATCCCCGCGCGCTAGCCGCTCCCGCCCGTCAACCGCGGAGCGTGCTCGATCCCAGCACTCGGGTCACGTCGATCTCGATCACCACGCGCTTCGGGTTCTCCCGCGGCGGCTTGTAGCGCACCGCGTAGCGCGCCTCGGCGTCGCGCACCGACTCGGGGTCGGCGAGTACTCGCGCCGGCCCCTCCAGGGTGAGCCAGCGGGCACCGTCGACCTGGGTCAGTGCGGCGTACCCGCCCCTTCCTGCGTTGCGGGCCTTCTGGCTGTCGCCGGAGGTGATGACGCGGGCGATGCCGGTGGCAGGGTCGTACGTGAACGCGATCGCCACGGTGTGCGGCGTCCCGTCGGCGCGCAGAGTGCTCAGCGTCGCGAGGTGACGGTCGGTCACGAAGGCGAGGGCATCGGGATTGAGGACGGGGCGGTCGTTCGGCACACCGTCACGGTAGCGGGACGGTGCGCGTCTAGTCTGGTCCGGTGAGTGCGGACAGGATTCCCGACGGGGCGGTGCTCCTCCTGGGCGGCCGGAGCGAGGTCGGCCTGGAGGTGGCGCGGAGGATCGCGCCGGGCCGCGACGTGATCCTTGCGGCCCGCCGTTCAGAGTACCTGGACGAGCAGATCGCGGCGCTGCGCGAGGTCGGCGCCACCGGCGTCTTCCCGATCGAGTTCGACGCGGACCGCACCGAGCGGCACGCCGCTTTCCTGGACGAGGTGGCCGACCGGTTCGGCCGCATCGGCGTCGCGGTCGTCGCCTTCGGCATCCTCGGCGACCAGGCCCGGGCCGAGGCCGATCCCACGCACGCCGTCCAGATCGCGCAGACCGACTACGTGGCGCAGGTGTCCATCCTGCTGGGGCTGGCGAAACTGCTGCGCGCCCAGGACGACCGGGACGGAGGCCGGGGAGCCATCGTCGCCTTCTCATCGGTCGCCGGGGTTCGGGTGCGCAAGGCGAACTTCGTCTACGGCAGTACCAAGGCGGGCCTCGACGGATTCGTCCAGGGCTTCACGGACTCGCTGCACGGCAGCGGGATCCAGGTGGTGCTCGCTCGCCCGGGATTCATCGTCGGGGCGATGACGCGCGAGCTCATGGCGTCCGGGGTGAAGCCCGCGCCGTTCAGCCGCACCGCGCCCCAGGTGGCGGAGGCGACGGTGCAGGCGCTGCGTCGTGGCCGCCGCGTCGTGTGGATCCCGCCGGTGCTGCGCCCGCTGTACGCCGGGCTGCGATTCGTCCCCCAGGCCGCCTGGCGGCGGATGCCGCGATGACGGTGACCGTGGTCGGCATCGGTGCCGACGGCTGGCTCGGGCTGACCGACGGTGCGCGCCGTGCCCTCCTCGACGCGACCGTCGTCCACGGCGCGCCCCGTCAGCTCGAGTTCCTGCCGAAGGGGCTGGCCGACGAGGTCGCGCGCCCGTGGCCGTCGCCGCTGCTGCCGGCGATCGACGGGCTGGCCGACGGGGGGCACGTGCTGGCCAGCGGCGATCCGATGTTCTACGGCGTGGGCGCGACGATCGCGCGCCGCCGCCCTGATCTCGACCTGCACGTGATCCCGCACCTGTCGTCGTTCGCGCTGGCCTGCGCCCGGTTGCGATGGCCGGCCGAGGAGGTCACTGTGGTCTCCGCGGTGGCGCGGGACCCGTCGCCGGTGGTCCGCGCCGTCCGCGACGGTCGGCGGACCCTCGTCCTCAGCGAGTCCGCCACCACGCCCTTCCTCGTTGCGGATCTGCTGCGCGATGCCGGCCTCTCGGCGACGATGACGGTCCTGGAGCAGCTCGGCGGGCCCCGCGAGAAGGTCCGCCCGTTCCGGAAGAACCTGCGCATCGACGACCTGAACGTGGTCGCGATCGATCCGGCCGGGCCGGCGGGGGAGTTCGTCTTCGAGCACGACGGCCAGATCACCAAGGCCGACGTCCGAGCCATGACGGTGGCGGCACTGCGTCCGACTCCCGGCTGGATCTGGGACTTCGGCGCGGGCTCCGGTTCCGTCGGGATCACCTGGGCGCTGCAGGGCGGCGGCTCCGTGGTCGCGGTGGAACGGCGGGCCGAGCGGGCCGAGCGGGTGGCGCGCAACGCCGCCCGTGCCGGCGTGCCTGTGGAAACGATCGTCGGCGACACGGCGGACATCACCGCGGACCTGCCGATACCCGACGCGATCTTCGTCGGCGGCGGCCTCACAGAGACGCTGGCAGCGGCCTGCGTCGGGGCGCTGCCTGCGGGCGGGCGGCTCGTGGCGAACACCGTCACCGTCGAGGGCCAGGCCGTAGCTGCCGCGCTGCGGGCCCGGTACGGCGGCGAGCTCCGCAGCTGCACCGTCGCGGACCTCGCGCCCCTGGGCGGCGGCACCGCGTGGCAACCGCGACGGCCGATCGTGCAATGGGTGTTCGTGAAAGGGGTGGCGTGACCGTCTACTTCATCGGCGCGGGTCCCGGCGCCCCGGACCTCCTGACGCTCCGCGGCGCGGAGCTGCTCGCCCACTGCACGGTGTGTCTGTACGCGGGATCGCTCGTCCCGCCGCAGATGCTGGACCGGTGCCCGCCTGGAGCGAAGCTCGTGGATACGGCACGGATGCCCTTGCCCGACATCGTCGAGGAGCTGGTCGCGGCGCACGCGGCGGGTCTCGACGTGGCGCGCTTGCACTCGGGCGACATCTCGCTCTACTCCGCGTTCACCGAGCAGGCCCGCCGGCTCGACGCCGTCGGCGTGCCGTACGAGATCGTCCCGGGCGTTCCCGCCTTCGCCGCCGCCTCCGCCGCACTCGGCCGGGAGCTGACGGTCCCCGGCGTCGGCCAGTCGTTGCTCATCACCCGCGTCTCGACCCTCTCGACGGACATGCCGGCGGGGGAGGACCTCGCCTCGCTGGCCCGCACGGGGGTGACGCTGGCGCTGCACCTCGCCGCGCACCGCGCCCAGGCGCTCACCGACGACCTGCTGCCGCACTACGGCGCCGACTGTCCGGTGGCGGTCGTGGCCTTCGCCAGCCGCCAGGACGAACGGATCGTCCGCTGCCGGCTCGCGGAGCTGCCCCAGCGGCTCGCGTCCGAGGGCATCACGAAGACCGCGGTCATCTTCGTCGGCAGGGTCCTCGACACGGAGGCCTTCGAGGAGAGCTACCTGTATTCGGCGCGGCGGCTGCGGGCCCCGGGGGCGAGCCACTGATGCAGCGCGTGCTCGTCCTCGGCGGGACTGCCGAGGCCCGCGAACTCGCTCGCCTGCTCGACGAGGACCGCCGGTTCACGGTGCTCAGCTCACTCGCCGGCCGGGTGGCGAATCCGCGCCTGCCGGTGGGGGCGACGCGGATCGGCGGGTTCGGGGGACCGTCGGGCCTGGCTGCCTTCCTCGCGGAGGACGGCGTCGACCTGCTCGTGGACGCGACCCATCCGTTCGCGGCGACGATCTCCCGCAACGCCGCGCTCGCCGCGGAGACCGCAGGGATCCCCCTGTTCGCGCTCGTCCGCCCGGAGTGGGTTCCGGGCGAGGGCGATGCGTGGACGCGTGTGCCGACGGTGGCCGCCGCGGCCCGTCTCCTAGCTCGCCGGGACGGCGGGCGCGCCATGCTCACGACCGGCCGACAGGACGTCGGCGAGTTCGCCTCGCTCGAGGACTGGTGGTTCCTGATCCGCGTGGTCGACACCCCGTCGGGCTCCCTACCGCCGCGGCACGAGCTGCTCCACGACCGTGGACCGTACACGAAGCAGTCCGAGCGGGCGTTGCTGCGCGAGAACGGGATCGACGTGCTGGTGACCAAGAACAGCGGCGGGGACCTGGTTTCGGCGAAGCTGGCCGCGGCTCGGGAGCTCGGGATCGACGTGGTCGTCGTCGACCGGCCCGAGCGTCCTGCGGGTGTGCCCGCGGTGCCGACGGCGGCCGCCGCCTACGCCCGGCTCGTGGGGGATGCCTGACCTCCTCCGACCTACAAGCAGGGCTTGTGGATTGGACTGGATTTCGAGCGGTGAGGCGGCGAGCATGCACCTACGATGACGGGTGTGGGACTGCGACCTGCGGACGTTACGACGAGGAGACGCTCATGACGAAGATCGATATCCCCAGCCCGGTCGCGGAGTTCATCGCTTCCGTGAACGCCGGTGACGAGGCGGCCTTCCTCGACGCCTTCACCGCCGACGGCTTCATCGACGACTGGGGCCGTGTCTTCGGTGACCGCGCAGCGATGCAGGGGTGGAGCGCGAAGGAGTTCATCGGTGCGAAGGGCGTGCTGACGCCGGAGAAGGTCACCGTCGACGGCGACACCGTGACGGTGGTGGGCGACTGGCGCAGCACCCACGCCAACGGCCTCAGCGAGTTCACCTTCGCCGTCGCAGGGGATCGCTTGGCGTCCATGACGATCCGTGAGGGCTGAGGGCCGTGCGGACGGTCGTCATCGTTACGATCGGGATCGTGCTGGCGCTGGTATTCCTCGCCGTCGCACGCAAGGTCGGCTCGATCGGACCGCGGCGGGCGGCCATCGCCTTCGTCGTGCTGTGGACGCTGGCGATGCTGGGCAACCTCGCCGTGGGCGTCTCGCACGGCTACAGCGTGGCCGAGGAGTTCCCGATTCTGCTGATCAACATCCTGCCGGGCGCGGTCGTGGCCGTAGTGGGGACGCGCCTGTTCAACCGGGCATGATCGAGACATGACAGCTGCTGTTCTCGCCCTGCACTGGCAGGTGAACGTGATCGAGCCGGACGGCTTCTTCGGTCCGATGCTGGCGGCGCCAGTCGCGGAGTCGGGCGTCGTGGACCGCGCCGCGGCCTTCCACGACGCGGCGCTCGCGGCGGGCGTGCCGGTGATCTTCACCAGGTTCACCGTCCCGGAGGGCGAGGGCGACCTGGTGCGGAACACGCCGTTCATGCAGGCGGTCGCCGACGCGCAGGAATTCTTCCGCCCGGACGCCCCGGGCGCGAGCATCATCGCGGCGATGGCGGATCAGCCGACCGCGATCTACGACAACCAGCGTCTCTCCGGGCTCGCCGGCCCGGCCACGGAGTGGCTCGCGGAGCACGGGATCGACACCCTCTACCTCACCGGCGTCGCGACCAACCTCACGGTCGAGCAGACCGCACGGCACGGCACCGACCTGGGGCTCGTCGTGCACGTGGTCGAGGACTGCGTGGCGGCCGCCGACCCCGCGGTGCACGCGGCATCACTTGCGAACCTGGACCTCGCGACGGCGGGCCGTGTGACCGCCATCGAGGCCGCCTCCCGCTTCGGGGCCGTCTGAGAGTCCGACCGTCAGCGCAGCTTGGCGCCGTACACGTGCGTGAGCTGCAGAGACAGCAGCACACGGCGATCCGCGACCATCACGTCGCGGTACTCGCGCCAGTCGGGGTGCTCGCCGGCGCCGCTGCGGTAGTAGTCGACGAGCGCGTCCACCTCGGCACCGTCGGGATCGGTCGACGGGCCGATCAGCGTCGCGGCGCCCTCGGCGGTGGCCCAGGTGTAGCCGTCGGCGCTGGTGAACTCAACGGCGGCCCGGGGATCGCGACGCAGGTTCGCCTCCTTCGCGCGACCGGCGGTCATGGATACCAGGATCCGGTCGTTGTCCGCGTCGTACACCGTGGTGACGGGGGAGAGCTGCGGCATGCCACTGGCCCGGAGCGTCGCGAGGACGCCGATCCGGCTGGCGGCGATCAGGGTACGGGGATCGAACTCGGTCGAGGCCATGAACGGTGCAACGCCTCGCCCGCCCCCGCTGTTCCGGGGACCCGGCGAGCGGGCTCAGACCGCCGCACCATCGACCCGCACGCCGGGACGAGGCGCGCGCCGGCGGCGTCGCTCGGCGGCGATGCTCGCGGCGGCCACCAGGGCGCCCGCGCCGCTGAGCGCGACGCCGATCCAGACCGGCGAGGTGGGGCCGCCTCCGAGGCCGATACCCGTGCCGCCGAGTTGTGCACCTACGGCGTTGCCGAGATTGAACGCCGCGATGTTGGCGGACGAGGCGATGAGCGTCGCGGTGCCGGCGTTGCGCAGCACGCGGAGCTGCAGGGCGGGCACCGTCGCGAATCCGATAAGGCCCATCACGGCGAGCGCGACCGCGACGAGCGGCTTCGAGCCGGCGAGCACCGCGACCGCCGCGATGGCGAGGGGCAGCAGGGCGGCGAACGTGAGCAGCGCGCGGTCGGCGTCCCGGTCAGCGGCGCGACCACCGACCAGGTTGCCGGCGAACAGGCCCAGGCCGAACAGGACGAGGAGCCAGGGGATCGCCCCGGCGCCGAAGCCGGTCACGGACCGCAGCAGCGGCTCGATGTAGGTGAAGGCGCCGAACAGCCCACCGAAGACGAGAGCCGTGACAGCGCAGGCGATCCAGACGGACGGGCGCAACAGTACGGACAGCTGGGTCCGCACTGACGTCGTCTCGGCGGGCACGCTCGGCACCAGTAGGGCGATCGCCGCCATGGCCACGAGGCCGATCACGGCGACCGCGACGAACGTGGCCCGCCATCCGAATCGGTGGCCGAGCGCGGTGCCGGCGGGGACGCCGAGCACATTGGCGACGGTCAACCCGGCGAACATCAGCGCGATGGCAGACGCCTGGCGGTCGGGGGTGACCAGCCGCGCCGCGAGCACAGCGCCGATCCCGAAGAATCCTCCGTGGCACAGTGCCGCGAGGATCCGACCCGCCATCACCAGCTCGTAGGTGGGGCCGGCCGCCGAGAGGGCGTTTCCCGCGACGAAGAGAGCCAGCAGGATCAGAAGTGCGACCTTCGGTGGCCGCGACACCAGGGCCAGCGTCACGGTGAAGGCGCCGAACACGACTCCCAACGCGTAGCCCGTGACAAGTCCACCGGCAGCGGGGATGCTCACCTCGAGATCGCTCGCGACGTCGGAGAGCAGGCCGGTGATGGAGAACTCCGTGAGTCCGATGCCGAAGCCGCCCATAGCGAGAGCCAGCAGTCCGGGATGTAGTCGGCGATGCGTGGTGATGGTCATCGGGTTCCGTTCAGGGTTGTGCGCAGCCAGGTGGCGAGATCGCGCTGGAGGTCGGTGGCGGCGTCGAGCACGGCGTCCATCCAGTAGAAACCGTGCAGGGTGCCGGGATAGTCGAGGTACTCGACGGCACCGCCCGCTGCCCGGAGGGCGTCTGCGTATTGCCGGCCGTGGCCTCGCAGCACGTCGTACTCCGCCGTTGCGACGAAGGCCGCCGGGAGCCCGGCGAAGTCCGTGGCGTCCAGGGGCGCGGCGCCCGCCGGCGCGGCGCCGTCGGGCAGGTACTGGCGCCAGAACCAGTCCATGTCGGCGGGCGACAGACCGACCTCTTCGGGCACGAGATCGTCGTAGTCGCCGGGGCGCAGGGGCGGATAAAGGACGGCGTGCGCCGCGATCCGAGGCCCACCGCGGTCCCGAACGCGTTGCACGAGAGCGGCGGTCAGCGTTCCTCCCGCGCTGTCGCCGACGATGGCGATCCGGTCGGCGTCGACGTCGATTGCGCCGGAGGCTATCCAGTCCAGCGCTGCCGCCGCGTCGTCGAGGGCGGCGGGGTAGGGGTGTTCCGGGGACTTCCGGTAGTCGACGGTGACCACCGTCGCGCCGGTTGCGCGGGCGAGCAGCCTGGCGGGTTCGTCGCTCAGTTCGATGTCGGCGGCCACGAAGCCGCTGCCGTGGAGCATCAGGACGACCGCCCCGCCGGGCGGTCCGTCGCGGTAGATCCGCACAGGAAGTGACGATCCTGGTCCCACGACGTACGTGTGCTGCACGTGGGTGATGTCCACTGGGGGTCTCTGCAGATCGAGATAGCCCCGCAGGGCGCGACGGACGTCGGGGACGGCCAGCGTGTGCAGCGGGGCGGCGCTCGCCGCCGCGGCGAGGTGGGCGGTGGCTTGGGGGTGCAGGGGCATGACGGGGTCCGTTCTTCGGGAAGCGGGTATCGCCAGCGGTCGCGCCGGTTCGGCGACCCTGGTGGTGAGGGAGCACGGTGTGGAACTCAGTCAGCGACGCGGTGCCTGAGCAGCGTCAGGGCGTCGTCGTCCGCGCTGCCAGGTGCGGAGCTGAACGCGATCATCCGGGCGCCGTCGGACTCGGGGAGGTGGAGCATCTGATAGCAGAGGTCGAGTCGGCCCACCCACGGGTGGCGGAACCGCTTGACGCCACTGGTGCACAGCTCGACAGCCTGCAGTGCCCACAGCCGGGCGAAGTCGCGGTCGAGCACGAGTTCGCCGAGCAGGCCGCGGAGCGCCTCGTCGCCGGGGAATTGGGCGGCGACCCACCGGAGCGACGCGACGGCCAACTCGGCCTCGAGCTCCCAATCGACGAAGAGCGATCGGACCTCAGGATCGAGAAAGGTCTGCCGCACTTTGTTCGGCGGCGGATCGGCGTGCAGGTCCTCGAACGGGACGTGTGGCGCAAGAACGGCGTTGCCGAGGCGGTTCCACGCCAGGATGTCCTGATTGCGCGAGAGCACCACGGCGGGGGTGTCCATCGCGTCGACGAGCTGGCGGACGCCGGTGAATCCGGCGCCGTGCCGGTCGATCGGCGCCGCCCCCTCGCCAGAGGGATGGGCCAGCTCCAACAGGTGGAGGCGCTCGACCTCGCTCAGCTGCAGGGCGCGAGCGAGTGCGCTCAGGACCTCGTCGGAGGGATTGTCTGCGGCGCCCTGCTCGAGGCGGGTCAGATAGTTGACCGACACCCCGGCGAGGTCGGCGAGCTCCTCGCGGCGCAGGCCAGGGACACGACGGTGGCCGTAACTGGGGAGGCCGAGTGCGTCGGCGTCCACCGCGGCGCGCCGGGAGCGGAGGAAGGACGCCAGTGTCGGGGCGGTCTCATCGATCATGTCCCCGAGTCTGGTGCACTGCACGCGCGGTTGCCTGCCCCTGCGAGGGGCAGGCTCCGCAGCGGCGGGTCAGCGCAGGTCAGGAGCCTTCGCAGATACGGATCTCGCGGACGGCACCGTCACCAAGGGCGGCGAGGGCCTCCTGGTAGGCGGGGGAGTCGTGCGTGGCGACGGCCTGATCGAGGCTGTCGAACTCGATGACCGTGGTGCGCTCGATCTTCCCGGCTTCGTAGGCGACAGCGGCCTGGCCGCGGACGATGAAGCGCCCGCCGCCCTCGGTGATCGCCGGCCCGCCGAGGGCCGCGTACGCCGCCATCTTCTCGGGATCCCTGATCTCCTGGTAGAACGCGATCCAGTACGCCTTCGCCATCATCCGTCTCCTTCTGTCAGTACTTACGGGGAGTGTGCACGATTCGTCCGCCGGTGCGTTCGGTGACCTCGGTGCGCGTGGACCCGACGATGAGGAGGCAGCGCATGTCCACCTGCTCGGGGTCGAACGCACCGAGGGTGGTCACCGTCAGCGTCTCCTCGGGCGAGCCGACGGCGCGCCCGACGATGACCACGGTCTCAGGGGAGCGCACCTCGAGCAGTACCTCGCGCATCCGCACGAGTTGTTCGCGGCGCGTCCGCGACGCTGGGTTGTACACGGCGATCGCCAGATCCGCCGCGGCGACGGAACGCAGCCGCTCCTCGATGACCTCCCACGGCTTGAGGTAGTCCGAGAGCGAGAGCACCGCGTAGTCGTGGCCGAGGGGCGCGCCCACGCGGCTCGCGACGGCGTTCGCCGCCGTCATACCCGGCAGCACGCGGACGGGGACGTCGTGGAAGGCGGGATCGGCGGCCACCTCTGCAACGGCGGAGGCCATCGCGAAGACGCCGGGGTCGCCGGAGCTGACCACAGCGACACGGGCACCGCCGGCCGCGAGTTCCAGCGCGTGCCGAGCACGGTCGGCCTCCACGCGGTTGTCGGAGGCGTGCACCCGCTGCCCGGGTCGGGGGCGCACGCGGTCGGTGTAGGTCTGATACCCGACGATGTCCGTCGCCTCGGACAGCTCGTGCCGGACCTCCGGAGTGGTCCACGCTTCGTCGCCGGGACCCAGGCCGACGACCACCACCTCGCCGCGCGGCGCGTGCGTCGGCGCGTTGATCCGGCCGGGCACCAGCACCGTGGCGAAGTACGGCACGTCCTCGGCGCTCACGTCGGCCACTGACAGCACCCGCTCGTCCGCGCGGCTGGCACGCTCGACGTACCAGGCCGCGCCGTCGCGATCCGCGCCGTGCAGCGCGTCGCGCACCGTCGGGAAGGTCCGGCCCAGCTTCATGATCGCCGCGGCGTCCGTATCGGCGAGGCGACGGCGCAGTTCGGTCTCGGGGAGCGTGCCGGGGAGCACGGTGAGCACCTCGTCGGCCTCGACCAGCGGGACGCCGGTGGCGGCGGCCGCGGCGCTGACGGAGGTGACGCCCGGGACCACAATGCACTCGAACCGGTCGCGCAGTCGCTTGTGCATGTGCATGTAGGAGCTGTAGAACATCGGATCGCCCTCGGCGAGCAGCACGACGTTCCGCCCCGCCGTCAGGTGCTCGGCGAGCTGCTCCGCGGCGCCAGCGTAGAAGTCGTCGAGCGCGCCGCGGTAGCCGCCGGGGTGGTCGGTGGTCTCGGTGGTCACCGGGTACATCAACCGGATCTCCGTCTGGCCCTCGCGCAGGTAGGGCGCGGCGCACGCGCGCGCGTTCGAGCGGCCGTGCCGCGCACTGTGATAGGCCACCACGTCCGCCTCGGCAATGAGGCGCGCGGCCTTGACCGTTACCAGCTCGGGATCGCCCGGGCCCACACCCACGCCGTACAGGATCCCCGTCACAGCTCCTCCTCCCGCGCCAGCGCGTTGAGCGCCGCCGCCGTGATCGCGCTGCCGCCGCGGCGGCCCAGCACGGTGATGTACTCGACGCCCAGCCCCGCCGCCTCCTCGACGAGCGCGTCCTTCGACTCCGCGGCGCCGATGAAGCCGACCGGGATCCCCACGATGACCGCGGGTTTCGGCGCGCCCGACGCCAGCAGGTCGAGCAGGTGGAACAGGGCCGTCGGCGCGTTACCGATCGCGACCACCGCGCCGGCCATGCGTTCGCCCCACAGCTGCAGGGCCGCGGCGCTGCGTGTGTTCCCGGTCTCGGCGGCCAGCGCGGGCACGCGCGGATCGCGCAGCAGGCACAGCACCTCGTTGTCCTCGGGCAGGCGCGCGCGGGTCACGCCGTGCACCACCATGTTCGCGTCCGCAAGGATGGGCGCCCCGGCGCGCAGCGCGGAGCGTCCGGCAGCGACGGCGCCGGCCGAGAACCGGATGTCACGATCCAGATCGACCTGACCGGCCGCGTGGATCATGCGGACCGCCACCGTCTCCGCGTCGGCGGCGAGGGCCGAGAGGTCGGCTTCGGCGCGGATCGTGGCGAAGGATCGCCGGTAGATCTCGGCACCATCGGTGAGGTAGTCGTGCACCCGGGAAGTCTATTCGCCTGGATCGCCGGTCACGACCACCCGCCGGTGTTCGCCCGACGGTGCGCCGCAGCCGCGCTCGCACGCGACCACGTGGACCCGTTCGTCGTCTGCGATGTCGCCGGCGAGATCAGCGGCGTGGCCGAGCGAATCGCCCTGCGCACGGACGCATCCGTGGTCGCCGACGCAGGCGCTCACCCGCAGGAGCGGCGCGTTCGCGTCGAAGATCAGACCCATCGGCGCGAGCACCCTCACCACGGTCTCGGCGGCGCCCTCGTCGAGGCCGTGCAGGTGCACCGTCCGCCACGGGGTGATCGTGATCGGGTGCTCGACGGCGGCGACGAACCGGGCGGTGCGCGGGTCGAGCCGGCCGAGCGGAACGCCCATCCCGAGGGTCACCGAGCCGTCGGCCCGGTCGAACCAGCCGACCGGAGGCGGCGTCGGGGGCGCCGGGACCGCGCGCGGCCCGATCACAGCGCCGCCGAGGGCGGCGGCGATGCGGTCGGCACCGTGGGGCAGGTCCTGCACGCGCCATTCGTCGCCGCGCAGATCGAGAAACGCCTGCGCGGCGTCGAGTAGCGCGTCGACGGTGCCGGGCAGGTCGGTCGGTCGCCCGGCGAGGTGGAGCACGCCGCCGCGCGACTCGGCGTCCGCACCGAGCGCCGCGACGTCGCCGGCACCGTCGTCGAGGGCGAACAGGAACCGCCCCGGGAGCTGGGCGAGTGCGGCGCGCGCCACGAGCGCCCGGTCGAGCGCCGCGGCCGTCTCCCGGAGCTCGCCGGCCTGCGGCGAGGCGACGATGTTGCGCACACGCTCGTGCGTCGGCGAGGGCAGCAGGCCCGCGTCGGCGAGGCGTTCGCGGGCGGCGTCGAGATCGGCGACGCCGCGCAATTGGACGTTGCCGCGCGAGGTCAGTTCGATCGGCTCGTCACCGGCGAGCTCGGCGAGGGCCACGAGCTGCGCCGGTTCGAGCGCGCCGCCGGGCAGCCGGACCCGGACCAGGGCACCGTCGGCCGCGGTGTGCGGTCGCAGGACACCCGGGCAGGAGTCGGGCTGCTTCGGCTGCAGGACGATCAGTCCTCGAAGTGGACCGGCGGCAGGGTGATGACGTGGCCGGCGTAGGCCAGGCCGGAGCCGAAGGCCATGACGAGAGCGGTCTGGCCGGGCTTCGCCTTGCCGGTGCGCAGCAGCTCCTCGACGGCGAGCGGGATGGACGCCGCGGAGGTGTTGCCGGTGGTCACGATGTCCTCGGCGACCACGCAGTCGTCGCGCAGCTCGAGCGCCTTGATGAGCACCTGGGTGATCCGCAGGTTGGCCTGGTGCGGCACGAAGACGTCGATGTCCTTCGAGGTCAGGCCGGCGAGCTTGAGCGCCTCCTGGCAGGCGGGGAGCAGCGCGGTCGCGGCCCAACGGAAGACCTTGCGGCCCTCCATGCGCAGGAACGGACGAACGGGCGCCTCGGTCGTGGTGTCGTCCCGGAAGGCGTGGACCTCGTCGAAATAGGTGCCGAAGTCCTTGTCCTGGAAGATCGCGGTGGTGAAGTCGCCGTCGGCGCCCCACGACACCTGGGAGACACCCACCTCTTCGGACGGTCCGAGCACGGCGGCACCGGCACCGTCGGCGAAGATGAACGCGCAGGTGCGGTCCTCGGGCGAGATGAGGTCGGAGAGGCGCTCGACACCCACCACCACGACGTACTTGACGGTGCCGGCGCGGATCAGGTCGGTACCGACGGCGGCCGCCGTGGTGAAGCCCGAGCAGCCGGCAGTGATGTCGAATGCAGGGACCCCGACGCGCCCGAGTTCCTTGGCGATCTGCGGGGCGAGCGAGGGGCCCAGCTCCAGGCGGGTGTTCGTCGCCGAGATGACGCAGTCGACCAACTGCGGATCGATGCCGGAAGCCGTAATCGCACGCTGGGCGGCCTTCACCGACATCGACAGGATCGTCTCGTCGTCCTCGGCGAAGTGCCGAGACTCGATGCCCGAGCGAGTCTTGATCCATTCGTCACTCGACTCGATCTTGTCGACGATCTCGGAGTTGGGCACTACGCGCCGCGGACGGTACGCGCCGATCCCGAGGTAGCTGACGTTCGACTGCTCAGCGGGGGCGGGAGGGGCGATCCGGGCGGGGGCGGTCATGCGTGAGGTACTCCGTTCGAAGGGGCGGCGAGGATGAACCATTCGGTTCATCGACCCGTCATTGGTAACATGAACCGAGCGGTTCAAACAAGCGCCGCCACGCCGCGTGGCGAACCCCACCGAAGGGTGGTTCGTCGTTCTTCACGAATCAAGGAGGGTTCGGCCCCGATGTCCGCCGCCCCCAAGCCGCGTCCCCGCCCTCGGGTCCGGTTGGTCAACACCGCGCTCAACCTCGTCGGCCGCCATGGCTTCGCCGACGCGGGCCTCGCCGAACTCACCGCCCAGTCGCAGGCCTCGAAGAACTCGCTGTACCAGTACTTCCCGGGCGGGAAGGCCGAGCTCGTCGAGGCGTCCACGTCGCTCGCGGGCCGCCGCCTGCTCCGCTACATCGACGCCGCGACCAGCAAGGGTGAGCCTCACGAGTGGATCGGCCGGTTCATCGAGCTGTGGAAGCGGGTACTGGTGCGCTCCGAGTTCCAGGTCGGGTGCCCGCTCCTGGCGGCCGCGCTGGCCGACGGCGCGCCCCGCGTGCAGGACGCCGCCACCGCCGCGTACACCGAGTGCGAGCGTCGCTTCGCCTCCGCGCTCGTCGCCTACGGCGTGGAGGAGCGCGGCGCGCTCGTCTTCGCCTCCGTCTTCATGAGCTCGATCGAGGGCGCGGTCGCGCGGGCGCGCGCCGCCCGTGACATCTACCCGCTCACCGACGTCTACCACTCGATGATGGCCCTGCTCGACCTGACGATGGCGGCTCCCGACGTGGTGCGGGGCGCTACAGTCGCCGAATGACCGACGCCGACTACACCCACTGGCTGGACGATTGCTACTCCGTCGATTCGGAGGGGCTGCGGTCGTACGGCCGGGCGACCAGGTCCCCGCACGTCCCCTACGCAAGCAGCCGGGTCGTCCCGCGGGACACGCCCGTTCCGCCGCTCATCGTGGCCGATCCGGTGTTCAAGATCGCCGCGCGGTTGCTGTCGGAGCAGATCGAGGACTTCAACGTCGGCCGGCTGCTGCACGTCTCGCAGACGGTGCGGCAGGTGGAGCCCATCCACATCGGCGACGTCGCGTCGCTGGGCGCCCGGATCGCGGACCGCGTCACCAAGGCGGGTATCGACCTGTTCACCGTCGACTGCATCATCCGGGTCGCCGGTGAGACGCGGATCGAGACCTCGAGCGTCGTCGCCTACGCCGGCGGCGAGGAGGCGAACACCGACCTCGTCGACGCAGCCGCACCCGGGATAGTCATGCACGGCGCCGTGCTCTGAGCCCGTTCACTCCACGACGATCACTGCCAGCCTTCCGGCACGGGTGGTCGCTGCACGGACTGCAGTCGCGCACGATCGTCTGACGCGGCGCCGACTAGGGTTGGTGAGGTGATCCTTCTTCTCTCCACCTCGGACACCGACCTCCTCAGCGCGAAGGCCAGCGGCGCCGACTACCGCTGGGCCAATCCCGCGCGGATCAGCGTGGAGCTCGACCTCCCCGACTTGCTCGACGGCGCCGACATCGTGCTGGTCCGCATCCTCGGCGGCCGCCGGTACTGGGAGAGCGGCCTTGACGCGCTGGCGGCGAGCGGGAAGCCCGTCGTCGTGGTCTCGGGGGAGCAGGCGCCCGATGCCGACCTCATGGAGGCCTCGACGGTGGCCGCCGGCGTCGCCACCCAGGCGCACGCCTATCTCGCCGAAGGCGGCCCCGACAACCTGGCGCAGCTGTACCACTTCCTCTCGGACACGGTGCTGCTCACCGGCCACGGTTTCGAGCCTCCGGTGGCGGCGCCGCAGTGGGGGATCGTGGACCGGCCCGCGGCGCCGCAGGAGGGCCCGCGCATCGGCGTGCTCTACTACCGCGCCCAGCACCTCGCGGGAAACACCGCCTACATCGACGCGCTCGCCACGGCGATCGACGCGCGCGGCGCTGTCGCGGTGCCCATCTTCTGCGCCTCGCTGCGGACCGCCGACGACGCTCTCTTCGCCGAGCTCGGCACGCTCGACTCCCTGGTTGTCACGGTGCTGGCCGCGGGCGGCGTGAACGCCGCGGGTGCCGCCGCGGGAGGCGACGACGAGTCTTGGGACGTGGGTCGCGTCGCCGCGCTCGACATCCCGATCCTGCAGGCCCTGGCGCTCACCACCTCGCGCGAGCAGTGGGAGGGCAGCGACGACGGCCTCAGCCCGCTCGACGTGGCGACGCAGGTGGCGATCCCCGAGTTCGACGGCCGCATCATCACTGTGCCCTTCTCCTTCAAGGAGATCGGCGACGACGGGCTACCCGCGTACGTCCCGGACCTCGAGCGCGCCGACCGAGTCGCGGGCCTCGCGCTGCGGCACGCGCGGCTGCGCTCCATCCCGAACGCGGACAAGAAGATCGCGCTCATGCTCTCGGCGTACCCCACCAAGCACGCGCGCATCGGCAACGCCGTCGGCCTGGACACGCCGCAGTCGGCTCTGGAACTGATCCGCCGGCTCGCGGACGCGGGCTACGACGTCGGCGCACCGTCGGACATCCCGGGGCTCGACGCCGACGACTCCGACGCCTTCATCCACGCCGTCATCGCCCGCGGCGGCCAGGACCCGGACTGGCTCTCGGACGAGCGCCTCGACGGGAGTGAGGTCACCGTCGACCCCGTGACCTACCGCGCCTGGTTCGCGACGCTCCCGCAGGACCTGCGCGACGCCGTGACGGAGCACTGGGGCGAGGCGCCCGGCTCGCTGTTCACCACCGGCTCGGGCGACATCGCGATCGCCGCGCTGCGCTTCGGCAACCTCACCGTCATGGTGCAGCCGCCCCGAGGCTTCGGCGAGAACCCCGTCGCGATCTACCACGACCCGGACCTTCCGCCGAGCCACCACTACCTGGCGAGCTACCGGTGGCTCGCCGATCGCGAGCACGGCTTCGGCGCCGACGCGGTGATCCACCTCGGCAAGCACGGCAACCTGGAATGGCTGCCCGGCAAGACGCTCGGCATGTCCGCGTCCTGCGGCACCGACGCCGCGCTCGGCGACCTGCCGCTGATCTACCCGTTCCTGGTCAACGACCCGGGCGAGGGCACGCAGGCAAAGCGCCGCGCGCACGCCGTGCTCGTCGACCACCTCATCCCGCCCATGGCCCGCGCGGAGAGCTACGGCGACATCGCGCGCCTGGAGCAGCATCTCGACGAGTACGCCAACGTACAGAGCCTGGACCCGGCGAAGCTGCCGATGATCCGGCAGCAGATCTGGACGCTGCTGCAGGCGGCGAAGCTCGATCACGACCTGGGCCTGGAGAACCAGCCCGACGAGGACGCCTTCGACGACATGATCCTGCACGTCGACGGCTGGCTGTGTGAGATCAAGGACGTCCAGATCCGCGACGGGCTGCACATCCTCGGGGCGGCACCGTCGGGCGACGCGGAGACGGATCTCGTGCTCGCTATGCTCCGGGCCAAGCAGATGTGGGCGGGCTCCGTGCACACGCCGGGCCTGCGCGAGGCGCTGGGCCTGGAGGAGGACGGCACCGCGTCGAAGGCGAAGACGGACGAGTTCGAGGCCCGCGCCCGCGAGCTCGTCGTCGCCGCCGCGGCCGCCGACTGGGCACCGTCGGCGATGGCCGGCCTCACCGACGACCCGGCGGTGGCCAAGATCCTCGACTTCGCGGCGACCGAGGTCGTGCCGCGACTGCGCCGCACCGGCGACGAGATCGACCACGTCCTGCGCGCGCTCGCCGGCGGCTTCGTGCCCGCGGGCCCGTCGGGCTCGCCGCTGCGCGGGCTGGTCAACGTGCTGCCGACGGGCCGCAACTTCTACTCGGTGGACCCGAAGGCCGTGCCCTCGCGGCTCGCCTGGGCGACGGGGCAGGAGCTGGCCGCCTCGCTGGTCGCGCGGTACTTCGGCGAGCACGGGGAGTACCCGAAGTCCGTCGGGCTGTCGGTGTGGGGCACGTCGGCCATGCGCACCGCGGGCGACGACATCGCCGAGGTCCTCGCCCTGCTCGGCGTCACGCCCGTGTGGGACGAGCAGTCCCGGCGCGTCTCCGGCCTCGAGGTCATCGGGCTGGAGGAGCTCGGCCGCCCGCGCATCGACGTGACCGTCCGCATCTCCGGCTTCTTCCGCGACGCCTTCCCGCACGTCGTCGCCATGCTCGACGACGCCGTGCAGCTGGTGGCGCAGCTCGACGAGCCCGACGAGTCGAACTTCGTCGCCGCGCACACCCGTGCCGCGCTCGCGGACCACGGGGACCAGCGGCGCGCCACGACGCGCGTCTTCGGCTCGAAGCCCGGCACCTACGGCGCCGGCCTGCTGCAGCTCATCGACTCGAAGAACTGGCGCAGCGATGCCGACCTCGCCGAGGTCTACACGGCCTGGGGCGGCTACGCCTACGGCCGTGGGCTCGACGGTGCGCCCGCCGCCGACGACATGCGCGCCGCATACCGGCGGATCAACGTCGCCGCGAAGAACATCGACACCCGCGAGCACGACATCGCCGACTCGGACGACTACTTCCAGTACCACGGCGGCATGGTCGCGACGGTCCGTCATCTCACGGGTTCGGACCCCGAGGCCTACGTCGGCGACTCCACGCGGCCGGACGCGGTCCGCACCCGCACGCTAAGCGAGGAGACCAACCGCGTCTTCCGCGCCCGCGTCGTGAACCCGCGGTGGATGGCGGCGATGCGCCGGCACGGCTACAAAGGCGCCTTCGAGATGGCCGCGACGGTCGACTACCTGTTCGGCTTCGATGCCACAGCGGGTGTCATGGCCGACTGGATGTACGAGAAGCTCACCGAGAACTACGTCCTCGATCCCGAGAACCGGAAGTTCATGGAGGAGTCCAACCCGTGGGCGCTCCACGGCATTGCCGAGCGGCTGCTCGAGGCCTCACAGCGCGAGCTGTGGAAGTCCCCGGACCCCGAGCTCCTCGCCGCCGTCCAGCAGGCCTACCTCGACACCGAGGGCGACCTCGAGGACCGCTGATCCCCGATTGAACGTCGTTTTGGAGAACGCCACCTGCGGGTTTCCTCTCCAAAACGTCGTTCAATCGCGAGGGGGCCGGGAACCTTTCGCCCGGTTCGCCCGTTGTACCGGTATGAAGCTCTTCGCGTTCCTGACCTACATCGTCGTGGAGATCGCGGCGTTCGCCGGACTGGTGTCCTGGCTCGGCTTCGGCTGGGCGGTGCTCGCCATGATCGGCGCCACCGTCCTCGGCGTGCTCATGCTGCGTCGCACCGCCGCAGGCGTGCTCCGCGACCTCGGGAAGGCCCTCGACGGGCAGCGGTCCGCGGGGCCCGCGCTGATGGACACCGCGATCCTCGCGGCCGCCGTCTTCCTACTCGCGGTACCCGGCGTCGTGAGCACCGCGCTCGGCCTGCTCCTGCTGGTCAAGCCGGTGCGCGCGGTGGTCCGGCCCGCCGTCGCCTACGTCGGTGCCAAGCGCGTCGCATCTTTCGTCGAGGAGTCCGGCCTGGTGACGGTCCTCGCCGGACAGCCGCGCGGCTACGGCACCGTCGTCGACGGTGACGTGGTCACCGACCGGCGCACCCCGGCCGAGCCCGTGGTCGACTTGGGCGGCCCGGGACCGCGCCCGGGGTACCGCGAGTTGCCGCCCGCCCCGTAGTTGGCAGACTGGTCCTCCGTGACCACCGAACTGCTCGTCGGCGGGCGGATCTACACGCCCACCTCCACTTCCGCTACCGCGATCGCCGTCGAGAACGGGGTGATCGGCTGGATCGGGGAGGACCGTGCGGCGCGGGCCCTGCACCCGGACGCGCAGGTCACCCACCTCGACGGCGCCTTCGTCGCGCCCGCCTTCGTCGACACCCACGTGCACCTCACCGCAACGGGCCTCGCGCTCACCGCCCCCGACCTCACCGGCGGGTTCGACGCCGTCCGAGCGGCGTTGACCGGCGCCTCCGGCGACACAGTGATCGCCCGCGGGTGGGACGACACCACCTGGGAACGCCCGCTGCAGCGGACCGACCTCGATGAGCGCCGGGTGATCTACGCGGCCCGCATCGACGAGCACTCCGCGCAGGCCAGTACCGCGCTGCGCGCCCTCGTGCCCGGCCTGGAGGGCCTCGCAGGCTTCTCGCCCGACGGTCCGCTCACCGCCGCCGCGCACCACGCCGTCCGCGCGGCCGCCACCGAGGCCCTCACCGACGCACAGATCACCGCCGCGCAGACCGCGGCCCTCGACGCCGCGTCGGCCGTCGGCATCGCCGCCGTCCACGAATGCGGCGGCCCCGACATCGCGGGGGAGCGCGACTTCGCGCTCCTCGGCGCCCTGACCCACCGAGTCCGCGTGCGTCGGTACTGGGGCGAGGCGGCACGCGACGCCGACCACGCCCGCGCGATCATCTACCGCACGGGAGCAGACGGCCTGGCCGGCGATCTCTTCGTCGACGGATCGCTCGGCAGCCGCACCGCCCTGCTGCACGCGCCGTATACGGACGCACCGTCGAACGGCGCGGCGTACCTCGACCAGGAGGCCGTCACCGCTCACATCCTGGCCTGCACCCGGGCCCGGATCCAGGCAGGGTTCCACGCCATCGGCGATGCGGCGGTCGCCCGCGTCGTCGCAGCCTTCGAGGCCGCCGTCGATGCCTTCGGCGGGCCGCGGGTCGCCTCCTGCGGGCACCGGGTCGAGCACGCGGAGATGGTGACGCCGGACGAGGCCGCGAAGCTCGGCGACTGGGGCGTGAACGCCTCGATGCAGCCGCAGTTCGACGCTCTGTGGGGCGGACCGGACGGGATGTACGCCCGCCGCCTCGGTCCGGAACGCGCCGCGACGCTCAACGACTTCGCCTTGCTCGCGAAGAACGCCGTGCCGCTGGCCTTCTCCTCCGACTCGCCCGTCACCCCGCTCGATCCCTGGGCCACTCTGCGTGCCGCGACGCAGCACCGCACACCGGGCAGCGCCGTCTCGCCCCGCGCCGCGTTCGCCGCCGCCACCCGCGGCGCCTGGCGCGCTGGGGGAGTCCGCGACGGCGTCGCCGGGACCCTGGTCCCCGGCGCGCCCGCGACCTTCGCCGTCTGGGACGCCGACGAACTGGTCGTCCGCGCACCGTCGGACGCCGTGCAGCGCTGGTCGACCGACCCCCGCGCCGGGGTCGCGCCCCTGCCTGACCTCTCGCCCGGCACCCGCCTGCCCCGCTGCCTGCGCACCGTGGTCGACGGCCGGACGGTGTTCGCGGCGTGACGCTCCTGATCCGCGGGGGCGCCGCGCTGCTCGCCGGCGTCGCACTGTTCTTCGCCTTCCCGCCCGTGGGCCTGTGGTGGCTCGCGCCGATCGGTGTGGCGGCGCTCGTCACCGTGGTCGCCACCCGCGAGCGCCCGACACTGCGCGGCGGATTCGGCTACGGCTTCCTCGCCGGACTCGGCCTGTTCATCCCGCTGCTCAAGTGGATCGACTCCATGGTCGGGGCTCTCCCGTGGATCGGGCTCGGCATCACCTGCGCCCTCTACTACGGCGCCTTCGGACTGATCGCGACGCGAGTGGCCCGCGCCCCCGGCGGCCCCGTGTGGATCGCGGCCGCGTTCTCCGTGACCGAGTGGGCCCGCGCCTCCTTCCCCTTCGGCGGCTTCCCGTGGGGGCGACTCGCCTTCAGTCAGGCCGACGGTCCGCTGCTAGCCCTCGCCCGGTACGTCGGGGCGCCCGGCCTGTCCTTCGCCGTCGCCCTGCTCGGTGCCTGCCTGGCTGCGGCGGGCGTCGCGGCGTACCGTCGCGCGGACCGTCGGACGTACGTTCTGCCCGCGGCCGCCGCGGCCCTCGTCGCAATCGGCGCGGCGGCGGCCTGGCCTGCCGTCGGCGCACCGTCGGCGGGGCGCGACGTGACCATCGCCGCGATCCAGGGGAACGTGCCGGAGCAGCGCTGGGACGTCGCGACCCAGCGGGAAGCCGTGCTCACCAACCACCTGACCGAGACCCACCGACTCGCGACGGAGGTCCGGGAGGGCCGGCAGAAGCAGCCCGACGTAGTGGTGTGGCCCGAGAACTCCTCGGACGTCTCGCCGGAACGCGACCCGGAGGTCGCGGCGCGGATCCGCGCGGCAGCCGCCGACGTGGGCGCCCCGATCCTGGTCGGCACCGTGCACTACGACGGCACCGGCCGCTACTACAACAGCATGATCCTCATCGATGCGAGCGGCCCGCTGGAGCGGCACGACAAGGCGATCCTGCAGCCCTTCGGCGAGACCATGCCGATGCGGGACTTCTTCCGCCTGTTCAGCGACTACGTCGACCTCGCGAACGACTTCACGCCCGGCACCGGGCCCGGCGTGGTGCGCCCGAACGACGTGCCACTCGGGGTCGCCACGTGTTACGAGGTGGCGTTCGACCGGGCGCTGCGCGGCTCCGTCGAGAACGGCGCGCAGGTGCTCACCGTGCCGACCAACAACGCCACCTTCGGCCGCACCGGGATGACCTACCAGCAGCTCGGCATGTCGCGCGTCCGGGCCGTCGAACTCGACCGCGACGTGGTGGTCGCGGCCACCACCGGAGTGAGTGCCCTGGTGCGCCCCGACGGGAAGGTGACCCGACAGACGAGCATCTGGACCAATGACCACCTCGTCGAGACGATCCGCCTGCGCGGTGGCCTCACCCCGGCCGCACGGCTGGGGGATTGGGGCGAGGTCGCGCTGCTCGTGGCCACCCTGTGCGGAATCGCGATGGCCATAAGGCACGATGGAGGTCTGTTTCAGCCCCGCCCACGGACCGAGGAACCTGCATGAGTGAGACGTCAGCGCCGTCGTCGAAGACGCTGGTGATCATCCCCACGTACAACGAGCTGGAGAACCTGCCGCTCATCGTGGGCCGGCTGCACCGCGCGCAGCCCGGTGTCGACGTGCTCGTGGTCGACGACAACAGCCCCGACGGCACCGGCGACCTCGCCGACTCGTTGGCGGCCGAGGATCCCCGGATCCACGTGCTGCACCGCGCCGAGAAGAACGGCCTCGGCGGCGCCTACATCGCGGGCTTCAAATGGGCTCTGGAGCGCGACTACCGCGTCATCGTCGAGATGGACGCGGACGGCTCGCACGCCCCGGAGCAGCTCGAGCGGCACCTCGCCGCGATCGACTCCGGCGCCGACCTGGTGATCGGCTCCCGCTATGTCTTCGGCGGCAAGACGGTGAACTGGCCGCTCTCGCGCCAGCTGATCTCCCGCGGCGGCAACGTCTACAGCCAGATCATGCTCGGCACCCGCATCCGCGACATCACGGGCGGCTACAAGGCCTTCCGCCGGGAGACCCTCGAGGGCCTCGGGCTCGACGAGGTGGAGTCGCTGGGCTACAGCTTCCAGATCGACCTGACCTGGCGCGCCGTGCAGGCCGGCTTCACCGTGGTCGAGGTGCCCATCACCTTCACCGAGCGGGTGATCGGCGATTCGAAGATGAGCGGCTCGATCTTCAAGGAGGCGGCCACCCTGGTGCCGAAGTGGGGCTTCCGCGCTCGCAAGCGCAAACTGCAGAAGCTGCGCGGCAAGTAGGACCGCAGGAACGCCGAAGGGCCCCGGAGTACTCCGGGGCCCTTCGTGTTCGTCGGACGTACCTCGCGTTACTTACCGCGCCGCGCCTTGAGCAGGTCCAGCCGCTCCTTGAGGAGCTCCTCGAGCTCGCCCTCGGACCGCCGCTCGAGCAGCATGTCCCAGTGCGTGCGCGGCGGCTTCGCCTTCTTCTCCTCGGGTGCGACCCCGTCGATCAGGGTGCCCTCGAGCCCGTTCTTGCACAGCCAGGTGCCGGGGAGCTCGGCGTCGTCCGCGAACGGGACGTCGAACTCCTCACCGTTGTCCGTGCGGTACCGCGCCACCCGGCGCGGAGCGAGGTCGTGGTCCCGATCCGTCTCATAGCTCACCGCGCCAAGGCGGCTGCCCCGTAGAACTCGATCTGCCATGCTTCTCCCAACCTCTTGCCTACGCCGAACATTCCCAGTCTACCCGGTTCACTAGACTGCGGCCCATGACCACCGCTCGCCGTCGCAGGTCCGCCGCATGTGCGTGGTGCGGACGCGAGGTGGTCTCCGAGGGACCGGGCCGCACCCGCAAGTACTGCCGCCGGTCCTGCCGGCAGCGCGCCTACGAGGCCCGCAACGCCCTCGCCGGTACCTCCTTGCCGCCGGATTCGGTGGTCCTCACCGCGGACGAGGCCGAGTCGGTCGGGGAGCGTATGTTCGAGGTGAGATGTGCCGCGGAGGACGTGCGGACCGCCATCGCCGAGGGCGCCGAGCCGGACGAACTCGCCGAGCTCGCGGACCGGCTCGTCGAGACCGCGCGCGCCGCCGAACGCCTGCGCTGACCACGCGCCGAACCACGAGAGGGAAAGTCGATGCCCCACGCCCGGACGCGGTTCGCCGCGGTGCTCCTCGCGATGCTGCTCGCCGTCGCGTCGTGCGCGTCGGACAAGCCCACCCCGGTGATCTCGCAGGAGGCCGCGCCGCCGGCACCCGCGGCGCTGCCCGCGGACTGGAACGAGTCGACCGTGGAGGTGCCCGTCACCGCGGGTGCCGCCGTGTACGTCTCGCCACGCAACCCGCAGCGGCTGCGCGCCGCGCTCATCCTCGCCGGCCCGGGTCGGGCCGGCCAGATCGCAGCCCGCGAGCTCTCGGTGATGCTCGCCCAGCACGGCGTGGCCTCACTCCGGTTCGACGGCGCACCGTCGGACGTCCCGGACTACGCGACCCAGCTGGACCGTGCGGGCAAGGGCCTCACGGCGCTCGCCGAGCGCGCCGGCCTGGGCGACGACCGGCTGCTCGCCGTCGGTCATGGCACCGCCGCAGCACTGGCTCTCGCGCTGGGCACCGGCGCCACCGGACGCGCGGCTCTGCCGATGGCCCTGATCGAGCCCGTCCTGACCGGGCTTCCCACGGGGACGCCCGACGTGCTGCGCACCGCGATGACCCTGCCGCCGCAGAAGCACAACATCGTCACCTGCTCGGACGCCGACGTCGCCGTCGACTGCTCGGCCACGCAGGACCTCGCCGACGTGATGACGGGCACCCACGCGAACTACGTGCGACTGCGCGGGGTGAGCCACGCCCTGCAGGAGGACGTCTCCCGCGATCCGGCGCGGTACGGCGGCGACCTGCCCTTCTCCGCCACGCTGTTCCGCTCGCTCGGCTCGTGGGTGACGATGCAGTGACCCGGGCCCGGCGGGGAGCACCCGCGCTGGCGGCAGGGGCCGCGGTGGCGTGGTCCAACGCGCTGCTCCCGCGGCTCGCGGAGCGGTTCGGCTGGCACCGGGACGCCCGCGCGGCGGCGACACTCGCCTTCAGCGTCGCCGACGCCGCCCTCGCCCGCTCGCGCGTCCCGACGGCGGCCGGCGTCGCCGCCGGGGGAGTGCTCGTGGGGGCCGGCCTCGCCCTCGTTCGGCCCGTGCGGCGGGAGGCACCGTCAGACCGGGCGACATGGATCCTCGTGGATATCCCCCTCGGCACCGCGCTGCCGGAGGAACTGCTCTTCCGCGGGTCGCTGACGCCGGCGCTGGTGGCCGCGTACGGACGGCGGGTGGGCGCAGTGGCGGGGCCTCTGACGTTCGGCCTCTGGCACGTCGGCGCCGCGCACAGCGCTCACGACCCCGTATTTCCGACAATCGCCGTCACCACGGGGTTCGGGGCCGCGATGGACGCCCTAGCGCAGAGAACCGGCAGGTGGTGGCCCTGTTTCCTGATCCATTGGATGCTTAACGGAAGCGGTGTGATCCTCAGCTCAGGTTCAGGGATTTCTTCACCTGACGCTCTCGACCCGTAGAATCGTGCGCAAAGCTTGATACCGCAGGAGGAACAACGATGACTGACCGGAACCTCGGTCCCACCGGCGTCAACCGCCGCGGCTTCGCACGCCTCGGCGCGGGCGCAGCAGCGGCGATCGTCGCCGCCACGGCCTCCGCGGCCGTCGCGGGCGCAGCGCCCACGACCCCGTCGCGCCCGACCACCCCGCGCCCCACCGGGCCGGCGACGCCCTCGGGCGCCACCGAGACGAGCACGACCGTCGCGGCCTCGCCCGAGCCTCCCGTCGCCACTAAGACCGGGTGGGTCGCCCTCGCGGACGACAACACCAAGCAGATCACCATCTGGCACGACGGCGAGGTCGTCAAGACCATGCCGACGTCCTTCGGCACCAATAAGCACCCCACGCCGAACGGCACGTACTACACCATGGAGAGGAAGCGCGATATGTACATGGACTCGTCCACGTACGGCGTGCCGGTCGACTCCCCGGAGGGCTACCGCACCTACGTCGAGTACGCCACGCGCATGTCGTGGAGCGGCATCTTCGTGCACGCCGCCCCGTGGTCGGTGAACCAGCAGGGCGTCTCCAACGTGAGCCACGGCTGCCTCAACGTGAGCACCGCCAACGGCAAGTACTTCTACGACAACTTCCCGATCGGCTCGCCGATCGTGGTGCGCAACACCGTCGGCGGCACCTACGTCCCGGGCTCGTAAGCCACACCCGTGGGGCCTCCCGGCCCGCACGACGACAGAACCCGCCCCCTCCTCAGAGGGGGCGGGTTCGTCGATTCCGGGTCAGGCGATCAGACGCCCGCCTTCGACGCCGCCGCGACGGTGCCGAACTTCAGCTCGGGGGCGTCGACGCGCGAGCGCTGGTAGTCGAGCGAGTCCAGCACGAAGTTGTGCCGGATCATCCACGGCTGCTCGGTGGCGGCCTTGGGCATCGCGTCGGGCGAACGCTGCACGTAGCCCGAGCTCAGGTCGAGCGCGGGATGCTCGGTGAGCACCTTGCCGCCGACCTGGGGCTCGACGTGCGTATAGCCCTTGACCACCATGTGGTTGAGGAGGCGGGCGATGCCGCGGGCGGAGATGTCGGCACGCAGGGTCCACGAGTTGTTGGTGTACCCGATGATGAACGCGAAGTTCGGTACGCCCTCGAGCATGTAACCGCCGAACGCGAACTTGTCGTTGGGCTTGATCGGAGCTCCGTCGACGTTGACCTCGACGCCGCCGAAGGCGAGCAGCTGCAAGCCGGTCGCGGTGATGACGATGTCGGCCTCGAGCTCGCGGCCCGAGGTCAGGCGGATGCCCTTCTCGGTGAAGGTCTCGATGGTGTCGGTGACCACCTCGGCCTTGCCGTCCTTGATGGTCTTGAACAGATCGCCGTTCGGGACGACGCAGAGGCGCTGGTCCCAGGGCTCGTACTTCGGCTTGAAGTGGACGTCCACGTCGTAGCCCTCGGGCAGCATGGCCTGGTTGAGCTTACGCAGGAACTTGCGCGAGGTCTTCGGGAAGGATCGGGCGAGGACGTATTGGCCGACGTTGATGACGGCGTTCACGTTGCGGGTGATGGTGTGGGCGGCCGCGGCCGGGAGCACCTTGGCGCCGAACTTGGTCAGCGGGTCGGCGTTGGGGACCGGCAGCACGTAGGTGGGGGAGCGCTGCAGCATGGTGATGTGCTCGACGTCGTCGGCCATCGAGGGGATCAGGGTGATGGCGGTGGCGCCGGACCCGATGACCACGACCTTCTTGCCCTGGTACTCGAGGTCCTCGGGCCAGTGCTGCGGGTGCACGACCTGGCCCTGGAACTGATCCACACCGGGGAAGGGCGGCTCGTAGCCCGCCTCGTAGTTGTAGTAGCCGGTGCACGCCACGAGGAACCGCGACTGGTAGGCGACCTGCTCGCCGTCGCGGACGGCCGTGACGGTCCACAGGTCGGTGCTCGAGTCGAAGTCTACGGTGCCGACCTTGGTGTTGAAGCTGATGTTCTTGTCGATACCGAACTTCGCGGCGGCCTGCTCGATGTAGGCCTTGATCTCCGGGCCGCTGGCGAGGCGGTTTGTGCCCTTCCACGGGAGGAAGGGATAGCTGAGGCTGAAGATGTCGGAATCGGAGCGGATGCCGGGGTACTTGAACAGGTCCCACGTGCCGCCCATCTCGGCGCGCTGCTCGAGAACGGCGTAACTGAAGTGCGGGACCTCGTTCGACACGCGGTAGGCGGTGTCGATACCGGCGAGTCCGGCGCCCACGATGAGCACGTCCTTGTAGATCGCCTCGGGATTGGCCACGGGAGTCTCCTCGTCGAAGTGGTGACGGTCCCGGCAGTGGCTGCCTACTGAGACCAATTCAATAACGTTCCCGCAATGTTACAACGCGGTAGCTACCGGGTCCATGTCTATCAGCGGGCAGTCATCCGACGACGAGGTTCTCCCCGTCGCGGCGCACGGGGACCGAGGCCAGCGCTGTTTTCGCCGGGCCACCCTCGACTGCTCCCGTTGCCCCGTTGAACTTGCTCCCGTGGGCCGGGCATTCGAGGCTGAGCCCGTCCTGCGCCGCGACGGTCGCGCCCTGGTGGGTGCACGCCGCGTCGAAGGCGACGAATGTGCCATCCGTGGGCTGGGCGACCACGTAGGGCTTCGCACCAGCGATCACCACGGCGCTCCCGACGGGTACCTGGGCGACGGGGATCAGTGCGCCTCCGCCGGGCGCGGTGCCGCCGGCGGCGGAGTCCTTGGTGGGGGTGGAGCCCGACGAGGAGTCGTCGGTCTTCGAGGTCGTTCCACAGGCCACCGCGACGGGCAGGATCGCGATACCGGGAATGGCCGCGAGTACCGCGCGCCGCGTGGGGCAGAAGCTTGGCTGAGTTGTCTGCATCACGGGCTCCACTCTGCCAGCATTGGTGCGTGCTCACCGAGATCGCGGGAATTCCGAGTCATCCGCTGTTGGTCCATGCCGCGGTGGTTCTGTTGCCGCTGGCCGCGCTCGCTCTCATAGTCGCCGCGTGGTGGCCCGCGGCGCGTGCCCGACTGGGCGTAGGGCTCCCCGTGTTCGCGGTGGTCGCCGCGATGGCGTGCTACCTCGCGAAGGAATCGGGCGAGAAACTGGAACAGCGACCTTCGATGGAGGGGATGCGCGAGCAGATCGCGGGCCACTCCGCCCAGGGGACGGCGACGTTCCTGTGGTCGCTCGCGCTGCTCGTGGTGGCCGTCCTGGTGTGGGCGGGCTCGAGCCCGGCGGTCGCCGCCCGTGTCTCGGCGGCGACGGTGCTGTCGGGTCGTGTCGGGTCCGTGGCGCTGGGCGTGCTGTCGACGGTGGCCACGGTCGCGTGCCTGTGGGGCGTGATCGCCGCGGGGCACTCCGGCGCGACGATGGTGTGGTCCGGCCTCTGACGCGCCGGCGGCCGCTGAACCCCGGAGGGCCGCCCGTCGGACCGGGCTAGGCCGGCCCGGTCTGCGTCGCGTGGGCCTGCGTGAGGAACTGATATCCGGCCGCGTTGGCGGTGATCCCCGCGCGCTCGTCCTCGGACAGCTCTCGCCGCACTTTGGCAGGCACCCCCGCGACCATCGAGCCGGGCGGCACCTCCATCCCCTGCGGGACCAGAGCGTTCGCCGCGATCAGGCTGCCGGCGCCGATGACCGCCCCGTTGAGGACGACGGCCCCCATGCCGATCAGAACGTCGTCGCCGACGGTGCAGCCGTGCACCACGGCGTTGTGGCCGATCGAGACCCGCTCTCCGACGGTCAGCGGGAAGCCCGGGTCGGCGTGCATCGCCACGCCGTCCTGGACGTTGCTGTTCTCGCCGATGACGATCGGCGTCGTGTCGCCGCGCACGACGGCGCTGTAGAAGACGCCGACGCCCGGCCCGAGCTCCACGTCGCCCACGACGGTGGCGGTCTCGGCGACCCACGCCGTCTCGGCGATGCGGGGCGTCTTGTCTGCGAACCGTGCGATCACTCGCGGCCTCCTCAGGCGATTCCGGTGGTGCCGAGGAGCCTACCCACGGCATAGGTGACGGCCATCGCGATGAGCCCGCCGATCACAACGCGCGCCGTCGCGCGCCGGACGTCCGCATCGCCCAGCCGCGCCGAGATGTAACCCGTGAGCGCGAGCCCCACCAACACTGCCAGCACGATGGCCAGGATCCGCGGCCCGTGGATGAGTGAGGCCAGGATCGGGATGCTCGCGCCCACACTGAAGGACACGGCCGAGGACAACGCCGCCGCGACCGGACTGGTGAGGTTCTCCTCGTCGATGCCGAGCTCGGCGTCGAGGTGCGCCTGCAGCGCGTCGTTCGCCGTGAGCTCCTCGGCGACGAGGCGCGCCGTCGTGGAGGAGAGCCCCTTCTGCCGGTAGATCTGTTCCAGCTCGGCGAACTCGTCGTCGGGCATCTCCGTGAGCTCGGCCTTCTCCTTGGCGATGAGCGCGACCTCGGTGTCGCGCTGAGTGCTCACCGAGACGTACTCGCCGAGCGCCATCGACACCGCACCCGCGGTGAGGCCCGCGATGCCCGCGGTGAGGATCGCCGAGGACTCGCCGGTGGCCGCGGCAACGCCGATGACGATGCCCGCCGTGGAGATGAGCCCGTCGTTCGCGCCGAGCACACCGGCCCGAAGCCAGTTGAGACGATCCCCGATCGCGGCGTGGTGCGGCTCGAATTCGTGTGTGCCTTCGCCGATCTGCTCAGCCATGGGAAGGAGTCTAGGTACGTTCGTGGCATGACTGCAGCGCAGATAGGACTTCCTCGCCGGCTCGCGGTCGGAGGGGGCGCACTCGCCGACGCCGGCCACCTGGTCCGGAACCTCGGTTTCTCCCGGCCCGTGGTCGTGACGGACGCCTTCCTCTCCGCACAGGGCACCGTCGCGCGGCTGGTCGCGGCCCTGACCGGCGCGGGCTGCGAGGTGTCCGTCTTCGACCGGACGGTGCCCGATCCGACCACGGATTCGCTCGTGCCAGGCCTCGACGTGGTCCGCGAGCACGGCGCCGACTGCGTCATCGGGCTCGGCGGCGGCAGCCCCCTGGACACGGCCAAGGCCCTCGCGGTCCTCGCCGCGGGCGGCGGCACCATGCGGGACTACAAGGCCCCGACGGTCACCGTCGGGCCCGCGCTCCCGGTGATCGCGATCCCGACGACGGCCGGGAGCGGCAGCGAGGCCACGCAGTTCAGCATCATCACCGACAGCACCAGCGACGAGAAGATGCTCTGCCCGGGGCCGGCGTTCCTGCCCGTGGCGGCGATCGTCGATTACGAGCTGACCCTGTCGATGCCCGCGCGCCTCACTGCCGACACCGGCGTGGACGCCCTCACCCACGCGATCGAGGCGTACGTCAGCCGCAAGGCGAATCCGTTCGCCGATGGCTTCGCCCTCACCGCGATCTCCACGATCTCCACGCACATCCGAGCCGTCTACGCCGACGGCGCCGACCGCCCGGCCCGGGAGGCGATGATGCTCGCCGCCACGCAGGCCGGCGTCGCCTTCTCGAACAGCTCGGTCGCGCTCGTGCACGGCATGAGCCGGCCGATCGGCGCGCACTTCCACGTCGCGCACGGACTCTCGAACGCGATGCTGCTGCCCGCGGTGATGCGTTTCTCGGTGGGCGCGGCACCGTCGCGCTACGCCGACTGCGCGCGGACCTACGGGCTGACCGGCGACTCGGACGAGGCCCTCGCGCAGGCGCTCGTCGGCGCGATCGAGCAGCTCTGCGCCGACCTGGCCGTGCCCACGCCCCGCGCGTTCGGCATCGATCGGGCGCGGTGGGACGAACTCGCGCCGCTCATGGCGGAGCAGGCCTTGGCGTCCGGCTCGCCCGGCAACAACCCGCGGGTCCCCGACGCCGAGGAGATCGTTGCACTCTACGACGAGGTGTACGGCTAGGCGGCGGTCTCCGCCGCGACGCTCGTGGCCTGCTCGGTCACCGCGGGCTCGGAGACCTCGGCCTCCGGGGTCTCCGACGGCGCGACCTCGGCGGACGGGGTCTCGCCGGACGGGGCCTCGGGCGCGGGAATCTCGGCCTGCGGCTCCGAGGTCGCCGACGGGACGGAACCACCGGTGACCGGCTCCGGCGGCGCGACCGGCTCGGTCGGGGGAGTCGACCGTGCAGGCACCACGACCGTCGCCTGCTCCGTCGGCGCCACCGGCTCGACCGCGGGTGCCGGCTTCTGCTCCTCGCGCGCGACCAACTCCGCGACGGTGACCGCATCGGGCCGGTCGGTGCCGTGCCGGGCGGGCGACGAGGTCCGGTCCGCCGGAGACGCGGTCGGCACTCCCGGAATCAGACCGGAATCACCGGGCTCGGGCACCGGAATCAGGGTGTTCAGGAGCTGATCGAACTCCTTCGGCACTGCGATCCCGCTGCGGCGCAGCATCCATCCCCACGGATTCTCACCCTTGTCGATCGACACCCACGTCGTATTGTCCTCGGTCCAGGTGCGCTTGACGGTGCCGTCCTCGTAGGTCTCGACGGTGACGGTGTTGCCGTTGCGGATCTCGGTGCGGGTGCCGATGGGCGTCTCCGGGGTCGATCCCGGGGTGAACGGCTCGCCGGAGGTCGGGGAGTAGCGGCCGATGTTCTCCGCGGTGTAGACGGTGCCGTGCATCATGAATCCGGGCACGAGGTAGACCATCGCGACGACCGGGTTCAGTCCCATCGCGCAGCCGATGTCGCCCTTGACGCAGATGCTGACCACCGTCGCGCCGGACGCGCCGTCATTGCGGACGGGTCCGTTGTGCAGACCGGGAATGCCCGCGGGGATCACGCTCCAGGCGCCGGAACGGATGAAGCTCGGGCTGCCCTGCTCGATGAACGTGAGCTTCGCCGAGCCATCGGAGGGGCGCGGGTGGTCCTTCCCGTACCGCAGGACCGCGAGGCCAACGACGTCGGCACCCTGGGAGATCGTGTAGACGACGACGTCCTCGTCCGGATTCTGCTTCGCGGCAGCGATCGCGTCGACGGTGGCCGCGGCGCCGATCTCGTTGGACTGGGCGTAGGTGTGCTTGAAGTCGCTGCTGAGCGCGAACCCGGGGTAGCCGATGCCGAAGACTGCGGGGTACTGGACGAAGACCGGCGCCGGCCCGGTGTAGTCGCCGCTGATCCTGGTCCACTGATCCTTGCCGGTCGGATCATTCGCGCCGCCGACGACGATGATCGTCTTGGCCGCGACCTGCGCCAGGTAGTCCACACCACCACCCGTGAGGGCGAGCACGCCCGCGAGCCCCGTTCCCGCTGCCGCGAGTGCGATCGGTCGGGGCTTACGGAGCGCATGCGTCGCTGTCATCCTTGCTCACTTTCCCGAAGCAATGAGGGGTCGCCGGTGCGCTGCTGATTCTGCCCGGAGAACGTTCCGGCGGAAGAGTTTTGCCCGATCTCGCGGCGTACGATTGCGGGGCCCGCTCCGCGCGGCCCGTGCAGCCGCCGCTCGCAGAACGCGAGCGGCGGCCACTGCCATCTCTGTCGGGCTACGCGAGGAGCTTCTCCATGCGGGCGATCTCCGCCTGCTGGCCGCTCTTGATCTGCTCGGCGATCTTCCGGTTCTCCGGGTTGACGCCCTTCTCGAGTTCGGTGTCGGCCATGGTGATAGCGCCCTTGTGGTGGGTGATCATCATCGTGAGCCATTCGCGGTCGAACTCGGCGCCCCGGAGAGTGCCGAGCTTCTCCATCTGGGCGGGCGTCATCATCCCGTCCATGGTGTGCGCCATCGACGCGGAGGGGGCGGGCTTGCCCCACTGCGCGAGCAGGCGGGTGAAGGCGTCCATCTCGGGCTGCTGCGCGCCCTGGACCTCGGCCGCGAGGGCGACGACCTCGGGGCGAGCCCCCTTGCCGTCGACGAGCTTCGCCATCTCGACGGCCTGGGCGTGGTGCGGGTACATCATCGTGGCGAACTCGACGTCGGCATCGTTGAACTGTGCGGCGACGGCATTACTGGACGGTGCCACAGTGCCGCCGCCGTGGCCGGCATGCTCGCCGGCACTGGTGGCGGCGACACTCGAGCCAGCGGACTCGGTCGACGTGCCAGTGGTGCACGCGCCGATCAGGGACGCGCCGACGGCGATGGCCGACAGCATGGTAGCGATGCGGATACGTGAAACGGTCATGGTTGTTTCCTCTGCGGATCTCGAACGTCTGATGGGTCGGCTCAGCGCGCCGCGGCCAGGGTGGCCGCGCGCGGGCGTCGATCAGACTCGGAGAACGCAGAGCTGTGCGAGGTCGAAGACCGTCCAGGACGGCGGACCACGCGCGACGGCGGCGAGATCCGCCGGGGTGGCGGGAGCGCCGCGGTCGACGAGGGGGAGGACGGCGACGAGCGGCGGCGCGCCGACGGTCTTGTGCACGACGACGGTGCCGGCGCAGTCGTGCGACCCGTGGTCGTGGACCGCGTCGACGGTCTGCTTCTGCACCGAAGGTCCATGATCGGCCCGGTCCATCACCGTGCGATCGACAGCGGCGTCGCGGGGTGCGCCGTGGTGCGTCGCCGATGCGGACGCCGCGGGCATCGCCATCGGCGGCATGCCCAGGTGCATGAGAACGACGGCGAACGCGAGGAGCACGGCCGTGGTGGCCCCGGTCCATCCGCTCCGCATCGTCCGCACGGCCCGAATAATACCCCAGTGGGGTACCACTCAGCGCTCGCGGAGTCGCACCTCGGCGAGGAGTTCGCGGGCGGCGGCGCGGGCGGCCGCCGCATCGCCCGCGGCCACGGCGTCGATGACGGCGATGTGGGCGCACTCGTACGAGGTGGCGAAGCCCACGGGGAACTCCTGGAGGTGCTCCTGCAGGACGGGTACCAGCGAGTCGTAGAACTCGAGGTAGATCGTGTTGTGACTAGCGGCGACCACCCCGCGGTGCATCGCGAGGTCCGCCGCGATGGCCTCCCGCTCGGCGCCGGACGCGACCTGCTCGGGCGCCCAGAGCCGGTTCCGCGCCTCGAGGAGACGCCGCAGTTCGGCGACGTCGTCGTCGTCGCGGCGCTCCGCGGCGAGGCCGGCCGCGGTCACCTCGAGCGCCTCGCGCAGCTCGAGGAGGTCGGTGTCGCGCGCGGCGGAGAAGTAGTCACCCAGCGTGGACGTGGCGCACGCGGACAGCACATAGGTACCGGAGCCCTGACGGCGCTCGAGCATGCCGGCGTGCACGAGCGCCTGCACCGCCTCGCGGACGGTGTTGCGCGCGGTGCCGGTGAGCTCGCGAAGCTCAGTCTCGGTGGGGATTCGGCCGCCCACAGGCCACCGTCCGCTGGCGATCTCGCCGCGGAGCTGTTCTGTGACCTGCGCTATCAAGGTCTGCCTGCGTACCGGTTGCATCACAGTCATCCTATCCGGACGAAAACCGTCTTGCCGCCATACATCCATTCATCCTATGATTTGTGTCGACCGTAAGGAGGGCGAATGACCAGCATCGCGACCGAGCCGCAGGAGGCCGATCAGACCATGGTGCGATCCGTGAAGCAGGGCCGGCTGCTCGTACTGCTCGCGATCGTGCTGTTCGCGCTCACGTTGCGGACCGCGGTCACTTCCCTGACGCCGCTGCTCACGCGGATCAGCGAGGATCTCCACTTCGGCGCGACGATCATCGGCGTCTTCGGTATGTTGCCCACCGCGATGTTCGCCGCGGCGGGCATCGTGACGCCGCTCCTGACCAGCCGGATCGGCCTCGAGCGCACGACGCTGGTGGCGGTCGTCGCGACCGCCATCGGCATCGGCGTGCGCTCCCTGATGGGCGGCACGCTCGGCCTGCTGGCGTTCTCGTGCCTCGCGCTGATCGGCATGGGTATCGGCAACGTCGTGCTGCCGCCGCTGGTCAAGCGCTACTTCTCGGACAACGTCGCCGTGCTCAGCACCGCGTACCTGACCTGCGTCCAGCTGGGCACGATGGTGCCCGCGCTCGCCGCGGTCCCGGTCGCGGACGCCTACGGCTGGCGTGTCTCGCTCGCGATCTGGGCGATCATCCCGATCGCCGCGTTCCTGCCCTGGCTCGGCATCGTCCTGGCCCGGCGCGGCCACGACGTGGAGGACGTGACGGGGGAGGCACCGTCGGAGCCGACGGGCCGGATCTGGCGCTCCCCGCTAGCCTGGGGCGCGGCCGCGATGTTCGGCATGACCTCGCTGAACACCTACGCGATGTTCACCTGGATCCCGACGATCCTCTCAGACTCCGGCGGCAGCGCCGCGCTCGGCGGCAACATGGTCGCACTGTTCTCCGGCGTCGGCTTCCTGGCAACGCTGGTCGTGCCCGGCCTGTGCACCCGGATGGCGAACCCGTTCCCGCTGGTGATCGCGTTCCTCGGCTGCTTCGTGGTGGGCTTCCTGGGCCTGCTGTTCGCGCCGATGACGCTGACCTGGCTCTGGGTGATCGCGCTGGGGCTCGGCCCGACAACCTTCCCGATGGCGCTGACGCTGGTCAACCTGCGCACCCGCACGGGCGCCGGATCGGCCGCGCTGTCCGGCTTCATGCAGGGGGTGGGCTACCTCGCGGCGTGCGCCGGCCCGCTGGGCTTCGGGCTGCTGCACGAGGCGACGCACGGCTGGACGGCGCCGTTCATGATGCTCTTCGGCTGCCTCGTGATCCTCGGCCTCGGCGCCTACCAGGCGTGCAAGCCGCGCATGCTCGAGGACACCTGGAACTGATCTAGAACTTGCTGCTCCAGTAGTCCCAGAACTGCACGCCGATCAGCGTGATCACGACGATGTACCAGAGCAGCACCAGGGCGGCGAGCCCCTGCTTGACCGGCTGGGTGGCCTTGGGGCCGAGCGCGGCGGCCACGGCGGTCGCGAGCACGATGGGCATGATCGTCCAGACGAGCATGCACCACAGGCACAGCGCGTGGATCACGAACAGGCTCGAGTAGATGAGGAAGGCCACCAGGGCGAGTCCGGCGGCCGCGCCGATCGCGAGGCCGGTCCAGAACCAGCGGGGGAGTGCGACGCCCCCGACCGCGAGTACGCCGGCGACGATCACCACCGAGAACGCCGCGATCCCGATCAGTGGGTTGGGGAAGCCGAACAGCGAACCCTGCCAGGACTGCATCACCGAGCCGCACGAGATCGTCGGGTCCAGGCTGCACCCGGGCACGAAGTTCGGGTCCTCGAGCAGCTTGATCTTGTCGATGGTCAGCATCGCGGAGGCCAGGAGCCCCAGCACGCCGGTCACCAGCAACAGAATCCCGGTGGTGCGACGGTTCTCGGTGGCCGGTGCGGCAGTCTCGATCGTGGACACGTCAGCGATCGTATGCGAACGTGCTGTGGACTCGCTGTTAGCCGGCCATCGATCGGGACGTCAGGCCTCCACGTAGGCCGCTAGATGCTCCCCGGTCAGGGACGATCGTCCCGCCACCAGGTCCGACGGGGTCCCCTCGAAGACGACGCGGCCACCGTCGTGCCCGGCGCCTGGACCGATGTCGATGATCCAGTCGCCGTGCGCCATCACGGCCTGGTGATGCTCAATGACGATCACCGACTTGCCCCCGTCGACGAGGCGGTCGAGCAGGCCGAGGAGTTGCTCGACGTCCGCGAGGTGCAGGCCGGTGGTGGGCTCGTCGAGGACGAGCACGCCGCCCTTGTCGCCCATGTGCGTGGCGAGCTTGAGCCGCTGGCGCTCGCCGCCGGACAGCGTGGTGAGCGGTTGCCCGAGCCCGACGTACCCCAGACCCACGTCGTCAAGGTGGCCGAGGATCTTGTGCGCGGCGGGGATCTTCGCCTCTCCCGTGCCGAAGAAATCCAGCGCCTCGGCGACCGGCATGCTGAGCACCTCGCTGATGTTCTTCCCGCCGAAGTGGTACTCGAGTACCGCCGCCTGGAACCGTCGGCCCTCGCACTCCTCGCAGGTGGTGGAGACGCCGGCCATGATGCCGAGGTCGGTGTAAATGACACCGGCACCGTTGCAGGCGGGGCAGGCACCCTCGGAATTGGCGCTGAACAGCGCGGGTTTCACGCCGTTGGCCTTGGCGAAGGCCTTGCGGATGTGGTCCAGCAGGCCCGTATAGGTGGCGGGGTTACTGCGCCTGCTGCCCTTGATCGGGGTCTGGTCGACGGTGACGACGCCCTCCCGAGGACTGATCGAGCCGTGGATGAGCGAGCTCTTACCCGACCCGGCGACGCCGGTGACCACGACGAGCACGCCGAGCGGCACGTCGACGTCGACGTCCTGCAGGTTGTGCTCGGTCGCGCCGCGCACCTCGAGCACGCCCGACGGTGCCCGGACCCCGTCCTTGAGGCGGGCCCGGTCGTCGAGATGTCGCCCCGTGAGCGTGTCGGCGGCACGCAGGCCGTCGACGGTGCCCTCGAAGACGATCTCGCCGCCCGCGGTCCCCGCCCGCGGGCCGAGGTCGACGACGTGGTCGGCGATCGCGATGGCCTCGGGCTTGTGCTCGACGACGAGGACGGTGTTGCCCTTGTCGCGCAGGCGCAGCAGCAGGCCGTTCATGCGGGCGATGTCGTGCGGGTGCAGGCCGATGGTGGGTTCGTCGAAGACGTACGTGATGTCGGTGAGCGAGCTGTTGAGGTGCCGGATCATCTTGGTGCGCTGCGCCTCGCCACCCGAGAGAGTCCCCGCGGGTCGGTCCAGGGACAGGTAGCCAAGACCGATCTCGACGAAGGAGTCGAGCGTCTGCTGAAGGTTCTCGATCAGCGGCGCCACCGACGGATCGTCGACGCCGCGAATCCACTCGGCGAGCTCGTTGATCTGCATAGCGCAGCAGTCGGCGATGGACGTATCGTTGATCTTCGAGGACCTCGCGAGTTCCGAGAGCCGCGTTCCGTCGCACTCGGGGCAGGTGCTGAACGCGACGGCGCGCTCGACGAAGGCGCGAATGTGCGGCTGCATCGCCTCGACGTCCTTGGACAGGAACGACTTCTGGATCTTCGGGATGATGCCCTCATAGGTGAGGTTGATCCCCTCGACCTTGATCTTCGTCGGCTCCTTGTAGAGCAGGTCGTTCAATTCGCGCTTGGTGTACTTCGCAATGGGCTTGGCCGTGTCGAAGAAGCCGCTGCCGCGGTAGATACGGCCCTGCCATCCGTCCATGCTGTATCCGGGAATGGTGAACGGGCCGTCGTCGAGGGACTTGGTGTCGTCGTAGAGGGCGGTGAGATCGATATCGGTGACGCTGCCCCGACCCTCGCACCGCGGGCACATGCCGCCCGTAATGCTGAAGCTGACCTTTTCCTTGACCTCGCGTCCGCCCTTGTCGTGCTTCACGGCGCCGGCGCCGCTGACTGAGGCGACGTTGAAGGAGTATGCCTGCGGGGAGCCGATGTGCGGGTCCCCGAGCCGGCTGAACAGGATCCGCAGCATGGCGTTGGCGTCGGTGGCGGTGCCCACCGTCGAGCGCGGGTCGGAGCCCATGCGCTCCTGCCCGACGATGATCGCAGTGGTCAGGCCGTCGAGGATGTCGACGTCGGGCCGCGCGAGGGTCGGCATGAAGCCCTGTACGAAGGCACTGTACGTCTCATTGATCAGCCGCTGCGACTCCGCGGCGATAGTGCTGAAGACGAGCGAGCTCTTACCGGACCCGGAGACGCCCGTGAACACCGTCAACCGACGCTTGGGGAGCTCGATGCTGACGTCTTTGAGATTGTTCTCGCGCGCCCCGTGGACGCGGATCCTCTCGTGGCTGTCGGCGGCGTGCGGGACGGACTGCGGCATGAACGCTCCTGATGACCTCGTACGGCAACCGCACCAGCGTACCGGCGAGAACGCGTCCGAGTGCGGCCATCCGGTCGGGCACGGCGCCGGCCGCAGCCCTCCGAGAAACAGAGAAGTCGAGCACGCCTCAGAGGCGCGCTCGACTTCGTGGACAGGGAATTGGCTCAGTCGTTGTACTGGGAGAGGGTGACCTCGCCCCACTTGTAGCGGTTACCCGGAGTGAGGGTGGCGCGACCGAAGCCCTCGAGGTCCTCGAAACCGCTCCAGTTGTCCTCACCATCCGTGAGACCGAAGGCGTAGACGTCGGTGCCCAACAGGTGCTGAACGCCGACGGTGTAGCCCTCGACGTTGGTGACCAGCATCGGCATGCGATGCATGTCGACCATAAGATCGTTGTCCTCAGGGTTGAACGAGATCAGCTTCTCGCCGGACGCGGAGAGCTGCCACTTGATCTTGTCGACGGGTCCGTCCTTGGTGGAGAAGTCCAGCACCTCCGCGAGGCGGAGCGCGCAGTCGGCACTGTAGGTGGCGATCAGCGAGCCCGTCTGGCGCACCCGGCCTTCACGCTCGACCCGCTGAGCACGGAGCTCCTCATCGTGCTTGCGGACGAGTTCTTGCGCGCGCTTGAGGACGGAGAGGTCATCATTGGTCATGGTGTTAACAATAGCGTTATCCGACCACCGATGGTTAATGTTCCCCGCGGACGGCTGCGTGTCGCCGGCAGATTCTCCTGTGAGCCGGTGCCGGCCGCCGATAGGCTGCCGCATGCGCGCCGCCGCGGCGTGCGCGAATCGATTACCAACCGTGGCGATCTGCCGGAAGTTCACGAGCGAGCTGCGCTGCCCGGCACGCCGGGCCGCCCGGGGATCCGGCGCATTGTCGATCATGTCTATCAAATCAATCATGCGCGAAATCGAATCTATGGCCATCTGGCGCGTATCAGAAGTGGCCAGCACAGAGGTCGGGCGAGCGAGACTGAGCCCAGGGAGGCTGAACTGCACAGTCTCTTCGAGGGAGATGTCACCGCGCGGAGCGTCCGCGACTCGCTCATGGCTATGCCGACCCATAAGTTCTCCTTACCCCGTACGAACGAACTTCTATTCACCCGCGGCTTAACTTGTGTCACAAGAGTAGAAGAGTGATCTTGCTATCGCAACAAGTGATCGAGCCGCCCTCGTCCAGAGAGCTTCAGGAAGACCAAGCAGCCGAATGGGGCCAG
Source organism: Tsukamurella ocularis (assembly GCF_024807615.1). Lineage (GTDB taxonomy): Bacteria > Actinomycetota > Actinomycetes > Mycobacteriales > Mycobacteriaceae > Tsukamurella > Tsukamurella ocularis. Next base: position 149,602 of record NZ_JANUCJ010000002.1, on the reverse strand, counting down.
GGTTCCGAATCCCTGACAACTGTCCCTATGTTTACGTCACTGTGACGTAAACATAGGGACAGTTTCCCGTCACACGAAGCTCCGGAGCAGCGGGCGACAGAGGTCTCGCGTTGCCCCATCGCCAGTAGTCATTCGCCGCAGCGATGGTCTGGAAGATTGTCGCAACGACCTGCGACGTCGCGAGTGCTTCGATCGGGCGAGCGTGGGGCTGGCTGGGACTACATTGGGAGGCCCGCGATGCTCAAACGTGATCCGCATTTCATCAATGCCGCCGCAAGCCTCATTCCGTCGCGTCGCGCTAGGAGTTGAGTGACCAGACCGAAAAGTTGAGCGCCGTCGCGAACAGGGACCATGCCAGGTATGGCGTAAGCAGTAACGCCGCGAGGCGATCGCGGAACCAGAAGGCCGCGATCGTTCCTACCACCAGGGCATCCAGCGCGACGATATCGACGAGTGCCCATCCTCGCTGCTCCAGGCCGAAGAAGAGTGGTGACCACAGCAGGTTCAGGAGCAACTGCGCGCCGTAGAGCACGATCGCTCGGTTGCCGACCGTAGGTTCCCTGCGCCAGATTCGCCACGCTGCGATCGCCATAAGGATGTACAGGACAGTCCAGACGGGACCGAATAGCCAGCTCGGAGGCGCCCACGACGGTTGGGCGAGCTGCGAGTAGTCCGACGCCGCGTCCGCTGACGCCGCGCCACCGACGCCGGCGACGAGTCCGACGCATAGCAACGAGATCACCAGGGCCACGGGGCGGAACTCTCGGCGGTCGGCGAGACTCTCACGGTGGGGTGCTCCTGTAACCATAAAGATCAGCTCACATTCGTTGGCTTGTCCCTGTCGTTGGTGCGCCGGGTTCGGTGCACCGTCGCGCGACGCTTCGTTCGGCGCTATCCAGTATTCGGCGCCGCAACAGCTGTGGATGGCGTTGCGCCCGCGACACCACTCAGGCCCGTTCTTTGCCGATAATCTACATTATGACATTACGAGTCTGTCGACCCGTCCCCGGTGAGTTCGGCGGTCAACGCGACGACCCGGGCGGCGATGTCGTCGCGGATGAGACGCATCCGCTCGATGCCGTCGATGCCCCGCTCGGAGGGCTCGTCGGTGTCCCAGTTGACCAGCCGCACCCCCGCGGGCGGTTCGACGACCGCCTCGCGCCCGAGGACGACCACCAGATCCACGCGCGCGAGCACACCAGGGTCGATAGCCTTCGGCGTCTCGCCGGTGACGTCGATGCCCACTTCGGCCAGTGATTCGGCGGACAGGCCGTTGACCGCGCTGCCGGGCCTGGCCCCCGCCGAGTGCACCTCCACGGCGTCGCCGGCCGTCGCGCGCATCAGGCCGGCCGCCATCTGGGACTTGCCACCGTTCTTTACGCACACGAACAAGACGCTCGGCGTGCGGGTTTCGTTGTCGGGCATCAGTTCACACTCCTGGACGAATCCACCCCAACTGCGGTGGACGACGGGGCGAGGGGGAAGCGCTTGCGCAGGGCCAACGAGACGTACACCAGGGCGACCAGGACGGGTACCTCGATGAGCGGTCCGACGACGCCGGCAAGGGCCTGGCCTGAGGTGGCGCCGTAGGTGGCGATCGCGACGGCGATAGCGAGCTCGAAGTTGTTGCCCGCGGCCGTGAAGGCCAGCGTGGTGGTGCGTTCGTAGCCCAGGCCCATGACGGCGCCGAGCAGGTACCCGCCGCCCCACATCACGGCGAAGTACACCAGCAGCGGCAGCGCGATCCGCGCGACATCCCACGGGCGGGAGGTGATCTGTTCGCCCTGTAGGGCGAACAGGATGACGATGGTGAACAGCAACCCATACAGGGCCCACGGGCCAATGCGCGGGAGGAACCTCGCCTCGTACCAGTCGCGGCCCTTGGCCCTCTCCCCGATCCGCCGCGACAGATAGCCGGCGAGGAGCGGGACGCCGAGGAAGATCAGCACCGACTTGGCGATCTGCCACGGCGAGGTACTGATCGTCGTCTGTTCGAGGCCGAGCCAGCCGGGCAGGATCGAGAGGTAGAACCAGCCGAGGACGGCGAAAATGATCACCTGGAACACCGAGTTCAGCGCCACGAGTACCGCAGCGGCCTCCCGATCGCCACACGCGAGGTCGTTCCAGATGATCACCATCGCGATGCACCGGGCCAGGCCGACGATGATCAAGCCGGTCCGGTACTCGGGCAGGTCGGGTAGGAAGAGCCACGCGAGGGCGAACATCAGCGCCGGGCCGAGCACCCAGTTCAGCAGCAACGAACCGAGCAGGAGCTTGCGGTCGCCGGTGACGGTGTCGAGGCGGTCGTAGCGGACCTTCGCCAGCACCGGATACATCATGACCAACAGCCCGACCGCGATCGGCAGGGAGACACCATCGACCTGGATCTTCTCCAGCACAGCGTTCAGGCCCGGGATCACCCGGCCCAGCAGCAGGCCGGCGACCATGGCGACGCCGATCCACACCGGCAGGAACCGGTCAAGAGTCGACAGCTTGCCGACGACAGGCTTGTGCCCGACGGTCGGCGCGGTGCCCGTCACGCGCGCACCCCGACCGGCTCGTCCGTCCCGGTGGACTGCAGGACGCCAGAGAGCGAGGACAGGACCTCGGGAACAACACGGTAGTACACCCACGAGCCACGGCGATCGGATTCGACCAGCCCGGCCGCCTTCAGGACCTTGAGATGGTGGGAGATCGTCGGCTGCGAGACATCCACCACCGGCGAGATGTCGCACACGCACGCCTCACCGCCCTCGTGGCTGGCGATCAAACTGAACAGGCGCAGCCTGATCGGGTCGGCCAGGGCCTTGAACACTGCGGCGAGATCGACCGACTGCACCTCCGACAAGGGCTCACGGACCAGCGGTGAGCATCGCACTGCTACGTCGGCAAGAGGGAGTGGATTCGACATATATCGATATTGACAGACATCAATTCCGTGGACAAGAGGGCCCTGCGAACCTGAACCCGCAACGAGCGATGGCCGCCACCGAATTCAGTGACGGCCATCGCTCGAGGGCGAATTGGCAACAGTTCGCTCTCGAAGGCGCACGAGCTTGTGCTTGCCCGCGCCGGGCGCGAGGGCGCGGACCGGCAATCAAGCGAGCGCGCGGACCCCGTCGATGAGCGGCGTCGTCGGGCGTCCCAGCAGGCGTGCCAGAGTTCCGTCGGTCTCGGCGAGAGCGCCGTCCCGGATACCGGCATCGAGCGCGACCAGGAATCCGATCGTGCCCTCCTCGAGTCCCGCCGCCCGCAGTGCCGCCGCGTTCTCCTCCTCCGACAGCGCCCTGTACTCCACCGGCCGACCGGTGGCCTCCGCGATCGCGGCTGCGAGATCGCGGTAGTCCCACGCCACGTCGCCGCCGAGTTCGTACACGGCGCCAACATGCCCGCCTCCGACCAGCACCGCAGCGGCCGCCTCGGCGTAATCCCTCCGGCTCGCAGAGGCCACCCGGCCGGCACCCGCACCTGCGGCCAGCACACCGGTATCCGCCGCCCTGGTCACAGCGTCGGCGTAGTTCTCCGTGTACCAGTTGTTTCGGAGGATCACCGCGGGCAGGCCCGACGCGGCGATCGCCTCCTCGGTCGCCTTGTGCTCGGGAGCGAGCACCAGGTCGGAGGAGGTCGCCTTCGGGGCGCTCGTGTACACGAATTTCGAGACGCCAGCGGCCTTCGCGGCGTCGATCACCGCCTGATGCTGCGCGGTCCGGCTCCCGACCTCGGAGCTCGAGATCAACAACACAGTGTCGACCCCGTCGAACGCAGCTCCGACGCTGGCCGGATCGGAGTAGTCGAGGTGGGCGACGCGTACCCCGCGCACGGCGAGATCGCCGGCCTTCGCGATATCGCGTGCCCCGGCGACGATCGCCTGCGGGTCGACGCCCCGCGTCAGTAGGCCGTCGATGACGAGGCGTCCGAGCTGTCCGGTGGCGCCGGTGATGAGGATGGTCATGGGATTCCCTTCGTGGTCGGTCGTCCGGCTCAACCGGCTGCACCAGGAAAGCATTCCAATGGCTGGGTACGCACTTTGAAGTAAGGTACCCACATGAACGTAAGTGTCCCGGTCAGCGGCTTCGATCGTCTACAGCCCTTCGAGAAGAACTGCTCGACACGCGTGGCCCTGGACCACGTGATGAGCAAGTGGGGCGTGCTGATCCTGGTGAGGTTGTCGGCCAGCACCCTCCGTTGGGGCGAGCTGCGCCGAGCGGTGGACGGGATCAGCGAGAAGATGCTCGCGACAACGCTCCGCACGCTCGCCGACGACGGGCTCGTGCACCGGGAGTCCTTCCCGACGGTGCCGCCGCACGTTCAGTACAGCCTGACCCCGCTCGGGATCGATCTGATGCAGCGAATGCTGCCGCTCGTGGAGTGGATCGCCGACCACGCAGACGTCATGATCGACAGAGATTGATGACGCCGCCGGGCAGTCACCAGGCTGACTCCCCCAACAGCCGCTGAACGAAGAGCGCAACGACGTCCGTCGACACCGACGGATCGGTCGCGCGCTGCATGCCGAGCCCGAGGATCAGGCTGAACAGCCCCAGCGCCAGCGTCTCGGCATCTACCGGAAGCGCCAGCCCGTGCGCGGCCTCCAGCTCCCTCACCAGCGTGGCCGTCGCCGCGCGGATGCGCTCGTACCGCGACGCCGTCGCCACCATCAGGCCGCCGTCCTCCTCATTGGTCGCCGCGACCGCCATCTCGAGCCGGAACCACGCCCGGTCCCCCACGATCGTCCGACCCCACGCGTCGACGGAGGCGATCACCGCGGCGAGTCCGTCGGCGCGCGCAGCCTCGGCCAGCGCCAGCACCCGGGCGGTCTCCCTCTCGTACAGGGCATCAATCACCGCACTCCCCAGCGCGACCTTTCCGGCGAAGTTCGAGTACACCGCGCCCCGAGTGAAGCCGGCGTGGGCCGCGACCGCCTCCAACGAGGTCGCCGTGAATCCGTCGCGAAGGAACAGCTCGGTCGCCGACGCCACGATCAGTTCCCGCGTGCGGACCTGCGCCTCCGCTCTCGACAGTCGTTGCATCCGGCCATCCTATCGGGATACAGTCTGAATTCGAATACTCTCCGTATCTGAAATGAGGTGTCCGTCGTGCCCGATGCACCGCTCCCCGTCGCTCCGCAGCACGAGATCGTCATCGTCGGCGCCGGCTTCTCCGGCCTCGGCACCGCGATCGCACTGGCCCGGGCGGGATTCGACGACGTGCTCCTCGTCGATGACGCCGCAGGCCCTGGCGGGACGTGGCACTGGAACACGTACCCCGGCGTCGCCGTCGACATCCCATCGTTCAGCTATCAGTTCTCCTTCGCCCAGCGCTCGACGTGGTCGCGCAGCTACGCGCCCGGACGGGAATTGCGCGCCTATGCCGAGCAGATCGTCGAGGAGTACGACCTCGCGCCACGCCTCCGATTCGGCACGCGCGTCCACTCCGCATCGTTCGACGAGGTCACCTCTCGATGGACGATCGCGACCAGCACGGGCGAGATCACCTCCCGCTGGCTGATCCACGCGGGCGGACCGCTGAGCCAGCCCAAGCTCCCCGAGATCGAGGGCATCGACTCCTTCGAGGGCGAGACGATGCACACGAGCCGGTGGAACCACGACGTCGCGACGGCGGGCAAGCGTGTCGGCATCATCGGCACCGGCGCCACCGCCGTGCAGGTCATCCCCGAGATCGCCCCTGCCACCGAGCGACTCACCGTCTTTCAGCGCACGCCGATCTGGTGCCTCCCCAAGCCCGACTTCCCGCTCGGCCACGTGGGCCGCGTGGGCCTAGCCGCAGTCCCCGGTGTCCGGCAGGCCGCCCGGCTCGCCAGCCAGGCGTTCGTGGAGGCGACCTTCCCCGTACTCGCCCACTTCCACAAGTGGATCCCCGGCACCGACGTCCTCGAGGTCGCCGCGCGGAACTACATCCGGACGCAGGTCTCCAATCCCGAGACCCGCGAGAAGCTCACACCCACCTACGCACTCGGCTGCAAGCGGCCGAGCTTCCACAACTCCTACCTCGCGACCTTCAACCGTCCCAACGTTGCGCTGGAGACCACGTCGATCGAGGCGATCACACCCGCCGGGATCCGCACGACCGACGGCACCGAGCACGCCCTCGACGTCCTCATCCTCGCGACGGGCTTCAAGGTCACCGATCGGGACGCGCTCCCGACGTACCGGCTGACCGCCTCCGACGGCACCGATCTCGCCGAGCACTGGGAGGCGGGCCGATTCCACTCGTACCAGGGCGTGGCCACCGCAGGCTTCCCGAACTTCTTCACCGTCTTCGGGCCGTACGGCTACAACGGCGCATCGTTCTTCACCCTGGTTGAGAACAGCGCCGCCCACATCGTGCGGGTGCTCGACGAGGCCCGGCGCCGCGTCGCGACCACTGCCGAGGTGACCCCTGCCGCGCAGGAGTCCTACATGGAATCGATCCTGGCCCGCAGACCGTTGCAGGTCTTCTCGAATCCCAGCTGCGCGGGCGCCAACAGCTACTACTTCACCAAGCAGGGCGACGTCCCGTTCCGGGCCTCCACCACCGTCGAGGCGGCGTGGCAGAGCCGCCGTTTCCCGCTCACCGACTACGCCTTCGCGGGCGCGCGAACCACGACCAAGGAGAAGCACTCATGAACCTCGACCTCGCCGGCCGGACCGTCGCCATCACCGGAGCCGCGCGCGGCATCGGCCTCGGGACCGCGAAGGCCGCCGCCGCACGAGGCGCCCGCGTCGCCGTGCTCGACCTCCGGCAGGAGGACGTCGACGCCGCCGCCGCCGAGATCGGCGACGGCGCGATCGGCCTCGTGGCCGACGTCACCGACCGCGACGGGCTCGCCGACGTGTTCTCCGCCGTCGCCGATCGGTTCGGGGCGGTCGATGTGGTGGTCGCGAACGCGGGCATCGCTCCGCGCGGTGCGACCGTGCAGGGCATGACCCCCGAGGAGTTCGACCGCGTGCTCGCGGTCAACCTGCACGGCGTCTACAACACGGTGCTCGCCGCGATGCCGCACATCCTCTCGACCGGCGGCCATCTCCTGCTCACGTCCTCGGTGTACGCCTTCGTCAACGGAGTCGGCGTCTCCCCCTACGCGGTCGCGAAGGCCGGCGTCGAGCAGCTCGGGCGTGCGTTGCGCGTCGAGCTCGCGCCCTACGGTGCGACGGCCGGCGTCGTCTACTACGGCTTCGTCGACACCCATATGGTCAAGGTCGGCTTCGATGAGGACCCGCTCGCCTCGGCAGTGACCGACCTGCTGCCGTCTTTCCTGACCTCCCGCATCACGCCGGAACAGGCGGGCGAATGCACAGTCCGCGGGATCGAGCGCCGTGCCGCGCGGACGATCGCCCCCGCCCGGTGGATCGGTTACAGCGCCCTGCGCGGGCTCGTCAATCCCGTCCTCGATGTGATCGCCGCCCACCATCGCCCGGTCGTCGAGCTGGTCCGTGCCCTCGATGTCAGGTCGCGTGCCGGCCGCCCGACGGTGCCCGCCGAATCCCGCTGAGCGCACCGACACCGTTCACGGCTAAGGGACCGGCGTCGCGCACGCCGGTCCCTCATTCGGCGCAACATCCACAGTGATCGTCGCCGCCCGTCACCGGCCGCGGCGGAGCGGGACCGCACGGATCGCCCCGCCACGCGTTGACCCCCTCGCGGACCGCGATCACAGCGATCACCAGTGCGGCGATCGGATCGGCCCAGGACCATCCAAACGCGCTGTTGATGACGAGGCCGGCAAGGAGTACTGCCGACAGGTAGGTACACAGCAGGGTCTGCTTGGAATCCGCCACCGCGGACGCCGAGCCCAACTCCCTGCCCGCCCGGCGCTGAGCCCACGACAGCACCGGCATGATCACCAGACTCAGTGCCGCAAGGGCGATCCCGACCCTGGACGGTTGCGCCTCGTCGGCCCCGATCAGCGACCGCGTCGCGCCGACCGCGACGTACGCCGCCAGCGCGAAGAACGCGAACGCGATGATCCGGAGCGCCGTCTTCTCCCGTGCCTGCGGGTCTCGACCCGCGAACTGCCACGCGACAGCGGCGGCCGACGACACCTCGACCACGGAATCGAGCCCGAAACCGACCAGGGCGGTCGACGATACGCGGGTGCCTTCGGCGAGCGCGACCGCGGCCTCGAGGACGTTGTAGGTGATCGTGACGGCCACGAACCACCGAATCCGTCGGCTCAGGAGCGCGCGCCGAGCGGCGGTGGGCACGGACACGGTCGCCATCAGCAGCAGTCGTCCCGCGAGGAGACGGCGCAGCACACGGGATCCACCGCGAGTACGAGGCCCAAGAGATCGTCGAGAGCGCGACCGATCCGGGGATCGGCGAGTTCGTACCGACTCCTCCGACCCTCTGGTACCGCGACGACGAGGCCGCACCCGCGGAGGCACGCGAGGTGGTTCGAGAGGATCTGCCTCGACACGCCGATCTCCTCGGCGAGCTCCGCCGGATATCCGGGCCGCTCCCGAAGCGACAGCAGGATTCCCGTCCGCGTCGCATCCGACAGCGCATGACCGAACCGGGTCAGCGCGTCATAGCCGAGGGTGACGTCCATGAGCACATAGTACATATTTTTCTGAATTCAGGACTACATGAATAATAAGATGGACGCGCGCCGTCCGTGCGGCACCCAGGGGAGACGCTCACCACTGCGTCCGCTCTCAACATCGACTACAAATACTGAATGCGGCTAACGACCAAAGAGCTCCCTCAGGCCCGCCCGGTCGACTCGCTGAGCAGACGACGCACCGTGCTCACCGGAGCGCTACTGACCGCCACGCTGATCTACTTCCTCACAGAACTGATCGTCGCGCGGCAGTGGCCGCGCCCGTACAGCTGGACCGACAACATGATCAGTGATCTGGGCGTTCCCGAATGCCTCGGCGACCTCAGCCGCGACGGCGGGCTCGCGGTCTCGGACCGCTTCGTGTGTTCGCCCTGGCATCCACTCATGAACACGGCCTTCGTGACGGTCGGCGCACTGGGAATTGCGGCCGCGATCGCAGTTCGGCCGCTGCTCCCCCGCCCCTGGGACCGGGCCGCCGTTGCACTCGCGACGATCAACGGCGTCGCCCTCGCGTGTGTCGGGATCTTTCCCGGGAGCGCGGGCGAATTCCCCGGCGGGCCAGGGACGCGCATCGTCGTCCATCCGATCGCGGCATACGTCGAGCACGTGAGCGGAATGGCTCTCATGGCCCTCGCCGCCACGGTGCTACTCCGTTCGCGCCCGCGGCTTGCCCTGTTCACCACTGCCTGCATCGCGATCTCGGGGCTCGCCGCGCTCGTCATCCCCTGGGCGAATCCGCTCGGCGCAGGCGGTACCGAACGAGCGGCGATCGACCCGTTCCTGTGGTGGCGGTGCGTCCTGGGCGTGGCCGTCCTGGTGGTCGCGCAGCGGGTGCGCCCACGCCCGCCGGTGGAACCGGACTTGCCCTGCGCCCTGAACCCCACGTCGCCCGGGCGTCCTGCAGCCCCGCCGGGACGATCGAGCCGTTGACGCTCCCGGCGTTGTGGTCGCCCGGTAGAACCACGCCCAGCGCCGTGCGCTGCGCCTGCGTCGCGGCGGAGTACTTGGCCGCGATCGGTCCGGTCAGCGTCACGTCGCTACCGCCGGCGCCCTTCACCTTGACCGCGCCTGGCTGCGCCACCGCCGAGGAACCGGCCGCGCTTTCACTCACCCATCGGAGACCGCGTCCACCGCCGCGAACCGCACCGGTGACCCGAGCGGCAGCTGCGCCAACCGGTCGAGGTGGTGCTCCGCCACGACGGCGAGCACCGGATAGCCGCCGGTCGTCGGATGGTCGACGACGAAGACCACCGGCTCCCCGGACGGCGGGACCTGGATCGCGCCGGGCACGAGCGCCTGGCTCTGCACCTCACCGTCGGCGCGCGCGAGCGGCCGTCCCGTGAGCCGCACCCCGACGCGGTCGCTCTGCGGCGTGACCTCCCATCGCTCCTCGAGCAGGTGCGCCCAGGCGCCATCCGGGAAGAGCGCCACATCGGGTCCGGGCAGCACGTCGAGCACAGTCGGGCGGCTCCCGTCCGGGACGACGGGCAGAGCTTCGGGCTCACCGACGACGGTGCGCGGCGCCGGGCCGACCGGCAGCACGTCGCACGCAGCGACTGGGGAGGGCCCGAGATGCGCGAGGACGTCCGTGCTGCGGCTGCCCAACACGGACGGGACGTCGATGCCTCCGCGCACCGCGACCACAACGCGCAGGCCGGCAGTCACCGGACCGACCTCGAGTAGGTCACCGTCGTCGAGGGCGAAGGGACGACCGCGCTCGACGGTGCGCCATCGGCCGTCCGGCGACTCGACCACGAGTGCCGCGTCCGCGCCGGTCACGGCAATCACCTGCTCCCCCGCTGCGACGAGTTCCAGCCCACCCCCGGCATTCTCGATCCCCGCGGCCCCGGCCGGGTTGCCCACGAGCCGATTGGCTTGACGCAGCGCGCCGCGGTCGGCGGCGCCCGACCGGGTGACGCCGATCGCGGCACGCCCCGGTCGTCCGAGGTCCTCGACGAGGCTCTGCAGCCCCGTCTCCCGCACGACGAGCCCCCGGTCCGCGCGCGGCGCAGGCGGGTTCGGTGGCGTCCCCACCGGGGCCTCGATGCGCGCACGGACCGCCGTGAACCGCACCCGCGCTCCCGGGACGAGCAACGCGGGCTGGTCGCGGTCGAGTGCCCAGAGCTCGGCGTCGGTGCGGCCGATCAGCTGCCAGCCTCCCGGCGAGGTGCGCGGGTACACCGCGCTGTACTCCCCCGCCAGCCCCACGGCGCCGGCCGGCACCCGCACGCGCGGCGAGGCCCGGCGCGCGATCTCCGGCCCCGGCTCCGTCGAGCGGAGGTAAGCGAAACCGGGCGCGAAGCCGAGGAAGCCGACGTGCCAGGCGCGCTCGGTGTGCATCCGCACGACTCCGGCCTCGTCGGTGCCGAGTTGCTCGGCGACGTCGCGCAGGTCCTCGCCGTCGTAGACGACGCCGATCTCTACCAGCGGTCCGTCGAGGATGATCGCTTCCGGCGGCGGCATTGCCGCGAGGAGGCGTTCGCCCACCGCAGCCGACCCGGCACTGTCGAACAGGACCGTGACGGTCTCACCCCCGGCGACGAGTTCCTGCTGCCCGGGCAGCGGCTCGGCGGCCAGGCGGGCGCGGAGCGGTTCGACGGTGCCGGGCGTCACCGTGACGCGCACGGCGCTGGCGCCGAGGCGGCGGATGTCAGTGAGGAGCATCGACACCGTCCGGGGCGTCGGCGAGCAGCTCGAGCTCCTCCTTAGGGTCGGGATCGCTGCCGATGCACATGCCCGCGACGGTCGCGGCGGCCGTCACGGCGACGTAGACCGCGATGATCACCCAGGAATCGGTCCAACGGAAGAGCACCGTGAAGATGAGCGGGGCCATGCCGCCGCCGACGACGCCGGCGAACGTGTACGCGAGGGAACTACCCGCGTAGCGCAGCCGCGCGGGGAACTGCTCGGTGATGAACGCCGCCTGCGGGCCGTACATCAGCGCGTGCAGCGTCATACCGACGACGACGCCCAGAGTCAGCAGGACGCGGCTGCCCGACTGGATCATGAGGAACAGCACCGGCACCCACGCCGCGGTGAGCAGCGCGCCGACGCCGTAGACGAGGCGGCGATTGAAGCGGTCGGTGAGCGCGCCGGCGAGCGGCATGACGAAGACCTGCACCGCCGACCCGGTGAGCACCGCGGTCAGCACATGGCTCGTCGGGAAGTCCAGTTCCTTGGTCGCGTAGCTGGCGAGGAAGACGGTCAACAGCGAGTACAGGACGTCGGGGCAGATCCGCGAGAGCGCCGCGGCGAAGAGCGCCCGCGGGTGCCCGCGCAGCACCTCGGAGATCGGGGCCTTCGGCTGCTCGGCGCGCTCAGCGATCGCCTGGAAGACGGGGGTCTCCTCCAGCCTGAGCCGGATCATGAGGCCGAACACGACGAGCACAGCTGAGAGCAGGAAGCCGATGCGCCAGCCCCAGTCACGGAAGGCGTCCTCGGTGAGCAGTGCCGCGACCAGGGCCAGCACGCCGTTCGCCATCAGATTGCCGACGGGCACGCCGATCTGGGCCGCGGACGCCCAGAAGCCACGCTTGCGCGGATCGCCGAACTCGCTGGAGAGCAGCACTGCACCGCCCCACTCGCCGCCGACGCCGACGCCCTGCGCGAACCGCAGGAGCACGAGGATCGTCGGGGCGATCGCGCCGATGGTGCCGTAGCTCGGCAGCACGCCGATGAGCACGGTGGCGATACCGATCAGCAGGAGCGTCGCGACCAGGACGTTCTTGCGACCGATGCGATCGCCGAGCCGACCGAAGACGACCCCGCCGATGGGCCGGGCGAAGTAGCCGACGGCGAAGGTCGAGAACGAGAGGAGCAACCCGATGAACGGATCCTCTGCGGGGAAGAAGACGTGGGGGAAGACGAGCGCTGACGCGACGGAGTACAGCGCGAAGTCGTAGTACTCGAGGGAGGTGCCGGTCAGGCTAGCGATGTACGCCTTGACGGCGCCCTTCTGTACGGCGCCCTGCCCGGGCTGATCAGTGGACATGGATGGTCTCTTCTCGGTGAGCGGTCGGCGCTGATGTGATCCACACCATAGATGATTGTTGAACAATTTGTCACTACCCTGCGCCCGATTTGTTCAACAAAGTTCCGCACCGTCCGTACGATCGAGCCGTGAGCAGAGGCAGACAGCGCGGCCACGCCGCCACGGAGGCCACGGACGACCTGCGGCGCGCCATCGTCGAGGGCATCCTGCGCCCGGGCGACCCGCTGCGCGAAGAGCGCCTGGCGGCGGAGCTCGGCGTCTCGCGGAACACCCTGCGTGAGGCGATGCGCACGCTCGCCCACGAGGGGCTGATCGTGCACGAGGCCAACCGCGGCGCCCGGGTCACCGCCCCGACCCGCGCGTCCGTCCGCGACATCTACCTGGTGCGGCGCACCATCGAACCACCCGCGCTCCGTACCGCGGGACCGGATCACCCCGGGGCAGTGCGGATGCGCGATGCGGTCGCAACCGCGCAAGCGGCGGCGCGCCTTGGCGACTGGCAGGCGGTCGGGACGGCCGACCTGGCGTTCCACCGCGCCATCGTCGGGCTCAGCGACAGCCCCCGCCTCGACGCGGTCCTCGATTCGATCCTCGCCGAGCTGCGTCTCGCCTTCGGGGCGATCGCGGACCCCGAGTTCTTGCACGCCCCGTTCCTCGACGACAACGTGACGATCCTTGAGACCTTCCTGGAAGGTAGCCGAGACGAGGCCGCCGACCTCCTCGCGGAGTACCTCATCAGGTCGGAGGAGACCCTGTTCGGCGCGCAGCCGAGCGCGACGGTCACCCCGTGACGGCGTCGCGCCCCCTGCCGGCGACTACCGCTCGGTGACCAGCTTGGCACCGAAGCCGATGAGCGCGACCCCGGCGACACCGTCCAGCATCCGCCGGGTGCGGGGAGTTCGCATCCAGCGGGTCACCGTGCCGGCGGCCGCGATCAACACGCCGCAGTAGACCGCCGTCAGCGCAATGTAGACACCGCCCAGGGCGAGCGTCGTCCAGGTCACCGAGTAACCCGACGGGACGAAGCCCGGGAGCAGACTCACGAAGAGGACACCGATCTTCGGATTGAGCAGGTCGGTGAGGAAGCCCGCAGTGAAGCCTCCAGTGCGCCACGACCGCTCCATCGGAGCGACCGGCTGATCCCCCAGCGCGGCCCCGTTCACCACGGCGCGTAGCGACTGCACACCCATGTAGATCAGATACGCGGCACCGACCACCTTGAGCGCGGTGTAGCCGTATTCACTGGCCCTGAGCATCGCCGAGAGCCCGACGACCGCGGCGAGCACCCAGATCACGAGGCCACTGAGCACGCCGAGGCTCGTGCGCAGCCCGGTTCCACGTCCTCCCTGCGCAACGCCGCGCACCACGACGAGGGTGTCAGGTCCGGGTACGATCACGAGCACGGCGGAGGCGGCCGCGAAGGAGAGCAGGGCGACAAGCATTCGACGATCCAATCAGACGGCGCGAGCCCCGCGGAAGTCACCGCCGCGCTCGTCGCGCCGGCCGCCCGTGGCGCATTGTTAGAATCGCTACCTACCCACCGTCGATCACGAAGGCGCAGCCCTGTCCGAGTCATATCCCCGCGCCGCAGTCGCCGTGCTGTGCGCTGCGGGCATCGTGGTCGCGCTCATGCAGACGATCATCGTGCCGCTGATCCCCCAGCTGCCGGGGATACTCGCCACGTCGCCGTCGAATGCCTCGTGGACGCTCACGATCACGCTGCTCGTCGGTGCGGTCGGCACGCCGATCGCCGGCCGGCTCGGCGACATGTTCGGCAAGCGCCGTGTGCTGCTGGGCACGATGGCCGCGGTCGCATTGGGCTCGACGGTGTGCGCCCTCGCGAGCGCCTTCCTGCCCTTCTTGATCGGCCGCGGCCTGCAGGGGCTCGGCATCGGTGCGATCGCCGTCGGTATCAGCATCCTGCGCGACATCGTCCCGGCGGTGCGACTCGGCTCCGCGGTGGGCACGATGAGTGCGTCCCTGGGCGTCGGCGGCGCCCTCGGGCTGCCCTTCGCCGCGTCGATCGCGCGGCACGTCAGCTGGCACGCCCTGTTCTGGGCGTGTGCGCTCGCGGCCGTGGCCTGCGGCGCAGCGATCCTGCGGTCGGTCCCCGAGGGCCCGGCCGACGCCGGCGGCACCTTCGACGCGATCGGTACCGTCGGCCTCACCGCCGTCCTGACGTTCATCCTGCTTCCCCTGTCCAAGGCGTCCGAGTGGGGCTGGACGGATCCGCTCACGCTAGGACTGTTCGCCGCCTTCCTGATCACGGGTGCCGCGTGGTGGCGCTATGAGCTGCGCACCCCGAACGCGCTCATCGACGTCCGCACACTGCTGCACCGCCCGATCCTGCTCACCAACGCGGCGTCGATCGCGACCGGTTTCGCCTTCTACGCGATGCAGATGATGCCGATCCAGGTGCTCATGGCGCCGGAGCAGACGCCCGCCGGGCTGGGTCTCGGGATGGTCGAGGCGAGCCTCGTCCTCATGCCGAGCGGCCTGGTGATGTTCGCCTTCTCCCGGGTCAGCTCGTGGATCACCGACCGCCGCGGGGCCCGGATCTCGCTCGCCGTCGGCGCCGTCGTCATCGCGGGAGGCTATCTGGTGCTGCTCCTGGCGATCGCCGGGCCGTGGCCCATCGACTGGGCCTGGATCTTGGCGTCGAGCGCGCTGGTCGGGGCCGGGCTCGGCATCGCCTACTCGGCGATGCCGGCGCTGATCATGGCCGTGGTCCCGGTCGAGCAAACCGGCGAGGCGAACGGCGTGAACGCGCTGATGCGTTCGGTCGGTACCTCGATGGCCACGGCCGTGGTCGCCATGGTGCTGACCGGCGGCACCGTCATCACCGCGACCTCGGCGGGCCCCGTCGAGACGCCCTCGTCCGGCGCGTACACAGAGACAATCCTGCTCTGCCTCGCGGTCTGCGCTGTCGCCGTCGCCTGCTCGCTCGCGATACCCCGTCGCCCGGCGGCGGGCACCACGCGCGACTGTTAGGTTGGCGTGGTGCCGATCACGCCGTCCGCCCTGCCACGCGCGCTGACCAGCCGCGTCGGCGGCCTGTTCCGCAGCCTCGCGACCCCCGATCCCGTCACCCCCATCGGTCCACCGAACTGGTCCGGTCTCGATGCGCGCGCGTACTCCGGCCCCGCGCCGGCGGCCGGCACGCCGATCGACCGGGTGCCGCTCGACGCAGGGCTCGGCCTGGACGAGGCGGCGCAGGCGTACCGGTTCCTGTACGCCACCACCAACCAGCGCGGCGCGGCCGTGAGCACGGCCTCCCTGTTCCTGCCCGACGGGGACGCGCCCGCGGGCGGATGGCCCGTGGTGGCCTGGGCGCACGGCACCGTCGGGCTGTGCGACGAGGCGACCCCGTCGGCCCAGCCCCAGTCCGAGCGGCAGCAGTTCTACCTGGGGCACTGGCTGCGACACGGCTACGCGGTGGTCGCCACCGACTACGCGGGCATGGGCACCCCCGGCCTGATGAGCTACCTCAATGGCAAGGTCGAGGCGCACAACCTGATCGACTCGGTGCAGGCCGCACGGCAGTTGGGGCTGCCGCTCGCCCGACGGTGGGCCCTCGTCGGCCAGTCGCAGGGCGCAGGCGCGGCCATGAACGGCGCCCGCTACGCCGCGGAGTTCGGCGCGGGCTACGACCTCGACCTGCGCGGGACGGTCGCGACCGGCACACCGGCGAACATCGAGCGGGTGGCGCAGTTCCTGCGACCGTCCTTCCCACCGATCGCGCTGCCGCCGCTGACCAACGTCTACGCGGCGTACATTCTGGCCGGGATGCGCGACGCCCGGCCTGACCTGGGGATCGAAGGCCTGCTCAGCGACGAGGGCCGGCGGATCGTCGACCTCGCCGAGCGGCTGAGCCTGTACGACACCCGCGAGGCGGTGCGCGGCGCGCGGATCAGCACGTGGGTGACCGCGCCGCTGCGCAGCATACCCGGGATCTACGACGCCCTGCACGCGCACATGGGCACACCGACGCAGGGCTACGACCGGCCGATCTTCCTCGGCCACGGCCTCACCGACATCGACGTGCCCGTCGCGTCCGGCCTGTCGCTGGCCGTGGCGCTCGCGGTGCACCGCCAGCCGGTCGCGCTGAAGCTCTATCCCACCGACCATTTCGGCACCGTGTACGCGGCCGCCGACGACGCCGCTGCGTTCCTCGCGCGGGTCATGGACAACCAGGAGTAATCGTATGAAGGACTTCCACGGCAAGGTCGCTGTCGTCACGGGCGTCGCCTCCGGCATGGGCCGCGAGCTCGCGCTCGAACTGGCGCGCCAGGGCGCGAAGCTCTCACTGTGCGACTACGACGCCATCGGCCTCGAGAAGACCGCGGACGACGCGCGCGCCCTGGGCGCGGAGGTCCACACCAAGGTTGTCAACGTCGGCGAGCGCGAACAGATCCTCGCCTACGCGGACGAGGTCGCCGAGCACTACGGCGTGGTCAACCTCGTCTTCAACAACGCGGGCATCGCGCACCACGCGAGCGTCGAGAAGACCTCCTTCAAGGACTACGACCGCCTGATGGACGTCGACTTCTGGGGCGTGGTCAACAGCTCCAAGGCCTTCCTGCCGCACCTGATCGCCTCCGGCGACGGCCACATCGCCAACACCAGCTCGATCTTCGGCCTGTTCGGCGTCGGCGGCCAGAGCGCCTACAACGCCGCCAAGTTCGCGGTGCGCGGCTTCACCGAAGCCCTCCGGATCGAGATGCTCGCGAGCGGACACAACGTGGGCGTCAGCTGCGTGCACCCCGGCGGGATCAAGACCGACATCTGCAACAACGCAACCGTCGCCGAGGGCCAGGACCAGGCCTCGTTCGCCGACTTCTTCAACCAGCACCTGGCCCGCACCGAGGCCGACGCCGCGGCGCGCACCATTCTCAAGGGCGTGCAGAAGAACCACGGCCGCATCCTCATCGGCCCCGACGCGGTGGCACTGGATCTACTGGTCCGGGTCACCGGCTCGGGCTATCAGCGGCTCATGTCCTTCGTCGACGGGCAGTCGAAACGCTTCCTCTGAGCCGCTAGTCCGACCGGGCGAGGATCTCCTCGGCATAAGCCGAGTCACACCCCTGTGTCGAGACCTGGACCGGAATCCGGTGTGCTTTGCTGGACACCCACCCCTTGGAACCGGAGGCCGGATGCCCTACGTCGAGTCCGCGGTGCGCGGCCCGCAGATCGTCGCTGCGGCGCGCGCGGTCCTGATCCGCGACGGGGTCGCCAAGACGAGCCTGCGCGCGGTCGCCGCCGAAGCCGGGATCCCGCTGGGCACGTTGCAGCACGTCTTCCCGAGCAAGCAGCAGTTGCTCCACGCCGTCATCGAGCGTGTGGTCGACGACATCTCCGACGTGCTCCGGCGCACGGCCGAGACCGATGCGGGGCTGGCGCACGCCATTCGCAACGGCATGCGGAACTTCTGGTCGGCGCTCGTGACGGACGAGCGCGAGCTCCAGGTGCTGCAGTACGAGCTGGTGACCCACGCTCTCCGCACCCCGGGCCTCGAGGAGCTGGCGCGGATCCAGTACGAGCGCTACACCGAGGTCGTGCGGCAGTGGTGCGCCGAGGCGGCCGACCGCGCCCACGAGACCAGCGCCGTACCCCTGGACCGGCTCGCCCGTGCCATCCTCGCAGCCGTCGACGGCCTGATCCTCCAGCATGTGGCTCATCCCGACCCGGCGCGCTCCGCCGCTGACCTCGACACCGTCGCCGACATGGTCGTCGCGCTGGCCGCACCCGTCCCGCGATAGCAGAACGGGCACCGCCGACCTGAGTCGGCGATGCCCGTTCCAGCGGGATCGATCAGGCGTCGAGCGACGCCAGGTCCGCGTTGAAGGTGGCGCTGGGACGCATCACCTTCGACATCTTCTCGGGGTCCGGGTAGTAGTAGCCACCGATGTCGGCGGGCTCGCCCTGGACCGCGCGCAGCTCCTCCACGATGGTGGCCTCGTGCTCGGTGAGTGCCTTCGCCAGCGGCGCGAACTTCGCGGCCAACTCCGGGTTCTCGGTCTGCGCGGCCAGCTCCTGCGCCCAGTACAGAGCCAGGTAGAACTGGCTGCCACGATTGTCCAGCTCGCCGGTGCTGCGCGACGGGGCCTTGTTGTTCTCGAGGAGCTTGCCGGTCGCGGCGTCCAGCGTGGTCGCCAGGATCTTCGCCGCACCGTTCTCGTTCTTGATGCCCATGTCCTCGAAACTCACCGCGAGCGCGAGGAACTCGCCCAGCGAATCCCAGCGGAGGTGGTTCTCCTCCGTGAGCTGCTTGACATGCTTCGGCGCCGAGCCGCCGGCGCCCGTCTCGTACATGCCGCCGCCCGCCATGAGCGGGACGATCGAGAGCATCTTCGCCGAGGTGCCGAGCTCGAGGATCGGGAACAGGTCGGTGAGGTAGTCGCGCAGGATGTTGCCCGTGGCAGCGATGGTGTCGAGGCCGCGCATCGCGCGCTCGAGCGTGTAGCGCATGGCGCGCACCTGCGACATGACCTGGATGTCGAGACCCTCGGTGTCGTAGTTCTTCAGCTCGGCCTTGACCGCCTTGATGAGCTCGTTCTCGTGCGGGCGGTACGGGTCCAGCCAGAACAGCACCGGCGTACCGGAGTTGCGAGCGCGGTTGACGGCCAGCTTGATCCAGTCGCGGATCGGGGCGTCCTTCACGGTGCACATGCGCCAGATGTCGCCCTCTTCGACCTCCTGGGAAAGGACGACCTCGCCGGTGGTGTTGTCGACGATGTTCGCGGTGCCGGCGGCCGGGACCTCGAAGGTCTTGTCGTGGCTGCCGTACTCCTCCGCCTTCTGCGCCATCAGGCCGACGTTGGGCACCGTGCCCATGGTGCGGGGATCGAAGGCGCCGTTGGTCTTACAGAAGTTGATGATCTCCTGGTAGATACGCGCGAAGGTCGACTCCGGCATCACGGCCTTGGTGTCCTTGGTGCGGCCGTCGGCGCCGTACATCTTGCCGCCGGCGCGGATCATGGCGGGCATCGAGGCGTCGACGATGACGTCGGACGGCGAATGGAAGTTGGAGATGCCGCGCGCCGAATCGACCATCGCCAGCTCCGGGCGGTGCTCGTGGCAGGCGTGCAGATCCTTGACGATCTCCTCGTGCTTGCTGGCAGGCAGCGTGGCGATCTTGTCGTACAGGTCGCCGAGGCCGTTGTTGACGTTGACACCCAGCTCATCGAAGAGCTCCTGGTGCTTGGCGAAGGCGTCCTTGTAGAAGACCTTGACGGCGTGGCCGAAGACGATGGGGTGCGAGACCTTCATCATGGTGGCCTTGACGTGCAGCGAGAACATGACGCCGGTCTCGTAGGCGTCCTGCATCTGCTCCTCGTAGAACTCGAGCAGGGCCTTCTTGCTCATGAACATCGAGTCCATGACGTCGCCGGCGCCGAGCTTGACGCTGTCCTTGAGCACGTGGGACTGGCCGTCGGCCGTGACGAGCTCCATGCGCAGGTCGCGCTCGCGGTCGAGCGTCGTGGACTTCTCGCCGTGGTAGAAGTCGCCGTGCTTCATGTGCGCGACGTGGCTGCGCGAGGCCATCGACCACTCACCCATGCTGTGGGGGTTCTTGCGGGCGTACTCCTTGACGGCGCGCGGGGCGCGGCGGTCCGAGTTGCCCTGGCGCAGGACCGGGTTCACGGCGCTGCCGAGGATGGTGGAGTAGCGCGTCGCGATGTCGCGCTCCTCGTCGGTCTTGGGCTCCGACGGCAGGTCGGGGATGTCGTAGCCCTTGCCCTGCAGCTCCGTGATCGCGGCCAGCAGCTGCGGCACCGAGGCGCTGATGTTCGGGAGCTTGATGATGTTCGCCGACGGGTCGAGGGTCAGCGCGCCGAGCGAGGCCAGGTTGTCCGGCACCTTCTGCTCGTCGGTCAGGCGCTCGGGGAAGGTCGCCAGAATGCGCGCCGCGACCGAGATGTCGCTCGTCTGCACGTCGATGCCGGCGGGCCCGGCGAAGGCGCGGATGATCGGCAGGAACGACGCGGTGGCCAGAAGTGGGGCCTCGTCGGTCAGCGTGTAGATGATGGTCTGCTGCTGCGCACTCATGTGTGTTTGCTTCTCCCGAATGTCGTGGTCGGTCGACTCTGTACGTACTGCTCTGACAGTCTCCATGTAACGGTTCCTCCATTATCCTCCCTCACCCCAACGGCCCGCGACGGCAGTCCGGCAAACGCGGGTACCCCTCCCCGATTACGCTGTCGCCATGGCCGGAGGACTCGCTGCCCTGCTCGACGACATCGCCGCTCTCGCGCGGCTCGCCGCCGCGTCGGTCGATGACGTGGCCGCCGCCGCGGGGCGCGCGAGCGTCAAGGCCGCGGGCGTGGTGGTCGACGACACCGCGGTCACGCCGCGGTACGTACAGGGCATCAAGCCCGAGCGCGAGCTGAGCATCGTCGCGCGCATCGCGAAGGGCTCGCTGCGCAACAAGCTGGTCTTCATCCTCCCCGCGATCCTGCTGCTGAGCTGGCTCGCCCCATGGGCCTTGACCCCGATCCTCATGCTCGGCGGCACCTACCTCAGCTACGAGGGCGCCGAGAAGATCTGGGAGAAGCTCAGCGGCCACGGGGACGTCGAGGAGCCGTCGTCGTCCACGGGCGAGGTCGACGAGGACACCGTGGTCGCCGGCGCCATCCGCACCGACTTCATCCTGTCGGCGGAGATCATGGTGATTGCGATGAACGAGGTCGCGAGCGAGTCGATCTGGTCCCGGGCGCTCATCCTCGTGGTGGTGGCGATCCTGATCACCGCCCTGGTCTACGGGGTGGTCGCGGCGATCGTCAAGATGGACGACGTGGGTCTCGCACTCGCGCAGCGCCCCTCCGAGTTCAGCCGCACGGTCGGCACCGCGATGGTCAAGGCGATGCCGGTGGTACTCACCGTGCTCGCGAACGTCGGCATCGTGGCGATGTGCTGGGTGGGCGGGCACATCCTCCTGGTGGGCCTCGACGAGTTGGGCTGGCACTGGCCGTACTCGGTGGTGCACCACGTCGAGACCTGGGCGCACGACCTGATTCCGTCGATCGGCTCCGTCGTGGGCTGGCTCGCCAACACCCTCGGCTCCGCCCTGTTCGGGCTGGCGGTGGGCGCCGTAGTGGTCGCGATCGTGCACGCGATCGGCAAGCTCCGCGGGGTCCCCGCGTCCCACTGAACCACCGCACCGGCAGCATGGCCCGGGCCCGGGTCCGCACCTCGCTCTCCGGGGCACAGCCCCGGGCAGCGCGGATTACGCCGCTGGCACCCCGGCCCGCGCCGCGCCCTCCGCGAGCAGGAATTGCGCTCCGGTGTAGGTGGCCATGACGGCACCCTCGAGCCACCCAGGAGGGTCGGCGAGAACGAATTTGCGCAGCCCGAGGATCGAGTCGCTGAGCAGGAACAGGCCCGCGCCGGCGAGGGTGGCGCGGCGGGCGCCCGTAGGGATCTGCGGGCCGAGCACCGTTGCAGCCGCGGCGGTGCCGCTCAGCAGCGCGGAATAGCCCCCGAGAACCGGAGCGAGGAAGGGCTCCGTCCGGTATGCGGCGAGCAGGGTCCGCGGAGCGCCGACGGCCCAGGCGGCGCCGACGGCGGCGGGACGCGCGAGTGATGCGTCGGGATCGCGCTGCGCCAGCAGCCCGCTGATGTAGGCGGCGTGGCCCGTGGCGAAGGCACTCGCACCCAGGGCGAAGTGCTTCGGCTCGTCGCCGAGGAGCGCCACGTCGCCCACCCAGCCGGCCGCCTGCCCCGCGAGTGTGCTGTTGCGCAGCGGCGAGCACTGCGCCCGCGGATCGGTCGCGAAAGACGCGGCGAGGGTCGGGAGCAACAGCGGCTTGGTGAACCGGCGCGCGCGGTGGCGGGCCGGCTTCGACGAAGCCGAGAGCGCAGTGTCGACGACCGCGAGAGCGGCGTAGGCGAGCTTGAGGGCGGTGCTGGGGTGGGTCACCGCGCCAATCTATCCGTAGGCTCGTCCCGTGAGCAGCGACACCGTGTCCGAGGCCCCCGCGCCCGAGGAGGGCCGCATCCGCGTCCCGCGTGACCTGGACGTGATCACCGACGTGGGCGTCGAGGACCACACCAGCGCGGATCCGCGCGCCGTCGAACGGATCTGGCTCGCGGCCCGGTCCTGGTACGCGGCCGGCATGCAGCCGGCCATCCAGGTCTGCGTGCGGCACCAGGGCCGCGTCGTGCTGAACCGGGCCATCGGCCACGCCCGCGGCAACGGCCCCGACCTCCCGTCGAACCGCGACGAGGCGGCCGAACCCGTGGCGGTCACCGTCGACACCCCGTTCTGCACGTACTCCACCGCCAAAGGCGTGGCGGTCACGGTGCTGCACCGCCTGATCGAGCGCGGCGACCTCGACATCGAGGCCCGCGTGGCCGACTACATGCCGGAGTTCACCAGCGACGGCAAGGACCGGATCACGGTGCGGCACGTCCTGACCCACAGCGCGGGCATCCCGATCAACACCGGCCCTAAGCCGGACCTCAAGCGGTCCGAGGACAGCGCGTACACCCGGACCATGCTCGCCGGGATCAAGCCTGTCTACTCCCCCGGCCGGCTGCACTTCTACCATGCACTGACCTGGGGCCCGCTGGTCCGCGAACTGGTGCTCGCCGCCACGGGGCGGACGATCCGAGAGATCGCCGCCACGGAGATCCTCGACCCGCTGGGCTTCCGCTGGACCAACTTCGGGGTCGCGCCGGAGGACCTACCCGCCGTCGGGCTCAGCTACGCGACAGGCCGGCCCGCGCCGCCCGCGATCGAGGCCGCGTTCCGGAAGGTGGTGGGCGGCACCATGCAGCAGATCGTGCCGATGTCGAACTCGCCGCAGTTCCTCACCGGCGTCGTGCCGTCGTCGAACCTGGTCTCGAATGCGCAGGAACTGTCCCGGTTCGCCGAGATCCTGCGGCGGGGTGGGGAACTCGACGGCATCCGCGTGCTGCGGCCCGAGACGCTCGCCGCGGCGACCCGGCAGGCGCGGCGCCTGCGCCCCGATTTCGCAACCGGCGGCGCGCCCCTGCGGTGGGGCACCGGGTACATGCTGGGCTCCGAGAGGTTCGGCCCGTTCGGGCGGCATGCTCCTGCCGCCTTCGGGCACACCGGCCTCACTGAGATCGCGATGTGGGCCGACCCCGAGCGGGATCTGTCAGCCGCCGTCGTCTCCAGCGGCAAACCGGGCAGTCACGCGGAGGCGAAGCGCTACCCCGCCCTCCTGGACGCGATCAATAGCGCCTTCCCCCGGGCCCGTCGCTGAGCCCGTCAATCGCGCCCATAGGCCTTTCCTACCGCACCGATAGGGCCTTTCACCTCGACTTTCAGGTATTTCTAGAATAATTCCAGAAAAGCTGGAATCCGCGGCGCAACGGACGTACAGTGGGTGACGCGCGGCCCGACAGCCCGGCCGCCTCGCTTTCAACAGCCGTACACACATCCGTACCGAGAGGAACGCCGTGTCCGAGGATCAGACCACTTCCCCCCAGGAGCAGACGAGCGGCGGCTGCCCCGTCGCCCACGGTTCGCTGCGACCGCCGGTCGCCGGCGGCGGCAACCGCGATTGGTGGCCCGACGAGGTCAACCTGAAGGTACTCGCGAACAACCCCGCCGAGGGTGACCCGCTGGGCGCCGACTTCGACTACGCGGCCACGGTGGCCACGCTCGACGTGGAAGCCGTGCGCGCCGATGTCGTCGCCGTCATGCGCGACTCGCAGGACTGGTGGCCCGCCGACTTCGGCCACTACGGCCCTCTGTTCATCCGCATGGCGTGGCACTCCGCCGGCACCTACCGGACCACGGACGGCCGTGGCGGTGGCGGGGCGGGCCTGCAGCGTTTCGCCCCGCTCAACAGCTGGCCCGACAACGTCAGCCTGGACAAGGCGCGGCGACTGCTGTGGCCGGTCAAGCAGAAGTACGGCCGCTCGCTGTCCTGGGCCGACTTGATCGTCTTCGCGGGCAACGTCGCGCTTGAGGACATGGGCTTCACCACCGAGGGCTTCGCCTTCGGTCGCGCCGACGTCGCTGAGCCGGAGGACGTCTACTGGGGCCCCGAGCACACGTGGCTCGGCTCGGACGGCCGCTTCTCCGGCAAGCGCGACCTGGATCAGCCGCTCGGCGCCACCCACATGGGACTGATCTACGTCAACCCCGAGGGCCCCGAGGGCGTCCCGGACTTCCTCGCCGCCGCGGACGACATCCGAGAGACCTTCGGCCGGATGGCGATGAACGACGAGGAGACCGCGGCGCTCATCGTCGGCGGTCACACCTTCGGCAAGACGCACGGCGCGGGCCCCGCCGAGAACGGTCCCGAGCCCGAGGCGTCGCCCATCGAGCAGCAGGGTCTCGGCTGGAAGGGCGGCAACGGTACCGGTGTCGGCCCCGATGCCGTGACCAGCGGCCTCGAGGTCATTTGGACGCACACCCCCACCAAGTGGGACAACAGCTTCCTCGAGATCCTCTACGGCAACGAGTGGGAGCTCTTCCAGAGCCCCGCGGGCGCGAACCAGTGGCGCCCGAAGGACGGCGGCTGGGCGAACTCCGTGCCGGACGCCTTCGGCACGGGCAAGACCCACCCCTCGATGCTCACCACCGATCTCTCCATGCGGTTCGACCCGATCTACGGCGGGATCACCAAGCGCTGGCTGGACAACCCGCAGGAGCTCGCCGACGCCTTCGCCAAGGCCTGGTTCAAGCTGCTCCACCGCGACATGGGACCGACGTCCCGCTACGTGGGCCCGCTGGTCCCCAAGACCGAGCACCTCTGGCAGGACCCGATCCCCGCGGCTGACGGCGCGCCGATCAGTGCGGCCGACGCCGACGCGATCACCGAACGCATCCTGGCCAGCGGCCTCACCACCGCGCAGCTGGTGAAGACCGCATGGGCGGCCTTCTCCTCGTTCCGCCGCACGGACAAGCGCGGCGGCGCCAACGGCGGCCGCCTGCGCCTGCAGCCGCAGGCGGGCTGGGAGGTCAACGAGCCCGACGAGCTCGCACAGGCTATCCGGACGCTCGAGGGCGTCGCCGAGGGCTTCACCGCGGAGTCGGGCACGAAGGTCTCCTTCGCCGATGTCGTCGTCCTCGCGGGCAACGCCGGCGTGGCGCAGGCCGCGAAGGCTGCGGGTGTCGACGTGACGATCCCGTTCACGCCGGGCCGTACCGATGCGACGCAGGCCGATACGGACGTCGAGTCCTTCGCCGTGCTCGAGCCGCGCTTCGACGCCTTCCGCAACTATGTCGCAAAGGGTGCGCCGATGCCGGCGGAGTACCTCCTCGTCGAGAAGGCGAACCTCCTCGGCCTGACGGCGCCGGAGATGACGGTGCTCCTCGGAGGCCTCCGCGTGCTCGGCAACAACTACGGCGGGTCCGAGGCGGGCGTGTTCACCGACCGCCCGGGCACGCTGAGCAACGACTGGTTCGTGAACCTGCTCGACATGTCCACGAAGTGGGCCCCGGCGTCCGACGACGACGCGACCTACGTGGGCACCGATCGCGCCACCGGCGAGAAGAAGTGGACGGCCACCCGCGCCGACCTCGTCTTCGGCTCGAACTCGATCCTCCGCGGTATCGCCGAGGTCTACGGCGCCGCCGACGCCGGCGAGAAGTTCGTGGGCGACTTCGTCGCCGCGTGGACCAAGCTCGCCAACGCAGACCGGTTCGACGTGAAGGCCTGATCCACTTTCCCCGGCCGGCAGCCGCGCCCCGTACACCGTTCACGGCGTACGGGGCGCGGCCGTCTCCGGGAGCGAATTACGGTTAGTGAGAATTAACCCTAAGCCCGATCCGGGCCGGTCGCAGGCGTACGCTCACCCCATGCCGTACTTCGACCGGGTCTCCGCGACCGCGTTCCGTCCGACTGAGCACGTCTCCGGCGGTTGGAACACCGCCGAACAGCACATCGCCCCTCCTATGGCGCTCCTCGCGCACGCGGTGGAACGGGATCGCGACGCGCGGCGCGACGACGACCTGCGGCTCGCGCGCCTGTCCTACGACATTCTCGGAACTCTGCCGATGGAGGTCGTCGAGGTGGACGTCCGCGTCATCCGCCCGGGCCGCACCATCGAACTCGTCGAAGCGACGCTGAGCCACGCCGGCCGCGCCGGCCTCATCCTGCGCGCGTGGCTGCTCGACCGGCGTGACACCCGCGGCGTCGCTGGCTCCGAACTCGACCCGCTCACGCCCGCGGCGGGGATGCCGGAGTGGGACCCGAGCACCGTCTGGCCCGGCGGCTACATCGCCTCCGCCCGCACCCGCCGCCTGGAGGTGCGGCCCGGCCGCGCGGCGTACTGGGTGGAATCCGACGTCAACCTGGTCGACGAGCCATCGGGGCCGGTCGCACGAGCCGCGAGACTTTTTGACATCGCTAACGGGATGACACCCCGGTTCACGCCGGAGGAGGTCGCATATCCGAACCTCGACCTCACTGCACACCTGTTTCGCGACCCGGTGGGCGGCGCGATCGGCTTCGACACGAGCGTGTCCACCGGACCGGACGGCGCAGGTCTGACGCATTCGGTCATTCACGACATCGAGGGCCCAGTGGGAACGGTGGATCAGATACAAACAGTGCGTCTGCGCTGAAATCGAGCCCGGAATGTGGTTACATTCCGAGCGTTCGATTCACGCTGCCGAAGGGAGCTCTTATGAATACTCGGATCTCACGGACGATCGGTGCAGTAGCCGCCGCCGTCGCGCTGACCGCGACTGTCTCCGCCTGCGACAACGCCAAGGACGCGGCGAACGACGTGAAGGACGCCGCCACGTCGGCGGCCGGGAGCGCGGCCTCCGCGGTCACCGGCGCCAACGGATCCGGCGCGGGCGAGTCCGGAACGAACGGCGCGGGCTCAGAGTCGCAGGCTGCCGTGCCCTCGACCAGCATCGCGACGCCCGGCGGCACGGAGGTCACGCTCACCGACGGCCCGATCATCGGCGAGTACGCGAAGTACGGCTACGAGAAGGGGCACCTCGGCGCGCCCCTCGGCCCCGTCTCCGCTCTGCCGGACGGCAAGGGCAAGTACCTCACGCTCAAGGGCGGCACCATCTACTGGTCGGAGGCCTCGGGCGCGCACGTCGTGCACGGCGTGATCGGTGACAAGTGGGGCGACGCGGGCCACGAGACCGGCAAGCTGGGCTACCCCACCAGCGACGAGACCGCCGAGAACGGCGCGATCAAGCAGACCTTCCAGCACGGGACGATCACCTTCCGCGACGGAGTCGCGACGGTCTCCTAGTCTCCGACGACGGTCACGACGCCGTCCCGATGTACACCGTTCGTGCGGCCAGCACGAAGGCATCGGGGCGGCGTCGCACGTTCTGCGGGTCGTCCGGGTCCGTGAGCCGGCGCAGGACCGCCGCGTCGTCCGAGTCCAAGCGATCCGCCATCCGCAAGTAGCGGCCGAGCATGAGGGCGACACCGCGCCGCGCGCCGTCGTCGAGCGGGGCGGGTCGATCCACCAGGAACGTCCGCGCGTGCACGTCGCGCAGCCCCGCTGCCCGCAGGAGCGCGGGCCAGTCCTCCGGCGCGTCGACGGTGCCGTCGAGCGCGGCCCGCATCTCCCCGAAGCCGACGGCCTGCAGGGCGTCGAGCCGCTCGGCGAGACCCGGGCGCCCGAGCCCGATGTCGCGCGGGAGGAACCGCGACGGCAGGCCGCCCTCGGCGACCGCGAGCACGCCGCCGGGATGGAGCCCACTCGCGAGGGCCGCGACCGCAGCGCCCTGATCCCCGACGTGGTGCATCGTCTGCGCGGTCCAGATGAGGTCGGCGGCAGGCAGTTCGGCGAACCCCGCGGGCAGATCGGTGCACAGCGTCTCGATCGGATGTCCGGCGGCCGCCGCGCGCTCGCGGGCCCGCTCCAGCAGGGCGGGGGCGCCGTCGACCGCGATCACGCGCGCCTCCGGGAACCGCGCCGCCAGCGCAGCAGTGAACACCCCCGGGCCCGAACCCACGTCGAGCACCGTCGCGGGCGCCGCGACGCGGTCGGCGATCGCTTCGAGCGCCTGGGTCACGTACGGCAGGAGGGTCTCCCCCTCGGATTCGATCTCGGCCGCGAGGGCCTCCCAGTCCGGATGCGTGTGCGTGTGGGCGTGTGCGTGGTCGGCCATGGAACCCAGCGTGCCCAGGATCGGGTCGGCTGGCAAGTTCTCGTGCCGTTCCAGCAAATCGTCAGCCGATCCGGACGCGAACACCCGGCGGCAGCACTGCCCGCGCGTCCGGCAGGCGC
Organism: Tsukamurella ocularis; assembly: GCF_024807615.1. GTDB lineage: Bacteria > Actinomycetota > Actinomycetes > Mycobacteriales > Mycobacteriaceae > Tsukamurella > Tsukamurella ocularis. The sequence goes on along the minus strand of NZ_JANUCJ010000002.1, from coordinate 120,863 downwards.
GCGGGGTCCATGCCGTGCAGCACGACGGTGACCGGCGGCGCAGTCCGCAGTTCGATCCCGTCCGTGGGGAAGCCGGCGGCGGCCAGGGCGCCGTGGATCCGCGCGGGCACCACCCACCCGCCGGGGACCGCGATCCGGTCCGGATCCGTCGGCCGGGCGGACACCGCGGGCAGCGGCGCGTCCGGCTCGGCGAGGGCCGCACCGAGCAGCACCGCCACGGCGTCGACATGAACTGCCGCCTGCGCCGCGTCGTACAGCTCAGGGTGGAACACACCGTCGACGACGAGGACGTCGCCTGGCTCGGAGTACACCGAGATCAGGCAGTCCGAGACGGGCCCCCAGGCCGTCACGTCGAGCGACCAGCCGTCGGTCCGCACGTCCGCCAGCACGTTGACGATCGGTCCGTAGAGGCGTCCGGTGCGCCACGCGGCCGGCACCTCGGTGAGCAATTGTTCGGGCCGCTCGCCTGCCGCGATCCGCTCGAACGCCGCTGCCAGCCAGCGCCGCACGTCGGCGGCGAGGGTCGCGGGGGTCGCGTCCGGCGGTACGGCCAGGCAAGTCGGCACCACCGCCATCCACTGCACGGGCGTGGCCCGTTCAAGGGGAGTGCGGCGCCGACCCGCGGTCACGCCGACGTGGGCGGCGGCGGTGCCGAGGTGCCGGGCGGTGTACGCCGCGACGGTCCCGACGGCCTCCGCGGGCCACGTGCGACGGTCCGCGACCCCCGGTGCCGCGATCCTCGCCCGGTGCTGTCGGGGGCGGCCCGACGGTGGCGCGGCGCGGTCCACGAAGGCGATCTCCCGGCCGAGACCGCCGACGCCGTCGGTCGCGGCGGACCAGAACGCTGCGTCGGGTGGGCGCAGTGGGGCGGCCTCTGCAGCGAGGGCCGCGAGATCGCCGAGGCGCTCGTGCGGGAGAGGTGGACCGTCGGCCTCGGCGCGGACGCGGGCGACGATCCGGCGGAAGACCCGAGTGACGGCGTAGCCGTCGAGGACGGCGTGATGCGCGAGAAGCCGCACGACGTGGGCGTGTCCCACCCGCACGATGCTCACGCGCACCAACGGCTCACCGTCGAGCTGGAACGTGCCGGCCGCGCGCCACGCCTCGTACTCCGCCTCTGTGACGAAGCGCTCCATCCCCACGGGAGCGCGACGAGCAACCACCAGCCGCGCCCCACCGTCGACGACAGCTCCCATCCCAGCGGCCTCGGTCTCAGCGAGCGCGCCCGTCGCTGCGCGGACGAGGGCGTCGGTGTCGATGGGGAGCTCGGTGCGCCACGCCGCGTCGATGACGAGCGACCGCGCGCCCGGGTGCTGGGCGGCGAGTTGCAGCATCGCGACCTGGGACGGGAGTGGCTGCACGCCGCTCACCCTACGTGCGGGCGGGCCGCGGAATGCACTGGTTGTCACAGCATCGCACCAATGTCCTATATTCGAGCGACGGAGCAACATCGGAAAGTCTCGAGGAGCACATTGAGCACGAACGGTGCACCGGCCGGCAGCGGCCGCCGCATGCGCCGCCACTCGTGGGCGCTCGCATTCCTCGACTTCCTGATCGTCTACACCTTCCTGGCGTCCACGAACACCTCTACGCCGTCGCACGTCAGCCACGCGATCGAGGGCATCGCCGGAGCCTCGTTCACGGTGAGCGTCTTCTATCTCTTCGGGCTGTACCGCACGCGGATCACGCTCAGCGCCCTCGATGCTGCACCGCAGCTGGTGATCGCGGGGTGGATGCTCGCGCCGCTCGGCGTCATCACCGTCTGGCAGGACGACCACTCGCAGCTGATCGGCGCCGCCGTGTGCTGGGTCCTGCTGTTCGCCGCGCGGGTGCTCTACTACGGCGCGGTCCGGCGGCATCGAGCGCGGCACCCCGGGAACGGCGGGCGCACCTTGGTCATCGGCGGCGGCAAAGTCGCTGGCGGGCTGGTCCAGTCGATGTTCATGTTCCCGGAGTACGGCCTGCGGCCCGTGATGGTGATGGACGACGACCCACTCGACGCCACCGCGTTCCCGGTCGAGGTGATCCCTCGTCGCAACGACCTCGCCCGCCTGATCCGCGAGCGCAACATCGACACGGTGATCGTCGCCTTTTCCCGCGATCGCGACTCCACGCTGGTCGAGCCGCTGCGCGACTGCGACACCCTGGACTGCGAGATCTACGTCGTGCCACGCCTCTACGAGTTCGTGCACCAGGACCGCGACATGGACCGAATCCACACCACCCCGCTGGTGCTGGTGCGCCGCCTCGCGCTGCGCTCGAGCCACTGGCGGGTCAAGCGCGTGACCTCGTTCGTGACCTCGCTCGTGGGCCTGGTCCTGTTGTCCCCGCTCCTGCTCGTGGTGTCCGCAGCGATCAAGCTCCAGGAGCCGACCGCGCCGATCCTCTTCCGACAGACCCGCGTCGGCCAGGACGGGCGGTTGTTCTCGCTGTACAAGTTTCGGACGATGCGACCGGTCCCCGACGAGGAGTCGGACCGCGACTGGACCGACGAGCGACTCCGGATCACCCGGCTCGGCGGGTTTCTGCGCCGCCACTCGATCGACGAGCTACCGCAGCTGTGGAACGTGGTCCGCGGCGACATGTCGGTGGTGGGGCCGCGGCCGGAGCGGCCGCACTTCGCGAACCGCTTCGGCGCGGAGATCCCCGCCTACCAGTCCCGGCACCGGGTGATGGTGGGCCTGACCGGATGGGCCGCGATCCACGGTTTGCGCGGCGACACCGACATCCGCGACCGCGCCTCGTACGACAACTACTACATCGAGAACTGGAGCCTATGGCTCGACGCGAAGATCCTCCTGATCTCGGTCGGAACCGTGCTCTTCGGCCGCGGGGGGCGCTAGCAGGCGAGCTCGACCACCACCACCGCGGCCGCGACGTGATCCGTGTGGGTGAGCGAGACATCGGCGCGGACCCAGCCCTGCTCTCGGGCGGCGGCGGCGAGACCGCCGTGCAGCCGCACTTCCGGCCCGTGCGGCGTGTCGACCAGCTCGATCTCGCGCGGCGGCGTCGCCACGTCGGGGCCGAGGCGCAGCGCTTTGACCGCGGCCTCCTTTCCCGCCCAGCGCGCGGCGAGGCGCCGCGCATCGCCCGCGCACGCGGTCAGCTCGCCCGGGGTGAAGACCCGCTCGGTGAAGTTCGTCCCGAAGAGGGCCAGCGACTCCTCGATGCCGGCCACCTCGGCGAGGTCGATCCCCACCCGGTTCACCGGACCGCCGCCGCCACGATGGCCCGCATCTGCTCCTGGAAGGCGGGTACGGAGAAGCGCTCGGCGTGCGCGCGCAGCGCCGCGGGATCGAACTCGGCGGGGCGCAGATCGCGCATCGCCACCGCGAGGGCGTCGATGAAGACCTCGTCCGGCGCGTCGGGCACGAGCACCCCGGAAACCCCGGGGACGACCGTGTCCAGCGCGCCACCCGCGGCGCGGGCCAGCACCGGGGTGCCCGCGGCCATGGCCTCCACCGGGACGATGCCGAAGTCCTCCTCGCCGGGCATGACAGTCGCGATCGCGTCGCGCTGCAGGCGCACCATCTCCGCATCCGAGACCCGGCCCAGGAAGTCCGTCCCGTCGCCCGCGATGCGGCGCAGCGCGGCGTCGTGCCGCCCGTCTCCGGCCACGATGAGCCGCACCCCGGCGCGCTCGGCGGCGCGGATGGCGAGGTCGACGCGGCGGTACGGCACGAGGCGCCCGGCGACCAGGAAGTAGTCGCCGGTCGCGGCACCGTCGGGAGTGAAACGCGCGACATCGACGGGCGGCGCGACCACCTGCGCGGCGACGCCCCACCAGCGCTCGATACGGTCCGCCACAGCGGTGGAGTTCGCGACCACCACGTCGAGGAGCGGCACGGCGGCCGTCTCGACCGCACGGGTCCGCGCGGCGAGCGCCGCCAGCGCGAGCCGGCCAACCCCGCCGAAGGCCTCCCCGGACCACAGCTCGGGCAGCCACGCCCACCGGGCGGGCGAGTGCACGTAGGCGACGACCGCAGCATCCGGCCAGGATCGCGCTGCAGAGACCGCCATCGCGTGGTGACTGATGACGACGGCGTCCGCGTCGGAATCCGGCCGGTGGCGGCGCCACGCCGCCGGCGCGAGCGGGATGAGCGGCGCATGGGAGCGGCGACGGAGGGCGCGGTGCACCGCGTCGAGCCCGGTGACGGCGATCCGGTCGCGCAATTCCGCTGGAACGGTGCGCGGATCTGCGAAGGCGACGTGGAGGCGGCTGCCGGGCCAGGTGTCGACGAGCGCCCGCGCGACGTTCTCGGAGCCGCCCTGTTCGGTCCACCGCTCATGGACGACGGCGATGCGCATCGTCGGCTCCTCAGCCGACGAGAGCGCGGACCATCGCCGCGATCGAATCCAAGGTGCTGAATGTGTTCTTGCTCATGAGGGAGTCTGGGAACTCCACCGCGAATCGATCTTCGATAGCCAGCATGACGTTCACGGCCGCGTGGGACGTGAGACCGAGCGCAAAGAGATCGTCACCACCCGCAATTTCCGCTGCCGGCCTGGTCAACCGGCCATGACGCTCCACGATCGAGCGAATCGCCTCGTCCACCGCACCTCCCACCAGCGTCGCACCCCGGCACAACACCGCAGCGAATCCCTTTGCAGTCGCGACTCTCGCGCCGCCGCCATACACCCTAGCCTGGTAACATGTTGCAGTGACAACGGTTCCAGCCATGGAGAAGAGACCGATGACGCAGGCCGCAGCAGCCCGTGCGATCGACTTTACTGACCTGCACGCGCGTCAGCAGGAATTCCGCGCGTCCCTCTTCGACGCGGGGCTCCTGATCCCCTCGGGCGTCGACGGCGTGTACGGCCAGGGCGCGGCGTTCGCCGAGCTCACCGCCGCGATCGACGCGCTGATCGGCGTCACGGTGCGCGACGTGCACGGCGGCGCCGCCACGGTGCTGTCCTTCCCGCCTGTGATGCCGCGTGAGTACCTCGACCGCACCGACTACATCGTGTCGTTCCCGCAGCTCGCGGCCGCGGTCTCCACCTACACCGGCGGCGACGCCGAGCACCGTCTGCTGCTCGTGGGCCGTGACGCGGGCCACGACTGGGGCGGCCACTTCCGCGCCAGCGACGTCGCGCTCGTCCCGTCGGCGTGTCATTCGGTGTATCCCGTCCTGAGCGGGCAGCTCCCCCGCGACGGCGCCTGGATCGACGTCTCCGGCCACTGCTTCCGGCGCGAGCCATCCGCCGATCCCGCCCGAATGCAGTCCTTCCGCATGCGCGAGATCGTCCGCGTCGGCTCGGACCGCGCGGCGGTCGCCCATCGCGACACGTGGGTGGCACGCGCCGCCGACCTCCTCGGCGACCTCGGCCTGGCCGTCCGGCAGAGCCCTGCGACCGATCCCTTCTTCGGCCGCGCCGGCCGCATGCTCGCGGCCAACCAGTCGGCGGAGAACCTCAAGACCGAGCTCCTGGTGCCCATCTATGGCGAGGACGTTCCGGGGGTCGCCGTCGCATCCAGCAATTACCACCGCGATCATTTCGGGGTGCACTTCGACATCACCACCGTGGACGGCGCGCCCGCCCACAGCGCCTGCCTCGGCTTCGGCATCGAGCGGATCGCCCTCGCTCTGCTCGCCCGGCACGGCCTCGACCGCGCGACGTGGCCCGGTTCCGTCTCCGCCCAGCTGTGACCGCGGTCCCCGTCCACCTCACCGGCACCACCTGGCCGGGTACCGCGCCCGGCGGTCTCCCCCGCTACTTCGCGGACCTGTTCGCGGCACTGCGCCGGCGCACCGACGTCGCCGCCACCGCCGCGGCCTTCGGCGACCCGGAGTCGGGCGGCTCGACGTGGGGACCCGACGCGGGATCGACCGCGGCCCGGGTCCGGGCGTCCCGCCGCCCCGCGCCCGTGGACACCGCTGTCCTCGACCGGCACTTCGCGCTGTTCGGCCCCGCGCCCCGCGGGGCCGCGCTCGTCACGCACTTCCACGGTCCGTGGGCGCAGGAGAGCGCCACCGCAGGTGAGGGCCGCGCTGCCGTAGCGGTCAAGGCGCTCGTCGAGCGCACCCGGTACCGCGACAGCGACCACTTCGTGGTGCTCTCCCAGTCCTTCGCCGACGTACTTGTCGAGCGGTACGGAGCGGACCGCGGAGCGATCACCGTGATCCCACCCGGCGTCGATCTCGCCCGGTTCGCAGCGGCCCCCGCCCCCGACGGTCCGCCGCGCGTGCTCTGCGTCCGGCGGCTCGAGCGCCGCATGGGTATCAACGTGCTGCTGCGGGCGTGGCCGGCGGTGACGGCGCGACATCCCGACGCCCGGCTCGACGTGGTGGGCGACGGCTCAGAGCATGGCCTTCTGCGCCAACGCGCGGCGGAACTGGGGATCACCGATACTGTGACCTTCGTGGGAACGATCGACGACGCCGACCTCGCGCGCAGGTACGCCGCCGCCACCCTGACGGCGGTTCCGTCCCTGGCGTGGGAAGGTTTCGGGCTCGTCGCCCTCGAATCCCTCGCCTCGGGACGCGCCCCGGTCGTCACCGACGTCGGGGGGTTGCCCGACGCGGTTCGCGATCTCGCCCCCGATCTCGTCGTGCCCGCGGGTGACGCCGAGGCCCTCGCGGACCGTCTGGCCTCGGGGCTCGACGGTCTCCGACCATCTGCGGAAGCATGTCGGGCCCACGCCGAGCGCTTCACCTGGGACGCCGCTGCCGCACAGCACGCGGCGCTCTACCGAGCAGTCGCCGCATGAGCGCGCCCCGGCCCGTTTTCCTCGGGCACACCGCCGCGCCGTCGGGCGCGGAGCTGGCCTTCGCCCGCCTCGCCGGAGCGCTGCGCCACCGCGGCGTCCCCGCCTCGGTGATGCTGCTCGCTCCCGGTCCCCTGACCGATGTGCTCAGCGCAGCTGACGTGCCGGTCACCGTCGTCCCGGGCAGCCCGCCTGCGGTGCGGCGGGACGCGGGGCCGCTGGGTGTGGTGCGCGCAGCGGTCGGCCTCTACCGCGCGGGCAGACGGCTCGCCCCGATGCTGCTCGCCGCCGACGCCGATGTCGTGGTCGCCGAATCGACGAAATCGCTGTTGGTCGGGGCGGTGGCCTCCCGCCGCACGGGCATCCCGCTGGTGTGGCAGGTGCACGATCGGCTGAGCGCGGAGTACTTCGGGCGCAAGCGCTTCCCCCTGCGTCTGCTCGGTCGGGTCGCCGCGTCCGGCTACCTCGCCAACTCGCGCGGGACGCTGCGCACCATCTCGACCGGCGGCAGCCCGACCGCGGTGTGCCACCCCGGCGTCGACCTGAGCACGGTCCCCGCCGCGGCGCCCCAGCGCGCCCCGAAGAGCGTGAAGATCGCCATGATCGGCCGGATCACCCCGTGGAAAGGTCAGGACCTGCTGCTGCGGGCGCTCGCCCAGATGGAAGCCCAGCCCGAGGTACGGTTCGTCGGCGGCGCCCACTTCGACGGCGATGATCGGTATCTCGCCGAACTCGAGGAACTCGCCGAGCGCCTGGGCGTCGCGCACCGGGTGACCTTCACCGGGCATGTCGCGGATCCGCTCGCCGAGGCGGCGGACGCCGACGTGGTGGTGCACTACTCCCGGCTCACCGAACCGTTCGGGCAGGTCGTGGCCGAGGCGATGGCCGCGGGCCGGGTCGTCGTCGCCGCCCGCGCGGGCGGGCCGACCGAGCTCATCGTCGACGGGCAGACCGGAGTGCTGGTGCCGCCGCGCCGCCCCGACCAGTTGGCCGTCGCGTTGGATGCGCTCATCGCTGACTGGGAGCTGCGCGAGCAGCTCGCTGCGGCGGCGCGCGACCGCAGCCGCGATCTCGATCTCAAGACCTCCGCGGCGATCGCGGACTCCCTGCTGGCGCGGGTGGCCCGGGACGTCCGATGAGCTCAGGGCGACTCCGCGGCTCCGCGGGGGTGCTCCGGGACGTGGTCCTGGTCTCGGCAGGGCGGTACGGCCAATATGCGATCACCCTCATCACGATCCCGCTGTGCGCGCGGCTGCTCGGCCCCGCCGGGATGGGCCTGCTCGCGATCGCGATGTCGACGTACTTCCTCGGCGCCCTCTGCACCGACCTGGGCATCGCGGCCTTCGTCGCCGCTCGCGCGGCGAAGCCGGGGCTGGCGCGACTACGGGGCGACTACGCGGGGCTCCGCGCCGCGGCCCTCGCGGCGTTCACCGCACTGTTCGCGCTGGCGGCGGCGCTGCCGGTGCCCCGCGCCGTGGAGATGGGAGCCCTGGGCCTCGTCGTGGGGTCGGTGAGCGCCTGCGGCGACGACTGGGTGCTCCTCGGCACCGGCCGGTTCGGCGCCGTCGTGGCCCAGCAGACCGCGGGTCGGGTCGCGTACCTGGCACTGCTGATCGCGCTGCTCCCGCAGGTTCGGACGCCGGAGGCGGCGATGGGCTGCCTGCTGGCCGGGAACCTCGTCGCGGTCGGGTGGTCCTGGGCCCGCACCCTGCGGGAGCACGGCCGGCCCTCATGGCCCGGCCCGCCGCGCGACCTCCTCCGGACGGGGGCCCCGGTGTTCGCAGCGCGACTGCTGTCCTCCTCGTACGGCCCGGGCGCCGCCACGGTCTTCGCGCCGGCGCTGCCACCACCTGCGCTAGGCCTGTTCAGCGCAAGCGATCGTCCGGTGCAGGCGGCCGGCTCACTGCTCGACGCCGTCGGGGTCAGCCTGCTCCCCCGGCTCGCCCGGAGGGACGGCGACGCCTTCTGGACGACCGCGCGCCGAGGCGTCCTCGTGGTCGCGTCCGGCGGGGCCGCACTCGCCGCAGCCGCTACGGCACTGGCCCCCTGGCTCCTCCCGGCGATCTTCGGGGAGGAGTTCGACGGCGCCGTCCCCCTGCTGCAGGTGCAGGCGTGGGCCCTCCCCGGCCTGGCCGTCGCCTCGTTCATCGCGACCGCCGTCCTGCCCGTGCTGGGCGACGCGCGCGGGGTGCTACTGACCGGGGCGGTGGGGGCCGCGGTGATTGGTGCGACCCTCGTGATCGCGCTGCGCACGCACGACCCGCTCACCGTCGTGGCCGGGATCGTCGCCGCCCAGACCGCAGCGGCGGCCTTCTCGGTCCTGCGCGCCCGTCGCCTCGAAGCCGCGGCGGTCTCGGCACCGGCCGGTGGGACTGCCTCGTGAGGATCCTCTTCGCCGGCGACGACTGGTACGGCAGCAACGCCCGCTCTCTGGCCGAGGGCTTCCGTCGGGCGGGCCACGAGGTGACCGTCGTCGACACCACCGCGGTCACGCTCCCCCGCCGCGGTGGCGCGGCGTGGTGGTACGCCAAAGGCACCGGGCGGCGAGCGCCCCGCACCGTCGAGGCCGTGCACCGGCGCCTGGAGACCCAGCCGGTCGCCGACCTCCTGTTCTGCTACACCTCCGTGCACCTGGACCAGGAACGCCTGCTGAACCTATCTGCGGGCCGGCACGTGCACTACAGCGCCGACGACGTCGCCAACCCCGCCAACACCACCGCCGAGTACCTCGCCGCGGAGCCCGGTTGGGACGCGATCGTCACGACCAAGGCGCACAACGTGCCCGAGTTGCTCGCCCGCGGGGCGCAACGCGCGATCCTCGTGCGCAGCGCCTACGACCCCGACTGGCACCGCCCCGTCGCGCCGCGCTCGGCCCGACGGTACGTCGCCGGCTTCGTCGGCAACGCCCGCCCGGACCGCACCGACCTCGTCACCGACCTCGCCACCCGGCTCGGCCCGGACTTCTACCTCGCCGGTCCGGGCTGGCGCCGCAGGCCCGCCGTCCTGCGCAGCCGGGCGACGGTGCGCGGCCCGCAGTACGGCACGGCGCTGGCTGCGGCGATCGGTGCGATCGACGCCAACCTGGTTCTGCTGAACTCCGACAACCGCGACACGCACACCTGCCGCACCTTCGAAGTGCCCGCAGCGGGCGGACTCTTCGTGGGCCCGCGGACCGCCGAGCACGCAGAGTTGCTCGCCGACGGCCGCGAGGCGTTGTTGTACGACGACCCGGCCGAGATCGACGACATCGTCGCGCGAGTGCGGGCGGACCCGACCGCCGCGGCGAGGATCGCCGCCGCCGGGCACGCCGCGATCACTCTGGGGGCGAACACGTACAAGGACCGGGCGAGGGAGATCCTCGATGCCCTCGACTGACGCCCCCTTGGAGCTGCGGACGTACTTCGGCCCCGCCGACGCGCCGCTGTACGGCGCGCTCCACCTGCCCTCGTCGCGCCGGGTACGCGGCGCCGTTCTGCTCGTGCCGCCGCTGGCGAAGGAGCAGTACGACGCGCTGCGTGGACTGCGCCGGCTCGCCGCGACGCTCGCCGCGGACGGCCTCGCAGTACTCCGCTTCGACTATCTCGGCACGGGCGACTCCGCCGGCTCTGCGGGCCTGCCCGACGCTGCCGAGGGCTGGATCGCCTCCGTGCGACATGCGGACGCGTACCTGCGCGGGCTCGGGACAGGCGCCCCCGCGGTGGTGGCGCTCCGGGCCGGCACAGCCATCGCGGGGGCCGCCGGCCTCGCCCCGCCCGCCGCGGTGCTGTGGGACCCGATCGGCGGCAGGCCCTTTGCCCGTGCACAGGGGACGCTCGCCAGGATCGCCATCGGTGCTGGACCGGAGACGTGGATCGGCCTCGACGTGCACGCCACGGCGGTCGCGCGGATCGCGACGCTGCCGGCCGACGCTCTGGCCGCGCCGCGCATCCTGATCGCGGCGCGCCCTGGCGTGGCACCCGTCGGCCCCGACGACGCCGACCGGATCGCCGTCGACGGGATGCCGGAGTTCGTCGAACCAAGCGCGCACCTGGTCCGCATCCCCGACGCGGCGGTCGCGGACATCGCCGCGTGGCTGGGCGCCGCCCTCCCCGACGCCGCGCCCGTGCTGGTCGCCCCCGAACTGCGGACGAGTGCCCGTTTCGACGGGGTCGAAGAGCGGATCGAGGACATCGGTGGCGCCGCGGCGATCCGCACGGTCCCGGCGGGGAGCGCCGCCCGGCGCTCGGTGCTGCTCTGTGCGACCGCCAACGACACGCGACACGGCCCGAACCGCGCGTGGGTACAGCTGGCCCGGGACGCCGCTAGCGCCGGCGCCGCGACGCTGCGTTTCGACCGGCGCGGCACCGGCGAAGCGGGCACCGTCGGGCCTGGCGAGGCCGTCGCGCTGTTCCCCCCGACCGGTGTGGACGACGCCGCCGCGGCGGCCAGTTCGCTCGACAGCCCCCTGCTCACGGCCGGGGTGTGCTCGGGCTCCTGGTACGCCGCGCACGCCGCCCGCGCGGAAGCGGCTCAGACGACGGTCCTGGTGAACACGGTGCTCTACTCATGGCGACTCAAGCCGCAGATCGCGACTGCGCCCGTGCAGGACCTGGGCGTGCCGCGGACGGATCCCGCCTTCGCGCGCAGCCCCCGCGGCCGAGTGAAGGAGGTGCTGCGAGCCCGGCTGCCCTACGCCGCCTGGCGTCTGCTCGGCCAACGCGGGGTCACGCAGGTCCCCGAGGTCCTGCTGCGGCCAGTCGTTACGGAGGGGACCGATGCGATCCTCGTCCTCGCGCCGCCCGACGCCGCGTGGTTCGACTCCCAACGCGGCCCCGAGGGACTCCGCCGCCTGCTCGACCTCGCCCGCCGCGGCGGCGCGGGCACCGTCCGCGCCATCCGGCCGAGCGCCGGCGACCACCCCGGATATCACCCCGATGTGCGCGCAGATGTTGCAACCGCGATACTGCAGTGGTGCGAACAGCGGTGACCCCAGCGCGGTGGATGCGTCGCCTGATCGCGTGCGCCCTCGTCCTCGTGCTCGTCGCGGTCGTCGGCGTCGCGCTCGACCGCGCCTACCTCCAGCCGAAGATCGACCGAGAGCTCACGCCCGCGGACGCGATCGTCGTACTGGGCGGGAATCCGTACGACCGGTTCGAGTACGGACTCGAGCTCGCGGAGCGGGGCCTGTCGACACAGGTCGTGCTGTCCAACTCCGTCGGCGCCGCCGACACCCGGATGCAGGAGCTGTGCGCGCGGACGATCACGGGCGTGCAGGTCACCTGCTTCCTGCCGGAGCCGTGGACCACGCGCGGCGAGGCGCAGGAGGTGCAACGACTCGCGGCGGCCCGCGGCTGGGACGACATCATCGTGGTCACCACCACCGCGCACCTCGAGCGCGCCCGCTTCATCCTCCAGCGCTGCTACGGCCGCGCGATGCAGATGACCGATTTCCCTGAGGACCGCGGCACCGCCGAGACGGTCTTCGGCTGGGGCTATCAGAGCGCCGGGTGGCTCAAGGCGTTGTACCAGACCGGCTGCTAGCCGGACCGCTGTTCGCGCGGGTCATGACGTAGGCGAGCGCGCCCGCGACCAGCACGAGGATCCCCACGGACACCGAGCCGGCGGGCAGCGACAGTGCCACCAGGAGGCACCCGGCCAGGCCGATGGCGGGCACGATCCGGGAGCGCAGCGCAGCGTCGAGCGTCCACGCGGACGCGTTCGCCACGGCGTAGTAGACGAGCACCGCGAACGACGAGAAGCCGATGGCGGCTCCCAGATCGGCTGTGGCCGCGACCACCGTGACGACGGCGCCGACGGCCAGCTCCGCGTGCATGGGGACGCCGCGCCGACCGTCGACCGCGGCGAGCCGCCGTGGCAGATGACCGTCGCGGGCCATCGCGAGGGCGGTACGGGAGACGCCGAGCAGCAGGGCGAGCAACGAACCGAGGGCCGCGACGCAGGCTGTCACCGTGACCACCGCCACCGGGAATCCGACCGCCCTTGCCGCGTCGGCGACCGGCGCGGCCGACGCCGCGAGCCCGGCCGTGCCGAGGACCGCGACCAGCGCGACACCGATGAGCACGTACACCCCGAGGGCGAAGGCCAGGGCGACGAAGATCGCACGCGGCAGGGTCCGCGCAGGGTCGCGCACCTCCTCGCCCAGGGTGGCGATGCGCGCGTACCCCGCAAACGCGAAGAACAGCAGGCCCGCGGCTTGCAATACGCCGAACGGGCCGGCCGGCGCACCGTCGAAGACCCGGGTCGGTTCCGCCGCGCCGGAGGTGAGCGCGGCGACCGCGACCGCAACGAGCACGGCGAGAACGACGGCGACGACGACGCCCGCGACCCGCGCCGAGCGCTCCACACCCGCGACGTTGAGGGCGGTCAACGCGATGATGGCGCCCGCGGCGACGGCGTGCGCCTGGGCGGGCCAGGCGTAGTGGCCGACGGTGAGTGCCATCGCCGCGCACGACGCGGACTTGCCGATCAGGAAGCTCCATCCGGCGAGGTGGCCCCAGAACGGGCCCAGCCGCTCGCGGCCGTAGACGTACGTACCCCCGGATTGCGGGTACCGCGCCGCGAGGCGGGCGGAGCTGCTCGCGTTGCAATACGCGATCAGCGCAGCGACGGCCAAGCCGACGAACAGCCCGGAGCCCGCCGCCGCGGCGGCCGGCGTGAAGGCGACGAAGACGCCCGCGCCGATCATGGCGGAGAGGCCGACGGTGACGGCGTCCCCGAGGCCGAGTGTCCGCTGCAGTACGGGACCGCTCACCGTTCCTCGGCGCGGGCCGCGAGCCGGTCGACGGACGCGGCCAGACGGTCCGCGGTGGTCGCCCGGGCCCGCGGGAGGCGCTGCTCGTCGTGGAGCTGCGTCCAGTCGTAGGTGTGCGTGACCCGGGTGGCTCCGTCGGCGAGCGGCGCCAGCTCCCACCGCCAGAGGTGACCCGGAGCGGGCTCGCCGACGGGCGACGGCTTCCAAGCGATGAGCCGGCCCTCGTCGAACTCGGTGATGTGGTTCTCGCGGACCTGGCTGTTGGTCAACGTCATCGTGAAGACGTCCCCGACGGCGCGCACCCGCTGGCCCGGCGCCGCCTCGGTGAGGTTGTCGTTGCCGTCCCACTCGGGCTGGCGCGCCGGATCGGCGATCAGGTCGAAGACGAGGTCCGCCGGGGCCGCGATGTCGCGGGAGGCGGAAACGATGCGGGTGTCATCCGATGTGCTCACGCACTCATCGAACCAGGTGCACCCGCATCGCGCCCAGGGATGGAATCTACGTGCGGTTCATGTCGACGCTGTTCTCGTAGGTGACCGAGCCCTCGGGCGAGTTCACCCACTGGCCGGGGCAGCTCCCCCTGAGCGAGCTGATCACCAACGGCACGACGCGCGGGTCCCAGCCGAGCCAGGCGTGGTCCACCGACGCGGCCGCAGGCAGGTAGCCCTGGACGCTCGCGCGGCACTGCCGCCCGTCGAGGTTGCCCGAGAGCGGATCGCGGGTGCTGCGGATCGAGTAGTACTCGGTGGGTCCGGGAGTGTCGAGGCCCGCATTGAGTTGATTGATCAGCGCGGAATCGTTGCAGGACTGATTCGCCGGGGCCGGCAGCATGCAGCCGGTCGGCGAGCCGTACTCCACGCCACCGAGCACGACGGACCGCTTGACGTCCTTCGTGCCGCCGAGCACCTTGAGGTAGTAGCGGTCCACCAGCGCGTTGTTGCTGTGCGTGAGGATCGAGATGTCGCGGCTCGGGTTGGCCCTCTTCTGCGCATCCACGATGCCCTTGAGACGGTTCGCGTCGGCCTTGTGGTCGAGACCGGTGAGCCAGAGCGGCTCGACATCGAATCCGGCGCCGCGGATGTGCGTGTTCAGGGGCTCGTACAGGGTGCCCGGAGCGATGAAACCTCCGATCACGTAAACGAGCGGCTTCGCCTCTGCGTGCACGGCCGCGGGCAGGACGGCGGTGGCACCCACAGCCGCCGCGAGCGCGATGAGGGTCTTCTTCAGAATCTGCATGAACGCAACATAACAGTCAGTGTTGCGATTGCAATATCGAGGAGGTGGGGGTTGCCTCGAGTGCCCTGTCGGGGCGGGAAACCGGTTGCCCGGCGCCAGCGATTATTCTCGGACGTATGAAAGCTGTCGTGTGCACCGAAGGCCGCCTGACCGTCGAAGAACTCCCCGCCCCGAGCCCCGCCCGCGGGCAGGTGCTGCTGAACGTGACCCGAACCGGGATCTGCGGGTCCGACCTGCACGCCCGTCATCACGCCGACCTCGTCGCCGACCTCGCCGCGAAGGCCGGCTACCCCGATTGCATGCGCACCGACCAGCGCATCGTCATGGGGCACGAGTTCGTGGGCACGGTCGCCGAGTACGGGCCCGGCTGCCGCAAGCGCTGGCCTGTGGGGACCCGCGTCGTCTCGCTGCCGACGCTGATGGTCGGCAGCGAGCCGCAGCTCGTCGGACTGTCCGAGCGGTCCCCCGGCTCGTACGCCGAGCAGGTGCTGGTCCAGGAGTCCATGACGATGCCCGTACCCGGAAAGCTCTCCGACGAGGAGGCCGCCCTCACCGAGCCGATGGCCGTGGCGTGGCACGCGGTGCGCCGGGCCGAGGTCGGCCGCGGGCAGACCGCGATCGTGATCGGCTGTGGCCCGATCGGCCTGGCCGTCATCTCGATGCTGCGCGCCTCGGGCGTCAAGAAGATCATCGCCAGCGACTTCTCCCCCGGCCGTCGCGCCCTCGCGAAGCTCATGGGCGCCCACGTCGTGGTCGACCCGCGCGAGCAGCAGCCGTGGGACGCCTACAAGCAGCCCCGCAACGAGATCCGTAGGGCCAGCGACCTCTTCAAGCTGGGCGTGAGCACGATGGACAAGCTCACCCTGGTCCCCGGCCCCGTGCCGTGGTGGCACGTCTTCCGCCTCGCGGACAGGATCGGCGAGACCCCGTCCGGCCCCGTCGTCTTCGAGTGCGTGGGCGTGCCCGGCATGATCAACTCGATCATCGAGGCCGCGCCCCTGCGCACCCGCGTGATCGTCGTCGGCGTATGCATGGAACCCGACCAGATCATGCCCGCCCTCGCCGGCAACAAGGAGATCGACCTGCGATTCGCCTTCGGCTACGACCCCGGCGAGTTCCACGACACGCTGCACATGATGGCGGACGGTAAGGTCGACGTGAAGCCGCTGGTCACCGGCACCGTCGGGCTCGGTGGGGTCGAGACCGCGTTCGATGCGCTCGGCGATCCCGAGGTGCACGCCAAGATCCTGATCGACCCGTCGAGCACGGCGACCGCGCCCTGACCGCACCGAATGCGCTGAGGATCGGCACGTTCAACGTCAACGGGATCCGGGCGGCGCGACGCCGCGGCTTCGACGCCTGGCTCGCGGCCCGCGGCCTGGACGTGCTGGCCCTGCAGGAACTGCGCTGCCCGCCGTCCGAGCTGGGCGACTTCCCGAGGTATCACGCGACTGTCGACTGCGGCTCGGTCCCGGGCCGCAACGGGGTGGCGATCCTGAGCCGGGAGGCACCGTCGGCCGTGCGAACGTGGACGAGCGATCCTCCGCGGGCGCGCGGGCTGGCCGAGTACGCCCACGAGGGCCGGTACGTCGAGGCGGACTTGTCCGGCCTCACTGTGGCGTGCCTATACCTTCCCAAAGGCGGCCTGCCCGCTCACCTGCAGCGACCCGGCAACATCCGCGACGTACCCGACGACGGCGCGAAGTACGCGCGCAAGATGCGCTTCCTGGACGCCTTCGCCCGCGAGCTCGACCGCAACCGGAGGGCCGCGCTCGCGGCCGGCCGGGAGTTCCTGCTGCTCGGCGACCTGAACCTGGCGCACCTGCCGCACGACGTGACGAACTGGCGGCCGGCGCAGAAGATGGAGGGCTTCCTCCCCGAGGAGCGCGCGTGGCTCGGCGCGCGAATCGGTCCGCGTCGGCTCGTCGACGTGGTGCGCACGCTGCACGGCGACCGGCCCGGGCCGCTGTCGTGGTGGAGCTGGGCCGGTGAGTCGTTCACCAAGGACGTGGGCTGGCGCATCGACCATCACCTCGCGACCCCGCGCCTCGCCCGGGCCGCGGTGGACGTGACCGTCGACAAGGAGTCGTCGCCCGACGAGCGGCTCTCCGACCACGCCCCGGTGGTCGTGGAGTATGCGATCAGCTGAGGCCCGCGGGATCACCGTGACCGCAACCCTTTCCGCACGACGAGCGCTACTGCACACTGGGCCCTCGTGAAAAGAACGGCTACCGCCCTCCTCGCAGTCCTCGTGTCCCTCGTCGCGGTCGGCACCACCGCCTGCACGAGCGACGCCCCGTCGAACGAGATCAAGCTCGGAGTGGTCGACGTCGGCAAACCCCACTGGAAGGTGTTCACCGACGTCGCGAAGGAGCACGGCTACACCGTGAAACTCGTCTCCTTCTCCGACTACAACGCCCCGAACCCGGCCCTCGCAGACGAATCCGTCGACCTCAATCAGTTCCAGCACGTGCGCTACCTCGCCACGTACAACGTCAAGAACACCGTCCGCCTCACCCCGGTCGGCGCCACCCAGATCTATCCGCTGCAGCTGTACTCGAAGCGGCACCGCTCGATCGATGCCTTGCCGCAAGGAGCGACGATCGCCCTGTCCGACAACCCCGCGAACCAGATCCGGCCGCTCCTCAGTCTCAAGGCGGCGGGCCTCGTGACGTTCCGCGACGGCGCAGGCACGTGGCAGTCCTCGCTGGCCGACGTCGACCGGTCGCGGTCGAAGGTCACGCTCGTCACGCTGGACCCCACCCAGATCGGCCCGGCGCTCGACAGCGTCGACGCCGGGTTCGTGGACGACACCTTCGCGGTGAAACTAGGGCTCACGAGCAAGGACTCGATCTACACCGACGATCCGCGCCGCCCCGACCTGGCACAGTACGTCAACGTCTTCGCCGCCCGTGAGAACGATCCCCGTACCGGGGACTACACCGCGCTCGCCGCGTTGTACCACGACCAGCGGGTCCATGACGCCGTCGTGAAGGACTCCGGCGAGACGGCGATCTTCACGACGGATGCGCCGGAGGCGTTGAGGGCGACGCTGGCCCGTGTGGAGCAGTCGCTGCGGAGCTAGCAGCGGGGCCCGCCGCGAGGGCGACGCCGCCGATGGTGACGAGGGCGCCGAGAATCAGGGCGGCGCCCTCCCCGGCGGCGAACAGGTGCAGTTGTTCACCGAGGGTGACCGCAGCGACGGGAACCCCGATCTGCGCGGCCGCGAGCACGCCCAACGGCACGGGGAGACCTCCGAGCCGCATCGCGACGTGCGCACCGATCGCGCCGAAGCCCAGGGCGAGACCGAGCACGATGAACGACGGGTGCTCGACGAGGTCGCGCAGGTTCGCGCGCGCGCCCAGCCAGACGAAGAAGAGCGGCGCGAGGAATCCCTCGCCGAGCGCGAAGAGCTGCGCCGCCATCCGCCGCGGCTCCCCCACCGCGGCAACGGCGAGGCCGAGGGAGAAGCCCGCGACCATGACCGAGACGTGCATCGTGGTCGCGATCGCCGCGAGCAGGAACAGCGCCACCAGACTGATCCGCAGTTGCAGCGCGAACTCGCGCTCCTCCGAGAACTTCTCGATCCGATCCCGCACGCCGCTGTTGTCCGACCAGCGCAGGATCAGGTAGAGCACGACTGCGGTGCCGCTCACCGTGAGGCCGCCGAGAGCGGCCCGGCCTGCAGTCGGCGGGTCGATGACCAGGGGAAGCGCGACGACGCAGACGGTATCGGCGAGCGCCACCTGTGCGGTCAGCGCCAGGACAGGCTTGCCGATGAGGTGGTTGTCGTTGATGATCGGCAGCACCACGGCCGCCGACGACGACGCCATGAGCACGGCGTACAGCGCGGCGTGACCGGTGTCGAAGGCCGCCGAGAGGGTGGCCCCGAGGACCGCGGCGATTACACCCACCGCGGCGGCTCGCATCACACCCTGGCCCAGCGCCGCCCGCACCGCCGGGTCGCGCACCGGGACGTGCGTACCGGCGACGAACATGACGATGGCGAAGCCGATGTCGGCGAGGAAGGCGAAGGTCGGCTCGGTTGCGTCCAGGACCCCGAAGCCCGTGGCCCCGAAGACCACGCCCGCCAGCATCGGTCCCAGGATCAGCGGCAGATGCCAGGACCCCTTCGCCGCGAGGAGCGGGCCCAGCAGCCCGAGCGCGGTGACCAGCGCGAGCGTCGAGAACGTCATTGCGAGGACGCTACTCCGCCCGAGCGGCCCAGTAGCCCCGAAGTTCTTGCTCGGAAGCCGATTTCACGACGAGCTCGCCGTGCTCGTCGTCGAGCAGGCCGATGGCCTCCCGCGGGAGGGCGTCTTCCGCGACGAGCTCTGCCTTCGCCCGGCGCATCGCCCCGAGCAGCGCGTATCCGTAGCGGGCGTACGCAGCGCTCCACTCCGCGGCGTCGAGGCCCTCGACCGCGTCACTGAGGGCGTACTGCCAGCCGTCCAGAGGTGGGCGCCGAGACCACTCGCGGTCGCACAGAGGCCACGCGGGCGGATTCCAGAGCTCGTGCGGCGGCACGGATTCGACGGTGCCCAGCGCCGGGTGGGGCAGCAGAATCACGCCACCCTGCTCGGCCTGAAAGGTGGTCAGCGCGTACGCGTAAGGCAGTTCGCCGTCGGCCTGGTAGACCAGCGCCCGGGCCACGGTGCGCAGCTCGGCGCACACCGCATCCTCGAAGCCGAACCAGTCGAAATCGGCGCCGGTCACCGCTTCGCGACGTGCAAGTCGGCGAGCGTGGTCAGGCAGTCGGCGGCCATCGTCAGGTCGGCCTCGGCGAGCATCGACCGGAGCACGTGCTCGACGCCCGCTGCCCCGCCGAGGGTGAGGCCGTACACGTAGGGGCGGCCGATACCGGCCAGTGTCGCGCCGAGGCCCACGACACGCAGGATGTCGACGCCGTCGCGCACGCCGCTGTCGAAGGTGACGGGCAGGCCCGCGTCGAGCACGCCCTCGAGGTGGCTCACGGCCGGCAGCCCGCCGTTGGCCTGGCGGCCGCCGTGGTTCGAGCAGGCGATCGCGTCGACGCCCTCGGTCGCCGCCTTCCGCGCGTCCTCGGCGTGGCAGATGCCCTTGAGGATGATCGGCACGTCGGTGATCCGGCGGATGCGGGCGACGTCGTCCCAGGAGAAGGTGGGCTTGCTGAAGAGCGACGACCACACGATCCCCGCGTGCAGCGGCGGTGGGTTCTCCACTCCGCACAACTCGATGAACCGCGGGTCGGTGAGGTAGTTCGCGAGGCTGCGGCCGCGCAGGAACGGGATGTAGCCGTTACGCAGGTCCCGCGGCCGCCAGCCCAGGCTGCCGGTGTCGAGGGTGATGGTGAGGGCGTCGAAGCCGGCCTTGTCGGCACGACGCACCAGGTTGTCGGTGAGCTGGTCGTCGTTGGTCGGGTACAGCTGGAAGGCGGCGAAGGAGTCGCCGCGGGCATCGGCGATCTCCTCGAGCGGCGCCTCCGAGAGGGTCGAGTACATCGCGGCCACGTTCAGTTCCGCTGCGGCGCGGGCGACCTCGAGGTCGCCGTTCTCGTGGACCAGGCCGTTGACGCCGACGGGGCAGAGGATGAGCGGGGCGTCGAGCTCGGTGCCGAGGAAGGTGGTCGACAGGTCGCGGATGCTGCGGTCGCGGAGCATCCGCGGGACGAAGCCGTAGCGCCGCAGCTCCGTGACGTTGACGTCCTGCGTCGTCTCGTCGCCGGCGCCGCCGCGCACGTAGTCGAAGAGGGAGGGGTCGAGTACCTGCTGCGCGCGCGCCTCGAGATCGGTGAAGGTGTACGGGAAGTGGCGGTGCTTCGCGAGCAACCCCTCCGCGTAGATGCCGTCCTGGAAGCTGCCGTAGTCCACCATGGATGGACGGTAGCAGTGGCGGGGTCAGGGCGCGGTGAGGAAGTCCAGGGCGTCGACGGTGGCCGCCGGCTCCTGCAGGTGGTAGCCGTGCCGCATGTCCCGGTACACCCGCATCCGGGCACCGTCGATACCGGCGCGGAGGATCTCGGCGTTCTCGGCGGGGCACATGCGGTCGTCGGCCCCGTGCAGGATCAGAGTGGGCGCCCCGATCCATGGCAGGGCCGCGGCGGCGTCGTGATCGGTGCTCGCGGCGAAGTGCGCGCGCTGGGCCGGCAGCGAGCGCGGCCGTGCGAGGATCGCCTCGGCCGCCTCGGGGTGCGCGGCGAGCCAGTCGGGGGTGAAGAAGAGCTCCAGCAGGGCCCGCCGGTCCGAGCGGACCAGGATCCGGAGCACCTCGCTGGGGCGAGCGACGCCGTGGGCGTCGCCGACTGTCGTGGCGCCGAGGATCAGGCGGCGGACTCTTGCGGGCTGGTCGGCGGCGAGCCATTGGGCGGCACGGCCGCCCATGGAGAAGCCGTAGACATCGACCGCGTCGCCGATCGCACCGTCCGCGCGGGCGGCGTCGAGTACGGCGAGAGCGTCTGCGGCGCAGTCCCGGGTGCTCCAGCCGCGCGGGAAGACGTCGTCGCTGAGGCCGATGCCGCGGTGGTCGAAGGTGATGACGGGTCCGGCGGCGCGGAATGCGTCGACCACCGGCGCCCAGGACGATCCGGCGAGCGCCTGACCGGCGAACAGCAGCACCCCGGGACCGCTCGCACCGGGCGCCGCGGGATGCACCGTGTAGGCGAGCCGGGCGCCGTCGGAGAGAGAGACGTGGGGCATGACGGCAAGCCTAGGACGTCACACCGACAGGATGCAGCTCACACCGCGAGGTAAGGCTTGGCTAGAATCTCGTCCCATGTCTGTTCACATTTTCTACGGTTCCTCGACCGGCACCGCCGAGGGCGCGGCGAACGCCATGTTCACCGTGTTCGCCAAGGCCGGCTCCGTCGAGCTGCACGACATGATGGACGGCGAGATCGACGCGCTGGATCCCGCGGACTTCCACGTCTTCTCGTGCGCCACATACGGCGATGGCGAGCTGCCCGCCGGCACCACCGAGTTCTTCGAGGACCTGCTCGAGGCCGCGCCCGACCTCACCGGCCTGCGCTTCGCGGTCTTCGGCCTGGGTGACACCATCTACGTCGACACCTACAACGCCGGCGGCAAGACGATCGTCAAGCACCTCACGGGGCTGGGCGCCACCCAGGTAGGCGAACGCTTCGAGCACGACAACTCGGGCACCGACGACGTGGACGACAAGGCCGTCGAGTGGGCCGAGGAGATCGTCGGCCAGATCTGACGTCCTTCAGCGACGCCCCCTGACAGACGAACGCCGCCGCGGAGGAATCCGCGGCGGCGTTCTTTCGTCGGTGGGTACCGCTACTGCGGCACCGTGAGGGTGGGAGGTGTCGTGTTGACACCCGCGCACGCCTCGCACACCGAGGCGGGGATGACGCCGCGGCGCTGCAGCCAGCCGAAGACGATGCAGCCGAGGCACAGGCCCGCGGCCGACTCCAGGAGCGCGGCGACCACGAGCAGCCCGAGCACGACCTGCGCGGCGACAGTATTCCCCGTCAGGAACAACACCAGAGCGACGGCGGAGAAGACAAGGCCGATCGTCTGCGCGAACCGCTTGGGCGGACCCGGCACCAGCTTCGCCGGGCCGAGCCGCGGCGCGATGACGTGCACCGACAGCCGACCGAAGGGCGAGTAGCGGGGCCCGCCGGCGACGCGCAGCGCGAAGCCGATCGCCAGGGCGGCGTAGAGCCACCACTGCCCGGAGACGATCGTGACCACCGCAAGGACCACGACCAGCGCCGCGGTCGCGCGGGCCGCGTATTCGTTGACCGGGTTCGGGAAGGAGAAGAGACCACTCACGAGGCTGAGACTATCGTCGCCCGGCGACGCCTATAAGGGTTGCGCTCGCGGTGATTCTCATGTGTCGGTCCCAGCGCCCGCCGCCAGCCGGAGGAGCAGTGGCACGGCCTCGCGAAGTCGGGCGGCCTCGTCGGCGGTGAGCTGTGCGCTGCCGGCCTCGACGAGCCAGGCGTCCTGTGCGGCGTCACGGGCGTGCAGCACCTCCCGCCCGCGATCCGTGAGCGCGACGGGCCGCCGCCGGCCGTCGGAGCCGTCGGCGTCGCCCTGGAGGAAGCCGCGGCGCCGCAGGTCGGCGACGGTGACCGAGACGTTCGAGCGCTTCATCGCGAGTCGATCCCCGATCGCCGTCGGGAAGGCGTCCACGCCGAGCGCCTCGACAGTGGCGAGCACGAACAGCTCGGAGCCCCGCAGCCCAGCGGCGGGCAACTGCCGGAGTCGCTGCTCCAACAGGCCCACCGCGAGGCGGAGCGCCTCGGCGTCGCCGGGCTTCACCGGTCGCTACTCGTCGACGACGACGGCCTCGCCCGGGGCTGCACCGAGCAGCTGCCCCAGGTCGATGCCCTGCGATTTGAGCGCGGCCACGACCGACGCGACCGACTGTCCCGACAAGCCGAGAAGACCACCGGCGGCGTCCCCCTGACCTCCGCCGATGATGCTGATGCTGTCGATTGCGGCGGTCGCCTCGGATTGCGCGCGAACGGACGCCTCCACGGTGGCGAGCACCTGCGGCGCGAGCAGCAGTCGGACGGCCTCGGCGTTGTACTGGTTGAACGCCTCGGCCTGCGCCTGCTTGCCCGCCGCGTCGGCGCGCAGCTCGGCCTCCAGAGCTTCCGCTGCGGACTTGCGGGCCTGCGCCTTCGACTCGCCGTCGAGGCGGGTCGACTCCGCGGATGCCTCGGCGGCCAGGATCGCAGCCTGCCGCTCGCCCTCGGCGCGCGCGACCGCCGCCTGGCGCGCGGCCTCGGCGGGCGCGATGACGTCCGCCTCGAGCGAGGCCTCGGCCTGCGCGCGGCGCTTGCGCTCGACCTCGGTGCGGGCCTCGACACGGGCCGCCTCGGCCTCCTCGAGCGCGATGCCGACAGCCTTCTCCGCCTTGGCCTTGGCGAGCGGACCGGCCTGGTCGGCCTCGGCGTTCTGTGCCTCGGTCTCGGCGCGGAGCTGGGCGATACGGACATCGCGGCCCTGCTGAGCCTCGGCGATCGCGGTCTCGGCCTCGGTCTGCGCGATCTCCCCGGCGCGGCGAGCGTCTGCGGAACGGATCAACGAGTCGCGCTCGGCCTCGGCCTTGCCGATGTCGGCGTCACGCTTGACCTCGGCGATGCGCTTCTGGCCCAGCGATTCGAGGTAGCCGTTGCGGTCCTCGATGCCGGCGATCTTGAGGATGTCGACCTCCATGCCGATGCGCGCCAGGTCGCCGCCGGCCTCGTCGACCACACCGCGCGCCAGGGCCTCGCGGTTGCTGTTGAGCTGCTCGACGGTCATGGTCGCTGCGATGCCACGGAGGCTACCGGCCAGGATCTCGTTGATCTGGTTCTCGAGCTCCGCCATGTTGGCGGTGAGGAAGCGCTGGGCCGCGGTACGGGTCATCTCGTCAGTGGTGCCGATGCGCACCAGACCGACGGCCTGCAGTTCGACGGGCACACCGTCGATGCTGCGAGCGTTGCTCAATGCGATCCGGATCTCGAAGGGGCGCAGCGGCATGTAGTCGACGCGCTCGAGTCCGGGCACCTTGAACCGGGCACCGCCGCGGACGACCTTCATCTCGCCGCGGCCGGTGAAGATGGCCACCTGGTCGGGCGGGGACTTGATGTAGTTGTGGAAGAAGATCCACAAGGCGAGCAGGATCACGATCACCGCGGCACCGGCCGCGATCAGGATCGATACGGTCATTGATTCCCTCCCTCTGCCGGGCGCGACGGCCCGGCGCTTGTGATCAGGCCTGAGTCTCGAGCGGCTGCACCACGAGACGGTCCCCCTCGACGTCCACGATGAGCACCGAGGCGCCCGCCGCCGCGACCGCGGTGGGATCGACGAGGATCGCGGTCGTCGTCGCGCGCACCGACTCCGAGTCCACGTAGGTCACCCGGCCCCAGCCGCCGGCCGGGATCTCCATACTGAGCTCACCGATGGTGCCGACCGCGGCGCGGAGCCCAGCGACGGTGCCTGTCTGCGCCCGGCGCATGGCGCGGAGCACCACCATGAGCAGGCCGTAGGCGGCGGCGCCGGAGGCGGCGGCTGCCCCCACGACGACGGGCGTCGATAGCGACGCCCCGGCGGACAGGGGCCAGCCGACCACACCGAAGACGCCGACGGCAGCGGCCAGCGCGGGCGCGCTGAGCCAGGGCAGGCCGGCGTCGGCGCTACCGACCTCGACTCCCCCGACCTCGAAGTCTCCCAGGACCAGTGACGCGATCAGGACCAGGACCCCGACGGCGGCACAGACTGCGAAAGCGGTAACCACGGGCGCCTCCTCTGCGCTCGGATCTCCTTTTTGCAGTATAGCAAACATTGCGTACGAGGCGTACGCGGGAGCATCGCTTCCATTCTATTAGTTGTGCACATATAATCCTTGTATGCCTACAAGTGTTTCGCTGCTCGGGCCGCGGCGCCGCGCGCTCGTCCTCGTCGCGTGCAGCCTCAGCCTGCTGATCTCCTCGATGGACGTGACCATCGTTAATGTCGC
This sequence comes from Tsukamurella ocularis, assembly GCF_024807615.1. Lineage (GTDB taxonomy): Bacteria > Actinomycetota > Actinomycetes > Mycobacteriales > Mycobacteriaceae > Tsukamurella > Tsukamurella ocularis. The sequence continues at coordinate 95,715 of NZ_JANUCJ010000002.1, read as the reverse complement.
GCTCCCCGAGATCGGCCGACGGATGGCGGCATCGGTCACGCACCTGCAGTGGGTCGTCGACATCTATACGCTGACGCTCGCCAGCCTTCTGGTCCTGTCCGGCGCCACGGCCGACCGCTTCGGGCGCCGCCGCGTCTTCCGGATCGGACTCACGGTCTTCGCGGCGGGCTCCCTGCTCTGCAGCCTCGCTCCCACGGTCGACGTGCTGATCGCCGCCCGCGGGATCCAGGCCGTCGGCGGCTCGATGCTGACGCCCGTCGCACTCTCCATCGTCACCGCGGTCTTCACTGAGCCCTCCGAGCGCGCCCGCGCGATCGGCTTGTGGGGCGCGGTGGTCGGGGTCTCCACGGCGGTCGGCCCGCTCGTCGGCGGCGTCCTCATCGACACCCTCGGCTGGCAGTCCGTGTTCTGGGTGAACCTGCCGATCTGCGCCGTCGCGCTTGCGCTCACGTACGCCGTGGTGCCCGAGTCGAAGGCGGCCGTCCCGCGCAGCATCGACCCGCTCGGGCAGGTGCTCGCGATCGCGGTGATGTTCACCGCGGTATTCGGCCTCATCGAACGCGAGCCGCTGATGTTCGCGCTCACGGTCGCCGCGCTCACCGTGTTCATCGCCCACGAGCGTCGGCACCCGTCGCCGTTCGTCGACCTGCGCTTCTTCCGCAGCATCCCGTTCTCCGCCGCCACGCTCACTGCGGTCTGCGCCTTCGCGGGATTCGGCGCCTTCCTGTTCACGATGTCGCTGTACCTGCAGAACACGCGGCACTTCTCCGCGGTCCAGACCGGGCTGATGTTCCTGCCCATGGCACTCTCGGTACTCGTCGCCTCGCCCGCGTCCGGGCGGCTCGTGGCACGGTTCGGACCCCGGCCCTCGCTGCTCGGCGCGGGCGTCCTGATGACGGCTGCGGCGGTGGCGCTGACCGCGGTCTCCCCGGGCACGCCGCTGCCCGCACTGGCCGTCGTCTTCGCGGTCTTCGGCATCGGCTTCGGCCTGGTCAACGCGCCGATCACCAATTCGGCGGTGAGCGGGATGCCGCTCGACCGCGCGGGAGCCGCGGCCGCGGTCGCCAGCACCAGCCGGCAGCTGGGTATCAGCCTGGGCGTAGCCCTGTCCGGGCTCATCGCCGGGTCCTCGCTCTGGTGGGCAGTCGCGGGATTCGCCCTGGTGGTCGTGGCGCTCGCCGTCCTGTCGACGGGAGTCCGGGCCGAGCGCTCCCGCGCGCGGATCGCGCCGCTGCTCGAGACGAAGGAGACGGCCGATGCCTGCTGAGACCCCGGACGAGGTGTGGAGCCTGCTCGTGCACGCCGTGATCGACAGCCGCTCGGACTGGCGCCGCGCGGTCGTCGAGCGCACCGGCCTGCCCTTCAGCCGGCTGCGGGCGCTCAAGCGTCTCGACCGCTACGGCTCGCTCACACTGAAGGAGCTGGCCGCGCTCGCCGACATGGACGCCCCTGCCGCCACCGTCGCCGTCAACGACCTGGAGGCCCGCGGGCACGTCGAGCGCACCGTCTCGCCCGAGGACCGTCGGGTGAAGGTCGTGACCATCACCGACTCCGGACGCACCGTCATCGACGCCATGGCGTCCGTCGAGGATCCGGCGCCGGCCGCGATCCGGTCACTGCCTCCCGGTGAGCTCGCGCGCCTGGCCGAGCTCGCGCGCACGCTCGCCGGGTAGCCCGGCGACGGGCTCGTGCGCGACGTCGAGCGGCTCCTCGGCGGACGCCGAGGGTGCGGCGGGGCCCGGGGCACCGTCGGCCGGCGGTGCCGGAAGGCTCTGTTCGACGGTGCCGACGACCACCTTGCGGGTGCGACGCATCGCGAAGGTGACCTCCTCGACCTCTTCGTAGGACTGCTGCACGGTGCGGGTCCCGCTGCCGCCTCCGCCGGGCAGGACGCGCGCGACGATGGGCGGCATGAGCGGCCGGACGAAGCCGGCAATGGTGCGCGCGGCCTCGTCGAGTACGGGCGGGACGAACGGGTTGGGCTTGTGCGGGATCTCGCGCGCGGGGACCGCCGGGGCCGTGTCGGCGACCCGGGCGGGCAGGTTCGTCTCGTCGGGCATGACGGTCTCCTCGGTGCTCTCGTCGGCGGGAGCGGGTGTCGCGTCGACCTCGCGGGTGACGGGGAGCGGCCCCGTCGGCGTTTCGTCGCCCGGGGGCTGGCCCGGCGCCCGGGCCGCGAGGCTGGCCGCCTCCGCGGCAGCGGCGATGGGCAGGAAGTCGTCGTTCACGGCGGGGATCTCCTGTCGGTAGCGCCGCGCGGTCACCGCGACCGGCTCGAATCCGGCGGCCTCCAGCGCCGCGGCGCCGGCCGCCGCGCCGCCGAGGGCGGGCAGCAGCTCGGTGGGGCGGTCGTCGGCGATCGCGAGCTCGACGCGACGCTCGTGGTCGCGGCGCTCGATGGCGAGCTGCGCGGCGGAGGCGAGGCGCTCACTCTCCAGGTCCCGGCGGCGGCGGATATCGCGGACTGTCTCGCCGCGCCACAGGCGCAGGAGCAACGGCAGCAGGGCGAGGACCACGCAGACGAGGTCGATCGCGATCCGGAGCGCGGCGGTGGGGAGCGAATGCGCGGTGACGCCGTTCAGCGCGACCCAGCGCGCGCCGAGGCCGTCGTCGGCCCCCGCGGTGGCGTCCTGCCGGGCGGCGGCGGCCTCGGTCCGCGCGGTCACGACGCGGGCGTCGCGGCCGGGCGCATCCTTCGCCCGGGTCGCGGTCGCGCGGTCGAGGTCGGTCTGGGCCGAGGCGAGCCGCTCGTTCGCGGTCCGGGCCTCCGGGCCCCGGCCGGGGACGCCGGTGATCGAGGTCTGCGGGCAGGCGGGGCCGGGCCGGTACTCGCATCGGGCGACGACGAGCGCCTGGTCGCGGCGGGTGGAGGCCTCGGCGACCGCGGTGTCCAGGGCGGTGCGGTCGGCGCGGGCGGCGTCGAGCTCGGCCTGCGCGGCACGCACCGCGGGCGCCGAGGCCGCCGCGGTGTCGGCGTCCCCGCGCAGCCGATCTTCGATCGCGCCGTTCAGGACCAGCATCGAGAAGAGTTCGCCGACGACCAGGCCTATGAGCACGGAGACGAGGCACCGGCTGGGCAGCGCAGCGCGACGCCCGGGGGCTGCCACGGCGAGGCAGATCGCGCCGCCGATCAGTAGCGCGAACACCGCGGCTACCAGGATCGTCGTCATGTCGCCTCCTTCGCCGCGATAGAACTCCGCCGATCTTCTCTCAGATGAGAATCGCAGTCCACTGCGGTTCCCGCCCAATCGTGTGGCCGCTTTCACAGCACGAAGTACCCACCACCGAGGCGTAGTTCTACTCATCCGCGGCAGCTCGGCGAGCGGCACGCTGTGTGCATGACCACCATCGCAAGCTCGCCCAAGCCCACCGCCGCCTTCTTCATCCAGTCCGCCATCGCGTTCGCCGTCTCGTCGGGCAGCCTGCTCGTCGGAGCCTTCTACCTGCCCATCGACCCCTGGCAGCGCGGCTTCCTGCTCGTGGGAGCCCTGTTCCTCATCACCAGCACCTTCAACCTCGCGAAGGTCATCCGCGACCAGCAGGAGGCGAACAGCGTGCGCGTCCGCGTCGACGAGGCCCGGATCGACAAGCTCATGGCCGAGCACGACCCGCTGCGCGCCGCCTGAGCGTCCCACCTGCAACGACTCCAAGGACCTGGACACCTCTAGACCGTACGGTCTATGTTTAGACCATGCGGTCTAGAGACACGTTCACTTCCGAGCAGCGGCGCGCCCAACTCGTCGACGCGGCCATCGCCGTCATCGCCGAACGCGGCTACCCGGCGGCGTCCGTCGCGAAGATCGCCGAGCACGTCGGCATCGCGAAGTCCGTGGCGCTCTATCACTTCCGCACCAAGGACGAGCTGGTCGCGGCGGTAACGACCGCGGTCTTCACCGCCGCGGCCGGGTACATCGTGCCCGCGGTCGCCGCGGCGGAGACGGCCACCGACAAGCTCGCCGCCTACATACGCTCCAACGCCGCCTTCCTGTCCGAGCACCGCCTCGCGACTGTCGCGCTGCGCGAGATCGCGACCTCCTACCGCACGGCCGACGGCCGCCGATTCGACGAGGCGGTCACCGAGGACACCGCGGCGAACCCGCCCCAGGGCGACCTCGCGCTGCTTGACCCCGCTGCGATCTTCACCCTCGGCGTCGACAGCGGCGAGTTCCGGGCCGACCTCGACCCGGTGCGGGCAGGTTCGGCGCTGCGCGGCGCCCTCGACGGTGCGGCGTCCGACCTCGCCAGGCTGGGGACGATCGGCGTCGACTACGACCCAGTGGCGTACGGCGAGACGCTGGTCGAGATCTTCACCCGCGGGGTGCGCGCATGAGGACCGCGATCCTGGCCTTCGGTACCCGCGGCGACGTCGTCCCGCTCACCGGCCTCGCAGGCCGGCTGCAGTCCGACGGCCACGACGTCGTGCTCGCCGCGCAGGAGCCCTACCGCGCCGAGGTCACCGGCGCCGGCGTTGCCTACGCGCCGCTGCCGAAGGACACCCGCGCCGAGACGCTCGCTTCCCCCGCTGCACAGGCCCTCGTCGACGGCCGGACGATGCGGCCCTCGAAGGAGTCGCTGGAGGAGATGCGCGAGGGGCTGCGCGGCGTCGGGCAAGCAATGGCCACGGCCGCCGAGGGCAGTGACCTCCTCCTATTGGAGGGCCCCGTCGGCGCGCTGCTCGGCCGGCACGTCGCCGCGGCACTCGGCGTCCGCAGCGCGGGCATGATGTTCCAGCCCGCCTCCGCCACCGGCGATTTCAGCCCGCCGGCGCTCGGCGTGCGCTCCTACGGATGGCTCGGCAACCGGTTCGTCTGGTGGGCGGGCGGCTTCGCCGAGCGCGTCTACGCGCCCGTGATCGCCGAGCTGCGTCACGACCTCGGCCTGCCCGCGAAACCCTCGCGCGCGGAGCGCGATCGCTCCTGGCCCGTGCTCCACCCGTTCAGCGAGCACGTCCTCCCGCGGCCCGCCGACTGGCCGGAGCACGTGCGCGTCACCGGATACCTGCGCCCCGAACCCGTAGGCGCGCTCGGCGCTGACCTCGAGGCCTTCCTGTCCAACGGTCCGCCGCCCGTCGCCGTCACGCTCGGCAGCACCGCCACGGCGAACGGCGCGGCGATCTCGGCAGTCCTCGCCGAGGCGACCGCGGCGGCCGGAGTGCGCGCCGTCGTGCAGCGCGGCTGGGCCGGGCTCGATCCCGTCGGCGAGCACCTCCTCGTCGTCGATGAGGTGCCGCACGCGCTGCTGTTCCCGCGCTGCGCCGCGGTGATCCACCACTGCGGCGCCGGGACCACCGCCGCCGCGCTGCACGCCGGGGCACCGTCGATCCCGGTCCCGGGCATCATGGACCAACCCTTCTGGGCGCAACGCCTACACCGCCTAGGCGCGGGCACCGCCCCGCTCCCCCGGCACTCCCTCACCGCCGACGGCCTGACGGAGGCGCTGCGCACCGTCGAGCAGCACCGGCCGACAGCCGAGCGCATCGGCGCGGCCCTGCGCGCCGAGGACGGCGCCACCCGCGCCGCTGCGGCGATCTCCGACCTGTTCCACCCGAGTTAGGAGCCACCCCATGGCAGATCAGAACCTCGTCAACGCGATCATCACCGCCGGCGCCCTCGGCGGCGGCGGGCTCATCATGGCCGGCGGCGCGATCGGCGCGGGCATCGGCAACGGCACCGCCGGAGCCAAGCTCGTGGAGGGGATCGCACGCCAGCCCGAGGCGGCGTCCCGCCTGCTCCAGCCCTTCTTCATCACCGTCAGCCTGGTCGAGGCCGCCTACTTCATCAACCTCGCCTTCATGGCGCTGTTCGTCTTCGCCACGCCCGTCTTCGCGGGATAGCTCGCATCACAGCGCCGCGGCGAGATCCTCACGAAGCGAGTCCAGGGCGGGCGTGGCGCGCGGGGTCATTGCCCGCCAGGCGTCGAGGATGCGCAGGCTCTGGTCGGCATGCCGGACGAAGTGGTTGCCCGCGAACTTCGGGAAGTCGAACGGTGCCGTCCGACAGAGCTGCCGCAGCACCGCGCGGACGACGATCGCGGGCGGCGCGAACACCGGCAGCCCGACGTCCACCCGCATCGCCTCCGCCATCGCACGTCCCGGCCGGCGCAGCCGCCGCAGGAACGTAGGCCAGTCGCCGCCGACGACCGCGAGTTCCGCCGCGTAGGGCACCATCAACGTCCCCACGGCGGCCACTGCGCGCGCCGGCACGCGCCCGATCACCGCCGGATACTCCCTGACGAGCCGACGCGGTAGGTCACGCGAGGATCCCTCGACCGCGACCGCGGAGAAGGCGGGGGTCAGCGGCGGAACCCAGTACTCGGCGCGGGTCTCTGTACCGCGCGACGTCGCGAACGACAGCAGCCCGGGCGCGAGCGTGGCCACGTCGGCGCCGGGAAAGACACGCTGCGCGATCGCCGCATCGCCGATGACGGGGCTCGTGACGCCGACGACCCTCGGCCGAGACGCCGCGAGTGCGGCGGCGACCTCGTCGTCCAGCTCGCCCGGCGCGGACGTCAGGACCAGCAGGTCGACGGTGCCGGGCTCGACGTCCGCGTACCGCACCACCGGCACGTGCGCCACCACGCCGCGCGGGTCGACGGCGGTGAGGATGACGTCGTCGCGGCGGGACGCGGCCCGCACCTCGGCGCCGGTCCCCGCCAGGAGCACGCCGGCCGCGGCCGACACCGCCCCGGCCCCCTGGATCAGGACGCGCCTGCGCTCGGTCATACCCCAGCGTCTCCCCGGAGGCCGCTCGCCCGCAACACCTGCCGCTCGACGCCGGCCCGCAGCGCCTCCTCGCCGCCGACCAGCCGGACGCGCTGCCGCGCACGGGTGATCGCGGTGTACAGCAGCTCGCGGGTGAGGAGCCGCGAATCGGCGGGCGGGACCACGACGGAGACCGCCTCGTACTGGCTGCCCTGGCTGCGGTGGATCGTCATCGCGTAGACGGTGCGCACTGCGACCAGCTGGTTCGGGTACAGCAGCGCGACGTCGCCGCCGCGGGCGAAGGCCGCGCGCAGGTCCGCCAGGTCACCGTCGTGCGCGATGACCACGCCGACGTCGCCGTTGTAGACCTTGGTGTCGTAGTCGTTGGCGGTCACCAGCAGGGGCTGCCCGGCGTACCAGCCGGAGCCGCCGCCGCGGACACCCGCCCATTCCTCGGCGAGCTGCGCCCAGCGGGTGACGCCCGACGGCCCCTCCGAGTGTGCGCACAACACGCGGTGCAGCTGGACCCCGGTGGCGGCCTCGGCGGCGAGCCCGCGCTGCGCGGCACCGACGGTGACCGCGCTCGCCCGTTCCACGTCGGCGCGCAGGCCCTCGCGATCGTCCGGCTCGCACCACTCGATCGCACCGTCGCCGCCGGCGCGGGCCAGCTCGACGACGCGGTCGGCGTCGCCGCGACGCACCGCGTCGGCCAGCTCGCCGAGCGCACCCGTGAACCGGCGGCCGCGCCGCAGCCGCACCACACCGCGGCGCGCGTCGGCGAGCTCCGCGTCGTCGATACCGGCCTCGTCGCCGCCTGGCCGCCCTGTCTCGTCGGCGAGGAGCGCCTCGAGCTCCGGCGACGGTGCCGTCGTCACCCCGCGCGCGACCAGATCGCCCAGGACCGCGCCCGCGTCGACGGACGCGAGCTGATCCGGGTCGCCTACCAGGATGAGCCGCGCGTCCGGCCGCAGCGCCTCCAGCAGCCGGCACATGATGGTCAGCGAGACCATCGAGGTCTCGTCGACCACCACCACGTCGTAGGGCAGGTGGTTGCTGGCGTCGTGCCGGAACCTGCTGGCGTTGCCGGGCTTGAAGCCGAGCATGCGGTGGATCGTCTGGGCCGGGATCTCCCGCGGCAGGCCCAGCGTCGCGCCCTGCGCGCGGACCTCGCCCGCGAGCTGCGCCGCCGCGCGGCCGGTGGGCGCGGCGAGACCGATCCGCAGGTCCGGGCCGTGCTGGTCGAAGAGGAGCGCGAGGATCCGGGCCACCGTGTACGTCTTGCCGGTGCCGGGGCCGCCGGCGAGCACCGTCGTCTGCCCGAGCACCGAGGCCGCGGCGGCGAGCCGCTGCCGGTCCGGACCGGGCTCGGGGAAGCGGGCGCGCAGTCCCTCGCGCAGGCGCGCGGCGTCCACGCCGGGGGCGGCGCCGGCGCGGGCGTCGAGGATCGCGCGGACCGTCTCCTCCTGCCGGTGGTAGCGGTCGAGGTAGAGCAGCTCGTCGCCGACGAGCCGCAGCGGGCGCAGCGGCCCCGACGCGGCGCCGACCACGAGCGGGCTGCGCCGCAGGCCCGCGAGCACGGCGGCGTCCTCGGGCCAGGGCAGGGCGGCCACATCGACCTCGCGCTCGCCGTCGACCGCGACGTCCCGCAGGCGGGACAGCTCGAGGCAGACCGAGCCCAGCCGCACCGCGCGGGTGGCGAGCGCGGCCGCGAGGAGCACCGCCTCGTCGGACTCGCCGCTGAGGCGGCCCAGGGTGGCGGCGACGTGCACATCGGCGGGGCCGAGGACCCCGGCCTCGGCAAAGGTCTCCAGCAGCGTCGGCTCCGTCGTGATCATCGTCCGCCCCCTGCCAGCGCGTCGGACACCGCGACGACGAGCGCCGCCGGCGGGTGCCACTCGAAGACGCCCGCGCCGGGCGGGCCGTCGGGGCCGATCATGGCGCGCACGAAGTGGTACTGGACGACACCGAGGTGCGTGGCCGGCGCGTAGCCGGGCACGCGCCAGGACAGGAAGCGGTGCAGCGCCACCGAGTAGAGCAGCGCCTGCAGCACGTAGTGCGACGAGATCATCTCCCGCGCCATCGCCTCGGCGGTGTAGTCGGCCGTCGTCAGATCGCCGCGCGCCAGGCGGTTCGTCTTGTAGTCGACCACCGTGAACCGGGGGCCCTCCGGCGTCGCGACGCGCAGCACCGAGTCGATGCTGCCGGTGAGGTAGCCGCGCAGCGCCGCGCCGGGCACCTCGCGCAGCCGCTCCGCGTACGGTGCGAGCGGATCGCCGGCGGGGAGATGCCGTTCGAGCAGGTCGGCGATCGTCGACAGGGTGGCCGCGGCCCCGTCGTCCGCGCCCAGGGGGATCTCGAAGTCGAGCTCGGCGAGGTGATCCGCCGGCGCGACCCCGGCGAGGGTCAGGTGTGCGAGGTCGCCGGTGCCGAGCGGCGTGTGCAGCACGGCGACGAGCGCCGCGGCCACCTCGGCCGGATCGTCCGGGGTGGCTCCGAACTCGGCCGCCTCGCGGCATCGGGCCAGCACCTCCGCCGCGAGATCCGGCGCTCCGGTGTCGACGTGCTCGAGGATCTCATGCACGAGGGTTCCGAAGACCGCGCCGCCCGACAGCCCGTTCATCAGGGACGACGGTGCGCCGCCCGCCTCGGCGGGAGCGTCCATCGGATCCTCGGTCGGCTCGTCGTCGGTGACCGGCTCCTCCGGCTCGCTACCGGTGTCGGGCACGGCGTCCGCCGGGCCGTGGGCCGCGTCGGCGACGAGCGCCGAGTAGCTGGTGCGGCGCCACGTGGGGTCGATCCGACGCGCCGCCCGGCCCAGTTCGAGAGCCGGGTAGGCGCGGTCGTCGGGCCGCCAGGGCTCCGGCTTCGGAGCGGCGAGGTCGACCGCCTCGATCGACACCGCGGCCGCGACGGGCGCGGCCCACTCCCGCAGCCTCGGGCCCACATCGGCGTCGCGCGGGATCGGCGCCTGATCAGCGGGGATCCGGCCGCCGCCCACGTCGGCGGAGAACAGCAGGCGATGCAGCGGCGAGCTACGAGTGGTGGTGCCGGGCGCCCACCACAGCACCAGCCGGGACTGCGCGCGCGTGGCGCCGACGTAGAACAGGCGCAGCTCCTCGCCGGCCGCCTCCTTCTGCGAGACGGCGTACCGCTCGGCGTAGCCGGGCGCGTACTCCCCGCCCACGTCGATGAGGCGCTCGCCCTTCTCGTCGTGGAAGACGAAGGTCTTCTTGCCGCCGAAGGAGCCGTCGTCCCAGCCGAAGGGCAGGTACACCACGGGGAACTGCAGGCCCTTGCTCGCGTGCACGGTCATCAGCTGGACCGCGGCCGTGTCGGTGGCCAGCCGTCGCGCGGGGTCGGCGGTGCCGCCGAGACCCGGGTCGGCGATGCGGTCGGCGAGCCAGCGGGTGGCGGCGCCGAGGCCGAGGCCCAGCGTCACGGTGGCGTGCTGGACCAGTTCGGCGACGTGCCGCAGATCGGTGAGCATCCGCTCGCCGCCGACGCGGCCGAGCAGCCGCTCGTCGAACCGAGAGCGGGTGGCGAGGGTGTCGAACATCGCCGCGAAACCGGAGCGGGCGAAGACGCCCGCGAGGGTGCGCAGCTGGCCGCTGATCGCGGAGACCAGCTCGTCGCCGCGCTCGTCGAGGTCGCGGGCGGTGAACTCGAACAGCGGGGTGAGCGCGGCGAGGCGGGCGCGGTCGCTGCGGCCCGGGTTCTCCAGGGCCTGGAGCACCCGGAGCCAGTCGACGGCGGCGGCCGTGGTGAAGACGCTGGCGCCGCCCGCGGCGACGGCCGGTACGCCGTAGTCCTGCAGCAGCGCCTGCAGCTCGGCGACGTGCGCGTTCTTCCGCACCAGCACCGCGACGTCGCCGGGGCGGAGCGCACGGCTCTCGCCGGGCGCCGTCTCCAGCTGCTCCCCTGCCGTGAGGGTGCGGGTGATGTCGGCGGCGGCGTCGCGGAGCACCGCAGGCCGCACGTTCCGCACGTACGGGGTCCCGGACTGGGTCTTGGGGCCGAGGCCGTTCGAGCCGAGGTGGCGCAGCCGCAGCGGCGCGCCACCGGCGAGCCGGGAGGTGCGGCGGTGCGCCTCGACGGAGCCGGCCACGATGAGCGGATCCCCCAGCGCGACATCGCCGTACAGGTGCTGCAGGGCGTCAACGAGGGGCGCGTCGGAGCGGTGGTTGACGGTGAGCGCCTGGTGCCGGTCCGCGGTGGTGGCGGCGCTGAGGTAGCTGTAGACCTCCGCGCCGCGGAAGGCGTAGATCGCCTGCTTCGGGTCGCCCACCAGCACGAGCGTGCTCGTGCGGTGGAAGGCGGCGTGTAGGATGTCCCACTGCACGGGGTCGGTGTCCTGGAACTCGTCCACCAGGACCACCGAGTAGAGCGCCTGCAGCCGGGCGCAGGCCCGGTGCCCGTGCCCGCGGTAGGTGAGGGCGTCGCGCAGCAGGCCCTGCAGATCGTCGTAGTCGCGCAGGCGCCCCATCCGCTTGCGACGGTCCACCTCGCGCCGCACGATCCGCGCGTAGTCGACGCGCATCCCCGTCTCCGATTCGGGTTCGGCATCGACGGGCGTGATGTCGGCGCGCGGATTGGCGACGACGGTGCGGGCGTAGATCAGGGCGTCCGCCAGGGAGAAGGGCGCGCGCTCACGGCCGGCGAACATGCCGAGGTAGACGTCCTCCGCCACCTCCTGCACCAGATCGTCGACGTCCTCAACGAAGACGGCGCCCGGCTCGAGGTCGCCCGCGAGGCCCAGGGCGTCGAGCATGCGCTGGCAGAAGCCGTGGGTGGTGGTGATGGTGGCGGCGTCGAAATCGGAGAGCGCGGTGACCAGCCGGCGGTGCCGGGCGGTGATCTCGGCCGGATCGCCGGTGGCGAGGTGCCGGATCAGCTCGTCCTCGGACGCCGCCGCAGCGACGGGGTCGCGCAGGGCCAGCTCGACGGACAGCAGCCGGGCGCGGGCGCGCTCGCGCAGCTCCTGGGTGGCGGCCCGGGAGAACGTGATGAGCAGCATCTCCCCCAGCTCCGCGACGCCCTCGGCGACGTACCGTGCCAGCAGCCCGACGATGGCGTAGGTCTTGCCGGTGCCGGCGCTGGCCTCGAGCACCGTGGTGGTGGGCCCGGCGGGCAGGGGGCCGGTCAGCTCGAAGGGGACGGCGCCCAGCACGGGTTCGCGCGCGCTCATCAGATCATCTCCTCACACGCGAGGATCGGTACCCACAGCCGAGCGGCGAGGGTGCCGAACCGGCTGCGCTCGAAGGAGAAGCCGGTCTCGCCGTCGTGCGGTGCGCCCTGCGCATCCGCGAAGGCGTTCTCCCCCAGCGCGAACCGGATCGACCGGTCCGCCTGATCGCCGAAGGTGTCGTCGAAGGCGCGCAGCGCCGCCTCGGTCGCGGCAGCTTGGTCGTCGCCGTTCTGCCGCCGCTCCGCGTACACCGCCGACGCCGACGGGAAGAGCGGCAGCGGTTCGCGCTGCCCGCGATCCCGCAGGTCGACCAGCGACCGCAGCACCTCCGCGGGGTCCGGCGGGACCTGCAGGCGCGATGTGAGCACTCCGCGGAACCTGGCCCGGCCGATCGCGACGGCGGACGCACCGTCGTGGCCCGCTCCGGCCAGCGCGAGCAGCGCGATCCACGCCGCCACCCGGTGCTTCGGCGCGAGCCGGGAGAACGAGGCGCGCACCACCCCGTCGGGCCGGACGGCCGGCACCGAGCCGACGAGCCTGCGGCCGTCCCCGACGTCGACCGTCACGTCGACGGTGGTCGCGGCGCCGGTCATGAGCGGCCCCGCGACGCGGGCCAGCTCGGCGACGGTGGCGCCGATGTCGCCCAGCACCGCCGAGCCGAGGGCGAAGGGCGGAAGGGTGCCGCGGCGCACCTCGGCGGCGGCGAACTTCTCCGGCGGCACGCCTGCCAGGGCGGACGCCAGCATCCGCTCCCCGATGTCCCACTTCTGCAAGCCGTCGGGGGCGATGGTCAGCGTCTCGGCGAGCTCGTCGTCGGCGTCGGGGACCGTGAACCCGAGGCGCTGCCGCAGGAAGGCCTTGACGGGGTGCTCGCAGAACCGCACCAGCGCGTCGAGGTCGACGTCCTCCACCGCGGAGGCGAGCAGCGGCGCGGCCAGGAAGGGCTCGGGCGCGGCGGGCGTCGTCAGCGCGGCGACGGCGCCCGCGTACGCCGCGGGGTCGAAGGAGAAGGGCTCGCCCCGGCCGAACGCCGCGGGGTCGAAGTTGACGGGATCGAAGGGCTGCAACGGATGCCGGAACTCCAGCCCGGCGGCCGCCGGGTCCGCGAGCAGGGCCTGCGCCGCATCGCGCAGCTCCGAGGCGGGGACCGCGGGCGGGCGGCGGGTGCCCTTGACCGGATCCGCGCCGGTGTAGAAGACGAGCAGCCGGTCCGTCGCGCTGGTCACCGCGTCGAGGAAGAGCTCGCGGTCCTCGGCGCGCGGGTCGCGCTCGCCGACGCAGGGCGTGCGGCCCAGAACGTCGTCGCCCGAGTAGCGGGTGGAGCGCGGGAAGACCTCGTCGTCCAGCCCGAGCAGCACGACGACGCGGTGCGGCACCGACCGCATCGGCACCAGGGTGCACACCGTGAGTTCGCCGGTGCGGAAGTTCGCGCGGGTCGGCTTGGCCGACAGCCGCGAGGCGAGCATCGCCCGGACCTCGGTGAGCGTGAGGTCGCGGTCGGCGCCGTCGCGGAGGGCGGCGGTGAGCTCGCGGCCGGCCTGGGTGACCTGCCAGGAGTCGGCGGCGGGCACGGCACCCACCTCGCCGAGGAGCCGCTGCAGCGACTCCGCCCACGCGCGGGCGGGCCGCCGCCCGCGGCTGTCGGCGCTCGCGCGGGTGAGGACGCCCTGGAACTCGGCGAACCGGCCGACGAGGTCGATGTCGGTCGAGTCCACGTCGTCGAGCGGCAGCCCGAGACCCAGCCACTCGCCCTCGGACTCGTCCGCGACCACGCCCAGGACGATGCGGTCGAGCGCCGTGGCGAGGGTGTTCTGCGGGAAGCCGCCGAGGCCGTAGCGCTCGCGGCCCGCGGCGTCGAGGCCCCAGCGGGCGCCCGACGGGCCGGCCCAGGCGCGGAGCCGCTCGATGTCGGAATCGCCGAACCGGTAGCGCCGGCGCACGGGCTCGGTGGCGGCGAGGTCGAGGACCTGCGCCACGGTGGCGCGGCCGTCGGCGATCTCCAGCACGGTGACCAGCGCGTCAAGCAGTGGATTGGTGAAGCGCAGCGCCCGGTCCGCGAGCCGCACCCGCAACCGCTGCGCCGGATGCACCTGCTCGCCCGAATCGCCGTCGATCCCGGTCACGGCCTGGCCGAACGCGGAGCGGATCAGCGGCGCGTAGGTCTCGATGTCGGGGCAGGTGACGAGCACGTCCCGGGGCTGCAGCGTGGGATCGTCCTCGAACAGCCGCACCAGCCGCTCGCGCAGCACCTCGATCATGCGGGCGGGGCCGTGGCAGGCGTGGAACTCGAGCGAGCCGTCGGGCGCGTGCCCCCCGGCCAGGGGCTCGTCGTCGGCGACGGAGGCCTGCAGGGCGCCCAGCAGCGTCGCGGGGCGCGCCGGCGCCGCGTGGTGCACGTCGGCGTCCGCGAGGGGCGCGACGCGCTGCTGCAGCTCGCGCGCCTCGCGCCCGAGCGACCCGAGGAGCGGGTTCGTGGCCGGCGCTGCCGCGATCCGGGGCACCGGCGCGGGCAACGGGCCGGCGGTGGCGGCACCGTCGGACAGCGCGGACCAGAGGGCCGGGCTGGGGTGCGGGAGCCACAGGTGCACCTCGCGCCCCGCCGCGAGTGCGCCGAGGACCGCGACCAGGTCCGACGGGAGCCGGGTGGGGCCGTACACCGAGAGCCGGCCGGGCAGGCCGACGACGCCGGGCTCGCTCCGCAGCCGGGCGCACGCCTCCTCGAGGCGCTCCGCGGGGCTGGGCACGCCCGCCAGCGCCCGAACGCGGCGGTACAACTCTGCCTGCCAGGCCAGGTCCTCGGGGAGCTCGCCGCCGAGGCCGTCGGTGTCGTGGCCCGCCGCCCACGCGGCCAGCATGCCGGGGCGGTTCGCGCCGTACGACCGCAGCAGTCCGGCCAACAGTTCGGCCGTGGGATACCGGCGACGCGGCCGATGCCCCGGCTGATCCGCCCAGCCGCCCTCCGCCACCACGCCCAGATGCCGCGCCAGCACGGCGCCGTCGGGTTCGAAGGCCATCGCGTCGATCGCGGCGAGCACCAGCCACACGAGCCGTTCGCCGCGCCACGGATCCTGGTCCGGGACGACGCCCGAGGTGGCGCCCACCGCGTCTGCGACGAGCGCTGCGGGCGTGGGGAAATCGATGTTCGCCGCGATGCCCAAACGCGAGGCGAGCCCCTGGATGATCCACCGCTCGACCCCGCGGGCCGGGACCGCGATCAGTTCCGGGACGAAGGGATCAGCGCCGGGCACCGCGAGCACCTCGGCGAGCGCGTCCAGCAGGACGTCGCCGCGTTCGGACCGGTGCACGGTGAGCATGGGGGCAGTTGTAACACGGGCCACCGACAGGTCAGACCGCCCGGGTCAGGGCCGCCGGGAGCTCGGCGAGCGAGCGGATGGTCGGCGGCTCCCCGCCGGTGCCCCGGCCGGACCGGTCGAGCCACAGGGCGCGCAGCCCCGCGTCGCGCGCGGCGACCACGTCGTTGCCGTAGTTGTCGCCGACCGCGACGCACGCGTCGGGGGCGGCGCCGGCCAACTCGCAGGCGTGCAGGAAGACGCTGGGGTCCGGCTTACCGATACCGAGGGTGTCCGTGGTGACCACCCGCTCGAACCGATCCGAGACCCCCAGCACCTGGAGCTTCATCCGGGTCGCCGGCGATGACGAGTTGGTGAGCAGGACGACGGCGATCCCCCACCGCTCGGCGGCCATGACCGCCGGCATCGCGTCGGAGAAGAGGTGTTGGGCGGCGGCGAAGGCCGGGTCGAAGCCGCTGCAGAAGCGGCGGTACCGCCGCGCCTCCCAGACCAGCCCGGACCGCTCGGCGGCGACGGCGATCCGCGCCTTGCGCATCTCGTGGAAGCGCAGCTCTCCCGCGGTGTACCGGCCGAAGACGCCCTCGGGGTCGGTGAGGAAGAGCTCCGCGAAACCCTCTCGCACCGTGGCGTTCGACGTCGGCCACACCTCGAGCGCGGCCGCCCGGGCGGCGGTACGAAGGGCGGCGTCGGTGTCGACGAGCGTGTCGTCGATGTCGAGGATCAGGCCGTCACAGGGCCGCGGACCGTCGACACCGGCCCGCTGGCGCAGCCGGGCGACGGTGTCCGCACCCCAGCTCAGGCCACCGCGGACCGCGGCGCCGACCAGATCCGTGAGTTCCACGCGCCCGCCCTCCCCGGTGCCGCTACTGCTCGTACATCCGCTTGAAGGTCGCAAGGGATTCCGCGATGTCGCCCTTGAGCGCTCGCGCGACCGTCGCGCCGATGGGGCCGAACAGCGGCGCTCCGCCCAGATCGGCGCGCAACGAGATCGTCGATCCGCTGCCCTTGGGCGCGATCGCGACGGTGAGCTTGTACTTGGTACCGGCGACGCCCTTTCCGTCGAGCACCAGGGTGCGCGGCGGGTCGTACGACGTGATGATCCAGTCGACCCGGTTGCGGAAGTTCTTCACCTTCACCACGCACGCGATCTTCGCGCCCTTCGCCAGCTCGGGTAGCGGCCCGCGCCAGCCGTCGTGCAGGGTCACCCACTGCGGCAGCGTCTCCAGGTCGGCCGCCTTCGCCCAGGCCTCGTCCGGGGGTAGCGCCACCTCAACGGTGCTCTCGACCTTCGCCACGTCATTCCTCCTTCGCGAGTTGCTGCTGTCGAACTTAGCGTGCGCTGCGGCGGCCGCTCGCGCGAGCGTAGATTTCACGGGTGTCCGCCACCTCGGCCTCGGTCGTCCTCGCCCTCGTCGCCGCCTTCCTGTTCGCCTGCGGCTCCGCCGCGCAGCAGGCGGAGGCCGCCACCGTCGACGACGGCGACTCACTCATCGCAGAGCTCATCCGCCGGCCGCGCTGGTGGCTCGGCCTGCTCGGTGACCTCGGCGGATACGCCTTCCAGGCGTGGGCCCTGGCACTGGGCCCGGTGCTCGTGGTGCAGCCGCTCATCGTGGCGGCCCTGCTCTTCGCGCTGCCGGTCTCGGCGCTGCTCAATCACACCCGGGTCACCGCGCGCGAGTGGACATACGCGGCCGCGCTCGCGGCCGCGCTCGCGATCTTCCTCATCGCGGGACGGCCCACCGACGGCGTCCCCGATGCTCCGGGTGCCACCTGGCTCCCCGCGCTCGTCGTGGTCGGCGTCGTCGCCGCCACCGCCACCGGTTTCGGCCTCGTGCGGACACTGCCCGGCCCGGCCCGCGCCCTGTCCTTCGGCGTCGCCTCGGGCGCCCTGTTCGGCGTAGCGACGGTCCTGACGAAGCCGGTGCTGACCTCGTACGACCACGCCGAGTTCCTGGCGAACAGCATGCGGCTGCTCACGGATTGGCGCCTGTACGTCCTCGTTCTGTGCGGGCTCGGCGCGATGTATCTGCAGCAGCGTGCCTTCCAACCGGCCCCGATCTCGGCGTCGCTGCCGGCGATCACCCTCGCCGAGCCGGTCTGCGCGGCGGCGCTCGGTGCCGTCGTGCTCGGCGAGACCGTCACGTTGAGCGGCTGGCACGGCGTCGCGGTCGTCGCCTCGGGCCTGGTCGGCGCCGCCGCTGCGGCCCGCCTCGCCCGACGGTGACGGCGTACCGTCGGGCGGTATGACGGACCTCGCGGCACTGGTCGACGCGCCCTTCACCTATCCGGAGGTCGGCGCGACCCGCGGCACCCCGCCCGGCGACGCCCACGCCGTCCGCGCCGAGCGGGTCGTGGGCCGCGGCCGGGAGGACTTCGCCGCCGTGCGGGACGCGATCCTCGAGTACGGCATGCAGCGCGGAGCCGGGATGCGGGTGCGCGCAAGCACTCCGACTGCCGAGGTCGGAACGGTCATGGTCCTGACGGCGCCGCTGTTCGGCCCGATCCGGATTCCGTGCCGCGTCGTCTACGTGCTCGACGAGACCGACCGCGCCGGCTTCGCCTACGGCACGCTCCCGGGGCACCCGGAGAGCGGCGAGGAGCTGTTCTCCGTGGAGCTGCGCCCCGACGGTACGGTCGTGGCGGTGGTCGCCGCGTTCTCCCGCCCGGGACGCTGGTACTCCTGCCTGGGCGGCCCGGTCGCCCGCGCGCTGCAGGCGGTGATGACACGGCGCTACCTCGCCGCGATGGTCCGCTAGACGGAGACCCGGCGGCGGCGGAAGGGCACCGGATCGCCGACCAATCCCGCGAGTTCGGTGCGCAGCTCGGCGGGCAGCGGCGCCGGGCGGCCGGCACCGTCGACGACGACCATGGAGGTCTCCGCGATGGCGGAGACGGCGCCGTCGGCCCCGATGACCTCGTAGCCGAGGTCGAAGCCCGAACGGCCGATCCGCGTGACGTGCAGGACGATCCGCACCGGCTCGGGTGAGTAGAGCAGCGGTGTGAGGTAGTCGATCTCCTGGTGCGCGACGAACATCGTGACTTTCGAGTCGCCGTGCTGCGCGAAGTTCTGCGTCATGAAGCGGATGCGCGCCTCTTCGAGCAACCTCAGCATCGCGACGTTGTTGATGTGTTGGAGGGCGTCCATGTCGGCCCACCGCATCGGGACCGCCACCTCGTGAGTTGCCATGGGGATAGTCTCGACCATCGGAAGCCGACCACCGTCACCGGGAGTTGCCATGCGCGTCGCACGTGTCCTGACCGCCGCCGTCCTCGCGGCGGGCCTCACCGCCTGCTCCACCCCGACCTCCCCCGAGACCTCGACGTCCTCGTCGGCGGCCGCGGGCTCCGGCACCGTCGTCGTCTACGCCGCCGCGAGCCTGCAGGCGACCTTCGAGAAGCTGGGCGCCTCGTTCTCCGCCGCTAACCCCGGCACGCCGGTCAAGTTCTCCTTCGGCGGGTCCTCTGGTCTGCTGACGCAGCTGCAGCAGGGCGCTCCCGCCGACGTCTTCGCGACCGCCGACACACCCACGATGGACAAGGCCAAGGCCGCTTCGTTGGTCACCGACCCGCAGCCCTTCGCCACGAACGTGCTGACCATCGCCACGGCGCCCGGCAACCCGAAGGGCATCGCCTCACTCGCCGACCTGGCCAAGCCCGGCGTCTCCGTCGTCGTGTGCGCGCAACCCGTGCCCTGCGGCACCGCGACCGCCAGGGTGACCAAGGCGGCCGACGTAACCCTGACGCCGGTCAGCGAGGAGGACTCGGTCTCCAGCGTGCTCGCCAAGGTCCGGCACGGGCAGGCCGACGCGGGGCTCGTCTACCGCACGGACGTCAAGGGCACGAAGGGCGCCGTCGCGTCCGTCGACTTCCCCGAGGCCGACGGCGCGGTCAACGTTTATCCCATCGCCCCGCTGACCGGCGCGAAGAACGCCGACGGCGCGAAACGGTTCATCGACTTCGTCCGCGGCGCCGAGGGCCGGGCGGCGCTCGCGGACGCCGGATTCGGGGCACCCCACTGACCCCGTCCGCCCGCTCCACGCCCGTGACCGGGTATCCGCGCTGGATCGTCCTCCCCGCCGGCCTGGGCGCGGCGTTCGTGCTGATCCCGCTCGTCGCGATCGTGGCGAAGGTCGACTGGCCGCGGTTCGGCGAGCTGGTGACCTCCGAGGACTCCCGCACGGCGCTGGTCCTGTCGCTCGAGACCTCCCTCGCCGCGACGGTGGTGTGCATCCTGGTGGGCGTGCCGCTCGGGGTGATCCTCGCGCGCAGTCGCTCCCGATTCGTGGGCGTACTCCGCCCGCTCGTGCTGCTGCCGCTGGTGCTGCCGCCGGTGGTGGGCGGCATCGCGCTCCTCTACGCCTTCGGCCGGCGCGGCCTGGTGGGCCAGTACGGCGGGGTCGGCGGGCACATCGCCTTCACGACGACGGCCGTGGTCCTCGCCCAGGCCTTCGTCGCGCTGCCCTTCCTGGTGCTGGCGGTGGAGGGCGCGCTGCGCACGCTGGGAACGGATTTCGAGCACACGGCGGCGACGCTGGGCGCCCCGCCGTCGGTCGTGCTGCGGCGCATCACGCTGCCGCTGGTGCGGCCGTCGATCGCCTCGGGCGTGGTGCTGACCTTCGCGCGGGCGCTGGGCGAGTTCGGCGCGACGCTCACCTTCGCGGGCTCGCTCGCCGGGACCACCCGCACGCTTCCGCTGGAGATCTACCTGCGCAACGAGACGGATCCCCAGGCGGCGGTGGCGCTGTCGCTGGTCCTGCTCGCGGCGGCCGCGGTGATCGTCTCCGGCGTCTACGGGGTCCGGGCGTGGCGCCGGTGACCGCGGGCCTGGAGGTCGACGTGACCGTCGCGGGCCGCGGCGTCGACGCGGTCTTCGCAGTGCCCGAGGGGCGGACGCTGGCGCTGCTCGGCCCCAACGGCACCGGCAAGTCGACGGTGGCGGGCGCCGTCGCGGGCCTGGTCCGGCCCGATGCGGGGCGGATCGTCGTCGCCGGCGAGACCGTCGCGAACGGCAGCACCTGGGTGCCGGCGCACCGTCGGCGGGTCGCGCTGCTCGGCCAGACGGCGCGGCTGTTCCCGCACCTGCGGGTCCGCGCGAACGTGGCCTTCGCGCCCCGGAGCGCGGGGGTGGACCGTCGGGCCGCGGCGGCCGCAGCCGACCACTGGCTCGAGGCCGTGGGCGCCGACCACCTCGCGGACAGGCGCCCCGACGAACTGAGCGGCGGGCAGGCGCAGCGCGTCGCACTTGCCCGGGCCCTCGCCGCCGAGCCGAAGGTACTGCTCCTCGACGAGCCGCTCTCGGCCCTCGACGTCTCGGCGCGGGCGGAGGTGCGCTCGCTCCTGCGCGTCCTACTGCGGGACCGGACGTGCGTGCTGATCACGCACGACGCCGCCGACGTGGTGTCCCTCGCGGACGAGGCCGCCGTCCTCGAGGACGGACGGGTCGCCGATCACCGCCCCGCGGCCGAACTGCTGCTCTCCCCCGCAACCCACTTCGCCGCCCGGCTGGCAGGGATGAACCTGCTGCCGGACGGCGAAGGGGTGCGGGTCTTCCCGCCGGACGCGGTGCGCGTCGACGGGCCCGACGGTGCCGGGATGGCCGGCATCGTGGTCGAGGTGACGGTGGCGGGCGGGCACTGCCGCGTGACCGCCACCGTCGAGGACGGGACCGCGCTGGTCGCGGAGCTCCCGGCGGAGCGCTACCGAGATCTGCATCCCGGCGACGCGGTGCGCCTGCTCCCCGATCCGGCGCGGGCGCGGCGAGCGGCTACTGCTCGTCCGGCTCCGCGGCGTCGCTAGCCACACCGTCGGCGGCCGGGTCACCGGCGGCCGGGGGCGTGCGGTCCACGCCGGCGAGCAGCAGGTACACCTGCTTGATCGCATCGCCGAGGATGGTGTCGACGGCGGCGGTCTGCTCGGCGTTGCCGGTGCGGGCCACCCGGCGGGTGACCTCGTGCAGTTCGCGCAGCGTGTCGCGGAGGTGGCCCCGCTCGGCCGAGCCGCCGTCGAACCCGGCGAACGGGTCCGGCGCGTCGGCGAGGGCGGTCTCGATGTACGCGCGACCCGCGTCGGTGAGCGTGGCGACCTTTCGGCCGTTCTCGCGCTCGATGGTGATCAGCCCCTCGTCCTCGAGCTGGCTGAGTGTGGGGTAGATGGCGCCGGGGCTGGGCTTCCACGCCCCGGCCGTGCGCTCCTCGATCGAGGAGACGAGCTGGTAGCCGTGCATGGGCTCGGCCTCCAGCAGCTTGAGGACAGCGATCCGGACGTCGCCGCGCTGGACGCCGCGGCGTCCGCGGCCACCGCGGTGTCCGCCGCGGCCGTGCCCACCGGGACCGCCGGGGCCGAACGGGCCCTGGCCGCCGAAGCCGGGCCCGCCCGGGAAACCGCCCTGGCGGAACCGGCCTTCGAAGCGGCCCTCGAACCGGTCGTCGCAGGAGCGGGCGCCGCGGCCCTCGAAACGCTGATCATCGTGAGTGTGCCTACGCATGGTGGCACTCCTTTCGGTAGGGGGCCGCACGTTTCGCGACCCGATGCGTTCACGATATATCGCGATATGTTCTTTGGCAACCCCCTCCCACGACGAAGTCCCCGCCCGGATCTCCGGACGGGGACTTCATTCAGCTGTTCGGGCTGGTCAGGCCTTCTCGGCGGCCACCCGCGCGAGGACCGCCTGGGCGAACTTCTCCGCGCCGCCGTCGAGCCGCTCGAGGTGCAGATCGGGCTGGACGACCTGCACCTCGAGGATGACCGGCACCCCCTCGGGGGTGCGGACGATGTCGATGCGCACATACAGCGGCGGGTTCGCCGGATCGATCGGCTTCAGTGCCGCCTCGGCGACGGCACGCTCGGCGTCGGTCGGCTCCGCGTCGACAAGAACCTCGGCGGGGCGCCCCTCGGTCGGGTCGGCGTTCACCTCGGCGGCGAGGTCGCGACCGAAGGCGTGGCTGTACTCCCCCCCGATGTAGACCAGCGAGATGCCGCCGGACTCGACCGAGTACGGGAAGACCATGACGCTGCTGCCGGAGGCCTTGATCTCCTCGAGCTTGGCGCGGCTCGCGTCGTCGTCGCCGGGGCCGAAGCGGAAGGACTGCGCGAGGCCGCCGCTGATCGACGGGCGCACGACGTGATCGGTACCGAGGTAGTCGTGGTCGAGCGTGGCATCGTGCACAGTGATGAACTGAGTCGGCACGATCGGGATCCCCTCGGACTCGTAGTCCCGCAGGTAGCGCTTGTCGGCGTACCACCGGACGAGGGGCTCGGGGTTGAGCACGAGCGACTGGGCCGCCGCGCGCCAGGCCCAGCCCAGGAAGTCGTCGTAGCGCTGCGCGTAGTCCCAGGCGCCGGCGATCACGACCGCGTCGAACTGCTCCCAGTCGACGGCGGAATCGGACCACACGGCGGCCTCGGCCTCGTGACCGGCGGCGCGCAGGGCGGCGAGGATCTCCTGGCCACGGTCGTCGGTGTCCGGCTGCGCCGCGGAGGAAGCAAGAGCGATTCGGTACGTCACGCGGGACAGTATGGCAGCCAAGGGCGCCCCGCCGTCGCGACACCCGCGCGAACTGCCCCGTACACCGGCGCCGAGGCGATACGCTGGGCACCGTGAGGGGAGATTTGCACGTGCACATCGAGACGGCGCGTCTACATCTCTCTCCTGCCACCGGTACCACCGGCGACGCCGACGGCCGATTCCACATCGTCGACCGACACAGTCGCCGCCCCCTCGGTCGGATCGCACTGCGTGCGTCCCGGCACAGTCGGGCCCGGGGACTGGAGCTGAGCTACGCGGTCGCGGATGCGCACCGTCGTCGGGGTTTCTGCGCCGAGGCGGCGCATGCGCTCGTGGGCCACGCGCTCGAGCACGGTCTCACCGGTCGCATCTACGCCTCTACCGCCTGGTCGAACGTCGCCTCCCGCCGGGTCCTCGCGGGCCTCGGGATGCAGCAGCTCGACATCGCCATGCTCGACTGGGAGTCGCTGCAGGGCGAGGTGGACCTCGGCGAGGAGGCCGAGGCCGACCTCACGCCGTACGCGCGGGTGGAGTACGAGCTCCATCGCGCGGACTGGCTGGCGCGTCTGGCCGCGGACCGTCCGACGTTCCGCTCCGCTCGCCCCGCTTGACCGCGATCACGCCCGCGACGATCGCGACCGCACCCACGATCTGCAGCGGCGTCAGGGCCTCGCCCAGAATGAGCCAGGCCACGACACCCGAGGCGATCACCTCGGAGAAGCCGAGGAACGAGGCCAGCGTGGGGCCGACCATGTTGATGGCGAGGATGCCCGCGACGTACGCGAGGCCGGTCGCGACCGCGCCGATCACGACGGCGGGCACCCACCACGGGGTGGTCCCCAGACCACCGAGAACTACCGGCTCGGTCGAGATGCGCACGGGTGTGAGACCGGCGAGCGAGGTCAGAGAGAGCACGACCGCGCCCACAAGGAGGCCGCCGACAGCAAGTGCCAACTGGTCGACCGCCGGCTTCGCACCCTCGATGCTCGCGACGTCGATGTCGTCGGCCCGGGTGCCGTCCTCGGCGAGGAGGAAGTACGCCGCGAGTCCGACGAGCGAGACGAAGGCCCAGGCCAGGCCTATGGGGGTGACGACCGCGCCGCCGGACGCCGCGCCGACGACCGCCACGAGGCCCGCGACGGCGAGCGCCGCACCGAGGACGGTGCGCAGCGTCGGGCGCCGGCCGAACCTGGCCCACAGATACACCAGCACCAGCAGGGGCGCGGAGAACTCGATGAGCAGCGCAACGGTGACCGACATGTGCGCGATGGCATTGAAGTACGCGAGCTGCACGCCGATCACAGCGAGCAGGCCGTACGCCAGCACCGTGAACGGCGCGTGTCGCAGCGTCGCCAGGCGGGCCCGCCCGACGATCAGCATCGGGATCAGCGTGACCATCGCCGCGATCCAGATGCGCACCAGCACGACGCCGGCCGGGCTCCATCCCGCGGCGAGCAATGGCTTGCCGAACGGGCCGGACATCGCGAAGGCGAAACCCGACAGCAGTGCGATTGCGATACCCCGACCCATGCGTCACCTCCGTGTCTGCGCGTTCCGTAAGGAGTCAATTGAAGTACACTCATGACGGTAGCGGGCCTTGCCGTAAGGAGTCAAATGAAATTCGCACATGACACGGAGCCGTCCCTGATCATGGCGGCCGACCTCGTGAACACCGCGTACGGCGACGAGGAACGGCTCGGCACCGCGGAGTCACTGAAGAAGTACCTGCATCGGCACGAGTTCACGGGGTGGAGCAGCGCGCAGGCGCGCGACGTCGCGCCGATCCACGCGCTGCGCGCCGAACTGGAGCGGGCCTTCGCCGCGCACCATCCCGACGCCGTGGCCGGGATCGTCAACGAGATGCTGGCGGCCACGCCGCAGCAGCCCCGGCTGACCCGGCACGGCAGCTGGGACTGGCACCTGCACTTCGTCGACGACGACGCACCGATCCCGGTCCGCGTCCGCGTGGAGTGCGCGATGGCCCTCGTCGACCTGGTCCGCAGCGGCAACGTCGACCGGCTCAAGACCTGCGCGGCCGACGACTGTGACCGAGTTCTCGTGGACCTGTCGAAGAACCGCTCACGCCGCTTCTGTACCGAGGGGAACTGCGGCAATCGGACGCACGTCGCTGCCTATCGGGAGCGCCGGGCCACGAGTTCGGGCATGCAGCGCGACGAGAGTTGAGCAGGCGACTACGGTAGGACTGCACACGCCGGGATCCCGGCTTCGACGCGAATCAGGAGCGACGAGAGTAATGAGCGACGCAGGGCACCGCCACAAGGTGGTCGTCATCGGATCGGGGTTCGGTGGCCTCTTCGGCACGCGCGCCCTCAAGCGCACGGACGTCGACGTGACGATGATCGCGAAGACGACCCACCACCTGTTCCAGCCGCTGCTGTACCAAGTCGCGACGGGCATTCTCTCCGAGGGCGAGATCGCGCCCGCGACCCGCATGATCCTGCGCAAGCAGCGCAACGCTGAGGTACTCCTGGGCGAGGTCACCGACATCGATCTCGAGAACCGCACGGTCACGAGCCGCCTGCTCGATCGCGTCACCGTCACCCCGTTCGACAGCCTCATCGTGGCCGCGGGCGCAGACCAGTCGTACTTCGGCAACGACCAGTTCGCCGAGTTCGCTCCCGGCATGAAGACCATCGACGATGCCCTCGAACTGCGCGGCCGCATCCTCGGCGCCTTCGAGCAGGCCGAGCTCTCGCACGACCACGAGGAGCGCATGCGCCTCCTCACCTTCGTCGTGATCGGCGCCGGCCCCACAGGAGTCGAGCTGGCCGGGCAGATCGCCGAGATGTCGGACAACACGCTCAAGGGAGCGTTCCGCAACATCGACCCCACCGAGGCGCGCGTGATCCTCCTCGACGCAGCCCCCGCCGTGCTCCCGCCGATGGGCGAGAAGCTGGGCACCATGGCTGCAAAGCGCCTGGAGAAGATGGGCGTCGAGATCCAGCTGAACGCCATGGTCGTCGACGTCGACGCCGACGGCCTCGTCGTCAAGGAGAAGGACGGCACCCAGCGCCGCATCGAGGCGCAGTGCAAGGTCTGGTCCGCCGGCGTCGCCGCCAGCAAGCTGGGCAAGATCCTCGCCGACCAGTCCGGCGCCGAGACCGACCGCGCGGGCCGCGTCCGCGTGCTGCCCGACCTCACCATCCCGGGCAACCCGAACGTCTTCGTCGTCGGCGACATGATGCTGGTCGACGGCGTCCCGGGCATGGCGCAGGGCGCCATCCAGGGCGCGACGTACGCCGCGAAGGCGATCAAGGCCGGCCTCGAGGGCCAGTCCCCCGCCGACCGCAAGCCCTTCAAGTACTTCGACAAGGGCTCGATGGCCACCGTCTCCCGCGCCAGCGCCGTGGCGAAGGTCGGGAAGCTCGAGTTCGGCGGCTTCCTCGCCTGGCTCGGCTGGCTCGCGCTGCACCTCTGGTACATCGTGGGCTACCAGAATCGCGTCATCACGCTGACCTCGTGGGCGATCACCTTCCTCACCAACAAGCGCGGCCAGATGACCATCACCGAGCAGCAGGTCTACGCCCGCACCGCGCTCGACGCGCTGCAGACCGGTGCAAAGCCCGTCATCCCGCCGGTGCACACCAGCTCACCCACCAAGGCGCTGCCACAATCGGCGCCGAAGGCGGACGTGCAGGTCCAGGCTCCGGGCGCACCGTCGGTCACCTCGGACAAGGCCGAGAAGACAGGCTGACGCCCGGCCGGCGCGAACCGGCACGAACGCATGCGAGCGCGCCACCCCTTCCGGGTGGCGCGCTCGTCGCATTGCGGGAGCCGCCGTCAGGCGTCGATGTTCTGCAAACGGACCTGACCGCGTGCGACGGCCTTGCCGTCCTCGGAGTCGATCTCGACGAGCCACAGCTGCTGGCGGCGGCCGCGATGGATCGGGGTGGAACGGATCGAGAGGACGCCGCTGGAGAGCGCGCGCAAGAAGTCGGTGTTGTTGTTCACGCCCACGACGTGTCCCGCGCCACCGAGCCACACCACGCCGGAGACGCTCGCGACCGATTCGACGATGGCGCAGTAGACACCACCGTGGGTGATGCCGAAGGGCTGGTGCAGTTCAGGGCGCAGGGTGAGCGTCGCCTGCACGCCGTCGGCGGTCACGGCGGTGTACTCGAGGCCGAGGATCGTGTCGAATCCGGCGGTGCCGCCGGCCAGGATCCCGTCGATGACCTGCTGCTGTCCGGGTGTCGGTTGCGTCATGGATCCACCCTAGAACCGGGTGCCGTCCGCCACGTCCCCGGGCTGGACGATCGGGGCCGCGACCGGAAGATCGGGGCCCGGGTCCGGGTAGACCCCGATGCGGTCGTGGCCGCGGCCCGGCACTGTGGAGTCATGACCGAGAACGATCCCTTCGCCCCCAACCCCTACTTCCCTCCCGCGCCGCCGCAGAAGCGATTCGCCCGCGACGTCCAGAACAACTGGATGGGCGGCGTGTGCGCCGGCATCGCCCGGTACTTCGGCATCGACGCGACGCTGGTCCGCGTGCTTTTCGTGGTGTCGTGCCTGTTGCCCGGGCCGCAGTTCCTGCTGTACCTGCTGCTCTGGCTCGTGATGCCCAAGGAGTGATCCGCGATCGGCGGCGACGGGCTCATCCACGTCGGCGATACCACGACGCAGAGAAAGAAGTCGGCGGGTCCGGGGGCTCAGCCATCCCCCGGACCCGCCGTGGCACAGACCGGCGGATTACTGCAGCCCTCAGTTCGCGTCACGGTCCGATGTGGTTCGGTGTCGCTCTCGGCGACAACACCCACTCTAGGGCAGGCTCCCCTAACTTAGCAAGCCCTCAGTGGTGTGGCGTGGATTACGACAGGTCGTCGTAGCGATACGGGCCATGCCGAGTAGAATCGGAGCAATGGCGGCATTGGGAGATCTCGAACGCGCGGTCATGGACCATCTCTGGGCGTCCACTGAACCGCAGACCGTGCGACAGGTGCACGAGTCGCTCGCCGCTGACCGCGAACTCGCCTACACGACGGTGATGACGGTTCTGCAGCGTCTTGCGAAGAAGAAGCTGGTGAGCCAGATCCGCACGGACCGGGCCCATCGCTACGCCGCGAGCTTCGGCCGCGAGGAGCTCGTCGCGGACCTGATGTTCGACGCGCTGAACCAGGCCGAGAGCTCGCGCGAGGCCGCGCTTGTGCACTTCGTCGAGCGCGTGGGGGCCGACGAGGCGCAGGCACTGCGTCGCGCGCTCGCCAAGCTCGAGGCCGGCGACGCCGGTCGTCGCGCCGAGCCCTGATCAACCAGTAGGCTCGTCCTCATGGCGGCCTTCATCTTCGGAGCGCTGGCCCTGCTGCTCGCGGGGCCGGTGCCCGCGTGGCTCTCCCGCGCCTCCTGGCCGTTGCGCGCCCCCCGCGCCGCGCTCGTGCTGTGGCAGGCGATCGCCCTGGCCGCGGTGCTCTCCGCCTTCAGTGCCGGCCTGGTCATCGCGAGCCGCCTGCTGGTCCCCGGTGCCGACGGTCGGCCCACCACCAACCCGATCGACGAGATCCGCCAGCTCGGCCTCGTTCCGTGGATCGTGGCGGTGGTCGCCTTCGCACTGACCCTGCTGATCGGCGCCCGGCTCATCACCTCCACCGTCCGGCTCGCGATCCGCACCCGCCGGCGCCGCGCCCGGCACCGCACCGTCGTCGACATCCTGTCTCAGGCGGTCGACGGTGACCACCCCGTCTCCGCCGCCGACCTGCGCGTCCTCGGCGTCGACCAGCCGCTGGCCTACTGCCTGCCCGGGCTGCGGCACCGCGTGGTGCTCAGCGTCGGCACGATCAACCAGCTCAGTCACGAGGAGCTCACCGCGGTCGTCGCACACGAGCGGGCGCACCTGCGGTCCCGGCACGACCTGGTACTCGAGGCCTTCACCGCCGTCAACCACGCCTTCCCCAAGGTCGTCCGCTCGTCCGCCGCGCTCGACTCGGTGAAGCTGCTCGTCGAACTGCTCGCCGACGACGAGGCCGTGGCCGCCGCCGGGCCGCTCCCTCTCGCCAACGCCCTGGTCACCTGCGCACAGAGTCCGGCGCCTCGGGGCGCCCTCGCGGTCGGTGCGACCGGCACGGTCGTCCGCGTCGAGCGGCTGTCGATGCCCCCGGCCAGTAATCTGTTCAGCGCGTCGGTATACCTGCTCGCCGGACTGATCCTGGTGGTGCCCACAGTCGCCGTCGCGGTGCCCTGGCTCACCGAGCTCTCCCGCCTGATCCTGCACTGATTCCGCGCCGGTACGCTGGGGCCTCAGGGGAGAGCGAGGAGACCACCATGACCGATCCGCACCAGCCGTACGGCCAGCAGTACAACCCGTACGGCCAGCAGGGCTACGATCCGCAGCCGTACCCGTCCTACGACCCGTACGCCCAGCAGCCCGCCGGCTACGGTCAGCATCCGTACGCGCAGCACCCCGGATACGGTCAGCCGCAGTCGGGATTCCCGTACGGCCAGCCCTTCGGAGCGGATCCTTCGGCACCGTACGGCCGCGACCCGCAGACCGGAGAGCCCTACTCGGACAAGTCGAAGCTCGCCGCGGGCCTGCTGCAGATCTTCCTCGGCGGGTGGGGCATCGGCCGGTTCTACCTGGGCTCCACCTCGATCGCGGTGACCCAGCTCGTGCTCACGGTGATCGGCATCGTGACGTCGATCATCCTCATCGGCTTCGTCATCCTCATCGGCGTCGGTATCTGGGCACTGGTCGACGGCATCATGATCCTCACCGGCAGCGTCCGCGACCCGTACGGCCGCCCGCTGCGCCCCTGACGACACGAGCGTCGCGACCTCGACCGTGACGGGGACCACCGCCGAATCGGGTAGACTGCCCTCACGTGCAGTTCCTTCCTGATAGCCGCCCGCAGTACGACCTGACCTACGACGACGTCTTCCTCGTCCCGAACCGGTCGGACGTCACCTCCCGATTCGACGTCGATCTGGCATCGGTCGACGGGACCGGCACTACGATTCCCCTCGTCGTCGCCAACATGACGGCCGTCGCCGGCCGCCGTATGGCCGAGACCGTCGCTCGCCGCGGCGGCATCGTCGTCCTACCGCAGGACCTGCCGCTGCAGGCCGCCGCCGAGACGGTCTCCTACGTCAAGAGCCGCGACCTCGTGGCAGATACCCCCGTGACGCTCAGCGCGGACGACTCGGTGAGCGACGCGGTGGCGCTGCTCCCCAAGCGCGCCCATGGCGCCGTCGTGATCGTCGACTCCGAGACCCGGCCGGTCGGCCTCGTCACCGCCGCGGCCAGCGAGGGCGTCGACCGGTTCGCGCGCCTGCGCGACATCATGACCACCTCGTTCGTGTGCGCCGCCGCCGGCACCCCGCCCGAGGCCGTCTTCGACCTGCTGGACAAGGACCACTCCGACCTCGCGGTCCTCGTCGACGGCGACGACCGCCTGCACGGCGTGCTCACCCGCACCGGCACCGTCCGCGCGGGCATCTACACCCCGGCGGTCGACGGTGCCGGCAAGCTCCGGATCGCCGCTGCCGTCGGCATCAACGGCGACGTGGCCGCCAAGGCCCGCGCCCTCGCCGAGGCGGGGGCCGACGTACTCGTCGTCGATACCGCGCACGGCCACCAGGCCAAGATGTTCGACGCGCTCGAAGCCGTCGCCGCCCTCGACCTGGGCCTGCCGCTGGCCGCGGGCAACGTGGTGGCCGCCGCCGGCGCCCGTGACCTGGTCAACGCCGGCGCCACCATCGTCAAGGTGGGCGTGGGCCCCGGCGCGATGTGCACCACCCGCATGATGACGGGCGTCGGACGGCCGCAGTTCAGCGCCGTGCTCGACTGCGCGGCGGCCGCCCGCGAGTTGGGCGCCCACGTCTGGGCCGATGGCGGCGTGCGGCACCCCCGCGACGTCGCGCTGGCGCTCGCCGCCGGCGCCTCCAACGTGATGGTGGGCTCGTGGTTCGCCGGCACCTACGAATCGCCCGGCGACATGAAGTACGCGACCGACGGCTCCGCCTACAAGGAGAGCTTCGGCATGGCCTCCAAGCGCGCCGTCGCCGCGCGCACCGCCGGCGAGGGCGCCTTCGACCGCGCCCGCAAATCCCTGTTCGAAGAGGGCATCTCCAGCTCGCGGATCCGCGTCGACCCGGACGCCCCGAGCGTCGAGGACCTGCTGGATCGGATCACCTCGGGCGTGCGCAGCTCGTTCACCTACGCCGGCGCCCGCAGCGTGCCCGAGTTCCACGCGAAGGCCACCGTCGGCGTGCAGAGCGCGGCGGGCTTCGCAGAGGGCCGGCCGCTCCCCGGCGGTTGGTGAGAAAGCCGACGGATCGTCGGTAGGATGCAGTGATTCCCACCGACGATCCCTGGAAGGACCATGAAGTCCCGAAGACCCGGCAAACGCCGCCGACGAGCGCAGACCGCAGTGACCACGTCGACGGGGCGGGTCGATGTCTAGCGCGCTGATCACGGTCGGCGCCGTCGTCGGCTTCCTCGCGCTCACCGTCGGCACCGCGCTCTTCGTGGCGGCGGAGTTCTCGCTGACCGCGCTCGAGCGGTCCACGATCGACGCGGACGTCCGCGACCGCGGGGACCGCCGATCGAAGCAGGTGCAGAACGCGCACCGCACTCTCTCCTTCCAGCTCTCCGGCGCACAGCTGGGCATCACCATCACCACCCTGGTCACCGGCTACCTCGCCGAGCCGGTGCTCTCGAAGTTCCTGCGCCCCGCGCTGGAATGGACGGGTATGCCCGGGGTCTGGTCGTCGGCGCTCACCCTGGTCCTAGCCCTGGTCATCGCGACCTCATTGTCGATGGTGCTGGGCGAACTCGCGCCGAAGAACCTCGCGATCGCCCGGCCACTGCAGACCGCGCGGCTCACCGCGGGCGCGCAGTCCCTGTTCTCCTCGACCTTCCGCTTCGCCATCTCCTTCCTCAACCGCTCCGCGAACGCGCTGGTCCGCCGCCTGGGCATCGAGCCCGCGGAGGAGCTGAGCTCCGCACGGTCGGCGCAGGAGCTCAGCGCCCTCGTGCGCAATTCGGCCGCGCACGGCGCGATCGACGAGATGACCGCCGAGCTCGTGGGCCGCAGCCTCGAGTTCGGCGAGCTCACCGCGGAGGAACTCATGACCCCGCGGCAGCGGATCCACTCGCTGGACGCGGACGACACCGTCGCCGACCTGGTGGCGCTGTCGATCGAGTCCGGTCGCTCCCGGTTCCCGGTGGTCCGGGGCGACCTGGACGACACCATCGGCCTGGTGCACGTGAAGCAGGCGCTGACGGTGCCGGCGGACCGTCGCGCGACGGTGACCGTCGCGCAGATCGCCACCACCGCCCCTGTCGTGCCCGCGACGCTCGACGGCGACGCCCTGATGGAGCAGCTGCGCGCCAACGGCCTGCAGATGGCGCTCGTCGTCGACGAGTACGGCGGCTCCGCCGGCATCGTCACGGTCGAGGACCTCATCGAGGAGATCGTGGGCGACGTGCGCGACGAGCACGACGCGAACGAGCCGGTCGACGTGCAGCGCACCGACGATGGCTTCCTCTGCGCCGGCCTGCTCCGCATTGATGAGCTCGAACGCGACACCGGCTACCGCGCCCCCGAAGGCGACTACGACACCCTCGGCGGACTGGTGATGTTCCTGCTCGGCCGGATTCCCACGGCCGGCGACCGCGTCTCGCTGCCGAACCACCCGTCAGTCGACGACGAGGTGCAGGTCCCGCAGTGGTCGGCCCGCGTCGCCAGGATGGACGGCCGCCGCGTCGACCTCGTGGAGGTGACCCATGAATGATCTCCTGGGCGTCGCCCTGACCGTGCTGCTCCTGGCCGCGAACGCCTTCTTCGTCGCGGCCGAGTTCGCCCTCATCGCGGCCCGGCGCGACCGGCTCGAGGCCCTCGTCGAGCAGGGCCGGTCGAGCGCGAAGGCCGTGATCAAGGCTTCGGAGAACCTCTCGCTCATGCTGGCGGGCTGTCAGCTGGGCATCACGATCTGCTCGATCCTGCTCGGTAAGGTCGGCGAGCCTGCCATCGCGCACCTGCTGGAGAAGCCTCTGGCCTGGGCACACGTCCCCGACGCGCTGCTGCACCCGATCTCCTTCACGGTCTCCCTGGGCCTGGTCGTGGTGCTGCACATCCTGCTCGGCGAGATGGTGCCGAAGAACATCGCGCTCGCCGGCCCCGAGGCCGCGGCGATGCTGCTCGTGCCACCGCACGTCGCGTTCGTCCGCCTGGTGCGGCCGCTGATCGCGGTCTACAACTGGCTGGCGACGCTGGTGCTGCGCACGGGTGGGGTGGAGCCGCGCGACGAGCTGGACAGCACCGTCTCCGCCGGCGAACTGAGCGTGCTCATCGCCGAGTCGCACGACGAGGGTCTCATCGACGCCGAGGAGCGGGTCCGCCTGACCCGCGCGCTGCAGACCTCGCGCCGCACCGTCGCCGACGTGGCGATCCCGCTGACCGAGATCCGCGGGCTGCAGGCGGTGCAAAGCACCAGCGGCGCCTGGGGCCCGACGCTCGGCGACATCGAGTCCGCCGTCGCCGAGACCGGCTACTCCCGCTACCCGGTACGCAGCAGCGCCGGCGCCTTCACCGGCTACCTGCACGTCAAGGACGTGCTGCCGGACATCATGGACGCCGCCGTCGGCCCCGAGTCGGTGATCGGCGCGAGCCGCATCCGCCCGCTGCCGGTGGTCGACGGCAGCCTGTCGCTGGATCAGGCCGCGGGTGACCTGCGCCGCCTCGGCGGGCATCTCGCCGCCGTCGCCGACGACCACGGCCGGACGATCGGCATAGTCGCCCTGGAGGACGTGGTCGAAGAGTTCGTCGGCACCGTCCGCGACGGGACGCACCGGGTGTAACCACGCACCCACCCGGTGGCGGCCACGCGACCGACCGGACGGTATAGAATGCGCTCCTGGTCGCCGAGAGGACGACACGCGCCCGATCTCGATACCAGGGCGGCAGTGATGGACCACACGGCGGACGCTCCGCTCCAAGGATCGGGGGTGCAGTGATGGAAGGAGACGACGGCCGGACGTTGCTCGCGCAGCTCGCGTCCGAATGGTGGCGCGGAGGCCCTACCTACGATGAGCGGATCACCTACCTAGAGAACCGATCCCTGTTGCGCGTCGTGCGGACGGTGGTGAGCGCGTGCGCACTGCTGCTCTGCCTGATCTTCGTGGGAATGTTGGCATCCGGTCCGCTCAGTGCGGCCTTCGTCGGAGCACACGTCGCTGCAGCCGTGACCGCCCTCTACTGGGTGATCCGGTGGCAATTCGGTGGCGCTCTCAGCCGGCGCGAGGCCGTGCTGTTCGTCACCTCGTCGATCGCCGCGATCTACTCGGTCGCCGCCTTCTGCGAGCCGCTCACCGCCGCGATCTGTCTCGCCAGCTTCGCCTTGATCGCGACCTTCGCGGCACTCGTGCTGACCACACAGGCGTTCCTGCTCAACGCGGCCCTCATCCTCGCCGCACTCGTCACCGTCGTCGTCGCGATCGGCGGTGAGCACGGCGTCGTCACAGCCGCCCTGACCGCGACTGTGCTGGCCTGCACCACCGTCGGGGCGCCGACGACCCTGCAGTTCTCACTCTGCATCTCATGGCAGGACACCACGGAAGTGGGCACCGACCTGCTGACTGGAGCGCTCAACCGCCGAGGACTCCGGACTACGTGGGCGGCATGGGTGATGCGGCGCGCATCCGCGGCAGAACAGGTCTGCGCCCTCGTCATCGACCTCGACGGGTTCAAACCTGTCAACGACACCTACGGCCACGCCGCCGGCGACGACATACTCATCCGCGTGACGCGAGTACTCCGTGCCATCGGCGCCGAATACGACGCCACCGTCGCTCGACTCGGCGGAGACGAGTTCGCATTGCTGGTCCTCGGACGTCCTGCGGCGGACTGCCTCGCACTCGCGGAGCGGATCCGAGTGGCGATCACCGAGATCTCCCTGGTCGACGGCGTCCGAGTAGCGGCCAGCATCGGCGTGAGCGTGCACGAGAGCCCTCGGCTCGGCACGACTCTCCTCGACCGCATCCTCGCCGACGCCGATTCCGCCATGTACCAAGCCAAACGGACCGGTGACGGGGTGGCCCTCTCCGGTCGGTCCGCTCCTCGCAGCGACGACTACATCCCCGCAGTGCCGCCCGGGACACCCCGCCCATGACGGTGATCCTCTCCGACACGGAGTGGGTGGCCCGCGCCGAAGCCCACCGTAATCGCCTGACTCCGTTCGTCGACGCGCACCGCAGCCGGGCCGCGCGCGGCGACAAGCACCCCGTCTGGGACTTCCTGTTCACCTACTACGGGCACCGCCCCGCACACCTGCTCCGCTGGCACCCGGGCCTCGGGACCGAGCTCGACGGCCCGCGCGCGGCGGACGAGTTCAGCGGCGCGCGCGGCTACCTCGTCGAGGGCACGCGGGTCCGGCCGGACCCGGCGGCGCTGGCCAAGCGCGCCGGCACCGCGCAGTACGTCGCGCGGCTCCTGGAGGCCACGGCCGCGCGCCGGCCCGTGTTCGGCTGTTTCGGCCTGCACGAGTGGGCGATGGTCTACCGCGAGGCCGATCAGGCGCGGCATCCGGTGCCGCTTCGTCTGGGCCCGGCCGGAACCGACGAGGTGGTCCGCGCGGGGCAGCTGACGTGCACGCACTACGACGCCTTCCGCTTCTTCACCCCCGACGCGGCGCCCCGGAATGCCGTCGAACTCACTCGCGAGACCCAGGTCGGCTCCGAGCAGCCCGGCTGCCTGCACGCCGGCATGGACCTCTACAAGTGGGCGTTCAAGCTGGTGCCCGGCACCCCGTCGGACCTGGTGGCGGACGCCTTCGACGTGGCCCGGGACGCGCGAGAGCTGGACATGCGGGCGAGCCCGTACGACCTCGCGGACTACGGCTTCGAGCCCATCGCGATCGAGACGGCCGAGGGCCGCCGCGAGTACGTGCGGCAGCAGATCGGGCTGGCCGAGCGGGCGACCCCGATCCGCGAGCGCCTGCTCGCCGTGGTGCGCGCCTGGCCCGCCGGACGCCCCGCCGCCGATATGTCCGCATCCCCCGCCTAGACTTCCCACCCAGCGACGGTCCGTGAGCGCGAGCTCACGGCGTAAGAGGGAACCCGGTCCGAATCCGGGGCTGCCCCGCAACGGTGACACGCGCAATGCGTGCGAGCCCGATACCTGCCCTCGCGACCGCCCGGAGCCGGGCGGTGCTCACCGACCCGAGGGGAGTCGCGGAGTGCGAGTGGTCTCGTCGCGCCGTGTGGCAGTGCTGTTGGCCTGCCTGTTGATCGCGCTGATCGCCGCGATGTGGCTGGGCGTGTTGCTGGGCACCGTGCGCATCCCGTGGCAGGACTCGACCCGGTACGTCTGGGCCTTCCTCACGGGCGGCACCATCGACGCCGAGCACGGCACGCATTATCGGATCGTCGCGGATTCGCGGATCCCGCGGGTCCTCAGCGCCGCGATCGTGGGTGCGGGGCTGAGCGCGATCGGCGTCGCGGTGCAGGCGATGGTCCGCAACGCCCTCGCGGACCCGTACGTACTCGGCATCTCCTCCGGAGCGTCGGTCGGCGCGACGACGGTGGCCCTGTTCGGCGTCTTCGGCACCCTCGGCCTGTACGCGCTGCCCGCCGCGGCCTTTCTCGGCGCGCTCGCCGCGACCGCGCTGGTCTACCTCGTCGCCTATCGCGGAGGCGGGCTCACCCCGCTGCGGCTCGTCCTCACCGGGACCGCCCTCGCCTACGGCTTCTCGGCGGTAACCACGGTCCTGGTCTTCCTCGCGCCGCGCGGCGACGCCGCCCGCACCGTCATGTTCTGGCTGTTCGGCAGCCTCTCCCCCTCGACGTGGCGCACCACGGCCCTGCTCGCAGTCACTGTCGCTTTTGGGCTGGTGACGCTGCGGTACGGCGCGCGCAAGCTCAACGCGCTGGCCCTCGGCGACGAGGTGGCGATCTCCGTCGGACTCTCGGCCTCCGGCTACCGGTCCGCTCTGTTCGTTCTCACCGCAGCGATGACCGGGATCATCGTCTCGGTCTGCGGCGCCATCGGCTTCGTCGGGCTCGTGGTACCGCACGTCGCCCGGCTGCTGGTGGGCGCCGACCACCGCCGGGTCCTCGTGATCGCGCCCGCGTTGGGCGCGGTCTTCCTCGTGCTCGCCGACATCGCGGCCCGCACTGTCGCGCCGCCGCAGGAGCTACCGCTCGGCGCGATCACCGCCGCGGTCGGCGTGCCGGTGTTCATCTCGCTCATGCGCCGCAGGTCAGTCGGGAGCGCGTGATGCGGGTCGAGTACCGCGGTGTCTCCGTCGAACTGGGCGGACAGCGGATCGTCGACGATATCTCGCTGACCGCGGGCACGGGCGAGTTCATCGGCGTCGTCGGCCCCAACGGCAGCGGCAAGTCGACGCTGCTCCGGTGCGCGTACCGGGCGCTGCGACCGGCGACGGGCACCGTCACCGTCGACGAGCGGGACGTCACAGCCATCAGCCTCGGGGAGAACGCGCGGCAGGTCGCGGCCGTGATGCAGCACGCTCCCTTCGACATCGGCTTCACCGCCCGCGAGATCGTCGAGACCGGTCGACTGCCGCACCGCCGCCGGGGCGTCCCGCTCGCCGCGCACCGTCGGGCGGTCGACGGTGCGCTCGCCGCCGCCGGCGCCGCGGACCTGGCCCGGCGAGACTTCGGCACGCTCTCGGGCGGCGAGGCGCAGCGTGTGCTCATCGCCCGGGCTTTCGCGCAGGAGCCGCGGGTGCTGGTGCTCGACGAGCCCACCAACCACCTCGACGTGCGGCACCAGTTCGCGGTGCTCGGCGCCGCCCGGGACCTGGGCGTCACCGTGATCGCGGTGCTGCACGACCTCAATCTCGCGGCGCAGTACTGCGACCGCCTGTACGTGCTGTCCGAGGGCGCGCTGGCCTGCTCCGGCACTCCGGAGGAGATCCTCACGCCCGCAATGCTGCGGCGCTACTTCGACATCGGGGCGCACGTGCTGCCCCACCCGCGCCTGGGCGTGCCCCAGGTGATCTTCGACAGTGGTCTGACGGAAGGGACCTGACATGAAACGACTCCCCCTGGTGTTGCTCGCGGGCGTCCTGCTCGCCGGTTGCGGTGCGACTGTCGAGGAGGCGGCACCGTCGGCGTCCTCGGGTGCGCCCGCCACCGTCACCAACTGCGGTGCTCCGCTGACGGTGCCGGGCCCGCCCAGCCGGGTGGTGGTCAACGACACCGGAACCGCGGAGATCCTGTTCGCGCTGGGCCTGACCGACCGCATCGTCGGGTACACGACCTACGACGGCAAGCACGTCGACTACAACACCTCGCCGTGGAAGGCGGACTTCGACCGCGCCCCCAGCCTGGGCACCGCCTTCACCCGCGAGACGATCCAGGCGGCGCGGCCCGATTTCGTCTTTGCGGGCTGGAACTACGGCTTCAAGGAGACGACCGGCGTGACGCCGGACTGGATCCGCGAGATCGGCGCGGTGCCGTACCAGCTCACCGAGGCCTGCCGCCAGACCGGGAGCACAAAGCGAGGCATCATGCCGCCGCTCGACGCGCTGTTCGCGGACCTGACGAATCTCGGGACCCTGTTCGGGGTGCCGGAGCGCGCCGAGAAGCTGGTCGCCGAGTACCGCGCCCGGATCGACAGGGTCCGGACCTCCGCGCCGGCGGGGAAGAAGGCACGGGTCTTCCTGTTCGACAGCGCCTCCCCGGACCCGTTCACGTCCGGCCGGACCGGCACGCCGCAGGCGATCATCGAGAACGCGGGCGGCGAGAACGTCTTCGCCGACCTCGACGACTCGTGGACGACCGCGTCCTGGGAGGCGGCGGCGCAGCGCGACCCGGAGGTGATCGCGATCGTCGACTACGGCGTGGGCCCCGAGAACACCCCGGACGCGAAGATCGCGCAGCTGCGCTCGCAGCCGCTGATGGCAAACACCACCGCCGTGCGCGAGGGCAACGTCGTCGTGATCCCGTACGCGGGCTGGGTCGAGGGTCCGCGCACGCCGGGCAGCGTCGAGACGCTGGGCGCGTACCTGCGCTCGAAGGGCTTCTGACAGCGGAAAGCCGGACCTCCCCCCGAAGGTCCGGCTTTCGTGGAGCACTCGTTACGTGGCGGGCTTGGTGATCTTCACGTCCTTACCGAACTCGGTGAGGTTCAGCGTGATGGGCAGCTCCTTCAGCTTGACCTCCATGCGCGTGACGTTCGGCTTGGGCTGCGGGTTCGCCGACGGGTCGAAGACGATCCACAGGGTGATGGGCAGCGCGGTTCCGGCGTTGCCACGGGTGGCGATGTCGGTGATCTGCGGCAGCAGCGGGTCGAGGACCTGCGTGGCGACGGTGCCGGTGACCTTGACGGTCTTGAGGCCGTTC
Organism: Tsukamurella ocularis; assembly: GCF_024807615.1. Lineage (GTDB taxonomy): Bacteria > Actinomycetota > Actinomycetes > Mycobacteriales > Mycobacteriaceae > Tsukamurella > Tsukamurella ocularis. Next base: position 56,694 of record NZ_JANUCJ010000002.1, on the reverse strand, counting down.
GCGGTGTCCTTGCCGTCGACCTTCGGGTTCTGCACCGAATCGAGGATCTTCGCGAGCCCCTTCTCCAGGTCCAGGATGATCGCCGGGTCGTAGACGCCCTTCTCACCGGTCTTGCCCATCGGCTGGTACTTGGCGCCGCCGAGGTTGGCGTACATCACGCCGTCGATGACGACGAACTTCGTCTGCACGTAGTTGTCCTGAACGCGGACGTTGGCGTCGCCCTGCGCGGCCACGCGCTTGGTGTCCTTGAACGAGATGATATCGCCGGTGACACTGGTGACGGGCAGGCCCTGGATCCCCTTGTCGACGGCGAGCGTCAGGTGCTCCGAGTAGGTCTCCCGGGTGGCCAGGGCCGCGTCCTGCACGATCTGGACGGTCGGCAAGCCGCTCGCGTCGACCGAGGGTGCGGCCGTCGGCGAGCCAGAGGCGCCGCTCGCCACTGCGGCGGTGCCGGTCGTAGGTCCGGTGTCGTCGGTCTTCTTGTCCGCGCAACCGGTGAGTACCAGCGCGCCGGCGGCGAGCAGCGCTACAGCCGCCCGCGATGCCTTGAGGTTCATAGGGTTCCCCCCTGGAATCTGTCCGGGCGGAACCGCCCGGGGCCGAATGAAAAGGGCGGAAGCCCCGCCCTCACCATGAAGTATGCATGAATTCCGGAGTCGATCGAAGCATTCCCCGGCGTCACTTCCGGGCAAATCAGACACTGGGCGGTAGCGGCAAGCGCACCTTCAGTGATCGATTAGCGTGACCGGAGAAGGTCTACACAACCGCCGGATCCGGCAGTGTTCAGGAGGAGCCAGAAGTGTCGATCAATTCCACCCCGCCACCGGTGCCGTCGGAGCGCGGTGCGGCTGACCCTGGCCCCCGCGATCTCGTGCGCGGCACGGACCCGGGTCGCGGAGGTGGCGCAGGTCATGACGGTGCTTCCAGCTCCGATGAGCGCGACCCCGGGCGTCGTCCTGCCGGCCCACGCGGCCGCGACTTCGATACCGAGGGCGGCGACCCCGGACCCCGCGATCTGGGGCGGGAACCCGGCCCCGGCGGGGGGCCGCAGTTGTCGAACGTGTGGGTCTATAAGGGCCGTGCCTACGATCTCTCGGAATGGATCAACAAGCATCCGGGCGGGGAATTCTTCATCGGCCGCTCGAAGAATCGTGACATCACGTCGATCATCGGTTCGTATCACGCGAATCCCGAAAAGGTCGAAAAGATGCTGGAACGGTTCGCCCTCGATCGCGATGCCCGCGTCGAAGACGTCCATCCCAAGAACAATGCGCCCGCCTTCCTCTTCAAGGATGGATTCGACAGTTGGCGCGACACCCCGCGCTATCGGTTCGACGACCCGACGGATCTGCTGCACGCCGTGAAGGCGCGGCTGCGCGAGCCGGCGATGAGGGCGCGCGTGAAGCGTATGGACCGCTGGTTCAACGTCGTCGCGGCGGCACTGGCCGTCGCCTACGTCGCGGTCATCGCCACCCGCCTGAGCGTCCCGTCGTGGATGCCGATCTGGCTGTTCGTGCTGCTCATGGTCGTCCTGCGCAGCTCGCTGGCGGGTTTCGGCCACTACGCGATCCATCGCAAGCAGAAGGGTGCGACGAAGGTGCTGGTCAACGCCTTCGACATCAACTACGTCGCGCTGTCCTTCGTGACGGCCGACGGCCACGCACTGCTGCACCACCCGCACACGCAGAGCGAGGTGGACATCAAGAAGAACGTCTTCACCATGATGATGGACATCCCGCGCTGGTACCGGATCCCGATCCACACACTGCACAAGTTCGGGCACACCGCGACGGGCATGACGATGCGGCTGTTCGAGATCGTCAAGCTCACCCGCCAGGTGGGCGTCGCCGACATGTACGGCTCGCTGCGTGGCGCGCTCCCCCACTTCATCGGCGCTTTCGCGATGCGCGCGCTGCTCATCGGCGAGTTCCTCCTGTTCCTGTTCCTCGGCGACGTGTGGGCCTGGGTCGCGCAGTTCGTCGCCGTGCTGTGGGTGAGTACCTTCCTGGTGGTCGCGAGCCACGACTTCGAGACCGATGTCGACGACCTGCCCGAGGTCGAGACCGAGGACTGGGCTGTCAACCAGCTCAACCAGGCCTACGACCTGTGGATCTCGGGCAACCGGTACGTCGACTGCTTCCTCTCGGCCGGCCTGTCGAGCCACCGCGTGCACCACGTCCTGCCCTACCAGCGCAGCGGCTTCGCCAACATCGCCACCGAGGAGCTGATGGCCGAGGAGGCCGCCAAGTTCGGCGTCGAGTGGCTGCCCCGGCGCAGCTTCTTCTTCGATCGCCTGCCCGACCAGGTCAGCACCTTCCTCGGCAGTAAGGCCCGGCCCGCGCAGGAGCAGGGCCACGGCTTCTTCCGCGAGCACTTCTCGCCGGCGGCCCTCAAGACGTCCGGTTCGTACGTCGTCGCGGGCTTCACCGGCATCGGCACGGTTTAAGGAGATGACCATGAACGCCACCCCCCAGGGCGCCCCTGCCCTCGACGGCGCAGCCCCCCTGCTTCCCGCACCCGGCACCTGGCTGGGCGCCCCGCCCGCGCCGCCGACCTCGGTCGCGGTGATCGAGTCGCTCGCGACCGGCTCGCCCGCGCAGACCTACGGTCAGGCCGAGTCCGCAGACCGGGTGGCCGCGCGGGTCGACGACCCGAAGCAGGCCGAGCGGATCCGACGCGTCTACGCCAAGACGAAGGTCGCCGAGCGGCACCTCGCCATCGACCCGCTCACGCCGGAGTTCGCGGAGTTCAGCACCCGCCCGGACACCATCCGCGAGCGCATGGACTTGTTCTACGAGCACGCCGCGCCGCTGGCGATCGAGACCGCCCGCCGCGCCCTACGCGTCGGTACCGAGAACGAGGTCTCCCCCGAGGACGTCGGCCAGTTGGTCTTCGTCACCAGCACCGGCTTCCTCGCCCCCGGCGTCGACGTCGCGGTGATCCGCGCGCTCGGCCTCGCGCCGCAGACCAGCCGCGTGGTCATCAACTTCATGGGCTGCGCCGCAGCGATGAACGCGCTGCGTGTCTCCACCGACTACGTGCGTGCCCACCCGGACCGCAAGTCGCTGATGATCTGCCTGGAGCTGAGCTCGGTGAACGCCGTCTTCTCGGGTGACCCGAACGACGTGGTGATCTCCAGCCTCTTCGCCGACGGTTGCGGCGCCGCCGTCATCGGCGCCAGCGAGGTCGGACACCCGCTCCCCGGCGGCCGGATCGTCGTGCGCGACACCTTCACCCACCTGCTCGACGGTGCCGAGGACGGGATCGTGCTCGGGGTCAACGCCAACGGCATCACGTGCGAACTGGCCGAGGCCCTGCCGCAGTACATCGTGAACGGCGTCGCGCCGGTAGTCGACGAGGTGCTGGACCGCAACGGACTGGGCCGGGAGGCCATCGCGCACTGGGCGATCCACCCCGGCGGGCCGAAGATCATCGAGTCCGCATCCGCGGCGCTGGGCCTGCCCGGCGAGGCGTCGCGCACGAGCTGGGACGTGCTCGCCGAGCACGGCAACATGCTCAGCGTCTCGCTGCTGTTCGTCCTTGAACGCCTCCTGGTGCAGGTCTCCGACGGTGCCGGGCCCGACGGGGCACCGTCGACCGGCATGGCCTTCTCCTTCGCACCCGGCGTGACCGTGGAGGGTTTCCTGTTCGACGTCGTGACCGCCGGCGAATGAGCGCGCCATGAAGCTCTTCAAGTTCCTGCTCTCGATCTCGCCCGCGGCGATCGCTGCGGCGGTCATCGCGGGCCTGGTCGCGGGCGGCGCGAACGCCTACCTCCTGACGCTCATCAACGGCCTGGTGGCTCCGGGCCCGATGCCGACGGTGACGGTCACCCAATTCGTGTTGACCGCGGTCGTCGTGGTCATCGCGGGCGTCACCTCACAGCTGATCCTGCTGCACCTCGCGCAGGCCGCCGTGTACCGGCTGCGGGCGCGGCTCTCCCAGCGGGTGCTGGCCGCGCCGCTCGAGCACATCGAGCGGCTCGGCGATCACCGGCTGCTGGCGACCCTCACCGAGGACGTCCGGTCGCTGTCGATGGCCGTTTCCGGCATTCCCGGACTGTGCATCGACTTGGCGACGATCATCGGCGCCCTGGCCTATCTCGCGACGGTGTCCGGCACGTTGTTCGCGGTCTCCGTGGCGGGCACGCTCATCGGCATCGCCTGTGTGGAGACTGTCCTGCGCCGGGTCCGGGAGACCTACCGCCGGGCCCGCGAGCTCGACGACGCCCTCATCGGCTCCTTCCAGGAGGTCACGCACGGCGTCAAGGAGCTGAAGCTGCACCGCGCGCGGCGCACCGACTTCCTGGATCGCAAGCTGTTGGGCACGGCCGAGGACCTGCGCGGTCAGCACGTCGCCGCGGGCACGCGGTTCGCCGGCGGCCAAGCCCTGGGCCAGGTGCTGCAGCTGGGCACCATGGTGGTCATCCTGTTCGTCCTCGCCCGGGCGATGGAGTTGCCGCGGGAGACGATGATCGGCTACGTGCTGGTCACTACCTTCCTGTCGATGCCCATGCAGAGCCTGATGCACCGCATCCCCGACCTGCTGCGCGGCGATGTCGCGCTGGCGAAGATCCGCGGCCTCGACCTCTCGCTGGAAACCCCGCGCGACGAGTCGGTGCTCCCCTACGACGGGCGGCCCGTCGGCGACGGCACCGTCGAACTGCGGGGCGTCGGCTACGAGTACCTCCCCGAATCCCCTCCCGGCCCGCACGGACCCGGGCACCCGCCGCGCGGCGGTCCCGGCGGCCCGCCGCCGCACCCTCCCCAGGGTCCGCCACCGGGCGTGCCGCACGGCTTCCGCCTCGGTCCCGTCGACCTGACACTCCGCCCGGGCGAGGTGACCTTCGTGGTCGGCGGCAACGGCAGCGGCAAGTCGACGCTGGCGAAGCTCATCTGCGGGCTGTACGCGCCGCGGATCGGCGAGATCCGCGCCGGCGGCGAGCCGATCGGCCCGCAGAACCTGGAGTGGTTCCGACAGCACACCACGGCGGTCTTCTCGGACTTCCACCTGTTCGACGACTATCTGGGCCTGTCGGCCGACGACCTGGACGACCGGGTGCGCGGGCTGCTGCACGACCTGGAGCTGGCGCACGCGGTCACGGTGCAGGACGGGAAGCTCTCGACGCTCGCCCTCTCGACGGGGCAGCGCAAGCGGCTCGCGCTGCTGACCGCGCTGCTCGAGGACCGGCCCGTGTACCTGTTCGACGAGTGGGCCGCCGATCAGGACCCCCGCTTCCGCGCCGTCTTCTACGACCGGATCGTCGCCGACCTCAAGGCGCGCGGGAAGACGGTGGTGGTGATCACCCACGACGACCGGTACTTCGACCGCGCCGACCAGCTCGTGAAACTGGACTTCGGCCAGGTGGTCCCGACGTCGGCGGCGATCACGCGCGGAGTAACCTGATCCGTACCTAGTCACGTGCTACGAAGGGGTTGAAGTACTTCATGGTTGACACCGCCCGGACATCCGTCGCCGGCCTCGAGGTCGCAACGGTCCTCTACGACTTCATCAATAACGAGGCACTTCCGGGCACCGGTGTAGACCAGACCGCCTTCTGGGCGGGCGCCGCGCAACTGATCGGAGATCTGGTCCCGAAGAACCGGGCGCTGCTGTCCACCCGCGACGAGCTGCAGGCGAAGATCGATGAGTACCACGCCGCCGCGCCCGGTGAGATCACCGACTTCCCCGCGTACAAGCAGTTCCTCACCGATATCGGCTACCTGGTGCCGGTCCCCGAGGACCGCGAGATCACCACCGGAGGCGTGGACACCGAGATCACCTCGACCGCCGGCCCGCAGCTGGTGGTGCCGATCCTCAACGCCCGCTTCGCGATCAACGCCGCGAACGCTCGTTGGGGCTCGCTGTACGACGCCCTCTACGGCACCGACGCCATCTCCGAGGCCGACGGCGCGGAGAAGGGGAAGGGCTACAACAAGGTCCGTGGCGACAAGGTGATCGCCTTCGCCAAGGACTTCCTCGACAAGGCAGTGCCGCTCGAGTCCGGCTCGCACGCCGACGTCGTCGAGTACCGGATCAACGGCACCGAGCTGCTGGCCACCGTCAAGGGTGCGTCGGGCTCCAGCGAGGACGCCTCGGTCTGCCTGGCGGACCCGGCGGCGTTCGTCGGGTACTCCGGCGAGAAGGGCGCCCCATCGGGCATCCTGCTGCGCCACAACGGCCTCCACCTGGAGATCCAGATCGACGCCACCTCCCCGATCGGCTCGACCGACCGCGCCGGCGTCAAGGACGTGCTCGTCGAGTCCGCGGTCACCACGATCATGGACTTCGAGGACTCGGTCGCGGCCGTCGACGCCGACGACAAGGTCGTGGGCTACCGCAACTGGCTGGGCCTGAACAAGGGTGACCTCGCGGAGGAGGTCAGCAAGGGCGGCAAGACCTTCACTCGCACGTTGAACCCGGACCGCGTCTACACCGCCGTCGACGGCTCCGAGCTGGTGCTGCACGGCCGCTCGCTGCTGTTCGTCCGCAACGTGGGCCACCTCATGACCACCGACGCGATCCTGCTGAACGGCGAGGAGATCGGCGAGGGCATCCTCGACGGCATCGTCACCTCGCTCATCGCGATCCACGGCCTGTCGGGCGACATCCGCAACTCGCGCAGTGGCTCGGTGTACATCGTCAAGCCCAAGATGCACGGCCCCGAGGAGGTGGCCTTCGCCGCGGAGATCTTCGCCCGCGTCGAGCAGCTGCTGGGCCTGCCCGCGCTGACGCTCAAGGTCGGCATCATGGACGAGGAGCGCCGCACGTCGGTGAACCTCAAGGCCTCGATCGCCGCCGCGAACGATCGCGTGGTGTTCATCAACACCGGCTTCCTGGACCGCACCGGCGACGAGATCCACACCTCGATGGTCGCGGGTCCGATCGTCCGCAAGGGCCAGCTCAAGGGACAGACCTGGTACCCCGCGTACGAGGACAGCAACGTCGACATCGGCCTGCATGCGGGCCTGCAGCACAAGGCGCAGGTCGGCAAGGGCATGTGGGCCATGCCCGACCTGATGGCCGCGATGCTCGAGCAGAAGATCGCCCAGCCCAAGGCCGGCGCGACCACCGCGTGGGTGCCCTCGCCCACCGCCGCGACCCTGCACGCCCTGCACTACCACCTGGTGGACGTCTTCGAGGTGCAGAACGAGATCGCCAAGCGCGATCCCGCGTCGGTCGACGACATCCTCACCATCCCGCTCGCGCCGAACGCGAACTGGTCGGAGGAGGAGAAGCGCGAGGAGCTCGACGAGAGCGCCCAGTCGATCCTCGGCTACGTCGTCCGCTGGGTCGACTCGGGCGTCGGCTGCTCGAAGGTGCCGGACATCCACGACGTCGCCCTCATGGAGGACCGCGCCACCCTGCGCATCTCCTCGCAGCTGCTCGCGAACTGGCTGCGCCACGGCGTCGTCACCGAGGACGAGGTCATCGAGGCGCTCCAGCGCATGGCGCCGGTCGTTGACCAGCAGAACGCCGGTGACCCGGACTACCGCCCGCTGGCGCCGGACTTCGACACCAACATCGCCTTCCAGGCCGCCAAGGACCTGATCCTGCTCGGTGGCACGCAGCCGAACGGCTACACCGAGCCGATCCTGCATGCGCGCCGTCGCGAGTTCAAGGCCGCGAACAGCTGAGCAGCGCAGCCGAGACCGACACTGCGTCGGATTCCGGGCCGGTCGTGATCGACGCCGATCGCGACCGGCCCGGTGCGTTCACGGTGCTCCTCGACGGGACGCCCCAGAGCTACGTCGACACCGGTGACCCGACGAACCTCGTCTTCGAGTACGTCCGGCGCATCGGGCACGTCGTGGACCTGGTGCGTCCGGCGGGTGAGGCCGTCACCGCCGTCCACCTGGGAGGCGGCGGCTTCACGTTGCCTCGCTACGTCGCCGCCACCCGTCCCGGCTCGCGCCAGCAGGTGCTGGAGAACGATCGCGCGCTGATCGACGCGGTGCGCGCCGCCGCGCCGCTGCCCAAGCGCGAGCAGATCAAGATCCGCTGCGCCGACGCCGCGGTCGCCGCCACCGCTCTGCCCCCGGGCATGCTCGGCACCGTCGACCTGCTTGTCCTGGACGTCTTCGCCGGGGCCCGCACCCCGGCGTCGCTCACCACGCGCGAGTTCTTCGCATCGCTCGTCCCCCTGCTCGGCCCCGGCGCGGTGGTCGCGCTCAACATCGCCGACGGTGCGCCGCTCGCCTTCGCCAGGTCCGTGACGGCGACAGTCGCGCGGGTCTTCGGCGACGTGGCGATCGCGGCCGAGCCGGCGGTGCTGAAGGGCCGCCGATTCGGGAACCTGGTGCTGGTGGCGGGCGCCGTGCCAGATCTGCTGGAACGCGGGCTGGGCCGCCGCCTGGCCGGCGACCCGTTCCCGGGAACGCTGCTGGCGGGGGCCGAGGTGACCCGCTTCGTCGCCGGGGCGAAGCCTTTCACCAGCGCGAACGCACAGGAGTCTCCTATGCCTCCGCGCGGGCTCTTCGGGTAGGTTGCTCTCGATGGGATCACATCGTTCTGGAACCGGTTCCCGTGGCGTCGCGCGCTGGCTGATCGCTGCGGTGGTCGTCGTCGTCGTGATCGCCGCCGTCGCGGCCGCCATGGTCTGGCTGTCGGGGCGCTCCGAGCAGGAGGGCCGCGATGCGGCGGCCTCGTGCGTGCGCGGCGACCTCACGGTGCAGGTGGCAGCCGCTCCCGCCCTGGTCGGCCCGCTGCGTCGGGTCGCGGAGAGCTTCAACGCGAGCGGCACCGTGTCGGCGGACTACTGCCCGAAGATCGAGGTGTCGGGGATCGACTCCCCCGTCGCACTGGAGGCATTGATCGGAACGTGGGACCCGAAGCTCGGCGCGGCGCCGTCGCTGTGGATTCCGGAGAGCACGCAGTGGACGGCGCGGCTCGCGGCCGCCAAGCCGGCGGAGGTATCCGGACAGCCGACGTCGATCGCCTCGTCGCCGGTGGTGCTGGCCGTGCGCAGGTCGGCGCGTTCGACCTTCGACGGTGTCCGCTGGCTCGATCTCTCCGCGCGCCAGGAACAGCTCCGGATCGCGCTGCCGACGGGAGCCGAGGCCGACGGTACGTATCTCGCGGCGCAGTCCATGGCCGCTGCGGTCGCCCGCACCGCGGGCGCCGCCCTGTCCGACGAGGCCGCCCAGAGCCCCGTGGTCACGGGCTCGCTGTCGCGGTGGGCGAAGGACGCCCCGAAGTCCACCACCGCGGGTGCCGCCCTCGACGCGCTGACCAAGCCCGGCGACTCGGTGCGCGCTGTGCCCGTGACCGAGCAGCAGCTCGCTGCCTTCGCACGGGGTCGCGGCAACGCCGCCCCGGTCGCGGTGTACCCGTCGGGGCCGACCGCCTCGGCGACGTACCCCGCGGCGGTTCTCGACCGCGAGGACACGACCGACGCCCACGATCGCGCGGCCGCCGACTTCGTCTCCTTCCTCACCCAGGGCGGCAACGCGAAGCCGCTGGCCGAGGCCGGATTCCGGGTCGTCGGCGAGCCCGCGCCGGCGAAGACCCCGTCGGTCGAGTTCGGCACCGTCGAGCCCCTGGCGCCCGCTTCCAACGCCGCCGTCATCTCCCTCGCGGATGCCGTGAACCGCCGCTGAACCTCGGTGGGGCCCGCGTCCCTCCTAACGGCGGCGATCACCTCCAGGCCCGTCCGAGCGATTACGCCACAGTTACTCGAACACTGATCGAACAGATCGCCGTTCAGCCGTACCTCCGCGAGAGGTACGCCGCGAGGTCGCCGCGCACGCGCGCGAGCCGGGTGTCGTCCGCTACCGGTAGATACCAGGCATAGCGCAGTTCCTCGAGCTCTCGGGCGTGATCGAAGTCGAACTCGATCCGATGCAGACGTCTGGATTCCTCCACCTCCGAACCGTTCACCACCGCCCGGTACGCGGCACCCTCGAGCGCGTCGATCTCGACCTCCTGCGGGGTGCGCGCGTACCCGATCTCCTGCGCGGCCCGATCGAGGATCGGGAGCAACTCCGAGCGCGACTCGTCAGCGGACGCCATGGCGAGCTCGGCCCAGGCCTGCCCCGCGCCCGGCAGATCGGCGATGACCAGAGCCGCGAGCCGCGGCACATCGGCCGAGGAGATCACACCGGTGCGATAGCCGCTGATCAGGTCGACGGCCCTCCCGGTCGGCCCCGTGAATCGGCGGTGCACGCCCTCGCTCAGCGGAATCGCATAGGTCGAATCGAAGCGACTCCGCAGCAACTCCCGAAGTCCACTGACGCGCGCAGCACGGAAACCGATGTCCTCGAACGTCGTCCGCGGCTCGACGGTCTCACCGAGCACCTCGAGAACGTCGCGCCGCAGCCGCGGGTCGTCGCTGCACAAGGCCCAGTAGACGAGGCGCTCGACGACCTCGTCGCACTCCTCCTGGTCCGAGGGTGCGTAGCCGATCTCCCTCGCCGCGCGGTCGACGGCGTCGTCCAGCCCCTCGCCGCCCTGCCACCGCGCCAGCCCTGCCCAGGCGGCACCGTCGGGCAGGAGCGGCGCGAGATCCGCGGCGAGGCCGGGCACGAAGCCGGGCGCGATCAGGCCACGACGGTACGCGGCGATCACGTAGCGAGCGCGCACCGTCGGCTCCGCGAAATGACGGTGTACCGCGTCCGCAAACCCGGCAGGTAGAACGGTGGGGCGCCCCGCCACGACAGGGCGCGGCGGGCCCGGCGTCGGACGCCTGCGATGACGGAGCGCCGCGACGACGTCGGGCAGGAAGGCCACCGCGCCGACGACGGTGCCGGACAGCGCGCCGCGAACGAAGGTCGGCCGATGCGGCCAAAGCTGATTCGCGATGAGCGTGACGACGACGAGCACTGCGAGCGCTGCCACGCCCCCGAGGACCCGATCCGGCCAGGTCCGGGCCGTCGGACACCGCCGCTCCAGCCGGGCGGCGCCCGGGATCAACACCGCGAGCGCGACCATCCACCCCGCGACAAACGCGATCCAGTAGCTCACGATTACAAATTTACCTAACTGAACAGCATGTGTCATCGCAATCGGCCAGCACCGGCTGGAATCGGTACGAGCGAGACCTCGGCAGCACCCCCGATCTCGGTTACGGTGAACGAGGAGCACAGGCGCGGGATGTCGCGGCGAAGCAGACGGCGACGGCGACCGCGGACGAGTCCACCGGAAGGTTGCACCATGGCGCTTCTCGACAAGATCAAGGAACTGCTCGGCAAGAACCCCGACCAGGTCAACAAGGTGATCGACAAGGCGGGCAGTGCGGCGAAGGGCAAGTTCGCCGGGCACGAGGACACGATCGACCAGGCGGTGAACAAGGTCAAGGACGTGACCGGCGGCGGCACGACGCCGCCTGCCGGCGGCGCGGCTCCGACCCCCGACACCCCGCCCCCGAACCCCCAGGGCTGACACCGACCCCACGAACAGCCGTGCCCACCCCCGCGAGCGGGGGTGGGCACGGTCGGCTTCGGGACTACTCCGCGAAGGCCTCGATCGGCGGGCAGGAGCAGACCAGGTTGCGGTCGCCGTAGACGCCGTCGATGCGGCGGACCGACGGCCACACCTTGGCGCGCGCGCCGCCGGACGGCAGGCCCTGGGGGTAGACGGCGACCTCGCGCGAGTAGGGGTGATCCCACTCGGTGACCAGGCACTCCGCCGTGTGCGGGGCGCCGCGCAGCGGGTTGTCGTCCACCGGCCACTCTCCCGAGGCGACCCGTGAGATCTCCGCGCGGATGGCGATCATTGCGTCGCAGAACTCGTCGATCTCGCCGAGCGACTCACTCTCCGTCGGCTCCACCATGAGCGTGCCCGCGACGGGGAAGCTCATCGTCGGCGCGTGGAAACCGTAGTCGGCCAGGCGCTTCGCGACGTCGTCGATGGAGACGCCGGTCTCCTTCGAGATGCCGCGAACGTCGAGGATGCACTCGTGGGCCACGCGGCCGTTCTCGCCCGTGTAGAGCACCGGGAACGAGTCGTTCAGCCGCGCGGCGATGTAGTTCGCGGAGGCGATCGCAGTGAGCGTCGCGGTGCGCAGGCCCGAGGCGCCCATCATCCGGATGTACGCCCACGTGATGGGGAGGATCGAGGCGCTGCCGAACGGTGCGGCTGAGATCGTCGGGCCGTTCCCGAGCGAGGGCTCGAGCGGGTGCCCGGGCAGGAAGGGCGCGAGGTGGCTGCGCACGCCGATCGGACCGACGCCGGGGCCGCCGCCGCCGTGCGGGATGCAAAAGGTCTTGTGCAGGTTCAGGTGCGAGACGTCGCCGCCGAACTTGCCGGGCCGGGCCAGCCCGACCAGCGCGTTCATGTTGGCACCGTCGACGTAGACCTGACCGCCCGCCTCGTGCACCGCCGCGCAGATCTCCCGCACCTCATGCTCGTACACGCCGTGCGTGGACGGGTAGGTGATCATGATCGCCGCCAGTTCATCGGCGTGCTTGGCGATCTTCTCCTTCAGGTCCGCGGTGTCCACATCACCGGACTCCCGCGAGGCCACCACGACGACGCGCAGGCCCGCCATGACGGCCGACGCGGCGTTCGTCCCGTGCGCGGACGACGGGATCAGGCAGACGGTGCGGTGCGCGTCCCCGCGCGAGAGGTGGTAGTTGCGGATCGCGAGGAGGCCCGCGTATTCGCCCTGCGAGCCGGCGTTCGGCTGCAGCGAGACGCTGTCGTAGCCGGTGATCGCGACCAGCCACTCCTCCAGCTGACTGATCAGCGCGCGGATGCCCTCGGTGTCCGCGGCCGGTGCGAACGGGTGCAGCCGCGAGAACTCGGGCCACGTGATGGACTCCATCTCGGCGGTCGCGTTGAGCTTCATCGTGCACGAGCCCAGCGGGATCATCGAGCGGTCCAGCGCGATGTCTTTGTCGGAGAGCTTGCGAAGGTAGCGCAGCATCGCCGTCTCGGTGCGGTACGCATGGAACGCCGGGTGGGTCAGGAACTCAGAGGTTCGGTTCTCGATGTCCGACGGTGCCACCTGAACCGGGCTCGCATCGAACGCCGCGAGGACGGCAGCGACGTCGGCCTCGGTCGAGGTCTCGTCGAAGGCGACGGAGATGTGGTCGTCGTCCACGCGCCACAGGTTGTAGCCGGCGGCCTTAGCTGCGGCGAGCACGTCGTCGGCGCGGCCGGGAACGTTGACGAGCACGGTGTCGAAGAACTCGGCGTGCACCACTGCATCGCCCAGCGCCGCGGCGAGGGCGGAGGCGCGCGCGTGCACGCGACGTGCGATCGCCCTCAGGCCGTCGGGGCCGTGGTAGCTGGCGTACATCGCGGCGAGCACGGCCAGCAGCACCTGCGCGGTGCAGATGTTCGACGTGGCCTTCTCGCGGCGGATGTGCTGCTCGCGGGTCTGCAGGGCGAGGCGGTAGGCGAGGTTGCCGTCGGCGTCGACGGAGACGCCGACGAGGCGGCCGGGGATCTGGCGGGCGTGCTTACTGTGCACTGCGAGGTAGCCGGCGTGCGGGCCGCCGAAGCCGAGGGGCACGCCGAAGCGCTGCGTGGTGCCGAAGCAGGCATCAGCGCCCTGCTCGCCGGGAGGCGTCAGGAGCGTCATCGCCAGGAGGTCGGCGCCGACGGCGACGAGCGCGCCACGTTCGTGGGCACCGTCGATCACGGCCTGCACGTCGGCGATGCGGCCCGACGCGCCGGGAGTCTGCAGGATGACGCCGAAGAACTCGCCCTCGGGCAGGCCGGTGGTCACGTCATGGACCAGCACCTCGATGCCCAGCGGCTCGGCGCGGGTCTCGATCACGGCGAGAGTCTGCGGGAAGACGTCACGGTCGACGACCAGCCGCGGGCTCTTCGACTTGCCGGCGCGGCGCAGCAGCGTCATGGCCTCGGCGGCGGCGGTCGCCTCGTCGAGCATGGAGCTGTTGGCGATCTCCATGCCGGTGAGGTCGGAGACCATGGTCTGGAAGTTGAGCAGGGCCTCGAGGCGGCCCTGGCTGATCTCGGGCTGGTACGGCGTGTACGCCGTGTACCAGGCCGGGTTCTCGATGATGTTGCGCAGCAGCACCGGCGGGGTCAGCGTGTCGTAGTAGCCGAGGCCGATCATGGTCCGGTCCACGGTGTTGCGGTCCGCGAGGGCACGCAGCTCGGCGAGGGCGTCGTGCTCGTCGATCGGGGCCGGCAGGGCGCCGAGGCCGTTGTCTGCCTCCGGGTCCAGGATGGCCGACGGGACCGCGGCGCGTGCCAGGTCGTCGAGGCTGTCGACGCCGATGACGCGCAGGATCTGCTCGAGCTCGCTCGCGTCGGGGCCGATATGGCGCGCGGGGAAGTTGCTCGCGGGAGTGGTGTCGGACACTGGGGACCTCCGGGCCGGGTGCCCTCTCCCTCAGTCGCCGGCGGCTCCAGAGGCGCCCAACCCACGTGGTCCTGGTGCCTGAGAGATTGACGGAGAGGTGTTGCTCCTTCGGCGCCCGTGGGCCCGTGCTCGACGGTGCCCGCTGGGCTCTCCCACGCGGTGTTGCGACGCACGAAGATTCTAACGCATTTCAGCAGGACGCCCGTACGGTGACCCGCCCGGTGCGCGGGATGCGATCTATCCGGTGGCGCGGGCGCGGTTGCGACGGCGCGAGGCCAGCTCGTCCTCGGGGGCGGCCTCGGCGGCCACGCCATCGGCGCGCTCACCGGGGAAGTCGGCGATGGTGCCGGTGAGCTCGCGCATCGCGCCGGAGACGGCGATGCCGAAGACACCCTGACCGTGCTGCAGGAGGTCGACGACCTCCTCGGCGCTGGTGCACTCGTAGACGGTGGTGCCGTCGGAGAAGAGGGTGATGCGGGCCAGGTCCTCGACACCGCGCTGGCGGAGGTGATCGACGGCGACGCGGATGTTCTGCAGTGAGATGCCCGTGTCGAGCAGGCGCTTGACGATCTTCAGGACGAGCACGTCCTTGAAGGAATACAGGCGCTGGGTGCCCGAGCCGCCCGCGCTGCGGATGGAGGGCACCACGAGCGAGGTGCGGGCCCAGTAGTCGAGCTGGCGGTAGGTGATGCCGGCGATCTGGCAGGCGCTGGGGCCGCGGTAGCCGAGCAACTCGTCCGGGATGGTGTCGTTCGGGAACAGGCCCGGGGCGATGTCGTCGAGCGAGCCCTGGGTGCCCACGGCGTTATCCGCCTGCGGCATGTTCTGCCCGGTGCCGTCCTGATCGGTCACTGCCGTCTCCCTCATGAGGTCCGTGCGCACTCCTGAGAGTACGCCTCCCGCGTGGAGGCCGTCGGTGTAATTCCCTCGGTGCCATTCCGCGGTGTTCGGCGTGAACGCTAGGGCCCGCAGGGCGACGAATCAACGCGACACACCGACACCCTCAAGTTGAAGTTGAGGTCGAGATCGAATCGTGACCTCGCGGCGACCCCGGATCCGCACCGGTGTCAAGAGTCGCCCGGCGCCTTGAAGTCGTCCGCGGAGATCGAATCGAGGAATTCCTTGAACGCCTCGACCTCCTCGTCGGCGGGCGGCTCCTCGCCGGATTCGCTTGCCTCCGTGGCGACCTCCTCGTCGGGCAGCAGGAGGCCCGCCTCGGCGAGTACCTCCTCCTCCGCGAAGATCGGGACCTCGAGCCGCACGGCCATGGCAATGGAGTCCGATGGCCGGGCCGAGACGGTCTGGTCACCGTCGAGCACGAGGTCCGCGAAGTACGTGCCCTCCTGGAGCCCCGTGATGCGCACCTCGGTAACCGAGCGTCCCAGGGTCTCGAGCAGGTCGACGATGAGGTCGTGCGTGAGTGGGCGGCGCGGCTCGACGCCCTGCAGCTTGATCGCGATCGCGGTCGCCTCGCCCTGGCCGATCCAGATGGGCAGGTACCGGAGGCCGGAGACCTCCCGCAGGAGCAGGACGGGATCGTTCTGCGGCGGGTCCATCCGGATGCCCGCGACGGTCATCTCGATCATGGTTCCAGCTTACCGGCGCGGCAGGCGGGATCCAGCGCCGACGCCCGGTTCGGGGAGTCCAGCGAGACGCTCGCGGGACGGCGTCAGCGCACCGCATCCTTCACGGCGGCCTTGACCAGCTGTGTGTGGAAGGTGACCGACAGGGCGGCCAGTTCGCGCACCAGCTCGGCCGCGCGCTCGGCGGCACCCGCGTCGCCGCCACGGGCGATGGGATTGGCGATCTGGGCGATGAGGCCGGCCTCGCGGTCGGCCGAGGTCTTGAAGGCGCGCAGATGCCGCGCCTCGAGGCCGTACTCGGCGAGGGCCTTGGCCGCCTGCACCAGCGCGACCGCGTCCTCGTCGAAGAAGCCGGCCTTGCCAGAGGTGAGCAACGCCGAGCGCTCCAACTCCCGCAGGAAGGCCTCGTCGGCTCCGGACCGGGCGAGAAGGTCGGCGCGACTGATCCTGGTCTGCCGGCGCGCCGAGAAGTCGGTGGCGGGCGCCGTCTTCGACGACACCGCCGCGAGCACGCGGGGCGCACGCGGAGCGGGGCCCTCGACGGCCTCACCCCGATCGTGCGCGTCCAGCTGCTCCTTGATGATCTTCAGCGGCAGGTAGTAGTCGCGTTGCGCGGTGAGCACGTACTTGAGCCGCTCACAATCCTTCGGCGAGAACCGCCGATATCCCGACGGGGACCGGTCGGGCGTGACCAGCCCCTCCGACTCGAGGAATCGGATCTTGGAGATGGTCACGTCCGGGAACTCGTCACGAAGACGTTCGAGGACGGCCCCGATCGACATCGCGCTCGGGGCCGCCGATTCCTGGCGTGGGGCCGTCACAGGTGTCAGCCGGCCGCCGGGACGAAGAAGACCAGGCGGAACTTGCCGATCTGGACCTCGTCGCCGTGGGCCAGCGGCGACGCGTCGACCGGCTCGCGGTTGACGTACGTGCCGTTGAGACTGCCCACGTCGACGACGGTGAAGCCGCCCTCGACGGAGCGGAACTCCGCGTGGCGACGCGACACGGTCACGTCGTCGAGGAAGATGTCGCTGTCGGGATGACGACCCGCGGAGGTGGTCTCCTGATCCAGCAGGAAGCGGGAACCCGCATTCGGGCCGCGCTTCACCACGAGCAGAGCCGCGCCGGCCGGGAGGTTGTCGAGGCCCTGGACGGGCGCATCGCTCTCGGATCCGCCGGTGGCGTCCATCTCGCGGATGATGTCGGCGCGGAACACCGAAGTGGTCTCAACGGGGGCCGATTCGTTGCCCTTGTCGTTCTCGCTCACATCGCTCCTTCGTCAGTGATTACTGCACAGGTCTGTAGTTCACGACACCTGATGGACGTACGGGTCCACGGTACCGCGCCCGGCGCCTCGGAGGCGGCCGGATTCGTCGGCTCTAAAGCCGTTCTAAGGAAAGGCGATCACGCCTCGGCGGTCAGCGCCTTGTACGCATCCGCGTCGAGCAGCTCCCCCAGGGCGGTCTCCAGGTCCTCGGGAGACGCGGCCTCGATCTCCACGATCCAGCCCTCGCCATAGGGATCCGAGTTGATCAGGTCGGGGCTCGAGTCCAGCTCGCCGTTGATCGCGACGACGGTGCCCGACAGCGGTGCGTAGATGTCGGAGACGCTCTTGGTGGACTCCACCTCGGCGAACGAATCGCCGGAGGCCACCTCGGCGTCGTCCTCGGGCAGCTGCACGAAGACCACGTCACCCAACTGATCCTGCGCGAAATCGGTGATCCCGATCCGCACCACGGTCTCGCTCTTCTTCAGCAGCCACTCGTGATCGGGGGTGTACAGCAGTTCTCCGGGGAAGCTGGCACTCAACGTGATGTCCTTTCGCGAGGGCTGAGCGGGGCCGCGCAGCGGGTTACAACTTAGTGGGCGACACGATGATTGAGCAACACAGCCCCCGGTTACCCCACCCGGGGCAGGTCACGCACCACGAGCACCGTCTGCCACCAGTAGAGCACCAGGGTCCACCAGTACATCCCCAAGCCCCAGATGAGGAACGCCCAGCCCAGCGGGTGCATGATCGCGCCGAGCATGTTGTCGAAGGTGCCGGCCAGCAGCATCGGCAGCGCGTACATCAGCGCGAAGGTCGCGGCCTTGCCGAGGTACAGCGTCGGTAGAGCGGTGATGCCGCGGCTCCGCAGGAAGGGCACCGTCCCGGCGAGTACCACCTCGCGGCCGATCAGCAGCCCTATCACCCACCACGGCAGGATCCCGCGGATGCCGAAGGCGATCGGAACTGCGATCATGTAGAGCCTGTCCGCGGCAGGATCGAGCAACTCCCCCAGTCGCGTTTGCTGGTTCAGCAACCGCGCGAGCTTGCCGTCGAGCCAATCGGTGAATCCCGAGACCATCAGCACCGCCAGCGCCCACACGTCGGCGTGCTCCACCAGCACCAGCCACAGGAACAGCGGCACGCCGAGCAGCCGGAGCGCACTCAGAGCGTTGGGCACGTTCAGCGGGCTCGGCGGCTTCCCCGGGGCCGACGGTGCGCCGTCGGCCCCGGCTGCGGACCGCCCGGGTTCGCTCACGACCGGCTCAGATCATCCCGAACATGTTCGCCATACCCTTGGTGGCGAACGGATTGTCGTGGACCATGTAGGTCCAGGTCAGGGTGTTGCGACCGAGGTCGGCACCGTCGAGGTCGATGCCGTCGTCGGTGATCTCGGCCTCCCGCAGCGTCTCCCGGGCGCGGCCCACAGCCTCGTCCGGGAGCTTGCGGAACTCCTCGATCACGAGGCGGTGGAACTCGTCGAGCGGCGACTGGCGGCCCAACGCGCGCAGGTGGATCGTGGTCTGCACCTCGGAGACGAAGGCGAGGTGCTCGGCCCAGGTGCGGTCGAGGTGGTAGAGGAAGGCCTCGCGGGCCGCCTGCTCGAGCACCTCGTCGGAGATCCCCGTCTCGCGCAGCTCGGCGAGCCGCTCCGGCTCCAGCTCGGCGAAATCCGTCAGCGGCCGATCGCTGGTGAGCAGCGTGTGCCGCCGCGCCATCACGAGGTCGCGCTGCTGGTTGACGAGCTGGTTGTAGCGCCAGGTGTTGGCGTGGGTCTCGAGCATCCCGCCCTCGGCGACGCGTTGCGCCGAGTCGAGGAGGTCGGCGGCCTTGGTTCCCGGGAACTCGCCGGTCTCGGGGTCCGCGCCGCCCGGCGGGCGCCCGCGCGGCAGGTGCCGCTCCACGATCGGGTCCTCGACGGACGCGAAGATCACCGACGTGCCGGGATCGCCCTGACGGCCGGCGCGGCCGCGCAGCTGCTGGTCCAGGCGCTCGGTGTCGTGCAGGCCGGTGCCCACGACGGCGAGGCCGCCGAGCTCGGCCACCTCGTCGTGCTCCGGGCTCTCGTCGCCGGCGTCATGGCCGCCGAGCTTGATGTCGGTGCCGCGACCCGCCATCTGCGTCGAGACGGTGACCGCCCCCTTGGTGCCGGCATCGGCGATGATTCGCGCCTCGTCGGCGTCGTTCTTGGCGTTGAGCACCGTCGCGATCACGCCCGAGATCTTGAGCATGTGCGCGAGTTCTTCGGACTCGGCCACGTCGTGCGTGCCGATGAGCACCGGCTGGCCGGTCTCGTGCACCTCGCGCACGTAGTCGACGATGCCCGCGACCTTGTTGCCCTTGTTGTCGTAGACCCGCATGGGCTGGTCGACGCGGACGGTCGGGGTGTTCGGCGGGATCTGCGAGACGCCCAGGTCGTAGAACTGGCGCAGCTGCTCGCCGGCCGCGATCGCGGTGCCGGTCATGCCGCACACCAGGGCGTAGCGCTGCAGCAGCGCCTGCACCGTGATCGTGTCGATCACCTCGCCGGAGTCGGTCTGCGACAGGCCCTCCTTGGCCTCGACCGCCGCCTGCAGGCCGTCGGGCCAGCGCTGCAGCTCGGCGACGCGGCCGCGGGAGGAGTTGATGAGCTTCACCTGGCCGTCGCGCACGATGTAGTGCACGTCGCGCTCGACGAGCGAGTAGGCGTGTAGCGCGATGTTGACCTGCGGCAGTGTCGACGCGACGTGCGCGTCGGAGTACAGGTCGATGCCGCCGAGCTCCTCCTCGACCAGCTTCGCGCCGTCGTCGGTGAGGAAGGCGGACTTGCCGTCGGAATCGATCTCGAAGTGCTTGCCTTCACGCAGCCGGGCCACGACCTCCATGATCGCCGCCTGCGGCACGTCGCCCTTGACGGAACCTGCCAGCACCAGCGGTATCAGGGCCTCGTCGACCAGCACCGAGTCGGCCTCGTCGACGATCGCCACGTCCGGCTTCGGGGACAGCAGGTCCTCGGCGCGGGTGGCGAGTTGGTCGCGGAGCACGTCGAAGCCGATCTCGTTGACCGAGCCGTAGACGACGTCCTTGGCGTAGGCCTCACGCCGCTCCTCGCGGGTGGACGACTCGGCGACGTAGCCGACAGTGACGTCGAGCAGGTCGAAGAAGGGCGTCATCCACTCCGCGTCGCGCCGGGCGAGGTAGTCGTTCGGCGAGATCACGTGCACGGAACGGCCGGCGAGCGCCATGCCCGCGGCGGCGACGGCCCCGGCGAGGGTCTTGCCCTCGCCGGTGGCCATCTCGATGACGTCGCCCTCGAGAAGCCGGTCGGCGCCCTGCAGCTGGACGTCGAAGGGCCGCAGCCCGAGCGCGCGGTCGGCGCCCTCGCGGGCGATCGCGATGAACTTCGCGCGATCGTCCGACTTGGCGGCGTAGACGTCCAGCGCCAGCGCGGCGTCGGGGAACTCGTCGTCGGAGAGTCCCTGCGCCCACTCGTCGAATGCGGCGGACTGCTCGATCAGCGCGACGGACCGGGTCTGGTTCCGTGTGCTCTGCGCGCCGAGCACCTTCCACATCTTGTTGCTGAACCTGCCCACCGGACCTCCGCACTGACATCACGCACTGTGAATCACTCGACCGCTTGCGCAGTCGAGACTACCGGTGCATCAGAGCGCCGCGAAGTACGCCGTGGAGAAGCCGACCGAACCGAGCGAGATGCGGTACATCTCCCGGTTGACGTTCTCGATCGTGTCGCGCGGACTGTGGTAGTTCGGGTCGAAGATGTCTCCGGCCGTGCCGCCCCACTGCCGCTGCTGCTCCGCGGTCTTCTCGCCGTCCGCGCCGGTATCCATGCCGCCCGAGGCGATGCCGACCTCCTTGAAGGGGCCGTAGTCCGAGCGGCCGTCGAAGGCGGAGGCCTCGACCGGCACGCCCCGCCAAGCGAAGTAGTTGCGGAAGACCTGCTCGATCACGCCCGATCCGGCCGGGCCGGCACCACCGTCGAGCTTGGACGAGCCGTCGCCGTCAAAGGTGAAGTAGCCGCCGTTGGGCGAGCCGAGCATGTCGAAATTGAGGTAGCGCTTGATCTTCGACGCCTGCTCCTCGCTCAGCTCTTTGACGTAGTGCTCCGAGCCGACCAAGCCCTCCTCCTCGGCACCCCACAACGCGAAGCGGACCTTGTTCTTGACATCGGCGCCCGCGCCGAGCTTGGCGGCGGTCTCCAGGACCGCGGCCGAGCCCGAACCGTTGTCGTTGATGCCGGGCCCCTCGGTGACGCTGTCGAGGTGCGCGCCGACCATCTGCACGTTCGCGTCGTCGCCCTTCGCGGTCTCCGCGATGATGTTCCAGGTCTTCGCCTTCTGGGTCTTGGCTTCGACGGTGAGCGTGATGTCCTGGCCGTCGGTGATCGGTGCGTCCTGGGCGACGCCGACGACGGCGATCGAGGCACCGTCGTCGAGGCCCAGTGTGCCGCCCTTCCAGTCCCCTGCCTGGTTGTTGGTGATGACGAGGGCCTTCGCGCCCTTCGCAGCGGCGGCCTTGTACTTCTCGCCGAAGGTGCACGTGCCGCGCTGCACGACCGCGATCGAGCCCGCGGTGACCTTGGCGAGGTCGGCGTCGCTGCAGCCCTTCGTAGCGGTGACCACGGCCTTGGCGGTGACGGTGCCCTCAGTGGCGCCGGAGAACGAGAGGGCCGCGGCCTTCACGGGGGCGCCCCCGGCCTGCACGTCGACCTTGGACGCGGACCAGACGGCCGTCGAGAACTCCTGGCGCTGCGGGGTGTAGCCGGCGTCGCGGAGAACCTTCTCGGCGTACTCGACGCTCTGCTCGTAGCCCGGCGAGCCGAGTGCACGGTTGCCGCCGTTGCGGTTCGCGATGTCCTGGAAGGCCTCGAGGTGCTTGATAGCGCCGTCGAGGGTGACCGCATCGGCGAGCGCGCGCGCCTTCTCGGTAGCGCCGGCGTCGTCGGCCGCGCCGGGAGGCGCGGGGCGGTCGACGCTGCTGGGGGCGGACTTCGACGACGAGCCGGCGGCCGTGCTCGACGACGCCGCGCCGTCGCCCGACGTGCCACAGCCCGCCGCGACGAGGCTCACGGCCGCCAGCACGCTGGCGACCCGGACGGTGGTGGACTTCTTTCGCCTGTGCAACATGCTCCCCATTAGATACACAACAGGGGGACGATTGCGGGGTGAACGAGCACACTTTTTCCGTCGAAGTCGAATGGTCCTCGGCCGAGGGCACGACCGACTACCGCTCCTACCAGCGGGAACACCGGCTCAGCTCCGCGGCGGCGGCCTCGATCACCGCCTCGGCGGACCCGCACTTCCGCGGCGACCCCGCTCTCTGGAACCCCGAGCAGTTGCTCGTCGCGGCAGCCGCGAACTGCCACATGCTCTCCTACCTGGCGCTGTGCGCACTGCGGGGCGTCGTGGTGGTCGACTACGTGGATGCGGCCGTCGGCACCATGGTCGAGAGGCCCGGCGCCGGTGGGCGGTTCACCTCCATCGACCTGCGGCCGCGGGTGGTCCTCGCGCCGGGCGCCGACGCCGAGGTGGCGCGGGCGTTGCACCACGAGGCCGGCGAGCAGTGTTACATCGCGGCGTCGCTCAGTTGTCCGGTGACGCACGCCCCGGAGATCATCCCCGGATAGGCCGACCTCAGGTCGCGTCCAGGTGCTCGAGCAGCATCGTGGTGATCGCCTCGGGCGCCTGCTCGGGCGCCCAGTGCGAGACGTCCTCGAGCATCTCGAACCGGTACGGCCCGCCGCAGTGCGCGGCTGTTCCGAGGGCGGCGACGTCGCCGAATGCCACGTCCTCGGTCGGCCAGACGTACAGGACCGGGGTGTCGACGGTGCCGAGCGCCGCCGGCGGTCGGCCGCTGCGGTACCAGTTCAGCGCGGCCGTGAGGGCACCCGGCTCCTGCAGGCGCTGGACGTAGTCGTCGACGGAATCGCGCGGCACGTCGCGCCCGAAGATCTGCCGCAGCGCGCGGGCGTCGTCGGCGAGCATGGCGTTCTCCGTGGCCGGGATGGCGCGCCACTCCGTCATGTAGCGGGAACGGCTGGCCTGGTCCTCGTCCGTCTTCACAGCGACGGCGAGGGCGGCCGGGTGGGGCGTGGAGACGACGGCGAGCGACCGCAGCCGGTCCGGGTGCTCGGTGGCGGTCCACCAGGCCACCGCGCCGCCCCAGTCGTGCCCGACGAGGTCGAACCGCTCCCAACCGAGGGCGTCGGCGATCGCCACCACGTCGCCGATCAGCTCGGAGAGCCCGTACTCGGCCGGCCGTTCGGGCCGCACACCCGGCGAGTAGCCGCGCTGATCGACGGCGACGGCCCGGAATCCGCGCTCCCCCAACACCGCGACCTGATACCGCCAGGCGATGGCGGCCTCCGGGAAGCCGTGCAGCAACAGCACCGGTCGCCCGTCCTCGGGGCCGGCGGCGATCGCGTCGAAGGAGCCCGCGGCGGTGGGGATGCTCAGGTGTTCGGTCACGGATGTTCACGGTAGGCCACGCGCCTGTCGGTGGCCCGTGCCAGAGTGGCGCCATGACCGAACTCAGCACGCTCTCCCCCGCCGATCGGCACCGCGCCGCGGCGGCCACCTTCGCCGGTGTCGCCGGCGCGATCACCGACTGGGACGCGCAGACGCCCGTCCCCGAGTGGAAGGCCCGCGAGGTGGTCGGCCACCTCGTCGAGTGGCTGCCCGGGTTCCTCGCGATGAATGGCGTGGAACTGCCCGGCGCCCCCTCGGACGCGGCGGAGCCCGCGGCCGCCTTCGGCCAGCTGACCGAGGCGGTACAGGCCCTGCTCGACGCCCCGGACGCGTCGCGGGTGCTCACCACACAGATGTTCGGGGAGAAGCCGCTGGATGCTCTGGTCGACCAGTTCTACACCGCGGACGTCTTCATGCACTCCTGGGACCTGGGCCGCTCGAACGGCATCACCCCGGATCTCGATCCGGCGTTCGCGAAGGCGCTGCACGGCGGGCTCGAGTCGATGGGGCCGATGCTGGAGGAGTCGGGGCAGTTCGGCGCCCCGATCCCCGTCCCGGCCGGGACCGATGAGGTGACCTCGCTGATGGCCTTCATCGGCCGGGATCCGGCGTTCGGCGAGTGACAGTGGGTGGCGCCGCGCCCGGCGCCACGCCGGGTCGTCACTTCGTGATCTGCAGCCCCGTCAGGATCGCCTGCGAGTCGCGCCGGTAGATCGGATCGTCGGGCATCTTGGACTGCACGGTGATGGTGACCGACCACAGGGTTACACCGTCGGGGATGGAGACCGCGAGTGTGGTCGATTTATGGTTCGGCGTGCTACCGGGCATCGTGTACGTGACGATGGTACTCGGGTAGCCGCAGAGGCTACCCGGCACGGGCTGCAGGCCCGTGACCTTGAGGCCCTGGCGCAGCGAGTCCACCTGGGAGTCCAGCGCCTGCTGGGCGGTCATGCCCTTGGCGTTCTCCAGCGTGATCACCGCGTTCGCGGCGAAGGCGTCGCTGACCAGGTCCTTGTTGACGATGGCGCCGCGGATCACGTCGGAGTCCTGGGAGGTCTCCCTCTCCCATCCGGTCGGCTGCGGCAAGCCGAGCGTGGGCTCCCCCGCCGCCTTCGTCGGCAGCGTCAGCACCCGGCCGGATACCGGCGCGCACTCACCGGGCCTTGCCGCTGCCGAGGTGGCCGATGTCGCTGCTGCCGTCGCCGTCGCGGAGGATGTGCCCGCCGCGACCGGCTCGCCGCCCGTCGACTGGGAGCACCCGGTGACGCCGAGGACCACGACCGCGGGCACCGCGAACGCAGTGGCGAACTTCTTCACACGCTGATTCGTCATGTCCGGAACGGTAGCCCGCGCCTCGAATCGATACGGGTGAATCGGCGATGCGTCAGCGCGGGGTCAGAACCACCACGGGGATGTCGCGGTCGGTGCGTTTCTGATAGCCCTCATAGCCGCTGTAGGCCTTGGTGATCTGCGGCCAGATCTGCGACTTCTCGCCCGGGTCGGCGGCCTTGGCGGTCCACGGGCTCGTGACCTCGTCGACGGTGATCTCCACGTCGGGATTCGCCGCCAGATTCTTGAACCAGTCCGGGTTGTCCGAGTGCCCGCCCTTGGACGCGACCACCACGACGCGGTCGGGCCCGTAGATCGGCGCCGTGAGCATCGTCGAGCGACGCTGCCCGGACTTCCTGCCGATGGTGTGCAGTTCCAGAGTCTGCATGCCGAGCACGCGCTTCGGGAAGCGGCCGCCCGTGATCGCGAGCAGGGCGCGGTGCCCGTTCTCGAGACCCCACGCGCCGAGCTCGGTGACCTTGTCGGAAAGACTCATGGGGTCATCATGCCCGGTCGGCCCTCGGGGCGCCCGCCTGTGGTTCCCGTACCGTCGGGTCATGGCCCCGCGCTCCGTGCAGATCGTCCTGTTCGACGGCTTCGAGCTGCTCGACGTCTTCGGCCCCGTCGAGTTGTTCGGCCTGCTGCCGGAGCACTTCTCGGTCACCTTCCTCGCCCCCGGCGACGCTCCCGTGCCCAGCTCGCAGGGCGTGACCGTCAACGCCGACCACACCTACGCCGCGGCGCCCGCGCCGGACATCATCCTGGTCCCGGGCGGCCTCGCCACGCGCGAGATCATCACCGACGGTGCCTTCCTCGCCTGGCTGCGCGACCACGGCACGGCCGCCCGGCTGGTGACGTCCGTCTGCACGGGCTCCGCGCTGCTCGCGGCGGCGGGCTTGCTCGAGGGCTACCGCGCGACGTCGAACAAGTACGCCTTCCGCTGGGTCGAGACCTTCGGCAGCACCGTCGAGTGGGTGCCGCACGCTCGCTGGGTCGAGGACCGCGACCGCTGGACCTCGTCCGGCGTGGCAGCGGGGATGGACATGACGGTCGCCCTCATCCGAGCGCTCTGCGGCGACGAGTTCGCCGGCGTCGCCGTGACCATGGCCGAGCTCGACCACCGGACGGACTCCACGCAGGACCCGTTCGCGGCGCTGCACGGCCTATGACCGGTGCCGGTGCGCCGGCGCTCCCGCCAGCCCCGCCGCGACGTGTCCCTGCTCTACTCGAACCCAGGCGCGGCCTCCGCGTCCAATGGGAGACCGAGAAACTTTAGGACGGCTCGCGCAACCAGACCTGCGCCTGTGTCAAGGGCCGATTCGAGATAGCCACGGGCGCCGGTGACGTCACCGGAGGAGCCATCGGTCTCGTGGGCGATATCTCCAACCACGCCGTCGAGTCCGTTGCTGAACCCTCAACGGAGAGGGCTGCCCCACCAGACGCTGGCATGCCGGCTTCATGGATTCAGACGGTCTGCGGGCTGGTGCGCAGCGTCGGCGCCCGCGGTCCCACCACAGTACGGGGAGCGTTCGGCCGTGATCCAGCGGATACCGCGGGGAACCGCTCCCGCATCGTCTGCCAAAACTGTGCGAGAGGACCCACGACGCCGGTCAACTCAGTTCGACCGTCAGGACCTCTACATGGATCACCAGAGCGCAAGGACTCCGTACTCCGAACGACCACTACCGTCCCGTGCGTCGGCCAAACGCCTCGCCGGTTTACTTCTTCGGGCGGGGTCGCAACAACTGTCCGTTATCGCTTGTATAGCCTCGGGTTGCTCGCCATGAGGTCCCGAGTCCGCTCGCCTAGATGATAGAACTGGGCGGACTGACAGATCCACCTAGTGGGCGCTTTCGAGCCAGCCGCCCGGTTCAGCAGAGCACACATAAGGAGGATCCGGCCGCCCCTCATCAAAGTTGAAATCTCGTATGAGTCGTAGGACACCAGCGGGTTGTGTTTGAGTGCGGTGTAGCGGTCCCAGAACAGGCGCGCCCACTTGCACTCGTCGCCGCCGACAAACCTCCGGAACTCTGAGCCGACGCGCATGGCCAGCAATTCGGCGTAGCCCTTATTCCTGACCTTGGTCCACTTCGGCCTACTGCTCGACTCCTTTTTGCACGCTCCGACCCAGTACTCGATCGCGACTGCGATGTTCATTAGTTCGACTTCGACTGTCGTCATGCCGAATCGTCGGGCACTGGTCAACGGCCCCACCGCCCGGGGATGCGCCTCAGCCAACAGCAGCCAGCGCCGCACTCCCGGCGCCCCACCAATTGCCCCCAGGGAGAATGCCGGTCGCTCCGACTTTTCGGAGGCACGCTTTACCCCGTCGGGAACATCCATTAGGGAATTACTCCAGAGCGCACCCTTGCTTGACTCAACATCCTTTCGGAAATGAGGAACGAGCGACCCGCCGACGCACGGAACGAATGCGTCGTAGGCCAGGTTGATCAAATCTTGAAAGGCAATCACCGGTCGGATGAGCTCGTACCAAGTCCCGGGCCTCGACCTGGTGATCGTAAATGTAAGTGGCGTAGACGCGGAGAACTGATCGAACTGACGCTCACTTGCTTCCCAACTGACACCAATCTCCAAGGTCCGCCCGCCGCTTATCTTCGCAGTAACCGGAGTAACCCGCCGGACCGTGTAGGTCATCGTGTTAACCCGACCGTCTGGCTGCTTGCCGTAGTCAATGTGAGCCCCCTTCGCGCCGCTCCACATGACGAGCCCGTAGAATTGCGCAGTGATCGAGACAACTTTCGCGCTGGCTAGCTCGCCCGGATCAATCCCGACGACAAATCCTCGCGCGAGATACGAGCGCACAGAAATCTTGCTACCCCCGAGCACGCTGTTCTCGGGAACACTTCGAATGTCATAGGCAACCGTACCGCCGACCTCGGTAGCGCCGTAAACAGCCTCCGGCATAGGAGTCGCCCCAGGCTGCGGGAGTCCCTCGTCGGGTCGCTTGATAGTCCGGATGGCAAGATAGTCGTCTCGTTGCTCAGCATGCCCTTGCCACGAGATGTCTGCTCGATTGTAGGTCGTCAGGTCTAGCCAAAAATGCCCCATCGTTCCGCTGAGAGTCGCGTCGACCATCTTGTCCACCACGTAATCAAAGCATGGATCCAGGCCCTGAAGAGTGCTGATTGAAGCGCAATGTTTGGCACGTAGTCGACACAAGCGACCACGACCAGCGCATAGGCGCTGGGCAGAACATCGCGCTGACAAGATTCGAACCTGCGACTAACTGCCCTCCTTACGCCGTCGGAGTAGAGCCTGAGCCCAAACGAGACTGAACATGCTCGCGTAGCAATCGGGGCCCAGGGACGGCGTTCAGTAAGATCAGGCCGTCCAGCCCGGTACAGCCGAGTCTTGACGGGCTGGCGGCAAACCCATGGGTCGCTTGTGACCGCTCCATGCCGGGTAGCGCAACTGCGCCTGACCGCTGCAGTTTGGCCTTCAAATGCGTCCCGAGAAATCGTAGATGCGGCCACCTGGCGAGGTAAGCCGCGCTGCTCATCGACGCCTCCCCTACGCCCGCCCGTGGCACTCAAGAGGCCCGCGGCCGCGAGGCGCTCGCGCTCGGCGTCCCAGGGACGAGCGCGGCCTGGTCGATGTGCGCTAGGACGACGAGACCAACGCGTTGGCTGGGCCGAGTTCGACCGGCAGCACGCCGCGGCCGGGCAGCGACGGATCACGCTCAAGGGGCTCCGCGCCTGGCCATGCTCGCGGGGCGTCCCGCTACGCGTCTCAGCGATGTGGCACTCCAAGCTGGAGGCAGCGACGCCGGTGCGGTTCGCTCGCACCCAGGACGACGATCTACGCCGCTCCTCCACTGCAGCGTCCGGGTGACTCCTCAGCGTTCCCGCTTCGCCGTCTTCTTAGTTCGGCGCGCGCGGCCTTGTTCTGCATCCACAGCGGTAACGGTCGACTAATGCGTTGCACCGGCGCTCTGTCCCACCCGCTGGGCTCCGGCATGAGGGACTTCGGTCTGCGCGAGTACCTTTGCACGAAGTCCTTGGGAAGCCCTTCTCTTACAAAGCGATGACGCTCGTGCCTAGTCCAGCCGATAGCCTCCAGTCCCCACTTCGTCAGGGCATATCCTGGCGACAGAAACACGACGAAGGCCACCCAAAAGATGGCGTCGCCCCAGTTTGGCCAATCCACGTCGCGCAGGACTCGCAGTCTCCAATGAAGCAAGCCGAACATGCCACCATAGGTCCACCCATAACCGACAAATAGGACGAGGATCATCATCCATTCGGTGGGAACGCGATGGTACGCGGCGACTCGTTTCGACAGCCGTTCGGCCTCCGCTTGTAGCTCGCGGCGCGGCGCGTCGAGCCTCGGCAAGGTGTCCTGCTTCATCTTATCGAGCAGATCTAAGGTCTTCTGCAACTTCCAACCGTAATAGCGCCCAGGGCCTGCGAGCGCCAACGCAAGGGCAACCGCCGCGCCGACTGATGCGGCCGCTAGCGGCCCAGCGAGCAGCTCAACCAAACCACGCGATCCGTCCACCACCGGCTCAGTATGCCTCCGCCCGGTCGGCGCACCGCAAGCGCTTGGCGAGTTCTAGGCAAGCCGGAGGCTCAACCACAACCGGGACGAGCCGCCCGAGAAACAAGAAAACCTCTTCCGAACTGGTCGGAAGAGGTCTTGCGTTGTCGGGCTGACAGGATTTGAACCTGCGACCACCTGACCCCCAGTCAGGTGCGCTACCAAGCTGCGCCACAGCCCGTGGCCGCACTCGCGGTGCTGTAGGAGATTACCCCATGCCTCGCGCGGAGGAGAAATCGCCTGCACGCGGGGCTCAGCGCCGCATGTTGGCGAAGGGAAGCCGCCCGTGCTGCGCTGCGAAGGCGGCGAGCATGGAGCTCTCGGTGGGTGCGGCGTCGTCGTCCGCGGTCTCGCACCATGCGACGAGCAGGTCGCCGTGGTCTGCGAGCTGCCAGATCCGGCGGCCGCCCGAGTGCCCGACGCGCTCGCCCGCTCCGTAACGGCGGTACTCGTCGAGCCGTTTGCGCAGCCCGCGACGCCCGCGACGGCCGGCACCCGCCTTGCCGATGTACACGACCCGCTCCCCCGCGACCCAGCGCCGCTCGAGCTCGGCGACGGGCACGGTCGGATCCTTCCCTTTCCAGAGACCGGCGGGCGACACGTCCAGGAAGACGGGCGGCGCGTCGGACGGCCGCACGACCACGTAGACGCCCGGGCCGCGCGGCACGTCGGCCGAGGGCAGCTCGGTGAAGGGGATCCAGCCCGCGAATCCGGTCAGCGCGTCCACGCGCCCAGTCAAGCACCGATCGCAGTCGCAACGCCGGTGGAATCGGACGTTCCGCCCTACTGTGGACGCATGCGCACCCCGATCCGGCACCGAGGCGTTGCTGTCGCGCTGCTCGCGACGTTGGCCCTAGCGGGCTGTGGCGGCGCACCGTCGGAGACCGCGGCGCCGAGCGCGAGCGCCGGGCCCGCGCTCGACGACACGATCGCGACGGGCCTCGACGCGCCCTGGTCGATCGCCTTCACCGACGGTGCGCCGCTGGTCAGCGAACGGGATCGCGGCAGGATCGTGGAGATCGTCGACGGGA
The DNA here is from genome assembly GCF_024807615.1 of Tsukamurella ocularis. Lineage (GTDB taxonomy): Bacteria > Actinomycetota > Actinomycetes > Mycobacteriales > Mycobacteriaceae > Tsukamurella > Tsukamurella ocularis. The sequence continues at coordinate 26,188 of NZ_JANUCJ010000002.1, read as the reverse complement.
AGCCGCGCGAGGTCGGCCGGATCGACGGCGTCGCCGCGCGGGGCGAGGGCGGGCTGCTCGGGATCGCCGTCCGCGACGGCGACCTGTTCGCCTACGTCACCACCGCGACGGACAATCGGATCGTCCGGATGCCATTGCTGGGCGCGGCGGGTTCACGCTCCCTCGGTCCGGCCCGCGCGATCCTCACGGGCCTGCCCGCGGCGTCGATCCACAACGGCGGGCGTATCGCCTTCGGGCCCGACGGGATGTTGTACGCCACCGTCGGCGACGCGGGGCGGCCTTCCGACGCGCAGAACCCGCGGGAGTTCGGCGGCAAGATCCTCCGGATGACGCCGGACGGGGCGCGGCCCGCGGACAATCCGTTCCCCGATTCCCTCGTCTACAGCCTGGGACACCGGAACGCGCAGGGCCTGGCCTGGGGGCCCGACGGTGCGCTGTACGCCAGCGAGTTCGGCCAGAACACTTGGGACGAGCTCAATCTCATCCGTCCGGGCGCGAACTACGGCTGGCCGGAGGTCGAGGGCATCGGGCGACGCGAGGGCTTCGTGGACCCGCTGCAGCAGTGGTCGACGTCGTCCGCGAGCCCGAGCGGGATCGCCATCGTGGGCAACGACCTGCTCATCGCGAACCTCCGCGGTGAGCGGCTGCGGACGGTCCCGCTCGCCGCGACCGGCACGGCGACAGAGCGGTACCGCGAGAGCCTGGGCCGCCTGCGCGATGTGGTGCGCGCTCCGGACGGCTCGGCCTGGATCCTCACCAACAACACCGACGGGCGCGGCGACCCGCGCCCCGGTGACGACCGGATCGTACGGGTGACCGGACGTTAGCCCTGCTAGTCGCGGTGTACGCGCGGTACAGTGGCGTGCATGAAGCGTGCTCTCCTGGTGTCGGCGATCGTCGCCGCCTCGTTCGCGGTCGCGCTGCCCGCGGCCGCGGAACCGGCAGTGGACGCGGATCGCTACCGCGCCGACGACGGGTACGCCTTCCTCTACCGCTACGACGGAGGCAAGCGGGTGTGCACCATCGAGGCGGATCCCACCACCCTGCGGTGCGGGATCTCCGCGCCGGCGGGCACCCGGATCACGGTGAAGAACCGCACCGTCCGGCCCGAGGCCGTCGAGGTCACAGAACGCGGCTGGCGCTACCTCGACAAGCTGTCGGTCCAGGAGCGCCCCCGCGAACTTCCCGCGGGCGCCCGGCTGTCGGTGCACGGCGCCTCGTGCACCGCCCTGCGCGACGGCGGGCTGGAGTGCTCCGTCGACTCCACCGGCTTCACGCAGGACGACGGGCGCTTCTCGACCCGCGGCCGCAAGCTCGGCTAGAAGTTCGCTCTACGCTACGAGCTTCGCGCGCAGCCGGGCGATGACGGCGCCATCTATTCCGAGCCCCTCGCGCACGTACCCGTCGAAGTCGCCGTATCGGGCGTCGGCCTCATCGAAGGCCGCAGTCAGGGCCTCGGGGAAGACCCCGGCGAGCACCCGCGCGGCCTCACCGACCGCCTCACCCCGCTCGGCGGCGGCGCTGGCCGCGATCTTGTCGATCACGGCGGCGGAGTACTCATTGGTCAGCAGGTAGTCGGCCATCACGTCGTCGGGCGAGACGCCCACGATCCGCTGCACGACCGCCGCCGCCCAGCCGGTGCGGTCCTTGCCGGCGGTGCAGTGGAAGACCTGCGGACGCTCCTCGCCGGCGACCGCGCGCGCGAGCGCCGCGAACTGCGCGCGGGCGTTGTCCTCGGTGACGAACATCCGGTAGACGTCGGAGAGCAGCTCGCGGGCACCCGCGGCGTCCTTGAGCGACGTGGGATCCAGCGCTCCGAGCTCGACGTCGTCGCCGATCACGTTGAGCCGCACATACCGCGCGCCATCGGGCACGACGTCGGGCTTCGGGGTCACCTCCACCGTCATGCGGAGGTCGAAGACGTCCGCCAGGCGGGCCTCCGCGAGGCGGGCAGGGTCGATCGCGTCGGCGTCGAGGGCGCTGGACCGGAAGAGCAGGCCCCGGCGCATCCGGCCCCCGTCGGCGAGGTAGCCGTCAGTACCTGCTGCGTCACGGAAATTGTGCACGCACCGAGCCTAATCGACCGCGCCGCTCCCCCGACAGTGACGTCGCTCAGGCCAGGCGTCCGAGGCCGCGATGCGCGTCCACGGCGGGCCACCAGGCCCGGGAACCGGGGGTCGCGAGGCCGTGCGGCAGCGCGAGCGCCAGGGCGATCGGCGCGTTCACCGGGACGTCGACAGGAACTTCGACGCGAGCGGCGAGCCGCGTACCGTCGGCTCCGCGCACCAGGAGCTGCCGCATGCGGGCCCCGGCGAGCCGGGCACCGGGCCAGGCGACGTCGGCGAGCCGCGCGTGCGGCGGCAGCTGCCCCGCGACGTCGCACAGGACCACGGGGCCGGAGCGCACGAGCCGGCTGATACGGCTCACCACGACGGGGTAGGCCGACGGTCCGCCGTCGGCCAGGGAAGCCGCCGGGGTGCCGGCGATGAGGACCTCGTCGCCGTCCATCGCGGTGCCTTCGGGCCAGATCGTGGGATCGAAGGTCCGGGCGATGCCGGCGCGGGCGAGTGAGGGCAGAACCTCCATCAGAGTCACGCTTACCGGTCTACGCGGGCCGCGGCACGGGCGGAAGGTCCGGCGCCGTCAAGGTCGCGCTAAGACTCCGCGAACGCCACGTCGGCGCACGGCAGGACACCCGCCTTGACGGCGGCCTCCACTGCGGCGTAGTCCTTTTCGTTCTGGTCGGCATAGGCGGTCGCGAACGAGGCCACGGCCTCGTCGAACTCGGTGGACTTTCCCAGGTACGCGGATGCCACGGCGGATTGCGGCGACTGGGCGTGTGCGCGCGCCAGGACACCTGCGCAGGATTGGCCGTAGCGCTCGAACTGATCGTGGGTCAGCAGCTCGGTCGCCACGGACCCCTTCATGTCGCGGAACTGGCGCCAGTAGAAGTCGTGACCGCGCAACGTCGGTGTGAAGCCGAGGAACGAATCGGCGTGCGACTGCAGGATCTGCTGACCCGCCACGACTCGCCACGCCTGTGTGCCGGTAGCCGGCGCCCTGGGCGGCATGATCGACGGCCCCAACTTGCCGTAGGTCTGCAGCACAGACTGGGTCGCCTCCTTGACCTGGAGGAACAGCGTCTCGGTGGCGCCCTCAGGGGTCTCCCGCCCCAGCAGCACGATGAAGCATCGGGTACCGACACTGCCGACGCCGACGACGCGCAATGCCCAGTCGATGACGCGGAACTGCGCAAGCAGCGCGCGTGCGTCGGGGCGAAGGGTGTCGAGGTAGCGGTCGTAGACACCTTCGAAGCCCTCCACCAGCTTCGCCGGAGCGGGAATCAACGTGGGCGGATCGGCGACGATGTGTAGCTCGCCGTCGTCCCGGGTAGCGGTGATCTTCTCGACCATGCGGGCGGAGGTGCGCTTGCGCGCCTTCTTCGCGGTCTGCTGGATGAGGTCCTTGAGGGATTCGTCGCCCGACGCGGCCGTCGTCAGCGTGTCCACATCGACCGAGACGTAGTAGCGCTCAACCGCGCCGAGTCGGACGAGCTTCGCCAATGTGGTGCGGTACACCCCGACGGCGCCGGTCACCGCGCTCTTCGCCTGGTCCTCGGTGTACCCGTTCTCCCTGGCGGAGATCATCACGCTGGCGGCCAGCCGCTTGACGTCCCACTCCCACGGTGCGATCCCGGCCTCGTCGAAGTCGTTGACGTCGAATAAGAGCCGGCGCTCCGGCGAGGCGAACAGGCCGAAGTTGGAGATGTGCGCGTCGCCGCAGCTCATCACACTGAGACCGGTGTTCGCCTCCCCGGAGAGATCGTGCGCCATGAGCGCGGCCCCGCCGCGGTAGAAGGAGAACGGGGAGTGCAGCATCCGGGAGATCCGCTCCGGCACCAGCTCCTGGATCCGGGTGCTGTTCTGCTCGCGAATGATTGCGACGGGGTCGCGGCCGTCCGGAGTGAATTCCGCTTGGGCGGAACGGGACACGCGCTTGCGAAGATCCTTACCATTCGGGGCGTCGACGCTCATGGTGAAAGATGCTAGTCCCGGCGCCGCCGGTACCGGACGTTCTGAGTAGCGAACTCTCCGAGATCATTCGATTAGGCGACCCTAATTTTTGAGGCGTACGGTGGGAGTCATGACTGAATCGCGTACCGACACAGCTCCCACACGTGCTCGCCGCGCGCGGCCGACCTTCGAGGTCACGGTCGTGCGCACCGAGGCGATCGGCGACCACCTGGTCCGCGTGATCGCCGAGGGCGAGGCCCTCGCGTCGTTCGGCGATCCCGAACTCCCCGGACTGCCCAGCACGGACTCCTACGTGAAGCTCGCCTTCGGCGAAGCAACCCGCACCTACACGGTGCGGTCCTTCGACCGTGCCGAACGCCGGATCGCGATCGACTTCGTCGTCCACGGCGATGAGGGGCTGGCCGGCCCGTGGGCGCAGCGCGCGCAGCCGGGCGACGCCATCACCATCATGGGACCGGGCGGCGCCTACTCCCCCGATCCCACTGCCGCGTGGCACCTCCTGACCGGCGACCTCTCGGCGGTGCCCGCGATCGCCGCAGCACTGGAAGCACTACCGGCCGATGCCCGCGGAGCCGCGATCCTCGAGGTCGAGAGCGATGCCGACCGGATCGCGCTGACCGCACCGGCGGGCGTGGACGTGCGGTGGGCCGTGAACCCCGACGTGGCCGACGTCGACTTCCTTGCCCGCCAGGTGGCCGTCGCGGACTGGCCCGCAGATCGGGCCACGACCCATGTCTTCGCGCACGGCGAGCGCGAGTCGATCAAGGCGATCAGGAAGGTTCTTCGCGAGCTGAAGGTCCCTCGGGAGCGGCTCTCCATCTCCGGCTACTGGGCACGCGGACGGGCCGAGGACGCCTTCCAGGCGGAGAAGCGCACACCGGTCGGGCAGATCGACTAGCGCCGTTCGGAGCGGCGCGGTCCGACTCAGTGGCAACCGTCACAGTGTGCGTCCGGACGTGAGTGTGGGCACAATACACCTCGTCGGAGCATTGATTTCAGACAACAACGGATAATTTGTCTATCTGTGGATCTTGCACCGGTGCCCGGCTTCTCCCCGACGCACGCGCAGCTTCGGCGGCGCGGCGTGGCGTTCAGCCTCTGCCTGGCGCTGATCGCCTTTGCCGTGTGGGGCGTGCAGGCGCTGCGGCCGCAGGACGTCTTCACCCTCACTCTCCGCACACCGACGGTGGCTGCCGGGATCGTCGAGGGCGCCAAGGTGCGGATCCAGGGACTCGACGTGGGCTCCGTGAGTGGGATCCGATCACTCGGCAATGCGCAGCAGGGCGTGACACTGCGCCTCGACGGCCCGCAGGGTCGCAGCCTCACCAACAACGTGGAGGCGGCCTTCTCCGCGGGCAATCTGTTCGGTGTCTCCGAAGTCATCCTCACCCCACACGAGGGCGGTGGCGCGCTGCGGGACGGCGCCGAACTCGCCCCGACGCGTCCGATCACCGACAACACCGTCTCGAACATGATCGCGACCCTCGGTGACGTGAACAACGACGCCCTGCGCCCTTACATGGGTCAGGTGCTGCTGAACTTCGACGCCTCCTCGAAGGCGATGCTTCCGTTGCTCACGGCGCTCGGCAGCGTGGCACAGACGATGCAGGACACGCAGCGCTTGTCCACCGCGGAGACCTTCCCGACGGTGGTCGCCGCACTCAAGGCGGCCGATCCCGCACTCGGCGCGATGATCCCGGCGTTCCAGTCCGCGCTCGACCACACGCCGCTGCACAACGGCGACAGCAAGAAGACCATCGCCATCCTCGACGACGGGATCAACGACGAGCGCGCCGGCCTGATCGCGGGGCTTCAGGCGATCCTCACGCCGCAGGCGGTGGACGGCCTCAAGACTGCTTCGCCGATGCTGCTGAGCCTGCTCCAGCCGATCCTCGCCGCGTTCCCGAACGGCAGCGCCGGCGGCGTCGGAATCCAGCTCTCGCAGCTGCTCGACAACGTCCGCAAGGCCATGCCGAACACCCCGAACGGTCCCGTGCTCAATCTGCGTCTGTCAGTGGACTACCCCGCCGTCGCCGCAGCGCTGCCGCCCGGCGTGGACACCGCGAAGCCGGGCACACCGGCGTCGAGCGCGAAGCCCACGCCCGGCAAACCCGCAACGCCGTCAACGACGCCTTCCGCAACCTCGACTCCGCGCTAGCGCCCCGGGGGGTCGACGTGAGCGCTCACGCGAGAGCGCGGTCGCGGGCGGGCCGCACCTGCGTGAGCAGCCCCAGCCCCAGCGCGAGGACCAGGATGATCCCGCCGATCCCCGCGCGGTCGGTGCCGAAGATCCAGACGAAGAGACCGAACAACGCGGGCCCGAGGAACGAGGCCGCGCGGCCAGTGGTCTGGTAGAGCCCGAACATCCGGCCCTCGCGGCCGGGCACCGTCATCCGCGCCAGCATGCTGCGCGCCGACGACTGGGCCGGCCCCACGAACACCGTGAGCATCAGCCCGAAGATCCAGAACATGGTCTCGCCGCTCACAACGAGCAGCACTGTGCCGGCGATCAGCATCCCCACGAGGCACGTGACGATCACAGGCTTCGGGCCGATCCGGTCGTCGAACCGCCCGGCGATCACCGCGCCCAGCGCGGCCACGACGTTGGCGGCCACGCCGAACAGGAGCACCGTCGACGCACTCATCCCGTAGACGCTGTGCGCAAGCACCGCTCCGAAGGTAAAGGTCGCGGCGAGCCCGTCGCGGAAGACCGCGGACGAGACCAGGAACCACACCACGTTCCGGTCCTCGCGCCACAGCGATCGGATGGTCGCAAACAGGTCCCGGTACGCGCCGACGACTCCACGTCGCTGCTCGGCCGACGGGTCCGCGGGCAGCTCGGGCACGAGGAACAGTGCCGGCAGCGCGGAGATCGCGAACCACGCGGCGGCGAACAGCGCCACGAGCCGGATGTTCATCCCGCCTTCGGTGGGCACATCGAGGAAGCCGCGGGTCGGGCCGTCTCCCGCGATGAAGCCGAAGTTGCAGATCAGCAGCAGCGCGATGCCGCCGAAGTAGCCGCAGGCCCAACCGATCCCGGAGACCCGGCCGATCGTCGCCGGCGTCGACACCTGCCGCAGCATCGCGTAGTAGGGCACGTTCGCCAGCTCGAAGGCTGCGGTTCCGACCGCGAGCAACACGAGCCCCAACCACAGGTACTGGTACTCGTCCCGCACGAAGAAGCACGCGGCGGTGCACACCGTGACGACCGCGCTCCACACGGCGAGGGAGAACCTCCGCCGGCCCGCGGCATCGGCGCGCCCGCCGAGAACCGGCGCCGTCAGCGCGACGACCACGCCCGCGGCGGCCATCGCCCACGACAGCCAGCTGGTGGCGCTGATCGAGCCGGGGAGGTCCTCGCCGACGGCACCGGTCAGGTACACGGTGAAGATGAACGTGGTCATCACCGCGTTGAACGCGGCGCTCCCCCAGTCCCACGCGCACCACGCCGCCACCTGGCGGCGCGGCACGGGCGCCGTCGGCACCTCCACCGCCGTCATGGCGCTACTTCTTCGCGCGCTTCTCGCGGACCCGGACGTTCACCCGCACGGGCGAACCGTCGAAGCCGAACTCCTCGCGGAGCCTGCGCTCCAGGAACCGCCGGTAGCCCGCCTCCAGGAACCCGGAGCTGAACAGCACGAACGTCGGAGGGCGCGTCGCGGCCTGGGTGGCGAACAGCACCTTCGGCAGCTTGCCGCCGCGCAGGGGCGGCGGCGTCGCGGCCATGACGTCGCGAAGCCAGTTGTTGAGGCGGCCCGTCGGGATGCGCTTGTCCCACGACTCGAGCGAGGTCTCGATCGCGGGCACCAGCTTCTGCAGTGCGCGGCCGGTCTGCGCAGAGATGTTCACGCGCAGCGCCCACGGGATCTGCACGAGCTCCCGGTCGATCTCCTTCTCGAGCATGTACCGGCGGTCCTCGTCGACGAGATCCCATTTGTTGTAGGCGATGACCAGCGCGCGGCCCGACTCGATGACCATCGACAGCACCCGCAGGTCCTGCTCGGTGATCGGCTGGGAGGCGTCGATGAGCACGATCGCGACCTCGGCGGCCTCGATCGCGCCCTTGGTGCGCAGCGAGGCGTAGAACTCGTGCCCGCTGGCCTGATTGACCTTCTTGCGCAGGCCCGCGGTGTCGATGAACTTCCACGTCTTGCCGCCGAGCTCGACGAGCGAGTCCACCGGGTCGACGGTGGTGCCCGCCACGTTATCGACGACCGACCGGTTCTCGCCGGTCAGCTTGTTCAGCAGTGAGCTCTTTCCGACGTTCGGCTTGCCGATCAGCGCGATGCGGCGTGGCCCGGTGCCGCCGGTGCCCTCGCGCGGCGTCTCCGGCAGCTTCTCCAGAATGACGTCGAGCAGGTCGCCCGTCCCCCGGCCGTGCGCGGCCGAGATCGTGTGCGGCTCACCGAGCCCCAGCGACCACAAGGTCGCGGCCTCGGCCTCCGTGCGCTGGTCGTCGACCTTGTTCGCCGCCAGGATGACGGGGGCCTTCGAGCGGCGCAGCACGCGGGCGACGGCCTCGTCGGTCGACGTGGCGCCGACGGTCGCGTCCACCACCACGACGATCGCATCCGCCGTGCGCATGGCGACCTCGGCCTGCGCGGCAATGGACTGCTGCATCCCCTTGGCGTCCGGCTCCCAGCCGCCGGTGTCCTGCACCAGGAACCGTCGGCCAGCCCAGTTGGCCTCGTAGCTGATCCGGTCGCGGGTCACGCCCGGGATGTCCTCAACCACGGCCTCGCGGCGGCCGAGGATGCGGTTGACCAGCGTCGACTTGCCCACGTTGGGGCGTCCCACGATGGCGACCGTCGGCAGGCGCATGGCCTCCTGCGCGGCCTCCGCCTCGAGGTCGGCGAAATCACCCTCGTACTCGGCGAAGTCGCCCTCGTCCTCCCACACGCCGTCGCCTGCATCGGAGCCGGCGTACTCGAACTCGTTGTCACTCATCGCGTGACCTCCTTATCGCGGGAGGCGCTGAGCGCGCGGTCGGCCGTCTCGGCCACCGCGGCGACGGTCTCCTCCAGGTTCATGTCCGACGAGTCCAGCTCGATCGCGTCCTCGGCCGGGCGCAGCGGCGAGATCTTCCGCGTCGAATCCAGGCCGTCGCGGCGCTGCACTGACGCCAGCACCGCATCGTAGTCGCTGGGCAGTCCCAGCTCGATGTTCTGCGCGTGGCGGCGCTGCGCCCGCGCCTGCGCCGAGGCAGTCAGGTAGATCTTCACCGGCGAGTCGGGGAAGACGACGGTGCCGATGTCCCGGCCCTCCACCACGATCGGCGAGTCGTCGTCGGCGGCGATGGCCCGCTGGTAGCCCACGAGCTGCTCGCGCACCTCGGGCACCGCGGACACGGCCGACACGGCGGCGGTCACGTCGTCCTCGCGGATCCGACGGGTGATCGAGATCCCGTCCAGCTCCACCTGCTCCGACAGGGGGTCGCAGCCCATTGCCAGCGGCAGGTCCGCCGTGGCCGCGGCGATCGCAGCCGGGTCGGTGAGGTCAACCTCCCGCTCCAGCGCCCAGACGGTCGCGGCGCGGTACATCGCACCGGTGTCCAGGTAGCGCGCGCCGAGGTTCTCGGCGATGCGCCGGGCCACCGTCGACTTGCCGGTCCCCGAGGGGCCGTCCATGGCGATCACGAGGGTCACAGTCCCACCGCCTGGTACAGCGCCGAGACCTCGTCGCGGCCGAGGACGCGCAGCGAGCCCGGGCGCTGATCGCCCAGGGCCACCGACCCGACGTGCGTGCGCACCAGGCGCTCGACGGGGTGCCCGACCTCGGCCAGTAGCCGCCGGACGATGTGCTTGCGGCCCTCGTGCAGCACGACGCGGACCATCGAGCGGCCCTCAGATGCCTCGAGGACGGAGAACTTGTCCACCTTCGCGGGGCCGTCCTCGAGCTCGACGCCGGAGCGCAGCGTGTTGCCGAGCCGGCGCTGTACCTCGCCCTGCACCCACGCGAGGTACGTCTTCGGCACCTCGTAGGAGGGGTGCATGAGCCGGTGCGCGAGATCGCCGTCGTTGGTGATGAGCAGCAAGCCCTCGGTGTCGGCGTCGAGGCGACCGACGTGGAAGAGCCGCTGGCCGGCCGCGACGCGCTCGGCCACGATGTCGCCCACGCAGGGGCGGCCCATGTCGTCGCTCATCGTCGACTGCCAGCCGCGGGGCTTGTTCAGCGCGAGATGCACGAGGTTCTCGTTGACCAGAACGCGCACGCCGTCGACGCGGACGACCGCGACGTTCGGGTCCACGCGGCGGCCCTGCTCCGTCACGATCTCGCCGTCGACCTCGACGCGTCCGTCGGCGATCATGTCCTCGGCCACCCGCCGCGACGCGACGCCGGCCTGGGCCAGCACCTTCTGCAGGCGGATCTTGTCGCTGTCGCCACCGGGATGCGGGGTCTTCTCCGGCGCGTCCCAATCGTCGACGTCGCGAGTGGGGACGTTCTGCGTACGTGCGGGTTTGGCGTTCGACAGCCGGGGGACGCCGCCCTGGCGCCCCGCCTGCTCCTGCGGCGGCTTCGCACCCTGTTTCGGCTTGCTGGTTCTGCTTCGGTCCGGTGTGCCATCACGGCGAGCGGGTCTGTTCATGATCACTCCATGATCGCAGGTCGCGACCGAAATCGGTATTCGTCAGCGCGGCGCGGCGCGGGCGGCGCTCAGCGGACGGTTCCGGCGGCCCATGAACAGCACCGACGCCCCGGTGGACGTGACCACGATCGTGCTCACCAGCCCGCCCTTCGGCGGGAAGAACAGCGGGTCACCGCCCGCGTCGCCGCCGGTCAGGTCCTCGAGTCCGCTCATCATCATCGCTGGGAAGATCCACACCAGGATCGACAGCACCGCGGCCAGTCCGAGGAGCCCGCTCGCGAGGGCGCGGCCGCGGGCGGCGAAGGACGGCCGCACCGTGGCGACGATCACCAGGATCAGGGCGGCGATCGCGAGGCCCGCCGTGGCGTAGCCCCACGGGAGCACCCCGTCGGTCGTCGCGCCGCGAGCCGGCCCGCCCTCCGATTCGGGACCGGTGACGACGGCCCGTCCCGTACCCGTGAATCCGAACGGCACGCCGACGCGGCCGATGGTCAGCCCGAACCAGGTCGCGGTCGCGGCCCACCCGCTCAGCGCGGCGACGGCCCCGGTGAGGACGAGCGGCCACCAGCGGCGCACCGTCGGGCCAGCGGCGCCGAGCGGGAAGGCCTCGCGGAGGACGGCGGAGAGGTCAGGCATCGGGATCGAATCCGATCACGTCGGCGCTCTTGCGGCCGAGCTTGGCGAAGCGCGGCTCCTCGTCGAGGTGGGAGCTGAGGTCCTCGATGACGTCGATCTCGGGCAGCAGGGGCGCGAGCGGCGGCAGCTCGTCGAGCGAGCTCAGGCCGAGGCGCTCGAGGAAGAGCTCGGTGGTCGCGTAGGTCGTGGCGCCGGAGTCGGTGCCGGCCTCCACGATGAGGCCGCGGGCGGCGAGCGTGCGCATCACCCCGTCGACGTTGACGCCGCGCACCGCGCCGACCTGGGACCGGCTCACGGGCTGTTTGTACGCGATCACCGCGAGGGTCTCGAGCGCTGCGCGGGTCAGCTTGGACCGCACCCCGTCGAGCAGCAGCCGCTCGACGTAGGGCGCGTACTCGGCGCGGCTGTAGAGTCGCCAGCCCTCCGCGGACTCGCGCAGCTCCATGCCCGACCGCCGCTCGGCGAGCTCCCCGGCCCAGGCGCGCAGGTCGGCGGTGATCCGTTCCTCCGGCTCCTCCAGGGCGGTGCCCAGCTGCTCCGCGGTCGCGGGCGCGTCCACCACCAGCAGCAGCGCCTCCAACGACGACCGCAGCTCGTCGGGTTCCATGCCCTCTACGAGGGCGAAGTCCTCGGCCTGCTCGCTCATTGTTCCTCCTGCCAGTCGTCGCCGGGTGTCTCGTCGTACTCGTCGCGGGTGCCGCCCACGACCAGGTTCTCGTTCTCTCCCGACCAGCGCACCTTGAGGTCGCCGAGCGCCTCGGGCTGGTCGAACAGCACGGCCCGCTCGCGGTACAGCTCGAGCAGCGCGAGGAAGCGGGCGATCACGGCGATGCCGGAGTCGCAGTCGGCGACGATCTCGGAGAACCCGGACCAGTGGTCGGGCCGCTCCCGCAGCCGCGCCGCGATGAGCCGGGCCTGTTCCGGCACCGAGACCTTGGGCACGTGCAGGTGCCCAAGGCCGACGGTCGGTTTGGGCTTCGGCGTGAACGCGGACGCGGCGACGAGCGCGAACTGCTCGGGCGTGACGCCCAGCTGGACCGGGGGCACGAGCTCCTCGAACCGGGGCTCCAGGCCCACGGCCCGGGGGTACCGACGGTTCGCCTTCGCCTCTAGCTGGGCCATCAGCTCGGCCACCTGCTTGTACGCGCGGTACTGGAGCAGGCGGGCGAACAGCAGGTCGCGGGCCTCGAGCAGCGCCAAGTCCTCCGCGTCCTCGACCTCGCCCGCGGGCAGCAGCCGCGCGGCCTTGAGGTCGAGGAGCGTCGCGGCGACGACCAGGAACTCGGTGGTCTGGTCGAGGTCGGCCTCGGCGCCGAGCTGCTTGGTATAGGCGATGAACTCGTCGGTCACCACGTGCAGCGCCACCTCGGTGACGTCCAGGCGGCGCCCACCGATCAGCTGCAGCAGCAGGTCGAAGGGGCCCTCGAAGTTTGCGAGCTTGACCGTGAAGCCGGCCTGTGGCGCTTCCGCGTCCGACGGTGCCTCGGGGGCGGGGTCGAGGGGGACCTCGGCTTCGATCGGCTCGGGGGCCGCCGCGGTGTCGGTCACTTCTCCTGCGCGATGACCTCGCGCGCGAGGGCGCGATAGGCGGTGGCGCCGGACGACTTCGGCGCCCACGAGATGATCGGCTCACCGGCGACGGAGGTCTCCGGGAAGCGCACGGTGCGCGAGATCACGGAGTGGTAGACGGCATCGCCGAAGACCTCGACGACGCGGGCCATCACGTCGCGCGAGTGCAGCGTGCGGGAGTCGAACATCGTGACCACGATCCCCGCCATGCCCAGCCGGGGGTTCAGGCGGTCCTTGACCTTGTCGACGGTGTCCGTGAGCAGCGCCAGGCCACGCAGCGCGAAGTACTCGCACTCCATCGGGATCAGCACCTGATCCGCGCACGCCAGCGCGTTCACCGTCAGCAGGCCCAGGGAGGGCTGGCAGTCGATGAGGATGTAGTCGTAGCGGTCCAGCACCGGGTACAGCGCGCGACCGAGGGTCTGCTCGCGGCCCACCTCGTTGACCAGTTGGATCTCTGCCGCCGAGAGGTCGATGTTCGACGGCAGCAGGTCCAGGCCGTCCACTCGGGTGCGCAACAGCACGTCGTCCGCGGAGATGCGGGACTCCATGAGCAGGTTGTGCACCGTGAGCTCGAGCTCGTGGTGCGCGACGCCGAGGCCTGCGGAGAGCGCGCCCTGCGGATCCAGGTCGACGAGCAGCACCCGTCGCCCGTATGAGGCGAGCGAGGCGCCGAGGTTGATGGTCGTCGTCGTCTTGCCGACGCCGCCCTTCTGGTTGCACACCGCGATCACGCGGGCCGGGCCGTGCGTGGTCTTGGGCGTCGGCTCGGGGAACTCGACGCGCGGCCGGCCGGTGGAGTCCAGCGAGTCGTCGTGCGGGTCCCGCGCTGCGGGGTGGTGCGCGAGCTCACCCAGGTCCAGGCCCGGGTTCTCCGCGTCCGGCGCTGCCGCCAATGTCCACCTCCAGATAAGTCCACACCCACCCTAATGCGCGCGACGCGCGTGCCGCCGCAGCGGCACGCGGGTCAGCCCCGCAGCTGCGTGGGCCAGTCCGGATCGAAGCCCCCACAGCTCGCCGATGGGCGGGCGGATCGGGTGCGGATGGTTTCCCGCACCCGCGGCACCCCGTCGCACCCGGCGTGCCGGGTGCGTAGGCGCGGAACGGGTGCAGATGGGTGACCGCACCTGTTCTGCCCACTGGTCCGCATTCGCGATGCCCCCTGCGCCAGCAGCGCCCTTCCAGCGCATGTTCGGGCACGCCAGGGTCTGCGCGGGAAGCATCACGCGTGGAACATAAGCCTAGTTCAGAAGGGGTATGCGTGAAACGCATAGCTGATCGACCGAGTGATCGCCTCGGATCCACCCCGGCGCCGGGCGCGCCAAGCCCCGAAGGGCACACCCGGCCCCGCGCACCATCGGCCCTCAGCCCAACGCGCGCGGGTGGGCCTGCGCGTACACCTCGCGGAGCGCACTCACCGTCACCAGCGTGTACACCTGCGTCGTGGTGACGGAGGCGTGGCCGAGCAGTTCCTGCACTACGCGCACATCGGCGCCGCCCTCGAGCAGGTGGGTGGCGAAGGAGTGCCGCAGGGTGTGTGGCGAGACGTGCGTGGTCGCGGTGTCGATCCCGGCACGCTCCGCCGCCGCCGCGAGCACCTGCCAGGCGGACTGCCGGGACAGCCGGCCGCCGCGGACGTTGAGGAACAGCGCCGGATTCGAGCGCTTCACCAGCGCGGGGCGCCCGCGCACGAGGTACGCGTCCAGAGCCGCCAGCGCGGGCCTGCCGATCGGCACCACCCGCTGCTTGCCGCCCTTACCGAGCAGCACCACCGAGCGCGACTCCGCGTCGATGTCGTCGACGTCGAGCGCCGTGACCTCGGAGATACGAGCGCCGCACGAGTACAGGAGCTCGAGCATCGCGCGGTCGCGCAGGCGTGAGGGGGTGTCCGCGTCCGACTCCCCGCCGGCCGCCTCGAGCAGCGCGATGACCTGCTCGACGGGAAGCGCCTTGGGCAGGCGCTTCGCGGGCGCGGGCGGGCGCACCTCGCGCGCGACGTCGACCGGCGTCATGCCCTCGGCGGCGGCGAACCGGTGCAGCCCGCGGACGGCGATCAGCGACCGCGCGGCGGAACTCGCCGCGAGCGGCGGATGATCGTCGCCGCCCTCGCGCAGGGCGACGAGGAACCCGCTGACCTGGTTCTGCGTGACATCGGCGAGATCGCCCACGCCGAGCGCAGCCAGGTACTCGCGGTACCGGCCGAGGTCACGCCGGTAGCTGCTCAGCGTGTTCGCCGCGGCGCCCCGCTCGACGGTGAGGTGGTCGACGTACGCGCGCAGCTGATCGTCGAGTGCCACCCCGACCGACACAGTTACCGCCCGTCCTCCACGGGCCGGCCCTTGCGGGCGGCGAGGGCCGTCGGGCGGCCCGGCCACGGCGCGTCGGAACAGCGCAGCGGGGTGTCGTCGTCGGTGACCATCGTGGCGGCGAGGATGGCGCTGACCGAGGTCGAGTTCACGATCTCGCCGGAGAGAACCATGCGGACGGCGTCCGGCATGGCGATCCACTCGACGGTCATGTCGAGCTCCTCGTCCTCCTGCTCGGCCATCTCGCAGTAGCGCAGGTCGGTGGCGAGGAAGACCCGCACCATCTCGTCGGTGAAGCCGGGCGACGGGGCGAGGTCCACCAGGACGTGCCAGTCGCGGGCGCCGAGCCCCGTCTCCTCCGCGAGCTCGCGCTGCGCGGCGCACACGGGCTCTTCCTCGCCGGTGTGGTCGAGCAGCCCCGCGGGGATCTCCAGCATCCGCCGGCCCATGGGGTGGCGGTACTGGTTCACCATGGCGATGGCGCCGTCGGCGTTCATCGCGACGACGGCCACGGCACCGTCGTGCTCGACGACGTCACGGACGGCCGTCCCGCCGCCCGGCATCGTCACCTCGTCGCGCCGGACCGCGAAGATCGGGCCCTCGTACACCGTCTCACTGCTGAGTGCCTGGAAGTCGTGCGTCTGCACGGAACCGAGCGATTCGAGCTGCTCAGTCATCTGCGTGGTCATCCTCCGACGGTACCTCTTCCACGGCGGTGCGGACGCCGACCGGGAGTTCGAGCTCGGCCCGGTACTTCAGCGCCGCGCCGACGAACGCGGCGAACAGCGGGTGCGGGCGCGTGGGACGCGACTTGAGCTCGGGATGCGCCTGCGTGCCGACGAGGAACGGGTGCGCCTCCTTCGGGTACTCGACGAACTCGACGAGGTGCCCGTCGGGCGAGACGCCCGAGAACTTCAGGCCCGACTCGGCGATCTTGTCGCGGTAGGCGTTGTTGACCTCGAAGCGGTGCCGGTGGCGCTCGGAGACCTCGGTCGCGCCGTAGGCGTTCGCCACGATCGAGCCGCGCTCCAGCGCGGCCGGGTAGGCGCCGAGGCGCATGGTGCCGCCCAGGTCGGCCTCGCCGGCGACGGCCTGCTCTTGATCCGCCATGGTCGAGATCACGGGGTACTGCGTGTCGTCGTCGAACTCGGTGGAGCTGGCGCCCTCGAGCCCGACGGACCGCGCCGCCTCGATGACGATGCACTGCAGGCCGAGGCACAGGCCGAGCAGCGGCACGCCGCGCTTGCGGGCGTACCGGATGGCGCCGAGCTTGCCCTCGATGCCGCGGATGCCGAAGCCGCCGGGGATCAGGATGCCGTCCATGTCGCGCAGCGCGGCGGAGGCGCCCGCCTCGGTCTCGCAGTCGTCCGACGGGACCCAGGAGATCTGCACCTTGGCCCAGTTGGCGAAGCCGCCGGCGCGCAGCGCCTCGGTCACCGACAGGTAGGCGTCGGGCAGGTCGATGTACTTGCCGACCAGCGCGATGTTCACGGTCTCGCGGGGCTCGTGGACCCGCTTGAGCAGGTCGCCCCACACGGACCAGTCGACGTCGCGGAAGGGCAGGCCCAGCTTGCGCACGACGTAGGCGTCGAGCTGGTTGCGGTGCAGCACCTTCGGCACGTCGTAGATCGAGCCCGCGTCGGGGCAGGAGATGACGCCGTCGATGTCGACGTCGCACATGAGCGCGATCTTGTTGCGCTGTCCCTCGGGCACGTCGCGGTCGCAGCGCAGGATGAGTGCGTCGGGCGTGATGCCGATGCTGCGGAGCGCGGCGACGGAGTGCTGCGTGGGCTTGGTCTTGAGCTCGCCGGACGCGGCGAGGTACGGGACCAGCGAGACGTGCAAGAAGAAGACGTTGTCGCGGCCCACGTCGTGGCGCACCTGGCGGGCGGCCTCGAGGAAGGGCTGCGACTCGATGTCGCCGACGGTGCCGCCGATCTCGGTGATCACGACGTCCGGGACGATGCCCTCGGAATCGGGCGCCTGCATCGCGAGGATGCGGGACTTGATCTCGTCGGTGATGTGCGGGATCACCTGGACGGTGTCGCCCAGGTACTCGCCGCGACGCTCCTTGGCGATGACGGTCGAGTACACCTGGCCGGTGGTGACGTTGGCGATCCCGGAGAGATCCCGGTCGAGGAACCGCTCGTAGTGGCCGACGTCGAGGTCCGTCTCTGCACCGTCCTCGGTGACGAAGACCTCACCGTGCTGGAACGGGTTCATGGTGCCGGGATCGACATTGAGGTACGGATCGAGCTTCTGCATCGTGACGCGGAGACCGCGGGCCGTGAGGAGCTGTCCCAGACTGGAGGCCGTCAGGCCTTTACCCAGGGAGGAGGCAACGCCTCCGGAGACGAAGATGTGCTTCGTGGCGACACGCGCGCCAACGCGAGGAGAGGGCAACGAGACTCCCGTATTCGAGCGGACAAACCTGCTTCTACTACGGGACTTCAGCCTATCACCTTCTCGTCAGCGGACGCCCGATCCATAGGCCCGGACGTCGCCGCGCGTCGCCTGCGCGAGCGCCAGCGCAGCGGAGACCTGCCCGACGACGGTGTCGACATCGTCGACGGTGCCGAGGCCCGCGGCGAGCCCCTTGTCCTGTCGGACCACTACGATCGGGCCCGCACCCTGCGGCGATCCGGTGCGGCCGGCGAGCACGGAGCCCTCGCCGTGCCGTGACAGCGCGGCCGCGAGGCGTCCGATCCCCTGCCCCTCGCCCGCGCGCTCACCCGGAACTGTTCCGCCCGTCACGATCACCGCGGCGCGCGCGCCGGGCACCGTCGGGCCGGAGAAATCGATGAAGCCGGCCTGCTTCAGGGCGGCCAGGGCGTCGGTCCGGCCGTTCGACGGCGGCTTCACCGCGCCCTCGGAGAGAAGGACAGTGCCGAGCAGGTCGCCGGCGCGGGCGCGGGGGTCGACGAGCGAGGCGTCGAGGGTGACGCCATTGGGGACGGCGTTGTCGACGACGCCGCGCAGGCGCTCGGCCTTGTCCTCGGCGTAGAGATCGTCGGTCAGCGTCAGCGTGCCCGCGACCGTGCCGCCACCCTGCGTGACCCGCCGACCGATCTGCCCGGCGTCGCCGCGGTCGGCCGACGGCGCGACGACCATGAGGACCGGGATGCCGGCCAGGCTCCGGCCCAGCGTCGACGGTGCCGCCGCGTCGGCGAAGGCGTCCGCAGCACGGGCGCGGTCGGTCAGCGCGGCATTGGTGCCCTCGAGCTGCTCGACCTGCGCGCGCAAGTCCTTGAGGTCACCGTCGGTGGTGAACCGGGCGAGGACTCCCCCGCCCAGCGCGACACCGACGGCGAAGGCGAGCAGCACCGCCGCCCAGACGAGCGCGGGGCGGCGGGCGCCGGACGAACGGAGGCGGCGCGACGGGCCGGGCACCTAGAGTGCCCGGAACTGGCCCTGGACCCAGAGCGCGAAGCGGTTCCACTGGTCGATGACCCACTGCAGCAGGTCATGACCCTGGTTGGAGACCAGCACCGCCGCGACGACGGCGACCAGCGCGGCGAGGATGAACAGCGCAATCGCGCCGCCGTGGCCGCGGCTGCGGTACAGGGTGGCGACGGCCTTGCCATCGACCAGCTTGGTGCCCACCTTGAGCCGAGTGAGGAAGGTCGACGGGTTCGACTCGCGGCGGCCCGCGTCGAAGAACTCCTCCAGCGACGCGGAGTGGCCGACGGAGACGATGAGCGAGGCGCCATGGTGGTCCGCGATGATCAGCGCGAGGTCGGCGGCCGAGCCTGTGGCCGGGAAAGTCATCGCGCCGATGCCGAGGTCCTGGATGCGCTCCAGGCCCGGGGCGTGGCCGTCAGGCGCGGCGGGCAGTACGACCTGTGCACCGGAGCGCAGCGTGTTGGTCGTGATCATCTCCGGGTCGCCGACGATGAGGTCGGGGCGGTAGCCGGCCTTGACGAGCGCGTCCGCGCCGCGGTTCACGCCGATGAGGACCGGGGCGTACTCCTTGATGAAGGGCTTGAGGCGCTTGAGATCCTCGACGTGGTCGGCGCCGTCGGAGACGACGAGAACGTGCCGGTTGTTGAGGTTGACCTCGACGTCCGGGATGCCGACACCGTCGATGAGCAGCGGCGACTCGACGCGGATGAACTCGACGGTGTTGCCGGCGAAGGCCTCCAGATGGTCGACGACACCCGAGCGGGCGGCCAGCATGCGGGAGGTCACGTCGGTATCGGTGAGCGGCTCGCCCTGGGCCAGCTCGCGCTCGCCGGTGTAGACGACGCCCTCGTGGACGCGGATCTTCGCGCCGTCCTTGACGCGGGAGAAGACCTCTTTGCCCGCGTCGTCGACGAGCTCGATCCCGGCGGCCGCCAGCACCTCGGGTCCGAGGTTCGGGTAGCGGCCGGAGATGAACGGCGACGCGTTGACCACCGCCGCGACCCCCGCCTCGACCATGAGGTCGGCGGTGGTGCGGTCGAGGTCCAGCTCGTCGCACACCACGATGTCGCCGCGGCCGATCCGGCCGAGCAGACGCGTGGTGTCCTTGTCGACCCGGGCGGTGCCGGTGACGCCGGGCAGGTTCGACGTGTTGCGGGACAGCAGGCCAGTGAGCTTCATGCCGCACATACTGCCCCGTGAGTCACACAAGTCCCGTGAGGCGCGCCGACACCACTGGAAACTTTGAGTGACTTCCACCGCACTGGTGCTGTGCCCTGCCGTCGACGATTCAGCCGAAATCGGCACGGCCCCGGTATATGCCGTCGCCACGCCGAAATCGGCGGATTCTCCGAGCTATGCGCTCGCGTGTGCCCCCGACTGCGCGACCTTGTCCGAGTCGGCCGCCTCGAGCAACTCCTCCGCGTGCGCGCGACCGGTGTCGGAATCGCCCAGGCCGGCGAGCATGCGCGCCAGCTCGGCGATCCGCTCGTCGCGCGACAGTGCGGTCAGCGTCGACGTGACCGAGCCCTTGCCGGTCTGCTTGCCCACCGTCAGGTGCGTGTCCGCGAACGCGGCGACCTGCGGCAGGTGCGTCACGACGATCACCTGGTGCCGCTGTGCGAGCGCGGCGAGCCGCCGGCCGATCTCGACGGCGGCCTTGCCTCCGACGCCGGCGTCGACCTCGTCGAAGACCATGGTCAGGCCGTGCTCGGTGGCCGCGAGGACGACCTCGAGCGCAAGCATCACACGGGAGAGCTCGCCGCCCGACGCGGACTTGCCGATGGGCAGCGGGTTCGCGCCGTCGTGCGCGACCAGCCGGAACTCGACCACGTCGGTGCCGTGCGTGCCGGCCCGCCGCGGCGCACCGTCGACGACGACCCCGTCGGCATCGGGCGCGACGGCGTCCGGCGCCACGTCGACGGTGATCGACGCCCCGCCCATCGCGAGCTTGCGCAGCTCGCCAGTCACCTTCTTGCCCAGGGACCCCGCGGCCTTCACCCGCGCGGCGGTCAAGGTCGCCGCGGCCCCGGCGAGGTCCGCTTCGAGCGACGTGACCCGGGCCTGCAGCGCGGCGAGTCCCTCGGCGGAGGTGTCGATGCCCTCGAGCCGGGCACGCGCCTCGTCGGCCCACGCGATGACGCCGTCGATGTCGGGCGCGTACTTGCGAGTGAGGGTCTTGAGCTCGGACTGGCGCAGGAGCAGCGACTCCAGCTCCGACGGGTCGCTCGGCAGGTCCGTGAGGTAGGCGCCCAGCTCCGTCGCCACGTCGCCCGCGACGGTGGCCGCCTCCTCGATCCGCTCGGCGAGCGCGCGCAGCGCCGCATCGTCGGAGCCCGAGAGCGAGGCCCGGACCGTGCCGAGCAGGTCGAGCACGGCGCCGGCGCCCTCGCCGTCGCTGCCGTAGCCCGCGCCGGTGAGCGCGACATAGGAGGTGTCGGCTGCCTCGCGCAGGCTGTCCAAATCGGAGAGCCGCTTGATCTTCTCGACGGTGTCGACGTCCTCGCCCGACACCGGATCCACGCCGTCGATCTCGGCGAGCGACGCGGTCAGATGGTCCTGTTCGAGGGCGAGCTCGCGGGAACGGGTGGTGCGGTCGGCGAGCTCGGCGCGCGCGGCGAGCCACTCCTCGCGGACGCCCTGGTAGGCGCGCAGCGCCTTGGTCGCCGGGGAGCCGGCGAAGGCGTCGAGCAGGTCGCGCTGCCGCTCCGGCCGCAGCAGCCGCAGCTGGTCGTTCTGCCCGTGCACCGTGAGCAGTGGCCCGGCGAACTCGGACAGGGTCCCGACGGGGACGCTGCGCCCGCCGAGGTAGGCGCGCGAGCGACCGTCGCTGGCCACGCTGCGGACGGCGATCACGGCATCGTCATCGAGCTCGCCGCCGGCGTCGTCGACGGTCGCGCGGACCAGGTCCGCGGAGCTGGCGCCCGCGAGCGAGAACCGGCCCTCGACCACGGCCTTGTCGGCCCCGGCTCGGATGCGGCCCGGATCGGCACGCGCGCCCGCGAGCAGGTGCAGGCTCGTGACGACCATCGTCTTGCCCGCGCCGGTCTCGCCGGTGAGCACCGTGAGGCCGGGCGCGAACTCCGCCGCGGCCTGCTCGATGACGCCGAGCGACGAGATGCGGATCTCTTCGAGCACGTTGTTATCCCCCGATTCCCGTGCTGATGTCCGCGACGCCGTCGCCGTCGCGGCGGCCACGCCAGCCGCTGATGGGCAGCTGGAACTTCGTTACCAGGCGGTCCGTGAAGGGACCGGCGCCCAGCTTGATGAACCGCACCGGCTCCTCACCGCGCCGGATCTCGATGCGCCCGCGCTCGGGCACCTCGAGGGTGCGACGCCCGTCGCAGAAGGCGATCGCCTCGTGCCGGCTGCCCTCGACCTCGATCGCGATCACCGACCGCGGACTGGTGACCATGGGGCGCGCGAACAGGGCGTGGGCGTTGCTGGGCACGATGAGCAGGGCCTCGAGGTCGGGCCACATGACGGGCCCGCCCGCCGAGAAGGCGTACGCGGTGGAGCCGGTGGGCGTCGCGACGAGCAGTCCGTCGCAGGCGAAGCGGGAGACTGGGCGGCCGTCGACCTCGGTGACCAGCTCCAGAAGACCCTGGCGGGAGCGGTTCTCGACGGAGACCTCGTTGAGTGCCCAGCCCTGGGAGACCAGGCCGTCGCCGTCATGGATCTCGACATCCAGCGTCATCCGCGGGTGCACGGCGTACCGGCGGTGCACGAGGTCGTCGATGGTATCGGGCACCGTGTCGACCTCGGACTCGGCGAGGAAGCCGACGTGCCCGAGATTGATGCCGATGATGGGGACGTCGGCGCGGCGAGCGAGTTCGGCGCCGCGGAGGAAGCCGCCGTCGCCGCCGAGCACGACGACGACCTCGCAGCCGACCGCGGCGTCGTCGGGCGCCTCGCGGACGTCGCTCTGGAGCTTCATCCGCACGCCGGCCTCGTCGAGCCGGCGACGGATGTCCTCGACGGTGCGGTCAACGTCGCTACGGAGCGTGTGGACCACCACCAGGAAGGTGCGGTCGTGCGGTGCGGTCACTGCGGTCCCTCCGTCACTGCCGTGTCGATCATGTCGTCCACCTCGTCGGGGAGCGCGACGGGGCCGTCCCCGTCGGATTCCCTGCGCAGCCACAGGAAGTACTCGACGTTGCCCGACGGGCCGGGCAGCGGGCTGAAGGTGACGCCGCGGGTCGTCAGGCCCGCCGAGGCCGCAGCCTCGGCGACGCCGCGCACGGCGCTCGCGCGCAGTTCGGGCTCCCGGACCACGCCACCGGAACCGAGGCGGTCCTTCCCGACCTCGAACTGGGGTTTGACCATGGGCAGCAGATCCGCACCGGGCGCCGCGCAGAGCGCGAGCGCCGGCAGCACGAGGCCCAGCGAGATGAACGACAGGTCGCCGACGACGAGGTCGACAGCGCCGTCGAGGGCATCCGGCTCGAGGAAGCGAACGTTCGTGCGGTCGAGGACCGTCACGCGGTCGTCGTCGCGGAGCCGCCAGATGAGTTCCCCGTAGCCCACGTCGACGGCGTACACACGCTCGGCGCCGCGGTGCAGCAGCACATCGGTGAAGCCGCCTGTCGACGCGCCGGCGTCGAGGCACCGTCGGCCTCCGACCGCGACGTCCGGGAAGGCGTCGAGCGCCCCGATCAGCTTGTGCGCGCCACGAGAGGCCCATTCGATCTCGCCGGCGACGGCGGTGACGTGCACGGGATCGGCGGGGTCGATCTGGTTCGCGGCCTTGCGCGCGACCTGCTTGTTGACTGTGACCCGGCCCGCCTCGATCAGCTCGCGAGCATGGTCGCGGGATCGGGCCATACCGCGGCGGACCAGCTCGGCGTCGAGCCGTACCCTCCGAGCCATCAGGCGCGATCCACGGAGTCGAGGGCGCCGACCAGCAATTGGTGCGCCTGCTCGAACAGGGCCGCCTGCCGGCCGAGAGTCGCGAGCTCGCCGACGCCGGCCACCGCGCCGGGGTCGACGACGGGCGCGGCCTCGAGCTCGTCGACGCGGTGCATCAGGTCCTCGACGGCCGTGCGCACGTCGGCCGGATCGCCGGATCGAAACACTGCTGGCTCCACGGTGTCCACGCTATCGGATGGTCAGCTTCAGGCCCGACCGGCGCTCCTCGGAGAGTTCGCGGGCGGCGGCGATGGCCGCGTATTTCGCGTCGGCGGGGTCCGCGCCGGGGGCGCCGGTCACGGTCAGGTCATCGCCGTCGACGGTGACGGTCCACCCGTCTCGCGGTCCGGGCAGCGTCGCCTCGCCCGGCAGGCGCAGGCCCGCGAGCGTTTCGGCGACGTACGTCGGCTGGTGCAGATCCGGCGCGGCGACCACGTCCTGCACGTCGTTGACGCCGGTGAGCACGAGATAGGTGTCGGCGCCGAAGGCATTGCCGCCCTCGATGTCGGTGTCGAGGCGGTCCCCCACGACAAGGGCTGTGGTGGCCCCGGCCGCGCGCATCGCGTCGACGAAGATCGGAGTGTAGGGCTTACCCGCGACCTGGGGCTCCTGCTCAGTGGCGTTACGCACGGCGGCGACCATCGAGCCGTTGCCGACGACGAACCCGC
The DNA here is from genome assembly GCF_024807615.1 of Tsukamurella ocularis. GTDB lineage: Bacteria > Actinomycetota > Actinomycetes > Mycobacteriales > Mycobacteriaceae > Tsukamurella > Tsukamurella ocularis. Next base: position 2,082 of record NZ_JANUCJ010000002.1, on the reverse strand, counting down.
GCTCGGTGGGGAGCGTCGCATCGGTGTTGGTGGCGACCCAGACGGCGCCGGCGCGGATCGCGAGCGCGGCCTCGGACAGTCGCGCCCAGCCGGTCTCGGGGCTGTGCCCCTGAATGACGGCGCGGGCGTCCTCGGCCTTCTCCACCAGGGTGAGGCCACGGGCCTCGACCTCGGCACGCAGCGCGGGGGCGCCGACCACGAGGACCGGCGTGCCGGCAGGCACGAGGGACGCGAGCAGCCCGGCGCCGGCCTGGGCGCTGGTGACGACGGTGTCGTCGGGCGCCGCGAAGCCGAGGTCGCGAAGGTGTTGCGCAACGTCGCCGGGTCCGCGGCTGGCGTTGTTCGTCACGTAGGTGACGGGGAAACCGTCGAGGGCCTCGGCGGCGCCGGGTATCGCAACGGCGCCCGCGTAGGCGGTCCCGTCGAGATCGACCAGCAGCCGGTCGTACGCCGCCGCCAGCGGGGCCGTCATTCGGCGGAGTCGTCCGCGGACAGCTCGGCGACGCGCTCTTCGGCGTCCGTGACCTCGTCCTCGTCCGCGGCCGCCGCATTGAGGAACCAGGTCAGCGCGTCGTCGCGACGCTCCGCCCCGAGGAGCGCGTCGGCGTAGACGTAGAACAGGCGGGCGGCGTGGAAGCCGCGGCGCGCGGGGTCGAGGTCCTCGGCCTGCAGCGTCACAACGGCCTTGTCGTACTCCCCCAGGTCCATGCGAGCGCCGGCCTCGACCATGCGCAGCTCGGTGCGGTCGTCCCCGATGAGCTGAGCGGCCTCGTCGCCGCGGGCGGTCTCGATGGCCTTCTCGGGCCGGCCGAGGCCACGCTCACTGTCGGCGATCATGGGGAGCAGATTGACGGTGCCGCCCATCCGCTTGGCAGCTCGCAGCTCGCTGAGGGCCTCGGACCATTCGCCGTTCATGTAGGCGGCGATACCGCACGCCTCGCGTACGGCGGCGATGCGCCCGGCGCGTTCGCGGGCGGCCCGGGCGTGCGCCAGCGCCGCAACCGGGTCGGAGTCGAGCAGGCGTCCCGCAAGCACGAGGTGCGAGGAGACGAGCTCGGCATTGTTCTTGTCGAGGCTCAGCAGGTCACGCCGGATCGCCGGATCGAGCTCCTTGGGATCGACGTCCTTCGGGATCGACGGTTCGCCGGCCCGGGTCCGCGGGCGGTCCGAGCGCTCGTCGCGCTGGAAGCCGCCGGAACGTCCGCCCTGGCCCGCGGGACGCGAGCCGGATCCGTTGCGGGAACCGTAGGAGCCCCCGCCGGAGCGGCGATCGCCGCTGCCGCCACGGCGGTCGCCGCCGGGACCTGAGCCCCGACGGTCCGCGGAGCCCCCACCGGTACGACGGTCGCCGGACGGCCTGCCGCCGAAGTCGCGGCGATCGCCCCGGCCCGAGGACCGGCGATCAGCCGACGGGCGGCCACCGAACTCACGCCGATCGCCGCCCCGGGAATCCCCACCGCGGCTGTCGCGACGGTCACCGCCGCGGGAATCTCCACCGCGGAAGTCACCACCACGGCTGTCCCGGCGGTCGCCGCCGCGGGAATCTCCACCGCGGAAGTCACCACCGCGGCTGTCCCGACGGTCTCCACCGCGGGAGTCACCGCCACGATTGCCGCCGAAGTCGCGACGCTCGCCGCGGCCGCCCTCGGAGCGCCGTTCGCCACCGGATCGTCCCTGGTAGCCGCCGCGCTGGCCGCCGCCGGAGCGCTCGCCACCACCGCGCCGGTCGTCGGAGCGCCCGGCGCCACGATCGGCCCCTCGGCTCGCGCCACGTGACGAATCTCCGCCGCTGCTGCGGTCGGTCCGGTCGGCGGGATTGGTGAACCCCGCACGCTGCCGGCGGTCGCCGTTCGACTCAGCCGCCACGTTGCACCCGCTTCCCGTCGCCTCTGAGGCGACCCACGCTATTACTGTACTTGGACATGACGAAGGCCCCTGGGGAGGTGGAACACTGCGAAGTGTTCGACACGATCCCCAAGGGCCTTCATCCTGTATCTAATTTTAGTCCGGCGGTGTCCTACTCTCCCACACCCTCGCGAGTGCAGTACCATCGGCGCTGGAGGGCTTAGCTTCCGGGTTCGG
>NZ_JANUCJ010000001.1:872360-1225668 GCF_024807615.1 Tsukamurella ocularis | reverse complement strand
TAGTCACCGCATGATTGGCAACTGAGAAACGAGTACCCATAAGCCTGTCGTGCCCCTCCAGGAGAGTCCCCCGGCAGCAGGAGCGACGGGGGTTGGATTTGGGCAGAACCTTATAGCCGGTTAAGTGCGTCCGCAAGAGATACCGCAACGGACGTACGCTTCGTCACATCAACTAGCGAGAGCTGATTCCGCGCGATAAGGTCGCCGCGATCCATATGAAAATCTCAGGTTTGCTGGGGCGGCACTCCAGCGGACCCAGAACCAGCGGGGAGCACGCCGTGGCGAAACATGCAGTACGTCACAACCGATCTCGGGGTACGTCCGTGCTCCTCTCGCGAGTGCGTGCCGCTGCGGTCGGGTCCATGGCGGTGTGCACCGTCGCAGCGTGCTCGACCTCCTCAGCACCCTCTCAGACGGTGGCAGCGGGCGCGCAGCCCTCTCAGGTCAGTGCCCAGGGTTCATTTCCCTACGCCGTGCCCCCCGCTCCCGGGGTTCCGGGGCTCCCCGTCGTCGCAGCCGCACCGAACGGTCCCGGCGGGCCGGGTGGACCCGCGAAGCCGGCCGCACCGGCCGCCGAACCTCCCGGGGCCGGACAGCCCGCCCTCCCGCAGGGTCGATCGGTAACGAACGCCTTCGTCTCGAAGATCACTGGCGCCCAGTCGTATTCTCACACCGATAAGAACTGGGGCGTCGCCGGCGCGGCCTGGGCCGTGCCGTTCGCGGACTCGCGGGGACGAACCCTCGTCGCGTTCGGCGATACCTTCGGCGGCCCGCGCGCGACCGGGGAGCAGGCCACGACTCCGCCGCTGGTTGACGGTAGCGGATTGAACGTGCCGATCATTCCCTCCGCGGTCAAGATCCCCGTGCCCGACATCCCGTTGATCAACATCCGCGCCGGCGGCCAGCAGGGTTCCGGTTCCGGTTCCGGTAGCAGCGGCTCGGGCAACTCCTCGGAGGGTTCCGGCGGCGGCACCGGGCAGCAGAGCCCCGGCGTCGGTTGGACCGGGACCACGGGGCCGACCGGATTCGACTGGAGGTCCAATTCGCTCGCGGTCGCCGACGTCTCCAATCCCTCGGCGGGCATGAAGATCACGTCGTTCATCTCGGACCGCGCGGGCCACGCCAAGGAGATTCTCCAGAGCGCGAAGGCGAAGGGCGCCGAGGAGACCGTCATTCCGACCTCCGGTTTCGCGATCGGTGACCGCACCTTCCTGACCTACACCTCCATTCGCAACTGGGGCCCCTCCTCCGGGCAGTGGGTATCGAACTACTCGGGCATCGCCTACTCGGACGACGGTGGCTCCACATGGTTCAAGGCCCCGAAGGCCGTCTGGCGCAACTCGGAGCGGAACACCGCATTCCAGATGACCTCCGCCGTCGTCGTCGGCGACGAGGTCTACCTGTACGGGAGCCCGCCCGGCCGCATCGGCGGCGTCTTCGTGTCGAAGACCAAGACCAAGGACGTCCTCGACTCGTCCAAGTACCAGGTGTGGAACGGCGGACAGTTCTCCGCCGCGGAGAAGACCGCCCCGTCCCCCCTCGCCTGGGGTGCGCTCGGCGACTTCAACGTCGCTTATCATCCCGGCGTTCAGCGGTTCGTGATGGTCAATACGGACATGGTGCGCAATGCCATCGTGATGCGCCAGTCCGCGTCGGCGCTCGGCCCGTGGTCGGATCCCGAGATCATCGCCTCGGGCACCGACTATCCCAGCCTCTACGCACCGCGAGTCCTCCCCGGTTCCTCGGGCAACGATCTGTACTTCGTCGTGTCTCAGTTCAATTCGTACAACACGTACCTGATGCACACGAACGTCACCAAGCAGAATCCCAAGCCACCGGCGCAGTTGGCCCCCGTCACCCTCCCCGGTGGAGCGCAGGTCCCGTCGATCCCGGTCCCGGATGTGGGCCAGAGTCCGCTCCCGAACGCGCCCTTCCTCCCTCCCGGGCCGGCGCAAGGGGCGCCCACCGGGCCGACCAGCCAACTACCTCCCAACACCGGCAAGCCCGCACCCTCGTCGTCCACCGCGACGGCGCGGTCCGGTTCCTGACCGATCCTGCTGCGCATGACTCCATCCGACCGGAAGGGCCGAATCCGATGACCTCCTCGTTCTCCCAGTTCCCACTCGACGACCTGCTCGACGCGAGCAGCAGCCTGCGGGTGGTATCCGCGTCGCTGTCGGCCCCGGCACGCCCCTCCGTCGCCGGCGCAGGGTCGGAAGCAGGTGCGGCGGTCAACGCAGCCATGGCCGGTCATGCCGAGGTCGGCGGGGTCTTCACCCAACAGCTGATCGCGAACATCGCTGAGTTCGGCCGCGCCGCCGACGGTATCGCCGCGCGAGCGTCGGCGTCGGACATCGCCGGCAAGGCGCTGTTCAACCGCGTGCAGGCGTGACCGGACACGCGTCCAACGGCGCACACCTCGCGTCCACCGGGTCGGGAACGTTCCGTGGCTGAGTTCGTCCGGGTCACCGTCGTCGGCCCCGAGGAGAACGCCGCCGACGTGACCGCGCCGCTCGGACGCCCTGTCGCCGAGGTCGTCGACCAGGTCGCCGCCGTTCTCGGTCTCGATCCGTCCGACGAGACCGGATGGCAGTTCGCATCGGTGGCGGCCGGTCCCCTCGCCGCGCACGGGAAGCTCAGCGACTACGCCGTCGTCGACGGGGACATGCTCTACATCGTGCCCGCCGCGAGCGAGATCGCCGCACCGGAGATCTTCTCCGCGATCGACGTGGTCGCCGACTACGTCGAGGACGACCGTCGGATGTGGACCGGCAGCGCCCGGCATTCCGTCGTCGTGGGCTACGCGGGAATGCTGGTCGTCGTCGCGGCCGTGGCCTTCGCCGTCACGGGGGGCCTCGTCGCCGGCGCGTGCGCCGCTGCGATGGGCGCATTCATCCTCGCCACCTACGCAGCTCCGGAGCCGGCCCGTCACCTCGTCTGGATCACTCCGATCTGCTTCGCCGCCGCGTCGGCGGCGGTGTTCCACGCGTCCCCGTGGCCACAGGTAGCCCTCGCCACCGTCGGCGGCGGCCTGTGCGGAATCGCCATCACGACCTTCGTCCTGTCACCGGCCCGGTGGGCGATCGTCGCTTCGTCGTCGATCGCCGGCGGATTCGCAATCGCCGCCGTGATCGCGATCCGCTTGGGAGTCAACGCGACCGCGCTCGCGGCATGGATCTCTCCGGTCCTCATCATCGGCCTCGCCTGCGCGGGACGGCTCTCGGTGGCGTGGTCGGGACTGGGCGGCGTCGTGGCCCGCACCGAAGAGGAGTCTCCCGCCGCCTCGTATGAGGCCGGGCGTGACCGCCCCGGTCGCCCCGAGATCGTACGGCGGGCAGTCGTCGCCACTGACCTCCTCGACGGGATCGTGTGGGCATGCTGCGCGAGCGCCGTGGGAGCCGTTCTCGTACTGGCGATCACCGGCGTTTGGGAGCAGGCGGCGTTCGGCGCCTACATCGGGCTGGCCTTCCTCCTACGAAGTCGAAGCTTCTCAGAGGTCCGGCACGTCGCGCCGATCATCGGCGTCGCAGTGACGAGTGCGTTCATCGTGCCCGTCGCACTGATCGGTCAGCGCATCGGGGAGTCGGCTCCGTTCATCACCGCGGCCGCGACCATGGTCATCGCCCTACTCCTCGGCGTGATCATCCTGTTCCTCGGCTATTTCGAGCTCCCCACCGTCACCGGCGCACGCCTGGCCCAGCTCTGGAACGTCATCGATGCGCTCGTCCTACTGGGGCTGATTCCCATGTTGTTCTGGGCTCAGGGCATTTACCAGTACATACTTGGTACCGACCTGGGGCGCTGATGGTGACTTCGTACCCATCCAGCCGGCGATCCACACTCCCGCCAGCACCGCCGCCGCGGCGATCGCCGCGATCGCGACGGACCACAGCACGAGCATCACGACCGATGCCGTCGACCGCGGGGGGAGCTTTCCGTTCAGGACCGCAGCGGTGGTCAATTTCGTACGGAGCGAATGCGCCTGCAGAATCCTCTGTCGTTCCGACCGTTCCCAGTGCACCCGCTGCGCCTGCTGACGCGCGGATCCCGCTACCTGATCGTCGACCTGCATTCCGCAACGGTATCGCGTGCACGACCCCGAGAGGCCACTCCGTGACGAAATCGACAGCCCGCGCGCCACACCGGCGTTCGTTCCAACGCCGTTTCGCTATCGTCCGCGGCGCCGCGATCGCCGTTACCGTGATCGTCCTGCTTTCCGGATGTTCAGCGCGCCTGACGCGAACACCCGACGTGCCCGCCTCCTCGGCCTCCAGCACCCCGTCTGCACCGCGAGCGGCGGCAGCAATGGCTAAATGGGCGGCCATTCACAGTGGCCCCTATCTCACCCCGACGACGGCGCTGGAGTCCTACTCCTGGGCCGCCCTGGTGATGGGGAAGAACGCACCGCGCTGCCAACTCGGCTGGGCCACACTGGCGGCCATCGGGCGCATCACCTCCGATCACGGGACTTCCCGGAGTCACCGTCTCGGGGACGACGCCGTCGTCCAACCGTCCTTCCGCGAAGCGCAGAAGCCGACGGCGAAGGACACGGACGGCGGATTCTACGACGGCGACGCTTCCGCGGACCTTCTCATGGGCCCACTTCTGTTCGCCCCCACCGTGTGGGAGCAGTGGGCCATCACCGCGAGCTCCGACACGAGCACGCCACCGAATCCCGACAATCTCGACGATGCCGCCCTGACCCTCGGGCGCCTGCTCTGCGGCGCCGGCGCCGACATGTCGACACCCGAGGGCTGGCAGAAGGCCGTCGCCTCGTACAACCCCGATCCTAAGTTCATCGAGGCCGTCAACTTCCAAGCCAAGTCGTTCACCGACTGAAGCGCCACCCGCGGCAGAATCGAACCTCCATGTCGGTCACCATTTTCCGCCGGCCCGCCCGCGGGCGTGGTCCCGAGCTGAACGTCGCCCCCCTCGACATCCCTGCCGTCCCCGCCACTGCTCGTGGCGCGGGCGGAATATCGACCGTCGTGCGCGCGGTGCTCCCGCTCGGCGCGGCGATCGGCGCCGGGGCGATGCTGTTCTCCGGCAACAACCCGATCCGGATGCTCGCCGGCGTCGCGATCATCGCCTCCATGGTGCTCGCCGCGATCGCCAGCGTGATCTTCGCCCGCACGGGCAGCCGCCGAGAAGCGCGTGAGGCCCGCCTCGGGTACGTCGACTACATCGGGCGACTCCGTGTGGGTATCGACCAGGACATCCTCGACTACCGTGCCGCGATGGCATGGCGCCACCCCGCGCCCGAAGCCCTACCGCAGATCGCGGTCAACCGTCTCCGCCTGTTCGAACGACGCCGCGGCGACATCGACTTCCTCGTGGTCCGCATCGGTGAGGGCATCGGCCCGATAGCGCGTTCCGTCACCCTTCCCGGCCCTTCCGGCTCCGCCGCGCCACCCGATCCGGTCGCGGCGGCGCATGCCGACAGGCTCCTGCAACGCGCGGAGTCGGTCATCGGAGTACCGGTCGCCGTCCTGCTGCGCGGCACGGTCTCGGTGCTGGGCGAGGGGCATGAGACCGGACGGACGATCACGGCCCTGGTGCTCGGCGCTGCCGCTCTTCATGCTCCGGCCGATCTTCAGATCATGCTGTGCGCCACGCCCGATGACATCGGCACACCGCCCGACCCCGTCACCGGGGCAGGCCGATTCGACTGGATGAAATGGCTTCCGCACGCGGCCGACCCGGGGCGCTTCGACGGTCCCTTCCCCGCCCGCCGCGTCACCACCGATCCGGCCGAGATGCGGACGCGGCTCGTCGAACTCATCTCCGCGCGCATCACTGCTCTCAGCGACCGGGGCCACCGGTCGCGTTCGGAGTCCGCGTGGGACGGCCCGACCCTCGTCGTCATCATGACCGAAGCCGCCCGCATCGGCAGTGGCCTGGGGGCGGGTACCGATCCGGCCGACCTGCTCCCTCCGGGAGTCTCTCCCGAGCAGCTCGGGATCTGCTTCGTGACCGAGACACTGCGCCGCGTCGATGAGCCGGGACACGTCGACACCCGCGTTCGCGTCTCCCCGTCGGGCGAGGTGGATGTGACCGACCTGACGGGCGTCCTGACCAGGCTTCTCGGCGGCGACGACTCGGATGCCGACGGTGATGCGGACACCACGGAGTCCGCCACCGCCGTGCGGAGCTCGCGATCGGCATACGACGGCGACGACGGCAGGATCTCCGCGGCATCGATCAATGGGATCGACCTCGACAGCGGACCGGGATGGGTGAAGCGTCTCATCCTGGGGACGGACCGCGGGACCGTCGATGCCTGGACCCTCGAGCTGGCCACCGTCTGCGCCAGGCGACTCGCACCCCTGCGCCTCGTCGCGGATCCGATCCCGTCGAGTGCCCTCGAAGCCACCTTCGATCTTCCGTCCCTGCACGACATCAGTGATCCCGCAGATCTCGACCCGGCAGCACTGTGGAGCACGCCGAGGTCGCTCGGCGATCACCTCAACGTTCCGATCGGCGCGGATGCAGCCGGCGCGCCGGTCCGCCTCGACATCAAAGAATCCGGTCAGAACGGGATGGGGCCGCACGGCCTCTGCGTCGGCGCCACGGGATCCGGCAAATCCGAACTCCTTCGAACGCTCCTCACCTCCATGGCCATAGCGCACCCGCCGGATCTCCTGTCGTTCGTCCTCGTCGACTACAAGGGCGGGGCCGCGTTCGCCGGCTTCGAGCGCCTTCCCCACACCAGCGCCTCGGTCGACAACCTCGCCGACGATCTCGGGTTGGTCGATCGCCTGCACGACGCCCTTCTCGGTGAGCTCCAGCGACGTCAGCGCGTCCTCGCCGATGCCGGCAACCTGCCGAACGTCACCGAATACCAACGCCTGCGGCGGATCCGCCTCGCCGATCCCACTGCGGAGCAGCTGCCACCTCTCCCCGCGCTGTTCGTTGTCATCGACGAGTTCGGTGAGATCCTCTCGGCCAAGCCCGACTTCATCGATCTCTTCGTACAGATCGGGCGGATCGGCCGCTCGATCGGCGTCCACCTCCTCCTGTCCACTCAGCGTCTCGAGGAGGGCCGGCTCCGCGGTCTCGAGTCGCATCTCTCGTACCGGATCGGACTGCGGACGTTCACGGCACAGGAGTCCCGGACAGCACTCGGCGTGTCGGACGCGCATACCCTTCCCGCCGTGCCGGGTTCGGCGATTCTCAAGGTCGACCCCGACGTCTTCACGAGGTTCAAGGCCGCGTTCGTCTCCGGCCCGTACCGGCCCAGCGTCGAGCGTGTGCAGAGCGAAGCCGCGCCGGAGGTGTCCCGCTTCGAGTTCTCGCCAGCCGCGGAGGGTCACGGCCGCCATGCGTCCGCAGCACCCACGCTCGCCCCGACCGACACGACGACCCTCGACGTCATCCTCGACGCCCTCGATGCGCCCGCCCTCCAGTCCCGCCGCATCTGGCTGCCCCCGCTCCCGCCAGCCCTACCCCTCGACCAGGTCAGCGCAGGCTCGAACCACTCCGTGGACGGCCTCGCAGTCGCGATCGGTCTCGCCGACGAGCCCAAACGGCAACGTCAGTCGCCACTCACCGTCGACTTCCGGGGAACGTCGGGCAACGTCTACATCTCGGGCGCCCCGCAGACCGGCAAGACGACCACGCTGCGGTCCATCGTCGTCGCCGGCGCGATCAGCCACCCGCCGGCGACACTCGGATTCCACGTCATCGACGCGAACGGAACGGCGCTCGCGGACCTCGAGCGTCTGCCCAACACCGGAAGTGTCGCGACGCGCTACGACGGCGACCTCGCGCGCCGGATCGTGGCGGATCTGCACGGCAGTCTGGATTCCCGCGAACAGTTCTTCGCGTCGCGACGAATCCAGGGTATCGCCGACCTCCGGGCGCGCATCGCGAGTGGCGAGCAGTTCCCCGAGATCGTGACGGCCGACATCGTCTTGGCGATCGACGGCTGGGCGTCCTTCAAGGAGAACCACGAGGACCTCGTCGACGTCGTCCAGGACATCGGCAACCGTGGTCTCGCGCTCGGTATCCATGTCGTCATCGTCGGTGGACGATGGGCCGACCTCCGGATGTCGATGCAGGCAGTGATCGGCACCAAGATCGAGCATCGCCTCAACGATCCACTCGATTCGACGATCGGCCGCGCACAGAACGCGCTGATCCGCGCCGATCAACCCGGCCGTGTCATCACGACGGAACCCCTGGGCGCGCAGGCTCAGATCGCCCTACCCCGCCTCTCCTCCGACTCGGGCTTCGACGAGGTCGTTAACGTGGCGCGGCAACGTGCCGCCGGGCAGGCCATGCCGCCGGTTCCCACCCTCCCCGACGCGCTCGCCTATCGAGGCTTCCGCTCCGGCTTCCCCGAACGCGAGCCGCTCCTCGTCGGCATCAACGAGACCGACCTCGCCCCGCTCGTCCTCGATCCGACGACGACCGATCAGCATCTGCTCGTCATCGGCGAATCCCGTTCAGGGAAAACGAATCTCCTCCGCGTGATCGTCGAGGAGCTCGTCTCGACCCACACCGACGAGCAACTGGTCATCGGCCTCTTCGATCCCCGGCGAACACTGCAGGGCTTCGTCGCGGACGACTATCTGGGCGGATACGCGGGCTCGCCGCCCGCGGCCGGAGCCCTTGCGGCGGGCATCGCAGAAGAACTGCAACGGCGACTCCCGCCGGAGGACCTGCAACAGCAGGCGGCACCGTTCACGGGACCGCACATCTACCTCATCGTGGACGACTACGACCTGCTCGCATCCGGCGCCTCGAACAATCCGCTGGCCCCGCTGATCCCGTACCTTCCCTACGCCGCCGACATCGGACTGCATCTGGTGGTCGCCCGCCGGTCAGCGGGCATCAGCCGCGCGCTGTACGACAGCGTCGTCGGCGGAATCCGCGAGCACAACGCCACCATGGTGCTGTTCTCCGGCGACCGCCAGGAAGGCAGCCTGGCGCCCGGCGTCCATCTCACCCATCAGCCGGTCGGCCGCGTTCGCATCATCCGGCCCCATTCCGCACCCGTCCACGCCCAGACCCTGCTCCTCGAGGCCGACTGACCGGTCATCCACTCATCGCTGCCGCGCCGAGGCGTCCGACACCATCTCCGGGCACGCCCGCCCGGCCCGCAGCTCGTAGTGCCACACCTCGTTCGCGTACGTGCGGCACAACTCGAACCGCTCCGAGTAGCGGTCCATCCAGTAGGCGGCCTCCGTCGGCCCCACGTCCACCGCATCGCCCGTCACGTGCTCGGAGGTCGACGGGGTCGCGACCAGGCGCGCAGCCTCCTCCGCGCCGTCACGCCGCACGGCATCGTCGTAGAGGTACTGTTGATACCGCTTCGACCGCCACCCCGACGTGAGGTGCATCGCGACGCCCTCCTGGGCTGCTGCACGTGCCGCCGACCGGATCGCCCTGCGCAACTTCGGGTCGAGCCTGGTCACCGCCGGCACAACCGCATCCACCGCTACCCGGTCCAGCACCACCCCGTCGGCCTCTCCCAGCTGCCCGACGGTGCCCGTCTCCGCTCCGCCCGGTACCCCCGGGAGCGTCTCCGAACACGCCGCGATCATCGCGGCCACCGCGACGAGGACGACCAGCGCGGCAGCTGATTTCGTGAGTACATGAGCCATGCACTCACGATGGGCCGCTCAGGTCCCGGTACCGTCGCCGACGGTCCGCCGTCCCGTCCCGATTGTGTTTCAAACGCCACAGCGCCGGCGGCCTGTGAGTAGTCTCACCGGTCGCCGCACTGCGACGGCCCAGAGGCGGACGTAGCGTTTCGCCATGGCAGAGAGCACATTGACCGTTGTCGTTCCCGCCTACAACGAGGACGAGGTCATCGAGGAATGCCTCGAGCGACTTCTCGCCGAGGGCTCCGAGATCGACGAGATCATCGTGGTCGACAACAACTCGACAGACCGCACCGTCGCCCTGGTGGAGGCCACCGCCGCGGCGAACCCCGTCGTGAAGTTGATCCGCGAGACCCGGCAGGGCCTGGTGTGGGCCCGCAACGCGGGGCTCGACGCCGCCACCTCATCGGTGATCGCCCGGATCGACGCGGACACCGTCGTCGCTCCGGGATGGGCACGGCGCCTGCGCACGTTCTTCGACTCCGACGACGGCCGCGGCTTCGACGTCGTCTCCACCCTCGGGGAGTTCCGCGGGCTCCCCGGCCGGCGATTCCAATCCGCCCTGAACAAGTGGAACGACCCTTTCGGGCGCAACGAGAAACGCGCGCAACGGGTGAGCTACTGCTTCGGGCCGAGCATGGCCTTCCGCGCTGAGACGTGGCGCCGCATTCGGCCGCACGTCGCGATGCGCAGAGACGTCTTCGAGGACGTCGACATCGCCCTCTGTGTTCAGGACGCGGGCGGGGAGTGCGCGCTGATCCGGGACGTCGTGGTGGAGGTCTCGCCGCGCCGCTTCTACACCGGCGTCGGCAGCTACGCGACCTACGCCGCGTACCTGCCCCGCACGTTCTGGATCCACGGACGGCGCGGAACAGCCGCATGGCTGACGGCGGCGCTCCCGCTGACCGTCGGCTTCCACGCGGCGCGACTCGCCGTCCTGCGCGGCACCGGCGACGGCGGTTTCGCGCTGTGGAAGGTCTTCCGCAGCACCGGGACGGAACGAGAGCGACCGTGAAGCGACCACCTCCGGCGATCCTGGGCGGGCTCCTCCCCGTGATCGCCTACTTCAGCGCCACCCGTCTGGGCGGCCTCTCGCAGCTGACCGGCGTCGTGCTCGGCATCGTCACGGGGCTGGTGATCGTGACCTGGCGGATGCTCGTCACGCGCCAGGTCGGGCAGCTGGAGTTGTTCACGACCGCGATCCTCGCGGTGGCCCTCATACCGTCGCTCGTCACCGGGGAGCCGCGGATCGCCCTTGCGGCACAGTCCATCGACGGCTTCTTCGCGGCGGCGTACTTCCTCGTCTCGGCGTTCACCCGCAGGCCGCTCGTGGCGAGCATCCTCGGGCCGATGTACGTCAAGGCGCTCAAGGTGGAACCGACGGCGTGGGACCGCTGCCTGGATGAGTCTCCACGGTTCCGCAGCCGGATCCGGTGGATGAGCGTGGTCTGCGCCGTCACCGCGGTCACCGGATCGTCGGCCGGCCTGTACCTCGCGTTGCACTACCCGATCGACACCGTGGTCCTGGTCGGGCCGGTGATCGGCTTCGTGCTCGTCCCGCTGGCCCTGCTCGTCATCAAGCTGGCGGACCGGCCCCTGCGCGCGGAACTCCGTCGTCCGGTGGACCCCCGCCCGGCCTGAGGCCGGGCGCAGTCACCAGCGCAGTGTGAGCTCGCCCCCGTCGGGGAGCGCCGCCCAGCGCGGGGCGACGTCGTCGTAGCGGGCGAAGATCCGCTCGCACAGGGCGGGGTCGATGTCCGCGTCCTCGAGGGCACCGGGCCACAAGGGCTCCGGCTTCCGGTGCCCGCGCTCCACCTCCCACAGCGCTGCGGTCAGCGAGGCGAGGTACTCCGAGCGCGCCATGTCCGCGGATTGCGCGGTCGACGGCTGCCGCTTGCGGCGGGACGCCTTGCGGCGCTCTCCCGGGTCGGCGGGCCAGAACAGCCCGTCGAGCCCGTTCGCGTCGGCGATCCGCCCGAACACCCCGCCGCGCAGGCCCGCCTCGGATTCGACGATGAGGTGCGCCGCGTCGTGCGGCACCGGCGGCCGGCCGCCCGGGCCGCCGCGGGGCGCCAGCTCCGGGCCCTTATCGCGCACGATCCGCACGTCGTACCCATTCCTGCGCTTGACGAACGTGACCTCCATGCCCCCAGGGTGCGTCGCACGCCCGGGTCGCCGCAACCGGTTTTCGACGGGCTGCGGGCCGCGGCCGCGCGCAATACAGTGGCGGCATGTCGATGCGCGCCCGCCCGTCCCTGTCCCTGCTCGGCGCGGCGGTGCTCGCCACGACGGCCGTGGTCGGCGCCGCGCCGACGCACGCGGCCCCCGCCCCCAGCTACGTCGCGCTCGGCGATTCCTACTCCTCCCTCCCCGCCGACGCCACCGTCGGCGCCTCGCTGCAGGAGCGCGCGTGCGGGCGGTCCACGCTCAACTACCCGAAGCTGGTGGCCGCGTCGCTGGGCCTCGCCCCGGACGCGCTGCGGGACAACACCTGCGGCGGCGCCAAGACGCGGGACGCCTTCGCGAGCCAGCACGCCGGCTCCGCGAAGACCGGCTACTACGACGCCGCGCCGCAGCTCGACGGGATCACCCCCGCCACGAAGCTCGTCACCGTCTCCCTCGGCGGCAACGACGGCGACCTCTACTCGAGCATCATCGAATCCTGCGCGGTGACACCGCGATCGGCCTCGGTCCGCTGCACCGCCGATCAGCGCACCCGCCCGGCCCGCCTGTCCGACGGTGCCGTCACCTCCCGTCTGGCGAAGATCACCGCGGCCAACGAGCGCATCATCCGCGCCGTCCGCGAGCGCTCGCCACGGACGCGGATCCTCGTGGTGGGCTACCCCGCCGTGTTCGCCGGCGACCGGACCTGCACCACGATCGCGCCCTTCCGCTCCGCCTCGATCCCGTGGATGCGCAGCATTCTCACAGAGCGGCTCAACGGAGCCGTCCGGCGGGCCGCCGTGAACGCCCGCGCCGAGTACGTCGACATGGAGGCACCGTCGAAGGGCCACGAGCTGTGCAGCGCGCGACCGTGGATCAACGGCGTCGACGAGGTGCCCCGCGCCGCCGCGCTGCACCCCTTCCCCGAGGAGGGAGAGGCGGTCGCCACCGCGGTCACCGCCGCCGTGCGGGCGTCAGGCCCGCGCCTGTAGCCGCCGCCGCGGCGGACTCGAAAACGACGATGGCCCTCTCCGCGCGGAGGGGGCCATCGCCATGCGCCGGCTAGCGGCCGATCAGCTTGAGCGCCTTGATCGCCGACGGGACGACGTTCAGGAAGACGTTGCGCGGCACGCCCTTGATGCCCCCGATGCCGATGATCCGCTGCTCCGCGATGGTCTTCGACTCGCAGTACTTCAGCAGGCCCTCGGTGCCGTGGCGACGGCCGACGCCCGAGATGCCCATGCCGCCCATCGGCGCGGCGGTGGAGCCCCACGCGGCGGCGTAGCCCTCGTTGATGTTGACGGTGCCGGCGTTGATCCGCTCCGCGATCGCCTGCGCCTGCTTCGTCGTGCCCGCGAAAACGCTGGCGTTGAGGCCGTACTCGGTGTCGTTGGCCTTTTCGACGGCCTCGTCGATGGAGTCGACGGGGTAGATCGAGACCAGCGGACCGAAGGTCTCCGACTTGAAGCAGACAGCCTCCTCCGGCACGTCCTTGAGGACGGTCGGCTCATAGAAGAACGGGCCGAGGTCGGGGCGGGCCTTGCCGCCGGCGAGCACCGTCGCGCCCTTGGCAACGGCGTCGTCGACGTGCGCGGCGACGGTATCGATCTGCGACTTCGACGCGAGCGAGCCCATCTCGTTCTCGAAGTCGTAACCGGCGCCCAGTGCGAGCGCGGCGGTGCGTTCGGCGAAGGCGCGGGCGAACTCGTCGGCGATCGCCCGCTCCACGTAGATCCGCTCGATCGAGATGCACAGCTGCCCCGAGTTCGAGAACGCGGCGCGGGCGGCACCATCGGCCGTGTGCGCGATGTCGGCGTCCTTGGTGACCACCATCGGGTTCTTGCCGCCCAGCTCGGCGGAGAAGCCGATGAGGCGCTTGCCGCACTGCTCAGCGAGCGTGGCGCCGGTGGCGGAGGAGCCGGTGAACATGAGGTAGTCAGCGCGCTCGACGATCGCGGTGCCCACAATGCCACCGGGGCCGGGGACCACGGCGAACAGGTCGCGCGGCAGACCGGCGCGGTACAGCAACTCGACGGCCGCCAGGGCGCAGTACGGGGTCTGCGAATCGGGCTTGAGCACGACGGCGTTGCCGGCGGCCAGCGCGGCGACACCGTCGGAGACGGCGAGCGTGATGGGGTAGTTCCACGGCGCGATCACGCCGACGACGCCCTTCGGCTGGTAGCGCACCCGGGTCTTGGTGAACACCGGCAGCATGCCGTCGGTGCTCTTCTCCGCCAGGATCTTCGGCGCGTTCTTGCCGTACCAGCGGGCCGTCATCGCGACGTCCAGCGACTCCTCCTGGGCGTATTGACGGGCCTTGCCGGTCTCCAGCTGCACCATGTCCATGAGCTCGGCGCGGTGATCGTTCACCAGGTCCGCGAACGTCAGCAGCACGGCCGCGCGGTCCTTGGCGCTGCGCGCCGCCCACTGCTTCTGCGCGAGGCGGGCCCGCTCGAAGGCCTTCTCCACGTCCTCCACGGTGCCCACGGGGATCGTGGTGACCTTCTCGCCGGAGAACGCCTCGAGGACGTCGCGCGCCTCGCGCTGCTCCGGGTGGTCGATCGCCGAGAGGGCGCGAAGACGGTCGAACGTGGCCTGGGTAGGTGCTGGCATGACGCCAGATTACCCGCTTGTTGATGCGCACTCAATAGAAGGTCTGCGGCGGCGGTCGGAGAATCGGCCGAATCCACGTCGGGGCCGAAGATATGCATTCTGAGCTGGCAATCCGCTGATTCTCCGAGGCTCTTCTCCACAGGTGAGGTTATGAAACCTCTTTCCTCCACAGATCCCCGTCCGTTGGCCCGGGCATCGGCCACAGTCCGCCGATGATCGAGCCATGCACACCAACGAGATCCTGCAGGCGCTGGCCGCTCCTGACGGCGGTGTCGTCTCCCGCCGGCGCGCGCTGGCGGCGGGCGTCGATGCGGCGGCGATCGAGCGTCTGCGACGTACCGGCGACATCGTGGCGATCCGGCCCGGGTGGTATCGACTCCCCGACGCCGACGCGGTCGTCGTGGCAGCGGTCAAGAGCGGCGCGGTCCTCACCTGCGTCTCGGCGCTGCGACTGCACCCCGGCGTGTGGGTCCCGCCGCACCGGACCAAGACGCATGTGCGGCGGGCACGCCACCGCCGTACGGCCGCGCACCAGGACTGCGACGCCGGACATCCGATGAGTTCGCCGATCCGCGCCGTCGATCCCCTCCCCGACGCGCTCCGGTGTGCCGCGCACTGCCTGGACGCCGACGAATTCGTCGCGGTTCTCGACTCGACGCTCCGACGCGTGGGCGATCGCTACACCGCCGGCGATCTCCGCGAGATCTTCGACAGCAGGTCGCAGCAGGTTCTCCGCCTGCTGGACTTCGTGGACCCACTCGCAGGTTCCGGAACGGAATCTCTGGTCCGATTCCGCCTGCAGTACGCCCGGATCACGGTCCGCAGCCAGGTGGAGATTCCTGGCATCGGGCGCGTGGACCTCTTGGTCGGCGACAGGCTCATCATCGAGTGCGACAGCACCGCACGCCACACTGGGCCGCGACGCCTGGAGGACAACCGACGTGATCGCGCCGCGATGCGCGGCGATTACCGAGTGATGCGGATCGACTACTCGGAGGTGATCGGCAACTGGCCGGCGATCTACGCCGAGATCCTCGACATCGTGCGCACCGGCCGCCATCGCGGACCCGTGCGCGTCGTGGAATCAGCCGATCTTGGCGCGGCGCCGCAGATATCGATCGCCACCTCGAAATCCGCCGATTCTCCCAGCCGGATACTCTGGCGACCATGAACAACGTGCAGTTCACCCCCACCGCGGACCTGGTCGACGAGATCGGCCCCGACGTGCGCAGCTGCGACACGCAGTTCCGGCAGTTCGGCGGCCGCAAGCAGTTCGCCGGCGAGGTCGTCACGGTGAAGTGCTTCCAGGACAACGCGCTGCTCAAGTCGATCCTGGGCGAGCCGGGCGAGGGCCGCGTGCTGGTCATCGACGGCTCCGACGAGAACGGCATCCCCTCGCTGCACACCGCGCTGGTCGGCGACCTCATCGCCGAGTTGGGCCGCGGCAACGGCTGGGCCGGCATCGTGGCCTACGGCGCGGTCCGCGACGCCGCCGTGATCGGCACGCTGGACATCGGCGTCAAGGCGCTCGGCACCAACCCGCGCAAGTCCACGAAGACCGCCGAGGGCCAGCGCGACATCCCGCTCACCTTCGGCGGCGTGACGTTCAACCCGGGCGACATTCTTTTCAGCGATGAGGACGGCATCGTCCTCCGGTGACGCACCTCGCCCCCGGAGCCACCCTCCTCCAGCGCCGCGACGGCAGCGTCCTCCGGTAACAATCATGTGGAGCACGCGCGAGGTCGCAGAGCTGGCGGGAACCAGCCTGCGTACCGTGCGGCACTACCACGACGTCGGGCTGCTGGACGAACCGGCGCGACGGTCCAACGGCTACAAGACCTACGGCGTCGAGCACCTGGTGCGGCTGGTCTGGATCCGCCGCATGACAAGGCTGGGCTTCAGCCTCGCGCAGATCGCCGCGATGGACGCGGACGGCGTGGACGACGCCGCAGCCGCCGAGCTCGACGCCAAGCTGTACGCCGACATCGAACGGCTGCAGGCGATCCGCGAGGAACTGCGTGTGCTGCGCACGTCAACGGCACCGTCGGACCTGCCGCCCGAGCTGTCCGCGGCGGCGACGGCCCGGAACCTCTCCCCCGCGGACCGCAAGTTCAGCGCCGTCCTCGCACAGCTCGTCGGACCGGCCCGGGCCGAGGAGTACGCGCGCATGCTCACCGCGTACAGCCGGACCGACGCGGCCGACGACTTCGACAACCTCCGCGCCGACGCGGACGAGGCCACGATCGCCGACCTCGTCGCGCGCCTCGTCCCCGACGTCCTGCATCAGGTCGAGGACTTCCCTGACCTGGGCGTCTGGTCCGACGAGGGCGGGCACGATCAACGCTCCGCGCAGCGGGTGATCCTCGCCGCGCTGACGGAGCTGTACAACCCGGCGCAGCTGCAGGTGCTCACTCGGGTCACGGTCGCAGCCGCGCGCGAGGACTGACGGCTCAGCGCGCGACGCGGGCGGACCGCCCGAAAACCTCCACCACATCACCCACCGCGAGCTGCCGGCCACGACGCAGGTCGACCTCGCCGTTCACCGCCACCTCGCCCTCGGCGATCACCGCCTTGGCCTCGGCCCCCGAGTCGATGAGACCCGCCAGCTTGAGAAACTGCCCCAGCCGGATCACATCGTCGGAGATGGTCACATCGATCGCCTCACTCACGCGACCATCATGCCGCACCGCGCGCCCGCTCGACCGTCGCCGCGAGCAGCCGGTCGAGTGCCGCGGGAGCAGCGGCCCCGGCGCCCTCGACCACGACCACGACCGACCGCACCCTCGCCAGCAGGATTCGGCGCTCCTTGACGAGCTTCGACATCGGGGGCTCCGCGGACGAATCATCCGCGAGGTCTACAGATTCCGAGGTGTAGACGTACGACGGGAGACCGAAGACCATCGCACCGGGACCGAAGGTGTCGGTCACGCCGCGGTTCCTGTTCGACGGCGCCGCGAAACTGGGGAACGCCCGCTGATACGTCCGACAGCCCGCGATCCACGCCGCGGTGAGCGCGAAGACATCGGCGCCCTCCCGTTCGCGTTCGATGGAGACCGTGATGGAGGCGTCGTCGCGCTGCGAGGTGGTGGACGCTGCGTAGTACAGATTCCAATCGGACCCGTCCGGGCTGCGGGAGAAGGACTTGCCGAAAGGGGTGTACAGGCATTGCGCGGGCCGGGTCTCACCGTCGGTCTGGCCGTGCAGACCGAGCCCCGCGCCGTCCTCGTCCGCCACGCTGGTCGACGGTGCCGCCCCGCCCGGGAAATCGGCCGCCCCGGGCAACAGCGCGGCCAGCGCGGCATTGCTTCGACCGCCCAGGTCGGAGTGGTCGGGCCGGAATGTCCCCGAGTACTCGTTGAAGAGCCCCGGGTAGCTGCGCGCCGTCGACGACGGCGCCGCCGCGTTGCTCGACGGAGCGGGGGCGGCAGCGATCGGCTTCGTCTCGCACGCTGCGACCGCCAGGAGCGTGACGAGCGCGACCGCAGTTCCGTACCTCATGTTTCCTCCCCGGGCCGGAATTCCCCGACCGTACTACCCTCGCCGGTGTGCTGCTCGATCTGGCGGGTACCCGCACCCACGTGGTGGTCGACGAGCCGATCGCCCCGGCGACCGAGCCGCCCGTCGTGCTGAACTCCGGCCTGGCTGGGAACTGGTTCGACTGGGACGCGGTCACGGAGCTCCTGACCGCGAGCCGCACCGTCGTCCGGCTGGACCGGCCCGGATACGGCCTCTCCGATCCCTGGCCCGACGGTGCCCTCCCCACCCTGGACTCCGAGGTCACCCGGTTGTGCGCGTTGCTGGACGCGCTGGACATCGACGCGGCGGTGATGGTGGGGCATTCGATGGCGAGCTTCTACGTCGAGGCGTTCGCCCGCGAACACCCGCACCGCACAGCCGGCTCGGTTCTCCTCGACGGCAGCGTCGAGACCTCTCCCCGCTGGGTGGTGCCTGGCGAGCTGCGTGACGCCGCGCTCCTGCGGTCGGCCGACGCGGCGGCCGCGGTACGGATGAACCTGTTCGGTCCGCTGGTGCATCGAATGCTGGGCGCCGGCCCGCCGCCGCCGGAGTACGCGGAGATCCTCTCCTCCGAGGCGTACTTCCGCGCGGCGTTCCTGGAGAACGGCCGGTACCCCGTGCTGGCGCGCGAGCTCGCCGATCTGCGGGAGCGGAGGACGCTCCCGGCAGGCGCCCCATGCACGGTGGCCGCGGCGTTCGCCGGGCGGCGCACCCCGTGGGCGACACACTGGCTGGAGCAGCAGCGGGAGCTGGCGGACGTGCTGCACGCGCGGTTCGCGGTGATCGCGCCGAGTGGCCATCAGGCCATGGTCGATCAGCCCGCACAGACGGCGGCGCTGATCCTGGACGCGACTATCCGACCCGCAGAACCCGCAGGTCCGACGCGGTGACGAGGCGCTCGCCGTCCTCGGCGAGCGTGCGCGCGAGGCGACGGCTCCGCAACCGAGAGATCGCCTTCGAGCCCAGCAGGGTGGTGCGACGGTGCAGCTTCACGGGTGTCTCCGGTGCGATCTCGATGCGGAACGGTTGGTTACAGATACTGTATTCCTCCCGCGCGCCCGGGTCCAGCGCTCACCCCCGAAGCGTGTCACTCCTCACATGCGGGTTCCGGCGAGCGCCCGCGCACCGCGCGGCTACGCTGTGGGTGTTCGTGCAGCAATTTGCGTCCTCACACATCCTCCAAGGAGAACCGTGTCCGATCTCGACGACCTGATCAAGTCCATCCCGCTCGCGGATATCGCCGCCCAGCTCGGCGTCTCGGAGGACGTCGCCTCGGAGGCCGTCAACCAGACGGTGCCGACCCTGCTCGCCGGCCTCCAGGCGCAGGACACCACCGAGGCCCCGGCCGATCTCGCGCAGGCCGCCGACAGCGGCGACGGCCAGCAGATCGTCTCCAGCCTGTTCGGCGAGAAGACCGACGACGTGGCCGCCGCGGCCGCCGCGCCGCTGTCCTCCGGCGTCACCGACGGCCTGGTCAAGCAGCTGCTCCCGATCCTCGCGCCCATCGTGATCAGTTTCGTCATGAAGAAGCTGACCAGCGGCGGCGCGGCCGCTCCGCAGCAGGAGCAGGCCCCGGCCCCGCAGCAGAGCGGCGGCGACGTGCTCGGCAGCATCCTGGGCAACATGCTCGGCGGCGGCAACCAGCAGGCAGGCGGCAACGCCGCGGGCAACGTCCTGGGCAGCATCCTGGGCGGCCTGCTCAAGGGCAAGTAATCCTCGAACACCCGAAGGCCGGCTCCCGTGCGGGAGCCGGCCTTCGTGGTTCGACGGTGCGTTACCGCTGCGGGGCGGCGGTGGGCACGATCGGCGCGGGCAGCGCGGTGTCGCCCATGAGGAAGCGGTCGACGGCGGCCGCGGCGCTGCGGCCCTCCGCGATGGCCCACACGATGAGCGACTGGCCGCGGCCGGCGTCGCCGGCGACGAAGACGCCCGGCACCGTCGACTGGAAGTCGTCGCCACGGGCGACGTTGCCCCGCTCGCTGTACTCGACGCCCAGCTTGTCCAGCAGGTCGTCGCGCTGCGGGCCGACGAAGCCCATGGCCAGCAGCACGAGGTCGGCCTCGAGGGTGAAGTCGGTGCCCTCGACCTTCTCGAACCGGCCGCCCTCCATCTTGACCTCGTACGCCTTGAGACCGGTGACCTTGCCGTCCTCGCCCACGAACTCCTCAGTGCTGACGGAGAAGACGCGCTCGCCGCCCTCCTCGTGGGCCGAGCTGATGCGGTACATCAGCGGGTAGGTCGGCCACGGGGTCGACTCGGCGCGCTCGCGCGGCGGGACCGGCATGATCTCGAACTGGTGCACGGTGGTCGCGCCCTGGCGCAGCGAGGTGCCCAGGCAGTCGGCGCCGGTGTCGCCGCCGCCGATGATGACGACCTTCTTGTCCTTGGCGTGCAGCGGCGGCAGGCCGTTCTCGTCGAGGACGTCGTCGCCGACCGCGGCGCGGTTGGCCCAGGGCAGGAACTCCATCGCCTGGTGGATGCCGTCCAGCTCGCGCCCGGGGATGGGCAGGTCACGCCAGACGGTGGCGCCGTTGGCGAGCACGACCGCGTCGAAGTCCTCGCGGAGCTGCTCGACGGTCACGTCCACGCCCACGTTGACGCCGGTCTTGAAGACGGTGCCCTCCGCGCTCATCTGGGCGAGGCGACGGTCGATGTGCCGCTTCTCCATCTTGAACTCGGGGATGCCGTAGCGGAGCAGGCCGCCGATGCGATCGGCACGCTCGAAGACGGTCACGGTGTGGCCGCCGCGGGTGAGCTGCTGCGCCGCGGCGAGGCCCGCCGGGCCCGAGCCGACCACGGCGACCTTCTTACCGGTGAGCCGGGTCGGGTGCTGCGGCGAGACCCAGCCCTCGTCGAAGGCCTTGTCGATGAGCTCGACCTCGACCTGCTTGATGGTGACGGGGTCCTGGTTGATGCCCAGCACGCACGACGCCTCGCACGGCGCGGGACACAACCGCCCGGTGAACTCCGGGAAGTTGTTCGTGGCGTGCAGCCGCTCGATGCCGTCGTACCAACGGTCCTTGTACGCCAGTGTGTTCCACTCGGGGATCAGGTTCCCGAGCGGGCAGCCGTTGTGGCAGAAAGGAATACCGCAGTCCATGCACCGGGAGGCCTGCTTGCGCAGGGTGGTCCCGTCGAAGGGCTTGTAGACCTCGTTCCAGTCCAGGAGCCGGAGCGGGACGGGCCGGCGAACCGGGGTCTCGCGCGAGTTGTTCTTCAGAAAGCCTTGCGGATCAGCCACGAGCGGCCTCCATCACTGCGTCGTCGATGTTGCGGCCGTCGATTTCGGCGCGCTTGATGGCGGTGAGCACGCGCTTGTAGTCGCGCGGCATCACCTTGGCGAAGAGCTGGCGCTCTCGCGGCCAGTTGGCCAGGATCCGTTCCGCGACGGCGGAATCGGTGTAGCGGTAGTGGTTGGTCACGGCACCGTGGACGAAGTCGATATCGGCCTCGTCGAGCGACTCCAGCTCCACCAGCTCGGTGTTGAGGTCGCGCTCGAACTGTCCGTCGGCGTTGTAGACGTAGGCCACGCCGCCGGACATACCGGCGCCGAAGTTGCGTCCCGTGTCGCCCAGGACCACCACGCGGCCGCCGGTCATGTACTCGCAGCCGTGGTCGCCTACGCCCTCGACGACCGCGACGGCGCCGGAGTTGCGCACCGCGAACCGCTCGCCCGCCTTGCCGTTGAGGTAGACCTCACCAGAGGTGGCGCCGAACAGGATCACGTTGCCCGCGATGATGTTGTCCGCGGCCACGAACTCCTCCGGGGCGTTGCGCGCCGGGCGGACCACGATCTTGCCACCGGAGAGGCCCTTGCCCACGAAGTCGTTGGCGTCACCCTCGAGGCGCAGGGTGATGCCCTTCGGCACGAAGGCGCCGAAGCTGTTGCCCGCGCTGCCCTTGAAGGTGATGTCGATGGTGTCCTCGGGGAGGCCGTCGGCGCCGTGCGCCTTGGTCACCTCGTGGCCGAGCATCGTGCCCACGGTGCGGTTCACGTTGGAGATCGGCGTCTCGATGGTGACCGGCGCGCCGGTCTCCACTGCGACGCGCGCCTGCGAGATCAGCTGCTGGTCCAGAGCCTTCTCAAGGCCGTGGTCCTGCGGCTGGCTGCAGAACAGGTCCTGCTTCATGAACGGCGAGTCGACCTGCGCCAGGATCGGCGAGAGGTCCAGCTTGCCGGCCTTGGCGTCGCCCCAGTGGGCCTGCGCCGCGGTGGTGTCGAGGATCTGCGACTGGCCGACCGCCTCCTGCAGGGTGCGGAAGCCCAGCTCGGCGAGCAGCTCGCGCACCTCCTCGGCGATGTACAGGAAGAAGTTCTCCACGAACTCCGGCTTGCCGGTGAACCGGCGGCGCAGCACCGGGTTCTGCGTGGCTACGCCCACGGGGCAGGTGTCCAGGTGGCACACGCGCATCATGATGCAGCCGGAGACCACCAGCGGGGCGGTCGCGAAGCCGAACTCCTCGCCGCCGAGCAGCGCGGCGACGATGACGTCGCGGCCCGTCTTGAGCTGACCGTCGACCTGCACGACGATCCGGTCGCGGAGTCCGTTGAGCAGCAGCGTCTGCTGGGTCTCGGCGAGACCGATCTCCCACGGCGCGCCCGCGTGCTTGACCGAGGTCAGCGGGGTGGCGCCGGTGCCGCCGTCGTGTCCCGAGATGAGCACCACGTCGGCGTGCGCCTTCGAGACGCCCGCCGCGACGGTGCCCACGCCGATCTCCGAGACGAGTTTCACGTGAATCCGCGCCTGCGGGTTCGCGTTCTTCAGGTCGTGGATTAGCTGCGCCAGGTCCTCGATCGAGTAGATGTCGTGGTGCGGCGGGGGCGAGATCAGGCCGACGCCCGGCGTCGAACCACGGACCTCGGCGACCCACGGGTACACCTTGTGCGGGGGCAGCTGGCCGCCCTCGCCGGGCTTCGCGCCTTGCGCCATCTTAATCTGGATGTCGGTGCAGTTGCTCAGGTAGTGCGAGGTCACGCCGAACCGGCCCGAGGCGACCTGCTTGATCGCCGAGCGACGGAAATCGCCGTTCTCGTCGGGCGTGAAGCGTCGCGGATCCTCGCCGCCCTCACCGGAGTTCGAGCGGCCGCCGAGGCGGTTCATGGCGATGGCCAGCGTCTCGTGCGCCTCGGCCGAGATCGAGCCGTAGCTCATGGCACCGGTCGAGAAGCGCTTGACGATCTCGCTCGCGGGCTCCACCTCGTCGATGGAGATCGACGGGCGATCACTCTGGAAGCGGAACAGGCCGCGCAGCGAGGCGAGCCGCTCGCTCTGGTCGTCGACCAGCTTCGTGTACTCCTTGAACACCTTGTACTGCCCGGTGCGCGTCGCGTGCTGGAGCTTGAAGACGGTGTCCGGGTTGAACAGGTGGTACTCGCCCTCGCGGCGCCACTGGTACTCGCCGCCCACCTCGAGCTCGCGGTGCGCGAGCTCCTCGGGCCGGTCGTTCATGGCGCGCTTGTGCCGTGCAGCGATGTCGGCGGCGATCTCGTCGAGACCGATGCCGTCGAGCTGGCTCTGCAGACCGGTGAAGAACTCGTCGACGACGTCCTGCGCGATGCCGATCACCTGGAACAGCTGCGCGCCGGTGTAGGAGGCGAGGGTGGAGATGCCCATCTTGGACATCACCTTGAGCACGCCCTTGCCGGCCGCCTTGACGTAGTTGGCGTTGAGCTTCTCCAGCGAGGTGCCGTTGAGCTCGCCGCGGAGGTGCATGTCCTCGATGGTCGCGAAGGCCATGTACGGGTTGACCGCAGCGGCGCCGCAGCCGATGAGCGCGGCCATGTGGTGCACCTCGCGGGCGTCGCCCGACTCCACGATGAGCCCGACCTTGGTGCGGCTGCGCTCGCGCACCAGGTGGTGGTGCACGGCGGAAGTCAGCAGCAGCGAGGGGATCGGCGCGAGCAGCCGGTCGGAGTTGCGGTCCGACAGGATGATCAGGCGCGCGCCGCCCTCGATGGCCTCGGAGACCTGGGTGCGCACGGTGTCGAGCGCCTCGCGCAAACCCTTGCCGCCCTCGGCCACGTGGTACAGGCCCGGGATCACCACGGACCGGAACTCGGGCAGGGTGCCGTCGTCGTTGACCTTGACCAGCTTGATCAGCTCGTCGTTGTTGAGAATCGGCTGGTCCAGGTGAATCTGGCGGCAGCTGCCCGCCACCGGGTTCAGCAGGTCACCCTCACCGCCGATGGTGCCGCCAAGGCTGGTGACGATCTCCTCACGGATGGCGTCCAGCGGCGGGTTGGTCACCTGCGCGAAGAGCTGCTGGAAGTAGTCGAACAGCAGCCGCGGGCGCAGCGAGAGCACGGCGACAGGGGTGTCGGTGCCCATGGAACCGATCGCCTCGGCGCCGGTCTTCGCCATCGGCGTGAGCAGCAGGTCCAGCTCCTCGGTCGTGTAACCGAACATCTGCTGCCGCTGGGTAACCCGGTCGTGCGGCATGACGGGGTGCGGTCGGTCCGGCAGGTCCTTCAGGCGCAACAGGCCCTCGTCGAGCCACTGCTGGTAGGGCTCGGCCGCCGCGAGGTCGGTCTTGATCTCCTCGTCAGAGACGATGCGACCCTGCGCGGTGTCCACGAGGAACATGCGGCCCGGCTGCAGGCGGGTCTTGTAGACCACCTCGGAGTGGTCGATGTCGAGCACGCCCACCTCGGAGCCGAGCACGACGAGGCCGTCCTTAGTCACCCAGATCCGCGACGGGCGCAGGCCGTTGCGGTCCAGGACGGCGCCGATGACGGTGCCGTCGGTGAAGCAGACCGAGGCCGGCCCGTCCCACGGCTCCATGAGCGAGGAGTGGTACTCGTAGAACGCCCGGCGGGCCGGGTCCATGTCCTGGTGCCGCTCCCACGCCTCGGGGATCATCATCAGCACGGCGTGCGGCAGGCTGCGGCCGCCGAGGTGCAGCAGCTCGAGCACCTCGTCGAAGCGCGCGGTGTCGGAGCCGCCCTCGGTGCAGATCGGGAAGATCTTCTCGCCGGCGTCCTCGCCGAAGGCGGAGACATCGAGCAGTGCCTCACGGGCGCGCATCCAGTTCTCGTTACCGCCGACGGTGTTGATCTCGCCGTTGTGCGCGACGCGCCGGTAGGGGTGCGCGAGCGGCCAGCTCGGGAAGGTATTGGTGGAGAAGCGCGAGTGCACCAGGCCGAGGGCCGACTCGACGCGCTCGTCCTGCAGGTCCACGAAGAAGCCGCGCAGCTGCGGCGTGGTCAGCATGCCCTTGTAGACGAAGGTCTGGCCGGACAGCGACGGGAAGTACACCGACTCCTCGCCCTGCGAGCCCGCGCCGGCACCGTCGGTGCCGAGCTCGCGCTCGACCCGCTTGCGGATCACGAAGCAGCGGCGCTCGAGGTCCATGCCCGAGAGGGGCGCACCGTCGGCGTCCGTGCCCGCGATGAAGACCTGCCGCATGGTGGGCATGGCGTCGCGGGCGAGCGCCCCCAGCGAGCCGTCGTCGGTGGGCTGGTCGCGCCAGCCGAGGACCGTGAGCCCCTCCTCGGCGACGATGCCCTCGACGCCCGCGGCGGCCTTCGTCGCCTCGGCGGCGGCCTGCGGGAGGAAGGCGATGCCGGTGGCGTACGCGCCCTGGTGGGGCAGCTCGAAGTCCACGACCTCGCGGAAGAAGCGATCCGGGACCTGGATCAGGATGCCCGCGCCGTCACCGGTGTTGGGCTCTGCGCCCGCCGCACCGCGGTGCTCCAGGTTGACGAGCGCGGTGATGGCCTTGTCGACGATGTCCCGAGACTTGCGTCCGTGCATGTCCACCACGAAGGCGACGCCACATGCGTCATGCTCGTTCGCGGGGTGGTACAGGCCCTGAGGGCCCGGGGGGACGAATCGGCTCATCGAATACCTGCCTCTACGCAGCGCCTCACGGCGGAACGGGTTCTTCAAGGTTCGGCGATCCGGGACTGCAGATCACCTCAGGCATCGTTGGCTGTACCGAAAATATTAGTTTCCCGGCCTCGGATCACCAAATGAAAGGTCATCCTTACCGCCATGGACCTGCGCTGATGCACCTGCGAAGCCGCGCGAGCCACTCATTTCGGCTAAGTTTCCACGACATGACCGGAAGTGGTCCGGGCGAGCTTCTCACGGGGGGTCCTGTGCCTCGCCGTCGCGCTCGTCGCCCTCGCCCTGACGGGCGCCGCCGTGTCGTAGGCCGGAGGCCGCGGTGGCCGGTACGAGACCGGACCCCGGAACTACTGACACCCTGCGTGGGATCGTGTCCGCTCCGCGGTCAGGATCCCACGCGGACTACGCGGCGCCGATGGCGTCCAGCTCCGCGAGTGCGTCCTCCGGGAGCTCCAGCGCGGCGCCGGCGACGTTCTCGCGCAGGTGCGCAATCGAAGAGGTGCCGGGGATCAGCAGGATGTTCGGCGAACGCTGCAGCAGCCAGGCGAGGGCGACCGCCATCGGCGTAGCGCCGAGCCGGGCCGCGACAGCGTTCAGCGCGTCCGACTGCAGCGGGCTGAACCCGCCGAGCGGGAAGTAGGGAACGTACGCGATGCCTTGCGCCGCTAGCGAATCCACCAGGTTGTCGTCGACGCGGTGGGCGATGTTGTAGAAGTTCTGCACGCACGCGACGGGTGCGATCGACTGCGCCTCCGCGACCTGCTCGGCGGTCACTGTGCTCACGCCGAGGTGCCGGATCAGCCCCTGCTGCTGCAGCTCGGCGAGCGCGGTGAAGGGCTCGGTGATCGAGCCGGCGCTGGGGGTGTCGAAGTCGCCGACGCGCAGGTTCACCACGTCGATCACGTCGAGGCCGAGGCGCTCGAGGTTCTCGTCGACGGCACGGCGCAGGTCGTCCGGCTCCAGGGCCGGCGGCCAGCCTCCGGTGTCGTCGCGGCGGGCCCCGACCTTGGTCACGATGTGCAGGGACTCCGGGTAGGGGTGCAATGCCTCGCGGATGATCTCGTTGGTGACGAAAGGGCCGTAGTAGTCGCTGGTGTCGATGTGCGTGATGCCGAGGTCGATCACGTCGTGCAGCACCTCGATCGCCGCCTCGCGGTCGGCGGGCGGGCCGAAGACGTGCGGCCCCGCGAGTTGCATGGCGCCGTAACCGAATCGCGTGACCGTGAGGTCGCCGCCGAGGTCGAACGTGCCGCCGGGCAGAGTTGTTGCAGTCATGGATCCATCATTGCATCGCGATCGCCCGATGTCAGTGCCCGTGTTTGGCCTCGCGGACCTTCCGCCAGCGCTCCATCATCTCGGGGAGCTCGCCGATCATGAACTCGAAGAAGTCACGCATCACTGACAGCCGCTCCGCAGCCGGTCCGCCCGTCGGCAGCTCCTCGATCCCCTCGATCGCAACGTCGCGCCACCGCTCCAGGATCGGATTGCGAGAGGCGAAGGCCTCGTACCAGATGTCGTCACCGAGCGTGATCAGGCTGTGCCGCGACCCCGGGACGTGCGTGCGGCGGATCATGCTCGTCTGCTCGAGGTAGCGCACGGCACCGGACACGGCACCGGCGGACACCTGTAGCCGCTCCGCGACCTGCGACGGTGTGAGCGCCGCTTCCGGCGATGTCAGGACCGCGGCGAAGACGCGGGATGCCATGCGCTGCATACCCGCGTCCACGAACGCGGCTGCCATGTTCTCCACGAAGTCCGGCGCGTCCATGCAGGTCACGATAGCCACAATTCAGACACTTCACAAATTTGTGAACTGAGCGTAGCGTCGGCGACATGACAACTGAAGTCGTTCGGGTCGAGGGCCTGACCAAGACCTTCGGCAGTGCACAGGCACTCACCGGGCTCGACCTCCACGTGACGCCCGGAGAGGTCCACGCCTTCCTCGGCCCCAACGGGGCGGGCAAGTCCACGACCATCCGCGTCCTGCTCGGCCTGCTTCGGAAGACCTCGGGCACCGTCGAGCTACTGGGCGGGGACCCGTGGTCGCAGGCCCCCGAGCTGCACCGCCGCCTCGCCTACGTGCCGGGCGATGTGACCCTGTGGCCCAACCTCTCCGGCGGCGAGATCATCGACCTCCTGGGGCGCCTGCGCGGCGGCCTCGATGAGGCGCGCCGAGCCGAGCTGATCGAGCGCTTCGCCCTCGACCCCGCGAAGAAGGCCCGCACCTACAGCAAGGGCAACCGGCAGAAGGTCGCGCTCGTGGCCGCCTTCGCCGCCCGCGCCGAGCTGATGATCCTCGACGAGCCCACCTCCGGCCTCGACCCGCTCATGGAGGAGGTCTTCACACAGTGCCTCGCCGAGGCGAAGGCCGCTGGCACGTCGATCCTCCTGTCCAGCCACATCCTGTCCGAGGTCGACCGGGTGGCTGACACCATCACCATCATCAAGGACGGTGCGTCCGTCGAGACCGGCTCGCTGGCGTCGCTCCGCCACCTCTCCCGCACCCGGGTCGAGGCGACCCTGGCGCGCCCCGTCGACCTCGCGAACACCGAGGGCGTGCACGACCTGCAGACCGACGGTGACCGCGTCTCGTTCAGCGTCGAGTCCTCCGATCTCGGGCGTCTGCTCGGCGAGCTGGCCGCCGCCGGCCCGACGTCGCTGACCAGCCGTCCGCCCACGCTGGAGGAGCTCTTCCTTCGGCACTACGACACCGCCGGGGCTCAGCGATGAGCGGATTGGGCGCCACCCTGCGGCTGGTCGTGCGGCGCGACCGGATCCAGCTGGTCGTGTGGCTGCTGCTGTACGTGGCGATGGCCGCGTCCGCATACTCGACGGCGAAGACCAACTACGCCGACCAGGCCTCACTCGACTCCGCGGCGCGGGCCGCGAGCGAGAACCCCTCGCTCGTCGCGATGTTCGGCCCCGTGTACTCGGCGACCACCGGCGCGGTGGGCATGATCAAGATGGTCGTCATGATGGCGGCCGCCCTCGGGCTGCTCACCGGCCTGCTGGTGATCCGCCACACCCGCGCCGACGAGGAGTCCGGCCGCCGGGAGATGCTGGGCGCCTCCGCGATCGATCGCACCGCTCCCCCGCTCGCCGCGCTCATCGAGACCACCGCGCTGAGCCTGGCCATCGGCATGCTCAGCGCACTGACGCTGGTCGGCATGGGCGCGGACGCCAAGGGCAGCATCATGTTCGGCGCGCTCTGGGCTTTCACCGGCATCGTCTTCGCCGCGTTCGCGCTGCTGTGCGCGCAGCTCACGGAGGGTGCGCGCGCCGCGCGCGGCCTGTTCGCCGTGGGCCTCGGCGGCGCCTACCTGCTCCGGGCCGCCGGCGACGTCTCCGTCATCCGGACCGACGGGACCCTGCCTGCCGAGCCCGGCTGGGCGTCGTGGCTGTCGCCGCTCGGGTGGGCGCAGCAGATCCGCCCGTTCGCCGACGACCGGCCCTGGCCGATCCTGCTGTTGCTCGGGGCGTCGGTGGTGCTCGCCGGCGTGGCTCTGCGGCTGGCCTCCCAGCGCGACCTGGGTGCGGGCCTGATCCCCGTGGGTCGGGGCCGCGAGCGGGGCAGCGCCGTGCTCGGATCGGTGGAGGCTCTCACCTGGCGGCTGCACCGCGGCCAGCTGATCGGCTGGAGCATCGGCATGCTGGCCGTGGGCCTCGCCTTCGGCGGCATGGGTAGCGCGATCGACTCGCTGGCGGGCAACGAGGGAACGCGGGAGATGCTTGAGCGGCTCGGCGGATCCGGCTCCAGCCTGCTGGACGTCTTCTTCGGCGCCGAGTTCTCGATCATGGGCATGGCGACCGCCGCGCTGGGCATCTCGATCGTCAACACCACCTGCTCCGAGGAGATCTCGGGACGCGCGGAGTACCTGTTGTCGGCCCCGGTGGCGCGACTGCGCTGGTACGCCTCGCATCTCACCGCTGCCATGATCGCGACGACCGTGGTGAGTCTCGCCCTCGGCGTGGGCGTTTCCCTCACGGCGGGCCGGGGGCTGATCGTCCCCGCGCTGGCCGCGCTGCCGGCGGTCTGGGTGATCACGGCGATCGCCGCCCTCGCCGGCGCGATCTCGGCGCGCTGGTCGTCCGTGGGTTGGGTCGTGCTCGCGCTGTGCGTGACCACGATGATCGCCGACGTGCTGCAGCTCCCCGATTGGGTCGCGAAGGTCTCGCCGTTCAAGCACGTCGCGACGCAGCCCGGCGCGGCCGTGCTCACCGGAGCGACGATCACCCTGGTCGTGATCGCCGCCGCGGGCCTGATGCTGGCCGCGTTCTCCGAGTCCCGTCGGGACCTCGCCGCATAGGCCGCGCGCCGGCTTCGGTACGTGTCACCGACACCGCCCACCTGCGCTCAGCCTGCTCGTTCGGGCTGCGTAAGTCGATCAGACAGGCGATGCGTCCCACGCATACCCCTAAAACCGCTGTTCAAGAACATTTCGACGGGCCGGGCGATGCGTCCGGCGCCTACCTTCCGCCGTGTGGCCCAGCGGTCCGCCGCCCGCTCCACCCGGTACATCCGGGAGGGTCTGCATGGGACGCATCGCTTTGCGTGCAGCAACACAGGCGCAGCGCGGAACCGCCCCACCCCGGCGTACAGCGCCACGCCTGTGAGCCCTTCTGCACACCACACTGCATCAGCACCCTGCGATACTGCACTCGTGACTGACAACGCCGATCAGATCCCCGCCGTGACCATCGAATGGACGGCCCTGCCCGGCGACGCCCGGCGCGCGACCCTGTCCGTGCTGAGACAACGGCGCTTCTGGGTGCGGTCGCTGGTGATCGGACTCGTGGTCGGCGTGATCGTCGCCGCGGTCTGCATCGCCACCGGCAGCGGATGGCACTTGGGACTGCTGATCGGCGGGTGCTTCTTCCTCGGCCTGACCCTCGAGGTCGTTCTCGTCTGCATGTTCTCCGCCTACCGACACAACCGCAAGGGGCTCGCCGCTGGTGCGCGCTGGGCCGCGGGCAGCGACGCCACGCGCATCCGTATCGAGAACCCGCTGAACACAATCCTGCTCGACCGCGCCAATGTCGAATCGGTGGAGCGGAACGGTGCGCTCGCCGTGCTCACTGTGCGACCGAAGCAACGCCTCGGCATCCCCGTGGCGCTGCTTCCCGCGCTTCGCCCTGACTCCGCCACCCCGGATCTCATTGACTGAGACGGTTGACGCTTCACCTGAGAGATCCGGGGCTAACTTGAGAGATCAAAAGCCCTGCAAATGACTACTGACCGCAGCGAGCGAGTCAGCTGCGGTCAGTGCCCTCTCAGCATAACAGGAGAGTTGCGGTCATGCATATATCTCATCGCGATTCTTTTCTCACCTGGTTTTCGCGGCGCGGATGCAACGCTCCAGCAACAGCCTTCCGGCGGGGTACGCGGCCAGCGAATCCGGCAGCGAGCCCACCCTGCCGGACTCCAGCACGGCCACCACGTCGCCCGGTTCGGACGGTCCGCCGGGTTCCACGCCGAGCCGGCGCAGCGTCTGCCGCGCGACAGGTTCCGGCGAGTCGAAGACTGCCACCTCCCGCCCCGTCCGCGCCCGCAGCGCCGCCACGATCGGATCCCTGACCAGCCCGTAGTGCGTGCATCCGAGCACCACCGACTCGATCTCGGCGGGGGTCGCCGCGGCCGCGGCCGCGATCGCGGCCGCCACCCGGGCGGGATCGCCGGAGTCGATCGCCTCTGCCAACCCGTAGCAGGGGATCCGATGCGCGAGGGCCGGGTCGGCGAAGGCGTCGATGAGCGAGGTCTGGTAGTCGCTCACCGTGGCGGCGGCCGTCGCCCAGACGGCGAAGGGCCGCCCCGTCGACCCCGCGGGACGGATGGCGGGCACCACCCCGACCACGGGGATCGCGGGCTCGAACCGGGCGCGAGCCGCCTCCAGCGCGTACATGGAACCGGTGTTGCAGGCGACGATGATCGCGTCCACGTCGTACCGGGCGGCCGCCCCCGCCATCGCGACGACGCACTCGGAGATCCGTGCGGGTTCCAGCAGGCCGTAGGGCATGTTGTCGGGGTCGCGGGCGAGCACCAGCTCGGTGTCGGGCCGCACGCGGGAGAGGGCGTCGGCGTAGTTGACCATCCCGAAACCCGAGTCGATCACCGCAACGCGCATGACCCGAATTTACCGGGCGAGCCGCAACCGGAAGACGGTGGTGGCGCCCTCACGCCGGTAGTCGACGTCGCCGCCCAGCAGGCGGGCGTTGTCCCGTGCGATCGCCAGGCCGAGGCCCGCTCCCCCGCCGGCGCCCCGCGAGCGCGCCTCCTGCGCCTTCGCGAACCGGCCGAAGACCCGCTCCTCGTCGCCGGGCGGCACGCCCGGCCCGTGATCGCGGACCTCGACGATCGCACCGTCGGCCGACGGTGCGACGGTCACTGTCACGGGCGGGGCGCCGTGCCGGACCGCGTTGCCCACCAGGTTGGTGACCACCGCGATCACGCGGCGGCGGTCGGACTCGACGGTGAGCGGCGCACCGTCGACCTCGACGGTGCGCCAGCCGCGGGCGGAGAGCGCACCGCGCAGGGCTCCCACCAGCTCGAATGGCGCGCTCCGCACCTCGGCCGCCCCGGCGTCGAGGCGGGTCATCTCCAGCAGGTCATCGACGAGGTCAGCGAGGGTGTCGACCTCCGAGGCGACGAGCTCCGAGGCGCGGCGCAGGTCGGAGTCTGCGGCGAGGGTCGCGGCCTCCTCGCGCAGCACCTCGGCGGCAGGGACGAGCGCGGCGAGCGGGCTGCGCAGCTCGTGCGAGACATCCCCGACGAACCGCCGCGACCGCGCATCCTGGTGGCGCAGTACATCGATCGACTCGTTCTGCCGATCGAGCATGGAATTGAAGGTGCCGGTCAGATCGCGCAGCTCGGTCACGTTGGTCGCGGGCAAGCGGGCCTCGGTGTCGCCGTCCGTGACCCGCGCGGCGACGGACTGGATCCGGCTGAGCGGCCGAGTCACCGTGCGGGCGACGACCAGCGCGACGAGGATGCCGAGCAGAGCGCTCCCTGCCACGGCGACGACGACCAGCAACGTAAGCCGGCTCAGCCTGGGCCCGACGTTCGCGAGCGGCTGCACCCCGTAGACCACGACGCTCTCGGCGTCGAAGAGCGATGGCCGGGGAACGCTGTGCGCGATCAGCACATTGCCGTCCGGCAACCGTTGGAAGCGGTACAGCGACGGCACCTTCTCGAGCTCGCGGCGCATCGTCCCGGGGAAATCCTGCGGGGGCGCGGAGCCCTGGCGGACGGTCGCACCGTCGACCTCCACGGTGTAGTCGCCCGGAAGAAACTCACCGATGCTCGATCGGCCTCCCGGCGACACCCCGCCGCTGCCCGGCGCCGGCATCCCCTGGCGCTCGAAGGTCTCCATATCGTGCCGGAACGTGGTGAGCACGGCTTCCTGCGCGTCCTGATACACCCAGTCCCGCACCACCATCGCGACCGCGACGCCGGTCACGCCCGCCGTCAGGCAGGTCACGATCACGATGATCGCGAGGATCCGAGTGCGCAGGCCCGCGATCACGGCGTGGGCCGGAACCGGTAGCCGAAGCCCCGCACCGTCTCGATGTGGCTGGACCCGTCAGCTGGGTCGATCTTGGGGCGCAGCCGCAGGATCGCGTTGTCCACCAGCCGGGAGTCGCCGAGGAAGTCCTGGTTCCAGGCCATCGCCAGCAGCTGCTCGCGACTGAGCACCTGGCCCGGATGGTCGGCGAAGGCGTACATCAGCCGCTTCTCGGTGGGCGTGAGCGGCAGAGGCGCCCCGTCGCGCAGCACCTCCGCGCCGGAACGGTCGACGGTCAGCGGGCCGTCGTTCGACGGGACCGCGGGCTCGGCCGGCAGCGGCGGAGCCGGGTCCACGGACGGCGCGGAGCGGCGCAGGGCGGCCTTGATCCGCGCGTCGAGCACGCGCGGGCTGACGGGCTTGACCACGTAGTCGTCGGCGCCGGCCTCGAGCCCGGCGACGGTGTCGATGTCGTCGGAGCGGGCCGTGAGCATGAGGATCGGGACGGTGCTGGAGCGGCGGATGCGGCGGCACACCGCGAAGCCGTCCTCACCGGGCAGGCCCACGTCGAGGATCACCGCGTCGGCGCCGGTCACCCGCTCCTCGAGGTCGTCCGTGGCGGCGGGCAGGTGCTCGACGGTGTGGTCGAGCCGGCCGAGCGAGAGCGTCAGCGCGTCGACGATCGCCGGGTCATCCTCGATGAGCAGCAGTCTGACCACCCGTGAGGCTCCCTTCCACGTCGGAGGTCCACGCCCAGACGGCCTGGCCGACCCGGACCACCGCGGCGGAGCCGACGGCCACCAACCATGCTCCCAGGACATCGCCGGGGCGGTGCCACTGTTGGGCGACGACGAGGACGGAGACCACGCTCCCGGCGCCGACGGCGACGAGGAGCGCCAGGGCCCGGTAGCGCCGCGCGGCGGAGCCGACCAGGATCACCGCGAGCGCCGCGACCACGGCCACGGTGTTCGACGGGAACGAGTTGAGCGCGGGGCCGATGCCGAAGGAGGGCCGCTCGATCAGTGCTTTGAGCAGGTAGGCGCCGGCGACCGTCGAGGCGAGGACGAGCGCGGCCGAGACGGCGACCGTCTTGGACCTGCGGCTCGCGACGACCGCGGCCACGAGGAGGCCACCGGCCGCGAGCATGGGGAGCTGGTACCGGCCCAGAGCGCCCTCGACGGGGTTCTCGACCCCGAACGCGGCGGCGATCATCCGCATGAGCTCGTGGTCGACGTCCTGGCCCGATGCAGTGCCGACGACCGCGAGGTAGAGCCCGGCGAAGGCCAGCGCGGCGACGACGGCGGTCGTTGCGGCGGTCCAAGGGCGTGTGGTTGCGAACATGACGTCGAGAATTGTCCCCCATCGTCGTCGGCCCGACTCCGTTTCGCCCCGCGAATGTCACAGCCGTGTCGCAATCCGCGCCGGGCGAGGGCCACGCGCGCACAACTCTTCCCTAACGGGAGGGTAGAGTTCGGTCTGTTCGCGCGGTGGACCCGCGCCACAGCTCATTCACCGCACCCGGCTCATTGCCGCGTGGTGCGACCGATGCACGAAGGATCCGATTGATGACAGTCCACACGCGCACGGCGCGGTTCGTCCGGGACAGCGACGTCGTGGCCGCGCTGCGCAGCCCGCAGCGCCTCAAGACCGAGACGCTCGCGGGTCTCGTGGTGGCGCTGGCACTGATCCCGGAGGCGATCTCCTTCTCGATCATCGCCGGTGTCGATCCGCGCGTCGGGCTGTTCGCCTCGTTCACCATGGCGGTCACGATCGCGGTCGTCGGCGGTAGGCCCGCCATGATCTCGGCCGCCACCGGCGCGGTCGCGCTGGTCGTCGCCCCCATCGCACGCGAGCACGGCCTGGACTATCTACTCGCGACCGTGATCCTCGCCGGCGTCCTCCAGATCGTGCTCAGCGCCCTCGGCGTGGCGAAGCTGATGCGATTCATCCCGAGATCGGTGATGGTCGGATTCGTCAACGCCCTCGCGATCCTGATCTTCCTCGCCCAGGTACCGCACATGACCGGCGTGCCATGGCTCGTGTACCCGATGATCGCCGCTGGCCTGCTCATCATGATCGGCCTGCCGCGGCTCACCACCGCGGTGCCGGCACCGCTGGTGGCGATCGTCCTGCTGACCGGGGTCACGATGGTCGCCGGCCTCGCCGTCCCGAACGTCGGCGACGAGGGCGAATTGCCGAGCACCCTGCCGCAGTGGTTGATCCCCGATGTCCCGTACGACCTGGACACGCTGCGGCTGATCGCGCCGTACGCCCTCGCGGTGGCCCTCGTCGGCCTGCTCGAATCGCTCATGACCGCCAAACTGGTCGACGACATCACCGACACCCACTCCGACAAGACCCGCGAGGGCTGGGGGCAGGGCGTGGCGAACGTGGTGACTGGCTTCTTCGGCGGCATGGGCGGCTGCGCGATGATCGGCCAGACGATGATCAACGTCAAAAGTTCCGGCGCCAGAACGCGGATCTCGACCTTCCTCGCCGGCTTGTTCGTCCTGATTCTCGTCGTCGGCCTCGGGGACCTCGTCGCGCGCATCCCGATGGCAGCTCTGGTGGCGGTGATGATCATGGTCGCGGTCGCCACCTTCGACTGGCACAGCATCGCCCCGGCGACCCTGCGGCGCATGCCGCGCAGCGAGACCGCGGTCATGCTCGTCACCGTCGCGATCACCGTCGCCAGCCACAACCTCGCGTACGGCGTCGTCGGCGGCGTCATCGTCGCAACACTCCTGCTCGTCCGGCGAGTCGCGCATTTCACCGAGGTCGTTCCCACTGAGTCCGCCACCCCGGGGACGCGCACCTACCGCGTGCAGGGCGAGCTCTTCTTCGCCTCCAGCAACGATTTGGTCCACCAGTTCGACTACGTCAACGACCCGCAGCACGTGACCGTCGACCTGTCCGCGACGCACGTCTGGGACGCGTCGAGCGTCGCGGCACTCGATGCGATCGAGACCAAGTACCGCGGCAAGGGCAAAAAGGTCGAGTTCGTCGGACTCGACGCGGCATCCGCGGAGCGACACGGCCGCCTCAGCGGGCACCTCGGCGGCGACAACTAGGCTCGCGGCATGGCAGACGCACCGGAGATCGGCCGCCTCCTCCAGATCGGG
The DNA here is from genome assembly GCF_024807615.1 of Tsukamurella ocularis. Lineage (GTDB taxonomy): Bacteria > Actinomycetota > Actinomycetes > Mycobacteriales > Mycobacteriaceae > Tsukamurella > Tsukamurella ocularis. Next base: position 1,189,297 of record NZ_JANUCJ010000001.1, on the reverse strand, counting down.
CAGGTCGCCGAGGCCACGGGCCTCTCCCTCAAGACAATCCGGCACTACGACGAAGTCGGCCTGGTCACGCCGTCCGAGCGGAGCCCTGGAGGATTCCGCCTGTACACCTCCTCCGACGTCGAGCGCCTGCTCGTGATCCGCCGCATGAAGCCCCTCGGCTTCACCCTCGAGCAGATGCGGGATCTCCTCGCGGCGTTGGACTCGCTCGCCGACGACGCGGCGGCGAACGAGGTGCGCGCCGACGCCGCGGTCTTCGTCGACCAGTGCTCGGACGCCGCGCAGCAGCGCTGCGCCGAACTCCGGGCACAGCTTGCGATCGCCGAGGAGTTCGCGAGCACCCTTGCCGGGATCGCCCGCCGGCCCTGACGATCGGAACCGCGAAACGCGCGACGCCGCGGGGGTGAGGTCCGCGGCGCCGCGCCGGCGCCCGCTAGGCGTGGGTGAGGGTGTCCGCCTCCACGACCGCCGAGTCCGTCACGCGCAGCACTCGGCCGGACGCGATGTCGAAGAACAGGCCGATGACCTCGACCCGGCCCGCGGCGACCGCGTCCCGCACCAGCGGATGCTCGGCGACCGCCGCCACCTGTACGGCGACGTTGACCAGGGAGAGCTGATCAGCGGTGCCGAATCCGAGGTCCGCCGCTGCGGCGCGGACCGGGTGCCCGGCGCGGAAGGCCGCGGTCGACGGGACCGCGTGCTCGATCCAACGCTCGATCGTCGGGGGGACGTCGGGCGAGGTGAGTGCGACGCCCATCGCCCCGCACGCCGAGTGCCCGCAGACGATGACCTGCTGGACCGCGAGCTGGTCGACGGCGTAGGCGAGCGAGGCCTCGAGCGACGGGTCCGTGCCCGCAGGCGGGACCAGGTTGCCCACGTTGCGGACAGTGAACAGATCGCCCGGGCCGCTGCCGGTGATGACGTTCGGCACCACCCGCGAGTCGGCGCAGGTCAGGAACAGGGCCTCTGGCTTCTGTCCGCCGCTGAGCTGGTCGAAGTCGTCGCTGAGCAGCGCCGCGTGCCGCCGGTGGTAGCGGGCGATCCCGTCCGCGAGGCCGCCGCGGGCGTGCGCGCGCCAGGGCAGCAGGCCGCGCTCGGCCGGCCGTTCGGTGGTCCGACGGGGCGTCACGGTGGCCGCCGCGTCGAGGGCCGCGCCACCGAGGTCGTCGACGGTGACGGTTCCGCCCGCAGCCCGGTAGCGCCGCGCCCACTCCTGGATCTCCTCCGCCGCGGGGTGGTCGAGGAAGTCGACGGTCAGCTCGATCGCGACGTCCTGCCCCGGCGGGACGGTGGCGAGGACCCTCGTCAGGCGGGGCAGGGAGAAGAAGGACAGCGTCCCGTCGACGGTGACATGCCAGCGGCCGGCACCGTCGACCACGGCCTCGATGTGGGCCCGCGCGACGCGCCACAGGACGAGGACCAGCGCGACGACCAACCCGGCGAACACACCTTCGAGCAGGTTGAGGAACAGGACGCCGCCAATGGTGACGGCGTAGACGAGCAGGTCGCCGGTGCGGCGGGCGGTGCGGATGTGGGCGATCTTCACCAGCTGGACACCGATCACGATGAGCAGGCCCGCGAGGGCTGAGGTGGGGATCTTCTCGACGAGGCCGGAAAGCGCAACGGAGAACAGCAGCAACCAGACACCGTGCAGGACCGCGGACCAGCGGGTGCGGGCTCCGGCAGCGACATTGGTGGCGCTGCGCACGATGACGCCGGTCACGGGCAGGCCGCCGAGCAGACCGGATACAGTGTTGGCGGCGCCCTGGCCGACGAGCTCCCGGTCGAGGTTCGTCTTCGGGCCATCGTGCATGCGGTCCGTGGCGACCGCGGAGAGCAGGGATTCGACGCTGGCGATGAGCGCAACGGTGAGGACGCCCAGGGCGACGGCGCCCCAGTTCCCGGTGGGCATGGCGGGCAGGCCGATCGCGTCGATGATGGATCCGTTGAGGCGGATCCGCTCAACGTTCATCGGGACGACGAGGGAGAGGACCGTCGCGGCCGTCACCGCGACGAGCGCGCCGGGGACGCGGCGCCACGCCGCGGGCAGCTTCGGCCAGAGCACCATCACCGCGATCACCACCAGACCGACGGCGAGGTCGGGCCAGTGCAGGGCACTGATCCGTGAGGGGAGCTCGGTGAGGTTCTGCAGCACCGAGCTGCGCGAGGCGCCGCCGAGCAGGACGTGGGCCTGCTGGATCACGATCGTGACGCCGATGCCGGCGAGCATGGCGTGCACCACGACCGGCGAGATGGCCAGCGCCGCACGCGCGATCCGGCTCAGGCCCAGGCCGATCTGCACCATGCCTGCGGCAACGGTGATCGCGGTGGTCACCTTCCAGCCGAAGGTTGCGATGAGTTCGGCGACCACCACCGTCAGGCCTGCGGCCGGGCCGCTGACGAGCAGCGGCGAGCCGCCCATCAGGCCGCCGACGATGCCGCCGATCACGCCCGCGATGAGGCCCGCCATGAGCGGTGCACCCGAGGCCAGCGCGATGCCGAGGGACAGCGGCAACGCCACGAGGAAGACGACGATCGACGACGGGCCGTCGAAACGCGCTATGTCTCTGAGTTTCTCCTGCATGGGCACCACTGTGCTGGCGCGGTGTGGCCGCGCCACCGCGATGCCGTGAAGATTCCGTGAAGACGACTGTCAGGGCGCCGGGAGCGTGAACGCGAAGACGGCGCCGCGGCCGGGACCGTCGGACTCGACCCACAGGTGACCGTCGTGCGCGGTCACGATGGCGCGGCTGATGGTGAGGCCCACGCCGCTGCCGCCGTGGTCACGATCCCGGGCGATGTCGGTGCGGTAGAAACGCTCGAAGATCCAGGGTAGGTGCTCGGCGGCGATACCGTCGCCGTGATCGATCACCGCGATCCGGATCCGACGGTGCGGATGGCCGTCGGCCTCGACCTCGACGGAGCCACCCGGATCGCTGTGCCGCAACGCGTTCGACAGCAGGTTCGCCAGTACCTGGTCGAGCCGCTGGCGGTCCGCACGGATCACGCGACGCGCCCCAGCGCCGATCCGCACATGCAGCCGGACCCCCTGATCCGCGTACGCCCGCGCCGCCGCCGCGGCCGCGGCCTCGAGCGCCTCCACCACGTCGACCGCGCTGGGCCGCAGGTTCAGCGCGCCCTCCTCCGCGTGCGAGACGGACAGCACGTCGTCGGTGAGCCTCGCGAGGCGCGTGGTCTGCGTGCGCAACATGGTGAGGGTCGCGGCGTCCGGCTCGACGACCCCGTCCGCGATGCCTTCGAGGTAGCCGTCGAGAACGCTGACCGGCGTACGGATCTCATGCGCGAGGTCGGCGAGCAGACGTCGCCGGGACTGGTCGCTCGATTCGAGTTGCACCGCCATCTCGTTGAACGCCGACACGAGCCCGTCCGCCTCCGGACCCAGCGCGACGGGGGCGACGCGCACCCCCGAGCGACCGTCGGCGACCTGCCGCGCGGCGCCCTCCAGCTTGGCCATCGTGCGACCCAGGCGACGCGCGATGAAGACGCTCGCCACGACGGAGAAGGCCACCGCGGAACCGAATCCGAAGAGCACGGCGACCACGTTCACTGATACGACGCCGGGGCGCCCCAGGATCTGCGGCCACACCACGAAGTCGACGACGGCGGTCATCGCGAGCGTCCCGAGCGAGACGGCCATGAGCATGCCGCCCATGCGTCCGCCCATCCCGATGTCGCGCATCCGCCTCATCCTGGGCCCATCCGGTAGCCCACGCCGCGGACGGTGCGCACGAAGCGCGGGTCGCCGGCATCGTCGCCCAGCTTGCGGCGCACGCGGCCCACGTGCACGTCGACGAGCCGTTCGTCGCCGACCCAGCCTGCGCCCCAGATCGATTCGATGAGCTGGGTACGCGAGAAGGCGACGTTGGGGCTGCGCGCGAGGGTCGCGAGCACGTCGAACTCGGTGGCCGTGAGCTCGACGAGCCTATCCCCCACCCGGACCTCGCGCCCGAGCGGATCGACGGTGAGCTCGCCGAACCGACGGGCGGCGGAGGCACCGTCGGGCAGGGTGCGCGGGCGGCGCAGCATCGCCCGCACCCGCGCCACCACCTCGCGCGGGCTGAAGGGCTTGACGAGGTAGTCGTCGGCGCCGACCGAGAGGCCGACGATCTTGTCGAGCTCGTCGCCGCGGGCGGTGAGCATGATGACGTAGGCGTCGCTGAACGACCGCACGGCGCGGCAGACCTCCAGCCCGTCGAGGCGCGGCAGGCCGATGTCGAGGAGGATCACGGCCGGGTCGAGCTCGCGTGCCAGGGCCAGCCCGCGCTCGCCGTCGGCGGCGGTGGTGACGTCGAAGCCGTCGCGGGTGAGGTACTCCTGGGTGAGCCTGGCGAGAGCGGGTTCGTCCTCGATCACGAGTACTTTGTGGGTGTTCATTCTTTATATAGTAATATGCGCATGTGCTGATTCCAGATCCTCCGGTGCCGGCACCGTCGATCCTGGGCATGCTCTCCTGGGATCCGCCCGCGCTCCCCGTCCTACCGCTGGCGGCGGCGGTCGGGGCCGCGCTGTACCTGCTGGGGGTGCGGACGGTGCGCCGGAAGGGCCGACGGTGGCCGGTCGCGCGCGCAGTGAGCTTCCTGCTCGGCTGCGTCGTGCTCGCGAGCGTGACCGGGCTGCGCATCGAGGCGTACTCGTGGCACCTGTTCAGTGCGTTCATGTTCCAGCAGCTCACGCTGTCGATCCTGGTGCCGCCGCTGCTCGTCGGCGGGGCGCCCGGCGTGCTGCTGCTGCGCGCGACGCCGCACCGCGGGCTCGGCCGGATCGTGCTCGGGGCCGCGCTCGGCTTGCTGCGCAGCCCCGCCCCGCGGATCCTGCTGCACTCGGGCTTCACCATCCCGCTGTTCCTGATGAGCTACTACGGCGTCTACCTCGGTGGCGTGGTCGACGCGATCGGCGGGACGTGGCTGGGGCACACCGCGCTGCAGGTCTTCTTCCTGGGCGCCGGCCTGCTGTTCATCATCCCGATCCTCTCCATCGGGCCGCTGCCCGGCCGCGACTCCTGGCTCATGCGCTTCTTCGACATCTTCATCGAGATGCCGCTGCACGTCTTCATCGGCGTGATCCTCATGATGGCGACGACGCCCATGGTCGGCCTCTTCGCCGCGCCGCCCGCCGCGTGGGGCATCGACCCGCTGCGCGACCAGTCCATCGCCGGCGCGCTCGCATGGTCCTACGGCGAACCCATCGCGATGATCACGACGTGCCTGTTCGCGCTGCGCTGGCGCCGGTCCGAGCGGCGCGACGCCGAACGGGCGGGGGCGGACCGTCGGGAAGAGGATGAACGCGAGGCGTACAACGCCTACCTGCGCGAACTGCGCCGCCAGTAGGCTTGGGCCATGCGCCGCGCCCGCCTCATCCTGCTCGCGGGCTGCGTCCTTTACTCCGCGTGGATCGTCGCGCCGCTGCTGGGATCACAGCTGAGCCCGCTGCACTCCTACGTCAGCGAGACCGGGTCCGTGGGACAGCCGAACGCCCAGTTCTTCCGCGCGACGGACCTGCTCGCCGGGACCGCCTTCGTCGTCGCGGCGGCGCTCGCCCACCGCGCCGCGCGGCCGATGCCGAAGCTCGCACTGGTCGCGCTCGTGGGCCTGTTCGTCCTGGGCGCCGCGACCATGTGCGACGCCCTCATGCCGCTCTCCTGCACCCCCACCGCCGACGCCGCCTGCGCCGCGCGCGAGGCCGCCGGCCAGGTGCCGCTGACCCACGTCGGGCACGCGGTCTCGTCGGGGCTCGCGGGCTTCGCCGGGGCGGTCGCCGTGCTCGGATGGGGGCTGTGGCGCCGGAGTTCCGGGTTCGACGGTGCGCGACTCCCCCTCGGCATGGGGATGGCGTACCTGCTGGCGACCGCCTGGACGCTGGCCGCGATGCTGGAACCCGCGCTCTACCTCGGGCTGGCCCAACGCTCGCAGGTGCTCACGCTCACGCTGTGGCTGGTGCTTCTCGCGACGTCGCCGCAGGCCCGGCGGCCTCACGCTCGGCCGCCTCGCGCTCAGCGGCCCGGAGGACAGCCTCGAGGAGGCCCGGATACGCAGCGCTCACCTCGTCGATCAGCAGCAGCTGCCGGGCCGTCGCGCCCAGATCGTCACGACGGGTGAGACCCGCTTCGCGCAGCACCTTGAAGTGGTGGCTGGCCGTCGCCTTGGTCACCCCGTCGTAGAGCTCCGCACAGACGAGCGGCCGCCGCTCGCGATGCAGGCGCCGCACCATCTCCAGGCGCACCGGATCAGCCAGCGCGCTGAGCACGGTGTGCAGCGGGACGGTGGCGGTCGCGTCGGTCATCATTCTCGTTCCCTGAGATAACGGTTTGATCTTTGTCGAACCGGGTGTACTCTCGCTAACGGTTCGACAATCGTCGAACCACCACCGTACACCCGGAGGCACGGATGAGCCTGACGCAGCAGGTCGCGGCACCGTCGACCCACGTCCACCCGCAGCGCTGGTCCTTCGCTCTCCTGCTCACGCTGCTCGCGCTGGCCCTCGGTGTCTCCGGACTCCCGTCGCCGCTGTACCCGCTCTACCAGCAGCAATGGCACATGTCCGCGCTGTCGACGACCATCGTCTTCGCGGTCTACGCGATCGGCGCGCTGGGCGCGGCGCTCACCGTCGGGCCGATCTCGGACGCCATCGGCCGTAAGCCGGTGCTGCTCGCAGCGGTCGGCACGATCCTCGTGGGCCTGCTGTTGTTCCTGTTCGCCGGCGCCGAGTGGCAGCTGATCCTCGCCCGGTTCCTGCACGGAGCGGCCATCGGCTCGATCACCGTGGTCGCCGGCGCAGCCCTCCTCGACGTCCGACCGACCGACGGCGCCCGCAACGGCATGCTGTCCGGCGTCGCCCTCAACGTGGGCATCGCAGCCACCGCGCTGGGCGCAGCCGCCGTCGCGCAGTACGCGCCGCACCCGCTGCGCACGCCGTTCGTGACGATGGGCGTCGTGGTACTCGCGATCCTGCTCGGCGTGATCGCGCTGATCGAGCCGCACGTCGGGCGCACCGGCGAGCGGGTCCGGCTCAGCCGCCCCGGCGTGCCCGGCGAGATCACCGCCGACTTCTGGTTCTCCGGCATCGGGATCATCACCGCGTGGTCGGTGCTCGGCGTCTTCCTCAGCCTGTACCCCGCGCTGGTGCAGCACGTGACCGGGCACGGCTCGGTGATCTTCACGGGCGGCCTCGTCGCGGTGATGGCCATCGCCTCCGCCATCTCGCAGTTCATCGGCGGGCGCTACCCGGCCCGACCGACCGCCATCGTCGGCGACATCGGCCTCGCCGCCTCGCTCCTCCTCGCCGTGGTGGCGGTGCGCTACGGCCAGACCTGGCTCATCGTGGTCGACACGATCCTGCTCGGCGCCACCTTCGGCCTCGCCTTCGGCGGCTCGCTGCGGCACCTCGGCTCCGTGGCGCCCGCGCACGCCCGCGGCCAGGTGATGAGCGCCTACTACCTGCTCGGCTACCTCGCGATGGGCGTGCCGACCGTGATCGCCGGCTACCTCGCCACGCAGTACAGCACCGCTACGATCTTCCCCTGGTTCGCCGCCGCCGTGGCCGCGGCCTGCCTCGGCGCCGCCGCGATCGGCCTGCGCGGTCGACGGTCCGCCGTCGTCGCCTAGGCGCGGGGCGCGCGCAACCGGCTGCGTCGACATCGTCGACGAGCGAGTCGCAAGCCAGCCGACGAGCCCGGCGCCCAGTGGGTCGAGGTGATGGCACCGGCCTTGCCGCTCTCGGATTCTGACCGTTTCGGACACGGAGTGACTGCCCATCTCCGACGGGGATGCGGCGTCCCAGAGGGAAATCGGCTCCGCGCGGGGGACGTCTGTACCCCCCACGGCTCGCCATGGGGGAGGGGGCTGCAGCGCCGCAGGATCAGCCTCCGGGCGTGGCCGAGGCCGGCGCGTCGGTCGACGGCACCGTCGACGGCGACGGTGCCGTGGACGTGGTCTCCGACGCATCGCCCTGTGCACCGGGCGGCAGAGCACCGCCGGCGACCCAGGTGGCCCACGGCACGGACCAGTCGCCGTTCTGCCACTGCTCCAGCGCGGGACCACCGGTGTTGCGGACCTCGACCACATCGCCGGGCTGCGACAGCCCGAAGAACCACTCCGCGTTCGCGGGGCTCAAATTGAGGCAGCCGTGCGATTCGTTACGGACGCCCTGCGCGCCGATGTTGTCGAGCGCGTGCAGATAGATGCCGTCGTTGCTGATCCGGGTGGCCCAGCCGATGGTCTGCTTGTAGCCCAGCCGCGAATTGATCGGCAGGCCGTAGGTCGACGAGTCCATGATCACGGGATTCGCCTTGTCCAGCACCGTGTACACGCCGCGCTGCGTCCAGAAATGGAAGGTCTTGCCGTTGATCACCTCGTTGCCGCCCTGCCCCATCGACGTGGGCATCGAGCGCACCATCTGGCCGTTCACGAAGACCTGCACCTGCTTGGTGTTGTCGTCGGCGATGGAGACGTGCGATTCGCCGATCGAGAACGCGATCGCGATGTCCTTCTCGCCCCACAGCCCGGGGCTGACCTCTTTGCCGAAGGCGTTGACCTCGATCGACACCTTCGTGCCCGACGGGTAGTAGTCCTTGGGACGCCACGCCACCGTCTTGTCGGTGGTCCACATCCATGCGCCCTCCAGGGGCGGAGTGGTGGTCACCTTGAGCAGCTTCTGCGCCATGGCCCGGTCCTTGATCGCTTCGTCGAAATGGACGACCGCGACCTGCCCGACGCCGTAGACGGCACCGTCGTTCAGCGACATGCCGCCCGTGTTCTCGAAGTACGGCAGCGTCTTGTTCGTCTCGTCGACAGTGACCGTCGAAAAGGTGGTGCGCTTCTCGCGCTGTTGCCCCAGCGTCTCGTACTTCGCGACCAGTGTGTATTGGCCGTTGTACTCGAGCGGCTTCGACGCTTTCCAGGTGAGCTGGTCCGTCGAGAGCGCGCCCTCCACGGCGACGCCCTTCGCGTCCGTCAGCGTGACCGAGCCGAGGACGGCCTTGGTGATCGACACCGTGACGGGCGTGATCGGGCTGATGGCCTGCGCACCGTCGACCGGGGCGACGGTGACCTCGGCCGGGTCGGGCGGCGGCGTGGACGGCCCCGCGCTCGTGCCGCCACCGGTCAGGTCGCCGATCGTGCAGCCGGCGGCCACCAGGGGCACCGCCGCGGCGGCGCCGACCAGGACCGCGCGCCGACCGACGCGCTCGTTGAACATGCTCACTCGTGTTCCCCTCGCTGATTACATGCGAGTCTAACGATGAGTCCCGACATCGCCCTCCGAGTAGCGCTCCCGATGCATCGCCTCGGCGAGCGGGCGACGCTCGCGCCACCCGAATCGCTCCAGGTCGGGCACCGTCTGCAGCACGGTCACGGGACCCACGCACAGCCACGCGACGATGTGGACGTGCTCGGGCACGTCGACCAGGGCGCGCAGGAAGGGCTCCCGGTAGAAGGACACCCAGCCGACGCCGATGCCCTCCGCGGTGGCCGCGAGCCACAGGTTCTGGATGGCCAGCGCGACCGAGAGCCGGCCGGTCTCGTCGATCGTGTGCCGGCCGAGGATGTGCGTCCCGCCGCGGGTGGGATCGTAGGTCACCACGACGCCGGTCCGCGACGACTCGATGCCCTCGATGACGATCGGGTTGAAGGTGTCCTTGCGGTCCCCCGGCAACGACCGGGCGAAGTCCTCGCGGCACTCGCCGACGTGCCCGGCGAAGCGCGCGAGCGTCTCCGGCTCCTGCACCACGACGAAGTCCCAGGGCTGCGTGTTCCCGACGCTGGGCGCGCTGTGCGCCGCGCCGAGGATCCGCACGAGTCGATCCTGGTCGATCAGCTCGCCGGAGAACTCGTTGCGCACGTCGCGCCGGCGCAGGATCGCCTCGAAGACGTCCATCAGGCCCCGTCGACCGTGGCGGCACCGTCGGCCAGCGCGGCGAGAGCCCCGAGGTTCTCGCCCGTGAGGCGTTGCGTGGTCCACTCCTCCATCGGCACCGCGCCGATGGAGCGGTAGAAACCGATCGCGGGCGCGTTCCAGTCGAGGACGGTCCACTCGAGGCGGGCGTAGCCGTTGTCCCGGCACTCCTGCGCCAGCGCGGCGAGCAGCTTCTTGCCGTGGCCGCCACCGCGCACCCCGGGCCGGACGTAGAGGTCCTCAAGCCAGATGCCGTGGGTGCCGGTCCAGGTGGAGAAGGTGCGGAAGTAGACGGCCATCCCCACGACGGCCTCGGCACCGTCGGACCCCGGCTCGGAGGCGATGCGGGCGAAGACGGCGGGCGCGGGCCCGAACAGCGCGGCGTGCAACTGCTCGGCCGTGGCGACGGCGGCCTCCGGCTCCTTCTCGTAGGCGGCCAGCTCGGCGATCATCGCGAGGATCTCCGGCACGTCGGCCGGCGTCGCGGGCCGGATCACGTGCCGCCCCCGGCCGCCGCGGCCTGTGCCGCGATCGCGGGCATCAGGCACTCGCGGACCACACGGCCCGCGGTGTACGGATCGTCGAAGCTGATCAGGCCGTCGGGTGCGAGCAGCACCGAGTGCCCGACGCGGGCGAAGATCTCCGCGATGGGCTTCGGATCGAACTCCGGCAGCTCACCGCTGGACTGGAAGCCCGCGATGATGTTCGCTGCGAACTCGCGGCCGATCTCGATGACCATGCCGCCGCCCTGCGCGATCATCGGCAGGCCGACGACGACGTTGCCGTCGCCGATGCCGCGGATCAGGGGCCGGCGGTGCGCCTCCCGCAAGAACGCCACGAAGCCCTCGGTGAGCGCCTCCTCGACCGTGCTCAGGCCCTGGACCTGCTGTTCCACGGTCTTGAGCAGCTGCTCAGCCTCGTACCGGATGGCCTGCTGGACGAGGTTGTCCTTGCGGTTGAACCGCCGGTAGACGGTGGCTACGCCGATGCCCGCGAGGTTCGCGACGTTCTCCATCGTGGTCCGCGAAATGCCGACGCTGCCGATGCTCGACACCGCTGCAGACAGGATGCTCTGCGCGGTCTGATCGTTTCTGCCGGGACTCACAACGTCCGATTCTATGCGCAGTGGGACCATGGAGGCATGAACGACGGTCCGAGCAAGCCCAACCCGATGCAGTACGTCCTGTACTCCTACGGCAGGAGCGTGCTTCCGCCGTCGATGCACGAGTGGGTCGCGAACGACCTCGCCGGGCCGCGCGCCGCGCTGCGGACCGTCGTCCGATTCGCGATCCCGTGTCTGCTGATCCTGATCCCGTTCTGGTTCATCGACACCTCCGTGCTGAATCGCGCGACGATGACGCTGCCGATCTTCATCCCGTTCGTGTACTTCTCCATCGCACTGAACAAGATCTACCGGCGCGGCCGGCTGCGACACCACGGCCTCGACCCCGAGCTCGTCGACGTGATCGCCCGTGAGAAGGAGGCAGACCTGCACGCCGCGTACATCGCCAAGCACGGCCCGCGCGACGAGTACCCGCACCACACCTGAGCCTCCCCGCGCGCCGATATGTGACGCACGTCCTACTATCGGTGACATGGCGCTCACCGAACTCGTCCAGAAGCTGGCCCTGAAGATCCCCACGCCGCTCGTCGCGGGCGGCGCGAAACTGCTCTTCGGGCTGCCCGTGCAGGTCAAGCGACTGCTCGGCACACCGCAGACCGTAGAGGGCAACGAACTGGACCTCGACTCCCAGATCACCCTGCTCATGCTCAAGGCGCAGGGCGTCGACGGGCTCGCCGGCGGTCGCGACGTCGCGCACTCGCGCGCGTCGATGCGCATGCTGAGCGCAGCCGTCGGCGCGGGCACGGCCCCGTCGGTCGGCGTGCGCGGGCTCATGGTCGACGGTGCCGCCGGACCTCTCCCAGCGCGCCTGTACACGCCCGCCGGGCTCGAGGCCGCGTCGCCACTCGTCGTGTTCTTCCATGGCGGCGGTTTCGTGCTGGGCGACCTCGACACCCACGACGCGCCGTGCCGGTACATCGCCGATCGGGCGCGGGTGCGGGTGCTGGCTGTCGATTACCGGCTGGCACCCGAGGCGATCTTCCCTGCGGCCGCCGACGACGCCGTCGCCGCCACCGCCTGGGCGATCGAGCACGCCGAACAGCTGGGCGCCGACCCCGCGCGGGTGGCGGTCTCGGGCGACAGCGCGGGCGGCAACCTCGCCGGAGTCGCGGCGCGCGAGCTGGCACTGGCCGGCGGCGCGCAACCCGCGTTCTCGCTGCTCTTCTACCCTGTGACCGGCGCGGACCCGGCGAACCGAAGCCGCGACACCTTCGGCCGCGGCTACTTCCTCACCGAGGCCGACATCGAGAACTTCCGGAAGCTGTACACGCCGGAGCCGGGCCAGGACACCGACCCGAAATTCGATCTGCGGCACGCCGACGGCCTCGCCGGCATCGGCCGCACGCACGTCGTGGTCGCCGGATTCGACCCGCTGCGTGACGAGGGCGCCGCGTACGCCCAGCGACTGCGGGACGCGGGCGTCGACGCCACGACCCAGCTCGCGCCGGGCGCGTTGCACGGCTTCCTCAACATGGTGGGCGTGAGCGCTGATGCGCGAGTCGACGTGGACGCCGCGCTCGACGTCCTGACGGAGGAGCTCGTTCGCAGTTAGCGACAACAACTGTTGGCAGTGCAATTGCGTGAGAACACGCATGTCACGAAAGGTGGCACCTGTACGCGTATACCCCGTATCGTGGGTTCTGCGGCCGCCATATGACGTCTCCCCCCACGTCGGTGGCTGCGTGATTGAGCCTTGATACCGGCTCCCCCTCCTCCCCCCATTCCGGGAGCCGGTATCAAGGCCTTTCGTGTTTTCGGCCTCGCTGGTCCGGGGTGGATACTGGAAGAGTGACGGATCTCGACCAGGCCCCCGCTCCGGCCGCCGCGCAGTCGGAGCAGGCGCGGCGCACCTTCCTCGACGTCGGCGGCATGACGTGCGCCGCGTGCGTCGGGCGGGTCGAGCGCAAGCTCAACAAGCTCGACGGGGTGCGCGCCGTGGTCAATCTGGCCACCCGGACGGCCACCGTCGAGCACGCGCCGACGGTCACCGTCGAGCAGCTGACCGGCACCGTCGAGGCCGCGGGGTACACCGCGGCGCCCAAGTCCCCGAACCCTCGGCGCGCGATCCTCGCCGAGGAGCGCGAACGGCGCGACGTGCTGCGCCGGCTCATCGTCTCCCTGGTGCTGTTCGTCCCGGCCGCGGACCTGTCGATCGTGCTCGCGACCATCCCGTCGACGCGCTTCCCCGGCTGGCAGTGGGTGCTGCTCGCACTGAGCCTGCCCGTCGTGACCTGGGGCGCCTGGCCGCTGCACAAGCGCGCCTTCCTGGGCGCGCGGCACGGCGCGGCGACGATGGACACGCTGGTCTCGGTCGGCATCATCTCGGCCACCGCATGGTCGGTGGTCACCGTGCTCACGCCGGGCCGCGAGCGCCCCGATCCGCACGGGTTCTGGAACGCGATCATCCAGTCCGACCCGATCTACCTCGAGGTCGCGATGGGCGTCACCGTCTTCGTGCTGGCGGGGCGGTACTTCGAGGCCTCGGCCCGTGCCAAGGCGGCGTCGGCATTGCGGGAGCTCGCGACGCGCGGTGCCCGCGAGGTGTCGGTGCTGGTCCGCGACGGTTCCGAGCTGCGGATCCCCGTCGGGGAGCTGCGCGAGGAGCAGCTCTTCGTGGTGCGGCCGGGCGAGACGATCGCGACGGACGGCATCGTCGAATCCGGGTCGGCGTTCGTCGACAACTCCGCGATGACCGGCGAGTCCCGGCCCGTGCCCGCGGGGCCGGGCGAGAAAGTCGTCGGCGGCACCGTCTGCCAGGACGGCCGCCTGACGGTGCGCGCGACCGCGGTCGGCGAGGACACGACCTTCGCCGCGATGCTCCGCCTCGTCGAGGACGCGCAGGCCACGAAAGCACGGATGCAGCGCCTCGCGGACCGCGTCTCCGCCGTCTTCGTACCCTGCGTCTTCGCCATCGCCGCGCTGACCTTCGTGGGCTGGCTGATCGGCAGCGGAATCGACAGCGCCGTGAAGTCCGCGATCGCCGTGCTCGTGATCGCCTGCCCGTGCGCGCTCGGCCTCGCGACGCCCGTCGCGTTCATGGTCGCGTCCGGCCGCGGCGCGCAGCTCGGCGTGTACGTCCGCGGGCACCAGGCGCTGGAGGCCACCGAGACCATCGACACCGTCGTCTTCGACAAGACCGGCACCGTCACCACCGGCGTGCTCTCGGTGGCCGCGGTGAGCGTCGCACCCGGGTTCACCGAGGACGCTGTCCTGCGGCTCGCCGGCGCCGTCGAGTCGGCCTCCGAGCACGCCGTCGCCCGCGCCGTCGTCGCGCGGGCCGGCTCCGACCTGCCCGCCGTCGAGGATTTCCGGGCGGTCCCGGGCCTCGGCGCCACCGGCACGGTCGACGGTGCCGCCGTCCGCGTCGGCTCGCCGCGGTTCGTCGAGCCGGGCGTCCTGTCCGCGGCGGTCGCGGCCGCGGCGGGGTCCGGTCGGACCGTCGCCGTCGTCGAGGTCGACGGTGCCGTCGCCGCCGTCCTCGAGGTGGCCGACACGATCAAGGCCGACGCGGCGGACGCCGTCGCTCGGCTGCACGAGGCCGGGATCCGGACCGTGCTCCTGACCGGCGACAACACCGCCGCCGCGGCGAAGGTCGCGGCGCTCGTCGGCATCGACGATGTGCGCGCCGATGTGCTGCCCGACGGGAAGGTCGCGGCGGTCCGCGAACTGCAGGAATCCGGGCTGCGGGTCGCGATGGTCGGCGACGGCGTGAACGACGGCCCCGCCCTCGCCGCGGCCGACCTGGGCCTGGCGATGGGCACCGGCACCGACGTGGCGCAGAGCGCCGCCGACGTCGTGCTCATGCGCGAGGAGCTGTCCGCGGTGCCCGACGCCCTAGGCCTCGCCCGCGCGACCCTGAAGACCATCAAGACGAACCTGGTGTGGGCCTTCGGCTACAACGTCGCCGCGATCCCCGTCGCGGTGGCCGGCCTGCTCAACCCACTGATCGGCGCTGCCGCGATGGCCTTCAGCTCGTTCTTCGTCGTGTGGAACAGTCTGCGCCTGCGGAGGTTCGGGGCGCGTTAGAAGCTTCCGGACGACCCACCGCCGCCCGAGAAGCCACCGGAGCTCGAACTCGACCCCGAGTCCGAACCGGATCCGCCCGACGAGAAGCTGCTCGACGAGCCGCCCCCGCCGAAGAATCCGCCGGCACTCGAACTCGAACTCGAACCGGTATCCCGAACGTGCCACTGCGGGTAGATCGTGTTCCACGTGCCGAGTGGCACTCCCGTTTGACGGCGGGCGTGCTCGTAGCGCCGGCGATTCGACCAGCTCGCATAGCCCGGCTCACCCTCCACGAGATCCGCTAGTCGCCGCCGCAGCTCCGGCGTGTCCGCTGAGGCGCTGCGTAGTCCCGACGCGACCATCCCGATCACCGCCACAGCCGCCAGAACGATCACGAAGACGACGAACACGCCGAAGCCCGGACCGCTCTGCTTCGGCGTCTCCGGCCAGGTCACGGAGGGATACGTGCGGTAGTTGCCCGGGAATCCGCCGAGACCGTTGCCGGGATAGACCGTGACCGTCGAGCCTCCGAGGCCGGGCGCCGTCGTCTCCTCGACCGTCGTCGTGGGCGCGGTCGTCTGCGCTACCCCGGACGCGACATCGGTGAGCGCGCGCAGACCGGCGATGACGCCGTTCGCGTAGTCGGCCGCGCGGAAGGGCGGCGTGATCGCGGTATCGATCACGTGGGTGATGTCGGTGTCGGGGATCCGCGCCATCGCCGTCGGTGTGGTGTAGACGCCGACTTTCCTGGTCTGCAGGTCCACGCCGATCACGATCGCCTCGCCGCGGTCCCGGCCAAGCACGGCACCCGCGGTGGTGGCGAACGCGCGGATGTCCTGGCCCCCGATGCCGTTCGCAGTGACGACCGTGCCGACCATGCCCGTCCGCACCTGGAAGTCGTCGAGCGCCGCCTGGACATCGACCGTTCGGCTACCGAACAGCCCTGCTCGATCGACGACGCCGGCGGGATCGGCCGAGGCCGGTCCGGCACCGACACACAGTGCGACGATCAAGGCGCACACCATGCCGAATATCCGATTCATGATCGAATGATAGTTGGCGATCGTGGCTTCGCAATACACGACTCCACAGATGGGTTGCGCGATCGGAACGGATCTGGCTCAGAGCAGCTCCGGCTCGGAGTCCTCGTCGCGGTTCCGCCATGCCCAGTGCAGCACCAGCCCGAGGGTGACCAAGGCGATCGCGGCCTCGTCCGTGGCCCAAGCGACCACGCCGCCGACGAATTGGTCGCGGTGCAGGTCCGTCATCCACGGGAAGTCGAGGTAGAGGTACAAGCGCGAGCCGACGAGCCCGTCCATCGTCATCACGATGAGCGCGAAGACCATGGTGATCGGCATCATCGCCAGCAGCATGCCGATGCGCCCGATGAAGGGCAGCTCCCCCGGCACCGGGTCGATCTGGAAGACGCGCCAGTAGAACAAGAACCCGGTGAAGAGCAGTGCGGCGTAGATCGCCAGGTGGCCCCAGTGATACCGGCCGATGCTGTCGAAGAGCGGTGTGAAGTACAGCCCGTAGAGCACCGCTGCGAACAACCCCAGCTGCACGACGGGCCGCATCAGGATGGCGAAGGAGCGCGACTCGAGCACCGTCGAGAGCCAGCGCGCGGGCGCCCCGGTCAGGGTGTCGCGCATCAGCGTGATCGGCGCGCCGAGCAGGAGGAAGACCGGCACGATCGACGTCATCAGCATGTGCACCACCATGTGCACGCTGAACATCGCGTTGGAATAGGTTCGCAGACCCGAGCTGGTCAGCGTGAGCAGGAAGCCGCAGCCCACAATGAAGAAGACGGTCCGGTACCAGGGCCAGTTCGAGGTCCGACGCACCAGCACCAGGTAGCCGACGGCGAGGGCGATCGCGAAGGGAGCGAGGTTCAGGTCGGGGCGCCAGTTCCCCAGGAAGGCCATCGCGCTGGGCGGGTCGGGCAGGTTGTAGCCCAGGAAGTTCTCGCCCACCGTCGGCCGGCTGCGCAGGAAGGGCGGGGGCGTCAGTTCGGACGCGGCGATCGCGGTGCCGAACGCGACTGTCAGGAGTGCCGCGGCGACGGGCAGGGCGCGCAGCCAGTGCGCGGCACCCGCTGCGAGCAGCAGCGCGCCGGTGGCGAGGAGCAGCAGGCCGTACCAGGTGACCCACAGGTCGGAGCCCGGGGCCATGACCAGGGCGATCACAAGCCCGTTGAGCAGCGCGACCCCGGCGAACAGCGGGCCGATCCAGCGCCGCTCCGGCCGGGCCGGCAGACGCACCGCGGACCACAGCCCGCCGAGCCACAGCGCCGCGACCACGCCGAGGGTGGTGAGCGCCGCGGTGGTGTAGTCGTGGTTCCAGTTCTGCGCCTCGTTCGCGGTGACGATCGTGGCGAGCAGGCCGACGACGGCGGGCAGCAGCATCCACAGGTGCGCCATCCAGGTCATCGCCGTGCGCAACGCGGCGTACACGATGACGGCGCACACGAGGGAGACGATCCAGCCCTTCGCGGTGTCCGATGCGGAGATCAGGATGCCGAGGCCGCCGACGCGGTAGGTGTCGACGAGGTTCTGCGCGGCGCTCTCCGCGGCCGCCAGGAAGACCATCGGGAGCGAGACGACGGCCCAGACGGCGGCGTACCGTCGGGCCTGCAGCTGCGTGAGGTACCCGCGCAGCCCCAGCTCACCGGTGTCGAGGGCCTTGGTCCGGAAGACGGCGTAGGCCACCGCGCCGAAGGTCAGGGCGGCGGCGACGGTGCCGATCACGCGGCCGACGGCCGCCCCGAAGGCGGTGAGCGCGCCCGGGTAGGCGTTGCCGTTGACGAGGTAGCGCAGCTCGCCCTCGCTGGCGACCAGCCAGATCACGACCGCGACGGCGGCGAGGGAGCCAGCGACGAGCGCCGCGATGCCACCCGCGCGCGGTGCGCCCGGGGATCCTTCGGTCATCGCAGCGGCGTCGGTCTCCAGCGCCACCGTCGTCAAGTTACTTCGCGTCCTTGATCTTCTTCACGGACTTGTCGAAGAAGCCGTTGAACTCGCCGCGGTCCGGGTCGCCGCCGAGCTTGGTGCCCTGCACAGCGACGGTGTAGCCGCGCAGCGAGGCCACGCCGACGAGGACCTTCTGGTGGATCGGGAAGGAGTCGGCGCCCTTCGTGCGGGTGCCGTCGAGCGCGATCTCGAAGGTGGCCTTCTGCTTGTCCGAGGAGACCTCCTTGGTGATGGCGCGCACTGTGATGGTGCCGCCCCGCGGATCATTGGTCTCGATGGTCACGTCCGAACACAACTTGAGCAGGCCGACCTTGACGGTGTCGATATCGACGTCCTTCGCGACCAGCGTCTCGCTCAGGCTCTTGCGGTCCTGGTCGTGCACACCGGCGACGGTGTCGCCATCGCCCTGGCCGCCCTTGGCGGCGGCGAGGATGTTCTTGCACTCCGCCGGGGTGACCTTCGCGGAGCTCGCGAGGGTCAGCGGATCGGCTCCGAGCTCGTTGGCCAGCCGCTGCTGCGGCGACGGCACGACGATGTAGCCGCTCGGGAAGTCGCTGGAGTTCAGCAGCAGCTCCGACGACGGCGCAGTGGGCTTGGTAGTGGTGTCGGGGTCGGCGACGGCGACACCACCGGTCAGGCCGGCGACCAGTGCGGTCGCGGCGGTGAGAGTGGCGGCGCGACGTAGGCCCGCTCGCTTGAGGTCAGTCTTCGCGTTCATCGAATCCTCTATCGGTTCTCGTCGGCCCGGCGTTACCGCGCTACGCGGCCGCGCAGCGCCATCCAGCCGAGGGCGGCCGCGGCCACCACGATCTCCGCCGCAGCGAAGACGATCATCAGGGTCATCCAGGGCTGCATCGAGCTCATCGAATGACCCATCGCGCCCATGTCCATACCGGGCATCGAATGGTCCATACCGGCCATGCCGGAGTCCATCGCCGACATGAGCACCGGATGCAGCGCGATCATGATGGCGCCCATCGCGGCGGTCCGCAGCCACGCGCTCACCGTCGGGTTGCGGAACAGGCAGACCGAGCAGTGCGCGCAGCCGATCAGCATCGCAGCGACGATGAGCGAGACCACCCAGCTGTTATCGCCGAGCATCGGCAGGTGCACCAGCGACGTGGCGAGCGCGACGGCCGCGCCGACCCACCCCCAGATCCGGATGGTGCGCGACGTGTTCGTGGTCTCCGCGTGCATGTGCGTCACGCGTGCCATCCTACCTGGGCGGTTCCTCACCAGAAAGTCGATACACCGCTCCCGCCAACGCGACGAGCATCCAGGTCATGTACCAGATCTGCATGAACCCGGAGGTGTCCAGGATGAGGCAGATCACGATCAACGCGGCGATGGCGCCGCTGATTCCACTCGCGTACTCCGCGATAGGCCCGGTCGCCCGCGCGGACGCTCGGATCGCGAGGTACAGGGCGAGAGCGAGTGCCACCACGAAGGCGACCAGCCCGAACACTCCGGACTCCATGAGCCGGGAGAGGTATTGATTGTCCAGCACGGGCTGCTTCAGGGTCGGATAGGCCCCGACGCCCTGGCCGAACCACAGCCGCTTCCACACGTTCTCAGCGACGAACGCCTGACCCACCGCGCGAGATTGGAGCGAGGAGTCGTTGCCGGATCCTGCGAAGGTCGCGATCAGTGCGGTGATGATCTTGATGTGGAACACGGTCCCGACGACGAACATCGCGACCGCGCCGGTAACGATGATCAGCAGACGGCGCACCGGCCACCGCCAGCACATCACCGCAACCGCTGCGGCACCGCCAACCACCGCCGACCGGGACAGGGAAGCGAGGTCAGCGACCAGGATGATCGCCGTGCAGAGCGACCATGGCCACGTCTTCACACCGCGCTTGCGGGCGCTCAGAATCAGTGCGACGCCCAACGGAATGAGCACCGTAAGCACCGCACACAGTTCGAGTGCGTGCCCCGCGCTGCCCTGAGGTCGATTGAGCCCCTCGCGGGTGAAGTTCTTGATCAGGACGAAATCGCTGGCCTTGGTGATCACCGGGATTCTGAAGTTGGGCGCGAGATCGAGTCCTGTCACGGCGTAGACCAGCGCGAACAGCGCACTGACTGTCCCGCCGAGGACCAGACCTCCCAACACCACCCGCAACGGATGCTCCGAGCGGACCACCGCCAGGATGAGTAGAACCATCCCGACCAAAAGCATGTCGACCATGACGTAGCGGTCCATCGCGTCGACGGTGATTCCACTCGGCACGCCGCGTGCCATCGCGCCGCCGTACGAGATGAACGACGCGAAGGCATAGGCGAGGACAGCGGCTACGACGGTCCGGTCGCGCACCATCGGGGCGTACCCCGTGAATGCCGCGGTCGCCCAGACCACCGCTCCAACCGCGAACATCGTCTGCGCAAGCGTCATGCCGTAGGTCGCTGGTACCAGGATCGACTGCCGCATCGACAGCAGCGCGAAACCACAGGCCGCGACGAACACCGCCCCCGGCGGACCGACCTTCTCGGCGACTCGCCGCGCCACCGTCGACCCGATATCGACGGGGTCGACCAATGGCAGCGACTCCCGTAACTTGCTCATGGCGAGACTCGGTCCGGATCATGTCTTTCGGCGGCGGGATCGTCTGCCACCTCCATGTCACCTGCCACGCCAGACGACACGCTCGGGCCGCCGGTGGCCGGTCCCGCGGGCTCCGACGCCGCCGGTGATTCCGCCCCGCTGCCGGACTTCGCGCGCTCGTTTCGGACAGCGCTCCGGAGGCCCGCGATCATCGTGAACAGGAACATCGTCAAGCACACCCCCCCCATCGCATACCCGACGGCGGCTCGAATCGGATCCGCACCGCTGAGCACGCCCGGCCGCGGTTCGACGCTCACACGCAGGTCCGCAAGCGTCCCCTCGACGGCGCCCGACTCCCGCTGCATGTCGCGCAGCCGGATGCGGAGGAAATCGACCAGGGCGACCGCCGCCTCCCTGGACAGCCACTGGTTCGGCGCTCGGACGGCGAACAACACCTGCGGCGAGAGCTGGGCCGACGAGCCCTCACCCGCCACGGTCGACACCACGTAGTCCGGGGAACCGCCCTTCGCCTCGACCACGCGTCGAGCATCCTCACTGGTCGCGACCGTCGCGAGCACGTGCGCGAGCTGAGCGGTGTTCGACAGATTGGTGAACGGATTCAACGTGGGATTCGGATTTCCGGCGCCCGGCGGGATGGCGACGACGGCGCCGACCGATTCGTATTCGATCGTGACCGACTTCCAGCCGGCCGCCCCGCACACCACAGCGGCCACGATCGCAACGCCCACCACGACTCGGCGGAGGAAGACCGCGCGGACCATGCCCGCGATGTCCATCGCACCATCGTTCACGTTGTTCGTCCCGTCACCGTTACCGGCCGTCATGCTCGCGCCTTACGCGATCGCAACGATAGCCGCGCCGGCAGCGTACCTCGGTCCGCGCGCAGTACCGGGATCGCTCTCCACGTCAGGAGCGCTATGAGCACGGCTGCCAGAGCGGCGACCGTGCCGAAGATCAGTGCGGCGATGACGAGGTCACCGGTGACCTCGTGCGCCGCGGGCGCAGGCACTGCGACCTGAACCTTCGCCATCCGATCCGTGGGGACGCCGGCATCAGCCTGAATCGAGCGGACCGCGTCGCGGATCGCGGCGACGAGGGCTTCGGAACCGCGCTCCGCGGCGCCGGGCTCGTCGCCGTCGATGGCGTAGTCGATCTGCGCGACGTTCTGAGCGAAGTTCGCACGCACCTCACGCGCCACGGTCTCGATGATGTACCCGCGACGGGCGCCGGACGCCGCGACCACTCTGTCGCGGATCTCCTCCGACCGGACCTTCGTCGCCACCACCGCGGTGAATTGGGTCGAGTTGAACAGGTTTGCGAACGGATTCTGACCGGCATCGATGCTGCCCGCACCCGGCGGCATCACGATGACCGTCCCCTGCGTGGTGTAGTAGGGCGACGTCGTGGAGTATCCGACGACCCCGCCAATGATTCCCACCACCATCACCAGCGAGACGGCGATCAGCCTGCCGCGCAGACCGCGGAGCCACCGAACCAGATCCGTCCACATGTTCCCTCAGTACCCGCTCAGACTTCACGATCGCAATCGACTCTAGCGCGCCGCGCATCGCGGCCCAACCCGCGCGCCGTGACCGACTGCGGGCCTCGGGTCGACCGGGCCCAGGTAGATCGGCGTCATGGAGCCAGCGCTTCAGCGGAACCGACCGATCGGAACGGGTCCGTCATGAACGCACTGGGATACGACGGTGCTCGCGCCCGCCGCCCGCGCCATCGCAGGCGTCTGCGGCGGGACGCGCGTCGACGACGACGCGGAACAGGCTGCCTCGCTAGATCCGTCGGGCCAGGCCCACGCGGGTGAGCGTGCCGACGAGGCGCAGGGTGCGGGCGAGCTGCCGCGGTGAGGCCATGATGGTGCGCTTGTGCCGGTGTCCGGCGTCGGTGACGGGCTTGCCGTCGAGCCGGTCGGCCAGCCAGCCGAGCAGCAGAGGCGCCGACAGGAAGTGCATGGAGAAGTGGTCGCTCCACTGATCGGTGAGGTACTCGACGTGCGTGCCGCCGGACGTGTACCGCTCCACGTGGGCCTCGGCGTCGGAGGCCGGCGAGATCTGGTCCTTGGTGGACTGCACCACGAGCATCGGCACCGAGGGCGCGGACTGGCCGGGCCGGATGTCGTCGAAGATCTCCAGTAGCTTCGGCAGCCGCGCGATGTCCTCGAAGGGCAGGTCGCAGTAGTACCCGAAGTCCTTGTGCGCCATCTTGCGGATGGCCCGCTCCGGCGACCAGTCGAGTGCGTCCTCGTAGAAGAGCTTGCGGCCCTTGTCGTCGACGTGCTCGGCGAGCACCTCGCGCAGCGTCGGGTACTCGCGAGCCAGCGCAGCGATCACGAGCGTCGGCAGACCCGTGAACAGGGTGTTGTTGAGGTAGACGAAGACATTGCCCGGGTCGGAGACGGGCGCGCCGACGGCCCCGGCGATGAGGTTCAGCTCGGGGGCGTACGACGGTGCGATCTCCGCGGCCCAGGAGGTGGCGAGGCCGCCGCCGGAGTAGCCCCAGACGCCGAGGCGCGTATCCGCGGCGAGGCCGAGCGGCTCGTGGGAGAGCGCGGCGCGCAGCCCGTCGAGCACCATGTAGCCGGGCTCGCGGGGGATGCCCCAGCGACCGGTCTGGCCGCCGTGGTCGGGCACCGAGACGGTCCAGCCCTTGGCGACGGCCGCGGCGATGAAGAGGTACTCGATCTGTGGGAACGAGGCGTCGTCGCATCGGACGCCGTGCTGCAGCACGTACGAGGGGAAGGTCTTGGGGTGCAGCGAGTCGATCGCGCACTGGTACGAGACCAGCGGCGCACCCGGCTCCGCGCCGCGCAGCGGGCTGATCACCGTGGTCACCGTGACCTCGGGGACACCGTGCATGTTGACGGTGCGGTACAGCAGCTGGGTGGCACGCACCTTCTGCTTGATCCGGCCGAGGAAACCGATGCTCACGTCGCGGTACCGCAGCACAGTGCCTTCGGGCGCGTCCTCGAAGCCCGACGGGGCGTCGAAGAACGGGTCGATGCCCACCATCTGCGGTTCCGCAGGTGCGGGCCACAGCTCGGCGAGCTCCGTGCTGTTCTGCACAGCCGTCATGTCGCGTCCTCCTGATCGGGCGTTCGGAGCGACTGTACACACATTTGGGACAGATCTGAAGAATCTGTCCCATTGTGGTTCGGTTGCGGAGAATCAGGGACCGCGACCGGCGCTGCTCGCACCACTCGTTAGCGCACCATGTGAACATCCGGTGAATCCGTCCGCGATCGGGCGCATGACGGCTAATCTTCAGTTCGCTTAATGACGAATTGAGGTGAATGTCGTGACCCCAGGCGACCGGGTGCAACTACGCGACGAGGTGCTCGGCTTCGGCACGGTGCTCAGTGCGGACGACGAGGCGGTGTCCGTGAAGCTCGACGACGGCCGCGCCGTGGCGGTGCATCGCGAGGCCCTCGTCCTCCTTTGAGTCCGATCGCGGCCCCGACTGCGGGTGGGCCGCCCTCAGGAACCGGCCGCGGCCAGCATCGAGAGCGTCGCGCGCATCGAATCGATCACGGGCTCGGTGGCAATGGTGGGATCGATAGCGCGCTGGATGCCCAGCCCGATGCCGGCCGACAGCAGCAGCTCCGCCGCGGATTCGAGGACTCCCCGAAGTTCCGGCGCGATCTCATCCGCACCCGATTCGCCGCGCACCAGGTCGACGAGCATCTCGACGACGGTGCTGCAGGCGGCGGCACGCAGCTCGACGATCATCGCGAGCAGGTCAGGATCATTGCGCGCCACGGTGATGAACTCGAGCTCGAGCATGGTCCAGCCCACGTCACCGGCGGTCCGCTGCACCCAATCGGCGAGCAGATCGATGCGGCCCTGCAGCTCCCCCTCGCCGGTGACTACCCCCGCGAGCTCGCCGATCTTCTCGTCGTGGATGGCCTGCAGCACCTCGCGGCACAGGTTCGGCTTATCGACGAAATTCGAGTAGACGGCGCCCTTGGAATAGCCGGCCCGATCAGCGATGTCCTCCAGGCTCGCCGCCGCGTATCCGACCTCCAGGAAGCGGTCGCGCGCGGCGGTCAGCAGGTCAGCGCGGGTCTGCGCGCGTTGTTCCACCCTGGTCAGCCTGGCCACGGGAAAAGAATACGCGACTGGGTATTCAAAAACTTTCAGTATTCGGATACTCTCGGTCGCACCAGATCGAAAGGATCCACCATGGCCTTCTTCGGCCCCTCCCGCGACCATCTCGCCCGGCTCGACGGTGCGCTCGTCGTCATCACGGGCGGCGCCCGCGGCATCGGCGCCGCCACCGCCCGCCTGTTCGCGCAGCACGGCGCCCGCATCGTCCTCGCGGATATCGACCTCGACGTCGCGCAGACCACCGCAGCGACGATTCCCGGCTCGCGCGCCGCGCGGCTCGACGTCACCGACCGCGCATCCTGGGCCGCACTCGTCGCCGACCTCGACGCCCCGGTCGACGTCCTGATCAACAATGCCGGCGTCATGCCGCTCGGGCACTTCGAGGACGAGTCCGAGACCACCACCGACCTCATCCTCGATGTCAACGTGCGCGGCATGCTCAACGGCATGCGCGCCGTGATCCCCGGGATGGCCGCGGCCGGCGGCGGCCACGTCGTGAACGTCGCGTCGATGGCCGGGATGATCCCGATCCCGGGCATGGTCACCTACAACGCCAGCAAGTTCGCCGCACTCGGGGCGTCGCTCGCCGCCCGCCGCGAATACGAGGTCGCGGGCGTCTCCGTCTGCGCGATCCTCCCGTCGGCGGTGCGCACCGAGCTCTCCTCCGGGGCGCAGCTGGGCGGCGCCCTGCCCACCGTCGACCCCGAGGACGTGGCCTCCGCGATCCTCGACACCCTCCGCACCCGCGCGGCACGCACCTCCGTCCCGAAGTGGGTCGCCCCGGGCTGGAGCCTCGTCGAGGCCTTCGTCCCCGAGCCGATCGAACGGCTCGCGCGCAAACTCCTCGACGACCGGCGCACGCTCGACCTCGACGCCGAGGCCCGCCAGGCCTACACGGATCGCATCGCCCGGCAAGCCACCGACCACGCGGACCACGCCGCCCTCACCGACGGGGAGGCCGCCCGGTGACCCGCGCACTCGTGATCGGATGCGGCGGCACCATCGGCGGGGCGTGGACCATCGCCGCGCTGGCCGCGCTCGAGGAGCAACTGGACACGGACGTGCGCGACCTCGACGTGCTCCAGGGCACCTCCGCCGGCTCGGAGATCATCACTGCACTGCAGGCCTTCTCGGTCCAGGACCTCGTCGCCATGCAGGAAGGTCGCGCGGAATCGCCCGTCCTGCAACGTCACCTGGCCGCGACGCCGGCGCCCCTGCCGCGGATCCCGTTCTCGCTGCCGACGGACCCGTCGACCCTGTGGACCCGCCGCGGCGGGCATGCCCCGCTGACCGGCGTCGCCCCGCGCGGCCGCGGCGACGCGACCTGGCTACAGGAGCTCGCCGACGCCACCGTCGGGCCGGGCGCGCTCGTGCCGCCGAAGGCCCGGCTCGTCGCCTACGAGCCCGCCACGGGCGAGCGCGTCGCCTTCGGCGCACCCGGGGCTCCGAAAGCCACTGCGGGCGAAGCCCTCCGCGCGTCGTGGGCGATCCCCGCGTGGATGCCGCCCGTCGAGATCGAGGGCCGCACCTACGTCGACGGCGGCGCCGCATCAACCGCCTCGGTCGACCTCATCGCCCCGCAGGACGCCGACGAGATCGTCGCCGTGGTCTCCATGGCCTCGGCGCCCGGCGTCCGCGGGCCCGGCCTCGGCGGCCTCCTCGAGTACGCCGCACTGCGCCGCCCCATGTCGACCGTCTTCTGGAACGAGGTCGCCGTGGCGCGGGCCCGGGGACAGAAGGTCACCGTGATCTCCCCCGACGGCGCCGATCTCGCGGGCCTCGGCTCGAACTTCATGACGAGGGGCAAGCGGGCGGGGGCCTTCGCGGCCGCGCAGCGCACTGCCCCGCTCGCCGTCCGCCGTGGCCTGGAGGAGGCACGATGACCGAGCCCCGCGTCGTGGTCATCGGCGCCGGCGTCGCCGGCATCTCGACCGCGCACGTCCTGCAGGAGCAGGGTTTCACGGACTGGGTCGTCCTGGAGAAGGGCGCCGACGTGGGCGGCGTCTGGTACTGGAACCACTACCCCGGCCTCACCTGCGACGTGCCCTCGCAGATCTACCAGTTCGCCTTCGCCCCGAAGCCGGACTGGGAGCGCATCTGGGCCACCGGCCCCCAGATCCAGCAGTACCACCGCGACGTCGTCGAGCAGCTCGGTCTGCAGGACCGGATCCGCTGCAACACCGAGGTCCTCGCCGCCGAGTTCGACGACGCCGCCGCCACCTGGACCCTCACCCTGAACACCGGCGAGACGATGACCGCCGACTTCGTCATCTGCGCCACCGGCGTCCTGCACAACCCCGCGATCCCCGACATCGAGGGCCTGGCGGACTTCGACGGCGACGTCGTGCACACCGCCCGCTGGGACGACTCGCTCGTCACCGAGGGCCGGCGGATCGCGGTCATCGGCACCGGATCGACCGGCGTGCAGGTGGTCTCGGCGCTGCAGCCGACGGCGGAGCACCTCACGCATTTCGTCCGCTCACCGCAGTGGGTGCTGTGGGCGCCGATGCGGCTGCCCCAGATCAGGCTCCTCTCCGAGCTCTTCACACGGGCGCCGAAGGTGCTCGACCAAGTGCACCAGGGCCTGCTCTGGGGCTCGGGCATCCTCGCCGATATCGCGACGAAGCCGTCGTGGCGGCGCAGCGCGGTCCAGGCGTACGCCCGACTCTCGCTGCGGGCACAGCTGCCCTCGGCGCTGCGGAAGGACCTCACGCCCGAGGACGAGCCGCTGTGCAAGCGGCAGGTCGTCTCCGGCACCTACTACTCGGCGCTCAAGGCCCGCAACGCCTCCCTGGTGACCGACGGCATCGAGCGGATCGAGACGACCGGCATCCGGACCGCCGACGGCACGCTCCACGAGGCGGACCTCCTCGTGCTCGCCACCGGCTTCCGCGCGCACGATTACATGCGGCCCATGCAGGTGACGGGACGTGACGGAGTGAAGCTCGACGATGCCTGGGCCGAGGGTCCGCGGGCCTACCGCATGACGGCGATCCCCGGCTTCCCCAACCTCTTCACCGTGCTCGGCCCCAACTCCCCGACGGGCTCCATCTCCCTGCAGTTCTCCGCCGATCTCACGGCGAAGTTCATCGCGCAGTGGCTCGATCGGTTCCGCCGCGGCGAGGTCCGCGCGGTGGAGGTCACCGAGGAGGCCACAGAGGCCTTCAACCGGCAGGTGGCGGAGGCCATGGGCCCGACGGTCTGGAACACCGGCTGCAACTCCTGGTATTTCACCGAGGGCGGGTCGATCGACCTGTGGCCCTTCGACCGGAAAACCATGGTGCGCATGCTGTCCGCACCCGACGACGCGGACTTCCACGTCCGACGGTCCGCCGACCGCACCTGACGATCACGGCGTCCCGAGGCGGGCGCGCAGGACGGAGAGGGCCCGGTGCTGCGTGAGCAGCACCGGGCCTTCGTGATCCTCCGATCCGCGTGCGGCGAACGCTCCTCCGCGCGGTCCCGATTCCGTCCCGGTCGTGTCGCAGCCCCTTGACATCGTGTCGGCCAACCACCATTCTGAACACAGTTCAGATACTGAACCTCGTTCAGATTGGAGGCCGTCATGGCCGCACCCTCGCTCCTCGGACGCCTGTCCAGCCCCCGCCGGGAGACCGATCCGCACCGCCTCGCGCAGGCCGTCCGCGGTCGCACCGTCCTCGTCACCGGCGCCTCCTTCGGGCTCGGCGCCGCCACGGCGGAGCTCTTCGCCGCCGCCGGCGCCACCGTCCTGCTGGTCGCCCGCACCGCCGACAAGCTCGACGAGGTCGCCGCCCAGATCCGGGCCGACGGCGGCACCGCCCACGTAGTGCCGGCCGACCTCACCGACCCGCTGGCCGTCGAGGAACTCGCCGCCGCGATCCTCCAGCGTCACGGTGCGCCCGACATCGTGATCAACAACGCCGGCAAGTCGATCCGCCGCTCACTCACCCTGCAGCTCGACCGACCGCAGGACTTCGAGCGGACCGTCGACATCAACTACCTGGGACCCGTCCGGCTCCTGCTGCGCCTCGTCCCCGCCATGACCGACGCGGGCGGCGGCCGGATCGTCAACATCTCCACGGTCGGCGTGCGCATGCACCCCGGGCCGCGGTGGGGCGCGTACCAGGCGTCGAAGGGCGCCTTCGATACGTGGTTCCGCAGCGTGGCCCCGGAACTCCACGCCCGGAACATCAGCGCGACGTCGATCTACATGGCGCTGATCCACACCCGCATGAGCGCGCCCACCCCCAGCATGCGACGGCTCCCCGGCCTGCACCCGGAGCACGCGGCACAGATCGTGGCCGCCGCCGTGGTCGACGGCCCGCGCTCACTAGCGCCGTGGTGGTCCTGGCCGCTCGACGTGGCCTCCACCGTCGCGGGCGGCGCCTTCTCCGCGGCCTACACGCTGGCCTTCCGGTTCGGCGAGGACTCGCCCTCGGCCCGGGCGAGCGCGGAGGTCCTCCGATGAGCGCAGTCCCCGAGGTCGTCCGCGCGGCGCTGGGGTCCGGCCTGCTGGTCCCGCCGCCGCCCCACCGGTGGCCCGCCGTCGCCCGCGGCCTCGGCTCCGGTGCGCCCGGATTCGGCACCCTGCTGCGCGTCGCGGCAGCGCGCACGCCCCGTCGGATCGCGCTCGTCGACGACGAGGGAGCGCTCACCTACGGGGACCTCCTCGCCGAGGTCGGCGCAGCCGCGACCGCGCTGCAGAGGAACCACGGCGTCGGTCCCGGCGACACTGTCGGCGTCCTGTGCCGCAACGGACGACGGTTCGTGGTCTCCCTTCTCGCGACGGCGACCCTCGGAGCCGACGTCCTGCTGCTCAACACCGACTTCCGCGGCCGCGCCCTCGCCGCATCGCTCGAGGGCCACGACGTGCGGCTCGTGATCGCCGACCCGGAGTTCGCCGGAGTCCTGGACGAAATCCCCGAGACCGCGATCGCCTCGTCCGCCCTGCGCGACCGCTGGGGCACCGTCGATCCCGCCCCGCACGAGGGGCGACTCATCCTGCTCACGTCCGGGACGACCGGCACCCCGCGCGGCGTGCCGCGCGATGCGGCACCGTCGACTCTGCTCGGGATGACCGCGAGCGTGATCGCCCGCACCGGCGCGCACGTCGGCTACCGCACCGCGGTGGCGGTGCCCTTCTTCCACGCCTTCGGCCTCGCCGCGCTCGCCCTCACACTGGGCCTGGGCGGCACCGTCATCACCCAGTCGCGCTTCGATCCCGCACCGGCGCTGGCACGGGCGGCCGCGCACCGCGCCGACGCACTGATGGTGGTCCCGGCGATGCTCCCCCGGATCCTCGATGCCGCCCCCGGCGAAGGGGTTCCGCCGGTCGTTCTGAGCGGCGGCTCGGCACTGCTCCCCGCGCTCGCGGACCGGTTCACCGCCCGCTTCGGCGATGTCCTGTTCAACGGCTACGGCTCCTCCGAGGTCGCGCTCGCCACCCTCGCCACGCCCGATGACCTGCTGCGCGCCCCGGGCACCGTCGGGCGGCCGGTCGCAGGGGCCACCGTCCGGGTCCTCGACGACGACGGTGCGCCCGCCCCCACCGGGATCACGGGTCGGATCTTCGTCGGTGGCCGCGCGGCCGTCGGCCGATACACGGGCGGCCCCGACAAGGCCCGCGTCGGAGCGCTGATCGCGACCGGCGACCTCGGACATCTCGACCGGCACGGATTGCTGCACGTGGCGGGTCGCGACGACGACATGATCGTCAGCGGCGGCGAGAACGTCTACCCGCGCGCCGTCGAGAACGCCCTCGCCGCGCATGCGGGCGTCGCGGACTCCTGCGCCCTGGGCGTCACCGACGCGCAGTACGGCCATCGCCTCGTCGCGCTCGTGGAGGCGGATCCCGCTCGGCTGACCGAGGAGTCGCTCCGCGACTACCTGCGAGGGACCCTGTCCCGGTTCGAGCAGCCCCGCGACATCCGGTTCGTCGGCGAGATCCCCCGCAACGCCGCGGGCAAGGTCGATCGGCGCGCTGCCGCCGCGCTGCTCGCGGGCCTCGACGTGGAAGGAGCCTCCCGATGACGATCCACCTGTTCGACGTGGCGCCCCTGCGCCCGCTGGGCGGCGGCGAGGTGCCGACACTGTCGCTCGTCGTCGTCGACGGTGACCGCGTGCTCGCCGTCGACGTCGGCTTCCCGTCCGCGGTCTTCGAGGACCCGACGCTGATCGGCTTCGAGCGCTTCTTCCTCCGGCTGCCGCATCGCCCCGAAGCGTCTCTGCTGCACCGTCTCGCGTCGATCGGGCTGTGTCGCGAGGACCTCACCGACATCGTGCTCACGCATCTGCACAGCGAGCACGCCGCCGGGATCGTGGACTTCCCCGACGCCACCGTGCACGTCGCCGCGACGGAGCTCGAGACCTCCCGGTCCGGCTCGCTGCGCGCACGGGTCTCGTACCGCTCCCGGTTCTTCGCGCACGACCCGCGCTGGCGGTCGCACGCGGGGACGGGTGACTGGCTCGGCGTCAGCGGCTGCTCCTGGATCACCGGCGACGTGGTCCTCGTGCCGCTCCCCGGACACACCGTCGGGCACTGCGGCGTGGCGGTGCGACTCGACGACGCCTGGCTCCTACACACGGGCGACGCCGGCTACGGCGACCCCCGCACCGGCGCGCCCGCCGCATTCCCGCTCGCCCAGTACGAGCGGATCTCCATGGCCGCACCGCAGCTCCAGGCGTCCACCCGGGAGACGCTGCGGCGCCTCGCCGCCCGCGACGACGTCCACACGATCTCGTCGCACCGCTACCCACCCCGGCTCCCGCTCGCCGTCGCGGAGGCCACCGAACGGAGTACCCGATGACCGCTACCATCAAGCGCGTCACGATCGACGCCGAACCCGCACCCTTCGACGCGCTCATCGCTCGACCGTCCGCACCAGAAGGCCCGCGCCCCTCCGTGCTCCTCGTCCACGACATCACCGGCGCGGAGACCGACATCGAGCGGAACCTCCGCATCGTGGCGGACGCGGGCTACCTCGCGATGGCGCCGCTGCTGTTCACCGCGGGGCCGCATCGCCTGGGCTGCATCGTCTCCACGATGCGCTCGCTCGGCACGGGTAAAGGCCCCGCGTTCGCCGTGCTGGAGCGCGCCCGCGGCGCCCTGGCCGCCGACCCCCAGTCGACCGGCGAGGTCGCCATCACCGGCTTCTGCATGGGCGGTGGCTTCGCCCTCCTCGAGGGCGACGACCGGTACGTCGCGGCGGCGCCCTTCTACGGCAGCCTCACCACGTACCGCGCCGTCACCGCCGACACCTGCCCCGTGGTCGGATCCTTCGGCTCCCGTGACCCGTTCCTCCCGTTCGGCGAGCGGCGCCTGCGCCGCGTCCTCGACCGGCACGGCGTCCCGTCCGACCTCAAGACCTATCCCGGCGTCGGCCACAGCTTCGCCAACCGGATCGAGTCGGCGCCCGACGCGGTGCTGCGGGTCCTGGGCCTCGGGTACGACGAGGCCGCCTCGGCCGATGCCTGGTCGCGCGTCTTCGCCTTTTTCGCGGCGCGCTTCGCGGACGGAAGCGCCGCGTGATCGGCCGGGTGCACCACCTCAATTGCGGCACCCTCCGGCCCGTCGGCGCGCCACCCATGGTCTGCCACGTCCTGCTGCTCGAGACCGACGCGGGGCTCGTGCTCGTCGATACTGGGCTCGGGCTAGCCGACATCGCGGCGCCCGCAGCCAGGCTGGGCGGAGGACTCGCACGGGTGATCCGACCCGATTTCGTCGCCGCGGAGACCGCGGTCGCCCAGGTGGAGGCTCTCGGATTCGATCGGTCCGACGTCACCCACATCGTCGCCTCGCACCTCGACTCCGATCACACGGGCGGGATCGACGACTTCCCCGGTGCGACCGTCCATGCCACCGCGGCGGAAGTGCAGTCGGCCCGTGGTGCCCGAGGCCTTCCGGCCGCAGTGCGTTACCGGCCGTGGCGCCGTTCCCCGGAGCCCGCTGTGGCGGCGTACGAGGACTTCCCCGAGGACTGGTTCGGATTCGCGGCGGCGCGGTTGACGCCGTTGGGCGACGACGCGCTCCTGGTCCCACTACCCGGCCACACGCCGGGCCATGCGGGGGTCGCTGTGCGGGTCGGCGACGGCTGGCTCCTGCACTGTGGCGACGCCTTCTACCACCGCGCAGCCGTTGTCGGCGGGACCGTCCCCCTCGCGCTGCGCGCCGGCCAATTCGTCTCCGCCACCCGGCGGCGGGAGGCCCGGGACACCCGGGACCGGCTCGCCGAGACCTTCGGCGACGGTGCCGAATCCGTCCGCCTGGTGTGCGCGCATGATCCGGTGATGTACGCCGAGGCAGCGCGGGGCAGTATCGGGGGATGACGACAGGCAGGCCCGCCACGCAGTGGGGCGACCGCGACCAGCGCCGGATCGACATCCTCCGCTCGGGGGAGGACCTGCTGCGTAGCGGCGGCTACGCCGCCCTCCGCATGCGGGACGTCGCGGACGGCGCCGGGATCTCGCTCGGCACCGTGTACACCTACTTCGCGACCAAGGAGAACCTCTTCATCGGGGTCTTCGCCGAGCACGTGCTGCGCATGACGGAGCGGCTGCGCCCTCGGCTCGAGGAGGCGTCCGACTTCGTCGACGTGTTCACGGCGGCGGCGAACGAGTACCGCGACGGCTATCCCGTCTTCGGCAGGCAGTTCGACGCTCTCGCGCTGGTCGAGACCGCGGATGCGTTGCAGCCCGCCGTGGAACAGGGCCTCCGGGACGCGACTGCCGGCCTCATCGGGGCCCTGGGGGAGGCCCTCGTCCGCGCTGGGTACGAGGGCGATCTGCGCGCTGCGATGGCCGTCCTGTGGTCGGAGGTCACCGGCCTCGCGAACCACTACACGACAGAGCGCCGGGAGTTCCTGGACGTGAGCTGGGACGACGCCGTGGCGTTCGCCGCCCGGACCCTTGGGCGCGGCCTCGGCGTCGTCGACCCCACTGAGGGCCGCACCTAGAACCACACGCGGGCGAGCCAGAGCGCGAGGCCGAGGCCGCAGATCGCGACCACGACGCGCAGCTTCCCGGCATCGATCCGCGCCACGACGGGCGGGCCGCACCAGCCGCCGGCGAAGCCGCCGATCGCCATCGCTATGGCCGCGGGCCAGTGCACCGGCCCGAACACCGCGAAGCCGAGGGCGGCCGCGAGGTTCGCGAGGCCGAGGACGTAGCTCTTCAGCATCGCCGCGCGCCACAGTGGTTCGGACGTGGCCAGCAGGGTGAGCGCCAGGATCATCACGCCGGCGCCCGCACCGAAGTAGCCGCCGTACACGGCGACCAGGAAGACCCCGACGGAGTAGAACCGCGCAAGCCGCTGCACCACGGGGCGCTCGTGCAGGAGCGGCTGCAGCAGGATCGCGATCGCGGCGATCGCGATGAGCACCGGCACGACCCGCTCGAACATGCTCCCCGGTGCCAGCAGGAGCAACGCGGATCCGGCGGTCCCGCCCGCGATCGCCAGCGCGGCGAGCGAGCGCATCTGCGCGCGGTTCGTGGCGAGCTCCGACGCCGACGAGGCGATAGACCCGCCGCCCACCGCCACCATCGCGACGGTGTTGGTCACATTGGCCGCGACCGGCGACAGGCCGAACGCGAGCAGCGCGGGGTAGGAGACGATCGAAGCGAGCCCGGTGATGTAGCCGATGAGACCCGCGCCGAAGCCCGCGATCACCATCACGGCGGCCGTCGTCGCCGTCATCGGCTCCCCATCGTCGCACTGTACTGCGCGAACGGCGTCGATTCAGACGGCGGGCTGCTGCTGCGTGATGCAGTGGATGCCGCCGCCTCGGGCGAACAGGGGCCGCGCGTCGACGGTGACGATCTCGCGCCGCGGGTAAGCCGCGGCCAGGACCTCCACCGCCACGGCGTCGTTCGGGTCGTCGAAGGAGCAGGCCACCACTGCGTCGTTGATCACGACGTGGTTGATGTAGCTGTAGTCGACGAAGCCCTCGTCGTCGCGGAGCACCGTCGGGGCGGGGACGGACAGGACGTTCCACGAGCGGCCCGCGGCGTCGGTCGACGTCGCGAACGTCTCCCGCAGCTCGGAGCAGCGCGCGTGGTCGGGGTGCGACGGGTCGCGCTGGTCGTGCAGCAGGACCGTGCCCGGCGACGGGATGGTCGCCACGATGTCGACGTGGCCGCGGGTGCCGAAGGTGTCGGAGTCGCGGGCGAGCCCGAAGGGCAGCCAGACGGCGTGCGTCGCACCGATCGTGCGCGCCAGCTCCGTCTCCACCTGCGCCTTCGACGTGCCCGGATTGCGGCCCGGATCCAGCTGCACCGTGTCGGTGAGCAGGACGGTCCCGGCACCGTCGACGTTGATGCCTCCGCCCTCGTTCACCAGCTCGGACCCGATGTATTCCGCGCCGGCGAGGTCGGCGACGAACCGCCCGATCCGACTGTCCCGGTCCCACGTCGCCCAGGACTGGCCGCCCCAGCCGTTGAAGACCCAGTCGACGGCGCCGAGCCGGCCGGCCCCGTCGACGACGAAGGTCGGCCCGATGTCGCGCATCCAGGCGTCGTTCAGCGGCGCCTCCACGATCTCGACCTCGCCCGACAGGTACCGGTCGGCGGCCTCGCGCTCGGCGGGATCGACCACGACGGTGACGGGCTGGAAGTCGACGATCGCGTTCGCGACCGCCGCCCACGTGGCGCGGGCGGAGTGCTGCTCCTCGGTGGTGTCCCCGAGCGAGTAGCCGGCGGACGGGTAGGCCATCCAGGTGCGGGTCTGCGGCGCCGTCTCCGACGGCATGCGCCAGGTCACTTCGCACCCCCGAGCGGGCCGCTGACCTCGGCACCCTCGACCAGCACGCCGTAGGTGTCGGGGCGGCGGGTGGTGAGGAACGGGAAGAGTGTCAGCCAGTCGCGCCGCTGGTCCAGGTCGAGGTCGGCGACGAGCACGGCGGAGGCGTCGCGAGGCGCCTCGACCAGGATGCGGCCGTACGGGTCCGAGATGAAGGAGCTGCCGTAGAAGGTGATCGCGCCCTCATCGCCCCAGCGGTTGGGCACCACCATGAAGGTGCCGCTCGAGATGCCGTTGCCGACGATCACCTGCCGCCACAGCGGGGCGGTGTCGAAGTCGGGGTGGTCGGGTTCGGAGCCGATCGCCGTGGGGTAGGCGATGACGTCGGCGCCGCCCAGGGAGTAGGCGCGCGCGACCTCGGGGAACCACTCGTCCCAGCAGGTCGGGAGGCCGAAGCGAGCGCCACCGAGCTCCGCGGGCGTATGCACGGGGTAGGGCTCGGCGCCCTCGGCCTGCGCGGGGCCGCGCAGGAAGTAGGTGTCCTCGTAGTAGCCGGCCGTGACCGGGATGTGCAGCTTGCGGGTGCGGGCCAGCAGGTCGCCGGACGGCGAGACCATGATCGCGGTGTTGTAGCCCAGCGGCTCCGCGTCGGGGTGGCGCTCGTAGAGCGAGGCGTGCACCACCACGCCGTGCTCCCTGGCCGCGGCCGCGGCGAAGGCGAAGGTGGGTCCGGTGAGCAGATCCTCCGCGAGCCCGCTGGGCTGCACGCCACCCCGCTCGAACGCCGGGTAGCGCAGCAGCGTGATCTCGGAGAGGAAGACGACCTTCGCTCCGGCCCGGGCCGCCTGCCCGATGGCATCGGTGAGCTCCGCCGCGAGCAGGTGTGCGTCGTCGTGCCAGCGGTGTTGCACCAGCGCGACGCGCAGCGGCCCCCGGTCGGGTGCGTCCACGCGGGCGGGCGACGCCAGGATCTCCGGCGCGACGATGAGCTCCATCTCGGGTCCTCTTCCACTTATCGATAGGCTTTCGATAAACGATAGACCGAGGAGTCCGCCGCGACAAGGGCCAAATCGAAAGACTGTCGATTAAGCGCAGCGTCGGGTAGGTTCGTGCAGGTGAGCAGACGCGTCGGCCGGCCGAGCACCCCGCAACTCGACCGCGCCTCGATCGGCGCGGCGGCCCTGGAGCTCGTCGACCGCGAGGGCACCCTGAGCATGCCGGCGCTCGCCCGCCGCCTCGGTGTCCAGGTCTCGTCGCTGTATCACCACGTCGATGGGCGCGCGGGCGTCATCGGCCTGGTCCGCGACCTCGTGACCGCCGATATCGACGCGGCCTGCTTCGCGACCCAGCCCTGGGACACGGCGCTCGACACCTGGGCCCGCACGTATCGCACCGCCTTCGCCGCGCATCCGTCCGCGGTGCGACTGCTCGCCACCGAGACCATCGGCGGTCCGCAGAACCTGGCGATGTACGCGGCCGCGACCGCCGGCCTGCTGCGCGGGGGGTTCCCGGTCGAGCAGGTCATGGGCATCGTCGTCGGCGTGGAGAACTTCCTCCTGGGCGCGGCGCTCGACGTCTCCGCGCCCGAGGTCCCCATCGCCGTGAACGACGACGAGGCCGCGACCGACGATCTGCGCCGCGCGCTGGCGGCGGCACCGTCGGGCCCGGACCGCTCGCTGCAGGCCTTCGACCTGGGGCTCGCCGCGCTCATCGAGGGCCTGCGCGCGCTACTCGTCGCCGAGCAGCAGCGCCAGTAGGAGCTCGGCGCGCACCCGCGCCGACCTGAGGTCCACCCCGAGCAACTCCTCCGCGCGGGCGACTCGTGCCCGCGCCGTGTGCCGGTGCACCCCGAGCGCCGCGGCCGTCCCCTCCCACTGGCCGTGGTTCTCCAGGTACGACCGGAGTGCCTCGGCGAGGCCGTCGTGCGCGCGGAGCGGCTCGAGCAGAGCCCGGTCGAGCCGCGCGAGAGCGTCGCGGGTGCCGGGGTCGGTGAAGAGGGTGCGCCCGGCGAGCGCGGCGGCGTCGACGGTGCCGCCCCCCCGGCCGGGCCGCGCGACACGCGAGCTCCGCCGCGGTGACCGCCTCGGCCACCGCGCCCGGCGCGTGCGGCGCCCCGAGCCCGAGCTGCAACCGGCCGCGCTCACCCGGAGCGAGCCCCGCGACCAGGGTGTCGGCGAAGGCCAGGCCGTCGTCACCGCCGAGGAGTGCCACCACGCCGCCCGGGCCGGCCGCCTCGGAGACGAACACCGGCCGGCCCGCGTCGTGCAACGCCGCCCGCAGTGCGGCGACCACAACGTCCGCATCGCCGCCTCTGACCATGAACGCGCGGACCCCGGAAGGATCCGCGGCCTCGCCGACGAGCTGCGCCGCTTCGTCGAACTCGCCGCCCGCGGACAGGACGAGGCGCAGGGCCGCCGCATTCATCCGCCACTGCGCGAGTCGCAAGCGCAGCGGTCGCTCGAAGTCCAGCGCGAGCAGGGAGTTGGCATGGCCGATGAGCACGTGGTCCGCTGCCGACGGGTCGCGGGGCAGAACCACCCCGAGATGGCCGTGACCGCGGTCGCCCACGCGAATAGGCTGGGTCACGATGGTGCCGCGCACGGCGGTGCGTTCGGCCGCCGGCGCGGTCACGGGCCCCACCGCCGACGCCGCGACATGAGACCGAGCCTGAACGCCGACCTCGCGCGCGACGGCCGCGTCCACGTCCGCCGGGTGGGCCTGCACGACCCGCCCGCTACGGTCCAGGAGCAGCGCCGCGCCGCCGGAACCCATCGCCAGCTCGCGCAGCGTGGCCGACGGCCCGCCGGTCACCGCGGCGCGGGTCATGCGCTGCTGGGCGCGGCCCGCCGCCACCTGGGACCGGTTCGCGCGGCGCGCGATCTCGTCGATGACGGTGCGCGCGACGGCCACGAAGGGCGTGGGCAGGGGCACGTCCACGAGCGCGAGCCCGACCTCGTCCGCCGCCGCGACCAGCGCCGACGGCGCGCTGGCGCGGGAGACGCCGACGCCGAAGCCCAGGGCGGAGACGCCCCGGCCGATGAGCCGCCGCACGTAGTCACGACAGCCCTCGTCGCCGGGCGGGATCCCGATCCCGGTGGTGAGCAACATCTCGCCGCCGGTGAGCCACGGCGTGGGATCGGCCAGTTCCGTGGTGATGACGAAGGTGATCGGCACGTCGGTGGCGGCCGCGCCCGCGCGCAACCCGAGCCCGAGGTCGCGCTGCTCGAGGAGCCAGCGCACGGTGACCGCCATGCCACTCCAATCCGTCGAGTCGATACGACTAGTTTCGCCATTCTGGCAGATGCGCGATCCAGTGACCCAGCGCACAGTGAGAGGACTTCCCCGTCCCCCACCGAAAGGGCCGCGATGTCCGACCGCCTCCAGAACTTCATCGACGGCGCGTTCGTCGACTCGACGTCGTCCGCGTCGATCGACATCGTCGACCCGACCACCGAGACCGTCGTCGCGGTCTCGCCGGTCTCGACCGAGGAGGAGGTGGCCGCCGCGATCGCGGCGGCCGAGCGCGCCTTCCTCACCTGGGGCCGCACCACCCCGAGCGCGCGTCAGGCGGCGCTGCTCAAGCTCGCGGACGCCATCGAGGAGCACGCCGACGAGATCGTCGCCGCCCAGGTCCGCAACACCGGCCAGATCGCGGCCCTGGTCAAGTCCGAGGAGGTCCTGGTCTGCGCCGATCAGGTGCGCTTCTTCGCCGGCGCCGCCCGCTTGCTCGAGGGGCGCTCGGCCGGCGAGTACATGGAGGGCTTCACCTCGTACGTGCGGCGCGAGCCGATCGGCGTCGTCGGCCAGGTGACCCCGTGGAACTACCCGTTCATGATGGCGATCTGGAAGATCGCGCCCGCCCTCGCCGCGGGGAACACGCTGGTGCTCAAGCCCTCCGACACCACGCCCGAGTCGACGCTGGTGCTGGCGCGGATCGCACAGGGTATTTTCCCCGACGGCGTCCTCAACGTCGTGCTCGGCGACGGTGCCGTCGGCGCCCGGCTGGTCAACGACCCCGCGCTCGGGTTGGTCGCGATCACCGGCTCCGTCCGCGCAGGCATAGCCGTCGCGACCGCTGCCGCGACGGACCTCAAGCGAGCGCACTTGGAACTCGGCGGCAAGGCTCCCGCGGTGGTCTTCGGCGACGCCGACATCGCCCGCGCCGCCGAGGGCATCGCGCAGGCCGCGTTCTTCAACGCCGGCCAGGACTGCACCGCCGCGACCCGCGCGCTGGTGCACGAGTCCGTGTACGACGCCTTCGTGGCTGCCCTGGTCGCCCAGGCCCAGACCCTGCGGCCCGGTGCCCCCGACGATCCGGACGCCTTCTACGGGCCCCTCAACAACGTCCACCACTTCGGCCGCGTCATGGAGAAGCTGGCCGCGCTCCCCGCGCACGCGACGGTCGCGACGGGCGGGAAGCGCGTGGGCGAGACGGGCTTCTACGTCGAGCCCACAGTGATCACGGGCGTGCGGCAGGACGACGCGATCGTGCAGGAGGAGACCTTCGGCCCCATCATCACGGTGCAGCCCTTCGCCACCGAGGACGAGGCGGTCGCGCTCGCGAACGGCGTGCAGTACGGCCTCGCGTCCAGCGTGTGGACCACCGATCACGCCACCGCGAACCGGATGAGCATCCGGATCGACGCGGGCGCGGTCTGGATCAACTGCCACATCCCGCTCGTCGCGGAGATGCCGCACGGCGGATTCAAGCACTCGGGTTACGGCAAAGACCTGTCGGCGTACGGCCTGGAGGACTACACCCGAATCAAGCACGTCATGAGCAGCAACGACTGACCTCCCGATCCGGCCGACCACCGCCCGCCGAGAAAGGCACCCCGCGATGCAGAACCCCTCCCCCGCCGCCCACCCGCTCGACCCCCTCTCCGCCGACGAGATCCGTGCAGTCACCGCGCTGCTCGCCCGCGAGTACGGCGTGACCGCCGACTGGCGCTACGCCTCGATCGAGATGTTCGAGCCGAGCAAGGCCGAGATCACGGCCTTCGACACCGACGGGACGCCGTGCGAGCGCGTCGCCGTCGCGGTCCTCTTCGACCGCACCGCGAACCGCACCTACAAGGTCCGCCTCTCGCTGACCTCCGACACCGTCACCGCGTTCGACCACATCCCTGGCGTGCAGGCGAACGTCACCGTCGACGAGTGGGACGAGGCCGATCAGGCCCTGCGCGCGCACCCCGACGTCATCGCCGCGCTGGCCGCGCGCGGGCATACCGACATGTCGCTGGTCTTCATGGACACCTGGACCTACGGCGCGGTGCTGATCCCGGAGGAGTTCGCGGGGCGCCGGATCGGCTGGTCCGACACCTGGGTCCGGGCGTCCGACGGTGCCAACCCCTACGCCGGGCCCGTCAACGGCTTCCACTGCGTGATCGACCTGAACACCATGGAGCTGCTGCGCATCGAGGACACCTTCCGCGTGGACCGCCCGGAGATCATGGGCGAGTACGTGCCACGCATGCTGCCCAAGGAGATCCGCGAGGCGAGCACGCGCCCCGAGCGCAAGCCGCTCGAGATCACCCAGCCGGAGGGCCCCGGCTTCACCCTCGAGGGCAACAAGCTGACCTGGCAGAACTGGTCGCTGCGGGTGGGCTTCAACTACCGCGAGGGCATGACCCTGCACGCCATCACGTACAACGACAACGGGAACGTGCGCAAGATCGCGCACCGGCTCTCCTTCGCCGAGATGATGGTCCCGTACCGCGACCACTGCGAGGACCACTACCGGCGCACCGCCTTCGACATCGGCGAGTGGGGCCTCGGCTTCATGACCACCTCGCTCGCACTCGGCTGCGACTGCCTCGGCGAGATCCGGTACCTGGACGCCACGCTCCACGACAGCAAGGGCGAGCCCTACGACATCGCCAACGCGATCTGCATCCACGAGGAGGACAACGCCGTCCTCTGGAAGCACGTCGACCACCACGCCGGCGCCGAGGTCCGCCGCATGCGCCGCCTGACCGTCTCCTTCCACGTCACCGTCGCGAACTACGAGTACCTCACCTACTGGCGGTTCTACGAGGACGGCAACATCGAGTGCGAGGTGCGGGCCACCGGCATCATGGTGGTCAGCCACTTCCCCGAGGGCGGCTCGCACCCGCACGGCACCCTCGTCGACCAGCGCACCTACGCGCCCTTCCACCAGCACTTCATCGTCGCGCGCATGGACCTCGACGTGGACGGCGAGAACAACACCGTCTACCAGTCCGAGACGCGGATGGTGCCCACCGGACCCGACAATCCGTACGGGCTGTCGTTGCAGCAGGTGAACACGCCGCTGCGCACCGAATCCGAGGGCAAGCAGGACCCCCATTACCCGACGCAGCGCTCGTGGAAGGTGGTCAACGACAACGTGAAGACCGGCCTCGGCACGTCCCCGTCGTACAAACTGGTGGCCTCCGCGAACGTCCCCGCGATGTTCGACCCGGCCTCCCCCATCCTCGACCGCTGCCGCGCGATCGAGCACACGCTGTGGGTGACGCCCAACGACCGCGAGGAGCGCTGGCCCGCGGGCGAGTTCGTGAACCAGGGCGGCGGCGGCATGGGGCTGCCCGCGTGGACCGCGGCCGACCGGTCGATCGAGAACACCGACGTGGTGCTCTGGTACACCTTCGGCATCCACCACATCACCCGGCCCGAGGACTGGCCGATCATGCCGGCCGACACGGTGAGCTTCTGGCTCAAGCCCTTCGGCTTCTTCGACCGCAACCCGTCGATCGACGTGGCGCCCACCCCGGCGAAGTCCTCGTCCTGCTGTTCCACCGAGACCGACGGTGCCGCCGCCGGATCCGCCGGCTGTGAGGGAGAGAAATGAAGGTCTACGTCGCCTACCTCGCCACCGACGGCGGCCGCGACGCCGTCGCGCTCGGCGTGCAGCTCGCCCGTTCCCTGAACGCGGAACTCGCGCTCGGGATGGTGGTCCCGCCCGACCAGACCGGCGCCTTCGTCTCCGGCGACCTCGTGGACCAGGTCCTCACGGACCAGGCCGACGCGTGGCTGGCCCAGGCGCGCGAACTCGTGCCGAGCGACGTCGAGGTGTCCACGCACATCGGCGTGTACGACTCGATCGCGGAGGGCGTCATCGCCGAGGCGCAGCGCCTCGACGCGACGATCGTGGTCGTCGGCGCGACGGGCGGCGGCCTGCTGGGGCGGCACTCGCTCGGGCCGGTGGTCAACGACCTCATCCACTCCGCACCGGTCGCCGTCGCACTGGCGCCGCGCGGACAGCGGCACAGCAAGGCGGAGCGGGTGCGGTCGGTGACCTGCGCCGTCGGCGCGCGCCCCGGCGCCGAGGAACTGCTCGACGCCGCCATCGCGGGCGCCGAGCGCGCGGGCGTGCCGTTGCGGCTCGTCTCGCTCATCGCCGTCGATCTCATGCCCGGCGTGCACCAGGCCGACCAGGAGGCTCTCGAGAAGGCGCGCAGCCATTCGGCCGCCGTGCTCGACGATGCCCGGAACCGCCTGCCCGCCACCGCCGACGTGGAGTCGGTGGTGGTGCTCGGCGATACCGTCGAGGACGCCGTCAACAGCCTCGACTGGCACGCCGGCGACCTGATCATGGTGGGCTCGAGCCGCCTCGCCGCGCCGCGGCACCTGTTCCTCGGCTCCACCGCTGCCAAGATGCTCCGCGTCCTCGACGTCCCGATGGTCGTCGTGCCCCGGGCCGGGATCGCATGACCGCCGGCACGGGCCGCGAGGACCCCGGGGACGCGGCCGGCGAGGTACGCACCGCCGTCGGCGCCGACATCGTGGACAAGGGCCTCGCCCAGGGCCGCATCGGCACTCTCGCGGGCGCCGTGCTCGGCATCTCGACGGTGGCGCCCGGTTACACGCTCACGGCCAGCATCGGGCTGATCGTCGCCTCGGTGGGGCTGAAGATGCCCGCGATCTTCATCGCCGGCTTCATCCCGATGTTCCTCACCGCGTACGCCTACCGCGAGCTCAACTCGCGGGTGCCGGACTGCGGGGCCTCGTTCACGTGGTCCACCAAGGCCTTCGGTCCCTACGTGGGCTGGATGTGCGGGTGGGGCATGGTGCTGGCCACCATCATCGTGCTGTCGAACCTGGCGGCGATCGCCGTCGACTACTTCTACCTGTTCCTCGCGCAGGTGATGGGCAACGACTCCCTCGCGGACCTGGCGTCCAACAAGGCCGTCAACATCGCGACCACGCTGGTGTTCATCGTGATCGCCACCTACATCTCTGGCCGCGGCGTCACGACCAGCGCCAAGGTGCAGTACGCGCTCGTCGGCTTCCAGATGGTGGTCCTAGTGGCCTTCGCGGTCACGGCGATCGTGCGGTCCGGTGGGGTGCCCACCGGGTTGTCGTTCTCGCTCGACTGGTTCAACCCGTTCACCGGCATCACGATCGCCGCCTTCGTGGTCGGCCTCACCGGATCGATCTTCGCCTTCTGGGGCTGGGACACGTGCCTCACCCTGGGCGAGGAGTCGAAGGACCCGAAGAAGGTCCCCGGCCGCGCCGGGCTGCTCGCGGTGGTCTCGATCCTCATCACCTACCTGCTGGTGGCCATCGCCGTGATGATGTACGCGGGCGTCGGGACCGAGGGCGTGGGGCTCGGCAATCCGGACAACTCCGAGAACGTCTTCCGGCCGCTGGCCAACCCCGTGCTCGGCGACTTCGGCGGCCTCATGCTGTTCCTGGCGATCTTCGCCTCGTCGATCGCCAGCCTGCAGACGACCTTCCTGCCCGCGGCCCGGACCATGCTCGCGATGGGCTCCTACGGCGCCTTCCCCGCGAAGCTGGCCACGATCCACCCGCGGTACCTCGTCCCCACCTACGCGACGGTGGTCTCGGGCATCGTCACGGGCGTCTTCTACGCCGTGGTGAAGCTCCTCTCCGACCGCGCCCTGCTGGACACGATCGCCGCGCTGGGCATCATGATCTGTTGGTACTACGGGATCACGGCCTTCGCGTGCGTGTGGTTCTTCCGCCGCGAGCTCTTCACCGGCCCGCACAACATCGTCTTCAAGTTCCTGTTCCCGCTGATCGGCGGCACGATCCTCGCGGTCGTCTTCATGATCTCGGTGCAGGAGAGTCTGAATCCCGAGAACGGCAGCGGCTCCTCGCTGTTCGGGATCGGGCTCGTCTTCTACATCGGGTTCGGCCTGCTCCTGCTAGGCGCCGTCCTCATGCTCGTCCGGCGGGCGACCCACCCCGCCTTCTTCC
Source organism: Tsukamurella ocularis (assembly GCF_024807615.1). Taxonomy (GTDB): domain Bacteria; phylum Actinomycetota; class Actinomycetes; order Mycobacteriales; family Mycobacteriaceae; genus Tsukamurella; species Tsukamurella ocularis. The sequence continues at coordinate 1,144,695 of NZ_JANUCJ010000001.1, read as the reverse complement.
GCGGCGAGACCCTCCGCCGCACCATCGCCCCCGTCGACGTCGACAAGGAGACCCTCCCATGACCGCAACGACCCCCTCGATCACCTACCGCCTGCCCCAGGTCCGCAACCTCGTGACCGCCCTCCCGGGGCCAGAGTCGGCGCGCCTCACCGAGCGCCGACGATCCGCCGTCGCCGGCGGCGTCGGCTCGTCGGTGCCCGTGTACGCCGCGGACGCCGACGGCGGCGTCATCGTGGACGTCGACGGCAACTCGCTCATCGACCTGGGTTCTGGCATCGCCGTGACCAGCGTCGGCGCCTCTGACCCGCGGGTCGCGGAAGCCGTTGCGACGCAGGCTCAGCACTTCACCCACACCTGCTTCATGGTGACGCCCTACGAGGGCTACGTCGCCGTCGCCGAGCGGCTCAACGCCCTGACGCCCGGCGACCACGACAAGCGCACCGTCCTGTTCAACTCGGGCGCGGAGGCCGTGGAGAACGCGATCAAGGTCGCGCGCCTGACCACCGGCCGCGACGCCGTCGTCGCCTTCGACCACGCCTACCACGGCCGCACCAACCTGACGATGGCGCTGACCGCGAAGACCATGCCGTACAAGAAGGACTTCGGCCCCTTCGCGCCCGAGGTCTACCGGATGCCGATGTCCTACCCGTACCGGGACGCCGCCGCCGGCCTCGACGCCGACGGCAAGGCCGCAGCGGCCCGCGCGATCAGCCAGATCGAGAAGCAGATCGGCGGCGACGCGGTGGCCGCGGTCATCATCGAGCCGATCCAGGGCGAGGGCGGCTTCATCGTGCCCGCCCCCGGCTTCCTGCCCGCGCTCGCGGCCTGGGCGAAGGAGAACGGCGTGGTCTTCATCGCCGACGAGGTGCAGACCGGCTTCGCCCGCACCGGCGCCTGGTTCGCCTGCGAGGACGAGGGTGTCGTGCCCGACATCATCACCATGGCCAAGGGCATCGCGGGCGGCATGCCGCTGTCCGCGATCACCGGGCGCGCCGATCTGCTCGACGCCGTGCATGCGGGCGGTCTCGGCGGCACCTACGGCGGCAACCCCGTCGCGTGCGCCGCGGCGCTCGCCGCGCTGGACACCATGGAGGACCTCCAGCTGCCGGCGCGCGCCCGCGCCATCGGCGAGCGGGCCGGTGCCCGGCTGCGGGCCCTCGCAGACGAGGTCGGCGTGATCGGCGACGTCCGCGGCCGCGGCGCGATGATCGCGATCGAACTGATCCATCCCGGGACCTCGGAGCCCGATCCCGACCTGACGAAGGCCATCGCGGCCAAGGCCCTCGCCGCTGGCGTCGTCATCCTCACCTGCGGCACCTACGGCAACGTCATCCGCCTCCTGCCCCCACTGGTGATCGGCGACGACCTGCTCGACGACGCCCTCACCGTGCTGGAGACGGCGATCCGCGAGGCCTCCGCGTGAACTCCACCGACCTACTGAACTCCGTCCCGACCGGCCTGTGGCTGAACGGCTCGTCCACCCACAGCGAGTCCGGCCGCACCTTCGACGTGATCAACCCCGGGACCGGCCAGGTCCTCGCGTCCGTCGCGAACGCGACGCCCGCCGACGCAACGGCCGCCCTGGACGCGGCGAGCACCGTCGCCGACGAGTGGGCCGCCACCGCGCCCCGCGTGCGCGCCGAGATCCTGCGCGCCGCATTCGAGGCGGTCGCCGCCCGCACCGACGACTTCGCGCTGCTCATGACGCTGGAGATGGGCAAGATCCTGCCCGAGAGCCGCGGCGAGGTGGCCTACGGCGCCGAGTTCCTTCGGTGGTTCTCCGAGGAGGCCGTGCGCATCGGCGGCCGCACCGCGACCGCGCCCGCCGGCACCGGCGAGATCGCCGTCGTCAAAGAGCCCGTCGGGCCGTGCCTGGCGATCACGCCGTGGAACTTCCCCCTCGCCATGGGCACCCGCAAGATCGGGCCCGCCCTCGCCGCCGGCTGCACCGTGATCGTCAAACCTGCCGAGGACACCCCCCTGACCATGCTGCTGCTCGCGCAGGTCTTCGCCGAGGTGGGCCTACCGCCGGGCGTCCTGTCGGTGCTGCCCACGCTGGACGCGCCCACCGTCGTGGGCGGGCTCATGGACGATCCCCGGCTGCGGAAGGTCTCCTTCACCGGCTCCACCGGCGTCGGCAAGATCCTCCTCGCGCAAGCGGCGAACAACGTGCTCCGCACCTCCATGGAGCTCGGCGGCAGCGCCCCGTTCGTCGTCTTCGACGACGCCGACATCGACAAAGCCGTTGACGGCGCCATGCTCGCCAAGATGCGCAACGGCGGCGAGGCCTGCACCGCCGCCAACCGCATCCTCGTGCAGAACGGCATCCGCGAGGCCTTCACCGCGAAGCTCACCGAGCGCGTCGCGGCGATGCGGGTCGGCCCGGGCTGGGAGGCGGATTCCGCGATCGGCCCCATCATCAACGCCAAGCAGCGCGACTCCATCACCGCGCTCGTGGACGAGGCCGTCGCCGCCGGCGCGACCGTCCGCACGGGCGGCAAGCAGGTCGACGGTGCCGGGTTCTTCTACCAGCCCACCGTCATCGACGGCCTGCCCGACGGTGCCCGCATCCGTCGCGACGAGATCTTCGGCCCGGTCGCCGCGATCGTCGGCTTCGACACCGAGGAGCAGGGAGTGGCGATGGCCAACGACACCGAGTACGGGCTGGCCGCGTACTTCTTCACGGAGAACATCGGGCGGGCGCAGCGCGTCGCGCGACGGCTGCAGGCCGGCATGGTCGGCGTGAACCGCGGCGTCATCTCCGACCCGGCCGCCCCGTTCGGCGGGATCAAGCAGTCGGGGCTCGGCTCCGAGGGGGGCAGCGAAGGGATCGAGGAGTACCTCACCACGAAGTACATCGCCCTCCCCGCATCCTGACCGGACTGCGTCGACGGCTCGCCGCCGCACACGTGTTCATGCCCTCATCGGGACTCCGCCTGTGACAGGCTGCCAGCGAATCAAGGAACGGGAGCAGAGCCACAAGCGCTTCTACCTCACGCTGCAAGCGGCGACCGCGGGCGTGGGCATCCCGACCGTCCCCCGGGCGATGGTCTGCGAAGACCTCCACACCGGCAGCGAGGAGCCGAGGCGCCGGACGCCCGCGGCGGACACGCTCGCCCGGCTCCGACTCACCCGAAGACCTGTCGATAGGTGCGTAAAACGCACTGATAGTGTGCATAATTCTCGCTTTACCTGCAGTTATTGGAAGGCGATCATTGCAGAGTGTGCACGAGCAGAAGAACAATGGAGACACCCGACATCCTCGTCGTCGCGGACGACCTCACGTCCGCGGCGGACGGTGTGGCGCCGTTCGGCGCGCGCGGTCTCCCGGCGCAGATCCGGCTGGGAACCGCCGCGTTGTCGAGCGTCGACGCACAGGTCGTGGGAATCGACATCGGCACCCGACGCATGGCGCCGGGGCCAGCATCCGACGCCGTCAAGGAGGCGATGACCTCCTCGTCCGCGACGACCATCGTCAAGACGATCGACTCCGCTCTGCGCGGCAACGTGGCCACAGAGATCGCTGCGGCACAGGAGGCGACCGGACGCCCACTCACGATCGTGGCCCCCGCCTTTCCCGCCGAGGGACGGACGACGGTCGGCGGCGTTCAACAGGTGAATGGGATACCCGTCGCGCTCACCGCGTTCGGGTCGGATCGGACACATCCCGTGCGCGAGTCCCGCCTCTCCCAGCTGCTCGCGGGCTCGTATTCGGCCCCCGACGACCTCGATACCGCGACCGGCATCGTCATCGCCGACGCGAGCACCGACCAGGATCTCGACGACCTCGTGGCACGGGTCCATGACTTCTCGCGCGTCCTCTGGGTGGGATCGCCCGGCCTGTGCAGTGCCCTCGCGCGCCGCAACGCGGCCTCGCTACCGGACGGGCAGATGCAGGGCGGCCCTGTGCTCGTCGTCGTCGGCAGCGAACATCCTGCGAGCGCAGCGCAGCTCACCCATGTCAATGCCATCGCGACGGCGATCGATCTCGCCGGTGTACCTGTGAGTGCCGCGCGCGGCGCCGTCCTGGAGGGACTCCGCGCCGGTGGCATCGTCACCCTCACTGACACCTCATCCGAACAGTCGGCCGATCAGGTCCGCAATCGGATCTCCTCCGTCGCAGGCGTCTCCAGCCGGGTCACCGGCCGCGTGGGCCTCATCGCGACGGGCGGGGACACCGCTCGATCAGTGCTGGACGCCTGCGGCATCACCGCACTGACCGTGCGGTCCGAGCCCGCGCCCGGTGTCGTCGCAGGGACCGATACCGCCGATCCGCGTCGCACCGTCGTCATCAAAGCGGGGAGCTTCGGCGGACCGAACCTGCTCAAAGATCTCGCGCGCGGCCTCCACGCCGGTTCGTGGTGAGTCAAGCGATCGAACGCCACGGGGCCTGTTGGGTGACCGTCGCGTGCAGCGCGACGCGGTCGGGCTCGCGGTCCTGCGTGACGAGGGATCGGTAGGCTTCGACGCGTGCTGCGATGGCAAAAGTTTCTCTGGGCCCTGACGCTCGCCGTCGTCGTGGCTCTCGCCACCGTCGGCTCCGTCGGCTACCTCCTGTTCGGTAGAGACAGCGGAGATCCGCTGCGCAAGGTGGACGCGATCATCGTGCTCGGCGGGGAGCACGATGGCCGCGAAAGATACGGCGTCCGACTCGCCCAGGAGGGGTGGTCGAAAAACGTCGTCCTGTCCAACCCGTACGGTCACGCCGACCGAACGATGCAGGAGCTGTGCGGCACTCGCATCGGCGAGGTCACCGTGACCTGCGAGGTGCCCGTGCCGAGCACCACCCGCGGTGAAGCGATCTTCACCGAACGCCTCGCCCGGCAGAACGGCTGGAGTTCGGTGATGGTGGTCAGCTGGAGCTATCACCTGACTCGCTCGCGCTACATCTACAGCAACTGCTTCTCCGGCGATACCGTCATGCGGGCGGTGCCCCGCGAGTACAACTACGGACCCGCCGACTGGGAGCTGATCTACCTCTACCAGTTCGTGGGCACGGCGAAGGCCGTGATCCAAGGCGGCTGCGGCTAGGGCCATCGCGCCGGTTCCGCTTCCTCCGAGAGCGCTCGGGCGTTAAGGTTGCGTCAAGATCGTGCGTAAGAGGTGAAAGGCCGGTACGGATATGTCAGAGGATACGGTGTTCCCTCGCGTGCAGGTGGAGCAGGCGCGGAGCTGTGCATGGGCGACGTCGCTCGACCGGGCCCGTGAGATGGTCCCCCCGAATCCGGCCGACGCGAGCCTGGCCGAGGCCGTCGACACGCTCCGCCGCCGCGGTATGACGGTGACCGACGCCCTCGCCCCGCACATCGGGGCGGCGGAGCTGGCGGCGGCCGACGTCTACGTGGTGCCGCACCTCGCGCGGCCGGGCGTCGAGCGGGTGACCGGCAACCTGCCCCCCGTCTACGGCACCGACGAGCTCGACGCGATCGAGCTGTACGTCCGCGAGGGCGGGGGGCTCGTGGTGCTCGCCGAATGCGACACCGCGACCTCCGGCAACAACCTGGACGAGTTGCTCGGCCGGTTCGGCGTGCACGTGGAGTCGGTGGTCGTCCAGGAGGCCGCGGGCGAGCGTCGGCACGGCGGCAACGCCACCTGGGTCCGTTCCGACATCGCTCCCGAGCTGGGCGGACAGGGCATCGCCGCCGCCGTCGACGGCACGTGCTTCTACCGCACCGGCGTCCTAGACCTGGGCGCCGCGCCCGATGCGACGATCCTGGCCCGCACCAGCGACACCGCCTCGCCCGCCGGCCGGCCCCTCGCCGCGGCACTGCAGGTGGACCGCGGGCGGGTCGTGGTCTTCGCGGACTCCGATCTCGTCGGCGACGACTCGATCGACGACCTCGACCAGCGCACCCTCTGGGCCAACGCCGTCACCTGGGCTGCGGGCGCGCACGAGGACCCCGCCGGCGACGCCGACTCCGGCACCGCGAACACTCCCGACTGGCTCGCTCTCAAGGCCGCGGTGGAGGACCTGCGCGGCCTGCAGGACGAGTCCGGCGCCGTTCCGAACCCCGCCGATCACTCCCGGGCCGGCGACCTGGTCGACGAGATCGTGACGCGGATCGCCGCGCTGGCCCCCCGCTTCCCGCATGACGCCGAGTACCTCGCCGCGCTGCCCTTCGATTTCCGACGGTGGATCGAGGGCGGTTTCGAGCGCCCCGAGTTCGACGAATCCCTCGCGGCCTTCCGGCCCGACCGGGAACGGGTCGACGGCACCGAGCACCTCGTCATCTTCCCCATGTACACGCAGAACGGCAACGCGGGCAAGGTCTTCGAGGCAGTGCTGCTGCGCGTCGCGTGGCCCGACTGGCTGGCCGAGACCGAGCGCGCCTTCGACAACCGGCAGTTCCTGGCGGTGACGTTCGAGGACTTCACGCCCGGCTACGACACCCACTCCGCGGTGCTCTTCCCCGAGACCGTGACCGTCGCGCAGACCCCGGAGTTCCACTGGGGCGCCATCTTCTGCGACCGCGAGGCCGCCCGCTTCCGGAGGGTCACGAGCGCGGCCGCCGAGATCCTCTCGCTGCGCCTCCCGCCCGACGGCGAACGGCTCGTCGCCTCACAGTCCCTCGCCCAGTCGACGTTCGCACTGTGGGACCTGATTCACGATCGCACACACAGCCGGGGCGACCTGCCCTTCGATCCCTTCATGATCAAGCAGCGGATGCCGTACTGGCAGTACTCCCTCGAGGAGCTGCGCTGCGATCTGACCACCTTCCGCGAGGCCTACCGCCTCCAGCAGGAGGGCCACCCGTACGGACTGCCGGTACAGCTGGCGATCCTCTGCGACCGCCTCTTCCGCTTCCCCATCACAGGCGACCGCGTGCGCAACTACGACGGCCTCGGCGGACAGCTGCTCTTCGCGTACCTGCACCGACACGGTGCGCTGCGCTGGCGCGACAACCGCCTCTCCTTCGACTGGAAGGCGCTGCCGCTCCAGGTGATCCGGCTCACCGAGGAGATCGAGGAGCTCTACCGCACCGGCATCGACCGCTCCAAGGTGGGCCAGTGGCTCGCGAGCTACGAATTCGTCTCCGGCTACGTCGCGCCCGGGCCCGGGTCGACCTGGGCGAAGGGCCCGTCGGCCCTGCCACTCGACGGTCCGCCGAAGGCCCTGGTGGATCTCGTCCTCGCCGACGAGTTCCCCCTCAACATGTTCTACGAGGCGCTGCGGCGCAAGATGGGTCCCGTGATCGAGAGCGCGAAGGGCATCACGGCGGCCACAACGACGGAGGTACCGGCATGAGCGGAGTGGCGGGGCGCACCGTCGTAGTGACGGGCGCGAACGGGGCACTGGGGCAGGAGGTGGTTCGGCGACTGGTCGCCGCCGGGGCGAAGGCCGCGGTGATCACGCGCGGCGCGCCCGCGGAGGAGATCGCGAACCTCGAGGGCGTCAGCGCCTACCGCGCGGACCTGTCCGACCGGGCGGCCACAGCCACGGCCGTCGAGCGCATCGTCGCTGAGCACGAGGGCGCCGACGGCCTTCTGCACCTGGTGGGCGGCTGGCGCGGCGGCACGCCGATCGACGAGGCCGACCCCGCTGACTGGGACTTCCTCGAGACAGGCCTGATCCGCAGTCTGCAGAACGTCTCGCAGCCCCTGTTCCCGGCACTCGCCGCAAGCGAAGACGCTCGGGTCGCGGTGATCTCCTCGGTCTCCGTGGCGAAGCCGACCGCAAAGAACGCGATGTACGCCTCCGCCAAGGCGGCCGCCGAGGCGTGGACACTCGCGCTCGCCGACGGCTTCGCCGGCACCGGTGCGGCCGCGACGGTCCTGCGAGTGCTGGCGCTACTCACGCCGCAGATGAAGGCCGACGCCCATCGGTGACGTGGCCGACCGTCTCGTCGCGCTGTGGGACGCGCCCGCGGCCGAGCTCAACGGCACCGTCGACACCCTGGTACCGGAGGTGACCGCATGACTCGCCTGCACGATCCCGCCAAGCGCGGATTCGCGAGCGACAACTATGCCGGCGTACTACCGGAGGTGCTGGAGGCGATCGCCGAGGCCAACCTCGGGCACCAGGGCGCCTACGGCGCCGACGACTACACCGCGGCGCTCGGGGAGCGGATCGTCGAGATCTTCGGCGACGGGGCGCGGGCCTTCCCCGTCTTCAATGGCACCGGCGCCAACGTCGTCGCCCTGTCGGCCGTCTCCGACCGCTGGTCCGCGGTGGTCTGCGCCGATACCGGCCACATCCACGTCGACGAGGGCGGCGCCCCGGAGAAGCTCGCCGGGCTCAAGCTCTTCGTCGTGCCCACCATCGAGGGCAAGCTGACCCCCGAGGCGATCACCGCCGCCGTACCCGACCGCGCGGGCGACGTGCACTGGGCGCAGCCGCGCGTGCTCTCCGTGGCGCAGTCCACCGAACTCGGAACCGTCTACACCCCGGACGAGCTGCGGTCCCTGGCCGCGTACGCCCACGAACGCGGCTGGCTGCTGCACATCGACGGCTCGCGCCTCGCCAACGCCGCGGCGAGCCTCGGCACGGACCTACGCGCGATCACCACCGACGTCGGCGCCGACATCGTGAGCGTCGGCGGAACCAAGAGCGGCCTGCTCGGCGCGGAGCTAGTGGTCGTGCTCGACGCGGCCACCGCGCCCGGGATCGAGTACGTGCGCAAGCTGTCGATGCAGCTCGCCTCGAAGCAGCGCTTCCTGGCCGCGCAGTTCCTCGCCCTCTTCTCGGGCGACCGGTACCTGCGCGTCGCCGGGCACGCGAACGCGATGGCGCGGCTCCTCGCCGACCTGACCGGCGGGATCGACGGGGTGACGATCACCCAGCCGGTGCAATCCAACGCCGTCTTCGCCGAGCTCCCGCACGCCGCCGCCGAGGCGCTCATGGAGCGGGTGCCGTTCTACTTCTGGGACGAGATCCGCGGCGAGGTCCGCTGGATGTGCGCGTGGGACACCACGGCGGACGACGTCCGCGGCTTCGCCGCCCTCGTCGCCGAGGAGCTCAGCCGAACCGCGGGAATTTGATGTAGGCCAGGCCCATGAGGTCGATCGAGAGGTAGCCGAGGATCGCCGCGGCGACGCCGCCGCCCACCACGAGGGCGGCCCGCCAGGCGTCGCGGCGCGGCGCCTCGGTGAGCCACCAACCGATCCCCAGGAAGGTGACGATCGGACCGAACAGCGCGACGGGCAGCGCGGCGAAACCCGTGTCGCCGACGATACGCACCAAGCGCGCGGTGCCGCCCAGCACGACCGAGACCGCGATGGTGACGCACAGCATCCGCGTCCAACGGGGCCCGCGCGCAAGGAGCCGGTAGCCGAGCACCGACCCGATCGCGCCGGCGAGCGCGACGAGCAGCGTCATCGCCGCATCCTCCGCACGGTCGCCCGCCCCGCCGCGATCCCCAGAGCTGCGACGACGGGGGCCGCGAAGAGGAAGCGCACCCCTGCCGACGGGGGCATGGCGAGCAGGGAAACCAGGCCGTAGACGCCCACCGAGCCGAAGCCCGCCAGAACCCCGAAGACGAGGAAGGCGAACCAGCGGTCGCCGATCACGTCGCGGAGAGCGAATAGCAACCCGGTCAGGAGCGAGAGCACCGCGAGTCCCGCGATCCGGACGTCGAACTCCAGCGCTCGCCACGTGGGCGCGGACGAGAGCCGACTCGCGGCCACGGCGGCGAGAGCGCCGCCGAGCGCGACGCACGCCAGAGTGCGGCGGTCGGTGGGCAGCCGTACACCGTCGGGCACCGTCGGAGGGGGAGGGATCTCCTGCACTCCGACGACGATACGTCCCGTCAGTACGCGCCGTCGGACGCGAGCACCGTCCGCACGGTCCGCGCGATGATGCCGACGTCCCGCCCTAGCGACCAGTTCTCGACGTAGCCCACATCCAGCCGGATCGACTCGTCCCAACTGAGATTCGACCGGCCGCTGACCTGCCAAGCACCGGTGACGCCGGGCTTGACCAGCATCCGGCGCAGCATGGCCGGCGGGTACTGCTCGACTTCGTGTGCGAGCGCCGGGCGCGGTCCGACCACGGACATCGACCCGCCGAGCACGTTGAAGAACTGCGGCAGCTCGTCGAGGCTGTACCGGCGGATGAACCGGCCCACCCTGGTGACACGCGGATCGTCCTTGACCTTGAACAGCGGGCCGGCGCCCATGTTCTCGTCCGCCAAGACGTCGCGCCGGACATCAGCATCGACGTACATGCTGCGGAACTTGATCATGTCGAACAACTCTCCGCCCGCGCCGACGCGCTGGGCGCGGTAGAGGACGGGACCACGACTGTCCGCCTTGACCGCGGCGGCGATCACGAGCATCACGGGCGCCGCGGCGAGGACACCGGCGCCGGCGACCGTGAGGTCGAGGAGGCGCTTGCCGAGGCCGTAGGAGCGCGTGGGCTGCGGCGCGACGACGTACGTCATCGGGGTACGCCCGACGGAGCCGCTCACGAGGCGGGCACGCGCGACATCCGGCAGGCCTGCCGTGACCACCAGTTCGACGCCCTCCGCGGCGAGCTGCCACATCAGCTCGCGGATGTCATCGGGTCCGAGCGAGTCCGTGGCGGTGAGCACCACCATCGCCGCGCCGGTCTCGCGCACCGACTCGATCACCGTGCGGTCGGTACCCACGACGGGGATCCGCCTGCCGGAGAGCTCGATCGCGTCGACCACGACGGCATCGTTCGCGGGGAGGCACACGCCCACGACCTCCACGCCCGCGGTGTCCGCCTGGAGCAGGCTCCGAGCCGACGCGGTAGCCGAGGCGAAACCGCCGACCACCAGGGTAGGCACCGGCGCCACGGCGGCCGCGCGGCCCCGGAATCGGACGCGAACGAGGAGCGCGCCGGCCAGGGCGACGGGTGCCGAGGCGATGAACAGCGCGTGCGGAAGCATCTGGGGGAAGAGCAACTCGACGAGAATCAGCGGGCCATAGACGAGCTGGGCGGTGACGAGCACGCGACGCAGTTCGGGCGAACCCAGCTGGAGGAGGGGTACGACCATCGGCCGGGAGCGCCAGAGACGGAGGAACCAGAACAGGTTCACTCCGATCACGAGGGCCGCCAATTCGGGAACGCTGTCGCCCTCGGCGTAGCCGACGACACATCCCGCCACCGAGGCGACGGTCGCCACGACGGCGTCCGCAACGACGATCCGGCGGGCGAGACGGTTCCGGTGCGCCCCAGCGACGGCGCGCGCCGGCAGCCGCTGGCGGGCGACCTCGAGGGCCGGCGCCTCGCCGGCGGGAGTCCGGACGGGCTCAGCCGCGATCACGGTGACGGGCAAGGGCTCCGCCGGGGCGACAGAGGTCGCTGCCCAGGTGTCGATCGACATATCCCGCTCCTCACATCCATTCACCGCGACGGACGCGGACTGCGACGTTTCGCCCGGATCAGAATCGCCAATCTACATATTGCAGTTGCGAATTCTCAATCTGGTGAGCCTCGTCTCATGCATCTCGCCCCTCAGGCGCTTCGCTGCACCTCGGAGCCGTGACGACGCCTAGGGCCATCCCTCGAGACCGTCGCGGAGCGTAGCGCGTGAAACACCGTTCATACAGTTCACAGGCCTTACTCTCACCGTCCGATCTCGATCCGACTCGCAAACACTCCCTCACTTCCGAGAGCCTCGCGCGGCGGACGCGAGCGACTGTCGGTTGCTACCGTAGACGGTCGACATTGCAATCGCAAGCTGTATTGACCGTTTGCAACCAGAAAAGATGTGAGCGCTATGCTCAATCACCGAAGCGCCCCCGAGAGTTACGGAAGTCATCATGAAATGCCGACTGTGCGGGTCGTCACAGCTGCGGAGCGTGGTCGACCTCGGTGCCACACCACCTTGTGAAATGTTCCTCACGACAGCGGAACTGGACGGGCCCGAGCCCACCTACCCCCTGCACCTCCGGATCTGCGAGGAGTGCCTGCTCCTCCAGATCCCCGCGCTGATCCTCCCCGAGGAAACCTTCTCGGAGTACGCGTACTTCTCCTCGTTCTCGGCGAGTTGGGTCGACCACGCACGCCGCTTCGTCGACGACTCGATCCGCCGCCTCGAACTGGACGATAACGGCCTCATCGTCGAGGTCGCGAGCAACGACGGATACCTGTTGCAGCACGCGGTCGCTGCCGGCGTGCCCTGCCTCGGCATCGAGCCCTCGGTCAACGTCGGGCAGGCCGCCCGCGACAAGGGCGTCCCGACGGTGACCGCCTTCCTCGGCCCGGAGACCGCCGCGCAGGTCCGCGCCGAGCACGGTCCCGCCGATCTGGTGGTCGCGAACAACGTCTACGCGCACATCCCCGACCTGCTGGGTTTCACCCAGGGCCTGCGTGGCCTGCTCGCGGACGACGGCTGGCTGAGCATCGAGGTGCATCACGCGCTCGCGCTCGTCGCCGAGGGCCAGTTCGACACGATCTACCACGAGCACTTCCAGTACTACACGGTCCTGACCGCCCAGCGCGCGCTCGCGACGGCTGGCCTCACGGTGGTCGACGTCGAGACCATCTCCACCCACGGCGGCTCCATCCGCGTCTGGGCGCGGCCCGACGGGGTCGCGCAGGCACCGTCGGACCGGGTCCGCGAGGTGCTGCGAATCGAGGAGGAGGCTGGACTGCACACGATCGCCGGCTACACCGGCATGCAGGCGCAGGCCGACCGCGCCCGCCAGGACCTGCTCCGCTTCCTGCTCGACTGCCGCGCCGCCGGCAGGCGGGTGGCCGGCTACGGCGCCCCCGGCAAGGGCAACACGCTGCTCAACTACTGCGGCATCCGGCCCGACCTACTCGAATACACGGTGGACCGCAACCCCTACAAGCACGGCCGGTTCACCCCCGGCACGCGCATCCCCATCCACGAGCCCGAGCGGCTTGACGCCGACCGGCCGGACGTGGTCGTCGTGTTGCCGTGGAACCTCGAGACCGAGATCACCGAGCAGCTGCGCCCTCTGATCGACCAGGGCACCGAGGTGGTCTACCCCATGCCCCAGTTGCACGCCGCGCGGCCGGTCGCCGTCACCACGGAGGTCTGAGCGATGAAGGTTGTCCTGTTCTGCGGCGGCTACGGCATGCGCATGCGCAACACTGCAGACGATATGGTGCCCAAGCCCATGCAGCTCGTGGGCCCACGGCCACTGATCTGGCACGTGATGCGGTACTACGCCCACTTCGGCCACACCGAGTTCGTGCTGTGCCTGGGCTACGGCGCGCAGCACATCAAGAACTACTTCCTCAACTACCGTGAGACCGAGTCGAACGACTTCGTGATCCGCGGCGGCGAGGTGGAGCTGCTCGGCGCCGACATGCGGGACTGGACGATCACCTTCGTCGACACCGGCCTGGAATCGGCCATCGGCGAACGCCTCCGGCGAGCACGGCCCTACCTGGACGGTGACGAGTACTTCCTCGCCAACTACGCCGACGTGCTCAGCGACGCCCCGATGAACACCATCATCGACCAGGTCAGGGCGACCGGCTCCGCCGCGTCGATGCTGCTCGTGCCGCCCCAGTCCTCGTTCCATTGCGTGGACGTCGATGGCGACGACAAGGTCACCGGCATCACCCCGGTCTCCGAGTTCCCGATCTGGGAGAACGGCGGCTACTTCGTGCTGACCCAGGAGGTCTTCGACCACCTGCCGCCCGGCGGCGACCTGGTGGCGGACTCGTGTACCGCGCTGGCCAAGGAGGGGAAGCTCTTGGGCTACAAGCACCGCGGCTTCTGGAAGCCCGCCGACACGTTCAAGGAACGGGCCGATCTGGACGCCGGTTACGCCCGCGGCGACCGCCCCTGGATGGTGTGGAAGGACCAGGTCGGATGATCGGTCTCTCCGCCGGACGGATCTCGGAGATCGCGGTCCTCGGCGCGCACTGCGACGACATCGCGATCGGCATGGGCGGTACCCTGCTCCAGTTGGCGGAGGCCAATCCCGGTCTGCGCGTAAGGGTCTTCGTGGCCAGCGGGGCGGGCACCCCACGGGAGGCGGAGGAACGGGCGGCACTCGCCGCCTTCGCGCCCGAGGCGGAACTGCACATCACCGTGCAGGACGTGCCCGACGGGCGCGCGCCCGCGCACTGGCAGCGCGAGAAATCCCTACTGGCGCAGTTCAAACGATCGGCGTCGCCCGACATCGTCTTCGCGCCCCACCGGGGCGACGCGCACCAGGACCACCGCCAGCTCGCGGAGCTGGTGCCCCAGGAGTTCCGGGACCACCTGATCCTCGGCTACGAGATCCTCAAGTGGGAGACCGATACCCCGCGGCCCACCGTCTTCAACCCGCTCTCAGCGTACGCCGCGATGGCGAAGGCGCGGCTGCTCACGGAGCACTATCCCTCGCAGGTCTCCCACGACTGGTTCGACGATGAGTCCTTCCTCGGCCTGGCGCGCCTGCGCGGCATCCAATGTCGCGCGACCTACGCCGAGGGTTTCATGCTGGAAAAAGCGATCGTAGAACTCGGAGGCAATCGATGAAGGTCCTGCTCACGGGCAGCCAGGGATACCTGGGAACGGTGATGGCACCGATCCTGCGCGCGGAGGGCCACGAGGTCACCGGCCTCGACTCCGGGCTCTTCGCCGACCGCGTCCTCGGGCCCGCGGTGGCTGACCCGCTCACGATCACCACCGACCTGCGCGACGTGACCGTCGACGAGTTGCAGGGTTTCGATGCGGTGATCCACCTCGCGGCCCTCTCCAACGATCCCCTGGGCTCGCTGGCACCCGAGATCACCTACGACATCAATCACGCCGCGTCGAGCCGGCTCGCGCGGCTGGCCAAGGACGCGGGAGTGTCCCGGTTCCTCTACGCCTCCACGTGTTCCGTGTACGGCGCCGCGGGCGACGGCCTCGTCGACGAGGAGGCCCCGCTCAACCCGATCACGCCGTACGCGATCAGCAAGGTGCGGGTCGAGGACGACGCCGCGGCCCTGGCGGACGCCGACTTCACCCCCGTCTTCCTGCGCAACGCCACGGCCTTCGGCTTCTCGCCGCGGCTGCGCGCCGACATCGTGCTGAACAACCTGATGGGCTACGCGGTGCTCACCGGCGAGGTGCTGGTGCTCTCCGACGGGACGCCGTGGCGCCCGCTGGTGCACGCGCAGGACATCGCCCGCGCCTTCGCCACGTGCCTCACCGCGCCGAAGGAGACGATCTCGGCGCGCGCCTACAACATCGGGACCGAGCGCAACAACGTGACCGTCTCCGAGATCGCGCAGGCCGTGGTCGACGTGGTGCCCGCAGCCACGGTCCGGATCACCGGCGAGGCCGGCAACGACCCCCGCTCGTACCGCGTCGACTTCTCCCGTGCCCGCGACGAACTCGGCTTCGAGGCGCAGTGGGCGGTGGCGGACGGCGCAGCCGAGCTGCACAAGGCCTACACCGAGTACGGGCTCACCGAGCGCGCCTTCCACGACGACTTCACCCGGCTCGCCGTCCTCAAGGACCTGCAGTCCGGGGGCGCGATCGACGCGTCGATGCGCCGGCGATGACCGGCTCAGCCCAGGCGCGCACGCAGGTCGGCCCACGTGCCCGCCGCGCGGTCCCGCGGCGAGACGATCGACGCGGCCAGCGGCCACTGCAGCGCCAGCTCCGGATCGGCGTGGTGCACCGCGAGATCCTCGGAGAGGTCGTGCGGCCGGTCGATCCGGTAGCAGACGTCAGCCACATCGGTCAGCGCCTGGAAGCCGTGCAGGAAGCCCGGCGGCACGTACAACGTGCGGAAGGCCTCGTCGTCCAGACGGAAAGCCTGGCTCCGGCCGAAGGTGGGCGAATACGGTCGCGCGTCCACCAGGACGTCGTGCACTGCGCCGTGCGCGCAGCGCACCAGCTTGGCCTCCCCGCGGCCGGATCGGCCGTGCATTCCGCGGATCACGCCCCGCACGGAGCGGGACTGCGAATCCTGCACGAATCGCGCTGCGGCGCCGGGCTCCCCGAGGTACTCGTCGAAGATCTCCGCATCGAAGGTGCGGGTGAACAGCCCCCGGTCGTCGGCGTGCGGAGTGGGAACCAGCAGCAGGACGTCGGCCAGGTCGGTCTGCTCGATGCGCATGAGGACATGCTGCCATGAGACACGCCCGCGCGTGCCGCGCCTGCGGCTCGCTCAAGCTCACCCGGGTGCTGGACCTGGGCCGCGTCCCCGCGGCGGACCACTTTCCGCCCGCCGGATCCCCGGTGGACCCCGGCGAATCCGCCCACCCGCTCGCGATGGACTTGTGCGCGGCGTGCGGCCTCGCGCAGCTCGCCGATGACGACACCGTGACGGACGAGCCGCGCGGCGTGGAGCCGCGCGCCCTGCGCGAGCAGGCCGCCGACGCGGTGGCGAGGGTCGCCGACGCCGGCCTCCTCCCCGGTTCGACGGTGCGCGAGTTCGGCAGCCCGCACGGCGGCACCTGGGTACCGCTGCTCGCGGACCGCGGTTTCCACGAGACCGACGGCCCTGCCGACGTCGTGCTCGACAGCTTCGGGATCATGCACGAGCCCGACCAGCGGGCCGCCTTCGCCGCGCGCGCCTCGGCCGTCGCGCCCGGCGGAGTGCTGCTCCTGCAGTACCAGCCGCTCGGCGGCATCGTCGACCAGCAGCAATGGACCGCCCTGCGGCACGGGCACTTCGGCTACTACACGCTGACGGCTCTCCTTCGGCTGCTCGCCGCCGCAGGCCTCGAGCCGGCGCGCGCCTTCGAATTCGACCTCTACGGCGGCACCGTCCTCCTCGCGGTGCGGCACTGCGGCGCGGTCGACGTCGTGCCCGGCGCGGGCGCCGCGGACCCCGTCATCCGCCGGATCCTCGCCACCGAGGCCGATGCCGGCCTCGACACCCCCGCGGGCCTGCGCACCCTCAGCGCCGCGCCCGCCGACCAGGCTCGCGCGCTGCGGGAGTGGGCGCAGGGGCACGCCGCCGCCGGCCGCACCGTCGCGGCGTACGGCGCCGCCTCGCGTGCCGTGGCTCTGTTCGCGCTCGCGGGGCTCGACGCGACCCTCGTGACCTGCGTGGCCGACGCGTCACCGTCGAAGCAGGGACGCCGCATGCCCGGCACCGACATCCCGATCGTCGCGCCCGAACACCTGACCGCCCTCGACGGCCCAGTCCTGCTGACCCTGCCCGACCTGCATGACGAGGTGCTCGAGGCTTGGCCGACACTCCGCGGAAGACTGGTGAACCAACCATGACCGACCCCGGATTCGCCCGGTCCCGCGCGCTGCAGGACCGCCTGCACCGGCTGGTGCCCGGCGGCGCGCACACCTACGCCCGCGGTGCCGACCAGTACCCCGAATTCATGCCGCCTGTGCTCACCCGCGGCCGCGGCGCGCGGGTGTGGGACGCGGACGGCAACGAATACGTCGAATACGGAATGGGATTGCGCGCCGTGACCCTGGGGCACGCGTACCCGCCCGTTGTGGACGCCGTGCGCGCCTGCCTCACCGACGGCCTCAGTTTCAGCCGGCCCACGACGACCGAGCTCGACGCCGCCGAGGACTTCCTCGAGCTGGTGCCCACCGCGGACATGGTGAAATTCGGCAAGAACGGCTCCGACGCCACCACGGCGGCGCTGCGCCTCGCCCGCGCCGCCACCGGCCGCGATCTCGTGGCAGTGTGCGAGCAGCCCTTCTTCTCGGTCGACGACTGGTTCATCGGCGCCACCGACATGGCAGCCGGGATCCCCTCCGGGATCAGCGATCTCACGGTCCGCTTCGGCTACAACGATGCCGACTCGCTGCGGGCCCGGTTCGCCGAGCACCCCGGCCGCATCGCCGCCGTCTTCCTCGAGGCGGCCACCTCGCTCGCCGAGCCGGAGCCCGGTTTCCTCGAAACCGTCCGCGCCCTGTGCGACGAGCACGGCGCACTGCTGGTCTTCGACGAGATGATCACCGGCTTCCGCTGGTCGCCGCACGGCGCGCAGTCCGTGTACGGCGTGACACCCGACCTCTCCTGCTGGGGCAAGGCCATGGGCAACGGCTTCCCGATCTCCGCGCTCGCGGGCAAGCGCGAGTTCATGGAGCTGGGCGGCCTGAACACGGACGCCGAGCGCGTCTTTCTCCTCTCCACCACGCACGGCCCGGAGTCGGTCTCGCTCACCGCGTTCCGGGCGGTGGCCCGGGCTTACCGGGAGGGCGACCCGGTAGGGGCGATGGAGCGGGCCGGGCGCCGTCTGGCCGACGGCGTGAACGCCGCCGTCGAGGCCGCGGGAGTCGGCGATGCGGTGCGCGCCGTCGGCAGGCCCTCGTGCCTCGTGTTCACCACCCGCGACGCCGACGGTGCACCATCGCAGGCGTACCGCACGCTGTTCCTACAGGAGCTGCTGCGGCACGGCGTACTCGGGCAGTCCTTCGTGATCTCCGCCGCGCACACCGACGCCGACGTCAATCACACCGTCGACGCCGTCGGGCAGGCACTCGCGCCCTATCGGAAGGCGTTGGAGGCGGGCACCGTCGACGGACTGCTGGAGGGCCGGCCCGTGGCCCCCGCTCTGCGCGCGACCGCCGCGCCGCGGCGACTGCTCGGATAGGACGTCGCAGCGAAGCCGTCACTCACGCAGCAGCGTGAACATCCGCGCGTCACCGGTCCCGCGGACAGGAGGTGCCCACCCTTCGTCGACGAACCCCTCCCCGACCAGAGCGGCGCCCAACGGGTGCCCGTCAGGGATCGTGACACCGACTCGCCGCAGCTCAGGAACTCGGTCGAGCAGGCACGCCCCGACCCGCGCGACCGGAAGCGCGGCATGGGAACCGTCGGGCATCGCTCCCCGCGGGCTGAAGTGCAGCTCAGCGCTGGCCGTCCCTCGGTCGATCCTGCAGAGGAAGGCCACCGGGACGCTCGCCGCCGGTACGGCTGTGAGCCCCACGAGAACGCCGTCCGCCCAGGCGCGCGCGGCTTGCGCGCCTGTCATCCCGAGGCCCCTGGCCATCGCGTCGGTGCCGGCCCGATCGGCGATGCGCACGGTCCCCGCGCCATCGCCCGCATCGATCCGACCTCCGGGTGCGAATGGCGGTGCGATCTCGGTGCGCCGCACCGCAGTGCGCACCTCGCGCATCCCGAGCCGCACGGCGGCGGCGGCCAGCCGGAGGACGTCGTCGAGTCGCAGTCGAGTCACCCCGATAGTGTAGATGTGTGACTGCAAAGACGCGCGTGCTCGTGGTCGGTCCGGCCCCGCCCGGTCCGACGAGCCGCGGCGGCATGGCCACGGTGATCGGACACATGGCCGCGACCACGGACCCCCGCGTCGAAATTCGCCTCGTGACGACCTACATCGATGCTCCGGCCGCGCAGCGGATCCGCACGGGCCTCGCTGGTATGGCGCGGGGCACCCTCGCCGTGGCTCGCCGTGAGGTGGATGTCGTGCACGTGCACCTATCACACGGCGGCAGTGTGGCGCGCAAGTCGCCGCTGCTCTGGGCGGCACGATTGCGCGGCATACCTGCAGTGGTGCACGGGCACAGCTTCGACTTCGGCGGATGGATGGCACGGCTGCCCGCCCCCGCGCGGTCGCTGGTGCGGGCGGCCCTCCCCGCAGACCGTTGGCTGGTGCTGGGAGCGGGGCTCGCCGTCGAATACACCCACGCACTGCGGCTGGACCCGGCGCGGGTGGAAGTGCTCTACAACCCGGTACCCGCCACGGTGCGCGCCGTGCCGTTCCCCGCGCGCGACGATGCCCGGGTGGCGGCGGTGGCGCTCGGCCGGCTCGGCGTACGCAAGGGGAGCTACGATCTGATCTCCGCGGTCGCGGCCCTGCCCGCGGACGTGCGAGACCGGCTGCACGTCACGGTGGCCGGCGACGGTGAAGTCGCCGAGGTCCGGGCAGCGGCGGCTGCGCTCGGCGGGACGATCACCGTGCACGACTGGCTGGCCCCGGCCGAACGCGACGCACTACTCGCCAGTGCGGAGATCTTCGCGCTGCCGAGCTACGACGAGGGCCTCCCCATGGCTCTGCTCGAGGCGATGGGTGCCGGGCTCGTGCCGCTCACCACGCCGGTCGGCGGCATCCCCGAGGCCGTCACCGACGGAGCCGACGGCCTGTTGGTGCCGCCCGGAGACGTACCCGCACTGACCGCGGCACTCACCCGCCTGGTCACGGACCCCGCTCTGCGCCACCGCCTGTCCGACGGTGCCCGCGCCCGCGCCGCCGACTTCGACATCGCGGCGTGGCACGCCCGGCTCACCGCGCTCTGGACGTCGCTCGCGCGGCGATGACACGCTCCAATTCCGCACCGAGGGCACTTGCGGAGACCTTCGCCGCACAGCTCCGCAAGTAGTGCTCGCGGGCCGCACGTCCGCGCCGATAGGCGGCTTCGGGGTCTGCGAGCGAATCGAAGGCCCGGACGAGCCCGTCCACGTCGTCGACGGCTATCGCGTGCTCGCCGGGCGGCTGGAATTCGGGAAGCGCCCCGGAGTCGGAGACGATCGGAACCACCCCGAGCTGCATCGCGAGGACCTGCACACCGCTCTGCGTCGCGCGCCGGTAATGGGCCACGGAGCCCTTCGCGCCGGCGAGCTCTGCCATCACGTCCGAGTACGAGTACGGCCCGCGGCGCCACCGGACCGCAGTACCGAGCTCCCGGTCCGGTCCATCGCCGATCAGAACCAACTCGTCGCCCCGCCACCTCGGCCCGGCGACGTGCCGCTCCCAGGCCGCGAGCGTGACGTCGAGATTCTTGTAGGCAGACAGCCTGCCGACGGCGAGGAAGTCACGGCGGTCCGCCGCCGGGACGAGGGCAGGCACAAGGGACTCATCGAGATCGCTGGTCAGGGGCGCGACGGCCGACGCGCCCACCGCGTCCGCGACGTACTCGCTGAACGCGACCGTCGACGCCGCCCCCGCATTCCACCGGCCGAACAGCGCGCGCTCCCAGCGGGGAAGCTCCTCGTCCGCCCCGTGCGGGCGGTCGTCGTGGACCATGTTCACCCGCGGCGCCGTGCCCGCCAGTGCGATCCAGCGCGGATCGCGCACGATCTCGGTGACCACCACATCGGGTCGGAAGCCGCGCGCCCGGCGCAGGGCCCGCGCAAACTCCGGCCAGGTTCCCGGCGTCTTGGGCCGGGGGTCCAGGACCCATTCGAAGGGGCGCGCCGCGTCGGATTCGGGATGTCGATCGGAGGTGACCAGCACGACCTCCCACCCCTCCGCGATCAATCGCTCGCAGTACACCCGCGCCAGCGGCCGCATCCACGGCGAGAGCCACAGCACCCGTCCCGTCACGAACGCACCGCCATGGCTTCGGCGAACGCCGCCTCGTACGCATCCGCCATGGATTCGACGGTGTAGTGCTCGCGCATACGCGCGAAGCCACGCTCGCCCAGCTCGGCCCAGTCCTCGGGGCGGGAAAGCAGGTCACGTAGGGCCTCCCGCCAGCCCGCCACGGTGACGTCGTGCACCAAGGCGCCCGCAGCCCCGTCGTCGAGCATGTCCGGGACCGCGCAGACCGCGGACGCGGCCACGGGCACACGCCGGGCCATCGCCTCCAGGATCACCATCGGGAACGCCTCGGACCCGCTCGGGACGCACACGAGGTCGGCGTCGGCGAAGGCGTGCTCGGGCCCGGGGGACCAGCCGCGCCACCGAACCCGCCCCGCCAGCTCCGGCGGAGTGAGTGCCTCGAGTCGGGCGCGGTCGGGTCCGTCACCGAAGATGTCCAACTCCCAGGCGTACTCCGTGAGGCCCGCGAGCGCCTGAACCAGCAGGTGTGGGTTCTTGTGCTCGACGATCCGCGACAGCATGACCAGACGCGGAGCGCGGTCCACCGGACGGCGCGCGGGAACCTCCTTGAGATCTGCGCGCCGCGCGACCCCGTTGGGCGCGACGGAGAAGCCGCGTGCCACGCGCTGGTGCGCCGACACGCTATCGCGGTGCGCCGGTGAGAGCGCGACGAAACCGTCGGAGCGGCGCATCGCTGCGGCGAGCGGGGCCGAATAGGTCGGGCCGTCGGTCTCCGGCGGTATGTGCGCGCCGACGAGCCACCTCCGGCCCCGCCCACCTGCGCGCCAGAGGGTCGCGAAGCCCGTCTCGGTGTTGGTATCGCCGCTGATCAGGATCGCGGGGCCCGCTGGCAGGTCCAGCAGCGGTCCCCACCACGGCTGGCGCACCACCCGCACCCCGTCCGGCGCCTCGGCGATCAGAGGCCCGAAACGCTGCAGGCAGACCACCGTCACCGGATAGCCGCGTCGCTGCAGTTCTCCCGCGAGAACGAGGTGGTGGCGCTCGGCGCCACCGAACACCAGCCTGTTCACCGTGAAGACCACGTTCGGCAGGTCCCCGCGCGCCACGGCACCGCGGCTCGCGCGCTTGCTGCGCTGCAACCGGTCGAGCAACGAGTCACCGAGCAGAAAGGCACCGGCGGCGCGGGCGCCCGCTGCGTGCTCGATGTTCAAGGCCATGTTCGCGCGCAGCAGATCGGCGGAACGGCGCCAGGCGACGGCATCGTCCCGGACCGTGCCGTGGCCCGAATGCTCCACGCCCGCATCATCGGTCAACTCCAGCGACCACCCCGCGTCGACCGCCCGCCGCTGCCAGTCCGTCTCCTCGCCGTAGAGGAAGAACTCCTCATCGAACGGCCCCAGCGCATCCCAGGCGTCCCGGCTGATCGCCAGGCACGCTCCCGTCAGGTATCCCTCGACGCGCTCCGGAGGTTCCGCGTACAGGTCCGAGAAGGGAGTCCGGCGCAATACCTCGGCGTACCCGGCCCGCGAGACGAGACCCCGCAGCACGCCCCGCCGACGGTGGGCGACGTCCCACCCGCGGCGCCGGCCACCCGCGTCCTCCGCATCGTGGACCTCGGGGGCCGCTGCCGCGACGCCGTGTCGGCGCAGCGCGCTGCGGGTCGCGTCGAGCCCGCCGCAGAGCACGGCATCGGGGTTGAGAAGGAGGAGGTCATGGCCCGGAACGAGGTCGGCCAATCTGTTGACCGCCGCGGCGAAGCCGAGATTGCGGCCGTCGCCGTGCCATTCGACCGTGGGATACGCCTCCCGCACCTCGTCCATGCCCGGGTACTCGGGACCGGAGTTGTCCCAGACGAGGACGGGCGCGCCGGGAAGGTGGGCGGCCACGGCGTCGAGGCAGGTCGCCACGTCGCGGGGGACGCGGTAGGCGACGATCAGGACGGCCAGGTCGCGCTGCGTGGGTTCCGATGGCGGAGGGCCCTGCCGGAGTCCGCCCGCCAGTTGGACGCGTTCAGCGGTCATTCGTCGCTTCCTCCCTCGGAACGGAGCAGGCCGCGGGCGTCGTGCAGGCGCACGGGCCCGAGCAGCAGATTCACGATCAGGTAGGCCGCGGCGGCTAGGGCACCCACCAGCAGGACCGGCAGGGAGTGCCCGACCACGCAGACGCCCGCTGCGGCCGCGACGGGCGGGGCCAGACGTACGAGGAACATCCACGGCGTTCGGTACGGCGTTCGGCCGGTCAGCCGCCACGTCGCGACCGCCAAGCCGAGCAGTTCGCTCACGACGAGCGACGCCGCGGCGCCCTTCGCACCGAACTGCGGGATCAGCACGAGGTTCAGGCCGACGTTGACCAACAGACTCACGACATTGAGCCGCAGGAGGAAGACCTGATCGTGGGCCGCGAACAGCCCCTGGCTCAACGTGCCCGTGACCAGCCGGATCGCGACCGCGACGAACAGCAGCGCCAGGGTGCTGCCGCCAGCAGCGACGAACTCCTCCGAGCCGAGCAGTCTGACCAGCTCGGGCGCGAGCAGCGTGCCCGCTACGGCGAGGGGCGCGGCCACGAACAGCATGACCTGGATACTGCGCTCCGTGAACCGGGCGAACCCGTCGCGATCGGTGGCGAAAAGGTTGGTCATGGTCGACAGCGTCGACCAGAGGAAGACGCTCGAGATCACGGTCGCGTTGAAGGCGACCGTATACGCGAGGTTGTACGCGCCCGTCTCCTCCTTGGTGCTCAGGACCGACAGCAAGACGCCGTCCGAGCGCCAATACAGCGCCGCGATGACGAGGACGCCGGTCTGGGGAAGGCTCTCGCGGACCAGTTCCCAGCTCTCGCGGAGCGAGAAGATCGGCCGGATGTCGATGATCCGGCGAGCGACGCCGCCTTGGATCAGCAGCACCACCAGCGGCGGGACCAACTGGACCACGGCGTACCAGTACAGGTCGGCCCCGACGTGGACGAGGACGAAGGTCAGGCCGAAGGACATGAGTCGACCGACGAGGTCCGACAACGCGACCGCGCCGAAGCGGACATCGGTGACGAAGACCGGTTGCACACAGCTGCTGAGCGTCGTGAGCACGAGGCTGCAGCTGATGATCGCGATCATGGCGACGACCAGCGGATCGTCGCGGTAGATGAGCCAGCCGGTAAGCGCAGCCGCCGCGCCGAGCGGGACGCAGTACGTCAACGAGAAGCCGGCGTTCACCCGCACCAGGCGCGACAGATCTCCGGAGCCGCCAGTCACGCGGCGCACGATCACCGCGCCGATGCCCAGTTCGGTGAGACTGCTCCAGAGTCCGATGAACATGATCGCCGCGGAGAGCTGCCCGTAGGGGCCCGGTCCGAGCGACCGCGTTGTCAGGGCGACGGTGCCGATCGACGCCACGAGCCCGAGGATCCGGGCAACGAACTGCATGCTGAACGCTCGCGCGATCCGCCCGCCGGAAGCACGCCCGCGCAACGAGGGTTCGGCCTCGGCGTTAATCTCATCGCCGTGAGGAGGTTCGGATGCGCGTAGTGATTCCGCTGGCGGGGGGACTGTCCCCGGCCGATTGGTCGGTCCGGCATGAGGCCGGTGAGGTTCCGGATCGTTCACCGTACGGCCTCCATCAGCTGGCCGACCACGGCCTCGACGTGCGCTTCGCCTCGTCGGGAATCGATGACCGTTCGCGCATGCTGCAGCGAATCGCGCGCTCCGTGCGCCACCGCACCGACGGATACGAATTCGTGGGCGCGCCGTCGACCGACGACGCCGACGCCGTGCTCGCCTACGACGAGCGGACCGGCGTGCCCGCGCTGCTGCGCGGCGATGCACCGGTGGCGGCGGGCATCGGCTGGCTGACCACCCGTGCGTGCGCCGGGCGCGTGCACGGAGCGCTCGCCGCACGCGCGCTGCCACGAGCCGCCGCAGTATGGGCGCAAAGCTCCGCCGTTCTGCCCGTGATCGGGAACGAGTGGAAGATCGCGCCGGACCGCCTGCACTTCATCCCCCTGGGGATCGACACGGACTTCTACGCCGAGCAGCCGGTCCCCGGAGTGGGAGACGTCGTGATGAGCGCCGGCGAGGACCGCTTCCGCGACCACTCGACGCTCGTCGGGGCGGTCGAGCAGGTCCGCCGCTCGGTGCCGACCGCGACGTTGGAACTGGCTTCCAGCCTTCCCGTCCACGCGCCGGCGGGCCTCGTCACAGTGCACACGGAACGCCTCAACGGCCGCATTCGGGACCTCTACCGCCGTGCCGCTGTGGTCGCGATCGCCCTGCATCCCACAGTGACGGGCTCCGGCTTGACCGTGGTCCTCGAGGCGATGGCCAGCGGCCGCCCCCTCGTAGTGACCGACAATCCCGGAGTCTCCGACTACGTTCAGCACGGCGAGACCGGACTCCTCGTGCCGCCCGGCGACACCGACGCCATGGCGCGGGCGATCGGCGCATTGCTGATCGACGAGGACATGCGGATCGACATGGGTCGACGAGCGGCGGCGGTCGCACGACAACAGTTCACGACCGCGGTCATGGTGCGCCACCTGGCCGAGATGGTTCGGGCCATGTGACCAGCTCGAGGCTGGCCCGTCGCAGCCTGAGCAGCGCCCGCGGCCCCTGGACGAGATACCTGCGTCCCAGCCGGCGCGGTTCCTGCCACAGCCGGTAGAGCCACTCCGCCCCGGCGCGCTGCCAGACCGCCGGCGCCCGCACCACCATTCCCGCCATGAAGTCCGCCGCCGCCCCGAAGGGCAGCAGCACCTCCGCCCCGGTCCCGGGCCCGGCCTCATCGATCCACTGCTCCTGCCGCGGCTTGCCGAGACCGACGATGAGCACGGTGGGCCGCGCCTCCCGGATCTCGTTCACCAGCAAAGCGGATGCGGCGGGGTCGTCGAGTTCGGTGCGTTCCGGGGCCCAGTAACCTGCGACATCGAGCGCCGGATACCGCTCGGCGAGGACGCCGGCCAACCTGTCGTGCATCGCGGGCGTGCCGCCCACGAACCCGATGCTCCAGCAACGCTCCTCTGCCATCGCGATCACCGAGGGCAGGAGATCCGCACCGGTGACCCGCGGCCACGAATGACGCGCGAGCGCCGCGCCCCGGCGCGCGACGGGCGCACCGTCGGCCACGGAGAGCCAGTCCACATCCCGACCGAGCCTGCGCCGTCCGCGCCCGAAGTGGTGGAAGTGGTCGACGTTGGCGGAGCAGATCGCGAGCGGCCGGGATCCACCCATCGCGATCCTCAGCCCTATCCTGCTGAGCACATCGGCGTCGGTGGCACACACCACCTGCTGGTCGTCGACCACCATCGCGGTGCGCGTACTCACGTCGCCAGCCCTACGAGCCGCCGACGAACCGCCGGTGTGTTCTCGAGGACCCAGATGCCGTGCTCGCGCGGGACGCCTTCGTACTCACGTAACGACCGTCTATTCGCCGCGCGCACCCAGTCCATCCTCCCCAGCGCACGCAGCGGCCCACGGTTGACGACGGCGACGGGAGCGACCACCCGGGCGAGGCCGAGCAAATCGAATCCTGCGAGAACGATCGCGCTGGCGGCCCACGGCACCACGCTCGCCGGCCGCGCTACCGACCACACCGATATCTCCCCTGTGGCCGTCACCGGATCGACCGCGCAGATCCCCACCTCGCCTACCACGCGCTCTCCGCGATCAGGATGCAGTTCCGTGACGATTCCCGGGAGCGCTAGCCCGCTTCTCGCCGCCGCCCTCGAGCGCCCGAACGCTTCCACCCAGGCCTCCGCGCTACTGTCGACGGCCCATTGCAGCCCCGACTTTCCGAAGGCCGGCGCCAGCCGTGACGCATGGGCGATTCGCGCATCGCGCCAGGTGGGGAAGTCCCCGAGCCGTGGTCGGCGGAGAGCGTAGCGATGGTCGTCGACCGCATGACAGGCCCCCGGCAGCTGCACCGATGCACGGCTCCCGCGACGATTCAAGATACTCACCATGCCATAGTATGATGAAGCCTCGGACTGCTGTGAATGCAACTCCACACATTACTAGGTTGGACATGACTGCCCAGCCGACGATACGAAACGGGGTCGGACGGATGAATGTCGCGGCGTTCCTCCGCTGGGTGCTCACGAAACCACTCGTCATCGTGGTCGTTGTCGTGTGCGCCATCAGCGGCGGCCTGGTCGGCTACCGCACCGCGACGGTCCAGTACGAGACCCGCGCCGCGGTTCTGGTGGTTCCTCCGTCGATCCCAGCGACGCCCGGGGCCTCCGACGCCATGCTCAACCCGTTCACCAATCTTTCCGGAAGCACGACGCAGCTCGCGTGGGTCCTGGCGAGCTCTGCTCAATCGGTGCAGGCACGTGAGCTGGTCGCCCGCGTCGGCGCTTCGCCGGACTACACGATCGGGTCCGTCGCCGGTGACTCCAGCTTTTCCCAGCTGTCCCCGCAGGTCACGATCACGGTGCCGGCTGCTGATCCCGACGCCGCGAAGGCCGGCGCTGCGGCGCTGATCGGCTTCATGCGAGACCAACTGCGCTCCATCCAGAAGGACGCGGGCGTCACCCCGGGCGTCTACGCGGATCTCCGCACGACCACGGAGCCCACGACCGGCACCGAGGTCGGCAGCACTGCCATGAGCAACGCCGGCGGGCTCGCCATGGGCGCCGGTCTCGCCGGGCTCCTCATCAGCCTGCTCGTCGCGGCCGGTCTCGACGCGCGGCGCAAGCGGCGCACGGCCGGCGAGGCCGAGGTCCAGGAGTCGAGTCCGCTCAGCGGGGTTGCGACGTCGACCGCCCCGGACGCGATCGATCCGTCCGCCGCTGCGACGAAAACCACCAAGCCGAAGCTTCCCACCGGACCCGTGCTCGTTCCGGCGGCACGCCTCGAGGTAGCGCGTCCGCGCGAAGAGGACGACGGGGGAGCCTCCCGCCCCGCCCCTCCGCGCCCGGCCCGTCCCGCCGGCCGCGCGCAGCAGCGCGCGATGACGCGGTGGCGCGATCACGTCGAGGTCATCTCCGAGGAATCCGAGTTCCCGCTCCCCACGATCGATGGCGACGACGAGGACTCTCGCCGCCTCGGCACTTCGGGGTGACACAGGCGCGTTCCGGCGTCGTACCGAAGCGCGTCGTCGCACTCGCGCTCACCCTCGCCGTCGTCGGCGGATGCACCTCGCGCCCAACGGAACCCGGCACCGTCGACTTCGACGGCCCGGACCTCGTCAATCCGATGCGCGGCCAGTACGAGAACATCCTCACACCCCTGTTCCCGCAATCGAGCGATCCGAATCGGGACCGACCCGCATGGCCCGGCACACGTTTCGAGAGCGTCCGGATTCCGTGGCGCGTGCTGCAACCGAGAGATCCGGCCCGTGTGGCCGCGAGCGCACCCGACACGGAGCGTTACGACTTCAGCGCGCTGGACAAGGAGATCGCAAGCGCGGCATCGCAGGGACGGCAATTCGGGTTCCGGATCACCGCATTCGACTCGTGCTGCGACGCGACGACGAAGGGCCAGACGGTATCGATGGTGCCGGACTGGTTTCGCTCGATCCCGGGCGCCACGACCACCCGCAGCGCAGAGGGCGTGGACTACGTCCTACCGGAGTGGAACAGCGCCGCCTACCTCGACCGATTCGCAGCCCTGATCACCGCGCTGGGCCGACGCTACGACCGTGACGAGCGGGTCGCGATGTACGAGATGTCGGGCTACGGCGACTTCAGCGAGAACCACGTCGCCTTCGCACGGGATACGCTGAAGGTGCCCGCACCATCCCCCGAGTCGAGCCGGGCCGACCTCGGCTATTACAGCCAGTACCGCGACCAGTACCTCACCTACGCGTCGGCGCAGCGGCTGGTGGGCGCGACCTTGCGCGCCTTCCCGTCGACCCAGATCGTCTCGACGATGGGGAATCCCGCGATCGCCGGACTCCTGCTCCGCGACAGCCCCGAGGTGAAGACCTTGCGGCGCCCTGTCGGCATCCGTTCGGACTCGCTCGGCGCCATGCCTATCCTCCCGACCTGGGCGGAGAACCGCTGGTCGGAGTACGTCAAGAACCGTGATCCCCTCATCGGCGTGCTCGCCACGCGGTTCCGTACTGCGCCGGTCATCACGGAATGGCCGCCGCAGCTGCTCTCCGGCGGCACCGTGCTGGACTACTACCGTCGGGGCCTGCGCGATGTGGTGAACGGCCATGTCTCGCTCGTCTCCAGCACCGGATTCCCCGCACAGAGCCGACCGGAGCGGATGACCGACGAGCAGTACACGCTGTGGGAGCGGGCGACGAAGTTCGCCGGCTACCGATACGCGGTGGAGCGGGTGGACGTCACCGCCGGCGGCTCGGGCCCGAGCGCGGCAGTGCATTGGGTCAACCGTGGCTCGGCGCCGACCTACGATCGCTGGAGAGTCTCGTACCAGGTGGTCACCGAGTCCGGCCGCAAGGTCGCACAGGTCGACGGCTCACCCGACCTGAAGTCCATGGTTTCGACCCAGCCGTACCAGGACCTCACTGCCGCACCCCCGGTGTCGGTGTCGACCGACACCGTCGTGCTGCCCCGGCTCAAGCCGGGCCGGTACATGCTGCGGGTCATGGTGACCTGGGACGAACACAAGCCCGGCGGCACGCACCGCACGACATTGCCGCCGATGGCGCTGGCGATGGACGGGCGAGGCAACGACGGCGGCTACTCTGCCGGCTGGTTCCAGGTGGACTGAGGCCCCGCAGAGGTCGCTTCCACGCGCGACGACACCTGGCACCTCGGGGCCCGGGGATCGGTCAGTTGCGGACGAGGCCCGGCAGGCGGCGGGTCATGATCTCCTCGGCATCGGCGACCACCTTGTCGACGACGGCGGCGACGGTGTCGACCTCCTCGACGAGGCCCTGCGTCTGGCCGGCCCACCACATGCCGTCCTCCATGCGCCCTTCCGCGAGGACGTTGGTGCGGCCACGGGCACCGGACGCGAGCTCGGCGACATCGTCGAAGACGGCGCCCGGCCGCTCGCCGATCGCGACGATCTGCTCGGAGATCGAGTTCCGCACGACCCGGGCCGTGTTGTGGAAGTTCCGGAAGACGAGCACGGTGTCGCGCTCGGAGTTCGCGACGATCTGGTTCTTGACGTTCTCGTGAATAGGGGCCTCGACCGTCGCCATGAAGCGGGTACCCATGTTGACGGCGTCGGCGCCCAGTGCCAGCGCGGCGGCGAGGCCGCTGCCGGTGGCGATGCCGCCCGAGGCGATGACGGGGATGCGCAACTGCCGCACGGCGGCGGGGATGAGGATGAGCCCGGGCACATCGTCCTCGCCCGGGTGACCGGCGCACTCGAAGCCGTCGATGCTGATGACGTCGACGCCCTTACGCTCGGCAGAGAGGGCGTGCCGCACGCTGGTGGCCTTGTGAATGACCTTGACGCCGGCAGCCTGGAAGTCGGGCAGGTGCGGCGCGGGGCTCGACCCGGCGGTCTCGACGATCTTCACGCCGGACTCGACGATGACCGCGCGGTACTCGTCGTAGGGCACGGGGTTGATCGTCGGCAGGATCGTCAGGTTCACGCCGAAAGGCTTGTCCGTCAGGTCCTGCGTGCGCTTGATCTCCGCGGCCAGCGCCTCGGGGCTCGGCTGGGTCAGCGCGGTGAGGAAACCCAGCGCGCCGGCGTTGGCGACGGCCGAGATGAGCGGGGCGGTGCCCAGGCCCGTCATACCGCCGCAGACCACCGGGTGGTCGATGCCGAACATCTCCGTGATGCGGGTGCTGATCATGCTCGGTCGTGGTCCTCTCGAAGTGGCCGGTGAACCCTCACAGTCTGGACGAAACGGGTGGCGCGCGCCATGGTTCGTCGTCAGGACTCGGCGGCGCGGGCGGCAGGCGACGTGGCGAGGTAGGCGACAGCCTGCGCGGTCGACCCGATCGACGCGGGATCGAAGCTCGGCTTGAAGTAGAGCAGCGTGTACTTGATGACGCTGCGGATCTTCGGCAGCAGCCCCTTGTGCGAGGCTTTGAGGTACTCCCACCACAGCCGCGGGTAGGAGTAGCTGAAATGCGGGTCCTTGCGGAGCAGGAATCCGGAGGAGCGGTGCAGCGTGACCCCCAGGAAGAAGACGATGGTGAGCATCGCCCGTACGCGGTGCAGGTAACCGGGGTCGAAGTAGTTCGCCACGTCGTGCGCGACGGACCGGTGCTCGACCTCCTCGGCGCCGTGCCAGCGACAGATGTCGGCCATCACGGGGTTGACGTCGTAGTCGTCCCACGCATTGTTGAGTGCGAAGACGCCCAGGATCGCGGTGTAATGCTCGATGCCGGCGATGAGCCAGAGCCGCTGCACCATGTCGTTGTACTGCGCGCGGTCCGAGCGGTAGCGGCGCGGGGCGAGGATCTTGCGGAAGGTGTACTCCATTTGCCGAGCGAGGGGCGCGGTGTCGATGCCGCAGCGCTCCAGGTACTCGGCGAGGGCGCGGTCGTGCGACTCGGCGTGCATGGCCTCCTGGCCGATGAAGCCGCGCATCGTGCGCGCGAGGTCCTCGTCCTTCACATACGGCAGCGCCTCGGTGTAGACCTCGCAGAACCAGCGCTCACCCTCGGGCAGGATCACGTGCAGGATGCTGCTGACGATGTCGCTGGCCACCGGCTGTCCCGGAATCCACTCCAGCGGGACATTCTCCCAGTCGAATTCGACGTTGCGGGCGTGGATCTCCACGCCGACGGGTTCGGTCGCCGCGGACGCGGCGACACCGGCCTTGTTGCTGAGGGACACCATGCTCGACTCCAGCCCTGTCGGAGAGATTCGTACAACGATGTAGGAACTGATCCGAAGTCTGGTGCGCGCTCGGTGATATGTCAAGCGCCGATTTCTATCATTTTGCCGTCGGCTCGGCAGTGAGGTCGGCGGAGTCGGCGAAGAGCAGGTCACCGCTCGTCGTGAGGACGGCCCATCGTCGGGCGGGTTCGGCGATGCGCTCCCCGTCGTACTCCGTGGCGACGGGGGTGAAGTCGCCGAAGTCGTCGACGATCCGACCCGCGGACTCGCGGTCCGAACCGGCGAAAGCGACGACCTCCGTGCCGATCGCGAGCGCTGGATCGACCCTCGCCGGGGCGCTCGCTGCCGCGTCCACCGCAGCCTCGGGATCGGGGGTGACCGTCTCGGTCTTCGACCTGCGCATGGCGTTCGTGCCTTCCCTGGGGGCTACTCGGCCCGGGTGTCGTACCCGGTGCCGATGGTCCGCGTGCTCCCCGCCGGCTGCTCGACGGAATATCGATCGTGCAGCCATCAGTCGCCGATGGCGATCTTCTGCGCAATCTCGTGAGGAGAGGATAAGCACACTCCACGCGTTGGCGGGACCTCGTACACCAACGCTGACGCGAAATCGCCCGAATTTCGCCCGAATTTCGCCCGAATTCGGGCATCACCACCCACCGGCGTTCTGCACATACTGCGATAACGCAGGTCCGCCGACTCCCCGGTGAGCGGCGCCGGAATGCGCGATGATCGACGGGGGCTGTCCGGGTTGTGCCTACGGAACCGGACCGCATGGACGACGGAGGCGACGATGAAGGCTCGATGGATGCTCCTACCCGTGCTCGGAGCGGTGGGTACCGCCGCGGGATCGGCCGCCGGGAGAGCCCTCGCCCTCCGCGGAGCGGCGCCCGGACTGCGGCACCCCGCCGCGGCGATGATCCCCTCGGTCGGGCCGGTCACGCTGAAGGCGGTCCGGGCGGCGCGCGGACCGTCGGGCATGCCGACGCGGGGCGGCGTCACTGTGGGGAGGCACAACGTCGACGGCGGGCAGGATGTCTACGTCTACACGCCCGCGGTCCCGAACGGAGGTGCGCTGCTGTGGATCCACGGCGGCGGCACCATCGTCGGGGCGCCCGAGATCGACCATCAGCGGTGCGTGCGGATCGCGCGGGACACGGGCACGATCGTCGTCAGCACCCGGTACCGGCTGGCGCCCGAGCACCCGTTCCCTGCGGGGCACAACGACTGCTTCGCGGCACTGCGCTGGCTGCACCACCGTGCCGCCGAGCGCGGAATCGACGCCACACGGATCGGCGTGGGCGGAGCCAGCGCGGGCGGCGGACTCGCCGCGGGCGTAGTGCAGCGCGCCGTCGACGAGGGCCTGCCCGTGGCTTTCCAACTACTGGTCTACCCGATGCTCGACGATCGCACCCCGACCCGGCCGGCCGATCACCGCGGCGCCCTCGTGTGGACTCGCCGCTCCAACGCCTTCGCCTGGGACGCCTACCTCGGCGCCGGGCACGCCGATCGGGACGTCCCCGCCTACGCCGCGCCCGCCCGTCGCACCGACCTCTCCGGCCTGCCGCCCGCGTGGATCGGCGTCGGCGAGCTGGACCTCTTCCACGACGAGGACGTCGACTACGCGCGTCGGCTGGAGGCCGCCGGAGCGCCGGTGGAGCTGCTCGTGGAGCCGGGGATGTACCACGCCGCTGACATCCTGGCCGCCCGCGCGACATCGATGCGGGCGTTCACCCGCGCCGCGATCGGCTCCGCCGGAAAACACCTCGCGGAGCGCGCGTGAGGGGGCGTCCGGGAGGCCCACCGGGGCAGTCATGAACCGCTCCGCACGGAGTCGTTCATCCGGTTGGAGAGCTCCAACCGGTCGGAGAGCCGGCCGCGGCTGAGCCTTCCCACCAGGTAGCTCTCGATCGTCTCCGCGCACGGGACGTGCGAGCGCGCAGTCCGCGTCGACGAGGCGCCGACCACGGCCTCGCCGATCGCGATCCGCCAGATCCCGCGCACTGTCTCCGCTACGTCCTCCTCGTCGAAACCGAGGCCGCGCACGCCGTCGGCCAGGTCCCGGAGGTGGACCCGGGTGAACTCCTCCACCCCGATGTAGCCGTCCAGGATCCCCACGAGCGCCCAGGGCCGGGCCTCGAGGAAACGCACCACCGCCACCGAGGACTCCACGACGCGCTCGAAGGGATCGTCCGACGGACGATCGCGCTGGTGGTCGGCCACGCCGCCGTGCCGGTTGAACAGGTAGTCGAGGAGTTCGTCCTTCGAGTCGAAGTAGTAGTAGATCCCCATGGGGCTCGAGCCGAGCCGGGCAGCAAGGCGGCGCATGGAGAAGTTCGCGTAGCCCTCGTGCGTGAGGATCTCGATCGCCGTCGCGACGATCTTGTCCCGGCTCATGCGGGGTGGTCTACCTTGGCGGGCCGTCGTATCCATACGGTGAGGCGCCTCCTGATCGGAAACATGGTCACCGATCATTCGGAGCCGACGCCGCCGCGGATGGAAACGACCGACGGGTCGCCGGCTCCGGCGAAGGCTCGCTGGGGTTCTGATGCCAGGGCAGCTCGTTCGAAGTTCAGGCGAGCGCGTCCAGGTGCGCCGAGAGCCCGCGGGCCCCGTCCGTGAAGAGCTTGTTCACGGCGAGGGTGAGGACTGGCTCGAAGAGGCGGAACGCGCCGTGGAAGCTGAACTCCACCGCGTAGGTCACCGCGCTCCCGGCCCCGTCAGGCGCGATGGTGATGGTGTCGACTGCGGTCAGCGAGCTCTTGTGCCCCCGCAACCGGATCAATGAGGCGGGCTCAAGGTCGGTCAGTTCGTAGTCGAGATCGGTGCGTACACCGGCGAACATGCTCGTAACCTGGTAGGTCGAGCCCACGCCGCCGTCACCGGCCAGGCAGGTGACCGCGACCGCGTTGGGATCCCACTGCTGCGCATGGGTGAAGTCCGCCAGGTAGGCGAACACGACTTCCACGGGCGCCGCGGTGCGCACGGTCTGCTGCTTGGTGATCACTGTCTGTCCTTCCGGAGTTGGGCGAAGTGGCTCGGGGCGCGGGGCCCCCGGATCAGGGTGTGATGCCCGCGAAGGAGCACACCTGGCGCCATACCGCGCGACGATCGCTGTCGCTGAACTCCGTGCGCCGCAGGTAATGCTCGGGGCGTTCGGCACGATCGTGCCAGAATTTGCCGCTCTCCGGCTTCGGCGTCGTCGCCGCTAGCCAGACCGCCGTGTCCGCACCCTGGTCCGCGTTCCGCAGCAGCGAGCCCGCCAGTTTCGTGAAACCGGGTAGGGAGTCGGCTATGCCCGGGGTGGCCACCCATCCGGGATGCATTCCCGCGACGGTCACCTGCGCCGACTGCCAGCGCCGCGCCAGGACCGGCACCATCGCGACCTGGACGCGTTTGCTCCGCGCGTACGCGCTGGCCCCCTTGTACTCCCCCTCGCGGTAGTCGAGATCGTCGACGGGGAGTTCCGCGGTGTACATGCCTCCCGACGACATGAAGATCACCCGGGCGTCCGCACTGTCGGCCAACTGCGGCAGCAGCAGATCGGTCAGGAGCACCGGCCCCAGTACGTGGGTGGCGAGAGAGAGTTCGTGGCCGTTGCCGGCGGCCGTCCACTCCGGCGGCATCACACCGGCGTTGTGCACGATCACGTCCACGCCGTGCTTCGCGAGGCGAGCGGCCAACTCGGGGAGCGCATCGAGATCGGAGACGTCGCCGAGCTCGACGATGACGGAGGCGTTCGGCTGGCGGCGGAGGATCCCGTCTCGCACCGCGGTCGCGCGCCCACTGTTGCGCCCGACGATGACGACCGTCGCGCCCAGGTCCACGACCTGCTCGGCGATCGCCGCCCCGATGCCTGAGGTGGCTCCCGTGACGACGACGGTGCACCCCGCCAGTGATTCGGCGCGCGGATCGCGGCCGTCCCATCGCGCTTTGCGCAGTGCGAAGCCGATGTTCGAGTAACCGAAAGCGATCGACCGATCCAGCGCCGCATCCACCAGACTCATTCTCCTGGCCTTCCTTTCCTCGCCCTGGTGCCGCGCACCAGGGCCGGGGACGGCCACCCGCGGGGTACACGCGCAGCCGCCTCGGCACGCCAGCCGTCGTACGAAGACGGTCTAGCTGTACCTGGACATGAGGTATTCGACGCAGGGGGCGATCCGGATTGGAACGCTGGTTGACGCTTGACGATGCGGGCCAACGGTCACAGCCTCATAGGCCTAAGCGGCATGCACGCGGCGGGGGTCAGAGGCCGGCTGCGGAGCGCAACGCGTCCACGCGGTCGGTGCGCTCCCACGGCAGGTCGACATCAGTACGCCCGAAGTGGCCGTACGCCGCGGTGGGCGCATAGATCGGCCGGAGCAGGTCGAGGTCGTTGATGATCGCGCGGGGACGCAAGTCGAAGACCTGAGCGATGGCCTGCTGGATCTTGATCGGGTCGAGCTGCTCGGTGCCGAAGGTCTCGACGAACAGGCCGACCGGCGAGGCCTTACCGATGGCGTAGGCGACCTGCACCTCGATCCGCTCCGCAAGGCCCGCGGCGACGGCGTTCTTCGCCACCCAGCGCATCGCGTACGCGGCCGACCGGTCCACCTTCGACGGATCCTTACCCGAGAACGCACCACCACCGTGCCGCGCCATACCGCCGTAGGTGTCGACGATGATCTTGCGGCCCGTCAGA
The DNA here is from genome assembly GCF_024807615.1 of Tsukamurella ocularis. GTDB lineage: Bacteria > Actinomycetota > Actinomycetes > Mycobacteriales > Mycobacteriaceae > Tsukamurella > Tsukamurella ocularis. The sequence goes on along the minus strand of NZ_JANUCJ010000001.1, from coordinate 1,108,227 downwards.
CCCGCATCACCCATCGGCCCACCCAGCACGAACTTACCCGTCGGATTCACCAGCAGCCGCACCGCAGAGGTATCCAAGCTCGGCAGGTTCAGATCCGCGATCACCGTGTTCAGCACATGAGTGCGCAGATCCGGGGCGAGCATGCCGTCGATGTCGATATCAGCGGCGTGCTGACTGGAGATCACCACGGTATCCAGACGAACAGGCTGCTCACCCGCATACTCGATGGTCACCTGAGTCTTGCCGTCCGGACGCAGATACGGCAGCGTGCCGTTCTTCCGCACCTCGGTCAGCCGGCGCGAGAGCCGGTGCGCCAACGAGATCGGCAGCGGCATCAGCTCCGGCGTGTCCGAGCAGGCGTAACCGAACATCAAACCCTGATCGCCCGCGCCCTGCGCGTCGATCTCGTCCTGCGCGCCGTCCACACGGTGCTCGTAAGCCCGATCCACGCCCTGCGCGATCTCGGGACTCTGCGCGCCGATCGCGATATTCACACCACACGAATTGCCGTCGAAACCCTTCGCGGAGCTGTCGTAACCGATCTCCAACACCTTGTCGCGCACAATGTGCGGGATGTCGGCGTACGCGGAGGTCGTCACCTCACCCGCGACATGCACCTGACCCGTAGTGACCAGCGTCTCCACCGCAACGCGCGACGTCGGATCCTCCGCCAGGAGGGCATCGAGGATCGAATCCGAGATCGCATCACAGATCTTGTCCGGGTGGCCCTCGGTGACCGACTCGCTGGTGAACAACCGCCTGACAGAACTCATCCAACTAACCTCACCTCAAGCGACGAGACGCGGACTTGGCACCACGCCGACGACGGAACGACTGCGATAGACGGTCCTCTGTCCAGAATGATCTACTACCGTGTTGGAATGAACCGTGCAGCGGTGGTACCCGCAGCCGAGTCGACTTCAGGGTGGAGCGCCAGCACCTCCTCGAGCGACCGCTGCCGACCGCCCTGGGCTGGCTTGACCAGCGTGTGTTGCCGGACGTCGATCAGACCGCGGCGGAATGCATCCGCGCAGCCCGTTAGATACTTGATGTACGTGTCGTACACACCCTCCGGGTGAATCTGCAGAGCCTGTACGCGCGCTGCCTCCAGGTTCGCCGCCCAGATGTCGAGGGTCTTCGCGTAGTGCGGCTGCAGGCTCTGCACCTGCGCAACATCGAAGCCACCCATTTCCGCAAGAAGGGGGAAGTACTTGGTAATAGGAAGTTCTCCACCCGGGAAAATTTCGGTGCGGATGAACCTAAAGAAATCGAAATCAGCGCGGGTGACTTTGCTATCGCCGCGGAACGTGTCCATACCGAAGGTCATGATGGTGTGAATCATCGCCCTGCCACCATCGGGGAGAATGTCGAAAGCGCGGTCGAAAAACGCGAGATGGCGCTCATGAGTGAAGTGCTCGAAGGCCCCGATGCTGACGATCGCATCCACCGGCGCATCGAACTCCTCCCACCCCTGCAGCCGCACCTCAGCGGAACGATCGGACTTCAGGCCGGCCAGGCGGCGGTTGACGGTCTCGTACTGGTTCTTCGACAGCGTCAGACCCACGACGTTGACGTCGTACTTCTCGACCGCGCGGATCAACGTCGTTCCCCAACCACATCCCACATCAAGCAGGGTCTGCCCGGGCTTGAGATCGAGCTTGCCGAGCGACAGGTCGACCTTCGCCAGCTGAGCCTCCTCGAGCGTCATGTCCTCACGCTCGAAGTAGGCACACGAGTACGTCTGGGTCGGATCGAGGAAAAGTCGGAAGAAATCGTCCGAAAGGTCGTAATGCGCCTGCACATCCTCGAAGTGTGGGTCCAGCTTAGTCATGAAAACCTTTCGTTCGACCACCGGAAGTTCGTAGGTACAGCACGAACACCAGCCGAAAGTAGCGCAGAGCGCTCCGTGCCGCAGCACCAACAATTAGATTTCGGTGTACATAAATGCTTCGCGCGACATCGTCCACCAGATCTAGTACAAACAAACCCGTGCACTCACCGAACAGCCTCCAGCACGTCGCCGCAGATTCCCCGCAGAACGTCGCCTGGGACCTCTGGTACCCAGACGCCTACGAAGTCAGTTCTGAGACCGTCAGGGCTTTCGCCCGGGCCACCCGCGATCCTTACGTCGTCTATGCGGGGCGCGGCATCCTCGACCCGAACGCCCCTGTGCCGATCACCCTGCTCGCCGCCCCCATGTTCGACGCCGCAGCAGCCCTCGTCAGCCAACAGATCCCGAACTGCAATCTGTCCCGCATCGTCCATGCCGCACAACAGTTCACCGCTTTGAACACTCTGCGCATCGGCCAGCGCATCAGCATCGGCGCACGTCTGTCCTCACACGTCGTCAAGGCAGGAACGGACATCATCACCATCGACACCACCGCCTACGCCGAGGGCACCCCGCGACTAGCAGCAGTCCTCACCATCGCCCACTCCATGACCGCCGGCCCAGCAGTCGACCTCGACACCATCGCCGACCAGATCATGCTCACAGGAACCGGACCATCAGATAGCAACAGCTACACCGAGTCTCGGTAAAGGTAACCAGAACATTCGCTGTGGCGGGTGGGGATCGTCGCGGGCATCCGTCACTGCTGATGGACGACGTATGTGACACGCCAGCGGGTCGTGCGATTCGGCTGCTCTGCGTCGAGTTCTAGACGTAACGTGACTCTGCAATCAGCCTGCACAGCGTCGTCTCGGCGGATCCGATGCTCGGCGTACTCGCGCACCGTCTGGCGATCCCATCCAGTCGGCGTTGTGACGAAAAGGGTCCTTGCATAAGGCATGTTTCATAATCCATCTCGGATTTCTGAGCATGAATCAGATTGTCTCTAACGTATCAACCGGGCCTTGCCTCTGCTCGGCACACGCGAGCAACCCCGTCCCTCAGGCGGACGCCGATGGAGACAGGCCCACGCCCCGCACCTGGTGCGATCGTTGATCTACCAGCGGCGACCTGCAGAGCGCCGTTGACGCCCCGATATGGTGGGCGCGCTTAATGAGGGTACCGGTTACACTGTGATGTCCGACACGTTGTCGACGCTTCGCCGCGACACCCCTCACTGACTCCGCCTACTGTCGAATTCATCATCCACATTGGCGGATCTGATTGGGGATCGTTATGTCGCGCACGATCACGTTCATCGCGGCCGCAGCTGTAGTACTGACGGTCGGGGCTGGTCCCGTCGCCGTTGCGCACGGTGACCCCGGGGGTGGCGGCTCGGGTTCTCATGACTCGAGCAAACCCGGCGACAACAAAAACAAGGACAAGGATCGCGATCGACCGAATCGTGATCGCGGCTCCGATGGCCCGAAGCCAACGAGCTCCACCAGCGCCACGTCGACCGCCGAACCTTCACCACCGTCGACACAACCGCAGCAACCTTCCACGAGCGCGACCGCGATTCCGGAGTTCCCCGACCCGAACTCCGGCTCCGACGACAACCCCGCCGCCACCGAACCGTCCGGGGATTCCCCGCAACCACCGAACTCCGCGACGCCGACCGCTCCGTCGCCCACGACCTCAACCGTGCAGATCGGCAGCACGGGCGGCACCCCGGACCTGCCGGGCTCAGCCGTCCTCAACGAGACACTGCCCGCCGGTGGTCAGGCGTCTCGATCCCCCTACCACCTGGGAACCGATCGCGTCTTCTCCATTCCCCCCGGCACAGCCGGACCGTTCCCCGGTGGAGACCCACGCACCGCACCACGCACGATCGACCCCAGCGCCAACGCCGGCGCAACCGCAGGTTGGTCCGGGAATCTCATCGTCCCCAACGCACTCGGCAAATCCGGCGGGGCCCTCCCCGGCCCCGGCGGCGGCCGCTCCGAAACGATCCGGATCCCCACCGCCCCCGGTGAACTACGCGTCCCCGGCAAGGGCGGACGCCTCCCCGAGATCGGCGTCGAACGCATGGTCCGCCTCCGCGTAGTCAAAGCAACCCCGATCGGCACACGACCCGTCACCACCACACTCGGCGACACCGAAACCCTCGTCCGATACCAGTTCCAGTACGAGATGCAGACCCAATACGTCGGAACACTCGGCGGTAACCCCACGATCACACCCGGCCCGTCAGACTGGTCCCCTGTCACCACAGACGGCGTCGTCGCACTCGCCCAAGCCGGAGTGCCCCTACCCACTCTGAAATAGAAGCGATGCCGGCGATGAAACCTCTACACAGTCAGCAGGAGCATGACGTGTCGAAGTGTGTGACATCGCAGTTCGACGCGATCGAGTCCGACGATGCTACGAACTCAGCGGAGGTTCACACCGGCGACAAAGTGGCGACCGCATGGTGAGCGTCGCGCAGGCAGCCCTGGCGTCCGCACTACAGCGAGCCTTCGCCGAAGCCGGCGCCCCACCGTCCACCGAAGTCGCGCAGTCGGGTATCGGCATCACCGAGCACCAGATCCATGAATGGCGAGCGGGCACGAGCCTGCCCGCAACCTTCAAGGAACTCGAACCCCTCATCGCCTACCTCCAGGTCGCGGCCGCGGCCACAGCCTGCGCTACCCCGAGGCGGCAGGACTGCCAGAACGTGACCGGATGGCCTAGGACACAGTGGCGCAAGCTGTGGGCAGCCGCGTCAACCGCGGCCGGGGGAACGCTCAACGCCGACTGACTCGGCGGTGAGTGGAGGAACGGGTACTCGCGGAGCCGTGGTCGGCGTTGGACCGGCTCGGGGCGATGATCCGCTCTCCTAGGGGCCACCCGCCACGCCGAGCCGTTATGCGATCGCGAGTACAACCATGGCCCAGACAGACACCGAGTCCGAGTCCGAATCTGTCCCATACCCGCCCGGTCGACTACATCAGCACCGACCGATCCGGCGGCATCAAACGCCTCGCCCCTGACGCATGCCGCCTCGACAAACGCGCGAGAAGTGATAGGACTTGCACGTAATCCTATCTCCCGTTAGGGTGCTAGACCAATTGGTGTACTACGGTGCCTACGTGGCGTCAACTCACCAGAAGGTGGCGAAATGACAAGGCACGGTGTGACTTCAGGAACCTCGCACACGAACCGCCGTAAACCCGGCTGGCGGTGGATCACCATCACGGTTGTCGTCGTGATGGTGACCTCCGGAACGTATGTCGGCAGGCTTCGTCTGAGTGAGATTCCGGATCGAGCTATCGGCCATTCATCGCCTGCGCCCGAAGCAGGTGTGCCGCGGCAGAAGTCGATCGAGTATGTGGTGTCCGGCCCGGCAGGAACATCGGCTCGGGTGTCGTACCTAGGATCGGCGGGCCGTGCTCAGGACGAACTGGTCAGGCTCCCGTGGCGGAAGGTTGTGACCTCGCACGAATTCACGGCCACCGCCGGCGTTCTGGCGCAGACTTCGGGGTCGAACTCAGTCTCGTGCGCGGTTCGGGTGAACGGTGTCGAGCGAGCGTCCGAACGCGGCAGAGGTTCTGAGGGAACCGCTGCGGTCAACTGTGCTGTGCCGGTGGCATAGATGGGGTCATCACGATGAAATCGCCAGCAATTTTGCGACACAATGTTTCCCAGATTGTGAAGGGGATGAGCGACGAGCTCCTTCATCCGGTGCGGCGCGATACTCTGAGGCGCCCCGCTGCTGGTAGGTCACGGTTCGCCAGGTTCTTGTATGCATGTTCTGTGCCTGTGATCGGCTTCTGGTTGGTGCTCGCAGGGGTGATGAACCTGTCTATCCCGCAATTGGAGTCGACGGTCACCAAGCATGCCCAGTCCTTCCTCCCGGACGAGGCGTCCTCTGTACAAGCGCTGGTGAAAATGGGGAAGTACTTTGGGGGCGGCGGGAGCAACAATTTCGTCTACGTCCTGTTGGAGGGTGACCGACCCCTCGGTGACGATGCGCGCGCGTACTACACGGAGCTCCTGAGCAAGCTCACCGCTGACACGAAGCATGTCGGCTCCGCGATGGATCTTTGGTCGAATCCTGAACTGGCACCAGTCGCGGAAAGCCGTGACGGCAAGGTCGCGTACGTCCTAGTCAATCTCACGGGAAACATGGGAACCGCCCTGGCTATGGAGTCGACGCAGACGGCCCGGGACATCATCGCCGCTAGCCCACCCCCGCCTGGGATTACGGCTCATGTCACGGGCCCATCGGCCGTCGTCAATGACGAGATGGTCGCCATCAACGATTCGATGATCCTGCTCATCGTCCTCTGTTCGCTCCTGGTGTCGCTGGTCCTGATACTCGCGTATCGATCGGTGGTGACTGCGCTCGTTCCACTGCTCGGCGTCGGGATTGCGCTCGCGGTTGCACGAGCGGCGATCTCATTGCTTGCCGAACTCGACGTCATACAGGTCTCTATCTTCGCGGCATCACTCTCAGCCGTTGTCGTCCTGGGTGCCGGGACCAACTACGGGATCTTCCTCGTCGGTCGCTATCAGGAATCCCGTCGAAACGGACTAAGCCGGGAGGACGCCTACTACGCTGCGCTCGCAGGGGTTCAACACATTGTCATAGCCTCGGCGCTCACCGTCGCAGGCGCGATGGCGTGCTTGGCCGCCACCCGACTCGCGATGTTCAGCACCTCGGGCCTGCCCTGCACGATCGCCATCCTCGTCACTCTCGCGGCCGCCCTGACGTTGGGGCCTGCCATTCTCGCGATCACAACCCGGCTCGGCTTCGTCGAACCACGTGAAAGTGCATCGCAACGACGCTGGCACAGGATCGCTGCAGTCGTCGCGAGGTGGCCTGGTCCCGTACTCGCCGGGGCACTGGCGATCCTCGCTGTAATGATCGTTCCGCTCGCCTTCTACGCGCCCAGCTACAACGAACGTCGGGCCCAACCGTCCGACTCGCCGGCAAACGTAGGGTTCGCCGCCGCTGACCGCCACCTGCCGCCCAACATAATGGCCCCCAGTGTGCTGATCGTCGAGTCCGACCACGACATGCGCAACTCCGCAGACCTTCTCGCGCTGGCCAACCTCACAGACGCGATTGCGTCGATCGATGGAATCAGCGCGGTCCAGGGAATAACCCGCCCCCTCGGGCAGCCCTTCGACCAGGGCTCTCTCACTAGCCAAGCCGCATACATCACCAATCGATTCACGCAGATGACCACGCTGCTGCGCGACCGGCTCACCGATATCGACACCATCTCCACCAGCATCGATAGCCTCGATGCAGCAATCGACGGTCTCGAAACTGCGCTGCAGAACGGCGCGGCGGGGGCCGACTCCCTTACGAAGGCAACCACCACCCTGGCGACGACGAGCGACTCCGCGCTGGCCAAGGTGGAGGAACTCAGTAAGGCCCTCGCTCCGGCACGGGGACTCATCAGCTCAATCCCCCAGTGTCCCACGCTCGCACCATGCCAGACAGCGCTTACCGGACTGTCAGTGATCGATACACTCCCCCAACTGCGCGAGTCCATCCATTCGCTCGCCAACGGCACTAAGTCTCTCGGAAACGCACTGCCCGGTGCGGCCCGCCAGATCCCCCTTCTCCGCACTGCGATCACGCAAACCCGCCAACTCATCTCACCTCTCCGCACCACGCTCGGCGCGCTCATTCCCCAGACCGGCGAAATCACCTCGTTCGTCAACGAGGTCAGCTCCGCATACGCCGCGGGAAACCCCGGTAGCTCCTTCTTCCTGCCCAGCCAGGCCCTTGAGAGTCCCCTGTTCAAGAGCGGCATGCCGTACTTCTTTTCCGCAGACGGCAAGGCCACTCGCATGGTCGTGACACCTGAGCGCGAAGGTTTCAGCCGCGATGCCATGGACGTGAGCGCACGAGTGATCCCAACAGCACTCACATCCATGAAGAGCACCTCGCTTGCAGGCTCGACTGTCAGCATCGGCGGCCCTGGCGGCACGCTGCTCAACATCGAATCCTTCGCACATGAGGACTTCATCGCCATCATCGTCGCAGCATTCGCCTTCGTGTTCTGCGTCGTTCTCGTACTCCTCCGAAGCCTCATCGCCGCGCTCGCCGTCATCGGAACCGTCGGTCTGTCCTACCTCGCCGCGATGGGGATCGCCGTCTTCCTCTGGCAAGACATCATCGGCAACCCCTTGCACTGGTCCGTGGCCCCCATCGCCTTCACCTTCCTCGTCGCCGTCGGCGCCGACTACAACATGCTCTTGGTCAGCAGACTCCGCGAGGAATACGGCGCGGGGCCGGGCGTCGGCCTCATCCGCGCAATGGTCGGGACCGGGAGCGTCGTGACGCAGGCCGGCCTCACCTTCGGCGCCACCATGTTCGCCATGCTCGCGAGCTACGCGCACAATGTCGCCCAGATCGGCACCACGGTAGGTATCGGCCTCGTCATCGACACCCTCATAGTCCGAACCCTTGTCATGCCTGCCCTAGCACGACTCTCCGGGCGATGGTTCTGGTGGCCGACCAACTTCGTGCATCCAGCTCCAGAGCCCGCCAGACCAAGCGCCACCGCGGGCGATTAACGCCCAGCTCGCCGTCCTGTTGGTCCGCCGACCGATCACAGAGTTCTGGCGGAACGAACAGGTACGGAAGCCTGGTGATAGGTATTGCGCGAACGCCTATCGTTCGTTACGCTCATCCTATACCGATCGGTATACCTGTACCACCAGCGCGTCGGCAATCACCAGTTCACCCATCGAGAACGCGGGAGGTCCCTGTTGTGGATATCAAGCCTGTGCCGGGACTGCACCTGGCTCCGAGGCTGCTCCGGCAGAGGGGGCTGGTGAGCGTCCTTATCGCCGCGGTCGTCGCCGGGGCAGGCGCCTTCGCCCTCGGAGTGTCGGGTTCCACCACGGAGGTGACGCTCCGAGTGTCGCGCGTTGCGCCTGGGATCAAGAGCGGCACATCCGTCGAAGCGTCTGGTTTTCGGGTGGGCAAGGTTCGTGATGTGGTGTCGCTGGAGAGCGGTCAGACCGGCGTTGTCCTGAGTCTGTCGGACAGTCAAGGGTTGACCGACTCGATGAATGTCGAGTTCGGCTCGGGGAGCCTCTTCGGTGTCGCGGCAGTTGTGCTGAGCCCGCGATCAGGTGGCGGCCCACTGCGTGATGGCATGGTGTGGTCGCCGGCCGCAGCGCCGGCCGATAACACGATCGCATCGATCCTCGACCTGGTCGGGGCGGTCAATCAGGAAGCGATTCGTCCGAACGCGGGGCAGTTGCTGGCCAATGCGAATCGGACCGTTGGTGCTGTGCAGCCGTGGTTGACGACGCTCGGATCGCTTGCTGCTGCTGTGTCCGACACGGAGAAGGTTCGTCCGGGCGACACGCTTCCGACGTGGGCCGAACTCCTTCGTACGACAAGCGGACGGCTCCCTTCGCTTCTCGATGCCCTCGACACGATGAACAGCTTCGCGCCCGGCCACGACCGGAACTGGGCCTCGTTGCTCAACGACGCGGTGGATGCGAACGCTGCACCGGGCACAGGCAGCACGATCGGCGCGGTCCGGGCGATTCTCACTCCAGAGGCTGCTCGCAGCCTCGATCAGGCGGCACCGCTGTTGTCAGCGTTGGCGAACCCGATCACAGCTTCACTGGGCGGGCGCAGCGGGCAGGTCGGCATCGATCTTGAAAAGGTACTCCACGCCTTCTATTCGGCGATGCCAACGGTGAGTGGTGCCCCCGTTCTCAATGTGTCCGTCATCGGGCAACCAACCACCTCTGAGTCCGCAGGGGGCAGATGATGGCGGCTGAACGTTCCTCCACTGCGAAGACGGCTTTCAAGGTCGGTGCGTTCGCCATGGTCATGCTTCTGCTGCTGTGGGGCGTCCTGCAGTTGCTTACACGGCCAGTCACAGGCGCCGCAGATTCCTACACGGCGCTCTTCAGTAATGTCTCGGGCCTGCGGGTCGGGGACGATGTGCGGTTGCGTGGAGTGCCGGTGGGGAAGGTACAAGCTATCGCTGTCCGCCAGGATGGCCGGGATGCTGCGGGCGACCCCTCGGCTCCTGTGGCTGAAGTGCGGTTTTCGGCGCTGCGAACGAGTCCACCCACCGACCGATCAGCAATCGCAATCCGCTACCAAAACCTGACTGGCACAAGATTTGTCGACATCACCGAGCAAGGTGGGTCCGCGAACGGCGGAGCCTCCACAAAGGCCTCCCCGCTCGTCGCGGGTGCGACGATAGGCGTCGACCGCACGACAGCCTCCTTCGACATCACGACGATCTTCCATGGCCTTCGGCCGGTACTGAAGACACTCCAACCGGACGAAGTCAATCTCCTTATGCAAAGCGCGCTGACTGTGATTCAAGGCGACGGCAAGGGGATCGGCACATTGCTTCAATCGATCGACCAGCTCAGCACGACAATCAATTCCAAGCAATCGCTCCTCACAGGTCTCATCGCGAATCTCGGAACCCTCGCAGGAACGTTGGGTGGCAATTCGGCGGGTCTGGCGAGCCTGCTTCGGGAGACCGATCAGACCGCAGGGATCCTCGCTGGTTTCGCCTCGGACGTCCGGACATGGTCCGACGAGTCGTCACAGGTCCTGGTACACATCAATCAGCTCCTCAGCTCTGTCGGTCTGACGAAGGACGGCAACCCTGGGATCGTGTCTCTGGCTGACGGCGCGTTGACCACGGCGGGGCAGCTTCTGGACATCGCCTCGATGATTCCCGCGATTTCTGCGCAGTTGGGCGAGCCTGCGGTCACGCCGCGTGGCTGCAGCCGCGGGCGCGCCGCGCTGCCGCCGCTGACATCACTTTTCGTCGCCGGCCAGGAGGTGATCGTATGCAACGCACCGTGAGTGGTCGACGTCGGCTCAGCGGGTGGGGGGCACGTCCCATCCCGTCCGAATCGTCTGACCGTCGTGCTCAGCTCCGGTGGGGTATTGGGGGGACCGCGGTCGCGGTGGTGGCGCTGTTGTTATTCGGATTCGTGTACGTGACACAGCCCGGTACGCGAGAGTTCACGGCTCGATTTCAGGAGGCCCAGACTGTGCAAGAGGGAATCGACGTCCGCGTCGCAGGTATCCCCGTCGGAAAAGTATCGGATGTCCGCATCGATTTCGATCACGTCGAGGTCACATTCCGCGTGAAGAAAGATGTCTTCGTCGGCGACGCGTCGACGATCGACATGCGGATGCTGACCACCGTGGGCGGCTACTACCTCGCGTTGACTCCCCGGGGACGTCAGCCGTTGACGAAGCCGATCAGTGCCGACCGGGTCAGTGTTCCCTACAGCCTGATGGAGACATTCCAAGAGGCGACCCCGAAGGTGTCGGAGTTGAAGGTACAGCCCGCGCGAGAGTCCCTCGCGCAGCTCGACACTGCCCTATCGTCACAGCCGGACACGATCCGCAACACAGTGAGCACTCTGAACGGGATGGTCGAGAACTCCCTGCGGCAGCAGACGCAGATCGGTGATTTCGTCAAAGTCATGAACGAATACTCGACCGTCGCGAACTCCAACGGTGAGGTACTGTTCGCCGCCCTCCGCAAGTTCGGCGTCTTCTTCGCATCGGTCAATCAGAACCTGCGCGGCCACGAATTGTACTTGCAGCAAATCGCTGAGCTGATGCAACGGATCCGTCCAGCGCTGCGACTGTACTTGAACGAGATCGATCCCCTCACGGCACGAATCGACGGGCTCCTCGCTCGTGCCCGCCAGGCGGTTCGAGACTTCGAACCCATGACAACACAAGCGACCGTCGCGATAGAGCGCATCAAGAAGGCGCTCGGCCCCACAGGGACTCTGCATCTGGGCGCTGACGGCCAGGCTCTCCTCGCATCGGATCTCTGCTTTCCCAGCGCGGTGGTGACATGCTGATACGCCGCTTCTTGGCGAGCCGCGGAGCTCTCACCGCCGCAGTGGTCCTCGCTGTCGTCGCAGCAGTCTTCGCGATCACCTCAATTCGGACAGCGACTACCCCCATGCGATCAGGGTGTGCTGAACTACCCGACAGCACAGGCATGTTCACCGGAAACGCAGTGAGCCAATTCGGAGTGCAGATCGGAACCATCGAAGCCATCGAGCCGATCGCCGGAGGGTCCCCTGGGCGCGCCAACAGGGTGCGTATGCGGTTCTCAGTGCAAGCCGACAAGACTTTCCCGGCCGACGTCGGCGCTGTCACCGTCGCAGACTCACTCGTGGCACAGCGCCGGCTGGAGTTGGTGGGCACGCCTCATCAGGGGGGACCTGCCTTCGACTTCCGTTCCTGCATATCGAATTCCAAGACACCAAAAACCGTGACCGAGTCCCTCGACGCACTCTCGGGCGTCGTGGACCAGATCTCCTCGGCCGGCGGGCAAGAGCAGTTCCGCAAGGCAATGCAAGCCCTCCCGCAGCTGCGCCGGTCACTGCACGGCACCGGCCCAGAGACCACTGAACTCACCGAACGTCTTGCCGAACTCATGCGCGACCCTGGACCCGGGATGAGTGACGTGGCAGCGATACTCGACGCCCTCGGGCCAGCCGCCGGCGGACTTGCCACGAACTGGAAGGAAATCGAGCAACTGCTGACCCCGTTCGGGACGAACCTCGAGAACGGACTCGTGAAACTACTGCAGGCGGGCAACGTCTTCGCTCCTGGCCTGACCGACGTCCTGCTCACGCTGCGGTCGGTCATCTCCAAGTACGGCGTCTTCGCCATCCCGGCCCTTCAGCTGGCAGCACCTACCGCCGAAATTGCGGCAAACCAGATGCCGGCGATCGTCTCAGGACTCAAGCTGATCCCTCCGCTGCAGCGGATGTTCACCATCGTCCCCGGCACCGGTGGCGGCACCGCCATCTCCATTGCCTACCAAGCCAAAGAGGTAGACGTTCGAGTGGCCGACCCCCAGCTACTGTGCCGCAAAGTCAACGAACGCTCACCCCGCACATGCAGCGTGCAAGACGGACAGGCACGAGTAGACCCGCTGACCGCTACCCTCGCACTGTCGGGAGCTGAACGATGACCCGTGTCGCACGACGACGCCCGCGCACTACCGTGATCGCACGAGCTGTTTCCACTGTGACCGTTCTGGTGTTGTTGGGTGGTTGCGGCGCTGGTTTCGACCCCTCGTCGATCCCAGCGCCCGGGCGCCCAGGATCGGGAGCCGGCTACCCACTGAAAATCGAGTTCGCGAACGTTCTGAATCTGCCCGGAGGTGCGCGGGTCGTGCTCAACGGCGCACCGGCCGGTCGACTCGAGAAGGTCGAATTGACGCCGGCGAATGCACTCGCGACAGTCACCATCCTCAACGGTGTTCGGATCCCGCGGGCAGGGACGGTAGCTCTCACCCAGGACACCGTGCTGGGCGATGTGTACCTCGCGATCGACGCCCCCGCCGGCGCGGCAGACACATATGACGCCGGTGACACCGTTCCGATGTCGCGGACCAAACCAGCGGCAGTAGTGGAAGACATCATGATCGACTTGGCCAAGTTCCTCGGGGGCGGCTCCCTGATGGACCTGCAAGCGACCTTCTCCACAATCGTCGGTCAATTACCTGACGATCCCGACCGCCTGAGGAAGACCTTCAGCTCAGTCAGTCGCACCGTCAATGATCTTGCTTCCCAGAGTAAGTCGGTCGACGCGATAATCAGCAACCTGTCGTCCATCACCTCCACTGCGGTTGAACACCAGAAGACGATCTCCTCACTGTTCGGGGAACGCGACCGGACCTTCCTCGGGTCGAACCTGGCGGTGATGGCGTACACCGCCAACATCTATACCGAGCTCGGCCAGTTGCTCTCCACGTTCGCGGGTAGCGCGCCCCACCTCGACTCAGCAACGGGATTGATCAACGGAGTCATCAATCCCATTGTGCAGCCGGGCTATCCACGTCACGACCGACCGAGCAACGTCGCAATCCTGGAGAAGCTTCTCCGCGAGAAGATCCTCCCCTTCCTCAGGAGCGGCTCCCGTCTGAACGTGCAATCCGTCTCGTCAGGGCCGAGCGACTCCGAGACAGCAAAACAGATGGTGCGGAACCTGCGAATGATCGGGGCAATCCAATGAAAGCCGGAACACTCAGCGCAATCGCACTAGCGGCGGTCACTGCGACCAGTGCGGCGTACATCGGAGTCGGCGTGCTAGACGCCAACCCGTTAGCCAACAAGTCGACATTGACCATGATACTGCCGACCCGCGGCCAGATCGACGTCGGTTCACCCGTCAACCTCCACGGAATTCGCATCGGATCAGTAAGCAGAGTCCAACGCGAAGGCAACAGAGCGGAACTGACCCTACTCATCGACGGCAAACACCAAATCCCGGCGAACAGCCGAGTCAAGGTCGAGCAACTTTCGGCCGTGGGAGAGCCGTTCATCGATTTCACGCCGGATGTTCTCCAAGGACCGTATTTACCGGACAACGCAACGGTCGCAGCTGAAAAAATCACCGCTCCAATCGAGACCGCTGACGTCTTCAAGCGAATCGGCACACTGACGAATGCGATCGAAAGCAACGACATCGCAGGTCTACTCGAAAGCCTCCGCCAGGCGACAAGCGCCTCCGCGACTGCACTCTCCCGCCTACAGCAGTCCGGTCAACTGTTCCAGCAAGTAGTCGCAAGTCGTCTACCGCAGATCACCGCGATGCTCGCCGCATCTCAACAATACCAAGCCAATTCCGAATGGTTTCCCGGTGCGGCTGACAGCGCACTGAGTGCGCTCACTGACGTCCTCAATCAAGCTAATCTCTACCTCCCTGCGATCGACGGCGTCGTGCACGATGCGGACGTGCCGACGACCAATAGGCAAGTCATCACCCCCTTCATCAACACGATAGGGCACGACGCGAATCGTCTACTCGTGGCACTCGGACCCCTTGCAGCTCCGCTGGCGCCGGCGATCCGCGAACTGACCACGCAAGAACAACGAATCGATCTTGCAGAACTTCTTGCCAACACCGTGCGATCCGTCAACCCGGATGGATCATTTCGAATCAGTCTGAAACGAACCAACTGATCGAATGAATCGCGCACTCTTTCTGAGAGCCCACACGGGAACAAGGCTACGAATGCACAGCCCGATCTCATATCAGCTTGGGAGTGTGCTGCACCTCTCCAGCACGTGATGTTTGGTCGCGCGAAAGAATCTGCATACATTTCGGAGGAACCGCCGTGGAAACCGTCGTTGCTCTTGTCATACTCGCTGCCATCGCTGCAGCAGCAACCCGAGATTCCAACAACTTGAATTTCTACCAGCGGCGGATTCGCCAGGCGACGACCGACCGGGACCACGATGATTACCCCAAGCGGTGCCATCACTGGTCGTTCAGCCGCAGAAGATAGTCGATTTCAGCAACCCTTCGCACCGGATGTTGCGAGACATGCTTGCGGCCGTCTCCTACCGGGATAGATCGCCACATCTGTTGGCCCCGGCGCCATCCCCTTCCGAGTATCGGAGTAGCGAAACCCACTGGCCAGTAGGCCTCATTGACTCCCGCGCACCACAGAGCGGCTGCGGTCCGCACCATGCAGCGGCGAACGGTCGACGTCTCGCGTTCCAAGACAGGATTCGTGAAGCAGACAGCGGCAACGAGGGTCGAGCCGGCAGTATACTCGCGAACGTACTGTCATGACCAGGGAGAATACTGTGGCCTCTGCGCGGGAGAACCTGATCTTCGCAACGATCGATCTCGTGCGCCGTCGCGGAGTGGCTGGTACGGGACTGGCCGAGATCATCAAGGCCAGCGGTCGCTCGCGGCGAACCGTGTACCTCAACTTCCCGGCTGGTAAGGAAGAAATGGTCAGGGAAGCGACGCAATTCGCCGGCGCGGCTACGAGTCGCAGTATCGATGCGCTGATAAGCACCCAGCCCACCGATCAGGTTCTTCGTACCTTGATCGCCGGCTGGACATCGACCCTTGAGCGAAGCCACCACAGGTCGGGATGCCCGGTCCTCGCAGCCGCCCTTGGAAGGCACGACGCCCCCACTGCCTCGGACGCAGCTGGGATCGCATTCGGCGACTGGATCCACCTGGTCACCGACTCATTGACTCGATCCGGTGTGCCCACTGAACCGGCGCGAGACATGGCGACGACGGTCGTTGCAGCGATCGAAGGTGCGATCGCGATGTGCCTGGCTACATCGTCGACGGAACCCCTGAGGAGGGTCGAATCGGCCCTGCTACGGACGATCGCCCAGACATCCGCCGAGTACGTCGACCGAACACCCTAATTCGTCAACGGGCTCAGGCTCGCCTCGGAGGCATGCGGTTGGTCCCGACCGCGACCTCAGCGGCGTGGATCGTTCGGTGACCGACTCACGTCGACAGATCGAGGACCTGATCTCGTCCGCCGCTCGCCAACGAACTCAACCAACGCGGCAGCATCAGTTCGATGCGGGGCCGACCAACCGGCCCGACCTAGGCGGCGCGGTCCTTCAACGAGGCACCACGGCCAACCAGTCGCTCAACAGGAATTCCGACACCACACGGCGACCCCGCTCGTGACAGCACCTGAGAAGCGACAAAATCCCGGGCCACGATCTCTTCTGAGTTCGCGACCTCGGGTGCCGCAGTTCACGGAACTCCGCACCGCTCGAAGGCCTTCTGTGGAGTCGGCCGTGCGAGTGGCATCTCTAGAGCCGTCGCCGCGAACTCCGCTACCGCATCCGCGGCGCGCGGACCTGACCTCCGTGTGAGAGGTTCTCCCAACACCTTCCCTGCGGATGCCCTGTTGGCGTAGTCCCTTACTTGAACTATAGTTCAAGTCACTAGTCGGGCGGCGAAAGGTCTCAACGTGGGCGAAGTTGCGATTATTGGATTCGGGGACATGGGCGCTGAGATGGCCCCGCATCTTCGCGATGCGGGCCATGCGGTGACGGTGTTCGATACTGCTCCGGTTCGGAGGGAAGCGGCAGCTACGGCCGGCTTCACCGTCGCGGAATCGGCGGCAGCGGCTGCACGCGGCGCTCAGACGATCTTCGGTCTCGTTATGTCACAAGATATCCCGGCCGCATTCCTTTCTGCAGAGGGGGTGCTGGTCGGGGCCGCCCCAGGGGCGGTCCTGGTCCTGTGTTCGACGACGACGCCAGAGCTGGCCCGCCAAGTCGCTACTGCGGCTCCCGAACGTGTGGCCGTCGTGGATGCTCCAATCGTCGGTGGAGTCCGGTACGCCCGGGAGCGAGCGATCACCTTCCTGGTCGGGACCACCGAGTACGTTTTCGATCGTTTGGCTCCGCTGCTCGAGGTGGTCGGCAAGCCCGTGCATGTGGGCGATTTCGGAGCGGGAGTGGACTACAAGTTGATCACCAATGTCGCCGTCATGGCGGCGGAGGCCGGTCTGCGCGAGGCACTCGACCTCGCTGACGTCCTCGGCCGTGACTACGAGACCGCTCTGAGCTTGATGACCAAGGGGCCCATGAGGGCGATCGTGGAGAGGGCGCTCGACGAGTCCAACCCACGTCCCCTGCGACGCTCCGCGGAGGACGACGACACGCTGCTCTCGGCGGTGGCCGATGCGGACGAGATCCTTCCGATCACCACTGCGGGAAGCAAACGACTATGGGACGCGGTAACCGTCGTAGCGGACTTCGAGCCGAACTTCGTCGACCTGACCCGAAAGACCACCTCGCGGAAAGCGTTTCGCGCCACCGAATCGAACTGAGGACCGAGACCATGACCGGAAAGATTGCGCCCGAGCCGATCCGAGATCCCGCGGCCGACCATCTGCTGACGCCGCAGAACTGCGCAGTCGTCTTCATCGACTATCAAGAGGGTCAGTACGCAACAACGGGCTCGGCGAGCCGCGCCGAGATCGATCTCGGTGCCGTGACTCTCGCGAAGCTGGCGAGCGCATACGCGATTCCGACGGTCCTGACCACCGTCGCGGTGGAAATGGGCGTCAACAAGCCCACCGTCGAGGTGCTCACCCGCGAGTTGCCCGGCGTTGCGGAGATCGATCGCACCGGGGTGAACTCCTGGGAGGACGTCGATTTCCGCGCCGCGATCGAGGCGACCGGCCGCAAGAAGATCGTCATGGCCGGTCTGTGGACCGAGGTATGCCTCGCGTTCCCCACCCTGGACATGCTTCGGGAGGGGTACGAGATCTACCCGGTGATCGACGCAGTCGGCGGGGTGTCGGAGGTGACACATCGAACCGCTATCGAGCGGATGGTTCAGGCGGGCGCTCAGCCGATCACCTCGCTGTCCTTCGGATGCGAGCTGATGCGCAACTGGGCCCGGGCGGACGCCGATCTCTACCGTACGGTCATCAACGACTACTTCCGTCGCAAACGTGACCTGGGGCAGGCGACTGGCGAACTGTTCCACCACTGATCGGACGCCCAGCTCATGCAATCACCGATCCCGCCGGCAGCGCGTTCAGTGGTGCGCTCGAATCGGGTCCTCGGACCCGACACCAGCGCAGTCCGCAACATAGAGTTGCAGGACGGGATCCGCTTCGCCGGTGCTGAGCGAGTAGTCCGAGAGGCCGTCGAGTCCAGCGGCACCGAGCCACGGGCGGCATCCGATCTGACGCCTGTGCAGTCCTTCGATGGCGGGGCTCGCCGAGTACTCCTGGAAGCGGTGCGGCGCCTCGCGCTCGACGAGCGCGAGGTGTATCCCCTGGCCCCTGAGCGAACGATCGCCAATCTCTGCCCTAGAGATGGCGGAAAAGTTGCTGTGGTGCGCTCAGCAGAAGACTTCGGCGTGTGAGGCCCGCGTTGGCTTCGAGTCGCTCGCCTATTCTAGGTCGCTATGGACCAAACCGAGGGGGGAGGCCGCCCGGCGCGCAGCCCCCGGGGGGAGCGAAGACGCACCCAGATCATCGAGGCGGCCCTCGCGGTCGTCTATCGCGACGGGGCGTCCGGGGTGACGCATCGCGCGGTCGCTCAGGAAGCTGGGATCGCGGTCGGTCTGAGCGTCTACTATTTCGCTTCGCTCGACGATCTGCTGGTGGCAGCGCTCTCCGCCGTGGCTGACGAGTACGCCGACCGGATCGAGGCGATCCTGAACGGGCCGGATGACAACCTTCGCGGGCTGGCCGAGCTCATTGTCGAATGCGCCGGTGAGGGTAGGGAACGCGCGCTGGCCGAACGCGAACTGTGCACGCTGTCCGTGCGCCGACCGGCTCTACTCCCGGTGGCCGGACGATGGCGTCAGAACGTGGAGCGTCTCGCCGCGACGGTGACGACCGATCCCGACGCGATCGTCGCGCTGACGGCGACCGCTGACGGCCTGTCGACCGCAGTGCTGCTCGGAACCGTGCCGCCCGACGTCGAGCGGGTCCACCGGATTCTTCTTCGCGCGGTGGGCTGACCGATCACAGTGAATTGACCAGGCGGAAACAGTGGCAAGAACACCGTGCGGCGACACACATGGCGAGCTACACCGGTCTCAACCAGATGGCGATCATGCACCGTGCCGTCACATCACTCAGATATGAAAGACCCGAGGCCATGAGCTCTGGTGAGTTCGCGACCTCGGGTCCAGCAGTTCGTGGAACTGCTCGTGTGTGAGCGGTTCGCGATCACAGGTCACTGGTCGTGTGTGGTCGCGATCTCCACAGAATTGTCCGCGAATCTCCACAGAATTTGCAGCGCGCGCGACGTGCATCGCGCGCGGGCGCGCTGGGGCTGTGTGCCTCAAGGACTGGCGCTCGATGACGAGATGTAGCCGGTTGTCGGCTAGTGACTGGTGCGTGTCTCAGCCGCGATGCTGTCAAGCGGCTTGGTTGACGTGCGATTCTCCACAGAAATTAGTGGACTGAGATACGAAAAAGTGGCCGGCCCAGGATGCTGGGCCGGCCACGGTTCGTGGTTGGTTACGTTCGAGCGGGGGTCATCGTCGGTGGGTAGCCAAGGTCTGCTTCAAGGTGCTTCAGTCGTCGGCGGATCGATCCGCCGCGCGGTCGGCGTTCCTCGTGCGCCCGTTGCGTAGCCAGGTTCGTGACCGCGACGGCCATCGCCAGACTGATCGCGAGCATGGGCTGCCGTCGTGGTCCGACCGTCAAGTCCGCGAGGCCCGTCACGGTCCTGGATTTGAGGACGCTGAACTGTCGCTCCGTCAGTGACCGTGCTGCTTCGTAGTAGAGCATGTGCTCCCAAGAACCCGGGGTGTACCCGAACTGACCCATGCGCACCTGATCTGGCGTCAGACCGATTGTGATCGTGCCCTTTTCGCAGCATGCGTACTGTTGCGGGGTCCATGTCGGCTCGAGCGTCGGGAGGTCCCCTGACAGCGACATGGTGGCGGGCCTGAGCGGGCACCGCACCCTTTCGAACGCTGCAGGACACACCACACGGATCTTCACCGTGTCGGCGGCGGCCTGGCGGTCCGGGTCTTTTGGACCGCGTTGCACGCTTCCGTGCACTGGCCTTGAGTTCCGCCCCATTAGCAGCGGGAGGATCCGCTGTAGTCTGCGGTCGTGATCGGCGAAGCCTGCGGGGCTGGCTTTCAGGAGCTCACGGGCCGGTGGGACCGTTATCGTCGACGCGATCTTCACAGCCGCTGGGCAGTACAGGTCTCCCGCGACCATCACGGGGCCTGGCTGTTGCTCGCCGAGCTTCGCCGGTGCAGACGCGTGAACGGTGCCCCACTTCTGGGGATATCGGCCGACGTAAGCGTACTGCTGGCGGATCATCGCGTCGGCGAATCCCTTTTTCGAGTTGTATCCCATGTCGACGGTGAGATAGGGCCACCGCGCTCGGGAGACCGCACTGCGCGCCGTCAGGTTGCTCTCACGAGCCCGTCCCAGTGCGCGCAACACGGCACCGGGATCGCCGGATGTCGGTGCGTGAACGTCGATGCCGATGATCACGGGCGCAACTGAGTTCAGCCGATGGGGCTCGCCGATTCTCGTCAGTGCGGTCAGGCCGATCCCGATGCCGCTCTTACGGAGCGCCTTCTTACTATCGCCTGCTCCGAGATTGTGCTTGTGGTCGCGCCCGTACGGGCGGCTTCCGGGTGCCGCTCCGCGCCGGCGATCCGGTGCCACTCCTAGGCCATAGGTATGTCGGGCGAGGTCGTAGATCGATTCGTCGACGACGAGGTCGCCGACACACCCGGTCGGAGCTAACTCCCATACCGATCCCTTGACGATGTCGTTGATCACCTCGCTGAGCAAGTCACGGGATCGCTGCGACGCCTCCCGGTCAGCTTCGCGGCGGCTGTCAATGATGCGCTGGTTCTCAGCATTGGTGATCCGGCGAGCGGGCAGATCACGATCGGGATCAATCGGTTCGAGACGGCGACTGACCCACGCGTGGAACTTCGCGTACTCCGCACTTGAGTCAGTCCGCACAACGGACAAGTCCTGCCCACCCATCCCAACTGTTGCCAGCTGGTCGACCGTGAAGTCGGTGAGCATCTGAAGGATCCCCGCAATGGTCGGCGGACGTTTAAGGCTCACGCACAGCAGAGCAGCGGTGAGAAACCCTCGGATCGAGTACCGGATGCCGGTCGCGCGGCGCCCACCGACGCCTGCCCACTCCCGGTAGATGTTCTCAAGGCGCTCATCTGCACCCGAGCGGTTGATCACGTCGATCGCCTCGTCGAACAGGTCACTCGACACTGTCAGCGTGGGCCGGATCCTCGTGATCAACTCGCCCGCCCCTCGGGTTCGAGCGCCACCATTGTGGCGCGGATTCCGTAGGTAGGGAACTGTTTTCGGTAGTGTCGCATCGCGTCGAAGTCGTTGATGTCCGAGAGCTGAACCAGCAGACACGCAGGCACGGTCAGCGCCAGATCGAAGATCCATCGTTCCCTGGCAGCCAAGATGTCGATAGGTCGCTGTCCTCTCATCTTCAGCATCTCGTTGAGACGATTGCCCATGTTGCGTTCTGGGTTCCCACATCCGGGTACGAGCATGCTCCCGTCGCCGACCTCAGCGGCCCGCTGCAAGATCCGGCGAGACCTATCGACATCGGCGACCGGGACATGGCGGACACCGCCTGCACGGTTCGGCAGCGTGACCACTGCGTACTCGCGACCTTGGTACTTTGTTGCTGCGACCGACGTTCCACGAACGCGCAGCAACTCACCCTGCCGGATACCTGCCCCAAGTGCGAGGTCGAGGCTGACGTACGCGCGGCGGCCCGGCTCTCCGGGCAGGGAGGCCGCGGTGCTGTACCAGTCGGCGATGATCGCGTCCGTGGCGGGCTTCTTCGCCCGCTTCTGGGGCAGACTGTCGGCTGCGCGGGAGATCGGGTACTCCCGAGGATGCACGAGCCGGCCCAACGCGTACAGCACCACACGTGTCTGACGGGCACCATCCCCGCGGCCCGTTGCGGCGAGGTGATTGATGTACCCGTCGACCACCGACCTTCGGAACACCTCGGACACATCGATGGGCAACGCCGGCTCCAGATAGCCCGCGATCAACCTCAGCACATGCCCCACCGCGCTCCGATCCGTCTGATCAGAGCGCCCCGGAATCTGACACTGCAACGCCGCACCTATCCACGCCGCCGGCTCCCGCAGCTCCGGTCTGCCCACAGTCGTCGTGCGCTGACACAACCGCTCGAACCGCTCCTCCTCACCTGCAGGAACCCACTCCCGAGGATCACCGACGAACCTGCCAAGCAACCGAGGCCCAACGACGGAACCTGAAACGGCTGCTACGTTCGCAGGCTCGAACTCTGGAATTGGCAACGACAGCTGTGGCGAGATCTGCGCCGAGCTCTGACTGCGGTAGCGAACCATCAGGCCACCACCTCACCGACACACCGAACGTCACACTTGACACCCACACGCAGGTACGCTGAAATAGACACAGTCCTCCTCCTGAGGAATATACGAGCAAGTAAGTACGGTCGAAATGGCCGCTCCGAAGGCCCCCGGTTCCCGCCAGGGGGCCTTCGGCGTATAGCGCCAACGGCGCATTCATAGTTGTTTAGTTACTGGTCAGATTCCTCCACTCCATTCTGATCAACGGACGTTCCATCAATCGACTTGCTACGCGCAGCACAGGCTGACACCGTCCAGACAGGCCCGTGCTCGCTACGTGCCGACCGTCGAAGCCCACTGAGGCTTGGCCGATCGTTCCCGGGGCCATCTCCGCATACCCCTCATGTCGCTTCCAGGCCAGCCTTGATCAGACGTTCTCCTACCGCTGTGACTGTTGATCGCTCATTTTCCGCGAGCCGGTAGAGCTGGTCCGCGACGACACGCGAAAGCCTCAACTCGACACGCACGACGTCGCCGCGCTCGAGATCTCGCTTCTTCGCCACGGCGCCTCCGACCTTGTTGAGATCACCCGGCAGACACCGGGCAGATCAACTGGCTATGTCAAGTTGATCTGGCCCCGGTAGGGCGGTTTCATTCGGCCCCACCTGAGTGGGGCCCTGAGCCGCTAGAGTCCGGGGTGTGGATGGGCGGCCGCGGGTGCGCAGTGTGGTTGCGCCGACTGGTTGGGATCGCGAGTCGGTGCGTGCGTATGCCGAGTTCGTGATCGCGCGTGATGATCAGCTCGGTGATCAGGTATCGGTCCGGGTGAAGATTAAAGACGGGGAGCCACTGCCGAACCTGACGACCCGGTGGACCGTGGTTTATGTCACTCACCAGAACCGGGCCTTGCGCCGGCATCTGTCGGTAGTCAAGGACGAACGCCGCGCTTAGCCCGCGGTAGCTGCTGCTTCGGTGTGAGCCAGGCGGTAGCTGTGAGTGCCGGTTTCGATGATGGTGCCGCGGTAGGTGAGCCGGTCGACGATCGCGGCGCAGAGTCGTGGGTCGGTGAAGGTGTCTGTCCAGCCGGAGAAGGACTGGTTGGAAGCGATCGCGACGCTGTTCTTCTCTTCGCGTTCGGTGAGGACTTGGAAGAGCAGTTCGGCGCCGCGGCGATCGAGTTCCATGTAGCCGAGCTCGTCGATGATGAGCAGGTCAACGCGGCCGTAGCGGTTGATGGTCTTCGCGAGCTGCTTCTCGTCAGCGGCCTCGACCAGCTCGTTCACTAGTTTGGTGGCGAGGGTGTAGCGGACTCTAAAGCCTTGCTCGGCGGCAGCGGTTCCCAATCCGATCAGCAGATGGGATTTGCCGGTTCCGGAGTCGCCGATGAGGCAGAGCGGCAGTCCGTGGCGGATCCAGTCGCCGGTGGCGAGCTGGTGGATGGTGGCGGGTTCGATGTCGGGGTTGGCGTCGAAGTCGAAGTCCGCCAGCCACTTCTCCCGCGGGAACCCCGCGGCTTTGACGCGGCGAACAGTGGAGCGGCGGTCCCGGTCGTCGACTTCGGCGAGCAGGAGTTCGGCGAGGAACCCCTGGTAGGACAATTGCTGCTTGGCGGCGGCGGTGAGGTGCTGGTCGATCATCGACCGCACTGTCGGCAGGCGTAGGCGCCGGCAGGCCTGGTCAACGGCGGCGAGGGCGGCTTCTTCGGTGAGGCCGCCCCGGCGGCGCAACGACGGGGCCAGCGCATTCGTCTGGTTCTTATTGGCGGTTGCGGTCATAGCCGGGTGGGCCTTTCAATCGGTGGTGGGTCCAGCGACTCAATCGGTGGTGGGTCCAGCGACGCAGGTAGCGCGTCGGAGGCAGTGCGTCGCCGGTGCTGCGGGAGCAGGCGGTCGTAGGCCGTAACGCTGGGCAGCGGTCGCCGGTCGGGTGGCAGGCCGGCGATCACCGCCGCGGGGTCTGCGAGCCGTCGTTGGGTGAGGCTGACAACTCGTTGCTCGCGTCGTTCGGCATGGCGATCGAGATGACGGCCAGCGTTGGCCCCACCTGTCTGGTCGGCAGCGACCGAGGCGTGCGCGAGCAGGCGGGCTTCGGCGCGGCGAGCCTCAACGGCGACGACCTCGGCGCTCACCGCCCCGACCCGCAATGCAGCATCGATGCCGGCGATCACCGCCGCGGCGGGCAGGCTGCGGTGCAGCAGCAGGACGTCGATCAGCTCGCTGGTGCCGTCGGTGTCGCCGTTGACTCGTCGGGCGGCGGCCCAGAACGCATCATGGCTGGCGGTGAACACCCCGGCAGCGCGGGCCTGCGCCAACGCCGTTGATCCCGGCAGGGCACCGGGTTTGAACTTGAGCACCTCGAGGTAGTGGTCGAGGTCGATCTTCGCGGTGCCGCGGCCGGCGACCCGTGGATGCCGCGCGACCAGGGTCCGGCCGTCGTAGACCAGCAGCTGGGAGGCTTGTAGTGAGACGCGGACTCGGCGGCCGATCAGGTGCGCCGGCACCGAATACTTCACCATCCGAACGGTGATCATCGCCGACCGATCGACCCGTGGTGTGAGGATCAGGCCCGGGTCGAAATCCTCCACCGGCAGCGGCGCGAGCGCTGCTCGGTCGTGCTCGTAGTCCTGGCCGATGGTGCGCAGTCGTCCGTCGATCCGGCGGCCCTCGTCGCGGTCCTCCCAGGCTTTGATCTGCTCGTTGAGCTCATCGAGGGACTCGACCTGCGGCATTGGGGTCAGCCGGTTGCGGCGGAACCATCCGACCTCGCCTTCAACGCCGCCCTTCTCGTGCGCCCCGGCGATGCCGGGCTGGCAGTAGAACGGATCGAATCCGTAGTGCGAGTGAAACAACGTCCACCGCGGGTTCTCCTGTCGCCGCCGGTCTCCGCCCTGCAGGACCGCGACCACCGCCGAGGTGAGATTGTCGTAGCGGATATGCCGGGTCGGGACCCCGCCGAGCTCGCGGAACGCCTCGACGTGCCCTTCGAGGAACGCTTCCTGCCCGCCGGTCGGATAGACCCGGTGAATGGCCTTGCCCGAGTGCGAGAGCCGGTAGACGAACATGTGGCACTTGGTCTTCACCCCGCCCAGGATCACCCAGACCTCGCCGAAGTCGACCTCCGCCTCCGCGCCCGGGGCGTGGTCCTGGGCGATGAACACCTCCGTCCGGCGGCCGGCCTCCACCTCGATCTGCGCCCGCCGGACCCGCACGTAGTCCCGCACCGTCGAATACGACAACTCGACCGCATCGTGCTCGATCGCCAGGCGTTCCCGGATCCGCGTCGCGGTGTGCCGCTGCTTACGCGGAGCATCCAGATCCGACCGCAACATCTCATCAATCGCCGCCTTGAACCGGTCCAACCGCGGCGACGACCGCTCCGGCGTCTTCCGCGGCGGCGGCTCCGCCGATGACAACGCCTGCCGCACCGTCCTCCGGTGCACGCCATGCTTGCGAGCCAACGCCCGGATACTCATGCCCTCGACCCGGGCGTCCCGCCGGATCTGCGCGAACAGCTCCACCTTCGATCCCATCATTGGCCACCACCTGCTTCGGCTCGGAAACGATGTTCACGAGCAACCATCAGGTGGGGCCAGATCAAACCGTCGCAACACCACCCGGCGAGTCGCAAACGGGGCCAGGTCTAGCCGTCGAGCCGGGGCCTCTTCAAGCTGTCATAGCCAAGCCCCTCCCGCGGCGATGCCAGGCGGAGCTGGGCCACGACATTCGAACATATACGTTAGAGTGTTCGATGAGGCCCCGGTCTGGCACGGAGGGAAGCCGCAGACTGGCCGGGGTCTCTACTATATTTCGAGCACGTCACAGCAGTTGTGGCACGGAGACGGCGTCAGGTCGTAGAATCGCTATCGTGTTCGATTCACGGGTATGGCGAGAG
Organism: Tsukamurella ocularis; assembly: GCF_024807615.1. Lineage (GTDB taxonomy): Bacteria > Actinomycetota > Actinomycetes > Mycobacteriales > Mycobacteriaceae > Tsukamurella > Tsukamurella ocularis. Next base: position 1,081,858 of record NZ_JANUCJ010000001.1, on the reverse strand, counting down.
AAGGCCGTGCCCGTGCCGTGCCGGGTTTCGATCAGCAAGGCACTCCCCCACCTCGCCCGCGGCTCGACCCGCGCCGACAAGCTCCCGCTGTGGTTACGCGCCGACGGCGTGCGCCTCGAGGACGAGATGGACGCCGAGCTGCTTCGGTGGGCACGACTCAATTCTCTGCACTAGTCAAGAGCCCACCCCCAGGCCTGGTCACGGTCGCCGCGTAGGGGCCGCCCTTGGAGGGGCGTACGGGGGCGCAGCGCAACGAGCCATGCACGGAGTGCGACCCCTATGCCTCTGCAGGCGATACTTAAGGCCTTTCTAGGCAGACAGTAAATTCCGCACGGGATGGATGTTTGACGGCGAGCCGCCACAAACTGGTCCTACGCATTGCGCTGGGGTGGGGAGCTTCACCGCGGATCACTACGGCGGGCTCGGCGCCGCTGCCGCGTGGATTTACAGCCAGCTCCCTGACACCCGCACCATGCCTGGTTCGCGCGTAAGTGTTAGCTCGACTTCACAATGCAGATCGTGAACTTTCGAACAGGATGCGCGATTCCCTTATTTTTGCAACCGGAAGTCGAGGTGACGCCAACGAGTATCCCCTCAGGTCGGTACCCTGCTCCCTGCAGATCTCCACACCTCCCGCTTCGGGACGGATTTCTTTCCACATCGACGCACCCTTTAGCGGTCCAGTTGTAGTCGAGGCACGCAGTCCACTGTTGGTTTGACTTTCCTGAAAAATAGCGCCAGTCTGCATCAGCGACGCATTCTTTTGGCGTGCCCACAACCTGGACAACTTTAAAGGCGGCAGTGACCTCGTCGCAAGCTGTACGAACGTACCGAGCGGTTGTAGGGTCACCTTCAAGCCTGCCGCAGCTGGATAGTTCTGGTGCTCCATCAATAGATCGTGAAGGTGCACTCAGCTGCCCAGGAATTTCCGCCAGATTCGCCTCGCGGTCCTGTGGACCATTATCGCACCCCGCAAGCGCCATCGCTACCACTCCGATCGCGGGAAGGAGCGCCTTTGCTGCGTTATTCATACACATTCACCCCGGCAGGAATGTCGACCTTATTATCCTCGGAGGGTACGAGGCAGCCAGTAGCCTTCTCCAGGTCACCGGCGAACACTGTTGGCGTCGCCTTGAGTCGATCTATGTCAACCTGCGACAAGCTGCTTGAGACTCCCACGTACACCTGAATCGGACCATTTGAATTCTTCGCGCATGCCGCAGTGACGACTAAGGAATCGTCAGAACCCGGCAGTACCGAGTCTTGTGGAATCGGAATCCGAATGAGCGGCAGTGCGCCGCCGGCGACGGCTTCGTTCGCGAGAAGCCTCGCCACCTCCGTATATTTCTTTCCAGCCAAGGAATAGAAAGGGACGAAGCGGGTCTTTCGAGGCAAAGGACCGGTGGAGCCACGTACCGACTCAGTCGCGCTCGGCAGCGATGGATACTCTGGGGCGAAAACGGTCTTTCGAAGTCCTACCCATGCGCAAACGAGTAGCAGGATCCCCACTAACGAGACAACCAAGGTGCGCCGAACGGGCCAACTCCGACCGCCACCCAATTCCGACCCCGCCACAGGCGCATTGTCATCGTGCGCCATTACTTGGCACCTCCCGGCTGGCCTGCTCCGGTGATTGGAGGTGAGGCGAACGGCTTTCCTGGAATGAGTCCTCCGACCGGAGCTACGAACGTGGCGGGGATCTCCCGCGCCTTGCCGGTCGTCGTGTCATAAAGCACTAGGGTGTACGTGAAACGCTGGTAGGCAACATACCCTGCGATACTCTGCCCGGGCTTGAGCCCGGAGGTATTCAAGGTTGTCCCTACCTCAATCTTCTTAGTTGTGGAAATCGAGCTCGATGTTGTTCGGGAAGCTGAACTGGACACCTCTGCGTTGATTTTGTCGAGAGTTAGGCCAGCGTTCGCAGAACGCACTACCTCTTGGCTTACCGAGTTTGTAGCCTGAAATTCTGAAGATTGCGTTACTTTACATTCGGATACGTTGTATCCGCAGATAACCAGGGGGACTTGGTCGGCGGGGATGTACGGGCTGCCGTCTGGCTTAACGTCCACGATGTACGGATCGATCTTGTTGACGCACTTCGATACAAGATGAGGGAGGCCAAATTCGGAGGCGACTCCGTTGCCAAAGCCTGCGCTGCTGTCCGGAACGGCGTACTGACCAGGCTTGGTGCAGACGTTCCCAAGTACGCTCGGGCGATCGCCATCGCCTGAGCCTATGTACGTTCCTCGCTGGCAGATGCCACAGCCACTATCCATTGAGGGATCCCGGGGGATGAAAACGCGGCCAGCGCCTCCGCCGGTCGGGAGCCCATCGGCGAGAAGTACGACATCTTCGGCCTTGTATCCGAGTTCGACTGCGGCGGCCTGGCATTGTTGCAGGAGGTCGCGATTGGAGACTTGCTCAGAGCTCGCTGCCCGGTCGGGTGTCGAAGTTTGTGGCGGAGCCTGCGCTTCTGTGGGCGCTTCGGCCTGCGGCTGCGTTGTCGGCGCGGTCGGATTCTGTGCCGGTTGCTCGGGACAGTTGAGGATGCAGCCCGACTCGGTGGGTGCGACGGTGGGCATGGTGGGCACGTTGCCCTGGGCGGTGGGGGTTTGGACGTTGCCCTGGGTGGGCGCTTGGAGGCCGGTGTCCGGGGCCTGGCCGGGGATCGTCGTCTGTGGGGCGCCGGGTGCTGTGGTGGGTACCTGGCCTCCCTGGGTGGGCTGTGGCCCTTGGGTGGGCTGCGGTCCGCAGGTGTTGCCGGATCCGTCGGGGCAAGGCGCGGCGGCAGCTTGCGGGAGCACCTCTTGCGGGGCGATCTGGCTGGGGACGGTCAGGGCGCCGGCGGCGAGGGTTGCTGATGCGAAGACCGCGAGCGCTCCCCGAGCGGCGCGGTGGCGCCAGCTCGGGTGTTGGTGGGTCGAGCTGCGGGTGCGTGGCACGGGTTGCCTTCCGGTCGGCACGACTGTTTGCGTGAGGATTAAAGTTCGTTTGGGAATATACCTCGCTGTGCGGAATATGCAATACCGGAATTAGCAAGGTGGCTATCGGCTGGTCACGGCCTTGGTGTGCACGTGGCAGTTGGCGAGTAGGGCGTGCAGTTGGCGCGCATCCTGCCGGGTGGCTGTGGGGTTACTGTACGGCGCAGGTGAGGCCGGGTGCGGGTGGTTGGCCGGTTTCGAGGTAGGTGCGCAGGGGTTGGTCGATGCAGGTGGTGCCGGTGAAGGAGCTGGTGTGTTGTGTGCCGTCGACGGTGAGGACGGTGCCGCGGAGTTGCTGGGCGAGTGCGAGGCCGTTGGCGTAGGGGGTGGCGGGGTCGCCGGTGGTGGAGACCACGACCACGGGCGGGAGCTGTGGGCCGGGGTTGATCGGTTGCGGGAGTGTGGTCGGTGGGGTGGGCCAGAACGAGCATGCGTCGCGTGCTGCCGCCGCTTGACCGTCAGGGCTGGGGTTTGCGCGGCCGTCGTCGGCGAAGGGCGCTACTGTGCGGACGTTTTGGGCGAGGGCTCCGGCGGCGGCTTGGGTGGTGATGGGGTCGGTGTCGAGGCAGGTGATTGCGGTCAGTGCGTCGGTGGCGTTGCTGTAGCTTCCGTCGGAGTGGCGGTTGTTGTAGGCGTCGGCGAGCTGCATGAGCGTGCGTCCCTCTCCGCGGTCGCGGAGGTTTCGTAGCCCGACGGTCAGGTAGGGCCATAGGCTCGGGCTGTAGAGGGCTTGGATGGTGCCGTCGATCGCGTCGCCGTAGCTGAGCACCCGGCCGGCCCCGGTGCCCTGTCCTGCGCTGCCGGCCTGTGCGGGGCGGTCGATCAGCGGGCGCACGATCTGCTGGAACGCCGCGGTGGTGACCGCGGGTGTGGGGTCGGTACCCAAAGGGCATTGCGTCATGCGGCGGGTGGCGCAGTCGGCGGCGTAGGTGGAGAAGGCCTGTTGGAGGCCGGCGTATTGGTTGATGGTCATCGTGGCGGTGTTCTCGGCGGGGTTGACCGCGCCGTCGAGAATCATCGCCCGCACCCGCTCTGGGTGCTTGCTGGCGTAGCGGGCACCTAGGAAGGTGCCGTAGCTGTAGCCCAGGAAGGTTAGCTTTTCGTCGCCGAGCACCTGGCGAAGCAGATCCATGTCGTTGACGGTGTCCGCGGTCCCGACATGGGCAAGCACGTCACGGCCGGTGCGCTGGGCGCATTTGTCGGCGAAGTCCCGGGCCTGCTGTTCTTGCCGGGCGATGCCGGCAGTGGTGTGATCGGTCCGCGAGTGCGATGCGCGTCGTCGGTCTCGCTCGTTGGCGGTCAGGCACTCGATCGCCGGCGTGGAAGCCCCAATGCCTCGTGGGTCGAACCCGACGATGTCGAACCGGTCACCGACACCGGCAGCGAGTTGCTCGGTCTGCTCCGCCACGAACTCGACGCCGGAGGCCCCCGGGCCGCCGGGGTTGACCAGCACCGACCCGACCCTGCCGCCGTCGCGACCAGTCTTGCTGCCGGTACTCGGATCGGTGTGGGGTGTGCGGGCCCGGATCAGTGCGAGCTGGACCTGTCGCCCGTCTGGGCGGGTGTAGTCGAGCGGGGCGGCGATAGTGCCGCACTCGATGATCCGTCGCGCTCCCTCATCCCCGGGGGAGCCCGACGCGCCACCTACCGTGCCGGCCGACCCGCCAGCGAACCTCTCACTGGGGCACGGTGCCCAGGTCACGTGCTGGCGGTAGAACCGCTCGATGCCCCGCCCGGGCAGATTGTCGATGACGGCCCTGCCGCCTGCGCTCGTCGAGGAGGCCCGGTCATCGCCAGGTTCGCCGCTGGTCGGCCCGCACCCCGACAGCGCCACCAGCCCGGCTACAACGATCACGCACACTACTGCTGTTGTCGTCGTGCGGTGCTCGAGCCCTCGGCGACCGGCGAGCGTGTGCACCTGGGTTACGGCTTCGCGGGCGCGGGCTTGCCCTCCGCTGCAGGCTTCGGGGCGGGAGCCGGCTTGGGCTCAGGCTTGACATGCGCCGCAGGGGCCGGTTTCGCAGCAGGCGTGGACTCGGTCTTCGGAGCCGGAGCCGGAGCGGGCTTGGGTGCGGGCTCCGGCTTCTTCGCTGCCGCAGGCGTCGGCTTCGGGGCAGGTGTGTTGTCGGGCTTCTTCTCCGGCGCCGGTGCGGGTTTGACCGGGGAGGCCTGTTTCTTGGGTGCGGCCATGGCGGTGCCGGCGACTGCCGGGGCGGGTGCGGGCTTGGGGTCTTCCTTGATCTTCGGCGGCGTCTTGGGCGGGTTGTTCGCCGGCCCGGGGTTGTCGCGCTCGATGAACAACGGCTTGCCGTAGGTGGTGATCGAGGAGTCGCCGAGGTTGGTGGAGATGGTGGCGGTGGCGTAGGAGCGGATCTGTGCGCCGCCGAGGCAGGAGTCCATGCTGATCCGGGTTTCCTTGGCTACGACGTACCCGCGCTCACCGGTGAGGGCCTTCTTCGCCACGGGGAAGTCCTTGCTGGTGCCGGGGGCGATGGTGCCCTGAATGGTCCCGGACGTGGTGACCGTGTCACCGAGCGTTCCCGAGACGCCGGGGGTGATCGAGCCGTTCACGGAACCGTTGCCCTCGCCGCCGTTGGAGCCACCGGAGCCACCGGCGGTGCCGCCGACGGTGCCCGAAATCGACGGGGTGACAGAGACATTGACCGCGTTCGACAACGTCCCACCCAATTGCAAGGACTGCGGAGTAGCGCTACAAGCAATCGTCCAGCCCACCACAATCGACGCGCTGTTGACCGGGTACTTGGGCTTGACCTTCGGGTCCTTCAGTTCCACAATGCCTTCCCCGGCAAGGGAATTGATCGCCTCATATGTGTTCAGCGCACGCCCGAGCGGGAGGATCGACCGCATCGCCTCGCCGTATTTCCAGGCACGGATCACATACCCTTCGCGGGTCTCGAGCGCGCGGGAGGTGTCGGCGAACAGGCCGGTGCGGATCGCACCCGGCGAGGGCGCCTTGTCAGGGGCGGGCGGTGCCGCCGCGGCCATGCCGCCCGCGACCATCACGCCACCGACGACCGCGAAGGCGCCGGCCTTACGGAGACGCCGGCGGATACCGCGGTCGTGCTGCTTCTGTTCGAGGTTGCCGCGCCGCCGATCAGCGCGCGAGCACCCGCGAGAACTACTGGTCACGATTCCCCCAACCTTCTGCGCCCGCTCACAGGCACGATCACAGCTGTCACATCAGTCACTTGCGTCACGAATCGGACCACGGAGGGTTGGCTGAAAGCAACCTGAGATTCCGATCGTTATCGAAATGAAACAGTGTGGGATCCGGTTGCCGCATCCTTGGGTTTAACTCAGTGTGGGCTAGGATTATGGCCGTGACCAGCAGTTTCAATGACCAGCCGGCGCACACCCCGCCGGGGTTTCCTCCTCGTATGCCGCTCGAGGAGCGGCTGACGCAGGTGGGGTGGTCGAGCTGGCGTGATGCTGGCCTGTGGGCGGCGCGCCAGCACCTCGGCCCCGATGAGATCGCCGTCAAGCTCGGCTCAGCCAGTCTGGCGCAGCGGATCCGGCAGCGTATGCGCCCAGAGTGGTGCCAGCACCCGGACACACCCGCGCTGGTAGCCCCACTCCTGCAGTCCCGGCACGGCCATCTCGCCGACGACGGCGAGCGGGTGCAATGCCACGTGTGTGGGCTGTGGTTTCACGCCCTCGCCCAACACGTGCAATCCGCGCACCAGATCAGCAGCGAGAGCTATCGGCACGAGCACGGCCTGCTCGGGCAGCCGCTGACCTCCACCGGGTTCGCACAGCGCTGGCGCAACCGCGACACCCGCCCAGGCGACCTCGCTGATCCTTGGGACGCGGTCCTCGCCGAGCACGGCTACCGCAGCCTCCGCGACGCGGTCTCCGCCACCATCGACCGCGGCGACGACCTCAAAGCTCTCGCCGCTGAACTCGGCGTTCGCGCCTCGACATTGGCCAAGCAGATTCGCCTCGCCGGCCTGCACATCCCCACCGTCACCGACCGCAACCTCGCCCTGGCCCGCGCCCACGTCGCCGCCGGCAACAATCTGTCGGATCCGCCCGGCGAGCTACGCAATTGGGTCAAAGACGCCCGAGCGCGCGTCAAACGCGGCCTTCCTGGGCCGGTCAGCGACGAACTGTTTCTGCTTGACCCGCAGTGGATGCTCAATACCTACGAACGTGCCGAACACGACGGCACCGCCGCCCCTGTCGGAACACGGCGCGTCTCCGAAGAACACCTCGCCGCGGCCCTCGCCCGGGCGGGGTTCGCCAGCCTCGCCGATGCCGCGCAGTGGGCCGACCAGCGCGGTGTCGGCACCCGCGGCCTCGCCGAACGCCTCGACCTGAACGTTGACCGCACCCGCGACTACCTACACCGCCACCACATCGCCCTCCCCCGCCACAGCAGAGCAAACAAGCAATAGCCCCCATCCCCGCATCATGCGGCCACCAAGATTCGGAATCCGCTTCTCCTGTTTGACGGTCCGACACACCGACTTCTATGCAGGTTCAAGCAATCGCGCTCGCGCCGCCCATAGCATCGACGACCATGCCGTGGGCCCACGACGAAGCCGCTCAGGAAAGCTCTCTTACATGACCGGATCGAACGAGACTGTCGCTGCGACGGATGCCACGATCCGCCGGCTCGCCTATCGCGGCCGCGGCATCGTCACCGCTCGCGCCGCCGCCGCGGAAGGGATCAACGCGGCCACCTTCTCCCGAGCTGTCGCCCGCGGCACAGTCCACCCAACCGGCAACCGCGGCGTGTACTCCGTCTTCCCGCCGGAGTTGCTCTCAGCGCGCGATCGGCTGCAGGCGGCGTGGACGGCGATCGACCTCACCTCCCCGCCGTGGGAGCGAGTGCACCAGGCCGCGAACATCGTCTCCCATCACACCGCCTTGGAACTGCACGCCGGCCGCCAACCAGGCGAACCGTTCGAGTTCGTCCTGGGCTCGACCAGCCGCCTGATCAACCGGCCCGGCATCATCGCCCACCGCCAGCCCATCGACCCCGACGAGCTCACCCAGGTCGACGATCTGCCCGTGCAGACCGTGGGGACCGCGATCGTGGACTTGATGCGCACCTACCGCCCTCACCCCGAGCAGCCGGTGGCGCGGCTGCTCGCCACGACGGTCGCGGCCGGCGCCGACTGGAGCGATGTGCCCGAGCGGCTGGGCTACGTGCTCGGCAACCCCTGGTCCAAACACGACACCCGCCAGATCCTCGCTGACCTCTTCACCCGCACCGCCGCCAACCCCGCCCTGGTCCGCTCGGCGATCCTGGGCGTCGACTGGCACCAGGTCGGGTTCTGGCGCATCCAGATCAGCAAGAACGACAACCGCACAGCCATCACCGACCTCTACGTCGACGCGCTCACCCACGCCTGCACCGCGCTCGCAGCCCCAGACAAGGCCGCTGCGGCGTACGCCGCCGAGGAGTATCTGCACCGGTTCTCCGCTGCCACCCGCCAGCGGGTCGCGCTCTTCGACGGCACCCGCACCGAACGCATCCGCCTCCACGTGCCCGAAGCCTGCGACGTGACCCGTGCCGCCGCTGCGGCTGCGCCGGCCGCCACTCCCCTGGCCGGGACGGCGATCGACGAGGCCCGCGAACTCGTCGCCGACATCGCCCGCGCCCATCACAGCATCGTCACCAGCGCCGAAGCCGGCCGCCACGGCGTCAACCCGCAACAGCTGCGCACGTTCGTCGCCGAAGGGCTCATCCACCGCACCAACAACCGTGGCGTCTACACCACCCTCCCCCACCCGCTAACGCACCTGCACCGCCTCCGCGCCGCCTGGTACGCCGCCGACACCCGCAGCCCCATGGACGAACGCCCCCACACGATGCGAGAAGTGATCACCGGGCCCACCGCTGACGCGCTCCACGCCGGCAAAGTCCCCGGAGCGCCGTATCACCTCGCACTCGGGTCAAAGACTCGCCACCTCAAACGCGCCGACATCATCGCCCACCGCACCCGCCCACTCACGCCAGCGGACATCACCCTCATCCGCGGCCTTCCTGTCACCACCGAACAGGTCACCCGCGAGCTGAACTGCGGCAGCCCAGAACTGGATCGGCTCGCGTGACTCAGCCGGGAGTCCTGGAGAGGTTCGGTCAGGAGACGGCATAGGGAGGACGGTCGACGAAGCCGAGGCGGCGCCGGTTCTCCGGAGTGTCAACGGTGACGTGCTCCGCACGGGCCCAGATCGTCGCGTCGAGCGCCGCAGAACCGTTGCTCGACCGCACCGACACCTCGACCATCGCCCACCAGGCGCCCTCCGTATCGATCACCCAGCACAGCTGACGCCCAGCCATGACCGCTTCGAAGCGCAGCCCCACCGCCCTGACCCACAATGGGAGCTGCGATCGGATGCGAGCGGCACCAAGACCTCCCGGCAGTACCGCGCGCATATCTACAAGCACCGGACGCGGCGGCTCGAACTCACGCAGCGCCCGCCGGCCGTATTCAGTGCGCCACGACTCGAACATGTGATCGAGTATAGCCAATGCCCCCTCTCGGTCATCTCCACACAGGGCCGCGCCTAGTGCAGAGAACAGGACCGACGGCCAATGGCTCGGCTGCATCCGGATCCGCCCGACGATCGGTGACGCGATCGCGTCGATGACGATGTGGGTCACGGCTGACGCGATCGCGGCGTGGCCGACGCCGAACAGAACTCAGGGCCGCCCCGGTGTGGGTCGGCCCTGAGTCGTTTGGTGGGGGCAGTTCGACGGGCTATGCCATCGGCACAGCGTCGCCGTTCTCGTCGGCGTGCGGAAGACCGTTCGCGTCGAGCCACTCCGTGAAGACGCGCTCCGCGAGGTCTGTCAGCGGGACGTTGAGTATCCGGCGCGCGAGGTTGATCCTGCGCGTAAGCGGAGACGGGAGCTGCGTTCCCCACTGTTCCTTCGCCGGCTTCTCGCTGCGGAACGTACTCGCGAGGGCCTGGAGGCTCGCGGTCGTGGACAGCGGAGTCGGCGAGACGACCTCCCGGCCGCGGGGGACGTCCGACTTCTGGTCCGGCGCGATCTCCCCGGCGCCTCCGGTCTGCCCGTCGATAGCCGCCGCGGAGTCCGTGGGGGCCGGATTCGTACCCGAGTCGTCTCCGGTCTCGTTGGAGACCTGGTTGCCAGGGCCGTTCTCACTGACCCTGGCCGCCTGCTCACGTCGTTCAGCGCGCGTCGGTCCCACCTGCCCCATTCCGGAATTAGTGCGTGATGTCATCGTTGAAGATCCTTCCTGCAAGAGTTGAAGCGGCGAGGGCATAGTCAGTGGTGGCGGTGCCAAGAGGTGCGTGAATCTTCAAGGGCAACTGCCGGGACTTCGCCTCAGTGACCTTGACGCTGGTGCGGATTTCTCCGAGGTACTCCGTAGGCCAATCCCGTTTCAGCGTCTCCTGGACCTGCTGGCTCACGATCGTCTGACCGTTGAAGCGGGTGAGAAGCACGTGGTCGATGCTCACGTTGGGATTGAGTCCCTCCTGGACGTCCAGCACGGTGTTCTCCATCGTGGCGAGCGACTCGAGCTCGTCGGGTCCCGCTTGGACCACAGCGAGGATGGTGGTGGCTGCGGTGAAAGCCGCGGTCGTGAGCTCCCCCAGCGAAGGGGGGCAGTCGATCAGTACAACGTCGTAGTCGCTGGCCACCTGTTGGATTTCACGGGCAAGACGTCCCTGCCCGCCGGCGCCGAGACCTGTGCGCTCGAGTTTGCGCAGCGCGAGGTGCGCAGGAGCGACATCCATCCCGTGCTCTGACTTCTGGATCACTTCCGGAAGCGGAACGCGGTCGGAGCGCTCGTCCGTCAGCACCTCGAACATCGTGCCGTCGTCAGCTCCAAGGGTGATGCCGAGTCCACTCGTGGCATTGGCCTGTTGGTCGAGATCGATGACGAGTACTCGCTTACCGAGAAGCGTCAGTTCATACGCCAAGTTGATGGTTGTAGTGGTTTTTGCTACACCACCCTTTTGCATGGCAACAGCAAGAACCGTGACAGCGTTTTGTACTGCTGTGAGGATGCTCATGTGTGCGAGGTTACCCGCACCGCTACTTCCTGTCAACCTATGTGTCTTACTTATAAATCTACTTATCTATCTACGTTGTTACTTACGTCGTTACTTATAGCGGTATAAGTACGTCTGTTCCTGCGGTTATGTTCGTGCGGGACCGGTGGCACCGAGCGTGAGGGGGAGTTCGGTCACGCAGCACCGTCGAGGCGTTGCCGTTCGCGGCGCCGAGCAATGAAGGCGTACGCGGCCCGATGGTTCGGCCGGCCCAGTCGCCCACGTGGGTACGGCGGCAGCGCTGCCCAGGCCGGTGTGGTCTCGAGCTCGAGCGTCTGCTGCCCGTCGCGGATGCGGGCTCGGCTGGTATCGGAGCTGCGCTGCGGGGTCGCCGCGTGGGCTGCGACGACGTGTTCTTCGCTGCACCACCATGCCCAGACCTCGGATTCGATCGCGTACTGCTCCGCGCGGGCCGCTGCCAGCCCGGAAAGACCTACGTACTGGGCGTAGGCGTCCCGCGCCGCGGGATCGGTCCTCGCGATCCCTTGTGCCGTAGTAGTGACCAAACCCGCGGCGTGGAGCGTCTCGAGGGCCCTGTCGGTGTCTGCCCTTGGGAACCCGGCGATAGACAGGTCCTCTCTAGGAGTTGGAGTGGTTGGGAGTTGGCTGTAGACCCACGCGGCCGCGGCGCCGAGCCCACCGTAGGAGTCGGCGGTAAAGCAGTCATGCCCGGAGAGCTCCTGTTCCTTTCGGTACCGACTTCGAAGTTCGGCCAGGCGGGCGCTACCGGGGGTTGGTGCGGGGGAGGGGGGCGCGCCCGCCCGTGTGTGTTGGTGTGACCGTGAGCTACTGCTTTCCCTGTGGATAACCTCGGCCTCGTCGTTTTTTTCGCTGGTCGTGGCGGGTGCCTGGGTGGGCGCTTCCGGTCCGTGGGGCAGCAGTTCCCACTCTGCTGCGGCGGTGCCTACGGCTTCTGCGTGCAGGCCGATCCAGCCGTCGCGGGCGAGCCTCTGAAGGGATTCACGGGCGCTCTCGCGGCCGATACAGCGGGTGCGGATCGCGACGGTGCGGGTGCTGGCGGCGATGACGGTCTTGACGGTGTCGACGGCGATCCTCATGAGCGTGGCCAGCACGAGGCGGTCTATGGCGCCTGTGGGGGTGCTCCATCGGCCGCAGGACAGGTCCGCGCGCAGGCGGAGGTGTTCGACGGCGGCGCAGATCGCCGCGGCGTCCTCGTCGAATCCGAGATCGGTGGGCCCGGTGTGCTCCCGGCGGGGTGCGCTGCGGCTGGAGACGCGGTTGACGGCGCGGCGCCAGTCCTCGAGGAGTCCGGCGGCTTGTGCTTCCGGGGTGCGTGGCACGCGGCCGCCGTCGACGCGGATTGTGCGGGCGTGTTCCATGCCGGGCAGGTGGGCCAGCTCGGCGAGGACCTGGGCGTAGGTCCATCGGCACGCGGCCGCGGCGCACAGGACCCGGAACTGCTCGGCCGAGCCGTCCTCGTGGGGCCGCAGTGGGGTGTTCGCGCGGTCGACGATCCGGCGGGGGAGCGGGCGGCGGGCACCCGGCAGGTGCGGCGCACCGTCGGCGGCGATCGCCACCGGGAGCGGACCGTCCGGGCGCAGTTCCGTGGGGTCGAGATCGCCTGCGGTGCGGCGATCGGGCGGCGGGGCACTCAGCCGGGCCGCGAGGGCTTCCGCGGCGAGCTCGTCGACGTCGGCGGTGAGCGCGGCGATCTGCGCGGCCGTCGCCGACGGGGTCAGAAGGCTCTCCGGGTGGGCGCCGGCGATCCAGCGTGAGCGTCCACCGGCGTAGTGCAGTGCGCCAGGAGGACGCACCAGACCGCGCCTGGCGTTGCTCAGCGGCGCGAGGTCTAAGGACTCGCAGAGCTGCTTCAACGAGCGCGCGAGATGCTTGACGGTATCGAGCGGAAGGCGGTCCGCCAGCGCGACCCACACGTGCCGGCCGGCGCCGGGCCCGGATGCGCACACGGTGTGTTCGATGCCGTGGGCGGTGAGCAGCTGCACCAGACGGGAGGTATCAGCGTCAGCGCGGGCGGCGTACTGGCCGTGCTCCTTCGGCGTGGGCGGCTTGGCGTCGAAGTCGAACGCGAGGAACGCGAACTGTTCGTCCTGGTCGGTCAGGTGCACCGCCCACGCCGTTGACGGTGCCGGCGTGCTCAGGTAGCGGAGGTCCTTGTACGCGAATCGCTTCCCGTCCCACTCGCGTACGCGGACGTACCGCCGAGGCGACAACTGCCTGCTGAAGTCCCATGCCGAGTCGGGCGACACGCGGACCTCATCAGCAACAGGCGCACCATTAGACACATCTGGCAGCGCGTCTTCGCAGGTGGAAGACGGTTGCGAGTGGGCGTCCACTTCGGGGAGGTGTGACGACGCGCCCACACTCGCCTGATTCGTTGCGTCGAACTCAGGGTGCGCGCTATCCTGAGACCAGTCCTGGAAAGACATGATCCCTTTCGGGTAGGTGCGGAAACGCATCTGGGATCCAGAGCTGGCTACTCTGACCCGAGAAACTTTCGGAAAGGCCTCCTAGTTGGCGCTAGGGGGTCTTTTTCGTTCCCGATGAACCTGGAGCGGGCGACCGCTTGTGTTCTGCGCTTCCGCTATGGAATTTGGGTAGTAGGGCCGCGCACCCACGTGTTGGGCGCACGATGCTCAGACTCAGGAAGCGTGCGGCAACAGCACCTCCTGGATAGCCGGCCCGAGTTCAGGCTGGCCGATGTCGCGAGCAACGAGCATGGCGACGTAGTCGCTGATCGAAAGCCCTTGGTCCTGAGCCTTCTTCGCGCCCCTGTCCGCCAGCTTGGCGTCGAGGCGCGAGAAGAACACCTTGCGGTCTCCCTTGTACTGCGCTGCCATGCCTGCCATCCTGCTAGCAACATCGCGGATTCCGAAGGAGGCGCGCCGCAGGCAGTACTTGCGATAGGTCATGAAGCGGCGGACTTCGGGGTAGGGGCGGCAACGCGGCGAGAGGCCGAAGGGTTCAGGTACGTCCTGCCCTGCACCTCAGTCCCCCCGTGCCCGAAGAAGCGGCCAGCCCTGATCATCGGGGACATGAGTCGGCCCGCGGCGGCAATGACCTCGTCGGTCTCCTGCTCGCACTGCGTCAGGAACGGGCAGATAGTGCACTGCCGCTGAGCCATTCGCACTTGTCGTGGTGCGGGGAAGCACCCGTCGGCATCCTTCTCGAGACTCCACATCTCTGGTGCGGAGGCGCAAGGGCGTCGGCGGTCTTGCTGCGATCGGATGTTGGCAATCGGTCGCATTTTGAGGGTCTCTCCTCGATTGGCTACGTTATTCTGCCTCGATATAGTACCCCTAGTGGCCTAGCGGGGGGAGGAGGCGCAAATATGACTGGCTATGGAGCAGGTCACCGGATGAGCCGGTCCGTGATGCGCGGCTTCGACGGTGACCGGCTACGAGCCCTTCGAGAGAAGCGCGGCCTGTCTATCGCCGAACTCGGCCGAGCTGCCGGACTCGGACGCGGCACAGTCGGCAAGTGGGAGCGAGGCGCAGGAGCACCACAGGTCGATGCTCTTGCGAGCGTTGCGGCGGCGCTGGGGGTTCGGATCGACGAGCTGGTACAAGTGGCTGTTGACGATCGAACGCTGGTGGACTGGCGAATACTGACAGGCAAGACGCAGATGGAGCTCGCGAAGGAGCTCGATGTGAGCACGCCGGCGCTGAGCGCGATGGAGCGAGGAGAGGTTCGTTTGACGGACGCAAGGGCCGACGCGCTGGCCTCGGCCCTAGGAATCTCCATTGATGAAGTGCAGCGGGCATTCGAGCGCGTACGCCATCGTCCGATGGGTACGCAGCCGTAGCGCTCAGGGTCGGTCGACGCGATCGTCATGCAGAGCACTCCTTCCGGTGGCAGTCAGGGCATAGAAGAACCACCGCGAAGACGTTCGTCGCACGAGGTGCGACGGGCCTTCACGGGCCTGAGTGCGACCGGCCGGGCATCCGCCGCGGACGAGATAACTCCAACGAGGAGCCGATACGAAGAACGGCCCCGAGTTGCGCGGAACACATAGTAATGCGCAACTCGGGGCCGTGCAGTTCGGGGGTGCAAGCACCCCGCTGAGGCTGTTGTTAGTGGCCCATGCCCACGCCGCCGTCGACATTGAGGACTACGCCGTTGACGTAGCCCGCGTAGGGGCCAAGGAGGTACGACACGGCGCCGGCGATCTCTTCAGTCGTGCCAAACCGGGCAGCGGGAATCGCCTTGAGGGCGATCTCCTTCACTGCGTCGGAGACCGCGGTATCGGTCATGTCGGAGACGGTGAATCCGGGTGCGACGACGTTCGCGGTGATGCCTTCGGGGCCGAGCTCGCGGGCGATCGCGCGGGCATATCCGACAAGCGCGGACTTCGAGCTGGTGTAGTTGGCCTGCCCCGGCATGCCCGAGAGACCGGATGCGGAGCCGACGAGGACGATGCGGCCTTCCTTCGCCTCTGCCATGTGCTCTAGCGCGGGCTGGACGACGCGGACGGCGCCGGTCAGGTTGGTGTTCAGTACGTCCTCGAAGGATTCGACGGACATGCGCATGAGAAGGGTGTCCTGCGTGATGCCGGCGTTGGCGACTACGGCGGTAACGGGGCCGTAGTCGGCCCAGATCCGCGCGTAGGCCGCGTTCACGCTCTCCGTGGATGCAACGTCGCACTGGACGCCGTGGACGCCCTCTGGGAGGTCGGCGGCGGTCGACCGGTAAGTGCCGATGACGTCGTGCCCGTCGGCACGGAGCGCGGCGGCGATCGCGCGGCCGATTCCTCGAGTGGCGCCTGTGACGAGAACTCGCATTCTCACTGATCCTTTCGGTGGGGGCGGGGCTGACGTGCGGCGAAGTGGACGACCCACCCGCGGCGATTGATCTGGACTTCGTCGAATCGTGCGCCGAGAGCGGCGG
Source organism: Tsukamurella ocularis (assembly GCF_024807615.1). Taxonomy (GTDB): domain Bacteria; phylum Actinomycetota; class Actinomycetes; order Mycobacteriales; family Mycobacteriaceae; genus Tsukamurella; species Tsukamurella ocularis. The sequence continues at coordinate 1,065,956 of NZ_JANUCJ010000001.1, read as the reverse complement.
CGAGACGGTCTTCGTCGTCGTTCTCGTTGGTGAAGACGCCGACGGCGTTGTACGCCGCGTTGAGCAGGCGGCCCGGGGCATCGAGCAGTCCGGGTCGGGAGACCGGCATGATCGTTGCGCCGAAGAAGGTTCCATGAGGCCGGAGGGCATCAGCGATCGTGCGAGTCGCCTTGTCCCACTTCGCGTCATCGTCGATGCAGTGGAAGAGGTAGTTCGCGGAGATGGAATCGAATTCCCCGGGGAGTGGGTCGAAGACTGATTGTTGGACTGCGCGGTGTGTGCGGCCGGCGCCGGCGAGGAGCGCCGCGGCGGCGTCGAGAGAGTGCAGGTTGGCGTCGACCAGGGTCACGTCGACGGTGCGATCGGGTAGGTGAGCAAGGTAGTGGCCGGTTCCTGGCCCGATGTCGAGATGCTGCGCGCCGGCGTATGCGGTGTAGGCCGCTTCCATAACGCCGGTCGGGCAGCGCCAGAAGTGATCGTTCGAGATGCCGAGGACGACGGTGTTGTAGAGCTTGAGGGTCGCGGCGTTGTAGAAGGTCTCGGAAGCGCCGTCGGCGCGCGCGTAGAGCATCTGAATCCGTTCGTTGGGGGCTGTGCCGATCGGCGGGTGCACGGTAACAAGGACGGTGTAGACACCCGCCGAGGGTCGGCTACTTCGCGGTCAGCAGGATCGCGACAGGGTCGCCGTGCTGCTCCTGAACCGAGTGGAGAGGGAACAGCATGGCGGTAAACTCCTTGCCCTGCACAACGATTTCAGCCTGGCCGGGGGATTTCAGATCCACCTGTTTCATGACGGATTCGTAGAACTCCGGGGAGACGGGAGCCTCTGCGCCGACGGAGGTGAGCGGCTGCGGGCCGCGGGCCTCGAACAGAAGTAGGGTTCGGTCGCCGCCGCCTACCAAGGTCGCAATGTTGCTCTGATAGTCCGGGCGAGCTGCGATCTGCATGGAGGTCCCGTACAGCAGTCGGGTCGTGTCGGTGACGACCAGTCTGCAGCCCGAGTAGAAGTGCACGGGGTTGTCGGGGACGTTCAGCGTCCAGTTCGCGTCGACATACAGGCCGTCATCGCCAGTGAACGCGTCGTAGTAGCCGCCCATCATGCGCCAGGCGTCCTCGGGGGTGAGGTAGCGGAAGAGGTGCTGAGCGTGCCGCTCCTCGCCTTCCTCGCGGTCGTCGCCGATGAGCTTCACGTCGTCGCCGGTAGTTGCGGTCGTGAAGTTGTAGAGGTCAGCGACCCACGCGTTGTAAGTAGGTCGCGGTGTGGGTTCCGTGTCGCCGAACCAGATGATCGCGGTGATGTTCTTGCCATCGGCCGCGGTGAGCAGGTGGTGCTCGATGCGGAGGTTGCCGAGGTCGTCCGGCAGCTCGATCGCGGTGTCGGTATCACTACGCAGCGAGTCGGCGTAGGCAGTGAAGATCCGCCGGCTGGTCTCATCGAAGCCGAGCTCGGAGGCGTCCACTCGGCGAAGGGCCTTAGCGACCTTGGCGCCGCCGGCCGAGTGAACGAGCATGTTGCGGCCGCTGGGCCCCAGGAGGTCGACAGCGATCCACTTGTTAGGTGCGCGCATGTGCATAGGATAGTGCGAGCTCAACAGTTCGGGAAACATAATCCACGATGCAGTGGCGCGGCCCCCTCCGGGCGGGACCCCAGGGCCGCAAGCCGATTCGCCCATCGCAGAGTTCCTAATCGCGAAGATGCGATTCGCCAACATTTTTGTACCTGGGGGGTTGCGCGACGCAGATTTTTCATACTCTGGGTTCGTCATCAAGACGCTGCGTGAGCGGCGCTGGGTGATGGACCTGCCGCCCAGGCGGGTGGTTCCGGTGCAGCGATGTTGGCACAAGCACACCGGGCCGTCAGGGCAGCAGGGCCACCTTGGGTGCGGGGGCGTTGGAACCCTCGCGGGGTCGAGTGTACGTGCGCTCGGCATCGTGAGCTATGGAACGCCCCCGCATCCATCCGCAAGTTCTTGCTGGATGGATGCTGGGAGGACGGGCCATGCGAGCTCGGAAGGTCGTCGCTTCGACGGTTGCGACGGTGATGATCATGCTGGGGATCCCCCTGGCCGTAGTAGCGCCGGCGTTCGCGGCGGGTTGCGCCCCGACGATGGTGTACTTCGTCCCGGGTACGACTGAGACGAACGACAACGCAGGCACCGGTCCGCGCGGCATGCTGACGTCGGTCGCGAACAGGATCCAGTCGGAGTACGGATCCCAGGTCGGTACCCGCTTCATCTCCTATCCCGCACAGGCGTTCTCAGGCGGCAAGACCTACGACGCCTCGCGTCAGATCGGCGTGAACAACCTCATCTCAGCGATGGGGGAGTGCCCGAACTCGCGCAAGATCCCGGTCGGCTACTCACAGGGAGCGGCGGTCGCCGGCGACGTGCTCGCACAAGCGGGCCAGGGCAAGCTCCCGGACCTGGGCAAGATCCTCGGCGGCTCGCTGCTTGCCGATCCCCGCAACGGCACTGCCGGCCAAGTGGATCGCGGAGCGGGCAAGGCCACCGGCATCGGCGGTGGCCGCGCCGGCGGATTCGGATCGCTCTCGGGCAAGGTCTTCTCGGTCTGCAACCCCAAGGCCGACGACATGTGGTGCAACACCAGCGCCCAGCAGAACCCCATCACCTCCAGCATCGGCAAGCTCCTCGCGGGCAATGGCCCGACCGACGGTGCGGGAAGCGGCGCCGCGCAGGTGCAGCAGGGCGCGTCCAACGCCGCGGCCGCGGTCGCCGGCATCACGGGCCAGCAAGCCCCCTCCGCGCCGAACCCGTCGGCGTCAGTGGCGTCGGCGGTTCAGGGCCTCAGTGGCGCCGTGGGCGCGCCGGGCGTGGTAACTCCTGCTCCCGCGGTGCCTACGGCCCCCGTGAGCGGTCCGGGCGTGGTGCGGCAGCAGGCTCCGCAGGACGGCGCCGACGTGGTTACCCAGGTGACCGGTCTGGTGTCGGGTGTCGGTGGCCTGGTGGGTCCGAACGTGCAGACGGCGCTCACTGGCGGTAAGCCCGTGACGTCGACCGGCTCGAGCACGGATCTCTCGGCATTCGCGAGCGCCCTGCAGCCCTTCGACTTCTCCCGTGCCTCACTCCCGCTCCTGCCGGCCAACATCAGCTCGTTGACGCAGAACCTCACGAGTACGACGGACTCGATCGGGCAGACCGGCGGCGTCGTCTCGCCGGCGCAGGCCACAGGCCTGACGACGGCGCGGACGCAGGCCCAGTCGATCCTCGACACGCTGATCCCCGTAAGCGGCGCGATGAAGTTCGTCACCGACAACCCCGCCGTGAACAAGCAGGTCACCGAGGCACCGAAGGACTCGCCCTTAGCGGACGTCCGCTCGCTGATGACGTCTCTGACGCCGGGGCAGGCACAGCAGGACATCACGAAGGTGACGGGGATCCGGGACACCATCGATCGCGCGCTGACGGTTCTCAACGGCGCTGGCGGCGTGACGGGTGGCCCCGCCACGGCGGTCACGATGTCCGCGACGGTCACCCCGACCGCCGCAGCTGCAGCGACGACGAGCGCGGCCGCCGCACCATCGACCGCGACGGTGCCCGGGCCCGCGGTGGCCGGGACGGTTCCGCAGACCGGGGCGACGGTCCAGCAGACGACCGGGCAGACCGCACAGACTGCGACGACGGGCGGCACCGCGACGCCGCAGACGGGCGTCACGGGTAGCGGGAGCACCGACCTGCTCGGCAAGTTCCTCGACGGCGTCACGACGGTCTCCAGCGGCGTCGGCGGCGGGGGCGGCGAGTCGCAGGGCGGCGTCCTGGTCGACAAGTACGGCGTACCCGTCTCGAATTCCTCGCAGCTCGAGGGCAACAGCACCGAGCACGCGGCCCGCGACCGGCAGAAGGTGTTCACCCAGCTCAAGGTCTCCGTCAACGACGCGAAGACCTTGCTGGGCGACTCGGTCGAGTTCAGCAAGAAGTCGGTCGACGTGCTGAACAAGGCCGGATCGCAGCTCGCCTCCCTGCAGCCGGAGACGATGCTGAACCAGATGGGCGCGATGCTCCAGCTCTTCGCGACGCTCGACGTGCAGAAGCTCCTCGGCGACGCGACGAGCCTCGTGCGGAACATCCTCATCGGCGCGATCCCCGCAGCTCACCAGGCCGCGAACCTGATCTTCACGATGCTCAAGCCCGCCGCGGCGATCTCCCAGGCGATCCCGTGGTCGCAGATCGGCAAGGCCGTCTCGATGATCCCCGACACCTCGGGTACCGCGGCGATCATCGGACTGGGCCTTCAGATCGCCGGCAACGTCGACTACGTCCGCCTGTACAACGACGCGGTCTCGCTCAAGGACTCCCTGTTCGAGTTCCTGGAAACCGGGAACCTGATGGTGATCGGCCAGGCCATCCCCGCGGGCGTGGATCTCGCCGCGGTGGCCGCGCAGGGCGCGACGGGCGGCGGAACGAAGATGAGCGCCGCCCAGCTCGGCGCGCTGCCGGCGAACGGCGCGGGCATGAACGCCGCGGCCGCGTCGGGCAGCTCGTTCCAGGTCGCCCAGGTGGCCAGCACCGTCATGCAGTCGCCGTCCGCCGGCAACCTCTTCGACATGGCGCGCGAAGGCATCCAGTTCGGCAGCTTCTTCGGCGGCGGCGCGCAGCCGCACACCGCCTACTCCCAGCCGGGAACCGGCGCCAACGGGAAGTCCGGCCTGGACACGATGACCAGCGACATCAAGGGGCTCATCGGCGGATAGAAATAGCCAAATGAATGCGGAATAGGTGAGGCGAGTCACCTAACCCGCATTCCCTGACCACACACTCAAACAGGCACAAAGCAACAAACGATCCAACTGCTAGACCGTTCAGTGGGTGAACGGAAAAGATGCCACAGAACTATCGCTGTGCGAGGCGACAGGGAATGTGACGCAACGGTGAAAGAAGGGTTTTTCGGCGATGTCCGGTACGGAGCAGAAACCGACGAAAGTCATCACGGCGCTCATTGCCGTGATGGTCGTCGGCATTCTTCTGCTCGCGGGCGTGGTCATCTTCGGCAGCGGAAAGCCTGCCACCACCGCCGACCCGTGCAACCCGACTGCTGGCTCCGACGTTCTGGTAAACGTTCCTCCTGGATCGACCGTGAAGCCGATGCGCGCCGGTACCTACGAGCTGACGTCCGGGTTCGGGCCGCGGTGGGGAACGATGCACCAGGGCCAGGACCTCGCCGGCCCCGGCGAACCCGACCTGATCGCCTTCGCCGACTCCACGGTGCGCGAGGCTGGCGATGCCAGTGGCTTCGGCAAGTGGATCATCCTCGACTTCAAGCTGGGCGGAAAGAAGTACTCCGCCGTCTACGGCCACATGTGGCCGGCGGGAGTCCTCGTTAAGACTGGTGACCAGGTCAAAGCTGGCCAGGTCATCGGCAAGCAGGGCGGAAACGGACAGGTCACCGGGCCGCACCTGCATTTCGAAATCTGGGAGGGCGGGCGGCTCGACGGCGGTAAGGCTGTTGATCCCGCCCCGTTCCTCGCCTCAGCGAAGGACGTTGGCGCGGCCGGCGGTGCTCCAGCGGACCCCTCGGTCGATCCGACAGCTCCGCGCGGTCCTCCGCCGGGCGTCGATCTCGTGGCGGCGACGCAGCCGATCGGCGTCACCTGCAGCACCCTCGGTGGTGCGGGCCTCAACGAGGCTCGCGTGCCGAAGGAGTTCGTGCCGTGGATCAAGAAGGCTGCGCAGACCTGCCCAGACATCACAGCCCCGCTGATCGCGGCGCAGCTGGAGAACGAAAGTACCTTCAACCGCCTCGCGGAGTCGCGGGACAATGGGCCGGGAATCGGCACAGCAAAGGGTGCCGCACAATTCATTGACTCGACGTGGGCGGCGGAATCCGTTGACGGCGACGGTGACGGTATCCGCGATGTGTGGAATATCGCTGACGCAGTCATGTCCCAGGGCAAGCTCGACTGCAAACTCATCGACAAGTACAAAAAGGCCGTCGCGGAAAAACGCGCCGTTGGTGACCCGATTGAGCTGATGCTCTCGGCGTACAACTGCGGCGAGGCGAATACGGATGCCGGTGGTCGGGTCTGCCAGAACAGCCAGACGCTCCCGTACGTCAAGAACATCCCCAACAGGGCCAGGACGTGGTTCTCGGCGCCGCAGGCCCAGGCGGGCGCGGCGGGCGGGCAGCTGGCCGGCGAGTTCGGCGCGCGGGTCGCTCAGGCTGTTCGCACACAGCTGGGAGTGCGGTACGCGTGGGCCGGCGGCGACGCCAACGGCCCCACGATCGGCCGCGCACCCGATGCCGGCGTGCTGGGCTTCGACTGCTCCGGGCTCACGCTCTACGCGGTCGCCCAGGCGGCGAAGTCGATGGGCAAGACCTTGGTTCTGCCGCACTCGACCACCGACCAGGTTGTCGATCCGCGCGGCGTGCCGGTGGCGCTCGACCAGGTGGCTCCAGGAGACCTCGTGTTCCAGAAGGGCCTCGGCCACGTCGCCGTGTTCGTAGGCAACGGCAAGGTCATCGACGCCCCCCAGTCGGGCGCGTTTGTGCAGGAAATCGACTACAAGCCCTACAACTACGAGTCCGCACGGAGGTTCAGCTGATGCGTACCCAGAGCACTCCCACCACCCCGGTCCAGGGGCGCCGCAGCCGCCGAGCGGCGGCGATGGTCCTCGTCGCGATCTCCCTGCTCGTCGGGGCCTGCGGCGGCTCGGACGGCAGCGATACCTCGAGCACGACCACGACCGGCGGTCCGGCCACGGGCGCGCGGGGCTGGATCCCCGGCATGCCGACGACGAGCGACGCGGCGGCACCGTCTACGAGCTCGACGGTGGGCGGCGAGGCTCCGCCGACGACGACGCAGCCGCCGGCGAGGACGGCGCCGGTCGGCCCGCCCGTGCTGCCCGTCGACGCGAAGGCTGTGGACCGGTCGAATCCGGAGGCTGTGGCCAAGGCAGTCGTGCACGCCTGGTTCACCTACAACACGGCGCTGGACAAGGGCCCCGGCGCGGGCCCGGCGCGGGCGAGCGCCCTGCTCACCGCGAAGCTCCGCGCCCAGGTCGCCACTGTGCTGCCAGGCCAGGGCGCGGAGTGGTCGACCTGGGCGTCGCGGAACGCGCTGACGGCGCCGCTCGTGGGCCCGGCGCAGACCGAAGGACAGAAGCCGACCGCGCTCGCCGCGGCGTACAAGTTCTCGGTCCAGATCGTGCCGGTTACCTCCGACGGGAAACCGGTCGGGGAGACCGCGCGCCGGATCGTCGCGGTGGCGCTGGCGAACAGCCCCACAGGTTGGGAGGTAGACGACGTGACCGAACTCTGACCGCATCCGAGAGACCAAGCGCTTCGACTGACTGACAACACAATTCCGCACGATCGAGACACGAAGGAATACCCCACATGAGCAACATCGATCACTTCGAGGACGAGAACCCTTCGGGCGAGCTCGCGGCCGCCCGATACGCCAACCACGCGACCGAGGCACCGATCAACCCGCGCGAGCAGCGACTGCGCCCGGCCCCGGTGCCGGAGCCGGCGGCCGACGACGCCACGACGGACGTCGACGAGGGCTCCACCGACTCCGACGAGGGCGCCATCCCGGATCCCTACGGCGTCGGCCAGGCCGCGCTCGAGGCCAACAACATCCCCGCGGCCAAGTCGGGGAAGCCGGGCGAGGTCGCCGGCGAGAACGACTACGTCGGGTCGTCGGTCGACCGCCGCCAGGAGGCGTTCGGATCCCGGTCGACGGCCCTGCGGCCGGCGGACTGGGGATGGCGAGGTTGGTGCAACCGCACTCTCGGAATGAGCCTCTCCCCGAAGAATCCCAGCCCCGAGGTGGACTACCGACTCGGCGTCGAGACCCTGAAGGAGGGCACGCCCGGCGTTCCCTTGATCACCGTGGCGAACCCGAAGGGCGGCGAGAACAAGACCGGAACCGCCCTGACCATGAGCGCCACGTTCGGCACCCACACCGGTTCCGGCGTCGTCGCGTGGGATGCGAGCTCGTCGTTCGGCTCGATGGCCATGCGCGCACACAACGGGCGCACCGACCGCCGCAGCAATTGGGGCCTGCTGAAGATCGCCAAGCAGCTCTGCAGCAAGGACGTGCCGCATACCGCGATCGACCAGTTCATGATCCGGCAGCCCACGCTCGACGAGGTCCTCCCTGCCGACGACTCCGGAACGAGCCGCCGGATGCTCGACTGGTCCGCATGCGAGGCGACGTACGCGGTGCTGCGCCGCCACCGTCGGCTGATCATCGTCGACACGGAGAACAACCACCTGGCGGAGTCCCTGCAGTGGGCGCTCGTCCGCGCGGATCAGATCGTGATCCCGATGACCGCGTGCGACGACACCATCCAGGAAGTCGAGGCGATGCTGACCCTGGCCCAGGGTGACCCGGACATCGGCTCGGAGAAGGTCTCGCAGGCGATCGTTCTGCTTTCGCCCCTCCCGGATGCGCCGGTCACGCCGGACCGCCTCCAGCTCGTCGAAAGCATGCTCAGCCAGTTCAAGATCCCGACGATCCTGCACATGCCCTTCGATCCGGCGTTCGCGGGGCACCGTTCGCGGATCGTGTTCGAGGATCTGCTGCCCGAGACGCGCAGCGCGTACGTCGAGCTGTGCGCCATGATCACCGCCCGCCTGAACGCTCAGGCACGCACCGCGGGCGTGAGCATGACCGCCGCGGCGCCGCCGGAGCAGTACACGGGGCAGTGGCAGGCCCCGGCCCCGCAGCAGGCCGGCTACGGGTACAGCGGCGACCTCGCGCAGGTCGCGGTGCCGCAGCAGGCCGGCCCCCGCGGTGTCGCCGTGAACCAGTACGGACGGAACGCTCAGCAGCCGCTCGATCCGGGCGCGCAGTTCTCCGGCTACTCGTACGACACCACCGACATGGCCGGCACCCACCGCCGCTAGAAGGCACCCGGTATAGAGAGGAATCCGATTCCATGACAACGACAATCGACCTCGACGCGGACATCGCTGACGTCGACGAGGCGCAGGAGCCGCGCGCCGGCGCTCGGTGGCGGCGGTACACGCTGCTCGTCTTCGCCGGCACGACGGTCGCCCTGGTGTACCTGCTCCTGATCGCGCAGAACGGTGTCGCACACGCCGACGGCCTGAACCCGTTCACCGACGTCAAACCCGACCCGGGCTTGCTGGGCACGGCGCTCAACACGGCCTGGAAGCGCCTGCTCGGTGCGATCTGGGCGCTCGCGCTCATCATCCTCGGCGGGCAGATGGTCATGGCGCTGATGAAGCGCTCCCAGGCGTCCCGCCAGGGCCATTCCGCGGATCTCGCCGAGTCGACGGATGCGTTCCGTGACGCCGGAATCCGCTTCGCGATGGCATCGGGTATCTCGATCATCGTCGGCGCAATCCTGTTCGCGGTCAACGCATAACACCCCCACAACGACAGAAGACGGAGCAGAACAATGGGACAGAAGTACAACCGCGGCGGCTACGGGGCGGCGAAGAAGCGAGCGGCGAACCCGCACGGCCGGCAGCCCTGGTACAAGAACCGCTGGAATCTCGCGGTGCTGATCGGCTTTTCCGTCGCAGGCCTGATCTGGGTACTGGGATCGCTCGACACGAGTGGCACCAAGGCCCACGGTGCGGTGCCGGCGGGCCCGGTGCCGAACGGCGACGCCATGAGCTCCGGTTCCGCCGGCGCTACGGCGACCGAGCACACCGCGAGCTACGGCTGGCTGGCCCTGGCGGTCGCGGTGGTCGCGATCGCGATGGTGGCCGTCGCGGCGCGCGTGGTGCAGCGCCGTCGTGCGGCGCTCAACGTCATCAAGAGCAATTGAACTCGAAGCGACTCAGAAGGGAATGAGACTGTGACTAAAGACTTTTCCAGCGTCACTACGAAGAGCTCTACAGCCCGCAGGACGGCGACCGCCAACACCGAGACCCCGGTGTGGCGCAACCCGAAGATCCTCGCGCTCGTGCTCGCGGTGGTGGTCGTCGTCGGAGGCCTGAGCTGGCTGTTCTGGCCCACCGGCGGAGGCACGAGCAAGGCCGAGATCAAGATCGGGACTCCGCACGGACCCCGGGTGATCACGAACGGGATCCCGTCGGGCTACACGCAGGACGAGGGTGGCGCCGCGGCCGCGGGCGCGAACTTCCTGCAGGCCATCACCCGCGCCAACGCCGGCGGCGTGGACGTCAACAAGGTCCGCGAGACCCTGGTGGTGCCGAGTCCCGAGGGAACGCTACTGACGCTGCTCGACAACGCCAAGGGCCGCGAGAAGGCGTCCGGCCAGGGCAGTAACCAGCAGCCGGTCTCACTGGCGGTGAGCAACCTCAACCCGAAGGAAGCGACCGTCACGGCATGGGGCGTGGGGCTGAGCCTGTTCACGCCGCCGAAGACGCAGAACGGTGCTCCTCAGCAGACGAACGTCACCGCGGTCTGGGGCACCTCGCGAGTGGGTCTGCTCTGGGACGCGGACAAGAGCACGTGGCTGGTGCGCAGCTACGAGTACAAGACGGGGCCGACCCCGGATGCGGTGACCGGCGTGAACCCGGAAGACCCGCTGGTCAAGGGCTTCCAAGAGGGCACCTACACCCTCGTCGTGAACTAGGAGCGCGGGGCTATGGACACCAATCAGGAGAAGGTTCGCGTCGGAAGGTCCGCCGCGGTGCGTGCGGGCCTCGCGCGGCTGGTGAGTGCGCTCGTGTGCGCGCTGATCGTGATCGCGGCGCCGGTGGGAGTGGGAATCGCGTCGGCAGACCCGGCCCCCGCCGTCCCTGGTGGTGGCCAAGGCGCCGCGAGCTCGATCAACGGCAGCTCCCTGCCGGAGGGCTTCCCCGCCGATCTCAAGCAGTACGTGGGTGGAACGGAGGAATTCAAGAAGGGCCCGTGGTTCTCCGGATCGTGCGCCGACAAGGGCGGTGACATCGGCGCGTACATCAACGCGACGCTGCCGGTGGAGGGCAAGCTGCTGTACTGGGCACAATCGGACGAGGACCGGAAGAAGAACGGCGCCGACAGCAAGGAACTCCCGTCGTTCCCCGCCGGCGACTCGGCCTTCTTCATGCCGACGGGCATGTGCGTCAACGACATGAAGCGGTGGGGATCGACGACGCTGTCCGTGTGGGGCTTCGACTTCGCGAAGACCCCGGACCGGACGTCGCTCGTCTCGATGGCCAAGCGGCTCGGCATCTCGCCGGACGGTCCCGGATTCTGGGACCTCGTGACGACGGGCCCCGCCGCCAAGCTGATCGAGGACACCGCGAATCCGAAGTTCTCGCGCGCGAATTTCAACGCAGACAAGGCTCAGGGGCCGTTCAAGGCGCACGCGTTCTTCCTCGACTGCGATGCGAACGCGAACGCGACGTCGACGGACCAGGTCGCGCGGTGCCGGGGCTGGAACGACGCGGTCGGCAAGCTCTTCGCGGGGACGTGGAACTGGATCGTGAAGAACATGTCGCTCGGCGATCGGATCTCGCAGTCGTGGGACAAGAACACCGCGCCGTACGTGCAGGCCTGGAACACCCTGTGGAAGATCGGATCGGGGATCGTGAAGTTCGTCGCCGACCCCAAGTCGTACGCCGATTCGTGGGCCAACGACATGAAGGACTGGGCGATGTCGATGACGCCCAAGGTCCTCAAGGGGCTCGCTTCGGTCGGCCGATTCGACTACACAGCACCCGGATTCATCGCCTGGTACGGGATCTCGATCACCTTGGGCTGGCTAACGATGATGATCATGCTCTTGATCACCATCGTGCAGGGCAATCAGGAGAAGATGCCCCTGTCCGAGGTGATGAAGTCGATGTTCGCGTACGCGCCCGGGACGCTGATCACGATGGCGGCGGTGCCGCTCCTGATCAGCACCTTGATTCTTCCAGTCGCTAACGGGCTCACCGACTTTCTATCGGAGAAGACCGGCACAACGACGCAGGAAGCCATCTCGAACATCACGACGATGTTCTCCGCGCTCAACAACCAGACCTTGGTCGGCGGGACGATCTCGGGCCTGATCGGCTACGGGGCGATGGGCCTCGGAGCGTTCTCCATGTACCTCGGCTTCATGATGCACATGCTGGCCGTCCCGCTGGGCACGATCGCCGTCGGCATCTCCCTCGGGATGTACGTGAACCCGCAGATGCGGGCGAAGTCGCTCCGGCCGGTGCTGACCCTGCTCGCAATCATCTTCTCGACGCCGTTGCTGTTCCTGTTGCTCGGCGTGCTCATGTGGATGATGAGCCTGACCGCGAAGGGGAACGTGACCGGCGACGGCGACGTGAAGTCGCTGGGGGCGCTGCTGTTCGTCGCCATGTGCTTCGTGGTGATGGGGCTTGCCCCATTCTCCCTGCTGAAGTGGGCACCCGTGTTGCCGTCCGGCGACGACGCTCCCGGCTTCAGCTCCCAGGGCGGTTCGGTGATCGGCGCCGCGGCTGGAGGCGCGGCGGGCTCGTTCGCTGCCCGCAGCGCCATGACGCGCGGCTTCAGCGGCGGCGGTGGCCGCGGCGGCGCCGGCAGTGCGGGGAGGTCCGCACCGGCTGCAGCACCGGCGCAGGCATCGAGCGGCACGGCGGGGACGCCTGGTGGCCCAGGCGGCGCGCCGGCCGCGAATCCGGCGAACGCATCGCGCGGCGCCGGCCGGTCGGGCCGCGTCGGCGGCCACGGCCAGCAATTCCTCTCCGCAGCACGGACCGCCGTCGGATCCGTGGGCGGTCCGCTCTCCGCCGCGGCGATGGTCACGGGCGCCGGGGCGTCGGCGGCCGTGCGCAAGGCGCGAACCGACTTCGAATCAACCAGCGCGAAGGGAATTGACCGATGACGATGACCGAGAACTACGTGGAGGCCCGGAACTCGGTCCTATCCGGCGAGGTCGCATCCCGCCGCCTCTCCGGCCCTGTCAAGTACGCATACGCCGCGGTTGTGATCGTCGGCGCCGTGCTGTTCTTCACCGTCGGATGGGGCTACATCTCCGCCGGCGTCGTGGCCGCGCTGCTGCTGCTGACCGTGTCGGTGACCACTCCGCTGGGGAACCAGAAGCCGATCGGGGAGCGGTGGGCGCACCGCGTGCGCGAGTACGGATTCCCCTACCTGACGAAGGGGCGCCGCGGCATCGGCGAGCACGTGTACTTCAACGTGCTCCACCCCGACGCCGCGGACGAGGACCTGAACCCCGGATGGCAGATCCCCACGCCGCTCGGGCGGTGCATGGTGGTCGACCTGACCGGGACCGGGCTCGACAAGATGTTCATCCTCCGAATTTCGAACCCGGGCGAGCCCACGTTCTACGCCGTGCTGCTCGCCGTCCAGGGCTCGGGCTCGGCGATCCGATCGCCGGCGGAGATGAACCAGGCGGCGGAGCGGTACGGGAACCTGCTCAACGAGCTGGCCAAGCGGACCAGCTACGTGCGTGGTGGGCAGTCGATCCACCGCAGTGTCCCGGCCGACATCACCGAGCACCTGGAGTGGTACCAGGAGGAGCTCGTACGGGTGCGCGTGCGCGACGGCGCCGACGAGCGGCTGGACATGCTGGTCGACAGCTACGGGCAGCTGCTCGACGAGATCGCCCCCAACCTCGAGGAGCACCGCGACTACTTGCTGCTCAAGTTCTACGAGACGGCGGAGTTCAAGGCGGACGCGCACCGTCGCGCCGAAGCGAAGGGGCAGCGGTTCGAGGGCGGCATGGCACAGATCGTGCTCGACGAGACCGAGCGGGTGATGAGCTACATGTCGGGCCCCGGTGGGCTGGGCAACGTCGTGCTGCTCGGCCGGCGCCGCACGTGCGCCGTGATCCGCGCGATGATCGACCCGAACTTCGCGCTCGACCGCGACGGTGACGTGGACTGGTGGTCGGCGTTCCCCAGCTACATCGGCGGCGCAGACAGCGTCGAGATCCTCAGCCACGCGGACGAGGGCACCGGCCTCGAGCAGCTGTCCCCGCGCTGGTACACCCGCGTCGGGATGGTCCCGGTCGGCGGTATCGCGCCGGCGCCCCTCGGACCGGAGTGGATGGCGAACGTCCTGACCGGCGTCGCCCCCGACGCCGGCGACGAAGAGGTCGCGGCCATGCCCACGATCCGCACCGTCTCCGTGCGCTTCGACCTCATCCCCGCAGCTCGCGCCCGCGAGACCGCGCGCAAGGACCAGGCGCAGGACCGTGCACGCCAAATCAAGGAAGCAAAGGACGGCAAGGTCACCGACGGCACCAGCGACGTGATGATGGGCGCCTCCGCACGCCGGCAGGCGGACCTCGCCCCGGGCAATCCGTATCACGGCATGACCTACAGCATGTGGTTCGCAGTGACCGGCCGCACCCCCGACGACCTCGACCGCGCTGTGGCCCGGTTCGTGGAAGCGACCTCGGTTTCGGCCATCACGAACATCGAATGGCAGGACGACCGGCACGACGTGGCGCTGTTCAACACGCTGCCCTTCGGGCTCGGGATGGAAGTGCACAAGCACGTCACCAAGTACGCCTGACCGCAGCACACAAGACAACCAAACACGCACGCGCACTTCAAGACCAGGAGAGACCATGTTCCGCTCTCGGAAGATCAAGGCAAGGGCCGCCGCCCTCGAACGGGAGACCGCCGGTGACGAGCACGCTAGCCGCGGCGGCGGCACAGCGACAGCGGTCCTCGACCGCCCGGAGGACGACGAGCGCGAAGGGGTCCCCGTAGTTCCTCCCGCGCAGTTCCCGGACATGGTGCGGCACTGGGAGTCCCTGTTCGACGCCCCGAAGCGGAACCGGACGCTCGACAAGTGGGGCTGGTACCAGCCCCGCGCCACACCGCAGCTGACGACCACCCGACAAGGCGAGGCCCTGAACCTCGCACAGTTCCGTCGGTCGGAGAACCTACGAGGACTGATCGGCGGTGTCGATCTGGCGACCCGCACACCGGTCATCGCGGACGGCTTCGCGCTCTACGGCGCGAACCTGCAGTCGATCAACAGCACGGCCATCGGCGACATCGGCGTGGCCAAGACCTCGATCATGATCACCAACATTGCGCGGCACCTGAGCCTGCACCGCAAGGTGTTCAACTTCGACAAGAAGCCGCAAGCCGGCGAGGGGGAGCTGAGCAAGTTCGCCCGGGATCTGGGCGTCAACAGCGTCCGGTTCGGCGCCGGCGGTACCCGACTGAACCTGCTGGACCCGATGATCGTGGCCTCGTCCGCCGACCTGGGCGCGAACGCCCCGTCGAGCCAGCAGACCTTGGTCAAGGCGGTCCTGGAGGACGCGATGGGCCGCGGCCTGTCCGAGACCGAGACTTCGGCGCTCAACGCTGCCCTGCTGGCCGTCTCGGCCGAGCGCACCGATAGGAACGTCCCGACGGTGCCCAAGCTCGCAGAGCGGCTGCTCGATCCCCATCCGGACGACATGAGGATGTTCGGCCGTTGGTCCGAGCGGGCGTTGGACTGGGGCCGTGACCCCGGCTTGGCCCTCTACCGCATGTGCGAGGGCGACCTGCGGGGGCTCGTCGACGGTGAGACCACCGACGACGTGACCGAGGCCCTGGAGCACCCGTTCGTGCACTTCGATGTATCCGGCCTCCCAGAGGGTGGCCCGGCGATTCGCGTGGTGATGACCGTGCTCAACACGTTGGTGTCGAACATCGCACTGGAACGCTCCCGCAAACGTCTGCAGACGGTGCAGGACATCCAGGAGGCGTGGCACGTCGCCGACGGTACGACCGGCGCGCTGGTGCGCCGAAACCTCAAGCTCTCGCGCGGCCTTGCGCTCGCGACGCAGACCACCTTCCACCGCCCCTCGGACTTCCCCGAAGGCTCAGCCGCACAGTCGATCATGAAGGAGAACGGGATCATCTTCTGCTACCGGCAGGGCCGCGCGAAGGACGCGCGCGAGGTCTGCGAGATGTTCGACTTCCCGCCCGGCACGATCGACATCCTGATGAACCTCCCGCGCGGCGTGTGCTTGGCGAAGATCGGCACCGCGGCGCCGGTGGTCATGGAGCACGTGCGCTCCCCGCAGGAAGTGGTCTGGACCGATACCGATGAGGTGATCACGGGGCGGTCGGTGACGGGCGAGCTGTGGTCGGCCGCCGAGCGTATGGATGCGGAGGCCCACGCATGAGCGGTCGGCGGGACTCGGGCCCGTCCTCCCTGACGCCGCCCTCGTCGCGGTCCTCGGTGCCGTGGGAACTGGCGCCGTTCCTGGTCCTGATCGGCGGGCTCGCGTTCACCATGTTCGCCGGCACGCTGCTGGCCGGCCTGCTGAGCGGGAACGGTCTGATCCCGCTCAGCCTGGGCGAGATCCTGGGCGTTCTCAAACGCCTGTTTGTCACGCCCGACGTGCTCAGCAACCCGTCGGCAGCGTGGCCCAAGAACAAGCCCCTCGATGCGCCCGCGGCGCTCGTGTGGGGCTCACTGTTCGCTGCGCTGCTCGGGTGGCTGGCGCTCTGCGCGTACGCATGGAACGCGAACAACCGACGCCTGTCCCGCCGCCGCGTCGCCCAGGAGGGCTTCTCCGACGAGAAGATGATGGAGCGGCGCAAGCTCACCGGCGAGAAGGCCGTTGCCCAGGCCAAGCGCACCCGGAAGAGCCTGCAGGACGTCGACACCAACGCCATCGACCCGTACCGCGAGGCGGTGATGATCGGCCGCAACGACATGCTTCCGGATCGGCCGGAAGTGTTCGTCCAGCACCGCGACGGCGTGATGACCGAGGGTCCGACGGGCTCCGGCAAGACCTGGGGCAGCGTCGTTCCCCGCGTCTGGGACGCGCCAGGGTTCGTTCTCGTCACCACGACCCGTGCTGACGTTCTCGCTGCGACCGTGGAAGAGCGGGCGGCGATGGGCCGAGTGGAGGTCATGGACCTCGAGAACATCACCGGGTGGCCGCAACAGCTGCGCTGGGCGATCATGGGCGGCTGCACCGACCCCAAGACCGCGATCCGCCGCGCGAACGCACTCGTGCAGGCGATCCCGATGGACGGCACCAAGAATTCGTCCTACTGGGACGGGAAGGCAGCGGACCTCCTCCGGTGCTACATCCACGCCGCAGCCCTGGAGGAGAAGGGCATGAAGGAGGTCCGCAAGTGGGTCATCCGGCGCTCGAACTCCACGGTTCTCTCCATCCTCAAGGCCGGCGATCGCGAGGACTGGGCCGACGAGCTCGAACAGATCCTCCACTCTGGCTCGGATTCCACCGACGACATGATCGGCGCCGCGGCGCGGGTGCTGGCACCGCTCGCTGATCCCGCCCTGATGAGCATGCTCGACGTCCCGCAGTCCGAGAGCGTCGACCTCCGCGAGCTGCTCTTCGACGGCAGCCACAACACGCTCTACCTGCATTCCTCGGGGAAGAAGACCGTGTCCTCGGCGCCGTACGTATCGACGTTGGCGAACGAGATGCATCACCTCGCCTACGAAGAATCCCAGCGTCGGCCCGGCCTGCAGCTCGATCCCGTGATGCGGATGGTGCTCGACGAGGTGAACAACGTCGCCCCGATCCCGGATCTGCCGTCGCTCATCACCGACAGCGGTGGGCCCGGCATTTCCATCTGGGCGTACGTGCACAACCGCCTGCAGAACATCGCACGGTGGGGCCAGACCCAGGGTGAAATGTTCACCATCAACTCGCCCGTCCGGGTGATCCTGCCGGGCCTGGCTGATCCGGCGGAGCTGAAGTCGCTCGAGGAGCTGAGCGGCCCGCGGCGGGAGTGGGTCGCTGACGCAACGGGGCATTCGACGCTGCAGACGCGGCCCGTCATGTACGACTCCGAGATCCGGACGATGGACGAGGGGCAAGCGTTCATGTTGCCGCGAGCCGCCCGGCCGATCCTGCTGCACGTGCCCTCGGTCTGGGACTTCCCCGACTCGAAAGCGCGCGTGGAATCGTCGATGCGTCTCTTCGAGGACGTGCGCGCCGGCAAGAAGAAGGTCCCCGGGACCGGCTTCCAGTCGAGCCAGAAGCTCATCGCGCCGTTCACCCCGTGGAACGGCGGCCGGCGGTGACCGCGGCCGCGGTCCGAGCACCGCAGCGGCGCGCCGCGCAACTGCTCGCGCACACCCCGCCAGAAGTGATCCCGTCACGGTTCTGCTGGGCATACCTATCGCGCGACGAGGCCGACGAGCTGTGGGTCGAACTCGTCGAGTGGGTCGATTGGCTCCGCCATCGCTACCAGCTCGAGGACAAGAAGATCCCGCCGTGCTGGTTTCGTCACGGGGCGTGGATCGAGGAACTGACCGCGCTGATGGAGGCCTGGTTGGCCGCGCACCAGCGAACGCCCATCGAGGACCAGGCTCCGATCGCGTACGCGGCTGCGCAGCAGACCTCGGCCGCGGCGTACTGGCATCGGACGTTCTTCTGGCCGTTGATCGCTGACGCCAACAAGATCGGCCCACACGATCACGACCCGAAGGAATGCGGCCGCGGCCACATCGTCGATCTCTACCCGGATCTGCCTGACTGGATCGCCGCGGACATCGAGAGCCGCGCCACACCGTCGGTGCGAGACGAGCGAGCGGAGGCCTTCCTGAAGGCCTCGGCCGCGGCGGCCGGTACGGCGGCGCCGACGCCCAGCTCGAGCGACGGTGCCGGCGAGCCTGCCGCGGCTGAGGTCATCCCGTCGGCCGACATGGCCGCCTACCTCGCTGAGGGCGCGGCGCGCGTCGTGCACGGCGCCGACGACCAGAGCGTCGGTATGTGGCCGGACGCGGAGTACGCGGGCCAGGTATGGACGCATGATGCCAGGTCAGGGAGCTATCGCCCGCGCGGCGAGGCCACCGGCGGGGGAGGCGAGAGGCCATGACCCACGCGCCGGCCCGACCGCACCGCACCAGCCCGACCAGGGCGGCGCGGCGCGGTAGGGCACGGCGCCCCGATCTGGTCACGCTGCGTCGTGCCGGGGGTCAGCTCGCACCTGATACCCGACCCGACCGAGCGTGGCCACGGTGCGGTCCGCGGCCGAGCTCGTCGCCCTGGACGCCCATCGGCTACTGCCGGCGTCGTCGCCGGGCCCGCGGGAGTGGTTGGCACGAAACCCACATCACCGTTGCGCCACCCCCGAAGGGACCGACGAGACGACGCCCGGCGAGGGCTTCTGCAGACGACTCGGCCGCGGACCGCACCAACCCACCAACCTCCCTCAAGGAGAGATCATGACGACCCACCTCCAGCACAAAACCCAGACAGCGCAAAGCATCCGGCTGGGACACCGCACGTTCGACAGGGTGGGGGATCTACCCGCGGCGCTGATCGCGGCCGCACACCGCGAGCACGTGCGCCCGGTGTGCTTGTGCCGCGCAGCGCCCGGGGGAGTAGGGATGTACATCGCGCGGACATCCACCGGATACACCATCAAGCGGATGCCCGACACCGGACACCTGCACGACCCGACGTGCGCGTCTTGGGCGCCACCGGAGGCAGTGTCCGGCCGCGGCCCACTCACGGGGCGGGCGATCGCCACAACCGACGACGGGGCGACCGCGCTCCGCCTGGCGGTTCCCCTCGGCGCGAGCTCGCGATCGGCGCCGCCACCGTCGGCCGGCGACGGTGCGGGCAAGGATGCGACACCGAGCCCGTCGAAACTGACGCTGCGCGGGCTGCTGCACTATCTCTGGGACGAGGCCGGGTTCACGCATTGGTCCCCTGCGATGCAGGGCAAACGATCGTGGAAGGTCATCTCGTACTACCTCCGCCAGGCGGCCGAGGACACGACGGTCGGCAAGGTCGGCCTGGGCGGCCGGCTGTTCACCCCTGAGCCGTACAACGCCGACCAGCGGCACCTGCTCGCCGCGCGACGCCTGCGACAGCTGCAGCCGGCCCTTCCGCCGGCGCCGGGCAAGCCCGCCCGGTACATGCTGCTCATCGCGGAGGTCAAAACGATCGAGCCCGCCGCTCACGGGCACCGGATCATCTTCAAGCACCTGCCCGACCTGCCCTTCATCGCGCCCGAAGGCCTCGTGCCGCAACTCGTCAAACGCTTCCCGGTCGAGATGGAGCGGTTCGCGACCAACCTCGAGCTCGAGGAGGGTGACCGGCACGGGCACTTGATGCTGATCGGGACGTTCAGCGTCGGCAACGCCGGCGTCGGAACACTCCACAGCGCCGCGGTCATGGCCGTCACCGACCAGTGGTTGCCCGTCGACGGGATCTACCCGGAGCACCTGCTGCGGGTCGCCGTCGACGAGCACCGCCGGTTCACCGTGAGCCTGCGCTACAACCTGCCGCCGGAGCAGTCGATCGCGACGCTCACGCTGACCGACTCCACCCCGGCGACGGTGTGCCACATCTCCGACGCCACGCGTGCGCCGGCGGACCTCACCAAGCTCACCGAAGAGTCCGGAATGCAGTTGTGGCACTGGGACATCACCTCCGACTACATGCCCGACCTGCCCTCTCCCGGACGGTCGAGCAGTCGCCCCATGAGCACCACCCCCACCGATGAAAGGCAGGACCGATGAACATCACCTCCAACACACCCCGAACGGTGCGCCGTCGACGGTGCGCCGCTGCGGCGTTCACCGTCGGCCTGGCCGCGGCCGCAGCGATCACCCCCGGCGCCGCGAACGCGGACCAGCAGGTCGGCGCGTTCATGGTCATGGGCCGGATCGAGACCAGCTTCTTCGCCACCGGCGGCACGGCGAGCTGGGGCCCGCCGACGACGCCGGAGCTGCCCGATCGCCGGGGCGGGCGCCTCCAGAAGTTCGATACGAAGGCCACCTCGTTCTACTTCAGCCCGACCGCCGACGGCGGCAACGCCCACCAGGTGGGCGGCGCGATTCGCGACCTCTGGGGCTCGAAGGGCTGGGAGACCGGACCTCTCGGGTACCCGGTGAGCGACGAGCGCCGCCAGACCCGCGCGAACATCCCCGCCCTCAACTGGCAGCAAGTCGTCCTCGGCGCCTACAACGACTTCCAGGGCGGATCGGTCTACTGGAGCCCCACGACGGGCGTTCACGCCGTCTGGGGCGAAATCAAGCGGCAATTCGACACCGCCGGCGGCATCGCCAAGATCGGCTACCCGACGAGCGACGAGACCCGAACTCCGGACGGCAAGTTCAGCCAGCAGTTCCAGAACGCAACCATCACCTGGCCGTGAGCCAGGACCGCACCGCATCACGAAAGAAGAGATCATGAACCCGTACGACAGCAACGATCCCACCCGGGCCTATAGCTCGACCTACTCGACCGGATCCGACCCCGCCCTGCGACGTGACTACGAGGAGCGCCCCGATCCTCGGCAGGATCCGCAATGGGGCGCACCGCCGAAGCCGCAGCCGATGAACCTCTCGAGGTTCGCAGTCTCGGCGGCATTCGTGGCGGTCGCGGCCGGCGCGATCGCGTGGGCACTGGTGACGGTGACGAACAACCTGCCCGCCACGGCAGCGGGCGCCGTGCTGCACCGGGACCCGGAGTCTGCGGCGATCGGCACGGGCCTGCTGACCCTCGTGGCCGCGGCCGTGCTGGTTGGGCTGGTCTACAGCGCCGCGCGCCCGGGCCTGGTGTTCGGCTGCCTCGCCGGCGGCGCGGTGATCGTGCTCCTCGTGTGGGCCTGGGTGAGCGGCGCGCTCGGCACCTGGCAGGCGTGGATCTCGACGGGACTGCTCAACTCGCTCCTGGTCGTGGCCATCGCCGGCGTCCTGTACGCGCTGGGGCGGGCGACGGTGAACACCAACGTCGTGCAGGACTACTGAGATGGCGATGAGGACCAGGCGCGGCATAGCGGCCGCGGCGAGCACCGTCGTGCTGATCGTGGGAGGCGCGGCCGCGGTGACCGCGGCGCCGGCGGCCGCCGGCCCACTGCCGGCGTGCAAGAAGGACATCGCACACGGCGCCTGGATCGAGACGCTGTGCAGCGTGCACGACACCCAGGCCCAGTGCGAGGCCACGAAGGCCGCCCGCGGGGGCGTGTACGAGTTCTTCGCGGTCACGCCGAGGGGAGTGGAGCTGATTCGCTACCCCCTGACGTGCATCGGCCCGGACGGCGGAGCAAGCTCGACCGCCGCCGTCGGAGGGACCAAGGACGGTCTGTGGCACCTATCCCACATCGGGCCATGACATCCCCTGCCCCGGACGAGCACGCTCGTCTCACGGACCACCACCGTCGCCGCGTGCGCCGCGTGTTGATGCGCCGTTGTGCGGTGATCATCGCGGTAGGGGTGGCGTTCTGGACCTGGGGATCGTGGGACTGGAAAGGCGTGTGCCCTCCGCCCTCCGATCCCAGCGGGTGCTACATGCTTGCACCGGGCGGCCCGGCTGAACTTCTTCTCGTCGCCTTCGGTACCGCTGCGTTGATGGGCGCCGCGCTGTACGCGTTCGTGCTGGTCGATAGGGTTCGCGGGCGGCGACTGGGGATCCCCACCGTCGATTGGCGCCGTGGTGATGACGATGCGTGAGTCCGCCGGCGGGCTCGCCGGGGATCTCGCGCTGGCCACCGTTCGTTTCGCCCGGTACCTGCGCACACGCACGGGAGAATCGACGGTCTCGCTGCCCCAGCTATCCGTGCTGTTCGCGTTGGCGAACGACGGGCCGCTCACCCCCGGGCAGCTCGCAGCACGCGAGCGGGTGCGCCCACCCACGATGACCAGGGTGATCGCGGCTCTGGGCGCTCTGGGGCTCGTCGTCCGGACCGCCCACCCCTCGGACGCCCGCCAGGTCGTCGTCCAGCTGTCGGAGGCCGGCGAGCGCGTGATCGTGGGCGAGGCCGCGACACGGGACGAGTGGCTTCGCCAGAAGCTCATCGACATGACCGACGAGGACCGGGAGACGCTTCGCCGGGCGGTCGGCATCCTCGAGGCGATGTTGGAATCGGACAGAGGTCCCGCAGTGCGTGTCGGTGATGTGGCCCACACTATGAGGGAAGTCGTCGAGTAGATCGAACGAGGAGACCAACCCCATGTCCAACGCTGCATCGCCTGAACAGCAGGCATCCTCCCCGGCGGGGCCTCCGCGCGTCGCCGGGGCTCCGCCGGCGCAGCGCACCACCGACCTCGTGTACACGAGCGTGCAGCCGGTGGAGTTCCCCGACGGTCGTCGGGCCTTGTTCGCGAGCCAGACCCCGTATCCCGCCGGCACCGTGATGTGCTTCGACCCCGCCCTGCTCGACCACGCGCCGGGCATCAACATCGGCGGAATGCTCGTGCACTACCTGGTACCGGTGGCCTGGCAGCCGACCGCGGGTGCACCGATGATGCCTGCCCGGCCCGCTCGGCGATCGCACGCCCTCCTCGGCGGGATCCTCGGCGCCGTGGTGGGCGCGATCGGGGGGTTCCTCGTCTTCCTGCTGATGGCAGCGAGCATGTACCAGAGCGCGGCCGAGAAGACGTCCTTCGGAGAGCCCCAGATCGACGGAGGGAAGGCGCTCATCGTCCTGATCTTCATCGTCGGATTCGGCATCGTCTTCTGCGGCGGGATCGG
The DNA here is from genome assembly GCF_024807615.1 of Tsukamurella ocularis. Taxonomy (GTDB): domain Bacteria; phylum Actinomycetota; class Actinomycetes; order Mycobacteriales; family Mycobacteriaceae; genus Tsukamurella; species Tsukamurella ocularis. Next base: position 1,042,653 of record NZ_JANUCJ010000001.1, on the reverse strand, counting down.
CGCGGCGATCGGCGCCGCGGTACGCCGCCGATGACGCCCGGCAGCACGCCGCCGCTGGACGCGTTCACGCGCCGGCGGATCGCGAACGAGCTCGACGCGGAGCTGCTCGATCCGGACCGGCCGGTGCGCCCGGGCACCGGCGAGCAAGTCTTCGCGATGCTCGACGAGTTCGAGTTCGACTACCGCGGGGCGACATCCGTGACGCAGTTGCACGCGCTGGTCGAGGACCGGCTGCAGGCGGCGTTGGACTTCCTGGGCGGCTGGCCCGGGGCGTCGTACCTACGGAGATGCCTCGCGGAGAACGGGTGGGCGCCGCTAGAGATGAAACTGCGAGTGATCGGCTTCGGCCGGCTCGTCGCGAGCGGGCCGCCGGCAAGCGAGGTACCCGACGACGGAGACTCGGAACGCGAGCTGGTGATGCGGAACCACGGACGCCGCCACAAAGAGCGCGACGGCGAACCGCTCCCGACCAAGGACCAGGTTCGTCAACGTGCGGCAGCGGAGGCGCACGAACGCGCTCTCCGTCGAGCACGCGAACGGACGAACGAGCGTGAGCATGAACGCTGAGCGCGCCCCGGGCACCCCTTCTGAGCTGGGTAGTTTACGTAATACCAGTTATCGGCTCTTTTTCGGTACTGAAAGACGTACTGGAAACACGCGCGAATTCGGTACGTGGTGGTAGGGTTGCCTCATGGTGCGAATCACTAACGCTTCTCGGATGCGGTCCGTGACGGACGCGCGCTCGAACCTGAACAACCTGGTCGACGAGGCCACGACGGGTAGGCCCACGTACATCACCAAGGGCGCGACGGTTGCCGCGGTGCTGGCCCCGCCGTCGTGGGGCTCGTTACCGCTGCGGGACCAGGTGATGAAGACGCTCCTGCGGTCGACGGCAGCTGAGGCCGCGCGCGAGCTGCGCGCGCGGATCGAGAACGGCGCGCGGTTCCGCGATCCCGGTGACCGGTGGATCCTGCGGCACGCCGGCGATTCGATCGGCATGGTGATCGCGTGGGTGCGAGACGTCGATCCCGACGAGGGCCTGGCGCTGCTCGCGCGTTACTGCGAGTACGTCATCGCCCAGTTCGAGGATGCTGGTTGGCCACGGCCGACGTTCGGTGCGATCTGGGCCGCTCTGCAGCCTGCTTTCCCTGGAGGCCTCGACCCGGAGATGGCGGAATTCGAGACGGACGCCCGGGAGCGCCTGCACGAGTTCTCGGAGGAGTTCACCCCGGATGACCTGCTCGTTCCCTCTGTCCGAGCGGAGCGGCTCCTGCCGCCGGCGCATCCGCTGACGTGGTACCGCCGGATCCCGGCGAGCTGGGCGCACGAGCACTTCGGGTTCCCCGAGGGCGTGGCCGACGGCACGACGTACGAGCACGGAGCCTGGAGGTTCGCCGCCGCCGAGGGCTGGTGGATCCAGACCTTCGACGAGGGCCGAGAAGGATAAGCAGGTCATCATGGACGAGACGCCCAAGAGCCTCATCCCCACGGAGAGCGTGGTGGCCCCGTCGCTCGACGCGGTGAGCCCGGAGCGTCGCGCTGCGGCGCTACAGGCCGTCTCAGAGGGCCGTACGTGGGCCTGGGAGCTCGGCCCGACTTCTCTACCGAAGCCGCAGCACCGGAAGCTGCTGAACCGCGCTGCGCTCCCCGCAGACGTGCGGACCAAGATCGACGCGATCGAGGCCGCCGGGATGTTCGTGGACGTGGGTGGCGAGGTGATCGGCGACGCACCTGCTGGCGATCGACGCCAAGCCGCTGCAGCCCGCGATCGAGAGCGCCAACAACCAGCCGATCACCGGCCGGGTTGATCAGTTCCTCTCCCGAGATTCACACGCGCAGCACATCGTCCAACGAGCAAAGGGAACAGCATGACCAACACCACCATCAAGGCCGCAAAACTCGTGGTCGGAGACCGAGTCCGCGGGGCTCACGGCGAGACGCTGATCGTGACGAAGATCGGGCCCCCCGATCCCGGAAACGCTGAGCCCGGTGACCTCAGCATCGAGTTCGTGGACGAGTCGGCATCGAGCAAGACGGTGATTCACCCGAATGTGCGCGCAGACCTTGACTATTGGCTGGCCTAGCGTGAGTACCAAGGTGACGCCGTTGGTGGATCTGGAGCAGTATGCGGACATCGCGCCGTATCTCCTTGCGGGGTCGGGGCTACTACTCATCGGCGCCCTGGCGGTGATGAGCGCGCGGCGAATCGAACCTGGCGCGGTACCGACGTGGCTGAAGATCCTTCCCGTGGCGGGGCTGGGTCTGGCTCTTGGTGCGCTCTGGTTCACCGGCTACTGGGAGTCGATGATTCCCACCGTCGCGGGGTTCTTCTTGGTCGGCGCGAACATCGTCGGCGTGATGCTTCTCAGAGTCCTGAACGACCCGGGGCCGTATGTGCGCCGGGTGGTGGGCGCCCGTGGCACGGAGGACGAGGCCCGGAGGGCGTTTCGACGGGCGCTGCTGATGTTGGGCGTGGTGGTGCTGGTGGCGGGCGGGGTGGCGTGGGTCGCAGCGACACAATTCCCGCCGGGGAACGTCGGCAGGCTGGCGACGCTCACTGCCTGCGGGCTCGCTGTTCCAGTCACGATCGTGGAGCTGGTCGTACCGCGAGGGGCACGGCACTTCGCAGCAAAAGGCGGGGAGGCTCACGGCGAACAGCGTGACGCCGCCGCGCGCGGTGGCGCGAAATCGGAAGATGCAGAGAGGGTGTCATGAGTGCGTCGATCCTGTCCGGTGAGATTCGGCCGCGCCGGTTCGGCGCAGTGATAAGCGTCGTGTCGCGGCATTTCTCCACGTTGGTCGTGGCGGTCATGGCGATGGTGGCGGCCGGCTTCTGGATCTCCGACGGTGCCGACCTGGTGTGGCGGGCGATCCAGTCGCGCGCCGGTGTGACCTGGTTGGGAGTCGGCGTGCTCGGCGTGCTCGTGCTTCGCTGGGCGGTGCGGATCGAGCGGCGACGTCCGCTCCCCATCTATCGCGCCTCGGCGCCCCTTGGCGCCGCGGTGGCCACGGTCTCAGGGGCGACGCTCCCGAAGGCGGTGGCCGCGCCGGCCGAGGACGTCGGCCCGATGTCGATCGACCGGCGAGCGCACCACGAGGCTGCCCATGCCTACGTGATGATCGCGATGGGCGGCACCGTCAGGTCAGCGGATTGCAACCCGCGAGGGAACAGCGGCGGCCAGGTGTCCGGGATGTTCCCGCTCGGTTCGCGTGGTGAGGTCGAGTGGGCGTGGCTGGTGACGAGCGTCGCGGGGAACGTGATCGACCTCGAGCGCGATGAGCGCGACGGTGGGTCGTCGTTCGATTTCGGGAAGGCGTGGCAGCACGCGATGGCGCTGCTGTCGTGCGGGCACCGTCCCGACGGGTACGACGGGGCGATGACGGCGGACGGGCTGATCATCGCGGCGACCGATCGCGCGCGCGGGATCCTGCAGGAGAGCAGGGCTACCGTCGAGGCGATCGCGCACCACCTGGTCATGCTGTACGAGACGCGCAGGTCCGCCGGCGACGCGGAGCTGCGGGAGATCATCATGCTTCAGAAGATGATCGAGCACGGGAAGGCCGGGAAGGCGACATACCGTGAAGAGTGAGCAGCTGGCGGCCGATGTCGTCGAGCGAGTCGAGTTGGTCCGGACTCACGGCTGGCCTGAGTTTCAGTGGGTGTGGTCGACGGGACAGGCCGCGATCGTCGCGCTCGTCCTGGACGACGCGGAGGTCCTGGCGCAGCTGGACGAGTCGGAGCAGTCGACGACCCTCCGGCTGGCGTATGACCTGTGGGGCCTCGACGGCGGGCTGCAGGACGAGGAGGACGGCCTGCAGCGCACGCACGCGTGGCTCCGTGAGGTCCGCGACAGGGTGTCCGCGGGATGACGCCGCACGCCGCGGCGCGCCTGGCGATCGCCCTGGCGCTGATGGTGACCGGCTTCGCCTTGGTCGTCTTGACGTAGTGCCTGATCGGCGATACTGGCCGGGTGTATTCAGACGGAATTGACCGGATCCGGCGCGCGGTCACCGATGAGGACGAGATCGCGGCGGTGGTCGACGCGCTCGGCGATACCGCGGTGTCGTTTCACCAGCTTGCCGCGGCGCTGGGGATCGAGGACGAGGACCTGGCGGATTGGATGGCCACGCGGGCGGAGCGCATCGCGGCACCGGCAAGTCTTCGCGCCGGCGACATCGTGGTCAGAACCCAGAGCGCGGCCGCGCCGACGGTGATCAAGATCGAACGGCCGTACCGTCGAATCGCCGGCGCGGCGGGATACAGCGCCGAGGTGAGCATTCGCGGCCGCCGGCGCACCGTCGACGCCGCGGCGATCGCTGGCTGGTTTCCTGTCGATGCGCTCCGCGTGGCCGGCGACGACGGACTGTAGACCCGGGACGCTGGCGACGGCCTGTCGCAGCAGGTGAGGCCGGTATATTCGCGGGCATGGACGCTGAGACCCCGGGCACCGTCAACGTGGTGAAAGCCCTGAACGAGAGCCGCGGGCACGCGGCCGCGTGGGCGCAAGCCAGCGCGGACATCCAGCAGCTCGCCGTGATCGTGCTCCGCCGGCGGATGAGCAACGACCAGGTGGCAGCGCAACTCGATCTTCCGCTCGCGGACGTGGCCGCGGTCGCCGGCATCGACATCGACCGCTGGTACGGCACCGACCCGCGGCAGGCGGCGGTGTTCTACCGCAACAGAACGTTGCAGGAGAACGGCCTGGAGGACTTCGTGGTCACCGAGACGCGGAAGCCGCAAGGCTCTCTGCAGGAGAGGCTGGTCGACTACGTTCGGAAGCATCCGGGGGTCGAGCTGCAGCTGCTCCTCGCGGTATTCGATGAGGACGCCCGGTTCGGATGGAATGTCGCTGACGCCGTCGAATCCTCACCGAATCTGGAGTCGGCAGGGCCGCGCGTTTATCCGCTGATGCATGTTTCAGACATCCGCGACAAAGTGTGGCTGGGAACGAGTTCGGACGAGATTTGGATTGCGTACAAGTCCGGGTGGGCATTGGCCACGGGGGCTCCCGGACGGAATAAGTCAGACGTCGACGGATGGCGATCCAATAACCCCATTACGAAAGCGGCTGTGAAACGGGAGCTTGGATCGCTGCAGAATGTCGTGGCGTGCGAGGGCGCGGATGGAAAGGTGATCTCACTCTCCCCGCCGAAGGACGCTGCCGGCATGTTCGTGGTGTGGCCGCATATCCAGAGCGGCCCGCGCGCGGAGCGATCGGCGCCGCCGGGTTGGACCCGGGACAAGCACGGGATCCCGAGGCGGGCATCGCGCGCGTGACTTCTTCGCCCCGGTGACCGGGTCGTCGCCTCGCGACGGACGAACCGCGGTCAGATGCGGGGTCCGCGTGGTGTCGGGCCGGCGCCGGGACCGGGACGCTGCTGGGCTCGTTGCTGTTCGAGTCGCCGGCGCTCGGCCTCGAGGCGGGCCTGCTCGGCCCGTGCGGCCTGCTCCCGACGACGCTGCTCCTCTGCCCGGCGTGCACGTTCGGCGGCTTGCTGCTCGAGGCGCCGGCCTTGGTCGCTGAGGGTTTGCCAGTGGCCGCGTGCTTCACTGCCGGCGGGCTTGGCTCCGAGAGCATCGCGCGGGTGCGTGAGGCGGTGCTGTTCGCGCCACGCGGCGATCTGTCCGACGGTGCGGTCCCAGGTGCGGCGCTCGTTGGTGTCCTCGGCCGGAGCGGGCCCGTAGGGCTTGGCCCACTCGGGCGGCCGCGTGGCGATCTGGTCGGCGAGCTCCTGGGTGCGAGCGGCGATCTTGTCGTGCTGGTACTTCTGCCAGGTGATGAGCTCTTGGTCGCCACCGTCCCAGTGCGCACGCCCGGGGTCGGTCACCCACGTGGGGAGCATCGGGTCTCGGCCGGCGGTCGCCGCGACGCGCCGGCGTTCCGCGTCGTCGCACGCGACGGCCAGGAAGTCGGCGTCGGTGGTGTGCGGGGCCGGTGGCAGCGCCCCGTCGTCGCGGGCGGTGGGCTCTTCCTGGGGCGGTAGATCGAGGTCGAGTTCAGGGTCCGGGGGCTCGGGAGCCTCCGGCTCGGGCCGTTCGATGATCGGTTCGGGCGGCGCGGTGTGCTCGGCGAGCTGAGCGACGGCGACGCCGGGGACGGGCTGGCGCGAGAGGACGTCGACGGCGTCGATCGCGTCCTGCTGGTGCGCGGCCAGCTCGGCCTTGCCTGCGGCGAGGACGTTCGCGGCCTGCGTGGCGGTGTAGGCCAGCTCGGGCAGCTGCTCGACGAGGTGTTCGCGGTTGGCCTGCAGCCAGGCCGCGGCCTTGCGACGGTCCGCGGCCTGAAGCAGTGACAGGCGGTAGTGGAGGACCTTCGCGGGGCTCTCGGCGCCGGCCATCGTCCCGCGGGGATTGGGATCGATGTTGGCGGCGATGAGCTTCTGCAGGGCGAGCGCGCGCATGGCGCCGGCCTGCGTGCCGGCGCCGCCCGCGGCAGCTGGGCCGTCGGTCGGTGCGAGGTTGGTCGCCGCGAGGATCCTGGCGACCGCGAGGGTGTTGGCCCGTTGCTGGGCCGGGTCGATGCACGTCTCGGTGATGAGCCGGGTGACGAGCTCGTGGCGGCGGTTGGCGTCGCCGCCGGCCATGCGCTGGGCGCGGTCGAGTTTGGGCTGCAGGCTCGACCATGCGGGCTCGTTCATCAGCTCCCAGGCGGCGCCCTTCGGGTCGTCGGTGGTGCCGTCCAGGGCGCGGGTGATGGTCGCGTGCATGGCCTGGCGGTCCAGGCGGTCCTTGACGTACTCGTAGGCCGGGATGGTTGTGTCCAGGGCGCGGATCTTCACCTTCTCGAGGTCGGCCTGTTCGGCGGCGGAGAGCGGCGCACCGTCGTTCGCGATGATCTGCTTGAGCAGTGCGTCGGCCGGGTCCATCTCGGGATCGGGCCGCTCTTGGTCGACGTCGATCAGCGCGTCCGTCGGGACGAAGAGCAGGTTCTCGTCGCGGCCGCGGGTGGTCTCGACGTAGGCCTGCTGCCGGTTCATTCCGGGCTGGGCGATGCCCAGGCCGACGTCGACGGTGTCGCCCTGTTCGGCGTTGACGGTGCTGGCGTAGCCGACCTCGCAGAAGTCCTTGACATAGTCGGCCGGCAGGGTGGTCTTCTCGGGCTTGCGCCGCGCCTCGCGGGTCTTGCGATCGAGCCGGGTCACGGTCATTGAACCGTCGGCGTGGATGCGGCTCACCTGGTACAGGTGGCCGTTGCGGACGGGCTCTCGGCTACCGGTGAGCCGGAAGCTGTACTTGGTCTTGCGGGTGGTGATGCGGTCGCCCTCTCGGACGGTGAGCCCGTCGCGGAGTGTCGCTTCGCGGTCGGGCCGGCCGAGACGTCGCACGCGGTCACGGAGCCGGTCGGGCTGGTCGTCGGCGGTGCGGCGGTCGGCGAGGACCCGCGCGTTGAGCGAGGTGACGAGCTCGTTGGTCGGCGCCATCATCTGCCCGATCTTCCCGTCGGCCTCGACCTGCCTCCAGCGGTCGTAGACGAGATCGGGCAGCTCGTCCATCCGGCCGGTGATGATGCGATCGTTCGCGTGGTACCAGGAGACGACGGAGGTGTCGCCGTCGCGCCACCGCAGGGTGATGTCACCCTCTTCGGGGTTGTTGAATCGGCGGACCTCGCGCAGCGAGGGCGCGTCAGTCGCGGCGGCGAGCAGACCGAGGGTGCCGCCCGCTTCGATCGACGGGAGCTGCTGCGGATCTCCGAGGAGCCGCACGACGGCGCCCTTGCTCGCGGCCAGGGCAACGATGCCGTCGAGCTGGTCGCGGGAGGCCATGCCGGCCTCGTCGACGAGGAGCATGTCACCCGCGCGGACGTCGACGCGGCCGAGCTCGAGCATCTTGATCGTGTTGCCGGCGATCTTGCGTCCGGGGCTGCTGATCTCGGCCGCGAGGATGTCAGCGGCGGCGCCCTGGTGCGAGAGCGCGACGACGCGGCCGCCGCCGAGTTGCCAGACCTCGGCGGCGAGCTTCATGGACGTGGTCTTGCCGGTGCCGGCGGGACCGACACCGACCGCGAGGAGAGTCCCAGTGTGCGTGAAGTGGCGAGCCAAGGCCTGCTGCTCGGCGCTGGGCTCGAATCCTTCCCGCTCGCGGACGAGGGCGAGCGCGGCGGCGAAGTCGGCGTCGGTCGACATGTAGGCGACCGGCGTCTTGGTGGCCTCGATGAGACGGTTCTCGGTGCCGATGACGCGGGCGCTGGTGAACATCTGCGCGCCCTCGACGGTGAAGATGCTCGCGCCGGAGGCGCGGCGCAGCGTGTCCGGGGTCTGGTTCTCGACCGGGGTCAGCAGGACCGACAGTTGCTCCCCCATTGCCGCCTCGGTGACCCGGTCGGAGAACTCGCCGATCTGCTCAGGAGTCGCGTCGGCGGGGAGGACTTCGGCGGCGATCGCGCGGTGGACCGCGGCCTCGACGTGCCAGCGGTTCCATACGGACTTGTTGTCCGCGAGGCGGTCGACGACCTTGGCGGCGATCTCCTTCGGATCGGCGGTGGCCGGGTCGACGGTGACCTCCTGGCGCCGAGAGCTGTCACGCCCCAGCGCGCGCTCGATGAGCTCGCGCGTCTTCTTCGGTCCGCCCAGAAGGGTGTCCGCACGGTCGGCCCACTCAGCTCGCATTTCGCCCAGCGACCGCGGGGCCGGCTTGCTGTCGCGGGTCTCCAAGGTTGCCTGCTGAGCAAGCTGGTACTGGACGGACTTCGACGGCTTGCGGCCGTGGTCGCGCTCGTACTCGACGGCGAGCTGGCGGAGGCGTTCTTCGATCTGCGGGCGGCGTGAGAACTCGTCACGGACGGCGGCCGGGATGCCGGCGACCTCGAAGACGGGCTGCGCCCCGTCACGCTTGACGACGGGCTCAAACTCGACGCCGGCGAGGCGGTTGCGGATCTGCTGCGGCAGGTGCGTGTTGTACCGCTCGCTCATGGAGACGGCGAGCTTGTGCAGGGTCCGGGAGTCAAGAGTGCGCCACTTCCCGTCGGCGCCCGGGGTGCGGTTGCTGACGGTCACGTGGGTGTGCAGGTTCGGATCTCCGTTGCGGTTATCGCGGTGATCGAACTTGCTGTAGATGATCCCCTTGACGTCGAGCTGGCCCACTCCCCCGGCGCCGACGCGGGTGAAGGCGCCGTTGTTCTCGAGCCAGTCCATCGCCTCCTGCGTGGCGGCGTGGTGGGCGTCCTCGATGGCGCGGCGCGTCTCGTCGTCGCCCAGGCCCCAGAGCACCGACACGCTCTTGGGTGGGGTGAAGACCATGTCGAAACCGGCGACCGGCTGACGCACCTTCGACTGCTGCGCGGCGACGAATCGGGTCAGCTCGGCGTCGTTGGCTGGTGCGCGCCCGACCTCGCGGGTGAACTCGTCGACCGCGACCTTGTGCTTGACCTTCGCGCGCTCGGCCTCGGTGAGCGATCCGGCCTTGGCGACGCGCTCGTCGCGCAGCGCCTTGCGGGTCGCGACGATGAGCGGGACGTCGTTCTTGAAGGTGGCGAAGCGGCGGCCCAGGCGGGCGTGCTTGATCGCGTCGTCCGCGATCCGGTTGGAGCTACGGGCGTCGTAGCCGCGCTGGCGGGCGAGGAACTTGCGTAGCTCGCGACCGCCGTCGTCGCTGGCCGGCGGGCGCCCGTGTTCTTCGGTGAAGACGTCGACGACGGCCTGGCGGGTGATGTCGGCGTGCTCGCCTTCGGTGAGGCCGCGGCCGAGTTCTTCGCGCGCGATCACGATCTGGCGGGCCGTCTCCTTCTGCACGGGTGACTGGCCGTGGTCGTCGATCCACTTGGCGATCATGGCGTCGGCTTCTGGGTGCAGGCCCTCGCCGAACAGGGCGCGCATCTGGTCCTCGCGGACCTCACCGGAGACGCCGAGGATCTCTGCGGCTTTGCCGCCCCAGATGCCCGGCGGGCAGCCCTGGACCTGGTAGTAGTCGACGAGCGATTGCCCTGCTTGGAGTCGCTGATCCTCGGTCGCGACCTCCTTCAGGAGGTAGGTATAGCCATCCCCGGCGTGCAGCGCGTGGATGGTCATCATGCGCCCATCATGGCACCCCGACCCGCCATAAACCACTATTAGTGCCAGAGGTGTGTACAACTTTGGTGGTAGCGGAACGGAGGTCGTTGGCGGCGGAGCGAAGCGGAGACTGCCGGCGGCTGGAGTGCAGCGGACACGAGGAGGCGTTTTGCGGAGCGATAGCGCAGCAGCCGACGAAGACCCTGGGCTCCCAAATCTTCACGGCAGGCACCCATCGTTCGACGTGCGAACGAGTCTTGGCCCTCTCAACTTGGACGGGGCCCCGCGTGCGGGGCCATGCGCGAGCCGGGCGCGGGACGCACGCCCGCTCCGGGCTAGGGCCGCACCCCGCCGCGGCAGCGGCGACGATGCAGCGCCGCCCGTGGGCGGCTCGATTTCGGGCTGAGCGGCCGTGCTCGTGCGGCGCGGGGAAATCGGGCCCGATGCTGGCGGGAGGCCCCGGCCGAGCGATACCCTCGGACCTGGCACAAGTTCATGCCTCGCCTGCTTGTTGGAGAGCGGACCGGGGCGCAGAGAGCGATGGAGGTATCACCGATGGCATCAACTACGAGTTCCCGGGAGAACGCACGGTCCGCTCTGGCGGCACGGGCGCAGGAGCAGAAGCGCCTCATCGAGGAGAAGCAACGCGCGGACACGAAGGCGGTGACGGACTTCTTCACCGTGGCCGACAAGGTCTCCGAGTGGGAGGAACGCCTGAGCGAGACGACGGCGGGGATCTTGGACGGCGGCATGTCCGCCTCGTACCTGTCGGATCTGGTCGGATGGCCGGCGGCCAAGCTGAGCCAGCTCGCGGCGGCACACCGGGCCCGGGCCGAAGCGCCGGCAGCACCCGCAGCGGAGAAGGCGGCTCCGAAGGAGACCGTCAAGGAGGCCCCCGCGGACGCGGCCGCAACGGAGCAGCCGGGCCCCGGCGCCGACGACGATGCAGCGGATGGATCGGCAAGCGACGCGGCCTGAGCGGCGGCGGCCGCTCGGCTCTGCCGGGATGCGTTAGGGGCGCGCCATGTCGAGGGCGAGCACCGATGCGTTAGGTCTGGAGGTCGACACCACCGACGCGGACCACGTCGCGGAGCTGGTGCGCTTCGCATCGTTCATCGTCGGCGGACCCGAACCTCGGGACTGCTGGGTATGGATGGGAGCGCTCGGCGACGACGGTTACGGCCGGTTCTGGCTCGGTCGGCCCGGCCGCGATGTCGTCCGGGCCAACCGGTACGCAGTGGCGGGCGGCGCGGCGATCGGCGTCGCCGTCGACGCTGCGGCCGCGGGCGTCCTGGGCGCGGTCGCGCTGCAGGCGGAGTTGCGTCGACAGGAGATCATCGGCGGGTGGATCGGCGCCGATGTGGTCGCGATGCATGACTGCGACAACCCTGCGTGCGTGCGGCCGGCGGCCAAGCACGCGCGGGCCGGGACGCAGGCGGAGAACCTGGCGCACATGAGCCGGCAGAACCGCGGGCGGTACTGGGTCGGGCAGGAGGTCGCCGCGCGGGCGGCACGATCGCGCCGGCTACGTGAAGCGCTGGCCGATGGGTGGGACCGGCGACGGTTCGAGGCAGCTTGGGACGATCCGGATCGGCTGACGCTGTGGTGAGGCCGGCACGCCGCGCGCCGGCGATCGAGGCGTTCGTGTCGGTGGGCGGGTCTATCGTCCTGGGCAACTGCAAGCGGAAGGGGCTCACATGCCTGGTTCGATGATCGGTCTCGGCATCGCGGGCGTCCTGGTACTCGGCCTGTTCGCTCCGTGGATTCTCCGCGTGGCCGGCGGGCTGCTCGCGGTCGACGGGATCCTCACCCTGTGGTGGCACGCCTGGGATGTCTCCGGCGTCCACGGATTCGCCTGGCGCGTCGGCGGCGGCCTGGCGCTGTGGCTGTTCGGTCACCTGGTGCACCGACTCAAGTCCGGGCAGTGGCGCACGCGTCTCGGGCGCGCCGCGTGGCGCGTCTCGCCGCTGCGGCTGATTGCGCCCTCGTAACGTCTGATTCGATCTGTGCTTCACTGCTCGGCCTCGTGGCCCCGACCCTATGGAAGGTCGGGGCCACGGTCGTCTCAAAGCCTCTGAGGGGCCTTCGGCACGCCACGGAACGGATGGGGTGCCAGACCTGTGAGTCAGAACAACGTGCCCTGCGCGGCGTCGGCCGCGGCGTCGGTCGCTGCGATGTAGCGGTTGACGCGCATCTTCACGTGCACCTCGGGCTCGTCGAGCCGAGTGGCGATCGCCGCCCACGGTAGGCGGTCGCGATGGCGCAGCGTCCACGCCTCTCGGTCGTACAGATCGAACGCTGCCGGAGCCCCGGCCGGATCATCCTGTTGGTGGTTCATCAACGCGGTCCTTCCGTCGTTCCGTTGCACCCGGCCGGCGCCCACAGTCCGCGGCCGGCGGTGCGGGCTTCGGCCTGGGCGGCGCGGATCGCCGCGGCATGCTGTGCCGGCCGCGCGCCGTAGGTGTATTCGCGGGCGTAGCCGTCGAGGACCTGGCGGTAGTTGACGAGCTCGTCGCCGATCCAGACGTACGCGAGTACGCGGCCGTACTTGTCGGTCGCCTCGGGTCCGTGCTCGAGGTCGACGGTGCGGCCGGCAAGGAGCTGCTTGAGGGATGCGCTGGCCTCGCGGCCGTAGCACTGGACGGGCTTGCGCGGGTCGACGGTCTCGGGTGAGTCGATGCCCAGGAGACGGACGGTGACCGCTCCCCCGCTGCCGGTTCGCGCGACGCTGATCGTGTCCCCATCGGTGACGCGCACGACGCGCCACGGGCCGTCGATCGCGGCGGTGGGTCGCGCGGGCGCGATCGCGGCGCGCGCGGCGTCGGGTTGGCTCCGCGCGTAGGTGTTCCAGGTGAGAGCGAGGGCGGCGACGATCGCCACAAGCGCAGTGACCGAGCGGACGGTGCGCGTTCGCCGGGTGGTCATGCGATCTGCTCCAGCATCGCGGCGTCGCGTCGGAGCGCGTCGCGGTGGTCCGCCTCGGCGGCGATCTTGCCGTGCCTGGCGATCTCCGCCATGACGGCGGCCGTGAGACTGTCGCCGGTGAGATCGTGGGCGAAGCATCCGACGGCGCCGTTCGCCCACCAGGTGGATCGGTCACTGCTCAGGCCGGCGGTGATGATGCCGCCGCCGGCGGTGCCGATAAGGAGCACGTCGTGCCAGGTGCTCAGCTCGGCCTTAAGGCCGGCTGTCTTCAAGTCGTTCTCCAGCTCGCGGATCTCCTCGAGGAGCGGGCGCGGGCGGGCCTGCTCCTCGGTCTCGTCGGCGTCCGCCGCCGGCACGTCGGCAGTCACTGCCGCTCCGCCGGCGGCTTGAGCAGCTCGTCGAGTCGTGCAGCCTCCGCGAGGAGCTTGCGCACGTTGTCGGCGGCGTACTCGAACGCCTGCAGATCGCCCGGCTCATCCGGGTCGAAATCACCGCACAGGCACACCTCCGCGAGGTGGAGCCACCGTCGGGCCATGTCGACCGCGGCCTCACGGCGGGCGTGGATCCGGCCCCGAAGTTCCTCGTCGTCGTGACGGCGAAGGAACTCGCGACGCTCGACGATGTTGGAGGGCATGATCTCGGGCAGCTCGTCGAGGACGCCGGGGATCCGGTACTCGTTCGCTTCGAGGTTGATGATCGCGGTCATGGTCGGGGGGTCCTTCCCGTACGTCGGGGTGCTTGTGGTGGCGGAGGCGTTGGGCGGTCAGCTGTGGGCGTGCATCTCTTGGAAGCGGGACGATGCGGCCATGAAGATGTCGAACGCGCGCTTGTCGAGGTCGTATGCACGTTGCGCCTCCTCGGAGAAAGGATCGGCGGCGGCGATATACAGCTCGAAGGCCTCTTTGCTTAGTGCGCGCAGCTCGTCGCTGGCGGCGAAATAGGCGTCGAAACGCCGCTTGCGGTCGGCGAGGGTGGCGCGGAATCGGACTTCGCTGACGATGATGCGCAGCGCGCCGGCTGTTCCGGCGATCGCGGCCGCGGCGGTGAGGATCTGTGTGCGGTTCGGCATGGCGGGCTCCTGGTCAGTTCGGGAGGTTGTGGGCGGCGCGGAAGGCGGTGAGGCGGGCCTGGTGTCCGTCGCGGACCCGCCGGCCGATGCTCTGGAACTGCTCCCACAGGTCGGCGGTGGGCAGCTCCTCGGCGGCGGCGGTCATGGCGTGGCCGGCTTCGCTGATCGCGCGGCGCAGGCTGGTGGTGAGCAGCTCGTGCACGTAGAACCGGAGGCCGTTGGGCTCGGCGTCGACGGTGACGAGGACCCGGAGGGCGTTGCGGTTCAGGTTGCCCTTGTCACCTGCAAGGTGTCCGGTTTCACGCAGATGTGCGAGGACCAGTTGCGCGGCCGGCGCAATGTCGGCGGTGACGGCGGCGATCGCGTCGAGGATCACGCGGTGGCTGCCGGTGAAGTCCTGTGCGTCGAGGTGCGCGAGGTACGACAGCGCTTCGGTCTGCGTGGCGCGCAGGAGCGCGGCGAGGACGAGCTGCTCGACGGTGGCCGGCGCGGCAGGCTCGGGGGTGAAGTCCAGGTCCGCCCCGTCGATCACGGGGGCCTGTGCAGCGGCGTGGTGCTCGAGGGTGGCGGTCATGGTCCTGGTTCCTTCCGTTCGTCAGTGGTGGGTGGCCGGCGGTGGTGTCGTGCTCTTCAGGCGGCGATGGTGGCCTTCAGTGCGGAAATTCGATCCGGCCTGAATCCGGACCAGTGGCTCTCGCCCGCCACGACTACGGGGGCCTGCAGGTAGCCCAGGGCCAGGACGTAGTCGCGGGCGGCGGGATCCTCGGTCACGTCAACCTTGTTGAAGGCGATGCCGGCCTTGGTGAGTGCGCGTTCGGTGGCGGTGCACTGGACGCAGGCGGGCTTGGTGTAAACGGTGACAGTGGTGGTGTTCATGGAATTCACCTCTCGCGGTGGTGGAATGGTTTCGGGGGCGGGAAGATCGTTTCCCTTTGATGCTTCCAGTCTATAGTAATGGCGGGCTATTGTCCACCCTTTCCTAGAAATATCTTGATCATTTTTCCGGCCTCCGAACTGGTGGAAACAATGGCGTTAGGTGCCCGTTTAGAGTGGGCCTTTCCCTGATAGATGCCGCGCTCTTGGTGAGATATTGCCTGTCAAGGATGAAGCGAAAAAGTTTTCTTGTAATTTCGGAATTGGGCGTAGCCCCGAAATTGCAGAAAAGTTTTTCGCGCCTTGACAGGCAATATCTCACCACCAGATATAATTTGCGGCTTCAGGGAACGGCACGGGGGTGCGCGCGCTGCCGGGCCGGCCTGGTGGCGGGCTGATCGCCCGTCCGCCGGCAGGTGGGCATGGAGAAGCCGCCCGGCGCTCTCCGTGGGGGGACGGGTGCGGCGCGGGCGGCTCGGGGTCGACGGTACGCGAAGGCTACGCGGCGCGCGCGGCTTCGGTGAGGCGGGTTCGGCCGGCGCTGCGGCCGCGGGGCGCGCTGTGCCGCCAGCCGGCGGTGAGGTCGACGGTGGGCGCGAGCTGGCCGGCGGTGAGGTCGACGGTGGGCGCGAGCTGGCCGGCGGGGAAGAGCGGCCGGACGGTGGCCGCGGTGCTCGAGGTGGGGCCGGTCTCGGTGGCCGGCGTCGGGACCGGCTCCTCGAGGCGGGCGACGGTGCCGGGCGCGGGCGGTGCGGTGATCGTCTGCTCCTGTGCGCTGTTGCGTGTGCGGGCGAGGTCGATGCACTGCTCGACGAGGACGGCCAGGGCGACCGGCGGCACGATCGCGACGGCCACCGCGGCCGCGCCCGCGGGCCAGGCATGGGCCGCGTTGGCGGCGATCGACACGGCGGTGCCGCCGAGGAAGATCATCTTCGGCCGGCGCGCGGCGGGAAGGGCGACGTGGGCGAGGGTGCCGGCGAGGATCGTCGCGTCGACGACGACGGCCCAGATCCACGCGAGGTGCGCGGGTACCGCGTTGCGGCCGGCGAACTCGGTGAGCGCGTGGAAGCTGACGGCGAAGGCGCCGGCGGCGACCGCCGCGGTGAGGACGAGCGCGCCGGCGCGGACCGCCGGACTGGTCGCGCTGGTGGTCTGCGGTGCGGGGACGCTACTCATGGTGAGGCTCCTGCTGCTGTGGGAAGTGGTAGGGAGTCCGGCGGAGCCGGTCGTTCCGGCGAAGCCGGCCACCGCGCTTGCGGAGCGCGCGGTGTGCGTCCGCGGAGCGGATGCGCCTCGTGTTCGACGTTGACGGCGGCGCCGCCACCTATTCGTTCGTGAGGGGTGTTGAGAGGTGGCGGCGACGACGGCGACGTCGAACACGACGTGTGCCGGGCCGGGGTTCACGCTGGCGCTGGGATGGTCCCGCGCTGCTGGCGTGCATTCGCAGCCTAGCGGCTGAATCCACTTCAGTGCAACACTTTTGAAGGTCAGGCGTCGATGTGCAGCTCATCGAGGTCCTGGTGGGCCTGCAGGGTGTCGGGTGTGCCGGGGGCGTCTCCAGTGCTGACGACGGCGACCACCTGGTCGTCGATGGTGATGGACAGGTGCGCGAGGCCTCGGCCGCCGGTGCTGGCGGTGTGCTGGTCGAGCAGCTCGTGCGCGGCCGCGCGGGCCTCGTCGATCGCGTCGGCGCGCTCGAACGCTGCGCCGCTGCGGCTGGTCGTGGTGGTGGTCGTGTCGAACGTGGTGATGCCGATGCTCCAAGTGATCATGCGTCAAGTCTGCTCCCCCGCGTCGGCGCGGAGACGGCGAAACCACTGGTCATCCACAGACCAGTGGTTTCGTCGGCTAACTTGTGCGCGCGATCGCGCGGTCAGGCGCGGTTGTCGATCCACCCTTCGCCGATGGTGCGGTGCGCGACGGCGCGGGGCTTCCAGCTCGGCGCGAGCGGGTTCGCGGTGGCCTCGGCACCGTCGGGCAGGTTCGCCACGGCGGCGGCGTGTGCGCGGCCCATGAGGTCGAGCAGCGAATCGAGCGCGGCGCGGTCCAGCACGTTGAGCGTGATGGGCCGCAGGGTGAGCGAGACCAGCGGCCACACCTTCCCGCTGATCGGGTGCGCGAACTCGCGGCGCTCGGCGGTGCCCGCCGGGGCGCTGGTCCACGTGAGTACCGTCCGGGCGATGCCGCCGGTGCGGTTGTGGGCCTGCGGCCAGGCGGCGGAGTGATCCGCCGCGAGTCCGAAACTCGCCTGTCGCGCGAGCGCGAGGAATCCGGCGACGTGCTGGACGTGGTAGGCGGAGAAGAAGTGCATGACCAGCTGGTTCGCAAGTTCCACGGTGAGGCTTGCGCCTGCGGTGCCCGCGTCGGTCACGGTGACCTTGCCGCTGAGTTCGCCGGTGAGGTCGAGCGAGACGCGGGTGACGATCGCGCCGCCGACGTTCTGCGAGCGCGGGCCGTTGATGTGGCGGCTGTAGTTGATCGGGGTGTTGTTCATGGTCTGGGGTGTCCTTCCGGATCGGTGAGACGGGTGGGTGGTCAGTGCTCGTTGGCGATGCTGAATCGCAGCGGCCAGCGGGGCGCGAGAATCACTGTCACGCCGGTGTTCTCGCGGCGGGCGTATGCCTCACAGCGGTACGCGCGGAAGCTGGATCCGCTGGGCCGGGCGTGGAGCAGCTCGCAGCCGGTCGGCTGGCTCCACCACCACGCGGGTTGCCCGGGGATCGGGCGGGGCGCGCCGGGTAGCGCGTCCGCGATGAACAGGCGGGCGGTGATGAGGTGGGTGGCCTCGACGGTGCCGACGGTCACGGTGGTCTCGTGCTCGGTGGTCAGTACGGCGAAGTAGTCCCACAGGGCAAATCCGTGCCTCGTGGGGAGCTGTCGTGCGATGGTGTCCATTCCCGCGCCTTTCGTGAGGTTCTGGCCGATTCGGTTTCGGCCTTTACCTGGTACACGCCGATCTCTTGGGGCGGGAGGGAATGTCAAGGCAGCGAGCAATAAGTTTTTCTTGGAATTTTTTCGGATAGGGCGTAGCCCCGAAAGAAATTCCGAAAAAGTTTTGTGAGCAACTTGACATTCCCTCCCGCCCCACTAGATACAATTTCGGCGCCAGGGAAACGGCCCAACGTGCGCCGAGCTCGAGCGGTCGGGGACGGCTCCGGGCGAAGAGCGCCCCTGTGCGCGGACGCCGGCCCCGCTCGGGCGGAGCTTGCGATCGGCCGGCGTGGGCCGGCGGCTGCGCACAGGGGCGACGCGCCGGCGGCGCGTGAGGCCCCCAGAACGACGGGAGCCGCCCCACCTTGGCGGTGGGGCGGCTCCTTGCGGGTCTGCGAGGCTTAGGCGGGCAGTCGGCCTTCTGCGACGTCGAGAACCCACTGATCGGGGGTCTTGCCCTCCTGGCGGTCGAGCTTGACCAGGATTTCGGCGCTGAGGCGGCGAGACTCGGGGGTGTCGCCGGTCAGCTCGTAGTCGGCGTTCGCGCGCTGTTCGGCGCTCTCGTTCACGGTTGCAGTCATCGTGCGTTCCTCCTCTGGTTCCGATTGTCCCTCTTCGTCCTGCGTTTGGCTACCGCCCGCAGGATCGCGCGCTCGCTGCCGGTGATGGTCTCCGTCTCGTCGGTCAGTGCGCTCAAGACGGCTTTGCCGAACTCCTGGGCCTCGAAGTTCTCGGCCTGGTTGGCCTGCTCTGCCGCCCACTGGTAGCGCCGCCACCACTCCGTACGCCCGTCGTGCATCGCGCGGTGGGCGCGGTCCTTGGCCTCGGAGCGGCTACGCTGCCACATCGTCAGCAGCACACCGGCGACACCGATAAGTCCGACAATCAATGTCGCCCACGGTGCTGTTAGCATTGAATTCCCCTTTCTGTTGCCTTCATTCTAATCGTTCCCACTGACAAGTTCTGCTGCTGTTCGCTATTCGTTGGCGTTATTCTGATCCGCCATTTCGTTCTCAACTTTCACCTGTTCGGGGTGCCTTGCTGCCAGCTGGCATTCGGCGCACCGGCGATACGGTCGGCGGGGGCCGCGCGGGTTGTACGCGCTGGATCGGTCGCCGTCGCCGCCGAAGTCGGCCCAGTTCACCGCGAGGATCACGATGTCGGTCGCGGTCCGTAGGCACGTCGCGCACTGCACGGTCGCGGTCGTCTTGCCGCGCTCATCGGTGCCGGTCGCGACGATGCCGGAGACCATCCCCGGCAAGGTCGGCAGGACGCGGCGCGGGTCGTCGATCTGGGGGGATGTCCGGGTGATGTTCGGTGCTTGAGTCGCCATGTGCGGCTTTCCTTTCGGCTGGTCGGGGTGGTGGCGTCGGGTTATGCGATGACGTCGACGCCTGCGCGGCACAGGGCGCGGCGCAGCTGGGCGCGGAGGTAGGCGCGGTTCCCGGGGGTCTCGTCGGGCCGGGTGCGGGTGAGCGGCGGGAGGTCGTACTCTGCGGCGATCTCGTCGGCGTCGGTCCACTCGGCGGCGGTGGGCTGCTCGGTCCCGGCGATGTAGTCAGGATGTTCCGGGTTGCTGTAGCCGAACAGCTCGGCGACGCTGACGGTAGGGCCGCCGGGGGTGTTCCATCCGAGCGGACGAACGGGGTTGTCGTGAACAGTCATGGCGGGCTGAGCCTTTCGCTGGCGTTGAGGTGGTGGCTTGTTCTTGTAATTGCCGCTCTATGAGCAGCCCGGCCGGAGCTGCAAATCTGATTGCCCGGCCCTCGAAAATTCCGTGAAACCCGAAGGGCGCGAAGCGAGCTTTGCGTCGCCGCTGACTGCTTGGCGTAGGCCGGCCTCGGGGACGATGCGGCGGCGGAAAGGTTTTCTGCGGAAATTTCGAGGGCCGGGTCGAGGCTTGCCGAGTTCAGATTTTCGGCGTAGGCCGGGCTGTCATAGACTGCGGCACAAGAACACCCGCTCTTGATGATGAGGGCCGTAGGCTCGATGCCGGCGAAGCCGGCCCCACCGCGAAGCGTGTGGACTCCTCCCCTCGTTGAGGGGAGGTTGGGAGGGGTGCAAGCGGCGAAGCCGCCGTGTGACCTCGCCCGTAGGGCGTCCTCCAGTGCGATCCTCGGGCGGTGCCCGGCTGTGGGTCCGCGCCCGCCCGATTGGGTGCGGCGGAGGCTCCGAAGGTCTGTCGGAGTCCGTGCCCATGAGGGCGGTGGGTGCGCGGTCCACAGTTGGGTGTCCGGCCGATGCGCCCGTCAGGGTGCAGTCCGGGCCGCGCGCAGCGCGGCGCGCCCGTCCCTGGTGGGGCGGGCGCGCCAGGCTGGTGTGGTTACTCCTCCTCGTCGTCGGCGTCGGGGACGTCGCACTCGTCCGTGTGGTCCTCGTCGTCGCTATCGTCGGCGAGGGGTTCGCCCTTGAGCGCGGCGAGGACGGCGGCGCGGTCGGCCTGGTCGGTGATGATGGTCTCGACCTCGGCCACGGTGTAGCCGGTGGTGACGAGGAACGCGAGGTAGTCGCGCAGCGCGGGGTGGCGGCTCTCCTGGCGATGGGAGTCGCGGTCGTAGCCGGTCTCGTGCGCGGCGAGCGCGTACGCGAGCGCGATGACCTGGGCGCGGCCCGGGGTCATGGGCTTGGTGGCCCACGAGCTGCCGTAGCTGGTTTCTCCGAGCAGCTTCGCTGCGAGGCTCTTGACGTCGGGGTCGGACACCTGGCGGTGGCCCGCTCCCCCGGCGATCATGACGCGGGCGGTCAGCTCGGCGGCACCCTTGGGCGGCGTCTTGCGCGTGAGCAGCTTGGTCAGGTGCTCACGCCGGACGGTCTGGGCGGCGTCGGCTGCCTTGTTGAACGCGATGAGCTGGCGACGTGCAACCTTCTTCGCCTCGGCCTCCTCCTCGGCGCTCGTGGCGTCGTCTTGCCCGGTCGGGATGATGGGCTGGCCGTTGTAGCTGCGCCGCGCGAGGCTGTCGGCGGCGGGGTCCGCGACCCACCAGGTGGCTGTCCACTCGGTGGTCTCGGCGACGGTGGCGGGGTCGATCAGATCGGGGTCGACCTCCCACGGCTCGTCGGTGTCGGGGTCGATACCGTCGTTCTCGGTGGGATCCTGCCAGTCCTCGACCTGCCAGGGCTCGACGGTCTCACCGTCGGCGGTGCGGTAGGTCGTCTCGCTGCTGAACGAGACCCACAGGCGGGCGGGATCGGTGACGTTGCTCAGCTCAGCGGCCTCCCCCGTTCCGTTTTCGGTGTAGAGGTACCCGAGCTTGTAGACGGTCTCACCGTCCGGGGTCTCGGTGGTCGCGCCGTAGTGGCCGTTCGCGTTGAACGGCAGCACACTGAGGTACGCGGTGCCGTGCTCGGCGGCGTACTGCTGGGCGTACTCGGTTGCGTGCTGGTCGTACGCGGCGCGGTCGGCTCGTTCCTGGATCAGGCGGGCATGGACGTGGACGCGGTTTCCGCTGAATGCCTGGATGATTCGGGCCTGCGCCTGTTCGTCGCCGTCGAAGTCGGCGAGCATGGCGAGGTGATCGAGGGTGAGGTCACCGGGTGTCTGCAGCGCGGCCCGCGCGGCCTGCGAGGTGCCGATCTTGAGGGACCGGTCGACGGTCGCGCGGTCGGTGCCGGTGCGCTTGGCGATCTGCGCGGCGCTGACGCCGATGAGGGCGAGCTGGTTGACGGCCTCGACGCGTTCGGCCTGGTTGAGTCCGGTCCGCTGGTCGTTGGTGACGAGCTGGCCGGTGATCCGGTCGATGGTGCCCTCGTCGCCGCCGAGGGTGTCCCCGATGACGTAGACGGGGATGGTCGGCAGCTCGGCGGCGATCGCGCCGAGGGTGCGGCGCTGGCCGTCCTCGACGCGGAGGGTGCCGTCGGGGTCGCGGGTGGCCCGCACGGGTACGAGAACTCCGTTCTCGCGGAGGTTGTCGATCCACGTCTCGGTGATGTTGAGGGTGCTCGTGCGCACGTTCTCAGCGATGGTCAGCTCGCCGGGGGCGACGTGCTGCAGCTCGGTCGTGTCGACGGTGGTGTTGATCGTCGCGGTCATGATGTATCCTTCTAGGTGTTGATCGTTTGAAGGTCGGAAGTGTGGCGCTTCCGGCCTTCTTTCATGTCGTGGGTGAGACGTTCGTCGCCTCGGTGGAACCCTCCCCCTTTCTCCTTGCTTGTACCCTTATTGTATTCGTCCCCACTGACAGGTTTTGCCTCTTTCGCGCCTGGTCGGAAATTATTTCTGAGAAATTTTCTAGCGTGAGCCAGGAGCCAATATCGACCCCCTCGCCTACTTTCCTGTAAATGCCGCGTTCGGGCACCCTCGTAGCTACATCCTGTACGTTGCGCCCTTTTGGCGAGGTTCTATCACGGCGATAACGAGCGATTGAAGCCGGAAGGCGAGTGGCTCGAACGCAATGGGCACTGGGGGTGATTGTGCGGGAGCGACGGGGGTCCGGCAGCGTTGCGCGGGCCGCGGTAGCACAAAACGTTTTTCGGCTTTTGATCTTTTGAACGCTTCCTACTGCTCACAGCGGGATAAAATGACGGTGGCACCTCGTTCACCTGGTGCAATGACGTGAGTATCCGCACTACAGGAAGGTAGCTCCAGTGGCATCAGAGTGGAGTGCTTGGACAGAGCAGCACGTGTACCTGGCGCAACAGACGGTGAAAGCAGCCCGACTGCGCGCGGCTGACATCGAATTGTTGACCGTGGTGACCTCAAGTCCGATGGGAATTAACGACCTGGACAAGCGTGACGCCACAGACGATCTCGTATGGAAGAATCTGCCGATGGAGCTCGCCGTACTTGCGCGACTCCGACGTGAATACGAGAGCTTTGGACTGACGCTTGCTAGCATCACTCGTGAGATATTCGGCGTGTGGCTCGAACCTATCGAGGACATTGGTCCCGCTACTCGACTGCCGAACGTTAGCAGACTCCGTTTCCTGAACGAGGTTTCTAAGATCGCAAGAGACGGAGACGTCTTCGTGGGCACATTGAATGAATATTTGCAAGGCGATCTGTACACAAAAACGGTTCCGCAAATGCGCCCACAATTAGGGAAATCTGTGGAGACACAGTTGAGTGCAAGCTTCAAACGAGTCAGGCACGCGCTCGACGAGCTGCGCGAGGAAGTCCCGCCGCCGCAGAGCGCCGCGTAGCGGCGCTGGCGCCCCTGGTGCCCGCGCAGCGGGCACGGTGAGCAGAGCCGCGGAGCGGCCGTTTCCCCGCGCCGCAGGCGCGGCAGGTGGCCGGTGTGGGCCGCCCGCGGGTGGGCGGCCCGTCGGGCCCGCAATGGGGCCGACGGTGCCGGCGGTCCAGGCGGATGCTCAGCGGAGGTCCGTGAGCTCCCACCACCGCAGGGTTCCCCAGTTGACGAAGCCCGTGCTGTAGACCTCGGCCTCGTGGTCGCTCAGGGCGGCGCCGGCGGTGCTGGCCTCGGCCGCCGCCTCGAGGAAGGTCGGGAAGCTGGTGACGGTGCCGGCGGCGAGCTGCTCGGCGTGTACCTGCTCTGCGTGGGCGATGCCGTCGAGACTGCCCTGCTTGGCGGCGCGGACGATGGCGGGATCCTCGTCGGTGATGACGAACCGGGTCTGGTCGATGCTGTTCATGGTGAGCCCCTTCGGTTGGTGCGCCCCGTGGGGTGGGGCGCTGACGCGGCTCGGTCGACCGGCGTGAGGGTGGGCCGTCAAGTGGGAGGCGCCCGCCGGGAGGCCAATTTCAGCGAGCGTAGCGAGTGTGGGTTGAAATTGGTCGGAGACGCACGGCCGGCGGGAGCGCAGCGACCAGAGGACGGGCGGGGCGGATCAGCGCCGGAGCTTGATGGCTCGGGCCCCCACGACGGTAGACTGAGAAGCGTTGCGCTCCCCCAACGTAACTCGCGCTCGATCACCCGGCCACGGTCGCCGACCACCTCGAGAACCCGACCACGGTCGCCGCGGAGCCCCCTTCAGGGGGTTGGGGGTGCGCGAGCGCAGCGAGCCATGTACGGAGTGCGGCCCCCACAGGGCCGCCCGGAGCCCCTGGCTATGTCAAGTTGATCTGGCCCCGGTAGGGCGGTTTCATTCGGCCCCACCTGAGTGGGGCCCTGAGCCGCTAGAGTCCGGGGTGTGGATGGGCGGCCGCGGGTGCGCAGTGTGGTTGCGCCGACTGGTTGGGATCGCGAGTCGGTGCGTGCGTATGCCGAGTTCGTGATCGCGCGTGATGATCAGCTCGGTGATCAGGTATCGGTCCGGGTGAAGATTAAAGACGGGGAGCCACTGCCGAACCTGACGACCCGGTGGACCGTGGTTTATGTCACTCACCAGAACCGGGCCTTGCGCCGGCATCTGTCGGTAGTCAAGGACGAACGCCGCGCTTAGCCCGCGGTAGCTGCTGCTTCGGTGTGAGCCAGGCGGTAGCTGTGAGTGCCGGTTTCGATGATGGTGCCGCGGTAGGTGAGCCGGTCGACGATCGCGGCGCAGAGTCGTGGGTCGGTGAAGGTGTCTGTCCAGCCGGAGAAGGACTGGTTGGAAGCGATCGCGACGCTGTTCTTCTCTTCGCGTTCGGTGAGGACTTGGAAGAGCAGTTCGGCGCCGCGGCGATCGAGTTCCATGTAGCCGAGCTCGTCGATGATGAGCAGGTCAACGCGGCCGTAGCGGTTGATGGTCTTCGCGAGCTGCTTCTCGTCAGCGGCCTCGACCAGCTCGTTCACTAGTTTGGTGGCGAGGGTGTAGCGGACTCTAAAGCCTTGCTCGGCGGCAGCGGTTCCCAATCCGATCAGCAGATGGGATTTGCCGGTTCCGGAGTCGCCGATGAGGCAGAGCGGCAGTCCGTGGCGGATCCAGTCGCCGGTGGCGAGCTGGTGGATGGTGGCGGGTTCGATGTCGGGGTTGGCGTCGAAGTCGAAGTCCGCCAGCCACTTCTCCCGCGGGAACCCCGCGGCTTTGACGCGGCGAACAGTGGAGCGGCGGTCCCGGTCGTCGACTTCGGCGAGCAGGAGTTCGGCGAGGAACCCCTGGTAGGACAATTGCTGCTTGGCGGCGGCGGTGAGGTGCTGGTCGATCATCGACCGCACTGTCGGCAGGCGTAGGCGCCGGCAGGCCTGGTCAACGGCGGCGAGGGCGGCTTCTTCGGTGAGGCCGCCCCGGCGGCGCAACGACGGGGCCAGCGCATTCGTCTGGTTCTTATTGGCGGTTGCGGTCATAGCCGGGTGGGCCTTTCAATCGGTGGTGGGTCCAGCGACTCAATCGGTGGTGGGTCCAGCGACGCAGGTAGCGCGTCGGAGGCAGTGCGTCGCCGGTGCTGCGGGAGCAGGCGGTCGTAGGCCGTAACGCTGGGCAGCGGTCGCCGGTCGGGTGGCAGGCCGGCGATCACCGCCGCGGGGTCTGCGAGCCGTCGTTGGGTGAGGCTGACAACTCGTTGCTCGCGTCGTTCGGCATGGCGATCGAGATGACGGCCAGCGTTGGCCCCACCTGTCTGGTCGGCAGCGACCGAGGCGTGCGCGAGCAGGCGGGCTTCGGCGCGGCGAGCCTCAACGGCGACGACCTCGGCGCTCACCGCCCCGACCCGCAATGCAGCATCGATGCCGGCGATCACCGCCGCGGCGGGCAGGCTGCGGTGCAGCAGCAGGACGTCGATCAGCTCGCTGGTGCCGTCGGTGTCGCCGTTGACTCGTCGGGCGGCGGCCCAGAACGCATCATGGCTGGCGGTGAACACCCCGGCAGCGCGGGCCTGCGCCAACGCCGTTGATCCCGGCAGGGCACCGGGTTTGAACTTGAGCACCTCGAGGTAGTGGTCGAGGTCGATCTTCGCGGTGCCGCGGCCGGCGACCCGTGGATGCCGCGCGACCAGGGTCCGGCCGTCGTAGACCAGCAGCTGGGAGGCTTGTAGTGAGACGCGGACTCGGCGGCCGATCAGGTGCGCCGGCACCGAATACTTCACCATCCGAACGGTGATCATCGCCGACCGATCGACCCGTGGTGTGAGGATCAGGCCCGGGTCGAAATCCTCCACCGGCAGCGGCGCGAGCGCTGCTCGGTCGTGCTCGTAGTCCTGGCCGATGGTGCGCAGTCGTCCGTCGATCCGGCGGCCCTCGTCGCGGTCCTCCCAGGCTTTGATCTGCTCGTTGAGCTCATCGAGGGACTCGACCTGCGGCATTGGGGTCAGCCGGTTGCGGCGGAACCATCCGACCTCGCCTTCAACGCCGCCCTTCTCGTGCGCCCCGGCGATGCCGGGCTGGCAGTAGAACGGATCGAATCCGTAGTGCGAGTGAAACAACGTCCACCGCGGGTTCTCCTGTCGCCGCCGGTCTCCGCCCTGCAGGACCGCGACCACCGCCGAGGTGAGATTGTCGTAGCGGATATGCCGGGTCGGGACCCCGCCGAGCTCGCGGAACGCCTCGACGTGCCCTTCGAGGAACGCTTCCTGCCCGCCGGTCGGATAGACCCGGTGAATGGCCTTGCCCGAGTGCGAGAGCCGGTAGACGAACATGTGGCACTTGGTCTTCACCCCGCCCAGGATCACCCAGACCTCGCCGAAGTCGACCTCCGCCTCCGCGCCCGGGGCGTGGTCCTGGGCGATGAACACCTCCGTCCGGCGGCCGGCCTCCACCTCGATCTGCGCCCGCCGGACCCGCACGTAGTCCCGCACCGTCGAATACGACAACTCGACCGCATCGTGCTCGATCGCCAGGCGTTCCCGGATCCGCGTCGCGGTGTGCCGCTGCTTACGCGGAGCATCCAGATCCGACCGCAACATCTCATCAATCGCCGCCTTGAACCGGTCCAACCGCGGCGACGACCGCTCCGGCGTCTTCCGCGGCGGCGGCTCCGCCGATGACAACGCCTGCCGCACCGTCCTCCGGTGCACGCCATGCTTGCGAGCCAACGCCCGGATACTCATGCCCTCGACCCGGGCGTCCCGCCGGATCTGCGCGAACAGCTCCACCTTCGATCCCATCATTGGCCACCACCTGCTTCGGCTCGGAAACGATGTTCACGAGCAACCATCAGGTGGGGCCAGATCAAACCGTCGCAACACCACCCGGCGAGTCGCAAACGGGGCCAGGTCTAGCCGTCGAGCCGGGGCCTCTTCAAGCTGTCATAGCCAGATCAACTCTAAACTCACGCTTCGTCCACAAAGGGCCGCTTCATCACCAGTCCTTCCAACTCGGCCCGAACCTTGGCACGTAACGCCCGCTCCAAAATCAGCAGCCGTTACCAGATCCTCTACACTGCAACCCAATTCAACAGGCAATCAGCCAACCGTGCTCGAAATGAACTATTTTAAGTTCATTTCCTCCGGCCACAAACAGACGCATTTAGTCCGCGTGTCGCGCGCCTAGAACGCGGAACGCACATCGCCCGGCCAATTGTCAAACAACCAAACTCGAAAATTCTAAGGCAAGGTTGTTTGACACATATGCACACTCAGTGGTATGCGCTCGGAAATTTCACTGGACAGCGCTCGCGTGACGTGCTGCCGAATCAAACGGTTGTCGACGCTAGTGCCGCCACCTGGCGGTATCCGCGGCGACAAGATCCGTCACCACCGCGGAGCGGTTCGAGTCCGACGGATCATCCGCCAGACACGAGACGACCGACTGCCCGTCGAGCTCTCGCGCCGGCGAGCACATCCAGACCGCCGCAGTCCACGGATCTGCGGCCTTGCGTAGCTCCCGCCACACAGTGAGCAGCTTGTCCTGGACGCCAGGATCGGCAACGAACTGCCACTCGGGAAACACGGACGTGCCATCCGCGAGCGGCGCCCAGACGATCTGATCCTTTGCGACGTCGTCCGCGAGCTCACCTGCAGGCAAGTTCAGGTGAGCGGCAACCGTCTCGGAGTGCCAGAAGGGCCCAACGATCTCGTCAAGCACTTTCTCAGCGCCTTAAGGCGCGGCTGCCGCATCCTCAGTCACATTGTCCACCTCGTTCGATCATCCGAGGTGGATACTTGAGGGATGGCTCATCCCTACAGCCCAGTGCGGTTCGTCTCCGGTAACGATCGTCTCCGCCAAATCCTGTCTGAGCCGGAACTCCGAGCGCGGGTCGACACGATCATCGCCGAGCAGCTCCTCATCGACGACCGGCATCGCAACGCCCTTCGAACACTCCGCCACTCAATTGCCGCACTGACGGACACAACAGGTGCCATCGAAGTCACGGACGTCCTCGAAGCTCTGCAGCGCCGGCTGGCCGATGCCGGCGTCCACCAGGTCGGCATGACCCTCAACTACGGTGGTTACAAGATCACCGTGCCGTTGGAGCAGATCCTCGCAGCACCCGACAGCTGACCAGCTCCGTTCGACGGGGTCAGTTCGACACGTCCGAGTCGAGGATGAAACTGTCCGCCGCCGCATCCACGGCACAGAGCGTCCGAAGCCAGCTCCCGCGTTGCGCCGGCCCACCCGAAGCACCGCAAACATCGAACGTGCGCTTCGACTGAAGCTCGGCTGCCCGTATCAGCACATTGAACCTTGGACGTGGCTGTCGGGCTCGAACTCGATGTAGTAGCGCAGACCGCCAAACTTCTCCTTGACCTGCACCAACCGGCACTCTGGATCAATTGAGCGGAGCTCTCGATCAACGTCAATCTCGATCAGGTACCAACCAGGACCGATATCCAAGGCAGATAGGCGCGAGGAAGAAAACGGGCGCGAACGCCCGCCGGAGCGTCCGGGGTAAGATTGTCATCCATCCTCGGAGGGTGTCATCAAGAGACGTGTGGTGACAGAACTCAGACTACCGCCGCGCGTACACCCTTGCGAGCTGACGTTCGGGGCAATCACTTCACCAGCCAATACCTACCTGGCCGGACTGCAAAGAACCGACGAAGGCACCATCCCGCGACCAGCGACGCCGCAGTCTGACCCTCCGGCAGATCCTCCGCCAAGCCCGCCCCGCGGAGCCGCCGCCCTAACCTCCGGAAACGCGTCAGCGCTGAATCGACACCACCGGACGCTGACCTGTAACCGAATACACCGCTTCGATCAGGCCCTCGTCGTTGAACTCGAACAAATCGATCCCGCCGGCATTGCGGTTGCCGACCGCGACATTCCAGAGCGACGTAGCCCACGACAAATCTTGTCCGACCTTCTGGGCGACATCAGTAAACTCAACGGCAACCTTCGCGACCCCCGGATCAAAAGTGCCAGATGTCTCACGGAATGCCTCTACGAAAGCAACAAGTTCATCGACCGTCGAAATCGAATCTCCATCGTGAAGAGACGCATCCCGCCCAAAGAAGATGCGGACATCGCTCGCACAAATATCACGCGCCAGCTCCACCTCGCCATTCCACATGCGAGTCCACAAGAGGATCCGACTACGAGCTTCCTCCGCCGACAAGTTGCCCATTGCTATTCCCTTCGTTAGAGATCATCTTGAGTCCGATCGTTGCGAAAGGTCGGAGGACATCCGGAAAGGCACCTCGTAAAGGACGGGATGCGCTCAGCATCACGCAAGCCCACCGACACCGAATCACATTACTTCCGCTCACATACCATATCCCCTGCACGCGCTTTCCGCAACGCGAGCACGTGCGATACACTTACTCCTATGACCCTCTCACTCGTGCCCGCGGACGGTCCCTCGCAAACCGTCCTGCGCCGCGAGTTCTTCATCGAAGCGGCCATCAGGACGTTCTCCGAAGTCGGATACCGAGGGGCTTCAGTCGAGACAATCGCCGCAGCAGCCGGTATCTCGCCATCATATCTACTTCGCCTATTCAAGTCGAAGTCTCGGATCTTCGAGGAGTGCATAGACCTATCCTTCGCCCGCATGTCAGAGAATATGGCCGCAGCTGCTACAGGTTTTCCTCATGGCAAAGAAGCTGCCCTCGCTGTATACAACTGCCACATGATTCTTACTCGCCGACAGGACGTCGACGCACTATTCGAGTTGCAAGCTTTTGCCGCGTCTGCTACGAATGAGGTGTTTCGGGAGGCCGTTCACGCGCAGATGGCTTATCGGTGGCGCGCCATCCGCGACGTCACCGGACTCGCGCCACTTCACATCAAAATACTGTTTGCCCTATGCCAACAAAACACTTCTCTCGCGAAACTGGGGTTAACATCGCTCGTGGAGTCCGACGCTTGGGCGGCCGACGTTACGCACGCCGTCACGACCAGGTGCTTCTCCTTCTAGGAGAAGCAAGCAGCCATGCCACTCCGACGGAGACATGCGGCGCTTATGACTAAATTGAGTGTCTCGTCAATATGACGCAACTCCAGGTAAACCCTCCTCCACCGCCTACGACGGCAGCGCTCTGCCCAGGTTCTAGTAGCCCACCTTCCATGATCTGAGCGATCGCAACGAGCGAATCGCCGGCACCCATGTGACCAGTATTGCGACCCAATTGTCTCCAATCGGTGCTCAGAGAGCGCAAAGCCTCGCCGAATAGAACCCGCTGCAGTCTTGGCCCCAACCTTGGCGGAACCGCGAACACAATCTCAGGGAAACCCGCGTCAGCCAACGCCTCCTCCGCGCACGCCGCCATGTTGGTTCCGGCCGACTCACGCAACATATCCCGGCCGACGCGCGCATAGAACTCCTCCCTGGCTTCCGACAACTCCTCACCAGATGGCCATGCCCCAGGCAGCTCAGTGAACGGACGGTCACCGCGCTCGATACCTTCCAACCTCGAATCGGTCCTTTGCGATATACCAGAAATCGCGTACTCGCTTGATCCTCCAGGGCTACCAATCACGACAGCCGCTGCACCATCCCCGTACCCAATATCCGGGTGAGTCTCCCACCGATCCCAAGCGGGACCACGATAGCGTTCCCCTGAAGTAATCAACGCTGCACCACCCTCAGCAAGATAGCGGGCAGCGACCTGAAGGGCTACGGCACCACCGCTACACAGCATCGAGATGCCCACAGGAACACACCTTTCGTTCAAGCCGAGTTCTTCGTGAATATAATGCGTTGGAGACCAGCGGTGATGCCCTTGGTGAAATACAGAGCAGTGCATAGCCAAAGAAATCGAATCGCGGTGAAGGTTTGCACGCTTCAGTGCTTCTCGCGCAGCTCGAACAGCGAGGTCTGGCGCTGGTGCATCGCCAATCGGCAAGGAATCCACGCCCTTCGCCACCGACCCATCATCAAGAAGCGTGGGGCGCCCATCAACCTCCACGTCTTCGGGGATCAGTGCAGCACTTGTGAGAATCGGAATCATAGCAACAGCCCCTGACTTCTACGATCAACCAAGTCACTAAACATCGCACCGACCGACCATAGAACATGATCGAATTGAATGCTTGAGCAATTGAAACAACTGAACTCCTTATTCGTCTACAGCGTATGGGGATCGCGTCCGCGACCAGAGGAGGACGTGCGTGGAAACTTCAGACACTCGATGTGACAGCGCCTTGGGACCAGCATTCAATAATCAGACCCTCCGCATCCAACCTGAATATGTCAACGCCAACGAACAGAACATTCGACCCGGGAACATCAAGAGGCCACCCAGTCCGGCCAGTCCACCGCGCGGTACCAGTCCACCTAAACGCGAACCGGTCGCCATCAATCAGTGGACCGAAGTCGGTCTGGTACCGCAGGTTGTCGAACCGAGCGGAGAATGACCTGACCCAGTCCTCTAGGTCTATCCCGCCACGAATAAGTGACGGATCGATGGTGGCAGTCGCGTCAGGGAGGTGTAAGGAGAATCGCTCTGTAGACACGATCCTCCTCGCCACGCTCGGCTCCTCATTCCACATTGATAGCCACTGCGTCCAGACTTGTTCTGCCTCTGTCACGCTTACTTCACGGACACTCGTCATGCTCTTCCTCCGTTTGTAGTAGGCCTCCGCTCGCTGCGATCGAGCGAGAGTAATATGATGCTCGCGACAACTGCGCTCGCAACCCCGATTATCCAACCGCCCCGGAGGCCTGTATCTAAACCACGGACCTGTTGCGTGCAGGCGACAAGTCCGGCCACCCCGAGAGCAATGCCAAGTTGTTTCACCATTGTGTGAATCGCGGATCCTGACGAATAGAGGTTCTTAGGGGAAACCGAGGCGACACTACCTGCAAGCGTAATCATGCCGCAGATGGTACCTATCGACGCGAGAACTGAACCTGGCATCATTGCCACCGCGTACGGCCAATGGGTTGAGACGGTAATCGTCCACCAGCACATGCCAGCACCGAGGAGAAGACAAGAGCCAGCTCCTGTACGCGCGGCGCCGAGCCTACTAATGATAGCCGGAGTCATACGGGCAGCAATCGGCATGAGGAGCGTACCGGGCGCAATCGCTAAACCTGTCTGGAGAGGTGAAAATCCGCGGACATCCTGCGCGTACATGACGATCGAGAGCATCATTATTCCGAATGCAACACTGTAGAAGAAGCCTGCGGCATTAACGGCATTAAACGCCTTGTTACTGACAAGTACCCGAGAAAGCAATGGGTCTGCGGCATTTCTAGTATCCATGACTAGATACACGCCGAAGATGCCGGCCACACCGAGCAAGCACCACCGAACGGCGGAGTCATTCGCGTCGTTGCCGATGACCAACGCGCCAATTAGTCCTCCAGAGCTCGCGATCACGGCCACTACCGGGAGAACATTCTGATGCGCTCTATCGTGCCGCGTCGGCCTCTGAGGTAAGTACCGAACTCCGACAGCGAGGGCTGCAATTCCTATAGGAACATTAATTAGGAATATCAAACGCCAGTCGAATTGCACCAACAGCCCACCTACAACTGGCGCGAGCGCCGCAGCAAGCCCACCAGCTGCCGACCAGCTAGCCACAACGCGTGGGTGTTCCTTGCGGGTGAACACCTGTAGGAGGAGGCCCATCGATGACGGAGTCAAGAATGCTGCCCCTACAGCCTGCACCACCCTTGCGAAGATCAACGCCTCGATACCTGGTGCAGCGCTACAGAGAGCGCTACCTAAAGTAAATACGCCAAGCCCCGCCAAAAAGACGAGCTTGCGTCCAAAACGGTCAGCAAGGCGTCCCGCTGGGATGATTAGAGCAGCGTAAACTACCGTGTAAGCATTCAGCGTCCAGCTCAATGTCCCTGTCGAAGTCCCCTTAAACTCTCGGAGCAAATCAGGGAACGCTACGTTCACGACCATCATATCGAGGCTTGTGAGGACGAAAGCTGAACACACGACCACAAATACAATAGCCTCGTAGGTGCGCCGGCGGTAATGGAATCTTTTCACCACGTCACCAGAGGAGGGGCGAGCTACGCTCACTTCGGAACCTCGTTCCTGTCATCTGTCTTGGATAGGCATATCGCGAACCAACACGCGGTTCGAGGCGTCCTTCTAACAACTGATCGCCCCTTTCGAGAACATCAAATGCTCCGACAAGTACCCGTCGTGCGGAACAACCGGACTCATCCACGTTGTCTTCTGTCGCCCCACATAAATGTTCCGCACCGTAGGATCAGCGGAAGCGAAATCGACGATTCTCTTGTCCGTACTCATTGTCGTAAGCACCAGGGAAGTCGATATCGCACGCTGGAGCTCATCATCTGCCACTGACGCCACCCACACGCAGGGGAAGCCAAATTCGCTATTTATCCGAGTATTAACGTCAGAATCGACCGAGAACACCGCAGGTCGAACGGTCGAGTAGCCGCTGCCATCGGCATCAGCGATTTCCGCGTTGATATAGTTTCTTGAGGGACCAGCTGCAGCAAGCACCGCTGCCCGAAGCGCAGCCGCTCGACCGTCAGGCAATCGAATTACGGGCCGATCCGACTCGGTCTCCATAATTCGCGTTGCGATCGCTTTCGCAATCTCCTCGTGATCACCAGATAGGGTCAAAACGCTCGTTGCGCACGTGCACGCCGCGCCATTGTGATCAGTGATTGATTCGACTATCAAATCCAAATGCTCAAGCGCTTGCGCCAAGCAATCTACAACAATCTTCGATTGTCCTGGGCCCTGCGTAACAACTTTAGGGCTGTTGGCGTACTTGGCTACGACGTCGCTCCCTCCGTAAAGCAGCGTAAAGTCAGCGCATTCGACGATCGAATCCACAGTCTCGTGGCTTGTAGGAATGTAGGAGATCTGATCGTCAAATCCGGCGTTCGCCAAGCACTTAACCAAGCGGTAAGGAGTGAACGGATCCTTGACGGAAGGACGAACCACAACCCCGTATCCGTACGCCAGAGCGATAGGCCAAAGACTATGGGCGCCCGGCGTGTTCCCAGGGGCAATCACCGCGAGGGAGCGGCCTCTGCGTGACCATACTGCACCCCCACCGCCTGCGTCCAAGGTTGCTCCATACAGCTCTGCTCCCCTTGGTCGCTCGGCCTCGAGCACCTGACCTGCTTCGCGCAGCGCCCTTACGATGCCTTCGGCAGACCTGCGGGCTACCGAGGAAGAAAGGCCACAGAATTCCTCGAGCTCGCCTAGGTACCCTTCAAAATCAACGCCATCGACAGTCGAATCAGCGAACAGTTCCGCGGCGACACCCATCTGCTCAAGCGCCGCGGTAGTCCGAATAGGCAGCGCTCCGGCCACACGATTGATCATTGCGCGTGCTACAAGCGCCGGAACAGTATAGACCTCAGACGGTTCACCCGACCTGCCCGAGTCAAGTAGAATGGAGTTGCGCGTTTCAGTCGGACCATAGTCCGGACCGAACGGACGGATGATCGTGGCGTTCGTCATCAGTAAACACCCTCATTGACGGCAATCCCTTGAAACTCAGAAATTGGTCGAACATCAACCGCGGCCGAACCCACAAGTCTTTCGTCACTCATAGGCGCCCTGATTGCGGTGTCGCGTTCAAGGTTGTTTGGCACGAAGGCGTACTTTGTAACATGATTCATACGCACCTGGCCCCGTTCGCCTACCGGCACTACGTTGCCAAGCTCATCAACGATATCAAAAAAGACGTAAGGGCTAAACGGCTCGAACTGTGCCAGTCCATCGCTCCGAGGTGCTCCACACTCCACCGCTACACTCATAATCGTCGTACTTCCATAGCCACCCACGATCGGAATACCTGGAAAGACTTCAGTCTTCAAGAAGTCGCGCGTATCGGCGTCCATATGCGCGCCGCCCCATGCGATTCGCTTCACGTCCTCGCGAATCTTCTCGACGAGCTTGGGGCGCTCTGCGAGCCGTTCGAGAATAACCGGAATTGTCTGGATTGCGCCGATGGTCTGGCTTTCCAAGATATCGGCCGTTTGGTCGACCAAGTGTTCAACATACGCGTCCGCCTGAGCCTTCTCACCGTTTGCAAGAAGCTTCTTCACCCACCGCGGATCGATATCGATCGTAAACCTCCTTCCCCCCATTGACTTCGCCTGACGGACAGTTACTTCACCGATCATATGTGGACCAGTCGGAGTAGTGGCGAGGAGGTTTGCACCGCTTCCGGCGAGTCCTGACGGTGACCGCATACCAGCCCATCCGAAGTACGCGCCAAACCATTCCTCAAACATTAGGAACCGCTTAGGCGCCCCCGTCGTACCTCCTGACTCGAGAACGGCCGCAACGTCCGCGTCCCTAAGGCCCGCCGGCACCAGATCCTCCACAGCCACTCCGCGGAGCTCATCGACGATATTTGGGAACTGCGTCAGATCACTGAAAGTATGTACGTCAGCGATGGGGTCAAATCCCAGGCTGTCTCTCTTTGAGAGCCAGAACGGAGACCCTGTACTTTCTGAGAAGTGCCAGCGCATCAGTTCACTGATATACTGCCGTTGCATTTCAAGATCCGTGATCAAGCCTTGTACTGGGCAAGGCTGAAGGATATCGGGCATTGATGGCCTCCTGTGACAATTTTGGGTGAATTCTGTCTGCTAGCAACGGCTGGTTGAGTGCTAGATGACCGGCCGAGCAGCAACGACCACCGCAGCCTCTAATATGCTTCGTCCGGCGAGTTCTACTCGGCCTTCAACTCGCTTCATTCCTGTGCTCGGGAGGTCCCTTGCGTCCTCTATCTGGTGACGCCACTGCTGCTCGCGGCTACCGGAATCCGTCGGCGCAGTCCACCGGGCGAACTCGATTGATGCAATTACCGGAAGACTGCCCTTCTCTGTGTTCAGTTGTAGACATGCCGCCTGCGCCCAAGCCTCAAGCATAAGTAGTCGTACCTCTGAAGGAGATCCGACGACGGGAACAGTATCGGTCGTTATTTCGGCCTCTTCGGACCACGCCGAAATGAGCAACATCGGTGGGCGGTGCGGGAGTCGACTATAGATGGCATTGGAGGGCGTCGCATTGGCGGAACCAGCCTGCTGCGGTTCCTCCAAGGCCGATAGGCGCGACCTCTCCGCAATCTTGAGCGTTCCACGGACCACGGATCGACTGTTTACGCCCGTCTGGAGTCGGAAGTCCGTCCACTCGTTGACTGGGTCGGTGTTAACAGAAGCATTAAGGACTGCACCTGGGATCACAGGTGCCCTGAAGACAGTAGGGCCGAGCTCCGAGAGATGCGAATGAGAAGGCAGGTCGGCTTGTACTGCCGTCACTACCGCCGCAAGAAGGCTTACCGCCGGGATGACGGGGTAACCTGGAAAGTGCGACTCATAGGGGGCCGCCGCCGAGGGGAACCCGATTTCCATCCGACCAACTGAGGTCCGGCGGATCGACGCTCCTATCGGCATCCCGGTTCTAAGTACGCTTGACGAGGTCACGGCTTCTCCCCTCCGCTTTTCTGAATACCGCTGCCGTCCAAGTAAATCCTCCTCCGCCGCCGATGACCGCGACAGTGCCGCCAACCTTAAGGGAGTCGTCGTGCACCGCGTAATCGAGATTTGCGAGGAAGTCGCCAGCGCCTAGGTGCCCAGTATCTGATCTCAGGCAGATAGCCTCAGTGCCGTCAAGCAAAGGCGCGTACATCAGATCAAGCACTTTCGGACTCAGGCGCGGCAACAGGACATATGACAGTTCGTCGCATCGAACCCGCGCCTGCCCGAGTGCTCGAATAAATAGCCTCGAAATGGCTAGTGTTGCTTCCTCACGAAATGCCGCTGCACCGCCTTCGGCTCGAAAGAATGCTCTCTTTGTCGCCTTGATATCGATAGCCTTGCGCCGCTCGTGCGGCACTGCCATAAATTGGTCTTCGCCTCTATACATTGCCTCGAACCGTGAGGAGGAGGTGGATTGGCACGCCAGGAGCTGAAGGTGTGGTGCGCTCGGGGTGAAATTCGCGAGTACTGTAGCTGTGGCACCGTCCCCGTATGCGGTATCGTAATCGCCCGACCATCTGTTGAATCCCGGCGATTTGAAGACGTCGGATGTGGCTACCACCGCGGCTCCCTTGTCTTGAGTCGCTCGTAAGTGGGAGCTGGCGATGGATAGTCCGGCTGCACCGCCATTGCACATTTGATTTATTGACACCGGGGTCGCATTCAGCATGTCCGTTTGCCGCGCGACGTAGTGCGCCGGCGACCAGAAGTCATGGCCTTGGTAATAGGTGTGGCCGTACCCGAAGAAGCTAACGGACCGAGGCTCCACAGCGGCGGACCTAAGCGATTCTTTGACTGCGCGTACCGCGAGGTTTGGCGCGTTCTCTTCCTTCCCCGCGATATGCACGCGCTCGACTCCAAGCCCGCCGGCCTCGGTCCGGGTAATCATCTTTTGCTCAATCGCATGGTCTACCGTCTCTGTCCCGGCAGGTAGGTGAACAGCGCTACCGACAACGCAGATCTGTTGCATGTCAAATCCCCTTAGGCTTCCGGGCGTCGAGAACTCGGCATTCGATGTCGACCTCGGATAGTATGTGTCTACTATCGTCAGAGACGGTTACCTTATATTGTCTCAGGCTCTCTGTACGCGCTACCATTACCGCCCGCGCGGTTGCTCGACCCCGCCTGGCCGGCCGGATATGGCTAGCTTCAACACGTGTACCAACCGCAATTTGATCCTGTCGGCATGAAAGCATGGCACATAGCGAAGCAATCGTCTCTGCTAGGGCAATACTTGCGCCGCCGTGAAGCAGTCCGTATGGCTGCGTGTTTCCAGACACAGGAATTGAGGCGATACCTCCCGTGGCCGATGCTTCGTCGATCTGAATTCCTAGCGCGAAATATAGTTCCCCCTCGGTAAGCCCCCTGTTATCGAGTAGCGTCGTAACGTTGCCTGGGAGTTGCACCGCTTCTCCGAATGTTCTATTCACGCTGTCAGCCCGCCATCAATGACAAATGATTGTCCGGTTACGTACGCCGCTGCGTCTGAGGCGAGATAGAGAGCCATTCCAGCAACCTCCTCGGGTTTTCCGAACCTCCGGAGTGGAATTGAGCTCATCGCTCTGTCTCGTGTCTTCTCGGGCATTGCCTGTGTCATGTCACTCGCGATATAGCCGGGCAGGATCGAATTGACCCGGATTCCCTGACGGGCAACCTCGAGTGAAAGCGTCTTCGTAACGGCAATCAGTCCCGACTTCGCTGCCGCGTAATTCGCCTGTCCCACCTGGCCGCGCATCCCGGCTACCGAGGACATCGCGATGATTGCGCCCTGCCGCTGCCGTCTCATGACAGCGGCAGCCTCGCGCATCACGTAAAATGATCCCGTAAGGTTGGTATCGATCACTCGCTGCCATTGGTCGTCGGACATGAGTGCTATGGGCGTATCTTCAGTGATCCCTGCATTTGCGATGACTACACTTGGCGCGCCGAGGGTGTCGATTACGGTAGCAAAGAAGCGCTTAACATCCTTCACGTCTCCTATGTCACACACCTCACCTAGGTACCGCGCGCCGGTATCCTCGACGGCTAGCCGTACCCGGTCTGTGCCCGCTGGATGCGTCCGGTAGCACCCGGCAACGTCATAACCCGCCTGGGCGAACGAGACCATCAGCGCTGCACCAAGGCCTCTCGATGAACCGGTAATTACGGCGACTGGTCTCATACTTCGTTCCTCTGTCCGACGGGAACAGGAGCGGCGAGCTGGCTATATAGATCGAGCTGGTCGTCCGTGAGCCAGTACTCTGCGATCCGCTTGCTGTTGTCGATGCGGAGAATGTCGACGCCTGAGATTGCCACCGCCGTCCCTGACGCCGCGAGTGCCCCTGCTGGCGCGCCAGATATCCACGTGCCTGTGAATTTCCACCGCGCAATTACGTATTCGTCGATCAACCATGGACCAAGTTCTGCGGCAAACCTCGCGTCTGGCGCGTAGAAGCTCCGGAAGCCATTAATCCAGTTGACTACTGACGACCGTGTAGCGAGCGTGTGCTCGGGGGGCATACCGAACTTGGGTAGATGGACCCGGGTCTCGTCTGCAATAAATGATTCGGGATCGGCCTGATCGATTTCCCCGTTCCAGAGCGCGGTCCAATGGCGCCAGATCGTCGTCTCAAATCCAATATCGGTCATACCATCACCCTTCCTCAATATCGCTAGTGCCGACCGCGACGACAACAGCGCCGGCCGAGCCATCGCTTTCAATTGACGTTATTAGACAGACGGTTCCT
The DNA here is from genome assembly GCF_024807615.1 of Tsukamurella ocularis. GTDB lineage: Bacteria > Actinomycetota > Actinomycetes > Mycobacteriales > Mycobacteriaceae > Tsukamurella > Tsukamurella ocularis. The sequence continues at coordinate 1,003,515 of NZ_JANUCJ010000001.1, read as the reverse complement.
AGGACCGCAGTCGCGATTTCACTGATCCGAGTCATTGATGTCGCGGCCCCCAAATCTCCGATCGAAGGGCTCAGCGGAATAACTTCAGCGTTCGTCCTGGCCAGCGCGGATTCGACAACCTGTCTTTCTATGTCGCGAAGATCCGGTCTGAAGTCGCAGGTGGTGCGGACTTCGTTGACCGTGCTGGCTTCCAAGCCTCCCTCGTCGAGCGCACGTTCGATCGCCTCCGTTAGGGATACTCCGGCTTTTGCCCCTCCAGCGATTCGTGCCGCTGCTAGCACGCGCAACGGTGCTTTGGCGCCCGCCTCGAATTTCCCGTCGTTGGGACGCACAACTAGGGCGATCCCGCCCTCGCCTAGGTCTGTCTCTTCAGCGAGAGCTCCCCGCGCGAGTCTCTCGTGTACGCGCGATACGGTCTTCTCTTCGGCTCCGACAACAAGCGCCCGATCAGCGAGGTCGCTACGGAAGAGTAGGCGCGCGTATCGAAGCGCGGCGGCGAGAGATGTATTGCCGGAGGTTAGCGTCGCATTGGGGCCTTCGCACTTTATGTGGAGTGCGATCTGACTGGATGCGCAATTGAGTACAGTTGATGGAAAGCCTCGTGGGCTCACCGTCGATGCCCCATTGTCGACGCTGCGAACGTAGTAGTCGACTGCGCTCTGTAGACTTCCGGAGGTTGCCGTTATAACAGCTGTTCTCCGGTCAGCCAACTCTGGCCGCGCTGCCGATGCCTCCATGCCTGCGCCAATGGCGAGTTTCGACAATTGATCAAGATGTTTAGTGCCTTTTGGCATAGCCGCCATTTGTTCTGACTCTGCCCGGAACCCGGCAATTGGCCGATTTGCCGAGACATAGTCGACGATCAGCGCGTCTTCGTTGTTCATGAGTACTCTCCGAAGACAGTTATTGCATTGTTTCCGCCGAAGGCGAATCCGTTATTCATCGCAGCTTTTACCCGTCCCGGCCGCGCCTTGCGCGGGAAGTCAAGAGAAGCGTGTTCCAACTCGGGGTCTACGTGGCGAAGATGAACCGTGGGGGGCACGAATTGCCCCGAGATGCTGAGACAGCTGGCGGCCGCCCCGATAGCGCTCGCTGCGCCCATCATGTGGCCGAGGCTAGACTTGACCGAGCTAATCGGCGTTGCTCTACCTGATGCAGCGAGCACCAGCGCCATAGCTCCCGCTTCAGTGAGATCATTTGCGTGAGTGCCGGTTCCATGAGCCGAGATGTAGTCCAGTTCGGACGGATCGAGCCGCGCGCGTTCGAGTGCGAGCTCAGCACAGCGGACGACCCCCGCCTGGTCCGGAGCCGTTGGATGCTTAGCGTCACAAGTCAATGCCGATCCACGAAGTTCGGCGTAAACACGCGCAGACCTCTTACGCGCCGATTGCTCGGACTCCAACACCAGAAATGCGGCGCCTTCCGATGGAAGCATGCCGTCCCGATGCGCGTCGAACGGCCTGCACTCGCTCGCCGCGACCGCGCCGAGGCGAGCGAATCCTACATGGCCCCAACGATTGTAGGCGTCGGCTCCGCCGACAACTGCCACCTGGGCGTCTCCGTGCGCAATCAACTCGGCTCCATACATGATCGCGTAATTGCCAGCTGCGCACGCAGTGGCAAATGTCTGAGACTCGACGCTTTGAAGTCGTAGATGATCGATGACGGACGCAGTCAGGCTATGCGGCTCGAGACCGGAGCCCGACGGCTGCATATGGCAATCCTGTTTGGATCTTGAGTCCTGACCCTCGCGACGAGCCCAATCCTCAATGCTGGCCGACTCACCGTTGGTAGTACCGACCGCGACAGCGACCCGCCGTTGAGGCGCGTCGTCAAGTCGGGCATCGTTGATCGCGATTTCCGCGGCGTAGGCGGCAAGGGTCGACGCGCGGCCGCCCCTGTTCGACCTGAGGACGGGCAGTGCCACGGTAACTTCGCCTCCGCACTGGTCCTTCAGATCTCGCACGTCAACGGACTTGATTGGCCCGGTGTAAGACCGATTCGCTTGCAGAACTTGCCCGAACGCGCGCCCCGCGTGCGCTCCCGCAGGCGAGACGGTGCCGATTCCGGTAACAAGGACTCGGTGCCGACGGCTCACCTCAGTTGCCGACCACAACGCGGATCAGGTCCCCGAGGTTGTCGACGGATTCAAGACGCTCTGTCGGAATGACAATTGCGAGATCCGCCTCGACCCGAGATGCGATCTCGATCATGCCCAGAGAGTCGCCTTCGTGGTCATCGACGAAGCTACTCGTCAGGGTGAGCGACTGTGGATCGCCGATCTCAAATACATCGACGACGATCTCGCGCAACTTCTTGTCGATCTCAACAGGCGTGATATCTGCTGCGGTCACGGTCTGCACCTCTCTGCGATGGCCCTCGCCTGCGCGAGAACCTCCCGATATGTCGCGGGCTGGTTGGCGCCCACACGCCGACAGTAGGGCTCCACTTGCTCCTCCGCAAGCGATGGTCATAGAACGTATACTTATGTTCACAACCTCGTAACAGTGCTGACCTGGGACAATAGGCCAGTTGGAGAGTTAGCTGGCGCTGCTGTGAAGTGAGTAGTAACTTACAGTGTGCCGGCGGTCTGACGGACCGTCGGCGCGACGAAGGTCTAGACGAGGACGGTGTGTACATGAAGACTGGCTCACGGATGTCCAGGCAGGCACGATTGTTGCAGTTGCGCACGATTGCGGCTGTCCACTTCGCGCGTGATGGCTACGCCGGTGCCTCGATAGAGGCCATCGCAAGCGAAGCTGGAGTGTCGACGCCGTACGTCTACAAGAGTTTCGCTGGGAAGGCAGGACTGTTCGCCGAGGCGTTCCAGTCCGTCATGTCTGACCTGACAGACGGCATGGTTGCCGCTGCCGAGGGCGCCACTGGCACAGCAGGCCTAGTCGCTATGGGCCGCCACTACAAGAAGCTGGTCCAAGATCGTTCGCCACTTGTCCTGAAGTTGCAGGCGTTCGCGGCAGCCGATAATCCGGAGTTGACCGCTGCTGTGCGCGACGCGTATCGCGATCACTGGACTCGCCTTCGCAAAGCCGTGAAGGACGTACCCATTGAGGAGTTTCGGGTGTTCATGGCCCTTGGTGAACACCTAAATGGAATGGCGATAATTGGCGCGACGAACGTCGGTCCTGACTTTGAGAACAATGGAGACACCCGCGTAATCACCGAGGCCGATTATGCATATATCGGCGGCAACTGAAAGGCTCACACACACCATGGACCGCTACGACATCATCATCAACGGAGCAAGTATTGCGGGATGCGCAGCCGCTATCCTTCTCGCTGAGCAAGGTAATCGAGTCGCGTTGGTCGAGGCTAGGAGCTCGTCTGACTCGTACAAGGTCCTATGCACGCACCACATTCATGGCTGCGGCTCCCCCGTACTCGATCGAATCGGGGTCACGGATGAACTGCTAAGGGCCGGCATGGTCGAAACCGTGCCCAAATACTGGACGCGCTGGGGCTGGATTAGCCCGGATAATCCTGTAAAGCACGGTCTGAACGCCAGCTATAACATTCGCCGGGAAACACTGGACCCTATTGTTCGGAAACACGCCGCGGCCCACCCCAACGTTGACCTGCACCTGGGTCTGAAAACTCAGTCCGTTGTGTTCGAGCACGGAAGAGCCAAAGGGCTCGTCTGCCGAAAGAGTCATGGCGAAGAGGTAGTCCTGCAAGCAGACCTAATCGTCGGCGCAGATGGCAAGCACTCGAAGATCGCCGAATGCCTAGGCAGCCCGACCCGCATCGTCGAAAACGGTCGGTTTAGCTACTTTGCTTACCTCAGTAACATCGAGCGTCCGGATGACGACCGGACCCTTTCTTGGTTCCTTGACCCTGACGTCGCGTACCTAATGCCTAACGACGGCGACCTTAGCGTCTTGGCAGTGATTCCGGAAAAGTCCAAGTACAAGGATTTCGAGAACGACCGTACTGCGGCCTATCTTGACTTCGTTAATCGGCTTCCGGGCGCGCCTCGCGTTGGTCGCGAAAACATCGCTGGCAAGATCATTGGTACTGTCGACTATCCTCTCTACTACCGTGATGCGGCACGCTCAGGAGCAGCGCTTATCGGAGACGCTGTTGGTGCTAACGACCCTCTCTGGGGCATCGGATGTGCCTGGGCTCTACTTAGCGCGCAGTGGCTTGCGGACAGCATTGGAAATGTAGCATCTAAGCGGACCCTCGACGGCTACGAGTCCATCGATGCAGCTCTGCGCACATACGAGCGACGACGATCGGCAGGGACCAAGATGCATACACATCTCATGCAGGGGTACGCCAGCGGAAGACGACTCAATCTATTCGAACGAATCCTGTACTCAGCGGCCGCGCGCGACTCCACCGAGGCGAACCGATTTCACGCCTTTGGATCTCGACAGATCTCGGCAAGCTCTTACCTGGCCGCACCCGCCACTCTTCGAGCGGCACTTGGCCGGTTGAGCTGATCTACGAGGTTCACTTCAGCCAAGGCGGACCAGGAGCCTGAGCTCCTTGGACTGGGCACCGGTGACAGTTGCGGCGTCACGCCGCAGCGCTGCTATGCCGGTGATCGCCACGTATTCGATGGCCGTCGACCAAGCCAGTCGAGTCTCCTGGAGTCAGCGGTGGTAAGTCCGTTCGATCTATGTGCGGTAACTGCTCTCAGGTACTCCGGGCGCCTCGCCGATGCCCGGTCAAGAATGTTGCTCTCCAGTAGAGCCGCAGTCGCGGAGCCGCAGATAAAGCTCGTGGGAATCCGTGGATGGCCGTTCATGGGCGTTGCGAATCTCGGAGGCCGGCGAGCAGGCCGTACGGGTCCGCAGCTATCGCCACGCCGACGCTGACTACGTGGCGGAAACTTGCCTGCTCATCTATGGCGACTGGTCGACGTGGGGCCGAGATCCAGCTCTGGATCAACGGTCGCAACGGCGGAGTGGCAGAGATGCCAGTCCGACACCCGACGTCCAAACTGAAGGGCTGGTCGTATTTGGAGCGCCGGTGGTCTTGGGCTGTGGTGATCGAGAAGCGTCGTGCATGAACCCGAAGCGTGGTCGATAGCCACCGCTGCCACCCGGGCGCCCGTCCAGCTCATCGAAATCGACGCGACGGTCTGGAGCGGTCGCGCGACCGTGGGGAGCACGGGGCGCCGCATCGACGGCTGTAGCTCCTGCTGGCGGCGAGCACGTTCGACGGAATCGTTGCCCGACGTCTTGATCAATCCGCAACGATGACTATGACGATCTCCTCGCGCACTCGCTCGTATTCCAGCGAGTGAACGACCACGACGGTGCCGCAGAACGGAATCTAAACGTACTGGTTCTGCACCGAGACAAACTGGGGATCTCAACGATGGCGGAAACCGAGAGGCTGGAGGCCGACGGCTTCGCGTCGAGGCACCACGAAAGCCTCGGCACGTCAATCGGATTCGACGACGAAATTGAGTGCGCCGTCGGTCAGCAAGCGCGCCTCAAGCAATGAACGGAGAACGGCGCTGTGTTCGACCGGATCGAGCGCGCCGACCGCGCCGGCGGCGGTCCAATCGCGAACCTGCGCGGTGGTGATTGGCTGGTAATCCAGTTCGCGGTCCCATATCCAGTCAGCCGTGAGGCCCCGATTGAAATGGAAGCTCCCCGACGCGGGGAGGTAGCAGTACAACTTTCCGTCGACCTCGAGAGCGGCCCACACATCCGTGCCCGCGCTGCGTGAGCGCACCAGGTATCGCCCTCCGTGGCGAGGGTGCCCTTCATAACTCCCGCCCTCAGTAGGCTCCTGAACCTGTCCGCCGGCCACGCCTATTGCCGCCATCCTGCGGTATCCACGGCGACAAGGTCCATCACCGTCGCGAGACGATGGGGATCCGATGGATCGCCTACCAGGTAGTCGAGGACCGACTGTCCGTCGAGGTCGCGCGCCGGCGAGCACATCCAGACCGCGGCGGTCCAGGGATCTGCGTCCGCTCGCAGCGCCTTCCACACGATCAGCAGCCTGTCCTGAGCTTCGCGATCGGCGGCGAACTGCCAGGCGGGGAACACCCGCGTGCCGCTCGCGAGGGGCACCCAGATGATCTGATCCGATTCGATCTTCCTGGCGAGTTCGTCCGCGCGCAGCGACAGGTAGGCGGCGGCACTGTCAGCATCCCAGAACGGCCCGACGATCTCGTCAAGCACGTTGCCACCAGCGTCCAGTGGGGTCGCAGCATCGTCTGTCACGGTGTCGATGATCCTGTGATTCCGTCAGACTTGTCCACCCCGATCCGCGCCCCAGGGTGGATACTCCACACATGACCAGGCCCAACCGATCAGCCAGACTCAGGTCCGGCAATGAGCGCCTCGACCGGATACCGTCCGATCCAGAGCTTCGTGCGCACGTCGACGCGATCCTCGCTGAACAGCAGGTGATCGACGAGCGTCACCGCGGCGCCATCGAAACTCTCCGCGGCGCAGTAGCTACCCTCGTGGCCGCAACCGGCACCGCCGAAGTCACCGACGTTCTGGCGGCGCTACAGGTCCACCCCGCCGCTGCTGGTGTCCGCGAGGTCGGCATCACCCTCACCTACGGCGATCACGAGGTCACCGTGCCCTTGGAACAGATCGGCGCCGCGACCGACAGATGAGCACCCCCGGCTTCGCGGATCAGTCCACGATGTCCGCATCCGGGACGAAATCGTCCGCCGCCGCGTCGGCAGCACAGAGCGTCCGAACCCAGCTCCCCCGATGCGCCGGCCCCCCTTCAGCGCCGCATACCTCACATGTTCGCTCCGACCGCAGCTCCGCCGCCCGAATCAGGGCATCAAACCCGGGACGCGGCCTGTCGGGCGCAAACTCCACGTAGTAGCGCAGACCACCGAACTTCTCCTTGACCTGCACCAACTGATACTCCGGATCGATCGAATTGAGCTCTCGATCGAGGTCAACAACGATCGGGTACCACCCAGGCTGGATGTCTAACATCGGGTACGCCCCGGGGAGAAAACGTGCACGAATACCTGCGAGGGCATCCTCAGTCAGAACGTCGTCCATGCTCTGAGTGTGCCAGGGGGGACGCAGCTGGGGCGATCGCAAGGGCCTGACCCGAATAGGTCACTGGGCCGCTCGAAAACCGCGTCTCAACTCTGATAGTCAGCCCTACAAGCCCAGGACCGTAGTAGCGCGCGGAGAGTTCAAGTAGTTGCGCGGGGCTGGAAGTCGGTAGCGACCTCAGTGAGATTCTGGGCGACCCGGTCGAAAAGACCTGAGAGGAGCGCCTCGCCGGCGTTGCCGACGTCGTCGGCGGGCCCGCCGAATCCGGAGGTCCGCTCGGAGGCGAAGACCAGGCCCTCGCGGGCGGCGGCGAGCCTGCCCTCGTGGATGCGAATCTGCTCGACGAGGTGTTCCTGGTACAAGGGATCGTCGTCGCCGTCGATGGCGCGCAGCAGCTGGCCGCGCAGCTGGAAGACTTCACGGGCCTCGTCGTCACGAACATGCGTGGCTCTCGTGAGCTCGTGAAGCTCCTCCGCCCACCTGGTCAGGTGTGCTGCGGCGATCTTGAGGTCGAGCGCGACACGCTGCTCAGCCTTCATTCCGATGGAGTGGTGACCGCCCCGCTCTGCCCACCCCGCGGCCTGCCGGAGGACGAAGTGGGGGGCGGGCAAGTCCCCGATCGCGCTCTGCGCCCACCGGCATAGTGCGCGGGCCCGGTCGGAATGACCCACGCGGTATGCGCCCTGCAGCGCGGGTTCGACCGACCACAGTGGGATGAGAATCCGCTCGATATGGTCGGCGAGGATCCGCGCGTGCCCCAGGGGGAGAGTGTGGTTCGGGTATTGCTCACCCGGCAGCTCCAGGTCGGCGTGCACCACCAGTTCGGGGTGGTCGGTGTAGTCGCCGGCGAGCCACGGGCATACGCCGTAAGGGCCGGCAGTGCGGTGGAAAGGCCCGGCGTAGCGCGGCCCCTGCCGTGCTACGACGAGATGCTCGAGGCCGGTGAGGACCGCGGGCCTGGCAGCCAGCTTGACGCTGATCGCGCGCCGGCCGGCGCGCACCAGTTCAACCTCACCGCGGTCTGCGAGATCCTCGACAGCGCGGCGCACCGTCGTCCGGGGCTCCGCGGTGTCCTCGATGAGGTCCGTCAGGTCCACGGCAGCGTAGCCGTCGAGGGTGCGCCGCGTGAGCGCGGCGACAATCTTCGTCTCGGTGGACCCGAGCAACACATCTGCATCCATGTCGGGCAGTGTACACCCAAAGATGGTCATTAAGCAGCCTGTGCTGGAGTAGTGGTGGTCACGCTAGTGCCGCTGTATGCAATCCTCGCCGATCGCACCCGACGGAATCGATGCAGCAGCATTCGTTGTCGATCCGCCTCACCAATCCAGATATGAATGACGCCCAGGTCACGACTCTTACGACTGCGTGACCCGGCCCCGCAGTTCATCGAACTGCTCCGTTCGCTCCGTCAGCGCCCTACCAATTCTGCGATGGCTACTCCCCCCGGCCGATCGCTCGCCCTTAACAGCCGCTATCGACCGTTTCGCCCTACACGTCGAGTGCGTAGTCCAGGTAGATTTCGTGCGCTGTTCGGGCTGTGTCCCATCTCCCGCGGTGCCCATGCGGGCGCTCTCGATGCTTTGCCCAGGTGAGGGTGAGTCGGTGTTTCGCGCGTGAGACGCCGACGAAGAACTCCGCTAGGGCCCGGTCGGGCTTGCCCCAGAACGTCTCGTTCTCGACGCCGAGGATGATGACGTGTTCGAACTCGAGTCCTTTGCACTTGTGGATCGTCAGTATTCGAGTGGCGTCTACGTCCGAGAGGTGCTGGATTGCACGAGACGGAGCTGCGTCGAGACTCAGGGCGGCCTCGAATGCGTCCAAGGCCTGTGCAACAACGTCATCGAATCGGGAACCTTGTGCATATCCAGGCGACAACGCCAGCAGGACCGGGCGGGTCACCAGGACCATCAGCCTGTCCGTCCATCCCCGCCAGAAATCTATGTCAGAGCCGAGTTCCGGAGCAGCCCGTAGCGTTCCACGGGCGTCTTGGAGGAGCCTCTTGAGTTGACGGTCGGAGCGGAGCGGCTCCTCGGAGGCGTCTGATCGGGAGGCAACGCGCATCAGGTCTCCGTAGGCGGCGGGCTGACGATCGTCGGCGACCACGCGGATGAAGTTGAAGAGGAGCGCTGCAGCAGGTTCAGCGGCGAGGTCTTGTTCTTTCTGCTCATTGCGAAAGGGGATGCCACGTGCGGTGAGCGCGTTGAACAGCTTGGAACCGACAAGGTGAGGTTGTTGCCTGATCAGTACCACGACCTCGGATCGCGGAGTGCCGGCGTCGAGGCGTTCCTGCACGAGACCGGCGATAAAATCGGCCTCTTCCACATCAGAGTCAAATCCGCAGATGTCGATAACGCCGTCGTCGCCGGCAAGGCTCTCTAGGTCACTAGTCGCCTCGGGGTCCATGTCAGCGATCATTCGGTTCTGCATGCGCCGTAGCCGTGGATCGGAGCGGAAGTTCTGGAACAGCGGAAGAGAAATGGCGTCAAAGTCGTCAGCGAACGTTTGCAGAATCCCATCCAGAGCGCCAGCGAACGCCATGATACGTTGTTTGACATCCCCGACTGCGGTGAGAAGCGCAGTCGAATCACCGAAGGCGGCCTTGATGAGGTCGTACTGGGCACTAGTAGCGTCCTGGAACTCGTCGAAGAACACGTGACTGTAGGTCTGGCGGATTCCGCCGCGCGCGTAGGGGTTGTTCTCGATGATGTCGAGCGCGAGGGGCACCATGTCCGCGAACGTGATCTGTTCGCCTTCGATCCGAGTGGTCTGGTCGATCCGGTAGTCGGGGTTCAGGGCGTCTTGGCCCGTCAAGGCGGGGCGGTAGTTGTCGATGATTCGCTTCGCGAACGCGTGGAACGTGAAGCTGTCGAACCTTGCGGCGTAGCGGGCGCCCGAACGCAGGCGGACTCGGTCGCGCAGGTTCCTCGCCGCATCGACCTTGAACGACACCGCGAGAATCCGGCGCGGGTAGGGGCACGCGCCGGTGCGGAAGAGGAAGTCCGCACGCTGCGCTAGCAGCTCGCTCTTGCCCGCGCCCGGTCCCGCAGCCACCACAACGCTCCCGGTATCGGCTTTTACTGCCGTTAGGGCGTTGCGTTCCAGTTGTTTGCCGTCGGCGGGAGTCCAGTCTTCCGGGCCGATCATTCCGGCAGCTCCGTCAGCCTGGCCTGCACATGTGCCACAAGCCTACGGAGCGTGCCCGGCAGACCCTCGTTGAGTGCCTCGTCGTCGAGAGAGGCAAGCGCCGTCAAGTGAGTGGCCGGTTTACTGCTCAGGTTGAACTTTGCGTGGTAGTCGTCGAATAGGGCAAGCACGTCATTCTCGAGCCGCTGGTGGTTGACGTGCTTCTTCCCAAGGATCGCGACGATCGCTTGCTCGTCCGGCACGCTCGGTTTCACGTCGTACGTATCCGGAAATGCGCTCAGCATCATCAGGTCCAGATCGACCGGCGCAGAGAAGAACACGCCTTTCCCTTCCAGCGCGAAGACGGCGTTCTTTCCTTCAGCGAACTCAGGGAAGTCTCGATCGGCGTCCCAACTCGGCAGCTTGTCGATATGCTCCTGCTTGAAGGTCGACTTGACCCTATTCATCTGGTTCGCTGCGTTTCGTACACGGCCCCACCCGCCCTGGTACCGGCCGCTGTCCAGGTCAAGCAATGTGACGTGCGGGATGTGGAGTTCGTTCAGGAGACGCCAGAAATGGTTCACATGTCGCCCGCCGAGCGGGACGACGGACACGGACGCATCATCCTCAGCGATGCCAGCGGCGGCCAAAACGCGCGGGATCACGACCTGCTCGCTGGCCCCCTCGCCCAATACGACGAGACGGGAGAAGTACAGCTCGGGGTACGCCTTTACGGCTTCGTGCACGTACTTGGACGCCTCCTCGCTGCTGTCGGGGAGCACGACGCGATGCACCGTACTCTGCCGCTCGCTGTTCAGTCGCAAGAAGCGGATAGCCTCTGGGTCGACACGTCGCAGTAGTGCAGGCGCGTGCGTGGCGATCACGCTCTGCACGTCGCCTTCTTCGCACGCACCGCGTAGCTGACGGATGATACGGCCCAAGTACTGCGGGGCAAGGCTGTTCTCAGGCTCTTCCAAAGCGATCACAGTGTGCACAGGCGGCCGCAGCTTGTCCGGGTCCAGCGAACTCGCTTTGCCAGCGAGGACGCGGCGCGCGAGCACCTGCCAGGACAGCACCAGAGAGATGTACAGCAGCGACTTCTGCCCGTCAGAGAGCCTTTCGAACGGCAACGCTGCTCCGTCGTGGGAAGGGCTGAACGCGACGGTGATCTGACGCAATACTCCTTCGAGTTCGCCTCTGCCAAACGCGATGGCCGGATCGGCGAAGAAGGAGCCCTTGTGCAGCCCTTGCCATTCGGCGGAGAGATCGATGCCGATCCTCGCGACTGCCGCGTTCATGGTCAGGGTCTTGGTGATCTCGTCACTGAGATTGCTGAGCTTGGTACGCTCCGCTGCCCAGTCCGCGGCGCGTAGCGTCCGCCCGATCAACGACGACGTCGTGTAAGCGATATGGTCGCTCGGGTCGCGGCGTGCCGGAAGGTAGTGCACCTCGATGTGGCCCCTGTCGTAGCGCGACATCGACTCGGTCTTGCACGGGTTCCCCAACTCGTCGAACTCCAGCACGTACTCGATCTTCTCGTCCACCACTCCATCCGGGGCGAGGGTGGCGGTCAGGCGCACCCGCACCTGCGGAACGTCGTCCTCGGTTGCGATCCGCATATGGGCAAAGTTCGGAGGTACCGACGCGTGCTGCCCATCGTCGCCGCTCTCCGGTAGCGCGATATCAACCTCGAGCCACAACGTCGACGGCACGTCGTCGGTGTTGGCCGCAGAACTGTAAGGAGCGTGGAAGTCAGCAGGGCGGATAGTGCGTTGCGGCAGGATCGGGCTGAAGAGCCTGGACAATGCCTCGAGAACCGCCGTCTTGCCCGACCCGTTCGGTCCCAGCACGTAGGTGAGATCAGATAGGTCGATCGCCGTGGGTTCCGGGCCGAATGACTGAAAGTTGCTCAATCTCAACGTAACGATCTTCATGCCCAGCCTGTCCGCGCCCCGGGCGCCGAGAAGAGAAGACGGATCAGTGCCGACCTGCCTGCGTCCATGATCGCGCACACATCGCGCGGGCCGCGGATTTATAGCAGGTCTCTTGTCATGTCGAGAGCGCCAGGGCGGGCCATGGAGATCGCCGCCTCCTACCTGTGAAAGGAAGTAGAAATGTGCTCGCTGGAGGCTTCACGTGTGACGCCGGCATCGCGCACCGGGTCACCCGCTGGCCCGTCGAGTTCGGGCCAGTCCCTGGCCGAAGTGAGCTCCTTCCGCCCCTGACTGAGGTCCGAGCCACCATCGAAGGAACTCGATAGACTCCGAGGTGGAGGGGGCTATTAGGCCTTCGTGAATTGTGGAGGGGCTCGGTGATCTTGACCGGCATCAACTGGGACACCATCGGGCAACTGAACTTCGATCGCGTCGCAGAGAACTTGATCTGCCGCCGGTACCCCGACGCAGACCAGGCCTACGCCGTCGACGGCCGCGGCGGCGACGGCGGCGACGGCGGCAAAGACATCGTCATCCGCCAGGGCAACCGGACTCGGATATTCCAGCTGAAGTACTTCCCCGAGGGCTTCTCCGGCGGATTCAAGCAGACCCGCCAACGGCAGATCACGAAGTCCTACAACTCGGCACTCCGACACAACCCGTTCGAATGGGTCCTCGTCGTCCCTCGGAACCTGACCACCGACGAGCGGACCTTCGTCGAAGGCCTCAGCGCCGGCGACCCCGACGCGCCGATCATCAACATCATCGGGCGCAAGGAACTTGACGACCTCGTCATCGACAACCCTGACGTCGATCGATGGTGGAATCGCGACTCCCTCAGGGAGGCCGCGAAGCTGTACCAGCAGGAGACCAGTCTCCTTCTCGACCCGCAACGCGACCTCGCTCAGCGTGTTCGCGACCTCGGTTCCATCGTCGATGCCGTAGACTCCGACTGGACCCTGGACTTCCGTCGCGACGGGGACCAGATCACCCAGATCCTGCGTCCCCGGCACAACCGCGCCCACATCACCAGCCCGATCCGGGTTTCCTTCAGCGCAGCCTTCGGGCCCGAGCACGCCGACCTCGAGCGGCAACTACAGCGGTCAATTGCCTTCGGAACCGCAGACGTCGTCGAGCTCCCCGCCGAGGTGCTCTCCTCTTTCCGAGTCGACGGGCCCGAGCTCGTCGCCAGCGAGACGACCCCCGTAAAGCTGCTCCTGTCCCCGGTGAGCGAGGCACCAGGGATCGGGATGACGGTCGAGCTGCGCATCCTCGACGAGAACGGCGAGCTGACGAACTCCCACGACGGGAAGGTCTCCTACGCTGGTGACGGCACGGAGGGCTTCTCCCTCGATCTCGCCTTCTGCCACGGCAAGCTGACGGTGCAGCTGCTCTACCCGCGAGATATGGGGCCCGGCGACACCGGCACGATCTGCCTCTCCTACGACCTCGCGGACTGCCTGCCCTACGAGGTCCTGCAGGTCTTCGCGCTGGCCCGCGGCATCAAGACCGCGCCGCGGTTCGAACTGCACCTCGCCGGGGAGGGGTTGCTGATGGCCCTCAACACAAACCAGCCGGTTGGTGGCGATGATGAGCAGTCCGCCATCCTCGAGGAGATCGCCGAGGACCTTGACGTCCTGCAGCGCCACAGCGGCGTCCACTTCACCCTCCCCTCCGAGTTCACGGACAAGGAGCGGGCCGACCTCAGGGTCGCGCGCATCCTCCTCGATGGCGGCCTGGCCGCCTCTCCCTCCGCGCGCAGCTACACCCTGCCCCTCGACTGCGTCGAGGACAGCCCGCAGCTGCGCGCGCTGCTCGCCGGGCCGTTCCGCATGGAATGGCCGGCCCGCGAGCTCGCGGTCGAGCTGGCTGGGAAGACGATGCGTGTTGGGGGAGTGACCGTTTTCCATCCCAGCGCGGTGGCCGTCAACGGCCCGGAGGTGATCGCAGCGCTCGAGAGCGGCGACACCGACGAGGTCTCGGTCAGGTTCGCACCGAGCGACGGAGGGTTCCTCTACCTCACCCTGACCGAGGGACTCGACGAGCGTCGAAACACGCTCAGCGAAAGCCTCTGGGGGCTGAAGGGGATTGAACAGCCGCGCCCCGACCCTGCCGATCACGAGGCCCCTGGCACGACCTCCGCGAGCGAATCGGCATGATCCGCATGGGTCAGATCAACTGGGAGTGCATGGATGCCGCCTACACCGCGCTCCTCGACCACCTCGTCCCACAGAACGACCTCAGCAACGACGAGCGCCGCGCCGAGATGAAGCACGCCCTCGCCGGAAGCCCATACGCGCGGTGGAAGCTCGCCGTCTCGATCGCGGCCTCCGCCACCGCCGACACACGCTCGCCGAGGCGCATGTACCGGGCGATCCGGCTCTGGCAATCGGCCTACCGCGAATGCGTGGCACGGGCCCGAGCCGGGGGCGACAACCTACGTGTGCGCCATGACGACGACTACACGTCGGTGATCGAACCCCTCAGCGGCATGGGCGTGAAGTTCTACCACGACGGGCGCATCTCCTCCGACGCCTCCGCGAAGTCCAGAACGCCGAAGGCGTTCATCGGCAAGCTCGACGACACCTACTTCGGAGACCCGGAACACTTCATCGGCGTCGGCATCGGACGATGGGTGTACCTGCACGGCGCGGAACTCGCGGCACCGGCCCGCCGCTGGCCAACCAACTCAGCAGGGCTGCGCCCCTACAGCGGCTCGCCCCACGTGCGCGCCTGGCTGCATTCACAGCAGCCCTACCGCTGGGCACCGGTGCACCGAGCCGGACGTGCGAGCTGCGGGACCTGCGAGGGCGGGACCCCGGAGGAAACGGCGGACACCTGGCTTCACCTCCCGCCGTCCGCGGGCGGTGATCAGCATCGCCTCGTGCCGCTGCCGCGCAACGAGGACGACCACTAGGGCGCGCCCCGACAGGTGGAGAGTCCTGTTCGGAGACGGGTTTGGCACCAACAGCGCCACCTCAACGTCTTCTCTCTCCGCGTCCGCGACACCACCGGTACTGCTGACCTACGAGCATCAGATGGCGCCTGGTGAACTGACCATAACTCAGCAATTCGGATTTCCTGAACGTCTGACTGCCGCCGACACCGTTCACGTCGTCGGCCGAATGTCCCCAACTAAGAACGGCAGAGGGCGATACCGCGCCCCTTGAGCGCGAACGGAAACCTGGTGCCCATCGGACGGACCCTCGAGTTCAGAGTCGAGTCATGCAGCGTGCAAGAGCCATACAGCGTGTATTGGAAGGTGCGAAACGCGGGCCCTGAAGCGGCAAGCCGGAATGCGTTCCGGGGTGAGATCCGCCAGCGCGGCCGCGTGATCCGCGAGACAAGTGACTTCCCCGGACCGCACTGGGTGCCAGCGTGGATCGTCAAGGACGGAGTCGCGGTAGCTACTGCGACCCAAGACGTGACGATCATGGCTCGTTGAACAGACGCCTCAACGATGCCAGCGCACCCACTCCCGCCTCGACTGTCGCGCAATCGGCGGAAGATCTGCCGAAGGTAGGGCACGGCAGGCGAGCGAGCCTGAAAAATAGGCCAGCGCCGCGCCTCAGCACTCGCGTTGGGTGCCGCCACTCCTCAGCCCGCACTCGCGGGTCCGCCGCAAGGCGCCGAGCCGGTGAATCGCTATCCGACCTCCGGGCCTGACACCCGGAGTCACCCGCTAACCCCACTTCCGACGCCACACGGCGACCGCGCTCACCACCTCGCTCCAGAAACGACGAAACCCGAGGTCACGAGCTCTTGTGAGTTCGTGACCTCGGGTGCGGCAGTTCATAGAACTGCTCGTGTGTGGGCGAAGGGGGACTTGAACCCCCACGTCCCGAAGGACACTGGCACCTGAAGCCAGCGCGTCTGCCATTCCGCCACTCGCCCGAGCGACCGGAGAAGATTAACACGAGGCGATGCGGCCGGCGAAATCGGACCCCGACCTGGCACTCCGACCTTGCCGGCCCGCACACATTCGTGCTACCAAAGGGACAGTTGGGACCAATGGGGTTACGCTGACTTCGTCGTGCCAGGATCGCGGCTATCATCATTGGTCAGTACATGCATCACGACACGCTGAGGAAGGGGGAAGTCGTTCCATGGGAATCCTGCAGCGGTTCGAGCGCAAGCTCGAGGGCGCGGTGGGCGACGGCTTTGCCCGTGTCTTCGGCGGCAAGGTGGTCCCCCAGGAAGTGGAGGCAGCTCTCCAGCGCGAGGCAGAGGATCAGCTGCAATCCCTCGGAGACGGGGCGTACCTGGTACCCAACAAGTACGTCATCGCAGTCTCCCCCACCGATCAGGAGACCTTCGAGGCGGACCGCGAACTCGCGATCCGTGCCTTCTCGAAGCACCTCGACGAATACATCCATGACAACGGCTGGCAGACTTATGGTGACGTGGTCGTGCACTTCGAGCAGTCACCAGGCCTGCACACGGGCCAGTTCCGGGCCCGCGGCACCGTGGATCCGGATGCAGTCCCTCAGAACCTTGTACCCCAGCGACCACCTGCAGAATCAGGAGCCGATTCGATGAGCAACAATCCCGGATACGACCAGGGACGGCACGGCGGCCAGTACGACCAGGGCGGCTACCAGCAGCAGCAACAGCCGGGGTACGACCAGAACTACGGCCAGCAGCAGCAGCCCGGGTACGACCAGAACTACGGCCAGCAGAACTACCAGCAGCCGGCCTACGACCAGGGTTACGGCCAGCAGGGCTACGACCAGCAGCAAGGTTACGACCAGAACTACCAGCAGCAGCCTGCATACGACCAGAACTACGGGCAGCAGAACTACCAGCAGCCCGGCTACGACCAGGGCTACCAGCAGCAGCCCGCATACGACCAGGGCTACCAGCAGCAGGGGTATGACCAGGGCTACCAGCAGCAGCCCGCATACGACCAGGGCTACGGGCAGCAGAACTACCAGCAGCCCGGCTACGACCAGGGCTACCAGCAGCAGCCCGCGTACGACCAGGGCTACCAGCAGCAGGGGTATGACCAGGGCGGCTACCAGCAGCCCGGCTACGACCAGGGCTACCAGCAGCCGCAGAGCGGCTATGCCCAGCCGCAGGCGGTCACCCTGTACCTGGAGGACGGCTCCAACCGCACCTTCGCCCTGCGCGAGGGCACGAACGTGATCGGTCGCGGCCAGGACGCCCAGTTCCGTCTCCCGGACACGGGCGTCTCGCGGCGGCACGTGGAGATCCGTTGGGACGGCTACGCCGCTGTCCTCAACGACCTCGGTTCCACCAACGGCACCTCGGTCAACGACGTGCCAGTCTCCAACTGGGAGCTCGCCGACGGCGACCGCATCCGCGTCGGCCACTCCGACATCGTGGTCCGCTTCCAGTAGATTTCACGTCGGGGCGGCGAAAGCAGACCCGTAAGACAGCGCCCGCACGGCGGGCGCTGGACGAGTGTGCGTCGGATACGACCAGGAGGGAGACACCGTGCAGGGACTCGTGTTGCAGCTGACCCGGGCGGGTTTCCTCCTGTTGCTGTGGCTGTGCATCTGGCTGGTCATCAGCGCGCTGCGGTCCGACGCACGGCTGGCGTCGGGCCTGCGGCCCCGCCAGAAGGAGGCCAAGGCGCCCCGTCGGGCCCTCTTCTCCCGCACCAGCAAGGTCGCGAAGTACCTCGTGGTCACCCACGGTCCACTCGCCAACACGCGGATCACCCTCGGCCAGCAACCCGTGCTCATCGGCCGCGCCGACGACTCCACCCTGGTGCTCAACGACGACTACGCGTCGACCAGGCACGCGCGCCTCTCGCGCGACGGTGACGACTGGTACGTCGAAGACCTCGGCTCCACCAACGGCACCTACCTGGCCCGCAACAAGGTCACTACTCCCACCCGCGTCCCGCTCGGCACCCCGGTGCGCGTGGGCAAGACAGTGATCGAGTTGCGCCCGTGAGCCTCGTCCTTCGATACGCCGCCCGTTCCGACCGGGGCCTCGTCCGCAGCAACAACGAGGACTCCGTGTACGCCGGCGCCCGCCTGCTGGCGCTGGCCGACGGCATGGGCGGCCACGCCGCGGGCGAGGTCGCCTCGCAGCTCATGATCAGCGCGCTCGCCCCCCTCGACGACGACGAGCCCGGCGGCGACCTGCTGGACACTCTCGAGGAGGCGATGGTCGCCGGCAACGAGACCATCGCCGAGCAGGTGGTCGAGGACCCCGAGCTCGAGGGCATGGGCACCACCCTCACCGCAATCCTGTTCGCCGGCTCCAAGCTGGGGCTGATCCACGTGGGCGACTCCCGCGGGTACCTGCGGCGCGCCGGCGAGCTCATCCGCATCACCAAGGACGACACCTTCGTCCAGACCCTCGTCGACGAGGGCCGGATCACCGCGGAGCAGGCCCACACGCACCCGCAGCGTTCGCTGATCATGAAGGCGCTCACCGGGCACGAGGTGGAGCCCACCCTGACGCTGCGCGAGGCCAAGGCCGGCGACGTCTACTTGCTGTGCTCCGACGGCCTGTCCGACGTGGTCAGCGACGAGACCATCGGCGAGACGCTGGAGATGGCCAACGAGAGCGTCGGCGCCGCCGCCGACCGGCTCATCGAACTGGCGCTCAAGTCCGGCGGCCCGGACAACGTCACCGTCGTCGTGGCCCGCGTCGAGGACGGCGGCGTCGGGCAGAGCCGGCCCATCGTCGGCGGCGCCGCGAACGACGACGACGAGGACTACGTCCCGCCCGCCAACACCGCGGCGGGCCGCGCCGCCGCGCTGCGGCCGCCGAAGAAGGCGCCCCGCCGCGTCGTGGCGACGGAGGTCGACGAGGAGCCCGAGACCGGCTCGCGCCGCAAGTGGATCGCCCTCGGCGTGCTGTTGGTGCTGCTCGTCGGTGCCGCCGTCGGCCTGATCGTCACCCGCTCGGTGGTGAACTCCAGCTACTTCGTGGCGGCCACCGACAAGGGCACCATCACCATCTCGCACGGTGTCAAGGTATCGATCTTCGGGCGCGCACTGAACTCCGAGCAGGAGGTCGTCTGCATCGCGGAGACCACCGCCGCCGACGGTCGCGCCCCGCAGGGCTGCACGCCACTCACCGTCGGCGACCTGACGCCACGCGGCCGCGCCAACCTCGCCGGTCTGCCGTACGCGAGCTCGCTCGACGATGCCCGCGAGCAGGCCCGGAACCTCACGGACCGGGACAACCTCATGGAGCGGTGCGCGATCACCACGGAGATCGAGGCACCGGCGCCCCCGACCCCGCAGGACCCGACGGTCCCGGCACCGTCGACCACCGTGGCGCCGCCGGCCGGCGAGACGCTCGCGCCGCCTCCGGCGCCCGTCACGAAGGTCGTCACGCAGACGTCGACGCCGGAGCGGCCCTGCCGCGGAGGCCCCTCGTGACGTCGGGCGTCATCACTCCCGGTGCGGGCATCGCCCTCGACCCGAACCGACGTTCCCGGACCTACGAGCTGGTCCTCCTCGGCGCCGCCACGGTGGTGACGGGGACCTCGCTCGCTCTGGTGGAGTGGGCGCAGGAGCAGCGGGTCACGCTTGACCTGGCGAAGTACGTGGTCGCCTTCATCGTGCTGTACGGCGCGGCGCACTACGCGGTGCGTCGGTTCGCGCCGTACGCCGACCCGGTGATCCTGCCTGTGGTCGCGATGCTCAACGGCCTGGGCCTGGTGCTGATCCACCGCATGGACCTGGGCAACGCGCACGCAGAGAACGGCCGCGTCACGCAGACGCAGGAGGCGAACCAGCAGGTCCTGTGGACGCTGTTGGGCCTGGCAGTGCTCGTCGGGGTGCTGGCGCTGCTGCGCGATCACCGGACGCTGTCGAAGTACGCGTACACGATCGGCCTGGCGGGCGTGGTCTTCCTCGCGCTGCCCGCGCTGCTGCCGTCCAGCCTGTCGGAGATCAACGGCTCGAAGAACTGGATCAAGACGCCGCTGTTCAACATCCAGCCGAGCGAGATCAGCAAGATCCTGCTGATCATCTTCACCGCGGCCTTCCTGGTCTCCAAACGCGACCTGTTCACCTCCGCGGGCCGCCGCGTCCTGGGGATCGACCTGCCGCGCGCCCGCGATCTTGCGCCGCTGCTTTTGGTATGGATCATCGCGCTCGGCGTGCTCGGCTACGCGAACGACCTCGGTACGCCGCTGCTCATCTTCTTCACCGTGCTCGCGATGGTGTACATCGCCACCGAACGGATCGGCTGGATCGTCGTGGGCTTGAGCCTCGCGGTGATCGGCGCCGTCGCCGCCTACCAGCTCTTCCCGCACCTGCGCGTGCGCGTCGAGGTGTGGAGCGATCCGTTCGCCGCGTACGAGACCATCGGGTACCAGCCCGCGCAGGCCCTGTTCTCCCTGGCCACGGGCGGGCTCGCCGGCACGGGCCTGGGTTCCGGCCGGCCCACGATGGTGCCCTTCGCGTCGACGGACTTCATCATGGCCGCGGTCGGCGAGGAACTTGGCCTCATCGGCCTCGCGGCCGTCCTGATGCTGTTCCTGGTGCTGATCTTCCGCGGCTTCCGCGCGAGCCTGACGGTGCGCGACAGCTTCGGCAAGCTGCTGGCCGCCGGCCTGGCGTCGACGATGGCGATCCAGCTCTTCGTCGTCGTTGGCGGCGTCACCAAGCTGATCCCGCTGACCGGCCTGACCACGCCCTTCATGAGTTACGGCGGTTCGTCGCTGCTCACGAACTACGCTCTCATCGCGTTGCTGCTGCGCATCTCCAACGCAGCCCGCGAGCCCAAGATCGCCCGCAAGCCCGGCGCACCGGTCCCCGACCGGCCGACCGAGATCGTGAAGCGCGTATGAACGCACCGATCCGCCGCATCTCCGTCGTCGTGGTCCTGCTCGTGATCGCCTTGCTCGCCAACGCCACCTGGGTACAGGTCTTCCGCGCCGACGACCTCCGCGCCGACAGCCGCAACGAGCGCGTGCTCCTCGACGAGTACGCGCGCCAGCGCGGCTCCATCCTGGCGGGCGGCCAGGTCATGGCCCAGTCGATCAAGACCGACGACCGGTACAAGTACCTGCGCACCTACCCGGAGAACATGGCGCGCGCGTACGCGCCGCTCACCGGCTACTACTCGATGATCTACAGCTCCAGCGGCCTCGAGCACGCCGAGGAGTCGGTGCTCAACGGCAGCGACGACCGGCTTTTCGGGCGCCGCGTCGTAGACCTGCTGTCCGGGCGCGACCCGAGCGGCGGCACCGTCATCACCACGATCAATCCGACGATGCAGCGGATCGCATACGAGAAGCTGACGACGGCGTGCGGCCCGAACGGCCCGTGCCACGGCGCGGCCGTCGCGATCGAGCCGGCGACGGGCAAGATCCTCGCGATGGTCTCGACCCCCAGCTACGACCCGAATCCGCTGTCCTCGCACGACACGAGCGCGGTCACCAAGACGTGGGAACAGCTCAAGGACGACCCGGACAAGCCCATGGACAACCGCGCGACCGGCTGGACCTATCCGCCCGGATCGACCTTCAAGGTGATCACCACGGCCGCCGCGCTGGCGCAGGGTAAAGGCGTCGACCTGAACACCCGGCTCACCGCCGACAAGCAGATCACCCTGCCTGGCGGCGGCGGCACGACACTGCAGAACTACGCGGGGATGACGTGTCCCGAATCCTCGGGCGGTACCGTCAGCCTGTTGCAGGCGTTCCAGTACTCGTGCAACACGGCGTTCGTGGATCTGGCCACGACGAAGATCCAGGACGGAGGCGAGGCGATCAAGGCGATGGCGAACAACTTCGGCGTCAACTCGACGCCCGACCCCATCCCGCTGCGGGTCGCGCAGTCGGTGACCGGTCCGCTGTCCGACGGGGCCCAGACGGGCCAGTCGGCCATCGGCCAGCTCGATGTGGCGCTGACCCCGCTGCAGAACGCGGTGATCGCGGCAACGCTCGCCAACGGCGGCGTTCGCATGCAGCCCTACCTGGTGGACTCCTTCCAGGCGCCCGACCTGAGCACCTTTGGCGGTACCTCGCCGAAGCGGCTGGGACAGGCGATCTCGCCGCAGGTCGCGGCGCAGATGCGGGAGCTGATGATCGCGTCGGAGCAGCACACCAAGGGGTCAGGCGGCCGGGTCCAGATCGCCTCGAAGACCGGTACGGCGGAACACTCTCAGGGCCAGCGCGGCGGCGAGGCACCGCACGCCTGGTACATCGGGTACGGCCCGGTGAACGATCCGAAGGTAGCGGTGGCGGTCATCATTGAGAACGGTGGAAATCAAGGCGAGGCGGCGACCGGTGGGTCGCTCGCCGCGCCGATCGGACGAGCGGTGATTGGCGCCGCGGTGAACGGGCAGGGGAACTGATGAGTCTGCAGACCGGATCGGTGATCGCCGACCGCTACGAACTCCTCCGGCTCATCGCCACCGGCGGCATGGGCCAGGTCTGGGAGGCCATGGACACACGACTCGACCGCCGCGTCGCCGTCAAAGTCCTCAAAGCCGAATTCTCCGAAGACCAGGAATTCCTCGCCCGCTTCCGCAACGAAGCCCGCACCACCGCCGCCCTCAACCACCCCGGCATCGCCGGCGTCTACGACTACGGCGAAACCGCCGACCAAGCCGGCGGCGCACCCCTGGCCTACCTCGTCATGGAACTCGTCAACGGCGAACCCCTCAACGCCGTCCTCAGCCGCCTCGGCCACCTCAGCCAAGCCCAAGCCCTCGACCTCCTCGAACAAACCGGCCGCGCCCTCCAAGTCGCCCACACCGCCGGCCTCGTACACCGCGACGTCAAACCCGGCAACATCCTCATCACCCCCACCGGACAGGTCAAGATCACCGACTTCGGCATCGCCAAAGCCGTCGACGCCGCACCCGTCACCAAAACCGGCATGGTCATGGGCACCGCCCAATACATCTCCCCCGAACAGGCCTCCGGCGAAGACGCCACCGCCTCCTCCGACGTCTACTCCCTCGGCGTCGTCGGCTACGAATGCCTCGCGGGCAAGCGTCCCTTCTCGGGCGACGGGGCGATCACGGTCGCGATGAAGCACATCCGGGACCAGCCGGAGCCGCTGCCCAGCGACCTGCCGGCGCCGGTGCGCGAGCTGATCACGCTGACCCTGGGTAAGGACCCGCGGCAGCGGTACGCGAACGGCGGCGAGTTCGCCGACGCCGTCGCCGCAGTCAAGGCCGGGCAGCGCCCGCCGATGCCGCGCGGCTGGACCGGCGCCGCTCCGGCGGCGGCCGCCGCAGCGACCGGTGTCCCGGAGACCGCCGCCACGGCGATCGTGCCGCCGGCGTCGCGACCGGGCCCGCAGCCCGTCTCACGCAACTCCACCCCGACGCCGCGGGCCGCGGCCCCCGCCGCCTACTCGGACGGCGGCGGCTGGACCAAGGCACAGAAGACGATCCTCGGGGTCTCGGTCGCGCTCCTGCTGCTGGCCGCGGCGATCATCGGCGGCTACTTCATCACGCGCGACACCGGTAATGAGACGCCGCTGCCGTCGACGAGTGTGACCGACACGGGGACAGTCGCGCCCCCGCCGACGGGGACCTCGACGCCGGCCCGGCCGGTGCCGCCACGGACGACGACGGAGGCGCCGCGCACAGTGACCGAGACGTCGACGGTGCAGCCGACGACCACGCCGCCGCCCCCGCCGCCGAAGCCGACGACGACCACGCCGCCGCCGACCACGACGACCCCGCCGCCGACCACGACCTCGGAGCCGCCGGTCACCGGAGGTGAGCCGACGACGAAGCCGCCGTGCACCGGTATCTTCGGGATCCCTCTCCCCTGCCCCAACAACTGACGGATAACGGACAAGCAGATGACTACCCCGCCGCGTCGCATCAACGACCGCTACGACCTGGGCGAAACGCTCGGGTTCGGTGGCATGTCCGAGGTGCACCTGGCCCGGGACACGCGTCTGTCGCGCGACGTCGCGATCAAGGTCCTCCGCGCCGACCTGGCCCGTGACCCGAGCTTCTACGAGCGGTTCCGGCGGGAGGCGCAGAACGCGGCATCGCTGAACCATCCGACGATCGTGCAGGTCTACGACACGGGCGAGGCGCAGACCAGCGGCGGACCGTTGCCGTACATCGTGATGGAGTACGTCGACGGAGAGACCCTGCGTGACGTACTGCGCCGCGACGGGACCATCGCCCCGCAGGCGGCGATGACGTGGATGGCCGACGTCTGCGCGGCGCTGGACTTCAGCCACCGCAACGGCATCGTGCATCGCGATATGAAGCCCGCCAACGTGATGCTCACCCGCGCGGGCGAGATCAAGGTGATGGACTTCGGCATCGCGCGGGCGATGAGCGACCCATCGGCCGGGATGACGCAGACGGCTGCCGTGATCGGCACCGCGCAGTACCTCTCGCCGGAGCAGGCCCGCGGCGACTCCGTCGACGCCCGCTCCGACGTCTACGCCGCCGGCTGCGTGCTCTTCGAGCTGCTCACGGGCCAGCCGCCGTTCACCGGCGACTCGCCCGTCTCCGTGGCCTACCAGCACGTCCGCGAGGATCCGCCGACCCCGTCCGCCGTCCTGGACACGATCCCGCCCGAGCTGGACTCGATCACGCTCAAGGCGCTGTCGAAGAACCCCGCGAACCGCTATCAGACCGCCGGCGAGATGCGGCAGGACCTGATCCGGGTGCTCGCGGGCCGCAAGCCCGAGGCGCCCATGGTGCTCTCCGACGAGGAGCGCGACGCGCTGCTCACCGAGCCGACGAAGCCCCGTCGCCGGGCCGCTGCGGCCCCCGTCGCCGCTGCAGGCGCTGCAGGCGCGGCCGCGACCGAGCCATCGGGCGACGACCCGCCTACGGCCATCGTCGACACGACCGCCCCCGCTGACGCACCGGCCCGCCGCCGGCACTCCACTCCGGCCAAGACCGGGGGCAGGTCGAAGCTGCTCCTGCTGCTCTCGGCGGCCGTGATCGCGCTCGTCCTCGTCGGCGGCACCACCTGGTACCTGCTCAACAGCCGCGGGGGCGAGCAGACCGCCACCGTGACCTCGCAGATCGGCGAGCCCGCCGCGGACGCCCAGGTGGCGCTGCAGAAGCTGGGCTTCACCGTCGAGGTGCAGCGCATGCCCGACAACACCGTGCCCGCCGAGCACGTGATCTCGACGCTGCCCGGGCCGAACGCGAGCGCCGCGAAGGGTTCGACGGTGGTCCTGCAGGTCTCCACCGGCCCGAAGATCGCCGCCGTACCCGATGTCGCGAACAAGCCCGAGATGGAGGCCCGCCAGATCCTCGAGAAGGCTGGCTTCACCGTGGCCAAGGACGTCAAGAACGATCCGTCACCGACGGTGGTCAAGGGCAATGTCATCTCCACCAACCCGGCGATCGGCACGAACACGCAGCAGAGCACGCCGATTCAGCTCACCGTCAGCTCCGGCAAGGAGCAGGTGCGCGTCCCCGACGTGACCAACACACAGGTCGACCAGGCCACCTCGAACCTCAAGGGCCTCGGCTTCCTCGTCCAGGTCCAGCAGGTCGACAATCCGGCCGCCGCGGGCACCGTCGTGGGTCAGAACCCGACCGGCGGTTCTAACGCCGACAAGGGCAGCACCGTGACCCTGCAGGTCGCTCGAGCGAAGCCGATCACCATGCCGAACGTGATCAACCAGGATCAGAACGCGGCCCGCGCCGCGCTGATCCAGGCCGGTTTCTCGGCGGAGAACATCCGCACCGTGGTCGACGCCCCGTCGGGCCTGTTCGACCGCGGCCGGGTGTGGCGTACCGATCCCGATGTCGGGGCCCAGGTGGACTCGTCGGCGACGATCGTCCTGCACGTCCGCCGGTCGTAGGCCGGAGTCGGGACGACCGGTACTGTCGCCCGACGGTCCGCGGCGCTCACCCGAGCGCCGCGGCCACCTCTTGCTCGAGCTCGGCGACCCGCGCCTCGGGAATCGCCAGGCCGCACACGGCCAGCCAGTTCGCCAGCATGCGGTGGCCGCCCTGCGTGAGCACGGACTCGGGGTGGAACTGCACGCCGTGAATCGGCAGCTCGCGGTGCTGGAAGCCCATCACGACGCCGGAATCGGTGCGGCCGGTGATCTCCAACTCGTCGGGGATCGTGGGCTCGAGCACAGTCAACGAGTGGTAGCGGGTCGCGGTGAAGGGGTCGGGCAGGCCGGCGAGCACGCCGTGGCCGTTGTGGTGCACCAACGAGGTCTTGCCGTGCAGCAGCTCAGGCGCCCGGTCGACCGTCGCACCGAAGACGGCCCCAATCGCTTGGTGCCCGAGGCACACGCCCAGCAGCGGGGAGCCGGCATCGCGGGCGGCCTCGACCATGGGCATCGTCTGCCCCGCACGCTGCGGGGTGCCCGGGCCGGGGCTGAGCAGCACGCCGTCGTACAGCGCCGCCGCCGCGGCCGGATCGTCCAGCCGCGGATCGTCGTTGCGCCACACGTCCGCCTCCACGCCCAGCTGGCCGAGGTACTGGACCAGGTTGAACACGAAGCTGTCATAGTTGTCGACGACGAGGATCCGCACGCGGTCCAGCGTAGCGGGGTGGGGTGGCGCAGGTACATCCGATAACCTGGCAGGTGAAACGCACCCTGGTAGAAGGAAGCCATGCCGAAGTCGAAGGTCCGGAAGAAGACCGATTACACGATCAACACCGCCACGGATTCGCGCACACCGGTCAAGGTGAGCGCTCCGTCGGGCCGGTGGTTCGTGGTCGCGTTCCTGGCGCTCATGCTCGCCGGGCTGGCCTGGCTGCTCGTGTACTACGTCGGTGCCGACCCCAACGGCTTGGGCGCGCCCGGCAAGCCGCTGGAGTGGATGGCGAACCTCGAGGCGTGGAACTTCGCCATCGGTTTCGGCCTCATGATCAGCGGTCTGTTGATGACGATGTGGTGGAAGTAGTCCTGACCAGCGAAATCACATCGATGTCATTCATCCCCAGCTGTGGATATACCTGTGGATAACTGGAGCGCCCCGCGCGGCGTGGGCGTGGTCCTGCTCGTCGCGGGCGTCCTGTTGGGCGCCGCGGCGATCGGCTTCCAGGCCATCAAGGACCCCGTCGGCATGGTCCTCGTCGGCGTCGGCGTGCTCGCCCTGATCTACCTCGGGGCGCAGGTGCTCGTGCTCCGCCCGCGACTGTCCGCCAACGATGCCGGCGTCGTCTACCGCGGAGCGTTCGGCCGCAAGGTCTTCCCGTGGGACGGCCTGGAGATCAAGCGCACGACCACGCGGCACTGGGGCCGCGAGTCGGTGCTGCTGGAGCTCACACGCGGCGACGATCTACTCTTCCTCGGCCGTTGGGAGCTGGGCGAGGCGCCCACGCTCGTCGCGCAGCAGCTCGAGGCCCTGCGGCCCGCCTGAATCAGTAGCGGCGCGCGGTGACGAAGCCGCGGATGCCGGCGACGCGCACGGGCACGCCGGAGGTCACGGCCTCGACCACCTGGCCGTTGCCGATGTAGAGCGCGGCGTGGCCGCCTCCGTTGGTGATCACCACGTCGCCGGGGCGCAGCTGTGCCTGCGAGACCTGGGTTCCGGCGCTCATCAGCGAGTAGCTGCTGCGTGGCACGCTGACACCGGCCTGGTTCATGGCCCAGGTGACGAGACCCGAGCAGTCGAAGGAGCTCGGGCCGGCGGCACCGTAGGAGTACGGCATGCCGACGCGGGTCAGGGCAGCCTGCACGACCGACGACCGGTCGGGGCCGGCGGCCTGCGCAGCCTGCGCGACGGGGGCCTGCGGTGCGGGCGCGGGGGCGGCCTGCGCCACGGCGGGTGCGGCGACGATTCCGATCACGGCGGCTGCGGCTCCGAGGGCCGCGCGCATCGTGCCGCGGCGGGTGCTGCGGACGGTCATGGTCTTCGTACTGTCGCTGGTCACTTTCGTCGAACTCCCGACTCCGTAGAGCGGCGTGTCGGTCACGCCTCGGTCTCCACAAGATCACGGCAACGTTACGAAGACCGGACGGCGGGTGTCCATCTGAGAACCGGCGATGTGCCGTGAAGATGCTCACCGAGCCGCATCGATCGAGATCCAGCTCACATCAATCCTTGACCCATCCGGAATTCCGTACGGATTCCGATCCATACTGATGGAGGAGTTAGGCGAAGTAAATTTGCTGCGCAGACGACTCGGAGCGGGCGAGGTAACGGTCCGGGCGCCTCTCGAGACACGAAAGCCCGGCCGGTTCACCCGGCCGGGCAGAGCGTGGGGAGGGGCGACTACTCCTCGACAGTGATGGAGTTGATGGTGACCTCCTTGACCGGGCGGTCCGCACGGTCGGTCTGCGTGCCGCCGATGGCGTCGACCACCTTGCGGCTGGCCTCGTCCTCGACCTCACCGAAGATCGTGTGCCGGTTGTTCAGGTGCGGCGTCTTGCCGACGGTGATGAAGAACTGCGAGCCGTTGGTCGCCGGGCGGCCGATGTTGGCCATCGCCAGGATGTACGGATGATCGAAGCGCAGCTCCGGATGGAACTCGTCAACGAAGTCGTAGCCCGGGCCACCGGTGCCGGTGCCGGTCGGATCGCCGCCCTGGATCATGAAGCCGTCGATCACCCGATGGAAGACGGAGCCGTCGTAGAACGGTCCCGAGTCGCCGCCGGAGGCGTTGGTGGTCGTGTATTCCTTCGTTCCCTGGGCGAGTCCGAGGAAGTTCGCCACGGTCACGGGAGCGTGATTGCCGAACAGCGCGATACGGATGTCGCCTTCGGAGGTGTGCAGGGTCACGTGGGCGGTAGCGTTGGAGTTGGTCACACCACCATTCTGCCATTTTCTGCAAGTGCGAACCCCAGGAGATCGGATAAGAATCGGTGGTGGAAAGACGCACTCTCGTCCGCTCGAAAGGATCACGCCACCGATGGCCACCACCCCTTTGCTCGACGACGCCCCCGGCACGGACGCCGCTCCGGCGCCGTCGGCCCCCTCCAACGTGCAGCGCCTCGTCTCCGGCCTCGGCCAGAGCATCGTCGGCCCCGCCAACATCCTGCGCGCGCTCTCGGGCCTCGGCCTGTCCCTCGCCGGCAAGCTGATCGCCGGCGTCTACGGGCTGGTGCGGTCGTGGATCGCCCCCGCCGAGGTCGATCCCGAGCGGGCGATCACCCTGTCCGACGGTGCGCCTTCCCGCCCGGCCCTGCGCACGCCGCTGCTGGTCGGCGCGATCCTTGCGCTGGTGCTGGCCGTGGGCGGGATCGCCTTCAAGCTCCTGCGCACCCCGTCGGCGCCGCCCGTCGCCGCCGAGCCGCCTCGTCTGCGCCCAGCGAGTGGCGCCACCGGCGACAGCGCCCCCATCGAGGAGCTGGAGCAGGTCGACGAGACCGAGGAGGACGTGGCCGTCGAGTCGCCGGTCGAGGAGGATCCCCGCAAGAAGGGCGAGTAGCCGCCTAGCCGCGCCAGCCCGCCGGCTGGTGCGCCTGGATGGCGACCAGTGCCCAGGCCAACGCGATCACGAAGAACAGGCCGTCGAGGCCCCCGCTGCCCCCGCGGTAGTGGACGGTGGCGGAGACGATGATCGAGATCAGCGCGGCCACCCAGCACAGAGCGCAGCGGCGGTTCATACCCCCAGGGTATGCCGCCGCTGCGTCGTTCTGCGAGGAGGCTAGGCCGAGACGGCCGTGCGCGTCGCGTCGCCCTTCCGCACCGTGAGCCGCTGCAGCAGCTCCGCGCCGACGAGCCCGATCGCGCCCCACAGGATCGCCTGCGCGAGGAACGAGTACGTGCGGAACCAGTACAGGTCGTCGGGGTCGAAGCCCTCCGGCGTCGCGACCGTCGCCGGCAGCACCATGCAGGCGAGGACAAGCCCCACGATCACGACGGCCCCGCCGGCGAGCGCGGCACCGTACGCCCCGAGCCGGGGCACGGCGGCGAGACCGATCACCCAGGCGGCCGCCACGAGCGCCAGGCAGATCGCGACCATGAGCAGGTAGGCGCCGGTGCGCTCGCGGATCGTCTCGGGATCGCCCACGACGGGCGGGTTCGGCGGGTACTTCAGGTACGGCAGCGCGTAGATGCCGGCGAACAGCGAGCCGGCGACGGCCAGCGCGACGGCGCGCGGCGTCCACTGCGCGAGCTTCGGCGCCGCGACGCAGTAGGCCACCGCGAACAGGGCGCCCATCGCGATGCCGAACAGGATCAGGCCGGCGCCCAGCCCGACGTTCTGCTGGACGGCGCGGGTGAACAGCTCCGTCTCCTCCATCGCCATGCCCGGGTGGGCGGCGTGCTCCGCGGCGTTGCGGGCCTCCTCGAAATCGATGGCGCGGCCGATGATCGGCTCCACCATGACCCGCCCGAAGACGAACGCGAGCAGTCCTCCGATCGCCCCGGCGAGTGCGCCACGGGCGATGACGTGCTTCTCCATGTCTCCCCCGATCAGTGGCAGGGGAAGCCCAGGAAGTGCCGGGCGTCGTGGAAGAACTCGTGGACGTGCATGTCGTTGCCGAACACCGAGACGGCGCCCTGGTCGATGCCGATGAAGTAGTACGCCAGCACGGCCAGAAGCAGTGTGGCGGAAAGCCACACCGCGCGGCGGGAGACGTGCAGGGAGAGGTCACCGGCATGCGCGGTGGTGGATGCGTTCGCCATGGGCGGCGCTCCTTCGTCCGGGGTTTCGCGCCCGGGTAGGCGGGGTTCGACGGTGCCCGGTCGCCCGGGCGTGCCGGTGCGGGTCTGGCTTCACAGTGGCGCGACCGCTCCCGAGGGGATTCCGCATCCGGCCCGCGAAGTGTAACCCCGCGGGCCGGAGACCGCGATCACACGGGCATCAACCTGCCGAGCAGGTCGGAGAGGGTGAGCACCGCCCGCGCACCGTCGCGCTCCACTACGGCGAGGTGCGCCCGCGACTCCCGCATCGTGGCGAGGGCCGCGTACGCCGGTTCGTCGGCGTCGAGGATCAGGACCGGCCGCATGAGGTCCGCGGCGGACGCCGTCCGGTCGGCGCGCAGGCAGTCGCGCACGTGCACCACGCCGAGGCCCGCACCGTCAGTCACCAGCTGCCGCAGGTGGCCCGTCCGGTCGGCTGCCTCCCGGACCTGTGCGGGCGTCGCCGAACCGGGCACGGACGACGGCGCGACGTCCCACTGCGCGATGTCCCCGACTGTCAGCGCCTCGAGCTCGAGCGCGCTGGTCAGCCGTCCGGAGTGCTGCTCGTCGAGTGCTCCTACGGTGGCGGAGTGCTCGACGAGGTGGCGCAGCGCCGCCGGGTCCTGGCCGGACTCGACCTCGTTCACGGGCGTCACGCCGACGCGCCGCAGGCATCGGTTGGCCGCCTCGTTGAGCACCAGGAGCAGCGGGCGGAACACCGCCATGAAGGCGCGCATCGGTAGGGCCAGCAGGATCGCCGACCGCTCCGGGTGCGCGATCGCCCACGACTTCGGCGCCATCTCGCCGACCACAAGGTGCAGGAAGGTCACGATCAGCAGGGCGAGTACGAAGCCGCCGACGTCGGCGATCCACCCCGGCATCCCCGTCGCCGCGAGCAGCGGCGTCAGCCACCCGTCGACGGCCGGCTTGGTGATCGCGCCGAGCGCCAGCGTGCACACGGTGATGCCGAGCTGCGAGCCCGCGAGCAGCAGCGAGAGCTCCGAGGAGCTGCGCAGCGCGGCCCGCGCCGAGGCGCTGTGCGCCGCCTCGTCCTCGAGCCGGTGCCGGCGCGCGGCGATGAGCGAGAACTCGACGGCCACGAAGAAGGCACTGGCCGCGATCAACAGGACCGTGATCGCCACGATCGTCCAGGGGTTACTCATCGCCGTCCTCCGTCCGGTCGATCGCGGGCAGGCTCAGGTGCACGGCCGCCGGCACCCGTCGTTCGACGGTGCGCACCTCGGCCCGGAGCGCGGGCCGGTCGGTTCCGGGCGCCGCCGCGGGGTCGGGCAGTAGGGGCAGGTCGGTGACGTCGCCCGGCCGGGGCAGCGCCCCGAGGCGCGCGGTGACGGCGCCGCCGAGGGTCTCGGCGTCACCGGGTTCGAGGTCGACGTCGAGCAGGCGCTCGACCTCGTCGAGGTGCACGTCGCCGCGCAGCAACCAACCGTCGCCGTCGGGCACGGCGGGCGCTGGATCGGCGCCGTCGTGCTCGTCGTCGATCTCGCCGACCAGTTCCTCCGCAATGTCCTCGACCGTCACGACACCGTCGAAGCCGCCGTACTCGTCGATGACGAGGGCCATCTCCTGGCCCGCGTCCCGCAGTCGCGCGACGACGGCGGGCAGCGGCATGGAGCCGGGCACGATCACGGCCGGGCGGCAGCGGGAGCGCGCGGTCCCCGAACTGTCGCCCAGCAGGTCGTGGAGTGTGATGACGCCGATCAGGTCATCCGCGCTCGCGCCGACCACGGGGTACCGGGTGTGGCCGTCCGCCATGCGCTGCAGCACAGCGGCCGCGGGCTCGTCGGCGGCGATCAGGCCGACGCGGGCGCGTGGGATCATCGCGTGCTCGGCGGTGTGGCCGGGGAAGTCGAGGATCCGGTCGAGCAGAGTCGACAGCTCGCGGGGCAGTTCGCCCGCGTCGCGCGAGGCGGCGACGATGTGCTCGAGGTCCCGCGGCGTCGCCGAGTGCTCGACGTCGTGCACGGGCTCGATCTTCACGGCGCGCAGCAGCAGGTTGGAGGCCTGGTCGAAGAACCGGATAAGCCAGCCGAACGCGCGGAGGTACAGCGTCGTCGAGAGCGCCAGGCGGCGGGCGAGGGGCTCGGGCCGTGCGATCGCGAGGTTCTTCGGGAAGAGCTCGCCGAAGACCATCTGCGCGACGGTCGACAGCCCGACCGCGAGAATCGCACCGACGGCGATGCCCACTCCGGTGGGCACTCCGACACCACCGAGCAGGGTACCGATGCCTCGGCCGATCAGGGGTTCGGCCACGTAGCCGACGAGCAGGCCGGTCACCGTGATGCCGAGCTGGGCGCCGGAGAGCATGAAGGAGGTACGGCGCGTGACCTGCAGGGCACGGGCGGAGGCCTCGTCCCCGGCCTGAGCGCGCGCGGCGAGTCGCGAGCGGTCCACAGCCATGTACGCGAATTCCTGGGCCACGAAGTAGCCGGTGAACGCGGTGATCGCGAGCACGACGACGACGCCGGCCAGGATCGTCAGGAGGGTGATCACGCGGCGGCCCCTCGGTGGGGCGCGGGCTGAGCGGATCGGGGTCTTCGTCGTTTGCGCGAGGCGCGTCTCATCGAGTCTCTCTGTCTCGGGCCTGCCGATTCGCAGGTCACTGAGTAAAGAGTAGGTCAAGATCGCCGATTCGGCATCGGCGCTGGTCACACATCCTGGAAACGACGAAAGGCGACTCCCGAAGGACCCGGAAACCGCCTGAATCGCACATGAAGAGTCTGTGGAGCCTAGGAGATTCGAACTCCTGACATCCGCCTTGCAAAGGCGGCGCTCTACCAACTGAGCTAAGGCCCCGAGTGGGGGTGTGGTGGGCCTAGGAGGACTTGAACCTCCGACCTCTTCGTTATCAGCGAAGCGCTCTAACCGCCTGAGCTATAGGCCCGTGAACCGAGGTGGAACATTACCAGCGCACCTCAGGTTCTACAAAACTGCTGGTCAATCCCTATCGGAGAGGGTCACCTCGATGCCGCCCACGAGGTCGGCGCAGAGGTTGTAGATGAACGCGCCGACGGTGGCGAGCGCGGTCAGCAGGATCACGTTCGCGAGGCCCGCGAGGCCGGCGTAGGTGAAGACATTGCCCGCGGTCAGCAGGCTGACGCCGGCCTGCTCGTTGGTGAGCGTCTGAAAGCTGTCGTTGATCTTGCTCCACACGCCCATGCCGCTCAGCACGATGTACAGCACGCCGACAGCGATCATCCACACGAAGAACAGCACCACGGAGACCACGCCGCTGAGCTTGAACGTGGTCCACGGGTCGATGCTGCGCAGCTGCATCCCCGCCCGCACCGGCCCGCTCGCGGCCTGGGTCTTCACACCCGCCGCACGGGCCGGCGCGCCGCCCACGGTGTGCAGGTTCGACGATGCCGTCTCACCGGCCGAGGCAGCCGGCTCCGTCGCCGCAGCCGCGGGAGTCGCGGGTGCGTCGGCGGCCGGCTGGGCGGGGACCGGCACCGTCGGTGCCGAGGCCGGCGCGACCTGATGGATCTTGTCCAGGTCGGGCAGGTTCTTCGGCAGCGCGTCGCGCTCCACGCCCTCGGTGGGCGCATCGATCACGCGGCCGACGTCGGTGTCGCGTCGCGGGATCCGGACGGGCTGCCGGCCCGCCTCCGGTCCGGACTCCGGCGGCTGGCCGGATCCGGTTCCAGGGGTACTCACATGCGCTCCTTCGTGCTCCGCGGCGGCTTATGCCTCGCCGTCCGCCTGCTCGGGTTCGTCGCTCTCGTCGGCGTTGCGGGCGATGGCCAAAAGACTAGTGCCTTCGGCCAGGTTCATCAGCCGGACGCCCTTGGTCTGCCGGCCCGCCTTGCGGACCTGCCGCGCCGCCGTGCGGATCACTCCGCCGCCGGACGTGATGGCGTACAGCTCGGTCTCGTCGTCGACGATGAGTGCACCCACCAGTTCGCCGCGCTTCGGGTCGAACTGAATCGTCAGCACGCCCTTGCCGCCACGCCCCTGAGGAGTGTAGTCAGCGATCGACGTCCGCTTGGCGTAACCGCCCGACGTGGCGACGAGCAGGTACGTATCCTCGTGAACCACGTTGAGCGCCAGCAACTGATCGTCATCGTTAAAGCGCATCCCCTGCACACCGGACGTCGCGCGGCCCATGGGGCGGAGCACCTCGTCGGTCGCCTTGAAGCGGATCGACTGGGCCTTCTTGCTCACCAACAGCAGGTCCTCCGACTCGGAGGCCAGCACCGCGCCCACCAGCTCGTCCTCGTCGCGCAGGTTGATGGCGACGATGCCGCCGCTACGGTTCGAGTCGAAGTCCTCCAGCTTGGACTTCTTCACCAGACCGTTCTTGGTGGCCAGGATCAGGTAAGGCGCATCGTCGTAGGCCTTGATCTGGATGACCTGGGCGATCCGCTCCTCCGGCTGGAAGGCCAAGAGGTTGGCCACGTGCTGGCCGCGCGCGGTGCGGCTCTGCTCGGGCAGCTCGTAGGCCTTCGCGCGGTACACGCGGCCCTTCGTCGTGAAGAACAGGATCCAGTCGTGGGTGGAGCACACGAAGAAGTGCGCCACGATGTCGTCCTGCTTGAGGTCAGCACCCTTGACGCCCTTGCCGCCGCGCT
The DNA here is from genome assembly GCF_024807615.1 of Tsukamurella ocularis. GTDB lineage: Bacteria > Actinomycetota > Actinomycetes > Mycobacteriales > Mycobacteriaceae > Tsukamurella > Tsukamurella ocularis. Next base: position 968,370 of record NZ_JANUCJ010000001.1, on the reverse strand, counting down.
TCTGGCTGCGGTACAGATCCGTCTTGGTGCGCTTCGCGTAGCCGGTCTCGGTGATCGTGACCACCACGTCCTCGCGGGCGATGAGGTCCTCATCGGTCACGTCGCCATCGGCGGCGATGATCTTGGTGCGGCGGTCGTCGCCGAACTTCTCGACGATCTCGCCGAGCTCGTCGCGGACGATGGCCCGCTGGCGCTCCGGCTTCTCGAGGATGTCCTTGAGGTCGGCGATCTCGAGCTCGATCTCGGCCAACTGGTCGATGATCTTCTGCCGCTCGAGGGCCGCCAGGCGGCGCAGCTGCATGTCGAGGATCGCATTGGCCTGCAGTTCGTCGACGTCGAGGAGGTCGATCAGGCCGGCGCGCGCGATCTCGGTGGTCTCCGACCGCCGGATGAGGGCGATGACCTCGTCGAGCGCGTCGAGGGCCTTGACGAGGCCGCGCAGGATGTGGGCCCGCTCCTCTGCCTTGCGCAGCCGGAACCGGGTGCGCCGCACAATGACGTCCAACTGGTGCGTCACGTAGTAGCGGATCATCTGGTCCAGGCGCAGCGTGCGCGGCACGCCGTCGACGATGGACAGCATGTTCGCGCCGAAGCTGGTCTGCAGCTGGCTGTGCTTGTAGAGGTTGTTCAGCACCACCTTGGCGACGGCATCACGCTTGAGCCGCACCACGATCCGCATGCCGACACGATCCGAGGACTGGTCCTCGATCTTGCTGATGCCGGCGATCTTGCCGTCGCGCACCTGCTCGGCGATCGACAGCACGAGGTTGTCGGGATTCACCTGGTAGGGCAGTTCGGTGATGACGAGTTCCGTTGCGCCCTTGGAATCCTCCTCCACGGCGACGACGCCGCGCATCCGGATCGAGCCGCGGCCCGTCGAGTACGCATCCTTGATGCCCTGGCCACCCACGATGAGGCCGTGCGTCGGGAAGTCCGGGCCCTTGATGCGCTCCATGCACGCCTCGAGGGTGGCCTCGGAATCGGCCTCGAAGTTGTCCAGGCACCAGAAGATCGCGTCGGCCAGCTCGCGCAGGTTGTGCGGCGGGATGTTCGTCGCCATACCGACGGCGATGCCACCGGAGCCGTTCATCAGCAAGTTCGGGACGCGCGACGGAAGCACCGTCGGCTCCTGCGTCTTGCCGTCGTAGTTCGGCGTGAAATCGACGGTCTCCTCGTCGATGTCGCGCAGCATCTCCATCGCCAGCGGCGTCAGGCGCGCCTCGGTGTAGCGCATGGCGGCCGCGGGGTCGTTGCCCGGCGAGCCGAAGTTGCCCTGTCCGTCGATCATCGGGTACCGCATCGACCAGGGCTGGGCGAGACGCACGAGGGCGTCGTAGATCGACGAGTCGCCGTGCGGGTGGTAGTTGCCCATCGTCTCGGCGACGGGCTTCGCCGACTTCACGTAGCCGCGGTCGGGCCGGTAGCCGGCGTCGTAGGCCGCGTAGAGGATGCGGCGCTGCACCGGCTTCATGCCGTCGCGCACCTCGGGGAGGGCGCGGCCCACGATCACGCTCATGGCGTAATCGATGTAGCTGCGCTGCATCTCCTGTTGGATGTCGACCGGTTCGATCCGGTCGTGGCCGCCGGTCTCGGCGGGCGGAGTGGTGTCAGTCATTTCAGTCCTTCGAGTTCATCGGTTCGACGGTGCGCGGCGCGCCCGGTGTGCGGGCGCGCCGGCGGTCACACGTCGAGGAACCGCACGTCCTTGGCGTTGCGCGCGATGAACGAGCGGCGGGCCACCACGTCCTCGCCCATGAGGATCGAGAACAGCTCGTCGGCGGCGGCGGCATCGTCGAGCGTGACCTGCTTGAGCACGCGCACGGCCGGGTCCATCGTGGTCTCCCACAGCTCCTTGGCGTTCATCTCGCCGAGGCCCTTGTAGCGCTGGATGCCGTCGTCCTTGTTGATCTTCTTGCCGTTCTGCAGGCCGTCGGCCAGCAGGACATCGCGCTCGTTGTCGCTGTAGGCGAACTGCGGCTCGGCGCCCTTCTGCCACTTGAGCTTGTACAGCGGCGGCTGCGCGAGGTAGACGTGTCCGTGCTCCACCAGAGGCCGCATGAACCGGAACAGCAGGGTCAGAAGAAGGGTCGCGATGTGCTGGCCGTCGACGTCGGCGTCGGCCATCAGGACGATCTTCTTGTAGCGCAGTTTGGCGATGTCGAACTCGTCGTGGATGCCGGTGCCGAAGGCCGTGATGATCGACTGGACCTCGGTGTTCTTGAGCACCCGGTCGATCCGCGCCTTCTCGACGTTGATGATCTTGCCGCGGATGGGCAGGATCGCCTGGTACATCGAGTCGCGACCGCTCTTGGCGGAGCCGCCGGCGGAGTCGCCCTCCACGATGTAGACCTCGCACTTGTCGGGGTCATTGCTGCGGCAGTCTGCGAGCTTGCCGGGGAGGCCGCCGATGTCGGTCGCGCTCTTGCGGCGCACCAGCTCCCGCGCCTTGCGTGCCGCGAGCCGGGCCTGCGCCGAGGCGGCGGCCTTCTGCACGATGGTCTTCGCGTCAGCCGGGTTCGAGTCGAACCAGAACTGCAGCTGCTCGCGGCAGACCTTCTGCACGAAGCCCTTGACTTCGGAGTTGCCCAGCTTCGTCTTGGTCTGGCCCTCGAACTGGGGCTCGGCGACCTTCACGGAGATGACGGCCGCGAGACCCTCGCGGATGTCGTCGCCCGAGAGCTCGCCGTCCTTCTCCTTGACCAGCTTCTTGTCCTTGGCGTAGGCCTTGACGACACCGGTCAGCGCGGTGCGGAAGCCCTCCTCGTGGGTGCCGCCCTCGTGCGTGTTGATGGTGTTGGCGAAGGTGTGCACCGACTCGGAGTAGCCGGAGTTCCACTGCATCGCGATCTCGATCTCATGGCCCTTCTCCTTGCCCTCGAAGGAGATGATCGAGCTGTGGATCGGGGACTTCGACGTGCGCGCGTTGATGTGCTTGACGTAGTCGACGAGGCCGTCCGGGTAGTGGAAGATCCGCTCACGCTTCTTCGGTGCAACCTCGGCGAGCGCCGCGGCGACGACCTCCTCGTGCGCCGACGGGGCCTCCTCCGAGATGTCCTCGTCGGGCACCTCCACGGCGACGGGACGCTCGTCGGTGAGCGTGATCGTCAGGCCCTTGTTGAGGAAGGCCATCTCCTGCAGGCGCCGCGAGACCGTCTCGAAGTCGTAGTGCGTCGTCTCGGTGAAGACCTTCGGATCGGCCCAGAATCGCACCGTCGTACCGGTCCGCGTGGTGGGCTCGCCCTTGATCAGGTCCTCGGCGACGGAGTCGCGCTTCTTCTCGTCCCAGTGGAAGTTGTTCTGCCAGTGGTAGCCGTCGACATCGATCTCTACCTCGACGCGGCTCGAGAGCGCGTTGACCACGGAGATGCCGACGCCGTGGAGACCGCCGGAGACCGCGTACGCATCGGAGTCGAACTTGCCGCCAGCGTGCAACGAGGTGAGCACGAGCTGCACGGTCGGGACGCCCTTGGCGTGCATCGCGACGGGGATGCCGCGGCCGTCGTCGATCACCTCGACGCCGCCGTCAGCGCGGAGCTTCACGTCGACCCGGGTCGCGTGGCCGGCCATGGCCTCGTCGACGGAGTTGTCGACGACTTCCCAGATCATGTGGTGCAGGCCGCGGGGTCCGGTGGTACCGATGTACATGCCGGGGCGCTTGCGCACCGCCTCCAGGCCCTCGAGCTGCTTGATGGATTCCGCGCCGTACGAGCCCTTGGGCTTGTCCGCGTTGTTGTCAGCCGCCACGATGTGTTGGCGCTCCTTCGTCGAAACCACCCGGCGAACAGCCGTGAACTTCCACGGGCCGCAGCCGCCGCGATGGCGATCGGACAGCACCCCGAGGAGACGAGGCACTCTTGCCCTTCTAGTCTACTCCTCTTCACGACGATGAATGCGCTTGCCACGCCCTCATCGCGTCGCAGGCGCGATCAACCTCGTTTCGGTCCGCTCACTCCGAAATGGGATCCGATGCGCACACGGCGACGCTGGGGCGTGAACCGGCAATCGATCGTGGAGTCGGAGGCATGGATCGCGCCGAGATCGACGACTACCCCACCCGGTGGACGCAGACACTCACGCGATTCGACCCGACAGCCGCCGCCGGTCTGCGGGTACGAGCAGACCTATCCCCTGTATCGCGCGATGCAGCATCGACCTCACAGTTCCCCGCCGAAGCCGCCCTCGGCCTAGCCGTAGGTGTCACGCGGGCCGCGGCCCGACACGTGCAGCGGGCCCTTGCGCCAGCTGGGCGCGCTGGGCCCGGTGATGTTCAGCGAGGTGACCACGCCCTGCCCGACGGCCGCGTTGATCTTCGCGAGCAGCTGAGACTGCATGAGCCGCAGCTGCGTGGCCCAGGCCGTGGACTCGGCACTCACGTAGAGCACCTTCTCCCGCAGGCTCACGGCGCGGGCGTGCGCGGCGACGTCGGCCCCGACCACGGTTTCCCAGCAGCCGAGCACCGTCCCCTCATTGACCTTCGTGTCCCACCCGCGAGCCTTGGCAATGCCGCCGATCAGGGATCCGAAGGGCTGCGGATCCCGGTTGTCGGGCGAGGGCCCGCTCCATCGCTTGGAGCCGCGGCGCAGCCGGCGGACCCCGCCGGTCATCGGCTCGGAGCGACCCTGGCCCACGGACTTCCCCGCCGCCTTCGCCGCCGCGCGCGCCTCTTCGAGGGCGCGCCGCGCGATATCGGAGCCGTGCAACGGCCCGTCGCTGTTCTGCTCAGCCATGACACCTCCCTCGCCGGAGCCTGTGGACACCAGGCTACTCACCCGCACCGACATTTCCGGCGGCGATCAAGCCCCGTCGACGACATCGCCCCGGGAGGCGGGTGCAGAGCCTGTGCCTAGGCCGGGGCGCCGGAACCGCACCGTCGCCGCGTCCTCCCACCGGGCGGCTGCCGAGGGCGCCGCCCGGACCGGCTCGCGGAGTAAGAGTTCCTGCACGGTGACCTGTCCCCCCTCCGCCGCCCGACGGTGCCGCGACGGCGGGCGGGTGCGGAGGAGGACAGCGACGACGACGCACGCCACCGCGCCCACCCCCGCAGCGACGAGGTTCGCCGACTGCATGGCGGAGACGAAAGCCTGCTGCACACTGTGCCCGAGCGCGGCCTGCAGCTCGGGCGACGGCGCCGAGGCGACGGCGCGGATGCCGCCGATCACCGAGGACTCGGCCTCGGCCCGGGCGTCCGGCGCCAGGGGCAGCCGCGCCACGTCCTCCGCCACCTTCGCGGAGTACAGGTGCGCGACCACCGATCCCAGGATGGCCACGCCCAGCGCGCCGCCCACCTCGCGCGTGGTGTCGTTGACCGCCGAGCCGGCGCCGGCCTCACCCGACGGCACGGACGTCATCACCGAGGTTGTCGCGGGCCCCTGCAGCAGGCCCAGGCCTACGGCGATCACCGACATCGCGGGCAGGATCTGCGTGAGGTAGTCGGCGGATTCCGTGAGCCGCGAGGTCAGCACGAAGCCGACGGCCATGATCGCGAGCCCCGCCGAGATCGTGAACCGCATCCGCCGCTCGGTGTTCGCCAGCGCCGCGAGCGGGGTGACCGCGACGGCCGCGAGCGCGAACGGGATCACCCTCACAGCGGTCTCCAGTGGCCCGTATCCCAGCACCGCTTGGAAGTACATGATCGTGATGAAGACGAAGCCGAGGAGGCAGAAGAACCCTGCACAGATCGCGAAGGAGCCCATCGCGAAGCCGCGCGAGCGGAACAGCGTCACGTCGAGCACCGGATTGCGGTGCCGTCTCTCGTAGCCGACGAACGACACCAGAAGCACCGCCGCGCCGACGAGCGCACCCACGACAGGCGCACTGCCCCAGCCGAAGTTGGGCGCCTCGATCAGCGCCCACACCAGGAGCGTGATCCCGGAGATCGACAGCAACACACCGAGCAGGTCGAACGACGGGCGCTCCGAGCCGAAGGACTCCGGCACGAGTGCGAGGCAGCCGGTGATCGCGAGGATCGAGATGGGCACATTGATCCAGAACACCGACGACCAGGCGAAGTGCTCGACGAGGTAGCCGCCCACCACGGGGCCGATCGCGATCGACGCGCCGGCCGCGGCGGACCACACGGCGATGGCCTTGGTCCGTTCCTCCTTCTCCGGGAACAGGTCCGAGATGATCGCCAGAGTGGCGGGGAAGATCAGCGCCGCGGCGGCGCCGAGCGCGGCCCGGGCCGTGATGAGCTCCGCCAAGGACGTGGACCGCGTCGCCAGCACGGAGATCGCGACGAAGCAGAGCAGGCCGGCGATGAGCACTTTCCTTCGGCCGAGGCGGTCGCCGAGGTAGCCCGTCGCGAGCAGCAGCCCCGCGAAGACCAGCGTGTAGGAGTCGACGATCCACTGCAGCGCACTCATGCCGCCGCCGAACTCCTCGCTCAGGGTGGGCAGAGCAATGGTGACGATGCTGTTGTCCATGCCGGTCATCAGTACGGCGATGCACAGGGTGCTGAGCGAGATCCAGCGCGCCGTGCCGGACCGACCACCGGCGGAGACGACCATGTCAGCGATCGGTGGCCGCGGCGCGGGCACCGTCGACCTCGGCCAGGAAGGCATCGAAGGCGGCCAGGAATTCGTCCCGTCCGCCCAGGTCCGCGGCGGCGGCCACGCCGGTACGCCGGGCGCCGTCGACGATGCGCTCGTCCCGCACCAGGCGCAGGACGCCCTCGGCGATGGTCCGCGCGGTCATCCGGCGCCGCGGAAGGATCGCACCGGCCTCGACGGCCTCAATCCGGCGCCCCCAGAAGTGCTGGTCGAAGGCCTGGCTGCACACCAGCGACGGTCGGCCCGACGCGGCGGCGATCGCCGTCGTCCCGGCACCTCCGTGGTGGACGAGCGCGGCGCACCGCGGGAAGACGGTGTCGTGGTCCACGTCGGGCACGATCAGCAGGTCCGGGGTGTTCACCACCTCGTCGCGGGTCCGCGCCGACCAGCCCGGCACGGCCAGCACGCGCATCCCGTCCCCGGCCAGGATCCCGGCCAGACCGCCGACCACCCCGTCGAAATCGACGACGGGCATGCTGCCGAATCCGACGTAGACGACGGGACGGTCGTCCTGCGCGAGCCAGGTCTCGATCATCGCGTCACGCTCGGTGCGATCCGCCGGCCGGCCCTCAATGCGGATGAAGCCGATGCGAGGGTGCCGCGCATCCTCGCGCGAGCGCGGCGGCACCAGCGCCCGGCCGAAGGCCTCGACGCGCAGGATGTCGCGGCCTGCGAGCACCGACCGGGGATTGATCACTCGCCGCGGGTACTCGACCCGCCGCGCCAGCTCGACGGTCTTGCCGAAGATGCTCAGGGCCCAGCCCAGGTTGAAGACCCGGTAGGTCAGGGGCAGGAGCACCGGGATCCGCGCGGTGACATCCTGCAGGCGCGGGCCCAGCAGCGGATTGGGGACGGTGCTGTGCACGTCGCCGGGGAAGTACTCGACCATGACGAGCGGCACACCCGCGCGGTGCGTGACCAATGCGGCGCGCTCCTCGATGATCCGGGTACTGATGACGCAGTCCACGTCCCGGCAAAGCTCGGCGAGGCGCTCATCGAACTCGTCCGCATGCGAGTCCGCGAGTTTGCCGACCTCGCGCAGCTGGGTGGTGGTGCTCGCGCCGAAGAACTTCTCCTGGCCCTGGGGCGACTGCAGGAACTCCTTGAGGTTCAGCGTCGTCAGGATGCGCGGTTCGAAGCCGTGCGCGACCACGTACGCCTGGGATTCGACCGTGCAGCCGACCCGTACGTCGTCGCCGCGCTCCCGGAGCACGCCGGCCACCGCCAGGAGCGGGCTGATGTCGCCGCGCGAGCCCATGCATGCGATCGCGATGCGCACCCGATCCGCCTTTCCTTACCATGTATCGAATGTTGTTGGCGCCTCTTGCTTTCGGCGCACCCTGGCACTCTACGCGGCGACCGGTTACGGGGTGGCAGTCGCCCCCGGCCGCCCGTCGTCCCGGTCGGCCAGGCGGGAGACCCGCGCGTCGGTCGGTCCGTCGACGGTGACCCGGAAGGTCGCGGCCCGCAACGCGGGCGGCAGGTCCTCCGGAACCGCGGCGGTGACGATCACCTGCTCGGTGTCGGCGGCCACCTCGGCGAGCGCGGTGCGCCGTTTCGCGTCGAGCTCGGCGAAGACGTCGTCGAGCAGTAGCACCGGCTCGGAACCCCCGGCGCGGAGCAACTCCAGCGAGGCGAGCCGCAGCGCCAGCGCGTACGACCAGGACTCGCCGTGCGAGGCGAAGCCCTTGGCCGGCTCGTTCCCCAGCCGCAGGTCGAGGTCGTCGCGGTGCGGTCCGACGAGGCACACGCCGCGCTCGATCTCCCGCTGCCGCGCAGCCGCGAGGCCGTTGAGCATCAGCCGTTCCAACTCCGCCACGGACGCGGTGGACGGGTCACCGTCGTAGCCCTCGAACAGCGAGCTCGTGTACGCGACGGTCGCGGCGCGCGAATGCGGCGCCAACGAGGCGTAGGCCACGGTGAGGTGCGGCGCCAACGAGGCGACCACCTCCAAACGGGCCGCGAGCACCTCGGCGCCGAACCGCGCCAGCTGCGCGTCCCAGACGTCGAGGGTCGAAAGCATGGACTCGGCGTCGGGACCGCCGCGACGGGCGGCGGCGTACGCCGTCTTGAGGAGCGCGGTCCGCTGCTTGAGAACCCGTTCGTAGTCGGCCTTCTCCGCGGCGATCCGGGGCGTGCGGACGATCGCGAGGTCGTCGAGGAAGCGGCGGCGGCCGCCGGGCTCACCGCGCACCAGGGCCAGGTCCTCGGGCGCGAAGAGAACGGACTGCAGGATCCCCAGCAGCTCGCGAGGCCGGCGGCAGGGCGCGGTGTTGATCCGCGCCTTGTTCGCCCGGCCGGCGACGATGTCGATCTCCGCGGTGAGCTCGCGACCCGCGTTGTGCACGATCGCCACGACGGAAGCGCTCTCGGCGCCGACCCGGATGAGCGGCTGGTCCGTGGCGACGCGGTGCGAGCCCAGCGTCGCGAGGTAGTTCAGGGCCTCGACGAGGTTGGTCTTACCGAAGCCATTGCGGCCCACGAAGACGCTGACGCCCGGCTCCAGGCCGACGGTGACGTCGTCCCAGGACCGGAAGTCGTGCAGGGTGAGCCGGCGGACGTACAAAGGAGCGGTCGGCCCCGGTCAGTCCGCGCGCCGCACGGCGTGCCCGCCGAACTGGTTGCGCAACGCGGACACCGCCTTCATGGTGTCCGAATCGTCCTGTCGCGACTGGAATCGCGCGAACAGGGCAGCAGCGATCACAGGAGCAGGCACCGAGTGCCGGATCGCCTCCTCGACGGTCCACCGGCCCTCGCCCGAGTCCTCTGTGTAGCCGGTGATCTCCTGCAGGCCGGGGTCCTCCTCGAGGGCCTTGACCAGCAGGTCGAGCAGCCAGGACCGCACGACGGTGCCCTTGCTCCAGGCCCGGAGCGTGCCGGCGACGTTCTCGATGAGCGGCTCGGCCTCGAGGAGGTCGTAGCCCTCGCCGTAGGCCTGCATCAGGCCGTACTCGATACCGTTGTGGATCATCTTCGCGTAGTGGCCCGCGCCGACGGGGCCGCTGTGCGCGAAGCCGTCCTCACGCACACCCTCCGGCCGCAGCGCGTCGAAGATCGGCATGGCGCGCTCGACGTCGGCCTGTGAGCCGCCGACCATCAGGCCGTAGCCGTTCTCCAGTCCCCAGACGCCGCCAGAGACGCCGCAGTCGAGGTAGCCGATCCCCTTGGTGGAGAGCAGTTCCGCGTTGACCTGGTCGTCCGTGTAGCGAGAGTTGCCACCGTCGATCACCAGGTCGCCGGGCTCGAGAATGTCGGCCAGCTTGCGCACCGTCTCGCGGGTGATGTCGCCGGCGGGCACCATCACCCACAGGGTCCGCGGGGCGGCCAGCGACTGCGCGAGCGCCTCCAACGAGGGCACATCAGTGACCTCGGGACGGGGGTCGTAGCCGATCACCTCGTGGCCGGCGTTGCGGATCCGCTGGCGCATGTTCGCGCCCATCTTGCCCAGACCGATCAGACCCAACTGCATGTTCGCGGCACCCTTTCGTGCGGAGACGATGGTTCGATCAGCCGGGCAGGCGCACCGGCATGAGCAAGTACGTGTACGGGCTCTGCGGCGCGGGGAACGCGCCGGAGTCGTCCGGCTGGTAGCCATTCTCCTCCGCGGGTCGCAGCACCGCAGGCCGACTGGGCGTGGTGAAGCCGAAGGTCACCGACTCCGTGTGAATCGCCGCCAGGCCGTCCAGCAGGTAGCCCGGGTTGAAGGCGATGGTGAGCGCCTCTCCCTGGAAATCGGCGGGCAGCTCCTCCTCGGCCTTGCCGGCGTCGTCGCCGCCGGCCGAGAGCCGCAGCGAGCCGTCGGCGAACTCCATCCGGACCTGCGCGCCGCGGTCGGCGACGAGAGCGACGCGTTTGATGGCCTCGAGCAGCGGAGCGATCTCCATCGTGGCGATAGCGGTGTGCGAGGCGGGCAACAACTGCCGGAACTTCGGGAAGTCCGCGTCCAGGAGTCGGGTGGTGGTGCGACGGTCCGCTCCGACCACGCCGAGCAGGCCGTCGGCGCCCACGGCCGAGCCGGCGCCCAGCGCGATACCGACTTCCGGGTCGACCGCGAAGGTCTTCGCGGCCTCGGACAGAGTCTTCGCCGGGACCAGAACGGCGGCCTTGACGTCAGACGAGGCGGGCTGCCAGTCGAACTCGCGGACCGCGAGGCGGAACCGGTCTGTGGCCGCGAGCACCACGCGCTCGCCCTCGATCTCGACCCGGATTCCGGTGAGCATCGGCAGCGTGTCGTCCTTGCCTGCGGCGATGGCGACCTGCGCGATGGCCTCCGCGAAGGTGCCGCGCTCGATGGCGCCGGTCTGCTGCGGCAGCTCGGGCAGCTGTGGGTAGTCCTCGACGGGCATCGTCGGCAGCGAGAACTTCGCGCTACCGCAAGTGATCGCGACACGAGTGGTGTCGAGCTGCACGTCAACGGGCTTGTTCGGCAGCGCCTTCGTGATGTCCGCGAGCAGGCGGCCGGAGACCAGCGCCTGGCCCTCGTCTGCGACCTCGGCTCCGACGCGCACCTGCGCGGAGACCTCGTAGTCGAATCCCGAGACCGTCAGGCCATCGTCACCCGCAGTGAGCAGGACGCCGCCGAGCACCGGCACCGGGGGGCGCGAGGGCAGGCTGCGCGCCACCCACGCGACGGATTCGGCGAACTCCTCGTGCGGGACGCGAAACTTCATGCCGACGGGGCCTTTCGGTGGGGGTCGTTCGGGTACGGCGTGGCGGGCACGACCGTGAGGTCTTCGATGCTATAGGAGCCGGACTGATCCGGTGGCGTTCAGGTGGCCGCTGGCCCGAACCACGGGTTCGGGCCAGCAGTGCCCGCCGGACCTTCACTGCGCCTCTTTTCAGAAGAAGTATCTAGTGAAGAAATATGTCATCGTAATAAGGCCTGTGGAGGATGTGGAAACTCACCGTCGGTGCAGCGCGGGTGGCGTGTCGGGGTGTTGACGACGCGCCGCAGCGATTGTGGAACTACATCTGTGTGATTGGTGAGGAACGCTGCCTGTGGAAACCTGTGGATGAACTCTCCCCAGGTCACTCCTGGGATTTCGGGAATCTATCCACAGGCTGTGTGCAGTACTGGTGAGTAACTCACAGTTCTCCGGCGGCAGCCCGGCGCGTACGGTGTGACCATGGGATATCCGGATTCACAGCGCCCGGGAGCGCACCCCGGCGGGCAGAACTACCCCGTCGGCCCCGTCGCGCCGAATGTGCCGAAACCGACACGCGAGTACGAGCGCCCCGGCGACGGACCGGTCGATCCGGACGCGCCGCAGGGTCCGCCCGCAGCTATCGGAGGCCCCGCGGGGCCCGTCGGACCGGGGCCGCAGCAGCCGCCCATGCAGCAGTACGACGGTGGCTATCAGCTCGGCTACGCGCCCGGCGCGTACGGACACCAGGACGGCCTCCAGCCGCCGCAGGGTCCTCCCCCGGGCCCCGGTGGCCCGGGGGGTGGTTCGGGTGGCGACGGTGACGGCTCGGGCGGCAACCGGAAGCTGCTGTGGATTGCCGCAGCGGCCGTGGTCTTCGCGCTCGTCCTCGCGGTGATCGTCGCACTTGTCGCGACCAGCGGCGGCCCGTCGACCACGACGGCCTCGTCCGAGACGACGACCGCTCCCCCGACCACGACCACCACGAGCACCAAGCCCGGAGGCATCACGCTGCCCAGCGGTGTGCCGTCGGGGATCTCGATCCCGCCCATCTTCGGCGGTGGCTCGAGCACGGGGCCGGACGCGCGTCAATGGCGGGTGGAGGTCACGGGAAGCGGCTCGGCGCAGCTCGTCACGGTGGGTGTGCCGGACACCAATCTCTTCGGGTCGCAGCCGCTCCCGTGGTCCAAGACGTTCACCTCGGACGCCTTCATGGTCACGGTGACGGTGCTCGGCTACACGGGAGATGTGAGCTGCTCGATCACCCGCAACGGCAAGGTCGTCTCGGAGGAGAGCAGCACCGATGGCTCGGGCGGACCGCTGATCTGCACGGCGGGTCGCTGACTCCGCGCCGCCGATGTGACCGCTGGTCGGTGCCGACGGGTGCCGGCCCGAGGTCGCGTGCGACTACTGGCTGCGGCGCTTGATGCGCGTGGTGAGTTCCTGCACCTGGTCGTAGACCCGGCGCCGCTCCGGCATCTCCTTGCGGATCTTCCGCTCGGCGTACATGACCGTGGTGTGGTCGCGGTCGAAGATCTGCCCGATCTTCGGCAGCGATAGCTCGGTCAGTTCGCGGCACAGGTACATGGCGATCTGCCGCGCGTGCGTCACGGCCCGTGCGCGCTCGACTCCCTTGAGGTCGGCCACCGAGATCTCGAAGTACTCGGCCACCACGGAAAGGATGGTGCTGGAGGAGATCTCGATGGTCGTGGTGTCGGGTACCAGATCGCGGAGCACCATCTCGGCCAGCTCGTAGGTCACGTCGGTCTGCGTCAGCGAGGCGAACGCCGTGACGCGGATCAACGCACCCTCGAGTTCTCGGATGTTCCGATCGATCCGGGTCGCGATGAGCTCCAGCACGTCCGGCGGCACGTGGATCCGCTCCATCTGCGCCTTCTTGAGCAGGATAGCCATCCGGATCTCCAGCTCGGGCGGCTGGACGTCGGTGATCAGGCCCCACTCGAACCGCGTGCGCAGCCGATCCTCCAGCGTCGCGAGCTGTTTCGGCGGGCGGTCGGAGGAGACCACGATCTGCTTGTTCGCGTTGTGCAGCGTGTTGAAGGTGTGGAAGAACTCCTCCTGGATACCCAGCTTCCCCTCGAGGAACTGGATGTCGTCGACCAGCAGGATGTCCACGTCGCGATAGCGCTGCTTGAACTGGACCTGCCGGTCGTCCTTGAGCGAATTGATGAAGTCGTTCGTGAACTCTTCCGTGGACACGTACTTCACGCGCATCCCGGGGAACAGGCGTCGGGCGTAGTGGCCCGCGGCGTGCAGCAGGTGGGTCTTGCCCAGTCCGGACTCGCCCCAGATGAAGAGAGGGTTGTAGGCGCGGGCCGGCGCCTCGGCCACCGCGAAGGCGGCGGCGTGCCCGAATCGGTTCGAGGCACCGATGACGAAGGTCTCGAACGTGTACTTCTGGTTCAGGCTCGAGCCGGACGATCCCGTCATGGCCGTGCCATTGCTCGCCGGGCCGGTCATGGGAGGGGGTAGCTGGACCGATGGTGCGGGCGCGCCGGGCGACCCCGCAGCGATCCCACCGACGGGAACGGTCAGGTCCGCTGTGCTCGGCCCGGAGGGTCCCTCGTCGACGACGACGGCGACGGGGGCCTGCGCCGCGGCCGGCGGTGTGGCGTCGGGCGAGATCCGCACACCGAGCTCCACGTCCTGCCCCAGCCGGGTGGAGAGCGCAGCGACGAGCGGCTCGCGGAGGCTGCGCTCGATCGCGTCCTTCATCAGCTGGGAGGGCACCGCCACGAGCGCGAAGCCCTCGGTCAGGGTCAGTGGCTGGACCAGCTTGAGCCAGGCCTTCTCCTGCTTGGTGAGAGTGCGGTCGGTGTTGTCTCCGCAGAGTTCGTCGACCACGGCGGTCCACGTCTCGATCAGCGGATCGACGGTCATCAGGTCCTCCACACCGGGTTTGAAAGCCTTCGGTCTCCGGCTTCCGACCGGCGTTCTCGTTCGCACGTTCACACGTCCATGTCGGGCTGTGCATAGCCGCACCCCGCCCGACCTGCGCATGAACTGTACTCCACAGGTTCATCCACAGGTGTGGAGGACTGGGGGTACAGGTGTTGTCAGCCGTTGGCTTCGGCTGGGAACGACGAGGTCGTGGAACTGCGGGTCAGTGCTCCGGTCGAACCGGATTACGGTGCAGCACCGAGCTCGCTACACGCCCGGTGCACTTCGGCCCGAAGCTGCCGTGCTCGGGGTCCACGGGGTGCCGTGGCCGTGCTCAGCAATCGCATTCGGCAAAGTTAACAGAGTGGAGCGCGGTCCTCAACACAACGCACATTCCCGCAGGAAGCGGTGGGATGTCGGAGATGCTCGGCGTGTCGTCACGGAGGCATTGTGAGGCGCGTCACGCGGTTGCGCGTGCCCCGGTTTGACCTTGTCAGTGGGGATAAGTAGTCTTGACCGGTCTGTGCGCACACCGATTCGTCGGGCGGGTTCGACCTCAAGTCGAGCTTCATGTGCCGCCGAAGATTTCCGTCTAACCGAACGGCGGCGCGAGAGCGCCGTCCACTGAACAAGGAGTGTCACCGTGGCTAAGGGCAAGCGGACGTTCCAGCCGAACAACCGTCGCCGCGCGCGGGTGCACGGCTTCCGTCTCCGTATGCGCACCCGTGCCGGGCGCGCGATCGTCGCCTCGCGTCGGACCAAGGGCCGCGCGAAGCTGACGGCCTGATTTCCCCTCTCGCGTAGCGCCACCGCGTACCGGTTCGCCCGGTCGCGGTGGCGCTTCTGCAAAGGCGATGGAGAAGGCAGACCACTGACGTGCTACCCGCCCGCTACCGCATGAGTTCGTCGCGCGACTTCGCCGCGGCGGTCAAAGGCGGTAGACGTGTGGGCCGCCGCTCCATCGTGGTGCATGTGGCGACATCGACGAAGACGAGCCCGGTCCCCGCTTCCGAGGGGGGACCGGGCGTCGTCGTGTCCGCGGACGATCCGGTGACGCCGGCGCCGCGTATCGGCCTGGTCGTCTCGAAAGCGGTGGGTAACGCCGTGATTCGGCATTCTGTCGCACGCCGACTGCGCGCAGCCGTCGCCTCCGTGGCCGGCGAGCTCGACGACGGGGCACTCGTCGTCGTCCGCGCCCTGCGTGCGGCGGCGGACGACGACGCGAACGAGCTGACCGCGCAACTGCGTTCGGGTCTGACGAAACTGGGTGCGCTGTGACTGCGGCGCCACGGACGAGCGCCGGGAACACGCTGCGCGCGGTGCCCCGGCGGGCATTGATCTCTCTGGTGCAGCTGTACCGGACGTGGATCTCCCCCGTGCGCCCGCCCACCTGCCGGTTCACTCCTACGTGCAGCGAGTATGCAGTGGAGGCACTTTCGGCGCACGGCGCCGTCAAGGGCGTGTACCTCAGTACCATTCGCCTGCTCAAGTGCGGACCCTGGCACCGCGGCGGCTGGGACCCCGTCCCCGAATAGCTGCCGCCGCCAACGGCTTCCACTATCCGATGCGCGAATCACTGCGCCCACGAACCTGTTCGAAATAGATCGGCAAGGAGCACCGCCCCGTGTCAAGTTTCAATCCGATGTCCTTGGACTACGTGTACTACCCGGTGTCGGGCATCATGTGGGTCTGGCACAAGGTCTTCTCCTTCGTGCCCGGCCTCGGCCCCGACAGCGGGATCACGTGGGCCCTCTCCGTGATCTTCCTGGTGCTCACCCTGCGCGCCATCCTGTACAAGCCCTTCGTCCGGCAGATCCAGACGACCAGGCAGATGCAGGAATTCCAGCCGCAGATGCAGGCGCTGCGAAAGAAGTACGGCAAGGACCGGCAGAAGCTGGCCCTCGAGATGCAGAAACTGCAGAAGGAGCACGGCTTCAACCCGCTGCTCGGCTGCCTCCCCGCCCTGCTGCAGGTGCCAGTCTTCATCGGCCTGTTCCACGTGCTCCGCTCGTTCAACCGGATGAGTGGCGGTACTGCACAGATGTTCGGCTCGCCGGACATGAACGCCTACGAGACCCGGCACACGGCGAACTACTTCTTCTCCGCCACCGACGTCCAGAGCTTCCTCGACGCGCGCCTCTTCGGCGTCCCGCTGTCCTCGTACGTCCAGGAGCCCGTCGCACAGTTCCAGGCCTTCATGCCCGTCGGCCCGGACCTCGCGTACATCGAGCCGAACTTCCAGAAGTGGTGGATCATCGCGCTCTCGGTGCCGCTGATGATCGTCGCGGCCCTCGCCACGCACTTCAACTCGCGCGCGTCGATCGCCCGCCAGCCCGTCGCCTCGCTCGACAACCCGCAGACGGCCATCATGAACCGCCTCATGCTGTGGGTCTTCCCCATCGGCGTCCTGGTCGGTGGCTTCTTCCTGCCCGTGGCCATCCTGATCTACTGGGTCACCCAGAACATCTGGACGTACTGCCAGCAGCACATCGTCTTCGGCAAGCTCGACAAGGAAGACGAGGAGAAGAAGCGCCTGGCGCAGGAGAAGCGGGCGGAGAACGCCCCGAAGCCCGGTGCGAAGCCCAAGAAGGCCGGCACGGTGACGTCCGTCACCAAGGCCGCGGAGACGGTGTCCGACGATGTCGAGGACGCAGCGGAGGAGGCGGTACCGTCGAAGCCCACCCCCGGTGCCAAGCCGAAGCCCCAGCACCCCTCCGCCAATGCGCGGCAGCAGCAGCGCAACCAGCAGCAGCGCAATCGGAGCAAGAAGCGCAGGCGCTGAGCGGTGCCCCACGAACCCCTGATGATCGAATTCCCAAGGAGTACCCATGCCTGACGACGTGACCGTCGAGGAGGAGCAGACCGTGACCGAGGCTGTCGCCGAGGACCCGGCTGAGAGCCCCGTCGATGAGAGCCCCGCGGACGAGGTCGACGAACTGGTCGAGGAGGGCGAGATCGCGGCCGACTACCTCGAGCAGCTGCTCGACATCCTCGACTTCGACGGCGATATCGACCTCGATGTGGAGGGTGGCCGTGCCATCGTCGCGATCGACGGCGGCGATGACCTCACGAAGCTGGTCGGCCAGCGCGGCGACGTGCTCGACGCCCTCCAGGAGCTGACCCGTCTCGCGGTGCAGCAGTCCACCGGCGACCGTAGCCGCCTGATGCTTGATGTCGCCGGGTGGCGCGAGAGCCGCCGCACCCGACTTTCCGGCCTCGGCACCGAGATCGCGCAGCGAGTCGCGCAGTCCGGCGAGAAGGAGTCGCTCAAGCCGATGACGCCGTTCGAGCGCAAGATCGTCCACGACGCCGTCGCCAAGGTCGACGGTGTCCGCTCGGAGAGCGAGGGCGCGGAACCGAACCGTCGCGTTGTGGTGCTACCCAACGCCTAGACTGGACGTAGGTGAACGATGGGTCCCGGGCCGTGCGCCTGGGGCCCATCGTCGTTTTCGGGCACGGATTACCCGGAAATGGTGTGTGAGATTGTTACAGGAGAGGTTTCACGTGGAACGGCGCGACGAGGTGGCGGAGAATCCCGCCGACGACGAGGCGAGTGTGGACGCGTTGCCCCCCGCTCCCCCGGTCGCGCGGGAGGTCTTCGGCGATCGGCTCGAACTGGCCGAGGAGTACGCCCGGGTGCTCGCGACCGACGGCGTCGTGCGTGGGCTGATCGGCCCGCGAGAGGTGCCTCGGCTCTGGGAGCGGCATGTGCTGAACTGTGCCGTGCTCGGCGAGCTGCTTGAGGCCGGCGAGACCCTGGTCGACATCGGGAGCGGCGCCGGACTACCGGGCGTACCGGTGGCGATCGCCCGGCCGGACGTCGAGGTGATCCTCGTGGAGCCGCTGCTGCGTCGCGCGGTCTTCCTCGAGGAGTTCTGCGGGCCACGGCTGCCGAACGTCCGGGTGGTCCGCGGCCGTGCCGAGGAGCGGTCCGTCGTCGACGCGGTCGGCGGCGCGGACGCGGTGACGTCGCGCGCGGTCTCTGGCTTCCCGAAGTTGGCCCCGTGGTCCGCTCCCCTGCTCCGCGACGGCGGACGGCTGCTCGCGCTCAAGGGTTCGCGCGCGGCTGAGGAGATCGAGGAGCACGGTGCCATCCTGACGAAGGCGGGGCTGCGCGATCCGGAGGTCGTTCTGTGCGGCGTCGGCATCGTCGATCCCGCGACCACCGTGGTGCGCGCAGTCCGTCGCGCGCCGGTGAAGAAGAAGCGAGCCAAGGCCCGCCGGTAGTCGGAAACGGGACATTTACGACGCGTTTCAGGTGCACCCGACTACCCACGGATTGTTTCGACACGTGACACCGGGGTGTTCCCGAAGGCTCCGCGGAGAGCTCTTGGCGCGCGTTTTTGGTACGGACGTACGAGAAAATACCCGGCAGTAGGCGCGCCGTCCGGCCGCTGGGGAGCCCCCTCGTCCCTCGGTCTCCCCTGCGTCCGCGCCGTGGGCCGCGGCTGGTGCGAACCCCGGCTGGTGCTGACGCCGCGCGAAGGAGGCCGGTCCCACAGCTCATCCGCGACGGACGGTGGCCTATCTCCACTGCCGACGGACGGGGTATTCGGAGAAGCCGCGTCGACGAGGGATCCGAACGACGCGCTACTCGGGACGGGCGACGGTCCCGGTTCCTGGGCGACGATCGCCCGGCACGGGCAGATGGCGCTCACATGGATAGTGACGGCAGCAGGGCGGGGCGGTTCGCGGGGGTCGCCGTGTTGCATGTGTAACGGCAGAGCTGCCGGCACGGGTCCATGAGGAGACGCGCCGGTCATCCGATCGCGCTTCGGACGGATCCGGCGTAGGACCAGGCTTGCCTGGGATGCTCGGGCAGGCGAGGCGACGTTTCACGTGGAACGGCCCACATCGTTCGGCGGACCGCGTTCGCGGTGTGGGCACCGTAGCGCCTGCTGCGGTGACGGGGGGAGCGAAGAGTTTGGCCCGATCGTTGGATGGACGGGGAAGCGACGTGTCCGCGGCGTATTGGGATGCCTGACGCGCGCGCCGTGGTGACGGTACGTGAGGGGCGAGTCGACTCGGATGCCTACCGGACGGGCGTGAGGTTCACGTCGAGCCAGCGACGTGCCCCGGCGGGATGGCGGGAGTACGAACCGGACGTGACGCGACGTCGGGGGCAAGCGTTCGCACTGAGGCCGTGTGTGAGCGGACCGGATGTTCCACGTGGAACTCGCTGGCGGACCGGATCCCGACGGCCATGAGCGCGGAGCAGACTCTTGCAGAACGACGCGGACATGTGTGTGAAGACGATCTCGACGGCGCGTGCCCGCCCCGACTGCAGAGGACGACGGCGCGACCGTTCGTGCGCGCGGAGTGGCAAGGACGGCTTCAGGCGCCCTCCGGACACACCGCCCGTCGACCGCGGTGAGCCCGCCGAGAAGGAGACCGCTCACTCTGCGGCCACAGGACAGCGACGGCTGCGGGCAGGGAGGTGCGCGGTGACCCGGGACGCGAGGTACGGACGGCACTTCGGGAGGCACGTTGAGGTGCGAGGGCTACTCCGCCGCTGCCGCATCGATATGCGCCGCGCCATCGCACGCTGTCCGGCATCGGTGCTCGACGATGTGGTGATGGATCGGTGCGGTTCGCCGCCACCATCCGCCAGATCCCGGCGGGGACCTGTTTCACGTGGAACACACGGCACCGCGGCGCAGGTCACGGGGCAACGTTCCGGGGCGGCACACGGGGACTCGCCGTCCGAGCACGCCGCACACGGACGCCTGCGGCCGCGCGCGAGAGGACGGAACGCGGGTGGCACGTTCGCGCCGGGTCGGCGCCGTCGGGTCCGCTCCCCCGGCGGTGCGATATCAGCGCGCGGCACGAATCGACGAGCCTGGCGCCGTGGCCGTATACCGGCGCACCACACACCTTCGGCGCAGCGATCGGAGGCGCACCGTCGGTGAGGAGACATGCGTCGGAGCGACCACGTTTCACGTGGAACCTCCGCGCGACGGCGGGTGGATGGCGGATCGGGTGGCGAGTCGCAGAGGCCGGGCTGACGCACCCCGACAGAGAAACTAGGATGGGGTCAACAGCTGAGGAGAGCGCGTGACTGATCACGAATCCGGCTTCGACGTTTCACGTGGAACCACTGAAGACGACACCCCCATCGCCGCGGCCGCCCGCCGTGCCAGCCAGGTCCTGACTCCCGGGGCGGCGGGCACCCTGCCCAAGCCCCTGGAGCGCCGCGTCCTGACGATCGCCAATCAGAAGGGCGGCGTCGGCAAGACCACCACGGCGGTGAATCTTGCCGCGGCGCTCGCACTGCAGGGGCTCCGGGTCCTCGTCGTCGACCTCGACCCGCAGGGCAACGCGAGCACAGCGCTCGGTGTCGATCACCGCTCGGGCGTCCCGTCGACCTACGAGCTCCTGCTCGGCGAGACCACGCTCGACGAGGCGATGGCGCAGAGCCCGCATTCCCCCAACCTCTTCTGCGTACCGGCGACGATCGACCTCGCCGGCGCCGAGATCGAGCTCGTCAGCATGGTGGCCCGCGAGACCCGACTGAAGAACGCGCTCAGCGTCGCGGCCGCGGAGGACATCGACTACGTCTTCATCGACTGCCCGCCGTCGCTCGGTCTGCTCACTGTCAATGCGCTCGTCGCGGCGAAGGAGGTGCTCATCCCCATCCAGTGCGAGTACTACGCGCTCGAGGGCGTAGGGCAGCTGCTGCGCAACATCGAGCTGGTGCAGTCGCACCTGAACAAGGACCTCCACGTCTCCACCGTGTTGCTCACGATGTACGACGCCCGGACCAAGCTCGCCGACCAGGTGGCCGCGGAAGTGCGTAACCACTTCGGTGCGAGAGTCCTCGGCGCGACGATCCCGCGCAGCGTCAAGGTCTCAGAGGCGCCCGGCTACGGCACGACGGTCCTCGACTACGACCCGGGCTCCCGTGGCGCGATGAGTTACCTCGACGCGGGCCGCGAGCTCGCCTTCCGCGGCGCCGGGCAGGCGGTGTAGTCATGGCCACGCAGAAGAAGGGCGGACTCGGCCGCGGACTCGCCGCACTCATCCCCACCGGCCCGGAGGAGGGCCCGCGGCTCGGGAGCGCCGCCGCCGACGTCATCATCGGCGCGCGCCCGGCGGCCCCGGCGCCGGACGGCCCACGGGAGCGGTCCCGGCGGCCGGCGCGGCCCGGGACGGAAGATCCGGCACCGTCGGACCTCGCGGAGTCCGGCGCCGTGTACCGGGAGATCCCGCCGACAGCGATTCAGCCGAACCCGCAGCAGCCCCGCTCGGTCTTCGACGAGGAGGGGCTCGCCGAGCTCGTTCACTCGATCCGCGAGTTCGGGCTCATGCAGCCGATCGTGGTGCGCCCGCTCCCCCGGCCGCAGGGCGAGCTGCGTTACCAGCTCGTCATGGGCGAGCGGCGCTGGCGCGCCAGCCAGGAGGCCGGTCTTGCCGCCATCCCCGCGATCGTGCGCGAGACCGCGGACGGCGACATGCTCCGCGATGCTCTCCTGGAGAACATCCACCGGGTTCAGCTGAACCCCCTCGAGGAGGCGGCTGCTTACGCGCAGCTGCTCGAGGAGTTCGGCGTCACCCACGACGAGCTCGCCACCCGCCTCGGGCGCTCGCGGCCCGTCGTCACCAACACGATCCGGCTGCTGCGGCTGCCCGTCGCTGTGCAGCGTCGCGTCGCGGCGGGGGTGCTCTCCGCCGGGCACGCGCGGGCCCTCCTCGCCCTGGAGGCCGGCGCCGAGGCGCAGGACCTCCTCGCCGCCCGGATTGTGGCCGAGGGCCTGTCGGTCCGCGCCACCGAGGAGGCGGTCACCCTCGCCAACCGTGGCGACGGAACCGTTGTGCCTGCGGCGCCCAAGCGTCCGCAGCAGGCCGACCCGGGTCTGCGCGAGGTGGCCGATCGGATCGCCGATCGCCTCGACACCAAGGTCACCGTCTCCATGGGGAAGCGCAAGGGCAGGATCGTCGTGGAGGTCGGCTCCGCCGACGATCTCGAGCGCATCGTCGCCCTTCTCGCCGAGAAGTGACCCGGCATGGCGCTGACGATCGTCCCCCTCACCCTCGGCGGCTTCGACGACCTGCCGCGGCGCATCCGTCGCTGCGTGTACTGGGAGGTCGCACCGGACGGTGAGACCCTCACCGACACCGAGTTTGACAAAGAGGCGTGGCTGTCCATGCTCATGCTGGAGTGGGGCTCCTGTGGGCAGGTCGCGATCGACCACGCCGTCGACGGCACCGAGCGGGTGGTGGGCGTGGCCTTCTACGCGCCGCCCCGCAGCGTTCCCCGGGTCGCCGACTTCCCCACCGCCCCTGTCAGCCCTGACGCGGTCCTGCTGACCTGGGCGGGCTCCGAGCCGGGCATGGATGTGCGGGTCAAGGAGGAGCTGGTCACCGCCGTGTGCACCGACCTGGTGCGTCGCGGCGTCCGCGCCGTGGAGGCCTTCGCGCTACTCACCCCCGTCGGGATGGTGACGGAAGATGTTGTGGCACAGATCAATTGCGGCCCGTGTGGGTGTAAAACCCCGCCCCTGACCGATGCCGACTTCCTGGAGCAGATGGGCTTCGAGACCGTCGCCCCGCACCATCGCTTCCCGCGGCTGCGCCTCGAATTGTCCGAGGGACTCGGCTGGAAGGCAGGCGTCGAGCACGCCCTCGAGCAGCTCCTGGCCGCCGGCGCAGCCGAAGCGGCCCTCAGGAGCGCGCTGGAGGGCACGGGGGACACCGCGACGCCCGTGGGGAGGGCCGAAGACCGCTGATGCCGCACGGGGCCGCTCAGGCCCCGACGATGCGCTCCCCTCCCCCGGAATCCGCGCCTGACGGGAGGGCGACGCGGACCGTCAGGCCCGGTTCTCGGCGCTCTCCTCGAGCTCGAGGAGCTCGGCGAAGGTATAGGTGCCGGTGGGGCGATCGTTCTCGCCCAGCAGGTACAGGCGCTTGACCGCAACCAGGATCGCCTCGGCGATGGTGTCGCGCATCTGCGGTGAGGCCAGGACGGCCGCGTCGTGCGGGTTGGTCGTGTAGCCGATATCGATCTGCACCGTGGGCATCCGCGTCAGACGCACGATGTCCCAGGTGCGGCCGTGGTAGTGGCAGTCGGTGAGCGGCGTCCGCGCCACGATCTCGCGCTGGATGAAGCCCGCCAGGTTGCGGCCGATGTTGGAGCTGGCCCCGTGCGTGTTGCCGAAATGAAACGAGGCCACGCCGTGGGCGCGCTCGTTGCGGTAGTGCGCGGTGCGTAGCGCGATCATCATATCGGCGTCGAAGGTGTTCGCCGTGTACGCGCGAGTGCTGTCGCTGGCGTCCATTCCGCGTGGTCGCGACAGGTAGGTCTCCATGCCAGCTGCGGCCATGCGGCCTTCGAGCCGCGAGCCCAGGTCCCAGAGGATCTCCTCCTCCGTGATCGGCCGACCGTCGGGCCCGCGAACGGCGACGCCACGGTCGGGGCCGCCCAGGCCAGGATCGATGACGATGCGTTTGCCCGACAGGCGCGGGCCGGAGCTGCGGACGTGCTCCTCCTCGCGAATGGCGTGCGGCGAGCCGCCCGTCACCCGGGAGCCGAGGAAAGTCAGTGAGCGCAGCGTGGCGGGCCCGCAGATGCCGTCCGCGACGAGGCCGAACTCGCGCTGGTAGGCCGAGAGTCCTAAGTGGGTCTGCGGGCCGAAGAGGCCGTCGATCATGCCGGCGTAGAAGCCGAGGTTCTGCAGGCGTGCCTGCAGGGCCGCCACATCGTCGCCCGACGGCGGCGCGGAGGCGATGTAGCTCAGCGTCCGCGCGCCCAGCTGGTAGGTGGACTCGCGGAGCGCGCGGTACGTGGCGGGGCCGACGACACCGTCGACCAGCAGACCGCGCTGCTGCTGGAAGGCGCGGGTGGCGCGATCCAGGCGGCGGTCGAAGACGGCCTCGGGAACGGTCCACCCGCCGACCACCAGGTCGGTGGGTGCCACGTAGTCCCGGAGGAAGCCCTGGTCGGCGAGGATGCCGCGGATCTCCGCCACGGCGCCACCGTGATCACCGAGGCTGATGCGTGGCATGGAGGACCCTTCGGTAGCTTCCTGCGGGCGGGCGGCCCGCAGGACGGGAAATCGAGTACACGATACGGCCTCGGGGCCCTCCGACCCAACGCGACGGCGCGTCAGACCAGACCGTCGAGTTCCTTGAGGATCGCCGACTTGCTCTTCGCCCCCACCAGCTTGGCGGTCGGCTTGCCGCCCTGGAAGAGCATCAGCGTGGGGATGCTGAGCACCTGGTAGTCGCGGGGCGCGGTGGGGTTCTGGTCGACCTCGATCTTCGCGAAGGTGACCTTGTCGCCGTGCTCCGCGGCGAGCTGCTCCAGCACGGGCGCGACCACCTTGCATGGGCCGCACCAGGTGGCCCAGAAGTCGACGAGCACGGGCTTTTCGGACTGTAGGACCTGCTCGATGAAGGTGTCGTCGGTGAGGGTGACGATCTCGGCCATGGCGGTACTCCTCGGTACGGTTCGGGGGACGGGTCTACTGGGCGACGGCGGCTTCGCGGTGGTGCGCGAGCCAGCGCTCGGCGTCGATGGCGGCGGAACAGCCGCTGCCGGCCGCCGTAATGGCCTGGCGGTAGGTGTGATCGACGAGGTCGCCTGACGCGAAGACCCCGGGCACGCCGGTGGCGGTGCTGCGGCCCTCGACCTGCACGTAGCCCTCGTCGTCGACGGTGACCTGGCCTGCGACCAGCGCGGACCGGGGGTCGTGGCCGATTGCCACGAACAGGCCGGTGACTTCGAGGGTCTCCACGGCGCCGGTCACGGTGTTCTCGATGAGCAGCGACTCGACCGACTTCTCGCCCTGCACGGCGTTCACTTTGGCGTCGGTGAGGAAGCGGATCTTCTCGTTGGCGCGGGCGCGGTCGAGCATGATCTTGGAGGCGCGGAAGTTCTCGCTGCGGTGGATCAGCGTGACGGACTTGGCGAACTTGGTGAGGAAGATCGCTTCCTCCATCGCCGAATCGCCGCCGCCGACCACGGCGATGTCCTGGTCGCGGAAGAAGAAGCCGTCGCAGGTGGCGCAGGCGCTCACGCCGCGGCCGAGCAGGGCCTCCTCGCCGGGAATGCCGAGGTAGCGCGCGGCGGCGCCCATCGCGAGGATCACGGAGCGGGCGCGGTAGGTACCTTCGGCCGTGACGACCTGCTTGATCTCGCCGT
The DNA here is from genome assembly GCF_024807615.1 of Tsukamurella ocularis. Classification (GTDB taxonomy): domain Bacteria; phylum Actinomycetota; class Actinomycetes; order Mycobacteriales; family Mycobacteriaceae; genus Tsukamurella; species Tsukamurella ocularis. The sequence continues at coordinate 943,138 of NZ_JANUCJ010000001.1, read as the reverse complement.
CGAGCTGCACGGACTCCACGTCCTCCATGCGCAGGTCGGCGCCGAAGCGGATGGCCTGCTCACGCATCTCGTCCATGAGCTGCGGGCCCATGATGCCCTCGCGGAAGCCGGGGTAGTTCTCGACCTCGGTGGTGGTCATCAGAGCGCCGCCGAAGTTGGTGCCCTCGAACAGGATGGTGCTCAGCTCGGCGCGCCCGGCGTAGACGCCCGCCGTGTATCCGGCCGGACCCGATCCGATGATGATCACGTCCGCGATATCGGTGCCCGCTGCAGTCATTACCCACCCAACCTGTTGAAGAAGCGCCCGGTTGTCCCGGGCCGACATGTGTGCCAACGGCGCCGGGCCCGACAATGTTCCCGCGCCGCCTCCTCTCAGATTACGGCGTGGCCGCCCGCCCGGCCGCGTCGCCGGTGAGGACGCGGTCGACCAGCACCGACGAGGCCTCTCCCCGGGCGCATGCCGGGGTCACCGCGAGTAGCCGCAGGTCGCCCAGTCTGCCGCCCGGCAGGAGCAGCACCGTCGCCCGATCGCCCCGTACATGGACGAGCCCCGCGCCGAGCAGGGTCCGTTGCAGCGCGGGCACGGACGCGGCGTCGAGGCAACGGGAGAGCGCCGCGCCGTCGGCGAAGGGGCCGCGGTCGCCGCCCGGCGTCGCGGCCGCGAGGAGCACCCCGGTCTCCGGCTCCCCGGGCGCGTCCCGGACGGTGCTCAGTGCGGCGGTGACCGCCAACACCCCGACGACGGCCGCTACGGCCGTCAGGGAGTAGCGGAGCCGGCGACGGGGCAGGACCGGAGGCCGAGCGGCGCGGATCGCGGCCGAGATCCGGCGGTCACCGAGCGGGGAGTCAGGACTGAATCCGTCCGGCGCGGCCCACTGCGCGAACGTGCGGTCGCGGTACTCCGCCAGCGCCGCGTCGAGCCGCGCCTCCTGCGCGCGACTGAGCGGCCGGCCGTCGTCCTCGCCGTCCGCCGGCGGTACTGCCTTCCCCATCGGAAACCTCCCCTCATGAATTGGACGCACCAGCCCGCCGATCGGTTCCCACCGATTTCAATATTTGTTGTGCGGTACGCGAAAGGCCCGCTCGTGGGGGTGGGAACGGACTGATCAGCGCAGCAGGCGCTCGAGCCGGACGCGGGCCCGCGCCCGACGGCTTTTGACCGTGCCCGGCGCGACGCCGAGCTGCTCTGCGGCCTGGGTGACGGATAGCCCGTACATGTCGACGGCGACCACCGCGGCCCGCTGGTCCTCCGGCAGCATCCGTAGCGCGGCCTCCACCGAGAGACGACGGTCCAATTCCTCCGCGCCGCGGCCCTCGTCCGAAGCGAGGCCGCTCAGGTCGTCGGGCATGGGCAGGGACGTGCGCACCTGGTTGCGCCGCGCACGGTCCAGGCACGCGTTGACGACGATGCGGTGCAGCCAGCTCCCCACCTTGCAGTCCCCGCGGAAGCTCGGCGAGAGCTGAAAAGCCCGCAGCATGGCGTCCTGCAGGCAGTCCTCGGCGTCCGCGTAGTCGCGAATCGTGCGCAGCGCTGTCGCCCGCAGCTGGCGCGCGTGCCGCTCGAAGAGCTCCGCGAAGGCGTCGCCGTCGCCGCGGGCCGCATCGGCCAGCAGCTTCTCGTCGGAAACCGGAGAGCGCCCGGTGCCCGACGGAGGTGTGCACGTGGCCTCGTGCGGCGTTTCGGTCACCGGATCCCCCGACCCGGCGGACCGCGAGATGGTGTTCCCCCACTCGGTCATGCACGGCATCGTAGAGGCGGCCAGTGCCGGTTCAGCACGTTTCTTTGCTATTCAATCATCGACATGGAATCCCCGAACGGATTTGCGATAGCGCATAGGGGTCGCGGAATTCCTGTGAGCGGTATTACACTCGGGTACAGGCCAGGTGGCGCACCCGTCGCTGTGGAATCTCCAATTCACTGCGCGAGCTACTCAGGAGGCCTTTCATGGTCGATTCGTCACGTCTGTCCACTCCCCTGCCATCCGCCGGTTCCCCCGGTGCGCACGCCGCAGATCCCAGCGATACCCGCATCGCGGACACCGCCGTCGCCCGCGCGCAGCGGTGGCTGCGGACGAGCCGCGGCCCCCGCCCTTCCGAGGTCGGCCGCCGGGAGGCCGCCGCCACCTCCAGCCTCGCGGCATTGCTGCACGATCCGAGCGGCGTCGAGTTCACCATGGGGTTCGTCGACCAGGTGGCGCGCCCCGAGGACGACCGGGTCGCGGCGAAGGCGCTGCGGCGTCTCGTCTCTCCCGCCGCGGGCGGCGCACCCGGGCGCGCCTTCATGAGCCCCGTCGACGCGGCACTGCTGCGCGCGGGCACGGTCGCCGCGGGGATCGCACCGTCGATCGCGATGCCCGTCGCGCGGCTGCGGCTGCGGCAGCTGGTGGGCCACTTGGTCTTCGATGCCGACGGTGACCACCTGCAGCGGCGCCTGCGCCGTGCCCGCGAGACGGGGGTGCGGCTCAACCTCAACCTGCTCGGCGAGGCGGTGCTGGGACAGGGCGAGGCAGATCGCCGGCTTGCTCGCACGCACGAGCTGCTCGCCGACCCGTCCGTGGACTACGTCTCCATCAAGGTCTCGTCCGTGGTCGCTCAGCTCGTCCCGTGGGACCTCGAGGGCAACCGCGATCGGATCATCGAGCGGCTGCGTCCCCTGTACCGGACGGCCCGCGACGGTGGGAAGTTCGTCAACCTCGACATGGAGGAGTACAAGGATCTGCACCTGACGATAGAGGTGTTCACCGCCCTGCTCGACGAGCCCGAATTCCGTTCCCTCACCGCGGGAATTGTCCTGCAGGCCTACCTGCCGGACTCGATGGGAGCCCTCGCTCGGCTCACCGGATTCGCGCGCCGCCGCGTCGCCGCCGGCGGCGCCCCGATCAAGGTACGGCTGGTCAAGGGCGCCAACCTCGCCATGGAGCGGGTGGACGCCGAGGTGCACGACTGGCCGCTCGCCACGTATGGAAGCAAGGCCGACGTTGACGCGAACTATCTGCGCATGGTGGACACCGCGCTGTGCTCGGCGAACGCGGACGCGCTCCGTATCGGCGTCGCCTCTCAGAACCTGTTCTCGGTGGCCTACGCGGTGGAGCTGGCGCAGCAGCGGCACGTGCAGCGCCAGTTGGATATCGAGATGCTGCAGGGCATGGCCCCCATGGAGGCCGCCGCGGTCCGCGCCGACGTCGGATCGCTCATCCTCTACACACCCGTGGTGCACTCCGGCGACTTCGACGTCGCGGTCAGTTACCTCGTGCGCAGGCTCGAGGAGAACGCTTCCAGCGACAACTTCCTGTACTCCATGTTCAGCCCCGAACCCGGTGCGATCACGTTGGAGGAGGAGCGGTTCCGCACCGCCCTAGCCCGACGTGCCGCCGTGCAGGACGGCCCGAACCGGGTGCAGGACCGGGCGGCAGCGACCGAAGCCCCGGGCGATGGGCCGTTCGTCGGCGAGCCCGACACGGACCCTGCCACGCCCGCGAACCGCGCGTGGGCCCGCGCCGCCCTCGCGGCTCCGGACACCGTTGAACCGCCCGCGCGGGTGAAGGATCCGACCGCCGTCGACGCGGCCGTCGCGACCGCGCTGACGGCGCAACGGGACTGGGCCGCTCTTCCCGCGGCCGAGCGCGCGGCGCTGCTGCATCGCGCCGCGGACGAGCTGGCCCGCCGCCGGGGCGAGCTGCTCACCGTCATGTCCTACGAGGCGGGCAAGACTGTCGCCGAGGCGGACCCGGAGATCTCCGAGGCCATCGACTTCGCCCGCTACTACGCGCAGAGCGTTCTGGACCTGCGCGACGACGAGGCCTCCTTCACCCCGCATCGGCTCGTCGTGGTCACGCCACCGTGGAACTTCCCGGTCGCGATCCCCCTCGGCGGCGTGCTCGCGGCCCTCGCCGCGGGCGCCGCCGTGATCATCAAGCCCGCGCCCCAGGTGATCCGCTGCGGCACCGCGGCGATCGCCGCCCTGCACGCCGCTGGCGTGCCGGCCGGCCTCGTGCAGCTCGTCAACGCCGACGAGGCGGACGCAGGGCGCCGCCTGATCACCCACCCCGACGCCGACGCCGTGGTGCTCACCGGCGCGAGCGAGACCGCGGCCCTGTTCCGCGGCTGGCGGCCCGAACTCGAGCTGCTCGCCGAGACCTCCGGCAAGAACGCGATGATCGTCACGCCGGCCGCCGACCCCGACCTGGCGGTGAACGACCTGGTGCGCAGCGCCTTCGGCCACGCGGGGCAGAAGTGCTCCGCGGCGTCGCTGGGGATCCTGGTCGGTAGCGTCGGCTCGTCGAAGCGGTTCCTCGGCCAGCTGCAGGACGCGGTGCGGACCCTCGTCGTGGGCGAGGGGCACGACCTCGGCACCATGGTGGGCCCGCTCATCGAGCCCGCCGCCGGTAAGCTGCTGCGCGGCCTCACCGAACCCGGCCCGGGCGAGCGGTGGCTCGTGGAGCCGCGTCGGATCGACGAGGCCGGCCGGTTCTGGTCGCCCGGTGTGCTCGACGGTGTCGCCGAGGGCAGCTGGTTCCACACCACCGAGCTGTTCGGACCGGTGCTCGGCATCATGCGCGCCGCGACGCTCGACGAGGCGTTGCGCCTGCAGAACTCGACCGGCTACGGCCTCACCGCCGGGCTGCACAGCCTCGATCCCGACGAGATCGACCACTGGCGCGAGAAGGTGGAGGCGGGCAACCTCTACATCAACCGGCACATGACCGGCGCGATCGTGCAGCGGCAGTCCTTCGGCGGCTGGAAGCGCTCCGCGATCGGCCCCGGCGCGAAGGCGGGAGGCCCGAACTACGTCGCCCAGTTCGGCCGCTGGGCCGACACCGCGGTGCCCACCGCACCCGAGGTCGCACCCACGGTCTTCAGCGAGCGGATCATCACGGCCGCCGGAGAGCTCGCCTCCGAGGACGCGCTCTGGCTGCACGCCGCCGCCGCGTCCGACGAGCGCGCATGGAACACCGAGTTCGGCGTCGAGCACGACCCCACCGGCCTGGTCAGCGAGACGAATGTCTTCCGGTACCGGCCGCTCCCCCACCTGGAGGTGCGCGTGGGCGCCGGGGCCCGCCCGCGCGACCTGATGCGGCTGCAGCTGGCCGCCGCTCGCACCGGCACGCGGCTCGACGTCACCGTGAGCCCGGAGGCCCCGTCGATGCCCTTCGAGGCTCCGGTGCACACCGCCCGGGACTACGCCGATGGTCTGGCCGGTCGCGCGGAGCCGGTCCGGATCCGCGTGCTGGGCGCGCCGGAACCGGAGGTGGCGGCCGCGGCTGCCGAGCACGGCCACAGTGTGCTCCGCGGGCCGGTGCTGCTCTCCGGCCGCCGCGAGCTGCTCAGCGTGCTGCGCGAGCAGGCGGTGAGCACCACTCGGCATCGCTACGGGCACCTCGCCGGCGGGACGGGCCACTAGGCGCGGCCGCCGGACGGCGTCACTCCCTCCACACCCCCGAGGTGCCGCGCCGGTGGCTGTCGACGAGGTGGTCGTCGACGATGCCCACCGCCTGCATCAGCGCGTACATAGTGGTGGGCCCCACGAACCGGAAACCCCGGCGGCGCAACTCCTTCGAGAGCGCCACCGACTCCGGTGACGTGGCGGCGACCTCCGCCATCGTGCGCGGTGCGGGGGTGCGGTCGGGCCGGAAGGACCACACCAGGTCGACGAGACCGCCGTCCTCCCGCAGGGCGACCACGGCCCGGGCGTTGCCGATCGTGGCCTCGATCTTCTGCCGGTTGCGGATGATCCCCGCGTCGGCCAGCAGACGCTCGACGTCGCCCTCGTCGAACCCCGCCACCACGTCGGGCTCGAAGCCCGCGAAGCCCGCGCGGAACGCCGGGCGCTTGCGCAGCACCGTCGCCCACGATAGGCCCGCCTGGAAGCCTTCCAGGGCGATCCGCTCGAAGAGCCCCCGTTCGTCGCGGATGGGCATGCCCCATTCGGTGTCGTAGTATTCGCGCAGCAGCCCGTCGGCCGCCCATGCGGGCCGGGCCAACCCGTCCTCGCCGATCACCACACCGTCGGTCGGTTCCGTCATCTCGTTCCCCCTCGAATCGAGCGCGCCCGGGGGGCGCCGTCTTCGCACCGTAGAGCACGGCACCGACAAGTCCGCGACAAGCGCGCGTTCAGCCCCGTGGACGAGGATCCGGTCATGTCCGACAGTGCCGTGCCGCTCCGGCTCATCCGCGCCCGCTGGCGCCTGCTCGCGGCCGCGCAGCCCGTGCTCGCCGCCGCCGGAGCGCCGCTGCCCTTCCGCGTCACCGTCGACGGAGGCGAGCGGGGCGTGGCTCGGTACGACGCCTCGTCGACGGCGGGTGCGACGCTCGCCTGGTTCGGGCCCGACCGGGCCGTGCTGTCCTGCGGAGACCTCGGCTGGCGCGTTCCGGGCGCCCCGGGACCCGCGGAGCGCATCGCCGGCGGTCCGCCGTGGCTCGAACACGTCGCGATCCTCGATCACCGCATCAGTGCCGGACGGTACGCGTGGACCGGGGTCTGGGACGACGCGGCCTTCGCCACGGCCGAGGATCCGCTGCCGGGCGCGCCGCTTCCCCCAGTAGGCACGTCCGCGGAGGTGGCGACCGCGCTCGGAGGACGACTCGAGCACGACGAGGCGCTGCATCACCTGGTGCGGATGTGCGAGTACGAGTGGCTCGACGCCGCCTCCTGGTGGGCCGCGTTCGGTTCGCTCGCGCCGGAGCGCCTCGTCGACGAATCATGGAGCGAGCTCAAGGAATCCGGTCTGACCCGGTGGACGGGTGAGGGGCCCAGGTATGACGGGGTGCCCGGGCGCACCCCTGAGCAGGCGCTGGTCGCCGCCGCGGACCACGCCCGCTCCCGCGGGCTGCAGATCCCGGAGGAAGTGCGGGTGGAAGCGGCGCTCCGCACGCGCACTGGGTGGGTCGTGCGGTTTCTCGACTATCGGGACGTGGGAACTGCTCGGCCGCTGGTGATCTCGGTACCGGACGAGGGGCCGGCGAGCGTCGGGGCCGCGACGGCCGATGCCGCGTACGTCAGGAGCCCTGGAACGACACCTGGTTGATCGTGGAGTACCAGTCGTTGCCGGACTGCTTGGTCAGCCCGGTGATCCAGACCAGCACGTAGCGGGCGCGCGGCGCCACGGTGCTCACGTGGAAGTCGTTGGAGCCCGCGCGCAGCGAGCCGGACCACACCAGCGAGGTGTCGTCCAGTGACGTGACGGTGTCCTTCGTGGAGGTGCGCACCTCCACGGTGGTGCCGGCGCTGGGCGAGACGATGGTGCCGCGGGTCAGCGAGACGGCCTTGTCCAGCGTCACCAGGAAGCCGACGCCCTTCTTGAGATTGCCGAAGACCGGGCCGGCCTTGTAGGTATCGGTCTTCCACGGCGGGTTCTTGCCGGTGAGCACGTTCGCCAGATTGGTCGCCGGGTCCTTCGAGGAGGAGAAGTCCACGAGCGCGACATCGGTTGCCTTCACCGGTGACCCGACGCCGGGAGCCGGTGCGGGAGCAGCGCTCCCGCCCGCGGTCGCGCTGGAGGTGTACAGCGAGCCGACGCCCGATTGGGTGTCCTTGCCGCCGGTGAGGCTGCTGATCAACAGCGTGAGCCCGATGATCACGAGCAGCGCCACCGCGCAGGCCGCGATCACCAGCAGCGGCACGTTCTTCTTGCCGCCCGAGATACGCTGCAGCAGAGGCTGCTTCGACTGGATGCGCTTGACCGGCGTCGGCTGCTGATCCAGCGGTACGGCAGGCTGGGCGGGACGCGCGGCGGCTGCCGGGGACTGGCGCGGCGCCTCCCGGGGGGCCTCCTCTCGCACGGGTGCGAGCAGGTCCGTCTTCACGTCCACCACGGAGGCCTGGTCCAGCAGCTGCTGTACGGTGGCCGCGGTGCGGATGCCCTGCCCACCCTCGAGCGTGCGGGTCGCGACCGCGGAGATCTCGAACGGGATGTCGCGCTTGGCGTCCCGCGGTTCCACCGGGTTTCCGTTCGCGTCAGCGTCCGCTTGCTGGATCCCGGCGACGGTGCCCGTCCCGGTGGTCACGATGCGGCCCGTCGCGTCGTCGAGCGGCCACCGCTCCAGCAGTAGTGCGTAGAGCACGGCACCGAGGCCGCGGACGTCCGACTCCTTCGAGGCATCCGCGAGGGTGCCGGGGAAGGCGAGGAAGGCGTGGCCGTCCTGCGAGATGCGCACGCGGTCAGGGTGGTCGATCGACAGGGCGGCACCGGCGCGGTGCGCGCCTTCCGCGGCGCCCGCGAGGGCGCGGACGGCCTTCGCCGCGCCGATCGCCGACGGATGCGTACCGGCCACGTCGGCGAGCGAGCTACTGGGAATCCACTCGGCCACCACGATGCCGCCGGAGCTGCCGCGCACCACGTCGAGTACGCGGGCCAATCCGTTCGAGTGCACGCGACCCAGGCGCAGGGTGCGGGAGAGGATGGACTGCGGGCCCTCGCCGCGCAGGCTGATCTGCGCTCCGCGCTCGGGAACGGGCGCGGTCTGCTCCGAATCGACGAAGGTCAGGGCCACGTCGCGGTCGAGGTTGATATCGCGCGCCTGCCAGAACTGGAGCCCGCGGATGCCGCCGAAGTGCTCGATGAGGCGGTACCGGCCGCCCGCGACGACCGCGCCGGGAATCAGCTCGGGACCGCGCGGGGCGTCGTCCCACGCCCCAGGATCGGCGGGCTCGGGCACTGCCGGGAGGCCCGCCTGCTGCGCCGGGGGCTGGGACGGCAGTCGCATCTGACCGGTGCTGGGTGCCTCGTGGCCGGGCATGCGTGCGGAGTCGTCCTCGGTCACTGCGAATGCTCCTCTTCTGCGGTATCGAAGGCCCGTGGTCGGTAGTTCTGCGCTCGCCCGCGGGCGCCGGGGAACATGGCTTTGACCAGCATACGGGAGGCCGATGTCGTCGGCGATCCGCGGCAGCTGGGCGGTGATCTCCTCGCGCCGGAGGCTCGCGTAGGCCTCCAGTTCGTCGAGCCGCATCTCCCGGGTGTCCGGGGCACGGGAGTCCGCGCGCTCCGGTTCCGACGGTGCGCTTGGCCGTAGGCCCGGGACGAACCGGGCCGCGATGCGCCGTAGAGGTGCCAGGATCGCCAGCACGTCCGGTACTCGCCACAGGGCGAGCAGCGCGTAGATCAACGTCATGCAGAGGATGCCTGCGATTGCAAGGTACAGCAGTGCGCCGGCGGGCCCGCTGCGATCGATCGCCTTGAGCACGTCGAGCCGCATGACGAGATAGATCGTCACGGTGACCAGCACGGATACGGTCGTGGTCTGGACCAGAGTGCGGGCGACGTTCGTCAGGTGCAGCGGGCCGAGCGTGCGGCGCAGTAGGTACCAACCCATGATCGCGCCGGCGGTGTACGCCAGGCCGCGGGCGGTGCCGACGAACTCGACGATCCGGTGGTCGTCCTCCACGAACACCGGTACCAGGTACGACAGCACGATCTGCACGGCGACGATCGCGACCACGATCCCCGTCGGGATCCAGGCGCGCTCCTGGGCGTAGAAGACCCTGAGGTGGATGAGCACCATCGCGTAGGGGACCAGCACGAACGCGGAGAACGAGATCGCGGTGCCCAGGAAGTTGGCGTCATCCTGGGAGAATTGGCCGAAGTTGAACAGCGCGCGGCCGATGGAGGGCCCGAAGACCGTCATGAAGGCCACGATCGGGATCAACGCCACCATCGTCAGGCGCGTCGCCACGGAGAGGTCATCGAGGACCGCATTGCGGTTGCCGTCTGCCGCATTGCGCGACAGCCGCGGCATCACCGCGGTCAGCAGGGCTACGCCGATGACGCCGTAGGGCAGCTGGAGCACCATCCACGCGTACTGGTAGATCGCGGGGCCGCCGTCGGAGGCGTGCGAGAGGATCGGCGTCACGGCGTACCAGCCGGCCTGCGAGATGAAGACGTAGGTGACGATCGCGATGCCCATGGTGCCGAAGTGCTTGAGCCGGCTGTCGACGCCCCAGCGCAGGCGGAGCTTGATTCCGGAGCGGCGCATGGCAGGGATCTGGATCAGTGCCTGCAACACCACACCCAGCGTGCTGCCGATGCCCAGGACCAGGAGCTTGGGCTGCCCCATCGCGGTCGGGTTCAGGGTCAGCTCTCCGGGCATGAGGTAGAAGGTCACCAGGGTCGCGATCTGCACGCTGTTGCAGGCGACTGGCGCCCACGCACCGGGTTTGAACTCATCGCGAGTGTTGAGCATCGCCGTGAACAGCGCGGAGAGGCCGTAGAACATCAACTGCGGCAGGAACATGATGACCAGCGCCTGGGTCAGGCCCTCGTCGACCTTGGAGCCCCCGACCAGCAGGCCCACGAGGACCGGCGACAGAGCGAGCGAGACGACCAGAGCGACGCCGAGGATCGTGAGTGAGAGCGTGAAGAGACGCTCGAAGAAGGCCTGCCCGCGGTCCCTGTCTTCCATCTCCGCCCGGACCAGCACGGGAATGACCAGAGCGGTGAGGACCTGCCCGAGGACGAGCTCGGAGACCTGCTGCGGCATTGCGTTGGCGATGCTGAACGCGGAGGCGACGGCCGGCCCGAGGATGGCCGCGAGTAGCACGGTACGCAGGAATCCGGTGACGCGGGAAGTGAGCGTGGCGACGGCGACCGAGCCGGTGGAGCGCAGGAGGGAAGCGGTACCGCCGCCGTCCTTCCCGCCGGCGGCGGGAGTGCTGCTCGGCGGGATGTGCCGGGGCTCGGCGCGGCTCATGTGTCCTTCGGTTCCGGGTTCTCGTGTGTAGCAGGTGGTCGATGTGCAGCGTAACTGTTCGCGATCCGCTTCTCGTGGTCGTCCGCGGGGGGACGGTCGGCGTCTGCGGGGTCGGGACGGCCGCGGAACCGGCGCCACAGGCGCCGCCCGGCAAGGACGACCAGCAGTATCCCCACCCCGCATGTGATCCAGAACAGTGATTTGCCGTACGCATTGGAGTGCACGGAGACGGAGATCGGATCGCCCAGCGGCATGTTGCTGCTCGATCGCAGGGTCAGCTGCACGGAGATCTGCCGCGAGTAGTCGACGGTGGTCGGTAGTTCGATCTGCCGCGTGCCGCGCGCGGGCAGCTCCTGCACCTCGGAGGCGTCGATGGTCACGCCCTGGGGGGCGGACCAGTCGATGACGGTGCGGATCGGCAGCGGCAGGTCGTTGCGCGCGACGATGAGCAGCGGCGACTTGTCCGAGGCCAGGGTGTACGCGCCGCCGGGGCTGACGAAGCGCACCGAGGCGAGCTGGGCCGTCATTGACGCCCGCGCGGCCGTGAGCCGGATGGAGGCGTCACCGTCGACCGCCTGCCGCGACGGTGCCCAGCGCAGCGCGCGCACAGCGTCCTCCCGCAGCGGTGAGGTGTACATGCGGGGCGTGAGCGAGGTCTTCGGCAGCGGGAGGAGGGCAGCGCCCAGCTGGTCGACCTGTCGTACGTGCGCGGCGGCAGCCGTGACGATCCGGTCAGGCACCCGCGAGGCCGTCGACTCGGGCGGCTGCCGCAACGTCCAGGGCGCCGCGTTGCGCACCGGGTCGCGCCCCGTCGACTGGGCGGAGGCGACGACGTCGCGGAACGTGCGGGGACCGGCGAGGCCGGCCCCGAACTGGGCGGAGACGGCGTCGAGGACCGCGCGCGCATCGTCGGGGCCCGCGGCCCACACCTGGGGCGGCACGATCAGCGTGGATCGGCCGGTCACCCGCGCGACGGGGTCGTTGGCGGTGCTCGCCGCCCACCCGTCGGGCGGGGCGTAGCGCTGGGTCGGGTCGAGCGCGGCCGCGGTCACGGCGCCGACCGCCGCCTGTCGCCGCATGGCCGCCGACTCCTCGGACATGGAGAACGTCGACGAGCTGGGCACCGTGCCCGTCGGGCCGGGGGCGACGCCGTCCTCGGCGCCGTCGGAGGTCTTCCCCATCGCGGCGAGCGCAGCGGAGACGCTCGGGTCGAAGACGGCGGCGCCGATGCCCTGCCCCACCGGGACGATGCCCGACGGGGTGCCGGCGCCGCGGTCGGGGGCCCGCACCGCGGTCGCGGCAACGACGGTGGCAGCGACGTCGGAGGCCCGGAGTTGCCGGGCACCGTCGGACAGGAGGACCCCGGAGGTCGGGATCGCGACGCCCCGCACGGACTGCACGCCGAGGATCGAGTCGATGACGTCGGACGGGGTGTCGAGCGCGGCGCGCTGCAGCGAGGGCTCGGCGGAGCGACCGAGGGCCTCGAGGTCGACCTGGCCGAAGGGCAGCGCGACCACGCAGGAGTCGGCGGCGACGCGCCGCAGCTTCTCCAACCAGGCGCTCGCCTCGTCGCTGCCGGTGCCGGGAGCACTGGGGCCGCGCGGGTCGGAGGGATTGCGGGAGACGCGGTACGGCGCGGTCATCGCCTGGACAGTGACCAGCAGGTCGGGGTCGATCGCGAGGCAGGCGGCCGTTCGTAGGGCGGTGCGCCGCGGATCGGGGCCGCGGGTCGCGTCCTCGTAGGCCGACAGCAGGCCGTCGAGCCGGCCGCCCTCGCCCAGCGACCCGGCGAGCGCGTCGTCCACCAGCCGGACCGGAGTGTCGCCGCCGCCGGGCACGCCGCCCGCGAGCTTCGGATTGTCGGCCAGTGGCCACAGGAGCGTGACCTGCGCGGGTGAGGTCGTGACGGCCTTGTCGACGCCGCCCGGGGTGTCGGCGCCACCGTCGGGCAGGCCGAGGACGGGCAGCAGGGTCCGCGAATCGTCGAGCCGCGCGGCGCCGCCGTACGCGGGCTTGCCGTTGAGATTGAGCAGCAGCGGGTAGACGCCCGGCCGGTCGATGCCGAGGGTGGCGCCGCGCGTCGTGGGCGAGGGCCGCACGGGGATGGCGACGTTGAAGGAGGTCTTCTCCCCCGGTTTGAGCACCTTCGAGACCGGCTCGAACCGGCCCAGGGTGTCGTAGACGTTGTTGTCGGCCACCAGGTCGGAGCGCAACTGGGCGGACGTCGACACCGCCGGCGCCCGCTGGATCCGCAGGTCCAAGTCACTCACGTCGCGGTCGCCGAAGTTCTCGACACTGCCGCGCACTACCACCTCGTTCGGAGAGGTGTCCGTGATCCGCGAGGTGACCTCGTCGACGGTGATCCGTACGAACTGCGCGTCCGGAAGGCCGGCCCCGCTCGGCGCGGGCAGGCCGGTGATCGCGATCAGGAGCGTCAGCACGCACAGCAGGCGGGCCGACCGGGTCACGTCTGACCGCTCCCGCCACCACCGCCGCGGCGCCCGCGGGAGCGCCTGCCACCGCGCCGGCGGCGCGGCTTCGGCGGATCGTTGCGGACGGCGTTGCGCTCGGCCGCGGCGCGCTCGTACGCCGTGGGCTCGCTGCGCGGGGCGGCGGCCAACCGGGTGGCCAGCTCGTCCGGGTCAGCGGTCAGGTCGTCGATGACGGTGCGCGCGGTGGCAACGAGTTTGCGCTCGTCGGAGTAGGTGAGCCGGGTCTGAAGCTCGGCCAGCGGCACCCACGCCACCTCGGAGACCTCGTAGTCCTCGGTCGAGAGGTCGCCGCTCTGCCAGGACAGCAGGAAGTGGTGCACCGTCTTGTGCACGCGGCGGCCCTCGACGGCGAACCAGTAGTCGATCTTGCCGATCGGAGCCAGCACGGAGCCGGTGAGGCCCGTCTCCTCGGCGACCTCGCGGATCGCGGTGAGCTCGGCGGTCTCGCCCGTCTCGATGTGTCCCTTCGGGAGCGACCACAGAGTGCGGCCCCGGCGGTCGACGCGCCCGATGAGCGCGGCCCGCAGCTCGGCGGCACCGTCGAGCCCGGCGACGACAAGGCCGCCCGCCGAGGTCTCGCGAACCGTCCGGATGCGCGGGTCGGGGCGGGCCCGCCCGGGCACGGGACGCTTGGCCTTGGTGGTCGGTGTGCCCTGCTTACGGGCGGGCTTCGCGGCCGGGGCGGGCTCCGACGGTGCGCCGGCGGCCTCCGGTGTCGCTTGCTGATCAGTGACGGCCGAGAGTTGGCCGCGGCCGCGCCCACGGCCTCCGCGCCGTCGCCGGCGCCGCGGCCGGGATGGAGTTCCGCCAGCGGAGTCGCCGACGGGCCCCGGGCGCTGCGGGCGGCCCGAGGAGTCGGCGGATTCGGCGGAGGTCACCCCCCGATGCTACTGGCCGGTTGCGCTCCCATACGCCACCGTCGCGTTTTCCCCCCGGCAGTAGACTGGTCGGTCGTGACCGAAAGCTCCCCCGCCGGCCCGGCGGACGTGCGTGCCGAACGCCGTACCCGACTGCTGGCGGCGGCGCACATCTCGCTGCGCGAATTGTCCGACGTCCTCGCCCCGCTGGGCGCACGGTTCGCCGACGCGGGCCACGAGCTGTACCTCGTGGGCGGTTCCGTGCGCGACGCGCTGCTCGGCCGCCTGACGACCGATCTGGACTTCACCACGGACGCCCGGCCCGAACAGGTCCAGGCGCTGCTCCGCGGCTGGGCCGACGCGATGTGGGACACCGGCATCGAGTTCGGCACCGTCAGCGCCGCCTTCGCCGACCAGCTGATCGAGATCACCACATACCGCGCCGAGGCCTACGACCGGGTCACCCGCAACCCCGTTGTGAAGTTCGGCGAGAACCCGCGCGACGACCTGGTGCGCCGCGACTTCACCATCAACGCGATGGCCGTGCGGATCGGGCGCGACGGCGCCGAGGACTTCCAGGACCCGCTGAACGGCCTCGACGCTCTGCTCGCGGGCGAGATCGACACGCCCGCGACGCCCGAGGAGTCCTTCTCCGACGATCCGCTGCGCATGCTCCGCGCCGCCCGCTTCGTCTCCCAACTGGGCTTCTCCGTCGCCGAACGGGTGCAGCGCGCCATGACCGACATGGCGCCCGAGCTCGACCGGATCACCGCAGAGCGGGTACGGGCCGAGTTGGACAAGCTGATCCTGGGCGCGCACCCCGTCGACGGGATCGTGCTGCTCGTTGACACGGGGCTGGCCGAGCGCGTGATCCCGGAGATTCCGGGCATGAAGCTCGCGATCGATGAGCACCACCAGCACAAGGACGTCTTCTGGCACTCGATGACCGTGCTGCAGCAGGCCATCGACCTCGAGGACTCCGATCCCGATCTCATCCTGCGGTGGGCCGCGCTGCTGCACGACATCGGGAAGCCCGACACCCGCCGGCACGAGCCGAACGGCGGCGTCTCCTTCCACCACCACGAGGTGGTCGGCGCGAAGATGGTCCGCCGGCGCATGCGGGCCCTGGCCTACCCGAAGGCCGTGACCGAGGACGTCGCGCAGCTGGTGTTCCTGCACCTGCGCTTCCACGGCTACGGCGACGGCCAGTGGACGGATTCCGCGGTCCGCCGCTACGTCACCGACGCGGGGCCGTTGCTCTCCCGGCTGCACAAGCTGGTCCGCGCCGACTGCACGACCCGCAACAAGCGGCGCGCGGCGCGGCTGCAGGCCACCTACGACGGGCTGGAGCGCCGGATCGACGCCATCGCGGCGAAGGAGGACCTCGCGCGGGTCCGTCCCGACCTCGACGGCAACGCGATCATGGAGCTGCTGGGGCTGCAGCCGGGCCCGGATGTCGGCGCGGCGTGGAAGTTCCTCAAGGAGCTGCGCCTGGACCGCGGCCCCCTTGATCGTGACGAGGCCGAGGCCGAGCTGACGAGGTGGTGGGCGGAGCGCCAGGGTTCCTAGCGGGGCTCGGTGTACGGGGTGCGCGGGCCGGGAATCGCGGCGATCCGCTTGTCCAACTCGCTCGGCAGCGTGGACAACGCCGGCCATCCGCGCGGCTCCGGGTTGTCGACGGTGGCCTTGAGCACGGCGCCGTCGGTGGTGCGCACGGTGGCGGAGACGATCCAGCCGTCGAAGATCTGCGCCTTCCGGTCGTACTGCGGCTGATTGCGCAGCACGCGCTCGGTGATCGCGCGCAGGTCCGCAACGTCGGCGGGCTTGCCGCGGAGTTCGACGAGCTTCGACCCGGGCGCGACGGCCTTGGTGACGATGCGCCCGTCCGCGTAGACGGTGGTCCGCGGTGGGGCCTCGCTGACGAGGAAGACCGTGGTCCGCACGTCGACGACCACAGTGTTCCCCGGCATCGGTGCGGGCGTGGGCGCCGCAGCCGCGGGGCCCGTTGCTGCGATCAGCGACGTGGTGAGCAGGGCGGCCGCCGTGGCGGTCCGGAGGGTCTTCCGCATGCGGCCAGCGTATCCGCCGCGCACACCACGCGAAAGATCTGATTACTACTGCTGCAGATCGGTCGCGCCGTCCGCCGTACCGTCGCCGTCGGTGTCGAAGAGCAGGACGTCGGGCGCACCGTCGGCGTCCGTATCGGCGACGGCCTGCCGGGCCGGCTGCCCCGGTTCCGCAGACACGGGCACGACCCGCACCGGCTTGTCCGGCCCGGGGGCCTGCACGCCCGTGACGCCGGGGATGGGGCACGCCGACGGTGCCGCTCGCGCCGGTGTGCCTGCGGCTCCGGGCAGCCCGTTGTGGACATGATCGGGCCGGGCGTCAGCCCCGACCCCCCGCCCCACCGGGCCCGCGCCGGGCGCCTGCGTGGATTCCGCCCAGCGGCCCGAGCCGTCGTCGCGGAAGGTGGCCTCACGGGTCCCGTCGTCGTCGAGATCGAGTGCGGCCACATCCGCCCGGCCATCCCCGTCGAGATCGACCATCGCGTCGTCGATCCGGCCGTCACCGTCGAAGTCGAGCAGCACCGAACCCAGCGCACCGGGCGAGGTCCAGCGGGTGAGATGGCCCTCGCCGTCGCCGAACCAGTACTCGATCAGTTCGTCCCCCATGTCAATTGGACGCGCCGGCGGCCTCCGGGGTTCCCGTGCGGCGGTAGAGGAGCACGACGAGCCCGACGGCGACCGCGTACAGCAGCGCGCCGAAGCCGGCGAGCGGGCGACAGACGCCGTCGAACGGGACCACCGCGGCAGCGAAGGCGACCGCGCCCACGAAGGTCACGTTGAACAGGGCGTCCTGGAAGGCGAAGACCTGGCCGCGGCGCTCGTCGGGGACGTCGAGCTGCATGGCCGCGTCGCCCGACAACTTCACCACCTGACCCGCGAGGCCGAGCACCGCGGCGGCGACGACCAGCATCACGAAGTTCAGGGACAGCACCGTGAGCTGGGTGAGGCACGCGACCGCGAGCGCCCCGACCACGGTGTTACGGCGTCCCCACCGGGCCACCGCGAAGGGCGTGAACACGGCGGCCACGAACATGCCGAGCGCGGTCGCACCGGCCATCGAGCCGAATCCTGCGAGGCCCAGGGTTCCGTCGGTGAAGTGGTGCCGGGTGAGCAGGAGCAGCATCAGGGTGTTGAACCCGAACACCGTTCGGTGCGCCCCCATGCCGGTCAGTGCCGCCGTGACCGACGGTGCGCGCCACGCGGCGAGGGCCCCGTGCGCGAGGCCGGCGGCGACATCGCTGAGCGCGGTCGGGGGCTTCTCGTGCTTGCCGGAGACGTCGTGGTCGGGGCCGAGGACGCCCGCGGGGAAGCGGGTGGAGAGCACCGCGCCGAGGACCGCGACGAGCACGGCGACGGCGAGGACGCAGGCGCCGCCCCCGTCGTCGGAGCCGAAGATCGCCCGCAGCCCGACGGCCGTGCTGGCGCCAACCGCGGTCGCGCCGGCCCCCATGGTCGTGGTCAGGGAGTTGATCGCGACGAGCTGCGGCCGGTCGACCACGTGCGGGAGCGCGGCGGAGAGGCCGGACGCCACGAAGCGGCCGGCGCCGCCGACGGCCAGCGCGACGACGAAGATCGCCGTCTCTCCCGCCCCCGAAGCGAGCACCCCCGCGCATGCGGCGATGAGCAGCGCGCGCACGAGGTTGGCCACGATGAAGACGCGGCGCCGGTCCCAGCGGTCCAGCAGGGCGCCGGCGAAGGGCCCGATCACCGAGTACGGCAGTAGCAGGACGGCGAGGCCGGTGGCGATGGCTGCCGGGGTGGCGTTCCGTTCGGGGTTGAAGACGATGGCGGTGCCGAGCCCGGCCTGGAACAGGCCCTCGGCGTATTGGCTCAGGAGGCGGACGCCGAGCAGACGCAGCAGGTCGGGCAGGTCGCGGAAGGTCCGCCACGCGGGTTTCGCAGCGGCGGCGGGAGCGTCCGTTCCGCTGGTCGTCACGTGCTACAGCGTATCGGCGAGAGGGCATCCGCGTCGGCGGACCCCGATGGTTCTCGACGTGCGATGATGGGGGTGTGGGTCCAGATCGTTCGAATGAGCCGACGCAGGGCGGCGCGTCCTCCGGCGAGCCCGCCGATGCGGGCTTCGAGGTGTCTTCGGGCACGTTGCTGGTCGCCTCCCCGGAGCTGGTCGAGCCGACGTTCTCCCGCACCGTCGTTTACCTGATCGAGCACAACGAGTCGGGCAGCCTGGGTGTGGTCCTGAACCGGCCCAGCGAGTCCGCGGTGCACGGGGTGCTCCCCCGGTGGCATGACCTGGCGGCCAAGCCGAAGGCGGTGTTCGTCGGCGGCCCGGTCAATCAGTCGGCGGCGCTGTGCCTGGGCGTGGTGAAGGCCGGCGTGGACGTGAACGGCATCCGCGGTCTGCAGCCCGTTGCCGGCCGGGTGGTGCTCGTGGACCTCGACTCCGACGTGGAGATGATGGACGAGCTACTCGACGGCGTGCGCGTCTTCGCCGGGTACAGCGGCTGGGGCATGGGGCAGCTCGACGACGAGTTCGAGCGCGACGACTGGATCCCCTGCGGCTCCCTGCACACCGACGTCCTGGTGCCCTCGCGGGTGGACTTGTGGGGCAGGGTGCTCCGCCGTCAGGGACTGCCGACCGCGCTGCTCGCGACCCACCCCGTGGACGTCTCCGTCAACTGACTTCGGCCGCGACTACTCAGGCAGGCGTTCCACCCCGTCGCTAGTTAGGCTAGTCTTACCTTCCTGTCGATCGGGAGGGTTTCATGAGGCGGGTCAGCACGGTGTTCATTGCCGCGGTATCGGTGGTCGGGCTGGTCACGACGGCGTGCGGTGGTTCGGGTTCCGACGGTGCCGCCCCCGCGGCGAGCACCGTCACGATCACGCAGGTCAACGGGGTCACCGTGTTCCCCGTCGGTCCGACCCGCATCGTCGCCACCGGCTACTCGATCGACAATCTCCTCGCCCTCGGCATCAAGCCCGTCGCCGTGGTGGAGGGCGGGCTGCCGCTGCCCGCGCCCTGGCACGGCAAGCAGCTCGACGGCATCCCGATCATCAAGTCGCCGGACAAGAAGTCCATGCCGGTCGAGGAGATCGCGAAGTACCGCCCCGAGCTGTTCGCCGGCGACAATTACGTCGTCGATAAGCCCACCTTCGAGCGGTTGTCCGCCGTCACCACAGTGCTGGGCGGCATCGAGGAGAACGGTTCCAGCGCCGCGTGGGACGTCCAGCTCAAGGCCCTGGGGAAGATCCTCGGGAAGACGGATGTCGTGAACCGTGTTCTCGCGGACGACAAGGCGCGGTTCGCCGCCGTCCGCGAGCGGCACCCGGGGCTGCAGGGCAAGTCGGCGGTCCTCGCGCAATACATCGCCGCGTCGAGCACATTCAACTTCGTCTCCTCTGCTGCCGACCCGACCAACACCATGTTCGCCGAACTGGGGATGACCCTCCCGAAGGCGATCAAGGACAACCCGCGCTTCGCCACGGGAGCCGGCCAGCAGGGCGGACGCACCCCGGTGTCGCTGGAGCTGCTCCCCCAGATCGCTTCGAACCTCATGGTGATCTACCCGAACGGCGCCACCGCCGCAGACCTTCAGCGGCTGCCCGGCTACGCCGGCCTGCCGCAGGTGACCTCGGGCGCGACGCAGGTCGTCGACCTGCAGACGGTGATCGCGCTGAACCAGCCCACCCCGCTGAGCCGGGAGTGGATCCTGCCCCAGCTCGAGCCGCTCTTCGTCAACGCCGCGCAGCAGCAGGCGGTGGCCTGATGCGGCGCCTCGCGGCGGCCGTCGCGGCGCTCGCCCTGCTCGCGGGCTGCGGCTCGGGCGCGACGGAGCAGGCGGCACCGTCGTCCTCGACGGTGTCCATCCCCCAGGCCAACGGCACCATCGACTACCCCGTCGGCACGAAGCGGATCGTCGCGCAGGGCTATTCGATCGACAACGTGCTGGCGCTCGGGATCAAGCCGGTCGCCATCGTGCAGCTGACCCAGCCGCTGCCCGCGGCGTGGCAGCGCGAGCTGCTCAAGGATGTGCCGGTGATCAAGGCGCCCAGCGCCACCAGCCTGCCGGCCGAGGAGATCGCCAAGTACCAGCCGGATCTCTTCGTCGGCGACCACCGCGTGGTCAAGGGCGAGAACTTCGTCGCGGTGAGCGGGGTGACCAAGGTGCTCGGTGGCATCGCCGCGTCGGGTCCCGACTCCGGCTGGAACGCCCAGCTCCTCGCCCTCGGCCGGATCCTCGGCAAGGAGGACGAGGCGCGGCGGGTGATCGCGGCCGACCACGACCTGGTGTCGGGCTTCGCGAAGCGGTACCCGGGCCTGCGGGGGAAGACGGGGTTCGTGGCCCAGTACGCGGCCGCGGCGTCGAGCTTCAACGTGATCGCGAGCCCGCAGGACCCGACGAACCTGTTTCTCGCGGAACTGGGCCTGACGGTGCCGCGCGCCATCCGCGAGGAGCCTCGGTTCGTCAACCCCGCGACCCGGGGCATGGTCTCGCTGGAGCTCCTCCCCAAGGTGGCCGCCAATTTCATGGCGATCTACCCCAACGGCGCGACGGGCGAGGATCTCCTGCGGCTGCCCGGCTACTCGGCCCTACCCCAGGTGCAGCGCGGCACCGCGGTCGTCGCCGACCTCGATCTCACGTACTCGGTCTACCAGCCCACGTCGCTGAGCCGGGCCTGGTTCCTGCGGACGATGGAGCCGACGCTGGCGAAGGTCGCGGAGCAACCCGTCGTGGAGTGACGGCTCAGGCCGGGACGGTCTCCCGCTCGAGCTCGCGCCCGTACCGCGCGGCCAGCCACGCGCACATCATGAGCTGCAACTGATGGAAGATCATCAGCGGCAGCACCAGCAGGCCGACGGGCTGCCCGGCGAACAGGACGGCAGCCATCGGCAGGCCGGTGGCCATCGACTTCTTCGTTCCGCAGAACTGGATGGCGATCATGTCGGCGCGGTCGAAACCGAGCTTCTCGGCGGTGCTCCGGGTGAGCCACAGCATCACCACCACGAGCACGGCGGACAGCACGATCAGCTGCACGACGCCCACCCAGGAGACCTGGCTCCAGATGTGCTCGCGCATGCCCGCGGAGAAGGCGGAGTAGACCACCAGCACGATCGAGCCGCGGTCTACGTACTTGAGCGCCGCGGCGTACTTCTTCACGAACCCGCCCACCCACGGCCGCAGCAGTTGGCCGAGCAGGAAGGGCAGTAGGAGCTGCAGGCACAGGTCGATGATCGAGCTGCTGTGGAACTGCACCTCGCCGGTGGTCGCCATCAGCGCGAGCACCAGCAGCGGGGTGATGAAGACGCCGAGCAGGTTGGACACCGAGGCGCTGACGATCGCGCCAGGTACGTTGCCGCCCGCGATCGAGGTGAAGGCGATCGACGACTGCACGGTGGACGGCAGCAGCGTCAGGAACAGCACGCCGGCGTACAGCTCGGGCCGCAGCAGGACTTCCGGCGCGAAGCGCAGCAGCACGCCGATGATCGGGAAGACCACGAAGGTGAAGCCCAGGATCACCACGTGCAGGCGCCAGTGCTTCAGGCCGGCCAGCGCCTCCATCGGGTGGATCCGCGCCCCGTACAGGAAGAACAGGACCGCGATCGCGACGGTGACGGCACCGTCGACCACGGGGACCGCGCGCCCCTCCGCCGGGAACAGGGCCGCGAGGGCGACTGCGGCGAAGATCGCCAGGATGAAGCCGTCGATCGAGAGCTTGCCGAGGAGCTTGCGCATCGTCTACGCCGGGCGCGCCTCGTGGTCGCACATGCCCTTGAGGGCACACGCACCGCAGCCGCCGGTCACGCCGCAGTCGTCCGCCGGGTCGTCCGACGGTGCCTCGTCGGCGCTGCAGCAGGTGGCCTCGGGCATCTGCAGGTGGGCCTGGATCGAGGCCGCACGGGCGCCCTGGAGCGCGCCGAAGCCGGCGAGGAACAGGCCCGCGACCACGGCGACGCCGACGGAGACGTAGGACCACGGGACGTCCATCGCGAGGCCGGTGAGCGCGCCGCCGCCGAAGATGACGCCCGCCGCGACCAGACCGGGGCCCGCGACGCGGTTCGCGGTGCGCCAGAGCAGCGGATCGGAGAGGGTCTGCTCCGTGCGGACCCCCACGGCACCGTTCTCCGGCAGGCGGCCGACGAGCCCGGCGCCGCCCACGACAACGGCCGCCACGGCGGCCAGGGCGAGGATCACAACCAGCACGAACACGATCTCTAGTTTAGAGACCCGTGCAAATCGCGCTCAAGCAGGTGTTTGCGGGGCCGACCAGGACCGTCACTAAGCTGGTGGGGTGACGCAGAACGTTGAACAGAGTCCGTCGGCCGGCCCCGCCCATCGGTACACGGCCGAGCTCGCGGGCACCATCGAGCAGCGGTGGCGCGATCAGTGGCGCGACGGCGGCGTCTTCAACGCCCCGAACCCCGTCGGCCCGCTGGCGGTGGCCGACGGTGCGCTGCCCCCCGAGAAGCTGTTCATCCTCGACATGTTCCCGTACCCCTCGGGTGCGGGCCTGCACGTCGGCCACCCGCTGGGCTTCATCGCGACGGATGTCTTCGGCCGGTACCACCGGATGAACGGCGCCAACGTTCTGCACACGATGGGCTTCGACGCCTTCGGCCTGCCTGCCGAGCAGTACGCGGTCCAGACCGGCACGCACCCGCGCGTCACCACCGAGAAGAACATCGAGCGGTACCTGGAGCAGATCGGCTCGCTCGGCCTGGCCCACGATGAGCGCCGCCGTGTCTCCACTACGGACCCGGAGTTCTACCACTGGACGCAGTGGATCTTCCTGCAGATCTACAACGCCTGGTACGACGCCGCCCAGGACCGCGCGCGGCCGATCGCTGAGCTCGAGGCCGAGTTCGCCTCCGGCGCGAGGGCTTTGGACGACGGACGGGAGTGGTCGGGTCTGACGGCGGCCGAGCGCTCCGCCGTGCTCGACGATCACCGCCTGGTCTACGAGAGCAATTCGCTGGTGAACTGGTGCCCGGGCCTGGGCACCGTGCTCGCCAACGAGGAGGTCACCGCCGACGGCCGCAGCGAGCGCGGCAACTTCCCCGTGTACCGCAAGCAGCTGCGGCAGTGGATGATGCGGATCACCGCGTACTCGGACCGCCTGATCGATGACCTCGACGTGCTGGACTGGCCCGAGAAGGTCAAGTCCATGCAGCGCAACTGGATCGGCCGCAGCCGCGGCGCCCGCGTGGCTTTCACCGCCGCCGGCGAGCGGATCGAGGTCTTCACCACCCGCCCCGACACCCTGTTCGGCGCCACCTACATGGTGCTCTCCCCCGAGCACCCGCTGGTCGACCAGCTGACCGCCGATGCCTGGCCCGCTGGTGTCGATGAGCGGTGGACCGGCGGCGCCGGGTCCCCGGCGGAGGCCGTCGCCGGGTACCGCGCGTCGATCGCCGCCAAGTCCGACCTGGAGCGCCAGGAGGGCAAGGAGAAGACGGGTGTCTTCCTGGGCACGTTCGCGGTGAACCCGCTGAGCGGCACCGAGATCCCCGTTTTCATCGGCGACTACGTGCTCATGGGCTACGGCACCGGCGCCATCATGGCCGTCCCGGGCCACGACATCCGCGACCACGAGTTCGCGACGAAGTTCGGCCTGCCCATGGTCGAGGTGGTCGGCAGCGAGGCCGGCGTCGCGGACGAGGCGTACATCGGCGAGGGCCCCGCGGTGAACTCCGCCAACGCCGATCTCGATATCAACGGCCTGGGCGTCGCCGAGGCGAAGGCCGCCGTCATCGCCTTCCTGGAGAAGACCGGCGCCGGCCGAGGAACCGTGCAGTACAAGCTGCGCGACTGGCTGTTCGCGCGCCAGCGATACTGGGGCGAGCCCTTCCCCATCGTTTTCGATGCCGACGGTGCGCCGCACGCTCTGCCGGAATCCCAGCTGGCTGTGCTGCTCCCGGAGGTCGAGGACTACGCGCCCGTGGCCTTCGATCCGGAGGATTCGGACTCGCAGCCCTCTCCCCCACTGGCGAAGGCCACCGATTGGCTGCACGTCGAGTTGGACCTCGGCGACGGCCTGCAGGACTACACCCGCGACGCGAACGTCATGCCGCAGTGGGCCGGCAGCTCGTGGTACCAGCTGCGCTACGTGGACCCCACGAACACGGAGACGTTCTGCGCCAAGGAGAACGAGGCCTACTGGATGGGCCCGCGGCCCGAGGTCAACGGTGCGGGCGATCCCGGCGGCGTGGACCTGTACGTCGGCGGCGTGGAGCACGCCGTGCTGCACCTGCTGTACGCGCGGTTCTGGCACAAGGTGCTCTTCGACCTGGGCTACGTCACCTCGCGTGAGCCGTACCGGAAGCTGTTCAACCAGGGCATGATCCAGGCCTTCGCCTACACCGATTCCCGCGGCGTCTACGTGCCCGCGGAGGACGTCGTGGAGCGCGACGGGAAGTTCTTCCTCGGCGATCAGGAGGTGAAACGCGAGTACGGCAAGATGGGCAAGTCCCTGAAGAACTCGGTCGCACCGGACGACATCGCCCGCGACTACGGCGCCGACACCCTGCGCGTCTACGAGATGTCCATGGGACCGCTGGACCAGGACCGCGCGTGGGCGACGAAGGACGTCGTGGGCGCGCAGCGCTTCCTGCAGCGCGCCTGGCGCGCGGTGATCGACGAGGAGAACGGCGCCGTCCGGGTCACCGACGAGACGCCGTCCGACGACTCGATGCGGGTGCTGCACAAGACGATCGCCGGCGTCCGCGAGGACTACGCGGAGATGCGCGACAACACCGCCATCGCCAAGCTGATCGAGCTGACCAACCACCTCACCAAGGCGTACCCCGGCGGCGCGCCGCGCTCGCTCGCCGAGCCGTTGACGCTGATGCTCGCTCCCGTCGCCCCGCACATCGCGGAGGAGCTGTGGAGCCGGCTGGGCCACGCCGAGTCGCTGGCGCACGGCCCGTTCCCCGTCGCCGAGGGCCAGTGGCTGGTGCAGGACACCGTCGAGATCCCGGTGCAGGTGAAGGGCAAGGTCCGTTCGCGGATCACCGTGGGCGCCGACGCCTCCGACGAGGCCCTCGAGGCCGCCGCTCTGGCGGACCCGAGGATCGCCGAGCTGCTCGACGGCGCCCCGCGCAAGGTGATCGTCGTCTCCGGCAAGCTCGTCAACATCGTTCCGTAACAGGGGAGTCCGGTCATGAGTCCTCTCGCCGAGCAGCTCATGGCCGGCCCCCGCGGGCGGGCGTTGTGCGTCTTCGCCGGTCTGCCCTCCGCAGCATGGCGCAGCCTATGGGATCTCGAGCTCGAGCCGGATATGGGTGGCTCCGTGCCGTGGTATCGGGCTGCAGAGGATCGATTGCTGACGGATTCCCAGTATCGGTCCGTTCAGTCGCTCCAGCTCGCACTGACCGAGCCGGAGGTTCTTGATGCCGCCGCGGTTCGTGGCGCCCTGGAACACACTGTCGGCAATGCCGTGTACTGGCAGGATCCGCGGGACGAGGAGCTCGTGGGGTCGATGCCGCAACTCGCGTCGCCGCTGCAAAGGATCGCGCAGGGAATCGAGGCGTTGCCCGAAGTCGGTTGGTGGACGGCACCGTTCTCTGCTGACCAGCACCGGGTGCGCTATCTGCCGTTCGACGAGGTGGCAGCTCTCGACTCTCCGGCCGCGGAGATCCTCGCGGAGGCTTTCAGGTCACGTGACCTTAGGGAACCTCCCGGATACATGAGCGGGTGGTGGTCGGCGCCACCGTTCGGTCTGGTCAGGACCTGCCCGGTACCCGGAGGGGAGCCGAGTGGCCTGTTTCTCGTCGAAGACGGGTTCGGGCAGCAACGGGCATCCGTGCATTCCGTGACGTCCTCAAGACCACGAGTCCTGGAGATCGACTCCGGCGAGTCGTGGGCGGAGCTGTGTCGACATCACCCACTCGATGTCACGAACGACCGATCGCGAGACTGGCTCACCACTACTGGACTCGCGGACACCCGGTGGGTGATGCCCGATTGGCGATCCGTGGCAGAGGAGTACGACGCGGTGCACCTGCAGGTCGGCGCGTACCTCGCGGCGAGCGGTACCGCGATCGAGGTGGAACCGGGAGTGCACTCGGTGATCGCGGGGTGGGCGCCGGGCGACACCTTCTGGCTCACGGACGTCGTCGAAGTGGAACCTCGCGGCCGGATCTTCGTCAAGGATCGGGACGACGACCTGTGGCACCCGGAGGAGGACTGAACCCGTGATCGGATCCGTTGGGCACCTCGCGACCGAGGAGCGGCGCAGTCTGCTCGAACTCGTGGAGGGCTTCACGGAAGCGCAGTGGAGTGCGCCCAGCCTGTGTCAGGGGTGGAGCGTCCGGGACGTGGTGTTGCACCACATCAGCTACGACCTGCTCGCTGGGCGGGAGACGCTGCAGCGAATGGTCACCGGCCGCGCGCATCCTGGCAGTTCCTCGAACGATGCACGCCTCGCGGAGCTCGCCGGGCTCACCACCGGCGACGTCGTGTCCGCCCTCCGCGTACACCAGCGGCCCACGGGACTGACCTCCGGCTTCGGGTGCCGTATCTCCTTGCTGGACGGCATGATCCACCAGCAGGACGTCCGCCGACCGCTGAACCTGCCGCGGACGATCCCCGGGGAGCGCATCCGGCCGGCGCTGAACTTCGCACTCTGGGCGCCGCCGGTGCGGGGCGCGGTCCGGGGCAGGGGAGTGCGCCTCGTCGCCGACGACCTCGACTGGTCTTTCGGCCGCGGGCCCGAGGTCCGCGGCACGGCCGAGGTGCTGCTGCTCGCGATGGGCGGCCGCACCGTCGTCCTGGACGAGTTGACCGGGCCGGGCCTGGGTCGATTCACCCGGAACCTGGGAGCCCCCGGTACGCGCTGAGCCCGCCCCGTGCGGACGTGCCCCGTGCACGGAGCCGACGGCCCCGATGTGCTGACCCGCCGTGCGCTCCGCCGGCGCGCCTGAGCAGTCGCCGAATGCCACCTCGGGGCATGCCACGACAGCGAGCTGCCACGGCAGATCCTCGCGCCAATGGTTGTCGGCGTCGTGGTCGGAGAGCAGGTCCTCCAGCAGCGGCGGGCCGTGCGGCCCGTCCAGCATCGCGGCGATGTCGTCGTGGAAGGTGCCCACGAAGTCGCCGTAGAGGGCGCGTTCGTCCTGCGCGCGCCACTCGTCGGCGTACTGCTGGTGCCGTTGGCGGTGGTGCTCCTGCGCCAGCCGGTAGAGCTCCTCCGCGTGGTGCGAGTGGTTCACGCGGTACTCGCCGGTGGGATCGCCGGTGCGGCGCCACCCGGTGCGGCCGGCGTACTCGTCGCCCTCGGGCAGCGTGACGGTCTCGAATCCGCGGCGCACCTCGTCGTCACTGGGGACCACCTTGCCATGGTGGGCATCGCAGGCCAGGGTCAGCACCGTGATGTCGGTGGCGCCCCCGTCGCGCCACTCCGTCTTGTGGTGCACCTGGCAGCGGGTGGCCGGCGCATCGCACCGGGGCGCGCTGCAGCCCTGCTCGGACCCGTAGAGGGCGATGCGCTGGTCCGCGGACGCCAGGCGCTTCTCGCGGCCGAGGTACAGCGGGCGCGACGCGACATCCAGCAGCAGAACGTACTTGGGGTTGGCGCCCATCATCCGAAGCGCGTCCTCGACGGGTAGTCGACCACCGGTGGCGGTGGTGGCGATGCCGGTCTCGGACTCGAGCTGATCGATCCCCAGGGTGATGATCGGGACGCACGGCATCCCGCGGTGCTGCCCGAGCGCACCCGAGCCGATCACGATCCGGAGTGCCGCGACGAACGCGTCGTGGTTGCGTTGCACGGCGCTTCGTCGATCCTGCTTCGCCGCTTCGGCGACGGCCTCTGCATCGTCGATGTCGACGGGGTGCGCCGCGTCCGCCGGGTTGTTCACGCCGGGCCGGGCGAGCTTCTCCAGCATCGTGTCCATCAGCGCGCGGGCCTCCGGTGAGAGCACCCCGCCGAGCGCGGACATGAGGTCGTCGCCTTGCTTGCCGACGGTCAACTCGCGCTTGCGGGCGACGTCCTCCGCGGAGGGTTCGGCACCGTCGGGGTCGAGGAGCTCGTACGCACGCCGGCCGAGGAGTACGACGTCCTCCGGCGTACACCCGCCGACGGCGGCGGTGACCAGCATGTCCTCAAGATCGTGCAGGTCGGGATGGGAGAGCTTGGGGGAGCAGGTGTCGAAGGCCTTCTCGATCGCCAGGGCGTGCCGTTCGGACAGCGTGCCCGCGCGCTGGGCGGCGGCGACGAGGGGCAGGCGCGGCTCGGGAGCGTGCCCGCGTTCCTGCCGCGGCGCGCGCGAACGGGCGCCGCGGATCCGGTCCCGCGCCTCGACGCCCGCCAGGCACAGCTGATCGACCAGGAGCTCCTTGGCGCCCGTGTAGCCGAGCTGGGCCGGCAGGTCCTGCTCGATGGCCACCTCGGTGAGCCAGTGCTGGCTGCTGGGGACTGTGCGCGCGGCGCGCTCGAGGCGCCGGAGGCTCCCGAGGACCTCCTGCGAGGACAGCATGACGGGGTTCATCGCGGCCAAGCGGTCGGCGGCCTGTTCGAAGGAGGTGAGCGCACCGAGATACTCAGCCGCAGTGGCGGAATCGGTCATGAGCCGCCCCCCTTTCGTTACTGCAATCCTACGAGCGTGTGCGAGAGAGAGCAATAGAGCCGAACATGTTTCCTACGAGACGACGATGCCTTAGCCTGGAGTCCTGGGATGAAAGGAGCGCCGGATGCGCCTGATCGACGATGCGGAGCGCCGCGCTCGCATGGCCCGCCGCCACGCCCTCGCGCCGCAGCATCGCACCGATTCAGTGCTGGATGCGGTGCGCGCCGTCGGCGTCCTGCACGCCACGGAGCCGGCGACGCCGTACCTGTCGGTGCACGCGCGGATGCACGACTTCGCCCGTGACGAGTACGAGCGCGAACTCTGGGCGGAACGCTCGCTCGTCAAGCAGCTCGCCATGCGCCGCACCATGTTCGTTTTCCCGCGCGAGCTGTACGGCCCGGCGCTCAGCGGCCCGTCGGACCGCGTCGCGGCCCAGGAGCACGCGAAGATCGCTAAGGACGCGGTCCGCGGCGGTATCGCCGACGACGGCGAGGCCTGGCTCGCACAGGCGCGCGCCGCGGTCCTCGACGCTCTCCGCGGCAGCGAGCTCAGCGCCGTGCGGCTTCGCGAGCAGGTGCCCGAGCTCGACGGCAAGGTGATGATGTCGGAAGGCAAGAAGTACGGCGGCGAGATGCACTTGGCGCCCAGGGTTCTCACCTGGCTCGGCGCGGCGGGAGAGCTGGTGCGTGGGCACAACGAGAGCCACTGGCGGGTGAACCGGAACCAGTGGTCCCGCGCCGACGAGTGGCTCGGCGGGCCGGCCGAGCGCACCGATCCGGCGGAGGCGTATGCGGTTCTGGTGCGGGAGTACCTGCGCGCCTTCGGCCCGGTCACGGAGACGGACGTGGTGTGGTGGTTCGGCGCCACCAAGACGGCGATCCGCGCCGCGCTCGCCGAGATCGGTGCGGTCCACGTGCGATTGGAGCGCGATGGCACCGGCTGGGTGCTGCCGGAGGACGTGGATCCCGTGGCGCCGATGGAGCCGTGGGCCGCGCTCCTGCCCGCGCTCGATCCCACGCCGATGGGCTGGAAGGAGCGCGCCTTCTACCTCGATCCCGGGTTCGCCGCTGCGATCTACGACAGCGCCGGCAACGCGGGCACAACGGCGTGGTGGGACGGCCGCGTCGTCGGGGCCTACGTCCAGGACGACGAGGGCGCCGTCGGGCTGGTCCTCGCCCCTGGCACGCCCCGTGCGGCGCGGAAGGCCCTCGACGCGGAGGCCGCTCGGCTGCAGGACTGGCTGGCCGGGGAGCGGGTGAACTCGCTCTACAAGTCCCCGATCACCCTCCCCGCGTACCGGTTCTGATCGGCGGACGGCGCCGGATCAGCGCACGACGGCGATCGCCAGGCCGTCCCAGCCCTTGATCCCGACGGTCTGCAGCGCGGTGGCGTCCAGCCGCGGGTCGGAGCCGAGGCGCTCGAGGGCGCCGCGGATACCGTCGGCGTCCGGCCCCTCGTCCTGCAGGCGACGCACTACGTTGTCGAGCACGATGACGGTGCCCGGAACGCTCAGCCGCAGAGCCCAATCCAGGTAGGCGCGGTTGTTCGCCTTGTCGGCGTCGATGAAGACGAGGCCGAAGGGACCGTCGAGGAAGGGCAGGGTGTCGAGCGCCGCGCCGACCTTGAGGTCGACGCGGTCGCCCAGTCCGGCCTCGTCGAGGCTGGCCCGCGCGACCGCGGCGTGCTCGGGCGCGAACTCCAGGGTGACGACCGACCCCGACGGCCCGACCGCCCGCGCCAGCCAGGCGGTGCTGTAGCCGCCGAGGGTGCCGATCTCGAGGACGCGGTCGGCACGCGCGATGGTCGCGAGCAGGTAGAGGAACTTGCCCTGCGTCGCGGAGACGGCGATGTCCGGCAGGCCGCCCGCGGCCTGCGCGGCGCGGATCGGCTCGAACGCGGCGGCGTCGACGGCCACCGTCCGCTCGAGGTAGTCGTCCGTCTCGGCCCAGGACTCGCTGCTCACGGTCCCGACCCTACGCCGATCGACGAACCCCGGCCACGGGGTTCAGCGGGGCCGGAGCACGATCTCCGTGGCGTGCGCGTCGCCGGGAGTCTCGATCGCCTGGACCACGGCGCGGGCGACGCTCTCGGGCCGGAGCAGGCCCTCGGTCGCGTACTCGCGCCCCTCGGCGGCGAAGATGTCCTGCTGCATCTCCGTGTCGATCCGCCCCGGGAAGATACTGGTGACGCGCAGCGCGGGCTCCTCCGCGCGGAGCGCCTCGGCGAAGGAGGTCAGCCCGAACTTGCTGGCCGCGTAGGCGGACCAGCCGGGGTTGGCGCGCTTGCCGGCGCCCGAGTTGATCAGCACGACGTGACCGCCCGCGGCGCGGAGCGCCGGCAGCAGGGCGCGGGTGAGCTCGACGACCGCGAGAAGGTTGACCTCGAACATCTCCCGCCAGTCGGCGGCGGAGGTGTCCTCGATCCGCCCGATGCGGCCGACGCCGGCGTTGTGCACGAGCACGTCGAGCCGGTCGATCGGTGCGACGAGTTCCCGGACTGCGGAGTGATCGGTGAGGTCGGCCGGAAATGCTGCGGCACCGTCGAACTCGGCGACGAGGCCGTCGAGCGCGGGGGAGGGGCGGCCGCCGAGCAGGAGCCGGTGCGTGCCGCCGAGCCCGCGCGCGATGTGCGCGCCGAGCCCGCGGGAGGCGCCGGTGACGAGGGCGAGGGGGCGGGCGTCGTCGGTCATGGGGTCACGCTACCGAAGGCCCCGGGGGCGGGAGAACCCCGGTCGAATCCTGGGGATCCGCCGGGGTTCTCGGGTGTCGAACGAGCGCTCAGAACTCCGCGTCGCCGACGAGGGCGGCCTCGGCCGGGACCTCGCGGGAGTCGGCGTTCTTGCCGCGCACCTGGGTCAGGACCACGGCGGCCACGACGCAGGCGATCGCGCCGATGTAGAACGGGGCCGCGGGGCTGCCGAACCAGTTCGCGAAGTGCGCCACGAAGGTCGCGGCGAGTGCGCCGCCGGCCCAGCGCAGGAAGTTGTAACCGGCGCTGGCGACGGGGCGCGGCGCGTCGGCGATCGACATCGCGGTGCCGGTGAACAGCGTGTTCAGCACGCCCGACGGGATGCCGGAGAGCACGACGACGGTGACGACCACCGCCACGTTCTCGTGCCCGATGGCGGCGACCACCAGCAGCACGCCGTAGACCAGCACGGCCACGATGGAGCCGGTGCGCTCGCCGAGGGCGGCGGCGACCTTCGGCGCGAGCCACACCCCGCTCACGGCGACCAGCAGGCCCCAGCCGACGAACACGGCGCCGACGAAGTACGCGCTCTGGTGCAGCACGAACGGCGACCAGGCGAGGATGGTGAAGAAGGCGGCGGTGTAGAAGGCGGAGCCGAGCCCGGTGAGGAACAGGCCGCGCTGGCGCAGCGCCTTGAGCGGGGCCAGGGGAGAGACGGTGCCCTCGCGCTGCCGCTTCTCCTTCGCCTCGGCCGCATCGGGCTTCAGCATCGTGGCGCACAGCACGGCGCCGATCAGCATGAGGACGGCGGTGCCGGCGAACGGTCCGCGCCAGGAGACGCCGCCGAGGACGGCGCCGAGTAGCGGCCCGACAGCCAGGCCCACGCCGAGCGCGGCCTCGTAGAGCAGGATCGCGCCCTGCTGGCCGCCGGTGGCGGCGGCGACGATCACGGCCAGCGCCGTGGCGATGAACAGCGCGTTGCCGAGGCCCCAGATGGCGCGCCACGCGACGAGGGCGCCGATCGAATTGGCCAGGGCGCAGGCCCCGGCGGCGATCACGATAAGCAGCAGGCCCGCGATGACGGTGCGCTTCGCGCCGAACATCGAGGTGAACCAGCCGATGAACAGCATGGCGACCACCTGGACGCCGAGGTAGGACGAGAACAGCAGGGTGGTCTGGCTGGGCGTCGCGTGCAGGGAGTCGGCGATGGACACCAGGATCGGGTCGACGAGGCCGATGCCCATGAAGGCGATCACCGCGGCGAAGGCCGTGACCCACACCGCCTTGGGCTGATGGGACAGCGTGTCGCGCAGGCTGGGGTGCGCGTGCTCTGTCTGGTCGTGTTCGGCGGTGGTCGTCATCGCAGCTCCTCTCGGGGTACTACGAAATTCTAACTATTACCTCGTGTAAAGAACAAGTCGGTGTGATCGATTCCTCAGTCGTCGTCGCGGTAGCGGTCGATGAGCTTGTTGAGCGCGGGAACCGCCAGGTCCAGGTTCCGCCGGTCCTCGTCCGTCAGCTCGTGGAGATGCTCGGCGAGGACCGCGTTGCGGGCTGCGATGAGCTCGGAGGTGAGCTGCTCGCCGTGCTCGGAGAGCTGCACCACGACCGCGCGCCCATCGTCCGGGTCGGGGGTGCGCTGCGCCAGCCCCAAACGCTCGAGCCCGTCGACGGCACTCGTCGCGGAGGGCAGCCGGATCCGCAGGAACCGCGCCAGCTCGCCCATCCGCACGGGGCCGAGGCGCAACAGGCTCTGCAGCGCCGACTGCTGCGCGGGCGTGAGATCCGGGCCCGGTGTGTTGCGCCGCATCAGGAAGTGGAGCTGCAGGAGTGGGGATCGCAGCCGCGCGGCGAGGTCGTCGACCTCGGCGTCGGAGGGCGGGGTCGACGGTGCGCCGGGCGCATCGGACACGGAATTCATGCCCCGATACTAGGCACAAATGCGACGGTGCCGGCCGCCCTGAGGCGAGCCCGGCACCGTCGGACCGGAGGAGCAGGGGATTACGACCCGATGTTCCCCGACTTCTTCCACACCGCGACCACCGACGGGCGGGGCTGGCTGGAGCCGCCGTCAGGCCAGTGCGAGGTGGGCTTGTCGGCGGTGGCGTCGTCCGTCTCGCCCGGGTGCTGCACGGCGACCAGCACGCGGTTGTCGCGCACGACGGGGCCGCAGGTCTCGGCTCCGAAGGGCACCGTGAGGAACTGCTTGGTCAGGCCACGGTCCTTGCCCTCCAGGACGACGCCGAACAGGCCGTCGTTGCTGTCGAAGGTGGCGTTGGTGCCGTCCGTCGAGATCCACAGATTGCCGTGGGAGTCGAAGGTGACGTTGTCGGGGCAGCTGATCCGCGAGACCTTGGTCTTGTCGAAGCCGCCGTAGTAGGTGTCGGCGGCGGCAGGGTCACCGCACACCAGCAGCAGGTCCCAGGAGAAATCGGTGCCCGTGTGGTTATCGGTGATCTCAAGCAGCTGGCCGCTCTTGTTCTTCACGCGCGGGTTCGGCGTGTCGATGCCGGCCTTGCCCTCGGTACCGCGATCGCTGTTGTTGGTCAGCGCGCAGTAGATCTTGCCGGTCTTGGGATTCGGCTCGATGTCCTCGGGGCGGTCCATCTTTGTGGCGCCCACCTTGTCGCCCGCGACGCGGGTCCACAGTGCAACGTTCTCGGCCGGCATGCCGTCGACGTGCGACTCGGCGCTGCCGTCGGCCTTGGTGGTGAGCAGCGGGATCCACTTGCCGGTGCCCTTGTAGCCGCCCTCGGGGACCTTGCCGTTCTCGACCTGCTGGCCCTCGAACTTGGCGACGTAGAGCGTGCCCTCGTCCAGGATCCGCATGTTCGACTCCATGGCTGCGGCGCCCTTGCCCGGCTGGATCTTCCGCGAGCTGACGAACTTGTAGATGTACTCGAACTTCGAGTCGTCGCCGCAATAGGTGACGACCTCGCCCGTGGGCGTGACGTAGATGTTGCCGCCCTCGCGCTTCATCCGCCCCAGGGCCGAGTGCTTGATCGGCGTCGACTTCGGGTCGTGCGGGTTGACCTCGACGAGATAGCCGAAGCGGTTGATCTCGTTGGGCTCCTTGGACAGGTCGAACCGGGTCTCGTACTTCATCCAGTGGTGGGCGTCCTCGTCCTTGCCCACGCCGTAACGCTTCCAGCCCTCGGCGAGGCCGGGCAGCGGCGGCTTGTCGGTGCCGGAGAAGTAGTTGGTGTAGTTCTCCTCGCCGGAGATCATGGTGCCCCATGGCGTGATGCCGCCCGAGCAGTTGGCGATGGTGCCCAGCACGCGGGTGCCGGTGGGGTCCGCGGCGGTGCGGGTGAAGAAGGTGCCGGCAGCGGGGCCGCGCAGCTCGAACTCCGTCGACGCGGTGATGCGCCGGTTGTACTCGCCCAGAACGGGAGTCAGCTTGCCCGAGCCCGGCTCGCCCTTGACCTCGACCACGGAGATGCCGTGCGCGGCCATCTCGACCCGCACCTGGTTCTCGGTGGGATCGCCCTCCTTGTAGCCCTTGAACATCGCGGTGCCGGTCGTGTACTCCTGGTTGCACACCATGAGAAAGGTGTCCGGCTTGCCATCCACGGGGATCAGATCCGTGAAGTCGTTGTTGAAGCCGAACTGCTGCGCCTGCGCCTCGGGGGTCTGCTTGTCGAAGTCGAACTGCGGCGCGCCGGGGATCACCGGATCGCCCCAGCGGATCACCACGGCCTGCTCGTATCCCTCGGGAACTGTCACGGCGTCGGCCTTGTTCGGGGTGATGGCGTTGAAGTTCAGGCCGGGGGCGTTCACGTTCTCCGCCGGTGCGCCGTTCCCCGCCGCCGCGCTCGAGGAGGCGCCCGCGCCACTGGAACCGTTGTCGCCGCAGGCCGCGAGGACGGTGACCGCGCCCGCACCCAGCGCCGCCACGCCGGCGCCGCGGAGCACGGTGCGCCGGGTGATGTCGCCGAAGTACTCGTTGTCGGACTGGTTGTCGTGCTCGCGGAAGCACTGGTTGCCGCACTTGTACTTGCAGGTCGTGTGCGAGCGGGCCGACTTACCGTCGTGATCGGTGAGCAGGCGCAGGTTGGGCAGGCGCATGGGGTCTCCCTGTGGCTGAGCTGGGCTGATCGGGCTGGCTGGGCTGAATCCCCGCCACAGTAGGAGGGCAACGTGATCAGTAGGGAAAGCTCGGGTAAACGGAGGACAAGTGAGGCGGCGCCGCGCTCGGGCGTACTCGTGCGCACACCGGGCGGCCACGCGCACGCGGTGCGTGCGCTCGGCCGCGCCGGGTGCGCGGAGGGCTGGGGAGGTCAGCTCAGATGGCGCTCTGCGAAGGCGTCCAGGGCTGCCTCGGTGCCCTCGTAGGGCTCGCCGTCGCGGGGCCAGTGCAGGATCACGTCGGTGAAGCCGAGCTCGGCGGCGCGGCCCACGGCGTCGTCGGCGGCGCCGGATGAGCTCAGGGAGTAGGTGCCGCCCGAGTCGATCGACAGGTAGCGGTCGACGGTGCCCCGGTCGCGTCCCGCCGCGTCCAGCGCGTCGTCGAGTCGCTGGGACAGCCCGGCGACGCGGGACCACCAGGCGTCGCCGCCGTCACCGTCGGGACCGGTGGTGACCCAGCCCTGCCCGAGCTCCGCGACGAGCCGCAGCCCCTTGGGGCCGTTGGCCGCGAGCACGAAGGGCATGCGCGGGTTCTGCGCGGGCTCACCGACCATGCGCGCGTCGACGGCACGGTACCGCGGACCGTCGAAGGAGAGGGGCCCGTCCTGCTCGAACCGGAGCAGGACGTCGAGATCGCGGGTGAACTCCACGAAGCGCTCGTGCCGCTCGCGTGGGGAGAGCTCGGGCTGCCCGAGGACGAAGGCATCGAAACCGGTGCCGCCGGAGCCGATCCCCAGGAGGAAGCGGCCGCCGGCGATCTCGTCGACGCCGGCCAGGTCCTTCGCGAACGGGACGGGATGCCGGAAGTTGGGCGAGGTGACGAAGGTGCCCAGCCGGATCCGCTCGGTCGCGGTGGCCGCAGCGGTGAGGAGCGGGACCGTCGCTCCCCAGGGCTGATCGGCGAGGGTGCGCCAGGACAGGTGGTCGTAGGTCCAGGCGTGATCGAACCCGAGCTCCTCCGCCTTGCGCCAGCGCCGGCGCGCCTCGGGCCACGGGTACTGGGGCAGGATCACCACTCCGAATCGCACTCGTCCACCCTACGACTCGTGACCGCGACGCACGACCTCGCGCGTTCGAGTCGTACGATCGCGTGCTTGGACCTAGGGTTTTCACGTTCGGCCGAACCGGCCACGTCCTTGAGAAGGGATACATCCATGTCCACACCGGTACCCGCCGCGCCGAAATCCGGCGTCCGCGAGTTCACGACCCGCGCCGTCCTCCTCGGCGGCCTGATCACGCTCGTCTTCACCGCCGCCAATGCGTACCTGGGCCTGAAGGTCGGCCTGACCTTCGCCACGTCGATCCCGGCGGCCGTGATCTCGATGGCGTTGCTGCGCTACTTCGCGAACCACTCCATCATCGAGAACAACATCGTGCAGACGATCGCGTCGGCCGCGGGCACCCTCTCGGCCATTGTCTTCATCCTGCCGGGCCTCGTGATGATCGGTTGGTGGGCGAACTTCCCGTACTGGACCACCACCCTGGTCTGCCTGATCGGCGGCGTGCTCGGCGTCATGTACTCCATCCCGCTGCGCCGCGCCCTGGTCACGGGCTCCGACCTGCCCTTCCCCGAGGGAGTCGCGGCGGCCGAGGTACTCAAGGTGGGCGACACCGCCGAAGGCGCCAGCGAGAGCAAGCGCGGCCTGGGTCTCATCGTGCTCGGCTCGCTGGCCTCCGCGGGCTACGCGCTGCTCGCCAAGATGAAGCTCGTCGCCGAGGGCCTGTCGACGACCCTGCGGATCGGTAACGGCGGCACCCTGTTCGTGCCGGGCCTGTCCTTCGCCCTCATCGGCGTCGGCCACCTGGTGGGCGTCACCGTCGGCTTCGCGATGATCGTCGGCCTCGTCATCTCCTACTTCGTGCTGCTCCCGATGTGGACCGCGGGCGACCTGCCGGATACCGGCAGCATCACCAAGGTCATCTCGACCGCGTTCAGCACCGAGGTCCGGCTCATCGGCGCCGGCGCGATCGCCATCGCCGCCGTGTGGACTCTGATCAAGATCCTCGGCCCGGTGCTGCGCGGCATCGCCGACTCGATCGCCTCGTCCCGCAAGCGCCGCGACGGCGAGCTCGTCGATATCACCGAGCGCGACATGCCCTTCCCGTACGTGGCGGGCATCGTGATCGCCTCCCTGGTGCCGATCGGCGTGCTCCTGTGGACGTTCACCACCGGCACCGGACTCGAGGGCCAGGCCGGCGGCATCATCACGCTGAGCATCGTCTACATCCTGGTCCTCGGCCTCGTGGTCGCGTCCGTCTGCGGCTACATGGCCGGCCTCATCGGCGCGTCCAACAGCCCCGTCTCCGGCGTCGGCATCCTCGTCGTGCTGTCCGCGGCGCTGCTGATCCGCGCGGTCTGGGGACCGTCGGAGGGCGATACCGCCACTGCGCTCATCGCATACACGCTTTTCACCGCGGCGATCATCTTCAGCATCGCCACCATCTCCAACGACAACCTGCAGGACCTCAAGACGGGTCAACTCGTCGGGGCGACGCCGTGGAAGCAGCAGGTGGCGCTCGTGATCGGTGTGGCCTTCGGCTCCGCCATCATCCCGCCGGTACTCGACCTGCTGCAGAGCGGCTTCGGCTTCGTCGGCGCCCCCGGCGCGGGCGAGAACGCCCTTGCCGCGCCGCAGGCCTCGCTGCTGGCGAGCCTGTCGAAGGGCGTCTTCGGCGGTGACCTCGACTGGGGCCTCATCGGCCTTGGCGCGATCATCGGTGCCGTCGTCATCCTGATCGACGAGGTGCTCTCCCGCAGTTCGAAGTTCCGGCTGCCGCCGCTGGCCGTGGGCATGGGCATGTACCTGCCGATGAGCGTCACCCTGATGATCCCGGTCGGCGCCGTGCTCGGTTACTTCTACAACCGCTGGGCGGACGGCTCCGCCACCGGCGAAGTGGCCGAGGGGCGCAAGCGCCTCGGCACGCTGCTCGCCACCGGCCTCATCGTGGGTGAGTCACTGTTCGGCGTGATCTACGCAGGCATCGTCGTCGCCACCGACAAGGACGAGCCACTGGCGCTGCCGTTCATCGGTGAGAGCTGGCTGCACTGGGGCGAGGCGCTGGGCGTCGTGCTGTTCGCGGCGATCTGTGTCGCGCTGTACGCCCGCACCAAGAAGGTCGCTGCGGCGACCTGATCCGCACGGCTAGCTACATGGTCGAGGAGAAGCGCGCGAAGAAATCGGCGGAGAGCGCAGCGGACGGCGAGTTCGCCCCGTCGCTCTCGTGCTCGCGCCATTCTTCGCGATCAGGACGGGACGGCGGCGGGGGCGGGGCCTGTGGACAGCCGCCGGAATAGCGGTGCTGGTCGTTCTCGCGACGATGATCATCGGGTCGTCGCTGGTGGTGGATTCACCCCGGTGAAGCAACTCCGTCGGGAAGCCCTGCCCGCCGACGGTTACGGATGACGCTGGAGACGAGTGCGGCCGCGATGAGGACGACGCCGATGAGCCCTGTGACCAGCTCGGGGACCGGAGTGTGAATCGAGTACAGCAGAATGGCGGCCAGCGCGCCGATGGCCCAGTGCGCGCCGTGTTCGAGGTACACGTATTCGGAGAGCGTGCCCTTTTCCACGAGGTACACGGTGAGTGAGCGGACGAACATCGCGCCGATGAAGCCGAGGCCGAGGGCGATGATGATCGGGTCCGCGGTGATGGCGAACGCGCCGATCACGCCGTCGAAGGAGAACGACGCGTCGAGCACCTCGAGGTAGAGGAACAGGAAGAAGCCAGCCTTACCGGTGGCCTTCGCCAGCTCCGACGGGCCGGATCGCGAAAGCTCAGCCTCCTCCTCGAGCTCCTCGACGTGGAAGAACTCGCCGAGGCCGTTCACCACCATGTAGGCGACGAGGCCGAGGAGGCCCGCGAGGAAGACGGTCCGCGATTCTTCGATGGTGTGGGCCGCCCACACACCTGTCGCGAGTAGTGCGGCCAACGCCACGATGATCGAGAGGCGATTGAGCTGGCCGATGCGCTGGAGAGGTTTCTCGATCCAGGTGAGCCAGGTGATCTCGCGCTCGGGATCGAAAATGAAGTCCAGGAACAGCATCAGGAGGAACATGCCGCCGAACGCCGCGATCTGCGGGTGCGCGGCGGTGATCAGAGTCTCGTAGCTCGCGCGACCGTCCGGGAAGGAGGCCGCACCGTCGGCCGGCGGGTTCAGCGCCAGATCGAGTGCATCCTTTGGGTTGAGGCCGGCGGTGATCCACACGATCGCGAGCGGGAACACCAGTCGCATGCCCACGACCGCGATGAGGATGCCAACGGTGAGGAACATGCGCACCCAGAAGCGGCTCATCCGTTGCAGCACGGTCGCGTTGATGACGGCGTTGTCGAAGGACAGGCTGATCTCGAGGACGCCGAGGATCAACGTCAGGACCAGCGCCTCCGGACCGCCGTAGAGGAACGCTGCCACGAGCGCGGCGATCGTGATCGCGAAGGACAGTCCGAAGATGCGGAACACGTCGGCGAACTATACCGGCAACTCAGTCAACCGTTCAGGACGACGGCAATGCCTCGGATGACGGCCTCGCGGTCAGCGGCCTAGAAACCGCCGAAGTCGCCCCCGCCGAAGTCACCTCCGCCGAAGTCCCCGAAGCCGCCGCCGTCGTATCCGCCCGCGTCGGACCCGAAGTCCCCGCCGACGTCGGAGGCACCGTCGACCCCCGGATCGGCGAGGACGGCCGGCCCGACCCCGGCCATCCCGACGAACATCGAGCTGAACAGCAGGTAGCTGCCCACGCCCCAGGCGCCGGCGACGAGCGCCGGCTTCCACCACGGCTCGCTGTACCAGCCGGCGGGCACCGGGCGTCCGGCCACCGTGCCGCCCGGGTAGTAGTTCGGGGTGCGGTCGGACGGCGACGGCGAGGCCGCGAGCGCGCGACCGTCGACGTCGACCGTCCGGTCCTCGGTGACGGAGCCGGCGGTGCGCTGGCCGTCGAGCTCGGGGATCGGCGGGCCCGGGTCCAGGTCCATCGCCACCCGGGCGGCCCGCGCGTAGTAGAGGCCCTCGAGCGCGGTCTGCTTGGCGAGCCGGGCCTGCGCGGGCGTGTTCGCGCCCCCGACCTGGGCGCCTGCCGCGGTGTATCGCTCGCCCGCGTCGGCGAGGGCCTGCCGGGCGGCGTCGTTCGCGCCGACGAGGTTGTTCACCTGGCCGGCCAGCCGGTCGATGGCGGCGCGGGCGTCGGCCTGCGCGTCGGAGAGCGCGGTCGTGCGATTCCGGTTGCCGCGGAT
The DNA here is from genome assembly GCF_024807615.1 of Tsukamurella ocularis. Taxonomy (GTDB): domain Bacteria; phylum Actinomycetota; class Actinomycetes; order Mycobacteriales; family Mycobacteriaceae; genus Tsukamurella; species Tsukamurella ocularis. The sequence goes on along the minus strand of NZ_JANUCJ010000001.1, from coordinate 902,473 downwards.
CACGAGCACCACGATGAGCGCGACGACGGCGACGGCGATGAGGATCAGCACGGGGTCCATGACCCGACGGTACCGAGATCGACCGCCGCGAGGCTGACGAGAAGCTGAGCGATTCGGACTTTTCGCCCAGGGTGGAATGTGTCCTCCCGGGGGTACGACAAGGGCCCGCCACCCCACGGGTGACGGGCCCTACGACGGAGGCCGGACGTGCCGGCCGGACGGGGACTAGTCCGCGCCGATGATGAACTCCTCGAGCTGCTTACGCGCGATGTCGTCGGCGATCTGCTCGGGCGGGGACTTCATCAGGTACGCCGAGGCGGGGATCACGGGGCCGCCGATGCCGCGGTCCTTGGCGATCTTCGCGGCGCGCACGGCATCGATGATGATGCCGGCCGAGTTGGGGGAGTCCCAGACCTCGAGCTTGTACTCCAGATTCAGCGGCACGTCGCCGAAGGCGCGGCCCTCGAGGCGCACGTACGCCCACTTGCGGTCGTCGAGCCACTCGACGTAGTCCGACGGGCCGATGTGCACGTTCTTGTCGTGCACCTTGCCCGAGAGCGGGCCGGTGAGGTTCGACGTCACGGCCTGGGTCTTGGAGACCTTCTTCGACTCGAGGCGGTCGCGCTCGAGCATGTTCTTGAAGTCCATGTTGCCGCCGACGTTGAGCTGGTACGTGCGGTCCAGCGTGACGCCGCGGTCCTCGAACAGCTTCGCCATCACGCGGTGGGTGATGGTGGCGCCGACCTGGCTCTTGATGTCGTCGCCGACGATCGGGACGCCCGCGTCCCGGAACTTCGCTGCCCACTCCGGGTCGGAGGCGATGAACACGGGCAGCGCGTTCACGAAGGCCACGCCCGCGTCGATGGCGCACTGCGCGTAGAACTTGTCGGCCTCCTCGGAGCCCACGGGCAGGTAGGAGACGAGGACGTCGACCTCGTTGTCCTTGAGCGCCTGCACGACGTCGACACCCTCGCCCGGCGCCTCCTCGATGGTCAGGCGGTAGTACTTGCCCAGGCCGTCGAGGGTGTGGCCGCGCTGCACGGTGACGCCGGTGGGCGGCACGTCGGCGATCTTGATGGTGTTGTTCTCGGAGGCGTTGATGGCCTCCGCGAGGTCGAAGCCGACCTTCTTGCCGTCCACGTCGAACGCGGCGACGAACTCGACGTCGCGCACGTGGTACTGGCCGAACTTCACGTGCATGAGTCCCGGCACGGTGGCGTCGTCGGCCACGTCCTTGTAGTAGTGCACGCCCTGCACGAGCGACGAGGCGCAGTTGCCCACGCCGACAATCGCGACGCGCACCTTGGTGGAGTTGTCAGTCACCGTTGTTCCCTTCAGTCGGTGTCGGTCTTCGCGTCGGAGCGGGATTCGGCGGCGATCAACTCGTTGAGCCACCGCACCTCGCGCTCCGTCGTTTCCAGTCCCAGCTCGTGCAACTGCCGCGTGTACGTCTCGCTGGTCCCGCCGGCCGCAAGGGCCCGACGGAGTTCCTCACGCCGCTCCTCGACCTGCCGGCGGCGACCCTCGAGGATGCGCAGCCGAGCCTGGGCCGGAGTGGCGGTGAAGAAGGCGAGATGCACGCCGAACCCGTCGTCCGTGTAGTTCTGCGGACCGGTGTCGGCGACCAGGGCGGAGAACCGCTCCTTGCCGGCCGGGGTCAGTCCGTAGACACGGCGCGCGCGGCGCTTCGACGGGCCCGGTCCGTCCTCCTCGGCGATGTACCCGGCATCCTGCGCGCGGCGCAGGGCGGGGTACAGCGATCCGTAGGAGAACGCGCGGAACGGGCCCAGCAGTTCCGTCAGCCGCTTGCGGATCTCGTAGCCGTGCATGGGGGAGTCGTGCAGGAGTCCCAGAACTGCGAGTTCGAGCACTACTGCCTCCTTCCGTGCGCGGTGTCGAGCGGCTGACGCGAGTGGATCTATCTCATCAATCGATCGGCAGTTGTATCGCGCCGATATATAGAACGATACCTCAGAGGTGAACCGGCGATGAACGACAGGCGGCGCGCAGCGACGTCCGGGGCTCGCGACCGGGGCGGACGGTCCCGGGCGGTATGCCCTTGTCGCGGCGTCTCCCGGCCCGGACACGTACATTGGATCCGTGCGGACGCAGAGGCAAACGGTGGACTACGCGCTGCAGCGGCGATCGCTGCTCGCGTCGGTCAACGCCGGGCGCACCGCCGTCAAGGCGGTGTGCGACGCCGATCCGTACCTCTTGCGTGCGGCCAAGTTCCACGGCCGGCCGTCCGAGGTGCGCTGCCCGATCTGCCGCAAGGAGCAGCTGACCCTGGTGTCCTGGGTGTTCGGCGAATCCCTCGGCGACGCCTCTGGCTCGGCCCGCACGGACGCCGAGCTCAGCGAGATGGAATCCACACGGGTGGAATTCTCCGTGCATGTCGTGGAAGTGTGCAGGTCGTGCAACTGGAATCATCTGGTGCAGTCGTACGTGGCGGGCCTCCCGCCGCGACCGCGACGCAAGCGCCGCGCGGCCCCCGGCTGAGCGAGCGACGGCCGGACCGGCACGAAACGTACGAGACGACGATGAGACGAGCGGAGAACCAGCGGTGACGAACCCGGGTGGCAAGGACGAGCGGAACGGGGCGGCCGGAGGGCCGCCGCGGCCCGGAGGCCCCACCCCGCCGGTTCCGCCGCGACCCGCTCCGCCGCAGGCGGCGCCCACCACGCAGTTCCCGGTGGTCCCGCCGAGCGGCAAGGACGCCCCGACGCCGCCCGCCGCCCCGGGAGCGGGTTCCGCGCCCGGCGCGGGCCGCACACCGTCGAGCCCGGCCCCGTCGGGCCCGAGCGAGCCGCGTACCGCCTACCAGCCGCTCTCCGGCCGTCCCGTCGACGGCGCCGAGCTCGCGGCGGAGGCCGACCGCGGCGCTCCGTCGCGCCCCGCCGCTCCGGCCGAACAGCCCGTCGTGATCCGCAAGTCGGCCCCGGCCGCCGCCACTACTGGTGGCGAGGGACCGGGTGGCGACGGACCGGGTGGTGACGGCCCCGGTGGTGACGGCCCGGGCGGCGGTGACGGCGACGGCCCCGACGAGCCGGATGACGGCGACCATGACGACTCCGACAAGAAGGGACTGCGAGCGCTCGTGAGCGGTTCACTGTTCCGACGCGTCCTGACCGGCGGCGTGGCCGCGGTCGCGCTGATCCTGGTGGTCGCGCTGCTGGCCTTCCTCGTCGGCTACTGGCGCACCGATGTGCCGCAGCCGGGCGAGATCCAGACCAATCAGGTCGCGACCATCGTCATGAAGGACGGCACCACCCCCATCGCGCGCGTCGTGCCGCCCGAGGGCAACCGCGAGATCCTGCCCGCGCAGGACATCCCCGAGGTCATGAAGAACGCGATCATGGCCGCGGAGGACCGCGATTTCGCGACCAACCCGGGCTTCTCCCTCAAGGGCTTCGCACGGGCCGTGTGGAAGCGCATTCCGGGCGTCGCCGGCGACGGTGAGGACGCGGGCGGCGGCTCCACGATCACGCAGCAGTACGTGAAGAACGCGCTGGTGGGCGACGAATCGTCACTGACGCGCAAGTGGAAGGAGCTCATCATCTCCACGAAGATGTCGAACTCCTGGTCCAAGGACGACATCATGTCGGCGTACCTGAACACCATCTACTTCGGGCGCGGGGCGTACGGCATCCAGGCGGCGTCGAAGGCCTATTTCAACGTCAATGCCAAGGACCTCAAGGCCGAGCAGGCCGCGCTCCTCGCCGGTCTTGTCCGCGGGCCGTCGCTGTACGAGCCCACGACCCACTTGGCCGATGCCACCGGCCGCTGGAACTACGTACTCGACGGCATGGTCGACATGAAGACGCTCGACCCCGCGCAGCGCGCCCAGCTGCAGTTCCCGAAGACCATCGCCCCGGGGCGCGGTGCCGGCGACGACCTGTCCGCGGGCCCGAACGGTCTCATCAAGACGCAGGTGCTGCGAGAGCTCAAGGACGCCGGCATCGACGAGTCCACGCTCAGCACGCAGGGCCTGAAGATCACCACGACGATCGACGCGCAGGCGCAGGCCGCAGCCGTGAAGGCCGCAGCGAACATGACGGAGAACCAGCCGAAGGACCTGCGTACGGCGATCGTCTCCGTCGACCCGAAGACGGGCGGCGTCCTCGCCTACTACGGCGGTAGCGACGGTAACGGCTACGACCGCGTCCAGGCCGGCCTCCAGACGGGCTCGTCGTTCAAGGTCTTCGCGTTGGTCGCGGGACTGGAGCAGGGGATCGGCCTCTCCCGCGTCTACTCCTCCTCGCCGTTCAAGGCCCAGGGCGTCACCGTCAACAACTCCGACGGCGAGTCCTGCGGCAGCTGCAACCTGGCGACCGCCATGAAGATGTCGCTGAACACGGTCTACTACCGCCTCATGATGGACCTGAACAACCAGGCCCAGGACGTCGCCGACGCGGCGCACAAGGCGGGCGTCGCCGAGAGTTTCGGCGACATCAAGAAGACGCTGCAGCAGACCGACGGCAGCGGCGTCGAGGGTGGCGTCGTCCTCGGCCAGTACCAGAGCCGCCCCATCGACATGGCGTCCGCGTACGCGACCTTCGCCGCCGAGGGGATCTACCGTGCGCCGCACCTGATCACCAAGGTCACCACCGCCGACGGCCGCACGCTGCTGGACCGCCAGAACGATCCGGGTGAGCGTCGTTTCAGCAAGGACGTCGCCAACAACGTGACCGCCGCGCTCCAGCCCATCGCCTCGTACTCCAACGGCAACGGGTTGGCGGGCGGCCGCGCCTCGGCTGCCAAGACCGGCACCGCCCAGTACCAGGACACGGGCCAGAACAAGGACGCCTGGATGGTGGGATACACCCCGTCGATCTCCACCGCTGTGTGGGTCGGCAACGACAAGGGCGGCCCGATCACCAACGGCTGGGGCGGTCCCATCTACGGCTCCGGAGTCCCGTCGACCATCTGGAAGCAGACGATGGACGGCGCCCTCTCGGACACCGACTACGAGTCCTTCCCGACCCCCGGCATGATCGGCGGCCAGGCGGGCGTCCCGGTGGAGACCCGGGTGCGGACCTCGTCGACGGGATCGGCGTCGGCATCGGCGTCGGCGGACGAGACCGGGTCGGCGACCCGCACGGTGCCGGGCCTGCCCGGCGTGCCGCTGCCGACCTTCCCGTGGGACCCCCCGACGACGCAGCCCGGCGGCAACCCGACGAACCCCGGTGGGCAGACCACGCGGCCCCGGCCGGGCGCCGGGAACGGTAACGGGACGGTCCCCGGCAACGGCGGCCGCACGGTGGCACCGCGGGTGACGAACCCGGTGCCGTGACGGAACCCCGCGCAGCGGCTCCCGAGGCGGACGACGACCGTCTCCACGTCAGCCCGGGCCCGTTCGACCCGGCCACGGTCATCGAGCCCGACCGCGACGTGCCCAGTCGCACGGACGCCGTCGCGCGGGATTTCTCGACGGTGCTCGGCGGCCCGGTGGGCGCGCACGCGCTCGTCGGCTTCCAGCGATTCTTCACGCCGCTGCGCCTGATCCTGCTGGTGGCGGTCCTCTTCCTCGCCCTGGGCTGGACCACCAAGGCCGGCTGCCTGCAGCAGAAGTCCGACGGTGGGCAGCTGGTGCTGGACTGGTCGGGCAACCGGCCGTACGCCGCGATGTGCTATTCGGACACGGTGCCGCTGTACGGCGCCGAGCGCCTCAACGAGGGCCTGATGCCCTACGTGACGCAGTTCTTCGATACCGATCCCACGGGCGCCCGGCAGGAGCGCTACATGGAGTACCCGGTGCTCACGGGCATGTACCAGTACGTGTCGATGAAGGTCGCCAAGGTGTGGGTGACTCTGCATGAGAAGTGGGGCGTGCCCGCGGCGATCGAGGTGGTGCTGTTCTTCACCGTCGCGGCCGTCGGGTTGGCGATGTTCTGGCTGATCGCGGTGTGGGCCACCACGCGCTTAGCGGGCGGCGTGGCGTCCCCGTCGCGCCCCGCCGCGCGACGTCCGTGGGACGCGATGCTGATGGCGGCGTCGCCGCTGGTGATCGTGCACGCCTTCACCAACTTCGACGCGATCGCCGTGGCCGCGATGGCCGTCGGGATGCTGCTGTGGTCACGCGAGAGGCATGCCTGGGCCGGCCTGGTCCTGGGGCTGGGCACCGCAGCGAAGCTCTACCCCGCCTTCCTGCTGATCGTGCTGTTCTTCCTGTGCCTGCGCGCGGGCCGGCTGCGCCCCTGGATCACGGCGACCGCGGTGGCGCTCGCGACGTGGATCGCGGTGAACCTCCCGATCCTGGTCGCCGCCCCGCGCGGCTGGTGGGAGTTCTTCCACCGCAACTCGACTCGCGCGGTCGACATGGACTCCATCTACGCCGTGATGAGCTCCTTCACCGGCGGCTGGGTGTTCGGTGGCCAGGGCCCGCGCGGCGGTGCCTCGTCGCTGGCGAACGCGATCACGCTGGTGCTCTTCCTCGCGGTGATCGCCGGCGTCGGCTACCTCGCGCTCAAGGCCCCGCGGCGACCGCGTGTCGCGCAGCTCGCCTTCCTGCTGGTGGCCGGCTTCCTGCTGGTGAACAAGGTGTGGAGCCCGCAGTACTCGCTGTGGCTGGTGCCGCTGGCGGTGCTTGCGATCCCGCACGCTCGGATCCTGCTCGCCTGGATGACCATCGACGCCCTCGTCTGGGTGCCGCGGATGATGTACTTCCTCGGCATGCAGAACAAGGGCCTGCCGGAGCAGGCCTTCACGGCCACCGTCCTGCTGCGCGACCTCGCCGTGATCGGGCTGTGCGCGCTGGTGATCCGGCAGATCTACCGGCCCGACGAGGACCTCGTCCGGTCGACGTTCCCGGGCCCGTACTCGCCTCCGCTCGACGATCCCGCGGGCGGCGTGCTCGACGGTGCGCCCGACTCCCCCTCGCTGCGCAGCCGCAGCGCGCAGCGCGGCAGGTACCAGATGAAGACGACGAGCAGCGCGGCCCTGCCCCAGACTCCGATCCAGACGCCCCACTGAACCCACCAGGTGATGGGCAGGTGCGCTGCGTGCTCGGAGAAGTAGTTCCACACCGTGAGCTCGAGGCTCAGGTCGAACAGCAGGTACGCCGCGATGAGCCGCCAGTCGACCTTGAGCAGGATGAAGAAGGGCAGCAGCCACAGCACGTACTGCGGCGAGTGCACCTTGTGGAAGAGCATGAACGCGGCCAGGATCGCGCCGCTCACGCCGAGCCAGGGGTACACGCCGGTGCGCCGGAAGCGCACCCAGCCGTACACCAGCAGCGCCGCGATGGAGATCGCGATGAGCAGCGGTGAGACGGAGGAGACGAAGGCGTCGTAGTCCTTCGGGTCGTCGAAGGCCTTGAGCACGCCCCAGTACCAGATCGAGTTGGTCGACAGGTCTGCTGTGCGCAGCTCCTGGAACTTCAGCGAGGCCCGCCAGCCCTCGAAGCCGAAGACCATGAAGGGCACGTTGATCGCGACGGCGACCACCAGGGCCGTCGCCGCCGTGGCGACGGCGCCCGTCCAATCGAGCAGGCGCCAGTCGACGCGGGCGCGCCGCCCGGGGCCGTCGGGCAGGGCGACCGTGCCCGACCTGCCGTGCGTGAGCACGTACAGCACCAGCGGCGCGACGAACAGGCCCGGATAGATCTTGAGGTCGAAGCCCACGGCGAGTACCGCGGCCGTGGCGATGGCGGGGATCCGGATCGACCCGCCGGTTCTGTCGGCCCAGGCCATGATGCCGAAACCGACGGTCGCCGCGGCGACCACCGGTAGCTCCATGTTGTGGAAGGCATAGAGCGCGAGCGGCGGCCCCACGGCCCACAGCGCGGCGGTGCGGCCCGAGACCTTGGCGAGCACCCAACCGGTGAGCATCCCGAACGGGGCCAGCAGTAACGCCATGTGCAGCAGGAACTCGGCATCGTTGTGCGCGCCGATCGCGCCGATCCAGAACAGCAGTCCGCTGAGCACGGGGTACTCGATGGCGCCGCCCTGTAGCTTGCCGTCGCCGTCGATCCAGCCGGTCAGGTACGGGAAGATGTGGTTGTTGACCTCCCGGCCGGTCCACAGGAACTGGATGTCGGAGTAGCAGATCCGGCCGGGCGTCGACGCGAAGCCCTCGGAGCGGCCGAGCTCGTCGAAGGGCGTGCCGGTGCACTGGGCCTTGATCTGGTAGCCGATGACGAGCGCTGCAACGGTGAGACCGAGCACGGTCCACGCCACCCGATCTGGGCGGAAGCTGGGCCGGGACATGCGCCCCACCCTATCTGTCTGCGCGGACGGCCCAGGTCGACGGTGCCGTCACGATCCGGACGTGAGGAACTGCAGCGGGTTCGCGTTCCATACGCCGTGGATCACCAACAACGGCCACATCACGCGGTATCGCAGCCACAGGAATCCCAGGAACAGTCCGCTCACGCCTTGGTTCGCGAGCACGTTGCTCGCGTCGAGCGGCAGGTCGCCGGTGCCCTGGATGGCCATGTGCCAGGATGCCCACACCACCGCGGAGAGCGCGACGGCCGCCCACGGCCCGAGCAGCGCGCGCCAGCGGGCGAGCAGCCAGCGCCGGTAGAAGACCTCCTCGAGCAGCGCGTTGATCGCGAACCCGACGAGCAGCAGGAGCGCCGCGTCGAGCAGCGGCACCCCGGCGAGGAAGTTCCCGCCCCGATCGTTCAGCGCCAGGTACACCGCCAGGTAGGCGATCACCGCGGGCAGCGGCGTCCACCCGGCCCGCGCCGTCGGGTCCGGCCACCTCCGGCCCCACCGCCGGTCGAGTGCGAAGACGGCGGCCGGCACCATGAGCAGCAGCCCGAGCTTGAGCGCCGTGTACTTCGGCTCCTCGGGGCCGAGCACGATGAGCGCCGCGGCGAAGGCGACGCCGCAGGCCAGCAGTATCCAGGCTTGGCGCCGGGGGTCCGACGGTGCCTGCGTCCCGTCCGCCGCCGTGCCGCGGGCGGGGACGGAGAGCGCCACCAGCAGGCCAGCGGCCACCGGTGCCCAGGGCTGCCACCACGGGATCGTGTCCATCGAGTCGGCGGTGTATCGGAGGCCGCGCCCGGTCGTCGCGGCCACCAGTGTGGATCCGCCGATCGCGCCGATGCCGAGCGCCGCTGTCGCCGGACCCGCCCACGCCCTCACATTCCCACCGTACGGGGGCGTCCGTTTCGAAACCGGCCTCCGGAGCAGCGACGCCGCGAATACGTCGCCGCGACCTCGTTGAAGCGCGGTTTCAGAACGGATCAGCGTCCGTAGACGTGCTTGAGCATCATCCGCACGGTGTTCATGTCGCGCTCCTTGCGGGTGAACGAGAGCAGGTCCATCGGCAGCGCGAACTTCTGTGCGGCGACGGACTGCGGCCTGCTGAACTCGCGGAGCCCGTCGGCGCCGTGGATCCGGCCGAAGCCGGAGTCGCCGATGCCACCGAAGGGCAGCGCGGGCACGGAGGCGAAGGACAGGAACGAGTTCACGGCGACGGCGCCCGTGCGCAGCCGGCGGGCCAGCTCCTGGCCGCGGGTGAGGCTCTTCGTCATGATCGCGGCGGAGAGTCCGTAGGTGCTGTCGTTGGCCTTGGCGATCGCCTCGTCGATGTCCTGGACGCGGGTGACCACGACCGTGGGGCCGAAGGTCTCCTCGGTGACGGCGGTCGAATCGTCCGGCACGTCGACGAGGAGCACGGGCTGGACGGTACGCTCGCCGACCGACTCCCGGCCGCCGACGAGGGCGCGTCCACCGCGGTTGAGCGCGTCGTCGATGTGCGAGGCGATGATCTGCAGCTGCTTGGGCATGGTCGCGGGGCCGTAGTCGACGCCGTCGGACTCGCCGCCGTGGATCTCGCGGGACGCGGCGGCCAGCTTGTCGACGAACTCGTCGTACCGGTCGGCGACGACGTACACCCGCTCGACGCCGGCGCAGGTCTGCCCGCCGTTGCCGTAGGCGCCGAACGCCGCGGCCTTGACGGCGCCGTCGATGTCCGCGTCGGCGTCCACGATCATCGCGTCCTTGCCGCCGCCCTCGATCGTGACGGGGGTGAGCGTCTCGGCGCAGGTGGCCATGACGGTGCGCGCGGTGCGGGCCGAGCCGGTGAACGCCAGCTTGTCGACGCCCGCGCGACAGAGCGCGGCGCCGGTGTCGCCGTAGCCGTGTACCACCTGGAGCACGGGCTGGCCGGGGCACGCGGCGGCCCATGTGTCGGCGAGGAACTGGCCGACGGCCGGCGTCAGCTCGCTGGGCTTGAAGACGATCGCGTTGCCCGCGGCGAGGGCGTACGAGATCGAGCCCATCGGGGTGTAGACGGGGTAGTTCCAGGGCCCGATCACGCCGATCACCCCGGACGGGCGGTGCTCGACGGTGGCGGTCAGGTTGGCGCCCATCATGCCGGTGCCGACCTTGCGGCGGCCGAGCACCTTCTCGGCGTTCTTCGCGGCCCAGTCCAGGTGCACGATCGCGAGCATGACCTCCAGGAGCGCGTCGTCGTGCGGCTTCCCGGTCTCCGCGGCGATGACGCCGGCCAGCTCCTCGGAGCGGCGCGCGAGCTCGCCGCGGAAGCGCAGCAGCCAGTTGCGGCGGGCCTTGGGCTCGAGGCCGCCCCACCACGTCGCGGCGCCCCGCGCTGCGTCGACGGCCTCGATGACGGCCACCGCGTCGGCGACGGGGAAGCGGGCCACCTCCGCGCCGGTGCGCGGGTCGGTCGAGATCAGGTCGCCGGTCGCGGTCTTCGACGGTGCGGTCATGACGGTCCTCCAGGATCGGAACAGGTATCTGCTCGATATGTTAGAGACTGTTCTCTCATCTGTGCTAGCTTTCGGAGCATGTTCTCCACGCGCTTCACCGAGCAGTTCGGCGTCCGGTACCCGATCGTCCAGGGCGGCATGATGTGGGTGGGCCGAGCCCGCCTCGCCGCCGCCGTCTCCGAGGCCGGCGGCCTCGGGATCCTCACGGCGCTCACCCAGCCCTCGCCGCAGGACCTGCGCGAGGAGATCGCGCGCACGCGCGAGCTCACTGCGAGCCCCTTCGGCGTGAACCTCACGGTGCTGCCGACGATCGACCCGCCGCCCTACGACGAGTACCTGCGCGCTGCGGTCGAATCGGGGATCAAGATCATCGAGACCGCCGGCTCCAACCCGGCGAAGTTCCTGCCGTACCTCAAGGACAACGGCGTCAAGGTGATCCACAAGTGCACCAGCGTCCGGCACGCGCTCAAGGCGCAAGCCATCGGCGTCGACGCGGTCTCCATCGACGGCTTCGAGTGCGCGGGCCACCCCGGCGAGGACGACATCCCCGGCCTGGTGCTGATCCCCGCCGCAGCCGACGCGCTGGACATCCCCATCCTCGCCTCCGGCGGCATCGCCGACGCCCGCGGCCTGGTCGCCGCGATCGCGCTCGGCGCCGACGGCATCAACATGGGCAGCCGCTTCCTGTGCACCGTCGAATCGCCGATCGCGCCCGAGGTCAAGGCCCAGATCGTCGCGAACTCCGAGCTGGACACGAAGCTCATCTTCCGCACGCTCGGCAACACCGCCCGCGTCGCGAAGAACTCGGTCTCCGTCGAGGTCGTCGAGACCGAGGCGCAGGGCTGCGAATTCGAGGACATCCGGCACCTCGTCGCGGGTGCCCGCGGCCGCAAGGTCTTCGAGGACGGCGACGTGGAGGCCGGCATCTGGAGCGTCGGCCTGTGCCAGGGCCTGATTCGGGACGTCCCGACGTGCGCGCAGCTCATCGAGCGGATGATCGCCGAGGGCGGCTCCATCATCGAGCGGCGACTCGCGCCGCTGGCCAAGGTCGCGGAGGGCGTGGCATGAGCGAGGACTTCCGGCGCGTCGCCGAGGGCGGCGTCCTGACGGTGACCATCGCCCGCCCGCAGCGAATGAACGCGTTCGGGATCCGCGCCGCGTGGGAGCTGGCGCGCATCGTCGAGGAGGCCGACGCCGATGCGGCGGTTCGCGTCCTCGTGGTGACCGGCGAGGGCCGCGCCTTCTCCACCGGCGCCGACCTGGCCGGGGAGGCCGCGGAGCCGCAGGAGGCCCTCGAAGCCGTCAACGCCTACATCCGCGCCATCATCGGGGCCTCGATCCCGGTGATCGCCAAGGTGAACGGGCCCTGCGCGGGCATGGCGGTGGGCCTCGCGCTGTCGGCCGATCTCACGTTCGTCGCCGACACTGCGTACTTCCTGCTGCCCTTCGTGGGCATCGGACTGCTGCCCGACGCGGGCACCACCGCGCTCGTGCCCGCCGCCATCGGGCGCACGCGCGCGATGGGAATGGCATTGCTGGGCAACCGGATCTACGGCCCGGAGGCGCTCGCCTCGGGCATGATCACCGCCGTCCACCCGGCGGACGAGCTCGACGGTGCCGTCGCCGCGGCCGCCGCGCAGCTCGCGTCCGGCCCGCGGGAGGCGATCGCCGCCACCAAGCGCGCCGTCAACGCCTCCACCCTCGCCGGACTCGACGACGCCCTGCGCCGCGAGACCGAATCGCAGGTCATCCTGCTCAAGACCGACGACCACCGCGAGGGCGTCGACGCCATGCTCAACAAGCGCCCCGCCCGCTTCACCGACTGACGGCTTCTGATCAACCCCAGGTGATGTAAAGCATATTGCACGTTCATCTTATGGCACTCTAAGTTTTTCCCCGACGGTCGTACAGCGGCCGAGTGACCAGGGGGAATCACATGACGGACCATTACCAACACCAGCACCAGTACCAAGCACCAGTGATTGGGATGCGCAATCCCGACGATCTGACACGGCCGCTCTACGGCGCGAGTTTCGGCGAAGCGACCAAACGCCTCTTCAAGTCGGCGTTCCGCTACCGAGGCCGGGCCTCGCAGAGCGAGTACTGGTGGACCTGGCTGCTGTACGTGATCCTCTTCGTCGCCGTCTTCGCCTGCAGCCTGATCGGCGGTGCCCTCGAGAACACCGCTCCGGTGCTCTCGTGGATCTTCCTCTGCCTCGCGATCGCCGGGTTGCTTCTCGGCCTCGCGATGGGGGTGGCGAACATCGCGCTCAGCGTCCGCCGTCTGCACGACGCGAACGCCTCGGGTTGGTGGTACCTACTGGTCTGCGTTGTGGGAATCGTCCCGATGATCGGCGCAGTGGGTCCGATCGTGATCGGCGTGCTGGCGAGCAATCCTGCCGGAATCCGGTTCGACCAGCGGGATCCTTCGGTGCAGTCGGCGCAGGTCTAGCGGTCCGCCGAAACGCGGACATGGCGAAGGGCCCGGCACCGTCGAACGACGGTGCCGGGCCCTTCGCGCTACGGCCTAGCGGCGCGTCCTACTCGTAGGTCTCGCCGGCCTCGGCCTTGGCGACCAGGGAGGCGGGCGGGGTGAACTGCGCGCCGTACTTGGTCAGCTCCTGCGCACGGGCGACGAAGGCCTTCGGGCCGATGGTGCCGTCGGGAGCGGTGTAGCCGTTGATGAACTGCAGCACGCCGCCGGTCCACGCGGGGAAGCCGATGCCGAAGATCGAGCCGATGTTCGCGTCGGCGACGGAGTCCATGACTCCCTCGTCGAAGCAGCGCACCGTCTCCAGCGACTCGGCGAAGAGCATCCGGTCGATCATGTCCTGCAGTGGGATGTCCTTGCCACCCGGGAACAGGTCCTTCAGGCCCGGCCACAGGCCGGTGCGCTTGCCGTCCACGTAGTCGTAGAAGCCAGCGCCGTCCTTGCGGCCGGTGCGGCCCGCGTCCACCATCGCGTCGACCACGGCGTCGCTGCCGTGCGCGGGCAGCGGCGTGCCAGCGGCCTCGGCGGCGGCGCGGCTCTCCTTGCGGATCTTCTGCGGCAGGGTGAGCGTCAGCTCGTCCATGAGCTGCAGTGGTGCGGCCGGGTAGCCGGCCTGCTGGCCCGCCTGCTCGATGAGCACCGGGTTCACGCCCTCGCCCACGGCCGCGATCGCCTCGTTAACGAAGGTGCCGATCACGCGGGAGGTGAAGAAGCCGCGCGAGTCGTTGACCACGATCGGCGTCTTCTTGATCTGCAGCGTGTAGTCGATGACCTTGGCCAGCACCGCATCCGAGGTCTTGGCGCCGCGGATGATCTCGACCAGTGGCATCTTGTCCACGGGGGAGAAGAAGTGGATGCCGATGAAGTCCTCGGAGCGCTTGACGCCCTCGGCGAGGATGGTGATCGGCAGGGTGGAGGTGTTGGAGCCGAGGATGGCGTCGGGCTCGACGATGTCCTCGATCTCCTGGAAGACCTTGTGCTTGACCTCGACGGATTCGAACGCGGCCTCGATCACGAGGTCGACGCCCGCGAAGTCGGCAGGGTCGACGGTGGGCGTGATGCGGGCGAGTAGCTCCGCCGACTTCTCGGCGGTGGTGCGGCCCTTGGCCAGCGCCTTCTCCTCGAGCTTCTCGGAGTAGGCCTTGCCGCGCTTGGCGGCGTCGAGGTCGATGTCCTTGAGGACGACCTCGATGCCGGCCTTGGCGGAGACGTACGCGATGGCCGCGCCCATCATGCCGGCGCCGATGACGCCGACCTTCTTGGCGGTGTACTTGTCGTAGCCGTCGGGGCGCGAGCCGCCGCCGTTGATGTGCTGCAGGTCGAAGAAGAACGCCTCGATCATGTTCTTCGAGACCTGGCCGGTGGCGAGCGAGACGAAGTAGCGGCCCTCGATCACGCTGGCGGTGTCGAAGTCCACCATCGCGCCCTCGACCGCGGCGGCCATGATGGCGCGGGGCGCCGGCATCGGGGCTCCCTTGAGCTGCTTGCGCAGGTTCGCGGGGAAGGCGGGCAGGTTCGCGGCGATCGCGGGGGAGCTCGGCGCGCCGCCGGGGATCTTGTAGCCCTTGACGTCCCAGGGCTGCACGCCGCCCTCGGGATTGGCCTTGATCCATGCCTTCGCGGCCGGGACCAGCTCCTCGACGGTGCCGACGACCTCGTGGACCAGGCCCACCTCCTTGGCCTTCGCGGGCTTCATGCGCGGGCCCTGCAGCAGGACGCCCATGAGCGCGCCCTGCAGCCCGAGCAGCCGCACGGTGCGGGTCACGCCGCCGCCGCCGGGGAGCAGGCCCAGGGTGACCTCGGGGAGGCCGATCTGCGAGCCGCGCGCATCTGCAGCGATGCGGTGGTGCGTGGCCAGTGCGATCTCGAGTCCGCCGCCCAGGGCGGCGCCGTTGATCGCGGAGACCACGGGCTTGCCGAGGGTCTCGAGGCGGCGCAGCGCGGCCTTCATCGACTCGACGTTGTCCCGCAGCGTCGCGGCGTCCTCGGGGCGGGCCTGGCGGATCAGGCCCAGGTTGCCGCCGGCGAAGAAGGTCTTCTTCGCCGAGGTGAGCACGACGCCGGTGAGGGAGTCCTTCTCGGCCTCCAGGCGGTCGATGGTGGCGCCCATCGACTCGCGGTACAGGTCGTTCATGGTGTTCGCGGAGCTGGTGGGGTCGTCCATCGTCAGCACGACGATGCCGTCGGCGTCCTGTTCCCAGCGGATCATGTTCTCAGCCATGTCTATTGTTGTCTCCGTAGTCTTTCCGGCCGGTCAGAGGCGCTCGATGATGGTGGCGATGCCCATGCCGCCACCGACGCACAGGGTCATCAGGCCGTAGCGGCCGCCGGTGCGCTCGAGGTTGTCGAGCACCGTCGAGACCAGCATCGCGCCGGTCGCGCCGAGGGGGTGGCCGAGCGCGATGGCGCCGCCCAGCGGGTTCACCTGCTCGCGCTCGAGCTTCATGTCCTTCATCCACCGCAGCACGACGGACGCGAAGGCTTCGTTGAGCTCCCAGTGGTCGATCTGCTCCTTCGACAGGCCCGCCTTGGCGAGGACCTTCTCGGTGGCCGGCGTCGGGCCGGTGAGCATGATGGTGGGCTCCGAGCCCGTGACCGCGGTGGCGACGATGCGACCGCGCGGGGTCAGGCCGGCCTTCTTCCCGCCGGCCTCGTTGCCGATCAGCAGCAGGGCGGCACCGTCGACGATGCCCGAGCTGTTGCCGCCCGTGTGGACGTGGTTGATCTTCGGCACGGTGTAGTACTTCTGCAGCGCGACGGCGTCGAAACCGCCCATCTCGCCGATGCCGTCGAAGGCCGGACGCAGCTTGCCGAGGCCGTCGATGGTGGTGCCGGGGCGGCGGTGCTCGTCGTTGTCGAGCACCGTCAGGCCGTTGATGTCCTTGACGGGCACGACGGACTTGGCGAACCAGCCGTTCTCCCACGCGGCCGCGGCGTTGGCCTGCGACTGCACGGCGTACTGGTCGACGTCCTCGCGGGTGTAGCCGTCGATCGACGCGATCAGGTCGGCGCCGATGCCCTGCGGCACGAAGTAGGTGTCGTAGTTGGTGGTGACGTCCTGGTGCATGGCACCGCCGTCGGAGCCGAGCGGCACGCGCGACATGGACTCCACGCCGCCGGCGAGGACCAGGTCGTCGCCCAGGCCCGCGGCGACCTTCTGGGCCGCCATGTTGGTGGCCTCGAGCCCCGAGGCGCAGAAGCGGTTGATCTGCACGCCGGCGACGGTCTCGGGCAGGCCGGCGACGGTGGCAGCGGTGCGGGCGATATCGCCACCCTGCTCGCCCACGGGGGAAACCACGCCGAGCACGATGTCGTCGATCGCCGACGGGTCCATGGTGGGGTAGCGGTTCTTGAGCTCGTCGATCAGGCCGACCACCAGGTCCAGGGGCTTGGTGGCGTGCAGGGCGCCGCCTCGCTGCTTGCCGCGCGGCGTGCGGATCGCCTCGTAGATGAATGCTTCGGGCACGATGTTCCTTCCATGGGTACTGTCTCGGGGAATGTCACAAGTGAATCACTATTCTTTAACTTTGCGCGATTCGGCTCCCGTCGAACATGTTCTAGAACACAATCGCATACATGACGTCTCTTGAGAACATCGCCTGGTTCCCGCGTACGGAGGAACCCCGCAGTTCGCAGCGCAACACCTGGAACAACAGTGTCCGCAACCACGCCGTCATGCGCGGCGATCAGGTGGCCCTGCGGTACCTCGACAACGAGGTCACCTGGGCGGGCCTCGCGGAGCGGGTCGGGGCCTTCGCCGGCGCACTGCGCGAGCGCGGCATCGGTGCGGGCGATCGCGTGCTGATCCTCGGCCTCAATCGCATCGAGTACGTCGAGGCGGCGCTGGGCGTCACGGCGCTCGGCGCGATAGCGGTCCCGGTCAACTTCCGAATGGCGCCGCCCGAGGTGGCCTTCCTGGTCCAGGACACGATGTGCAGCGCCGTCGTTTACGAGGCGCTTTTCGACCCGCTCATCGCGGGTGTCGCCGGGACCGGCGCCGAGTTCGGCCTGCGCATCCGGTTCGACGGTGCTGATGAGGCTGCGGGTGCCCTGGGCTTCGAGGACCTGGTCGCGGAGGGGCGGCCCGATCCCCACGTCGACGTCCCCGAGGATTCGCCGGCGCTGATCATGTACACATCGGGCACCACCGGCCGCCCCAAGGGAGCGGTGCTCACCCATGTCAACATGACCGCGCAGGGGTGGACGAACCTCGTCGCGCCGGGCGTCGTCGACGCCGACGCCGTGGGCGCCGTCGCCGTCCCCCTGTTCCACATCGCCGGCTTCGGCGTGCTCGCGACGGCCTTCCTGCAGGGCCTGACCTCGGTGATCTTCCCGCTCGGCGCGTTCGACCCGGCGCAGACCCTGGACGCGCTGGAGCGCGAGGGCATCACCAGCATGTTCATGGTGCCGATGCAGTGGCAGCTCGCGGTGAACGAACAGAAGGCGCGCCCGCGCAATCTCAAGCTCAAGTTCGTGTGGTGGGGCGCCGCGCCCGCCAGTGAGACCCTGCTCCGCGAGCTCGCCGCCACGTTCCCCGACGCCGAGATCTGCGCCGTCTTCGGCCAGACCGAGATGTCGCCCGTCACCTGCGCGCTCTCGGGCGCCGATGCCTTGCGCAAGTTCGGTTCCGTCGGCAAGGTGGTGCGCACCGTCGCGGCCCGGGTCATCGACTCCGAGGGCAATGATGTGCCGCGCGGCGGGGTGGGCGAGATCGTCTACCGCGGCCCGAACATGATGTCGGGCTACTGGAACAACCTCGAGGCCACGAAGGAGGCCTTCCACGGCGGCTGGTTCCACTCGGGTGACCTCGTCCGCATGGACGAGGAGGGATTCGTCTACGTCGTCGACCGTGCCAAGGACATGGTCATCTCGGGCGGCGAGAACATCTACTCGGTCGAGGTGGAGAACGCCGTCGCGGCGCACCCCGACGTCACCGAAGTGGCCGTGATCGGCAAGCCGGACGAGCGCTTCGGCGAAGCGGTCGTCGCGGTGGTGCAGTTGCGTGACGGCGCTGAGCTCACCGTCGACGCGCTGTCGGAGTTCCTCAACGACCACATCGCCCGCTACAAGCACCCGCGCCACCTGGTCGTGATCGAGGCCCTGCCGCGCAACCCCACGGGCAAGGTCACCAAGCCGGTTCTTCGCCAGCAGTTCGGCTGACGGTTCTTCCCGCCCGACGGTGCCGGCCCCGTCGGGCGGGTGCCGGGGACGAGGAAGCCGGGCCCTCCGAGCGAGGGCCCGGCTTCGTCGTGCGTGCAGGATTAGACCAGCGTGCGGCCGAGCCGCGCGCGCAGGCGCAGGTCGGCCAGCAGCAGGTGGTACGGCAGGCGCCGGAGCGCGAGCGGCGTGAAGCGGTTGCTGAACGCGACCAGCCGCCAGAAGGCGTCGAACCGGCGCTGATCGCGCGCGGTCCACTCGATCTCCATGGCCTCCCGGAACTTCGGCGCGAGGAAGCCCGCGTTCTGGAACCGGTTGAAGGCCTTGACCGGTGTGGGCAGGTTGCCGACGAAGGTGAAGTCCACCAGCTGGCGCAGGTAGGTGCGCGCCGTCTCGTCGGGGTTGATCCGCGTGGCGCACAGCTCGACCCACTTCGCGTCGAACTCCTCCGGCGTCGTGGGCCACAGGTCGGCGGGCACCTGCAGCGTGGTGCCCAGCGGCGCGGCGTCGCGGTAGAACAGAGCGCGCTGCTCGCGGTTCATGCGGCCGCGGAGCAGTTGGTGCGTGTCCTCGTAGCCGATGTAGAGGCACATCGCGACCCACAGCTGCAGGCCCCGGTCCATCGCGTTGTACTTGACCGGGCTCGCTGCGGTGCTGCGGACCTGACGGTGTGCGGAGTTGACCGCCTCGCGATACCGGGCCTTGTCCTGCGGGGTGCCCAGTACCGCGACGGCGAGGTAGCTGATCGTGGTGCGGGTGCGCTTGACGGGATGCTTGTACAGCGAGCCGGAGTCGACCGGCGACTCCATCACGCCGTAGGCGACGGGCTTGTTCACGAGCTGCATGACCACGTTGGCGGCCCCCGCCGCGAGCGAGGTGACGTCCATGGCGTCCGACAGCACGGTGAGGACGTGAGCAGGCCGCGCGGGCGCGGATATCGTGATGCGGTAGCCCTCGGCCACCGGATCGACGGGGCGCGACAGTGCGGCGTTCGCCGCCGGCACGCTCGCGATGTTCGGCTCGGCGCTCGTGGTCATGAGCGGTCCTCTCAGATCTTGCACCGAATCGGTGTGTGAATGTTCACTTACTTATAGGGTTGACGGTACACCGCGGAAGGGTTCCAGACAGTGAGTACTCTCGATGCGGACGGTGAAGAGGAGTAGACGTGACACAGGCGCGGCGGAAGCGGCCCAAGGACCGGCGCGAGCAGATCGCGCGGGTCGCTGCTGAGGACTTCTCCCGGCGCGGCTATCACGGCGTCGGGATCGAGGAGATCGCCGCGTCGCTCGACATCAGTGGGCCCGCCGTCTACCGGCACTTCCCCAACAAGTACGCGCTACTCGAGCACGCCATCACCTCCGCCTCCGATGCGCTGTGCCACGCCGTCGACGATGCGGCCGAGGCCACGGCGGGAAAGGCGCCGGGGGAGCGCGTCGACGCGATCATCGAGGCCGCCCTGGGCGTCTCTTTCGAGCGCCGCAACACCGGAGGACTGTTCCGGTGGGAGCAGCGTCTCCTCGAGGGCGAAGACAGGGCACGGATCCGGGAGCAGCTCACCGAGATGATCGGCACCGTCGCCGATGCCGCGCAGCCCGCGCTCCCGGGCGTGGACCGGAGCGAGGTCGACCTGCGCAGCGTGGCCCTGATCAGCGTGACCGGCAGCGTCACCGCGCACCGGACGGTGTTGGCGCAGAAGCGAGCCGAGGTCGTGCTCACCGCGGCCGCGCGGCAGGTGCTGGCGCTGCCCGCGCCGCGGGTGCCCTACACGGTCGCACCGCCGGTCGAGCCCGCGCCGGAGGCGGGTCGCCAGGAGCAGGTGCTGGTCGAGGCGATCGAGCAGATCTTCCAGCACGGCTTCCACAACGTGAGCATGGGACAGATCGGGCGCGCCGCGGGCATCGTCCCGTCGGGCATGTACCGCTACTTCCCGAGCAAGGCCGGCATCCTGGTGAGCGCCCTCGATCAAGCAGCAGACGGCGTCGCGGGGGCGATCGCCGAGGTCTCCACCTCGGTGCAGGATCCCGCGGACCGGCTCGCCGCGCTCGCGCAGGCCTACGTGCAGCTGTCCTTCCTGCGATCGAAGCTGATGACCGTCTATTTCCGCGAGATCGGCAACGTCCCGGACGCCGACCGCAGCCGGCTTGCGGGGATCCAGCGGGCCAACATCGCAGCATTCGCCGATGCGGTCGTGGCGGTCCGGCCCGAGCTCAGCGCCGCCGAGGCGGTCTTCCTCGTGCACGCGGCCTTCGCCGTGGTCTTCGACGTGGGCCGCACGCGTCGCTTCGATACCGACCCGGAGTTCCAGGCCGAGGTGTACGCCCTGGTCTGCGCGGTGCTCTTCCCCGGCTGAGCGGAGCCGTTGCGGGGCCCGGGTCCCAGACCGGGGTCCCGGTCCGGGTCAGACGAGGGGCTTGCCCGCGCTCATCCGCAGCCGCAGGTCGACCATGAGCGAGCGGGTCGGCCCGAACCGCAGGAACCGTGGGATGAACCGGTTGACGAGGGCGACGAACGCGAAGAGGTTGTCGAACCGGCGCTGATCGGCCGCGCTCCACTCGACCTGCATCTGCTCGCGGAAATACGGGGCGAGGAATCCGGCCGTCAGGAACTTCAGCAGGCCGCCGAAGACGATGCGCATGGGCAGGTTGATCATCCGCAGATTCAGCAGGTCGTCGACGTACGCCGCCACGGGCTCGTCGAGCCGCGCCTCGGCGCAAGCCCGGACCCAGTACTCGTCGAACTCGGCGCGTGTGGCCGGCCACATGTCGCGCGGCACCTGCAGGGTGGTGCCGAGCGTCGCGCAGGACTGATAGAAGCTCTCGGCCTGGTTGTCGGGGAGCCTCCCGTTGAGCATCTGGTACGTGTCCTCGAAGCCGACGAAGAGGCAGGAGGCGACCCAGAGCTGCAGGTTCCGGTCGAAGGCGTTGTACTTCACCGCGGCTCCGGGCCGGGACTTCACCTGGCGATGCGCGACGTTGACCGCCTCGCGGTACGCCTCCTTCTCCTGTTCGGTGCCGAGGATCGCGACCGCGAGGTACTGGGTCGTGGTGCGTGCCCGCTTCCAGGGGCGCTTCATCAGCGCGCCGCTGTCCACCGTCGATTCCACGACGCCGTGCCCGACACCCGGGCTCATCATCTGCATCGCGACGTTCGCGGCGGCGCCGGCGAACCCCCAGAGGTCGAGGGCGTCGGTGACCGCGAGATCCCGACTGGTGTACCGACGGTGGGTGGCGGGGATGGTGATCCGGGTGCACTCGAGGGTGAGCGGCGCACCGTCGGACGAGCCGACGTCGCCGACGGGGCTGGACGAGCCTGACATGGGGGTGCTCCTATCGGGTCGGCGGCAGGGTGGCGAGGTAGTCGTTGAGGCGGATCAGCCCCACGACCACGACGGCGACGGCCGCGAGAACGGCGGCGAGGAGAAGGAGCCACGCCGCGAAGCGGACCACGGCGGGCGCCTTCTGCCGGCCGCCGAGGATCTTCACGTACTGGACCACCACGTCGATGATCCGCACCAGGGCCATCACTGCATCGTCACGTTCGAGAAGAGGAGCACGGGCCAGCAGACGATGGCGCCGAGAAACGAGATGATGCGGTCGATCCCGGTGAGATCCCCGAGGTGGTCCATGTGGGTGAGCGACCAGATGAGGCCGATGATCCCGTAGGGGATGCCGACGAGGATCAGGAAGCCGATGAACTCCGAGACCTTCATCTCGTAGTCCAGGAAGCGCTGCAGCATCGTTCGTCCTTCGGAGTCAGTTGGGGGTGCCCGACGGTGCGGGCAGCGCGGGCATGGTGGGGGTGGGTGGCTGCGGGGTGGCCGAGGCCGACGGGTTCGCGGTCGGGGCAGAGCCCCCGCCGACGCCGCTGAGTACGGCGTTGGGGTTCGCGGGATCGCCGGCCTCCGTGATGATCCAGTCGCGGTTCCGGTCCAGGCTCACCGAGTAGGTGCTCGTGCTGACAGTGCCCTGCGGGGCCTGGACGTTCTGCGAGGAGACGTCGACGGCGACCTTCACCTGGTAGATGCCGTTCACCTCGGAGGTGGTCTTGGCGAAAGACGCTCGCCCCGTGGAGGTCAGCCGCAGCGGCGTGACCACCTCCCGCATCAGGTCGAGGATGGAGTCGAATTTCTTCGCCAGTTCCGGTGTCACCCCGGCCTTCACGCCGTTGAGCCACGGGGTCAGGTCGCGGTAGTCCATCGTCGCCGCCTTCACGGCGTAATCGGAGGCTATCTGCTCCGCGCGCGCCCGGTCGGCGGCCTCCTGGCGCTCGGTGCCCAGCGTGCGGGTCTGCAGGTAGAGCAGTACCGAGGCGACGATGAGGGCCACGACCACGACCGTCGCGAGGACGGTGCGCACCGTGCCCGACGGTGACCGCCGCGTCGGCTCCGCGCTCTCCGGGCGCACCTTCTTCCGGGCGCCGGCGGTGCCGCGGGGGTCGGTCTCCGGTGTGCCGGCGGCGGCTTCGTCGGGATCGTGCTCCTGCGCCATGTGGTCCTCTCGAGTCAGGGGCGGGGAAGGGTCAGGGTGACGCGGGCGGCACCGTCGGTGCCGGCGACCTGCAGGGCGTTCGACAGGAGCGTGCTGAGATCGATCTGCGGCACCGTGCGATTGAGCGCCGAGAAGATCGAGATGAACGGGCCGCCGGTGGTGGCGAGTGCGGGGAGCAGCTCGTCGAGGTAGGGCTTGAG
This sequence comes from Tsukamurella ocularis, assembly GCF_024807615.1. GTDB lineage: Bacteria > Actinomycetota > Actinomycetes > Mycobacteriales > Mycobacteriaceae > Tsukamurella > Tsukamurella ocularis. The sequence goes on along the minus strand of NZ_JANUCJ010000001.1, from coordinate 879,454 downwards.
CCGCTTGAGGAACGGGTCGATGGTGTTCACGAACGGGTCGGGTGCGTTGAGCGTCAGCACCATCCGCTGCACGGCCTGCACCGCGCTGAGCACCACGTTCGCGGTGTTCTGGAACTCGGCGCCGAGCCGCTGCACGGCGTTCGCGGTCCAGTCCAGATCCGCCGAGTAGACCTGGGTGTTGGCGAACATGCTGCGGATCGCGGGCATCCGGCTGAGCACCGTCGAACTGAGTAGCTGACCGGCCCGGCTCAGTGTGGTCAGGTCGTCATCGCGGCCCGACGTTGCCTGCCAGGCTGTCTTCACGATCCCGCCGAGCGCCCCGGTGTCGGCCGTGCGGTTGAGCGCGGCGAGCGCTTCGAAGACGTCGCTGACGGACCGGGACTGGGAGACCGCGGTCGCCGGAATCTCGCTGCCGGAGGTGAAGACGGCGCCGCCGGACGAGCGGGGTGCGAACTCCACGTACGGCTCGCTGAGCGCGCTGAGCTGCTCGACTGACAGGGCGGAGTCGACGGGGATCCGGTACTCCGCCGGGTACCTGAGGGCGATCCGCACGCCGTCGGTCGACGGCTCCACGCCGGTCACATCACCGATCCGGACGCCGCGCAGGAGGATGGGCGTGCCGGCTGACAGCTGTCCGGTGTGCGCGAGCTTGAGCGAGAGCGTCGTGTACGTTACGCCCGGCCGCAGTCCCATGTAGCCGACGAGGAGGATGAAGAGTCCGACCAGGAGGACGACGGTGAACGTGATCGCGTTCGCAAGGACTTCCTTCTTCATCGGACTGCCCCGATCATGCGCATCGCGCGGAGCGCCTGCTCCGCCTTCTCGGCCGTCGGCACCGCGGGGCCGTCGGACACCTTGACGACGTTCACCTTGGGGCCGTGCTCCACCCACGGGATGATCTTGTCCCGGAACAGGTTGCGCAGGTTGATGAGGTTGTCCGGGCGGGTGGCGCCCACGGGCCGGTCGAGGAGCAGGAGCGGGCTGATCACCTGTGTGAAGAGTGCGGCGAGATCACGGATGCCGGGCGTCAGGGGCGCCGCATTCGTGAGCAGCGGGGCCAGCGAGGCGAAGACCTCCGTGACCCGGGCGGTCTCGGAGATGACGCCCCAGCGCCGGAGGCCCTCCGGAGCGAGGTACTCGCTGAGCATCCCGTGTTCGGCGGCGATCGTGCCGGTGACCCCGACGACGGAGCGGAGCGCAGTGTCCAGCGAGCTCGTGTCGTTGGCCCAGGCCATGATCGTGGATGCCAGGTTGTCGGTGATCTTGCGGGTGCGCGCGGGATCGTCGGGGAAGGCACCGTCGATCCGCTGCACCGTGTTGCCGAGCTGGGAGACGCCGCCGCTGCCGAGGAAGCCCGAGAGGCTGGTCATGAGGTCCTCGACGTGGTCCGGCGGGCGGCTCTGCGCGAGCGGGATGAGCCCGCCGGCCCGCAGCGGCTGCGCGGTCGAGGTGGGCGCCGAGACGAGGGCGATGTAGACGTCGCCGAGCAGGGTGTCCTGCCGCAGTTCGGCGTTGGTGTCCGCGGGGATGCTGGCCGGCTCGCTGATGGTGAGGGTCGCGACCGCGCGGTCCCCGTCGAGCCGCACCGACTCCATCCGTCCGACGGACCGGCCGTTGAACCGGACCTGCGCCTGGTCGGGCAGGTTCAGGGCGTTGGAGAACTCCACGCGCAGTGGCCATCCCGAGGTGGACCAGGTGGTCGGGTCGGGCAGCGTCGAGGGGCTCGCCCGGAGGACGCCGACGACGCCGAGCGCGAGGACGACCAGCAGGAGCAGGCCGCGGGAGATGCGGCCACGTAGAGTCGGGCGGTTCATCGGGCGGCTCCCGTCCCGCGGAGGATGGCCGAGATCAGGTCGACGTCGATGTGGCCGGGGTCGACGACCTTGCACTGGCCCGGCGCGATCCGGTTGACGTTCGCGCAGGTCAGTTCCGGGTTCCGCGCGACCATCTTCGTCGACGGCGGAGTGAAGACGACTTTGAGTCCCAGGGTGCGCTGATCGAAGGAGACGTTGAAGGCGTCGATCAGCGGCGGAAGGAAGCCGAGGAGGTCGCCCCAGTTCTTGACACCGGCGCTGACCAGTCGCGACGCCGGGATCACGGTGTCGAGGATGGGCCACAGGTTGTGGCCGTAGTGGGAGATCAGGTCGCGCAGGAGCTTTCCGAGCGGGATCAGGGCCTCGGCGAGGGTCTCGGTGGTCTTCGCGGTGGGGACGATGATGTCGGCGAGACCGTCGGGGGCGGTGACGAGGAGCTGCTTGAGCGGGTTCCAGTTCGAGGTCATGCCGCCGGTGAGAGAGGAGATCGAATCGAGGCTGCGGCCCACGTCGCCGATGCCGGGGCCGGGGTCGTCGAGCAGCGTGGCGAGGCTCTCGATGACGCCGTTGACGTCGGGCCCGGTGCCGTCGACCGCCGCCGCGAGGGAGGTCAACGAATCCTGCACCTGCTTGGCCTGTTCGGGGCCGCCGCCCGTGGTGAGTTTCGCCGCTGCGTCGCCGATGGAACTGAGGCTGCGGCTCAGCGACTGCGGGGTCTTGGTGTCGGTCAAGCATTTCCCGGCCTGCAGCGCAGGCCCCTTCGTGGCACCGTCGACGAGGGCGAGTTGGCGGGAGGCGATCAGCGACGCGGCGACGGTGACCGCCCCGGTGCTCGCACTCACGGACTGGTCGCCGTCGACGTCGAACTCGACCCGCGCCGCGGTGCTGTCGGGACTGACGGCCGTGACCTTGCCGATCGGCACGCCGAGCCGGGTCACGGGGTTGCCGACGTAGAGGCCGATCGCGTCGGGCATGAGCGCGCAGTACCGCGCCTGCGCCTTGTCGGGGGTGCGCGCGACGTAGAGGGCCGCCGCGATGATCGACCCGACCACCGTGATCGCGATCGCAGTGACCAGCCATTTCGAGCCCAGGATCTTGGAGATCATCAGCACGGAGCCCCTTCCAGCGGGATGCAGTACTGGGACGAGATCGTGGGAACGGAGCCGTCGAGGACGATGGTGCCGTCCGGCTTCACCGAGGACTGGATCCGCCCAAGGAGGGCCATCGCGTCGTCGATCATCTTCTGGTACTTGACGAGAAGCCCGCTGATCTGGCCGGACATGAGGTTGAACTGGGCCTCCATGGAGGCGAGATTCTCCTGGTAGAAGTTCGCCGGCGGGATGATCCGCTTGAGCACCAGGTCGAGCGAGCGCATGAAGCGCTGGTAGCCGGCGACGTTCAGCCGCGCGGTGGAGAAGTAGATGTTCATGTCGCGCATCGCCTGCGTGAGCACGTCGCCGTTGCGGTCGATGGCGGCCGAGTACTCCGAGAGGGTCTGCACGAAGCCACCGACCTCGTCCTTCTGCGTCGAGATGCTCTGCACCACGCCCTGCAGGGTGGACAGGAGTTCCTTCATCTGCCCGGGCTTGCCACTGGTCGCCCGCTGGATCTGGGCCAGCGACTCCCGCAGCGGCGTCGGGTCGATCGCGCGGATCTTCGGATCGGCCTGCTGGAAGGTCTCCACCAGGCTGTAGGGGATCCGCACGCGCGCCGGGGGGATCGCGGTCGCACCCAGCGGCGTGGTGCCGATCGAGTCGATGTCGACGAAGTAGCCACCGACGCCGGTCAGCATCTTCACCGCGACCCGGGACTGATCGCCGATGTGCACTTTCTTCGTGACGCGGAGACCGACGTTCACGTGGCCGCCCTCCAGTGCCACCCGTTCGACGGAGCCGACCGAGACACCGGCCACGCGGACGTCGTCGCCCGGGCGGACCATACCGGCCTCGGGGAAGTTCGCGGTGTAGGTGGTGGTACCGAGGGGCCGGACCGCGAGGACCGAGCTGGCGATCATCAGCACCAGAGCGAGCGCCACACCGAGGACGCCGAAGGTGAGCTGACGGTTCTTCGAACTCGGCTGCGCCCAAGCCTCTTCGAGGCCGGAGGCCAACTTCGTCGCGAGCCCGCAGCCGTCGCGGAGCAGGGGCACGAGCAGGTTCAGCGCTTGCACAGCGTCACCTTCGATCCGCGGAGGAAGACGAGGACACCGGCGGGCAGCTGCGCCTCGCCGCGGCTGCAGCCGGTGTCCCCACCGGCGGAGGGGACCTGCTGCTGGGTCAGATTCGCGAACAGGCCCGGGAGCAGTGCGGCGAGGTCGACGAGGCTCTGCAGGCGCGGTATTTCCGGACGGGCGAGTTCGAGGAGCGAGCTGCCGGCGGGTTGCAGTCCCGCTCCCCGCAGCAGCGAGTCGGCCGCGGCCATGAGCTCGGCGCCTTGGTCGGACAGGACTTTCGTCGATGGCGCCGCGTTCCGCAGGACCTCGCCGATGCCCTTCAGGTAGCCGATCACGGTGGGCAGGGAACCGGACTTCCCACCGAGGCTGTCGTTGATCGCCTTGAGGTTGCCGACCAGGGTCTGGAGGAGGGCCGAGCGGTCGTTGGTGAACCTGCCGAGCGTCTGGAGGGCGTCGAGCAGCGGACCGAGCCCGGAACCGTCGCCTTCGACGACGGCCGCGATCGACTGTGCGAGGTGGTTGATCTGATCCGGCTGCATCGCGGCGAGAACCGGCTGCAGGCCGTTGAAGATCGTTGTCACGTCGAAGGACGGCACCGTCCGGCCGGTGTCGATCGTGGACCCCGGCGCGACCGCTGCCGCCTGCGCTGCGCTCGGCGAGAGGTCCAGGTACCGCAGGCCGGTCAGGTTCTGGAACCGGATCGACAGGGTGGTGGCGGTGGTGATCCGCTGGTCGCGGTTGACGGTGAAGTCGACCCGGGCGAGCGTGCCGCGCGCGGCATCGTCCTGGTCGAGGGCGACGTCGCGGACCTTCCCGACCTGGACGCCGAGTAGTCGCACGTCGTCGCCGGAGCGGAGGCCGGAGGCATTGGTGAACATGGCCGCGTACGCCGTCTGCGCCGCCTGGGCCGGACGCGTGAGCGCACGCACGGTGAACGCCCCGCCGACGGCGATGAGGACGACGAAGATCAGGAGCAGGGTTCCGGGATTGCGGGCGGTGCGCACGTCAGCGGCCCTTCGTCGTGGTCCGCGTGGTGGCGGAGGCCGGCGTGGTGGTGGTCGGCGTTGTCGCGCCGGTCGTCCGCCTGGGCGGCGTGGGCTTGCCCGGGGGCGTCACGGAGAGCTGGGGCGCGGGCGGCAACATCGAGGCGATGGCGGGGAACTGTTGGAACGTGACGTCGAGGTTCAGCACGGGGCCGGAACCGTTGTCCGGCATCGACCGTCGGATCCGTTCGATGAGTTCCTCGAGCTGGCGTCCGTTGCGGGCGGCCTCGGGGAAGCTCGTCACGGCCCGGGTCGAGAGTTCGCGGATGGGTACCAGCACCTCCGTGAGTGCGGCGACGTTGGGCGCACTGAGCAGGGCCGCCAGCGCCGGGGAGAAGTCGTAGGCGAAGGCGTCGATGGTGGCTTTCTGGCGTTCCGGGTAGCCCGGGGCGTCCGGGCCGGTCCAGGACCAGAGCGCGCGGAGCCCGGGCAGCATCCGCTTGACGGACGTGTCCAGTGCGCCGAGTGTCGCGGCGATCGTCGGCAGCGTCTCAGCGGTCGGGATCCGTTGGGTGTCGGCGTTCGCCTCCGCGATGGCGCCGACCGCCCCGAGGAAGGGCAGGAACTGCCGGGTGGCCGTGTCCATCTGCGCGATGAGCTGCGCCATGTGCGGACGGAAGCTCTCGCGCTCCATCGTGCTCAGTGACCGGAGCAGGGACGCCATCGTGCCGTCGTCGGGGGCCGAGAGCGGCTCCCAGGAGGCGCCCGAGGCGAGGGTCCGGCCGCCGCGTCCCGGGGTGAGCGCGACGACGGTGATGCCGAAGGTGTTGCCCGGGGCGAAGGCCACCTTGACGGCATCGGTGATCAGATCGTCGGCGGCGCCGTTGAATTGCATCCCCACGCCGAGTCTGCCGGCTCCGCGGTCGACGACGTCGGTGACCGCGCCGACGCGGAGGCCGTCCATCTCGACGGCGGTACCCGGCCCGACGCCGGGCGCGACGCTGCGCACGACGAGGGTGAGGGTCTTCGGGGGCGCGGTCACGACCGCACGCACCGCCCAGATCGCGGTGATGGTGAGGAGCGCCGCAAGGACCGCGGCCACGCCGCGCCGCAGGAGGACGGGGCCGGGCGTCATCATGCCCGTCACCGGTGAAGGCCATCGCGTCGTCATGCCGTCACCCCCGGAAGACCAGTTCGCTGCTGGCGCCCCAGATGCTGAGGGTCATCAGCATGTCGAGCACCACGATGGCGACCATCGAGGCCCGGACGGCGCGGCCCGACGCCACGCCCACGCCCTCGGGGCCGCCCCCGGCGAAGAAGCCCTGATAGCAGTGGATGAGGATCACAGCACAGATGAAGACGATCACCTTGGCGATGGAGGCGATGAGGTCGGCGGGGGAGAGGAACTGCTGGAAGTAGTGCTCGTAGGTGCCGGCCGCGTCGCCCTGCGCCAGCGTGACGATCGTGCTGCTGGCGAAGAAGCTCACGATGATCGCGATGAGGAAGATCGGCACGATCGCGACGATGCCGGCGATCATGCGCGTGCTGACCACAAAGGAGATCGAGCGGAGGCCGAGCGCCTCCAGCGCGTCGATTTCTTCGGTGATCCGCATGGCGCCGATCTCGGCGGTCATGCGACAGCCGGCCTGGACGGCGAAGCCGGCGGCGGCGAGGATCGGCGCGAACTCGCGGGTGTTGGCGAGCGCGGCGATGACGCCCGTGAGCGGGCCCATCCCGAGTAGGTCGAGGGAGGCGAAGGCCTGGATCGCCACGGTGCCGCCGACGGCGAGACCCAGGACGACCATCATCAGCGACGTGCCTCCGCCGACGATCACGGCGCCGCGGCCCCACGTGAGGTCGGTGATGGTGCGGACTGTCTGCTTGGGGTAGTTCCGGAGCGCGTGGGGGATGAGCGCGACCGAGGAGACGACGAACGAGACCATCTGGCCGAGGCGGGCCAGGGCTCCACGCAGCGAATCGGTCAGCCGTCCGACGGTGCGAAGGCCCTTCGGGCGGTAGGGGGCGATGGTCATCCGGTCAGCCGACTCTCGTGCGGGACGTAGAGGATTGTGCGTGGAGGTGCATGGTCAGCCCACCCTCGTGCGGGACGTAGAGGGTCGTACG
>NZ_JANUCJ010000001.1:0-872265 GCF_024807615.1 Tsukamurella ocularis | reverse complement strand
TACCGTGAGGTGCGTGGAGGTGCATGGTCAGCCCACCCTCGTGCGGGACGTAGAGGGTTGTACGTGAGGTGCGTGGAGGTGCATGGTCAGCCCACCCTCGTGCGGGACGTAGAGGGTTGTACGTGAGGTGCGTGGAGGTGCATGGTCAGCCCACCCTCATGGGGAAATAAGTCGTGTAGATCTGCGTGAGCGCGAAGTTGAGCACGATGATGCCGACGGTGGAGACCACGACGGTCGTGTTCACGGCGTCGGCGACGCCGCGCGCACCGCCCTTCGCCTCAAGCCCGTGCTGGCACCCGAGAACGGCGATCATGATCCCGAAGATCGCCGCTTTGACCAGCGCGAACCCGAAGTCGCGGGTGGTGGCGTAGGCGCCGAAGCTGAGCCAGTAGCTGCCCGGCGTGACGTCCTGTCCGGCGACAGCCAGGTAGTACGCGGCGCCGATGCCGACGACGGTGATGAAGATGCAGAGCAGCGGCGCGACGAAGGCCGCCGCGAGGATTCGCGGGACGACGAGCCGGCGGACGGGGTCGATGCCCATGACCCGCATGGCGTCGACCTCCTCGCGGATGGTGCGGGAGCCGAGGTCGGCGGCGATGGCGGAGGCGCCGGCGCCTCCGAGAAGTAGGCCGGCGGCCATCGGGGCGGCCTGCTGGATCACGGTGAGGCCGCTCGCGGCGCCCATCAGCGAGCCGGCACCGATCTGGTTGACGATGCTGCCGATCTGGATCGTGACGATGACGCCGAACGGAATGGCCATGAGGAAGGCGGGGATCGCGGTCACGCTCACGAGGAACCACGCCTGGACGACGATCTCCCGGAGCTGGATCCGACCCCGGAGGAGGTCGGCAGCCAGGGACACGAGGGAGTGGAGAACGAGTTCGACGGTGCGCCCGAGCGTGCGTACGGGGCCGAGTGCGTTGTTGTCGAGATTCGTGCGGAGTGCATCGAGTGCGCCCGGGCGCGCAGTGAGTGCATCCTGAGACGATTGCGATGTCATAGCCGACCTCCTTCCTGGCACATGTTAGGGAATGTTCTCTATCTCGGCGGGGTTTTCCGAGGAATTTCCGGGTCGGCTTGTCAGTCGACTGATTTCGCAGGTGGTGTGGGGTTGGGGTACCCTGGTCCGGTTGCCTTGAGGGCAACGCTCCTGCCGTGGAGAGTCCACGGCCGCATAGTCCATAGGAGGAGGCGAAAAGCCCATGCGTAATTACGAACTGATGGTGATCCTGGATCCGAGCCTGGATGAGCGCACCGTCGCGCCCTCGCTGGAGACCTTCCTGAACGTGGTCCGCAAGGACGGCGGATCGATCGGGAACGTCGACATCTGGGGCAAGCGCCGTCTTGCTTACGAGATCTCCAAGAACGCCGAGGGCATCTACGCGGTGATCGATCTGACCGCCGAGCCGGCGACCGTCAACGAGCTGGATCGTCAGCTCAAGCTGAACGAGTCGGTGCTTCGCACTAAGGTGCTGCGGCAGAACTAGTCGCGCACTAACTACAGGGAGAGACACCATGGCAGGCGACACGATCATCACGGTCATCGGCAATCTGACGGCGGATCCGGAGCTGCGCTTCACCCCGTCGGGTGCGGCGGTGGCCAACTTCACCGTCGCCTCCACGCCCCGCACGTTCGACCGGAACTCGAATGAGTGGAAGGACGGCGAGGCGCTGTTCCTGCGCTGCAACATCTGGCGTGAGGCGGCGGAGAACGTCGCCGAATCGCTCACGAAGGGCACGCGCGTCATCGTCTCCGGCCGGCTCAAGCAGCGGTCCTACGATGATCGTGACGGCAACAAGCGCACGGTGGTGGAACTCGAGGTCGACGAGATCGGCCCCTCCCTTCGGTATGCGACGGCGAAGCCGACGCGCACGCAGCGCGGCGGTGGCGGCGGCGGTTTCGGTGGCGGCAACCAGGGCGGCGGTGGCGGTTACAGCCAGCCCGCCCAGCAGGCTCCGCGCCAGAACCAGCCCGCAGACGATCCGTGGGGCAGTGCCCCCGCGGCCGGGAGCAGCTTCGGCGGCGGCAACGACGATCCGCCGTTCTGATCCCCGGGATCGAACACTGTGAAGGGCGCAACCGGCTCGCCGGGCGCCCAGTAGACCTCATCAAGGAGTACCAACACCATGGCCGGTAAGGGCAATGGCCGGAAGGTGCGCGTCGAGAAGGCCGTCAAGGCCAAGGCGTGCACGTTCTGCAAGGAAAAGAACACCAAGATCGACTACAAGGACACGACGCTGCTGCGTCGGTTCCTGTCGGAGCGGGGCAAGATCCGCAGCCGTCGCGTGACGGGCAACTGCGTCCAGCACCAGCGCGACATCGCGATCGCCGTCAAGAACGCGCGTGAGGTGGCCCTGCTGCCGTTCACGTCGACGACCCGCTAAGGAGGGGTGAAGAAATGAAGCTCATCCTCACCGCCGACGTCGACAACCTGGGCGCCCCCGGCGACACCGTCGAGGTCAAGGACGGCTACGGCCGTAACTACCTGCTGCCCCGCGGCCTGGCCATCGTCGCCACTCGTGGCGCCGAGAAGCAGGTCGAGGGCATCCGCCGCAGCCAGGAGGCCAAGCGTGTGCGCGGCCTCGATCACGCCAACGAGCTGAAGCAGGCCATCGAGGGCCTGGAGTCCGTCTCGCTGACCGTGAAGACCGCCGATTCGGGCAAGCTCTTCGGCTCGGTCACCGCTGCCGATGTCGCCGCAGCACTCAAGTCCGCCGGCGGCCCCGCCGTCGACAAGCGCAGCATCGAGCTGCCGCAGGGGCACATCAAGTCCACGGGTTCGTTCCCCGTGGTCGTGGTGCTGCACCCGGACGTGCGCGCGAAGTTCGCGCTCACCGTCGCCGCGCAGTAGTCGCACAGACGAGAAGAACCCCCATCGCCTCCGGGCGGTGGGGGTTCTCGCGTCGTTCGGTGTCGGTCAGACGGTGATCGTGCCGACGCACGGCGTGCTGGCCTGGGTACCGATCCATTCGCTGCCCGCGCCGGCCTTGATGACAAGGTTGAAGGTCACGGCGCCCTTGCCGGTGGTGATGGGCGTCTTGTTCAGGGTGGGGAGGGGGCCGACGCCGCTGAGCTTGGCGCTGCCGAACTTGCCCGAGGTGGTGTTGTTCCACGACAGACTCGCGGACGAGGCGAACTGGCTCAGGACGAGGTCTCGGGCGCCCGCGTTGCCGGTCGCGGAGACCAGGATCTGCCCGGGGCCGCCGACGGTGGCGGTCACCTTCCAGGTCAGCATCTGGCCTCCGACGATGAACATGGGGTTCGCGCTCGTGCAGGTGGCGGACGCCGAAACGGGCTTGGGCTTCGGCTTGGGGGCGGGGGTCGGGGCCGCCCCCGCGGGCCCGATGGCGCACGTGGCGACGGCCGCGAGCGCGACCGCGACGCCGGCTGTGCGCGCCGAGATCGTGGAGGTGTTCATCGGGTGGATCCTTCCGCAGTGATTGATGCACCGATCAGAATACGCGGCCATCGAGGCGGGAAGAAGGTGCATCGGCGTTGCGTGACGCGTTCGCGCTGGTAGGGAGCATTGCAGGTGACCGGCTGGTAACAACTGAGGGTGGTTTTCCCGGCCCGGCGGTGACCGATTCACTCACGACACGCCCGAATGTCAGGTCGGTGCGACACGCGGAGGAATCTCGATCCACAACGATATCTACCCTCACTACCGCACTTGTGCTGGGGAGATGCAGAACGTCCGCCGGAGTTTCCACAGGTTTTCCCCATCGGTCCACACAGGCGTCCCCACCCTGACCGCGCACCATCCACAGTCCACTCACAGATCCATCCACAGCTCCGCTTTGCGGTGTTGAGCGGAGGGCCTAGCGTTCACGTGCGTCCATCGCGCGCCCGTGCGGGATTTCCGATCCGGAAACCTGTCAGGGGTGCGGGGTAGACGGAAAGAGTACGGGTGAGTCCGCACCGCCGACCGGCGATCGCGGGCGCGAGAGAGGTGGGTGCGCGGTGTCGGTCACGGACGAGCAGGAGTTCACTCCGGGTCCCGTGGGCCGTCCGGAGCCCCGGCCCGACGGTCCGCCCGCCGAGGACTTCGGCCGCCAGCCCCCGCAGGACATCGCCGCGGAGCAGTCGGTGCTGGGCGCCATGATGCTCTCCAAGGACGCCATCGCAGACGTCCTTGAGGTCATCAGCCCGGGTGACTTCTACCGGCCCGCGCATCAGTCCGTGTACGACGCGATCCTCGACCTCTATGGCGCGGGCGAGCCCGCGGACGCGGTCACCGTCTCCGCCACGCTCGACCGCAAGGGCGAGCTCAAGCGCGTCGGCGGCGCCCCCTATCTGCACACCCTGATCTCCACCGTGCCCACCGCGGCCAACGCGGGCTACTACGCGGAGATCGTGGCCGAGAAGGCCATCCTGCGGCGGCTCGTCGAGGCGGGCACCAGGATCGTTCAGTACGGCTACTCGGGGTCCGACGGTGCCGACGTGGCCGAGGTGGTGGACCGGGCCCAGGCGGCCGTCTACGACGTCACCGAGCGCAAGGCGTCCGAGGACTACGTGATCCTCGAGGAACTGCTGCAGCCCACCATGGACGAGATCGACGCCATCGCTTCCCGCGGCGGCGTCAGCATGGGCGTGCCCACGGGCTTCACCGACTTCGACGCGCTCACCAACGGCCTGCACTCGGGCCAGATGATCATCGTCGCCGGCCGCCCCGGCGCCGGTAAGTCGACGATGGCGCTCGACGTCCTGCGGTCCTGCACCATCGAGCACCAGATGCCCGGCGTCCTGTTCAGCCTCGAGATGAGCAAGACCGAGGTGGTCATGCGACTGCTGTCCGCGGAAGCGCGGATCAAGCTGGCCGACATGCGCTCGGGCAAGATGTCCGACGACGACTGGACCCGCCTCGCGCGCCGCATGTCGGAGATCTCCGAGGCGCCGCTGTTCGTCGACGACTCGCCGAACCTCACGATGATGGAGATCCGCGCGAAGGCCCGCCGGCTCAAGCAGCGGCACGACCTCAAGCTCATCGTGATCGACTACCTGCAGCTGATGACGTCGGGCAAGAAGGTCGAGTCGCGTCAGCAGGAGGTCTCGGAGTTCTCCCGGCAGCTCAAACTGCTCGCTAAGGAGCTCGAGGTCCCGCTCATCGCGGTCGCACAGCTCAACCGTGGTCCCGAGCAGCGCACCGACAAGAAGCCCCAGGTCGCTGACCTCCGTGAGTCCGGCTCGCTCGAGCAGGACGCCGACATGGTCGTTCTCGTGCACCGCCCCGACGCCTACGAGCGCGACGATCCTCGCGCCGGCGAGGCCGACTTCATCCTCGGCAAGCACCGCGCCGGCCCTACCGCCACCGTCACCGTCGCCCACCAGCTGCACTACTCCCGTTTCGTGGACATGGCCAAGGGCTGACCGCCTTCCGGAACCGGACCAACGATGCGAAGTGAGGTCCGGTACGCGATCGACGGGCTTGTGGCCGGACTCGTCGTGAACGGCGTCGACGTCACCGTGGGAAGTGCCTGCGCCCCGTGCTCACCGAGACCTTTCGAGCATCACCGCTACTGCGTCCGCGACCTCGACCCGATCGAGGCCGAAGCACGTTGAGTCAGTCGGTCGCGCCCAACGACGCGTAGGACTCCTTGACGAATCGCAGGTGCGACCACGTCTCCACCCCGGCGACGGAGTGCAGCGAGCGCACCGCGTCGACGGTCGTCGCCAGGCTGATGGCCGACGGTGCGCGGACCGTCGCGAGCAGGTCGAATGCGCCGACGGTGCGGGCGAGGAAGGTCACCCCGTCGAAGCCCTCCACCTGCCGGGCGGCGTCCCGCGCGTCGCCGCGCACGTGGATTCCCACGCCCATCGCGTGTTCCGAGCCCCGGCTGACGATGGGGCCGATCCGCACCACCGACTCCTCCACCAGGCGGAGTACCCGCCGCCGCGCCGCGGCCGCCGAGACCCCCGCCGCGGCGGCGAGCTGGACGTACGACGCTCGTCCGTCGCGCTCGAGGACCTGGAGGAGGGCGACGTCGGTCGCGTCGAGGTGTGCAGTCGCCTCGCCCACCGGTCCGACGGCGTCCCGGATCACCTCGCGATATGCCAGCGTCTCGGCTCGTGCGACGCCGGGGAGGTCGCGGAGGCGGGACAGTACGGCGTCGATCGCCTCTCCCGACCCCGTCCGGATCTCGGCCGCCACCGCGAACCGGCCGGTCGTGACCGACACGTAGACCACCTCCGGCACCGCGGCAGCGGCATCTGCGACGGGGGCGGCAGCACCGTCGACCTCGATCCGGGCGTAGCAGACGGAGCCCCGGCCGAGCACCGACGGATGCACTACGCCCTGCACGGTGAACGCCGCGGAGTCGAGGAGTCGGCGCATCCGCGCCGCGACCGTCGCGCGGGTGATGCCCGCAGCAGCTGCGAGGTCGCTGTGGCTGGCCCGGCCATCGATGGTGAGCAGTGAGACCAGGGTCCGGTCGATCTCGTCCATCGGTCCTCCGAAAGTCAGCTGCCGTCTTTTCAGGGCATAGCGATACGCCAATGATGCATTGTCCACTCGAAAATCGCGGCAAGTGTCGGCGAATCGTCGTATCTCCTGTACGGAACGATCGATCCTGTGCTCGCCGCCGTTGCGAACTGCTTGCGGCGCCCTGTGATCGGCCTTACAGTTGGCCGATCCGGAGCGGGAGAACCGCAGGTCAGGAGACGGAATGCAGCACACGATCCCCGAGGGCGAGGTGCTCGCGGCGGCCGATCGCATCATCGAGGCCTTCGCCGCCACGAACACCGAGGGCTATTTCGCGGGATTCCACCCGGCGGCGAGCTTCGTCTTCCACACGGAGCCGCGCACGCTGACGGACCGCGCGGAGTACGAGCGGCTTTGGGCGGGTTGGGTCGACTCCGGCTGGCGCGTGGTCTCGTGCGAGAGCAGCGAGCGGGTCGTCACGGCCGTCGGCGCCACTGCCGTCTTCAGCCACGCCGTGCACACGGTGACGCAGGACGGCGACGGCAGCCGCACCGAGACGCGCGAGCGCGAGTCGATCGTCTTCACCGCTATGCCCGACGGTGCGCTCGTCGCCGTCCACGAGCACCTCTCGGCCGCCTGATGCTGCGCTACTATCGCCGCCTCGACACGCACCTGCACGCCGGCGCCGACGACGGGACGCCCGTGGTGGGCGACCTCCGTGGTCGCACGATCTTCGCCATCTGGCTCGCTGCCAACCTCGTCGTGACCACCATGTTGACGGGCACTTTGTTCGTGCCTTCGGTCTCGCTGAGCAGCGCTCTGGTGCTGATCCTCGCCGGCACGGTCGTCGGCGCGCTGGTTCTCGTGGCCGTCGGCAACGTCGGCACCCGCACCGGCCTGCCGACGATGGCGCTCACCCGCGCGTCGTTCGGTGTGCGCGGCAGCCGGATTCCGGTGGCCGCCAACATCGCCGTACTCATGGGCTGGAGCTGGGTACAGGCGATGCTCGCCGGCGTCACCGTGAACTACGTGATCGAGCAGCAGACGGGCTACTCGAACCCGGCGCTGTTCTCGGTGCTGTGCGAGGTGATCGTGGTGTCCCTGGCGATCTTCGGGCACGCAGGCATCGCCAAGGTGGAGCCGATTCTGGCCGTGGTGATCCTGGCGATCATGGCGTACCTGTTCATCGACATGTTCGGCGAGGGCTTCGCGCGCCTCAACGCGCTGCCCCGCGATCCCGAGGGCCTCAGTGGCCTCGGCATCTTCGACATCGTGGTCGCCACCGCGATCTCGTGGACGGTGCTCTCGGCCGACATCAACCGGTTCGCGCGGAGCGAGCGCGGCGGGGTGATCGGCTCCGGGCTCGGCTACGTCGCCTCGACGGTGGCGGCGATGGCCCTGGGCGCCATCGCGATCGCGTGGTTGCTCGCGAACGGCAAGGACGCCCCGCCCTTCGATCCGACGGTGATCGTGGCCGAGTTCGGCGTCCCGCTCGCGGGCGTGGTGTTCTTCTCCGTGATGGCGACCAACTCGATGGCCGTCTACGGGATGGTCACTTCGCTGGTGAACGCCGAGCCGGGCCGTATTCGATTTCTACCCGCCGCACTGGGACTCGGCGTGATCTCTATCGCCGGGTCGGCGTGGCTGGCGCTGCTCGACAAGTTCACCTCCTTCCTGACTGCCATCGGCATCGTCTTCATCCCTGTCTTCGCGATCATCGTCGTGGACTACTACCTGCTGCGGCGTGGGCGATACGCCGCCTCGCTCGCTGAGGCCGGATCGCGGGACGACTGGTACCGCGGCGGTTGGAACCCGGTTGCGGTGGTGGTGTGGATCGTCGGGGTCGCCTTCTCGTCGGCCATCACCTATCTGTGGGTGAGCCCCGTGGGCGCCACCGTCCCGACCTTCCTGGTGAGCGCGGGTCTGTACTGGGCAGCGAGCGCCGCCGTACGCGCGCGGTCTGCGGAGTCGGTGCGCCCATGAGCTGGATCGATCTGACGCACACCCTGCAGCCTGGCACGGAGTATCCGGGCGATCCCCCGATCACTATCGAACCTGCGCTGACGCTGGCCGCCGACGGGGCGGCCGTGGCCGCGCTGCACCTCTCCACCCACAGCGGCACGCACGTCGACGCGCCCTGCCACACCGTGCCGGGCGGGCGCACGATGGACGAGGTGTCCGTCGACGAGTTGATCGGGACCGCCGCGGTACTGCACGTCGGCGGACAGGAGGCCGGCACGATCGGCCTAGCGGACCTGGGCGATCTGCCTGCGCGACTCCCCTCGATCGTGCTGGTCGCGACCGGCTGGGACCGGTGGTTCGGTACGGAGCGGTACAGGCGGCATCCGGCGCTGGCGCCGGAAGCGGCGGAGTCGCTGTGGGAGCGCGGTATGCGGGTCCTGGGTGTGGACTGCTACAGCCCGGACCCGATCGATTCCGTGGACTTCCCGGTGCACCGCGTCGTGCTGGGGCGCGACGGTCTCATCGTCGAGAACCTGCGTGGTCTCACCGCGCTCCCGGCGAAGTGCGAAGTCGGTATCCATCCGATCAAGGTCGGGCCGTTCGACGGTGCCCCGGTCCGCGCCCTCGCGCTGCGCACCTAGGCTCGCGCGGGGCTTGCTCGACGCGGGATTGATCGACGCCCCAAGCCCTCGTCGCGGTCTAGTCTCGATGCATGGCACCTGGTCGTGGTCTCGGCGCGCTCGTCGTACTCGGAGCGGTAGTCCTGGCGGGCTGTGGGAGCGAATCCGGGCCGGACGGAACGCCGAGCAGTGCCGGGGCGTCGAGCGTGGCCGTGCGAGTGGCGTCCGTGCGGGACCTCGTTCTCACCGCGGGCGAACTGCCGGAGGGGCTCTCGATGGCGGACTTTCCCATGGACGACGACGTCGTCCGCGCCGTTCTGGATCCGCTGACGGGACGCCTGCCGGCGGGGGCGAGCTACTCGCCGTCTACGTGCGCGCCCGTCTCGATGTTCGGCGGGCCCGCACAGCCCGACTCCTCCTCGACCGGCGTGATCGCCGGTCAAGGAGGAGGGCGGTCCTCCTTCACGGAGGCGGTCGTCCGGCAGCGGCCCGACATCGCTCGGGTCGCCGACCACGTGCGGCGGTGCCCTTCCGTACGCCAGAGTGATGGATCCATTACTCTGGCCACTACGTTTGCAGTCCGGGACGCAGCACAGACCCGGGCGGACGATCTCCTCGTCGTCGAGGAGACACCGGACGATCAACTCTCGAAGCAGCGCGCCCTCCTGGCGTACGCCCGCGTCGGCGAGCACGCCGTATGGGTGCGCCTGCGCGCCTTCCAGGGCGAACCCGTCGACCGCGAGCAGTTCGACAGGCTCGTCGCCGCGTCGGTCGACAAGGTCGCCCGATCCGTCTGACCCGCTACGGCTGGGCCCGGTCCCGCTGTCGCAGAGTGGGTTTATCGATCTTCCCGACCGGGTTCTTCGGGACGTCGTCGAGCAGCATCAGGTCGACGGGGACCTTCACCTTCGCCAGCTCGCCGCGCAGGCCGTCGAGCAACTCGGCGGCGGTCACCGTAGCGCCTTCCCGGAGCGAGACGTAGGCGACGGGCACTTCGCCGAGCACCTCGTGGTGGCGCCCGATCACGGCGGCCTCGAAGACCTGCGGGTTCCGGTACAGCTGGGCCTCGATCTCCTTGGGATAGATGTTCTCGCCGCCTCGGATCACCATGTCTTTCACGCGATCCACGAGACGCAGGTAGCCGTCCTCGTCGAGAAGCCCGACGTCGCCCGTGCGCAGCCAGCCGTCAACGATCGTCTCGGCGGTCGCCTCGGGTCGGTTCAGGTACCCGGCCATCACCACCTTGCCCGCGATGAGCACCTCGCCCGTCTCACCGGCCGCGACGTCGCGGAGGGCACCGTCGACGATGCGGATTCGCTGGCCCGGGAGCGCGGGCCCGACGGTGCCGGGCTTGCGCGGCCCGTCGAGCGGATTGATCGCCGACGCGGTGGTGGTCTCCGACAGCCCGTACCCCTCGACGATGGGCACGCCGAACCGGGATTCGAACCGCTCGATGAGGTCGACGGGCATCGGTGCGGCGCCGCAGATCCCGAACCGCAGCGATGAGGCGTCCGGCAGCACGTCGCCGGGCAGCGCGGTGAGCATCGCGTAGATCGCGGGCACCGCGGAGAAGTAGGTGGGACGGTGCCGCTCGACCGCGGGGAAGAACTCCTCCGGCCGGAATCGCCCGACGATCGTCGTGCGTCCGCCTGCTCGCAGCGGGGTGAGCGTGCCGAGGACGACGCCGTTGGCGTGGAAGAGCGGCAGCACGAGCAGACTGTGATCGCGCTCGGTGAAGGCGAAGTGCTCGATGAACGAGGCCGTCATCGCCGCGATGTTTCCGTGGGTGATCATCACGCCCTTGGGTTTCCCGGTGGTGCCGGCGGTGTAGATCAGCAGCGCGAGATCGGAGGGCCGTACCGGCACTGGTTCGACGGGCACGTCGTCCGCGACGGCGAGGAGCTCGTGGCATGCGACCGCCGCGACCCCGTCGGGGGTCTCGGTACCGTCCTCCGTCACCAGCACTCGGGCGCCGGCATCGGCTGCCTGATAGGTGATCTCGGGCGGTGCGAGCGCGGGATTGATCGGCGTGACCGCTGCGCCGAGGCGCCAGGCGGCGAACACCGCGACCACCAGCTCCACCCGGTTGGGCAACAGCAGTCCCACGACGTCGCCGCGTTCCACCCCGTATTCCGCCAGGCGGGTCGCGGCGGTGCGGACGGCCGCGGCGAACTCCGCGTTCGACAGGTCGAGCCGGTCGTCCGCGATGGCGGGGTCCGACGGTGCCCGCGCTGCTCGGAACTCCGGCAGGGCGGGCACCTCGGGCAGGTCGCGCATCGTCATCGATGCACCGTCACGATGGGCTCGGAGATGAGGCCGAAGGTTCGCAGCACGCCCTCGAGTTCGCGATGGCCGAAGGCCTGGCAGCCCGATGCCAGCCCGACGCGTCGCGGCGGCTGCTGCAGCAGCGAGTACGCGGCGTACGCCTGCAGCAGCCCTGTCTGCTTGTAGTTGCTGTTGCCGTGGATCACCACGTGCGAGCGGCCCAACGGGCCCGAGGCGTGGACGGAATCGAGCGACTTGTTCACGCGCGGGTTCTCGCGCGGAGGCATCGAATTCATCACCTGGGCGGCGACGGCGTCCAGAGCATCGGCGCGGTCCTCGGGTGACATGTCCTTCGTGGCCTCCAGCGCGTCGGCCACGATCACCGGCACGTTGTTCATCAATGCGGCGTTGAAGACGCCGCCCTGGGCCTTGCAATTCGCGACGCGCGGATCGCGCTTGAACCACACGGGGTGCGAGGTGCCGCCCCAGGGCAGGGACTGCGCCAGCTCGTGCTGGCCGGGCACCACGAGGGGTACCAGCCCCTGCATCGGGTCGAACGACGTGTACTCGTTCTGCTCGAGGTAGAAGGCGTCGCCACCCGCGGCGTTCACGAGGATCGTGCGGGTGGACGCGATGGTGGGGCTGCCGCCCCAGAAGACCGCGATGTCGAGGGTGTCGAGTCCCGGTGTCTCGAGCGCGATCTGCGCTGCGATCTCGCCCGTGGTGTACATGTGCGCGATACCGGGCGCGAGCAGCAGGCCGGCATCCGCGTACTTCTCGTGGAAGGTGTTGTCGCAGTGAATCATCCAGTCCTGTTCGCCGTTGGTGTCGCTGTAGTGCGCACCCGCGTTCAGACTGGCCTGGACCACTGCGTCACCGAACTTGATGAAGGGCCCCACCGTGTTCAGCACGACGGAGCTGCCGCGGAAGAGCTCGGTGAGGGAGTCCACGTCGTGATCGACCTGGACCACCTCGTAGTCGGCCGTCTCGATGCCGGCGACGTTCTTGTCCATCGACTCGGCCAGCCTGCCCTCGTCGCGGCCCGCCGCCGTGAAGGGCACGTTGTACTCGCGCAGGTACTCGCAGATGAGGCGGCCCGTGTAGCCCGAGGCCCCGTACACCACTACCGGCTTGTTGCTCATGATTCTCCTTCGTCCTGAGAGGTTTTCGTTACATGCCCATGCCGCCGTCGACGGGCAGTCCTGCACCGTTGACGAAGCGGGCGGCGTCGGAGGCGAGGAAGACCACGGCGTCCGCCATGTCCTGGACCTCGCCGAGGCGGCCGCTCGGCGTGAGCCCGACGACCGCCTCGACGGCCTGCTCTGGCGATCCGAACAGCCCGATCTGCGCCATGTCGACCGCCAGGCCAGTGCCCATCTCGGTGGGCACGAGGCCGGGGTAGATGCAGTTCACGCGGACCCCGTAGCCGAGCTTTCCGGCTTCCATCGCCGCAACCCGCGTCATCCGGTCGATGGCCGACTTGGTGGCCGAGTAGATGGCGATGCCGGGGAAGGCGATGGTCGCCGCGACCGAGGCGACGTTGATGATCGCACCGCCGTTGCCGGCAGCGCCGCCGGGGCGCATGGCCCGTAGCCCGTGCTTGAGGCCGAGCGCGGTGCCGAGGACGTTCACGTCCAGCTGGCGGCGCACGTCCTCGACGGAGATCTCCGTGAGCAGGCCGGTGATCTCGACGCCGGCGTTGTTGACCACCACGTCGAGCCCGCCGAGCTGCGCGACGGTGGCGTCGATCGCGGCGGCCCAGCTCTCCTCGGAGGTGACGTCGAGGTGGACCGAGCCGCTCCCGTCGCCCAGCTCCTTCGCGACGGCGACGGCGCGGTCGGCCTGCAGGTCGCCCAGCATCACCCGCGCGCCGGCGGCGGCCAGTGCGCGGGCCATGCCCTCGCCGAGCCCCTGTGCCCCGCCGGTGACCAGGACCCGCCGGCCGGTCAGATCGAATGCACTCACGACTACTCCCTTGATCGAGATGGATCGGACATCGGTGCGGCCGACTCTGTGGCGACCATCACATCGCAGAATTTAGACGACTGTCAAGAAAAATGTTGGACAATCGTCAAGGGAAATAGATGAGGGTCCTGCTCCGGCACGCGGCAGGGGGGTTATCCTGGGACGATGCCGACGAGTCGTCGGCCGGAGGAAGGAGTGCGGGGTGACCGAAGTGATCGCGCAGGCGGCCGCGCCCGCCGCCGTGGGCGCCACCAAGCACGCCACGAAAGTCGCGGCCAAGCGTGACGAGTTGGCTCGTGCGGCGCTCAGGACGCTCTCCGAGCTCGGCTACGCGCGCACCAGCCTCCGCGAGATCGCGGCGAACTCCGAGTACAGCCACGGCGTCCTGCACTACTATTTCGCGGATCGGCTCGAGCTGATCGCGCACTGCGTCCACCTCTACAAGGCCGAGTGCATCGCTTCGTACGACGATGTCCTGCGCGCCGACGACGATGCGCCCGGGCTACGGACGCGGTTTGCAGAGCGGCTGGCCGCAACGATGGAGCACGACCTCCCGACTCACAAGCTCTGGTACGACCTACGCTCGCAGGCCA
The DNA here is from genome assembly GCF_024807615.1 of Tsukamurella ocularis. Classification (GTDB taxonomy): domain Bacteria; phylum Actinomycetota; class Actinomycetes; order Mycobacteriales; family Mycobacteriaceae; genus Tsukamurella; species Tsukamurella ocularis. The sequence continues at coordinate 858,441 of NZ_JANUCJ010000001.1, read as the reverse complement.
TGTTCGAGGCCGCGCTCACCGACGACGTGCGCGAGATCGACGGCTCGCTCGAGGCGATGATCTGGCGGGTCGTGAGCCGCTACGCCGAACTCGCAGGCGGCGCACCGCTCCTCGATGCCGCCGGCACCTACGCCGCGCTCGACGGCCCCTTCGAGCGTGCCGTCCGTCGCCGCGTCCTCGGCGACGAGACCGCCGGCGCCGTGCTCACCGAGCAGGTCTTCGCCCTGCTCGACGCTCTCGTCGTCCGCCCGACCCACTGACGACGGTCGCCGAGAACGCCGGGGTCAGCCGGCCTCGGGCGGCCCGCCGAGCGCACCGTCGGTGAAGGTGCGGAAGGCGAAGGCGAGGGTGTCGAGCGACTGCAGGGTGCCGCTCTCGTAGCCCACCAGCAGGTACAGCGCGGTGGTGGCGTACTTCTCGGCGAGCTCACGGTCGCCGATCACCTCGGTGTAGGTCTCCGCGATCACGTCGCGCCGTTCGAGGTCGACTTCGGCCTGGTGCCGCGCCACCTCCGGATCGTGCGCCGCCCACACCCGGATCGCCGCCTCGGTGGCGTGCGGCAACGTCAAGCCGACGTGGGTGAGCGACATCAGCCGGTCATAGGCGTCGGGCACCTGCCTGGCGGCCTCGATCAGGCGGTCGCTCTTGGTCTGCCGCCAGTACGTGATCAGCGCGGACGTGAACTCGGGCCAGCTCGGATACGCGTGGTAGAAGCTGCCGGTCGACGATCCGGCCTGCTCGCACACAGCGGCCAGCTTCAGCGCCGCGTGCCCCCGCTCGGCCAGTACCGCCAGCCCGGCCTCGAGGAAGCGCAGCTGCACGTAGCGTGACGGGCTCGAGCGGGCGGGGGGCATGCGGCGATCGTATCCGCCGCGCGACCGGCGTCGTGGAAAGCTGACCCCATGCGACGCTCGGTTCTGGTCCCCCTGCTCGAAACGGTGCTCACGCTGCTGGGCGTGGCGTGGCTCGCCGCGGTGCTGGTGTTCGGCAGTGCCGCGGTACCCCTGCTCATCGTGTGGAACGTGGCGGCCGTCGCCTACGTGGTAGCGGGCTGGTTCCTGCTGCGCCGCCGGATCCCTGCCGGCGAAGACGATCCGGATCTGATGGCGGCGCCGCGCTGGCAGACCACTCTGTTCGCGGCGGTGGTCAGCGGCTCCGGCCTGGTGGGCGGCCTGCTCATGATCGCCACCCGCGGTGACGAGCCGGATCCCGCGCTCCAGCCCGTCGCCGCGGCCACGGTCCTCCTCTCCTGGTTGCTCCTGCACACGGCATTCGCCCAGATCTACGCCCGCGACTACTTCTCCGCGGGCGGCCTGCAGTTCCCGGACTGCGAGCGCCCCCAGCTCACCGAGTTCGTCTACTTCTCCATCACCATCGGCACGTCCTTCGCGGTCTCGGACGTCACCGTCACCCGACGTTCCACGCGCCGGCTGGTGATCGTGCACAGCGTGCTCAGCTTCTTCTTCAATGCGGCCGTCGTGGCGATCGCACTGGACTGGATCAAGAGCGGGGGCTGAGCCGGCCTCGCACCGGCGTCAGGACGCGCCGACCGGGCTCTCTAGCTCGGACAGGCAGGCAGGCAAGGGCGCCCGGTGCAGCAGGCCGAGCCGCTGCGTCGCGCGGGTGAGCGCCACGTACAGCTCCGCCGCGCCCCGCTCGCCGTCGGCGAGGATGGCCTCGGGGTCCACCACCAGCACCGCGTCGAACTCGAGCCCCTTCGTCTCCGACGGCGGGACCGCGCCCGGCGTACCGTCGGGCCCGATGACGACGGACGTGCCCTCTCTGCTGGCCTCGTCGCGGACGAACTCCTCGATCGCGCCGGCGAGACCGTCGTCGGTCACCCGGCGCGCCCACGGCCGGACCCCGGAGGCGCGCACCGATTCCGGCGGCACGGTGCCGGGCGCGAACTCGGCGAGCACGTCCGCTGCCACCGCCATGATCTCCGACGGGGTGCGGTAGTTCACCGTGAGCGCGGTGTACGCCCAGCGGCCCGCGACGTACGGGTCGAGCATCTCGGCCCACGACTGCGCGCCAGCGGGAGCGCTGCGCTGTGTGAGGTCGCCGACCACGGTGAACGAGCGGGACGGGCAGCGCCGCATGAGCACCCGCCAGTCCATGGCGGAGAGCTCTTGCGCCTCGTCGACCACCACGTGCCGGTACACCCAGGTCCGGTCCGTGGCGGCGCGTTCCACCAGGTCGCGGGTGTCGCGCTCCTCGAACCTGCTGGCCAGGTCATCCGCGTAGAGCAGGTCGGTGGCGAAGAGGTGGTCTTCGTCGTCCATCGAATCCTGCCGGGAGACCAGCGAATCCAGCACGCCCTCCGCGAACTCCGCCTGTTCGCGCGCGGCCTGCACCGCGGATCCGTCCGGAACCTCGTGCGGGCCCAGCAGTTCCGCGAGCTCGTCTAGCAACGGTACGTCGGAGACGGTCCAGGCGGCACCGTCGGACCGCAGCAGCGACGGGTCTGCACCGGCTGCGGCCAGCCGCTCGGGCGAGCTCAGCAGGTCCGCGAGCAGGGCCTCGGGGGAGAGCACGGGCCACAGCTGATCGACGGTGCGCCGGAACGTCCCGTCCACCGCGAGGTCGGCGAGCATGCTGTGACGCATCTCCTCCCAGGCCCGCGTGTCCTCCCGGCGGAGCCACTGCTTCCCGATCCGGCCCAGAGCCCGCTCGGTGATCGCCCAGGTCAGCACGTCGAGGAAGGCGGCGCGCGCCTGGTTGTGCGGCTGCCCACTCATCCGCGCCTCGTCCCGGGCCCAGCCCACCACGTCGGCTTCGATCCGCACCGTGGCGTCGCCGAGCCCGATGGAGACGGGCGTCTCCGGCAGGGTGGAGAAGTCCGCGACCGCGGCGGCGAGCACGTCGGCCATCGCGGCCGCGCCCTTGATCCGTGCCACCGTCGGCTCGTCCTCCCTGCGAGCAGTGACGCCCGGGTGAAGCGTCGCCGGTGTCGCGAAGACCACGTCGGACTCGCCGAGTGAGGGCAGCACCCGCCCGATGTGCTGGAGGAAGGAGGTGTTCGGGCCCACCACGAGCACGCCGTGTCGCTCGAACCGCGCTCGCTGCGTGTAGAGCAGGTACGCCACCCGGTGCAGCGCCACCACCGTCTTGCCGGTGCCGGGGCCACCCTCGATCACGGTGACGCCCGGATTGTCCGACCGGATGATCCGGTCCTGATCGGCCTGAATCGTCGCGACGATGTCGCGCATCCCCTCGCCGCGCGGCGCGTTCACCGCGGCCAGCAGCGCCGCGTCGCCGCGGGCGTCGGCACCCGGGCGGCCCAGCATCTCGTCGGTGAAGGCGGTCAGCTCTCGGCCGTCGCTGAGGAATTGCCGCCGCCGGTGCACGTCCTCCGGGTGCGCGCCCGTGGCCGTGTAGAAGGGCCGGGACGCCGGGGCCCGCCAGTCCAGGAGCAATTCCCGGTCCCCGTCCTCGTCGTCGAACAGGCCGAGCCTCCCGACGTACCGGCTCCCGACGGTGCCGTCGGGCTCCCCGTCGAGCCGGCCGAAGGCCAGCCCCTCCTCGGCGACACTCAGCCGCCGCATCTCCCGCGCGGAGGTCATCACGTCGCCCTCCCGGTCCACCGCCCGGCCCTCGTGGTCGCGCAGGGCGTCCGTGTATCGTCGGCGCGCCCTGTCCCGTTCTGCGTCTAATCGCGCGTACAACCCCGCCACGTACTCGCGCTCCGATGTCAGCTCGTTCTCGTACTCAGACATGCACCCTCACTTCGCTACGAAATCGATCCGGCCAGCGAGTATGCGCCAAGGACGGGGCCTTGCGGCAAGGCCCGGGGTGCGTTATAAGTTAGAAGGGGAGAGAGTTCGCGGTGTCCCATGCCCACTCCCGTTCGCCCTGTCCAGCCCTCGGATTCCGCCCACATTGACGCGAACTGCGCGCGAAACCGGCTTCGTCTGTAGGTTCGGACGAGTGGACCTCCGAAGATTCCTCGACGGTCGTGGGGGTCAGCTCGGCTTCCTCACGTACCAACACGCCTCGCTGGTGATCCAGTGCGTGGTGCTCGGGGCGGTGATCGCCCTGGCGATCGCGGCCCTGGTGTACCGCTCGCGCGCGGGGGCCGCGTTCGCCACCGCAGTCGCCTCCGTCGGTATGACGGTGCCGTCCCTCGCGCTGTTGGCGTTGCTGCTCATCGTGTTCGGGCTGGGCGTCACGCCGTCGGTCACGATGCTCGCCTTCTACGCCACGCTGCCGATCCTGACCAGCGCGATCGTCGGGCTGCAGGCGGTGCCGCCGGCGCTGGTCGAGGCGGCCCGTGGCCTGGGCATGCCCCGATGGCGGGTGCTGGCCACCGTCGAACTGCCGAACGCGTGGCCCGTGATCCTCACCGGGATCCGCGTCAGCACGCAGCTCGTGGTCGGCGTCGCGACCGTGGTCGCCTATGTGCTCGGCCCGGGCCTCGGCTCCCTGATCTTCTCCGGCCTCGCCCGCCTCGGCGGCGCCGGCGCACTCGAATCCGCGTTGGTGGGTACCGTTCTCGTGGTGGCCGTCGCGCTCGTACTCGACGGTCTGCTGGTGCTCCTGGGCCGCTTCACCGTCTCGAAGGGACTGCGATGAGTCAAACCACGGGCGTTGCCATCGAGCTGGAGAAGGTGATCAAGCGCTACCGCGGTCAGGAGAAGCCGGCGGTCAAGGAGCTGTCCATCGCCATCGAGGCGGGCGAGACGGTCGCGATCGTCGGGCCCTCTGGCTGTGGCAAGACCACTACGCTGAAGATGATCAACCGGCTGATCGAGCCCACCTCGGGCCGGGTGCTGATCGGTGGGACAGACGTCACCAAGGCGGACGCCGACGGCCTGCGGCAGGGAATCGGCTACGTGGTTCAGGCCGGTGGCCTGTTCCCGCATTGGACCGTGGAGAAGAACATCGGTGCGGTGCCGGGCCTGCTCGGCTGGGACAAGGCTCGCACCCGCGCCCGGGTCACCGAGCTGCTGGAACTGGTCGGGCTGGATCCGGACGTCTTCCGCGGCCGGTTCCCGAAGGAGATGTCCGGCGGGCAGCAGCAGCGCGTCGGCGTCGCCCGCGCGCTGGCCGCCGATCCGCCGGTCCTGCTGATGGATGAGCCTTTCGGTGCCGTCGACCCCATCACCCGCGTGCGCCTGCAGGACCAGCTCCTGGCGATCCAGGAGGAGCTGCACAAGACGATCGTCATCGTCACGCACGACGTCGACGAGGCGATCAAGCTCGGCGACCGGGTGCTGATCCTCTCCGAGGGCGGCCAGGTCGAGCAGTTCGGCACGCCCGAGGAGATCCTGACCGCGCCGACCAACGCCTTCGTGGAGGAGTTCGTCGGCTCGGGCGCCACCCTCAAGCATCTCTCGCTCAGCTCCGTCGGCGAGATCCCCAGCGCCCCCGTCGTGCTCGCGCGTCCCGGCGACCCGTCGGAGGAGGTCGCCGCGCGGGCCAAGGAGGCGAAGCTCAGCTGGGTCGTCGTGGTCGACGAGGACGACCGTCCGCGCGCCTGGCCTTCGGTGACCGAGGTGTTGAGCAAGCCCGTCGTCTCGACCTATGTCGACCAACGGCTGCCCGTCGCCGAGCGCACCGCGACCCTTGCTGACGCGCTCGACGTGATGCTGGCAGCCAGTCAGGGCGGCGTCCTGGTCACTCAGCGCGGCAGGGTGGTCGGCGCGCTCACCATTGAGCAGGTCGCGCAACGTATCCGGGAGCGGCAGGCCATCGCCAACCCGGAACAGGCCGCGGACACCTACCGGGCGGCGCCGTCATGACCGCCGCTGCCAGGGCGCCCAAGACGGCGCGCGTCGGCCCTACGCCGCGGTTCGCGGGCGGTGTGCCGATCGACCTGATCCTCGAACCGCTGCTCGTGGTGGTCGGCTTCGTCGGCTACCTGATCTGGCATGCGAGCCAGGACTTCTCGGAGACCGAGGCGGTGCAGCTGCAGTGGTCCGCGCTGGGCGATTCGGTATGGCAGCACATCCAGCTCACCGTGGTCTCCGCCGTACTCGTGGTGGTCATCGCCATCCCGCTGGGGATCCTGGCGACGCGCAAGCGGTTCGCGCGCATCGCACCGGTGATCGTGGCCCTCGCCAACGTCGGCCAGGCCGCCCCCGTGCTGGGCATGGTCGTGCTGTTCGCCATGTGGTTCGGCACCGGCTTCAGCACCGCCGTCGCCGCGCTGGTCGTCTACGCGGTGCTGCCGATCTTGCAGAACACCGTCACCGGCCTGCGTCAGGTGGACGACCGTGTCATCGAAGCCGCGCGTGGCCAGGGCTTCTCGGCCTTCCAAGCCCTGATCCGAGTGGAGCTGCCTCTCTCGGTGCCGGTGATCCTGCACGGCGTGCGCACGGCTCTCGTCATCCTCGTCGGCACCGCCACCCTGGGCACCTTCATCGGCGCCGGCGGGCTGGGAGTGCTCATCACGACCGGCGTCACGCTCTACTTGCCGGCCCTTCTCTTCTCGGGTGCCCTGCTGGTCGCGCTCCTCGCCCTCGCCATCGACTGGCTGGCGCGGCTCGCCGAGTACCTGCTGGCACCGCGCGGCCTGCGTGGGGTGAGCGCGTGACGGCGCGCGGGACCGGACGGGTGCGCGTGCGGCGTGCGCTGCTGCCCGTGGTGGCGGCCCTGTCGCTCGTGCTCGCCGGGTGCGGGCTGGAGAGCTCGTCGGGCCACTTCGTGCACGCCGAGCCTGCGGACGGCCAGACTCCGCTGGCGGGCGCGAAGATCTCGGTGACCTCGAAGTCCTTCTCCGAGGGCATCCTGCTCGGCAAGATCAGCACGACGATCCTGCAGGCCGCGGGCGCTGAGATCACCGACCTCACCAATGCGCCGGGGTCCATGTCCTCCCGGCAGGCGATGGTGAGCGGCGCGGCCGACGTGTCGTGGGAGTACACCGGCACCATCTGGGTCAGCTATCTCGGGCAGACCGAGACCATCAGTGATTCCACCGCGCTGTGGACCCGCGTCCGCGACGCCGAGCGGGCCAACGGGATCGAGGTTCTCACCCCGGCCCCGTTCAACAACACCTACGCCTTCGCGGTGACCCCGGCGCAGAAGGCGCAGCTGAAGCTGAACACCCTGAGCGAGTTGTTCCGGCTGCCGCCCGCGCAGCGCTCCCTCTGCGTGGACCCCGAGTTCCAGTCGCGCCCCGACGGACTGGGGCGGTTGTTGGACAAGTACGAGGTGCCGCTCGGCAGCGGTACCCCGGCGAACCCCATCACCACGATGGACGCGGGCGTGATCTACTCCTCGATCTCCGGCGGCACCTGCCTCGCGGGCGACGTCTACGCCACCGACGGCCGCATCCGCAAGCTCGGCCTGCAGCTGCTGGAGGACGACCGGAAGTTCTTCCTGCCCTACGACGGCGTGCCGGAGGTCCGCACGGACGCGCTGGCGAAGTACCCCGCCATCAAGGACGTGCTCGCCAAGGTCAGCCGCCTGCTCACCAACGAGACGATGCAGGAGCTCAACGGGCAGATCGACATTGAGGGCCGCGATCCGGCCGACGTGGCGGCCACCTGGCTCAAGAAGGTGGGGCTCGTCCGCTGAGTGCCCGCGGCTTTCGGTCGCGGTGAGCGGAAGGGTTCACCGGGGAGGTGCCCCGTCCGACACTGATCCACATGACCGATATCGCACCGGACCTGCTGGCGCTCACCGCGACCGAGGCCGCGAAGGTGTGTGCGGGCGGGTACGACCGCGTGATCCCCACCGACTGGCCTGCGGGGGAGCGGTGGTCGACCCGCCTCTGGGGCGACGACGACGTGGACGTCTGGCTCATCAGCTGGGTGCCCGAGCGATCGACGGAGCTGCACGACCACGCCGGGTCATTGGGCGCGCTCACCGTGGTCTCGGGCGCGCTCGCGGAGCGAAGCTGGGACGGGGAGGCGTTGCGGGAGCGGCGGATCGACGCCGGAGGGCAGGCGTCTTTCGACCGCGGCTGGGTGCACGACGTGACCCGGCACGCCGACGCCCACGATGCGGCGACGGGCGAGGCGGCCACGCCCACCCTCTCGGTGCACGCCTACTCCCCGCCGCTCACCGCGATGTCGTACTACGAGGTGACGCCGGTCGGTAGGCTGCGCCGCGTGCGCAGCGAACTGACCGACGAACCCGAGGGCCCCACCGGCGGTCGTGGCGTCGACGGGCTCCTGGCCGGCGCGCGGGACCGCATCGACCGGGTCGAGGCCGCCGACCTGCGCGCCGAACTGGACGCCGGCGCCGTCCTGGTCGACACCCGTCCCGCAGCGCAGCGCGCTGTCGAGGGAGACGTCGACGGCGCCCTCGTGATCGAGCGGAACGTGCTCGAGTGGCGTCTCGACCCGACATCCGACGCGAGGATCCCCGAGGCCACTGGCTGGGACGTGCGGTGGATCGTGCTGTGCTCGGAGGGCTACGCCAGCTCCCTGGCGGCCGCCGCCCTGCGCGACATCGGGCTGCACCGGGCCACGGACCTGGCGGGTGGGTACAAGGCGCTGACCGCGGTGCCCGCCGCAGGTTAGGAGTGCCGCGGCACGGACCACCGCACCACGGTGCCGGGCTGCTCCGCGGTCGAGTCCGCCGGCAGTAGTTCGAGAGTGCCGCCCCGCAGCTCCGCGCGGGTGGCGAGGTTCCGCAGTCCGCTGCGCCGGCCTCCGTCGGGGATGCCCGCCCCGTCGTCGGCGACCTCGACCGTGACCGTGTCGCCGCTCGCGATCACCGTGACGCTCACGCGGTCGCCGCCCGAATGACGCACCGCGTTGGAGACGCTCTCCGTCACGACGGCCTCCAGGTCGCGGACGAGACCGTTGTCGGCGACTGCGCTTTCCACCGGGCCCGAGAAGCCGACGTCGACGGACGTCTCGCCCCCGCGCGCCACCGCGCGGACCGCACGGACCAGGCGGCTCCGGAGCCCGCTCCCGTCCGTCGACAGCTCGAAGATGGTGGAGCGGATGTCGGCGATCGTGCGGTCGAGTTCCCCGATCACCGCGTCGAGCCGTTCGCGGACCGGCTCGTCCGCCGCGGTGGAGCGTGCCACCTGCAGCCCGAGGCCGGCGGCGAAGATCCGCTGGATCACGTGGTCGTGCAGGTCCCGTCCGATCCGCTCGCGTTCCTCGATGACCTGCAGCTCGCCGAGGCGCTGCTGCTGCAGGAGCGCCTCCGCGTGCATCTGGGCGTTGTCGATCGCGATGGCAGTGGCGGCGGCGAAGATCTCGATCGCCTTCGCGTCGCTCGCCGTGAACGGCCGGCCGTCGGCCTTCTCCGCCAGGTAGATGCACCCGAACAGGTTCCCGCCGACGATGATCGGCGCTCCCAGGAAGCTGTGCATCGGGGGATGGTTCGGCGGGAAGCCGACCGACGACGGGTGCTCGGAGAGCTCCGCGATCCGGACGGGCTGCTGCACTTCGAGGAGGTACCCGAGCAGGCCGCGGCCGCACGGCGGCTCGCCGATCAGGGCCGCGGTCTCCGCGTCCACGCCGACGTAGATGAACTCCTGCAGGGAGCCGTCGTCGTTGCTCACGCCCACGGCGCCGTACCGCGCGTCGACCAGCGCCATCGCCGAGGTGACGATGCGGCGGACCGTCGCGGGGAGGTCGAGCCCCTGGGCCACGACCATCACTGCGCTGAGGATGTCCTGCAGGTCGGCGTCCGGCCGCGGTGCGCCGTCGCCGTGCGTGGCGGTCACCGGACCGAGCCCTGCGGAAGGGGGATCACCGTCGGGACGGACGTCCCTGGTGCGTCCTGCCGCCCGCCGCCACGCTGGGCGGCATGAACGGAATCGACATCGACCCGCTGGACCGGTCCGACGTGCGCGCCCTCGTCGTGGACCTCGCGGAGGCTGCCTACACCGGCCGCCTCGCCCGTTGGAACGAGGTGCGCACGACCGCCGCCGTCGACGACCTCGACTGGGAGTACCTCGTGTGCCGACTTCTCGGTCGGTTGCTCGCGGAACGCGCGGTGCAGCGCGGCACCCCCGCGGTCGACGCGTGGCGGCAGGCCCGCGCCGCGCTCGCTTGAGCCGGTCATCGGCGGGCTCCGCCGGCGTCGCGCCACTGCGCCGCGCGCAGCGCCGCCTGCACTCGGTTCTCCACCCCGAGCTTGGCCAGGATTCCGGTGACGTGATTGCGGACGGTCTTCTCCGCCAGGAACATCCGCTCGGCGATTTGCTTGTTCGTCAGCCCCTCGGCGAGCAGCTCGAGCACCGCCTCCTCCTGTCCGGTCAGGCCGGACGGGGCCGGGGGTGCGGTCTGATCCCGACGGATCCGCTGCAGGACCCGGGCGGTGCTCGCCGAGTCGAGGAGGGAGCCGCCGGCCGCGACGGTGCGGATCGCCGAGACCAGTTCCGTCCCCCGGATCTGCTTGAGGACGTAGCCCTGCGCGCCCGCGGTGATCGCTTCGAGCAGGGCCTCGTCGTCCGAGTAGGACGTGAGCACCAGGCAGGGCAGGTCCGGCAGCTGGTCGCGGAGCGTGCGGACGAGGTCGATACCGGACCCGTCGGGCAGGCGCACGTCGACCACAGCGACGTCCGGGCGCACGGCCGGGATGCGCGCGAGGGCCTCGCGGACCGTCGACGCCTCGCCCACCACGGCGTGGCTGCCGTCCGAGGCGAGGAGGTCGGCCAGGCCGCGCCGGACGATCTCGTGGTCGTCGACGAGGAATACCGAGGGCATGTCCTCAGCGTAGGCCTGCCCGGGGCGTGGGGCGTCCTCTGCGGACCGTCGGCGACGAGGTCGGGACATACGTCCCGGACCCACCGGTACGCAGGTCCCCACCTGCAGTGACGCACCGCCGGGTCGGGATGCAGGACGCTGTCGAGGACCATCGCCACTGCCGGTGTCGCTCGCGCGGGATCAGGCTGGGAACCATGAGTGATCTGACCGACCTGGAACTGCTGTACGAGCTCTCGGAGACCGCCGAGCGGGAGGTCGACCGGCACCTGCGGCAGGCGGTCGACTGGCACCCGCACGACTACGTGCCGTGGAGCCGAGGCCGCGACTTCGCCGCGCTCGGCGGAGAGGACTTCCGGGAGGGCGACTCCGCGCTGTCGCCCGTCGCCCGGGCGTCGCTGGTGATGAACCTGCTCACCGAGGACAACCTTCCGAGCTACCACCGCGAGATCGCCGAGAACTTCACGCTCGACGGGGCCTGGGGCTACTGGGTGCACCGGTGGACGGCGGAGGAGGCGCGGCACTCGATCGTGCTGCGCGACTACCTCACTGTGACCCGCGGGGTGGACCCCGTCGAACTCGAGGGCCTGCGGATGACGCAGATGCAGCACGGCTTCGCCCCGGGGATGAACTCGATGCTGCTGTCGGTGAGCTACGTGACCTTCCAGGAGCTCGCGACGCGAATCAGCCATCGCAACACCGCCGCAGTCTGCGACGACCCCGTCGCCGACCGGATGCTCGCGCGGGTCGCCGCCGACGAGAACCTGCACATGCTCTTCTACCGCAACATCCTCGGCGCCGCGATCGAGGTCGCGCCGGCGCAGGCGCTGGCCGCGATCCACGCCGTGCTCACCAACTTCCAGATGCCCGGTGCCGCGCTCCCGCACTTCCGCCGCGACGCCGTCCTCATGGCCAAGAGCGGCATCTACGACCTGCGTCAGCATCGCGACGCCGTGGTCGTGCCTGTGCTGCGCCATTGGGGGCTCCTCGAGCGCACCGACCTCACTGGCGAGGCTGGGCGGCTGCGCGACCAGATCGGCGACTTCGTCGACGAGCTGGACGTCCGGGCGCGGAAGTTCGAGGCCGCCCGCGATCGTGCGCTCGAGCGAGACGCCCGCCGTCGGGAGCGCGTCGCGGGGTGACCGGATTCGGCTAGATTGGCGGCATGCAGGTACAGCTCCGTCACAATCCGTCGTTCTCCATGGCCCGCTGCCAGCTCGCGCCCAACGAGCCGATGACCGTGGAGTCCGGCGCCATGGTGGCGCACTCCGCCGGGATGAACCTGCAGTCGCAGGCGCAGGGCGGCATCATGCAGGGCCTCAAGCGCAGTCTGCTCTCGGGCGAGTCGTTCTTCGTCTCCACGTTCACCGCGCCGCCGCAGGGCGGCTGGGTCGACATCGCCGGCACGCTGCCCGGGGACATCGCCGTACTGCAGATCCAGCCCGACCGGCCCTACTACGTGACCCGTGGCGGCTGGCTCGCAAGCTCCCACAGCGTGCAGACCACGACCCAGTTCGGCGGCGCCAAGACTTTCTTCGGCGGCGAGGGCGCGTTCGGCCTCCAGGCCGCGGGCCAGGGCGAGGTGCTCGTCGCCTGCTACGGCGCCATCGACGTGATCGACCTGCGCCCCGGCGAGCAGGTGGTGATCGACACCGGGCACGTGGTGGCGTACGACCTGAACATGCAGTTCACCATGCGGCGCGCCGTGCAGGGGAAGTGGATCCAGTCGATGAAGTCCGGCGAGGGAATGGTCTTCGAGTTCGTCGGTCCGGGACGGGTGCTGCTGCAGACCCGCAATCCGCGCGGCCTCGAGGGTTGGGTGCGTTCGGTGGTCCCGTCCGCCTGAGTGGCGGATCCATCATTCGCGCGCGAACGCCCAGGTCGCGCAGTCTAGTTCGCTCCGGTGAGCCACGGAGAGGTTCGCCGGAGATTTGACCTGCGCCATGTCCACTGTGATCTAGTGGGATCATGGCTACTGTAACTAACAAGACAGGAGACCATCGCCGGACGACCGACTGGGTCGTTTTCGGTGTGACGGCCGCCGCGGTCCTGGCGTTCGTCCTCTGGGGTTTCCTGGATTCGGACGGGTTGAAGCAGACGACCTCCGATGTCCTCAATTGGATCATCACTGATTTGGGTTGGCTGTTCCTGATTTCGGCCAGCTTCTTCGTCCTGTTCGCCGCCTTCCTGGCCTTCTCCCGATTCGGTCGCATCCCGCTGGGCCGCGACGGCGAGAGTCCCGAGTTCAAGACCGTGTCGTGGATCGCGATGATGTTCAGCGCGGGCATGGGTATCGGCCTGATGTTCTTCGGCGCGGCTGAGCCCATCTACCACTTCGTCGGCGCGCCACCCGGCATGAACGGCCACGACGTGGCGGTCGCGATGGCGACCACGATGTTCCACTGGGGATTTCACCCGTGGGCCATCTACGCGGTGGTCGGCCTGGCAATCGCGTACAGCACCTACCGGTGCGGGCGCAGCCAGCTGATCAGCTCGGTCTTCGCACCCATCTTCAACCGCACGGGCGGGCACGGCGTCGGCGGCCGGATCATCGACATCCTCGCCATCTTCGCCACTCTCTTCGGCACCACCGCCTCGCTGGGCCTGGGCGCCGCGCAGGTGGGCGCCGGCCTCGAGCGTCTGGGCTGGGCCGAGGACGGTTCCAGCAAGCTGCTGCTCGTCGCCATCATCGCCATCCTGACGCTCGCGTTCGTCGCCTCCGCGGTCTCGGGCGTCGCCAAGGGCATCCAGTGGCTGTCGAACACCAACATGGTGCTCGCCCTGGTGCTCGCGGTCTTCGTCTTCGTGGTGGGCCCCACTGTGTTCATCCTGAACCTGCTGCCGACGTCGATGGGCGCCTACGCGGCCGACTTCATGGACATGTCGGCCCGGTCCGCGGCGAACGAGCCGGAGGCCGGCAAGTGGCTGGCCTCGTGGACCATCTTCTACTGGGCCTGGTGGGTCAGCTGGACACCGTTCGTGGGCCTGTTCCTCGCGAAGATCTCCCGGGGCCGCACCATTCGTGAGTTCGTGATCGGTGTCATGGCCGTGCCCACCCTCGTCTCGCTGGTCTGGTTCGCCGTCTTCGGCGGTACCGCGATCAACCAGGAGCAGGCGGGCCTCGGCATCAGCAAGGCCGAGAACGAGGAGGTCATGCTCTTCGACGTCCTCGGCAACCTGCCGTGGCCCACCATCACCGCCTTCCTGGTGGTGCTCCTGGTCGGGATCTTCTTCGTCTCCGGCGCCGACTCCGCGTCCATCGTCATGGGCACGCTGTCGCAGCGAGGGGCCGAGGAGCCGAACCGGATGATCACGATCTTCTGGGGCGTGCTCACCGGTACCGTTGCGGCGCTACTGCTCTGGGTCAGCGGCGATGATGCACTGACCGGCATCAAACAGATGGCGATCATCGCGGCGGCGCCCTTCCTTGTGGTGATGGTCGGGATGTGCGTCGGCTTGATGATGGACCTCTGGCACGATCCGCTGATCGTGGCCGAGCGGGCGCACCGCGACGAACTGGGCGAGCGGATGCGCTGGCACGCAAACACGCTCGCGGTGACCGACGACAGCACCGACGTGCTGCCCTCGGACGACCTGCCGGTCTACTCCGACGGTGAGGTGCCCGAGGACCTCTACCACCCGCCGCACACCGGCGAGCTGGTGACCGTCGAGGTCTACGACGCCGATCACTCCGGGCCGATCGAAATCGATCCGAAGGACGACGCCTCCCGGTAGACAGGGAGGCATGACCTCCTCCGTCACCGCCGAGACCCGTTCCGGCCGCGTTCGCGGCACCGTCGAGCAGGGTGTTGCCCGCTTCCTGGGACTGCCCTACGCCGCCCCGCTCGACGGTGCCGGCTGGCTCCTGCCCGCCGCGCCGCCCGTGTCGTGGGAGGGCGAGCGGGACGCCTCCGCCTACGGCCCGACGGTGCCCAAGCCGGGCTACCAGGGGCCCGTCGCCGAGATCCTCACGGCCGAGCCGGACTTTCCGGGCGCAGAGTGCCTCAACCTCAACGTGTGGGCACCCGAGGGCGCCGTCGGGTCGCCGGTGTTCGTGTGGATCCACGGCGGCGCCTTCCGCAACGGCAGCGGCCGTAGTGGCTACTACGACGGTGCGGCCTTCGCCCGTGACGGTGTCGTGTGCGTGACCATCAACTACCGGTTGGGCGCCCTCGGCTTCCTCGACACCGGTGACGAGCACAGCAACCTGGGACTGCGCGACCAGATCATGGCGCTGGAATGGGTGCGTGACAACATCGCCAGCTTCGGCGGCGACCCGGCGCGGGTCACTGTCGCGGGTGAGTCCGCCGGCGGCATGAGCGTCGGCTCGCTGCTCGGATCGCCGCTTGCCCAGGGCCTGTTCGCGCAGGCCGTGCTGCAGAGTGGCGCCGGCCACCACGCGATCACCCGCGAGACCGCGCAGAAGGTCACGCGGGCCCTCGCCGAGCGCCTCGGCGTGGCCCCCACCCGCGCGGGCCTCGCGACGGTCGACCCCGCCGTCCTCGTCGACGCCACCACCGCACTCGACGCGGAGATCCAGGCGACCCCGGATCCCGCCGCATGGGGCGAACTCTCGCGGAACGTGATGATCTTCGAGCCGGTGATCGACGGCGCCGTGCTGCCGCAGCTGCCGATCGACGCGATCCGCGCCGGCTCCGGGGCCGGCGTGCGGGTCCTGGTGGGCGCCAACGCCGACGAGGCCCGCTTCTTCATCGTGCCCGGTGGCCTCGTCGACCTGCTTCCCGAGGAGGCGCTCGCGCCCACGGCCGCGAAGTACGGCCTCCCAGACCCGGCCGCCGCGGTCGCCGCGTACGGCGCGGCCGAGCCGGCCGCGTCGCCCGGGGACCTGTTCTGCCGCATCATGGCCGACTGGTTCTTCGGCATCCCCGCCGTGCGTATCGCCGAGGCCCGCGCGGAGGCGCCCGCCGAGACCTTCTTCTATCGCTTCGACGAGCCTTCGACGGCGCTCGGCGGCCGCCTCGGCGCCTGCCACGCCGTCGAGCTGGCTTTCACCTTCGACAACCTGCACGCCGACGGGGTGACCAACCTGACCGGGCCGAATCCCTCGCAGGCCGTCGCCGACGAGACCCACGGCGCCTGGGTGCGGTTCACCCGCGGTGAGGACCCGGGCTGGGCGCCCTACCTCCCCGCCCGCACCGTGCGGGTGTTCGGCGGGGAGGGCGGCACCGTGGTCGATCCTGCTCCGGAGCTCCGCGCCCTGTGGGACGGAGTGCGTTAGCGCGGAACGGCCGGTGCGCCGGCGCCGATCAGTACGGCGCGGAACGCATCGGGCCCGGTGTGTACCAGCCCGTCCGGGTCACGGCGCCGAGCTCGAGCTGAGCGGGCTCGGCCGCCGTCCACGGGGTGAACTTCGTCAGCGTGCCCCAGTCCATCGCCCACTTGCCCGAGAGGTACGTCGGCACGATCTGCTCGTGGTACAGGGCGTCGGTGACTCCGAGCGGGCCGCCGGTCTTCCAGCCCTGCCACGTGTTCGACGTGAGAACGGTCGCCATGTAGTCGGGCGAGATCCGGTACTCGGGTCGCTCGAAGACGCCGTTGACGGCGCGCACCTGGTGCTGGCACGGGAAGGCGAAGGCCACCATGAAGTCCAGCGCCACGACGGTGTCGCGGCCCAGGAACTCCTGCAGCGTCCTCATCGGCGTCATCCGCGGCGGCGTGACCACGATCGGGTCGGGGGAGGGCACCTTGTCGTCGATGACGACGCGCACCGTGTTCGTGCCGCGCGGCAGGTCGGCGGTCGGGAAGCGCAGGTTGCGCCAATTGTTGTTGGTCCACGCGTCGATCGGGGTCATCCGGCCGAGCGACTGCACCGTGCCGTTCTCGGCCCGGTGCCCGGCCTCGAGGAACAAGGTTCGTCCGTCGCGCTTCACGCCGTTCAGGCCTGTCGCCGCTACGGGGCCGCCGACGGACAGCGTGACCAGAGGGGTCGACGTGTCGACCGCGCCGAGCGTGTACCAATCGGTGGTGAGGTTCGCCAGGCCGGTTGCGCCGGAAGAACCGAGCACCGGGGTGGTCGTGGGGTTCAGGCCGAAGGGCAGGGGCACACCGTCGGTCTTGGGGTCCGGATTCCGTTTGCCGCCCACCGTCTCCGGCACGTCCGTGTTGGTGACGTCGGTGTTGTGGCCGGGGTTCGACTTCACCGGCGACAGCCAGCCGGGGATGCCGGTGGGGGAGAAGCCCGTCGACTTCCCGGCGAGGGCCTGTGCCGCGGTCGGCACGGAACCGTCGGGCCGCGGCGCGGGCTTGAGCTGCCCGGCGTTGGGGTCGGTCTCCATCAGTACGTAGTTCGCCATCGAGCACGTGTCGCCCTGCAGCGCACGGACGTTCGATGCGGTCCAGGAGAAGCTACCGCGCTGCGCGTACGCGCCCTTGGCCATCGTGCCGACGTCGAAGAGCACCATCAGCATGGTGAGGATCGCGAGCGTCGGGAGGGTGCGGCCACCCGGCTTGGTGGGCTCGGGCGCGTAGTCACGGCGGTAGTGCAGCCACAGGCCGTAGAGCGCCGTGAGCACGGAGGCGAAGAACAACAGCCAGGAGATCTCCAGGCCGAAGAGCTGCGGGGGCATGGTGTTCCACGGGATCCCGTAGGTGCCCACCCAGTAGTAGCCGACGCGCGCCGCGAAGGAGATGGCCGCGATGAACAGCGCGGCCGCGGCGAAGAAGACGCGGTTGCGCTTGGAGCGCATCATCGGTGCCATCGTCAGGGTCGCGGCCACCGCGGCGATGCCGGCGGCGTAGCCCGCGAACAGGCCCAGGTGATGCGTCCACTTCGTGGGGGTGAAGGCCAGCAACACGATGGTGGCGAAGAAGACCGCCATCAGGCGCCACACCGGGCCCGCGGAGATCCCCGACGGCCGCTTGCGGCGCAGCATGAAGGTCAGCACCGTCAGCAGGCAGAGGAAGGCGGTCAGCACGCCGATGCGGCGCACGGCCGAGCCGTCCTCGGTCTCGAGCATCAGGTAGTAGTACCGGACGCCCTCCTCGTACCAGTCGAGAGTGGGGCCGGTGACGGTCTTGACCGTGATCGCCTCGCGGAGTGCGGCGAAGCTGGGCGTGAAGAAGGCGTAGAACAGGTACGCCATGCCCGAGGCGAGGATCGGCGCGATCATCGGCAGCAGCCCGTCGCGCCGCCGGCGCTTGACGATGCGCGTGATGATCTGTCGGGACGCGGCGAGGAGCGCGGCGACCGCGATGAGGCCGCCGGGCGCGGCGCCCACGCAGAGCGCGGCGCACGGCACGGCGATGGCCACGGGCAGCATGCGGCCGGTCGCGATGGCGCGTTCCACCGAGACCCAGGTGAGCAGGGAGAAGAAGACCACTGCGGGCTCGGGGCGCAGGCCGTTGTTGAGCGGCAGCCAGATCAGCAGGAAGCCGCCCGCGCCGGCCCACAGGGCGGCCGGGTTGCTGCGCACCGCGCGGCCCAGCCGCGGGATCATCTCGCGGGAGATGATCAGCCAGGTGAGCAGGCCGAAGATCAACCCGGGCACACGCATCGCCGGTGCCGCGGTCGTGACGTGCGAGATCGCCGTGAACAGGTAGTCGTTCCAGCCGACGGGGTTCTCGGGCACGCCGAAGCTGCGGAAGTAGTTGATCATGTAGCCGCTGTACTTCGTCTGCGTGGCCATCGTGATCTGGTAACCGTCGTCGGACGTGTTCGGCCCGATCAGCCACCAGATGCCGAGCACCGCGATGACGGTGAAGTCGACGGGCCGCGGGCGCAGCCAGCCCTGCGGCATGAACCGGATGTGGCCGCGGCCGTCGCGCATGTCCACGAAGCCCAGGGCGACGAGCGCGAGGATCGTCGAGGCGATGCCGACGACGATCGCGATCAGCTTGATCGTCGAGGGCGTGGTGTTGAAGCGGGTGTCGACCTGCGTCGCGACGTCGATGCCGGCGACGGGCGTCGACGGCGGCAGGTCGGTGTAGAAGCCGGCGATCTGCGGCCGCAGGTTCGGGTCGGCGACAGTGTTCGACAGCTGGTTGGAGGTCTGTGCGCCGGCGGGCATGCCGGTGAACTCGGCGGTCGTGGTCTCGGGGGTGGAGACGAAACGGATGGCGCAGCCCGCGCCGGCACGCGCCACGTCGGCGCGGCTCGCAGTCGCCAGCGCCACGTCGCGATCGGCGATGATGACGTTTCTCGCGTCGGCGCGGATCACCAGGCCCTGCAGGCCCGGGCGCGGCCCGTCCTCGGGCAGCGTGCGCAGCAGCGTGCCGCCGGCCGCCGGAAGGTCGTCGACCAGCGAGCACGGCAGCGAGACGTCGAGCCGGATCGGCGTGTAGGAGACGAGCGGCGCCTCCACGTTCGCGACCCGGCCGTTCTGCGGCCAGTGCAGCGCGGTGGTGGTCTCCTTGACCGGAAGGAAGGGCGTGAGGATCGCCAGGACGAAGCCCAGCACGCCCGCCACGGCGGCGACGATCCGCCACTTCCCGTAGCGCTGCTCCGGCGGCACCGTCGCGGGTGCGGTCGAGTTCTCGCTGCTCATTCGTCGATTCCTAGCTCTTCACCGTCTGGTTGGTCAGCGCGCGGATCGGGCCCTGGCGCCACCAGCCCGACCGCGTCTGGACCCCGACCGTCAGCGCCGCGGTGGGGGCGTCGGCCGCCAGGGGCGTGTACCGCTGCAGCTCGCCCCAGTCCCGGCTGAGGTCGCCGGTCATGTACGTCGGCAGCGTCGTGGTCCGCAGCAGCGTGTCCGGCACCGTCAGGAGGCCGCCGGCCTCCCTCGCCTGCCACGTCCCCGAGGTCGACAACGCGTCCTTGCGGGTCGGCAGGATGCGCCACTTCGGGACCTCGTAGGTGCCGTTGCGGATGGCCAGCGGGCGCTGGCACGGGAATTGCTGGCCCACGAGCAGATCGAGCAGCACCGGGTCCTGCGTGCCCACGACGTCCTGCAGCGTCCGCAGCCGCGGGACGCGAGGCGGCGTCACGCCGACCCACTGCTGGTCGCCCAGATTCGGGTCGCGCACGTGGATGCGCACGACGTTCGCGGTCGGGGGGATCGCGTCCATCGGGACTCGCAGGTTCCGCCAGGGCTTGTTCGGGCCCGGGTCGATGGGGTCGATCACGCCGCGGGCGCCGATCGAGCCGTCGGCGCGGCGCTCGGCCCACTCCAGCGTCACGGGTTGGCCGTACTCCTTCTTGCCGGTCGGGCCGACCGAGGAGATCGCGCCGGAGGCGGCGAAGGCCACCAACGGCCGGTCCGCCGACCGCGCGGGGAGCGTGTACCAGTCACTGAAAAGCTCGGCCGGCACGGTGTTCTGGCCGTACGAGCCGACCACGGGCGTGCGCGCCGGATCCAGCCCGAAGGGCAGGGCCGCGGTACTGCCGTTGACAGTGCGCGGGCCGGTCCCGCCGCCGGTGCCCGCCGTCGCTGCGGTGGACGTGAACGGCTGCGTGATCGGCGAGGCCATGTTGATCTGGCCGGGCGCCGAGCTGATCACCAGCGGCTTGAGCTCGTTCGGGATCCCGTCGGGCGTGAAGCCCGTCGAGCCGGGGCCGACGAGCGCCTGCGCGGCGGGGCGGCCCTCGGCGGAGGGGAGCATGTCGGCGTTGGGGTCGGTCTCCACAAGCACCGAGCGCGCCATGCCGCAGCTGTCGCCGCGCAGCGCGTCCAGGTTGCCCTTGGCCACGGTGTACGTCGCCGGGTTGGAAACGTAGGCCTTTGCGAAGATCGCGCCCTCACCCAGCACGAGCATGCCCAGGACCGCGACGAGCGGCAGCGAGGCCAGCTGGAGCCGGCGCCGGCTGCGCAGCGCCTGGGCGCGGTCGGCCCGGGTGTGGGTGGCGAGCTCGGCGTCTTCGAGCGCCGAGTCGTCGACGGTACCGTCCTCGACGAGCCCGCCCTCGCCGCGCCCGCGGAAGTCGATCCGGAAGTGCTGCCACGCTGCGAGTGCGCCCGCCAAGCCGGCCAGGATGAGGAAGGCCTGGCTGAAGGTGATGCCGGCGACCTCGGGTTGCCGGTCGAACCACGGCACGCCCCACAGGGAGGGCCAGGACCACAGGTTGAAGCCCGCGAAGGCCGCGGCCAGCGCGAAGAGCATCCCGCACAGGAAGAAGGTGAAGTTCCGGACGGACGTGCGTGCGGCCTCGACCACCGCCACCGTCGTGACCGCGGCCAGCGCGGCGGCGAGCCCGGCGTACACCCCGAAGTGCACCGTCCACTTGGTGGGGGTGAGCGAGAGCAGCGCGGCGGCGATGAAGACGGCGCCCACCAGGCGCCATACCGGCCCCGGCGCGATGCGCGGGATCCGGCGGCCGCGGAGCATGACGAACAGCGCCACGAACAGGCACATGACGAACAGGTAGACCGGCACGCGGCGCACCAGAGAGCCGTCGGTCGTCTCTACCGTGAGGAAGAAGAAGCGCAGGTACTCCTGCGTCCACGGCGCGGCGGGGCCGACCTCGAGCCGGATGCGGACGGCCTCGGCCACCGACGCCAAGGACTGGTCGCGGAAGGCGATCGGGATCACCACGGCCGCAGCCGCGAGCACCGGCAGTACCAGCGCGGCCAGACCGGCCTCCCGCCGGCGCGCGACGAGCACGCGCAGCACCGCGGCCGACGAGGCCAGCAGCAGCGCGGCGGCGATGACGCCCTGCGGGGCCAGGCCCAGCGTGAGACCCGCGGCTATCGCGGCGACCGCCGCGGGCAGCGCGCGGTGCGTCGCGACCGACCGCTCCACGGCGGCCCAGGTGACGATGGTGCCGAGCACGATGATCGGTTCGGAGCGCAGGCCCGAGGCGAGCGGGAACCAGAAGGCGAGCAGCATCGCGCCCGCGGCCCACACGGCCAGCGGGTAGCGGTGGATGCCCGGCCCGAGACGGGGCAGCAACACGCGGCTCAGCAGCAGCCAGGTGACCACGCCCGCGGCGAGCATGGGAAGCCGCATCCAGATCGCGTTCGCGCTGACCGAGGCCCAGTGCGAGAGGAAGGTGTAGTACCAGTCGAACGGGGCCTCGGGAGCGCCGAAGAAGCGGTAGTAGTTGGCCGTGTAGCCCGCCTCGGGCGCGACCTTGCCCATCGACAGGATGTAGCCGTCGTCGGAGCTGCCCGCCCCGAGTACGGTCCACAGGGCGAGGCCGCCGAGCACGGTCACGTCGACGGGGCGGGGACGCAGGAGCTGACCGACGGTGCGGTGCGGCGCGGCGCGATGGTGGCCGAAATTCCGGTCCAGCAGCCACAGCGCGACCAGCGAGGCGAGAACGCTGAGCAGGCCGACGCCGATCGCCGCGGCCTTGAGCGGCGACGGCGAGAGTTCGAAGCGGGTGTCGAGGTCCGCGTGCAGGCGCAGGCCCGGTCCGGCTGCGGCGACGTCCGCCGCGCTGAGCGAGGTGAAGACGCCGCCCATCACCGGCCGGTTCTCCGTGGGGATCGACCCCGCCACGTCGATGCCCTGGAACCGCGCGCCGACCTCGGCGGCGTTGGACCACAGCCGTAGCTGCGAGCAGCCGCGCAACCGGTCGACCGGCGCCGCGGCGATAACGGTGTTGCGGGACGAGACGGTCACCGTCTGGCCCGGGCCGGGCGCACCGACGGTGACGGCCAGGCCCAGCTCCCGGGCGGGGCCCGTTCCTACGGGCAGGGTCGACAGGACCGTGCCACCGGAGCCCGCGGCGCGGGCGAGGACGGAGCAGGGCACCGTCGCCGTCAGGTCGGCGGGCGACTGCGTGACGAGGGAGGCCGTGACCTCCGCGCTCTCGGCGCCGGGCCGCAGCTGCGGCCAGTCGAGCGAGGCGGTGGCCTGCTGGACGGGCAGCAGCGGGGTCAGCAGGCAGAGCAGCAGGCCGACCACGCCGGCGACGACCGCGACGAGGCGGGCGACGCCGGCGGCTCGCCGCTGCGGGCCGGGCTCCGACTCGGAGCGGGACGTAGGCACGGACACGGGTGCTCATGGTATGCGAGTCAGCTGCGAGAACCGATTCGCCGTCCGGGGAAGGCGGGATCGCTTAACGGATTCTCAGTCGGCGCGATGCCGCAGGTCAGGAAAGTCCGTTAGGAATCGGTCCGGTCCTTGCGGATCGGCGCCTCGACGTGGGTGCCCCACACGGTGCGGGTACCGAGTGTGAGATCCGCCGCACGGGCCTGCGAGTACGGAACGAGCCGCATCACGTCGCCGAAGTCCTGGCCCAGATCGCCTCGGAGGTAGCCGGGGATCTTCTCCTGCTGGAGCAGCATCTGCGTCCAGCCGAGCGGCCCGCCACCGAGAGTGCCCTCCCACTCCGTGGTCACCGGTGAGAGGTTCTGGTCGGGGGTGATCCGCCACTGCGGCACTTC
The DNA here is from genome assembly GCF_024807615.1 of Tsukamurella ocularis. Lineage (GTDB taxonomy): Bacteria > Actinomycetota > Actinomycetes > Mycobacteriales > Mycobacteriaceae > Tsukamurella > Tsukamurella ocularis. Next base: position 835,538 of record NZ_JANUCJ010000001.1, on the reverse strand, counting down.
CGCGACGCCGTTGCTGTGGCTGAACGGCCGCTGGCACGGGAAGGCCAGCCCGGACGTCCAGTCGAGCAGCACGGGCTCGGTGGAGCCGATCAGCTCCTGGGCCGTGACCAGTTTCGACACCCGCGGCGGGGTCACGGCGAGCCAATGGTCGATCGCCAGGTCGTCGTCGACCGCGACCACCCGGATCGCGGTGGCATCCGCGGGCAGGTCGGTGCGGGGCAGACGCAGGTTCCGCCACGCGGGCTTCGGCCCGATGTCGATGAAGGACTTCTTTCCCGCGACCTTCGGCTGCGCGCCCGCAGATGGGGTGTCGGTGGAGTACTCGACGTAGAGCTCGTCGTCGGTGAACTTCCCGGCGGCGGAGAGTGTGATGAGCGAGCGGTCGGCAGCCTTCGCCGGCAGCGGGTACCACTTCGAGACGACCTGGGCCTTGACCTGGCCTTCCTGTGAGTATGAGCCGAGCACGGGGGTGCGCGCGGGATCCAGGCCGTAGGGCAGGCGCATGTGCGAGCCGTTGATCCCGGCCGTCGACGTGCGGCCCGACGTGGTGTCCTGTGGCAGCCGCGCCATCGCGTCGAGCGAGGTGCTCGAGTCGTCGGTGTTCGAGCTGGTGGTGGCGTTGATGATCGTCGGCACCCCGTCGGGCGAGACACCGGTGGTGCCCGGCCCGGCAAGGCCGTCGCGGATGTCCCCGTCCAGCGGCAGCAACAGGCCCGACGTGGGATCCGGCTCGGTGAGCACGTAATCGGCCAGATTGCAGCCGTCGCCGCCGACTGCGCGCAGGTTCGCCTTGCCGTTGGAGAACGAGGAGAACTGGGTGATGCCGGTCGTCGCGAGCATCGAGCCGACGCACAGCACGACGACCGCCCACGCGGCCCATGTGATCGACGACTGGCGGCCGAAGGCGTCGACGACCCGCTTCGCCCGAGGGGGAACCGGGGCCGGATCCGGCTCGTGGAAGTGCAGCCATCCCGCCACCAGCAGCGCGACGCCCGCACCGGCGAAGAAGACCGTGCCGAGCGCGAGCACCGTCGACTCGCCCCAGGGCACGCCGTAGTTGCTGGCGTACCACCAGCCGTTCGGGCCGCTGAAGGACAGCCCGAGCACCAGAAGGACCACCGCGGCGCTCAGGGCGCGGTTGCGGGCGCTGCGCAGAGCCGCGGGGGCAACGGCGATCGCCGCCAGCGCGGCCAGCGCGCCCGCAAGGCCGGCGAAGGCGCCGAACTGATGCGTCCACTTGGTGGGGGTGAACATGAGGAGCAGGAGGCCGCCCAGCGTGACGGCCGCGAGGCGACGGCTCGGCCCGAGGGTCGTGCCCGGGATCCGGCCCTTGCGCAGCAGGACCGCGCCCGTGAGCAGCAGGCAGGCGATGGTGACGATGACGGCGAACCGTCGGGCGACGCCGCCGTCGGCCGTGAACGTGAACAGGGCCGAGTAACGGTCGATCTCGTTGTACCACTTCTTGGTGTCGACGACGGTGCCCACGTCGGACTGCATGAGCGTCTTCTGCACGAAGGCCGACGCGGTGAGCTTGGAGAAGATGATGGGCACCAGCAGCACGCCGGCGGCCAGCACCGGCGCCACGGACGCGGCGACCGTGAGCCGGAACCCGGCGGCGTTCGAGCGGGCCCGGGCGAGGATCCGCCGGCCCACCGGCCGCACGCCCGCGAGCAGCGCGGCCACCGTCATGATGCCCGTCGGCCCCGCCGCCACCGTCCACCCTGCGAAGACCGCGGCAGCCGCGAAGGGCAGGACCCGGCCCGTCGCGATCGCGCGCTCCACCGAGCACCACGTGAGCAGCGCGCCCAGAGCGATCACGGGCTCGGGGCGCAGGCCGTTGTTGAAGGCGAACCAGTAGACCAGGAAGACCCCGGCTGCGGCCCACAGCGCGAACCGCGAGCGCGCGGCCCGGCCCAGCCGGGGCACCACCTCCCGGCTGATGATGAGCCAGGTCGCGGCGCCGCAGATCAGGGCGGGCAGCCGGACCCAGGGGCTGGCGGTCGAGAGGTGCGAGAGCCACGCGAAGGCTTGGTAGTACCAGCCGAAGGGGGTCTCGGGCGCCCCGTACCAGCGGTAGTAGTTCGCGGTGTAGCCCGCGGCCTCCGCCGTGCGGGCCATGGTGAGGATGTAGCCGTCGTCGGAGGTGTTCGCGCCGATCACGTGCCAGGTCGCCAGCAGGGCGAGGACGGTGCTGTCGAGCTTCGTCGGGCGCCACCACCCCTCGGGCAGGATCCGACGGTGCCGTCGGCCGTCGGCCGCGACGTCGAGCCGGTGCAGGGAGACGAGGCTCGCGAGGATCAGGGCGATCGCAAGGACGATGACGACCCAGCGCGCGGCCGCCGGAACCGTCGAGTAACGCGTGTCGATATCCGCACGGAACTGAATCCGCGTGCTGTCCGTGACTGTGCCATGCAGGTCTGTGAATACTCCGACGACCTGTGGCCGGTAGTCGAAGCCGTTGTCCTTGCCGCCGGCGAGCGGAGTGCCGTCGGGGGCGGAGACGCCTGTGACCTCGGCCTTCACCGTCTTGTTATCGCCGGAGAAGACGATCGCGCGGCATCCCGGGGACGTCAGTGCTGCGACGTCGACCGCGAGTAGGGGGGTGTTACGGACCACCACCTCCAGCATGCGTCGCTGGTCGGCGAGTGTGGTGACGCTGATGGTCATGCCCCGTCGGACCGTGTCGGGCGAGTCGACGGGGCCCGTCGCGACCAGGGTCCCGACACCACCGGGGAGTCCGCTCACCGCGGAACAGGGGATGGTGACGTCGATCCTGTCGGGCACGTAGGAGATGAGCGGCGCCGTGACGGCCTCGAGCGATCCGCGCTGCGGCCAGTCCAACGCGGAGGTGGTCTGTTGGACCGGCATGAAGGGCGTGAGCAGCGCGAACAGCACTCCGAGCACGCCGGTGAGTGCGGCGGTCCGGGCCGTGGAGCGGACGGTGCGGGCAGCGTCGGACGGTTCGGGCACCCCGCGAGTCTAGACGTCGCGACCTGGCGGAATCCGGGCGAACCGGTTCTATGAGCGGCTTGGTGTACAACGAGCCGACGAACCGACGTATCGTTTCGGTCATGAGGGGATCCGACCGGCCGACACGCGCAGTCCGCGCTGTCGTGCGTGCGGTGACCCCGCGGTCCGGATCGGGTCCGGAGACCGTCGCCGAAGTGGTCGCCGCTTACTCCGAGCATCTCGGCCGACGGATCGACGTGCAGCGCATGACGCTGCCCGTCGGCGTCTTCGGGATGTGGCTGCGCTCTGACGAACGCGACTTGCTGGTGGTCTCCAGCGGCGTCGCCACCTTCGAGCAAACGCTCGCGCACGAACTCGGCCACTTGGTGCTCGGCCACGAGCAGGGCTGCTCCTCCGATCCCGACAGCGGCCGGGCCGCGCGGTGCGAGGCCGAGGCGGAGTCCTTCGCCACGCTGCTCGTGCGTCGCGTGAAGGCCGGGCACACGATCGCCCGTGTCGACTCGGTGGTCGACGAACTGCTCGGATGATCGCGTCGCTCGTCGCACCGATCCTCTGGCTCGGGGCGCTGGAAAGATTCAGCCGGTGGCAGACGAACCGGAACCCCCCGGCGGGCGGCGCTCTGCTCACCGCCATCGCGCTCGCACTGATGGTCACCATCGACACTCCGGTGTCCATCGAGGCGCTGGGACGGCTGGGCCTGTCCGAGTACGAGGTGGTGACCGTCGAGCGGGTCCTGCTGCTCGTGGCCTGCTACGGCGCCCTGGTCTTCGCCTTCGCGCTCGACGGGCGACTCAGCCGGGCCAGGCTCACGGCCTGGTCCTCGCCGCTCGTTCTGGTCGGCGTGGTGACTGTGACGGGCTCGGTCCTCGGCCGCCTCGGCGACCCGACGGGGCTGGGCTTCGGCGCCGGCTTCGGACTCGCGGTCGAGACGGCGCTGGTCTACACCTGCCTCGGCGCCACGGCCCTGGTCGTGGCCGTGTCGACGTGGCGGGTGTCCAAGCGCAGCCGGGTGCGCCGCGCGCAGCTGCGGCTCCTGGCGCTGGGCGGGGTCCTGCTCGCGATCGTCGCGGTCGCGAACGTGATCGCCGGCGGCGTCCTGCTTCAGCAGCTCCAGGTGGGTGTGTGGGTGCTCCGGCTGAACCGGTTCATGCTGGACGCCGCGTTCGCGAGCTGGACGCTGGTGCTGATGGCCTCGTGGCTCGCCTCGATCCTGATCTCGGCGCGGGAGTGGCTGCACTTCCGGCCGGCGTACGAGCAGGTCAAAGAGCTGTTTCCCGACCTTGAGGCTGTCGTGCGGCCGGGTGGCGGCTGGGTCGAGACGGCGGAGGCGCGTGCCGTTGTCGTGCTCGACGGCTGGGCGATGCTGGCGAGCCCCGGCGCCGGGAAGCTGTCCGACGCGTCTCCGGTCGATCGCGCCGCAGCGGTGGCGCTGTGGCTGGATCGTGAGGCGCCGTACGGCTCCGTGCACGCCGTCGACCTGGAGCCCCCGTCGGGCTGGCGGACCTCGCGCTGGACGGCCGCAGTGACGAAAAGGGCCCAGCACACCCCGTCGCCCCTGTTGGAGCGGGTGCGCTGAGCCCCGGTGGGCCGCTCCCGGCCCGGCGGGCCAGAGGCCCGGAGAGGTGTACGGCCTAAGCCTTGTCGTCCTCCGCCTCGAGCTCGGCGAGGAGGCCGGCGAGCGCTGCCCGACGGTCCGCCGAGAGCTTCGTCGAACGGCGCGCCATCTCGAGCATGCCCGACTCGCGCAACTCGCGGGTCAGCTCCAGGTCGCCCAGGACCTCACGCTCGTAGAGCGGGTCCGAGAAGTACTCGGCGCGGACGCCGAAGGTCTGCGCGATGGACGCCACCATGTCGTACGCGGGGCGCGAGCTTCGGCCCGAGCGCAGCTGCGACAGATAGGGAACGGACAGCTTGCCGCCGCTCTCCTCGACCATCCTGCAGAACTCCGAGGAGGTATAGGGTCCCCGGTCCGCGGGATGCACGACCTCGAAAAGTCGGTTCAATTTGGCCGCGAACGTTGTCATTGGGCCCTCCCTTCCAGATTGCGAATACTGGGAGATTACATGATCCACGGGGCGGATGCGCATGGCGTGGGACATGTATCCCATTTCTTTGATCTGCCCCGGGCTATTCTGGCTCCATGGGAGCCCGCATTCTGGTGCTGAACGGACCGAATCTGAACATGTTGGGCGTGCGGCAGCCGCAGGTCTACGGGCAGAATTCGTACACCGACGTCGTCGACGTTTGTCGGCGAGCAGCCGCCGCGCGAGGCGCGGAGGTAGAGGTTCGGCAGACCAACGACGAGGCCGAGCTGGTGGGGTGGATCCACGACGTCGCGCGCGAAAGAAGCTTCTCCGCGATAGTGGTCAATCCGGCAGCATGGACACATACTTCAGTCGCGGTCGCCGATGCGTTGGTGATCCCGGAGGTGCCGATCATCGAGGTGCATATCTCCAACGTCCACGCGCGAGAGTCTTTTCGGCACCACTCCTACGTCTCGCCCATCGCCGCCGGCGTGATCGCGGGATTCGGGATCGCCGGGTACGGCTATGCGGTGGATCGCGCGGTCGACCTGTCCTGACCGGGGCGCCTCCCAGACCACAGGACGTGGCGCGCGCTCGAACGTCCGACGAGGACTCGGCTCACGCCGGCGCCGGCGCGCGGGACCAGCCTTAGGCCGGCGCGGTCGTGCGGGCGCGCAGCCCGTCGATGATGAGGTCGACGCCGCCGGCGAAGGCCCGGTCGGTGGCGGTCTGGTCCAGTTCGCCCGCGGCGGCCCCCGCTCGGGCCATCGCCTCCCGGGTCTGTTCCTCGAAGGTGAAGCCCACGACGAAGTGCGTCAGTGTCAGGGCGACGGCGCTCGCGTCGACGGGCCGGGCACCGGCTGCGGCCGCGATCTCCGCGATCTGCGACTGGAGGTTGCTGGTGCCGAGCTGCGAGGCGAGGGACGCGGAGACGACCTCCGCGCCGTCGCGGTGCTTGCGCAGCACCGCGCGCAGCGCGTGGGCGTAGCCGGTGAGCTGGCGGTCCCAGCGCATCCGCGACTTCGAGGCCGCCGCTGCCAGCGCGGGGTCGGCGAGGATGGTGTCGGCGATCGCGGCGAGCAGCGACTGCTTGTTCGGGATGTGCCAGTACAGCGCTCCCGGCGCGACGCCGAGGTCGGCCGCCACGCGCCGCATCGTCAGGTCCGGCAGGCCCGACCGGTCGAGGACGCCGATCGCGGACGTCAGGACGTCGGAGCGGTTGATGGCCACGGACTTGACTCTAGCCGAGCGCCCCGATACTTCTTGAACCGTGTTCAACGCCGCCACGTATCGCGCGACGCCGCGCGATCTCGCCCTCGTCGCCGTCTTCACCGCCCTCACCGCGGTGCTCGCGATGCCCACCATCACGATCAGCGGCATCGCGCCCATCACCCTGCAGACCCTGGGGTTCATGCTCGCGGCGTCGCTGCTCGGCTTCCCCTGGGGTGGGGCCTCGGTGGCGCTCTACGTGCTGCTCATCGTTGTGGGCCTGCCGATCGGCGCGGGCGGCCGCGGCGGCCTGGCGGTGCTCACCGGTCCGACGGGCGGCTTCCTCATCGGTGGCATCGTCGGGGCCCTGGTGACCGGCTGGCTCGTCGACAAGTGGGGCCGCTCGAATCCCTTCACGGTGGGCCTCGCCAACATCATCGGGCTGGTGCTCGTCGTCTACGTCATCGGCCTGCCGTGGCTGGGTTGGCGCACCGGCTCGGGCCTGTTCGCCAAGCTCACGCTGGGTTTCCAATTCGTCCCTGGCGACCTGATCAAGGTGGTAGTCACGTCGCTGGTGGTGGTGACGGTGGCGCGGGCCTACCCGGCGATCGCCACCAAGCAGAGAGCATGATCCGGCTCGACGATGTTCATCACGCCTACGACGAGCGCCCCGTCCTGCGGGGCATCACGGCGGAACTGACCGAGCGGCGGATCGGGATCATCGGCGCCAACGGCTCCGGCAAGTCGACGCTCGCGCGCACCTTCAACGGCCTCGTCGTCCCGGACGGCGGCACCGTCGAAACCCTGGGCCTGGACGTGCGCAAGAAGCGATCCGAGGTGCGTCGGAAGGTGGGCTTCATGTTCGCCGACGCCTCCGCGCAGATCGTCATGCCCACGCCCGCGGAGGACGTCGCGCTGTCGCTGCGCCCGCCGGGCCGCGGGCGCAGGCGGCCCGTCGATACTGATCGGGTAATGGCGGTACTCGCCGAATTCGGCCTCGCCGACCACGCCGACGCCCCCGCGCAGCTGCTCAGCTCGGGGCAGAAACAGATGCTCGCCTTCGCGTCGGTGCTGGTCACCGACCCGGAGATCCTCGTCTGCGACGAGCCGACGACCCTGCTCGACCTGCGCAACGTGCTCAAGGTCCGGGACCGGATCGCCGCGCTGGATCAGCAGGTCGTCCTGCTCACGCACCACCTCGACATGCTCGACGACTTCGACCGCGTGCTGGTCATGGACGACGGTGCCCTCGTCCACGACGGGCCGCCCGCCGAGTCGATCGCCTTCTACCGCGAGTTGGCGGCCCGCTGATGCTGGGCCGCTACGTCCCCCGCGACTCCCCGCTGCACCGCGCGCCGGCCGCGGTGAAGCTGCTGGCGATGCTCGCGCTGGTGACCTTTCTGGCGATCCTCCCGCGGCCGGTGCCGCTCGCGACTTCGGCGCTCGTCGTCGCCGCGCTGTTCCCGGTGGCCCGACTGCGCCCGGTGCACCTGTGGCGGGCCCTGCGCCCGGCGCTGCTCTTCACGGTGGTGCTCACTGTCTTCTACCTGCTCAGTCAGGGCCTGTCCGACGGTGCGCGTGCAGCCGTCGGTCCCGTCGGGCAGCTCGTGGTGGGCGTGCTGGCGGGCAACCTGCTGGTCTTCACCACCCGCGCGACGGACCTCGCGGCGCTTGCGGGGCGGATCCTGGGTTGGCGCGTGGAGCTGCTGATCGCGTTGACGATCCGCTCCATCCCGACGGTGATCGCCGTTGTCCGGGAGACCCGCGAGGCGGCGTGGGCGCGGGGGCAGCGCGCCTCGCTGGTCCGCGTCCTCCCGACGGTGCTGGTCCGGCTGATCCGCGATGCGGATCTGCTCGGCGAGGCCCTCGCCGCCCGCGGCCTCTAACTCCCGTCGCCGTCCCAGCCGCCCGGCGCGATGTCCTCGTGGACGAGCGTGAGCTGGCACGCTGGTATCACTGCGGGCATGTAATGGTGGTTCTCGGGCGAGACCACGAGGGCCGAGCGATCGAGGCCGCTGACCGCCCAGACGTCGACGGGCCCGCCGGTGTTGTTCATGCGGACGAACCACCGCATCTCATACTCGCCGAGGGCGATGAAACATCCATCCTGTTCGGGGTGGTCGCTCCCTGCGATGCCGCGCGCAGCACCCATGTATCGCACGTCGAGGCCGTGCGCGGCGATCGACGCACGGTTCCTCGAGGAGCTGACGTGATAGAGGACAGCGGGCTCGAACTCCTGCATGCTCCCAGCATCGCACCTGCCGCGGGGCCTTCTTCTGGCGCGGTGCGGCGCGCGGGACGTCGACGCGGCGCCGGCGACACGCGCGTCACCGCAGCGGGTGGGTGAGGAGCAGCTCGCAGTTGCGGTCGGCGGCGGCGCCGAGGAGCGCGTCGTCGCGGTGGATGTCGTTGTAGGCGAGCTCGCGGTAGAGGCTGGCGAGACCCTTCGCGCTGAGGTCCGACGGGTTCGCCGTTGCGGGGCTGGCCGCTTCGATGAGCGGCGTGAACAGGCTGATCGTGCCGTCGCGGTTGTCGGCGACCTCGATGATGCGGGCCAGCTGCGGGAAGTCGACGTGGCTGGCGGTGTTGATCTCCCAGAAGCTCTGCTTCGGCGTGGGGCCCGTGTGCGGGAGCATCTCGTTCTTGTGGGTGTGCCCGTTCACCCAGGCGATCACGTTCGGGTGGTCGGTGAGCGTCTTCACGACCACGCCGCCGTCGTACTGCTTCTCGCCCGGTTCCTCGGGGTCGGGGAGCTTGGCCGACATCGACGTCGACGTGTGGTGGCTGAAGACGATGACCAGCTGATCCGGGTGGGCCGTGAGCTGCGCGACCAGCCAGGCGAGCTGCTTCTCGCCGATGGTGCCCTCGGCGATGCCCAGGTTGTTGGTGGTGTCGAGGGCGATGCCGAGTACGCCGGGCGCGATCTGGAAGGTGTACCAGGTGGGGCCGTCGGGGCTGGAGAAGCCGTGCCCGACGGGGCCGGGGCCGGTCACCGCGGGGTCGAAGTGCCGGCGTACGAAGTCGCGGGGGCTGAACGGGGCCCGCTTGGCGTCGACGGTCGCGGGGATCACCGGCCCGGAGAGTTTGAGCTGAGTGAGCATCGGCCCGACCTGCGCCGGATCCGTCGTGAGCGCGCGGGCGATGGCCAGAGCTGCGGGGTCGGTGTGCGGGATGTCGAGCTTCACCGGCGAGAGGTAGAGCCAGTCGGCGATGCCGTTGGGCAGTGTGCCGAGCAGGCTGTCGTCGTGGTTCCCGACCACGGCGTACCAGGGCATCCGTAGGCCGGGGCTGGTGTGCGCGCCGATGGCGGCGCGGAGGAAGCCGGGGATCTGCTGGAAGCCCTTGTCCTTGTACAGGTCCCAGTACGGCGATTCGGGCTGCCAGTACAGGGCGGCGCCGTGCGCCTGCAGGCCCTCGAAGCGGTCGGGGGCGCCGGTGTTCGGCACGAGGGTGCCGCCCGAGAGCACCGTCTGGAACCAGCTCAGCTCGGCGAACTCGCGGTTGTCGGTGTTGTCGCCGGTGGTGATCACGCAGTCGAACGCCCGGCCGGTGAACGGTCCCGCGGCGATCGCGTTGATCCGCTCGACGAGGGAGACCGCGCCCTGGGTGGTCAGCGTTTCCTGCGGGCGGAAGGCCGACGCCTGGAAAGGGTGGACGAATTCGAACCGGGCGGGGCTCTGCGCGTCGACGATGTGCATGTCGGTGAGCTGCACGAACGAGGCGAGCGGCGCCCGGACGGCCTCGCGGGTGCCGCCGGCGGTGGCGAGCTCCTGCCGCACGTAGAGGGGCCAGCCGGCACCGTCGACCAGCGGGCGGTAGCCGCCGGCGCGGGCCTGACCGGGCACGCTGACCCGCTCCAGGGTGGTGCCGGCGATGTTCCCGGCGATGGTGCTGCCGGGTAGTGCGTGCGCGATGCGGCCGGTGGCGGCCGTCGTTGCGGTGGCGAGCGCGGCGACGGCGCCCGCGCGCAGAAATCCCCGGCGTGTGGTCATGGGTAGAGACCCTAACCACGAGCCCCATGAGACACATGAACAACACACGTAACATTGGTAACCGTTCGACGGCGGCTGCGTGCCGCCGCCGAACGCTGGTGCCGCCTACTTCGCCAGGTATTCGCCCAACTGCTTGACGATGAGGTTGGCGCCGGTCGGGCCGAGGCCCAGGTACCAGACGTCGTCGTCCACGCGGAAGGCCTTGCCCTTCTGCACGCCGCTGAGCTGCGACCACGCGGGGTTCGCCAGCGCCGCGGTCTCGCCGGTGTTCTCCGGCTTGCCGTAGCTCGAGTAGAAGATGTAGTCGCCGTCGGCTTGCGAGAGGTTCTCCAGCGAGATCTCGGTGGCCAGCTCGTCGACGCCCTGGTTGCCGGCGCGCGGCAGACCGGCGTCCTGCAGGATCACGCCGATGAGCGACTTGTTGCCGTACAGCCGCAGTCGGTTCGGCATGAACCGGACGAGCGAGATGGTGGGCTTCTGGCCGGTGAACTTCGCGCTGAGCGCCTTCGCGTTGTCCGCGTAGGAGTTGAGCGCGTCGACGGCCTTGGTCTCCTCGCCCAGTGCGGCGCCGATCAGCCGGAAATTCTCCTTCCACGGGAAGCCGGGGCGAATGGAGAAGACGGTCGGCGCGATCGCGGAGAGCTGGTCGTACTGCTTGTCCACGCGCAGCTGACTGCCCAGGATGAGGTCGGGCTTGAGCTTGGCAATGGCCTCGAGGTTCAGGCTCGTGTTCTTGCCGACGGTCTCGACGCCCTGCACCTTGTCGGCGAGGTAGGTCGGGATCGGGCTGGCGCCGTCGGTGACCACCATGCCGACGGGCTTGATGCCGAGGGTGAGCACGGAATCGAGCTCGCCGCTGTCGAGCACGACGACGCGTTCGGGCTTCTTCGGGATCTCGGTCACGCCGCGCGCGTGCTTGATGGTGCGCGGGAAGACGCCGGGAGCCGCGTCGGTGCCGAGCTTGGCCGTCTCGGCGTCGGCGGTGCCGAAGCGCTCGCCGCCGGTCGCGACCTCGGTGTTGCCCGGGGTCTTGGCATCGTCGTTCGAGTTCGAGCAGGCGCTCAGGCCGACGGTGGCGGCCAGCAGGACGACCGCGGGCGCGAGCCGGCGGGCGAAGGATCGTTTCATCACGGGCCGAAGCGTACCGCGCACCTTAGGTGAGGCAAATCAAAGTTACGTCGGGTAAGGGCCGCGATGGCTGCGGGCGCGGGTCAGGTCAGCGAGGAGATCGTCCGGTCGGTGGTCCCCGGCGACAGCAGGTCCATCACCGGCAGGACGGCGCGCAGCGCCGCGGGCGAGACCTCGACGGGCTGGTGCGTGATCGCCCGGACGATCCATCGGCCGGCCTCGTCAGGCTCGAGGGCGGAGGCCCCGGAGTACTCCGCCGTGGGCGCGATCATCTCGGTGCGGACCAGCGGGAAGTAGACGTTGGTCGCGTGGACGCCGGGGTGCGGACGCTCGGCGTTCAGGCTGCGACCGAAGATCGCGAGTGCGCTCTTCGACGCGGCGTACGCGGAGAATTTGGGGAACGTGTTCGCGAGCAGGCCCCACGTGCACACGTTGACGATCTGCCCGCGGCCGCGCTCGATCATCCCCGGCAGCACGCCCAGTGAGAGCTGCACGGCGGAGAAGTAGTTGAGGTTCATCGTGCGCTGGTAGTCGTGGAAGCGCTCGGTGGAGTCGGCGATGGTCCGCCGGATGGAGTGGCCGGCGTTGTTAACCAGCACGTCGACCTCGCCGAGGTCGGTGAGCAGACCGTCGATCGACGAGGTGTCCGTCAGGTCGCAGACCCGGTACTCGCCGCCGGTCAGGGCGCACAGCTCCTCGAGCTCTCGCTCGCGCCGCGCGACGGCGATGACGTGGGCGCCGCGCTCGGCGAGCTGCAGGGAGGCCTCCCGGCCGATGCCCGCCGACGCCCCGGTCACGACGATCCGCAGGCCGCGCAGTGTCCGGCCCTTCCCGGAGAGCGCGGCATCGACGGAGTCGGGCAGCAGGCTGCGGCGCTGCATCAGGTCGCGCACGGAACGGGACAGAGACATGGTCACTTCCTCACAATCACGACGAACGGGCCCGTCTCGGTGACGGCGAATCTCGGGTCCTCGAACAGCTTCTCGGGGAAGACGACGGTGTATCGGCGCACGTTCGGGTCGTTGGGGTAGACGTCCTCGGCGAGGCGCAGCGAGAGGCCGTCGGCGGACCGTCGGAAGACGAAGGCGTCCGGGGCGCGCCACGGCGTCTCGCCGAGGGCCTTGACCAGCTCGTCCGGCGTCTCCAGCTTCGCCCACGATTCGATCGCCGCGGACCGGGCGGTGAAGTGCGCCAGCGGGTTCGCGTAGTTCGACGTGAGGTTCTGGAAGCCCCAGTACGGGTAGATCGCGAGGAAGCCGTAATCGGCCGTGAGCACGACGGTGTCGGTCCGCGGCCTGCCCGTCGCGGCCAGGATGGCGGCGTCCACGTCTTTGTACGACGATTCCGCGCCCGCGGGCCGGCGGTCGCCACGCTCGCCGTGGCCGTCGGTATCGGAGTAGGCGACGGCGATCTCCCCGGCCAGCTGCGCCGGGATCGTCTGCGCCACACCGATCGCGGCGAGCACGCCGAGCACGACCCCGGCGTCGCGGTAGCGCGGGTAGCCGTCGCCGAGCGCGCCGACCATCGTCACCGCGCCGAGCGCGCCGGCGGCGGCGAGCAGGATGTGCAGCACCGGCTCGGTGCGGAAGCCGAGGAGCGTGGTGCCGGCGGGGGAGGCGGCCATCGAGAGGATCGCCCACAGGTACGCGCCTGCGATGCCGAGGCCGAGCGCCTGCGCGGACAGGCTGGAGCGGACCTTCACCAGGACCCAGATCACGCCGATCATGCCGAGCGCGCCGAGCAGCGTGAAGTGCAGCATCGGCAGCGAGAGAACGGAACCCTGCTCGGGGAGGTAGTGGAACGCGGAGCCCTTGGAGTCGGTGCCGTCGCGGGCAACGCGCAGGAGGAACGGCCCGTACGCGGGGAGTCCGATCGCGATGGCGATGAGGCCCATCGCCGCGACCCGCGCGGGGTAGCGCCACTCGAACCGGCGCTTGCGGATCCAGGCGGCGACCAGCGCGATCAGGCCCATCAGCACGATGGTGAACGCCGCGACGCCCAGGTACAGCGTGTAGAACCACACCGCGATGCCGAGGTACACCCCCACGAGAACGAGCGCCCCGCGGCGGCCGCGGAGGATGGCGGTCCAGGCGACGATCAGCGCGGGCGGCAGCAGGATCGCGACTGCGGCGCCGTAGGGCTCGGCGGAGCCGTAGAGCAGCATCGCGACGGTGGTGGCGAGCGTCGCGGCGATCGCGCGGGCGGGCCCGACGACGGTGAGCCACAGGGCCAGCGCGACGGCGGCGGCGACGGCCAGCGAGACGATCGACCAGGGCTGGAACGCCGCCCAGCCCTCGAGGCCGAAGAGCTTCGCGAAGCGCCCGCCCAGCCAGAACCAGCCGGGGGAGTACAGCGGCGGCATGTCGATGTAGGTCATGTCGGCCAGCCGCGGCGACGAGGTGAAGCGGGTCAGGTACTCGGTGCGGAACTGCTGGTCGACGGAGATGCCGCCGAGGTAGAGCTTGGTGCCGCCGAGCGGTAGGGCCAGAGTGACGGTGACGAATCCGGCTACCGTCGCGAAGGAGAGCAGGCGGGCCAGGCGCGCCTGCCAGGCCGGTACGGCTCGGGACAGGAGCACGGCGCAGCCGGCGAGCACGACGATCGCGATCACCTGGAAGACGGTCGAGAACGCGCGGGTGACGTTGGAGCTGCTGTACGCGGGCCACTCGACGGAGCTGATGGCGAACCACCCGACGACGCCGACCGCCGCCGCGAGGATCGCGGCGGCGGCGAGGTCGAGGGCCAGGTCCCGCCCCCGGGCGGGGGCCTCGGGGGCGTCGACGGTGCGCGTGTCAGTCACGCGGGCCAGCGTAAAGGGTGGTGCCGAGAATCGGACGCGCCCCCTAGATCGGGAGCTTCTTGAAGATCGGCTGCGGGATGTTCTTCAGGCCGAAGCTGACGAAGCCCCACGGTGCGGGCGCGTAGATCAGCGACTTGCCCTTGATCGCGGCGTCGACGGCGAGGGTGGCGATGACGTCCTTGTCGATCGTCAGCGGCGCCTCCTTGACGTGCGCGGAGAACTTGGTGCGCACCATGCCCGGGCGGACCACGAGGACGGAGCCGCCGAAGGGCTCCAGGGCCTGGCCCAGGTTGAGGTAGAAGCCGTCGAAGCCGGCCTTGGAGGAGCCGTAGACGAAGTTGCTGCGGCGCGGGCGCAGGCCGGCGACGGAGCTCATCGCGATGATCTGGCCGTGGCCCTGCTCCTTGATCTTCTGGCCCAGGAGCACGCCGACGGAAACGGCGCCCGTGTAATTGACCTGCGCGAGGAGCACGGCCTTGCGCTGGTTCTGCCAGAGCTCCTCGGCGTCGAAGTCGAGGGCGAAGGCCACGATCGCGACGTCGATGTCGCCACCGGAGAAGGCGGCGTCGATGGTCTTCTGGTGACCGTCGAAGTCGGTCGCGTCGAAGTCGATGACCTCGACCGACGTGGCGCCGGCGGCCTCGACCTGCGCGACGGCCTGCTCGCGCAGCGGGTCGTTCGGCAGCGCGGCGAGCACGACGCGCATCGGGCTCTTGGCGAGGTACTCCTCGACGATCGATAGGCCGATCTCGGAGGTGCCGCCGAGCAGCAGCAGGGACTGGGGGACGCCCACGGCGTTCTTCATATGTCTTGGTTCCTTGCGGTCGTGAGGCTTAGGCGAGCTCGAGGCGGCGGCCCATGTCGGACATGAAGACGCCCGTCGGGTCGATCCGGCGACGGGTGGCGATCCACTCGTCGACCCGCGGGTACATGGCGTGGAACATCTCCGCGGTGGTGCGTGAGTCCTTCGCGGTGTACAGGCGGCCGCCCATGGCGAGAACGCGCCGGTCGAGCTCGGTCACGAACTCGTGCAGGCCCTTCTTGATGGGGAAGTCCACGCAGACGTTCCAGCCGCGCATCGGGAAGCTCAGCGGCGCGTCGTTGCCGTCGCCGAAGAGTTTGATCACGTTGAGGAAGCTGACGTGACCCGAGGCCTGGATGTCGACGATGATCTGCTTGAACTCGTCCTCGTTCCCGGGCGGCACCACGAACTGGTACTGCAGGAAGCCCTTCGGCCCGTAGGCGCGGTTCCAGTCCCCGAACAGATCCAGCGGGTGGTAGAACTTCGTCAGGTTCTGGATCTTGCCCTGGTAGGTGGCACCCGTGCGGTAGTACACCTCGCTGAGCAGGGAGAAATCGAACTTGTTCGCCAGGCCGTGCGGGAAGATGTCGGGCAGCGTCACGAGGGACGGTGCGTCGAACTTCAGCGGGTCCTTGGCCAGGTTGTCAGGCAGGTCCTCGAGTTTCGCGAGGTTGCCCTTGGAGAAGCTGCCACGGCCGAGCTTCTTCTTGGAGATCGAGTCGAACCAGCCGGAGGCGTACTCGGCGCCCTCCTCCCAGCCGTTCAGGTGCAGGTCGATCGTCTCGTCGAGATTGGCGGTCGTGCAGCCGTCCGCCTTGAAGTAGGCGGTCTCGGTGCGCTGCATGTTCAGCTTGGCGCGCAGCACGATGCCGGTGAGGCCGATGCCGCCGACGGTGGCCCAGAACAGCTCGCCCTTCGGGTCGTCCGGCGTGCCCTTCGGGGCCAGCGTCAGGATGCGGCCGTCGGCCACGAGCAGGGTGATCTCGGCGACCTGGTTGCCGAAGCTGCCGGTCGAGTGGTGGCTCTTGCCGTGGATGTCGTGCGCGATGGCACCGCCGATCGTCACCTGGCGCGTGCCAGGGAGGACGGGCACCCACAGGCCGTAGGGCAGGGCCGCCTTCATCAGGGTGTCGAGGTCGACACCTGCGTCGACATCGACGATCGCGTTCTCGGCATCGATCGCGTGGATCGCGCTGAGCGGCGTCATGTCGATGGTGAGGCCGCCGGAGTTCTGCGCCGACTCGTTGTACGAGCGGCCCAGCCCGCGCGCGATCACGCCGCGTCGCAGGTAGGCGGGCTTGTCGACCTCGGCGTCGGCCACGACGGCGACGGCCTGGGCGATCTGGTCCACGTCGGGGGTGGACAGCACGTGCCCCTCGATCGGGGTGGTGCGCGACCACCCCATCAGCTTGCGCGTCGAGATGGGCAGATAGGGAAGAGTTGTCTCGGACATCGCCCATCAGATTACCGCGCCCAACCTGAGTCGATGCTGAGGTTGAAGCCGCTGTGACCTCGTCTTGGTCACACGTCGGGGCGGTGCGGCCCCGCGGGCTCGGTGCTCACCGACAGTCGAGGTTTGTCGTCCGACGGTGCGCCCGGCTCGCGCAGGTGCTCCCACATCGCGTCGACGAGCGGCTGCAGGAACAGCGTGCCCATCTGGCGGACCATCATCGCGATCACCTGGTCGGATTCCGGCCGCTCGGTGGAGGCGAGGTGCGCGGTGCGCAGGCGGAGGACCTCGCTGCGGCCCAGTTCGGTGAGCCGGATCAGGAGCGGTGAGCCCGTCGGGTCGAGGAAGGACCGACGGAGGTAGTCGACGACCGCGGGGTGCCGGGCGAGCATCTCGCGGACGGAGGCGTCCCGGGCCGCCGCGACGTCGGCGGGCGCTCCCTCGTCGGGGACACGGGCGATCGCCTGCGCGTGGTATTCGACGATCTGCTCCTCGACGGCGGTCCGGAGGCCGTCCTTCGTCGTGAAGTGGTGTTGCACCAGTCCGACGGTGACCCCGGCTCGCGCGGCGACGGCGCGCAGCGAGACGGCGCTCGTCCCGTGTGCGGCGAACAGCTCGAGCGCGGCGTTGCGGATCCGTGCCTTCGCGGTCAGGTCGTCGTTCGCCGCGGGGAGGCCGGCCGCTGGTGTCCCTTCCACCTGCGTGATCCTAGCGGCTGAGGCCTTGCGCGATACAAACGCATCGTGGACTATACGAATGTATTGTCCGCTCGAGCGCTGAAGAGAAGAGACTGCCCATGACCGCACTGTTCCCCGACTATCACCCCGTCTGGGAGACTCCCGAGCACACGGAACTGCGCAAGCACGCCGCCGAGTTCTTCCGCCGTGAGGCCACACCGAACCAGGAGCGGTGGGCCGAGCAGCACCAGGTGGACCGCGAGTTCTGGAACAAGGCGGGAGCCGCGGGGCTGCTCTGCACCGAGTTGCCTGAGTCTCTCGGCGGCACCGGCGGCGACTTCGGGCACGACACCGTCGTGCTAGAGGAGCTGGTCTTCTCCGGCGACGGTGCCTTCGGCTACGGCGTGCACTCCACAATCTGCGCGCACTACATCGACGACTGCGGCACCGAGGAACAGAAGACGCGGTGGCTGCCGAAGGCGGCCGCGGGCGAAGCCGTGCTGGCCGTCGCGATGACGGAGCCCGGTACCGGCTCGGACCTGCAGGCCGTGCGCACCACCGCGGTCCGCGAGGGCGATGAGTACGTCATCAACGGTTCGAAGACGTTCATCTCCAACGGCAGTCACTGCGATCTGCTGATCATCGTGGCTAAGACCGATCCGAGCCAGGGTGCCAAGGGGATCTCCCTCATCGTCGCGGAGACGAAGGACCTGCCCGGCTTCGAGCGCGGGCGCGTCCTCAAGAAGATCGGACAGCACGGGCAGGACACCCGCGAGCTCTCGTTCACCGACATGCGCGTCCCGGTGGAGAACCTGCTCGGCGGCGTGGAGGGCCAAGGCTTCTACCAACTGATGCGCCAGCTCCCCCGCGAGCGGCTGAGCATCGCCATCGGCGGCGTCGACGCGGCGGAGAAAGCCGTGGTCGAGGCCATCGCGTACACCAAGGAGCGCAAGGCCTTCGGCCGTCCGATCGCCGATTTCCAGAACACGAAATTCGTGCTCGCCGAAGCCAAGACCGAGGTCTTCGCCGGCCGGACGCTCATCGACCACTGCATCGGACGCGCCATCGACGGCACCCTCGACGCCGCGACCGCGTCCATGGCGAAACTGTGGGCCACCGACATGCAGTGCCGCGTCGTCGACAAGGTGCTGCAGCTCTTCGGCGGCTACGGCTACATGATGGAATACCCCATCGCTCAGCTCTACGCGGGCGCACGGGTGCAGAAGATCTATGGCGGCACCAACGAGATCATGAAGGAACTGATCGCGCGCAGCCTCTAGTGGGCGCCGCGGATCTCTTGCAGCGCAGGATGTCGGCGCAGTCGGACCATCGACGGGGCGATCCGTAGCAGTGCTGCGGTCTCGTCGACGGTGCGGCACCTGCGCGACGCGCAGGTGCCGCACGCGGGTTCAGCTCGGGCGGCGGCCCGCGGATCCGCGTGCCGTGCTTCCCGTGCCCCACGCGGATTCACGCGGATGCATCGCGGACCCGGGCAGATCCGTCGTTCGGGTGACGTCCGTGCGCCTTCCGTCGGATCGCGGTACGTTGGTCAGGACCGAAACGGACACCCATCCGAGGAGGTCCGATGAACGATTCTTGGGCCGAGACCGTTGCCCGGGCCACCGAACTCCGACGCGAACTTCATCGCCGCCCTGAGCTCGCCTGGGCGGAGCACGCCACCGCCGCGGCCGTGCGCGCCGAACTCGACGCGATCGGTCTCGCGTGGCGGCCCTGCGCGGACACGGGCACCGTCGTCCGCCTCTCCCCGACCGCGACCGGCCGGCATGTCGCGCTGCGCGCGGACATCGACGCCATGCCTATCCGCGAGGCGACGGGCCTGCCGTACGCTTCCGCGACCGACGGCGTCATGCACGCGTGCGGGCACGACGGCCACACTGCCGCCCTGCTCGCCGTTGCCCGGTGGCTCCACGCCCACGAATCGAGCCTTCCTGGCCCGGTCACCCTGCTGTTCCAGCCCGCCGAGGAGGGCGGGCACGGTGCGCGCGGCATGATCGCCGACGGTGCACTCGACGGCGTCGATGTCGTCTTCGGCTGGCACAACTGGCCCGGCATGCCCCTCGGTCGCGTCCTCTGCCCCGACGGACCCGTGATGTCGGCCAACGGGACCTTCGAGGTCGAGCTGATCGGCCGGGGCGGCCACGCCTCGCAGCCCGAGGCCACCCGTGACCCGGTGCTTGCCGCCGCCGCGGTCGTGGTCGCGCTGCAGCAGATCGTCGCGCGCCGCACCTCGCCGCAGCAGGCAGCCGTGGTGGCCGTGACCTCCCTGCGCGCGGACAGTGCCGCCACCGTCACCCCGGGCACGGCCCGGCTCGCGGGAAGCGTGCGTGCGGCCGACGACGCGGCCCGCACCCGGGTTTTCGCCCTCATCGACGAGATCGCGGGCGGCACCGCCGCCGCCCACGGCGTGCGTGCCGACGTCCGGACCACCGCGCGTTACGGGGCGACCGTCAACCATCCCGGCCCGGCGGCCGAGCTGCGGGACCGCCTGTCGACGGTGCTCGGCGCGGACTGGCCCGAGCCGGCTGCCGCGACGCCCGTCCTCGCGTCGGAGGACTTCAGCTACTACCTGCAGCGGATCCCGGGGGCCTTCGCGCTCCTCGGCTCCGGCACCGAGGCGCCGCTGCACAGCGCCGAATACGACTTCGACGATGCCCTGCTCGATCCCGCGGCGCGCCTGCTGGTGGGTCTCGCAGGGGCGCCGGAGCCGCCCTGACCGAAGAGAGTCGAACGGAACGAAAGGAATTCGCATGGACACTGCTGCGTTCGAGAACTGGGAATCGGAAGTCCGTGGGTACTGCAGGAACTTCCCCACCGTCTTCGCCTCCGCGTCCAACGCACGGCAGGTGGACGAGGCTGGGAAGAGCTACATCGACTTCTTCGCGGGCGCCGGCGTGCTCAACTTCGGGCACAACAACCCGAACATGAAGCGCGCCATGATCGACTTCCTCGAGGCCGACGGCGTGGCCCACAGCCTCGACACCTACACGACCACCAAGCGCGACTTCCTCACCCGCTTCCACGACGTGATCCTCGCGCCGCGCGGCATGGACCACCGCATGCAGTTCACAGGACCGACCGGCACCAACGCGGTGGAGGCAGCGCTCAAGCTCGCCCGCCTCGCCACCGGCCGCCGCGAGGTGGTGGCCTTCAGCCACGGCTTCCACGGCATGACGCTCGGGGCGCTCGCCGCCACCGCCAACCACGCCTTCCGGCAGTGGGCGGGGGTGCCGCTGCGCGACGTGGTGCGCCTGCCCTTCGAGAGCGCCCCCGGCGGCAAGACCGCTCTCGCGGACTACGCTGCCGCCCTGGCGGACCCGTCCAGCGGCCACACCCCGCCCGCCGCCTTCCTCGTGGAGGCCGTGCAGGCCGAGGGCGGCGTCAACGTCGCGAGCGCCGACTGGCTGCACACGGTGCAGGATCTCGCGCGGGAGACCGGCGCGCTGTTCATCATCGACGACATCCAGGCGGGGTGCGGGCGCACCGGAAGTTACTTCAGCTTCGACGGCTACGACCTCGACCCCGATGTCATCACCCTCGCCAAGGGGCTCGGCGGCTACGGCACGCCGATCGCCATGAACCTCAACAAGCCCGCCGTCGACGCGCACTGGTCGCCCGGTGCGCACACCGGCACCTTCCGCGGCCAGGGCCTGTCGATGGTGGCGGGCACCGTCGCCCTGGACTACTTCGCCGACGACGAGCTGATGACCACCGTCGCCGCCAAGGGGGAGACGATGCGCAAGCGCCTCGCCGGGCTCGCCGCCGCCCACCCCGACCGCGATTGGGAGGTGCGGGGCAAGGGCATGATGCAGGCTCTGGACACCGGCGACGGGGCCTTCGCCAAGGCCGTCCAGGCGGCGTGTTTCGACGCCGGACTCCTCGTCGGTCCGTGCGGCAGCGGAGGGCGCGTCCTGAAACTCATCCCGCCGCTGACGATCCCCGACGAGGACCTCGCCGCGGGCCTGGACATCCTGGAGGCGGCCGTGACGGAGGTGGCGCGATGAAGCGGCGCGACGATATGACCTTCCCGCCGGAGGAGTACGAGCGGCGGTTGACCGAGCTGCGGGAGCGGATGGACAAGCGCGGGCTCGACGCCGTGGTGATCACCGACCCCGAGAACCTGATGTATCTCACCGACTATCAGACCACCGGCTACTCCTTCTTCCAGGCGCTCGTGGTGCCGCTCGACGAGGAGCCGGTGATGATCACCCGCGCGATGGAGGAGTCCAACGTGATCGCGCGGACCTGGGTGGAGCGCACCCGCCCCTATCCCGACACCGGCGACGCCATCCAGGAGCTGGTGCTCACCCTCAAGGAGGGCGGCCTCGGGACCAAGCGCGTGGGCTACGAGCGCAACAGCTACTTCTTCCCCGCGTACCAGCAGGACCGGGTGCACACCTCCTTCCAGCACGGTGTGCTCATGGACTGCTTCGGCATCGTCGAGGCGGGGCGGGCCACCAAGTCCGACGCCGAGATCGCGGTGATGCGCAAGGCCGCCCGCGCCGCGGAGGCCGGCATGGCGGCGGGGCTGGAGGCCGCAGTCCCCGGGAACACGGAGAACGACGTGGCGGCGGCGATCAGCGCCGCGATGTTCCGCGCCGGCGGGGAGTTCCCGGCAGTCATGCCGTACGTGGCCTCGGGCCCGCGGTCGATGATCGGTCATGCGACGTGGGAGGGTCGCACCATCGAGCCGGGCGAGCATGTCTTCCTCGAGGTGGGCGGCTGCTACCGCCGGTACCACGCCGCGCTGATGCGCACCGCGGTCAACGGCGAGCTCTCGCCCACCATGTACGAGGCGCAGGAGCGGATGAAGCTGGCTCTCGCTGAACTGAAATCGCTGATGCGGCCAGGGATGACGGTGTCCGACGCCGACTCGCTGGTTCGGCGGATCATCTCGGACAACGCCGTCGGTGCGCGGCTGATCACCCGGTCGGGCTACTCCATCGGGATAGCCTTCCCGCCGTCGTGGGACGAGGGCTACATCCTCAGCCTCAACCCGGGCGACTTCACCGCGCTGGAGCCGGGCATGACCTTCCACGTGATCCCGTGGATGTGGGGCGTCGACGGCGACAAGACCGTCGGCATCTCGGACACCATCCGGATCACCGATGACGGCTGCGAGTCCTTCTTCACGCTCGACGAGGACTTCGCCGTGCACGACGGCGCCGGCGGCCCGGCCGTCTGGGCGGCGAAGGGCACGGCGGCCGGCGAAGGGCCGCAGCAGAACGCAACTGAGACGGAGGTGCTGCCATGACGACGATGCTGACCGCGATCGACCCGTCGACGGGCGAATCGATCAGGGAGGTCCCAGCCGCGGGCCCCCTCGAGATCGACGCGACGCTTGAGCGCGCCGAGACGGCCTATCACGACTGGCGGCGCGCGGGCTTCGCCGAGCGGGCGCGACTCCTGCGCGCGGTGGGCGCTGAACTACGTCGCGGCGTCGAGGATTACGCCTACGTGATGACCGAGGAGATGGGCAAGCCCATTACTGAGGCGCGCGGCGAGGTGAACAAGGCGGCGTGGGCCGCCGAGCACTACGCCGACCACGGCGAGCAGTACCTGACTGCGGAGGCCGTCGTGTCCGATGCCACCTCCAGCTACGTGCAGTATCTGCCGATCGGCCCGGTGCTCGGCGTGCTGCCGTGGAACGCTCCGTTCTGGTTGGCCTTCCGGTTCTGCGCGCCCGCGCTCATGGCGGGCAACACGGCCGTCATGAAGCATGATCCGCACGTCCCCGGCTGCGCTGCCGCCATCGCCGGCGCCTTCCGTGCCGTCGGCGCACCCGACGGGGTGTTCGCCTCGCTCCCAGTGGCGACGCCCGATGTGGCCGGCGTGATCCGCGACCGCCGGATCCGCGCCGTCTCCTTCACGGGCTCCGATCGAGCGGGTTCCGCGGTGGCATCGGTCGCGGCCTCGGAGATCAAGCCCGCGGTGCTGGAGCTGGGTGGGTCGGACCCGTCAATCGTGCTGGCGGACGCCGACATCGAGGCGGCCGCTGAGGTACTGGCGCTGTCCAGGATCATCAACGCCGGACAGTCTTGCATCGCCGCGAAGCGGATCATCGTCGAGCGGTCCGTGCACGACGACCTCGTTGAGGCGCTGCGCACCCGGCTCGCCGCGCTGCGGATGGGCGACCCCAGGCAGGAGGACACCCAGGTCGGCCCGATCGCGAGGGCCGACCTGCGGGACAACCTGCACCGCCAGGTCACCGAGACCGTGAGGGCGGGCGCCAGTTGTCTCCTCGGCGGGACGCTGCCCGACGGACCGGGGTTCTACTACCCGCCCACGCTGCTGACCGGAGTGCGGCCCGGAATGGCCGCGTGTGCGGAGGAGACTTTCGGTCCCGTCGCCGCGGTGATGGCGGCCGTCGACCCCGACCACGCCGTCGACCTCGCGAACGCCACCCCGTACGGCCTCGCCGCGAGCATCTGGACCGAAGCGGCACGCGGCGAGGCCATCGCGCGGGAGCTCGAGGCCGGGCAGGTCAGCGTCAACGGCATCGTCAAGACGGACCCACGGCTGCCGAGCGGTGGCATCAAGCGGTCCGGCTACGGTCGCGAGCTGGGCCGTGCCGGCATCCACGAGTTCGTCAACGCCCAGCAGGTCTGGGTGGGTCCGAAGCGGGACTGACTACTCGACGGTGACCGACTTCGCCAGGTTGCGAGGCCGGTCGATGTTCAGTCCCAGGCTCAGGGCGGCGTAGTAGGCCAGAAGCTGAGTGGGGATCATCAGCAGGATCGGATTCAGTTCGGGCTCGTTCTTCGGCACGGTGAGCGTCACCTCCGCCTCGGGCAGGTCGACGTCGGGATTGGTGATCGCGACGATTCGTCCTCCGCGTGCAGAGATCTCATGTAGCGCACCGATGTTCCGGTCGAGAAGCTCGTCGTCCGGGACGATGGCGACGGTCGGCATCGCGGAACTGATCAGCGCGAGCGGGCCGTGCTTGAGCTCCGAGGCCTCGTAGGCCTCGGCGTGACGGTAGCTGACCTCCTTGAACTTCTGTGCGCCCTCGCGGGCTGTCGGATAGCCGCGCACACGGCCGATGAAGAACAGGCTCGGTGCCTCGGCCAGGAGCTTCGCTGCATCCTCGACATCGCCGGGTGCGCTGAGGATCTCCTCGATCTGCGACGGGAGAGCCTTGAGGCCCTTGACGATCCGCTTGCCATCGGTGATCGAGAGATCGCGGACCCGCCCGAGGGCGAGTGCGAGTAGTGCGAAGCCGACTGCCATGTGGGTGTTGGCCTTGGTGGAGGCCACCGAGACCTCGGGGCCGGCGTGCAGATAGATTCCGCCGGACACCTCGCGAGCGATGGTCGAGCCGACCACGTTGACGAGTCCGACGATGGTGCCGCCCTTGCGCTTGACCTCCTGCACGGCGAACGCCGTGTCCGCGGTCTCACCGGACTGGCTCACTGCGACGTAAAGGGTGTCGGGCTCGATGATCGGGTTACGGTAGCGGAACTCACTGGCGGGCTCGGCGTCCGCGGGGATCCGAGCCAGCTCCTCGATAACCGAAGCACCCAACTGGCCCATGTAGTAGGCGCTACCGCAGCCCAGGATCTTCACGCGCTTGAACCGGCGCATGGCCTGGGCGTCCAGGTTCAGACCGTCGAGGCGCGCGGTCGCGAAGCGCTCGTCCAGCCGACCGGACAGCATGCGTTCGAGCGAACTCGGCTGCTCCGCGATCTCCTTGAGCATGAAATGACTGTGATTGCCCAGCTCCAGGTCATCAGGCGAGATATCCACGAAGGTGGCGGACTTCGAAACGGCCCGGGCGTCGTCGGCACTGAACATGCGGAAGCCGGAAGCGGTGACGGTCGCGCACTCGCCGTCGTCGAGATGGACGACCTGGCTGGTGTGCCGTACAACGGCGGAGATGTCGGAGGCGACGAACATCTCCTTGTCGCCGACGCCGATGATCAGCGGGGAGCCGTTACGGGCCACGACGATCCGGTCGGGATGTTCCGTGTCGATCACTGCCAGTGCGTAGGTGCCGCTGAGCCTGGACAGCGTGGCACGGACCGCGTCCTCGAGGGTCTCCGCGCCGCTGCGAGCGATCAGGTGGGCTACGGCCTCCGAGTCGGTGTCCGAGGCGAGTTCGACACCGTCTGCCTCGAGCTGGAGTCGTAGGTCCCGAGCATTGTCGATGATGCCGTTGTGTACCAGGAAGATCCGCTCGTTGCCCTGGGCGTCGGGGGCGGAAGTGTGCGGGTGCGCGTTGGCCTCGGACGGCGCGCCGTGCGTGGCCCAGCGGGTGTGGCCGATGCCGGTCTTGCCTGCGAGCCGTTTCGGCAGCGCGGCTTCCAGGTCGCGGACGCGGCCGACGCTGCGGACGCGCTTCGCGCCGGACGGCCCGAGCACGGCGATACCGGCCGAGTCGTAGCCGCGGTACTCGAGCTGGGTGAGTCCGTCGACGAGGATGTCCACGGCCGTCTGGCCACCGATGTATCCGACGATTCCGCACATGCTGGGTGGTGCTCCTAGCTGTAGACGAGGCGGCGCAGTTGCCGCTCGGTGAGAGTGGGGGCGGCGACGAGCCGGCTGCTCAACTCGTCGATGAGGGTCGCGAAGATCTCCGCGTTCTTGGCGCCGCGGCTCTGCAGGTCGCGATGCCGACGGCGAACGAACTCCTCGACCGGTTCCCGGTAGTAGGCCGTGACGTCGTCGATGACACGCCCGGCCTCGGTGGCGGAGAGCCCCGTGGTCCGCGCGATGTGATCGACGAGATCGCTATCCGGCACGGCTTCGATCTTCCGTGCCCGACGGTGCCGTGTCAATTATCTGCCCGGAATCGGGCAGGAATGAGACTGAATCGTCCGATCGGCTCGGTGAACGACAAGAGTGACAAGAATACTTGACACAATATGTCAAGGTTGCTTGACTCTGTCGTGTGGAGGGCGACGAGAACCCGGTGCGGGCGCGGCGACGCGACCAGCGCATCACCCAGGCCGAACTGGCCGCCGCCGTCGGCGTGAGCCGGCAGACGGTGGTCTCGGTCGAGAAGGGTGACTACGCGCCCAGCGTGTACCTCGCGCTGAAGGTGGCCCGGGCCCTCGGCGCCACCGTCGAAGAGCTGTTTCCCCTGAAGGAGGACGATCATGTCGGCTGAGAGTCGTATCGAGGACTTCATCCTCGCGCCGTCGGACCCCGCGTGGGGCGATGAGCGCAACCGCGAGGAGTACTACCGGGCGATGGCGGTGGGCTACTACTGGGCTGCCCCGGCGGCGCTCGTGGCCTCCCTGATCGCGGCGGCGGAGGGCGCCCGGATCGCCGCGATGGCGGTACTCCTGCTGCTGCTGGCGACGCAGCTCGCCACGTACCGCTACTGCTCCCGGCACGGCGTGCCGTTGGCGTCTATCTCCCGCGCCTTCATGACCCCGAAGCGCAAGGCCGTGATGGCGGCGATCCTGATCCCGTACCTCGCGGTGTGGTGCTCGCTGCAGCTGGACCGCGACCCGAGCACGATCGCGGGCGCTGCGGTGGGCGGGATCGTGGGCGCGGGGATCGCCGCCGGCGCCGTGTTCCTGGCGGCCCGGACGGAGCGTCGCCGGGAGGCCGCGGCCGCCGCCGACGACGACGTATTCGAATAACGAAGGATCCATCGGTACGCTGTGACCTCGTGACCACCTCCGAAGCCGCCGATCGGGTACCCCTCGATCTCAAGACCCAGCTCGTGCGCTTCGTGCTGACCGGCGGCTTCTCGGCGGTGGTCGACTTCGGGATCACCCTCCTGCTCGGCAAATTCCTCGGCCTGGACGAGGCCCTGGCCAAGACCGTCGGCTTCGTCTGCGGCACCACCACCGCGTACCTGCTCAACCGTCGCTGGACCTTCCAGGCCGAGCCCTCCACCAAGCGGATGATCGCGGTGTGGGCGCTCTACATCGCCATGTACGGCGTGCAGTTGGGCATCTACATGGCCTTCTACACGCTGTTCCCGCCGCCCGAGGACGGCATCGGCAGCTACGTGAACCGCCTCGTCGCCTTCGTCGTCGCCCAGGGCACGGCGACGGTCGTCAACTTCATCGTCCAGCGCACGGTGATCTTCAAGCTGATGTGATGGCCCGGGCAATTCGGCCGCGGCGAACACTGCTCGTCCCCGGGGCTCTCGCGCTCCTCGGCGTCCTACTGTCGCTCTGGCACGGCGGGCGCCCGTCCGTCTGGTTCGACGAGCTCGCTACCGCCTCCGCCATCGACCGCTCGCCCGGCGAGCTGTGGCACCTGCTGACGAACATCGACGCCGTGCACGGCCTCTACTACTGGGGGGTGCGCACCTTCTCCCTTGCCTTCGGGCTCGACGAGGTGGCGCTGCGGGCGTTCTCCGCGCTCGGCGTCGGCGCGGCGGTCGCGGCCTGCTACTTTCTCGCGCGTCGGCTCGGCGGGGAGACCTTCGCGCTGGTCGCGGGTGTGATCGCGGTGATCCTGCCGCGGCTCACCTGGTCGGGCGTCGAAGCCCGCTCCTACTCCTGGGTGATCGCCTCTGCGGCGCTCGTGCTGATCGCTGCGCACCGGGCCGCATCGTCGACCGGTGAACCCGGTGAACCCGGTGAACCCGGCGCGGCGAGCGGTCGTCGGCGCGACCCGCGCCGTCGGGCCTGGCTCGCCTACGGTGCGGCGCTGCTGCTCGCGACGGTGCTCTTCCTCTACTCCGCGACCCTCGTGCTCGCGGTCCTGGTGATCCTCGCCGCGGACGAGCGGACCCGCACCCGCACCGTGCTGAGACCCGCGGTGATCGCGTCGGCGGCAGCGATCGCGCTGGCGAGCCCCGTGGTGATCCTCGCGGCGACGCAGCGCGACCAGGTGTCCTGGCTCCAATGGCCGGGGTGGCGGATCTTCCAGAACGTACTGGTCGATCAGTGGTTCGACCACTCGTACGCCTTCGCGATCGCGGCGTGGCTCGTGATCGCCGTCGCCGCGCTGCTCTGGTGGCGGCGCGGCGTCGACGGATCCGCGCGGACGAGGGACGGTGGACCGGCGGATGCGGCACCGACGGGCACGTCCCCCATGGACCTCGCCTGCGTGCTCCGCTACGGCCTGGCCGGCGCACTGGTGCCGCTCGCGGCGATCCTGCTGGTCTCGCCGATCGTCCCGTCGTACGTGGGGCGGTACGTGAGCTTCACGGTGCCGGGCGTGGTGCTCGTGCTCGCTGCC
The DNA here is from genome assembly GCF_024807615.1 of Tsukamurella ocularis. Taxonomy (GTDB): domain Bacteria; phylum Actinomycetota; class Actinomycetes; order Mycobacteriales; family Mycobacteriaceae; genus Tsukamurella; species Tsukamurella ocularis. Next base: position 807,320 of record NZ_JANUCJ010000001.1, on the reverse strand, counting down.
GCGGTCACGACGGTGGCGCGGGCGCTGCCGCGTCCGCGGGTCGCCGGCGCGGCGCTGATCGCGGTGCTGGCGGTGACTGCGATACCCGGCTACCTGTGGCAGCACAGCCCGCTATCGAAGCCGGGCGGCAGTGACTTCAGCTACGCCGCGCGCTACATCCGTGACAATGCGCGACCCGGCGATTGCGTCTTCTTCCAGGTGCAGCCGAGCTGGGCGTGGCCCTCGCTGCGGATCGTGCACGACGGCCTGCCGGGAATGTTCGACGGCCTGCGGGACATGGGGAACGACGGCGACCGCCGCTCCGACGGGAAGCTCTGGGACAAGGAGAAGGGCGTCAACCAATGGGCGTCCTGGGCGGCCGACGAGTGCACCGCCGCCTGGGTGCTCGCCGACGCCGACCGGCCCGAGGACGATTTCCGGCAGGAGAACGGCAACCTGTGGTGGACCTTCCGCCCGTTCCGGTTCATGGGCACCGACATGCAGGTCTCGCTCGACTACGGTGGGCTCGCGGTGGTGCACCAGGAGCAGTTCCACATCCTCCAGGTGGTGCACCTGGTACAGCCCCCACCCGCCGAGGGGCCGGACCCGCAGCCGCTGCCGCACACACGCCATACGTACTGGTGAGCACTGAGGGAAGAGCTGTTCGTTAGGCGCATATACGACTTTGTCCGGTCTGTCCACCCTTGTCCGGTGTGACGTATCTTCTCTTGCCCACCGTGTCGCCCTTCGCGACGATCGTTACGCACAGGTAACGATCGAGGGGAGAGCGTCGTGGTGTCAGTCGGGATCGTCGGAGGGGGTGCCGCCGCCGTGAGCCTGCTGCGGCAGCTGCCCGTGAGCGACGATCTGTCCGTCTCCGTCTACGCCGACCGGGTCATCGGACCCGGCCGGGCGTACGCGGAGGAGTCCGATTCCGCCCTGCTCAACCGGCAGGCCTTCGCGATGTCCATCTCCGCGGAGGAACCCGGCGAGTTCGTCGAGTGGTGCCGCGCGAACGAGCCGGAGCTCCTCGTCGAGGGCGGGCACAGCTTCGTCCCGCGCTGGGCGTACGGCCGCTACCTGCGGCAGTGCACGCAGGCCCGCGCGGTGGACTTCGGCGACTCGCTCACGAGGATCACCGGCCGCGTCACCGACGCGGCCCGCGAGGGCGACCTGTGGCGGCTCGTCGTGCACCGCCCCGGCTTCGCACCGGAGACGTACCGACACGACGTGGTCGTGCTCGCGCTGGGGTCGAGCCCGCCCGCCGACCCGTACCGGCTCGAGGGGACCGAGCACTACACCCAGGACCCGTACCCCGTCGACGAGTGGCTGCCGACCGTCCTCGGTGGCCAGTCCGCCGCGGTGATCGGCACGGGCCTCAGCGCGATCGACGTCGCGCTGGCCGTGCGCTCGCGCAGCTGGGACGGCCGGCTGTTGATGGCCTCGCGCCAGGGCATCCTCCCGGACGTGCGCAGCGACCTCGAGCCGCTCGACTTCGATCCCGATGTGGGCGCGCTCATCCGGCGCGTGCAGCTCAAGCACGGTGGCCTCGAATGGGAGGACGTCGTGAACATCGTCGACTACCTCGCCGTGGGCGAGGGCCTGCGCCGGTCCGAGGTGCGCGCCGCCTTCCGCGCGATCGCCGAGCCCGCCGGGCCCCGGCTCGCGGGCTTCGCCGGCCGCCCCGTCTCGATCGCGCCCGAGGTGCAGCGGCTGGTGATCTGCGTGGCCCAGTACTACGCGAACGACCTGTGGTCCGCCATGACCCGCTCGGCGCGGTCGGCGATGGTCGCGTCGGTGCACGCGCCCTTCCAGGCCCTCGCCAACCCGCTGCCCGCCCGGAGCGCGCAGGTGCTCGGGGACATGGTCGTCGACGGTGCGCTGACCGTGCGGCACGGCGTCCGGGACGTGGCGCCGTCGGCCTCGGGGCTGGTGGTGAGCAGCGCCGACGGTGACGAGGCCGTCCAGCACGTGGTCAACGCGACCCGGACGCCCGCCGGGGCGCCCTCGGGTGCGGCGGCCAGCCTGGTCTCCTCGCTCGTCTACGGCGGCACCGCCCGCCGCAATCCCTATGGCGGGCTGCGGATCAATGTCGCCGACAACGCGATCGTCGGCCGCGACGGCACGTCGGTGCCGGGGCTGTACGCGCTCGGCGAGATCGCCTCGGGCGACCTCTACTACATCAGCAGCATCGCCAAGATCCGCCGGCGCGCCCGCGCCGTGGCGCGGTCCATCGCCGAGCGGGTGAATCCGGCGGTGCCGCAGGCGGAACCGGTGCCCGCATCGGTGGCGGTGACCGGTGGCTGAGGCGAGCGCGGTCGCCGAGCGGTCGGAGGCCGGGGTGGGCACGCCGGAACGGTGGGCCACGATCATGCTGCTCGTCGCGGTCACCGCGCCGCAGCTGGGCCTGAGCCTGCTGAACCCGTCGACGCCGCAGATGGCGATCGACCTGCACACCTCCGTCTCCGCGGTGCAGCTCACGCTGTCCTGTTACATGGCGGGTTACGCGGTCTCGATGTTCGCCGCGGGTGTGCTCGCGGACCGCTTCGACGCCCGAACGCTACAAGCGCTGGGCCTCGTCCTGTTCGCAGTGGGCGGGGTGCTCGCAGCCGCCGCCCCGACGGTGGCGGTGCTCGGTGTCGCCCGGTTCGTGCAGGCTGTCGGCGGTACTTCGGCGACGGTGCTGTGCCGCTTGGTGATCCAGCGCCGGTACCCGACGGACGCTCGGATGCACCTCCTCACGTCCCTGTCGATCGTCATCGCGGCGACGCCCGCGCTCTCTCCCTTCTTCGGCTCGGCGCTGGTCCAGGTCGCGCCGTGGCGTGCGCTCTTCCTCGGCCTGGCCGCTGTCGGTCTCGTTCTCGCCCTCGCCTTCCTGCGGCTCGTGCCCACGGCCGCGCCAACCACGCCCGTCGCGCCGACCCCGCGCGCTATCGGGCGGGGCATCGCGGACGCCTTTGTGCGCAAGGGCTTCCACCGGCACGCGGTGGTGATCTCGCTTGCCTGGATGGGCTACTTCCTGTTCATCGAACAGTCCGCGTTCATCCTGCAGGGGCTGCACGGCGCGACCGAGATCCAGTACGGGCTGCTGCTCATTGTCCCCGCGCTCGGCTACATCGCCGGCAGCGTGGTGATTCGGCGGGCCGCTTCCGCGCGGACCGCGGTGCGGCTGTGCACGATCGGCTCGACGCTCGGGGGCGCCGCCCTCGTGGCGCTGGCGGCCCTGGGTGTCCCGACGGCCGCGGCGGTGGTCATCCCGCTCGCCGTCGGCTTCCTCGGTGTGGGCGCGGCGATTCCATTCGCGCAGGCCGGGCTGTTGGAGCTGGACCTGAAGGCTCAGGGCGTCGGCGCCGGGCTGTTCTTCTTCCTCCAGATGGGGGCTGGTGCGGTGTACTCCGTGGTGATCGAGGCGTTGCACCTGCGGTCCGCGGTCAGCACGTCGGTGGCGATCGGCCTGCCGCTGCTCGCCCTCGCCGCCGTCGTCTGGGGGACCACGCGCGCGAAGCCATGACGCGGAACACGACGGCCCGGGAACCATCCGGACCGAGGTCCGGTTATAGTTCCCGTATCGCGGCGCACGGTGCGCCGCCTCGAACGAGGAGCTCCACCATGGACGTCGTTTTCCTGATCGGTCGCATTCTGCTCGCGGTCCTGTTCGTGATGTCGGCCGTAGGCCACTTCACCGCCGCGGAGGGCATGGCGCAGTACGCCGCCGCCAAGAAGGTCCCCGCCGCGAAGCTCGCCGTGGTCGGCAGCGGCGTGATCGCGCTGCTTGGCGGCCTGTCGCTGATCCTGGGCGTGTGGATCGACCTGGGCGCGCTGCTGCTCGTGCTGTTCCTGCTGCCCGTCACGGTGATGATGCACGACTTCTGGAAGGCCGTGGATCCGCAGGCCAAGCAGACCGAGATGATCTCCTTCAACAAGAACCTCGCGCTCATCGGCGGCGCGCTGATCCTGTTCTACTTCGTCAATGTCACCCAGTCGGTGCCGCTGGGTCTCACCGGCCCGCTGTTCCCCGCCTGGTGATCGCTCCTTGACCCGAGTTCGGCCCGGTCGCGAAGTGCGGATCCGGGGCCGAATTCGTCGTGCGTCAGTCCTTCGGGAGCTCCCGGCGGACGATCTTGCCCGTGGGATTGCGGGGCAGGGTATCGAGGAAGACCACGTCGCGCGGGACCTTGAACCGGGCCAGGTTGCTGCGCACGTAGTCCTTGAGGTCCTTCACCAGGGCCTCGTCGTCGCCGGGGGCGCCGCCCTCGATCACGACGAAGGCGCGCAGCCGCTGGCCGAACTCGGGATCGGGCACGCCGATCACTGCGGCCTCCACCACGTCGTCGCGGGTGACCAACAGGTTCTCCACCTCGAGCGGGTAGACGTTCTCGCCGCCGGAGACGATCATGTCGTCGTCGCGGCCGTCGATGTGCAGCAGGCCGTGCTCATCCCAGTGGCCCATATCGCCCGACGAGAGGTGGCCGTCGATGATCTGCTTGGTGCGACCGTCGCTGTATCCCTCGAAGGGCGCGCCGGCGCGCACGAAGACGCGGCCCCGTTTGCCGACGCCCTCGACGGGCGCGTCGTTCTCGTCGTACAGGCGCACCGTCGTGAGCACGGGGGGCTTGCCGACAGTGCCGGGCGCGGTGCGCAGGTTCCGCGGCGTCGCGACGGTGGCGACGGCGACCTCGGTCGAGCCGTAGACGTTGTAGAGCACGTCGCCGAAGACGTCCTGGAACCTCTCCGAGAGCTCGGGGGCGACCGCGGAGCCGGCCACGACCACGGACTTCAGGCAGCTGGTGTCGTACTTCGCGAGGGTCTCCGCGGGCAGGCTCAGCATGCGGGTGAGCATCGTGGGAACCGCGACCAACATGTCGGCGCGGTTGTCCGCAATCAGCTTGAGGGTGTTCTCCGGGTCGAACCGGCGCATCGTCACGGTGGTGCAGCCGACCGACATCCCGGCGGACCACATGGCGAAGCCCGTGGAGTGGAAGATCGGCGAGGCGATGACGACGGTGCCGCGGCGCTTGAAGGGGATGCGGTCCACGAGCATCGCCGTCGCCAGCGAGGGCACCTTGCTGCGGGTCGCACCCTTGGGCAGGCCGGTGGTGCCCGAGGTCAGGATGATGAAGCCGCCCTGCTTGTCCGGCGGCGGGACGCGCTTGGCGTCGCGGCCGGCGATCAGCTGGTCGATGGTCTTCGCGCCTGCGGGCACGTCGTCGGCCTCGTCGACCCAGGTCAGGTACTGCGGCATGTCATCCGGCAGCGCGTCCAGCAGGGAGGTGAACTCGCTGTCGTGGAACACCGCCTGGACCTTCTCGCGCTCGCAGACCTCGGCGAACTGGGGTTTGGCAAAGCCGGTGTTCATCATGGCCAGGCGCATGCCCGCACGAGCGGCGGCGCTGATGATGAGCAGCAGGCCGCGGTGGTCGCGGGCGAGTACGGCGATCACGTCGCCGGACGAGAGGCCGGACGCGCGCAGGCCGCGGGCCAGGGCGTTCGACTGCGCCTCGTACTGGGCATAGGTGAGCGTGCCGCGCTCGTCGACGATCGCGATGCGGTCGGGGTTCTCGGCGGCGCCCTTGATCACCAGCGCGGCCTGCGGGCCGTACTGCCGGTTGTAGCCGAGCGCGCGCAGCGCGACGTCGGGGCGTGCCGGGTCGACGACCCGGCGCTGGAGCATGCGCAGCAGGGCGTGGCCCTGCGGAAGAAGATCGGAGACCAGGCTCGTTCCCATGACGACGATGATAGAGGCATCGCGGGAGCTCTGTTGAGCCCCCTTCAATAAGAGGTGTACACCACCGGGATCAGGGCCGTGTGAACCGTTCGTCGCGTCCCAGCTTGCGCAGCCGCAGCCACTCGCGGAAGCCCGCGACGTCGCGCCGCTGTACCAGGAAGAACCAGCCGAACCGTGCCCACTCCTGCGGGATCAGCCTCCGCATCCCGGGCTGGGACTGCAGGTAGCCGCGGTTGCGATAGGTGTAGAAGCGCTTGGTCTCGTTGTCCGGGTACTGGGTGTGCATGCGCCCGCCCAGGATCGGCCGGAACTCGTCGGCGCCGTTCGGGTGCAGGTAGGCGGTGGTCAGACAGGTGCCGAAGGGAAGGCCCGAACGCACCAGCCGACGGTGCACCTCCACCTCGTCGCCACGGATGAACAGCCGCAGATCCGGCACCCCCACCGCCGCGACGGTGTCCTTGCGGAACAGTGCGCCGTTGAACAGGGAGGCGATCCCCAGCAGCACGTCGTCCGACGGTGCCTCGGGGTCGATCAGCTCGGAACGCTCGCGTCGCCAGACGAGGCCACGGCGGAGCGGGAAGGCCAGCGTCTCGGGGTCGTCGAGCGTCGAGACCACGGGCGAGACCTCCGCCAGGCCGTGGCGCTCGGCGCAGTCGAGCAGCGTGCCGAGCACTTGCGGTCCCTCGGGGCGACCGTCGTCGTCGGCGAGCCAGATCCAGTCGGCGCCCAGCGCGAGCGCGTGCAGCATGCCGAGGGCGAAGCCTCCGGCACCGCCCAGGTTGAACTGAGAGGACAGGTACGTGGTGGCGACGGGCTGCGACTCGACCAGCGCGCGCACCTCGTCCTGGGCCGCGTTGTCGACCACGATCAGGTGGTCGACGGGCCGCTCCTGCGAGCTGAGCACCTCGAGGGACTTCGCGAGCAGGCCGGCTCGGTCGTGGGTGACGACGACCGCGACGACGCTGCCCAGGCCGTCACTCATCCTTCTCGGCCTCGAGCATGTCGAGCACCGTGCGCACTTGGGCGCCGGCGTCGAGGCCCTCGTAGGCGGTCACGACCTCCTCGATGCCGCCCTCCTGCCGGATCTCGCCGTGATCGATCCACATCGCCCGGTCGCAGAGCTGCGCGAGGAATTCGTTCGAGTGCGATGCGAAGACGAGGATTCCGGAGCGCTCCACCAGGGCGGAGAGCCGTTTGCGGGCCTTGCGCATGAACTCGGCGTCGACGGCGCCGATGCCCTCATCGAGCAGCAGGATCTCGGGGTCGATCGACGTGACCACGCCCAGGGCGATGCGCACCCGCATACCGGTGGAATAGGTGCGCAGCGGCATCGACAGGTAGTCGCCCAGCTCGGTGAACTCCGCGATCTCGTCGGCCTTGCGCAGCATCGACTTGCGGGTCTGCCCCAGGAACAGCCCGCGGATGATGATGTTCTCCATGCCCGAGATCTCGGGATCCATGCCCACGCCGAGGTCGAAGACGGGTGCCACGCGACCCTTCACGAGCGCAGAGCCGCGGGTGGGCTCGTAGATCCCGGCGAGGAGCCGCAGCAACGTCGACTTGCCGGCGCCGTTGTGGCCGACGAGGCCCACGCGGTCGCCCTCGTCGAGGCTCATGGTGATGTTGCGCAGTGCCTCGACCACGACCACGTTGTCGTCGGCCATCACCTTTCCGCCGGCCGAGCCCATGACTGCGCGCTTGATCGAGCGCGATTTCGCGTCGAACACCGGGAAGTCGACGCAGGCATCCTGCGTCCGAATGGAAACGCTCATCTCACACCCAATACGCGACTCGGGAACGGAACTGCTTCATGAGCACGAGGGTCAGGCCCAGGCCGACGATCGTGCAGCCGATCACTACGTACCAGTGCTGAGGATCGAAGGGCTTGCCCGTGAGCGGTCCGCGCACCATCTCCAGGTAGTGGTACAGCGGGTTCAGCTTCACCAGCTGCGCACGCTCACTGTTGCCGCCGGGAACGGTGTCGAGCGTCCACACCACGGGGGTGATGTAGAACAGCAACTGCGTCAGGGCGGTGAGGAGCGGCGCGATGTCGCGGAACCGGGTGGCGAGGATCCCGAAGAACATCGAGACCCAGACCCCGGTGATGGCCAGCATGGCGAACCCGGGGATCACGCTGAGCTGCGTCCAAGACCACTGCTTCGGGGGGAAGATCGCCAGCACGATCACCACGATGATCATGTTGTGGGCGAGGAACAGCATGTGTCGCCACACCAGTCGGTAGACGTGCACCGACAGTGGCGCGGGCAGCTGTTTGATCAGGCCCTCGTTGGCGATGAACACCTCGGCGCCGTCGATGATCGAGCTCTGGATGAAGGCCCACAGGACGAAGCCGACGGTGAGCTGCGGCAGCAGCGTCTTCACGTCGGCGCCGAGCAGCACCGACCACAGGAGTGCGAGCGCGCTGGCGGTGACGCCGGTGGCGATCGTGATCCAGAAGGGGCCGATCACCGACCGGCGGTAGCGCTGTTTGATGTCCTGCCAGCCCAGTTCGAGCCAAAGCTCGCGATGCACGGTGGCGCCGTCGACCAGGTCGCGGATCGCACGCGAGAAAGTGCGCGAGTCCGAGACGAGGGGCGCCGGTTGGGCGGCGTGGGGGCTATCGACGGGCACGGTAGGCCAGGGTACCCGTCCCGAGGGCTCGTCCGGCGCACGTCGAGCGGGAGCGCCCCGGTCGCCTTCCGACGGTGCGCCCGTCGCCCGCGGGCGGCACCGTCACAGGTACTGACCGTGACCGGTCTGCGACTCCGGGCCCGGGTTCATCGCCGGAGGCAGGGCGCCCTGCCGCATCTGCTCGAGCTGGGCCCGGGCGGCCATCTGCTGCGCGAAGAGGGCGGTCTGGATGCCGTGGAAGAGGCCTTCGAGCCAGCCGACGAGCTGTGCCTGCGCGATCCGCAGTTCGGCGTCCGACGGGGTCGATTCGTCCGTGAAGGGCAGCGCGAGGCGCTCCAGCTCGGCTTGCAGATCAGGCGAGAGCCCGTCCTCGAGCTCCTTGATCGACGTCCGATGGATGTCCTTGAGCCGGGCGCGGCTGGCCTCGTCGAGCGGCGCGGCGCGCACCTCCTCGAGGAGCTGCTTGATCATCGTGCCGATCCGCATCACCTTCGCGGGCTGCTCGACCATGCTGTGCAGTTCCTCGGCGGGGTTGTCCGGTTCATCCGCTTCGCTGCCGGCGCCGGCGCCGGCACCCGCGGGAATGATCTCCACCTCGTCGCGATCGCTCATACCACCATTCTGGCAGCTCCCCGCGGGCGGACCACGGTGTCGTCGGTGCGGCGGTGTAATCTGCGTCCCAGTGAACACGTTCTCAGAAGGCCAGGGTGAACCCGGCCGGGCATCGACTGCGGTGGCAGTATCCGCATTCGACGTTGCCCGCGTCCGGGGGCTTTATCCTGCCTTGGGAGACGGGTGGATCCACTTCGATCCGCAAGCCGGCGCCCAGATCCCCGGAGCGGTGTCCTCGGCGGTGGCGAACGCCTTCCGCGGATTCGTCAGCAACCCCTACGGCGTCTACGCCGGGGCCGCGCACACGCGCTCGATCGTGCAGGCCGCCCGGGTGGCGGTGGCCGACCTCGTCAACGGCAATCCCGAGGGTGTGGTGCTCGGGCCCAGCCGCGAGCAGCTGCTCACGTCTCTCGCAGAGTCGCTGAGCGCGCGTCTGGGGCTCGGCTCGGAGATCGTGCTCTGCCGCCTGGACGACGATGCGAACCAGTCGCCGTGGCTGCGCGTCGCGGATCGCGGCGGCGGCCGGGTCCGGTGGGTCGAGGCCGACATCGAGACCGGTGAGGTCCCGGCGTGGCAGTTCGAGGAGCTGGCCGGGTCGAGCACGTCGGTGATCGCGGTGCCGTACGCCTCGTCGACCATCGGCACCGTCATCGACGTGGCCGCGGCGGCGCAGGCGGCGCACCGCGTGGGCGCGCTCCTCGTGGTGGACGCGACGAGCGCCGCGCCGTACGAGCTGCTGGACATCGAGCGGCTCGGCGCCGACGTCCTGCTGGTGAGCGCGAACCGCTGGGGCGGGCCGCAGGTGGCCGCGATGGCCTTCCGCGATCCGTCGCTGTTCGGCCGGTTGCGCGCCGTGAACCCCGATCGCAGCCTGACGGGGCCGGAGCGGTTCGAGCTGGGCGAGCATCAGTACGCGATGCTGGCGGGGCTCATCGCCTCGATCGATCACCTCGCCGGCCTCGACGAGTCGTCGGTCGGCACGCGCCGGGACCGGCTGGAGCAGTCGATGTTCGGCCTGCGCCAGTACCAGCAGCGCCTCCTGTTCTACTTGCTCAACTCCCTGGCCTCCGCTCCGCAGGTGGCGATCATCGGCCGCGCCGAGCGCCGGGTGCCCACGGTCTCCTTCACGATGCCGGGCGTGCCGGCGGCCAAGGCTGCCAAGCGCTTGGCCGACAACGGCGTGTGCGCCCTGTCGAACGTGCCGAGCCGCTACTTCGCCGGGCTGGGCGTGCCCGAGTACGGCGGCGCGGTCACCGTCGGCCTGGCGCCCTACTCGACTCCGTACGACGTGGACCAGCTGGTCCGCGCCCTCGCCTCCCTGGGCTAGACGGTGGGATCGTCAGCGCTGGCGGCTGCCTTCGGCGCAGGGATTCTCGCGGGCCTCGGCGCCGTCCTCCCGCTCGGCGCCATCGGCGTGATGCTGTTGCACGAGGGGGCCTCCCGCGGCTGGCGTCGCGCCGTCCCCGCCGCCGCGGGCGTCGGCACTGCGGATCTGATCTTCGCCGTGCTGGCGCTGGCCGCCGGTTCGGTGCTGGCGCCGCTCGTTGCGCAGTGGGGGAGGTGGCCCGCCGCCGTCGGCGGCCTCCTGTTAATCGTGGTCGCGGTCCTCATGGTGCGCAAGGCCTTCCGTCCTGATCCCGCCGATCCCAACGGTGCCGAGCTGGCCGGCGGGAGCGGGGGATGGGCGCGGTACGCGATGTTCTTCGGGCTCACCGCCGTCAACCCCTTTCCGCTCGTGTACTTCGGCGCGATCGCCGTGGGTCTGGGGGAGGGGCTGCACCGGCCGCCTGTGGCGACGGCGTTCACGATCGGCGTCGGGATCGCCTCGTTCGGCTGGAATCTCGTGCTCATCGGCCTGGGGGCGGTGCTGCGGGCACGGTCGACCGTGCGGATGCGGCGGATCGTCACCGCCGCGGGCGGCGCGATCGTCGCGGTGTGTGCCGTCGTGATCCTGGTGACCGCGTTCGTCTGATCCGCTCAGCCGTCGATTGCGGCGCGGTACTCCTCGGACTCGAAGAACGGGGTGAGTCGGCGGCGCAGCAGGCCCTCGATGACGCCGCGCTCGTCCAGGACGGCGATCACCGGCGGTCCGAACCGCAGAGCCTCCTCGATCATGTCCTCGCGGCCCACACCCAGCTCGGCGAGCAGCTCGTAGAGCGAGGCGTCGCCGTACTTGTCGAAGACGTGGTCGATGCCCTCGTCGAGCAGTGCGCGGAAGTACTCGGTGTCGCGGAAGGTACGCCAGAACTCGAAGATCAGCACCACCACGTCCTCCACGTCGCCGTCGGTGAGCACCCCGCGGTACTCCGCGACCGCGCTGTCGCGGTGCTGGCGCCAGAAGTCCCGGACGGCCTCGGCGAGGGTCTCGTCACCGTCGGCCGCGACCCGGCGCAGGGCGAAACGCACACCGTGCCGGGCGGCGGCGTCGGCGCGCTGGCCGAGCGCGGGGAGGGCGGGTCGCAGGGCCCGCGCAGCGGCCCCGGCGACGGTGCGGGTCACCGCGTTCCGGGCGAGAGCGCGGTTCGCATCGTCGGCGGCGGACGACGCGGCGGCGTGCAGGACGGAGGTCACCGCGTCCTCGGTGACGGGGCTCTCGGACAGGGCCTGCAGTACCCGCCGGGTGAGGTCCATCTCCGTCACGGTGCTCAGCAGCATCTCGAAGCTGTGGCTGTCGATGACCTCGTCGAGCCGCGTGGTGTCGTTGACGGTGTGCCGGTACAGGCGGCCGGCGATCTCCCCGACGAGCTCGGGGATCGCGCCCTCGACCGGCACCTGGACGGCGTACTTGGCGGCGACGGCTTTGATCATGTCTGGCGTCACGGCCTCGGCCAGGGTCAGCTCGGAGGCGACGGCGAGCGCGTGGTCGACCTCGTCGATCACCAACGAGTGGTAGGTCGTGTCGCGGAGCTGCTTGCGCGCGAAGGCGATCTGAGCCTCGAGGAGGCGGGTGGCGAGGTCGTCGATCATGGGGTCAGGAGCACCTTTCCGACGGACTCGGGGGAGTCCAGGAGGTCGTGGGCGGTGGCCGCGTCGGCGAGCGGGAGGCGCGCGGAGACGACGGCGCGCACGGCACCGTCGGCGACGAGGGGCCAGACCTGTTCCCGGACCGCGGCCACCACCTCGGCCTTGCTGTGCGGTCCGACCGCGGGGCGGCCCCGCAGGTTCGTGGCGCTGACCCGGCCCCGCTTACCCAGCAACGCACCGATGTTCAGCTCGCCCGTGACGCCGCCCTGCAGGCCGATGATGACCAGACGGCCCTGCGGGGCGAGAGTCTGGACGTTGCGGGAGAGGTACTTCGCGCCCATGATGTCGAGGATCACGTCGGCGCGGTCGCGCAGGATCTCCGCGAAATCCTCGTCGTGGTAATCGATCACGATGTCGGCGCCCAGCTCGCGGCAGCGCTGCGCCTTGAACTCCGAGCCGACCGTGACGGCCACCGTCGCACCGAGGGCCTTGCCGAGCTGGATCGCGTGGGTGCCGATGCCGCTGCCGCCGCCGTGCACCAGGAGCGTCTCGCCGGCGCGGAGCCCGGCCTCGGTGACGATGTTCGAGTGAACGGTGCAGGAGACCTCGGGGAGCGCCGCGGCGTCGACGACGGAGACGCCGATGGGGACCGGCAGGCATTGCGCGGCCGGCGCGAGCGCGTACTCGGCATAGCCGCCGCCGGCGAGGAGCGCGCAGACCTCGTCGCCGACGGCGAGGCCCGCGACGTCGGGGCCGACGGTGTCGACGGTGCCCGAGACCTCGAGGCCGAGGATCGGGCTCGCGCCGGGCGGGGGCGGGTAGAGGCCGCGGCGCTGCATGAGGTCGGCCCGGTTGACCGCCGTCGCCGCGACGGCGATCCGCACCTCGCCGGGGCCGGGTTCGGGGATCGGGAGGTCGATGATGCGCAGGTCCTGTGTGGTTTCGTCGACGCCGATGGCCCTCATGGTTCATGGTTAGCACACCGGGCGCGGCCGTCGCGCGGGCTGTGGTGCGCGCCTCGGCTTCGCGAGAATGCAGTCGGGGACCTCGCTACGTGTTAGAAGTGAATGAACATTCAGTCACTTGAACGGTGGCGCGAGGGCGAGGAGATCGCGATGGACCTGAAGAACAAGACTGCACTCGTCACGGGCGGCGCCTCCGGACTGGGCCTGGCGACGGTGACCCGTCTCGTCGCCGGCGGCGCCCGCGTCGTCGCGATCGACCTGCCGGGTGCCGATACCTCGGCTCTTGCCGCCCTCGGCGACGCCGTGCGCTTCGCCCCCGCCGACGTGACCGACGAGGCCGCGGTGCAGGCCGCCGTCGACCTCGCCAACGACGAGGGCACCCTCGCGATCGTCGTGAACTGTGCGGGCATCGGCAACGCGATCAAGACCACGGGCAAGAAGGGCGCGTTCCCGCTCGATGCCTTCTCGAAGGTGATCTCCGTGAACCTCATCGGCACGTTCAACGTGATCCGACTGGCGGCCACCGTGATCGCCGAGAATGCACTCGACGGCGAGGAGCGTGGCGTCATCGTCAACACCGCTTCCGTCGCGGCCTTCGACGGCCAGATCGGCCAGGCGGCGTACTCGGCGTCGAAGGGCGGCGTCGTGGGCATGACCCTGCCCATCGCGCGCGACCTGGCATCGCTGGCGATCCGCGTCGTCACCATCGCGCCGGGCCTGTTCCTCACGCCGTTGCTCGGCACGCTGCCCGACGAGGCGCGCGCCTCCCTGGGCGCGCAGGTGCCGCACCCCGCGCGTCTCGGTGACCCGTCGGAGTACGCCGACCTCGTCGCCGCCATCGTGGGCAACCCGATGCTCAACGGCGAGACCATCCGCCTCGACGGCGCCATCCGCATGGCCCCGCGCTGAACCCCTAGTCACCTGAGATCGAAGGAAGCACAGCCATGACCGACGCCGTCATCGTCGACATCGTTCGCACCCCGTCCGGCAAGGGCAAGCCCGGTGGCGCCCTGCACCCCGTCCACCCCGTCGACCTGTTCGCGGGCGTCATCTCCGCCCTCATCGAGCGCAACGACCTCGACCCCGCCCTCGTCGAGGACGTGATCGGCGGGTGCGTCCAGCAGGTGGGGGATCAGGCGCTCAACATCGCGCGAGTCGCCGCGCTCACCGCCGGGCTCCCGATCGAGGTGCCCGGCACCACGATCGACCGCCAGTGCGGATCCTCGCAGCAGGCGGCGCATTTCGCGGCACAGGGCGTGATCGCCGGCGCGTACGACGTGGTGATCGCCGGCGGCGTCGAGTCCATGAGTCGCGTACCGATGGGGACCAGCCCCACCGGTGGTGCGCCCTTCGCGCCGCTCGCCGCCCGCTTCCCGAGCCTGCCGCACCAGGGCATCGGCGCCGAGTTGCTCGCCGCCCGTGGCAAGTTCGACCGGGAGGCGCTGGACGCCTTCGCCGCGGAATCGCATCGTCGGGCCGCCGCGACCCACGCCGCCGGCGGTTTCGACCGCGAGATCGTGCCCGTTACGCTGCCCGACGGCGGCACGCACGCCGTCGACGAGACCGTCCGCGGCTCGACCACGGCTGACGGCCTCGGCGAACTCAAGCCCGCCTTCGCCGATCCCCGGTTCGCGGAGCGGTACCCCGAGATCGACTGGTCGATCACGCCGGGCAACTCGTCGCCGCTCACCGACGGCGCCTCCGCCGCGCTGATCATGAGCGCCGAGAAGGCCGAGGCCCTGGGCCTGACCCCACGGGCGCGGTTCCACGCCTTCTCCGTGGTCGGCTCCGACCCCGAGGTCATGCTCAGCGGCCCGATCCCCGCGACACACAGGGTGCTCGCTCGCGCCGGCCTGCGAGCCGACGACATCGATGCCTTCGAGGTCAACGAGGCCTTCGCGTCGGTGCCCATGGCCTGGGCCGCCGAGTTCGACGTCGATCCCGCCCGGCTGAACCCCCGCGGCGGCGCCATCGCCCTGGGGCACCCGCTCGGCGCGTCGGGCACCCGCCTGCTGGCGACGCTGGTCAATCACCTCGAGCAGACCGGCGGCCGCTACGGCCTGCAGACGATGTGCGAGGGCAACGGCATGGCGAACGGGACCATCATCGAGCGCCTCTGAGCTGATCGGCGCCGTGCGGTCCGGTATCGTACGGCGCGAGGGAAGCGTGGCAGAGCGGCCGAATGCACTCGCCTTGAAAGCGAGCGTGGGTGAAACCACCGGGGGTTCAAATCCCTCCGCTTCCGCAGGTAAAGCAGGGTCCCGGTGCCGAATACGGCATCGGGACCTTCGAAACTTGCCACACCTTGCCTCGATCGCCGGTGGAATTCTCGGCGCTAGTGTCGGCGTGTCGTCCCGGCTGGCGGGTGATCAAAGAAATCACCGATGGGATGTACACATGGCTCGACTACCCAGCTACAGTACGTGCTTCGAAGGTCCGCGTGGACCCCGATACGAGGCGCGGGTCAACGCCACGCTTCCCGGAGGGAAATGACTCCAGCACCGGAAGCGGTTCCGGTCGCTCGACGAGACGAAGGCGTGGCCAGCGGCGAGTCCGCGACGGGGCTCTCGACGGAGTTCGGCATCAGCAGACAGAGCGTGTACAACTACCGCGAGGCGAAGGAGGTCGCATCCGCGTGACGGTGGCGACCGGCCAACCAGGAACAGCCCCGCCGATAGTTCGGCGGCGCTGCCCCAGCTCGTTCGTTGTTCAACCTCGGAGAGCTCTGATTGCCTTCACAGACGGCACTGACTAGTACTCGTTCAGGTCAATTGACATTGAACAAGGGCCGGTCAAATTGTCCGATTCACCCAAATCGACGGTCAGGATCCTACGGATTCGAATTCCCACGTCGCGATTCAATGATGCCGGCGCGGATTCATAACCTGGCGGGGAAAAGTCCATCTGCGGTCCGTAGACGATCCGCCCGTTGCTAGGAATGCCTTCGGGAAGAAGGGAAAGAGAGGCAATCGTCGCGCTATAGCAGCTGCTTGCATGAAGACCGACGGAATACGAAATCTCCCCGTGGCTGGAAATTGACTTCTTGGCTCTCGTGACATCCCCACTGTCGGATACGCCTCGAATGTACCCCCAAGCGAACGCCTCATTCGCGATCTGCGATATAGGCCGTTCGGAGGCGCTTGCTGGCACCTCTTTCCAGAAGTCTGTAGTGCATCCAGCGATGCATACGACAGTACACATCAACGTCGACCACAGGACGACACGGCGGGCGGATGTGAACGGACGGACGGGAGTAAACTGCATGGAAATCCTTACGGGGTGCTTGGCGCGGGCTGCACCTTTCCAATGGTTTCGATAACTGCACTAGTTCCTACTGTTTCAAAGTTCTTCGCCAGCCCCACCATGTGCAGTCTGAACATGTCCTCAGCGCTCAAGCCTACGTCTTGCGCGATCTCAGGCATGGGGGCGCCCGGCTTCCAGTCGTAGTAGTCGTACACGTGTACAACGTAGCTTACCGTGTAACTACCGTCCGGCTTGAGATTCACCAATCCGGAAATGCTGGTTGAGAACTTTCCGAGGAGGAAGTGCCAGTCCGTCGAATCTGTCGCAGTACTCGTTCCGTCCCAACTCGATACAAACGCCTGCGTACCAGTTGTGCCCCTCGCGAGCATGTCGGAAATGATGTGTTGAACGGTATCGGAAACATGCTTATTGTATTGAGCGGAATCGGCCATCAGATCCTCTGGGCTGATTGACAACGGACGCCCGGTCCCTCCGACGTATTGTTGCAGACCTCGTGAACCCTGAGGGAGGACGAGCGCGGCGCCCTGCATGCCAACACCGACCTTGGTTCGCGCGAGCCGATCGCGACCTCGAATCTCCCATGTGTTCCACGTCGCGTTGTCAACGCTGTGGTCTGGGAGATTTGGCCCCTGCGTCCATCCGCCTTGCTGGACGATGTCGTACACCTCGCCCCATGCAGTTGTAGGGTCCACGAGAATCCGGCTGGGATCGACTTTGCCATCGCGCCGCCGCCGGTACGTTCCGCCGACCGCCGAGAGAAGGGCGGCCTGGTACGGGTACGGCGAGTTCTTCTCGCGGTCCTCGTCGCTGCTGCGCTGCTGGTCGTAGTCGCGGTCGCGCGCCTTGCTCGAGGTCGTGGAGGTGGTCGTCTCGGGCGTCGGGGTGCGCAGTCGCGCCGTGGTGGTCGGCGCCTGCGGGGTGGTTGCGGGCGTGTTCGGTGCGGTTGTGACCGGGTTCTGCGCGGTCTGCGGCGGGGTGGCCTGCCCGGTCTGCGGGGCCTGCTGCGGTGCTTGGGTGGGGCCGCAGTTGAAGATGCAGCCGTTCGACGGGCTGTCGCCGGTAGGCATCGTCGGGACCTGCCCCTGCACGGTCGGGGTGCTGCCGCTGCCCTGCTGCGGCGGCGTGTCCGGTGGGGTGTAGCCGGGCACGGTGGTGTTCGGTGCTTGCGGGGCGGTGGTGTTGCCGCCGTTGCCCTGGGTGGGCTGCGGCCCCATGGTCGGCTGCGGCCCACAAGTATTTGTCCCGTCTGGGCACGGCGCTGCGCTGGCCGGCGCGTCGGAGAGGCCGACGGGGAGCATGATCAGCGCGGACGCGATGCCGACGGCACCGATCGCGGCGGCGACTCGGGCGCCGGGCGTGGCGGGCCCGTCGCCGGAGTGCAGCGTCGGGTTCGAGTCCCAGAGTTCGCGGACGCCCTTCCAGAACACCAGGCCGATGACGCCGGAGATGAGGAAGTACCCGAGGAAGACGGCCGGGACCGGGGTCCAGTAGCGGGCCGGGCCGAAGGTCAGCAAGAACCCGAGAACCAACACGACCGCGGCCGCGATCGTGATGGCCCACCACCCGGCACGGCTGATCCCCGGAGCGTTTGCGCTGACAGCGTGCGCGGGCCCACCGGTCGACGGCACGTCGTCGGTATCGGTCGCCGCGGCGGTGCTGACGCGCGTGACGGGGAACTGCTCCGTGTCGCCAGCGCGGTCGGTGGGTGGGTCGGAGGGGGATGCCACGTGTGCCTCGATTCGTGCGGAGAAGGGGGTGCCGCTCGGCCGGTGTATTCACGATCGGCGGTTGACGGATTCACCAGAGCACGGCCTCGTCTGCCGGTTCAACGATCCAGCCATGTCCGGCGGGATCCCGCAGCGAATCGGAACTGGTCAGAGGAGTGCCCGTGACTGAACCGTGATCTCTGCCGGTTGTTGCTGAAGGTCGCCGGATCGCACCGGACCGGCGGTCCGGCGCACCTATCGATACGCCCAGCTGGCGAGGAAGGCCGCTACCGCGAGGGCCGCGACGAGGAAAACGAGCAGGCCGACGACGACGATCGCGACGGGCCGCCGATCCACCTTCTCGGTCGACACCACCGCTTGCGGCAATGCGCGGGACGCAGTGGAAGACGCAACCGTAGTCGAGCGCTTCCACGCCTGCCGCCAGTTCTCGTCGGTCCATCCGGTGACTCGGTCGCCGTTCATTGCGACGGGTTCGCTCGCGTCGGCGACGAGTCGGATGTAGGCGATGACGGGTTCGACGTCATCGAACCGGCTCGGTACGTGCTTG
The DNA here is from genome assembly GCF_024807615.1 of Tsukamurella ocularis. GTDB lineage: Bacteria > Actinomycetota > Actinomycetes > Mycobacteriales > Mycobacteriaceae > Tsukamurella > Tsukamurella ocularis. Next base: position 788,906 of record NZ_JANUCJ010000001.1, on the reverse strand, counting down.
CCGGAGCGCCAGTCGGAGAGCCGCTGGCGTGAGACGCCCGACCCCGCTGCCACCGAGCTGATGCTCGGCTCGCCGGCCTCGATGAACGCTCGCTGCAGCGTCTGGGCGAGGTTCAGTTCGCTGGGGCCGGTCATCGTTTCAGGTGGTCGTAGAGGTTCTGAATGTTCGACCAGAACAGCCAGCCCGCCAACATCGTGAGGACGAAGAACCCGCCCCACACCGGCCAGGGGCCGATCGCGTCGACGGCCTTCGGGAGCTGCGGCAGTGTCACCGCGCAGCACACGATCAACACGGCGCCGGCGGCGAAACCTAGCGCATCCTTGAGCACGCTCCCGCGTCCCTGTTCAGCCATGCGCCCGCTCTCCTGCTCGTCGGCGCGCGGTCACCGGACCTGCACCAGTTGCTCAGCGGAGGGCTTCACCGGTGCGGGCTTCGCCGGCGGTGCGGCGGCGGACGACGGCGCCGGTGCGGGCTTCGCCGGGGACACGGCGACCGGCTTCGGCGCCACACCCGCGGGCTTCACGGCTGGCGCCGCCGGCTTCGGGGCGGGCTTGACCGGCGCGGTCGTTGTGGCGGCGGCGATCGTGGTTCCCGCGACGGCGGGCGCTGGTGCCGGCTTGGGATCTTCGGTGATCTTCGGCGGATTCTTCGCCGGACCGGGGTTGTCGCGCTCGATGAACAGCGGCTTGCCGTACGTGGTGATCGCGGAGTCGCCCTGATCGGTCGACAGCGTCGCGGTGGCGTACGCGCGGACCTGCGCGCCGCCGAGGCACGAGTCCATCGCGATCCGGGTCTCCTTGGTCACCACGTACCCGGACTGCCCGGCGAGGTTCTTCTTGGCGATCGGGAAGTCCTTCGATGTGCCCGGTGCGATGGTGCCGGTCATGGTTCCCGACGTGGTGACCGTGTCGCCGAGTGTTCCCGAGATCCCGGGTGTGATGGACCCGTTGACCGAGCCGCTGCCCTGCCCGCCGCTCGAACCGCCCTGGCCGCCTGCGGTGGCTCCGACGGTGCCGGACAGCGACGGCGTCACCGAAGCGTTCACCGCATTCGACAAGGTGCCGCCGATCTGCAGACTCTGCGGCGTCGCCGCGCACGCCAAGGTCAGACCCACCGTGATCGACGCGCTCCGGATCGGCACCTTCGGCTTGTTCTTCGGATCCCTGTACTCGATCAGCCCCTCACCGGCGATCGAGACGATCGCCTCATATGTGTTCAAGGCACGGCCGAGCGGAATGATCGACCGCAGCTCCTCGCCGTACTTCCACGCCCGGATCACGTAGCCCTCGCGGGTCTCCAGCGCCCGGGAGGTGTCGGCGAACAAGCCCGTCCGGATGGCTCCGGGGCGCGGCGCCTTGTCCGCTGCCGGCGGTGCGGCCGCGACGACTCCACCGGCGAGCACCGTGGCCCCCACGAAGCCGAACGCTCCGGCCCTCCACAGCTGTTTCCGGATCCCGCGATCTCGTCGCCGACGCTCGAGGTTGCCCCGCCGCACAGCCTGGTTCACACCAGCACGGTTCATCTTGTCCCCCCGCTCAAGAAATTCACTTCAGTCACATAAACAACTCTGGCCACACTGAAGCAGAGGTTTCGGTCTTTCGGAAGTCCCGCGAAGGACCGTTATGAAACTGACACATCCACGCATCGCGATCTCGAATTCCGCTCGAGCGTGCTCGCAGACGTGTTCTCGCAGCTCAACGACCAGGGCGGGCCATGCCCGCGGCGCGGGGCGCGCGCGAACGGCCATGGCGTAGATCACACGCAGGCGCCTCCACTCGCGGCGCAGTGTTGATGCTCGCGCTGACGGTCTCCTCGGCTATGACAAGGCCGGCAGCGATCTCCTTGTTGGACAGCCCGGTCGCGACCGCCTTGAGGACCTCGCGCTCCCGACCGGTGAGGCGGTGAGCGCACCGGTGTCCACGGGCTCGTACGCCTTCGAGTACTTCCGAACCAGGCGCACGGTGACGGACGGAGAGCAGCACGGCCTTCGTCGCCTTGGTTCGGTCGCCGAGCACCCTCGGTGCGACTTCGGTCCTCCTCCTGTCGCTGGTCTCTCGCGCAGGCTACTTCGTTCTGCCCTTCGTCCTGATCGTCCTCGCGGTGGTGGACGGCCTCGCCGGGGCGCGTCCGGATCGGGCGGCGGCCGTCCTGACATTGACCGGGCAGCGAGACGAGGCGCCCTCCGCGTAACGGTGGCGCTTGCTCGTCGGGGGTGCTACTGTGAAAGTGGTTGATTTTCTTGGTGACACGCTCGCGAAGACTTTCCGCGGCAGTTCTACACCAGATCTCTGTGACACTCAGTTGCCTTGGTTTCGCGTATCTCCGCAGGCCCGGGATCGAACGTCGATTCCGTACAGATATTCAGGAGAGTAACAACATGGCAGCACAGGGCACCGTCAAGTGGTTCAACGCCGACAAGGGTTTCGGGTTCATCACCCCGGACAACGGCGGCAAGGACCTGTTTGTGCACTTCTCCGGCATCCTCGGCAACGGCGGCTTCCGCAGCCTCGATGAGAACGATCGGGTGAGCTTCGAGGAGGAGGCCGGCGACCGCGGCCCCCAGGCCGTCGCGGTGCAGAAGGTCTAGGTTCCAGACAGCACGAATCGCCGGTGGCGCTCAGGAGAATTCTCCTGGAGCGCCGCCGGTTTCGTCGTTTCGGACTCGCTCGGCGCCGACAGCCCCAGCCACACGGTGAGGCGACAGGGCTATGACATCGACAGCAACGTGCAAGCGATGAAGACGGCTGCGACGATCCACGGCCACTTGCGCCGTGTCCGCGCCTTCTCGGGTGCTTCGTCAGTCATGTTTCTCCTCGTTGTCCGGGGGTCATCGATCCTGGAGCATGGCGGTGGCAGTGCGCTCCGCCTGCTGCTGCGTCGTGTTCGGCGCGATCAGCCCGAAGGCGATCGTGGCGTTCGGGCCGGCGAACACGATCAGGCCCGACGGGTGTGCGGGATCGAGCTCGACGAGGTCACCCATGATCTCCATCCGGGGTTCGCGGCGCGCCCAGTCGGTGGTGCTGTAGCTGATGCGGGTGAGCTTTTTCAGGCGAAGTCCGATCGTAGGGATGACGGTGGGTAGCTCCTGCTCGAGCTGCCTGCTCCGGGGCCACCACACGCCGGCGATGTGGTGTGGTAGCGACGAGGGGCTGCGGAGCAGTACCCGGCCGGGTACCGGGCGGCCGATCGTTGCGGGCGGCCGCCGCAGCATGTCGAGCAGCTCGGCCGGCGTCGCCCTATCTCGACTCACGGGTGGATTCGGTGGTGGCGGCCATGGGTCCGTCTCGTCGGCGTGATCGCGCGTACCCGATCGCGGTCCCCGGGTCCAGGGGAGGAGAGGCGAGGTGTTCCTCGCGGGGCCCCGCACTGTAGGGGCGCTGAAACGGCGCGCAGAACCGTTGCGGGCGGAGGGAATCCGCCTACCGCAGAACGTCTTTCGAGTCTAGCAGTTCCGCTTGGCGGCCGCCCGTGCCAGGGAGCGGTCGCGCATCTCCTCGAACTTGACGGCCGCGGTCTCGAGCTCGTCGAGGAAGGCGGCGAGCTCCTCGCGGGTGCGCTCGCCCTCGGCGCTGAAGTCCTCACGCTCGAAGATCTTCCACTTGCGCAGGACGGGCATGACGACCTCGTCCTTGTGCTGGCGCAGGTCGTAGATGCCGTGCTTGGCCATGAGGACGCCGTTGCGGCGGAAGTCGGGCATGCCGGCGCCGGGCATCTCGAAGTGCTTGATGGTGTCGGTGATCGACCGGATCGCCTGGTCGGGGACGAGGTCGAGGCCGGCGGCGGAGATGTTGCGGTAGAAGATCATGTGCAGGTTCTCGTCGGCGGCGATGCGCTGGAGCATCTTGTCGGCGATGGGGTCCTGGCAGACCTTGCCGGTGTTGCGGTGGCTGACGCGGGTGGCGAGCTCCTGGAAGGTCACGTACGCCACCGAATGCAGCATCGTGCCGGTCTGCTCCGTCTGCTGGGCGACTTTGCCTTGGGGGTCCCAGCCGTTGGTCATGTGGATCATGCGGGCCTGCTCGAGCTTGACCGGGTCGACGCCGCGGGTGACGACGAGGTAGTCGCGCATGGCGATGCCGTGGCGGTTCTCTTCGGAGGTCCAGCGGCCGACCCAGTGGCCCCAGGCGTCGTCCATGGAGAAGTTGGCGGCGATCTCGCGGTGGTAGGTGGGGAGGTTGTCCTCGGTGAGGAGGTTGGTGATCATGGCGGCCTTGGCGACCTCGTCGAGGCGGCTCTCCTCGGGGTCGTAGTCCGATCCGCCGAGGGCGGCGAAGTTCTTGCCGTCCGACCACGGGATGTAGTCGTGGGGGCTCCAGTCCTTCGTCATCGAGAGATGGCGGTTGACGTTGTCCTCGGCGACACCGGAGAGCTCCCGCAGGAGCTCCAGGTGCGTCAGTGGGCGGTGAGTGACCAGACTCGCGCTTGAGCCGCGCGGTGCGGAACTGGGTGCCATCGCTGGCTCCAATCGATGTCGTGCCGGTGCGGCACTCTGAGGATCCTCAGCGTGGGAACTCCACCGAGAAGTGGGGCACCGGCATTGGGCGTGTGGCGAATCGGCGCTACGGCCCGCGAGACGTCGGTGCGTTGTGTCGACTGTACAGCCGGTCGTGTCCTCATCCTGTTCGATGCGTCAATCGACCAGTCCTCCGCGGCTCCGACCATGCCGTGACCAGGTGCTCCGCCCCAGCCTCCCCTGCGACGGCATCCGCGAAGTTATCGAACGTTCTCGATCCCGCCTCGCCCTCGGAGTTGCGACTGCATGATAGAGATATGGCTGTCATCGATCAGGTTCTGACCCGTACCCGTCGCGTGACGCAGACGGTCGTCTCCATTCCCGGGTCTCGGAACTCGAAGTTCGTGCCGTGACCGTAGGTGACCGTCTCCGCAGACGCCGTGGCGCCCAATGTGGTGGCGGCCAGGGCGGTCAGTGCGAGCCCGGCACCGATTCGAGGTGACGTGTTCATGGCTTCCTATCCTGTGGCGGCGTGGTGTCCGAAGCGAAGAGCCGTCGAGCTTTCCGCGATGCCGGTCTCGAGATAGTTGTGCGGTACGGTCTCACGCCCTTGTTGAGGAGGTTTCCGTACGGGCCTTTAGGCGAAGTTGAGTGGTGCTTGCCGTGGTCCTGGTCGGTGGTCTCGTCACTCCGGTCTTCGCGCTGCTCGATGGGTTCGATCCGGCACCGATGTCAGTGAGCTGTCCGTGATTCCGGTGCGGAGCATTGGGGAGGGCGATGGACCCGCTCGACTGGGAAGTGAGACTATCGAAGAATGTCTGCGTCCTCGCCGCCCGGAACCCCCGCGAACCCCGCCCTCGCGGCGGAGGCACGGATCGCGCGGACGGCGGTCGCCGTCTTCCCACTCCTGGTCCTGGTGGCGGGCGTCGTCGGGTACCTGACGCCGAGCACGTTCACGCCGCTCGCGCCCTCGGTGCCGTACCTGCTCGGCGTGATCATGTTCTGCATGGGGCTCACGCTGACCCCGCCCGACCTGGCCTCCGTGGCGAAGCGGCCCTGGGCGGTCGTGCTCGGCATCGTCGCGCACTACGTGATCATGCCGGGAGCGGGTTGGGTCATCGCCCACGGCCTGAACCTCGAGCCCGAGTTGGCGGTGGGCGTGATCCTCGTGGGCTGTGCGCCGTCCGGCACGGCGTCGAACGTTATGGCGTTCCTGGCCAAGGGTGACGTGGCGCTGTCAGTGGCGGTGGCCAGCGTTTCCACGCTCATCGCCCCGATCGTGACGCCGCTGCTGGTGCTGCTGCTCGCCGGTTCCTACCTGCCCATCGACGCCGGCGGGATGGTGGTCGACATCGTCAAAACGGTTCTGCTGCCGGTGATCCTCGGCGTGCTCGCTCGCCGGTTCGTGAAGAATCTCGTCGCGCGAGCGTTACCGGTGCTGCCGTGGGCATCCGCGATCGTCATCGCCTTCATTGTCGCGATCGTGGTCGCCGGCAGCGCGAGCAAGCTCGCCGCGGCGGGCGGCATCGTCTTCCTCGCAGTGTTGCTGCACAACGGCTTCGGGCTCGGCCTGGGCTACCTGGCGGGCAAGGTGGGTCGCCTCGACGACCGCGCCCGGCGCGCGCTCGCGTTCGAGGTCGGCATGCAGAACTCGGGCCTGGCGGCCACGCTCGCGACGGCGCACTTCTCGCCCCTCGCAGCGTTGCCCTCCGCGGTCTTCTCTCTGTGGCACAACATCTCCGGCGCCGTGGTCGCGGCGTGGCTCGCGCGCCGGCCCCTGCGTGAGGAGGCCCGCGCTACCGCACCGTGACAGGCTCCAGGCACAGCACGTAGTCCGTGCTCCGGCGGGTCTCGGTGAAGGTCTTGGTCACGGTCGGGTAGGCCGTCGTGCACTCGATTGCGTTCCTTGTGCCCTCCAGTCGACCGGCCACGCGGAACTCAGCCTTGGCATCGCCGCACGGCACGACCACGCCGAGCTTGTCGCCCGATGTCGAGACGCACTCGCCCGCGCTCGCGCCGGTCGCGTCGGCCTCGTGAAGCACGAACTTGTTGTAGAGGAGCCAGCCGAAGAAGGCGACCGGGATGATCAGGCCGAGCATGCCCAGCCGCTGGTACAGGGGCCTGCCCTCGTCCATCGGGTGCGCGTGTCCGTAGGACTGGACGGCCGGTAGGCGCTGCAGGCGGATCCGGATCACGAGGTTCCACAGCAGCGTCAGGGGGTTGATCAGGATCGAGAGGAAGCTCGTCCAGCCTTGCCACAGGCTCTTCGCGGACATCTCGCGGACCATCGCGATGCCACAGGATCGGCAGTACGGGCCGCTGAGCTTGAGGAATCGCATGACGATCAGGACGCCCTGATGCCCGCGGACGGTCGCCTTGATGGCGGGCGACGAACCGCAGAACGTGCAGGTCAGAGGGGCGTAGGGCGCAGTCACCGGACAAGTATCGACAACCATGTTTAGGTATGCAAGATAATGTGATCGCTGATACATCATGTGTCGCCGGGGTCAGCAGGCGCGGTGCCGACGTACGGCTTCTCGGCTGCCGCAGCGCGGCGAGCAGTACCGCTGCCGGCCGTTGCGGGAGACGTCCGCGAACACCGCTTCGCAGTCCGACGAGGCACACCGGCCCAGCCTGCCCATGCCGCGCGTGGTCAGGTGCAGAGCCGTCCCGGTGAGGATCAGGACGGCGAGCTGGCCGGTGAGTGTTGCGCCGGACTCGCGGTAGTGGATGTGCCAGCCGGTGCCGGCGTGGTCGGTGACCCGCGGGTGGGAGGCGTGCTCCGCGAGGAGCCCGTTGAGCCGATGCACCCGGGTCGTGACATCGTCGGCGTCCACCACGGTGAGCCAGGCGTCGATCAGGGCGTCGCAACCGGCGAAGTCCTCCGCGCCGACGGTCTCGACGAGCATGTCGTGCGCGTCGCACCGTCGGACCAGGTCGTCGAGGTCGACGGCCGGAGCGTTCGCCAGGTCGACCGCGAGCAGGACCGGTCCCTCGCCGTAAGGGTTGATGTGCACAAGGCCATTACAGCACGATCGACCGGTGCCCGACATCACCACGACGACGCTCCTGCTCCTGCTCCTCGCCGCCCTCGCAGCCGGCTGGGTCGACTCCGTCGTGGGCGGGGGCGGGCTGATCCAACTGCCCGCACTGCTCATCGCCTTCCCGACGGCCGCGCCGATCCACCTGCTCGCGACCAACAAGATGGCCTCGATCGCCGGCACGACGACGAGCAGCATCACCTACTGGCGGCGCGTGCGGCCCGACTGGCGGACCGCCGTAGCGCTGGCCGTCCCCGCGTTCGCCGGCGCGATCGCGGGCTCGCTCATCGCTTCGCACATCCCGCGGTCGGCGTTCAACCCGATCATCCTGGCCGCGCTCATCGCCGTCTTCGTCTACACGCTGCGCCAGCCCGACCTCGGCGACGAGACGGACCTGCGCTACCGCGGGCACCGTCATCTCGTGACGGCCGGGGTGGCCGGGTTCGCGATCGGGGTCTACGACGGTGCGCTCGGCCCCGGCACCGGATCATTCCTCGTCTTCGCGATGGTCGGCCTCATGGGCTACGCCTTCCTGGAGGCGTCGGCGAAGGCGAAGGTCGCGAACTTCGCGACCAACCTCGCCTCGCTCGTGGTCTTCCTGCCGCAGGGCGCGGGCTACTGGAAGCTCGGCGTCGCGATGGCGTGCGCCAACGTCGCGGGCGGCTACCTCGGCGCGCGGACCGCCGTCGCCAAGGGCAGCGGCTTCGTCAAGGTGGTCTTCCTCGTCGTGGTCTCGGTGTTCATCTGCAAGCTCGGCTACGACGTGATGCGGCAGTTCGCGCGGTGACCGCCCGGCAGCGTCGGCGCGATCAGGCGATGACGACGCCGTGCATCACCACGCTCTTCGCAGCCTCGCTGAAGTCCCCGGCCTCGTCGCCGTCGGGCGAGCCACCGATGAGCGTGGTGGAGAGCGAGACCAGGTGCTCGCCGTCCTGCGCGTACATCTCGTTCCGGAGCGTCACCATGTCGTACCCGCCGACGCGGCGGTGCTTGTCCACGTACACATGGATGGTCAATTCATCACCCGCGACCACGGGCCGGTGGTAGGTCATCGCCTCGTCGGCCTGGATCAGCTGGCTGGCGCCGTACCCGATCACGGAGTCGTCGAAGAGCGGGCGGTTGGAGACGATGCCCGCGACGCTCACGAGCATCGGCGGCGCGACCAGGTCGGTGTAGCCGGCGGCGCGCGCCGCCTCGACGTCGAAGTGCACCGGGTCGGTGAATTGGGAGGCGAGTGCATACTCGCGGATCTTCTCGCGACCCACGAGGTAGGTGTCGCGGTGCACGTAGTGGTGGCCGACGGCGCTCGCGGTGCGCGCGCTGATCTCTTCGGGGGTCAGCGGGGTGGCGGCGGTGTCATTGGGCATCCGACCACGGTATCGGCGTAGGCGCGCGGATGACTTGTCCGAACCTCCAACGATTCCTGTTCCGCCTTGGTCGCCGTGGTCGCGGCGGGCTCGCCGAGGTGTGGCCGAGTTCACGTCGACGTCGACGGTTTGCGTTGCACCCCATGGATCGCCGTAAAATGAGTCGGTGAGTGAAGCCGGTGGTGCAGTCCCCGAAGACCCGACCGACCTCGAAGCGTGGCGTACTGCCAACGAACTGTCCGTGCCCTTTTCCGAGGCGCTGGATCTGTGGGCGGAGACCGCGCACGCCGCCCTCGTCGAGCTGGCAGGTCGCTACGGATCGTTCATCTCCTTCGCCGAACTCGCTGCCCGCGCGCAGGCCGACGCCGGCGTCGCCACCCGCGCCCCCGTGCGCCTGTGGGTCGCCGCGCTGCAGCGCCGCGTCACGGACCGTTGCGAGGCCGCGGGGGAGCCGCCCCTCGTCGCGCTGATGGTCGCGCACGACCAGACCGTCGGCGAGGGCTACGCCTACGCCGTCGCCGCGGCGGGGCTGCCCGTTCCCGAGAACCTCGATCAGCATGCGGCCGCGGCGCGCTTCGCCTGCTACCTGCACTTCGGGGCGACGATGCCCGCCGGCGCGGCACCGCAGCTCACTCCCAAGCTGGAGGAGGCCCGACGGGCCGCCGCGGCCCGCGTCGCGAAGGTGAAGCCCGCGAAGGCCGCCTCGAACGGCCGCGTCGTCAAGGCTCGCACTCCTGCGGCGCCGCGGGCCACGAAGGCACCGTCGGCGCGGCCGACCAAGGCGGCGCCCGCCAAGCCCGAGCCCCGCCCGGCGAAGCTGTGCCCCCACTGCTTCACCCAGCTCGCCGCCAACGGCGAGTGCGGCTTCTGCTGAATCCTCCATCCCGCGTTCGTTGTTCGCTACACTGAACGCCGGGTCGCCGGACCCGTGCCGTTGAAGCGCACATTTCAGCGCCACGGCGAGTGCAATCGCATCGGTCCGGCTGGGGCGTGGCTACGATAGCCGCGGAGGTACGCCGGGACCCCGCGGAACCACTCCTGCGGATCGTCGAACGCTCGGTGCAGAGTCGTGAATTCTCCTTTGTCGCTGGATGTATCGCTGCTGTACGTGCACGTCTCGAATTGGGAGTACCAGTGCTGCGGCGCGGTACCTCGCGTCGGCGGCGCCGTGCGCGGCTCGCTCACCCTGCACCCCAGCCGGCGGCCGGGCTACCCGGCGCCGGAGGTGCTCGACTGGGAGCCGGCGACAGGCCTGGTCCGGGTGGGCGACCTGTACGCGCAGCTGGGGTTCTCGGTGACCGACCCCTATCGCACCGATCTCATCGTGAGCCTGGGCTGGCACGACGCCGGGCCGGCGCCCACGGTGCTCGGCACCGTCGAGGTGCTGCTTGAGGAGATCGGCACGTACGCGCGCGAGCGTTCGGGCGAACTCGACATCGACCCCGCCTCCGTGGAGTACCGAGAGGTGCGCGAGGCCACGATCTGGCCCGAGGACCGGCCCGAGGTCGGCGGGCCCGCCGCAGCGGGCGTGATCGCCGGGGTCCGGCTCGCTGGCGTCGTCCCGGCCGTGGATCCGGCGCAGGTCCGTGCCGAGGGCCTGCGACTGTTCACCGACGCCGTCGTCTGATCCCACGGTCCACGTCCCCACCCCGCGTGCCGATGCGGCCGCGGTCGGGCGATCAGGCCGCGATGGGCTCAGGCTCGGCCGCGCGGGCGCGGGCGCGCGGGATCACCCAGCACATCGCGGCGGCGCCCACGCAGAGCGCGCCCGCGGTGTAGAAGGCCGGGTCATAGCCGCCCGAGGCGTCGCGGATGTAGCCGGCGCCGAATGCCGCGACCGCGGCGCCCAACTGGTGCGAGGCGAAGATCCAACCGAAGACCACCGGCGTCGACTCGCCGAAGTGCTCGCGGGCCAGGGCCATCGTCGGCGGCACCGTCGCGACCCAGTCGAGGCCGTAGAACAGGATGAAGACCAGCAGGCCGGGCGCGATGCTGGGCGAGAGCAGCGCGGGCAGCAGCGCGAGCGCGAGGCCGCGGCCGAGGTAGTAGGCCACCAGCAGGATCCGCGAATCCACGCGGTCCGTGAGCCAGCCCGACGCGATGGTGCCGACGACGTCGAAGACGCCGATGACCGCGAGTAGTGAAGCGGCCGTGGTCGCGGGCATCCCGTGATCGCCCGCGGCGGGGATGAAGTGCGTCTGTAGCAGGCCATTGGTCGTCGCGCCGCAGATCGCGAAGCTCGCGGCGAGCAGCCAGAAGGCGGGTCGCCGGGCGCCCATCACGAGCCCCGCGAAAGCCGCACGCACCGCGCCGCGCGTCGGGGCGGGCGGGGGTGCGACCTCGTCGGCGCCGAAGGGCGGGAGGCCCAGCTGCGCCGGCCATGACCGGAGGAACAGTCCGGCGACGGGGATCACCGCGACCGCCACGGCGGTGACCACGAGCGTCGCCGTTCGCCAGCCGTGCGCCTCGGAGAGCGCCGCGACCACGGGCAGGAAGATCAGCTGGCCGGTGGCGCTGGCGGCGGTCAGGACGCCCGTCACCAGGCCCCGTCGGGCGACGAACCAGCGCATCGCGATGGTGGCGACGAAGGCCGTCGACAGCGAGCCGGTGCCCAGGCCGACCAGCACGCCCCACAGCAGCATCAGCTGCCAGGCGTCGGTCATGAACACCGCGAGCCCGGTGCCCGCGGCGACGAGCGTCAGCGCGCCGATGACCACGGGCCGCACGCCCAGCTTGTCCATGAGCGCGGCGGAGAACGGCGCGGTGAGCCCGAACAGCGCCATGTTCACCGACATCGCCGCGCCGATCGTCGCGTGCGACCAGCCGAACTCCATGTGCAGCGGGTCCATCATGACGCCGGGCACGGACCGGAAACCGGCCGCGCCGAGCATCGTCACGAAGGCGACGCCGGCCACGATCCAGGCGTAGTGGGGCGCGCGCAGGCGCCTCGGCGGAGTAGTCACCGGACTAGATTCCCGGATTCCGCGGGCGCGAACCAGTGGCATTAATGACAAGATATGAAAGAATCGTGCCATGCACACCGTCGCCGTCCTGCTGCTGGAACCCATCGTCGGCTTCGATGCCGCGATCCCGCCGCTGTGCTTCTCCGAGGCCACCGACGAGGCAGACCGGCCCCTCTACCGCGTCATCACCTGCGGCGTCGATCGGAGTCCCGTCCGCGCGACGGGCGGCTACGCGATCACGCCAGAGGCGGGCCCCGAGGCCCTCGCCCTCGCCGACACGGTGATCGTGCCCGGTACGAAGATCAATGGCCCCCGGTTCGACGGCACCCTCCCCGACGACATCCGCGCCACCCTCGCCACCATCCGTCCGGGCACACGCGTCGTCTCCATCTGCACCGGCGCCTTCGTGCTCGCCGCCGCGGGCCTGCTCGACGGGCGGAGCGTGACCACCCACTGGAAGTACGGCGCGCAGCTGCGCAAGCTCTACCCCGCCGTCGGCCTCGTCGATCACGTCCTGTTCACCGACGACGGAGACGTCTTCACCTCCGCCGGGCTCGCCGCCGGCCTCGACCTGTGCCTGCACCTGATCCGCAGCGACCACGGCGCCGCCGTCGCCAACAAGGTCGCGCGACACTGCGTGGTGCCGCCCGCCCGCGAGGGCACGCAGGCGCAGTTCGTCGACGTCCCCGTGCCGGTCAGCGGGGCGGGCAGCACCGTCGAACCGCGGGACTGGGCCGTCCGGAACCTGCACGAGAACCTGTCCGTCGAGGTGCTCGCGCGGCGCGCGGGGATGTCGGTGCGCACCTTCAATCGGCGGTTCCGCGAGGAGACGGGGCAGACGCCCGGCGCGTGGATCCTGCGCCGCCGCCTCGACCGCGCCCGTGAGCTGCTCGAGACGAGCGAGCTGTCCGTCGACGCCGTCGCACGGGATTCCGGCCTCGGCACCGGCGCCAGCCTGCGGGCGCACCTGCGCCGCGATACCGGCATGACGCCGCTCGGCTACCGTCGCGTCTTCCGGGACGCCCCGGTCGCGTGAGCGGCGTACCGTCGGGCCCGGGCGACCGCCGGCGGGCGGCTGGACGGGGCCCGGGGGTCACCGGGCAAAATGAACGGATGCAGAGTCGGGTAGCGCCGCTCACCGGGCTGCGTGCCGTCGCGGCGGCCACGGTGTGCCTGACGCACGCCGCGTTCTCGACGGGGCACTACACCGACGACTTCGCCGGGCACCTGTGGGCGCGGTTCGAGATCGGCGTCCCCATCTTCTTCGCGCTGTCGGGCTTCCTGCTGTTCCGGCCGTGGGTGCGCCTGCTGCAGGACGGCACGGGGCACCAGCCCGACCTGCGGCGGTACGCCTGGCACCGGTTCCGGCGCGTGGTGCCGGCGTACTGGGTGGTCGTGGTCGTGGTGTACGCGCTGGGGCTCGTCCGGCACGAGCCGAACCCGTCGGGCCGGGGCGTCGACGGGCTGCTGCGGAACCTCACCTTCACCCAGATCTACGGCTTCGGGCACCTGCGGGTGGGGCTCACGCAGGCGTGGAGCCTCGCCGTGGAGGTGGTCTTCTACCTGGCGCTCCCGCTGATCGGTTGGGCGCTCACCGTGGTCCTCTGCCGCTATCGGTGGCGGCCCGCGCGGCTGCTGGCCGGCCTCGCCGCCGTGGCCGCGATCACGCCCGTGTGGATCATGATCGCCCCCGGCATCGAGCGCACGGCCCGCATGTGGCCGCCCGCCTACCTGTGGTGGTTCGTCGGCGGCATGGCCCTGACGGTGGCAGTCCCCCTGGTCCGACAGTGGCCGCGGTGGGCCACGCCCGCGTGCCTCGCCGTCGCCCTTACGGGGTTCGTCGTCTCCGCCCTGCCGGTGATCGGCGGCCCGCCCACGATGGTGCCGGCGAGCCAGGCGGAGGCCCTGGTGAAGTCGGCGCTGTACCTGCTGATCGCGACCGCGCTGATCGCCCCGCTCGGGCTGGCGCCGGGCGCGCGGTCTCCGTACCACCGGCTGCTCGGCAGCCGTCCGATGGTGTGGCTGGGCGGGATCTCCTACGAGTACTTCCTGGTGCACCTCATCGTCATGGACGTGCTGCTCCTCGACGTCTTCGGCTGGGGGCCGTTCACCGGGAACATCGCCGTCGCCTTCCTTGCGACCTCGGTCGTCACCGTCGTGCTCGCGTGGGCGCTGCGCGCCGCCCTGCCCTTCGGGGATGATGAAGGCCGCACGTCGACGCAGAAGGAGGTGACGGATGTCCGCGCAGGAGCCTGAAGTGCACATCGAGGCGCCGGTGCGTCGCTGGTGCGACGCGCGCGCCATCCCCATGCCGCGGCGCGAACTCTCCGACGAGGCTGCGCTGCTCATCGCCGCGGGGCACCTGCAACCCGCCGCCCGCGAGGTGGTGCTCAACCGGTTCGACACCGAGCGTGCGTTCCCGGACATCGGCGGGTACGCCAAGCTGCGCCGGCTCAGCCGGATCGCCGAGCACGAGGCGCCGCCACCCTCGGCCGACGGTGTCCCGGCCAACCCCTTGCAGCAGGCCAAGGCCGCCGCCGATGCCGTCCGCGGGGCTGACGCGCGGCGCAAGCTCGCCGGCTTCCGACACGCCTTCACGCTCAACCGCATCTCCTTCGCTGCGGGCGTCCGCGCCGTGCGGCGCGCCCGCAAGGACGCGGTGCACCTCGATCTCGACGAGCGCGACGCCCTCTTCGATGCGCTCTGCCTGACGCCGCTGCCGCTCACCCCGTCGGCCGCAGCGGTCGCCGCGCGGACCGTCGCACGGGTGGCCGGACCGGCCCTGCGGCTCGCCCCGCAGCTCGCGGGCTGGGTCGACGGTCACGGCGCCCCCGACGAGGGCCTGCTCGTCTTCGAGAACCGCTACGACGTGCTGCTCTTCGTCGCCGGCCTGGTCTACGACAAGGTCAGCTACTCCCGGTCGGTGAGCGCCGGCGAGTTCGACGAGCAGCTCGGTCAGCTCGACCTGCCGACCGACCTGGTGCAGATCTCCGTCGACGTGATGCAGCTCAAGTGCGTCTGGGGTCAGCTGCGGTACGCGCCGGGCCTCGCCGACGGCACCCGATCGAGCGAGCTGGACACGGTGTGGGACGAGCTGGTCGACCGAGTCACCGCGCTCACGCGCGTCGGCGACCTCGTGGACGTCGCCGACTCCAAGCGGCCGCGGCGGCTGTCGATCGAGTCGATCGACCAGCAGATCCACGAGCTGGTGCAGCGCTCCGGGGAGCGCGAGATCTCCACGCAGAGCGCGCGTCGCGTCGCCGGGCAGATCATGGGCGCCCGGGGCGACCTCCCGCCGGCGCTGCCCGACGGTGTGCGGCGCGCTCTGCCCGGCGCGGCGGGGGCGCGGCCCGGATCCGCATCGGAACTAACGGATTCGGCTCGGCCGGGTGCGGCACTTCCGGGGGAGGCGCCGAAGGCGTGGAAGCCCGCGCCTGCTCAGCCGCGCGACCAGGACGCGAGGTAGGTCTTCTCCTCGTCGGTCAGGCGGCGCAGGCTGCGCTTCTCGATGTCGACGACCGCCATCTGCGTGGTCGCGAGGATCGCCGGCTTCGACTCGGGCGCAGATTCTTTCGCGCGGACCTCGTAGCCGATGGTGAAGTCGACGCTGCGGTTCGACGCGATGTACATGCCCACCTGGACGGGCGAATCCTCGTGGTACAGCTGTGCCTTGTACTTGATCGCGACGTCGGCGATGAAGGCGCTCTTGATCAGCGGCGCGTACTTCTCGCCTGCGGAGAGCAACCACTGGATGCGGGCCTCCTCCAGGAGTGTCACCATCCGCGCGTGGTTCACGTGGCCCAGCGCGTCCATGTCCGACCAGCGGACGGGAACGTGTGCGGTGAAGGCGAACTCGTACTTGCCGAGGCTCACCGCCGCCACCCCGTGGCGAAGGCGAGGAAGGCGTCGTTCTCCTCGGGAGTGGTGACGGTGATGCGGACCCCGGCACCGTCGAAGCCCCGGACCAGGAGGCCGGCCTCGGCGGCGTCAGCGGCGAAACGTAGGGCGTCGGCGCCGAGGGGGAGCCAGACGAAGTTGGCCTGCGTATGCGGTACCTCGAATCCGGCCTGCAGCAACGTGTCCCGGGCGCGGGTGCGCTCGGCGACGACGGCCTCGGTGCGGGCGAGCAGCTCGTCGTTGGCTTGCAGCGAGGCGATCGCGGCGGCCTGTGCGGGCACGCTGACGGAGAAGGGCAGGTGCACTTTGGTGAGCGCGGCGATGAGCTCCGGGTCGGCTATGGCGTAGCCCACCCGCAGGCCCGCGAGGCCGTAGGCCTTGGAGAAAGTGCGCAGCGCGATCACGTTGCGGTGCCGGGAGATCAGGGCCGCGCCGTCGATGCGCTCGCCGGTCTGCTCGTTGGCGCGGTGGTACTCGTAGTAGGCCTCGTCGAGGGCGACGATCACGTGCGGCGGCACCTTCTGCAGGAACGTCTCGAGGGCCTCCTCGGAGACCGTCGTGCCTGTGGGGTTGTTCGGGTTGCACACGAAGATGAGGCGCGTGCGGTCGGTGATCGCGGCGGCCATCGCGTCCAGGTCGTGCGCGTGATCGGCCGTGAGCGGGACCTGGACCGGAGTAGCGCCGACGACGCGGGTCACGATCGGGTAGGCCTCGAAACTGCGCCACGCGAAGATCACCTCGTCGCCCGGGCGGCAGGTGACCTGTACGAGGTCCTGGCAGAGGGCGACGGAGCCGCAGCCCGCGTGCAGCTGGTCCTCGGTGGCGCCGGTGAGCTTCGCCAGTTCGGCCTTGAGCGCGATCGCGCCGTTGTCGGGGTACCGGTTGGCGCTGCGCAGCACCTCGGCAAGGGCCGCGGCGACCGACGGCAGGGGGCCGTCGACGATCTCGTTGGAGGCGAGCTTGATCGCGCCGGGCGCGGACTTCCCCGGGACGTACGCGGGGAGAGCGTCGAGATCGGAGCGGATGCTCAGCGGCGTGGGGCGGGGGGAGTTCTCAAGGGCCACCCGGCCAGGGTAGACCGACGACCCGGCCCCCGGGGCCACCGAGGCCGGTCCCGCATGGGACCGGCCCGATGACCGTCGGTGCAGCGGATCACTTGCCCGAGAGCTTGTCCTTGACGGCGTCGACGCCCTCCTTGATCTTGTCCGCGGCCTCGGAGATCTTCTCCTTCGCTGCGGCGAGGCCCTGATCCGCCTGCCCCTCGGCCTTGAGGTCGTCGTTGCCCGTGGCCGCGCCGGCGGCCTCCTTGGCGCGTCCCTTGAGGTCCTCCGCCTTGTTCTTGGCGTCGTCTGCGATGCCCATGGTCACATCCTCTCGATGGTCGTTGGATCTTCTTCTCGGGGGTGCTCCCCAAGTCTTCTGTCGCCGCGCCGGTCGTTCACGAGGACCTGGAACGCAACGTCGGGTCCGGTCGCTGCGGCCACGTCGTTGCGGGCGGCGGCCGCCAGTGCCGCGAGCTCGTCGACGGTTGCGCCGGGGGAGATCGCTACGGCAACCCGGATGACGGGCCGCCCCTTCTCGATCACGGTCGACGGGCGGGCGCGCCGGATCAGCGGGCTGCGCCCCAGGTCGGCGGCGACCGCATCGGCCACGCGCCCGAGGTCGACGGTGCCGTCGCCCGGGGTGTGCGCGGTCCGCGAGGCGGAGCTGCGCAGGTGCCGGACGAGCAGCCACAGCGCCACGAGCACCAGGACCGCGCCGGCGGCGCCGGTGACGGCGGGCCACCACGGCTGATCGGGCAGGTGAACGATCGTCGGGACCGAGACACGGTCGGCGGCGTCGGTCGCGGTCCGCTGGCCGAGCCGGTCGCCGAGCGCCCACAGGCCGCCGCCGAGCAGCAGGAGGCCGACGAGGCCGGCGAGCAGCCGGTCGATGACGCGGGTCGAGCCCTTCATCGGGCCACCTCCTCGGCGCTGCGGCGGTCGGGGGCGATCCGCCGGTGGAACCACAGTTCGTCGGAGACGGGAGTGTGGCTGCGGCGGCGCGGCTTCACCGCGGCGATGAGCAGCAGCAGGCCCAGCACGATGGCGCCGACCGTCGCGGGCCAGGCCCACCACGACCAGCGCACGTCGTCGGCGATGCGGGGCACCGCGTCGATCCAACGGCTCCCGGCGACCCAGCCGAGCGAGACCAGGGCGTCGCGGACCGCGACCACGCCGAGCGCGACGACGGCGAGCAGCAGCGGCACCGTTGCGATGCTGGCACCGGCCGTGCGGCGCGGTGCGTGGCGGCGCAGGTCGCGGGCCGTGGAAGGCGCGTCGGTCGCGGCGGCGACGGTGCTTAGCGCCTGGGTGGCGCGGGGATCCGTGCGGTCCTCACTGATCCGGGTGATGTGCACGTGCACCTCCTTCGGGGCCGTGCCGAGGCTGCGGGAGAGTTCGTCGTCGACGGCGGAGCGGACCGCGGGCACCAGGCGGGCGGAGTCGAGCGGCCACTGCGCGGCGATCTGCACATCGAGCTCGCTGCGGGCGCGGTCGGCGAAGCGGACGGACGGCAGTTGCCGCGTCGTGAGCCCGCGGACCCGCTCGGTGCCCGGCACCGAGAGCGCTGCGTGCTCGACCAACCGGCGCCGCACGCGGTCGTCGATGACGGTGCGGCCCCGGCCCGCGGTGTCGGCGGGCCGCTCGTCACCGGTATCGGCTCCGGTCGCCGCGGCGACGGTGTCGGCCGTGACCGCCGCGGCGAGCGGGCCGTCGGGGGTCACCGATTCGGTGGTCATTGTCAGCTCCGGTCGCGGCGCCGCAGGGCGGTGAGGTCGATCAGCCCGTCGAGGTGTGCGCCCACGGCCGCGCCGGCCGTGCCGAGGACGATCGCGAGCAGGAGGCCGACCAGGCCGCCGACCACGACGGCGATCGCCACGAGCAGGCCGATCACGCCTCCCCACACGGTGAAGTGTCCTGGCGTCATGCGGTGAACTCCTTCGGTGCTGCGGTGCCCTGCTCGGACACCGCGATATCGGATACGACGACGTCCACGGGGACTCCCGCGGCGTCGGAGGCGGCCGTACGGACGCGATCCGCGAGGTCGACGAGGTCGAGGTCGCGGCGGAACTCGAGCACGACGGCCACCTGCCCGCCGTCGTCGTCGAGCCGGATGCCGCGCACCGTCCGGCCCGGGAGGTGAGTGGCGGGGGCGCCGGGGCCGCCAGCGTGGACGCCCACGACCCCGTCGATCGCGGTCACGGCGGCCACGACCCCGTCCACCCGGGCGGCGCGTGCGGCGCTCACTGGACCCGCGACTCCGTCGACGTCTCGCCGGTGGCGACATCGTCGTCGTCGGCGAAGTGGACATCGTGGACGGTGACGTTGACCTCGGTCACCTCGAGACCGGTCATGGACTCGACGGCGTCGATGACGTTGCTGCGGATGCCGGCGGCCAGGTCGTGGATCGCGACGCCGTACTCGGCGACGATCGTCACGTCGACCGCGGCCTGGCGCTCGCCGACCTCGACGGTGACGCCCTGCGTGAGGTCCGGTGCGCCCGGGAGGGTCTCGCGGATGCGTCCGACGACGCGGGCGGCCTGGCCGCCGAGGTCGTAGACGCCGTCGACCTCGCGGGCCGCGATGCCGGCGATCTTGGACACGACCACGTCGGCGATGTTGGTGCTGCCGCGCCCGACCTGCGTCGCGACCGCGGTGCCGGGCTTCGTCGCCGTCGACTCGTCGGCGGTCGGGGCGGGCTTGGTGGTGGTCGAGGTCATCTTCGGTCTCCCTTGTGTCGACTGATGTACCGGGATCCGTTCCGGCACACTTGGTGAGTCGCCGTCTCTCGGAGATCGGCACGCGATTGTGATCCATCTCACACTTGGAGGGTGGTTGTTCGAATCGGAGCTGCTGCCGTCGCTGCCCGACGAGACCCTGGCGAGGCGCGCCCAGCGCGGCGACGCCGCGGCCTTCGACGTGCTCGTCCAGCGGCACGCCCCCGCGCTGCATCGGTTCGTCGCGCGGACGATGCCCGAACGCAGCGACTGCGACGACATCGTGCAGGAATCGCTCATCGCCGCGTGGAAGGCGCTCCCGAGCTTCGCCTTCCGCTCGAGCCTGCGGACCTGGCTGTTCTCGATCGCTGCCCGCAAGACCGCTGACGTGCTGCGTCGCCGCGCGCCCGTCGTCGACTCGGAGGCCGTCGACGAGGCCGTCGCGCGCGAGCCTGGCCCCGGTGAGAAGGCGACCGACAGGGACTTCCTCGACGCGCTCGCCCGGGAGCTGGGGCGCCTGCCATACCCGGCCCGTGCGGCCTGGTGGCTCCGCGAGGTGGACGGGCTCTCCATCGCCGAGATCGCGGGCGTTCTGCGGACGACGGAGGGGTCGGTGCGCGGCCACCTCCAGCGGACGCGGCAGCGCCTCGCGGAGACGCTGGGGGAGTACTGGCCATGAGCGATCCGACGCGGCCCACGAAGGCCGGACCGTTGTGCAATCCGACAGGACGTGGTCACACTGGGGGAGCGATGAGTTTCAGGCGACTGGAGAGTGGCGACGCCGAACCGGCGCAGGCCACCGATTGGATAGCCGACGCGACGCGTCGGCTCGCCGGGCTGTCCGGACCCGATGCCGAGACGCCCGAGGTCGATCCGCGCTGGGGCGCTGACGCCATCGACCGGCTGCGCGAGGCCGTCGCCCAGCAGGTCTCCGCGCTGCCCCGGCGGTCCCGCCCGATCTCGACGGTGCGGCAGGGGATCGCCGTGACCGAGCTGGCTCTCTCGAAGGCGATCACGGCGGCGCTCTCCGACGCCGCCGCCGCCGAGTCCGCCGCCGTCGCCGATGTCGCGCTCGATCTCACCGGCGGCGCACTGGCCGCGATCCACGTCCACCTCGTCGCGGTGGGGGCGGACGGCCGGTCGCACACGTTGTTCGACGGTGGCGAGCGCCTGCGGGCCCTGGCGGCCGACGTCGTGCGGCGCATGGTCGGCACCGTCGATGTGCGCATCGATCTCACCTGGGAGGACGTGCTCACGCCGGAGCCGATCTGAGCGCGCCACGCGGCCCGCACGTGAACGGAAGATGACCAGCGGTTTTGTGGGTTGCGGAGACGTTGTGTAATGTAGCTGCTCGGCGGTTGCGCGTGACCCGTAAGGATCGCTCGCGCAGCGCGTCCGATTTGGAGGCGTGCCAGAGCGGCCGAATGGGACTCACTGCTAATGAGTTGTCCGGCCAACACCGGACCGGAGGTTCAAATCCTCTCGCCTCCGCCACGTCGGTCTTCGGACCGGCGAGAATTGAATATGGGTATGCGCCCGTAGCTCAGTGGATAGAGCATCTGACTACGGATCAGAAGGTCAGGGGTTCGAATCCCTTCGGGCGCACAGAAAATACAGGTCAGGGCCGGTTTCCGATACAGGATTCCGGCCCTGACTCGTCTGGTCGCTGAACGGCACCATCATCGCGTTCTCCCCGGAGACGGACGCGAGTGCGCTCGGGCAGGCCTTCATCGCTCGGCTTCAGTAGATTTCTCTCCATGACCACAGGTTTCGTATCGATTGGCCGTGCTGCGCAGGATCGGATCTACCGCCGCGGCACCTTCGGATACCGACCCACTGTCCCCACTGAGACGGCACGTCTGGAGGCCGCCGCGAAGCGCAAGCTGGGCCGGGAGGCGTACGGCTACATCGCCGGGGGCGCAGGTTCGGGCGCGACGATGCGAGCGAACCGTGAGGCCTTCGATCGGTGGCGCATCGTCCCTCGGATGGGCCGCGATACGGCCGACCGGGACCTCTCGCTGCGAATGTTCGGCACCGTGCACCCGCACCCTGTGATCACTGCGCCGGTTGGCGCGCTGGATCTGGTGCGTTCTCGGGCGGATGTGGGCGTGGCCCGCGGCGCCCGGCAAGCCGGAGTGCCGATGACGATCTCAAGCCAGGCCGCGGCACCCATGGAGGCCATCGCCCGTGAGCTCGGCGACACTCCGTTCTGGTACCAGCTGTATTGGCCGCAGAGCGACGAGCTCGCGGTCTCGTTGGTCCAACGCGCTGAGCGGTGCGGTGCGAAGGCGATCGTCGTCACCCTCGACACCACCTCGCTGGGATGGCGCACAGAGGATCTCGATCGCGGCTTCCTGCCCTTCGCTCGCGCGCTCGGAATCGCGCAGTACACCTCGGACCCCGTCTTCCGACAGCAGGTGCGCGACCGGATCGCCGCACCCGCCGCAGTCGAGAAGCCCAAGGATCCGTTCCCGCGTCCGCAAGCAGTGCGGGCGCTGTTCGGTATGGCGAAGCGCGTGCCCGGTGGCTTCGTGCGCAATCTGGCCTCGCCGGTGCCTCGTGCCTCAGTCGAAACCTTCCTCGAGGGCTTCTCGCGGCAGGACCTCACGTGGGACCGGTTCACCTGGCTCAAGCAGCACACGTCGCTGCCGGTCCTGGTCAAGGGCGTGCAGTCCGCACAGGACGTGCGGCTCGCTCTGGACTCCGGCGCCGACGGCATGTGGGTGTCCAACCACGGCGGCCGGCAGGTCGACGGTGCGGTCGCCTCGCTGACGATGCTTCCCGAGATCGTGGAGGCCGCGGGCGGAGCACCGATCATCTTCGACTCGGGCGTACGCACCGGGTCCGACGTCGCCAAGGCGCTCGCTCTTGGAGCAGACGTGGTCGCGATCGGGCGACCGTGGACGTACGGACTCGCGATCGCCGGGGCGAACGGTGTGACTGCGGTTCTCAACCACATCCTGGCCGAACTCGATCTGACGTTGAGTCTGAGCGGTGTGAGGGCGGCGGCCGATCTCGAGCTGCGGCGCACGAACTGACCGATGCGGCTGCACAGACCTGGGGACTCCTTCGGATCCGGCGAGCCCAGCAGTCACTCCGAAGTCGACGCGAATGTGATGCGTGCACTTCCCAGTCGGTTCATCTGACCCGGCGCTTCCGCGATCGGGCTGGGCTACCGTCGAGGGAGACGATGGGAGCGGTATGGACGAGCGGGTGGAATCGACGCAGGCGGCGCGGGAGATGCTGGGCGAGTTGTGGGACGGCAACGGCCCGCTGCTGATCCACCAGAGCGGCGGCTGCTGCGACGGCTCGGCGCCCATGGTTTTTACCGTCGACGAGTTCCGTGTGGGTGATGCCACCGTGCGGCTCGGCACCGTCGAACTCGGGGATGGGCGCGACGTGCCGGTCTGGGTCTCTGACGGCGAGGCCCGGGTGTGGGCGAACAGCGTGCTCGTCCTGGACCTCGCGCCCGGCCGCGCCGCCGGCTTCTCGCTCGAGGGCTCCACGGGCAAGCGGTTCGTCTCCCGGGTGCGGATCACGGGCGCCGACGGTGCCGCCTGCCCCGTCGTCCCACAGACGTGACTTGTGTTCGAGCGCGCTCGAAGTCCTAGCCTCGACCGTGAGGCCCGCGAACGACGGGCCGTCGGAAGGGGAAGCGCCATGCCCGAGCAGTACGACATCGACAGCGCCGAATCGATCGCCCGACGGGAAGCGGGGCTCGCGGTCCTCGAGACGATCGACGGCGAGGCCGGCCGGGCCGTCATCGACTCCCTGGGTGAGATCAGTCCCGCCCTCGCCCACCACGTGGCCGCGTGGGGATTCGGGGACGTCTACGCGCGGCCCGGTCTCGACCCGCGGAGCCGTCAACTGGTGACGCTGGGCGTGCTCAGCGCACTCGGCGGCGCCGAGCCGCAGCTCCGGGTGCACATCAACGCCGCGCTCAACGTCGGGATCACCCGCGACGAGGTCGTCGAGGCGCTGCTGCACGTCGCGCCGTACGCGGGCTTCCCGCGCGCCATCAATGCGACGCTGGTCGGACGGGACGTGTTCGCGGAGCGCGACGACTCCTGAGGGTGTCGGCCAGCCTGCGGTCCCAGCGCGACCACGACGCGGGCGGGAGCAGCGCCAGCCCGACGGCGACGCCAGCGAGGCCGATCGCGAAGCCGGCCGCGGTGTCGGAGAACCAGTGCACGCCCAGGTAAAGGCGGCTCGCCGCGACGGCGCCGATCACCGCGGCGGGCACGAGGAGTGCGAGCAGTCGCCGCCGGGCGGTCCAACCGGCGGTGATTGCCACCGTCGTGGCCAGGAGCAGGGCTGTCGTGCCGGTGACGTGCCCCGACGGGAAGCCGTAGTCGGTCTCGTTGGCGAGGTGGTCGATCAGCGGGGGTCGCTGTCGCGCGAAGGCGTACTTCAACGCGAGGGTCGCCGCGGAGGCGACGGCGGTGCTGCCGAGCACGAAGACGGCCGATGCCGCGGACCGGCGCCAGGCCAGGAGCGCCGCGACGGCGATACCGATCGCGATGGTGCCGCCCGGGGAGAAGACGTCGGTGATGAGCGTCATCACCGAAGTTGTCGCCGAGTCGCGGTGCTCGATCATCTCCTCGAGCACCTCGCCGTCGGCCTCGGTGACGGGCTTCCACCCGACGAGCAGGCCAAGCGCGACGACGGCTGCGACGAGCGCGACCGCGCCGGCCAGGTAGTTCCTGCTGGGTCGGGAGAAGGTGAGCATCCGACCAGATTGCCTGCGCGAAAGTCGTTCGCGCAACCCAAGACCGGGTAAAGCGCCCCTCATGACCGGGGGTTCCCGCATAGCGTGAGCGCATGCGGAAGAGGCTGAGGCGGCAGCGGCTACGGCGGCGGACTGCCGGAGGGCTACGGCAGGGTGCGGTGCGACATGAACGCCGCCAACGGGCTCGATCCGTGGCAACTCGGGGATCTGCTCGGCACCACGACGATCCCGGTGGACTGAGTCAGTCGCTCCACGGCGTGAAGGCCACGTCTGGCAGCGTCGGCAACCAGCCGTCGACCCAGGCGCCCGCGTAGGCGTGCTCGTCGCCGATCCGTAGTTCGACGAGGTGGCCGGGGAGCTCCGCGGCGACGAGCGGCAGGAGCTGTCGTCCCTCGACGGCGTGCGTCGCCGCGAGATCGTCCGTCCGCCAACCGGTCTCCCAGTGGAACCCGCGATCGAACGCCGCCTGCCAGGCGTCGAGCTCGCGGCCCAGGTCCTCGGGCAGGTCGAGGTCCTCGGGCCCGATGCCGCCGTACGTCGCCCACAGCGGCGGGCCCGAGTAGTCGTTCATGAGCCGGATCCAGCGTTCGGGCGCCGCGTCGAACTGGCGTACCTCGGTGCCCACGGGAAGCGGGGTCGCGCCCGAGGGGGACCACCCCGTCGCCCAGCCGCCGGTGTAGCCGCGCGCCGCGATCGGCCAGAGCCGGTAGTCGATGACGAAGCCCGGTAGTTCCGCTACCAGGGACTCGAGGATCGCGTCCGCTTCGCGCGCGTACTCAGCCGCTGCGCCATCGGAGCGCCAGCCCTCGTGGCCCAGGTGGTCACTCGTGAAGAGCGCGTGCCACGCATCCACGCGGTCCGCCAGCCCGGCGGACAGACCCAGGTCCGCGCCGGTCAGCGGGCGCAGGTTGTCCACACCGACGAGAGGCGAGGGTTCGAGGTCCGGGTACACGTGCAGGACGCGATCCGGAACGAGCGGGCTATCGGGCATCTGCCCAGGTTACGTGGGTGAGTGTGCGAACGCATCGACATATGGCAGGAGCGATGGTAGGAGAACTACCATCGACGGAGCGGGCCGGATCGTGATGCGCCGCCGCGCTCATCGCAGGCATCGACGCACCCTTGATCAACCTTCCCGTCACTGAGCACCGACGGGTGGTCGCGGCTCTGGGGGCGCGAGGGATCGGTGGGGGCGCGACGTACGACGCGCTGGTGGGCACAATCGCGGCGCATCACCGGGATGACCCTCCTGACCGCTGACCTGCGGGCCCCGCGCACCTATGAGGCGGTCGGGGCCGCCTACCGGACGGTGTGAAAGCGGCACCGTCGGGCCAGGAGATCCGGCAGGTCGAGAAGGCCGTCCGGCTTCGGCCTGACCAGCGTAGTGTGCAGGTAATGTCCACGTTCATGGTGCGGGCATTGCTCAACGCGCGGGCGTGGCGCGTTGCCGGTCGTAGCGAGTATCGGAGGATCAGCGCGGCGCTCCGCGCCGCGCGTGCGCAGGCGACGCTGCGGAAGATCTTCGGGGCGTTGGGATTGTCCTTTCTTCCAATCGCCGTGGTCGCCAACAACGTGCCCTTCGGACCCGATACCCCGCTCAAGTCGGCGTTCTACTTCGCCGCCGCGATCAGTGGGGCGTTGCTGGGATTGCGGTGGTGGTTCGGTCCGTGGCCGACGGCCACCGAAGCGCTCTGGTTCCTCGTGCTCTCGGATGTGTGCTTCACCGTTGCGGCCGTCGTGATGAGCGGCCCGTACGTGCGGATCACGGGGACCCTGCACCTTGCCATGATGGGGCTGTTCGCGGCCTTCTTCCTGGGATGGCGAGTCCTGCTGCTGCACTGCGCCTACTCGCTCGTGCTGATCCTGTCGCTCGTGGTGGCGGCCGTGGTCCACGACGGAATCGCCCCCGCGGCGATGTATGTGGTCGTAACGCCTGTGATCGCGACGGTCGTGGGGGTGCCCGTTGCCGCGCAGTTCGCCATCGAGGTCGGTCGCCGAGGGTTCGTCACGCTCGCCAACGAATCGTCGATCGATCCGCTGACGAAGCTGCTGAACCGCCGCGGAATGGGGCTCGCGATGCGCCGGGCCGTGGCTACCCGGACGGACCGCGACGCGGTGCTGGTCATGGCTGCGATTGACCTCGACGGGTTCAAGACGTTCAACGACACGCACGGGCACGTCGGCGGCGACGAGTTGCTCGTCACCGTCGCATCGATGCTGCGCGAGAACATTCCCAAGAGTCTCGGAGCCCGGTGGGGCGGTGACGAGTTCGGGATCTTCGCGATCCGTGATGGACACGCTCAAGCGCAGCTGTTGGTCGACCGATTGTGCTCGCTGATGGCGCCGCGAGCGGCCCCGGACGGTGCCGGGATCCGCGGCAGCATGGGGGTCGTCGTCGTTTCGGCCGAGACGTGGTCCGGCCGGCTCGAGGAACTGTCCGGACGGGCGGACGCGCTGATGTATCGGGCGAAGCGGCATCCGACGGACGCAGTGGCGGTCGACGACGCGACCGCCGAAGCCTGACGGGCACCGTCGGGCAGGTCCGCCCGGACGTGCGAGCGGCGCCGCCCCCGGATATCGGGGACGGCGCCGCGGACACCCCAGGCGTTGCCCGGGCAGGGGATCAGAAGAAGCCCTGAGCGCCCGGTGCGTAGGAGACCAGCAGGTTCTTGGTCTGCTGGTAGTGATCGAGCATCATCTTGTGGTTCTCACGGCCGATGCCCGAGTCCTTGTAGCCGCCGAACGCCGCGTGCGCCGGGTACTGGTGGTAGGTGTTCGTCCAGACGCGGCCGGCCTGGATGTCGCGGCCCGCGCGGTAGGCGACGTCGCCGTTGCGCGACCACACGCCGGCGCCGAGGCCGTAGCGGGTGTCGTTGGCGATCTCCATCGCGTTGTCGTAGCCGTCGAAGGACGTCACCGCGAGCACGGGCCCGAAGATCTCCTCCTGGAAGATCCGCATGTCGTTGGTGCCGGAGAAGATGGTCGGCTGGATGTAGTAGCCGCCGGAGAGGTCGCCGCCCAGGTCGGCCGCCTCGCCGCCCGTCACCAGCGTCGCGCCCTCGTTCTTGCCGATCTCGATGTACGACAGGATCTTCTCGTGCTGCTCCTTCGAGGCCTGCGCGCCGATCATGGTGTCGGTGTCCAGTGGGTCGCCCTGGATGATCGACTTGGTGCGGATGGAGCCGAGCTCGAGGAACTCGTCGAAGATCGGCTTCTCCAGCAGCGCGCGCGACGGGCAGGTGCACACCTCGCCCTGGTTCAGCGCGAACATCGTGAAGCCCTCGAGGGCCTTGTCCTGGTAGTCGTCGTTCGCAGCCATGACGTCCTTGAAGAAGACGTTCGGGCTCTTGCCGCCCAGCTCCAGGGTCACGGGGATGAGGTTGTCGGCGGCGTAGCCCGCGATCAGCTTGCCCGTGGTGGTCTCACCGGTGAAGGCGATCTTGCGGATCCGCTTCGACGAGGCCAGCGGCTTGCCGGCCTCGAGGCCGAAGCCGTTGACGATGTTCACCACGCCCGCGGGCAGCAGGTCGCCGATGAGCGACCACAGGTACAGCACCGAGACCGGGGTCTGCTCGGCGGGCTTCAACACGATCGCGTTGCCGGCGGCCAGCGCGGGCGCCAGCTTCCACACCGCCATGAGGATCGGGAAGTTCCACGGGATGATCTGGCCGACCACGCCGAGCGGCTCGTGGAAGTGGTACGCGACAGTGTTCTCGTCGATCTCCGAGATCCCGCCCTCCTGGGAGCGCAGGCACGACGCGAAGTAGCGGAAGTGGTCGATGGCGAGAGGGATGTCGGCGTTGAGGGTCTCGCGGATCGGCTTGCCGTTGTCCCAGGACTCGGCGAGGGCGATCGACTCGAGATTGGCCTCCATCCGGTCGGCGATCTTGAGCAGGATCCCCGCGCGGACGGCCGGCGCGGTCTTGCCCCAGGCGGGAGCGGCCGCGTGCGCAGCGTCCAACGCCAGCTCGATGTCCTCGGCGGTGGACCGCGCCACCTCGCAGAAGCCCTGGCCGGTGACCGGGGTGACGTTCTCGAAGTACTGTCCCTTGACCGGGGCGACCCACTCGCCGCCGATCCAGTTGTCGTAGCGGGACTGGTAGCTCATGAGCGAGCCGGCCGCGCCGGGGCGTGCGTAAACGGTCATGGGGGACCTCCAGATGAGTGGCGTGATATCAGTCACAGTTCACCCTACGCAGTGACCGTTGCAACACCGTTGCAGTCGGTTGCAGCGTCGATCCGCCCAGGTTAGGCCAGGTCGATGGCGATCGCCGCGAGCCGTCCGTCGGCCTCGGCGCGCGCCCGCGCATCGCCGTGCGCGCGCAGCACCCGCCAGCCGTGCTCGTCGTCGCGCGCGTCGGGCAGGTCGAGCCACCGTCGGAGCAGGCCCAGGTCCCGGCTCGCGAGCACGGCCGAGCGCAGACTCCCCGCCAGCTCGGTGCGCAGGCGCGCGACGCCGGGAGCCGCGGAGTTGGGGAGCAGTGGCCCGCGGTAGACGGCGAGGGCGTCCCCGACGCGGCCCGCGCGGATGGCGCGCGCGGCGTCGTCGGCGTCGGAGGCGAGCGGGCGCAGCAGCCGATACGGGCGCGAGCCCAGCAGGTCGGCGCCGACCGTCTTGCGCAGCCGGGAGACCTCCGCGCGGACCGTCACCACGTCGAGGTCGCGCTCGTCGAGAAGCAGAGCCAGGTGGTCGGCGGTGAGGCCCTCCGGATGCCGCGCGAGCAGCGCGAGGATGTCGGCGTGCCGGCCCGTCAGCGGCGCCTCCCGGCCGTCCCGCTCCAGCACCGGCCGGCCGCCCAGCAGCCGCAACCGCGGGCCCGCCGCGGGGGCGGGCGGGGCCAGGCGGAGGATCGCCAGCTGCCCCTCGACGGCCATCGCCGCGGCCCGCACCAGGGCCAGGGCCTGCGGCGTCGCCACCTCGGGGCCGCCGGTCACGTCGAGCACGCCGATCGGCGCGCGGGTCACCGGATCGTGCACCGGGACGGCGGTGCAGTTCCACCGGTGCGCGCGCCGGGCGAAGTGCTCCGACCCGGCGATCTGCACCTCGGTGTCGAGCGCGAGCGCGGTGCCGGGCGCGTTCGTGCCGGCCGCGGTCTCGCTCCAGTTCGCGCCGGGGATGAAGTTCATGGCGGCGGCCCGGCGGACGGCGGCACCGTCGCCCTCCACCCACAGGAGCGTCCCGTCCCGGTCGCCCACGGCCACCATCGCGCCGGCGGAATCGTCGACGAGCAGCCTGCGGATCACGGGCATCACGCCCGACAGCGGGTTACGGGCGCGCAGGGCGTCGAGCGCACAGTCGCCCGACGGTGCCTCCCCGTCCGGGTTCACGCCCAGGTCGCGGCTGCGCTGCCAGCTCTCCGCGATGAGATGCCGTAGCTGGGACGCGCGCAGCGTCGACTCGTCGACCGCACCGTCGACGAACATGCTGTGCAGCCGCGCGGCCGCACCCGCGGACGCGACGGCTCGGGAACCGGTCACCATCGTGGACTCGACGATAGCCCTCGACGGGCCGTCACCAGCCCGGATCGCCCACGATCTGCAGACTCACGTACGACGGCTGCTCGGGGCTGAGCAGCACCGTCTGCTTGCCGAACCGCGTCTTCACCAGATCGGGGACCGTCGCCAGGTAGCGCGGCACGCTGCCGGCGTAGACGTCCACGCGCAGGCGGTGGCCCTCCTCGAGCAGGGCGTCGGTGGGCACCACGTCGACGTCGAGCTCGATCGTCTCGCCCGGCACGACCTTCTGCTTCGCCGACCAGGTGAGCGGGTGGAAGGCGCCGAGCAGCTCGCCGTCGAGATCGTAGGTGCTGCGCGCGGGGTCGAGCGCCCGGTTCGAGGCCATGAGGGCGCCGCCCGAGAGCACCGTCGACGTGCCGTCGGGCGCGACGTCGTTGACCGTGACCGCCCAGATCGCCTCCTCGCCCTCGCACCGCGTCACGAGGTGCACGTTGATCGCGCCGCTCAGCTGCACCGGCACCGCGGCCGGAGGGGAGGTGAAGGAGATCGCGCCGCGCTCCTGCACGCCGGCGTGCGCCAGCGCGGGGACGGCCTTGGTCAGGCCCGCGAGTACCTGCGTCAGGTCGGGCGAGGCCAGGCCGCGGAGGTCGATCCGCGTGGACGCAGACGCCTGCCGGCGCGCCGGGAAGGTCGCGAGGCCACCGTCGTACTTCGCGTGCTCCGCCGTGCCCGACGGTGCCGGGGTCGCGTAGAGCCGCCGGGTGCGGGCGCCGGGGCGGGGGAAGGACTCGCCGGCGGTCCAGCCACCGCCCTGCTGCTGCAGGGTGACGGGGCCGTAGCGGTCGACGCCGTTGTCGATGTCCTTGAGCCAGCGGTCGTACCAGGCCCGCTCCAGGACGTCGATGCGCGGCGGCGCCTGGGTGCCGCCGAAGCCGGCGCCCATGTCGACGTGGAAGCCGTCGGTGATCACCATCTGCTTGCGCCCCGCCGGCAGGTTCAGGCGGTCGAAGGTCCGGGGCGTGCTGCGCCCGAAGAGGTCGTGCCAGCCGCCGAACAGGAAGGTGGGCGCGGTGATCGACTCGATGCTCGCGTTCCGCTCGGTGAAGTAAGGATTGTCGTTGACGCGGGGATCGCGGCCGGTGAGCACGCCACTCACCACCGACGGAATCTCCGTGGCGGGCGAGACGATCCGGCTGTGCAACCAGCGGAAGACGTTGCCGTTCACGGTGTCACGGAGCAGCGTGCGGGGGTTGTAGAGCCACTTGAGCGCGTTCACCGCGCCGAGCCAGAGCGGGATGAACACCGACGGGAGGCCGCCGGTGATGTAGATGTCGCGGACGATGTCCTCGCTGCCCTCGATCGCGAAGACCGCGCCCAGGCCCTCCGGCGCATGGCCCGCGGCCTGCAGCGAGTTGATCGCGGAGTACGACCAGCCGCCCATGCCGAGCTTCCCGTCGCACCAGTTCTGCGCGCGGGCCCAGCCCAGCACCTCGACGGAGTCCTGTTGCTCGCGCGGGCCGAGGATCTGCCACACGCCGTGCGAGGTGCCCGTGCCGCGCACGTCGACGATCACCTGCACGTAGCCGCTGCGCACCAGGCGACGGTTGATGCCGAAGCCCTGCAGCAGGCCGCCCGAGAAGTCGACGGTGCCGCCCGTGAGCGCCTTCGAAGCGTTGGTCAGCGCCGGCCCGACGAAGGCGGCGTGCGTGGTCTCGTCGATCGCGTCGACGATCATCCGGTTGTACGGGTTGAGGTTGAGGATCGCGGGGTAGGGGCGTTCGACGGGCACCCCGTCGAGCTCGGCGGGCCGCACGACGGTCGCGCGCAGGACGACACCGTCGGACATGCGGATGTCGACGTTGCGGTCGATGTGGACGCGCGGATACGTGAGCCGGCCGTCGACGGCCTCGCGCCAGGCGAGGGCGTCGGCGCCGCCGGTGGGGTCGCCGAGGGGGAGCGTGTGGTCGACGCGTGGGTGGTGTTCGCCGCCCGACGGGGCGGGCAGCGAGGGGCTGCGGTCCCAGAGCGGGAAGCGCACGCCGGACAGTCGTGCGTTCGCTCTACCGGATCGGCTGGTCACCATTGCAACCCCTTCCTTCAATCGTCAACTTAGATCACGGGTGACATACCTCACAAACCGCGGGTGCGGTTGTTGCAGATCCGATGCAGAACGGTTGCATTCCCGGCGGGTCCGGCTCAGCGTGGATTCAGCACTCCGCACGCCGCCGTGAGGCCCGATAAGCTCGTTATCGCAATCGACCGCAAGACCCGGAGGTACCCCATGTCGCTGACCACCACGCTCCTCGATCCCGCGCGCCAGCCGGCCGTCGTCGCCGACTTCGCGTCGGTCGTCGAATCCGAGGTGGGCGACAAGAGCGGCCTGTCGGGCACCGTCATCAAGACCGCGTACGCCGCGGTGAAGAAGGTCTCGCCGACCGTCATCGAGTCGGCGCTGACCAAGCTGCTCCCCGACTTCGCCGCCGCGCTCGACCCGTTCTGGACCGAGTTCCAGGCCCAGGGCCCCGGCGACTTCGGCCAGTTCCTCGCGGCCCGCGGCGACGCGGTCGGCGACGCGCTGCTTGCGGTCACCGACAAGAAGGCCGAGTCCACCAGCCAGCCCGCGCTCCGCAAGGCCTACTCGAGCCTGCGCGGCAAGGCCAAGGAGAACGTCGTCGCGGCGCTCCCGCGCGTCGGCGCGGCCGTCCAGAAGAACGCCGCCTGATCATGGGCGACGTACAGCTCCACGGCTCGGACCAGCTGACCACCGCGGTCGAGCACGCCTACAGCGCGACAGTGTCCGCGGGCGCCACCCTGCACGTCGCGGGTGTGGCGCCGCTCGACCAGGGCGGCACGACCGTCGCCCCCGGCGACGTCCAGGGGCAGGTCCGCGCGGCCGTGGCGAACCTCCGGGTGATCCTGGGTGAGCGCGGTGCACAGCTGTCCGCCGTCGCGCGACTGACGGTGTTCGTCGCCGAGCACTTGCAGGTGGACCTGCAGGTCGCGGGCGAGACGTTGGCCGAGGTCTTCGTGGACCTGCCGCCCGTGTCGATCGTCGGCGTCAGCCGGCTGCGGTACGACGATCAGGTGGTCGAGCTGGAGGCCGTCGCGGCACTCTGAGCGGGCGCGACGGGCTCGCGTGACGCAGAGCCCCTGTGAGCGCCGGCACAGCGATAGCGCTGACCGAGTGGCGGCCACAGGGGTTCGTTCGCGCCGGATGCGAGGGGTTACCGTAGGGGCGTGAGCACCCCTTCATCCGCAGACGCAGTGGCCACCGTGATCACCGGCGCGAGCTGGCCCAGGATCCTCACCTGGCGTTCCGAGGACGGGAACCTCCTGGAGTCGGTCCGCGTGCAGCTGACGGGCGACCGGATCAAGGCCTACGGCCGGATCATCGCGGCCCCGTCGGCCGACGGCCCCGCCTTCAACGCCTCGTACGACCTGGTCACCGACGACGAGGGCGTCACCAAGCGCCTCTCCGTGCACGCCCTCACTGCGGCCGGCGAGTCGCAGGTGACGATCGCCCGCGACGGCGAGAACCATTGGCTGGTCCAGGGCGCACAGGGCGCGGAACGCGGTTTCTTCTCCGGTGCGCTCAGCGTCGACGTGCTCAGATCCGCGTTCTTCAACGCCCTCACGATCCGCCGATTCGACCTGCAGAGCCACCCGGAGGAGATCGACGTGCCGGTCGTGTACGTCGACCTGCCGACGCTCGCGGTCAAGGAGACGGTCATCAACTACGACGGTGCCGCCGACGGCATTACGGTGATCTCCCCGATCAGCAGCTCGAAGATCTCCGTCGACGCCGACGGATTCGTCGTCGACTACCCGGGGCTCTCGCGCCGTGTCGAGTAGTCAGTCGAGCGCTGTGATCAC
The DNA here is from genome assembly GCF_024807615.1 of Tsukamurella ocularis. Classification (GTDB taxonomy): domain Bacteria; phylum Actinomycetota; class Actinomycetes; order Mycobacteriales; family Mycobacteriaceae; genus Tsukamurella; species Tsukamurella ocularis. Next base: position 755,369 of record NZ_JANUCJ010000001.1, on the reverse strand, counting down.
GCCGCCGGCGTGACCGGCCTCGCGCAGCGCCCGCTGCCACCCCGCCCCGTCGAGCACGGGGGTGAAGGGGGTGCGGCGGGCGTTCTCGTACCGCCTGCGGGCCGCGTAGCCGCGTTCGGTGATGTCGCCGACGGTGCCCTGCACGGCGAGTTCGGCGCGGGCGGCGATCAGCTCGGCGATGGTGTCGTCTAGCGCGTCGAGCAGGGCCTCGGCGTTCGCCTCACACATCGCGTTCACCAGCGACGGTGCGGTGCCCGCCACCCGCGTGACGTCGCGGAAGCTGCTCGCGGCCAGCGACAGGGCCAGCTGCTTCGCGGCCGGGTCGAGCTCCGCCGTGATCGCGACGGCCTCGGCCACCAGATGCACCGAGTGCGAGATCCGCGCGACCGCCGCGTCGTGCTCGGTGGAGCCGGCGGGCACGATCACTGCACCGCAGTCCAGGCCCACGGAGGCCGCGAGGCGCCAGGCCGCCGCGGGGGTCTCCGCGTCGGCGGTGACCACCCAGGTCGCGCCGTCGAACAGCGAGGCGTCGGTGGCCTCCCAGCCGGAGAAGGCGGTTCCGGCCATCGGGTGGCCGCCCGCGTACCGCCCCGTCAGGCCGGCGGCGGCGACCCGCCGCGCGACGGCGCCCTTCACGCTCACCGCGTCGGTCAGCCAGGCGTTCGGGGCGTGCTCGGCGACGGCCGCGAGCACGCCGTCGAGCGCGGGGACGGGCACCGCGACGACGATGACGTGTCCGCCCTCCTCCGCGCGGCGCAGCGTCGCCGCGAGGTCCGACGAGGCGTCGAAGCCCGCGGCCCCTGCATCGTCGACGGCGGAGGCCGAACGGTTCCAGCCGTAGGCGGGACGCCCCGCGCGCCCCAGCGCACGGAGGATCGAGCCACCGATGAGGCCGAGGCCGAGGACGCATACGGGTACGCCTGAATGAGGAGCACGCTGCACGGACACCCCGACAGCGTTCCACAACGGCGTGAGGAAGCCGTATGAGACGTGTCGCGGACGCGCGTTTACGGATACGGTTCTCTGCATGGCCGCAGAGACCTCACCGGAGCGTTACGACGACACCGACGGCTACGCCGTGGCCGTGATCCGCGGGGAGACCGCCTGGACGGTGCACCTGCTCGACCCCGCCGCGTTGGGCAGCATCGCCAAGGCCGAGCAGGAACTCAAGGCGCTGCGCGCGACCGGCGCCGTGATCGGCCTGCTCAACGTGGACGACGAGTACTTCGTCATCGTGCGCCCTGGGCCTTCGGACTCGCGGCTGCTGCTCTCCGACGCGACGGCCGCCGTCTTCGACGAGCTCGCCGTGCAGGCGCTCGACCGGCTCAACATCGACGTGCCGGACATCGACCCCGAGGAGATCGAGGACACCGACCCCTGGCCCGAGGGCGACCTCGGCATCCTCGCCGACCTCGGCCTCGGCGAGCAGGAGCTCAGCGTGCTGCTGGCCGACCCGGACCTCTACCCCGACGAGCAGCTCCAGGTGATCGCCGAGCGGCTCCAGTTCGATACCGAGCTGGGTGCGATCCTCGACTCGCTGGGCTAGTGGCGCTGCTGGACGCCGAACGCGCGGCGATGGGCCTCGCGCTCGAGGCAGCGGGCCTCGCGGGCCCCGACGACGTCCCCGTCGGCGCCGCTGTCATCGGGCCCGACGGTGCCGTGCTCGCGCTCGCGGGGAACCGCCGCGAAGCGCTGGGCGACCCGACCGCGCACGCGGAGATCCTCGCGATTCGAGAGGCCGCAACGCGGTTCGGTGACGGCTGGCGGCTCGAGGGCTGCACCCTGGCCGTCACCCTGGAGCCCTGCGCCATGTGCGCCGGCGCGCTGGTCTCTGCGCGTATCGGCCACCTCGTCTTCGGTGCCTTCGAGCCCAAGACCGGTGCGGTCGGCTCGGTGTGGGACGTGGTCCGCGACCCTCGCGTCGCGCACCGGGTGACGGTGCGCGGCGGGGTCCGGGCGGCAGAGTGCGCGGCCCTGCTGCACGACTTCTTCCAACCGCACCGGTACTGACCTGCCGATTTAGCGTCGAGGGCGACTTCCGGTAAAGTACTCCGACGGTGGCGTGTCCGAGCGGCCGAAGGTGCAACACTCGAAATGTTGTGTGCGGTAACCCCGTACCGGGGGTTCAAATCCCCCCGCCACCGCTGAGGGAAACCCTCTCCGATTCCGATCGGAGGGGGTTTCTCCCGTTCCAGGGCCGATGCGTGCCGCGCCGTAGCCACCACTCGCAGAAGACGATCGCGATCAGCCAGCTCGGCCACGCGACGAGTGCGGGTCCTACGGCGTCTGTCATCGAGCTGGGCGCACCGGCGGCGTCGAGGACCAGAAAGACGACCGGCCCCAGGATCCGGTTGATGATCACCGAGTACATGAGTGCCGCGCTGCGCAGCATCCAGCGACGGTGGGAGGCCACGTCGCCGCCCACGATCGCGCGGACGCCGAGTGCCGTGAAAAGCAGCATCAGCGAGCCCAGCGTCACGTTGGAGGCGGCGTTCGCCGGCCCGAAGGGCGTGACGGTGCCGATCGCAATGGCCGCGAGCCCCACCGGCAGCGCGCACGCGACGTAGATCCGGCCGGCGATCCAGTGGTACTTCGCGAACCAGCGGCGGCCCAGCTGCACCAGCCCGGCGAGCATCGCCACCGACCCGAGCAGGATGTGCCCGACGAGCAGCCCGTAGTACCAGTTCGGCTGACCGTCGAGCGGGACGCGGCTCCCGCCCGTGAGGTAGGGAGGCAGGGAGTAGGCGAGGAAGACGAGCACCAGCAGGGCGCCCACCAGCAGTTTCTTCATACGGGGAACGCTAGGGACGGAACCCGCGGCGGCGGATCACCCGCGCGAGTGGGCCTGCGTAGTCCGCGCGGGTGAGGCACGATGATCGGGGGTTCTGCGAGGAGGAAACGAATGAACGACGACGGTGCCTGGGGCGCGCCCGCCCTCGACCTGCCGCGGTACCTGGAGCGGATCGGCCTGAGCGCCTCGCCTGCGCCCGACCTCAACGGCCTGTCAGCGCTGGTCCAGGCGCATGCGACCACGCTGCCGTGGGAGAACTTCGACGCCGTCCGCGGCATTCCGGGCGAGCTCACGGTCGACGCGCTGCAGCGTCGCATGATCGACGGCCGCCGCGGCTACGGCTGTACGGGTCACGTCCCGCTGCTGGCCGCGGTGCTGCAGCGCACGGGCTTCCGATTCGGGGCGGCGTCCGGTCGCGTGCTGGTCGACGGCCGCCCGTCGGCGAGCACGCACGCCCTGCTACTCGTCGAGGTCGACGGTGCGCCGCACCTCGCCGAGGTCGGCTTCGGTGCCGTCCCGCTCGCGCCGCTGCGGCTCGAGAGCGGCTTCGAACAGGACGCCGACGGCTGGCGCTACCGGCTCACCGCGTCGACCGTCGGCTTCGGCGAGGAGTGGCAGCTGGATTTCCTCGACCCGAGTTCGGCCGAGTGGCGGCCGCAGTACCGGTTCGCGCTCACCGACCGCACGTGGTCGGACCTGCGGATGACCAACTTCTACGTCGCGGCTTCGCCGCACTCGCCGTTTCGCGGGCGGCTCATGGCTGTGGTCAACCGGCCCGGCGAGCGACATGTGCTCACGCGCGACGCGGTGATCACGACGCGCCCCGACGGGTTCAAGGAGTCCGTGCCGTACATGGCGGCGGACCGTCGGGCGATCCTCGCCGAGACCTTCGCGATCGACCTGCCCGAGGACGAGGCCGCGGCGCTCGCGGCCGTCAGTGGGAGCTGAAGAAGCCGATCGCCTTGTCGCCGCTGTCACAGCGCGCGAGCATGCCGGGGGTCTGCGGGAAGGTGCAGTTCCAGGCCTCGACGGTGACGGGCTTCGCCTGCGCGATCTGCGGGCCGAAGGCGTTGGCGACGCGCATCGCCTCGGCACAGTCGACCTTCACGGTGCCCAGCGCGTGGACGTACAGCGCCCCGTCGGGGCCGCGGGTCTGGCCGCACATCTCGGCTCGGGTCTGGGCCGCCGTCGCGGTGGCCGTCGGCGTGCCTGATGGCGCAGGGACCGGGTCGGAGGAATTGCCGCAGCCCGCGAGGAGCAGGCCGCACACTGTTGCGGTCGCGACGGCTGTGACAGGCGTTGCGAAGTGCTGAAATGCGGTCATGTCCTGCACGGTACCCCCGGTTCGGTGATGAGCCTCACAAAAGTGCCGGTCAGCGACATTATTGCGGGCGGCAACGATCGGTACACTCGAACACGACCTGTATCGCGCAGCCCGCCGCGCCTCGACGACTCGGAGTGACTCGCATGGCACTGTTCCTGTACCGGTTGGGGAGGTTCGCCTACCTCAATCGTTTCAAAGTCATCGCGGCCTGGCTGCTGATCTTCGTCGGCGTGCTCGGCGGCGGCGTGGCCCTCAAGGGCGCCACGGTCGACAACTTCTCGCTGCCGGGCCTCCCCTCGGCGAAGGCGACGGACATCGTCTCCGAGAACTTCGGAGACAGCGGCGGTGACCCGTTCACCACCGCCTCGGCGACCATCGTCTTCCACACCAAGGACGGCAAGCTCACCGACCCCGCGGCCGCGGCGGGCATCGACCGCACGATCGCCGACATCAAGAACCTCACCAAGGATCAGGACGGCACGAAGGTCTCCGTCGTCCAGGACCCGGAGCTGCTGCACAATCCGACAGGCAAGCTGGACACGAACGCGCTGACCCCGGATCAGCGTTCGAAGCTCGAGACGGTCACCGAGCAGGGCAAGACCATCGCGTCGACCAAGACGCAGCCGCAGAAGGACGCCGACGCGGCGGCCACCTCGTCGGTCAGCCCGGACGGCAAGACCGCCAAGATCACGGTGAACTTCCTCGGCAAGGTCACGGATCTGCCGGACACCCTGTCCGAGGACATCAAGAAGGCCCGCGAAGCCGGCGAAGCCGCGTCGAACGGCACCCTGCAGGTCGAGGCCGACGGTTCCGCCGCGCGCGGCGCCGAGGACATGGGCATGACCAGCGAGATCATCGGCATGATCGTCGCCGCGATCGTGCTGGTCATCACCTTCGCCTCGCTGGTGGCGTGGGGCCTCCCGCTGCTGAACGCGATCATCGCGGTCCCGGTGGCCATCGGCGGCGTCATGATCGCGTCGCACTTCGTCGAGCTCGGCACCTTCCCCACGGTCCTGACGTCGATGATCGGCCTGGCCGTGACCATCGACTACGCCCTGTTCATCGTCTCGAGATACCGGCACGAACTACGGCGCCTCGGCGCCACCACCAAGGAACAGCGGGCCGAGGCCGCAGGCATCGCGGTGGGCACGGCCGGCACCGCGGTGATCTTCGCCGGCCTGACGGTGATCATTGCGCTCGCCGCGCTGGCCTTCATCGGCATGGACTTCCTCGGTCAGATGGGTGTCGCCGCCGCATGGGGCGTGTTCATCGCCGTCATCGTCGCGCTGACCCTGCTGCCGGCTGTGCTGGGCCTGTTCGGCTCCAAGGTCTTCGCCGGCCGGGTCAAGGGCTTGCATCCGCAGGACACCGACCAGGGTGAGGGCCGCGTCGCCAATGGCCTCCGCTGGGCGAATCTGGTGAAGAAGGTCCCCGTCGTCACCCTTGTCGCAGGCGTTGCGGTGCTCGGCATCCTCGCGATCCCGATGAAGGACATGAAGACCGCCCTGCCCGGCTCGGGCATGAGCGAGAAGAGCACGTCGGAGCGCCAGGCCTACGACCTGATCTCCGACGCCTGGGGCAAGGGCGCCAACGGCACCCTCCTCGTCGCGGTCGACGGTGCCGGGGCCCAGCCCAACCAGCGCCTGGGCGCCTACAAGCAGATCGTCGATCAGCTGAACACGAACCCCAATATCGCGCCGCTCATCGCGAACGCGCAGCTCGCGCAGCTCGCGGCGGACAACAAGGCCGCGACCATCGTCGTGACGCCCAAGTCCGGCCCCAACGACGAAGACACCAAGACCCTGGTGACCAAGCTCCGCACGATGGTCAACGGTGACGCCGGCACGAAGGCGCGCCTCGGCGTGGACCTCGGCGTCGCGGGTAGCACCGCCATCGAGATGGACATCTCGGAGAAGCTCGGTGACGCGCTGTGGATCTATCTCGGGATCGTCGTGGGCCTGGCGTTCCTGCTGTTGCTCGTCGCTTTCCGCTCGATTCTGGTGCCGCTCACCGCGGTTCTCGGCTTCTTGCTGTCCGTGGTCGCCACGTTCGGCGTGACCTCCGCGATCTTCACCGACGGCGCCCTCGGCATCATCGACAACACCCAGCCGCTGGTGTCGTTCCTGCCGATCTTCCTGATCGGCATCGTCTTCGGCCTCGCGATGGATTACCAGGTGTTCCTGGTCTCCCGCATGCGCGAGGAGTTCGTGCACACCGGCGACGCGACGCAGTCCGTGGTGACGGGCGTGCAGTACGGCGCCCGCGTGGTGACTGCGGCCGCGATCATCATGATCTCGGTCTTCGCGTCGTTCATGCTCAACGAGCAGGTCTTCATCAAGGAGATCGGCTTCGGTCTCGCCGCCGCGGTGCTGCTCGACGCCTTCATCGTCCGGATGGTGCTCATCCCGTCGGTGATGGTGCTGCTCGGCAAGTGGGCGTGGTGGCTGCCGACGTGGCTCGACAAGATCCTGCCCAACGTCGATATCGAGGGCGAGGCGCTCGTCGCCCAGCTCGGCCGCGGCGACGCGAACGCCGACACCGCCGCGATCCCGGCGCCGGTCACGGCCGAGATTCCTGTGCCGGCGGAGCAGCTCGTCGCTGCCGGCGCGACCGACGTGCCCGCCCGCGGCACGGAGCGGGTCGCGCATGCCGGCGTGAACGGCCACGCCAACGGCACTGCCAACGGCGTCGAGCTCCCCACGGCCGCGCCGACGGTGCCACTGGTGCCCCTCGGCAAGGACGAGGAGCACGTGACCGAGCAGGCGCCCGTGTACGCCGACACGGAACAGATGGCCACGGCGGCGGATACCGTCGCGCCGGACACCGCCGAGTACCCCGTCGCGCGGCCCGGTGTCCCGCGCCCGGACCAGACCGCGACCGGCCCGATCGTCGCCCGGGATCGCACCCGCGACGAGATCGCCCAGCTGCGCGAGCAGAACAAGGCGATCGCGGCGGAGCTGAGCGCGCTGCGCTCCGACTACCGCTCGATGACGAGCCGCACCCGGCTCCAGAGCGAGCACATCAGCGACCCCACGCGGTTCGAGATCGAGGGGCGCCTCGAGGGCCCCGACGGTCCGCTCGGCCGTGCCGGCCGGCTGCTCACGCCGCACGGCGAGATGCTCACCCCCGCCTTCATCCCCGTCGGCACCAAGGCCACGGTGAAGACGGTTCTGCCCGAGGCTGTCTCGGAGCTGGGGGCGCAGGCGGTGCTGGCGAACGCCTACCACCTGTACCTGCAGCCCGGCCCGGAGATCGTGGAGCAGGCCGGCGGCCTGGGCGCGTTCATGAACTGGGACGGGCCTACCTTTACCGATTCCGGTGGCTTCCAGGTGATGTCGCTCGGCTCGGGTTTCAAGAAGGTCATCGACATGACCGGCGGCGAGGAACTCCAGGGCGACGACGCGATCGCCGAGGGCAAGGACCGCCTCTCCCGCGTCGACGACGACGGCGTGACCTTCTTGAGCCACCTCGATGGCACCGAGCACCGGTTCACGCCCGAAGTTTCGATGCAGATTCAGCATCAGCTGGGCGCCGACGTCATCTTCGCCTTCGACGAGCTGACCACCCTGCACAACACGCGCGCCTACCAGGTGGAGTCGCTGGAGCGCACCCGCCTGTGGGCGCGGCGTTGCCTCTCCGAGCACAACTGGCTCACCGCGCAACGGCGGGACGCGATCTCGCTGTGGGGTGTCGTGCAGGGCGCGCAGTACGAGGACCTGCGCCGCAAGGCGGCCCGCGACCTGCGCGCGCTGAGCGAGGAGGACCGGCTCTCCGGCGGCCTCGGCTTCGGCGGCTACGGCATTGGCGGCGCGCTGGAGAAGGCGAACCTGTCGACCATCGTGCGCTGGGTGAACCAGGAGCTCGAGGAGGACCGGCCGAAGCACCTGCTGGGCATCTCCGAGCCGGATGACATCTTCGCCGCGGTCGAGCAGGGCATCGACACCTTCGACTGCGTCTCCCCGTCTCGGGTGGCCCGCAACGGCGCGATCTACTCGCTGGACGGCCGTTACAACGTGACCAATTCGCGGTTCAAGACGGACTTCCGCCCGCTGGATCCGGAGACGCAGAACTACACCTCGCAGTACACCCGCGCGTACATCCATCACCTGTTCAAGGCGAAGGAGGGTCTCGCGGCCACGCTGGCCACCATCCATAACGAGCAGTTCATCGTCTCCCTGGTCGCGAAGATTCGGCAGTCGATGCTCGACGGCACGTATTGGGACTTCAAGGAGGAGTTCCTGGGTCGCTACTACAAGGGCACTCAGCAGCACCTCGCCAAGTCCGACTAGGCCGCGGAGGCCCGTCGCCCCGTAGGATTCGGACATGTCCCACGTGGTGGCGCTGCCCGTCTGCGATGGGATGACCCTGCTCGAGTACGGCGCCGTGGTCGAGGCGCTGAGCTTCGAGTGGCACGACCTTCCGTCCCTCGGGTACGACGTGCGCGGCTGCGGGCCCGCCGACGGCGTGCGGACGCTCGGCGGTGCCGTGCTGCGGCCGGCGTACGACCTCGACGAGATCGCGGGCGCCGACACCGTCATCATCACGGCGGTCTCGGACCCGCGGACCGATTCGAACCCAGAGTGGCACGAACCGCTGCGCGCGGCCGCGGCGAACGGTGCGCGGATCGTCTCCATATGCACCGGCGCCTTCGCGCTGGCGGCGGCGGGCCTGCTCGACGGCCGGCGAGCTACGACGCACTGGCGGCACGCGGGGCTGCTGCAGTACCGCTTCCCGCGGGTGCACGTCACGCCGTCGGAGCTGTACATCCAGGACGGCCCGGTGCTCACCGGCGCGGGCTCCGCGGCGGGTCTCGACCTGTGCCTGCACCTCATCCGTTCCGATCACGGCGCCGGCACCGCGAACGAGGTGGCCCGTCGCCTGGTGGTCGCGCCGCACCGCGACGGCGACCAGTCGCAGTTCGTGAACATCGATACGCTGCGGCCGGATATGGACAAGCGCTTCGCCGACTTCCTCCAGGGGCTCGCGCACGGCATCGGCGGCGTCGCGGGCCTCGACGACATGGCGGCCCGTGCGGGCGTCTCCCGCCGCACGCTGCATCGCCGGTTCCGTCAGTACACCGGCATCGCGCCGCTGGAATGGCTGATGCGGCAACGGGTCTACCGCGCCATGCGGCTGCTGGAGACGACCAACGACTCCGTCACCGTGATCACCGGCCGCGCGGGCTTCGACGCCGAGGAGACGCTGCGCTACCACTTCAAACGACAGACCGGACTCGCGCCGACGGCCTACCGTGAGCGCTTCCGCGGCAGCGAGGTGGGGCGCAGCTCCACCCGGCCCGTGGCCGGATCTTGAGGAATTCCGGCACCGCACACCTGGGCGGCGCGGCGCACCCCGGATAGCGTTTCGGACATGAGGATTCAGCAGATGAGGAAGGTCTTCGGCGGCACCCGGGCGGCCTCGACGACGACGAACCGGTCCCCGGGATGGCTGCGGGAGTTCGCCTCCGGGATCGCGGCGGGCAACCTCGTCCGCCACGGCGCCGGCGTCCCCGGCGCGCACGGCTCGCGGATCTGCGAGCGGCCCAGGCTGGGGCCCGCGCCGGCGGAGCGGCCCGCGTCAGAGCGGTAGCGTCCAGGGTGCGCGCGGCAGCCGCGCGGGGTCGAAGTCGTTGAGCATCTCTCGCGGCGTGCGGCCCTGCAGCCCCAGGCTCGCGGCCAGCTCGGGCAGCACCACCGGTGGCCCGCCGCGCTCGGCGAGGGTGACGGCACCGTCGCGCTTGGCGAGCCGAATGCCGTTGGGCCCCAGTACTATTGGTACGTGGGCGTAGGTCGGCGGCATGCCGCCGAGCAGGCGCGTCAGGTAGGCCTGCCGCGGTGCCGACGGCAGGAGGTCGTCTCCGCGCACCACCTGGTCGATGCCCTGCGCGGCGTCGTCGACCACGACGGCGAGGTTGTAGGCGTACATGCCGTCGCCCCGCCGGAGCACGAAATCGTCTACCGTGCCGGTGTACTCGCCGTGCAGCACGTCGGTCACCGTGAACTCGTCGACGGTCGCGCGCAGGCGCACCGCCGCGGGCCGCTCCCGCCGCCGCACTTCCCGTTCGGCCTCGGTGAGGTCGCGGCACGTTCCCGGGTAGGCGCCCTCCGGGGCGTGCGGCGCCGACGGGGCGGCGAGGATCTCCCGGCGGGTGCAGTAGCACTCGTAGACGTCGAGCCGCTCCAGCACGGCCGCGTAGCGCTCCGTCCGCGACGACTGGCGCACCGTCTCGCCGTCCCAGTCCAGTCCCAGAGCGGCGAGGTCGGCGAGCTGGCGCGCCTCGGCACCGTCGGCGGTGCGCCCGGTGTCCAGGTCCTCGACGCGCAGCAGGAAATCCCGCCCCGTCGAGCGGGCGAAGAGCCAGGCGAGTAGGGCCGTGCGCAGGTTGCCCACGTGCAGGTCGCCCGACGGGCTCGGCGCGTACCGTCCAGCAGTCACCGCCCCAGCTTACGAGCGGACGCGGGCGAGGTTTCCCGCCCAGCGGGCGAGGTGGGCCGTCAGCTCGGCGGGCTCGACGACGGTGACCTCCGCGTCGAGCACGGCGATCGCCATCGCGGGCCAGTCCAGCGTGTCGGCCTCCATCCGCACGACGGTGCCGTCCGACACCTCCTCCAGCCGCGCGTACCGGCCGATGAGCGGGCGCACGTGCTCGACGGGCGCGACTACGTGGAATTCGATCCGGTGCGCGGGCGTGCGCTGGCCGACGGACGCGCGGACGTAGGCGGCGGCGTCCTCGGCGGGCAGCTCGCGCGGCCGGAAGCGGACGCCCGTGCTCGATGGTCTGCTGATCCGGTCGAGCCGGAAGCTGCGCCAGTCGTGGCGGTACAGGTCGTAGGCCACGAGGTACCAGCGGCGCTCGAGCGGCACGAGCCGCATCGGCTCGGCGAGCCGGTCGGTGCGCGCCCCGTCGGCGGCGGTGTAGCCGAACTCGATCCGCTCCTCCGCGCGGCACGCCTCCGCGAGGCCGGTGAGTACGCGCGGGTCGACGGCCGGGCCGCCGGTAAGAACGGCGGGCTGCGTGACGGCGCCCAGTGCCTCGACGCGCTTGCGCAGCCGCGGTGGCATCACAGCCGCCACCTTTCCCAGCGCCCGCACCGAGGTCTCGGCGATGCCGGCGATCCCGCCCTGGGCCGCGGTCTGCAGCCCGACGGCGATCGCCACCGCCTCCTCGTCGTCGAGGACCAGCGGCGGCAGCGCGGCGCCGGCCGCCAGCTGATAGCCGCCGTCGACGCCGCGGGACGCGGAGACGGGGTAGCCGAGGTCGCGTAGGCGCTCGATGTCGCGACGCAGGGTGCGCACCGATACCTCGAGCCGGTCCGCCAGCTCGGAGCCTGGCCAGTAGCGGTGGGTCTGCAGGAGGGACAGCAGCCGCAGGGTTCGGGAACTCGTGTTCGCCATGTCTTTCAGAATTCCTTCAATTGAGGACAGAAACTGGCACTTGGCTCAATAGTCTTATCTCATGACCGAGACACAGCAGACAGCCACCGGAGAACGCGCCGACCTCCTCAGCCTCCTCGCCGATCGCCGGCAGTTCCTCCGCCACACGGCGGAGGGACTGACCGACGAGCAGGCCAACACCCGCAGCACCGTCAGCGAGCTGACCGTGGGCGGACTGATCAAGCATTGCGCAGAGGTGGAGAAGAGCTGGGCAGATTTCGCGGAGGCCAAGCCCGACAACGCCTATGCGGACGTCGACTGGGAGAACCCCAGCCCCGAGGTTCTCGCGCAGTGGGCGGACAAGTTCCGGATCGCCGAGGGCGAGACTCTGGCGAGCATCCTCGCCGATTTCGACGCCGCGGCCGCCCGCACCGATGAGTTGGTGCGCACCCTCGACCTCGACGCCTCGTACGAGCTGCCCGAGGCGCCTTGGCAGCCCGCCGGGGTGTTCTGGACCGTGCGCCGCGTGTTCCTGCACGTCGCCGCCGAGACCGCTCACCACTCGGGCCACGCCGACATCATCCGTGAGGCCATCGACGGCCAGAAGAGCATGGGCTGACGGATCCCCGCAGCGGGACCCCGCGGGTGCGGGGTCCCGCTTTCGGGCGTTTCGTCGGTGCTCGCGCCTAGGATCGAGGCGTGGACCTCCCCGTGAACCCGCCGCTCGACCCGATGCTCGCCAAGGCCGCGAAGGCGGTGCCCGGCGAGGGCTACTCTCACGAGCCCAAGTGGGACGGCTTCCGCGCCCTGATCTTCCGCGACGGCGACGAGGTGTTCATCGGCTCGCGCAGCGGCAAGGACCTCGGCCGCTACTTCCCCGAGGTGGTCGCCGCCGCCCGGGCGGAGCTGCCCGAGCGCTGCGTACTCGACGGGGAGATCGCCGTCGCCGTGCACCGCGAGGGCCGCAAGCGGCTCGACTGGGAGTCGCTCTCTGCCCGCATCCACCCCGCCGAGTCGCGCATCACGAAGCTCTCGGAGGAGACTCCGGCCATCTTCATCGGCTTCGACGCGATCGCCATGGCCGACGTCGACCTCACCGGCAAGCCCTTCAGCGCGCGCCGCCAGGTGCTCGTCTCCGCGTACGCCGGCACCGGGACCTGCAAGATCAGCCGCGTCACCACCGACGCCGAAGCCGCCGCCGACTGGTTCGAGCGGTTCGAGGGCGCGGGCCTCGACGGGGTGATCTCCAAGCGGATCGACGGCCACTACCTGCCCGGCAAGCGCGAGATGATCAAGGTCAAGCACGCCCGCACGGGCGAGGCCGTGGTCATCGGCTACCGCCCGCACAAGTCGCAGCCGAACGCCGTCGGATCGGTGCTGCTGGGCCTCTACCAGGACGGGCAGCTGCTGCCGATCGGCGGCATCGGCGCTTTCACCGCCGCCAAGCGGGAGGAGTACCTGCAGCTCCTCGAGCCCATGCGCACCGCCGACTCCGTCCAGGGCGAGCCCAACCGCTGGGCCACCCCGGAGAAGACGGGGGAGTGGGTGCCCGTGCGCCCCGAGCTGGTGGTCGAGTTCGACTACGACCAGATGGAGGGCATGCGCCTGCGGCACACCGCCAAGTTCAAGCGCTGGCGCCCCGACCGCGAACCGTCGAGCTGCGGCTACGACCAGCTCGAGGTCCCCGTCAACTACGACCTCGACGACGTCCTGCAGGAGGGTGAGTGATGGCGAAGGCCCCGGCAGCCGAGGTGATCGTCCCCGGGCCCGACGGTGACCGCCCCGTCCGGGTGTCGAGCCCGGACCGGATCATCTACCCCGCCACCGACCTCACGCCCGAGGTCTCCAAACTCCAGGTGGCGCAGTACTTCGCGGCCGTCGGCGAGCCGCTGCTCGCAGCCATCGGCGACCGCCCCACCGCCCTCGAGCGGTGGCCCGGCGGCGTTCACCCCGGCGGCCGGCTCGCGCAGGGCCCGCAGGACAAGGACGCCGACGGCTTCTATCAGAAGCGGATGATGAAGGGCGCGCCCGAATACGCACAGACGGTGCGCATCGCGTTCCCGTCCGGCCGCCCCGCCGACGAGCTGTGCCCCTCCGAGATCGCGATCCCGGTGTGGTGCGCGCAGATGGGCACCATCACCTTCCATCCGTGGCCGGTGCGCAGCGCCGACGTCGACCACCCCGACGAGTTGCGGATCGACCTCGATCCCCAGCCCGGCACCGACTTCCGCGATGCCGTGCGGGTCGCGGGCGTCGCCCGCGAGCTCGCCGACGACCTCGGCCTCCGGGCGTACTGCAAGACCTCCGGCAACCGCGGCGTGCACGTCTTCATCCGCATCGCGCCGCGCTGGGACTTCGTGGACGTGCGCCACGCCGCGATCGCCTTCGGTCGTGAGCTGGAGAAGCGCGACAGCGGCGTCACTACCGCATGGTGGAAGGAGGAGCGGGGGGAGCGGATCTTCGTGGACTACAACCAGAACAGCCGCGACCGCACCATCGCCTCCGCCTGGTCGCTGCGCGCCGTGCAGGGCGCCACCGTCTCCACCCCGCTCACCTGGGATGCGCTGGCCGAGTTGAAGGACCCGCACGAGCTCAACCTGTTCACTGTGCCCGAGCGCCTCGCCGACGGGAACCCCTGGGCCGACATGGACGAGGTCGCGCACGACCTCACGCCCCTGCTCGACCTGTGGGAGCAGCACCCCGTCGAGCTGAACTACCCGCCCGACTACCCGAAGATGCCCGGCGAGCCCCCGCGCGTGCAGCCCAGCAAGAAGGTCGCCGAGCACTGGGACGCCGAGGGCAACCGGATCGAGTAGCCGATCACCGTCCACGCACGGTTCACGGAGGTCTGGTAAGCACAGGGGCATGCGCTCGAACCGCCGCCTCGCCGTTGCCCTCGTCGCCGTCCTCGCGGGCGGCTCGCTCGCCGCTTGCTCCTCGGGCGGGGGTGAGGACGCCGCGAAGCTCGACCTCAAGACCGGCACGAACTCGCCGCTGACCATCACTGCCGCGCAGCTCGCCGGGCTCGCGCAGGGCGGCGCGGTCGTCGATGTCAAGCCCACGCCCGACGGCACTGTCGAGGCGGCGAAGGGCGGCGCCCTCGTCTTCAAGCCCAAGGCGGGGTTCACCGGCGCGGTGCAGCTGAAGGCCGTCGTCTCGCCGGCGGTCGCGCTGTACTCGTCGGACATCCCGCCGCTCGCCACCGTCGGCGGCGTCTCCATCGACGGTAGCGGCTACGGCTCGTCGTGGACGCCGGTTCCGGGCGCTCCAGGCGAGTTCTACGGCCTCACCGACCGCGGCCCGAACGTCGACGGCCCGGGCAAGGACGAGAAGGTCGCTGCTACGCCGGACTTCACTCCGCAGATCGGCCGGTTCAAGCTCGAGGACGGCGCCGCGGTCCTGCAGAGCGTCATCACCCTCAAGGGCCGCGACGGCCGTCCGCTCAACGGACGCAACGACACGGCCGCGCCCACGGGCGAGAAGATGCTCGACCTCGACGGCGCCGAACTGCCGCCCACCGACCACGGCATCGATTCCGAGGGCCTCGTCGCCCTGCCCGACGGCTCGTTCTGGGTCTCGGACGAGTACGGCCCCTTCCTCATCCACTTCGACGCCAACGGCCAGGAGCTCGAGCGTCTCCTGCCCGGCAAGGGCCTGCCCGAGGTCCTCCGTAGCCGCACGCCCAACCAGGGCATGGAGGGGCTGACGATGACTCCCGACGGTAAGCGGCTCGTGGGAATCATGCAGTCGGCCTTGAACGTTCCCGGGCTGAGCGGTAACGCGAAGGAGGTGCCTGTCACCCGCATCGTCGTGATCGACCTCGCCACCAAAGCCGTGCAGCAGTTCGCCTACCTACTGGACAACCCGAAGGACACGAAGAAGGCCGTCTCCGAGATCACCGCGATCTCCGACACGGAGTTCCTCGTCGACGAGCGCGACGGCAAGGCCGCGCCCAAGGCGAACAAGACGATCTACCGGATCAGCCTCGACGGCGCGACCCCGCTCGGCGAGCAGAACCCCGAGACGATCGCCGGAGTGACCGGCACCGCGGAGGCGGAGACCGCGCTCAAGGGCGCGGGCATCACCCCGGTCCGCAAGTCGGTGGCCCTCGACCTCAGCGGGCTGGTCGACAAGCTCAACCCCGCCGGGAAGTTCTTCGGCCACGACAAGGTGGAGGGCCTCGCCTCGCCCGACGGCGGCAAGACGCTGTTCATCGCCAACGACAGCGACTTCGGCCTGGCCGGCATCGCCGGCCCGAAGACGCCCTTCCAACTCAAGGCGAAGATCCTCGCCAACGGCCTTCAGGACAGCCTCGAGGTGCTCAAGGTCGACACCACCAAGCTGAACGAGCCCACCGCCGAGCGCACGATCACCGTCACCGTCGGGTAGCGCGAGCCGGCGGATCTCCCGCAAATTATTTCACTCTTGACTTATATAAGCAGTGAGTGAAATAATCGATCTCGTGCACGCCTTCGACGTCCTCGGTGATCCCGTCCGCCGCCACCTGATCGAACTCCTCGCTCAGGGCGAGCTGTCGGCGGGGGAGCTCAGCGACGACGTGCGTGCGCGTTTCGGCATCAGCCAGCCCGCGGTCTCTCAGCACCTGAAGGTGTTGCGGGAATCGGGATTCGTCACCGTCCGGCCGGAGGGGACGCGCCGCCTGTACGCGGTGCAGTCCGAGCCGCTGCGGGAGGTCGACGACTGGCTGGTCCCGTTCCGGCACTTCTGGGAGCCCAAGCTGTGGGCCCTGGGGACGGAGATCTCGCGCGGCAAGAAGGCGCGCCGAACGGCTACCGAGAAGGACGAATCATGACCTACGACATCGACGATCTCGCTGCGGCCCAGCCCGCAGCGGTCACCCGGCGCGCCGAAGTGCGTGACAGCGGCGAGGGGGACGTCTACGTCGCCGGCTCGCTCAGCCAGACCTACCCCACCGACGTCGCCGACCTCTGGGACGCGGTGACCAGCGTCGAGCGCCTGCCGCGCTGGTTCGCGCCCGTCCACGGCGAGCTCGCCCTGGGCGGCCGCTTCCAGGTGGAGGGCAACGCCGCCGGCACCGTCCTCGAATGCGACGCCCCGCGCCGCTACCTCGTTTCCTGGGAGATCATGGGCGGCACCTCGCAGGTCGAGGTCGTCGTCGAGCCCGACGGTGACGGCGCCCGTCTCACGCTCACCCACTCGGGCGAGAACGTGCGGGACTTCTACGAGCAGTTCGGCCCCGGCGCCACCGGCGTCGGCTGGGACCTCGCGTTCCTGGGTTTGAACGCGCTCCTCACCACCGGGCAGGACCGCCCGGAGGACGCCGAGGCGTTCTTCACAACCCCTGCAGCCAAGAACCTCGTCGCGGCGGCGGCGGGGGCGTGGGCCGAGGCCACGATCGCCGCCGGCGTGCCCGCGGATCAGGCCGTCGCGCAGGGCGAGCGCACCGCCGCCTTCTTCTCGGGCGAGTAGTCGCTCAGGCCGCGGCCGCCGCCACCGTCGGCTCGTCCGCGGTGGGCTCCGCCGTCTCGGGCTTCGGCTCGGTCGCCGTCGGCGCCGTGGTCTTCTCCGTCGCGCTCGCGGCCGGTGCGGACGTCTCCTCCGCGCTCGTCTCCGCCGCCGCCGTGCTGGGCGCGACCGGTTCGGTCGTGCCGGCCTGCTGGCTCGGCCCGACGGTGCCGGTCGGCGAAGCCGGTGCAGTCGTCGAGGACGGATCGGACTGCGGCTCCGCGGTCTTCGGGTCCACGCTCTTCACGAGCTGCAGCACCGGCGCCTGCTCCTGCGTCGTCTGCGGCGCCGAGGGCTCCGGGGTCTTCGCCACGGTGGTGTCCGCCGCGTCGGGCGGCGCCGGCGCGGTGGGCTTGGGCGCGAGGAACTTCGACGCGTCGCCAGTGCCGGTGACTGCCTCGCCGACGCCCTGTACAGCGGCACCGATGAGGTCGGATCCGAACCGGAAGGGGTCGATCAACGGGAAGAGGCCGAAGGGCGTCGCTGCGCCGTAATCGCGGCGGTCGTAACCGGTTTCGATAAGGACGCGTGCGATCGGCGAGACCAGGTCGACCAGGGGCCGGACGAGGAAGGTCGTGTGCGTGAAGGCGCCGAGGTCGAGCAGCGGCAGCATGATCGGCAGGATCTTCGCAGGCAGCGTGACGTAACGGGTGTCCCCGCTGATCTGGCAGTACGTTGCTGCCGAGCAGTTCTCCGTCGCCGCAGCCACGGCGGTGGTCACTTCCTCGGTCGTGTAGCCGATCGGGGTAGCCGTCGCCACGTCGTTCCCCTTGGGAGTCAGGTACTTGCCGTGGACGTAGCCGAAGCCGGCAAGGGCGTTGACGGTGGCGAGCAGGTTCAGTGGGTAGCGCGGGAAGTCAGTGACACCGTCGTACTGGAAGGCCACGTCGGTGGTGTTGATCTTTCCCGGTGTGCCCGTGTTGGTCGGGGTGCCGGGGCCGAAAGTCACGTCGAGGAACGGGATGTGCCCGAGGAAGGAGGGACGGGAGAAGAGCCCTCCGTTGGGGCGGCTCGCATTGCCGATGAGGACGAACGAGACGTTGTCGGGCACGCCACCCTGGTCGCTGAGCTGCTTCTTCACCGCGCTGACCACGGTGCCGCCCTGCGAGTACCCGAAAATCACGATCGGGGAGTCCTTCTCTGCTGCACTGTACTTCGCGTTCAGGCTCGCGACGCCGCTCGCCACGGAGTCGTCCCACTTGGCTCCTTGCAGACCACCCCACCCCGGAAGCGGGATCGGCCAGAATTCTGCGAGGTACGGCACCGGCGTCGCAGTGCACCCGCCCGCCACTGCGCAGGCGCCGGTCGGCGCGACGTAGTAGTTGACGGCGTTCTCCTGATAGCCGGTGACTGTGGACGGGTCCTTGGTGCCGGTACCCGGGACCACGAGAACCGTCGTCGCAGCCCATACGAGGGCGGACGCGAACGTCGACCCCACGGCGAGCGCGAGGGTGATCAGGACTGCGGCCACGGCGTAGCCGAGCTTGCGGACGGTATTGCGCATGTGCGTGCGACCTCTCGTCTTCAGGGTGCTCACAGTTTCACATGCCGAGCGCAGTCCTGCTTGCGAACTCAACAGGCCCGCTCGCGCGGCCGTCCGGTGCCGCGATCACCCGACCTGCGCGGTCGCGTGGGAGGGCCCGCCGGGGCCGGCAGGGTGACCGCTGACGTCGCCGGCGAGCGCGACACCCACAGCTACACCGACCCGGCCCGCGCGCTGTCGTGGATCGGCGGCTGGTCCCAGAGGGGCGGGGACGCCTGCGTCGTCATGACGGGCTTCGACGCCCGCCCGACGCCGCGCTCGGCCTCGACGACTGACGACTCCCCTCGGGCATAGGAACGGCCCGTGACCAACAGTGCTGGTCACGGGCCGTCCCGTGGCGGAGGATAGGGGATTTGAACCCCTGAGGGCTATTAACCCAACCCGCGTTCCAGGCGAGCGCCATAGGCCACTAGGCGAATCCTCCGTGGACCACTGTAGACGAAGGCCCCCGTCGACCCAAACGGGGCCGGACCCGTATACTGGTCCACGGACTCCGCGCGGCGTCCATCCTGTGAACTCCCCCAGGGCGGGAACGCAGCAAGGGTCAACGGGCTCTGGCGGGTGCGCGGAGTCCCCTTTATGTCCGGACCCGAATTCCGCCGGAGGCGCATCCGATGTCCACGTACGTGTCCCTGAGTCAGTCCGAACTCGCCGACGTCCACGCGAAGTTGACGGGGCTGTTCGAGACGCTGAAGGCGCAGGGGCTGAAGCTGGACCTCACCCGCGGCAAGCCCGCCCCCGACCAGCTGGATCTGTCGAACGCGCTGCTAGCACTGCCCGGCGAGGGCGACTACCGCGCCGCCGACGGCACGGACACCCGCAACTACGGCGGCCTCCCCGGCTTGCCCGAGCTGCGCGCCATCTTCGGCGAGCTGCTCGGCATCCCCGTCGCGAACCTGTACGCGCAGAACAACTCCAGCCTGGAGATCATGCACCGCCTGATCACCCTGGCGTGGATCCACGGCACCGTCGACGGCGAGCGCCCGTGGGGCGCCGAGGAGACGGTGAAGTTCCTGTGCCCCGCGCCCGGCTACGACCGGCACTTCGCCATCACCGCCGAGTTCGGCATCGAAATGATCGTGGTGCCGCTCAACCCGGACGGCCCCGACATGGCTGTCGTCAAGGAGCTCGTCGCGAACGACCCCGCGATCAAGGGCATCTGGGCCGTGCCCAAGTTCTCCAACCCGACGGGCTCGGTGTTCTCCGAGGAAGTCACCCGCGAGCTGGCGTCGATGCCGACCGCCGCGCCCGATTTCCGGATCTTCTGGGACAACGCCTACGCCGTGCACGCCCTGGTGGGCGACGCACCGTCGGACCCCGACATCCTGGGCCTGGCCGCCGAGGCCGGCCACCCGAACCGGCCGTACGTGCTGGCCAGCACCTCGAAGATCACCTTCGCGGGCGCCGGCGTCAGCTTCCTCGGCGCCTCCGCCGAGAACCTGGCCTGGTACGGCAAGTACACGGGCCTGACCTCGATCGGCCCGGACAAGGTGAACCAGCTGCGGCACGCCCGTTTCTTCGGCGACGCCGAGGGCGTGCGCGCGCACATGCGCAGGCACCGCGACCTCATCGCGCCCAAGTTCGCGCGGGTCCTTCAGATCCTCGAGGACCGGCTCGGCGCGGCGAAGGTCGCGTCCTGGAGCGAGCCCACGGGCGGCTACTTCATCAGCCTCGACGTGCTCGACGGGACGGCGAAGCGGACCATCGCGCTGGCGAAGGAGGCGGGCATCGCCCTGACCGCCGCCGGTGCCACCTTTCCGCACGGCGAGGATCCGCACGACCGCAACATCCGGCTCGCGCCGACCTTCCCGTCCATCGCGGAGCTTGAGACCGCAATGGACGGCGTGGCGACCTGTGTACTCTTGGCTTCTGCTGAAAAGCTGATGTCGCAGCCCGAATAGGGGCCGCGCCTGAGCAGGAGGATCGCGCCGGTGGCGGACGAGAACAGCCGGCGGTTCCCCCGGCAGTGGTGGGTGCTGGCCCTCTTCGCGGTGTCCGCGGGCGTCGCCGTCTGGCAGCAGTTCGTCCGGATCCCGTTCTCCACGCCGATGTACGGGCTGTTCCACAATCAGATCGACGCCGAGGTCTACCGCAAGGGCGGCGAGATCGTCGCGCACGGGGGCGACGGGCTGTACGACGGTCCGCTGCTCAACGAGATCCTGCCCTTCACCTACACCCCGTTCGCCGGCGTGCTCTTCGTGCCGCTCAGCTGGATGTCGACCGACGTGCTGCGGTGGGTGTGGTCGATCGCCGTGATGCTCGCGCTGCTCGCCTGCATCCTCATCGCGCTCCGGCTCGTCGGCTTCGTCCGTGACGGGCGGGTGTGGTTCGCGGCGATCTGCCTGACGCTGGTGGCGACGGTGCTCGAGCCCGTCCGCACCACGCTGTGGTTCGGCCAGATCAACGTCTTCCTCATGCTGCTCCTGCTGTGGGACCTCGGCCGGCCCGCGGGGTCGCGGTTCAAGGGCTTCAGCATCGGCATCGCCGCCGGCATCAAGCTCACCCCGCTGTTCTTCCTCGCCTACCTCGTGGTCACGCGGCAGTGGCGCGAGGCCCGCACCGCCCTGCTCACCCTGGCCGGCACCGTCGTGATCGGCTTCCTCGTGATCCCGCAGGAGTCGTGGAAGTACTGGTCCGGCACGTTCCTCGACGCGAACCGCGTGGGCGAGCCCAACCAGGTCGGCAACCAGTCCATCAACGGCCTCATCGCCTACCTGACCAACGCCGAGAAGCCGTCGACGGTCCTGTGGCTCGCGGTCGCAGTGCCGGCCGCACTCGCCGGGCTCGCGGTCGCGGCGTGGGCGTACCGGCGCGGCGTGATCCTGCTGGCGGTCACCGTCGTCGGGCTCACCGCCTGCGCGGTCTCGCCCTTCTCGTGGGGGCATCACTGGGTGTGGATCGTGCCGCTACTGGTTCTCCTCCTCGCCCTGGCGATGCTCACTGACGACCCGCGCCGGCGGGTGCCTGCGCTGGTCGCGGCGGCCGGGCTCGTCGCGGCGACCTTCATCTGGGTCACCTACTTCCCGACGCTGCAGCCGACGGGCGTCGACGACGTCCACGACACCTACGCGATCGGCATCTTCCTGCGACCGGTGGGCAACCCGGTGCTCAAGGCCCTGGGGGGCGGGGTCTACGTGTGGATCTTCGTCGCCACCCTGATCGGGTCGGCCTGGTACCTCCGGAGCACGGAGGGGTCTGTGCCTGCGAGCGTGGAGCCGGCCGGCCGTGCAGCCTGACCGGGTCGCCGACGACCGTCGCCTGCTCGCCTACCTCGGCGCCGCGATGATCGCGGGCGGCCAGCCCGTGCACGAAGTGGAGGACGAGCTCAAGAGCGTCGCCACCGCGATGGGGCATCCGCTCGCGCAGATCGGCGCGACCCCCACCGGGCTCACGCTGGGCCTCGAGCCGGGGGCTGCCGCCACTTTCGAGTCCGTCGACGGACCGATGCGGCTCGACCAGTCGGCCGTCGTCGCCGACGTGCGCCGCGGCCTCGTCGCGCGGACGCTCTCCGTCGATGAGGCCTTCGCGCGACTCGGCACCCTGCGCTCGCTGCCGCACCACTACCCGCAGTGGGTGCAGGACGTCTCGTGGCCGGTGATCGCCATCGGCATCGCGATGCTGCTACAGCCCGGGTGGCCCAACATCGCGGCCGCGGCGATCGGCGGAGTCGTCGTGATGCTGCTGGTCAAGCTCGCCGGGCGGGTGCGGCTCGCCGCGACGCTGCTGCCTACGATCGCGGCATTCACGGTGGGCGCGGGGGTCTTCGCCGCCGCGCAGGCGGGCTGGCTCGACGGTCCGCTGCGCACCCTCCTCGCGCCGCTCGCGGTGCTCCTCCCCGGCGCGCTGATGGTGACAGGGATGTCGGAGCTCGCCGCCGGTGCGATGGTCGCGGGCAGCGCCCGCCTCACCTTCGGGACCGTCCAGTTGCTGATGTTCTCGCTCGGCATCCTCGCCGCGACCACCGCACTGGGCGTCGGACCGGAGCTGATGGTCAACGAGCGGGTGAACCAACTCGGCTGGTGGGGGCCGCCTGTCGGGCTTGCTCTGATCTGCGTGGGCGTGTGCCTCAACGAGGGCGCGTCGATGCGGCTGTTCCCGGCGATCGGCCTGGTGGTGGCGGCCGCGTTCGGGGCGCAGCTCGCCGGGCAGCACGTCTCCGGTGCCGTGCTCGGCGGCTTCCTCGGGGCGATCGCGGGCAGTCTCGGTGCCTCGCTGGTCGCCTACGTGCGGCCGCAGCTCCCGCGCCTGGTGGTCTTCCTGCCTGCGTTCTGGGTGCTCGTGCCAGGCAGCCTCGGGCTGCTCTCCGTCACATCGGTGGGGATCGATCCTGAACAGGGTGCGCGCACCGTCGTGGACGTCGCGGCCGTGATCTGTGCCCTCGCGCTCGGGCTGTTGTTCGGCTCGGCGCTCGCGCAGGCGATGATCGGGCGCGCCGAGCGGGTTCGCTAGCCGCGATCACGGGGAGTTCACCCGCGCATGGAGATATGTTCACATGCGCATGTTTCGCTGCAGTCATGACGAATCTCGGTAGGGGTAAGGCCCGGACGGCGCTGGCCGTCAGTGCGGTGGCGGTTCTCGGCGTGGTCGGCGCGTGCGGCAGCAACGACGGTGGCCCCGGTGCGTCCGGCGATACCGCCTCCAGGGTGGAGATCAAGCGCCAGGCCGCCGGCGACATCACCACGCACGGTGGCGCCAAGCGCCTCGTCGGCGACCAGACACAGGCCATTGCCGAGTCCATCCAGCGGTCCACGGCCAAGAACGTGATCCTCGTGATCGGCGACGGCACCGCCAACCAGGAGCTCACCCTCGCACGGGACTACCAGTGGGGTGCCGGCGGGAAGATCCCCGGCATCGACGAGCTGCCGCTGTCGGGCGACTACACCACGTACGCGCTGGACAAGACGACGAAGAAGCCCGACTACACCACTGATTCCGCCGCATCCGGCACGGCGTGGTCCACCGGCACCAAGACCTACAACGGCGCCGTCGGCGTCGACGTGAACGGCAAGCCGCAGCGCTCCATCCTCGAGATCGCCAGGGCCAACGGCCGCAAGACCGGCAACGTCACCACCACTGAGCTGCAGGACGCCACCCCAGCGGTGCAGGTTGCGCACGTCGCCCAGCGCAAGTGCTACGGCCCCGTCGCCACCAAGGAGAAGTGCAGCTCGGACGCGCTGGACACCGGCGGACTCGGGTCGATCACCGAGCAGCTGATCGCCGCTCGCGCCGATGTCACCCTCGGCGGCGGCTGGAAGACCTTCCAGGAGACCGCGACCGCCGGCGAGTACCGGGACAAGACGCTCGAGGCGCAGGCCAAGGAGCGCGGCTACCAGATCGTGCGGTCGGGCTCCGAACTCGACGCGATCTCCACCGCGAACCAGGACAAGCCGGTGCTCGGCGTCTTCGCCGACGGCAACCTCCCGCGCCTGTGGGACAAGGCCACCGCCACTAAGGACGGCGGTCGGGAGCCCGCCGTCACCTGCGCGCCCAACCCCGCCTTCGGTGCCACCCCGAAGCTCGTGTCGATGACGAAGAAGGCCATCGACCTGCTCAAGGGCGACAAGGGCTTCTTCCTCCAGGTGGAGTCCGGCTCCGTCGACAAGGCCAACCACGACGCCGATCCCTGCGGCCAGATCGGCGAGACGGTCCAGCTCTCCGAGGCGGTGTCCGCGGCGCTCGAGTTCGCCAAGCAGGACAAGGACACCCTCGTCATCGTGACCGGCGATCACGCGCACACCAGCCAGATCATCGAGGCGGGCACCGTCACGCCCGGCCTGACCCGCACGCTGAACACCAAGGACGGCGGTCTGCTCACCGTCAACTACGGCACCTCACTCGAGCCGGGCGAGGAGCAGCACACCGGCGGCCAGGTCCGCATCGCCGCGTACGGTCCCGGCTCCGCGAACGTCGTGGGGCTCACCGACCAGACCGACCCGTTCTTCTACATCACGGATGTTCTCGGCCTGGACCGCGACAAGAAGTAGAAGTAGTAGTCCGTTGAGCGGCGGCCCGGATCGGTTCCCGGGCCGCCGAGCTCGGCTTTCGCCCTTCTCCGCCGACGGTGCGCCCGCTACCGTGGGTGCAGACGCAAACGTCGAGGGGGAGGGCCCACATGTATCCGAACGCAGTACCGGTTCCGCGCATCCACCGCGCGCTCGCACTGATCCAGGCGGTCATGGCCGCCCTGACCCTGGTGGGGCTGGTCATCTGGTGGATGGCGTCGTACTCGTCGATGGGGAGCGACTACGAGAACGACCTGGGTCTCGGCGGGATGATGTTCATCCTGCTGGCGCCCACACTGATCCAGGTGGCGCTCTTGTTCGTGCCGCTCATCGGGCTCGCGGTCTTCGTCGCGCGCGGGTCGCTTCCGGCCCGCGTCGCCAGCTGCTGCATCTGGGGTGTGCTCATGCTGCTGGGGCTCGTCGCGGTGCAGGTGCACCCGGCCTATGTCCTGGTGCTGTTCGTCGCGCTGTGCATGCTTCTCGCGCTCTCCTTCGCCGACCGGCTCGGCGGGGGCCGCCCGCTCCCGCCGCCGATCCCGGGTCCCGGACCGGGGCGGTTCGCGCCGCCGCTCCCGTACCCGACGGGGCAGTTCCCCGCGGTGCCGCCCCATCCGACGGGCCAGTTCCCGGTCGACCCGCCGCACCCGTCGGGCCAGTTCTCGGCGATCCCGCCGCAGGGGGAGAAGCGGCCGTGACGGATCCCCGTCCCGTGGCGCACGCCGGGCGCGCGGACGGGGTCGGAGCGAGCTGCGACGCTGTCGGACCCTGCCGGTAGCCTGGCACCGTGGCTCTCTACCGCAAGTACCGTCCAGCGACGTTCGCCGAGGTCGTGGGGCAGGAGCACGTCACCGAGCCGCTGAGCACCGCGCTCGATTCGGGCCGCGTGAACCACGCGTACCTGTTCTCCGGCCCCCGTGGCTGCGGCAAGACCTCGTCGGCCCGCATCCTGGCCCGCTCCTTGAACTGCGAGCAGGGTCCCACCAGCACGCCGTGCGGCGTCTGCAACTCCTGCGTCGCGCTCGCGCCGGGCGGGCCCGGCAACCTCGACGTCACCGAGATGGACGCCGCCAGCCACGGCGGCGTGGACGACGCTCGTGAGCTGCGCGACCGCGCCTTCTACGCCCCTGCCGAGTCGCGCTACCGCGTCTTCATCGTCGACGAGGCGCACATGGTCACCCCGCAGGGCTTCAACGCGCTGCTGAAGATCGTGGAGGAGCCGCCGGAGCACCTCATCTTCATCTTCGCCACCACGGAGCCGGAGAAGGTCCTCACCACCATCCGCTCCCGCACGCATCACTACCCGTTCCGGCTGCTCGCGCCCAACGTGATGCGGCCGCTACTGGAGAAGATCACGGGCGCCGAGCACGTTACGGTCGAGCCCCAGGTGTATCCGCTGGTCATCCGCGCCGGCGGTGGCTCGCCGCGTGACTCGCTGTCGATCATGGATCAGCTGCTCGCCGGCGCCGGGCCGGAGGGCGTCACCTACCAGCGCGCCCTCGGCCTGCTCGGGGTCACCGACACCGCGCTCATCGACGCCGCGGTCGACGCGCTGGCCGCCGCCGACGGCGCGGCGCTCTTCGGCGCCGTCGAGAAGGTGATGGAGGCCGGGCACGACCCCCGCCGCTTCGCCACCGACCTGCTGGAGCGCCTCCGCGACCTGATCCTCCTGCACACCGTCCCCGACGCCGCCGACCGCGGCCTCATCGACGTGCCGGAGGACGTGCTCGAGACCATGCGCGGGGAGGCGGCGAAGCTCGGCCTCGCCACCCTCACGCGCTGCGCCGAGGTCACGCACGCCTCGCTCGCCGAGATGCGCGGCGCCACCTCGCCGCGCCTGCTGCTCGAGGTCATGTGCGCGCGCATGCTGCTCCCCGCCGCGGACGATTCGCAGGCCGCCCTGCTCCAGCGCATCGAGGCGCTGGAGCGTCGCCCCGCGGGCGCGCCCGTCGACGGTGCCGCGCCCTCCGTGCCGGCGACCGCCGCGGTCCCGGGTGCGCCGGGCCCTGCCACTGGCAGCACGCCGCCGTCCGACGGTCCGCCGTCCCGCTTCGTCCGGCCGAGCCAGCGGCAGGCGGAGGCTCCGGCCGAGTCGGCGCCGGTCGCTGCGTCTGCACCTGCTCCGGCGGCACCGTCTGCGCCGGAGCCCGTCGCCCCGGAACCGGTCGCGCCCGCCGCGGTCGCCGCGCCTGCGGAGCCCGCGCCGCCGTCCACTCCGGCTGAGCAGGAGCCCGCCGTCGCGGCTGAGCCGGAGCCCGCCGCTACGGCCGATCCCGCGCACGCCGTCGAATCCGAGCCCGTACTGCACCGGCCCGAGCCGGACCCGGAAGCTGTTGCGCCTCCGCGTCTCGCGGACCCCGTCGCGCCGGAGCGCGCCGCGGAGCCCGCCCCGCAGGCAGTTGCGGCCGAGCCGGTGCCGCCGGCTACCGCTGAGCCGACGCCTACTCCTGCGCCTCCGGCACCCGAGACCGCTACGGCGCCGGAGCCCGCGCCCGTCGCCCCCGCGGCGCAGGCACCGTCGGGCCCGTCCGTGGACGAGGTCCGCACGGCGTGGCCCAAGGTCCTGCGGGCCGTCAAGGACCGCAGCACGGTGACGTTCGCGCTGATGCCGAACGTCCAGGTGCTCGGCCTCGCCGGCGACGTCCTGCATCTCGCGCTGCCGATCCCCGCGCTCCTGAGCAGGTTCAGCGATCAACAGCACGTGGGCAACCTGCGCGACGCCGTCCGCGAGGTCTTCGGGACGCAGTGGAACGTGGAGGTCGGTGATGGCAGCGCCCGCCCGCAAGGCGCCTCCGCGGCGCCGGCACAGCAGCAGCGTCCGTCGGGCGAGCCGCGCAAGGCGCCGCCCACCTTCGAGCGGCGGAGCCGCGCAGGCGATCAGCGGCCGGACCCGCGCCCGGCGGGCCGGGAGAACCGCGCGCCATCGCACCACGACGACATCCCGCTCCCGCCCGAGCCGGACCCCGAGCCGGCGCCGGTCGAGGAGATCTCCGAGGAGGAGATGATCGACGCGGCGCACCGGGAGGACGCCGTTTCGGGCGGCACTACTGCCCCCCGCCGCGACCCGGACGAGATCGCCTTGGAGCTCCTCAAGAACGAACTCGGCGCCCGCCCCATCTGATCGGGGCGAGCGCCGGGTCGAGTGTGGTGCTAGGCGTCCCACCAAGGGCGCAGCGGCAGGTCGCCGGCCCCGCCCTTCTCGTCGAGCTTCACCGCCAGCACCTGGTGCAGCTGGACGACGTTGCGCTCGAAGCCGAGTCGCGAGCCGGCCATGTACAGGCCCCAGACACGCGCGGTGCCCAGGCCCACCTCGGCGACGGCCTCATCCCAATTGTCGACCAGGTTCTTGCACCATTCAGCGAGGGTCAGTGCGTAGTGCTCGCGGAGGTTCTCCTCGTGTCGCACCTCCATCCCGCCGATGTCCTGGATCGCGGCGATCACGCGGCCGGAGCCGGTGAGCTCCCCGTCGGGGAAGACGTACCGGTCGATGAACTGGCCGCCCTTGCCCGACAGTTTGTTGTCGTGTCGCGTGATCGTGTGATTCAGCAGCAGCCCACCGGTCTTCAGCTTCTCGCGCAGCGACGTGAAGTACGCCGGGTAGTTGTGCACGCCGATGTGCTCGGTGAGCCCGATGGAGCTGATCGCGTCGAAGTCGCCCTCGGCCACGTCGCGGTAGTCGCTGTAGCGCACTTCGGCGAACTCGCCGAGGCCTTCGGCCTCGATCGCGGCCTGCGCCCACTCCGCCTGCTCTTTGGACAGCGTCGCGCCGATGGCGTACACGCCGCGCCGGGCCGCGTAGCGCACCATGCCGCCCCAGCCGCAGCCGACGTCGAGCAGCCGGTCGCCGGGCTTCAGACGCAACTTCTCGAAGACGAGGCGGTACTTGTTCTCCTGCGCCTCCTCGAGGGTTGCATCGGCGTCCGGGTAGCAGGCGCACGTGTAGGTCATCGACGGGCCGAGCACCAGCTCGTAGAACCGGTTGGAGACGTCGTAGTGGTGGTGGATCGCGTCGGCGTCGCGGGTCTTGCTGTGCCGCAGACCCTCCGCGATCCGGCGCCAGCGCGGGATCGCTTCCTGCGGGGGCGGGGCGATCGGGATCATGTGCTCCGCGCCCACCGACCGCGCGATCTGCGCGATCAACCGGGGCCCCGGCTTGGCGAACTGCAGGTCGTCCGAGAGCGCGCGCAGCGCCTCGTACGGATCGCCGGGAGGCGCGCCGGTCAGCTCCAGGTCGCCCGCGATGTAGGCGCGGGCGAGACCCATGTCGCCGGGTGCCGTTGCTAGGTAAGTGGTTCCGCGCGGGGTGAGCAGGTCGAGGCCGTACGGCGCATCGTCCGGGCCGGCCGACGAGCCGTCGTAGGCCTTCACCCGGATGGCGAGCTTCCCGCCCGCCACCTTCTCGATGATCTCGGCGAGGCTGAGCTTGGGGAGATGCTCAGTGGATCGCGTCAATTCACTGCCTCCTGACTGTCTTGTCGTACAGCCCCAGCAGACGATCCTCCGGGTCGTAGCGGGACTTGTACTTCTCCAAGTGGATTCCGCCGTAGAGCTCGTCGAACTCGGCGCGCTCGTAGAAGGCCTCGGAGTACAGGGACTTGTGCCCCCCGAGCTCCGACACCTTCTCCTCGATGAGGCGGTTCGCCCGGCCCTCGATCTGACCGGGTTGCTTCGGGACCGCGGACCAGAAACCGACGTTCACGTAGGTCTCGCGAGGTGCCAACGGGTACAGCGGCCACGGCCGGTCCGGATCGGCACCGGTAGGCAGCGGGTCACGCAACTGCAACGGGCACAGCCAGATCGGCTCGATGGGGATCTCTTCCAGGAACCATTCGAGGAACTCGACCATCTCGTCGATGTGCACCTCGATGTCCTGCACCACGCGCTCGCCGGGCGGCTCGCCCTTGCGTGCGGCGAGCCTGTCACCGATGTCCCATCGGCGATCCAGCGCCACCAACTTCCAGTAGAAGCTGCTGCGCAGCAGCTGTTTCGGCCATGCTCGGCGGATCTTCGGATTCTGGGCGCCGAACGCGCGCGAGCACCAGAACCAGTCCGTGTCCCAGCGCCACAGGTAGTCGTGTGTGGTCAGTCGGTCGCGCGTCACCCCGTCGGCGTGCTGGATCGACCGGTAGAAGATCTCCCGGCCCGTGTAGTCGCTGAGCGGTCCGGGCTCGTCGGTCTTGCGGCCGAGGACCAGGTACGACTCCGCCGCGGAGAAGACCACCCCGTCGAGGTAGTCGACGGGCTCGCCGTCGTACTCCCGCGCATCGACGATGTCCGCCATCGCCTCCTGCAGGTCGTCCAGCGCGTGGAAGCGCACGTGCCGCAGCTCCACGTACCGCGTGACGGGCTCCAGAGTGATTGTCAGCCGCGTCGAATAGCCCAGCGTGCCGTACGAATTGGGGAAGCCGAAGAAGAGCTCCGCGTCCGGCCCGCCCGGCGTCGCGGTGATTACCTCTCCGCTGCCGGTGAGAATGTCCATCGACAGCACCGCCTCGTGCGGAAGTCCCGCCCGGAACGAGCTCGACTCGATGCCCATGCCGCTTACCGCGCCGCCCAGGGTGATGGTCTTCAGCTGTGGGACGACGGTGGGGGCGAGGCCGAAGGGCAGCGTCGCTGTAACGAGGTCTTCGTACGTGCACATGCCGCCCACGTCGGCGGTCCGTGCCTCGGGGTCGACGGAGATGACCGAGGCGAGGCCGGAGACGTCGAGTCCGGGTGCGTCCGTGGCCGCGCGGGCCCGGAACAGGTTGGAGGTCTTCTTGGCCAGACGGACCCGGGCGTTCGGCGGGATGGCGCCGTAGCTGTCGCGAAGCCGCGCGAGGCCCAGCTGGTAGGCGGCTTCGCCTGCGATCGGAACCGTCGTCGGGGTTCGCGCCGGCGTTTCGTTGCGAGCACTCACAATCATCGACGCTATACCTCTCGGGCGCGACGCGCGCGGGTCGTTACCGATTGGTTAGGCTGGCATCGAACTCGTCGGCGGTGCCGGCATCCACACCTCCGACCTGCTCGGAGGTACCGATACTCAGAGGATCGAAGTACGTTGGCCCAGGTAACCGCCACAAAGTCCATCACCATTGCCGTCGCGCCCGAGAAGGTCCTGGCGGCCATCTCCGACTACACCCGCCGCGCGGAGATCCTGCCCCCGAACTACCGCGAGTACCGCGTCGTCGAGGGCGGCCAGGGCTCCGGCACCGTTGCCGAGTGGGTGCTGCAGGCCACCGAGAAGCGCTCGCGCAACGTGCGCGCGACCGTTGCAGTGGACGGCGACACCGTGACCGAGACCGATGCGAACAGCTCGATGGTCACCACCTACCGCGCGGTCGCCGCCGACGGCGCGGGCGACGCGACGACCGTCACCGTCACCACCACCTGGAAGGGCGCGGGCGGCATCGGCGGTTTCTTCGAGAAGACCTTCGCCCCCAAGGGTCTCGGCCGCATCTACGACGAACTGCTGACCAACCTCAAGGTGCAGGTCGAGTCCAACGGCTAGGCGGCACCGGGGCGCACCCGTCGCGCCGCTCCCGCTGCGCGACGGGATCGACCCGACGCGGCTCGTCATCGCCGAGGAGGAGGCCGGACGCACGCTCGGGGAAATCCTCGAGGCCCGCTTCCCGGGTACCGCGGAGTACGTCGCGCGGGAGAGCGCGGCCGGACGCGTCCTTTCCTCCGACGGTGCGTGCCTCGTCCCGGCGACGATCGTGACCGCCCGGCAGGCGGTGTGGATGTACCGCGAGCTGCCCAATGAGGTCGACGTGCCCTTCCCGATGCCGATCCTGTACGAGGACGAGCGGATCGTCGTCGTGGACAAGCCGCACTTCCTCGCGACAATGCCGCGCGGCGCGCGGGTAGTGCAGAGCGCCCTGGTGCGACTGCGCCGCGAGCTCGATGCGCCGCTGCTCTCGCCCGCGCACCGGCTGGACCGGCTCACCGCCGGCGTGCTGCTGTTCACGCGCGACCCGGCGGTGCGCGGTGCCTACCAGCAGCTCTTCGCCACCGGGCGGGCGCGTAAGGAGTACGCAGCCCTCGCGCCTCTGTGCGACAGCCTCGAGCTGCCGACGGTCGTGGAGTCCCGGATCGAGAAGACGCCGGGCATCATGCGGGCCTACGAGGTGGACGGCCCGGTGAACGCGCGCTCGCACGTCGCGCTGGAAGCCGAGGTCCCGGACGGGCGGGGCGGCACCGTCGGGCGGTACCGGCTGCGCCCGGAGACGGGCAAGACCCACCAGCTCCGCCTGCACATGTCGGGCTTGGGCGTGCCGATCCTGGGGGATCCGTTGTACCCGGAGCCGCAGGAGTTCGTGGACGGCGACTTCTCCGACCCCCTGCGCCTGCTGGCGCGCACGCTCGCCTTCGCCGACCCGGTGGACGGCACAGACCGCGAATACGTGAGCGGGCGTGAGCTGGCGGTCGCGAATTCGGCGGCTCAGTGCATCAGCAAGCCGGATTCGGCTTCGTAGCCCCGAATTCGGCCGGATTCACGCCTATCGCGTCGCAGGCGAGCCCAGGTATGCGGCGATCCCCGCAGCGATCGCGTCGGCGAGCCGCTGCTGGCCGTCGGCGGATTCGAGGACCTTGGCCTCGGTCGCGTCGCGGAGGTTGCCCGCCTCCACCAACACGGACGGGACCGTCGCCAGGTTGAGCCCGGCGAGGTCGGAGCGAGGGTAGAGTCCTCCGGAGCCGATGTAGGTCGCCGGAGTGAAGCCGCCGGAAACGAGTGCGTCGCGCATCGTCGCGGCGTACGCAGGGCTCGCCGTCTGCTGCACGGGGTTGAGCGGCGGCGAGGAAAGATTCACGTGAAACCCTCGGTTACCGGGGGTTGAACCGTCGGCGTGGATGCTCACGGCGGCGTCGGCGCCCCAGGAGTTCGCGGCCGCGGCGCGGGCGTCGATGCACGACGCGACGGACGTGTCGTCGGTGCGGGAGAGCATCACCTGCGCGCCGGCGGCGGTGAGCGCCTGGTAGAGCTTGTAGGCCACCGCGTAGTTGAACGTGTGCTCGGGTACCCCGTTCACGCTGGTCGTTCCGGTGGTCTGGCACGGCTTGGTGCCGCCGCGGCCCGTCGGGACCTGCTTGTTGATCGAGGCGTCGTTCGCGCCATTGTGGCCCGGGTCGACGAAGATCTTCTTCCCGCTCAGCGCGCCGGCGACGAGCGGCGCCGCGTTGTTCACGAGGGCGGGGCCGACGGGCGATAGGCTGGTGGGTGCGGCCGCGTTCCGCTGCTGTCCGGCGTCACCGATGGTGCAGCCCGAGAGGGCCAGTGCGGAGAGCACGGTCGCGGCCAAGAGGGTGGAACGGCGGTTCGTCACGGATCGCACTGTACCGCCCCAAGCGGCACAGCGGTAACACAAGTAACACGAATCGGACATAGCGGGTCACTCGACCGGCGTAGGGAGAGAAGTATGCAGCCCGGAGGCTCGATGGAAGACCTGATGGCCCAGGTCGGCGCGATGCAGCAGCAGCTCATGGCGGCGCAGCAGGAACTCGCGGTGACGACGATCGAGGGTCAGGCCGGCGCCGGCCTCGTCAAGGTCGCGGGCACCGGCGACGGCCAGGTGACGTCTGTGACGATCGACCCCAAGGTGGTCGACCCGGAGGACGTGGAGACCCTGCAGGACCTGGTTCTGGGCGCCCTCGCAGACCTGCAGAACAACACCGCCGCCGTGGCGCAGCAGAAGATGGGTCCGCTGGCCGGCGGCCTGCCCTTCTGACGGTCGGCACGTGTACGAAGGACCCGTTCAGGAGCTGATCGACGAGTTGGCCAAGCTCCCGGGGGTGGGGCCGCGCGGCGCGCAGCGCATCGCGTTCCACCTCCTGGGTGTGCAGCCCACCGACATCGATCGGCTCACGAACGCACTCACCCGCGTGCGCAACGACGTGCGCTACTGCGAGGTGTGCGGCAACGTCTCCGCCGAAACCCGGTGCCGGATCTGCTCGGACCCGCGGCGCGATGCCTCCAAGATCTGCGTGGTCGAGGAGGCCAAGGACGTCCAGGCAGTGGAGCGCACCCGCGAGTACCGCGGGCTCTATCACGTGCTCGGCGGGGCGCTGAACCCGATCAAGTCGATCGGGCCCGACAAGCTTCGGATCCGGGAGCTGCTCGTCCGCCTCGGCACGTCGGTCGACGGAGTCGACGTCGACGAGGTGATCATCGCGACCGATCCGAACACCGAGGGCGAGGCCACCGCGGCCTTCCTCGTGCGGATGCTCAAGGATTTCCCCGGGCTGACCGTCACGCGTCCGGCGGCGGGCCTGCCGATGGGCGCCGAGCTCGAGTTCGCCGACGAACTCACCCTCGGCCGCGCCATGAGCGGCCGCCGTGCCCTGTCCGAGCCGCCGCGCGTGCTCGAGGAATTCCCGCCCGCAGGCGGGTGAGGCATGGAGGCCTCCGAACTGCTGGCCCGGATGGGCGGCCCCGAGGGCATCGTCGCGATCGACGGTCCCTCCGGGGCCGGCAAGTCGACCTACGCGCAGCGGCTCGTCGGCGACCTCCGGGCCGACGGTGCCCGGGTCGCCCTGATCCGCACGGACCACTACGCCACGTGGGACGACCCGGTGTCGTGGTGGCCGCAGCTCGTCGACGAGGTGATCGAACCCCTGGTTCGTGGCCGTGACGCCTTCTACCGCCCCATGGTCTGGCGCGACGGCGTGCCGACGCCGGGGGAGGAGCTGCGCGTGCCCCGGGCGTCGCTCATCGTGATCGAGGGGGTCTCCAGCGCCCGCCGCTCGTTCGCCGACCGGCTGTCGCTGGGGCTCTGGCTGGACGGCGGCTCGGCGGAGCAGCGGCTCGAGCGGGCCGTCACGCGCGACGGCGAGGAATCACGGGCCGAGCTCATGCGCTGGCAGGAGTTCGAGCGCGGCTGGTTCGCAGTCGACGGGACGCGTGGGCGCTGCGTCGTGGTCGAGCCGCGGGCGGTCGGAGCATAGAACCTGTCGGTGCCCTGTGGCACCGTCGAGGTATGGACGTCCTGTCGCTCGACGCGGCCCCCAAGGCCGATATTCAGCACTACCTGGACCGCGCGCGGGACGCGCTGCTCCCCGACGGGGCGGACCGGGTCGCGTACCGCGCGAAGGTCGAAGCCGCCGCGCGGGCGGCGGAATAGGATCGCCCCATGCGCCTGCGCGACCACCCGATCATCGAGGTCTCCCGGAAGCTGCCCTGCTCGCCGGAGGAGGCGTGGCGCCTCGTCGCGGACATCACGCTCCCCACTCGGGCCGAGGGGGAGCTGCAGCGGGCCGAATGGCTCGACGGTGCCGACGGCGTCGCGGTGGGAGCGCGGTTCCGCGGCTATAACGCCGATCCCGAGATCGGCGAGTGGTTCACCGACCCTGAGGTCACCGAGCTCGAGGACGGGCGGCGCTGGGTCTGGCGCGTGGGTCCGGCGGGTGATCCGCTGGCCACGTGGGGATTCGAGGTCGAGCGCGCCGAGGGCGGCACGCTGGTCCGGCAGTGGGCGCGGGCGGGCACCGGCGCCTCGCCGCTCAGCGAGTACATCGCGCAGCATCCGGAGCAGGAGGCGCAGATCATCGACTTCCGCCTCGGCCTCTGGCACGACTACATGGAGGCCAACCTCGATCTGCTCGTGCGGGAGGTGGGCTGACGTGGCCGCCGGGTACGCCCTCTTCGACACCGCCGTCGGCCGGTGCGGGATCGCCTGGGGCGCCGACGGTGCCGTCACCGCAGTCCGGTTGCCGGAGGACTCCGACGAGGCCACTGCGCGGTATCTGGGCGACGATGCGGCACCCGCCGACCCGCCGCCGGCGATCGAGGGGGTGATCGCAGCGATCGTCGCCCTGGTCTCCGGCGAGAACCTCGACGACGATCTGGCCTGGGTGCCCCTGGACATGCTGGGGCTCACCGATTTTCAGCGCGCCGTCTACGAGGTGGCGCGCCGGATACCACCCGGATCGACCCGCACCTACGGCGAGATCGCCACGGCGATAGGCCTTCCCGGATCCGCCCGTGCCGTCGGCCGAGCTCTGGGGGAGAACCCCTATCCTCCCGTCGTGCCCTGCCACCGCGTCACCGCGGCGAACGGCCGTACCGGCGGCTTCTCCGCCGGCGGCGGCGTGGAGACCAAGATGCGCCTGCTCGCGACCGAGCAGGCAGTTCTGGGGCTCTGGTGACTATTCCGCGCCAGGCGAGACGACCGGCAGTCCTTCCGCTCGCGCCGCGGCCAGTAGTCGCTTGTCGTAGCTGACGAACGCACTGACCAGCTCGCGGATGCTCACGGCCGACGCCAGATGAATGGCGTCGAGAGAGCGCAGGTGCGCCGGGCCCACGCTCTCCGCCGCTCGAGCGATTGTTGTGGTCAGCGGAACCGTCACCAGCCGGGATCCGAGGAATTGTGCTTGCGGAACGTCATCCGGAT
This sequence comes from Tsukamurella ocularis, assembly GCF_024807615.1. Taxonomy (GTDB): domain Bacteria; phylum Actinomycetota; class Actinomycetes; order Mycobacteriales; family Mycobacteriaceae; genus Tsukamurella; species Tsukamurella ocularis. Next base: position 719,482 of record NZ_JANUCJ010000001.1, on the reverse strand, counting down.
CGGATGACCGCGCGGCGACACGCGCTATTTCGATCCGGCCGATGACGCTCGTGGTCAGCTCCTTTCCTCCGTCAGCTTGTGCAGCCATCCATGCGGTGAGCACATCCGATTCGTTCTCTGGGTTCAGCATCTTCGTGAGTGCGGACGTGTCGAGATAGATCACTATTCATCCCTCATTTCCATGAGGATCTCTGTCAACGACTTATCGCCCGGTTCGCGCGGTCGGCGAGCGTTCCGCATCGCTGTGATCGTGGCCAGGTCGAGTGGCTGCTCGGCGGGAATGATCTGGCCCGACGAGACCAGCTCGCGGTACCGGCGTTCCCTGTCGCTGACCGGGACGAGTCTTGCGACGAGTTTGCCGTGGTTGGTCACCTCGATCTCCTCGCCGGCTTCCACGCGGGCGAGGTACTTCGACGCGTGCTGCCGCAGCTCACGGACCCCGATCTGCTCCATGTGATCAAAGGTAGCACTCGATGTGCTACTCATGTCGTGCTTGTTTCCGACTCACGATGTCCCCCGAACTCTCGATGATGAGACAGGGTAGGACGCCGCACCGACATCTTTCGTCGACGACGCGGGCGCCACCGGGATCCAGCGCGACGGTGAATGCAGCTATGCGTCCCACGCATCGCCTCCGTGTCAAGAGTGCGTTGAACTGGCCGAACGAAGCCATGCATTGCACGCATGACTTCGTGGAGAGAAACACCCGCCCCGCGCGACCAGCAGACCCCACGCGGACCGTGGACAGCCCCGGCGGTCCTACTTCCGCAGGCGCTCGCGTCGCAGCAGGCCCACGTCCGGGAGATCCAGCGGCTCGAGCGAACGCCCTGTCGCGCGGGCCAGCAGGTAGTCGGCCAGCTCCGGGTTCCGCGCGAGCGCCGGGCCGTGCATGTAGGTGCCGAGCACGCTGCCCTGCACCACTCCGTCGACCGCGGCGCCCGCACCGTTGCCGGTGCCCCGCACCACGCGCTGCAGCGGCGCGGCGTCGGGGCCGAGAGCCGAACCGCCACGGTGGTTCTCGAACCCGGTCAAAGGCTGGGTGAGGCCGTCGACCAGCGGAACGCCCTCGATCTCGCCGATCGAGCGGGTCGCCTGCGGGGTGGTGGTGAGGTCGAACAGCGAGATGCCGTCCACGCGCTCGCCCTCGGACGTCTCGTACCAGTGGCCGAGCACCTGGATCGCCGCGCAGATCGCCAACACCGGCGCACCACGACCGGCGGCCTCCTGCATGCCCGGGTACTGCGTGAGATGGCGGGTCGCGAGCCGCTGCGCGTAGTCCTCGGCGCCGCCCAGTGTGTAGATGTCGCACGTCGCTGGCACGGGGTCGGCGAGCGTGATCGGCAGGACCTCGGCGTCGATGCCACGCAGCCGCGCGCGCTGGCGCAGGACCAGGGCGTTGCCGCCGTCGCCGTAGGTGCCCATCACGTCGGGCAGCACCAGGCCGATGACCAGGGTGGAATCGGTGATCCGGGACTCGGATCCGGAGAAGTCGATCACGCGCGCCGTCCTTCGAGAGCTGTGTTCAGGTCGCGGAACGCCGTGTAGTTCGCGAGCACCTCCACGCGCCCGGGAGGGCACGAGGCGATCGCCGCCAGCGGGTCGGCGACCAGCGAGTGCTCGGCGCCCGCGTAGGTCAGCCGGACCGCGAGGTCGGCGGCGCGCTCGCCCGACGCGACGACCTTGCCGTTCTCGAACCGCTCGAACTGCACGTCCCACAGCCAGGAGAGGTCCTCGCCGTCGGGCACCTGCCCGTTCACCGCGATCACCAGGCCCTCGGCGGTGCCGTCGATCATCGACATGGCCTCCTGCCAGCCGGCCGGGTTCTTCGCGAGCAGCATCCGCACGGTGTGCTCGCCGACGGTCACCGTTGCGTACCGTCCGGCGACCTCGCCGACGGTGCCCACGGCCTCGGCCGCGGCGACCGGGTCGGCGCCCATCGCTACCGCGGCGGCCACGGCCTGCGCGGCGTTGCCGCGATTCGCCCGGCCGGGCAGCTGCAGACCGAGCGGCGCGACGAAGCCGTCCGGCCCGTGGATGGAGGTGTCGTCCACCCACCAGTCGGGCTCCGGACGGGAGAAGTCGGTGCCCGTCGAGTACCAGTGCGCGCCGTCGCGGACGATGGGCTCGCCCGAGCGAGGGCACGAGGTGGAGTCGCTCGTCCAGCCCGCGCCGGCCGCGACCCAGACGACGTTCTTCGCGTCGTAGGCGACAGACGTCACGAGCACGTCGTCGCAGTTCGCGATCACGGTGAGTTCGGGGTGCGCGTCCACGCCCGCGCGCAGCCGGCGCTCGATGGCGTTGATCTCGCCGACCCGGTCGAGCTGGTCGCGGGACAGGTTCAGCAGCACCAGCGTCTCGGCTGCGGTCGCGTCGAGGACGTGCGGGACGTGCAGCTCGTCGACCTCGAGGGCGGCCAACGGCGCGCGCTGGTGGGCGGTGAGCGTGGCGACGATGCCGGCGTCCATGTTGGCCCCGTCGGCCTGTGTGGCGACCTCGCGGCCCAGCGTGCTGAGCGCGGCGGCGGTCATCCGGGTCGTCGTGGACTTGCCGTTGGTGCCGGTCACCACCACGGTGCGCTTGCCAGCGGCGAGCCGGGACATCAGGTTCGGCTCGATCTTGAGCGCGACGAGGCCGCCGATCATCGAGCCCTTGCCGCGCCCGGCGCGCTGCGACGCCCAGGCTGCGGATCGGGCGGCGAGCAGCGCCGCGCGGGCGCGGAGGGGGAGTCCGGGCATGGGCTCCAGGATAGGGCAAGCTGGATTCATGGCTGAACTGCACGAAGATCGCCGCCGCGCGCTCTCCTTCGGGGCGATCGCGGACGACTACGACCGGCTCCGGCCGCGCTACAGCGACGTCACCCTCGACGCGATCGCGGCCGGCGGCACCGCCCTCGACGTCGGCGCCGGGACCGGGATCCTCGCTCGGCAGCTCCGGGACCGCGGGCTGGACGTGCTCGCCGTCGAGCCCGACGGTGCCATGGCCGACGTCGCGCGCGCCTCCGGCGTGCCCGCCGAGGTCGCGACCTTCGAGGAGTGGGACGCACGGGGCCGCACCTTCGACCTGGTCACCTTCGGCCAGTCCTGGCACTGGGTCGACGCCGAGACCGCGGTCCCGCGACTCGCCGGCCTGCTCAATCCGGGCGGCCGCGTCGTGCTGCTCTGGAACAAGCTGCGCCCGACCCGGCCGGCGAACGACGACCTGCGGGCCGCGAGCGAGGACTACATCAACGTCGAGGCAGCGGGCGCGGGCACCGCGCACGACCAGATGTTCGCGATGGCCGCGCTGCGGGGTCGGTTCGAGGCGGTCGGGTTCACGGTGAGCGAGCGGGAGGACTCGTGGACCGAGGCCCAGGAGAAGGACCGGTGGTTGGACCTGGTTTTCACCTACTCGGGCCACTCAACCTTGCCGGAGGACCGCCGGGTTGCCCTGCGCGCCGCGCTCGCCGAGGTCATCGGCGACGGTGACGTCGAGCTCGCCGCCGGCACCATCGCCCTCATCGCCGAGCGGTGGCGGCGCCGGCCGCAGCATCCCCAGCAGGCAGCCGAAGATCACTACCCCGGCGCCCGCCAGGGCGAGCGCCGTTGGGTGCTCGCCGAGCACGATCGCACTCGCGGCGATGCCGACGACCGGCACGAGGAGTGTTGCGGGCGCGACCGTTGACGCCGGGTACCGGGCCATCAGCGCGCCCCACAGCCCGTACCCGACGACGGTGCTCAGGATCGCGATGTAGGCGACGCCCAGGAGAGCGAGGCGCCCGTCGGCAGCGTCGAGGCTGTGGGCCAGGGCCTTCCAGCCGGTGGTGGGGCCCTCGACCGCGGCGCTGAGCGCCAGCATCGGCAGGGGCGGGATGACCGACATCCAGAGCGTGAAGCGGAAGGGCTCCGACGGTGCCGCCAGCCGCTGTCCGATATTGCCGAACGCCCAGCTGAGGCCGCCGAGCAGGGTGAGGATCACGCCGAGCACCCCGACGCCGGCGGCGGCGTCCGCGCGGTCCGCGATGATCAGGCCCATGCCGACGACGGCGATGCCGATGCCCGCGACCTGCCGCACGGTGAGCTTCTCGTGCAGCAGCACCGCCCCGAGGAGCACGGTGAACGGCGCCGACGACTGCAGCACCAACGAGGCGAGGCCCGTGGGCATCCCGATGTGCATCGCGGTGAACAGCAGGCCGAACTGAAAGGTGCCGGAGCCGATGCCGTAGAGCAGCAGCCACCTCACGGGCCCCTTCGGCGGGCGCACGAAGAGGAGCACGGGGAGCGCCAGGACGAGGAACCGCAGCGCGCCGAGGAACAGCGGCGGGAAGTAGTCGAGGCTGTAGCGGATGGCGAGGAAGTTGAGGCCCCACAGCACGACGACAGTGAGTGCGACGAGGCGGTGACGGGGGCTCATGCACTCCACTGTTCCGGCCGCGGACCGGAAGAACAATCGAATACTTCTTGAGCGGCCATGTAGCTGTGCTACATCGACCTGGAATCATGCGGCGCGGAGCACTGCCCGTCGCTGGGCGCGGTCGTTAGGTTCGCGGCATGACCTTCGCACTGCGTGACCGCACCGTCGTCCTCATCGGGGGAGGGAGTGGAATCGGGCTGGCCGTCGCTCGTCTCGTCGTGGCAGAGGGTGCCCGGGTCGTGCTCGGGGGACGCTCGCAGGTGCGGCTCGACGGTGCCGTTGCCGAACTCGGACCCGCCGCTCGTGCGCGGACCGTCGACACCGCGGATCCTTGTTCGGTGGAGAACTTCTTCGCCGGGGTCGACGCGGTCGACGCGCTCTTCACCACGGCCGCCACCTACACCGTCGGGTCGTTCCGGGATCTGCCCGTCGAGGATGCGCGCAGTCCCTTCGAATCGAAGTTCTGGGGCCAGTACCGGGTGGTTAAGGCGGCGCTCCCGAAGCTGACCGCCGACGCTGCGGTGGTGCTCACTTCCGGCGCGGCCAGTGTGCGTCCCGCGGGGCCGGCGGCGCCGTACGTCGCGGCGAACGCCGCGATCGAAGGGCTCGCGCGCGGGCTGGCCGTCGAGCTGGCGCCGGTGCGGGTCACCGCGATCGCGCCCGGCACCGTCGACGGGAACCTGTGGGCGGGGAGGCCCACAGAGGCGCGTGAGGCGGCCTTCGCGCACATCGAGCGCGAGGCCGTGCTCGGGAGGCCGGGGACCGAGGAGGAGATCGCCGCCGCGGTGGTCCACCTGTTCACGAGCACCTACACCACGGGCTCGACGCTGTACGTCGACGGCGGGTACGCCTTGCGGTGAGCCCGCGTACTCTCGGTGCGCATGGACGTGCACCGCTTGCGGATCCTGCGTGAGCTCGCCGACCGTGGCACGGTCGCGGCAACGGCCAGGGCGATGGACATGACGCCCTCGGCGGTGTCCCAGCAGCTCAAGGTTCTCGCGCGTGAGGCGGGTGTCGATCTGCTCGAACCCGACGGTCGTCGCGTGCGCCTGACGGACGCGGGACTGGCGCTGGTGGTCCGCGCGGAATCCGTGCTGGGCGAGCTGGATCGCGCGCGGGCGGAGATGGATCGCTACCGCTCGACGCCGATCGGCGTGGTCCGGCTGACCCTCTTTCCGTCCGCGGCGGAGCTGCTCCTGCCCGGGGTGCTGTGCCGCACCGCGGCGGCGGGGATCCAGGTGGCGGCCGCCGACGCGGACCTACCCGGCACGGAGCTGCCGGCGATGCTCGCGGACGCGGACGTGGTGGTGGCACACCGCGACGAGCGCGCCGCGCCACTGGGCGGCCCTCGCATCGCGTCCCGCGTACTGATGCGCGAGCCGATCGACCTGGTGGTGCCGGTCGGTCACCCGCTCGCGGCGGCGGGGCGGGTCGACGCCGCGCAGCTCGCCGATCTCGACTGGATCAGCGTCCGGGACGGCTTTCCCGTTGACGACGTGCTCCGCTCCCTCGCGACGATCACGGGTGTACAGCCGCGGGTGGTGCAGCGGATCAACGACTTCCACACAATTCAGGCGATGGTCGCGGCCGGCCTCGGTGTGGCGCTGGTCGCGCGGCACGCGGTGACCCATCCCGGGGTACGGAGCCTCGAAATCGTCGGTGTCCTGGCCGCGCGGATCCTCGAGGTGGCGACGCGGCCCGGCGCCGAGCGCCGGCCCGCCGTGGCCGCCGTGCTCCGCGCGCTCGACGAGGAGGTCGCGGCGGTCAGTTGATACGGGCGGCAAAATCATCCCATGATTTCGGGGTGTGCTGCACGGCGTGCGTGGGGACTGGGCCTCCTCCGATCAGTCCCGGTGCACCTCCTGCTGTGCGGTCTCGACGGCGATCGGACCGCGGCGGGGCAGTCAGCCCCCGACGGTGTGGAGGCCGGCTGGTAGGAATCGCAGAAGCAATTCGCGCGCGGCGGCGGAGTCCCGGTCGACGAGGTGCGTGAGCTGCGCTCCCTCGTATAGAGCGATCGCGTAGCGGGCGAGCGCCGCGGCATCGTGGGGCTCGATGAAGCGGGCGAGCGCGGCGGAGAGGCGCTCGCGGAGAACGACGTCGCGGTCGGTCAGACGGCGCGCGGCTTCTGCATCGCGGGCGGCATAGATGGTGAACTCCGTGGAGAGCAGGGCCCACCGGCGCTCGTCGGGGTCGTCGGCTGCCGCCGCGCGCGCGGCACCGGCGATGGCCGCATCGAGCGAGTCGGCTCCGTCGATCACCGCCGTGATCCGTCCGACCTGGTTCTCGGCGTGCCGGTCGAACAAGGCGAAGAACAGCGCCTCCTTGCCGGAGAAGTTCGAGTAGAACGCGCCGCGGGAGAGTGCCGCACGGGTGCAGATCTCGTCCATCGAGGCGGCGTGGAAGCCGCGGTCCGCGAAGACCGCGAGCCCGACGTCGAGGAACTTCTCGACGGTCCGTGCGCGCGTACGTTCGCCCTTCGCCATGTTCCGCCTCGAATCCGTTGACCGCGCCGTTGCTCCGTGCAAGGATAGCGATAATTAGACCACCCAGTCTATTTATCAATGAGGAGGCGGCGTGAGCGGGGATCGATCGCACACCGCAGGGTTCGAACCAGACGCGATCGTGGTCGGTGCGGGGCTCGCGGGCCTGGTGGCCGCGTACGAGCTGAGCCGGGCCGGTCGCCGCGTGCTGGTGCTCGACCAGGAGAACCGCAACAACCTGGGAGGGCAGGCGTTCTGGAGCCTCGGCGGCCTGTTCCTCGTGAACTCGCCCGAGCAGCGGCGACTGGGTATCAAGGACTCCTTCGAGCTGGCGTGGCAGGACTGGACGGGCTCCGCCGGCTTCGACCGCGAGGACGAAGATCACTGGCCGCGGCAGTGGGCCCGCGCCTACGTCGAGTTCGCGACGCATCGCAAGCGCGACTATCTGCGCAGGCTGGGTCTGGGCTTCACGCCGGTGGTCGGCTGGGCAGAGCGGGGCGGCGGCGCGGCCGACGGCCACGGCAACTCGGTCCCCCGCTTCCACCTCACCTGGGGCACCGGCCCCGAGGTGGTCCGCGTCTTCCGTGAGCCCGTCGAGCGCGCTGAGGCGCAGGGCCTCGTGCGCTTCGCCTTCCGACACCGCGTCGACGAGCTCCTGACCGACGACGGTGTCGTCGTCGGCGTCCGTGGCGCGGTGCTCGAGCCCACCGACCTGGACCGCGGCGTCGCGAGCGGCCGGGAGACGGTCGGCGCGTTCGAGTTCCGCGCACCGACGGTGCTCGTGACCTCCGGCGGGATCGGCCACAACTTCGAGCTCATGGAGAAGTACTGGCCCACCGAGCGGCTCGGCCCGTTCCCGCAGCACATGATCGCCGGCGTGCCTGCGCACGTGGACGGCCGTATGCTCGCGATCTCGGAGACGGCCGGCGCGAACATCGTGAACCGCGACCGGGTGTGGGCGTACACCGAGGGCATCCACAACTGGGACCCGATCTGGCCGAACCACGCGATCCGCATCATCCCCGGCCCGTCCTCCCTGTGGTTCGATGCGAACGGCGAGCGCTTCGCCGCCCCGAACTTCCCCGGCTTCGACACCAACGCGACGATGAAGACGATTCTCGAGACAGGCTACGACTACTCGTGGTTCGTGCTCACTCAGACGATCATTGAGAAGGAGTTCGCACTCTCCGGTTCGGAGCAGAACCCGGACATCACCGAGAAGGACCTGAAACTCGCTCTGGGTCGGGTGAAGTCGAAGGGCGCGCCCGGTCCTGTCGAGGCCTTCAAGCAGCACGGCTCGGACTTCGTCGTGGCCGATACGCTCGAAGAGCTCGTGGCGGGGATGAACCGCATCGGCCGCGGCGGGCACGTCGACGCCGAGCGCCTGCGCACCCAGATCGAGGCACGCGACCGCGAGACGGCGAACGCCTTCAGTAAGGACGCGCAGCTCCAGGCGATGAACAACGCTCGGAACTACCTGGGCGACAAGGTGGTGCGCGTCGCCAAGCCGCACCGCATTCTCGATCCCGACCATGGGCCGCTCATCGCCGTCCGCTTGAACATCCTGTCCCGCAAGACCCTCGGGGGGCTCGAGACAGACCTTTCGGCGCGCGTTCTCGGGCCCGACGGTGTGCCCGTTCCCGGCCTGTACGCCGCGGGTGAGGTCGCCGGATTCGGCGGCGGCGGGGTGCACGGATACAACGCCCTGGAGGGCACCTTCCTCGGCGGGTGCATCTTCTCGGGCATGACGGCGGGCCGCGCAGCGGCCCTCGCGACGAGCGATCGAACCGGAGGCGCACGAGCATGAGTGAACGCACGGCACTGGTGACCGGAGCCACCTCCGGCATCGGCTACGAGACGGCGAAGCTGCTGGCGCAGAAGGGCTACCGAGTCCTCGGTACCAGCCGCAACCCGGAGGTGATCCCCGTAGACAAGCGGATCCCCGGCGTCGAGTACCTCGCTCTCGATCTCGCCGACCGTGATTCGGTCGCCGCCTGCGCCGCGGCCGCAGGCACCGTCGACGTCGTCGTGAACAACGCAGGCGAGAGTCAATCCGGGCCGCTCGAGGAGCTCCCCCCGGACGCGGTCGACCGGCTCTTCCAAACGAACGTCTTCGGCGCGGTGCAGCTCACCCAGCGGTTGCTGCCCGCGATGCGGGAGCGCGGCTACGGCCGCGTGATCATGGTGGGCTCGATGCTCGCCAGCTTCCCGCTCGCGTACCGCGGCTCCTACGTCGCGGCCAAGGCCGCACTGAAGGGCTTCGCCTCGGCAGCGCGTCAGGAACTTTCGCCCTTCGGGGTGCGGGTCTCCACGGTGGAGCCCGGCTCGATCGCCACGGGCATCGGCGAGCGGCGGACCAAGTACGTCGCCGACGACTCCGTGTACCGCGCTGACTTCGACACCATGATCGAGAACCTCGACGCCAACGAGCGGGCGGGCATCACCCCGGCACAGGTAGCGGAGGTGATCGTGAAGGCGATCGAGTCCGATAAGCCGCGCGAGTTCTACGCAGTGGGCAGCAACGCGCCCCTCGTCTTCCTCCTCAAACGGCTGGTCCCGGTCGAGGTGGTCTCCAGTATCGTTGCCCGGCGGCACGGCCTCCGGCGGTAGACGTCCCGGATCCTCGGGACATCCGTCCCTGGCGGCGGCAAGGAACTACTACATAACGTCGTAGTAGAACACTCCTTCTGCCCGAGGACCGATGCCCATGCTCACCGAAGCCCAGATCGCCGTCATCCGCGACTCCCTGCCCGCAGTGGGCGCCGCGATCGACGAGATCACCCCGATCTTCTACCGCCGCCTGTTCGAGGCGCACCCCGACCTGGAGCGCGACCTGTTCAACCGCGGCAACCAGGCGGTGGGTGCCCAGCAGCGCTCGTTGGCCGCATCGATCGCGATGTACGCCACCGCCGTCGTCGACGACGAGCTCTCCGCGCGGTCGATGCTCGAGCGGGTCGCGAACAAGCACGCCTCACTGGGCGTTGCCCCGGCGCAGTACCCGGTCGTCCACGAGCACCTGTTCGCGGCGATCGTGCAGGTGCTCGGGGATGCCGTCACGCCCGCGGTGGCGGAGGCGTGGACCGCGCTGTACTGGCAGCTCGCCGACGAGCTGATCACCCTGGAGAAGGGGCTCTACAGTGCGGCCGGGGTGAGCCCCGAGACGGTGTGGCGCACCGTGGTCGTGGACGAGCGTCGCCAGGAGACTCCGCACACCGTCGCCTTCGTGCTCGCCGATCCGTCCGGTGATGCGCTGCCTGAATTTTCTCCTGGGCAATACGTCTCGATCGCGGTCCGGCTGCCCGACGGTGCGCGCCAGATCCGGCAGTACAGCCTGTCCGGCGCGGGTGCGGGCCGGTGGCGGATCGGTGTGCGGCGCGATGGGGAGGTCTCGTCGTACCTCCACGAGTACGCCTTCGAGGGCACGTGCCTGCAGGTCTCGCCGCCCTTCGGCGACATCGTGCTCGACAGCGGCCCCGCCACCCCCCTGGTGCTCGCTTCGGCGGGTATCGGGATCACTCCCGTCCTCGGCATGCTCCACCACCTCGCCGAAGAGGGCGGCGCGCGCCGAGTGATCGTGGCGCACGCGGATCGCACCCGAGCGACCCATGCGCATCGGGCTGAGCTGAGCGAGCTCGTCGACCGGATTCCCGGCGCTGCGCTGCACACCTGGTACGACGCGCTCCCCGACGGATACCCGTTGGGCGAAGGGGAGTCCCGCGGCCGGATCGACCTGAGTGGCCTCCCCATCCCGCCCGACGCTCACGCTTACCTGTGTGGCCCGCTGCCGTTCATGACCGGCGCGGCAAGGCAACTCGAGGATGCCGGCGTCCCGCGCGAGCGGGTGTGGTTCGAGGCCTTCACGCCGTCCGTGTGATCGCGGCCTGAAGAATCCGCGCCGCCTCGGGTGGCGTTCCGGCTGCGGCCCGGCGCAGGCGAGTCGGAGGTGTTTTTCCGTCGGTTCCGTGAGGAACCACTCGTCGCCCGGACCCACGACGAGGCCGTCGCGACGGCAGTGATCCACCACTGCGCCGAGGTCCACGTCACCGGGCAGCCGCGCCCCACAGGGCGAGGCCGCCGCGCGGCACCGCGTCCACGGTCACCGCGGGCGCATGTTCGTGGAGGGAGCGGAGCAACAGATCGCGTCGGTCGCCCAGTTGCCTGCCCAGCCGGCGTAGGTGGGTGCGCCAGGCCGGTGCCCTCCTTCTCGGCGAGTCGATCGGCCGGTCGACGGTCCTCGGCGGTCTAGCACCCATCACATCCCAGAACGACTACGGCGCCCAGGTCCGCGTCGAGGCCGCGCCGACGGCTTCTTGGGCGATGCGGCGGCTGCCGTTGGCGCGGTTGACCGCGGAGACGACGGCGCGCAGCGAGGCGGTGGTGATCGACGGGGCGATGCCCACGCCCCAGACGGTGCGGTCCTCGTCGCCGACGCGGACGATCGCCTCGACGTAGGCGGCGGCCTGCGCGTCGTCGCCGGCGGAGAGCGCATGCTCGCTGTAGTCCAGGACCCGGACCTCGAAGCCGACGGTGCCGATCGCGTCGACGAAGGCCGCGAGCGGGCCGTTGCCCTCGCCCGAGATCTCCTGTTCCTTGCCGTCGACCTTGACCACCGCGTCGATGCGGTCGACGCCGCCGTCGACCTCGGAGGCGGTCACCTTCTGGCGCATGCGCTCCAGCGGCAGGATCGGATCGATGTACTCGCCGGCGAAGACGTCCCACATCTCCTTGGGCGTGACCTCGCCGCCCTCGCCGTCGGTGATCTTCTGCACCGACTGGCTGAATTCGATCTGTAGGCGCCGCGGCAGCTGCAGGCCGTGGTCGGCCTTCATGATGTACGCGACGCCGCCCTTGCCCGACTGGCTGTTGACGCGGATCACTGCCTCGTAGTTGCGCCCCACGTCCTTGGGGTCGATCGGCAGGTAGGGCACCTGCCACAGGATGTCGTCGATGTCCTTGTCGGCGTCGTCGGCGTCGATCTTCATCTGGTCGAGGCCCTTGTTGATCGCGTCCTGGTGACTGCCCGAGAACGCGGTGTACACCAGGTCGCCGCCGTAGGGGTGCCGCTCGGGCACCGGCAGCTGGTTGCAGTACTCGACGGTGCGCCGGATCTCGTCGATGTCCGAGAACGTGATCTGCGGGTCGATGCCGCGGCTGTACAGGTTCAGGCCCAGCGTCACCAGGCAGACGTTGCCGGTGCGCTCGCCGTTGCCGAACAGGCAGCCCTCGATCCGGTCCGCACCGGCCAGGTAGCCGAGTTCGGCCGCGGCCACGCCCTCACCGCGGTCGTTGTGCGGGTGCAGCGACAGAATGACGCTCTCGCGACGCGCCAGGTTGCGGCTCATCCACTCGATCGAGTCGGCGTAGACGTTCGGCGTGGCCATCTCGACGGTGGCAGGCAGGTTCAGGATGATCGGCTTCTCGGGCGTGGGCGCGATGATCTCGGTGACCGCGTCGCACACCTCCTTGGCGAAGGAGAGCTCGGTGCCCGTGTAGGACTCGGGGGAGTACTCGTAGCGCCATGCGGTGTCCGGGTACTTCTTCTCCTCCTCGAGCACCTTGTGCGCGGCGTCGGTGGCGATCTTCTTGATCGCGGCCTTGTCGGCGCGGAAGACGACGCGGCGCTGCAGCACCGAGGTCGAGTTGTAGAAGTGCACGATCACGTTCTTCGCACCCTGGCAGGCCTCGAATGTGCGCTCGATCAGCTCGTCCCGACACTGCACCAGCACCTGGATCGTGACGTCGTCCGGGATGGCACCGTCCTCGATGATCTCGCGGACGAAGTCGAAGTCGGTCTGGCTGGCGGACGGGAAACCGACCTCGATCTCCTTGTAGCCCATCCGGACCAGCAGGTCGAACATGCGGCGCTTGCGGGCCGGGCTCATGGGATCGATGAGGGCCTGGTTGCCGTCGCGCAGGTCCACGGCGCACCACAGCGGGGCCGTGGTGGCGACGTTGTCGGGCCACGTGCGATCGGGGAGTGCGATCTGCTCGACCTCGTCGCCGAAGGAGCGGTAGCGGTGGGCGGGCATGGCGCTTCCGCGCTGCTGGTTCCACGCGGGCTGACCCGGGTTGCGGGGGCCGGCGGGAGCGGTGATCTTCGATACGCCGGAGGTGTAGGAATCGGCTGCAGGGCTCATGTGTCGAGGTTACTTTCTCGGGTTCACCCCTGCGAAAGGCAGGGACGGTTCGACCGCGAAGGGGCCGGGAGGACTCGACCGGCGCTGCCGCGACTGCACGGCTCAACCCGCGACGGGGAGCCGGTCTGGATCAGACCCCGCCGCGGCAACCGAGGAGAAGGGCGCGCCACTGCACGTCTCGAATGTAGCGCACCGTCGTGCTGCTCCGGTACCCGCCGCAGGGAATGGCCCGGGCACGGTGTCGGGAACCCTGTCCGCGACCAGGGGCTCCGCTGTGATGTAGAACACGTTTCATGAATTCTCAGTGAGGAGTCGTTGCGCAGAATTTGAGATGGCGAATCCCAACCTGGGCAATACGGCCTTGCGGGTCGCAAATCCGCTGGATGGCGGCCCGTCGGTGATCGCCGTTGCGTATGCCCGTTGTCACCTGCGGTGTTTCTGTGACCTTCGCTCACGGGAATTCCGGTTGAAGATGTTGCAATTCCAAGCGCGGCATCCCTACAATTCTGCGATTGCAACCGTTCTGCGTTGTGATCGTGATGTAGAGGAGAGCTTGGTGGACCACGCGGTGCACTCCCTGACCGGAGCCCAGTACGGAATGTGGCTTGGCCAGCAGATGTCCCCGGACGTCGCCTACACGGTCGCGCAGTACGTCGACATCAGTGGTCCGTTCGACGTCGAGACCATGCAGGCTGCGACTCGGGAGGCCAGCGACGAGTTCCTGTCCCCGTACGTCCGCATCGAGGTCGACGAGTCCGGCGCCCCGGTGCAGTGGATCGATCGCAGCATCGACAGCGCCGCGCAGGTCATCGATCTCGGCTTGGCGGACCTGCCCGAGGATCAACGCATCGACGCCGCCGTCGCGTGGATGCGCGCCGAGTACTCGCGTCCGATCGACCTGGCGACCGATGAGCTGATCATCAACCGCCTGATCAGCGTCTCCGAGGGGCGCTGGCTCTGGTACGCCCGCGCGCACCACGCAGTCATCGATGGCTACGGTGCTTCGATCCTCCAGCGTCGCGTCGCCGAGCTGTACACGGCCCGCGTCACCGGCGCCGAGGTTCCTCCCCTCAAGCCCGCTCCGCTCGCCCCCGAGGGCTTCGTCAGGGCGGAGGAGAAGTACTTCGCTTCGGCGCGCGCGGAGGGCGACGCCGAGTACTGGGCGGGGGTCGTCACGACTCTTCCCGAGGCGGCGGGTCTCAGCCGCGTCGTCGCGGCACCGTCGAGCCTGAATCGGCGCCGCAACGGCGTCCCCAGTGCCGAGGCGGGCGCCCGGTTGGAGGCCGCGGCGGAGCGGCTGGGCACCAATCGCACCGGTTTGGTGATCGCCGCCTTCGGCGCCTACGTGGCCGCCGTCTCGGGCCGCGAGGAGATCTCGGTCTCGGTACCAGTGGCTGCCCGTACCACCGCCGCGCTCCGGGGCTCCACCGGCATGACGGCGAACGTGCTCCCCGTGCCGGTCCGGGCTGGCGCCGGAGCCACCGTCTCCGACATCATCGACGGCACCGGCCTCGACCTGCGCAACGGCCTGCGGCACCAGCTCTACCCTGCGGCCCGGATGGAGGCGCCCACGCTGCGCGAGGGCGTCGTGGGCTCCACCTTCGGCGACACCATCAACATCATGATGTTCTCCTCGGCGATCACGCTGGGCGAGGCCGCCGGAACCCTGAACCTGCTCACGTCCGGCCCGGCCGAGGACGTGGCGGTCACCGTCTACGAGTCCGAGCAGGGCGCCCTGCGGATCGACATGGAGGCCAACCCGGCCGCCTACTCCGTGGCGGACCTGGACGCCCACTTCGAGCGCTTCATGGAGTACCTGGAGCGCTTCGCCGCCGCGCCGGGAGGAACACCCCTCTCCGCGCTCGACGTCGTCACCGCCGCCGAGGCCGCCGAGTGGAACCGCTTCGCCGGTGCCGCCGCGGGCGCCCCCGCGGCCGCCGCGCCATCCGTCCCGATGCCCGCCCTGCTGCGCCGCTCCGCCGCCGCGTATCCCGACCGGATCGCGGTGGTCGACGGTGACCGCAGCATCACCTACGGCGAGTTGGACCAGTACAGCGACCGCCTCGCGCGGTACCTGATGACGGTCGGCGCCGCCCCCGAAGAGCGCGTGGCACTCCGTATTCCGCGCTCGCTCGAATCCGTGATCGCTGTCTGGGCCGTCGTCAAGACCGGCGCCGCCTTCGTACCGATCGATCCTAAGCTGCCCGCCGAGCGTGCCGAGCACATTGCCTCCGCCGCTGCCCCCGTCGCCACCCTCACGCCCGCGGACCTCGCCCGCGTGTGGGGGCCCGGAGCGAACGCCGGTGTCAGTGAGGCTGATTGGCCTGCGATCGACCTCGCGCACCCCGCCTACCTGATCTTCACCTCCGGTTCCACAGGCCGGCCGAAGGGTGTCAGCGTGACCCACGCCGGCCTGTCGAGTCTGGCCGTCGAGCTGGTTCGCTCGCACGGCCTCGCCGAGGGCTCGCGCGTGATGCACTTCGTGTCGCCGGGTTTCGACGCCTCGGTCCTCGAGCTCCTCATGGCCGTCGAGAGCTCCTCCGCGCTCGTCGTGGTCCCGCCGGATGTCTACGGCGGTGAGGAGCTGGAAGACGTTCTGGCGCAGGGCGAGGTGAACGGCGGCTTCATCACTCCGGCTGCCGTTGCCACGCTCGACCCGGCGAGGCTGCCCGCACTGTCCTCGCTCGGCGTGGGCGGCGACACGGTGCCGCAGGCCCTCGCCGAGAAGTGGGCTGCCAAGGGGCGCACCCTCGTCAACGTCTACGGACCCACCGAGACAACCATTGCCGTCACGCTCGGTGCGCTTGCGGGCGACGAGCCCGTCCGTCTCGGAGGGCCCATTCCGGGCACCCGGCTGTACGTCCTCGATCCGTACCTGCGCCCGGCGCCCGCCGGCGTCGCGGGCGAGCTGTACATCTCCGGTCCGGGCATCGCCCGCGGCTACCACGGCAACCCGCTCCTCACCGCGGAGCGGTTCGTGGCCAACCCCTTCGAGGCCGACGGTGCGCGCATGTACCGCTCCGGCGACCTGGTCCGCTGGGACTCCGAAGGCAAGCTCGAGTTCCTCGGCCGGGTCGACTCTCAAGTGAAACTGCGTGGGTTCCGCATCGAGCTCGGCGAGGTCGACGCCGCCGTCATGCGAGTACCGGGCACCGAGCGCGCTGTCACCGTCGTCCACGGCGACGTCTCCGCCACTGCGGAATTGGTCACCTACGTCACCGGCACCGCCGAGGTCGACGCAATCACCGCGAGCATCTCCGCGGAGCTGCCGGCCTACATGGTTCCGGCGCACATCGTCGCCCTCGACGAGTTCCCGCTCACGGTCAACGGCAAGGTGGACCACAAGCAGCTGCCGCAGCCCCAGCGCGTCGCCGTCGACGCGTCCGCCGGCCGCGGGCCGCAGACGGACGCCGAGAAGCTCGTCGCCGCGGCCTTCGCCGAGGTGATTCCGGGTGCGGGCATCGATGACCTCAACGTCGCCACCACACTCTTCGACCTGGGCGGCAACTCGCTTTCCGCCACCCGCATCGCGGCGCGTCTCGGCTCCGCGACCGGCACCCGCGTCAGTGTTGCGACGGTCTTCGCGAACCCCACGGTCGAGAGTCTCGCGGCCGCCATCGGCGGCGCCCCCGTGCCCGCAGCGGCCATCGCCGCGGCGGCCGAGACCGCGGCCGTCGCCGTCGAGCCGGAGCTCGAGTTCGCAGCACCGTCGGACCCGGAGGAGGCGGCCGAGCTGCTTCCCGCCCAGCATCAGATGTGGGTCCGCAATCGCGTGAGTCCCGATGGCTCGTACCATATTCCGGTTGCGCTGCACCTGCGCGGCGATGTGGATGTCTCCGCCATGCGCGTCGCCCTGGGCGACGTCGTGGCACGCCACACCCCGCTGCGCACCGTGTACCGCAACGGGCCCACTGCCGGCGAGCCCGAGGTCCAGGTGCTGCCCGCCGGCCCGAACCTCGTGCCCTTCACCGAGCGCTCCGTGGCGCTCGACGAGCTGATGTCGGCCGCCTCGGACTACGCGGGCGAGCCCTTCGATCTGGCCGCCGACGTGCCGATCCGCGCACGGCTCTACCGCATCGACGGCCGGCACCAGGTGCTCGTGTTGGTGATTCACCACATCGCCGCCGACGGCTGGTCGATGATGCCGCTGGCCGGTGATCTCGCCACCGCCTACGCCTCGCGGACCAGCGGCAAGGCGCCGAAGTTCCCGCCGCTGCCGCGCACGTACACCGAGCATGCCCGGTCCTACAAGCATCGTCTCACCGGAGCGCCGCGCCAGGCGCTCGACCGGTTCTGGTCCGACGTGCTGGCGGACCCGCCGGCCGAGTCGGTGCCGCCCGCGGCGGTGCCGCGCTCCGGCGGCATCGTCTCCGCAGCGCGCGCGATCGACACCCGCGTCGCGCCTGAGGTGTGGGCCGGTGTGGCCAGCCTCGCCCGGGCCCACACCACCACGCCGTTCATCGTGGTGCACGCGGCCCTGGCGGCGACGATCTCGCGCCTGTCCGGCCAGAGCGACCTGGTGGTCGGTACCGCCGTCGCTGGGCGTGGCGAGGCCGAACTCGACGGCCTCGTGGGCATGTTCGTGAACTCGATCCCGCTGCGCACCCGGACCGCGAACGACCGTACCTTCGCGCAGCACCTGGCCGCTGTCAGCCACGGCGACCTCGACGCACTGGACCATTCGGACCTGCCCTTCGAATCGGTGCTCGAGCTTGTCGACCCGCCGCGCGCCGCCGGCCGGCACCCGATCTTCCAGGTGATGCTCAACCAGCGGCCCTTCGACACCCAGCACTTCCCGATGGCCGGCGTCGACGTCGAGGTCGTCCCCGTCGACGTGCCGATCGCCCGCTTCGATCTCGAGTTCACCCTCGGTGCCGACGGCACCATCGAGCTGCGCTACGCCTCGGAGCTGTACCGCGTAGAGCAGGCCGAGTCGATCCTCGACGCGCTCGTCGCCGTGCTCACCGCCGTGGGCCCGAACCCGCAGACCACTATCGGCGAGCTGCCGATCATGTCGGCCGAGCGGCTCGCCGAGCTGACCCCAGTGCGCGGCGTGGAGGCCGACTTCCACACCCCGCTCGGGCAGCTCATGCGCGAGGCCGCCCGCACGTACGCGAACCGTCCCGCCGTGGTCGACGGGCAGCGGACGCTCAGCTACCGCGAGCTCTACGCCGATGCCCGCAAGGTGGCCGCGGCCGTGCTCGCCGCGGGCTCGCGGCCGGGCGAGGCCGTACTGACCGACCTGCCGCGCTCGGCGGAGTCCATCACCGCCTTCTGGGGAATTACCCTGGCCGGCGCCGCCGTGGCACCCGTGGACCCGAAGTACCCGCAGGACCGCCGCGACTACATCGCGAACGACGTGCGTGCCCGCGTGGGCGTGACCGCCACCGGAACCGGTGTGGAGGGCGTCAACTGGGTCGCGATGGACAACCTGGACGGCGACGGCTACGACCCGCAGATCGTCCCGAACCTGGACGACGCCGCGTACGTCATCTACACCTCCGGCTCCACCGGCCAGCCGAAGGGCACCGTGGTCACCCACCGCGGCCTCGGCAACTTCGCCGAGGAGCTGCACGTGCGCCTGCAGACCGGCGCCGACACCCGCGTGATGGCCTTCGCCTCCACCGCCTTCGACGCGACGGTGCTCGAGCATCTCATGGCGATCCGCGTGGGCGCGCCGCTCGTCGTGGTGCCTCCGGGCACCACCGGCGGCCGCGAGCTGGAGAAGATCATCGCCGATCACGGCGTGACGCACGGCTTCCTGACCCCGTCGACGCTCGCGACCGTCAACCCGGACGTGGTCCCGTCGTGGACGCACGTCCTCGCCGGTGGCGAGGCGCTGGGCCCCGGCCTGGCGAAGAAGTGGAGCGTCGGCCGCCGCCTGCACAACGGTTACGGTCCCACCGAGACAACCATCATGACCGCGATCTCCGACGCCCTGTCCGGCGACGGCCGCGTGCCGATCGGCCCGCCCGTCCGCGGCCAGGGGCTCATGGTGCTCGACGACGGTCTGCGCCCCGTGCCCGTCGGCATGCCCGGCGAGCTCTACGTGGCCGGCCCGCAGTTGGCGCGCGGCTACCACCGCCGCCCGCAGCTCACCGCGTCCCGGTTCGTCGCGAACCCGTACGGCGAGCCCGGCGCTCGCATGTACCGCACCGGCGACGTGGTCCGCTGGACCCGCAGCGACAGCGGTCCGTTGATCGTCGACTTCGTGGGCCGCAACGACTTCCAGGTGAAGATCCGCGGCATCCGTATCGAGCTCGGCGAGATCGACGCGACCATCGACACGATGCCCGGCGTCGACTTCGTCTCCACCCAGGTGCGCCCCGGTCCCGACGGCGCGCCCGCCCTCGTCGCCTACGTCAAGGGCGACGTGGACCCGTCGGCGGTCCGCACTCACGTCCGGACCCGCCTGCCCGGCTTCATGGTTCCCGCCGCGGTGATGATCATCGCCTCGGTGCCGATGGGCAGCACGGGCAAGCTCGACAACGCCGCCCTTCCGGAGCCCTACTTCGGCGGCACCGGCAACGCCGCGGCAAAGCCCACGACCCCGGGCGAGAGCCGCGTCGTCGAGGCCTTCCGCAAGGTGCTCGGCAGTGACGCCATCGGCGTCGAGGACGACTTCTTCGACCTCGGTGGCAACTCGCTGTCGGCGAACGAGCTGGTGGGTCTGCTGGGCAATGGGATAGAGGCGCGCACCGTCTTCGACCTGCGCACCCCCGCTGCCATCGCGACCGCCCTCACCGGCGATCCGGACCGGATCTCCAACGAGTCCGCGCTCGAGGACCAGGGTCTGCGTCGCGTCCAACGCGGCGACCGCATGCCGCTGTCGTCCGCGCAGGAGCGGATGTGGCTGCAGAACAAGATCGATCCGGGCCCGACCTACAACATCGGCGCGGCCTTCCTCGCGAGCCGCCCCGTCGACAAGGCTGTGCTCGACGCCGCCCTGCGCGACCTGCTCGCCAGGCACGAGAGCCTGCGCACTCGGTACCCGTCCTCTGCCGAGGGCCCGTACCAGGAGATCCTGCCCGCCGATGCGCCCGAGGTCCGCGACTTCGCCGCCGACTTCGGCATCGCCACCTCCAACGTCGCGGGCCAGGAGTCGGCGATCGCCGAGTTCGTTGCCCGACCCTTCGCACTCAACCGCGACGTGCCGCTGCGTGTCATGACGGCACCCACCGGCAAGGGCTCGATCCTCGCGATCGCGGTGCACCACATCGCGGCCGATGGCGCCTCGGTGGTGCCGCTGACCCGCGACCTCATGGCCGCGTACCTGGCCCGCAGCACCGGCTCCGAGCCGCAGTGGACCGAACTGCCCCTGCAGTACGCGGATTACGCGGTGTGGCAGCGTGGCCAGGCGGAGAAGGACGCCGGCGCGGTGGATTACTTCGCAGAGCGGCTCGCGGGCGTACCGGAGGAGAGTTCCTTCCCGGCCGACGGCCCGCGCCCGACGATCGGTTCGACCGACGCCGGCGAGGTCGCCATCGTGCTGCCGCAGGCCGAGCGGGACGCCCTGGCGGACTTCGCCAGCAAGCGAGGCGTTTCCATGTTCATGGTGCTGCACGCAGGTCTCGCGGCTCTGCTGCACCGCGTCAACGGCGCCGATGACGTGGTCGTGGGCACGCCGGTGATCGGCCGCACCGACCGCCGCCTGCGCGACGTGGTGGGCATGTTCGTCAACACGGTGGCGCTGCGTACCGCCGTGACCGGTACCGAGAGCTTCAACGCCCTCGTCGACCGGATCCGCAGCGGCGACCTCGACGACCTGGTCCACGCGACCGCGCCGTTCGAGCGGGTCATCGAGGCACTACAGCCCCCACGCAGCCGCGATCGCCACCCCGTCTTCCAGGTGGTGCTGAGCCACCAGAACCTGGGCGACCCGCTCAGCGTCATCACCTCCGACGGTGGCGGCATGTTCGAGCTGGAGCCGCTGCCGCTGGCCGCGGCCACCACCACCTTCGACGCCACCTTCGAGGTGCGTGAGGTCGAGGAGGGACTCCGGTTCAACCTGCGCTACCGCACCGACCTGTACCGGCCCGGGACCGCCGAAGGCATCGTCGGCCGACTCGCGCGGCTGGTGACGGCCGGCGTCGCGTCGCCGGACACCCCGGTGGCCGACCTCCCGGTGCTGCTGCCGGAGGAGCAGGAGCTGTTCCAGCGCGCCTCCACCACGATCGAGCCGCACACCATGGCGGAGATCCTGGCGCGGGCCGTGCGGCAGCGCCCGGGTGCTCCTGCACTGCGCGATGGAGACTTCCAGTACACCTACTCGGAGCTGGACTCGGCCGTCTCGGCGCTCGCCAACCGCCTCGCCGGGCTCGGCGTGGGCACCGCGACCCGAGTGGCGGTGTCGATCCCGCGGTCCGCGGCCTCGGTCGTCGCCTTCTGGGCCGTCGCCCGCCTCGGCGCCGTGTACCTGCCGGTCGACCCGAACTACCCGACGGAGCGGATCGGCTACATCCTCGACGACGCCAAACCCGCTGTGGGTCTCGCGGTCCGCGAGGTCCTGGAGGGGCTGCCGAAGACCGTCGACTGGACCACGGTGGACCTCACGTCCTCGCGCGTCCAGCACCCGCCGGCCGAGGTCGCGCCGGTGGGCGTCGACGACCCCGCGTACGTCATCTATACCTCCGGGTCCACGGGTAAGCCCAAGGGTGTCGTCGTGCCGCACCGCGGCCTCGCCTCCATGGCCGATACCCTGGTCCGCCAGCACGCTGTCGGCGCCGGCGCCCGGGTGCTGCACTTCGCCTCGCCCAGCTTCGACGCCTCGATTCTCGAGCTGCTGCTCGCGACCTGGTCGCGTGCGGAGCTCGTGATCGCGCCGGTCACGCTCTACGGCGGCTCTCCGCTCGGCGACTTCCTCGCCGAGAACGAGGTCACGCACGCCTTCATCACCCCGGCGGCGCTCGCCACGATCCCCGACCGTGACCTGCCGTTGCTCGAGGCGCTCAGTGTGGGTGGGGACGTGCTGCAGACCGAGCTGGCGCGCCGTTGGTCCAACGGCCGGATCCTGATCAACGCGTACGGCCCGACGGAGGTGACGATCGCCGCGACCATGGGCGCCGTCGACCCCGATAACGTGGGCATCGGCAGCGCCGTGACCGACGCGCAGCTGATGATCTGCGACGAGCGTCTCAACCTGGTGGCGCCCGGCACCGTCGGCGAGCTCTACGTCGCGGGACCCGGTGTGGCGCACGGCTACCTGGACCGTCCGGAACTCACCGCATCGCGGTTCGTCGCGAACCCGTACAACGATGCGCAGGGCTACAAGCGCATGTACCGCACTGGCGACCTGGTGCGCTGGCGCGCCTCCGATTCCGGGGAGCCGGTGCTCGAATTCGTCGGGCGCAGCGACGATCAGCTCAAGGTCCGCGGCTTCCGCGTGGAGCCGGGAGAGGTCGCCACGGCCGTCGAGAGCCACCCGGACGTGCGGCAGGCCGTCGTGGTCGTTGACCGTGGCGACGGATCGATCGAAGCGCAGGCCGCGGCTCGCCTGGTCGCGTACTACGTGACCGAGCGCGCCGTCACCGTCGGGGACCTCCGGACCTGGGTGGGCGATCGCCTTCCGCGGCACATGGTCCCGGCGGTCTTCCACGAGATCGACAGTGTGCCGGTCACGGCGCACGGGAAGACCGATATCAAGGCCCTGCCGCCCGTCGGCCCGGTGTCCGGTGGCAAGGCCGACGACGCCCCGGCCACGCCGCTGGCGGCCGTCGTGAGGCCCGCGTCGCCCACGCGGCGCGCGGTCTCGGCGGCCAGCCTCGAGGGTGCCGTCGCGGAGATCCTCTCCGACGTCCTCGGCGTCGCCTCCCTCGGCATGGACGACGACTTCTTCGCCGTCGGCGGCACCTCGCTGCAGGCCGCGATCGCCGTCGATCGGCTGCGCGAGCGGTTCAACTCCGACGAGGCCAGCATCCGTTGGTTCTTCGAGGACGCCAAGGTCAGCACGATCGCGGCCCGGATCGCGGGCGCCCCGGCGCCGGTGTCCGCCACCGCCGTGATCACCGGCGTGGCAGCAGATTCCGATACCGCGATCACCGACCCGATCCTGCCGCTGCGCGCGGGCACCCCGGGCGTCGAACCGCTGTACTGCGTGCACCCGGCCGTCGGGCTCGCGTGGAACTACCTGGGCCTATCGGGCGAGCTCGACCCGAGCATCCCGATCATCGGCCTGCAGGCGCCCGGAATCTCGTATCCGATGCCGCCCGCCGACTCGATCCGCGAGCTGGCGCGCACCTACGTCCGCAACATCCGGGCGAGCCGACCGCACGGCCCGTACAGCCTGCTCGGCTGGTCCCTCGGCGGCCTCATTGCGCACGAGATGGCCGTCGAACTGCGGGAGCTGGGCGAGAAGGTCAACCTGGCCCTCATGGACGCCTACCCGCTGGGCGAATACCGCGGTCCACGCGAGGAGATGTCGATCGCGGCGCTGCTGCGTGAGTTCGTGGGCCTCGACGTCGACGACGACGCCGAGCTCACCACCGACCACGCCCTGGACCTGCTGGCCTCGGCGGGCGGCCCGGCGCGAGAGCTCTCGCGCGGCCAGATGGAGCGGCTGCTGGCGAACTATCGGCACAACACGACGCTGGGCTACTCGCACCGCCCGCGCGAGTACGACGGCAACATGCTGGTCTTCCGCGCGACGGAGCAGACCACGGGCGGCCTCGTGCCGCAGCTGTGGCGGCCGTACGTGACCGGCCTGGTACAGGTGCACGACATCGAGGCGACGCACAATCAGCTCGGCTCGTCGCCGGCGATCGACGAGGTCGCCCGCACCATGAACGCCTTCCTCACCGGCAACTACACCGCGGTGGTCAAGTCGAAGAGCAAGACGCTCGACGACACCAAGCCGCTGGTCAGCGTCCGGGGCCTGGCGCGCAAGTACGGTCGCGGCAAGAAGGCGGTGTACGCGCTCAACGGCGTGGACCTCGACATCGCGCCCGGCAGCGTGCACGCGCTGCTCGGCCCGAACGGCGCGGGCAAGACGACCACGGTGAAGATCATCTCGACGCTCATGAAGCCCTCCGAGGGGTCCGTGACCATCGACGGCGTCGATGCCCTGGCCGATCCGCGCCGCGCCCGGTCGATCATCGGCCTCTCGGGCCAGTACTCGGCGGTCGATGAGAACCTGACCGGCCGCGAGAACCTCGAGATGTTCGCCCGCCTCTACGGCTTCGACAAGATCTCGGCGAAGGCCCGCGCGAACGAGCTGCTCAAGCAGTTCCGGCTCACCGCCGCGGCGGATCGCGCCTCGGGCACGTACTCGGGCGGCATGCGCCGGCGTCTCGACCTGGCCGGGGCGATCGTCGCCCGCCCGCGCCTGGTGGTACTCGATGAGCCGACCACCGGCCTCGACCCGCGCAGCCGCAAGGACGTGTGGGACGTGATCGCCCGGCTCAGCAAGGAGGACGGCATCTCGGTGCTGCTCACCACGCAGTACCTGGACGAGGCCGAGATCCTGGCGGACCTGGTCACGATCATCGACCAGGGCCGGATCATCCGGTCCGGCACGGTGCCGGAGCTGAAGTCGGCCGCCGCGGCGGACCTGATCCAGATCGGCCTGCGCGAGCGCGACCGAGTGACCGCCTGGCCGATCCTGGCCCGGCACGCCATCGACGGCACCGCGATCCGGGAGGCCTCCGGGCTCAGCGCGATCCGCGTGGCCGACGGCCAGCACAAGCTCGTCGCCGTGCTCAATGACCTACGGGAGGCCGGTGTCTACGTCGAGTCAGCGATGCTGCGCGAGGCCACCCTGGACGACGTCTTCTTCGCCCTCACCGGCGAGGACGCGAACAAGACCGAGGAGAACAACGCATGACCGCGATCATCTTCCCGCGGGAGCGGGAGCCGTCGCTGGGCGGATTCCTCAGCGACTGCGCGGTGATGACCCGCCGCAACCTGACGACGCTGGTCCGGATCCCGCAGCTGCTGCTGGGCGCGACCGTCCAGCCGATCATGTTCGTGCTGCTGTTCAGCTACGTCTTCGGGTCGGCCCTCGGTGGAGAGGTGGGCGGCGACCGCTACCGCGAGTTCCTGCTCGCCGGCATCCTCGTGCAGACCGTGGCGTTCAGCTCGGGCCCCACCGCGATCGGCGTGGCGTCGGACATGAAGAACGGCATCATCGACCGCTTCAGCTCACTGCCCATGTCGCGCCTCGCGGTCATGGTCGGGCGCACCACGTCCGACCTCGTGGTCAACGTGATCAGCGTGGCCGTGATGCTGCTGGTCGGCCTCGCGGTCGGTTGGCGCATGCGGGGCAGCTGGGTCGACGCCGTGGTCTCCCTGGCCGCGCTGTTCCTCTTCGGCCTCGCGATGTCCTGGCTGGGTGCACTCATCGGCCTGTCCGTCTCGACGCCGGAGTCCGCGCAGGCGCTGTGCATGATCGTCATGTTCCCGATGGCCTTCATCTCCTCGGCGTTCATCGCCTCCGGCGACCTGCCCGGCCCGCTCCGCACGATCGCCTCCTGGAACCCCGTGACTTCGATGGCGCGCTCGCTGCGGGAGGCCTTCGGCAATCCCCTGAGCCCGAAGCCCATCGTCGACGAGCCCATCAACTGGGCCGCGCAGCACGCGACCGCGTACTCGGCCCTCGTCTCCCTCGCGATGATCGTGATCATCGTGCCCCTCGCCGCCCGTGCCTACATGAAGCACTGACGGCCGACAGACCGACCGACCCACCATCCCTCCAACAAGGAGAAACGAATATGAACAACCCCTTCGACAACGAGTCCGGCGAGTTCCTCGTGCTGGTGAACGACGAGGGCCAGCATTCGCTGTGGCCCACGTTCCGCGACGCCCCGCGCGGCTGGACCGTCGCCTTCGGCGAGGGCGGCCGCTCCCGGGCGGAGTGCCTCGAGTACATCGAGTCGGCCTGGTCGGACATCCGTCCGCTCAGCCTGCGCGCCTGACCTCACCCCCCACCGCCGTGGCCGGCCGGGCTCAGCCCTGCCGGCCCTCGGCGTACGTCCGGCCCTGGGGCCCGTCGTGTCGCGCCCGACGGTGCGCCGTCCTACATCGCGTGCGGGTACACGCTCACCATGTGCGCGCCGTACCAGCAGGTGACGGTGATGACGCCGACGCAGGTCCAGGCCTGCGCCCGCTTCGAGGCCTTCGCCAGGGCGATGGCGATCGGGATCAGCAGCACAAAGGCAGGCAGCAATAGGCGCGGGCGCGACATCATGAGCCCGCCCGAGCCGAGCAGCGAGATCACGACGAGGGCGCCGTACAGCGTGACCGGCCACGGCATCTTCGCGCGGACCGCGAGCACGATCAGCACGATCGACGCCGCGAGGAGCGCGACTACCGACAGGTCCGCGATGTCCGATCCGTTGATCAGCGTGTAGTTGACGAACTGCCACGTCTGTACGCCCAGGTCGAAGGTGGTGCCCCAGCCCTCCGTCTGGATCCGGAACCAGCCCGTCAGGCTCCCGGTGTGGTGCGCCACCACCAGCAGGTAGGTCAGCCATCCCAGCGGCGTGAGCAGTACGCAGGTCGCTGCCTTGACGCGTTCGGCACCGTCGGACGAGAGAACCGCGAGGAGCGCCGCGAGCGCGACCACCCCGATGAGGACCACCGACGTGGGGCGGCAGAAGCCGGCCAGGGCCGTGCAGATCCCCGCGAGGATCCACTTGCGCTCCATCACGCCCACCAGGGCCCAGCCGGCCAGCGCGCAGTACAACGCCTCCGTGTAGGCCATCGTCAGCACGATGGACATCGGGGCCGCGGCGAACAGCACGGTCGTGAGGAGGCCGGCGCGGTCGGCGAGGTGGACGGGCACCTTCGGCATGTGCTCGACGCACAACCGCCCGAGGCGGTACGCCGCGACCGCAGCCACGCAACCGAGGACCACGTTCACCGTGAGGGCGGCGCGGTAGGCGTCGAAGCCTGGCAGCTGCGCCACGGCCCGCACCAGCATGGGGAAGCCGGGGAAGAAGGCGTACGCCGTGTCGGCGGTGTGCTCGCCCCGCGCGTCCACGAACCGCCAGGGCATGTCGTTGTAGCCGTAGGTGGCCAGCCCGATCATCCACTTGCCGTCCCAGGCCGTCAGGAGGTCGGCGAGGTTCTGGTTGCGGAGCTGTGCGAACCGGGCCAGCACCGCGAGGCCGATGCCGCGGATCGCGAGGTAGAGCACGACCGGAAGCCAGATGTCGCGGGTGCGGTCCAGCAGGGACGACGGTGCCGTCGCGGCTCCGGAGTCGGCGAGGTCGGGGGCGGTCGGCACGGCTTGCATCGTACCGACGGTGTCGGGCACGGCGTTCCCGCGCGCGCCGACCGCGGTCACGGCGCGGCGACCCGGGTGATCGTACAGTCGACGGTGTTCGTCCCGGACTGGGTGAACTCCTGCTCGTTGACCACGATGGTGCAGGTCACCGGGCCGGTGCCGGTGACGAGCAGCGACATCCGGTCGCCGATCGTCGCGGTGCCCTGCCACTCCCACGGCAGCGTGGACGCCTTCGGGATGGTGTTGCCCTGCACACCGACCACCAGCACCGCGCCCGCGCCGCTGCCGGTGGCCGACAGCTTCAGGCGCACCGTCTGGCCCGTCGACGAGCCGGTAGTGGTCTTCGGGGCGGTGGTGAGGAAGCCGTCGGACTGGGTGGCGGGCTCGGTGGGCGGTACGACCGCGCCCGTCGACGGGGCGCCCGCCGTCGTTGTGGTGGCGCCCGCCGAGAAGGTGACGGGCGACGCCGTCGACGTGTCGTCACTGCGCAGGCTCACGCCCAGGGCGACCGCGCCGGCGACGAGGACCACGGCGACGATCGAGATCAGTGCGATGATCAGGCCCTTGTTGCCGCCGCCGTTCCCGCCGCCGTTCCGTCCGCCGACGGGGCCGTTCCCGTACGGCGGCGGGCCGGCGGGGTACCCGCCCTGCGGCTGCCCCGGCTGGCCGAAGCCCTGCGTGCCCTGGGGGCCCGCGGGACCACTCTGGGGGGCGGGGTAGCCGCCCTGCTGAGGAGCCTGCGGACGGCCGGGCTGCTGGTAGCCGCCCTGCCACGGTCCGGGCTGGGCGCCGGGCCGTCCGCCCGGCTGCCCGGCGGGGCGTCCGCCGGGGTTCTGGCCGCCGTAGGGATTCATGGGGATCTCCTGATGTTCGCGTTCCCACCGATTATCCGTGATCCGGCTGAACGGTGGGTTGCCCACCGCTTGGAGCGGTGCCCTCCGGGCCGAAGAACCCAGGTCGGTACGATCGAGGCGCACATCGAAGCCCGCAACGGAGAGGTTCCACGTGGCACTCGTCGTCCAGAAGTACGGAGGCAGCTCCGTCTCCTCCGCCGAGCGCATCCGGCGCGTGGCCGAACGGATCGTGGAGACCAAGCGCGCGGGCAACGACGTCGTCGTCGTCGTCTCCGCGATGGGTGACACCACCGATGAGCTGCTCGATCTCGCCAACCAGGTGTGCCCCGCGCCACCCGCCCGCGAGATGGACATGCTGCTCACCTCGGGCGAGCGCATCTCCAACGCGCTCGTAGCGATGGCCATCCACTCGCTCGGTGCCGAGGCGCAGTCCTTCACGGGCTCGCAGGCCGGCGTCATCACCACCAGTAGGCACGGCGCGGCGAAGATCATCGACGTGACGCCCGGGCGTGTTCAGGCCGCCATCGACGACGGCAAGATCGTCCTCGTCGCCGGTTTCCAGGGCGTGTCACAGGACACCAAGGACGTCACCACGCTCGGCCGCGGTGGTTCTGATACGACCGCCGTCGCGCTCGCGGCCGCGCTCAACGCCGACGTGTGCGAGATCTACACCGACGTCGACGGCATTTACACCGCCGACCCGCGCATCGTGCCCAACGCCAAGCACCTCAAGACCGTCTCCTTCGAGGAGATGCTCGAGATGGCGGCGTGCGGCGCGAAGGTGCTCATGCTCCGGTGCGTGGAGTACGCGCGCCGCTACAACGTCCCGGTCCACGTGCGCTCGTCGTACTCGACCAAGCCCGGCACCATCGTCAACGGATCTATGGAGGACATCCCCGTGGAAGAGGCAATTCTCACCGGCGTCGCCCACGACCGCAGCGAGGCGAAGATCACCGTCGTCGGCCTCGAGGACAAGCCGGGCTACGCCGCCCGCGTCTTCCGCGCGATCGCCGACGCCGAGATCAACATCGACATGGTGCTGCAGAACGTGTCCAAGGTGGACACGGGCCGCACCGACATCACGTTCACGCTGCCGCGCGAGCTCGGCCCGCTGGGCGTCGAGAAGCTCGAGGTCCTGCGCAAGGAGATCGGCTTCGACTCGGTGGTCTACGACGATCACGTCGGCAAGGTCTCGCTCGTCGGCGCCGGCATGAAGAGCCACCCCGGCGTCACCGCCACCTTCTGCGAGGCACTGTCCACGGCCGGGATCAACATCGAGCTGATCTCCACCTCGGAGATCCGCATCTCGGTGCTCATCCGCGACACCGAGCTCGACGAGGCCGTCAAGGCGCTGCACGAGGCCTTCGGCCTGGGTGCCGACGAGGACGCCGTCGTCTACGGCGGGACGGGGCGGTAGTCATGGGCGTACGCGTAGGAGTCGTCGGCGCCACCGGCCAGGTGGGCGCCGTCATGCGGCAGCTGCTGCTCGACCGAAACTTCCCGGCCGACGAGGTGCGCTTCTTCGCGTCCTCCCGCTCCGCGGGTAAGAAGCTGCCCTTCGGTGACCGCGAGGTCGTCGTCGAGGACGCCGAGACCGCTGATCCGACGGGGCTCGACATCGCGCTGTTCAGCGCTGGCGCGACGATGTCGCGGGTGCAGGCGCCGCGGTTCGCCGCCGCCGGCGTCACCGTGATCGATAACTCGAGCGCCTTCCGCAAGGACCCGGACGTGCCGCTGGTGGTCTCGGAGGTGAACCCGGAGCAGGTCCGCGACCTGAAGAAGGGCATCATCGCCAACCCCAACTGCACCACGATGGCCGCGATGCCGGTGCTCAAGGTGCTGCACGACGAGGCGGGCCTGCAGCGGCTCATCGTCTCGTCGTACCAGGCCGTCTCCGGCTCCGGCCTGGCCGGCGTGGAGGAGCTCGTCTCCCAGGTCCGCGCCGTGGAGTCCGAGGCCGAGAAGTTGGTGCACGACGGCTCGGCCGTGGTTTTCCCCGCGCCGAACAAGTACGTCGCGCCGATCGCGTTCAACGTGCTGCCGCTGGCCGGCGCGCTCGTGGACGACGGTTCGGGTGAGACCGACGAGGACCAGAAGCTGCGCAACGAGTCGCGCAAGATCCTCGGCCTGCCCGAGCTGCTCGTGAGTGGCACCTGCGTGCGCGTGCCGGTGCTCACCGGCCACTCGCTGTCGATCAACGCCGAGTTCGCCGCGCCGCTGTCGGTGGCGCGGGCGCAGGAGCTGCTCGCCGCAGCGCCCGGCGTGAAGCTGGTCGACGTGCCGACGCCGCTCGCTGCCGCGGGCGCCGACGACTCACTCGTCGGCCGCATCCGCCAGGATCCGGGCGTGCCCGAGGGCCGCGGACTCGCGCTGTTCATCAGCGGCGACAACCTGCGCAAGGGTGCCGCGCTGAACACGGTGCAGATCGCGGAGCTCCTGGTCTAGCGACGCTGCTCGACGGAACGGATCGAACGGCTCACGGAGGAATCCGTGGGCCGTTCGTCGTTCCCCCGGGGTCAGGCGGGCGTCGGGGCGATCCGCCCCGTCACCTCGCCGAGGTCGATGCGGCCGCCGCCCGGGGCCGGCGCGGTGGCGCGGAGGGTGACGATGTCGCCGTCCGCCAGGAAGGTGCGCTCGGAACCGTCGGCCAGGCGCAGCGGCTCGGCGCCGTTCCACGTGAGCTCGATCAACGAGCCCTGCTGGTCGCGCTCGGGGCCGGAAACGGTGCCGGAGGCGAACAGGTCGCCGGTCCGCAGCCGCGCGCCGTTCGACGTCATGTGCGCCAGTATCTGCGCGGGCGACCAGTACATCGGCGCGTACGGCGGGCGGGACACGGTCTCCCCGTTGAGTTCGACCTCCAGCTCGATGTCCAGACCCCAGTCCTCGACGTCACGCAGGTGGGGGAGCGGCTCGGGGGACTGCGGGGGCGTCGCGATGCGCGCGGCCTCCAGCGCCTCCAGCGGCACGATCCACGGCGAGACCGAGGTGGCGAAGCTCTTCCCGAGGAAGGGGCCGAGGGGCACGTACTCCCACGCCTGGATGTCGCGCGCCGACCAGTCGTTGACGATGCAGACACCGAAGACGTGTTCGGCGAAACCCCCGGTGCCGACGGGCTTCCCGGCGTCGCTGCCCGCGCCGACGACGAAGCCGAGCTCCGTCTCGATGTCCAGGCGCACGGACGGGCCGAACACGGGGATCTCGTCCGACGGTGCCTTCCGCTGCCCGGCCGGCCGCACGATCGGCGTTCCCGAGGCGACGACGGTGCCTGCACGGCCGTGGTAGCCGACGGGGAGGTGCTTCCAGTTCGGCAGCAGCGCCGCGGAGTCCGGGCGGAAGAGGCGGCCCAGGTTGGTGGCGTGCTGCTCGCTGGCGTAGAAGTCCACGTAGTCGGCGACCTCGAAGGGCAGCAGCAGCGTGACCTCCGCGACGGGATGCAGGGCGGCGGTGCCTTCGGCCGCCCGCGCGGGATCGGTGAGCAGCGCGATGATCTCGGCGCGCACCCGGCGCCAGTCGGCGCGGCCGCGCGCGAGGAAGCCGTTCAGCGACGGCGCCGCGAAGACCGGATCGCCGAGTGCCGCGGAGAGGTCCAGCACGTGCTCGCCGATGCGCACGCCGGCGCGGGGTGCGGCGTCGGCAGGACGGAAGACGCCGTAGGGCAGGTTCTCGACGCCGAAGCCGGAGCCGGCGGGCACGGGCGCCCAGGTGGTGGTCACGATCGCTGTCCTTCGGTGAGAGGTGCGGGGGCGAGGCCGAGTGCGGCGGCCTCGGTGAGTGGGATCGCGGTGCTGCAGGAGCCGTAGGCGCGCAGGAGCCGACGGGCCGCCGCGGTCCCGGCGGGTGAGAGGCCCGCCGCCTCGGCGGCGAGCGCCGGGCCGTCGGTGTTCGCCAGCGCGGCGCTGACGGCTCCGTGCTGTGCGCCGGCCGCGGCACGCGCGGCGGCCAGCACCAGGTTGAGGAAGCCGTGGTGGGTGAAACCGGTCGCCGGATCGCGGTGCCGCACCGCGTGATGCAGGCCGGCCGTCGCCTTGACGGGGACCCCCGAGGCTGCGGCCGCGACGAGCACGGCCGCGACCTCGTCGGGGTGGGGGAACAGATCGGAGCGGGCTCCGCCGCACCGGATCTTCAGCCCCGCTGCGCGTCCCGCGAGGGCTGTGGCGAGGCGCGGGGTGTCCGCGCGGTCGCGAGCTTCGACGAAGACCTGCGTGCCGAGGGCGGTCGCGGACGGGAGTGCCGCGCCCAGATCAGCGGGATCGCAGGCGATCTCCACGAGTGCGAGCCGCAGGCGCGGGTCGGCGTCGACCGTCGCCGAAGCGGCTGCGAGCGCACCGTCGGGCGTTCCTGCGGAAGCGATGAGGCCCAGCGCGATCCGGTCCTCATCGGCGAGACCGGCGCGCAGTTCGTCGATCCGCTCGACCGGGCAGAGGAACCGGTGCGTGAGCATCGGGTCGCCCCCGGCGAGGTCGCGGCGGTGCCGCGCCAGCGCCTCGCCCATCGACAGCGCCGTCGGCGGGAACAGGCCGGCGTCGTCGACGAGCCCGGCCAGGAGTGAGCTCATCGCGACCAACTGCGGTAGTACACACCGTCGTCCACGGCTCGTGCCCCTTCGCCGAGTAGCAGCGGGGCGAAGGTGTCGACCATGACCGCGAGCTCGTCGAACCGCTCCATGCCGATGCTGCCCTCCATCGCGCCCGGCTGCGGGCCGTGCGCGTGACCGCCGGGATGCAGGGAGATCGAACCCGGACCGATCCCGGTGCCCTTGCGCGCCTCGTAGTCGCCGGCGACGTAGAACATCACCTCGTCGGAGTCCACGTTCGAGTGGTAGTACGGCACCGGGATCGACAGCGGGTGGTAGTCGACCTTGCGCGGCACGAAGTTGCAGACGACGAATCCCGACCCCTCGAACACCTGGTGCACCGGCGGCGGCTGGTGCACCCGGCCCGTGATCGGCTCGAAGTCCGCGACGTTGAAGGTGTACGGGTACAGGCACCCGTCCCACCCGACGACGTCGAACGGGTGCGTCGGCAGCACGTAGCGCGTGCCGGTCGCGCCGCCCGCGCCGCGGTGCTTGACCAGCAGCTCCACGTCGGTGCCCTCGCGCAGCAGGGGCTCCGACGGGCCGTGCAGGTCCCGCTCGCAGTACGGCGCGTGCTCCAGCAGCTGGCCGTACCGCGAGAGGTACCTCTTCGGCGGGGCGATGTGCCCGCCGCCCCCGCCGCACGCCTCGATCACGTAGGCGCGCACCGTCGTCCCCGTGGCGGGAACCCAGCGGTGGGTGGTCGCGCGGGGTATCAGGACGTAGTCGCCGGCGCGGAAGTCGAGGGCTCCGAACACCGTCTCGACGACGCCGGAACCCTCCTCGACGAACACGCACTCGTCGCCGATCGCGTTGCGGTACAGCGGCGACGGATTCGAGGCGACCACGTAGGAGATCCGCACGTCCGCGTTGCCCAGCACCAGGCGCCGCCCGGTGACCGGGTCCGCGGCGGCTGCGCCGTCGAACAGGTCGTGCAGGCGCAGGTGCCGGGGCAGGAGCGGCGAGTTGGGCGTCAGGCTCAGGTCGCCCGGCTCCCACGTCTCGGCGGAGGTGATCGCCGACGGGATGCCGCGGTGGTAGAGCAGGGACGAGTCGGACGAGAAGCCCTCCTCGCCGACCAGTTCCTCGTAGTGTAGCTCGCCGCCCTCGCGCCGGAACTGAGTGTGGCGCTTGGGCGGGATCGTTCCGACGCTGCGGTAGTAGGCCATGGGATTCCTCCTGGATCCGGTGTCGCGTCAGAGGTTGCCGCGGCGGTCCTGCTCACGCTCGATGGCCTCGAAGAGGGCCTTGAAGTTGCCCTTGCCGAAGCCGAGCGAGCCGTGGCGCTCGATGATCTCGAAGAACACAGTGGGGCGATCGCCCAGCGGCTTGGTGAAGATCTGCAGCAGGTAGCCGTCCTCGTCGCGGTCGACCAGGATGCCCCGCGCGCGCAGCTCCTCGACGGGGACGCGGACCTGGCCGATCCGCGCTCGGAGCTCCGGATCGTCGTAGTAGGCGTCGGGGGTGTTCAAGAACTCCACGCCCTCCGCGCGCAGGGAATCGACCGCCGTGAGGATGTCGTTCGTCGCGACGGCGAGGTGCTGCGCGCCGGGGCCGCGGTAGTACTCGAGGTACTCGTCGATCTGCGAGCGCTTCGCGGCGATCGCCGGCTCGTTGAGCGGGAACTTCACGCGGTGGTTGCCGTTCGCGACCACCTTGGACATGAGGGCGGAGTAGTCGGTGGCGATGTCGTCGCCGATGAACTCCGCCATGTTGGTGAAGCCCATGACGCGGTTGTAGAAGCCGACCCACTCGTCCATCCGGCCGAGCTCGACGTTGCCGACGATGTGATCGAGGGCCTGGAAGATGCGCGTGGGCGCACCGTCGCGCTTACGGAAGGTGCTGGTGGCGGGCACGTAACCCGGGAGGTAGGGCCCGTCGTACCGGGCACCGTCGACGACGCGCTGCACGAGCGTGTGCCGCGTCTCTCCGTACGTCGCGATGGCGCCGACGCGCACGGTGCCGTGCTCGTCGGTCACCTCGTGGGGCTCCTCGAGCACGGTCGCGCCGGAGGCCCGGGCGTGCGCGATGCACCGGTCCACGTCGGGCACTTCGAGCGCGATGTCGACGACGCCGTCGCCGTGCAGGGCGTGATGCCGGACGAGGGGGCTGTCCGGGCCGACGGCGCCCTGGACGACGAACCGGATCGACCCCGACCGCAGCACGTACGACTTGTGGTCGCGTGCGCCCTGTTCCGGGCCGCGGTACGCGACCAGTTCCATGCCCCAGACGGATTGGTAGTAGTGCGCGGTCTGGGTGGCGTTGCCCACGACGAAGACGATCGCGTCCCAGCCGTTGACCGGGAAGGCGTCGCGTGTGGCGTCGTAGGAGACGAGCCCGACGAGCTGGTGCAACTGCTCGGCGCCGAGGCCCGCCAGCTTCTCCTCGTCGGTCAGGGTCTGCTCGAGGGAGGTCTGCTCGGGCGCGGTCTTCGTGGTCATGGTCGTCTCGCCTTCCGGGCCGGATGTAACGTGCATCACTACCATCGGCCCGCGCGGGGCCGGTGACAACAGCGACAGCTCCGGCTGCCCAAACTGCTCCGAACGGCGGCCCCGCTGGCGGAAGATGTAGGCAGATCGACTAGGAAGATCGTGCAATGTTGGAACCCGTGAAACTGGACGACGTCGATTTCGCGCTGCTCGACTCGCTGCACCGCGACCCGCAGATCGGGGTGCTCGAGACCTCGCGCCGAGTCGGGGTCGCCCGCGCGACGGTCCAGGCGCGGCTGAAGAAGCTGGAGGGCGCGGGTGTCATCGCGGGCTATCAGCCGCACCTCGACGTCGCGGCCGCCGGCTTCGGCGTGCAGTGCTTCGTCCAGCTCGAGACGGCGCAGGGCGAGCTCAGCGCCGTCGCCGAGGCGCTCGCCGACGTCCCGAACGTCCTCGAGGCCTTCGCGACCACCGGCGGGAGCGACGTGCTGTGCCGGGTGGCAGCCGAATCGCATGAGGGACTGCAGGAGACCCTGCTCCGGATCGGGCGTTCCCCGCTCGTCGCGCGGTCGATCAGCATCGTCGTGCTGTCCGAGATCGTGCCCTTCCGGGCGATGCCGCTCCTACGGACGCTGGACGCACGACCGGTGTCCCGCTCGCCGCGGTACCGCGCCTGAGCAGATTGCACAGCTCCGCATCCCGGGGCTGCGCATTCGGTGCGCATTCTGTGTGATCGTCCGGCGGATCGTTGCCTGCGAGGTGCTGTGAGTTCCACAGTGATGCCGTTCACATCGGTATCCCGCAGTCCTCAGGAGCGACATGAAGCAGCTGCTCACCCGGTTCGAAGCGAAGGCGCCCGAGGTGGTCTTCGAATGGCACGATCCCGAGACCTCCGCCCGCGGATGGACCGTCATCAACTCCCTGCGCGGCGGCGCGGCCGGCGGCGGCACCCGCATGCGCCGCGGTCTCGACCGGCGCGAGGTCGAATCGCTCGCCAAGACCATGGAGGTCAAGTTCACCGTCGCCGGGCCGGCGATCGGCGGCGCCAAGTCGGGGATCGACTTCGATCCGACGGACCCGCGTAAGGACGAGGTGCTGCGGCGCTGGTTCAAGGCGGTCACGCCCCTGCTCAAGGCCTACTACGGCACCGGCGGGGACCTCAACGTCGACGAGAAGTCGGAGGTCGTGCCGATCACCGAGAGCTACGGCCTGTGGCACCCGCAGGAGGGCGTGGTGAACGGTCACTTCGCCGCGGACGGCCGTGATCACGTGCAGCGGGTCGGCCAACTCCGGCTCGGCGTCGCGAAGATGGTCGAGGACCCGCGGTTCACGCCGGACCACGGGAGCCGCTACAGCGTCTCCGATCTCATCACCGGCTGGGGCGTCGCCGAATCGGTGCGACACTTCTACCGAGTCTACGGCGGCTCGCTCGCGGGCAAGCGGGTGATCGTGCAGGGCTGGGGCAACGTGGGCGCTGCCGCGGCCTTCTACGCCGCGCAGGCAGGGGCGCTCGTCGTCGGAATTCTGGACCGTGACGGCGGCCTCGTCCGGCATGAGGGGTTCGGCGCCGACGAGGTGACCGACCTGTTCCTGGCGAAACGGGGCAACCAGCTGGTCGCGGACGATCTGCTTCCGTTCGACGAGGCCGCGGAGCGGATCTGGTCGGTCGGCGCGGAGGTCTTCCTGCCCTGCGCTGCTTCGCGTCTCGTCACCCGCGAACAGGTCGATGCGATGATCGGCGTCGGCCTCGAGGTCGTCGCCTCGGGGGCCAACGTCCCGTTCGCCGACCCCGAGATCTTCTACGGCCCGGTGTACGAGCACGCTGATCGGCAGGTCGCCGTGATTCCGGACTTCATCGCGAACTGCGGTATGGCCCGCGCGTTCGCGATGCTCATGGAGGGCGAGGTCGAGGTGTCCGACGAGGTGATCTTCGGCGACGTCTCGCGCACGATCGGCACCGCGCTCGAGCGGTGTCGTGCGCGCTCCGCGAGCTCGACGCTGGTGGCCGCGACCGCGTTCGAGATCGCGCTGGACCAGCTCGTCTGACGAGACCGGACCGGGCCCAGGGCCCGGTCCGGCGTCTCACATACGGCGCAGCTCCGGCCACAGCCTCGACCACGGCGCACGCGGGTGGCACAGCCGGATGTCCACGCCGGTCGAGGCGGTCGGGAAGCCGATCCGGTGGTCGAAGCGCCGGAGCGTGCGTGCCCGGTCGCACATGTCGTCCCGCAGCTCGGCGTCGGAGTTGATGACGCGGAGCACCGTCGTCGCCGAATCCGCGGGCTCGCCGAAGTATCCGTAGCCTCGGCTGGGGCTGTAGACGGGAGGCAGGCCGTGCCCGTAGTACTGCAGAGCCGACGCCTGCCAGTAGGAGCTGGCGACGATCGCCTGCGGCCGTTCGCCTTCCGGCAGCTCCGCGATCGACTGCTCGACCGTCCGGGTCAGTTCGGGCCAGCCGAACTGGCCGTACACCGAGATCTGCGGTCCGGCCTCTTCCAGGGACTTCGCCGGCTTGATCTCGGATTCGGGCGTGAGGGGCAGGCTCACGACGATGGAGGCCACCGCGAGGATCGACAGGGGCACGGTCAGCGCCACCTTCAGTTTCGGCAGCGCCTCGAAGGCGACGGCGCCGGCGGCGATGATCACCGGCAGCATCCCGCCGGGGTAGTACGGGCGACCGGCCGTGATGATGAAGACGATCACCAGCAGCACGAAGGCGGGCGCCAGGAACCGGTACGGGCGGAACCGATCCGACCGCATCAGGGCGTAGAGGCCGTAGAGGAGCAGGAGTGCGCCGAGTACGCCCGCGGTGAGCAGCATGATCGGGACGAAGCCGATGCGCCCGCCCGCGTACTGGCTCTCCTCGGCGACCTGATCGGTGAGCTGGAGGTACGGCCAGCCGCGCTCTGCCTGCCACCGCAGGGCGGGGACCATCGTGACCACGGTGAACGCGCCGCCCGCCCACAGCGCGGGCCGGCGCGCGAGATCCCGTGGGCCCCAGACGAGGGATGCCGCGATCGTGCACACCCAGAACACGGGGATCAGCCACTTGACCTGCATGTCGATCGCGGTCACCACGCCTACCGCGAACAGCAGCCGGTCCTGCCGGGTGCGCACCCAGCGCACCAGCAGCCACGTGATCGCCACCCACAGCGGGGTGTCGATCGCGTTGGTCGCGAGCAGCGAGGATTGCAGCAGCAGGAAGGTCGACGTGGCGTACGCGCCCGCGGCCAGGGACTGCGCGAAGCGACCGCCGCCGAGCTCGCGGGCGATCAACGCCGACACCAGGATCCCGGCGAGCGTGATCAGGACCGAGGGCAGCCGGAACAGCACGAGGGAATCGCCGGGCATGGCGTCGCCGAGGAGCGCGAGCAGCGGCAGGATCGGCCCCTGGTCGGCGTAGCTCACCGACAGGTGGTGGCCCGCGGCGATGAAGTACAGCTCGTCGCCGAAGAGGTGGTACCTACTCGCGCCGAACAGTGCCGCGCCGGCGCTGATGCCCAGGATCGGCAGCAGCAGGATCCATGCGATCGGGGCGAGGTCGTGGCGGTCAGTGGGCGTCGGGTCCGCCGAGGATGCCGTGCTGGTCTCCGTCATGGTGCGCCTCCGAGAGGGTCAGGCGGGGTCGCGCGGCGAGGGCTGCACCGCGGTGAGGTAGAGGTCGAGCATGCGTGCGGTGTACGGACCGAGGTCGAGACCGGGGTCGCGGGATGCGCGGTTGCCGGCCCCGTCGATGGAGTCGCGGATCTGCTGCGCCATGAACCGGACGTCGAACTCGCCGAGCTCCCCGGAGGCCTGGCCGTCCGCGAGCAGCTCGGCCAGCGGGCCGACGGACGGATCGTCCGCGTCGGTCACACCGAACACCGGGCGTCCGGCGGCGTCGCGGAGGCCGTAGACGACCTCGATCATCGCCGTGATGTGCACGCGGTGGGAGTCGAGGAACTCGAGGTTGGACGCGATGTAGGCGCGCACCCGGCCGAGCGCGGTCGGCTCCGCCTCGATCCGAGGGATCATCGCTGCGGCGCCGTCCTCGTACAGAGAGATCACGACCTGCCGGAGGAGCTCGTCCTTGCCGTCGAAGTGGTACGAGATGACGCCTTTCGAGATGCCGGCGCGCTCGGCGATCCGGGCGAGGGAGGCGCCGCCGAAGCCGGCCTCGGCCAGCACCTCGACCGCCGCATCGAGGATCTGTCGGCGGCGTGCCTCCTCGATGAACGACCGTTGGCCGGTCGACTCGTTTTCTGGCCGCATGGTCAAAAATTAGCACGGGCGGTCAAGTCCAACGCGCGAAAAACGGGGCCCTCCTGGCGGAGGACCCCGTTTCCCGGGCTGCAATAGGTGGCTTGATCAGGCCTCGGTGGTGCGCGTCGGACGTGAGCCCAGCTCCTCGTCGAGGCGCAGGAGGCCGGGGCCGTCACCGTCGATCAGCTTGAGGCGACCGACGATCTCACTGACCGTGGCCTCCTCCTCGACCTGCTCGTTGACGAACCACTGGATGAGGCTCTTGGAGTCGATGTCGTCGTTCGCGGCCCGGTACAGGTCGCGGATCGAGTCCGACACGCGACGCTCGTGCTCGAGCGCGACGTTGAAGACGTCGAGGACGGTCTGCACGTCCACCTTCGGGGCCGCCGAGGCGCCGATCTTCGGGTGGTTGTCGCGGTCCGAGAGGTGATCGATCCACTTGTTGGCGTGGACGATCTCCTCGTCGGCCTGATGGCGCAGCCAGGCGGCGATGCCCGGCAGATCCCGGATCTCCATCTCGATGGCCAGCTGGCGGTAGACCAGCGAGGCCTCGAACTCGAGCGTGATCTGATCGTTGAACTTCTCTTCGAGTGCATCCGTGAGCTTCATGGGCTCGACTCTAGAACCGTTCCAGCTGCCGCGCAACGCAGGCAAGGCGACCCTTTCCGCAGGTCAGGGGCTATTTCTTAGGTTAGCCCTACCCCTCTTAGCCACGCCTATCGCAAGATCGAGGACCACGAACGCCAGCAGCGAAACGCCGAACACCGGCAAGAACCAACCGAGGAACGCGATGCCCAGAATCGCCGGAATCGCGTGCGACGGTTCGACCTTCCGGATCGCGCCCCGCGCCGGCGGCTTCGGGAGCCCGCCGCGTTTCGGCCGCCGCTGCCACCACATGAGGTAGCCGCGCACGATCACCGTGGCGAGAAGTGCTGCGAACGCAACCAATACGATCTGGTTGAGCAGACCGAACTGCCAGCCCATGTGGGTGTTGATGAGCAGCTCCGTCGCCTTCGCCAGTAGCGGCCAGGACGCGAAGGCGAGCACCGTGATCACCTGCCCGGTGTTCGGGTCGACGGTGGCGGAGTCGATCCCCATCCGCCACGGCTGCCGGGTCTGGGCCACCGTGATCGCGACGTTCGGATCCTTCGGGATGGAGACCTGGACGGCACCGTCGACCCCGCGGGCGGCGGCCTCCGTGACGGCCCGGTCCAGGACCGCGATGTTGCGGGCCCTGGTCTGCTCCGCGACCTCCGGCGCCACCGCAGGGGCAGCGACGGGCATCTGGTGATCGGCGTGTTCACCGCCGCCGCCGTGCTCGCCGCCCGGCGTCAGTGACGTGGACAGTGCGGGCTTGGTCCACCCCAGCTCCGCGCGCAGTTGGCCGATGTTCTCGCCCGCGTACTTCGACCAGGTCAAACCGGTCGCGGAGAAGAACAGCAGTCCGAGGAGCAGCCAGGTGCCGACGGCGGCGTGCCGGCTCATCCGGCCGCCCCGGCCCTTGGCCTTGCGGTCGTAGGCCAGCATCCGCCGCAGGTTTCCCCGCCGGTGCCGCCACCACAGGTAGAAGCCGCCGAGCGCGACGACCCACAGCCACGACGCCGCGAGCTCGCTGTAGAAGCGCCCCACGTCGCCGAGGTGCAGGTCGACGTGCAGCCGGTCGATCCAGAACCGGATCGGCAACGCCTCGACGGAGCCGTAGACGGGCAGCGCGCCCTGGACCTGCGCCGACGCGGGGTCGACGTAGACGGCGAGCTGGCGGCCGTCGGCGGTGAGCGCCGGATCGTCGAACAGCACGCGGGTGGTGAGCCCGGGGCCGTCGCCGGTCCGTACCGCCGTCACCTGCAGGCCGGGGCGGGCGGCCTGCGCCGCGGCGACCTGCTCGGCCAGCGGCCGGGCGGGGCCGTCCGTCCGCGTCTTGAGCTGGTCGGCGTAGACGAACTTCTCGACGGTCGGTGCGGCGGCGTACAGGCCGCCGCTGATCGCCGCGATGAGCAGGAACGGGCCGACGAGCAGGCCCGCGTAGAAGTGGAGCCGCAGGATCGCGGCGCGCCACCCGGGCCGGGCCCGGGCGGGCGGGGCGGCGGGTGGAGTGGATTCGGTCGGCGGCGCGTTCTCGGCCGCCGAATCGGTCACTGACATGGGAACACCTCACGAGGTAGTGCGCGTACGCGCGGGAAGCCCGGGCGGCGCAGGGCCGATCCGGGTGGGTGATGCGGGGTGTGGGGTGTCAGGCGGGCGGCGCGCGCAGCGCCCCGTGCCGCGCGAGCACGGGGAGCGGGACGGCGCGGAATGTCCAGACCGGGGTGACGACGGTGCGCGACCGCTCCCGCCAGGTCGGGGTCAGGGGTGCGAGCGTCGCCAGCGCGACGCGCAGCGCGTGCTCGGCTCCGGCGATCGCGGCGCCCGCGGTGACCGCAGCCACCAGGTGCGCGGCGGCCATGGTCGGGCTCACAGCGAGATGGCCCATCGTCACACCGAGCGCGAGATGGCCCGCACCCTGGCCGAGCAGCAACAGTGCGGCGGCGGCCCGCGGCCCGGCCGTGCGTGGCCGCGCGGCGAGCACCCCGAGGAGCGCGCACACGACGGCGAGGAGCAGTACCGAGGTCGTGGGGATCGACGGTGTCGCAGCAACGGCGGGCGCGTCCATCGCCGGCATCGAGTGCATCGCGTGCCCGGCCATGGCGTGCCCGGTCATCGTCGACATGTCGTGTCCCGGCATGGCGCTCATGTCGTGGCCGGGCATCGAATGGCCCGACATCGCGGAACCTCCGCCGCGCATGGCGAACGCGTGCGCAGTCAGGCTCGCCGCGAAGGAGACCGTGCCCACCGCGGCGCCACGGAGCGCGGCTTCGGGGTGGGCGGGGCGGAACACAGGCGGAATACTACTCCCCGTAGGGGATGGCTTCGGACCGGGAACCGCAGGTCAGGACCGGGCGGCGGCGACGAACGCGCGGATCAGCGCAGGATCCTTCACCCCGGGTGCTGACTCGACGCCGCTGGAGACGTCCACGCCCGACGGCCCGAAGGCGGCGATCAGCGCGGCGACGTTGTCCGGGCGCAGGCCGCCGGCAAGCAGCCAGTCGACGGTCGGCGGCACGGGTAGGTCCGCGGGGGCGAAGGTCGCGCCGGAGCCCGGCACTGTCGCGTCGATGAGCAGGCGCCCGTCACCGGTGTGGCCCGAGGCGGTGAATCGGGAGGCGGAGATCGCGCGGATGGTGCGGAATCCCCCCTCGGCGGCGCGGGCGAAGTGCTCGGCGGGCTCGTCGCCGTGCAGCTGGATGGTGTCGACGCCGGAGTCCCGGGCGAGGCGCAGCACCTCGTCGATCGCCTGGCCGCGGAAGACGCCGACAGTCTCGATGCGGTCCGGAACCCGTGCGATCAGCTCCCTGGCCGAGACGGGGCCGATCAGCCGGACGCTGCCGGGCGCGAAGACGAAACCCATCGCGTCGGCGCCCGCCTCGACCGCGGCGTCGACGGTCTCGGGCGTCCGCAGCCCACACACCTTGACGAACACGGGCCGATACTAGGTCACGGCATGCCGGGGACGGCTCCGGGAGCCGCAGGAGCGGTCGGCACGGCCGTCGGCGCAGCGGTGGGCGGCGGCATCGTGCACGGCGGGAACGTCGGGTTGTAGGGCGGTGTGCACAGCTGCAGGACGCAGTTCTTGCCGTTCCAGAAGGGCGCCTGCCCCTGAGGGCACGGCTCGAGTGCGTTTGCCGCGCCGATGGCGATCGGGGACACGAAGGTCGCCGAGACCAGGCCGAACGCGGCGAGGCCGGTGGCCAGTGCTCGACTGCCGAGCGATCGTCGATGCGCCATGAGAATCCCTTCTTTGCGAATGCGGGTTTCAGGTTAGCAATGTTCACTGCGATCGCACAGCCGAATCAGGGAAGGTCGCCGCCCGCGCCGCGGAGGAAGGCGCCGCTCACGGCGACGGCAGGCCCGGAGCTTTCGCCGGAGACCACGAGTGTCGCGAAGGCGAGGTCGCCGACGATGCCGGCGAACCAGCCGTGCGCGTGGGTGTTGTCGCCGAACTCGGCGGTGCCGGTCTTGCCCCCGAGACCCTCGATGTCGCGCAGCGCCGTCGCGGTTCCCGAAGTCACCGTCTCGCGCATCGCGGTGCGCAGCGCGTCCGCGACGCCGGCGTCGATCGGCTGGGGCTGCGTGTTCGCCGGGGCGGGCTCACCCTCGAACAGCGCGGGCCGGACCATGGTGCTGCTCGCGAGCGAGGCCTCGACGACCGCCAGGCCGA
The DNA here is from genome assembly GCF_024807615.1 of Tsukamurella ocularis. Lineage (GTDB taxonomy): Bacteria > Actinomycetota > Actinomycetes > Mycobacteriales > Mycobacteriaceae > Tsukamurella > Tsukamurella ocularis. The sequence continues at coordinate 675,899 of NZ_JANUCJ010000001.1, read as the reverse complement.
AGGGTGACGCGGTGACCCGGCCCTGCCCGATCGACTCCTCGACGCGCTCGGCGGGGGTGCGGGCGGCGGGGACCGAGCCGGTCACCGTCGTGATCCCGGGGATGGTGAAGTCCACGCCCAGCCCGAACCGCTTCGCCGTGTCGGCGAGGGCGGTGTCGCCGAGCCGCGTGCCCAGGCCCGCCATCGTCGTGTTGCAGGACTTCGCGAAGGCGGTGTGCAACGGCACGGTGCCGAGCGCGAACTCGTTCTCGTTGGGGATCGTGCGGTCGCCGAAGGTGGCGCGGCCCGGGCAGGCGAGCTGCGCGTCGGGCGTGGTGATCTTCGCGTCCAGAGCGGCGGCGGTGGTGATGGTCTTGAACGTCGAGCCGGGCGCGTACAGGCCCGTCAGGGCGACGGGGCCCTGCTTGTCGGCGGCCGCGTTCTGCGCGACCGCGAGGATCCCGCCGGTCGACGGGCGGATCGCGACGAGCATCGTCGCGCGCTTCTCGCCGGCGACGGCGGCGTTGGCGGCGCGCTGCAGCCCTGCGTCCAGCGTGGTCCGGACGGGCTGCACCGGCGCGGCGGGGAAGGAGTCGACGAGCCGCAGTGGCTTGCCGTTGCCGTCGACGACAGTGACGGAGGACCCGGCCGCGGCGTCGACGGCGCTGCGCCACTTCTCCTCCAGGCCCGCGACGACGGGCGACCGCAGCACCGGCGCCGCGGTGAGCAGGCGTCCCTCCTCGCGCACGGTCACCCCGTCGATCCCGCTGAGCTTCCCGACCTTCTTCGCGTCGGCGGCACGTAGCGAGATGACGGCCGTGGGGGAGTCCTTGCCCTCCACCGTCTTCCGCAGGCCGGCGGCGGTCACCGTCGGGTCGGCGGCGGCGAGCCGGGTGGCGAGTGCGTCCGCGGAGGCGGCCTTCGCCGGGTCCAGGTTCACGACGGTCACCGTTTGCCAGGTCAAGAACGGCGCGTTCTTCCGGTCCACGACCGGTGTGCTGTACGGCTTCTCGTCCGCGTAGAGCAGCCGCGCGCCCTCGGATGTCGCGTCGGGATGCACGACGGAGGGCTTCCAGGTGACCTTGCCGCCCCCGGCCGCGACCTTGGTAGTGAAACGCACGCCGTGCTTGCGGGGCAGTGCCCACGACCACGTGAGTGTCCGGTCCTCCCCGTCCTTGCCGGCGGTGACGGTCGGCTTCGCATCGCCCATGCCGTCGAAGGTGGCCTGGAGCGCGGTCGTGGCGGACTCGGGATCGGAGGTGACGCCTGCGGCCTGCGAGGCGTCCCGCGCCGAGAGCGCGGTCGCGAACTTGGTCACCACGTCATCCTCGGAGCAGGCGACGAGGGAAGCCGCGAGGGCGGCAATCGCGAGGACCGCCGCGCCGCTGCGGGAGGGGTGGGCGGACGGGAGCAAGGTGGAACGCATGCGCCTCAGTCAACCGGCGCGCGGTGATACCCGCCAAACAGCGAAACCGGCGCAGACGATAGCGATTCGCTATCAGTGCAGGTCGATCGGTACGCGGAGCGCGTCGACGGCGATCGCCGCGACGGTCCCGATGGCCGCGTCGACGCGGGGCAGGCTCGGATCGTTGCGCGCCGCGTGCGTGAACACCGCCACCGCGACGGGATGCTCGCCGGGGTATTCGACCACGGCCACCTCGTTGCGGAGCGCGCCCAGGGTGCCCGTCTTGCCCGCGATCGACGGTGCAGAGCCGAAGCCCGAGGCGACGCGGTGCCGGAAGACCTGCCCCGCGAGCGCTGAGCGGGTGAACGCGCACTGGTCGGCGGACGCCGCGGTGTCCGACCAGATCGCGGCGAGCAGCGCGGTCATGTCCGCGGCCGTGGTCGCGCTGCCGAAGGTCGGATCGTAGGCGCGCGCGGGGCGCGCGAGGTCGTCGTCCGCCAGTGCCGCGAACGCCTCGGCGACGGTATGCGTGTCGGTCTCCGCCATCATCGCGGCCTGGATCTCGGCGTCGCCGCCCACGATCCGCGTGCCGCGCAGCCCCAGGTCGAGGGCGGTCGCCTGCACGGCGTCCAGGCCCACGAGCCGCATGAGCACGCCCGCCGCCGCGTTGTCGGAGACCGCGACCATCGAGCGCAGCAGGTCGCGCACGCTCATCTCGACCGGGTCCGACAGCGTCGCGATCCCCGTCGGCCCGGGCGTCGAGGAAGCAGGATCGACGAGGACCCGCGCACGGGGATCGAGCCGCCCGGCGTCGACGGCGCGCGCTGCCGCGACCAGGAGCACCACTTTGTAGACCGACGCGGGGACGACCGGCTGCTCGCCGCCGAGCGACAAAGCGGCCGCCGGGCCGGACGGGTGTCCCACGACGCGCGCGTGGAGCCATCCGTTGCACCCCGCGTCGGCGAAGACGGCGTCGATCCGCTCAGCCGCGGTCATCGCGCCAACCGCCACAGCACCGACTCCAGTCGTGCCGCGTCCGGGTGGTCGCGGCGGCCGAGGACCTTGACCCGCAACGGGAAGTCGGTCGCCGAGCGGCGCGCGGTCCCGGCGGGACTACCGTCCCCTGCGGCGACGAGCGTGAACGCCAGGCCCGCGGCGACGGCGGCGTGCGCTGCGGCCTCGTTCTCTGTGATGAGCACCGTCGACGTGATGCCCCGCGCCGTCAGCCGGTCCAGCAGGAGGTCCGCCGCGGGCGGATTGGCCGCGCGCGGCGGCAGCGCGACCGCGAGCGCCGACAGATCGCGCAGGCGCGGCGACCGGAAACCCTCGGGCACCAGGAAGTCCCGCGGCAGTGCGATCACTGGCCCCGACGGTGCGCCGTCCCCGAGTACGGGGTGCTCTACCACGGCGATGTCCAGCAGGTCCTCGGCGACGGCTCGCGCCAGCTGGGGAGAGGCTCCGGCCGAGAGGGTCAGCGGCGCACCGTCGACCCCGGGCGCCAACGCGGCGGCGCAGGCGGCGGCCACCGCTCCGCCGAGCGCATCGCAGAGGGCGACTCGGCGTTCCCCGGTCCCAGCGCCGAGGCGCGCAGCCTCGGCCACGAACCGGTCGGCGTCGCGGACCATGACCCGGGCACGGGGGAGCAGCTCGCGGCCCGCGGGGGTGAGGTCGGTGCCCCGTCGGCTCCGGTCGATGAGGGTGACCCCCAGGGCCTCCTCGAGCCGGCGCAGGCCCGCCGAGACCGGCGGCTGCGTGATCCCGAGCCGGTCGGCGGCGCGGCCGAAGTGCTGCTCCTCGGCGACCGCGACGAAGAAGCGCAGGTGCCGGATGAGGTCCATGCGCCGGAGTCTAGCCAGCCTCATCGCGCCGCAGCCGCGACGGGAAGCGGCACAATCGGCGGGCGTGAGTGGAAGCCGTCGCCGCCGAGCTCGCGCAGATCAGGGACGCCCCTGACCGCGTGGACGGGGGAGGTCACCATCTCCCCCGTGGCGTCGATCCGGCGTCAGATCCCCTTGCTGCTCACACCTGTCGATCGACCCTGGAATCATTCCAAAATCGGGCGTAGTCTAGTTCGCATGAGTGAGGTGGACACCGCCGAGGACCGGCTGCGGGCCGTGGGGCTGCGGATCACCGCGCCCCGCGTCGCCGCGCTCGGCTACCTCGACGGGCACCCGCATGCCACCGCCGACGATGTGGCCGAGTACCTGCGCGGCAGGCTCGGCACCGTCGCCACGCAGACCGTCTACGACGTCCTGCGGGTGTGTGCCGAGAAGGGGCTGCTCCGCCGCATCGAGCCCGCGGGCTCGGCCGTCCGGTACGAGGCCCGCGTCGCTGACAACCACCACCACCTGGTGTGCAGGTCGTGCGCCACGATCGTCGACATCGACTGTGCCGTCGGCGCCGCGCCCTGTCTCACCGCCGACGACGACCACGGCTTCGTCATCGACGAGGCCGAGGTCACCTTCTGGGGATACTGCCCTGACTGCGCGCCCTGAGCGACCGCCCGGCTGCGGATAAGGACATCGGCCGGAGACCGGCTGTGACTCGGACTACTGTCGAGAGGGAACCCCGCCCGACCGGGCGGGCACAACGCGAAGGAGCGCCGGATATGAGCTTGGACGTCGTCTACACCATCTCCTCGACCGCCACCGGTGGCGGTCGCGACGGGCACGTGAAGTCGGCCACCGGCCGCATCGACCTGGACACCCGGCCCCCGAAGGAGATGGGCGGCAACGGCGAGGGCACCAACCCGGAGGAGCTGTTCTCCGCCGGTTACGCAGCCTGCTTCCTGGGTGCGATCCGCGCCGTCGGCCGCAACGAGAAGGTGGCCGTCCCGGACGACACCACCGTCGACGTCACCGTCGGCTTCGGCAAGACCGAGTCCGGCTTCGGTATCAACGCCGCCATCAAGGCCACGCTGCCCGGCCTCGCCCAGGCCGACGCGGAGGCCCTCGTGGCCAAGGCGCACCAGCTGTGCCCGTACTCCAACGCCACGCGCGGCAACATCGACGTCGACCTGACCACCGCGGTCTGACCGACAGCTGAGCGCATTGCTGCGGCCCGCCGCCCTGGGACTGGTCTTCCTGGGCGGTGCGGCCGGCACCTTCGTCCGAGCCGAGGTGGGGCACTGGCTGCCGCACAGCCCCTTTGCGTGGTCCACGTTCACGGTGAACATGGTCGGCGCGTTCCTCCTCGGCGGCATCGTCGAGGCTCTGTCCCAGCGGCCTGACGACGAGCGGCACCGTCGCATCCGGCTGCTGTTCGGCACCGGCTTCTGTGGGGGCCTGACCACCTACAGCGCGTTCGCGCTGGACATCCACGACGCGGCCCCGGCCGTCGGTGCCCTGTACGCCGGTGCGTCGGTGCTCCTCGGCCTCGTCGCGGCCCTGGCCGGCGCAGCGGTGGTGCGCCGATGACCACCGTGCTGATCTGCCTCGGCGGTGGCCTCGGGGCCGTCGTGCGCTACCTCGTCGACGGTGCCTTCCGCGCCCGCCTGTCCTTCTGGGCCACGGCGGCGATCAACATCTCCGGCTCGTTCGTGCTGGGCCTCCTCGCCGGACTCGTCGCCGGGGGAGGGCTCGGTGGGACGGCGCTGGCCGTGCTCGGCACCGGAGTGTGCGGCGGCTACACGACCTTCAGCACGGCCACCGTCGAGACCCTGATCCTGCTGCGGGACAAGCAGTACCGCGACGGTGCGGTGTACGGGCTGATGACGCTCGGCGCGAGCGTCGTCGCGGTGTGGGGCGGCTACGCCCTCGGCGCGCTCTGAGTCACGCCCCGCCGCTGCGCTCCACCGCGTACCGGTACACCGGGCGGGTGAGTGCCAGCGAGAACAGCATCAGGAACATGACGATCAGGGCGCCCCACATGGGCAGGCCCGCCAGGGGTGCGCCGTTGTGGTCGACACCGAACCGGCTCACCGGATCGCTGTAGTCGCGTTCGTTGCCGAGCAGCACCGCCGCGGCGGCGCACAGGAAACCGACGAACACGGCGAGCCCGTAGAGCACCGTCGCCCAGCGCTGCCCGAACAGCGCGAACAGGCCCGTGAAGGCCATCGCCGCGACGATCACCAGCCCGGCGATCGCGATGACCAGGATCGTGATCGTGCGCATGCCCAGCGGCGACGCGGCGAAGTTACCCGGGTAGCCGGTGGTGCCCAGCAGAGCCGAGCACTGGATGATCGCCGTCACATACAGGGCGATGGCCCCCGCGCCCGCGGCGAGCGAGGCGAGGAACCACAGCCAGATTGCGCCGGGGCGGCGCACCTTTGCCACTACGCGAGCTTCGCCTTGACGGCGGAGGAGAGCCGCTTGCCGTCCGCGGCGCCCGCGGCCTTCGCGTTGGCGACCTTCATGACCTGGCCCATCTGGCGTACCGTCGGCGCCTCTCCGAGCTCCGCGGTCACCTCGGCGACCGCGGCGTCGACGAGGGACGCCAGCTCGTTGTCGCCGAGCTGCTTCGGCAGGTAGCGGGACATGACCTCGGCCTCGGCCCGCTCCTTGGCGGCGAGCTCGGCGCGGTCGTTGGCCTCGAATATCTCGGCGGCCTCGCCGCGCTTCTTCACCTCGCGCGCGACCACCTTGAGGAACTCCTCGTCGGTCAGCGCGTGCGCCGTGCCGGAGGTCTCCTCGTTCTGGATCGCCGACAGCAGCATACGCAGCGTGCCGGTGACCAGCACGTCCTTGGCCTTCATCGCGGTCTTGAGGTCGTCACGGATCGCGGCCTTCACTTCTGACATGAGGTCTACGTTACGCAGTGTGCGAGGGTGCGGCAGCTGAGTATCCTGGGGGAATGGCAGTTCATCCTCTTCTCAAGGCCGGCGCCGGGCTGGCGGGCGCGGGCGTCGCCTCTGTCGCCTACGCAGGAGTCTTCGAGCGCAACGCCTTCACGCTGCGTGAGCACACGCTGCCGATCCTGCCGCCCGGCACGCCCACGCTGCGGATCCTGCACATCTCGGACCTGCACATGACGCCAGGCCAGCGGCGCAAGCAGGCATGGGTGCAGGAGCTGGCCGCGCTCGGGCCGGACCTGGTGGTGAACACCGGCGACAACCTCTCGCACCCGCGTGCCGTTCCGTCGGTGGTGCAGACGCTGGGCCCGCTGCTGGGCCTTCCTGGTCTATTCGTGTTCGGCTCCAACGACTACTTCGGGCCGACGCCGAAGAACCCGGCGAAGTACTTCGACAAGAACCACGAGCGCAAGCACGGCGAGCCTCTGCCCTGGCAGGACCTGCGGGCCGCCTTCGCCGAGCGCGGTTGGCTGGACGCGACGCACCAGCGACGGCGGCTCGAGGCAGGCGGGGTCACGATCCAGGTGGCAGGCGTCGACGATCCGCACATCGAGCGGGACCGGTACGAGACCATCGCCGGCCGCGCCGACGAGTCCGTCGACTTGCGGCTCGCCCTGACCCACTCGCCGGAGCCGCGCGTGCTCGACCGGTTCGCCGACGACGGTTACGATCTCGCGCTCGCCGGCCACACCCACGGCGGGCAGCTGTGTCTGCCGGTGTACGGCGCCCTGATCACCAACTGCGGGCTGGACCGGTCGCGCGTGAAGGGCGCGTCCGCGTGGGGCGCGCACATGAAGCTGCACGTGAGCGCGGGGCTCGGCACGTCGCCGTGGGCGCCGTTCCGCACCTTCTGCCGCCCGGAGGCCTCGCTGCTCACCCTCGTCGGCGCGCCGGTGCGCGACCGGGAGGTGGAGCTGGGCCCCGTCATCGCCCCGGAGGCGGTGCAGGCCTGACCTGCGGATTTCCCGCCCGACGGTGGCTGTAGTAATCTATTGCAGGTTGTCACCACGGGGTGTGGCGCAGCTTGGTAGCGCGCTTCGTTCGGGACGAAGAGGTCGTGGGTTCGAATCCCGCCACCCCGACTCGTTGGTTGAGACGACAGCAGGGCCCCTGATCAGCAGAGATGCTGGCCAGGGGCCTTACTTGTCGGGCGGGGCTGGGATTGCTGGCAAGAGCGCGTCGGAGTGAGGCGAGTGCCCGCAGTGTTTAAGATCAAGCACTATGGATTCGCGAAATCGAAACAGGTGGGACGCGCCTGCCCTTGTTGCAGGCGCGCTGGCGGTGCTCACGCTGGCTCTCGGGCAACTTGTCATCGCGGGCCTGTCTGCGGCGGTGTGCGTAAGCCTGTGGGATCAGTCGGACCGCCCGAGGCGGACTCGGGCCTGGCAGGCGTTGTTCGTCGGTGCGCCGATTGTGCTTTTCGGGTTGGCGGCGTGGGAGCTGGCGCTCGGACACGTGGCCGCATCGATATTGCTCGCTGCTCTCTGCGTCGGCGCTGCCCTGCTGGCGATGTATGGACACTGGGGTTCGCGCACGCAAAATGCAGATCCGGACGGCGATGTTTGGCTGTCTGAGCTTGGCGCGAGCCTTGATGAGCCGCAGGAGATGGGTGGGTTCTCCGTGACGGGGACCGATCCGCGGCGGGGGTGATCGCGGCGGTCTCGCACGCGGCTAGTGGTAGAGGTGTGAGCGGAGGGCGGCCAAGACAGCTGCGGGTGCCTCGGACTGGGGGAAGTGACCGACACCCTCAAGGCGGGTGATCTTCGCCTGTGGCAGTTGTTCCTGCGCGGCTGCGAGCACATGGGCACCGGACACGGGATCCTCGAGGCCCCAGATCAGGTGAAGTGGGCCCTCCCAAGCTTTGAGGGCCGTCTCCCATCGTGTGTGGTGAACGGCTCGTTCGGCGTTGTAGCCGAGAAGCCGGTCTGTGATCCGGTGCCCTTGGAAGCGTGCGATCCCCACCCAGAGCTCGTCGAATTCAGCCTCCGATGTGGGATGCGCCCGGACACCGTCGACGGCGTGCTTGAGGGTTCGTCGGCTGACCAGCCTGGCCAGGAGAGCACCTACGATGGGGGCGCTCAGTGCGCGTTGTGTCTGTGTGGGCCGGTATGCGGCGTAAACGATTCCGGAGTTGAGCACATCGACACCGGTGATCGAGTAGGGCAGCACCGCGCGGCGGCGGCGGTCGAGAATCTCCTGCGCAACGATCGATCCGTAGTCATGGACTACCAACCACGCCGCCGTGATCTGCTCCGTAGCAAGGACCGCGGCGACGGCGTCCGCTGACGAAGCCACCGAATACTGGTGATTCCGGGGCTTGTCCGACGCGCCATAGCCCAAGAAGTCGAGCGTGATCACCGTATGGTCACGCGAGAGGTCGTCAGCGACGATCGCATAGTCGTACGACCATGTCGGGAATCCATGAAGCAGGACGATCGCCGGCCCCTCCCCGCGACGGCGGTAGGCGATCCGGAGGCCTTCCCCAACGTCCAGGTGGCTGGACGCGTCGATCCACTCGATCGCAGATTCGACCGCTCCGTCTTCGTCGTCTGGCTCGGGTGATCCCATCGGCATAGTTCAGCAGTGAACCTGTCGCCCTGCCAGGTTCTGACTTGGCCTGATCCAAAGTTCTGCGCGCGTCGTATCAGGCGACCCTGCTGCGATCTCGCATCGTGATCACCGAGCGCGGCCGGTCCCGCACTAGGGTTTGACCCCGGTCCGTGATGCCCGCTCGTCGGTTACATGCGGTTGAGCAACTGGCGATCGTCATGTGGCTGCACCGCCTGGACGAGGGTGGTTCGGCCGGTCCACCTCCGGGAACGCTCCGGTCGCCAGGAAGGCGATGCGCCTGCCGACCGCGACCGCATGGTCGCCGTAGCGCTCATAGAACCGGCACAACAGGATCGCATCGACCGCCTCGGGAACCGCGACCTCACTATCTGTCGTGAGGACGGTCGCCAACTCCGCCGCGAGTGAATCAATCAGCTCGTCGCCGATGTCGATCGCGGCTGCGGTCTCCGGATCCTGCGCGACGAGAGCGCGGCGGGCAGTCGTCGCGAGCTCGAGAGCCGCCTGCCCCATCCGCGTCAGTATTGGTCGCCCAGCGCCCGCAGACTCGACTGGGTGGTTCCGGTGCACTATCTCGGCAACATGTCTGGCCAGTTGCCCCATCCGAACCAGGTCGCCGATCAAGTGAATACTCACCACGACCTGGCGTAGGTCCCGCCCCACTGGCGCCTGGAGCGTCAACAACGACATTGCCTGGGACTCGGCCGGCTCGCGCATGTCGGTCAGCCGTTTGGATTGCGCGATCGCCCGGTCTGCTGCGATCGGATCAGTGTCATTGAATGCGGCGTTGGCCGCAGCAAGGATGTCGGCCGAAACACCGCACATCGCAACAAGAGTGGTACCCAGCTCGTTGAGGCGCTGATGGAAGTCGGCACGCATGCCGCCATCATCACCCACCCACCCGTTGTGCGAGAAATCAAAGCGTCGGTTTTGCCGTATTCATTTCCGGACAGAACGAGAACGCGTTCCGCCGTGCGGGTCGCATTGTCGGCTGGGGCGGTGCGCCGGGGACACTGGCGCGCGATTTGTTGTGGTTAAGTGTTACATTGCGGATGTGGCTTCACGGCGTGGTCATCCACCTCGGTCTCGCCGCAGCTTGCACGGAGGATTACGCACCTCAGGGGGGAATGCTAGTGACGTATGGACAACCGCCGTGCGGCGGCCAAGGTGAGCCCGGGCAGCAGTTCGGCGGCGGACAACCGCAGCAGGGGCAGTATCCATTCGCGGGTCAGCCCTACCCGCCCGCGTATCCCGCGGCGGGAGGCTACGGCGGGTTCCCCGGTCCGGGAGCGAACCCTGGTGCCCAGGACCCCGATGACCTAACGCTGCCGCTCTACGGTGCGACGTTCGGCCAGGGCGTGAGCCGGTTCTTCCGCAACTACACGAACTTCTCGGGGCGAGCGTCCAAGAGCGAGTACTGGTGGGCCGCCCTGGTCAACTTCCTGCTCGTCATCGTGGTCGCGCTCATTGCAGGCATCATTGCCACTGCGACCGGTGGTGACGGAGACGCCGCCGCAGGCGTCGTCGGTTTGATCATGGTTGTGGTCGGCCTGGCGCTGCTGGTGCCGTGGATCGCAGTGTCGGTGCGCCGCCTGCACGATGCGAACCTCTCCGGCTGGCTGTACCTACTCTCCTTCGTTCCGCTGGTTAACTACTTCACCTGGATCGTCTTCGGTGTGCTGAACACGAACCCGCTCGGCGCGCGATTCGATCGCCGTTCTTGACTCAACTGTCGATTCGATGACTGGAGAAAAACTGATGCGACACCTCTCTCGCTCCGCCGTGCTGGCGGTAGCAGTCCCTGCTGCACTTGTCGGCCTTACCGTTCCGGGTACGGCGTCTGCCGCTCCCGCGCCCTCTCCTGGTGGTGCACGCGTGGCGATGCCGGTGGTGGGGCCCGGTTCGGAGATTGGTGTGGTGCAGGAGCGACGTGCGGACGGGCGCGTTCGCACGCGCGAGTGCACGGTGGGCTTCGTGGCGGAGCGGCCTGATGGTCGTCGGGTTGCCGTGACGGCGGGGCATTGTGGTCGTCGGGGACAGCTGGTGGGCGCTCCGACGCCGGGACGCGCGGGTGCACTACGCCAGGTAGGAGTGGTGTCGCAGTCGTCGAACCCGGCGGAGGACGACTTCACCTCGCCGGACTGGGCGGTAGTGGACCTGCTGCCGTCGGTGCCGACAGTATCGACGCGCGGGCCTGTGCGGCAGAGCGTGGTTGGCGATGCCCGCGTGGGAGATCGGGTGTGCCAGCAGGGGATCAGCTCGGGGTGGCGTTGCGGCGTCGTGCGCGCTGTGACACCGAACCGGATTCTGACCGACATCAGGTCGCGCCCGGGTGACAGCGGCGGCCCGTTGGTGCGCCTGTCCGATGGCGCAGCAGTGGCGATCGCTACCGAGGCGACCGACGACCGTGTACCGGCCACCCGACAGGCGACCTTGTATGTGAGCTTGCGGGATGTACTGGCCCGCGCCGGCGGCGGACTGCGGCTGGCGACCACCAACAAGGGCGGAGGTCGCGTCGATCCGCGACGTGCGGTCGCAGCCGAGGAGATCGCAGTGTTCACGTCGGACCCCGCAGTGATGCCCACCGCGCCGACCACGGTCGTCAATTAACAAACAGTACCGACCGGCCTGGTCGCGCACGAAGCGTTGCTCCCGGGAAGCTGCAGGAAGTTCGATGGCCGCGCTCGAACAGAGGGCGGCCATCGGACGGTTGAGTCCGAGAACGCTCCGGCGGGAACGCCGAAGACGAGCACCTATTGGAGTGTGCGCGACGCCTTCGCGCGAGCCGGCGGCCTGCGCCTGGCGGTCGGCGGGCCCGTGCAGCAGCAGGCGTCGGATCCTGCTCAGGAGGATCAGGAACTGCTCACCGTGACGGAGACCGTCACGCTCGGGGAGTACTAGTCGGACACGCGCTCAGAGCAAGCAGCAGTTGTGATGTGGCCGTCCCGGAGCGATCCGGGGCGGCCACATCGCGTTCGTGCGGGCTTCGGCGAAGATACCTGGGTAGAAACAGGCTCGATCAGGCGCGATGACCGTGGCACCATCGCGGTATGGCTGATGACCGCACGCTGCTGAGATCCATCTCGCAGGGGAACCCGAGGGGCGCCGGCCAGGACGACCTGCCGGCGCTGCTGCGTCGGTTCGCTGAGACCGTCGAGGCGTTGGGCACCATCGAGGTGGAGGACCTCGTGATGCACGACGAGATCACCGAGGACGGAAGCTGGCTGAGCTTGACGCTGTACTACTCCAAGCCGCGCCTCGCGGCGGTGCCCAACGACTGACGCCGCGCGAATCCGCCGCAGGCGGACGAACCCATCGGTGTGTCCGTGTCGTGAAGACGGTTGACGTAGATACCCCCAGGGGGTATAAATCCAAGTACCCTCAGGGGGTACCCGCACGACGGTTGATCCGCCGCGCACGCACGCCGAAGGAGCACGTCATGGACCACAGCGCACACGCCACCGCACCGTTTCCGCAGGGGCTGCAGACCGCGGAGAGGGGCTACCGCATCACTCCGTCGCTGACGATCCACGATGCCGGCCGTATCCGTGTCGAGTTCGCGATCCTCGGACCCGACGATGCGCCGGTCACCGCGTTCGATGAGCAGCACGACAAGCGGCTGCACTTCATCGCCGTCCAGCGCGACACCAGCGGCTTTCAGCACGTGCACCCCGTCATGGACGCGGCCGGTACCTGGTCGGTCGAGCTGGACCTGACGCCGGGCGTGTGGCGCTTCTTCGCCGACATCGCCCCGACGGCCCTCGGCGTGGGCATCGTTCTTGGCGCCGACGTCACCGTTCCCGGCGACTACCGGCCCCGCGACCTGCTCGAGCGCCGCACGGTCTCGACGGTCGACGACTACGTCGTCACGCTCGACGGTGCGCTCCTGCCCGGCGAGGGCGCCGAGCTTCGCGCCCGGGTCGCCCGCGGCGGCATTCCCGTCACCGACCTCGAGCCCTACCTCGCCGCCTACGGCCACCTCGTCGCGCTGCGCGCCGGCGACCTCGCCTTCCTGCACGTCCACCCCGAGGGCGACCCCTCGGACCCCGCCACTCCGGCGGGCCCCGACATCCGGTTCCACGCCACGGCTCCGTCGGCGGGCACGTACCGGCTGTTCCTCGACTTCCAGCACGCCGGCACCGTCCGGACCGCGGACTTCACGCTCGTCGCGGGCGAGCCCGCCGCTACCGAGGCTCCGGAGGAGCCCGCGGACGGTGCGGAGCCCGTCACGCACGCCGGCCCGCACAGCAGTCATCACGCTGCGCACCACCACTGATCCGATTCCACTACGCCCGAATCGAACTCAGGAGATACCGTGGGTCCCTTCGCCAACCGCGACTTCCGGCTGCTGTTCAGCGCGCAGGTCGTTGCCCTGCTGGGCACCGGCTTGACCACCGTCGCGCTGGGCCTTCTCGCGTACGAGATCGCCGGGTCGTCGGCCGCCGTCGTGCTCGGCACCGCGCTCACCATCAAGATGGTGCTGTACGTGGTCATCGCTCCGATCGCCGCGGCCTACGTCGACCGGCTCCCGCGGCGGGCCTTCCTGGTGGCGCTCGACGTGGTGCGCGCGGGCATCGTCCTCGCGCTGCCCTTCGTCACCGAGGTCTGGCAGATCTACGTGCTCATCGGTACCCTGCAGGCGGCGTCGGCGGCGTTCACGCCGACCTTCCAGGCCGTAATTCCGGACATCATCACCGACGAGCGCGACTACACCACGGCGCTGTCCGCGTCGCAGGTCGCGTACACGATGGAGAGCCTGGTCAGCCCCGTCGTCGCCGCGCTCGCACTCCTGCTCATCGACTTCGACGTCCTGTTCCTCGGCACCGCAGTCGGATTCGTCGTCTCCGCCTTCCTGGTGCTCCGGGCGACGGTGCCCGACGCGCGCTCGGCGCCCGCGGGCGGCCCCGCTGAGCGGATCCTGTCCGGGGTACGGCTGTTCGCCGGCGCCCCGAGCCTGCGCGGCGTCTTCGCGGTGAACTTCGCGGTGGCTGCGGCCGGCTCGATCGTGGTGGTCAACACCGTCAACTACGTCCGCGACCGCCTCGGCGGCAGCGAATCCCAGGTCGCCTGGATGCTCGCCGCCTCCGGCGGCGGCACCCTGCTCGTGGCGCTGGCCGTCCCGCGCCTGTTGGACCGGTTCTCCGAGCGGTCCGTGATGCTCACGGGCGCAGCGCTGCTCACCACCTCGGCCGCCGGTGCCGTCGCGATGGCGGTCGCCGACACCCCGTCGTGGGCACTGACCGCAATGGTGTGGTTCGCCAGCGGCTCCGGCTCCGCCATGGCGATCACGCCCACCGGAAAGGCCCTGCGTGCCGCCGCGGCACCCCGCGACGTGGCCGCCGTCTTCGCCGCGCAGTTCTCCCTCTCACACCTCGCCTGGCTCATCGCCTACCCGATCTCGGGCTGGGGCGCGAACCGCTTCGGGCTGGTCCCGGCCTGGGCTCTTCTCGCCGGAATCGCCGCTGCCGGAGCGGTCCTCGCGCCCGCACTGTGGCGCCGCACGCCGTCGACACTCGCCGTGCCGGTGGGCGCGGACGGGGACGCGGCCGGCGCGGCACCGTCGGCCGCGGAGGACCGTACTCCGGAGCGCGAGCCCGCCCTGGTGGCCGGCAGCTCGGCGTGGCGGCACGCAGCTGCGGCGGGCGGCACGCTCACCGAATGCCAGTGCACGTGCGGGCAGGCCGCCTGACCGCCGCTGCACCGGCGGCGGTCACCAGGCCGCGACGAATCCAGTGAGCAGGACCGTGAAGGCTCCGATCTCGGCGACGATGAGCGCCACCATGAAGCCTCGCACTCCGGGGCCGGGCGGGGCGAGTTGGTTCTCGGTGTCGCGGCGCGCACCGTGCCAGCAGTAGCTGGCGATCGCCGCGACGAAGAAGAACACCAGGATCGCGGCAGCCGTCAAGTCCACCCACTGCGGCCACGCGCTGAGCTCCACGAAGACCGCAGCCAGCGCGATCGCGAAGGAGTAGAGCAGCGCGGCGCGATGCGCGATGTCCACGTAGATGTGCGCGTGGTGCCCCGGGGAAGTCATGATCCCGTGGTACTTCCACACTCCGAGCGCCAGCGCCCACAGGAAGACCAGGCCGGAGGCGAGCAGCGTCAGCCGGGTGTCGAGGCCCAGCGCGGCGGCGTCGATCGTCATGCGTCCTCGGTTCCGTCGTGCGAGTGCGGGTGGTGGTGGCCGATCGTCGTGACGACCAAGGCCGTAGCGGGGGTGCCGGGCTCGGCCGTGAGGCGGTGCGGGCGCCGGGCGTCGAAGTAGGCCGAATCGCCTACGTGCAGAACCGTGGTCTCGTCGTCGACGATGAGTCTGATGGAGCCCGCGGTGACGTACACCAGCTCGTCCCCCTCGTGGTGCACCGGACTGCCGCCGATCTGAGTCGGGTAAACGACGAACGGGTGCATCTGCTTGCCCGGGACGACGGCCGCGATGGGGTCGTGGATCGGCAGTGGGGCGGACGCCGGGTCGATCCGCTGCGCAGCGCGTTCGACGGTGACGGTGCCCGGCTGTTCCGCGTCCGGGGTGCCGAAGATATCGGCGGCGTCCACGCCGAGCGTCTCGGCGATCCGCAGAGCGATCGCGATCGACGGCGAGCTCTTTCCCCGCTCGACCTTCGACAGATAGCTCTTCGTGACGCCGACCCGGTCGGCGAGGGCTTCCAGTGTCATTCCGGCGCTCAGGCGGTGCGCGCGGAGCATCGCAGACATGGGTGTACCTCTCGGTCGACGGCCCCTTGGAGGGTACACGCCGCGGCAACACGTGCTGCATAAGACTCAAGTTGACGATAGGACACAAGTGTCCTATCGTGGGTTTCGTCGAACGATGCACCACCGGAGAGGCGGAATAGACCATGGCGTCAACGATGAAGCTCGGCAAGCAGGAACTGATGGACACCGCGCACGCAGCGATGCGATCCGAGATCGCCGTTCGCGAGTGGAATGACCGAGAGAAGCTCGCGCTCACCTGTCGGGCGCTCTTCGACGACGGTCACAACGCCGGCCTGGCGGGCCAGATCTCGGCGCGGGGCGAGGCGGCAGCGACGTTCTGGACCCAGCGTCTGGGACTCGGCTTCGACGAGATCACCAGCGGCAATCTCCTGCTGGTGGACGAGGACCTCACCGTCCTACAGGGAGAGGGGATGGCGAATCCCGCCAACCGTTTCCACAGTTGGATCTACCGCGCCCGGCCGGACGTCAACTGCATCATCCACACCCATCCGCTGCACGTCGCCGCGCTGTCGATGCTGGAGGTGCCCCTCCAGATCTCGCAAATGGACATCGCGCCGCTGTACGACGACTGCGCATTCCTTCCCGATTGGCCGGGCGTTCCGGTGGGCAACGAGGAGGGGGAGATCATCTCGGCCGCGCTCGGTGACAAGCGGGCGATCCTGCTGGCGCACCACGGACAGCTCGTGGTCGGCGCGACCATCGAGGAGGCCTGCTCCCTCGCGCACTTGATCGAACGTGCCGCCCGGCTCCAGCTACTCGCGATGAGCGCGGGCGAGATCAAGGCTCTGCCACCGCGACTCGCGCAGGAGGCCCACGACTGGACGCTCAGCCCGCGCCGCAGTGAGGCCAACTTCCAGTACTACGCCCGGCGCGCCCTGCGCAATCACCCCGACACCGTCTGACCGACCTACCAGAGGAGAGATCTGATGACCATCCACGGCATCGTCGCCTATCCCGTCACGCCGTTCACGGCGGGCGGTCGCATCGACCACACAGCGCTGCACGCGATCATCGACCGACTGCTCGACGGAGGCGCGTCCGCCGTCGCGCCGCTCGGGAGTACCGGCGAAGCGGCCTACTTGGACCTCACTGAATGGACCGAGACGGCCGCGAGCACCATTCGCCACGTCGCCGGTCGCGCTCCGACGGTGGTCGGTGTCTCGGACCTGACCACTGACGGTGCGGTCCGCCGTGCACGGATCGCGGAGTCCCTCGGCGCGGATGCGATCATGGCGCTGCCGGTCTCGTACTGGCGATTGACCGAGCTCGAGGTGCAGCGCCATTTCGAGTCGATCGCCGGGGCCGTGCGCATTCCCGTCATGGTCTACAACAACCCCGCCACGGCGGGTATCGATCTCGCCCCGGAACAGCTCTGGGAATTGGTGCGCGACGTCGAGAACATCACGATGGTCAAGGAATCGACCGGAGACGTCGAGCGGATGCATCGCCTCCGCGAGCTCAGTGGTGGTTCGCTCCCGTTCTTCAACGGCAGCAACCCGCTCGCTCTCGAGGCCTTCCGGGCGGGCGCGGCGGGATGGTGTACCGCTGCACCGTGTCTGATCCCCGAGCAGATCGCGGCGTTCCACGCCGCAGTCGTGGACGGTGATATCTCCACCGCCGAGGGGGTTTTCGCTCGGATCGAGCCGCTCCTGCAGTTCATCGTGGCGCGCGGCCTGCCGACGACGGTGAAGGCCGGGCTCGCTCGAACGGGGATTCCAGCCGGTACGCCCCGTCGGCCGCTCCTAGAACTGGACGGCGACGAGGCCGCGACGCTGGTGCGATTGATCGAATCCGCGCGGGGGTGAGGGCAGCGATCGTCGCTGACGCGACTGCGCAGATCCTCAGGCGTGCGCGCGGCCGAGGACCAGTGGCGACGTCGGGATCGGCACCCACGCGGGCGCCAGCATCCTGTCTTCGACCGTCGTTACGGCGAAGCCGGCCCCGCTGATGAGCCCGACGGCGTCGCGATGCGCGTGGCAGTTCCCGAACAGCCGCGGCCAGACGGTGGCGTCGGCCGCCTTCTGCAGGCCCTCCAGCATCCCGCCGCGCGCGGCGACGTGCTCGAGGAAGCGGAGCTCGCCGTCGGGCCGCAGGAACCCGCGGACCTGCCGGACCGCGCCCTCCGGATCGGGCAGCGAGCACAGGACCAGGCTGAAGACGACGGCGTCGAAGGGCGTAGCGGCGACGTACTCGTCGAGCCGCTCGGGCCGCACCTCGATGCGCGTGTCGGCGCCCTGCGCGGCCTCCGAGCGCAGGGCGTCCTCGGGCTCCAGCGCGACCACCGTCGTGACCTCCGGCGGGTAAAGCGCGAAGTTCGTGCCGGTGCCCGCGCCCACCTCCAGGACCCGGCCCGACAGCCCGGCCAGGTTGCGTCGCCGCAGCTCGGTCAGCAGTGGCGGCTCGTTGCGCACCAGCCGCGGCCATATCTTCACGAAGAACGAATCGCCCATGCTCCATCAGTACCGCATGGCGACGTCCGCGGCGGCGTTCCGATGGATGCGGGTACAGGGCTCGCGGCGGCGCCTGGTAAACCCAATGGAATGACCACCCCGAAGGTATCCGCGCAGTTCGCCCGCAGCGGCGGCGGCTTCGATTCGCTGCCCGCCGCGGAGGGCCGCTGGGCGCCCGGCACCCTGTCAGGGCCGGCGATCGCGGGCCTGCTCGCGCAGGTCCTCGACTCCGAGTTCGGAGAGGGCCTCGTCGGAACCCGCTGGCACTGCGACATGTTCCGCATGGTCCGCTCGGGCCACGTCGACGTGCGCACCCGCCTGGTCCGCTCGGGCCGTCGCATCCGCGTCGCGGAAGCGGAGATCATCCAGAACGACAAGACCGTCGTCCGGGCCGCTGTCACCTTCTACCACCGGGCCCCGCAGCCCGACGGTGTCGTCTGGTCCGATCCGCACCTGCCCGCCCCGCCTCCACCCGGCGCCCCGCGGCTCGCGATGGCAGGCGGCAGCGGGGAGTACGTCTCGTCGGACACCCCGGAGCGCTGGGCTACGGCCGAGCGCAAGCGCGTCTGGACCCGCGGGTGGCGCGTTCTCGACGGCGAGGAGACGACGCCCTTCGCCCGCGCCGCGATGGTCTCCGACTGCACCAACCTGGTGACCGGCATGGGCACCGGCGGCGTCGAGACCATCAATGGCGACGTCTCCATGGCCATCGCCCGCGCCCCCCGCGGCGACGAGATCGGCCTGGAGGCGGACCAGTTCGTCATCGTCGACGGCATCAGCATCTCCTCGGCCAGCATGTTCGACCGCGAGGGCCGGTTCGGTGTCTGCACGGTCACCGGGATCGCCACCGGCTCCGCCGTTCACGGGCCCACGTCGTCATGAGCGTCGTCGTCAGCCGGCGCGGACCGGTCACCGTCGTGGAGATCGACCGCCCCGCCGTGCGCAACGCCGTCGACCGCGCCACCGCCGAGGCCCTCGCCGAGGCCTTCCGCGCCTTCGACACCGACCCGGACGCCTCCGTCGCCGTGTTGCACGGGCGGGGTGGGATCTTCTGCGCAGGAGCCGATCTCAAGGCCGTCGCCGCCGGTACCCCGAACCGCGTGGAGCCTGACGGGGACGCGCCGATGGGCATCTCGCGGATGCGGCTGAGTAAGCCGGTCATCGCCGCGATCGAGGGGCACGCCGTGGCCGGCGGCCTCGAACTCGCCATCTGGGCGGACCTGCGGGTCGCGGCCACCGACGCGGTTCTCGGCGTCTTCTGCCGCCGCTGGGGAGTGCCCCTCATCGACGGCGGCACCGTGCGACTGCCCCGGCTCATCGGCGCGAGCCGCGCGATGGACCTCATCCTCACTGGGCGCCCCGTCGACGCGGTCGAGGCCGAGGCGATCGGCCTGGTCAACCGCACCGTCGAACCCGGAACGGCCCTGGAGGCCGCCGTCGAGCTCGGACAGCAGCTCGCTGGATTCCCGCAGACCTGCCTGCGCAACGATCGCCTGTCGATGCTCGACGGGGAAGCGGAGTCCGAGGCCGAGGCCCTCGCGATCGAGTACCGGTACGGGCTCGCCTCCCTCGCAGACGGCGCCGTCGCGGGCGCCACCCGATTCTCCGACGGTGCGGGGCGGCACGGCGCGTTCCGCGACGAATAACCTGTGCGACAGCCGAATCGTCGGGTAACGGACACGCGACGGTCACCTGCAATTAGTCACACCGGTCACAGCCGCCACCTACTGTGCAGGTGAACGGTCCACCTAGGGTCAAGCGGGTGGGTCGTCGAGAGCCGCACCGCGGCGCATTGCCGCACACCCGATTGCGGCGGAAAGTAGGGAACACCATGGGGCTCGCCGGCGTCCGCAGCGAACTCGACGATCTCACCACCCAGCTCACGACCATCGCCGCGTCCATCGGCCGCACCGGCGATGACCTCCAGATCGATGCCCGCAGCCTGCACGAGACCGGCTCGTGCGACGCGGTCAACTCCATCGCCCGCCGCCTCGACGACCAGGGGCTGCAGCTGCGGCGACTGCAGGCGCGCATCACGAAGGTGGTCGACTCGCTCGCCTGATCAGCCCCTGCCGATCCGCATCGCGGCCAGCCACGCGCGGAAGTCCGCGTAGGCGGCGGTGAGCTCGTCCGCCGGCCAGTCCGCCGGCCGCAGCTCCGGCGGGAGCAGCGGATCCCGGTAGAGGTGCCGTACCACCGAGACCATGGTCAGGAAGCGTGCCTGCCCGTCGTCGCCGACGTCGGCGATCGCTCCCAGCAGCGCATGCCCGTGCCGGGACCATTCCGGTAGATCCCACAGCGTGCTCGCCAGGTCGACGGGGTCGTCGTCCGGCCGTGCGGTGAAGCGCGTGGTCACCTGCCGCACTGTCGCCGGGAACGTGCGGTCCAGGTTCGCGGGCCGCATCCAGACGCCCTCGCGTAGTTCGGAGAGCCGCAGCCTGGTCATCTCCGTGCGCAGCTCGGCGCGGTCGGAGGCGCTGCGTCCGCTGGTCGTCACGATCGCCGTCTCCCAGGTCCCGTCCCAGGGCAGCGTCGCGGGGGAGTCCGTGCGCGCCTGGCGCTGGGCGAGACGGTCCGACAGCGCGTAGAGCCCGCCGTCGCGGACCAGATCACCGGCGGACACCATGCGAGACATCGCCGCTCGCGTCGTGGATTCGGAGACCCCGAACAGCCGCATCGCGGCGACTATCTCGCGACCCTCCAGCTCCGGCGGGTGCGCGCCCAACAGCAGGCTCAGCACGGCCGAGCGTGCCGAGACCGTGGAGGTGAGGGGCGTGGACATCGGCGTCGACGCTACACCGCGGTGGCGTGGTCGCCGGGTCAGCAGCGTGCCCGACGGGACGCGCTCGCGGAGCTGCGGTGGGATGGGGGCTGAGGGTGCTGCGTCGTCGTGACTCTCGGATTCCGTCCGGCTCGGACGGGGCGCCGCGCGGGACGGCGCTGCGCCCGGCCTCATGCGCGACGGCTCCTCGGGCCGACTCCTCGGGCCGCCCGATGAGCGAGCGTCGGCAGTCGATCGGTTGGCTCCGCATGTGGGTTTCGCGGTTCAGGTTGCCGGGTGCCGTCGCCCCAGTCTCCGTCGTTCCCCGCGGGGCAACGCTCAGCTCGTCCGAATGCTCCAGGCGTGAAGACGGCGCAGTGTCCGAATCGGACAGATTCCGAGAGTGGCGTGAACGCCAGAGGCAAGGGCGCGGCCCCGCGCTCCCTCGCGGCCCGTCGGGCGGTCGGGTGGGTCCGCCGCGCACGAGCTTATTGCGAATCTGGTGCGACTGTTCGGAATATGCAACACTAGGAGGTACGGCCCGGAGGGGCCGCGCACCGTCGAACGAAGGAGCAGGCGTGCCCACCCACGAAGTGACCAACCAGGTGCCACCACTGCTCGGCTTCAACACCGCCGAAACCCCGATGATCGACGACGCGCTGCGACGCGCCCACGTCGACGCGGCGCAGCTCGATGCGATCCACGCGCTCGGTGTGCTCGGCGGCACGGCTGAGGCGCTCGAGTGGGGCGATCTCGCCGAGGCGCACCCGCCCGTCCTGAAGACTCACGACCGGTACGGCAACCGCGTCGACGAGGTGGTCTACGACCCCGCCTACCACCGGCTCATGCAGGTCGCCGTCGAGCACGGCCTGCACGCCGCGCCGTGGGCCGACACCGACCCGAACGCGCACCTGGTGCGCGCTGCCAAGTTCAGCGTGTGGGGTCACGTCGACGCTGGGCACGGCTGCCCGATCTCCATGACCTACGCCGTGGTGCCGGCGCTGCGCGCCAATGCCGGGCTCGCGGCGCAATACGAGCCGCTGCTCACCGCCACCGAGTACGACTTCGGCCTGCGGGCACCCCTGAGCAAGCGCGGCCTCATCGCCGGCATGTCGATGACGGAGAAGCAGGGCGGCTCCGACGTCCGGGCCAACACCACGCGCGCAATCCCGCAATCCGATGGGACGTACCGGATCACAGGCCACAAGTGGTTCACCTCCGCGCCCATGTCGGACCTGTTCCTCACGCTCGCGCAGACCGAGTCCGGCGTCTCCTGCTTCTTCATCCCGCGCGTGCTGCCCGACGGGACGCGCAACGTCTTCGCCCTGCAGCGGCTGAAGGACAAGCTCGGCAACCACTCCAATGCCAGCAGTGAGGTCGAGTACGACGACACCGTCGGCTGGCTGGTCGGCGAGGAGGGCCGCGGTGTTCGAACCATCGTTGAGATGGTCAACATGACCCGCCTCGACTGCGTGCTCGGCACCGCCACCGGCATGCGCGCCGGGCTCGCGCAGGCCGCGCACCACGCCGCGCATCGCACGGCCTTCGGCGCCGACCTCATCGACCAGCCGCTCATGCGCAACGTGCTCGCCGACCTCGCCGTCGAGGCCGAGGGCGCCACCACCGCCGGGCTCTGGCTCGCGGGCCTCACCGACCGGTCCGTCGCCGGCGACGAGGACGCGTCCCTGCTGCGCCGGATCGCCCTCGCCGTCACCAAGTACCACGTCTGCAAGCGCGGCCCCATCCACGCCGCCGAGGCTCTGGAGTGCTTGGGCGGCAACGGCTACATCGAGGACTCGCGGATGCCGCGGCTGTACCGCGAGGCACCGCTGCTCTCGGTCTGGGAGGGCTCCGGCAACGTCGCCGCCCTCGACGTGCTGCGCGCGATGGCCCGCGAGCCGCAGGCCGTCGCTGCCTTCTTCGCCGAGCTCGACGCCGCCGCGGGCGCCGACTCGTTCTACGACGAGGCCGTCGCGAAGCTCAAAGGCTCCTTCGGCGCGCTGGACCTCACCGACCAGGTCGCGCTGCAGTTCGGTGCGCGCCGCCTCGTCGGCGACATGGCGGCCGCGCTGCAGGGTTCGCTTCTCGTGCGCTTCGGGCATCCGGCCGTCGCGGACGCCTACACCCGCACCCGCCTTGCCGGCGATCGCGGCGATGTCTTCGGCACCCTCCCACAGGGGGTCGACACCGCGGCGATCCTCGATCGCGCGACGCCCAAGATCGGCTGACGCGCGATTGTCGCAGAATGGGTGCGGATGCACATCCGCACCCGAAATGCGTCAGCGCACCCCGCACGCCGGGTGCGACCGGGCGAAACGGGTGCGGATGCGCATCCGCACCCGAAGCGCCCACACTGTGCCGGCGTGACGACGGTCAGTTCCCTGGAGGCTCCGGCGCCGGCGTCTCCACCGGGCCGCCGCCCCGGCCGCCTGCGCCGGGGATGGTGAACTGGCCGAAGCCAGGGATCGTGATCGTGGTGCCGCCCGGCCCCGTCTGCACGCCCGGCGCGGACGGGTTCGACGGTGCCGGCGCGATCCCGTTCGACAGGTTCAGCGTGATCGTCGAGCCGGGCTGGCTGAATCCCGACGGCGACGTCGAGACGACGGTGCCGTTCGCCGCGGAGTTGTTGACCCATGCCACCGTTGTCTTGAAGCCGGCTGCCTCGACGCGGGACTTCGCCGCCGCCTGCGTGAGCCCGATGACGTTCGGGATCTTGCCCGGGCCGAAGCCGTCCTTGTACTTCGGATCCACGGGCGGCAGGGAGACCGGGCCGTAGATCGTCGAGATCGGCTTGAGCGCGGTGTACCACGCCGTCGCCGGCTCGTTGCCGCCGTAGACGTTGCCGTCGCCGCACGGACGCAGCGGGCTGGTGCAGATGGGCCCGGGGGAGTTGCCATCGTTGTAGACGTAGCTGGCACCGGCGTACTGGTTCGTGTACGCGAGGAAGGCCGACGAACGGAAGGTCTCCGTGGTGCCGGTCTTGCCCGAGAGCGGCAGCGTCCAGCCGGCGCGCGAGGCCGCCGCGGCCGAGGTGCCCGCGCCGCGATCGTCCGCGCTGAGCGCGTTGGCGAGGGTGTTCGCGAGGCCCTTCTCGATGACCTGCTCGCACTTCTCCGACTTGAAGGGCACCGGCGTGGTCTCCGGCTTACCGTCGGGCCCGACGGTCTGGATGCCGTCGCTGTTGCGCTTGGGCTGCGTGATCGACTGGATCGGATTCGCGGGGCACCAGACGCCGCCAGAGGCCAGTGTGGCTGAGACGTTGGTCAGCTCCAGCGCGTTGACCGCGGTCGGGCCGAGCGTGAACGACGCGAGGTTCTGCTTCTTGAACATGTCGGCGAGGCTGTCGGTGCCGAAGCCCGAGCTGCCGGGCTGGGTGTACGAGCGCAGACCGAGCTTGACCGCCATGTCGACGACCGGGGTCACGCCCACCTGCTCGATCAGCTTGATGAACGGGGTGTTCGGGGATGTGGCGAGCGCCTGCGTCAGCGACATCGAGTACGGGTACGGGCCGGCGTTCTTCACGCAGTAGGAGTCCGACGGACAACCGGCGTAGCCACCGTGGCCCATGCCCTTGACCTGCACCGTGGACGGGACCGTCACGTTGGTGTCCAGGCCCATGCCCTTCTCCATCGCCGCCGCGACGGTGAAGATCTTGAACGTCGAGCCCGCACCGTCACCGACTTGGGCGAAGGGCTCGGGCTGGACGGTCTGCCGCTTGCCGACGTCCAGGCCGTAGACCCGCGAGGAGTTCATCGCGACGATGTCGTGCGAGTTCTCGCCCGGCTTGATCACGTTCATGACCTGCGCGACGTTCGACAGCGTCGGGCTGGCGGTGGCGTTGAGGGCGGCCTGCACGGAGTCCTGCACCCGCGGGTCCAGCGTGGTGCGGATCGTGTACCCGCCGCGCATCACCGTCTCCTTCGGGATGCCCGCTTCCGAGAGGTACTGCAGCACGTAGTCGCAGAAGTAGCCGCGGTTCGCGACCGCGGAGATGCAGCCGCCAGGGAGGGTGTTGGGGCGCGGCAGCACGCCGAGCGGCGTCCGCTTCGCGGCCTCGTACTCCGCCGCCTTGTCCGGGAAGTTCGCGACGAGGGTGTCGAGCACCGTGTTGCGCCGCTCGATCACGCCCTGCGCGTTGGCGTACGGATTGAGCGACGAGCTCGACTGCACCATCCCGGCGAGCATCGCCGACTCCTGGATGTTCAGCTGCGCGGCGCGCTTGCCGAAGTAGGTCTGCGCGGCCACCTCGATGCCGTAGGCGCCGTTGCCGAAGGGGACCAGGTTGAGGTATCGGGCCAGGATTTGCTCCTTGGCGATCACTTTGGCCCGGGCGTCGTCGACCCCGTGCTCCTGCTTGGCACGCTCGGTGAGCGTGCGCTCGAGGGTGAGCGCCATGCGCACCTCGCGGAGCTTGCGCGCCGGGGTGGTGGCGACCGCCGCCCGCCGGTCGGCGTCCGACTTCGCGAGGACCAGCAGCTGGTAGTTCTTGATGTACTGCTGATCGAGGGTGGACGCGCCCTGCTGCACCTCGCCGGCCGACTGGTTCTTGAGGAAGGCGCGCACGGTGCCCTGGTAGTCGACGCCGTCGTGCTCCATGAAGCGCTTGTCCTCGATCGAGATGATCGAGCGCACCATGTCGGGCGAGATCTGATCGAACGGGACCTGTATGCGGCGCTGGTCGTAGAGGTAGGCCATGGGCGCACCCGTGGCGTCGGTGACCGTCGTGACCTCCGGGACCTGGCCCTCCAGCAGCTCGGAACTGATGTTGTCGACGGTGTCCGCGGCCCGGTTCGAGATCAGGCCGAGCCCGCCGATGTAGGGGAACAGGACGCCGGCGACCAGCAGTCCGGCCAGCAGGATGCAGCCGGCCAGCTTCGCGATCACTCCGGGTTTCGACACGGTCACCAGGATACGTGCCGACCCGCTGTGAAACCCGGTCCCGACGCGCCGACCAGGTGATCGGTACGGGCGTGCTGGATTTCTTGGACCACTGTTCGATTTCCCTCGGCCCTCGACTTGTGTCCGTCGTGTGATTCAGGTAACACTATTGCAGACGATGTGGCGAACACCTCGATTGGCCCCCTGCACACCTCCGGGATGGGCCGTCGCCGGTCCGGGCCGCACCACGGGAAAGGGGAGTCACATGACAAGTGCACGCGTTCTGGTCGACGACGAGGATCGCCTGGTTTGGGTTTCCAAGGCCAAGTGTCGCGAGGTCGATCCCGACGAGTTGTTCGTCCGCGGCGCCGCGCAGCGCAAGGTCGCGACCATTTGTCGTCACTGCCCCGTCCAGCTCGAGTGCGGCGCCGATGCGCTCGACAGCCGCGTCGAGTTCGGCGTCTGGGGCGGCATGACCGAGCGTCAGCGCCGCGCCCTCCTGCGGCAGCACCCCGAGGTCACCAGCTGGCGTTCCTTCTTCGAAGCCCAGCGCGACCGCAAGCGCGTTGCCGCGGGCTGATTCCCCGGCTCCCGTCCGGGAGAGACCAGGGCCTCGTACCGTTCGACGGTGCGGGGCCCTTTCGTTTGTCCAGCTACAGATTTCGTCGTGGGGAGCAGACCGGGCTCAAGGCCCGACGATCTGCTCGGCGACGGCCTGCAGTGCCTCGAGGTTCGCCACCTCGAACGGGAGTGAGGGCACCCCGACCACCGGCACCGTCGGGCAGCGACCGACGAAGGTGCCGAGCACCTGCACTTCCCGCGCCGCGATCTCCGCGCGCCAGGCGTGCACCCGAAGCAGGCCCTCCGCCGTGCGGGCGGCACCGTCGGACCCGAGACGGCTCGCGGCCTCCCGGGCCTGCTCCGTGCCGATCGCCGCCAGGCCAGGATGGGTGCGGTTGACGATCAGCCCGGCCAGTGGCATCGACTCGCCGGCGAGCCGCTCCACGAAGTAGGTGGCCTCGCGCAGCGTGTCCTCCTCGGGCGAGGCGACCACCACGAATCGGGTGCTGGGGCGGGCAAGGAGTGCATAGGTCTGGTTGGCGCGCTCCTGGAAGCCGCCGATCAGGGAATCCATCTGCGAGACGAACGTCGAAGCGTCCGAGAGCATCTGGCTACCCACGATCGTGGACACGAGCTTCAACGCGATGCCCATGCCGCCGGAGACGAGCCGGCCGATGCCGCGGGTGGGGCCCGCGATCAGGCCCATCAGGCGCGAGTCCAGCATCGAGCCGAAGCGCTTCGGGGCGTCCAGGAAGTCGAGGGCGTTGCGCGACGGCGGGGTGTCGACCACCACGAGGTCCCAGCGGTCGTCGGCGGTGAGCTGGCCCAGCTTCTCCATCGCCATGTACTCCTGCGTGCCGGAGAACGACGAGGCCACCGTCTGGTAAAACGGGTTCGCCAGGATCTCCTGCGCCCGAACGGGATCGGCGTTGGAGGTGACCATCTCGTCGAAGGTCCGCTTCATGTCGAGCATCATGGCGTGCAGCGTCCCGTCGCCCGGGACGGCGACGGCCTGCGGCTCATTCGTCAGATCCGCGACGCCCAGCGCCTGCGCCAGCCGGCGCGCAGGGTCGATCGTCAGGACCACGACCCGGCGGCCGTGCTCCGCCGCCCACAGCGCCATCGCCGCGGCCGTCGTCGTCTTGCCCACGCCACCGCTGCCGCAGCACACGACCACGCGCGTGCCCGGATCCAGGAGCTGCGGCCCGAGCTTCAGGTCGATCATCGGACCCCCGCCTCGACCAGGTCGCCCGACAGTTCGCGGACGCCGTTCAGGTCTACGCCGCCGGTGAGCAGCGGCAGCTCCAGTCGGCCCGGAGCGTCGATCGCGTCCAGGTCGGCACGCGCCTCGTCCTGCCCGCGCACCGTCCGCGCGAACTGGATGGTCTCGGTGAGCAGGCCGGCCAGGTCATCGTCGGAGAGCGGCAGCCCGGCACCGTCGAGCGCGGCCCGCACGGCCGGCCCGTCCACGGCCCCGTCGGCGGCGGCGTCGAGCTCCGCGTCGGAGAGCAACGGCGGCAGCGAGCGGTTCACGATCACGGCGCCGACCTTGAGGTCCAGCGCGTGCAGCTCCTTGACGGCCTCCGCGGTCTCCTGGATCGGCAGCGACTCGAGCAGCGTCACCAGGTGCACGACGGTGTCGGGCGAGTGCAGCAGGCGCACCACGCGGTCGGCCTGGCCGGCGATCGGCCCTGCTTTCGCGATCTCCTTCATCGCCCGCGTGACGTCGAGGAACTTCCCGATCCGGCCCGTGGGAGGGGCGTCCACCACGATCGCGTCGTAGGTGTAGCGGCCGTCGCGCGCGCGGCGCTGGGTGCACTCCATGATCTTGCCGGTGATGAGGATGTCCTTGAGGCCCGGCGCGAGCGTTGTCGCGAACTCGATGGCGCCGATCGATTTGAGCGCCCGAGCCGCGAGGCCCATGCCGTAGTTCGTCTTGAGGTAGTCGAGGAAGGTCGCCTCGACATCCATGGACAGCGCGTGGATCTCCCCGCCGCCGTCGGCCGTCGCGATCCGAGTCTCGGTCGGGGGCAGCTCGCCCACCTCGAACGTCGGGGCGATCCCGCCACGACCCTCCACCTCGATGAGCAGGACCTTCTTGCCGCCGGAGGCGAGGGCCAGGGCCAGCGCCGCGGCCACCGTCGATTTGCCGGTGCCGCCCTTGCCGGACACGAAGTGCAGCCGGGACTCCCGCAGCCCTTCCGGCCAGGTCGTCCCCGCGTCCTGCGCGACCCCGCCGGAGTCCGCCTCACTCACCACCACGTTCGGAGCATATCCATACCTCTGGACACGACCGGGCCGTTAACGTGAACCTTCACCGGCAATGCGACCGAGAACACGTTCTCCGGCGGCGTCGGGATCGCGCCTGTCGCGCCGCGCCCGCGGTGGATAGGGTGATGCCATGAGCGAGAAGACCACCTGGGAGTACGCCACCATCCCGCTGTTGACCCACGCCACCAAGCAGATCCTCGACACCTGGGGCTCCGACGGCTGGGAGCTCGTCACCGTGCTCCCCGGCCCGACCGGGGAGCAGCACGTCGCGTACATGAAGCGGGCCACGTCGTGACCGCCTCCGCGCGCCTCGCCGAACTGGGTATCGTCCTGCCCGACGTGGTGCCTCCGCTCGCCGCGTACGTCCCGGCCACGCAGGTCGGTGACTTCGTCTACACCTCCGGCCAGCTGCCGATGCGCGACGGCGAGCTCGTGGCGCAGGGCAAGGTCAGCGAGAACCGCGAGGGCATCGTCCACCTCGAGGACGCGCAGTTCGCGGCCCGGCAGTGCGCGCTGAACGCGCTCGCGGCGATCCATGCGCTCGTGGGCATCGACTCGGTCAAGCGCATCGTCAAGGTCACCGGCTACGTGGCCTCCGCGCCCGGGTTCTCCAACCAGGCGCAAGTTCTCAACGGCGCGTCGCTGCTGCTCGGCGAGGTCTTCGGCGACGCGGGCGTGCACGTCCGGTCGGCCGTCGGCGTCGCGGAGCTTCCGCTCGGCGCCCCCGTCGAGGTCGAGCTCACGGTCCAGGTATGACCGAGCACCCGGCAGATTCCCACCCGGGCCACCCGCTGCCGGGGAAGCTACGGCAGGTCACCCCTTACGCGGCGGTGCTGCTCTGCGACAACCCGTCGGTGATGACGCTCGAGGGCACCAACACCTGGATCCTGCGCGCGCCGGGCCGCGAGGAGGCCGTCGTCGTCGACCCCGGGCCCAAGGGCGACAAGAAGCACCTGAAGCGGGTCGCCAAGGCGGCAGGCACGGTCGCCCTGACCCTGGTGACGCACCGCCATGCCGACCACACCGGCGGCCTCAAGCGCTGGGAGGAGCTCACCCGCAGCCCCATCCGCGCCTTCTCCCCGACGTACTGCATCAACACCGCGACGCCGCTCACCGGCGGCGAAGTCATCGAGGTCGCGGGCCTGCGGATCACGGTGCTCCACACCCCGGGGCACACGGCCGACTCGCTGAGCTTCCTGGTCGACGGTGCCGGGGGCGAGCCCGGCGCACTGGTCTCGGGCGACACCATCCTGGGCCGCGGCACGACGGTGCTCGACGCGAGCGACGGCACCCTCGCCGACTACCTCGGCTCGTTGAAGACGCTGTCGACGGTGGCCGCCGGCCGTGTCCTGCTGCCCGGCCACGGCCCCGACCTGCCCGACGCGGCGCCCGTGGTCGCCGCGTACGCCGCGCACCGTCAGGACCGGCTGCAGCAGGTCCGCGACGGGCTCACGGCGATGGGCGTGAGCGCCGCCGACGCCAAGCCGATGAAGGTCGTCAAACACGTCTACCGCGACGTCGACAAGAAGGCCTGGCCCGCGGCGAAGATGTCCGTGAAGGTCCAGCTGCAGTACCTCGCCGAGCACGGCTGACCGTCGAACGAGAAGAGCCTCCCCGATCGTCGTCTCGGGGAGGCTCTTCTCGTACAGGACTAACGGGCTCGGCGTGCCAGACGCTCGGAGTCGGTGATGACCACGGACTTGCCCTCCAGGCGGAGCCAGCCGCGGTGCGCGAAGTCAGCCAGGGCCTTGTTCACGGTCTCACGGGAGGCGCCGACGAGCTGCGCGATCTCCTCCTGCGTGAGGTCGTGCGTCACCCGCAGTGCGCCGTTCTCGTGCGTGCCGAAGCGCTGCGCGAGCTGCAGCAGCTGCTTAGCGACGCGGCCGGGGACGTCGGTGAAGATGAGATCGGCCAGGTTGTTGTTGGTGCGGCGCAGGCGGCGGGCCAGCACGCGCAGCAGCTGCTCCGCGATCTCGGGCCGGTCCCGGATCCACGCGCGCAGGGCCTCGCGGTCCATCGTCATCGCGCGGACCTCGGTGATGCAGGTCGCGCTCGACGTGCGGGGGCCCGGGTCGAAGATCGACATCTCACCGAACATGTCCGACGGGCCCATCACCGACAGCAGGTTCTCGCGGCCGTCAGGGGAGCGACGGCCCAACTTCACCTTGCCGGACAGGATGATGTACAGCCGGTCACCGGGCTCGCCCTCGTTGAAGATGACGTGCCCACGGGGGTAGTCGACCTCGTGCAGATCCTTGGTGAGCGCATCGACCGCGCCCGGCTCGACACCCTGAAAAATGCCGGCCCGCGCCAGGACCTCGTCCACGGGGTACCTCGTTCCTTGATCGACGACCGTCGCAGGCGGACATCGCCGCGACCTGAAGTGTGAGTTTATGCAGCGTTCCGTGCGGATGTGGGAAATCGCACAGACGGCTACTGGAAAGGTTACCCGTTCGCATATCGAAGGGCACGCCGGCGTTCCGCATTCGGGCCGCTCGGGCCCTCCCAGTACGCCTCCGGGTCAGCTGGCGCGGCGCTCCGCTCCACCGTCGAGGTCGAGGCTGTCCACGGCCTTGGGAAGGCCGATCCGCGCCAGCGTCTCGACGTCGGGGGCCTCGTCGTCGCTGGTGGCGGCAGGCGCGACGGGCTCGGCCGTCACGCGCGTCTCGATCCGCTCCATGGCCAGGGCGAAGAGCATCAGTACCACCGGGAACAGCAACCCGAGCAATCCTTGCATGCCGGACAGTAAACACAGCCAAGGTCTCGATACGGCAACGAACGAGCCACGTCGCCGTCGTTAGAATCGGTTCCCATGCCCCCGCAGCCGGAAACCCACCTCGGACTGGTGCGCCGTGCCCGGCGGATGAATCGGACACTCGCCACCGCTTTCCCCCACGTGTACTGCGAACTCGACTTCACCGATCCGCTCGAGCTGTCGGTGGCCACGATCCTGTCCGCACAGTGCACCGACGTGCGCGTGAATCAAGTCACACCGGCTCTGTTCGCGCGCTACCGGACGGCCGCCGACTACGCCGGCGCGAACCGAGCGGAGCTGGAGGAGTACATCCGCTCGACGGGCTTCTACCGCAACAAGGCCACGTCGATCATGGGGCTCGGCCAGGCCCTCGTTGACCGCTTCGACGGCGAGGTTCCGCGCACCATGAAGGAGCTGGTGACGTTGCCCGGCTTCGGTCGTAAGACCGCCAACGTGATCCTCGGCAACGCCTTCGACGTCCCCGGCATCACCGTCGACACGCACTTCTCACGGCTCGTGCACCGCTGGGAGTGGACGGAGGAGAACGACCCGGTGAAGATCGAGCACGCCGCCGGCGAGCTGATCCCACGCAAGGAATGGACCCTGCTGAGCCACCGCGTGATCTTCCACGGCCGCCGCGTCTGCCACGCCCGCAAGCCCGCGTGCGGCGTCTGCGTGCTCGCCAAGGACTGTCCCTCGTTCGGGACCGGGCCGATCGACCCCGCCGAGGCCGCCGACCTCGTCAAGGGGCCGGAGCGCGACCACCTGCTCGAGATCGCGCCGCCCCCGCCGCGGCGCCGGCGCGTCCAGCCGGAGGCCGCCCGGTGACCGAGCCTGAGAAGCCCGACGCCGGGCGTGAGCCCGCGCCCCTGCTGCCGGGCGAGCGGAGCCGCATCCCCGCAGGCGTGCGCTGGCTCATCGTCTGCGGGATCGTCGCCGTCGCCCTGGCTGTGGCCATCTGGCCACGCGGGAACGACGGTGCCGCGGCCCCGACCACGCCGGCGGCAGCACCGTCGACCAGTGCGAGTCCCGGCCAGCTGGCGGACGCGCGGACCCGGGCGGCCCTGCCGCCCTGTCCCGCGGGCATCGGTGCGACCGCACTCAACGGAAGGAACCTCACCTGCCTCGGCGACGGTGCCCCCGTCGATCTGGCGGTTCCGGGCAACAAGCCGGTCCTGCTCAACGTCTGGGCCTGGTGGTGCGGGCCGTGCCGCGTCGAGCTGCCCGTGCTCGCCGACGTCGCGGCGCGTGCCGGCGACCGGCTGACGGTGCTCGGCGTGCACGCCGACCCCAACGCGGTCGCGGGCCTGGACCTGCTGGCCGAGCTCAAGGTCGCGTTGCCCACCGTGCAGGATCCGCAGGGCGTCGTCGCGACGGCCCTCGGCGCGCCGCGGGCCTACCCCGTGACCGTTCTGTTGCGTTCCGATGGCACTGTGGCCGGTGTGCACGCCCAACCCTTCACATCCGTCGACGAGGTGTCCGCCCTGTTGCGGACCGAGCTCGGGGTGACCCTGTGAGCGCGCCGCGGTGGCTGGACCCGCTGCTCGGGAATCTCGGCGGGATCGCGGGCGAGATCGAGCAGCGCGGCGGCGCCGTCGCCGCCCTGCAGCGCGTGCGGAACCCGCGTCGCGCATCCGTGCTCATCCTGTTCGACGGTGACCCGAGCGCTTCCGGCGCCACGCCGCCCGGGGACGCGACGGTGTTGCTCACCCAGCGCGCCTCCGCGATGCGGCAGCACGCGGGGCAGGTCGCCTTCCCCGGCGGCGCCCGCGACCCCGAGGACGCCGACGACGTGGCCGTCGCGCTGCGCGAGGCGTGGGAGGAGACGGGCCTCGACCCCGATTCGGTCGAGATCGTCGCCGAACTGGACCCGATCGAGGTGCCCGTCTCGGGCTTCCGCGTGGTCCCCGTCATCGGATACGCGGCGAGCCCGCCCGAGGTCCGCGCGGTCGACCCCGGCGAGACGGCGCTGGTGCGGCGGGTACCGCTGGCCGAGCTCATCGACCCTGCGCACAGGTTCATGGTGCGCAAGTCCTTCTACCGCGGCCCGGCCTTCGCGGCCGGCCCGATGCTGGTGTGGGGCTTCACCGGCGGCCTCGTGAACGCGCTGATCGGCGCCGCGGGCTGGGAGCAGCCCTGGGACACCGAGGACGTGCGGCCGCTCACCGACGAGGTGCGCGCCGCGGCCGCCCGCGCCCAGACCTGGCAGGAGAGCGCTCGATGACCGGTTCGACCTGGGTCGACGTGATCGTCGTCGTCCTCATGATCCTGGCTGCGATCTCCGGCTACCGGCAAGGTGCCGCCGCGTCCGTGCTCGCCTTCATCGGCGTGGTGCTCGGCGCCGCCGCCGGCGTCCTGCTCGCCCCGCACGTCCTCGACTCGGTCGACGACGCCAAGGGCCGGGTCCTCCTCGGCGTGGGCCTGCTGGCCGGCCTGGTGATCATCGGCGAGCTGTCCGGCATGGTGCTGGGGCGCGCGGTGCGCAGCTCGATCCGCAGCACCGGGCTGCGGACCGTGGACTCCGGCGTCGGCGCCGTCGTACAGGTCGGCGCGCTGCTCGTCGCGGCCTGGCTGGTGGCGATCCCGCTCACCTCGGCGGCCGCGCCGCAGGTCTCCCGCTCCGTCAACGGCTCGGTGGTGCTCGGCGCCGTCAACGACTTCTCGAAGGTGGTCGGTGCTGACGGCCTACCGCAGAAGTTCTCCGCGATCATCGACGATTCCGGTTTACCGCAGGCGCTCGGCCCGTTCGTGAACACCCCGGTCGTCAGCGTCGAGACGCCCGACCGCGTCGACTTCACCGACCCGGTGGTGCAGCGCGTCCGTCCGTCCGTGGTGCGCGTCGACGGCCAGGCGCCGTCGTGCAGCCGCGCCCTCGAGGGCTCGGGATTCGTGGCGGCGCCGGGCAGGGTGGTCACCAACGCGCACGTGGTCGCGGGCACCCGCAGCGTGCAGGTCACCGTCGACGGAACCAAGAAGTACAGCGCGCAGGTCGTCTACTTCGACGCGCAGACCGACGTCGCGGTGCTGAACGTGCCGGGCCTGCAGGCGAAGCCGCTGCGGATCGTCTTCAACGGCGCCAAGCCCGGCGATCCCGGCTTCGTGCTCGGCTACCCCGGCGGTGGGCCGCTGACGCTGTCGTCGTCGCGGGTGCGCAGCCAGCAGACCCTCGAAGGCCGCAACATCTACCGCGACGCGCAGGTCCGCCGCGACGTCTACCTGCTCCGCGGCCAGGTGCGGCCCGGCAACTCGGGCGGCCCTGTCTTCGACCGCGAGGGCAACGTGGTGGGAGTGATCTTCGGCGTGGCCGTCGACGACGCCGACACCGCCTTCGCCCTCACCGCCAAGCAGGTCGAGCCGGCGCTGCAATCGGGCGCCACCGCCACCGCAGGCGTCTCGACGGGGGCCTGCGTCAACCGGTAGGCCGCGTCGCGCCGCCCTGCCGGCGGCACCGTCGGGCGCGAAGAGGTCAGGTGAGCAGGCGGGGCCCGGGCAGGCCCGCCAGGAAGTCCACGAGTTGCGGCCCGACGGTGCCGGGAGCCTCTTCGTGCGCGTAGTGCCCGGCGTTCTCGACGGCGCGGACGCGGTAGTCGGTCGCCCAGTCGTGGCTGGAGTAGACGGGCTGCGGCAGCACATACGGGTCGACCTCGCCGCGGAAGGCGAGCACCGGGATGTGCAGCCGCTGGTTCATGCTGCTGAGGAACCGCGCCCCGTCGGGGCGGAACTGGCTGCGCCACGCCCAGCGGGCGTACTCGAGGGCGCTGTGCGCTGTGCCGGGGATCTGGATGGCGTTGCGGTAGCGCGGGAGGGCGTCGGCGTAGTCGGCGCTGCGCCGCCAGGTCGCGCCGCTGCGGGCGGCGTACACGGCGCCGATCTCGGCACCGTCGTCCCGGACCATGCGGTCCTCCGCGACGCGGGGAAGCTGCGCGAAGGTGATGGGTCCGAGCATCGCCGAGCGCTGCTCCTTGTTGCGCAGCGCGGAGCGCTTGAGCGCGATCGGGTGCGGGGACGAGATGACCGCGATCGCGGAGACCACCCGCGGGTGCAGGGTGGCGGTGGCCCAGCAGCCGAGGCCGCCCTCGCCGTGCCCGACGAGCGCCGCCGACGTGTGGCCGAGCGCCCGAACGAGCCCGGCGACGTCGCCGGAGAGGGTCCAGCCGTCGTAGCCGCGCGGCGGCTTGTCGCTGTCTCCGTAGCCGCGCAGGTCGAAGGCGACGGCCCGGTAGCCGGCGTCGTGCAGCTGCGGCAGCACGTGCCGCCAGCTCCACCAAAAGCCGCCGAATCCGTGCATCAGCACCACGAGCTGTCGGTCCTGGACGGGTTCGGTGCCCTCGGGCCGGTACTCGACGGCGTGCAGCCGGATGCCGTTGGCGCGCACGTCGAGGTGCTCCCACGGGCCGGGGAACCGGACGCTCGATGGATCGGGAGTGGTCACCGGTGGTGCCTCAGGGTCGTGCCCTTAGCGTCGCGCGACGGTCGACGGTGCGCCCGCCGCCTCGCGCTCTCCGGCGGAGAGCAGGGACTGCGACTCCTTGAGCGAGGCGATCGTCTTCTGCGGGCCCTTGATGCGCTTGACCTTGAGGTAGCCGAGGAACGCCGCGGCACCGGCCACGAGCAACATGAGGATGAAGACGATGAGCGACGCGGCCCACATCGGCAGCCACACGTTGAGCAGCCAGGTGAGGAAGAAGAAGAAGAAGAACGACGAGTACAGGGCCACGACGCCCGCGATGGCGAAGAAAGCCGAGCCGGTGGCCGCCTTCTTGACGTCCCGCATGGTCTCGGCCTTGGCGAGCTCGACCTCGGCGCGGACCAGCGAGGAGACCTGCGTCGAGGCGTCACGGACGAGACTGCCGATCGTCGGATCGCCGGAGGCGGTCACGTTGGGATCGGTGAGCGGGATCGCGGAGAGCGTCCGCGGGGTCCCGCCGGTGGGTGTGCTGTCCAAGCTCACTTGGTCCTCCTCTAGTTATCAGTCATCGTGCCAGAGGTCACCCCGGCGTGTCCGCGCGACCACGACGTGTCGACCTCTGCGCCGCGCGCACGGCCAGTCACCTGGCCTCGTGCACCCTCCCACGCCGCATGAGCAACAACGCCCCGATCACCGACGCCGCGACCGACGTGAGCAGGACCGCCGCCTTGGCGAGATCGGCCTCGCCCTCGGGCAGCGCGAGCTCCGCGACGAGGAGGCTTACCGTGAAGCCGATCGCGCCGAGCACGCTGAGCGCCAGGATGTCCCGGTTGTCGAGGCCCTCGGGGCGCTCCGCCAGTCGCAGCTTGACCGCGATCACGCTGGCGCCCGAGATGCCGATGATCTTGCCGAAGAACAGGCCGATCATGATGCCCAACGCCAGCTCGTCGGTGAACAGCTCGCGGAAGACCTCGCCGTTCACGGCGACGCCGGAGGCGAAGAAGGCGAACACCGGCACGCAGAACAGGGCCGAGACCGGCTGGATCCGGTGCTCGAGTCGTTCCGCGGGCGACTCGTGCTCGCCCCGGTCCGGCTTCACGCGGGTCAGCAGGCCCAGCGCGACGCCCGCGATCGTCGCGTGCACGCCCGACTGGAGCATGGCGACCCACACGACGATCGCGATGGGCACGTAGTAGAGGGGCGTGGTGATCCGACGGTGCTGCCCGAACCAGTAGAGCGCGCTGCCGACGGCGGCGACGGCCAGCCACCCGACCTTGAGGTCGCCTGCGAAGAGCACGGCGATCACCGCGATGGCGATGAGGTCGTCGACCACCGCCAGGCCGAGCAGGAAGACCCGCGCCCCCGACGGGAGGCGGGAGCCGATGAGCGACAGGATGCCGAGGGCGAAGGCGATGTCGGTGGCGATGGGCACGGCCCAGGCACTGCCGATGTACGGGTTGTCGCGGGCGATGCCGAACGCGATGATCGCGGGCACCACCACGCCGCCGACCGCGCACAACACCGGCAGGGCGGCGCCGCGCACGGTCGACAGCTCGCCGACGACGAGTTCGCGTTTGAGCTCCAGGCCGGCGACGAAGAAGAAGATCGCGAGCAGCCCGTCCTTGGCCCAGTCGGCCAGCGTCAGCCGGAGGTGAAGGGACTGTCCGAAGATCGTCCAGTCGTCGCTGCCGATCTTGATCTCGGCGAGGTGGGCGTAGCCTTCCGACCAGGACGAGTTGGCCCACAGAAGCGCGATCGCCGCCGCAACGAGAAGGGCTGTGCCGCCGACGGTCTCGGTGCGCAGGAAGCGGATCAACGCCCGTGAGGCCCGGAACCGGGGCGGTGCGTCGTTCATCGGTCGACCGTACCGCAGGTGGCGAGGGTGACCCGGGTCACCGCATCCGGCCGGTGCCGCTCCGCGTAATCTCTGGCCAATGAATCGCAGGCGAATCGTCGTCGCCTCCATGGTGGGTACCACCATCGAGTTCTTCGACTTCTACATCTACGCGACCGCAGCAGTGCTGGTCTTCCCCACCCTGTTCTTCCCCAAGGGGGACGACACGGCGGCGCTGCTCGCCTCGTTCGCGACCTTCGGCCTCGCCTTCGCGGCGCGACCCCTCGGCTCGATCCTGTTCGGCCACTTCGGCGACCGGGTGGGCCGCAAGGCGACCCTCGTGGGTTCGCTGCTCACGATGGGCGTCGCGACCTTCCTCATCGGCGTGCTCCCCACCTTCGATCAGGTCGGCTACTGGGCCCCGGCGCTGCTCGCACTGATGCGCTTCGCGCAGGGCCTGGGCCTGGGCGGCGAGTGGTCGGGCGCGGCGCTGCTGGCGACAGAGACCGCCGCGCCGGGTAAGCGCGCCTGGGCGGCGATGTGGCCGCAGCTGGGCGCGCCGTTCGGCTTCTTCCTGGCCAACGGCACCTTCCTGGTGATCATGCAGCTGATGGAGTTCGACTCGAAGACGTCCACCTCGAACCACGCGTTCATGACCTGGGGCTGGCGCATCCCGTTCCTCGCCTCGGCCGTCATGGTGATCGTGGGTCTGTACGTCCGTCTCAAGCTGACCGAGACGCCGGTCTTCGCGAAGGCCGTCAAGGATGGCAAGAAGGTCAAGACGCCGCTCGGCGAGGTGCTCCGCACCGCGTGGCGGCCGCTCATCATCGGCACCTTCGTCATGGTCGCCACCTACACGCTGTTCTACCTGGTCACCACGTGGATCGTTTCCTACGGCACGGGCAAGGTGGTCGACAAGTCGGGCATCAAGCTCGGCATCTCGTACATCGACTTCCTCGAGATGCAACTCATTGCGGTGCTCTTTTTCGCTGTCTTCGTGGCGGTATCCGGCTACTTCGCCGACCGCGTCGGCCGCCGCAAGCTGCTCATCGGCGTGACGATCGCGATCATCCTCTACGGCCTGTCCTTCCAGTGGATCCTCGACCCGTCGACCACCACGCAGGGCACGATGCTCGCCGTCCTCATCGCGGGCCTCACACTCATGGGTCTCACCTTCGGCCCGATGAGCGCCGTCCTCCCGGAGCTCTTCGCCACCAACGTCCGCTACACGGGCAGCGGCATCTCGTACAACTTCGCGTCGATCCTCGGCGCCGCCATCGCGCCGTTCATCGCCACCTGGCTGGTCAGCTCGTACGGCGTCGGCTGGGTGGGCGTCTACCTCGCGCTCGCGGGCGGCGCCACGCTGATTGCCCTCCTCGTGATGCACGAGACGCGCGACGTGGAACTCGACGAGGTGTAGCTCGTGCGGATCCTCATCGTGGGTGCGGGCGCGACGGGCGGGGCGTTCGGCTCCCGCCTGATCGAGGCGGGCCGGGACGTGACCTTCCTGGTCCGGCCGGCCCGGGCCGCGGTACTGCGCCGCGACGGGCTGCGGTTCACCGATCCGGAGGGCACCCGCACGCTCGACATCGCGGTGCTCACGGCCGACGAGCTCGCGGCCGCGCCGCAGGACTTCGACCTGGTGATCCTCACGGTCAAGGCGCCGGCGCTCGACGCCGCGATCGCCGACCTGCGCCCAGCGGTGGGGGAGGGCACCATCGTCCTGCCGATCCTCAACGGGATGGCGCACCTGGGCCGGCTCGAGGCCGCGTTCGGGCCGCGAGTGCTGGGCGCGCTCGCGATGATCGTCGCCACGCTGGACGACGGGGCGGTGGTCCAGATGACCGACTGGTCCGCCCTCACCATCGGCGACGGTGCGCCCGACGTCGCCCGGGCGCTCGACGTGCCCGGCATCCGGCTCGCGGTGAGCGACGACGTCACCGGCGCGCTATGGGCGAAGTGGGCGTTCATCGCGGCCACGGGCATCCTCTGCTGCCTGTTCCGCAGCCCCGTCGGGCCGGTCATCGCCGCGGGCGGCGGGCCGCACGTGCGGGCGATCATCGCGGAGACCGAGGCCGTTGCGGCCGCCGCCGGCCACCCCGTGCCCGCGGAATCCCACGAGCGGACCGCTGCGACGCTGCTGGATCCGGAGTCGGCGATGACCTCCTCGCTCTACCGGGACCTGCTAGCCGGCCTGCCGAACGAAGCCGGGCACATCCTCGGCGACCTCGCGGCGCGCGCCCGCGAGCTGGGCGTGGCGACGCCGCTGTTGGACCTCACGCTGGTGCAGGTCCGGGCGGACGCGGTGCAGCGAGGGTGATCCCTGCCGCCTCGGCGGCCCGACGGTACGCCGCCGCGAGCGTCGGCACGGTCTCGTGGGCGTTGAGCCCGCTCGGGTTCGGTAGCACCCACACCTCCGTTGCGCCGATGGTGCGGTCCTGCGGTCCCGGCACGGCCTTCGGCTCGTGGAAAGCGGTGCGGTAGGCGGTGATCCCGAGGACCGCGAGGATGCGCGGCGCCACCTGGAGCACCCGCTCGACCAGTGCCTCGCCGCCCTCCCGGAGCTCCTCCGCGGTCAGCTCGCTCGCCTTCGCCGTCGCCCGCGGCGCGACGTTGGTGATGCCGATCCCGGCGTCCACCAGCGCGTTCCGGTCGGCGAAGCTCATCCCGTCGGCGGCGTCGATGACGTGGTCGACGATGCCCGCCTCGTACAGCGCCGGGTAGAAGCGGTTGCCCGGCCGGGCGAAGTGCGCGCCCGTCGCCGCGGTCCACAGCCCGGGGTTGATGCCGGAGAACAGCAGCCGGCAGCCGGGACCGATGAGGTCGGGCACCGTCGTATCCGAGTAGGCGAGCAGCTGCTCGCGGGTGAAACCCATGGATACTGCCTACCGGTTCGTGCCCGCGTGGTCCACCTCCCGTGGTCCACTGTCGCCATGACGGTCGACGAACTCCTGGCCCGGCGCGAGATCGAGGACGTGGTGCTGCGGTACTGCCGCGGCATCGATCGCCTCGATCGGGAGGTGGTGCGCGCCTGCTATCACCCGGGCGCCGTCGATCACCACACCGGCTTCGACGGCCCCGTCGAGGAGTACGTGCCCTGGGTGCGCGGGCAGCTGGAGTCGCTCGGCGGCACACACCACCAGATCGGCAACCACCTGTCCGAGATCGCGGGCGACGTCGCGGTGGTCGAGACCTACTGCACCGCAACGCACTGGTCCGCGCCGGACGCCGAGCTGCAGGCCTATCTGACGCTGGGACTGCGCTACGTCGACCGGTTCGAGCGCCGGGACGGGCGGTGGGCGATCGCCGAGCGCTGGGCGGTCACCGACTGGACGCGATGGGAGAAGGACCTGACGGGGCCGCTCGGCGTCCCCGAGGCCGGTCCGCCGCCCGCGCGCGGCGGTCGCGATCCGGTCGACGCGCTGCGGGCTCAGGTGTTCGGGCGCGAGCGCTCGTAGAGCCGCCGCACGACGTCCTCGATGTCGGGCTCGTCGACCGTGAGGTCGCGCACCGTCGCCCGCTCGGCGACGGCCGCGAGCACCTGGGGCAGCGGCGCGCTCAGCTCCAGCCGCTGGCGCAGGCCTCCGCCCTCGCTGGCGAGGTGCCGCGCACCGTCGACCTCGAGATCCGGTGTGGGCCGGTCCAGGTCGAGCACGAGCACGCGCGCCGCGCCGACGGTGCCGACCAGCCCGTCGAGCGTGCCGTCGAAGGCGGTGCGCCCGTGGTCGACGACGAGGATGCGCTCGCACAGCCGCTCCACATCGCCCATGTCGTGCGTGGTGAGCAGCAGCGTGAGGCCGCGCTCGGCGCGCTCGGCGATGAGGAACTCGCGCAGCCGCTGCTTGCTGAGCACGTCGAGGCCGATCGTGGGCTCGTCGAGGATCAGCAGCTCCGGCGAATGGATCAGCGACGCGGCGACTTCGGCCCGCATCCGCTCGCCCAGGCTGAGCTGGCGCACCGGCCGGTCGAGGTACGCGCCCAGCTCCAGCTGCCCGATCAGCCGGTCCGAGCGCTCCTTCGCCACCGCGTCGGGCAGGCGGTGTACGGCGGCCAGGATCTCCAGCGACCTGCCGGTGGGCAGGTCCCACCACAGTTGCGAGCGCTGCCCGAAGACGACGCCCACGCGCCTGGCCACGTCGCGCCGCCGGGCCAGGGGATCGAGCCCGACGGTGCGCACCGTCCCCGACGTGGGCACCAGGATGCCCATGAGCATCTTGATCGTGGTCGACTTCCCGGCGCCGTTCGCGCCGATGTAGCCGACGGACTCGCCCGGCGCGATCCGCAGGTCCAGGTGGTCGACGGCGGTCGTGACGGTCCTGGTACGGCCGTTCCAGCCCCGCTTGACGAAGGTGCGCGTCAGGCCGCGCGTCTCGATGATGTGCTCGGTCATCCGCCCGCTCCCCGGTAGTGCCGCAGTCCCCAGCGCCACGTCGCGCCGGCCAGGAACACCACCCACGCGGTGGCCAGTGGCAGCGCCCACGCCAGCTCCGGCCGGAAGATGCCGTCGCCGGGCAGACCCAGAATGTACAGGGCCGGAAGGTAGCCGGTGAAGGCGAGCGGCAGGACGAATCCGAAGGTCACCTTGATCGCGCCCGGCCAGACCGACGCCGGCTGCGAGGCGGCGTAGCGACCGCCGTAGACGAAGGAGCTGGTGAACTCCGCTCCGTTGACGAGCACGAACTGGAGCCCCGCGGCGATCACGAAGACCGCCGAGTAGATGATCGGCCCGCAGATCAGGGCCAGGGCGAGCATGCCGACGGTGCCCGGGCCCCAGGCGATCGCGTTGTGCGTGAGCGCGTAGCCGAGCGCGAACAGGCTGACCGCGGGCCGGGTGAGCCGGTGGATGCGGATGTCACTGGTCATGAGCTGCAGCAGGATCGGCTGCGGGCGCAGATAGAAGACGTCGATGGTCCCGGCCCGCACGTACCGGGGCAGCTTGTCCAGGTGTCCGAAGAGGATGTCCGCCGCGCAGAAGGAGAGATCGGCGAGCGCGAAGACCAGAAGCACCGCGGAGAAGGTGAGGCCGCCGATGATCTTCGCGTTGTGGAACAGTAGCCACACCTCGGCGAGCTCGACGAGGCCGAGCAGCAGCGCCGCGAACAGGTCCATCGCGAGTGAAGCGCGGTAGCTCACCTGCGCCTGCACGCGCGAGCTCAGCACCGCGCGGTACGGCGCGAGCGGGCCGGGACGGGTTTGGGCGGCGGTGTCAGCCACCCTGCACCTCCAGACGGCGGCGGCCCGCCGCCGTGAGCAGTCCGCCCACTGCGAGCACCGCGACCGTCCACCCCGCCTGGATCCCCACGGCGGTCAGGCCCGCCGCGGCGTCGATGCGCCCGGACAGGATGTCGCACGGCG
Source organism: Tsukamurella ocularis (assembly GCF_024807615.1). Classification (GTDB taxonomy): domain Bacteria; phylum Actinomycetota; class Actinomycetes; order Mycobacteriales; family Mycobacteriaceae; genus Tsukamurella; species Tsukamurella ocularis. Next base: position 633,153 of record NZ_JANUCJ010000001.1, on the reverse strand, counting down.
GCATGAGGATCCACCCGAACGGCGTGAACTCAGCGATCCGGGCCAGCCAGCCGGGAAACAGGCCCACCGGCACGAACATGCCCATGAGGAACGTGCCCGCGACGACGTAGAACATCTGGATGCCGCGCGTGTCCACGACCCAGAAGCCGAGGATCTGCACGCAGTAGAGCAGCGCCTGTGCCAGGGCGATCGACAGCACGACGCTGACGGCGGCGAGCGGGTAGGCGGCGGACTCGCTCGCCCACGCCATCATCGAGGTCGCGACACCGATCGCCGCGAGGGGCAGGGCCCGCGGGATCAGGGAGTAGACCGCGCCGCCGAGCACGGTCGCCAGCGTGGCGAACTGCACATTGAGCGGTCGGAGGAAGTCGACGGCGATGTCGCCGGTGCGGATCCGCTCGGCGAGGGACCCGTCGCCGCCGAAGGCGCCGATCGCCGTGAGCATGCCCTGCGACAGGAAGATGTAGCTGACCATCAGCTCCGGCGTGTACCCGCCCGCGACGCCGCCAGCGCCGGCGAGCGTCGCGAGCAGGATCGCCATCTTGACGAAGCCGAAGACGGCGTTGGTGAACACGCCGGCGGCCGCCGCGCCCAGATACGTGGACTGCTGGCGGAATCCGGCCACGGTCAGGCGGACGTAGGGGCGGAGAACGGCGAGGAGGGCGGCACGCCCGGGAACTGCGGCCGCGGTGGTCGACGACACAGCTACCGGACGTTACCGCCCTCGTCAGTCGGCTGCTAGCTCTTTTGCTTGCGGATGTTCTCGAACACGCTGGGATCGACCAGCGTCGACGTGTCGCCCAGCTCGCGGCCCTCGGCCACGTCGCGGAGCAGGCGGCGCATGATCTTGCCGGAGCGGGTCTTCGGCAGCTCGGGCACGATGTTGATCTCGCGCGGCTTGGCGATCGGCGAGATGTCCTTCGAGACCTGCGCCGTCATCTCGGCGATGAGCTTGTCCGGGTCCGAGTCGTCGACGCCCTGGCGCAGGATGACGAACGCCGCGATGGCCTGGCCCGTGGTCGCGTCGGAGGCGCCGACGACGGCCGCCTCGGCCACGGCGGGGTGCCCGACGAGCGCCGATTCGACCTCGGCGGTCGAGATGCGGTGGCCGGAGATGTTCATGACGTCGTCGACGCGGCCCAGCACCCAGAGGGCGCCGTCCTCGTCGTACCGCGCACCGTCGCCGGCGAAGTACCAGCCCTGATCGGCGTAGCGTGACCAGTAGGTGTCCACGAAGCGCTCCGGGTCGCCCCAGATGCCGCGCAGCATGGCCGGCCAGGGCTCGTCGAGCACGAGCAGGCCGGATTCGCCGCGGGGCAGGGTGTTCCCATCGTCGTCGACGATGTTGGCGCTGATGCCGGGGACGGGCTCCATCGCCGAGCCGGGCTTGAGCGTGGTGGTGCCGGGGAGCGGCGCGACCATCGCGGCGCCGGTCTCCGTCTGCCACCAGGTGTCGACGATCGGGGCCGTGCCGGCGCCGATGACGTCGCGGTACCAGCGCCAGGCCTCGGGATTGATCGGCTCGCCCACCGAGCCGAGCACGCGGATCGAGCTCAGGTCGTGCGCGTCGGGGATCTCGCGTCCCCACTTCATGAACGTGCGCACCAGCGTGGGCGCGATGTAGTAGATCGAGACGCCGTACCTCTCGATGATCTCGAAGTGGCGGTGCTCGTTCGGCGAGTTCGGGGTGCCCTCGTAGACGATCTGTGTGGCGCCGTTGGCGAGCGGCCCGTAGACGATGTAGGTGTGGCCGGTGACCCAGCCGATATCGGCCGTGCACCAGTACACATCCTTCTCCGGCTTGAGGTCGAAGAGGTAGTAGTGCGTGTACGCGGCCTGGGTCAGGTAGCCGCCCGAGCTGTGCACGATGCCCTTCGGCTTGCCCGTGGTGCCCGACGTGTACAGCAGGAACAGGGGGTGCTCGGCGTCGAAAGCCTCGGGGGTGTGCCCCGACGATGCCGCGCCCACCGACTCGTGCCACCAGACGTCGCGGTCGTGCCAGTCGATGTCGTTCTTGCAGCGCTGGACGACGATGACCTTCTCGACCGACGTGGCCGTCGCGCCGTCGATGTCCATGTCGAGCGCCTCGTCGACATTGGCCTTGAGCGGCGTCGGCTTGCCGCGGCGGAACTGGCCGTCGGTGGTGATGACGACCTTCGCCTCGGCGTCGTCGACGCGCGAGCGCAGCGCGGTGGCGGAGAAGCCGCCGAAGACCACGGAGTGCGTCAGGCCCAGGCGCGCGCACGCCAGCATGGCGACGATGGCCTCGGGCACCATCGGCATGTAGATCGCGACCCGGTCGCCGGGCTGCAGGCCGATCGAGCTCAGGTAGTTGGCCGCGCGGCTGACCTCGTCCTTGAGGTCGTTGTAGGTGAGGTCGCGGCTGTCTCCGGGCTCGCCGATCCAATGGATCGCGACGCGATCGCCGTTGCCCGCCTCGACGTGGCGGTCGACGCAGTTGTACGCGACGTTGAGCCTGCCGCCCACGAACCACTTGGCGAAGGGGGCGCCGCTCCAGTCCAGGACCTCGCCGAACGGGGTGTCCCAGTGCAGCCGGTTCGCCTGCTCCGCCCAGAACCCGAGACGGTCCGTTTCGGCACGGTCGTACAGGTCACGCCCCTGCGTGTTGGCCTGAGCTGCGAATTCAGCGGAGGGCGGGTAGGCGGCTGTCGCGGAATCAGTCATGGGTCAATCGTAGGGATCCCGCCACGACCCGAACAGAGCTTTCCCGAATCTGGGGCGTGGCGCAGCGGGGTTGCACGGGGTTGCCCTCCGCTTATACCCCGAGGCGACGATGTTCGGGCCGGACTCGCCGCGAGCGGGCCCGGCGGCGCGCATTGCCGGGACAGAGTACTGAGGTGCGCTTAAAGTGCTGAGCACTGAACTGGCCAACTCCGGCGGAGGTAGTTGTGAGAATACGAAGTAAGCGGTGGTCGACGACGCGGGCGATCCTCGCGGCGACGGTCGCCGCGAGCCTGGCGGTGTCCGGGTGCAGCATGGACGGCGCGCGAACCGTCAACAAGACGGGGCCGGACGCGGTGATCCGCGCGTTCGCCGGTGAGCCTCAGAACGGGCTGGTCCCCACGGACACGAACGAGCAGATGGGCGGGCGCATGCTGCGTGCGCTCTTCACCGGGCTGTACGAGTATCAGGCCGACGGCACCGCGCAGCTGGCGAATGCAGAGTCGGTCGACACGACGGACAACAAGCACTTCACCGTCAAACTCAAGCGTGACTGGAAGTTCACCGACGGAACGCCGGTGAAGGCGTCGAACTACGTGCGCGCCTGGAACTTCGGTGCCAACGTCAAGAACCTGCAGAAGCAGCAGGACTTCTTTGCCGCCATCGACGGTTTCGAGGACGTGGCCAAGAAGGGCTCCACCGTCGAGGATATGCGCGGTCTGAAGGTGATCGACGATTACACCTTCACGGTCGACCTGACGGAGCCGAACATCGACTTCAAACTGAGCCTGGGGCACTACCCCTTCATGCCCCTTCCCGACGTCTTCTTCACCGAGGGCAAGGACAAATTCGGTCAGAGCCCGATCGGCAACGGTCAGTACAAGATGACCCAGTGGCGGCACAACGTTCAGGCGGACTTCGTCCGCAACGATGACTACAAGGGCGAGAAGCCGAAGAACGGCGGACTGTCGTTCGTCCTGTACGCAACCCAGGACGCGGCGTACGCCGACCTCGAGTCGGGCAACCTCGACGTGATGGAGATCCTGCCGCCCAGCGCGCAACGCTCCTACAAGAAGGTCCTCGGGAACCGCGCCATGGAGCGGTCCACGGCACAGACCCAAGCCTTCTCCATCCCCGAGTACCTCGATCACTTCAGGAACGACGAGGAGGGTCGGCTCCGACGCCAGGCGATCTCGATGTCGATCGACCGACAACTGATCATCGACAAGGTGTTCTTCGGTTCGCGTAAACCGGCCCTGGAGTTCACCGCACGGTCGATCCCCGGGTGGGACCCGAACATCCCGGGCAACGACACCGTGAAGTACAACCCTGAGAAGGCGAAGCAACTCTGGGCGCAGGCGAACACCATCCGGCCCTGGAGCGGGACGTTGCCGATCGCCTACAACACTGACGGCGGTCATCAGACGTGGGTCGAGGCGGTGACCAACCAGATCAAGAACACCCTCGGTATCGAGGCCATCGGCAAGCCCTACGCCACGTTCAAGCAGATCCGGACCGAGGTCACTGCGAGGTCTCTCACGTCCGCTGCGCGTACGGGCTGGCAGGCGGACTACCCGTCGTTGCTCAACTTCCTCGGCCCGCAGTATCTGAGCACGGGAAGTTCGAACGATCCGGTGTACGACAACCCGGAGTACGACGCGAAGATCCGTGCTGCGGAGCAGGTGATCGATCCGGCCGCTTCGAACAGGCTTGCCAACGAAGCGCAGCAGATCCTTCTGCGTGACCTGCCCGTCGTGCCCCTGTGGGACTACTTCGCGGTCGGAGCCCGCGGTGAGGGCGTGCAGTCTTCGCTGACGTGGAACGGCGAGGCCGACTACGCGAACACCACAAAGGAGTAACAGAAAATGCTGCGATATCTCCTCAGTCGAATCGGGCAGCTGGTGATCGTCTTCTTCGGAGCCACCCTGCTCATCTACGCGTTGGTCTTCCTCATTCCGGACGACCCGATCGCGGCGCTCGGCGGCGACCGCCAGCTCCCACCCGAGGTGGTTGAGGGCTTGCGCGCGCAATACCACCTCGACCAGCCCTTCCTGGTGCAGTACTGGTACTACATCCGGGGCGTCTTCTCGCTCGACTTCGGCACCTCCTTCTCCGGGCAGCCGGTATGGGACGTGATGAAGCGGGCCTTCCCCGTCACGGTGAACCTCGCGCTCATCGCACTGGTGGTGGAAGCCGTGCTCGGCATCTTCTTCGGCGTGATCGCCGGCCTGAAGAAGGGCAAGCTCTTCGATACGTCGATCCTGTTCGTCTCGCTGATCATCATCGCGGTGCCGATCTTCGTGCTCGGGTTCATCGCCCAGTTCGTCTTCGGCGTGAAACTGCAGTGGTTCCCGGTCACCGTCGGCGGCAACCTGGACTTCTATCACCTGCTGCTACCAGGCATCGTGCTCGGTCTGGTTTCCTTCGCGTACGTCGTGCGGCTCACCCGATCGCAGGTCTCGCAGAACCTCACCGCCGACTACGTGCGGACCGCGACGGCCAAGGGCCTGCCGCGCTCGCGCGTCGTGCTGGTGCACGTGCTGCGGAACTCACTCATTCCGGTGGTCACCTTCCTGGGCGCCGACATCGGCGCGCTGATGGGCGGCGCGCTCGTCACCGAGGGCATCTTCAACATCCCCGGCGTCGGCGGCACGATCTACCAGGCGGTGATTCGTGGTGAGGCGCCGACGGTCGTCTCCTTCGTCACGGTTCTGATTCTGATCTATCTCATCTCCAACGTGGTGGTCGACCTGCTCTACGCCGCCCTCGACCCGAGGATCCGCTATGCCTGACAATCACACCTATCCCGGACAGGAACGCTTCGTTGCCGCAGCCGACGACGTCGTGGTCGGCGCGATCGACGCTGTCGACCAGAAGACTCAGCCGGCCGGCTTCTGGAAGACCGCATGGATCGAACTACGCGCCAAAAAGCTGTTCTGGGTGTGCGTCGCTTTGCTGACGCTGATCGTGCTGGTCGTGCTCTTTCCCAGTGTCTTCGCCTTCGGCAAGGATCCCTACTTCGCGTCGTTGGATCGCTCACTGCTCCCGCCGAGCAGCGAGTTCTGGTTCGGCACCGATCTGCAGGGCCACGACATTTTCGCGCGTACGATCTACGGCGCTCGGGCGTCGGTCATCGTGGGGGTGCTCACCACCGCGGCGGTGGTCGTCGTCGGCGGCTTGCTCGGCGCTACCGCCGGGTTCTACGGTGGCTGGCTCGACTCGCTGATCGCGCGGCTGTCGGACGTCTTCTTCGGCGTGCCGCTCATGCTGGCGGCCGTCGTCGTGATGCAGATGGTCAGTTCGCGCACCGTGTACTCCGTGGTGCTGGTACTTGCGATCTTCAGCTGGCCGCAGATCGCCCGCATCGCGCGGTCGGCGGCGATCTCGATCCGCAACGAGGAGTACATCGACGCCTCGAAGTCCTTGGGTGCCTCCAAGGTCCGCACGCTGTTCACGCACGTGATTCCGAACTGCCTCGGGCCCGTGATCGTGGTCGCCACCGTCGCGCTCGGTATCTACATCGTCACGGAGGCCACGCTGTCGTACCTCGGTATCGGACTCCCGACGACTGAGGTCTCGTGGGGCATGGACATCTCCGCGGGACAGACACTCCTGCGTGAGGGCACGCCCATCCTGTTCTATCCGGCCGCTGCGCTGGCCATTACTGTTCTCACGTTCATGATGCTCGGTGACGTCCTGAGCGACGCACTCGATCCGAAGGCGAGGAAGCGCTGATGTCCGACGAGCACGAGCATGGCCTGAGCGAGGTCAAGGACAAGGTCGCCTCGGCGCACGGTAGTTCGCCGTCGCCGCTCCTCGAGATCCGCGACCTGGTCGTGGAATTCGAGGTCCAGGGCAAGCCGGTTCCCGCGGTCCGGGGCGCCAATCTCACGGTCTACCCGGGTCAGACGGTTGCGATCGTCGGCGAGTCCGGTTCGGGCAAGTCCACCACGGCCGCGGCCGTGATGGGCCTGCTGCAGGGCACCGGCACAGTGGCGAGCGGGCAGATCGTCTTCGACGGTCAGGACCTGTCGAAGGCCTCCGAGAAGGACTTCCAGAAGATCCGCGGCAACGGCATCGGCCTGGTCCCGCAGGACCCGAACACGAACCTGAATCCATTGTGGCGCGTGGGATTTCAGATCCGAGAGACCCTCAAGGCCAACAATGCCGAGGAGGGCGACGCCAAGAAGCGGGCGATCGCGCTGCTCGCCGAGGCCGGGATGAAGGATCCGGACAAGCGGGTGAACCAGTACCCGCACGAGTTCTCGGGCGGCATGAAGCAGCGCGCGCTCATCGCGATCGGACTGGCCTGCCGGCCGAAGCTGCTCATCGCCGACGAGCCGACCTCGGCGCTCGACGTCACGGTGCAGCGGCAGATCCTCGATCACCTGGACACGCTCACCTCCGACCTCGGCACCGCGGTGCTGCTCATCACGCACGACCTGGGGTTGGCCGCCGAGCGTGCGAGCCACCTCGTCGTGATGTACAAGGGCCGCGTCGTGGAATCCGGTCCCGCGCTCGAGATCCTGCAGGATCCGCAGCACGAGTACACCAGGCGCTTGGTGTCGGCGGCGCCGTCGCTCTCGGCCCACCGGGCCGAGATCCCGCCGGTCGCGGCCGCGGTGACGCACGTCGTGGAGGCGGGTGCCGACGGCGCGGACGTCGCACTGGAGACGGTCAAGGCCGAGCTCCGGGATTCCGCGGCGAAGGGTCCGGCGGAGGTCGTGGTCGCCGCGAACCTGGTGAAGGACTTCCCGATCCGCGGCTCGCTGCCCTTCCAGAGCAGCGATTTCCGTGCCGTCGACGACGTCAGTTTCACCATGCTGCGGGGGACGACGACCGCGGTGGTCGGCGAGTCCGGATCGGGCAAGTCGACGGTGGCACGCATGGTGCTCGGTCTCCTCGAACCGACGAGCGGCACCGTCGAATTCGACGGCCGGGACGTGACCACCCTCCGTGGGGCGGAGGCGAAGGCGTTCCGGCGCCGGGTGCAGCCCGTCTTCCAGAACCCGTACGGCTCCCTGGATCCGATGTACTCGATCTACCGGGCGATCACCGAGCCGCTGGTGGTGCACGGCATCGGCGACAAGGCCTCGCGTGTGGACCGTGCGAAGGAACTGCTCGAGATGGTGGCGCTACCGGTGGACACCATGCACCGCTACCCGAACGAGCTGTCGGGCGGGCAGCGGCAGCGCGTCGCCATCGCGCGGGCATTGGCACTCAACCCCGAGGTCATCGTTCTCGACGAGGCGGTCTCCGCACTCGACGTGCTGGTGCAGGCGCAGATCCTGAACTTGCTCGAGGGTCTGCAGCAGGAGCTGGGGCTGACGTACCTGTTCATCACGCACGACCTGGCGGTGGTCAAGCAGATCGCGCACCAGACGCTCGTGATGGCGGGTGGCAAGGTGATGGAGCAGGGCCCGACGGATCAGGTCTACGACAACCCGTCGTCGGACTACACGCGCAGGCTGATCGAGGCGATCCCCGGCGGCTCCATCGAGCTAGCGGGCTGACCGGCAGGGACGCGCGGCGCGCGGGCTAGGGTGGGTCGTGTGACCGACCCGCTGAGCCCGCTCGTCGCCGTCCCCGCCGTCGCGGAGGCGGCCGCCGCCGCGCGCGAGGCGCTCGCGAAGGTGCACCGTCATCCCGCGAACCGCAGGGAGTGGCGAGCGACCGCCACGGAATCGTCGCTGCGCGGTGCCCGCGCCTCGGCGGCCCTCGACGGCGCGGCCGTGGCGCTGAGCCGGGACGAGCTGATCAATGATCCGGTGCTCGCGGGGGCGATGCGGGCTTACCAGGCGATCGACGGCGATCTGCTCGACGCCTCGGTCGGCGTGTGGAGGCGCGCGCCGCTCCAGGTGCTCGCCCGGCTGCACACCCTGGCGGCGGCGGACCTCGTCGACGGCGACGACTCCCGCCTCGGCCGGCCCCGCGCCGGCGCGGGAGAGCGACTCGGGCTGCTGGCGCAGCTCGTGACCGGCGGCACGGAGGCCCCCGCACCTGTGCTCGCGGCGATCGTGCACGGGGAGCTGCTCTCGCTTCGGCCCTTCGAGGTCGCCGATGGCGTGGTCGCCCGTGCCGCGTCGCGGCTGGTGACGGTGGCGTCCGGCCTCGATCCGCACGCGCTCGGCATCCCCGAGACCACGTGGCTGAAGTTCGCGCCCAGCTACGCCGACGCCGCGGACGCGTTCGGGATGGGCGAGCCCGACGGCGTGGTGGCGTGGGTGGTCCTGTGCTGTCAGGCGTTGGAGGCCGGAGGCAGGGAGGCATTGGCGCTCGCGGAGCGCTGACCTCGGAACCAGCTGCTGCGGTCCGGCATCCGACAGCATTGTGCCCGGACATGCGCAACGGCGACCCGGCCTGCGCTGAGGAAGGGCACTCGCGGTGCCTTCCTCAGAACGGGTCCGAATCGCCGTTCGCTAGCACGGATCCCGGTTACCAAGCGTGCGTGAGGGTGGGCTGTATTACGGCCTCGGCGTTCACCGGTGGAGAGATCCACTATCCGCGGATCTTGTGCTGACCACTGAAATTCCCCGGTGACGCAGGCTCACAGCGCTTTCCGCCATAGGTGGCGAGCTCCGCGTGGGTGCCTGGTGTCCGTGCTGGGAGCCTTGACGCTCAGGAATCCTCGACCTTCTCTTCCGGTGAGGATTTGGCTTTGCGCCGCTCCGTGACTCCTTTCTACCCTGTGAGCGGCGTCACAGCAAGGGGTAGACGGGAAATTTCTCGGACCAGTTGCTACCGGTCGGTATCAGTGCTTCTTATGGTGCAGCACAAGGTAAGTCGCGATACCGGCGCCCGCGGCGACCACGCCGAGGCCCGCGCTGGCGAGGACGGATTTGCGCGACGGTGTGGGTATCCGGTCGCGCAACGGTGTGGGGTTCGAGAACGAGACGACGGGCCAGCCGCGCTCCGCGGCCTCCTTGCGCAGCCCGCGATCGGGGTTGACCGCGGTAGGGTGCCCGACTGCGGCGAGCATAGGTACGTCGGTGATCGAATCCGAGTAGGCGAAGCACTGTTCGAGGTCGTAGCCGTGCTCAGCCGCGAGCGCCTCCATGGCGACGACCTTGTTCTGTCCGTAGCAGTAGAACTCGACCTCGCCGGCGTACTTGCCGTCCTCGACCTTCATCTTCGATGCCACCGAGTAGTCGGCGCCGAGCATCTCGGCGATGGGGCTCACCATCTCCTCGCCGGAGGCCGAGACGATGACCACGTCGTGCCCGCGTGCGTGGTGCCCGGCGATGAGTTCCGAGGCTTCCGCGAAGACGAGCGGGTTCACCACGTCGTGCAGCGCTTCACGGACGATCGAGGTCACCTGTTCGACGTTCCAGCCCTCGCACATCTGCGTGAGGTGGTCGCGCATGCGTTCCATCTGGTCGTGGTCGGCGGCCGTGAGCATCATGAGGAACTGTGCGTAGCTCGACTTGAGGACGGCACGGCGGTTGAGCAGCCCCTCGTCGAAAAAGGGACGTGAGAAGGCCAGCGCGGACGATTTCGCGATGATCGTCTTGTCCAGGTCGAAGAAGGCGGCGACCCGGCGCACCGGGGCCTCGTCGGGCGCGGTAGGGCTCACACCAATCAGCGTACCGGTGTCACACCGCTGCGCACCCTGCAAGAGCGCACCCTGGATTCCTCCACACCTTTTTCGAATTGGACAGCGTCATCCACAGGCTGGGCACGGACCGGACGAACCGGACAGGCCTTCGGGTGATGCTCTGCCTATGCGGGGGATCGAGATCGGGATGGCGGTGGCCGACGGTGCGCTGGCCGACAACGTGCGGCGCGCTGCGGCCGCGGCCGCGCGGTCGGTGACGGACATCGACCGGGGCAGGCCCCGCGCGGGCTGGGCTTCGGCCGCGGGGCTGGTACTCGACCTCGCGGCCGCGAAGGCGATGGCCGAGGCCGCCCGGGCGGGGGGCCTTCCGCGCCGCGAGGGCGTGGCGATCGTCGCGGCCGAGGTGGGGATCGCGGAGCTGGCGGCGGCCGTCGAGGTCGGGGCGGCGCAGGTCTTCGTGCTGCCTACGCAGGTGCGCGACCTGGCCCGTTTCCTCGCGGACCGCGAGCAGGACGACGGGGCGCGCTCCCGCGTCGTCGCCGTCGTCGGCGGGCACGGCGGAGCGGGTGCGTCCGTTCTGGCGGCCGCCGTCGCGGTGACGGCGCCGAGCCGAGGCATCACGGCGCTCGCCGTCGACGCGGACCCGTGGGGCGGAGGGCTCGACCTCCTGCTTGGCTGCGCGGACATGCCCGGCCTGCGATGGGGCGACCTGGCTCTGCGCGGCGGGCACGTGCCGTCCGAGGCGCTGGTCGCTGCCCTCCCCGGGCGTGCCGGGGCCGTGGCGGTGCTGTCGGCGGGCGGATCGGTCGCGGCCAGGGCGCGCGACGCCGGGGGCGGGGTCCCGTCGCCCGTGATCCCGGTCGAGGGCCTGCTCGCGGTGATCGACGCGGGCCGCCGCAGCGTGGGCGTGACCGTCGTCGATCTGCCCAGGCGGGACGACCCGGCTACCGCCGCGTGCCTCGAGGTCGCGGACGTGGTGGTCGTCGTCGCCGCTGCCACGGTGCGGGGGTGCGCCGCCGCGCGCACGGTCGCTGACGGGGTGGCGGGACATGCTCGGCAGGTCGGACTGGTGGTGCGCGGTCCCGCGCCGGGCGGCCTCTCGGCACGCGATGTCGAGCAGGCCGTCGGCGTACCGCTGCTGGCGTCGATGCGCCCGCAGCCGGGCCTGGCCGCCCAGCTCGACGACGGTGGCCTGCGGCTGCGTCGGGGTACGCCACTGGCGGTGGCGGCGGGCCGCGTGCTCGACGGTGTGCGGCGAGGTGCGGCGTGACGTCCCCGGACGGCGATCTCCTGGCCCGGGTGCGGGAGCGGCTCGCGCACACGGCCGAGGTGCTCACGCCCGACGTGATGGCGGCTGCGCTCCGCGCCGAATGCGGGGGAGTGCTCGGCGATACGGATCTGCTGGACGGGCTCGCCTACCTCGAGACGGAGCTCGTCGGCGCGGGCCGGCTCGAGCCCCTGCTCGCGGATCCGGACGTCGCGGACGTGCTGGTCTGTGGCCCGCGGAAGGTGTGGGTCGACCGGGGTCGAGGGCTCGAAGCCGCGGGCGTCGTCTTCGAGGACGACGCCGCCGTGCGGCGCCTCGCTGCGCGCCTCGCGCTGGCGGCGGGGCGGCGGCTGGATGACGCGCAGCCCTGGGTGGACGGACATCTCCCCGCCGGGCCGGGCGGCCGCGCGGGGAGCGGGATCCGGCTGCATGCGGTGCTGCCGCCCCTCGCGCACGGAGGCACCTGCATCTCGCTGCGCGTGCTGCGACCGGCCACCCAGACGCTCGACACACTCGTCGACAAGGGGGCGGTGCCCGACGAGGTGGCGGGCCTCGTGCGACGGGTGGTGGCGGCTCGGCTGGCCTTCCTGGTGGTCGGCGGCACGGGCAGCGGCAAGACGACGCTGCTCAACGGCCTGCTAGGTGTTGTGGATCCGGCCGAGCGGGTGCTGTGCGTCGAGGACGCGCACGAGCTCGATCCCGTGCACCCACACGTGGTCTCGCTGCTGGCGCGAGGCGCGAACGTCGAGGGCGTCGGTGAGGTGACGGTGCGGGACCTGGTGCGACAGGCGCTCCGGATGCGGCCCGACCGGATCGTGGTCGGCGAGGTCCGCGGCGCCGAGGTGGTCGATCTGCTCACCGCCCTCAACACCGGCCACGATGGTGGCGCCGGCACCGTCCACGCCAATTCCCCGCGCGAGGTGCCGGCACGCCTGGAGGCCCTGGCGGCGCTCGGAGGTCTGGGCCGGGAGGCGCTCCACGCCCAGCTCGCCGCGGCCTTCCAGGTGGTGTTCGCGGTGCACCGCTGGCCCTCGGGGCTGCGCGGGCTGCGGAGCATCGGCGTCGTCGACCGGGGTGACGACGGCTACGTGCGGGTGCTGCCCGCGTGGGACCGCGAGGGCGGCTTCACGGCGGAGGCGGAGCGCATGCACGCGCTGCTTGCGGAGCGGGGTGTCCCGTGACTGCTGCGATCCTCCTGCTCGCCGCGGCGGCGCTGGCCTGGCCCGGCGGTCCCGCCGCCGCGCGGCTCCGGACGCGGTACGCGCCCGTGGCCTCGCCGGTCGCGCTGCGCTGGGGGTGGCTGGTCGTCGCGGTGCCCCTTGGTGCGCTTCTGATCGGCCCCGGTCAGGCGTTGGCGGCGGCACTCGCCGCGGGAACGGTCCGCGATCTTCGGGCGCGGAATCGCGTCGCGCGGGAGAGGATGTCCCGACTGTCGGCGATCCTCGCCGGCGTGGAGGCGATGGTCGCCGAGCTCTCCGTCGGCGCCCATCCCGCTGCCGCCTGCACCACCGCGGGCCGCGACGCCGACGACTCGCGCGTCCGGGCCGTCTTCGCGGAGATGGCCGGCCGGGCCGAACTCGGCGGCGACGTGGCCATGGGTCTCCGGGCGCACGCGGGGGACAGCTCCGCCTGGTCGCGGATCGCCGCGGCCTGGGAGACGGGCACACGGCACGGCATCGGGATGGGCGAGCTGCTGGCCTCCGTTCGGGAGGACCTGAGGTCGCGCGAGCGGTACGAGCGGAGGGCCCACTCGTCGCTGGCCGGGGCGCGGGCCACGGCGCAGGTGCTCGCCGCCCTGCCGGTCCTCGGCGTGGCGATGGGCCAACTGATCGGCGCCGATCCGCTCGGCACACTGCTGGGCACCGGCGCAGGCGGCATCCTGCTGGTGGTCGGGACGTGCCTGACGTGCGCGGGCCTGCTCTGGTCCCGCGCCATCGCCGACGGTGCCGCCGGATCGGGGGATCGGTCGTGAGCGGGTACGGCCCGCTCGCCGCCGCGCTCGCGTTGCTGGCGGCGGCGCTGCTCGTGTTGCCGGTGGCGGCGCGCTCGGCGGTGGCGGCCACCGCCTCCGGGGAGACGGCGCGGTTGCGCGGGCTGCGACTGCCGCGGCGGGCCGCGGCGCCGGACCCGTTCGAGGCCGCCGCGGCCTACGACCTGTTCGCCGTTTGCCTCCGCGCGGGTATGCCGACCGCCGACGCGGCCCGCGCCACCGCCGCGGGCGCGCCGCCCGCGCTCGCGGAGGTGCTGACCCGCGCGGCGGAACTGCTGGCCCTCGGCTCCGACCCCGAGACCGCGTGGCGGACGGAGTCGGTGGACCCGCAGGTCGTTGGGCTCAGCCGCATGCTCCGACGGTCCGCCCGCGCGGGTTCGTCGCCGGCCGCCGGGCTGGCGGACCTCGCGCGCACCGAACGGGCGCAGGCGGAGGACCGAGCGGTCGCTGCGGGCGAGCGGGCGGGCGTCGCGGTCGCGGGACCGCTCGGGCTGTGCTTCCTACCGGCGTTCGTGTGCCTGGGCATCGTGCCGGTCGTGATGGGACTCGCGGGCAAGGTGCTCGGAGAGGGACTGCTGTAGCGGTCCGACGGAAGGGGGATGGAATGTGGATTCGATTGCGATGCAGGATGACCGAGCTGATGCTGGAGGACGACGGAATGTCGACCGTGGAGTATGCGATCGGCACTATTGCGGCGGCCGCGTTCGGCGCGGTGCTGTACGGGGTCGTCACCGGCGACAACATCGTCAGCGGATTGACGGACATCATCGGCAAGGCGCTGGGTACCTCGACCGGCTAGCGAGCGAGGCGGGCGCGGTCACCGTCGAGGCCGCGTTCGCCGTCGCCAGCCTGATCACCGTTCTGGTGCTCAGTATGGGGGCGGTAGTGGGCGTCACCGCGCACGTGCGGTGCGTGGACGCCGCTCGCGAGGCGGCTCGGCTCAGCGCTCGGGGCGACGACGCGCGGGCCTCCCGCGCGGTCGAGCTGGTCGGCCCGCCTGGCGCGACGTCCTCGGTCAGCCGCGACGGCGACACGGTGACGGTGCAGGTCCGGGCCCCGGTCGCGTTGCTGCCCGGGCTCACGGTCGCCGCTACGGCGGTCGCCGCCGCGGAACCGGGGACGGCGCCGTGACGGCGTACGAGCGTGCGGGCCCTCCGCATCAATGGGCCCGTTCGCTCGGCGGGCGGGACGACGGAGTGGCGACGGTGCTTGCGGCGGTGATGGTCGCCGCAATCGTCGTGGTGGCGGTGATGCTGGTCGACGTGGGTGCCGCCGTCTCCGCTCGCCACCGTGCGCAGGCGGCGGCCGACCTGGCGGCGCTCTCCGGTGCGGCGAGCGCGATCGACGCGGAGGAGGCGTGCGGGGCGGCGGAACGTCTGGCCCGGGCGAACGCGGGATCGCTCCGAGCGTGCGGTGTGGATGGTTTCGCGGTGACGGTGCGCGTGAGCGTCCCGGTCTCCCTGTCGGTCTTCGGACCCGACGAGGCCGTCGCGGTCGCCCGGGCGGGCCCGGAGTGAGCGGCCTCAGCCGCCGAGGAATCCTCAGTCCGAGGCGAGCTCGGACCACGGCCCGGTCGCGGTGATCCGCCGTCGATGAGCACCACCAGCCGGTCGGCCTGGCCAGGACGGTCTGTGCGGACATCGCCCCGATGCCCGACCAGTGCGTTCCGTCCGCCCGCTGCGGCCGACCCTCAGTGCCTGGCGCGGGAGCGCAGTTCGGCGGCGTATCCGCGAGACGACCGCTGATACCGAGAGAGGGAATCGGCGAGCGCATCGATGAGCAGGGCCACCGCGTCGGTGCTGCGGTCCAGGTCGGTCAGGCACAGGGCGCGGAAGATCGCGATCGCCGGGTCCAGCCCGTCGCCTCGGGCAGCGTCGAGCTCGCCGAGCAGTGTGAGCCCGCCCGCTGGGTCGCCCAGGTTGCGTAGCGAGCTCGCGAGTTGGATGGTGGCCTGTCGAGCACGATCGTCGTCCAGCCCGAGTTCCAATGCGCGGCGGTAGCCGCTCACCGCGAGGTCGGGACGCCCCGTCGAATCATCAGCGCCGGCGCGCTCGAACGCGGCGATCGATGAGGGCACGCCCGGTGCGCTGACGATCCGGTCGATGCGGGCGCGTAGGTCGGAGTCCGAGAGTTCCGGCGCGCTGCGCCAGGCGGCGGCCAGGTCGTCCTCGAAGGTCATTCCCGAAACCTAACAGCCCGAAAACTGCGGCGCTGGGGTCGCAGCGCGCACACTGAGTCTCATGGCGTACGACGAGGGGCTGGCGGACAGGATCCGGAACGCGATCGACGGGCAGCCCGGCGTGGTGGAAAAGCGCATGTTCGGCGGGCTGGCGTTCCTCGTCGACGGGCACATGGCGATCGCCGCGAACAGCAAGGGCGAGGCCATGGTGCACCTGGACGCCGACGTCGCCGACGAACTGCTCGGGCCGCACGTGACGCGCACCGTCATGCGGGGGCGCGAGATGCGCGGCTGGCTCGATCTCGATGCGGAGGCGACGGCGTCGGACACCGAGCTCGCGGAGTGGGTGCGGCGCACCGTCGACTACGCGCGGTCGCTGCCGCTCAAATGACTCAACCCGCGGCCACCCCGGCGAGCACCAGGTCGAGCACGAGGACGGCGCCCTCCTTGTCGAGCGGGTCGTTCCCGTTGCCGCACTTGGGCGACTGCACGCACGACGGGCAGCCCGACGGGCACTCGCAGGCGGCGACGGCGTCCCGCGTCGCCACGAGCCACGTCGCCAGGGACTCGTAGCCGCGTTCGGCGAAGCCGGCCCCGCCGGGGTAGCCGTCGTAGACGAAGATCGACGGCAGGCCGGTGTCGTCGTGCAGCGCCGTCGAGAGCCCGCCGATGTCCCACCGGTCGCACGACGCGACCAGCGGCAGCAGCCCGATTGCCGCGTGCTCGGCGGCGTGGAGCGCCCCCGGCCAGCGTTCCGGGACCAGCCCCGCCGATTCGAGCACCTCCGGGGTCAGGGTGATCAGGGCGGCGCGGGTCGCCAACGTGGTCTCCGGCAGGTCCAGCTCGACTGCGTCCAGCACCTCGCCGCTGCGCAGCGTCCGCAGGTAGCCGACCACGCGGCTGGTGACCTCCACGGAGACGAACCGCGCGGTGACGTCGCCCAGCACCTCCGTCGAGTGCACCCCGGTCACATGCACGTCCAGGTCCTCGCGCGCCGACGTGCTCCAGTCCGGCTCCTCCGCGTGCACGAGCGCCAGCCCGTCGTCGAGGTCCAGCTCGTCCACCACGTACGACTCGCCCTGGTGCACGTGCACCGCGCCCTGGTGCACCGTCGAGAGCGCCCGGGTGAAATCGACCGTGCCCAGCAGCCGCCCGGTCGCCTCCTCCACGATGAGGATCTCGCTGCCCGCGCCGCCCCGGATGTTCACGCCCGCATGCGGATCGATCCCGGCGGCCAGGAAGTAGCCGGCGGGCCGTTCGCGCAGCAGCCCGTCGGCCACCAGCCGCCCGACCACGTCCACCGCACCCAGCGACGCCACCTCCGCGCGAGCCAGCGGGATCTCACTCGCCGCGCACAGCAGCTGCGGGCCGAGCACGTACGGGTTCCACGGGTCGGTGATCGTCGCCTCCACCGGCTGCCCCAGCAGCGACTCGGGGTGGTGCACCAGGTAGGTGTCCAGCGGATCGTCGCGGGCGATCAGCAGGATCAGGGAGCCCTGCCCGCGCCGCCCGCTGCGCCCCGCCTGCTGCCAGAACGAGGCGACGGTGCCGGGGAAGCCGGCCATCAGCACCGCGTCCAGGCCCGCGATGTCCACGCCCAGCTCCAACGCGTTCGTCGTCGCCACGCCGAGCAGCGCCCCGTCGTTGAGGCCCTGCTCGAGCCGGCGGCGATCATCCGCGAGGTACCCGGCCCGGTAAGCGGCGATCCGCTCCGCCAGCTCGGGCGTCGCCTCGGCGAGCATCCGCCGGGCCGAGAGCGCGACCGTCTCGGCGGACCGTCGGGACCGGACGAAGGCGAGTGTGCGCGCCCCCTCGACCACCAGGTCGGACAACATCCGCGCCGCCTCCGTGGTGGCGGGGCGCCGCACGGGCGCCCCGTTCTCACCCTCCAGGTCGGGCAGCAGCGGCGGCTCCCACAGGGCGACGGTCCGCGGTCCGTGCGGGGACGAATCCTCGGTGACGGCAACGCAGTCCGCGCCGATGAGCCGCGACGCCGCGCCCGCCGGATCGGACGTGGTCGCGGACGCGCAGATCACCGTGGGGGTGCTGCCGTACTTCGCGGCCACCCGCAGTAGGCGCCGCAGGACGAGGGCGGTGTGCGAGCCGAAGACCCCGCGGTAGTGATGGCACTCGTCGACCACCACGTACCGCAAGCCGCGCAGGAACCGGGCCCACTTCGCGTGCCGCGGAAGCAGTCCCACGTGCAGCATGTCCGGGTTGGTGAACACCCACCGGCTGTCGGAGCGCGCCCACCGCCGCATCTCCTGCGAGGTGTCGCCGTCGTACATGGCGGGCGAGGCGTCGTTCGGGCCGTAGTCGGTGGTCAGGCGCACCGCGGCCCGGTGCTGGTCCGTGCCGAGGGCCTTCGTCGGCGACAGGTACAGCACCGTCGCCCGGGGGTCCTCGGTGAGCGTCGCGAGCACCGGCAGCTGGTAGGCGAGGGACTTGCCGGAGGCGGTCCCCGTCGAGATCACGACATGCCGCCCCGCGTGGGCGTGCTCCGCGGCCGCCGCCTGGTGCCGCCAGGGCTCCCGGACGCCCTCTTCGATGAGTCCCTCTCGCACCCGCGGCGGGACCCACTCGGGCCACGGGGCGAATTCGGCTCGGCGTGACGGGATATCCGCCACGTGGGTGAGGCTCTCGGTACCGGAGCCCGAGCCG
This sequence comes from Tsukamurella ocularis, assembly GCF_024807615.1. Lineage (GTDB taxonomy): Bacteria > Actinomycetota > Actinomycetes > Mycobacteriales > Mycobacteriaceae > Tsukamurella > Tsukamurella ocularis. Next base: position 614,819 of record NZ_JANUCJ010000001.1, on the reverse strand, counting down.
GCCATCACACGGGCCAGTAGCTCCCTGCCGAAGGTGTTGTGTTCCACCGTGATAGCCCCCGCATCGACCCGGCGTCCGCATGGCCGCAGGGACGGTGGACGCGCTGGTCGACCAGTCTAGCCGCGCCGAGAACGGACCGTCGTCCGGTGGGACGGCGGGTGAACGGAAGGCGAAATCGCGCCGCCCGCTGTCGCTCGATGGGAAATCGTGATTGACTGTAAGCGGTCGCAGCTCCCGCCGGGGGTCCGAAGGGACCATCGGGGGATCGATGTTGCGGGCGTGGTACTGAAGGTTTTTGTGTGCGGTCTCCGCAAACGGCTCCAGAAAGTATGGCGGCCGGAACCGGCCAGGAATCGCGCCCCACAGGGGGAACGGTTCCTACACCGGTAGGTAGACAAGTTAGGAAACATCTCAATGGCACAGGGAACTGTGAAGTGGTTCAACGCGGAGAAGGGCTTCGGCTTCATCGCACCGGCCGACGGCTCGGATGACGTGTTCGTCCACTACTCGGAGATCCAGGGCAACGGCTTCCGTACCCTCGAGGAGAACCAGCTCGTGGAGTTCGAGGTCGGCCAGGGCACCAAGGGCCCGCAGGCCACCGGCGTCCGCGCTCTCTAAGAAACCTCGCACCACGCGATACGAGTTTCTCGCAGCACCCCTCCGCCTTCGGGTGGAGGGGTGCTGTGCATTTCCCGGCCGTTCGCCACGACTGCAGTGCGGCCCACTTCCGGCTCGTTCGCCGTGTCGACGGCGTCGCCGCACCACGGCCCTCTAGGCTCATCACGTGTCCCAACTGTCACTCTTCTCCGCCGAGCAGACCGAGCCGTCGCCCCGCGACCTCGCTGGTCTGCTCGCGACGACGGGGCAGATCGTGCAGGTGGGCGGTAGTGCACGCGTGTCCGTCGTCGTCCCCGACCCGTGGCGCGCCGAGGCGATCGCCGTGATGATCGAGGAGGCCGGCCTGCGGCCGCAGCTCGACACCTCCGAGGAGGGGAATCCGCTGGTCCGGACCCTCGCGGCCCCGGAACTGCAGCCGATGGCCGTCGCCTGGACGCGTGGCGCGGCCAAGACGGCACCGTCGACCTGGGTCCCCGGCCCGCGCGCGCTGCGGGCCTGGGCGCTCGCGGGAGGCGACGTGGACGGCGTGCACTACCTCCTCGCGCTCGACCAGCATGCGCCGGAGAGCGCGCCCGTCCTCGCGACCGCCCTCATGCGCGCCGGCGTTGCGCCCACCCTGGTGGGTACGCGAGGGACGAAACCGGCGCTGCGGGTATCCGGGCACCGTCGCCTCCTGCGGCTGCGGGAGAGCATCGGCGACCCGCCCGCGCACGCCGACGCGGCCGCACACTGGCCGCAGCCCTGAGGGCAGGATCGGACCCGTCCGGAGGAATCCGTGAGGCGTGCAGCGGCCCCTGTATATAAGGTGGGGCCCGAGGTGCGGCAGAATGAGCACCGGAGTGGCCGCCTACGTCGGAAGTGACGTGAGGGGTCGAGGTGGTGACACAGGTGCCACCGGAACAGATCAGGAGGGTCCATGGCGGCACGAGGGAAGGCAGCAGCTGGAGACGGCCTGCATCGCCTGGTGATCGTGGAGTCTCCTGCGAAGGGCAAGAAGATCGGCGACTTCCTCGGCCCGAACTACACGGTCCGCGCGTCGATGGGCCACATCCGCGACCTTCCGAGCCGCGATAACCCGCTGCCCGAGGCCGACCAGGGCAAGCCCTGGGCCCGCCTCGGCGTCGACGTGGACCACGAGTTCGAGGCCCACTACGTCACGTCCGCCAGCAAGCGCTCCACCGTGTCCGAGCTGAAGTCCCTGCTCAAGCAGGCCGACGAGCTTTACCTCGCGACGGACGGTGACCGCGAGGGCGAGGCCATCGCATGGCACCTGCAGGAGGTGCTCAAGCCCAAGGTCCCGGTCAAGCGGATGGTCTTTCACGAGATCACCCAGCAGGCCATCCAGGCCGCGGCGGATGAGCCGCGCGAGCTCGACATGAACCTCGTCGACGCGCAGGAGACCCGCCGCATCCTCGACCGCCTCTATGGCTACGAGGTCAGCCCCGTGCTGTGGCGCAAGGTCAACCAGGGCCTGTCCGCCGGGCGTGTCCAGTCCGTCGCGACCCGCATCATCGTCGACCGCGAGCGCGAGCGCATCGCCTTCCGCACCGCCGGGTACTGGGACATCGCCGCGCAGCTCGACGCCGGCGCGCAGGCCTCCCCGCGCACTTTCGGCGCGCGCCTCGTGACCGTCGACGGCGACCGCGTCGCCACCGGCCGCGACTTCGACGCGCAGGGGCAGCTCAAGAAGCCCACCGGGATCACCGTGCTCGACGGTGCCCGGGCGAACGCCCTGGTGGCCGGCCTGCAGGGTGCGAGCCTGACGGTGACCTCCGTCGAGGAGAAGCCGTACACCCGCAAGCCCTACGCGCCGTTCATGACCTCGACCCTGCAGCAGGAGGCGAGCCGCAAGCTGCGGTTCAACACCGACCGCACCATGCAGATCGCGCAACGCCTCTACGAGGGCGGATACATCACTTACATGCGTACGGACTCGACCACGCTGTCGGAGACCGCGATCACCGCGGCCCGCGAGCAGGCCGGGCAGCTGTACGGCCCCGAGTTCGTGCATCCGACCCCGCGGCAGTACACCCGCAAGGTCAAGAACGCGCAGGAGGCCCACGAGGCGATCCGCCCCGCGGGCGAGACCTTCCAGACGCCGGGCGCGCTGGCGTCGGTGCTGAACAGCGACGAGTTCCGGCTCTACGAGCTGATCTGGCAGCGCACCGTCGCCTCGCAGATGGCCGACGTCAAGGGCACCACGCTCAGCCTGCGCATCGGCGGAGCGGCTTCGACCGGCGAGAGCGTCGAGTTCGCCGCCTCGGGCCGGACCATTACCTTCCCCGGCTTCCTCTCCGCGTATGTCGAGACCGTCGACGACCAGGCCGGCGGCGAGGCCGACGACGCCGAGTCACGGCTCCCGCAGCTGGTCAAGGGCCAGGCCATCACCGCCGCCGAGCTGGCCGCCGCCGACCACGTCACCAGCCCGCCCGCCCGCTACACCGAGGCCTCCCTGGTCAAGACCCTCGAAGAGCTGGGCATCGGCCGACCGTCGACCTACGCCTCGATCATCAAGACCATCCAGGACCGCGGCTACGTCGTGAAGAAGGGCAACGCCCTCGTCCCGCAGTGGGTGGCGTTCGCGGTGATCGGCCTGCTCGAGGGCCACTTCGGCGGCCTCGTCGACTACAACTTCACCGCGTCGATGGAAGACGATCTCGACGAGATCGCCGGCGGCCGCGAGGGCCGCGTCGACTGGCTCACCCGGTTCTACTTCGGCGACGGCGGGCCCGAGGGAGACGGGGCCGCAGTCGCCGGTGCCGACGGCCCCGGCCCGGACAGTCCCGGCCTGAAGAACCTCGTCGCCGCGAACCTCGATGCCATCGACGCGCGCGCGGTCAACTCGATCCCGCTCTACACCGACCCGGACGGCAACGTCGTCTACGTGCGCGTGGGCCGCTACGGCCCGTATCTGGAGCGCACCGTCACCGGCGAGAAGGGTGAGCCCGAGGTCCAGCGCGCCAACATCCTGGCGTCGATGACTCCCGACGAGCTGACCGAGGAGGTCGCGGAGAAGCTGTTCGCGACTCCGCAGGACGGTCGCCCGCTGGGTATCGACCCGGCGACGGGGCACGAGATCGTCGCCAAGGAGGGCCGCTTCGGCCCGTACGTCACCGAGATCCTGCCGGAGCCCGAGAAGGATTCCGAGGCGGAGGACCTGGACGCCGAGGCCGCGAAGCCCAAGACCCGCAAGAAGAAGGCCGATGCGCCCAAGCCGCGCACCGGCTCGCTGCTCAAGACCATGGACGTCGAGACCGTGACCCTCGAGGACGCGCTGCGACTGCTCTCGCTGCCCCGCGTCGTGGGCGTCGATCCCGAGTCCAAGGAGGAGATCACCGCCCAGAACGGCCGCTACGGGCCGTACCTGAAGAAGGGCACCGACTCCCGCTCGCTGGCGACCGAGGACCAGATGTTCACGGTGACCCTCGAGGAGGCGCTCAAGCTGTACGCGGAGCCCAAGCGACGGGGTCGCGGTGCCGCCGCCGCGCCGCCGCTGCGCGAGCTGGGCAACGACCCCGTCTCCGGCACCGCGATGGTGATCAAGGACGGCCGGTTCGGTCCGTACGTCACCGACGGCGAGACCAATGCCTCGCTCCGGAAGGGCGACGAGGTCGCGACCATCACCGACGAGCGCGCTTCCGAGCTGCTCGCCGACCGTCGCGCCCGGGGTCCGGTGAAGAAGAAGGCCACCAAGAAGGCGGCGGCCAAGAAGGCGCCCGTCAAGAAGGCACCGGCCAAGAAGGCCGCCGCGAAGAAGACGGCGGCCAAGAAGACCGTCGCGAAGAAGACTGTCGCCAAGAAGACCACGCCCGCGAAGAAGGCGCCCGCCGCGGCGCCCGCGGACGAGACCGTCTGATCAGTCGTCGACGGGGCGCGCCAGCCGCGTGAGCTGGCCGCGCCCGCGCAGCTCGATGGCCTCGCCGAGCACCCATAGGGCCTGCTCGGCAGGCGTCGCGGCCTCGACGGCGCGCCCGGCGGCGAGCAGCGACGAGGGCTCGGACTTCGCGATCTCGGTGATCCGCGCTGCCTCGTTAACCGGGTCGCCGATCACGGTGTATTCGAACCGGGCCTTCGCGCCGATGTGTCCGGCGACCACCTGACCGGCGGAGACGCCGATGCCGAAGCCGGTGCCGCCGAGCACGTCGCCGAGCTGGATCCGCATCTCGCGGGCCGCGGCCAGCGCGGCGCCCGCGGCGTCCGGGTGCGGGAGCGGGGCGCCGAAGATGGCCAGCGCCGCGTCGCCCTGGAACTTGTTGACGAAGCCGCCGTGCAGGTCGACGAGGTCGACGACCACCTTGAAGAAGTCGTTGAGGAGGTCCACGACGGCGGCGGGTTCCTCGGTGACGGCGATCTTCGTCGAGCCCACGAGGTCGACGAACAGCACGCTGACTTCGTTGACCTCGCCGCCCAGGTGCGTGCCGTGCTCGAGGGCCTGTCGCGCGACGTCCTGTCCGACGTACCGGCCGAACATGTCGCGCATCCGCTGCCGCTCGGCCAGGTCGTGCACCATGTCGTTGAAGCCGGCTTGCAGCAGCCCCAGCTCGCTGGAGTCGTAGATCTTCACGGACGCGGAGAAGTCGCCGTCGCGGACCTTGCGCTGCGCCTGGAAGAGGTCGCGGATCGGGTCGCCGATGGACTTCGCGGCACGGACCGTGCCGAGCAGGCCCGCGCCGAGCGCCACCACCGACAGCAACAGCACCGGATTGACCAGCGTCGGGGCTTCCGGGTCGATGATGCCCGTCTCCTGCGACAGGATGACCATGATGATGCCGACGATCGGTGTGGCTGTGCCGAGGACCCAGCTGAGCAGGATGCGGGTGGTCACCGACAGGCCCGCGGAGCCCTGCGGCTCCTGCGCCAGCGCCGCGACCGTGATGGGCCGCAGCACCCGCTCCGTCTGCATGTAGCTGAGCGCGCACGTCGTGGTGGCGCCCAGCAGCACGGTCACCGCCACCACGATCCGGATGCCGCCCGGCGAGTTGTAGTTGATCACCACGAAGATGGCGCCGCCGATGAGCCAGAAGATCGCTTGCATGAGGGCCATCCGCAGCGGAATGGCGAGGGCGCGCCGGGAGATCTTGGGGTCGTACGGGGCGCTGCGCCGGTGCCAGCGCAGCACGGGGAGCACCAGTTTGAGCCCGATCAGCATGCCGAGCACGCTCGCGACCACCAGGTAGGTGATGAAGACCAGCAGGTTGACGCCGCTGATCTCCTGCAGCTGCACGGACTGCTGCACGGGCAGCGCGAACCGGAGGAAACCGAAGACGAAGACGGCACCCAGGATGTTCGACCGCAGGATGTCCAGCGCGAAGATCGGCCAGGGGGTCCTGGCGAGCCACCGCGCCAGTCGCATAGCGCGACTGAGTCTGCTGTTCGGTGCTGCCACCGCTCCAACTTAGCGTGCGCTTGGCATCGGACGGGAGGGCTAGGGTGTGGGGGTGAGCTCAGTGTTCGATCGCCTGGTGGGGCAGGAAGCGGTGGTGGTGGGCCTGCGCGCCGCCGCGGACGCCGCGCGTGAGGTCGTCGCGAGCGGGGGCACCGTCGCCGATCTGGCGGGATCGTCCATGACGCACGCCTGGCTGTTCACGGGCCCGCCCGGCTCGGGGCGGTCGGTTGCGGCCCGCGCGCTCGCCGCCGCACTGCAGTGCGACGATCCCGACGAGCCCGGTTGCGGCCGCTGCCGCGCCTGCACGACGGTGCTGGCCGGCACTCACGCCGACGTGCGCGCTATCGCCCCCGACGGGCTGTCCATCGCCGTCAAGCAGATGCGCGAGGTGGTGGCCGACGCGTCGCGGCGGCCGTCCGTCGGGCACTGGCAGATCGTGCTCATCGAGGACGCCGACCGGCTCACCGAGCAAGCCGGCAATGCGCTGCTGAAGATGGTCGAGGAGCCTCCCGCGCAGACGATCGTGCTGCTGTGCGCGCCGACCGTCGACCCGGAGGACATCTCCGTCACGCTGAAGTCCCGGTGCCGCCACGTGCCGCTCGTCACGCCGTCGGCGCCCGCGATCGAGGCCGTACTGGAGCGGGACGGTATCGACGCCGAGCGCGCGGCCTGGGCGGCGGGCGTTGCGGGTGGACACGTCGGGCGGGCCAAGCGCCTCGCGACGGACCCGGAGGCGCAGAAGCAGCGCAAGCAGGCACTCAGCCTGGCGCGGGCGGCCACGTCCGAGGGCGTCTACGGCGTCGTCGAGCAGTTGCTGCGCGACGCGGAGAGCACCGCCAAGGAACTCAACGCCGACCTCAACGAGAGGGAGACCGAGGACCTCAAGACGGCGCTCGGCGCCGGCGGCGTGGGCCGCGGCACCGCGGGCGTGATGCGCGGATCGGCCGGGCAGCTCAAGGACCTGGAGAAACGGCAGAAGGCCCGCGGCACCCGCGCGGTGCGTGACGCCCTTGACCGCGCCCTCATCGACCTCGCTGCGCTTTTCCGTGACGCGCTGGTGCAGGGCGCGGGAGCGCAGGTCACGCTCATGCACCCCGACGAGGCCGAGCAGACCCGCCGGCTCGCCGGGTACGCCCGGCCCGAGGGATTGCTGCGCTGCGTCGAATCGGTCCTTCAGTGCCGCGAGGCCATCGACCTCAACGTCAAGCCCGTCGTCGCCCTGGACGCGATGGCCGCGGGCGTCTCGTCGGCGCTCCGGGAGAACCGCCGCTAGTCGCCCTTGAGCTGCACCTGCTCGAGGGTCGTCGACCACTGGCCGTTGTCGACCTTGACCAGCCCGGTGATCCACACCAGCACGTACTTCGACGACGGTGCGTCGCTCGCGGTGAACTCCGTATCGCCGTTCGACAGGGTCCCGCTCCACACCTGCTGCGTGTCGTCGATCGAGCTCGGCGACGCCGAGTCCGCTATCCGGATCTCTACCGTCGAGCCCGAGCTCGGCGAGGTGATGATGCCGGAGGTGATCCTCGTCGCCTGGTCCAGGGTGATGAGCAGCCCCGTGCCCTGCTTGAGACCGCCGAAGCCGGGGCCGGAGAAGTAGTAGTCGGTGCGCCACGAGGGTTTGTCCCCGGTGAGCACGTTCGCGGCGCTGGAGGACTTCTCCGCGCCGCCCTGGAAGTACAGCTGCTTGACCGAGGAGGCGGTCACCGTCGAACCTCCCCCGGACCCGCCCAGGTCGCCGATGGACGGCGTGACCAGGTAGACGACGCCCGCGGCGAGGGCGATGATGACGACGGCGGCGAGCGCCGCGACGGCCCGGCCCCACCTGCGGGGCGGCGCGGGCGGGGGCGCGACGGGCCCCTCCTGCCGCGCGGAGGCGGGCAGCTGCTCGGCGCGGGTGGGTGCCGGTTGGGCCGCGGTGTGCGGGCCGGGGTACTCGCCGGTCGGGACGTACTGCCCCGTCGGCGGCCCCGGGTAGGGCGCGGTGCCGGGACCGGCGTGGGCGCCCGTGTGCTCGCCCGGGTACGCGGGCTGCTGGGCGGTGCCGGCCGGGATCGACGACGGTGCCTCCCCGCGCAGCCCGGCGACGAACTCCGCGCACGTGGCGTAGCGGTCCTCGGGGCGCTTGGCGAGGGCCCTGCGGAAGACGGCGTCGAGATGGCCCGGCAGCGACGGGTTACGGGCGGTGATCTTCGGTGCGGGCTGGTTCAGGTGCGCCGCGATCACGGCGGCGGGGGAGTCTCCGGGGAAGGGCGGCTCGCCCGTCAGCAGCTCGAAGACGGTGCAGCCGAGCGAGTAGAGGTCGGCCCGGTTGTCGAGGATCTTGTTGTCGAAGGCCTCGGGCGACATGTACGACATGGTCCCGACCGTGATGCCGGTCGACGTGACGCCCACCGCGTCGCCCGCGGCCTTGGCGATGCCGAAGTCGGCGAGCTTGACCTGTGGCGCACCGTCGGAATCGAAGGCGACGAGGATGTTGGCGGGCTTGACGTCGCGGTGGGTGATGTTCGCGCGACGGTAGGCGTAGTCGAGGGCGGCGCCGGCACCGTCGGCGATGTCGATCGCGAGCGACAGTGGCATCGGGCCTCGCTCGGCGATCATCCGCGCAGTGTCGGGACCGGCGACGTACTCCATCGTGATCCACAGCCGACCGTCGACCTCGCCGCGGTCGTAGAGGTGGATGATGTTGCGGTGGTTGAGCTGCGCGAGGACATAGGCCTCGCGGTCGAACCGCGCCTTGTACTGCGGGTTGCTGCTGACGGAGGTGTGCAGCAGCTTCAGCGCGTCCTGCCGGGGCAGGCGCGGGTGCTGGACCAGGTAGACCTCGCCCATTCCGCCGCCGCCGAGCTTGCGGACCACCCGGTAGCCCGCGATCTGCTGCTCGTTCATCCGCTCCCTCAAACGCGTCCGCCCGTCGGCCGCACCGAATCAACGGTAGCGGTAGACGGGCGGACGCGGCGATCGTTGCAGATCAGACAGTGACCTTGGCCTGCTTGCTGGAGCTCAGGCGCAGGCCCGACTCCTCGCCGAAGGAGAGCTCGCTGTTCAGGCGCTTGGCGTCCTCGAAGTAGCTCATGGACATGCGCCAGTCCTCAGCCTCGCCCTGGCGGGGGAGCTCCTTCAGGGCGCGCTGGACGTAGCCGGCCTCGAAGTCGAGCGCCGGGCGGGTCGCCATGTCGGGATCGGCGACGGCGACGGCGGTGTCCAGGCCCTTCGCGTCCATCGTCCCGATGAGCTGGGTGATGTACTTCCACAGCATCCCGACCTTGAGCGTCCACGAGGAGTTCGTGTAGCCGATGGCGAGCGCCGCATTTGGGACGCCGGAGAGCATGGCGCCGCGGTGGATGACGGCGTTCGGCACGTCGACGTCGCGGCCGTCGACCGACAGGGTCACCCCGCCGAGCAGCTTCAGCTTGAGGCCGGTCGCGGTCACGATGATGTCGGCGTCGAGGTGCTCGCCGCTCGCCAGCTCGATGCCGGTCTCGTCGAAGGTCGCGATCTTGTCGGTCGCGACGTCCGCCTTGCCGGACCGGATGGCCTTGAACAGGTCCCCGTCGGGGACGGCGCACAGGCGCTGGTCCCAGGGGTTGTACGGCGGGTTGAAGTGCACGTCCACCGGGTAGCCCTTGGGGAGGCGCTTGGCGTTCTCGTTGCGGATGATCTTGCGGGCGAGGTCGGGGAAGCGCTGGGCGAAGACGTACACGCCGCGCTGCTGCCAGATGAACCGCTTGCGGCTCAGGTCATGACCGATCTTGTGGCCGAAGACCTTGTGCAGTGTGTTCGTGATCGGATCCTGCTTGGGCACCGGCATGATGTACGTCGGTGTGCGCTGCAGCATGGTGACGTGGCCAGCAGGCTTCGCGCTGGTCAGGAGAGACGGGACCAGGGTCACCGCGGTCGCGCCGGAGCCGATGACGACGACCTTCTTGCCGCTGTAGTCGAGGTCCTCGGGCCAGAACTGCGGGTGGACGATCTGCCCGGCGAACTTCTCGCGGCCGGCGAACTCGGGCGTGAAGCCCTGGTCGTAGTCGTAGTAGCCGCTGCCGAAGAGGACCCAGTTCGCGGTGAGCGCGATGCGCTCGCCGGCGTGCTCGACCTGGACGGTCCAGCGGCCGTCCTCGCTCGACCAGTCCGCGGAGACCACCTTGTGGTCGTAGCGGACCTTGTCGAGGAGGTCGTTCTCCTCCATGGTCTCGTGCAGGTAGTCGAGGATCTTGTGCGCGTCGGCGATCGAGTCCTTCGACTCCCACGGCTTGAACTCGTAGCCGAAGGTGTGCAGGTCGGAGTCCGAGCGGATCCCGGGGTACTTGAACAGGTCCCAGGTTCCGCCGAAGGTCGCGCGGCCCTCGAGGATCGCGAAGGACTTTCCGGGCAGCTCTGCGGTGATGTAGTGGCCGGCGCCGATGCCGGAGATTCCGGCGCCGATCACGATGATGTCGAGGTGCTCGGGCGTGGTGCTCGTCATGCTTGTCTCTCCTGGTCTCCGACGGATCGGCTGGGCTCAGTGATAGAACCGATGACCTACTCTCTCGCCCGACGGCTCGTCGCGGCCAGCGCAGAGTGCACCCGGTTGCCTCCCGGTGTGGTGCAGATCGTCACGCAGGGCCGTCGGGCCCGAGCCAGCGCAGCACGTCCAGGGCGACCGCCACCCCGGTGGGGTTGTCGGCCAACGGGCGGGGGAGCAGCTCGTCGGCCCTGGTCAGGCGGCGGATCACGGTGTTGCGGTGGGTGTAGAGGCGCTCCGCCGTCCGCGAGGTGTTGAACTGCTCGTCGACGTACGCGGCGACGGTCTCCCGGGTCTCCTGATCGGCGGTCATCAGTTCGCCGAGGGTGTCGCGGACGAACTCGTCGGCCTTGCCCGTGTCGCTGGTGACCAGGGAGATCAGCGCGATGTCCTCGTACCGCGCGACGCGTCGCCGGGTGCGCAGCCGCGCCATCAGGCGTTGCGTCGTGCCGGCGTCGAGGTGGCTGCTGCGGAAGCCGTCGAGGTCCTCGCCGGGCCGCCCGATCGCGACCCGGACCTCGGGATGGTCGGCCAGTTCCCGGGCCAGGTCGCCGGAATCGAGGTCGACGGTGCCGGGCAGCCACAGCCACAGCGCCGAGGCGCTCGCGACCACGGTCAGCGGCCGCGGGGTGCCTGCGCGCCGGGCCAGGGCGTGGGCGGCCGCGTCGAGGTCGCCGACGGTGCCGGTGGTCCAGATGACTGCCGCGGTGTGCGGCCCCGTGAGCCGGTAGCCGAGCTGCTGTTCGGCGCGGGGCCGGGTGATCGGCGCGCCCTCGAGGATCAGCGAGACCGCGGCCAGACGGTCCGCGTTGGTCCCGGTGGTCAGCTGCTCGCGTTCGCCTGCCATCCGGATCGTGATGGCGTCGATGGTGTCGTCGACGTACGTCGACATCGACGCCCACGTCACCGCGAGCAGCTCCCGCAGCTCGGCGGGGTCGTCGGTGAGCTCGAAGCAGACGTTCATCCAGAGCGTCCAGGCGGTGTTGAGGCCCTTGCGGTAGGTGTCGATCCCGTGCAGGTCGAGGCCCCGTCGCACCAGGTCGCGGGCGACGGCGAGGGCGTCGGCGGAGTCGATGTTCGGCGGCACTCGGCGGCCGGGCTGGGCCAGGTTGTGCGCCGCCCAGTGCAGCATGACGGCGGTGTCGGAGTGGCGGACCAGCTCGGCGAGGGTCGGGTCGGAGGCGATCGGGGAGAGGATGACGCCGGTCAGCGTCGCGTCCTGCAGCGCGGTCACCCACTCCTCGGGCGCGTTGCTCGCGAACTCTGCGGCGCGGCGGATCAGCTCCTTGACCCGGTCCGAGGGCTCGGGCCAGGTCTGTTCCGTCGGCGCACCCATGGGTGGAACCCTACTGACCCGCGGTCGGAACTAGGGTGTGCGCGTGACGGGAATGCGGTCGGCGGTCGGCTGGGCGGAGGCCCATCAGGTCCCGCTGTATGTCGCCGGGCTGGTTCTCGGGGCCGTCCTCGGGCTCGCCGTCCCGACGGTGGCGGGCCCGGCCGAGGCCGTCATCAACCCGGTGCTCGCGCTGCTGCTGTACGCGACCTTCCTCGGCATCCCGTTCGCGCGGATGGGGGAGGCGCTGCGGGACGTGCGCTTCCTCGGCACGGTGCTGGCGGTGAACTTCGTGGCGGTGCCGGTCGTGGTCTTCGCCCTGTCGCGGATCGTCGCGCATGACCGGGTGCTGCTCGTCGGGGTGTTGTTCGTGCTGCTCACGCCGTGCGTCGACTACGTGATCGTGTTCAGCGGTCTCGCCGGTGGCGCGAAGGACCGGTTGCTCGCCGCAGCGCCGCTGCTCATGCTCGTGCAGATGGTGCTGCTGCCGGTGTACCTGTGGCTGTTCGTCGGCGCGGACGTGGTGCGGACCGTCGAGTACGGGCCGTTCGCGGAGGCCTTCGTGGGGGTGATCGTGGTGCCGCTCCTGCTCGCGGGGGCGACGCAGTGGGCGGCGGCGCGGACCCGATGGGGCGCTGAGCTCGCGGCGGGGGTGGCCGCCTCGATGGTGCCGATCATGGTGCTGACGCTGGCCGTCGTGGTGGCCTCGCAGATCGCGGGCGTGCGCGACCAGCTCTCGTCGCTGCTGCTCGCGGTTCCCGTGTACGTGCTGTTCGCGGCGGTGATGGCGCCCGTCGGCGCGGTCGCGGGCCGGTTCGCCGGTCTGGACGTGCCGGGCCGGCGGAGCGTGGTCTTCAGCGGCGTCACGCGGAACTCACTGGTGATCCTCCCGCTGGTCCTCGCCCTCCCGACGGAGTACGCGCTGGCGCCGCTGGTGGTGGTGACGCAGACCCTCGTCGAGCTGGTGGTGATGGTGCTCTTCGTCCGCCTGATCCCGCGATTGATCCGTTAGCCGGGGTTCGCCGATCGCTATCCTGACGTGATGGATGCGGATTCCGGTCAGGCGACCGTTCGGCGGGTGACGCCGCTCGGCGTGGTCGGTGCGGTTCTGACGGTTCTCGTCACGATCGAGGTGCTCGCCTGGCTGTGGGGACAGACCGTTGGCACGGACCTGCTCTGGCAGGCGTTTTCCCTGTTGGTCGGTGGCGTGCTCGTTGTGGCGTGGCTCATCTATCTGGTGACCTGGGTGGCCCGCCGCAAGCGGTTCGCCTGGCACCTGCTGATCATCCCGGCGATCGGCTTGCTCGGGATCACGGCTGCGGTCACCGGTCTGCCGCACAAAGCGCGCTGGGCCTACGACGAGCCCCGGTTCACCGCGGCGGCCCAAGCGGTGCTGGCCGATCCGCGGACAGAGTTCAATGACCCGAGCGATCGGAGGATCGGCAGTCAGGACGTGTACTCCACCAGTAAGTCCGGCGGGGCAGTCACCTTCGCTGTGCACGGCGGAGGGTTCATGACAATCACGACCCTTGTGTTTCGCCCGGAGGGGAGCCGTCCGGAGCGGTGCGCCGAAACATGGTGCCGGCGTCTGTCCGACAACTGGTGGCTCGTTCTCATCGACTAGCGGGGCGTTACCGCCGCGCGACGCGGACGGGCAACGACGAGAGCCCGCGCACATTGAGCGAGTGCACCCGCTCGATGTTTTCGAAGTCCACGTCGTAGCTCCGCACCGTCGCTACCACCTCGCCCAGCGCGATGTTCGCCTCCAGTTTCGCCAGGTGCGAGCCGAGGCAGAAGTGGCTACCGAAGCCGAAACTCAGGGACGCCGACGTGTCCCGCCCGATCCGGTAGGCGGCGGCATCGTCGAACACGTCCGCGTCGCGGTTCGCCGACGCCACCAGGAGCAGCACCCGATCCCCCTGGGGGATCACGGTTCCCGCGAACGCCACGTCGACGGTGGCGCGCCGCAGCAGCATCTGCGTCGACGTGTCGTAGCGCAGGGTCTCCGCTGACCAGTCCGGCACGGCCGACGGTGTGCCGAATGGCTTCGCGCCCTCGTCGGGATGTCGTGCACCCCAGTAGATCGCGTTGCCGAGGAGTTTCGTCGTGGTCTCGTTCCCGGCGACGATCATCAAGATGAGGATGCCGACGATCTCCGCATCGGTGAGCGATTCCCTTGCGCCGCTCTCGTTCTCGACCTGCGCGGCGATCAGTGCGGAGATCAGGTCGTCGGCCGGCCGCGCGCGACGCGAGGCGACCAGGTCGACGTAGTACTGGTACAGCCCGAAGAACGCCTCGGCAGCCGGCTGGGGCACGTCGAAAACGCCGTCCTCCCTGTGGATCAGGACGTCGCCGAGGCGGCGCAGCTCGTCGCGGTCGGCGATGGGGACGCCCATCATCTCGGAGATCACCTCCATCGGGACGAGCGCGGCGAAGTCGGCGACGAAGTCGAACTCGGTCCGGTCCAGGCACGCCGCCCAGTGCTCGCGTACCCGCTGCTCGATCCACGGCCGCAGCGCGGTGACGCGTTTCGGGGTGAAGGCCTTGGCGACGAGCCGGCGGATCCGCAGGTGCCGCGGGTCGTCCATCGCGAGGAAGCTCATCGCGTACTCCGCGTCGGGGGTGTACGCCGCCGGCTCGAGCGTGACGCCCCACGCGCTGGAGAGGCGCTCGGTGTCGCGGAAGGCGGCGCGGACGTCGTCGTACCGCGACAGCGCCCAGAAGTCGCGCTCGGCGTTGTAGTACACCGGCTGGTCCGCGCGCAGCCGCTCGAAGACCTGGTACGGGTCGTCGTGGAAGGCGTAGGAGTAGGGATCGAGAAGCTGACTGGACATGTGTCCAGACAGTAGTCCAGAGATGTCCGGAAGGGAACAGGTTCTTGTTCGTCAGTGCGACATCATCAGGTCGACGGCGCGGGCCAGTGCGGCCTTCGAGGCCTCGAGGTCGAGGTACCCCATGCCGGCCTGGACGAGCACGCCGGAGTATGCGAGCTCGACCGACTCCACCAGGCCCGACGGTGCGCCGCGCCCCAGGGCCTCCGTCAGCCGGGCGCGGATGAGCAGGCCGACCCGCAGCCGCGCGGACTGCGCGTCGGCCTCGTGGCCGAGGAGTGCGGTGTTCACCGCGGTCGCGAACTGCGGATCGATCAGCACCAGCTCGACGAGGCCGGTGAGCACCTGCAGCACCCGGTCCCGCGGTGTGGCGCCCGGGTCGGGCTCGACGAGTTCGGCCTCCACCCGTCGCGCGAAGACCTCAGCGATCAGGTGGTTCTTCGACGAGAAGTACGTGTACGCCGTCGCCGGCGAGACGCCCGCGGCCCGCGCCGCCAGGCGCACGGTGAACCCGTCGACGCCGTGCTCGGCGAGCGCGGCCGGCACTGCGGCGCACAGCTTGGTCACGGTGTCTGCCTGGGTGGGGGACAGTCGCCTGCGGGGGAGGTCCGTCGAGCTGGACATGCGTCCAGACGTTAGTCCATGCGCCGTCCCGGCGGATCAGGCTCCGAAGGAGTCGATCGCGACGCGGGCGCCGGCGATGAGGCGCGCGCGGGTGAACACGTCCGGCTGCGACAGGAGCAGCCTGCCGGACTCGATCACCAAGGCGACGATCATCCGGGCGTACAGCTCGTGATCGCGACGCGGGTCGCGCGCGTCCTCGTCGCCCGCGGTCATCGACAGCATGTGGGTCACCATCTCGGCGGCCTGCTCGCGCCCGCGGTCGAGCGTCCGGCGGAACTCCGGGGTCGCGCTGTCGACGAGCTGCAGGATCGCGCTCCACAGGTCGGGCGACTCCTCGAACATCTCCAACAGGTTCGCGTACAGCGCCATCGCGACGTCAGGCCGACTCTCCTGGGTCTTCGCCCGCGTCGCGGCGTCGTAGCACTGCGCGATCGCGCGGCGCTCCTCCCGGGCCAGCGAGGCCCGAAGGAGTGCCGTGGAATCGTCGAAGTGCTTGTAGACCACCGGTCGCGATACCCCGGCGGCCTCGGCCACGGATTCGATCGAGACCTTGTGCACGCCGCGTTCGACGACCACGCGGAGAACCGCGTCCAGCAGGTCCTCCCGGCGCTCCGCCGGCGTCATTCTCGGGGCGTACGGGCGCTTGGCCTCCGTCTTCGCCACATCTGTCACCACGCCGCCCCTCTCGTTCGGTCGTGTCGGGAATCTCGGGCAATCCTACGGCTTGCGTAGCTACACCCACTGTAGCTACATTATCTGTAGCTACAGTGGGTGTAGCTTTGGAGCTTGGCTCACATCGCGATTCCCACTCCCGGATCCGCCGGATCCGACCGAACTTCGTTCGGTTCACCGGATGAGGAGCTTGTTGCAGTGGACAATCGAAGTGATCGCGTCTGCGTGATCGGGGCCGGCTACGTCGGCAACGGTGTTGCCGGCGCCCTGAAGCGGGCCGGAGTGCCCTACGACCAGATCGAGGCCACCGACCGGATCGGGGGCAACTGGTCGCACGGGGTCTACGACTCGACGCACCTGATCAGCTCGAAGTCGTCGACCCAGTACGTCGAGTTCCCCATGCCCGCCGACTACCCGACGTTCCCCAGTCGGGCCCAGATGCTGGCCTACCTGCAGTCCTACGTCGACCACTACGGGCTCGCGGAGCACATCGAGTTCGGCACCGAGGTCGTCGACGTCCGCCCCGTGGACGGAAACGGCATGGCGGGCTGGTTCGTCCGACTGGCCTCCGGTGAGGTGCGACGCTACCGCGCCGTGGTGGTGGCCAACGGCCACTACTGGGAGCGCAACCTGCCGCAGTACCCCGGAGAGTTCACCGGCACACAGCTGCACTCGAAGGACTACAAGCGACCCTCGGACTTCGCCGAGGGCGGCCGGGTGCTCGTGGTGGGCGCGGGCAACTCGGCCAGCGACATCGCAGTGGAGGCTTCGGCGACCTTCGGTTCGGCCGATATCTCTATGCGCCGCGGCTACTGGTTCATTCCCAAGGCCATGTTCGGCGTCCCGGTCTCCGAACTCGACCGCGTGTGGTGGCCGATGCCCTTGCAGCGGGCGGGATTCAAGGTCATGCTGCGCCTGAGCTACGGCGACTACAAGCGCTACGGCCTCAAGCGGCCCGACCACAAGCTGTTCACCCGCGATGTCACCGTCAACACCTCACTGATGTACGCGCTCCAGCACGGCAAGGTCCGGCCGCGACCCGAGATCGAGCGATTCGACGGTGCCACTGTGTATTTCACCGACGGCACCTCGGCGGACTACGACACCGTGGTGTGGGCCACCGGATTCCACACCCGGTTCCCCATGCTCGACGAGTCGATGTTCGTCTGGGAGAACGGCGATCCCGTCCTGATCGAGCATGTGCTCGCGCCCCGGTTCGCCAACCTCTACCTCATGGGCCTGGTCGCCCCGCGTTCCGGGGCGGGCCGGATCATCTCGCACGGCTCGGCGTTCCTCGCCGAGGCGATCCCGGCGCAGGCGCACTTCGCCGAGCCGCTGTCCGACGTCGTCGCCCGCTGGATTCCGGCGCACTCCTCGATGCTCGCCGGCTCGGCGGAGATCCTCGGCCGCGTCCGCCTGTTGCGCCAGGCGCTTCGGCTGTTGGTGGCGAAGTCGGTGCTCCGCCCCCAGGTCCCCGGGCTCCGGGCCCCTGCTCCGCAGCCGTCCGCGCCGCAGCCGGTCACGGCGCACGTCCCGCTCGACCCGAATCCCGCGGCCCGGGCGGCCACGCCTCAGGCCGTCGAGCCTGTCGATTCCACGCCCAAGGAGAGCATCCCGTCATGAGCCTTCCCACTCCCACACCGGATTCCCGGATCGTCGTCACCGGCGCCTCGAGCGGAATCGGCGAGGCACTCGCCGAATCCTTCGCCCGCCGCGGGTACTCGCTGATCCTTGTCGCGCGGCGCGAAGACCGGCTGCGCGCCCTCGCCGAGCGTCTGGCCGCTCGCTACGTGGTGCAGGTCGACGTCGATCCCTGCGACCTGGCCGACGCCGCCCAGCGCACCGAGCTGATCCGCCGCCTGGGCGCGGTCGACGTCAACGGGCTCTGCCTGAACGCCGGCTTCGCCACCTACGGCAGCATCCTCGAGCTGGACGCCGACCGCGAGCGCGAGCAGGTCGAGCTGAACGTAGTAGCGGTCCACGACTTCCTGGTCGGGCTCCTGCCCGCCCTGGTCGCTCGGGGCTCGGGCGTGATCCTGGTGACCGGTTCGACGGCCGGCAACCAGCCCAGCCCGAACAACGCCACGTACGCGGCGAGCAAGGCCTTCGCGAACACTCTGTCCGAGTCGCTGCACGGCGAGCTTGCGGGCACCGGCGTGACCTGCACGCTGCTCGCCCCGGGACCGGTCCGGACCGAGTTCGCCGAGGTCTCGAACCTCGGCGCCATCGAGCAGCGCCTCCCCGGGTTTGCCTGGGTCAGTGCAGACGACGCGGCGGAGGCCGCTGTGCGCGGCGCCGCCGCCGGGCGCCGCCGGGTGGTTCCCGGTGCGACGGCGAAGTTGCAGGACTTCGGCGGCAAGTACACGCCGCGGACCATCCTCAACCCGATCCTCCGTAAGGCCTACGGGGACCTCCGATGAGCAGCCGCGGGTCCGAGTACGGCCTGCGGGGCAGCGTGCGGCAGGCGCTGAAGCTCGCGCCCCCGCGCGGCATGCTGTACCGCGACGCGCACTACTTCACCGCGACGGTCCAGGTCGACGTACCGACGATGCAGTCCTGGCTCCCCGCGGGCGTCCACGCGGTCACGCCGGGCCGCGCCGATGTTTTCACCGCTTGGTTCCCCGACTGCACCTACGGATCCGTCTACCACGAGGCCGGAATCTTCGTGCACATCAAGACGATCGGAGGTAAGACCGGCATCCACTGCCCGTGGATGATCCTCGACGACGACGTCGCCCTGATCCTCGGGCGCGAGCTCCTGGGCTACCCGAAGAAGCTGGGCGAAATCGAATGGAACCTCGAGGAGCCCTTCATCTCCGCCAAGGCCGCCCGCCGGGGAACCGAGGTGATCGCCATGAGCGGCCGCCTCGGGGACGTCGTCGACGATGCACCCCCGATCCTCGGCCGCCCGCACCGCAATGTCACCGGCACCATGGGCGCGGCCCTGCCCCGGGTGATCGGATTCACCCCGGGCGAGCATCCGATCGAGACCCGAGCGGTGCACCTCGACGAGTTCCGCATCGCCGGGTCGGATCGCGACCCCATCGATCGGATGGGCCTCGGCGAGGTCGTCGACGCCCGCCTGCACCGGGTGGATCTGTCGGCCGGAATCCCCCCGATCCCGCTGCGCCCCCTGACCCCCCTGTTCTCCCTGACCCGCCTGCGACCGAGAGTGCTGTGAGCATCATGACCGAATCCCTCCTGTCCGAATCCCTGGAGCTGCCCTGCGGGCAGACCCTCTCCAACCGCATCGCCAAGGCCGCCATGAGTGAACAGCTCGCCAAGCGCGACGGCACCGCGAGCGACGAACTCCGCCGGCTCTACGCCGTCTGGGCCCGCGGCGGCGCCGGACTCCTCCTGTCGGGAAACATCATGATCGACCGGGACGCGCTCACCGAGCCCGGCAACGTGATCCTCGACGACGCCCGCGACCTGGACGCGATCCGCGCCTGGACCGGTGCCACCAAGGGCACCGATGCCAAGATCTGGGCCCAGATCAACCACCCGGGCAAGGTCGCGGTCTCGCCCTTCAACCGGCGCCCCGTCGCCCCCTCGGCGCGCCGCAGCACGGTGCCCGGCTACAACATCCGCAAGCCCCGCGAGCTCTCGTCGAGCCAGGTCAAGGACATGATCGCCAAGTACGCCCGGACCGCCGAACTGGCCGTGGCCGGCGGCTTCGACGGCGTGCAGGTGCACGCTGCTCACGGCTACCTGCTCTCGCAGTTCCTCTCCCCGCTGTCGAACCAGCGCAACGACGAGTGGGGCGGCGACGAGACCCGGCGCATGCGTGCTCTCCTGGAAACAGTCGCCGCGGTGCGCGCCGCCGTCGGCGACACGGTACCTGTCTCGGTCAAGCTGAACTCCACCGACTTCCTGCGCGGCGGCTTCGAATCCGAGCAGGCGCTGAACGTGGCACTCGCACTGGACGAGGCCGGAATCGACCTGCTTGAGATCAGCGGCGGCGGCTACGAGCAGCCCGCCATGACCGGCGTCGCGGCCGGGCAGGGCACAGGCGCCGACGGGCGTGGCTACTTCTTCGACTTCGCGCAGCGGATCCGCGCCGTGTCGCCAGTGCCGATCATGCTGACCGGCGGGCTGCGCAATCCCGCGGCGATGGAGGAGATCTTGGCGGGCGGCGTCATCGACGTGATCGGCATCGGGCGCCCACTGACCTTCGTCCCTGACTACCCACGACAGCTGCTCAATGGTCACGCCCCCGAACTCCCCAAGAGCGCGCCGCGCGTGGGCTACCGGCCCGCGAACGGCTACCTCGAGCTGGCCTGGCACAACAACCAGCTGCACCGGATCGCGGCCGGCAAGACGCCCCAGCGTCGTCCCGGTATCCGCACGCTCGCCCAGTCGCTGACGCGCATCACGGTCGCGGCGGGCAAGCAGATGTCCATCCCGCGCTAGCCGCAGCACCCATCCGTCCGCCCGACCCCAGGAGTTTCGACGTGGCCATCGCCGAGTTCATCGCGACCGATGTTCTCTCCATCCCGCGGTCCGATTCCGCGGCAGGATTCACCCCGGTCGATCATTTCGATCGAACACACTCGGCAGCCGGCGGTTTCGGTGCACGTTTGCGCCTGGCGCGAGATGCGGCCACGGCCTTCCGCGCCGACTTCCTGACCTCGGGCACGCCGGACCTCGTGGCGACGAAGGATCTCATCTCGCTGCCCTACCCCACCCGGTACGGGCTGTTCCGCGGATCCTTCGTCCCCACACCGTTCCTGAGCATTACCAACCGGATGCTGATCATCCGCTGGACCGACTCCGACGGCGCCACCAGGACGTTGCTGTTCGAGCCGAGCGATCACGAACTCGACTCCTACACGCCGTACTTCGCCGAGCTGGAGCGGTACACCCCGAGCGTGGCCCGCCGGCTCTACGTCACCGAGCACAACGACGTCCTGACCGCGTGCCGGGAGGCGGGGATCGCGCCCGAGGAGGTGGACTACCTGGCCTTCGACCACCTGCACACCCAAGACGTGCGCCGTTGGCTGGGAACCACCCGGCCGCAGGCCGACATCAGCCCGGAAACCCCGGTACCGGCGGCGTTCCCGAACGCGAGGCTGCTCGCGCAGCGCGTGGAGCTCGACGCGATGGCGGACCTGCATCCCTTCCAGCGCCCGTGGTACCAGCCGCGCACGTTCGTCGACCTGCCGCCCGAGAAGATCCTCGCGCTCGACGGCAGCGTCGTCCTCGGGCCGGGTGTCGGGTTGATCGCGACGCCGGGCCATGCGGTCGGCAACCAGTCCCTCGTCCTCAACACCGACACCGGCATCTGGGCGGTGAGCGAGAACGCCATCGCGACGGAGTGCCTCACGCCCGACGCGTCGAGGATCCCCGGGCTGGCGCGGTCCGCGCGGTCGTGGGGTCACGAAGTGATCATCAACGGCAACACCCTCGAGACCACTTTCGAGCAGTACAACTCCGTGGTCATCGAGAAGACCCTGGTCGATCGGTCGCAGCGGGACAGCCGGTTCCTGCAGTTCTTCCCGTCGAGCGAGCTGACCGCGAACGTGATGAACCCCGGCACCTCGCCGACGTTCACGCATCGCCGGATCACCCACCGCTCCAGCTGAACCGGGTCGAGCCATGGAATCGTCGCCCCACCCACTGATCACCCACGCCGTCGCCCTCGAAACCGTCGTCGTCTTCCTGACGCGTTTCGCGTGATGCCCTGACGGACACCGCAGTCGCGACGGAGGCCAGCCCCCCACGACGGGGTGCGGCCGTCGGTACGGAACCTGATCGAGGACGTCGCACGGACCTGTTCCACGGTGGCCCGCGGATGCCGGGCATCCCACGATGCCTATCGGCACGCCGTCACCGCGACGCCGCCGTCGATGGTCGATGGCGAGCGACTCCGCGCTTCCTGCGCGGACCTGTTTGTTCGCGACCTCGAGACCGCCGCTGCGGTGCTTCGTTCCGATGCGCTGCAGCTGCCGCTGCCATCGTTGCCCGCGCTGCGGTGACTCGGGCGGGCCCGCGGCATTGCGACGATGCCCGCGCAGTCGGAGCGGGGAAAGAGGAACAGGCCGGGTGCATGCACCCGGCCTGTTTCTTGAGCTGCCTGCGAGAATCGAACTCGCGACCTTTTCATTACGAGTGAAGCGCTCTACCGACTGAGCTAAGGCAGCGTGGCCTCGCGCGAACGCGTGACCGAGGACCAAGTGTACTGACCGGCCCGGCGACCACCAAATGCACCGCTCAACTGGGGCCTTGGCGCCGGAGCGGGCCGCGTTCCCGCCCGCCCCGGCACTGTCGGGCTACTTCCCGGAGATCCAGGACGGGATCACGGGGCCGGGCACGTCGAAGGCCTTCGCGATGTCGGCGAGGATGTGGTACGCGCCCTGCACGCTCACGGCGCTCATCCACTCGGCGTCCTTGACCTCGACGGTCCGCGGCTCGAGCGGCACCCACAGCGGGTTTTGCCGGTAGGTGTTGAGCGAGTCGACGCCCTTGTCGCCGTTGGAGGTCACGAAGATCTTCGTGCCGTCGGCCTCGGGGATGCGCTCGGCGCTGATCTCGGTCATGAACTCGTCGATGTTCTGCGATGCGGGGCGTGCGAGGCCGGCGTCCTGCAGCACGATGCCGGAGAAGGACTTCTTCGCGTACAGGCGGGTCGGGCCGTCGAGGAAGCGGACCACGGAGATGGTGGTCTCGGGGCCGGACTTCGCCTTCACCGCGTCACCCACGCGGCGGGCCTGCGCCTCGTACTCCGCGAGGCGCTGCTCGGCGAGCGTCTCCTTGCCGAGGGCCTTCGCGAGCAGCCGGATGTTGTCCTTCCACGTCGGGCCGGTGGTCTCGCTGAAGACCGTCGGCGCGATGCCGGTGAGCTGCGCGTACTCCTTGGCGTGCCGCACCTTGGCGCTCACGATGAGGTCGGGCTTGGTGGCGATGATCTTCTCGAGCGACGGCGCGGCCAGCTTGCCCACGCTCTGCGCCTGGGCGCCGTAGTTCGTCGCGGACGCCCCGAGGTAGTCCGGGAGCTTGCTGCCCAGCGTGTTGTACTCGGTGAACGCGACCACCGGGGTGTCGAGCATCAGCGTCGCGTCGGTGAAGGAGGCGTCCAGCGCGGCGACGCGCTGCGGCTGGCTCGGGATGGTCGTGCTGCCCATCGCGTGCTCGACGGTCCGCGGGAACCCGCCGGCCGCGCTGCTACTGGTCGCCGTGTCCGACGGTGCGCCGCTGCCGCACGCCGTGAGCGCGCCGATCGTGAGCGCGGCGAGCGTCACGCGCGCCAGGGAGAGCTTCATGGGTACCGGGTTCCTTCCTCCCCGCGGGCATCGCGAGGATCGCGAGAGGGAAGGTTACGCTGGCCTTAGTGCCGAATACAACAGTGATTAGCGCTGGTCAGGGTTTGCGGGCGGCCGCCCGGGGCCGCGCATCGGCTGCGCCTTCCGGGGCATCCGGCCCGCGTCGTCGAGAGCCCGGCGCAGCACGAACTCGATCTGCGCGTTGACGCTGCGCAGATCGTCCGCGGCCCATTTCGCGAGCGCCTGGTAGACGGCGGGATCGATCCGGAGCGGGACCGCCTTGCGGCCCCGTTCCGGTCGGTCGCCCGCGGTGGGGCGCTCGGGGGAGTCGGTCGAGCCCACTAGCTGTACAGGCTCCCCGTGTTCACGACGGGCGTGGTGCGGCTGTCGGAACACAGCACCACCAGCAGATTCGAGACCATGGCCGCGCGTCGGTCGTCGTCCAGTTCGACGGTGCCGTTCTCCTCGAGCCGGGTCAGCGCGTTCTCGACGATGCCGACGGCACCCTCGACGATCTTCTCCCGTGCGGCGAGCAGCGCGGAGGCCTGCTGCCGCTGCAGCATCGCCTGCGCGATCTCGGGTGCGTAGGCCAGTGACGAGATACGGGCCTCGAGGATCTCCAGGCCGGCCAGCTCGACGCGGGCGGCGACCTGTTCCGCCAGCTCCGCGGCCACCTGGTCCGTGGACCCGCGCAGCGAGGTCGCACCGGCGACGGCATCGTCGGCGTCGTACGGGTGGCTCGTGGTCACGTGCCGCAGCGCCGACTCCGCCTGCGAGACGATGAACTCCTCGTAGTCCTCCACCGCGAACGTGGCGCGCGCGGTGTCCGCGACCTGCCACACGATGATCGACGCGATGTTCACCGGGTTGCCGGTCGAATCGTTGACCTTGAGCTCGGCGGTCTCGAAGTTGTGGACGCGCACCGAGACCCGCTGCCGGGTGGTTAGTGGCAGCACGAGGCCGAGGCCCTGTGGGCGCACCGTTCCGACGTACCGCCCGAAGAGCTGCACGACGAGCGTGTGCCCGGGCGCGACCACGACGACCATGCTGATGAGCACTAGTGCCGCGATGCCGAGCAGCACGCTGACCACGATGAGCGCCGGCGCCTTCGCGGAGATCGACAGCACGACGAGGCCGACGGCCCCGGCGATGAGCGCGAGGAAGCCGACGAACGCGGCCACCGCGGCGCCGGCGCCGGCGTGCCACGCCGCCCGCTCCGTGATCGCCACCTGGGTGTCCTCGGGTTGAACGATGCCTGCCATCACCCCTCCTTATTCTGATATCACTTAACTAAGTGATATCAGTTTTCCGCTCGCGACGTCAAGGACGCGTCAGGGACCCGTCAATGGCCCTTCCGGCCGGATCGAGCCGGCAATAGCGTTCCGAGCCATGACCTTCCTGCTGATCGTGACGGGCGTGCTGCTGCTCCTGCGCCTGGTCAACGAGCTGTACTATCGCCGCGTCGATCGTCTTCCGATCGAATCGCGCTGAACCGAAGGCTTGACCTCAACTGGGGTTGATAAGCGAGCCTGGAGGCATGGCTGACGACCTCTCGCGGGATCCCTCCCGCGACCTTCCGGACATCCTCGGCGACGGCGAACCCGGCGACGCCACGGCGATCGTGGACTTCGTCGCCGAGGTGCTCGAGGCGCAGCGCGCGGGCAGCGCCTCGCGGGTGCGCTCGCTGTTCCGCGACGACGCGGTCTGGACCACGGCGCACGGCCGCCGCCTCCACGGGCGCACCGCGATCGACGCCTTCCTCGCGCGTACCGTCCACGGCTCGATGTCCCGCGGTGGCGCCGACTATGTCGTTGAGCGGGTCCTGTTCATTCGCCCGGATGTCGCCGCGGTCAGCGTCCGAGTCCGGCCCCTCGGGCCCGACGGTGCGCCGCACCCCGCGGTCCCGGATGCCGCGCCGCTGTACGTGCTGTCCAAGGATGACGGGGCCTGGCGCATCGCCGCCGCGCAGTCCACGGCGATCTTCGACGATCCGGCGGCGCAGCACCGCCGCGCCGGGTAGCCTTCGGTCGTCGTTCGACGGTGACGCGCCGCTCGTGCAATCGCGCGATCGGCTCCCGGAAAAAATGGAACGTGTTACAGTTTCGCCCACGAAACCGTGAGCGTCGAGCTGTCCTGCCTGGGCTTTTCCGACGGCGCTGCGGGAGAGGGGTAGCACCATGGCGACAACACAGCCCGAGACCGCCGACATGACCGTCGAGTCCGTCGGCGAGCCCGCCGCCGGCGCGAACGAGTCCGAGCCGTCCGAGACGGCGGCGTCCGAGACCGCGGCGAAGAACACCACTGCCAAGGCTCCCCCGCCCGCGCCGAAACCCGCGAAGGCGCGGCCGGTGGCGGAGAAGGCCGACGAGGCCTCGCCGCGCGGCATCGTCGTCACCCCGCTCATGCTGGCGCTCTCGGCCGTCGTCGTGCTGCTCGCGGTGGCCGCCACGGCCTTCGGCTTCCTCTGGCAATCAGCCGCGTCCGACCGGGACGACGCGCGCAGTCAGCTCGCCGCCGTCACCGAGATGCAGGAGACGGACGCGCGCGCCGAGGACATCGCGAAGAAGTACGCGATCGGCGCCGCCACCATCGATTACCAGAACTTGACCGCGTGGCGCACCGCGCTCACCGCCGGCACCACGGACGAGCTGGCGAACCAGCTCCGCGAGGCGTCCACGCAGTTCGAGCAGGTCGTCGTGCCGCTGCAATGGCAGTCCACCGCGACGCCGCTCGGGACGATCGTCGCGTCCAACAAGGACGGCCTCATCACGGTCAACGTCTTCGTCAACATGATCACCAAGAGCACCCAGCGCCCCGAGGGGATCCCCTCGACCGCCACCTACACGCTCACGATCGACACCAAGCAGGACTGGAAGATCAGCGACGTGCGCGGTATGGACGCTGCCCTGTCCGGCAAATAGCGGTGCCCCACACCCAACGGCGCGGACCGGAAGGTCCGCGCCGTTGGGTGGTCTCGGTGCTGCTGGTCAGGGCTGGCCGGGCAGCAACTGCACCATGAGGCCCTCGCCGTCGGCGAGGAGAGTGCCGTCCTCCTCGGTGAGCCGGGCGGTGATGAAGGTCTTCCGCCCGTCGATGCGATCGACCTTGCCCTCGATGACGAGCGGCACATCCAACGGAGTCACCTTGCGGTAGTTCACGTGCAGGTACGCGGTGCGGCTGATGGGCCGCCTCGCCGCGAAGATCACGTTGCCGAAGTTGTCGTCGAAGATCAGTGGCAGCACGCCGCCGTGCGCGACGCCGCCGCCGCCCAGGTGGTACCGGCGCAGTACGCCCCGGGCTAGTACGGACTCCTCGTCGAACTTCTCCACGCGGAAGGGTGGCATCAGCAGGCTGCCGCGCCCGGGCAGCGACATACTGCGGTTCGCGGGTCCCTTACCCTCGCGTGCGGCATGGGGCGCCAGCAGTCCGACGAGCTCTGCGGCCTGGTCGCGCGCGGCGGCGTACACCTCGTCGGGGGCGTCGACACACACCGCCAGGTCTTGCAGGCGCCGCATGTTCTCGACGAATTCGCCGAACGCGGGCGGCGGTGTGGCCTCCCGGAAGCGCGGGATCTCGCTCCGCAGGTCCACCTTCTCCGAATCCGACTCCGTCATCCTTCAGACCTTACTCAGCACCAAACCACTGGTCGGAACCCCGGTCCCGGCGGTCACCACGGCACGCTCGGCGCCGACGATCTGGTTCGCGGCCGTGCCGCGGAGTTGGCGGACCGCCTCGGCGATGCCGTTCATCCCGTGGATGTACGCCTCGCCCAGCTGCCCGCCATGCGGGTTGAGGGGCAGGGCCCCGTCGAGCTCGCACGTCCCGGCCGCCAGGTACGACGGTGCCTCGCCTCGCCTGCAGAAGCCGAGCTCCTCGAGCTGCATGAGCACGTAGGGGGTGAAGTGGTCGTAGAGCACAGCGAGGTCCATGTCCGACGGTGCCATCTCCGCCTGCGCCCAGAGCTGACCGCCCACCACGCCCATCTCGGGCAGGCCTGTGAGCCCGTCGCGGTAGTAGCTGGTCATGACGTACTGGTCGGGTCCGCTGCCCTGCGCCGCGGCGGCGATCACCGCGGGTGTCTGCTTCAGGTCGCGGGCGCGCTCGGCGCTCGTGATGACCAGCGCCACACCGCCGTCCGACTCCTGGCAGCAGTCCAGCAGGTGCAGCGGCTCGGCGACGAAACGTGACGCCTGGTGCTCTTCCAGCGTGATCGGCTTGCCGAAGAACCAGGCCTTCGGGTTGGTCGCGGCCCGCGCGCGGTCGAGGACGGCGACGCGACCGAAGTCCTCGCTGGTGGCGCCGAAGTCGTGCATGTAGCGGCGCGCGGCCATCGCGACGGTGGCTGCGGGCGTGGCGATCCCGGCGGGGTAGTGGAAGGCGTTGTCGATGCCGTTCGTGTTCACCTGCTGCGCGGCGGCGCCCGAGACCTGCCCGAACCGGTGTCCGGACCGCTCGTTGAAGGCGCGGTAGGCCACCACCACGTCGGCGACACCGGTCGCGACGGCCATCGCCGCCTGCTGCACCGTCGCGGCCGCGGCTCCGCCGCCGAAGTTGATGCGGCTGAAGAACTTCAGTTCGGGAATCTGCAGTTCGCGGGCCACGGCGATCTCGGAGTTGGTGTCCATGGTGAAGGTGACCAGGCCGTCGACGTCCTGCGGCGTCAGGCCGGCGTCGTCGAGCGCCGCTCGCACGCACTCCACGGCCAGCCGCAGCTCGCTGCGACCGGAGTCCTTGGAGAACTCGGTGGTGCCGATCCCGGCGATCGCGGCCCTGCCGCTCAGCCCGCTCATGCCGGTAGAACCACGGTCGCGGTGCCCGAGATGTGGTCGCCCAGGCTGTCCTTCGCGGTCACGGCGACGGTCACGGCGGCACCGTGGACCGCGGTGACCGCGCCTGAGAAGTGCAGGGTGTCGCCCGCGTAGCAGGGCGCCCCGAGCCGGATGGAGATGTTCCGCACGAAGGCCTCCGGGCCCGCCCAGTCGGTCACGTATTTCTGGACCAGGCCGTTGTCGGTGAGGATGTTGACGAAGATGTCCTTGCTGCCGCGGGCGTGCGCCGCGTCGCGGTCGTGATGCACGTCCTGGAAGTCGCGCGTCGCGATGGCCGTGGTCGCCACGAAGGTGGTGCTCGCGTGGATCGTCATGGGCGGCAACGCGGTGCCGACGGTGACCCCGTCCGCGCGCAGGGTGGTGGGGTACGTCATCGTGCCTCCCAGGCGGGCAGGGTCAGGTCGTCACTCACGCGGAGCGAAACGGGGTACGTCACCGGGCCTCCCAGGCGGGCAGGGTCAAGTCGTCGTCGACCCGCAGGAAAACGGCCCGCACCGGCATGCCGATCTCGACGGCGGCTGGGTCAACGTCGATGAGCTCGCCGAGCACGCGCACGCCCTCGTCGAGCTCCACGAGCGCCACCACGAAGGGCAGGCGCTTGCCGGGAACCTGGGGGTGGTGGTGCACCACGAAGCTGAAGACGGTGCCGGTACCGGCGGAGACCACATAATCGGGAACGAGCCTCAGGTCGCCGCCCGGATCCATCGGACCGGGCGGGTGCCGGAGCGTCTCGCCCCAGCGCTGGATCCGCAGCTCCCCGGCCTTGGCGCCCTCCCAGTAGAAGGCGGTGTCGCGCGAGATCACGGGTCGCAGCACGCCGCCCGCGTAGGCGGAGGCGTCCACGATGCGGCCGCTCGGCCCGGCGTCGGGCGCGGCGTCCTCGGGCGGCGCATCAGCCGACGGCGGGCGGAACTTGAGGATCCGGAAGACCATCTCGGCCACTACCTCGTCGCCCACGCGCCACAGCGTGCGCGTGGTGAAGAACCAGCCCTCGCCGAGCCCGGTCTTCTTGGGGCCCACCACGTCCTCGAGGCGCGACGAGGCCGTGATCTCCTCTCCCGGGCGCACGTGCCGGTGGTAGGTCTGATCCGAGTTGGTGGCGACGACCGAGGTGAAGCCGAGCTCGTCCAGGGCCTCGGTCATGAGGCCGAGCGGATCGTCGCCAGCGCGCACGCGGTGCAGCCCGCGCATCGACCACACCTGCGCCATCGCGGGCGGCGCCACGGGCCCGCCGAACACCGACTGCTCCGCGAACGCGGGGTCCGAGTACAGCGGGTTGGCGTCGCCGATCGCCTCGGTCCAGTTGTTGATCATCGGCTGGTTCACGGGGTCCCGGCCGGCGCGCGGCGTGGAATCGCCGAGCGCGCGGATCCGCTCCGCCGCGGCGAGCACGGCCGCGGTCGTGCCCGCCGTCGTGTCGGCCGCGGTCATCGCGGCACCCGCGGCAGCTGCAGCCCCATGAGGGCGATCAGTTCGCGCTGGATCTCGTTGACGCCGCCGCCGAAGGTGAGCACCAGGTGGCGCTTGGCCTGCACGTCGAGCCAGTGCAGTAGCTCGGCCGTGGCCGGCTCGGCCGGGTCGCCGTGTGTCCCGACGGTCTCCTCGAGCAGCGCGGTCAGCCTCTGGATCCGGTCGGAGCCGAAGACCTTGGTGGCGGACGCGTCGGCGACGTCGACGGGGCCTCCCGCCTCCGCGGCGGCGACCTGCCAGTTGAGCAACTCGTTGATCAGCTCCGCCGCCCGCACCCGGGCGAGCGCCTCGGCGACGTCGGGAACCCCCAGCAGATCCTGCTCCTGGGCCCACGCGTCGACCCGGTCGTAGAGTGCGCCGATCCGGCCCGACGGGCCGAGCATGACCCGCTCGTGGTTGAGCTGGGTGGTGATGAGCTTCCAGCCCTCGTTCTCCACACCGACGAGCATGTCCACCGGCACCCGGACGTCGTTGTAGTAGGTGGCGTTCACGTGGTGCGCCCCGTCGGCGGTGATGATCGGCGTCCAGCTGTAGCCGGGATCCCTGGTGTCGAGGATGAGGATCGAGATGCCCTTGTGCTTGGGCGCATCGGGGTCGGTGCGGACCGCCATCCACACGTAGTCGGCGTCGTGGCCGCCCGTGGTGAAGATCTTCTGCCCGTTCACCACGTAGTGGTCGCCGTCGC
The DNA here is from genome assembly GCF_024807615.1 of Tsukamurella ocularis. Lineage (GTDB taxonomy): Bacteria > Actinomycetota > Actinomycetes > Mycobacteriales > Mycobacteriaceae > Tsukamurella > Tsukamurella ocularis. The sequence goes on along the minus strand of NZ_JANUCJ010000001.1, from coordinate 584,605 downwards.
GGACCGCCGTGGTGCGCAGCGAGGCGAGGTCGGTGCCCGCCTCCGGCTCGGTGTATCCGATCGCGAAATGCACCTCGCCCGAGAGGATCTTCGGCAGGAACTTCGCCTTCTGCTCCTCGGTGCCGAAGGCCTGCAGCGTCGGCCCGACGGTCTGCAGCGTCACCGACGGTAGCTGCACGTCGGCGCGGGAGGCCTCGTTGACGAAGAGATACTGCTCGATCGGCCCGAAGCCCTTGCCTCCGAACGCGGTGGGCCAGCCGACGCCCAGCCGGTCGTCGCGGCCCATGCGCAGCACCACGTCCCGGAAGACGTCGCCGTGCCGCTGCACCAGCATCGCGGCGCGCTCCTCCGGCGTCATCAGGGTCGAGAAGTAGTCGCGCAGCTCGGCCTGCAGGGCCCGCTGCGCGGTGGTGAGGGCGAGGAACCGTCCCGACTCGTCCGCGCTCGTCGCGTCGTCGCGGTGCGCGGTGGCCAGCGCTCGCACCGTCTGCGGGACGCCGCCGACGAAGCGGGTCAGGTCCTTGATCGTCGAGTAGAACCGGTGCAGCGGGTAGGTCGCGTCCACGCCGATGCCGCCGTGCAGGTGGTGGCACGTCCTCATGGCCGACGGTGCCTCCGCCGCGAGCCAGTGCGCGGCGAGTGCGGAGGCCTCGTCGGCGGGGGAGCCGGTGCCGATCCGCCAGGCGGCCGAGACCGCGGCCAGGTGCAGCGTCCGGGACGCGATGTAGACATCGGCGATCTGCTGCGCCACGGCCTGGAAGGCCCCCAGCGGGCGCCCGAACTGCTCGCGCTTGCGCAGGTGGTCGACGGTGAGTGCCAGGGCCCCGGCGAGCGCACCGTCGGCCACGGCGGCGGCACCGGCCAGCCCGCACTCCCGCACCGCCTGCGCGACGGTTCCGTCGACGGAAGCCCCCAGCACGGCGTCCGCCGGAACCTCGACGCCCGCGAGGTCGACGGTGCCCTCCGGCGTGCCGGCCGACGTCGGGCTCGGCGTCACGGTGACACCCGGCGCCGACGCGGATACCACGAAGACCGCGGCGCCGTCGTCGGTGGCGGCGCTGACCAGCAGGTGAGCGGCGTGCTGGCCGTAGCCGACGGCCACCTTCCGGCCCGTCAGGGCCCAGCCGCTCGCGGTGCGCACGGCGCGCGTCGCCGGTACCGCCGGTACGGCGGCGCCGGTCTCGTTCAGTGCGCCCACGATCAACTCTTTCCCCGCGAGGGCCTTGGGGAGCAGCCGATCGCGCTGCTCGGCGGTGCCGTGGGCCGCGACCGGCAGGATTCCGAGGGCCAGTGCGGGCAGCAGCGGTGCGGCGATCGCGAGGCGTCCAGCCTCGGTGAGCACCGCGGCGACCTCCTCGGCGCCGAGTCCGGCGCCGCCGAGGCTCTCGGGGGCGGCGAGGCCGAGGAGGTCGGCCTGCGCGAGGTCCGCCCACGTCGCGCGCCAGTCCTCGGTGTCGGCGCCTCCGGTCTCGCGCGCGGCGGCGTGCCCGAGCACGTCGGCCGCGAGGCCGGCGACGGCCACCTGGTTCTCGTCCGGACGGAAGTCCACGCGCACTCCTGATCTCGATACCGCGTACAAACGGTGAAACGTGTTCTATTTTTAGCAAGTGGGATGCACGCCCGCAAGCAGTTCGAGGAAAGGGTGACCATGCGATTCACGTACGCCGAGGCGATGACCGATCCCCGGTTCTACGTTCCGCTCGCGCAGGCGGCCGAAGAGGCGGGCTATCACAGCATGTGCGTGGCCGACAGCGTCGCGTATCCGGAGGTCTCGGACTCGACGTATCCGTACACGCCCGACGGGAGCCGGGAGTTCCTCGACGGCAAAGAATTCGTCGAGACGTTCGTGCTGTCGTCGGCCCTGGCCGCATCCACCACAACGCTCCGCTTCACCCCCTTCGTACTGAAGCTGCCCATCCGGCCGCCCGTGCTGGTCGCCAAGCAGGCCGCCTCCCTGGCCTACCTGAGTGGCAATCGCTTCTCGCTCGGCGTGGGAATCAGCCCGTGGCCCGAGGACTTCCAGATCATGGGCGTGCCCTTCGAGCGCCGCGGCAAACGCATGGACGAGTGCATCGAGATCATCAAGGGGCTCTCGACCGGCGAATACTTCGAGTACCACGGCGAGTTCTTCGACATCCCGTCGATCAAGATCGCCCCGGTGCCCACGGAGCCGCTGCCGATCCTGGTCGGCGGCCACGCGGACGCGGCGCTGCGCCGCGCCGTCCGGCTGTGCGACGGCTGGATGCACGCGGGCGGCGACGGAGAGGAGCTGGATCGGATGCTGGCGCGGATCGACGAGCTGCGCGCTGAGCGCGATAAGAAGGAGTTCGAGATCCACGTGATCTCGCTGGACGCCTACACCGTGGACGGCATCAAGCGCCTTGAGGACAAGGGCGTCACCGACGTGATCGTCGGGTTCCGGTTGCCCTACCAGGTGGGGCCGGACACTGAGCCGTTGCAGCCGAAGATTGACCACCTGCGCCGCTACGCCGATTCCGTGATCAGCAAGTTCTAGGAGTTCGCTATGAGAGACGATCACCCAGCAGTCGTTGCCGGCCGCGCCTCCCAGGCCGCCGCGAGCGGCCACCGCAAGGAGGAGTGGCTTGACCTGTTCGCCGCAAACGGCGTGGTCGAGGACCCGGTCGGCCCCTCCGGGTTCGACCCCGAGGGCAAAGGACACCACGGCCGTGCGGAGATCGCGGCCTTCTACGACAAGACGATCGGTGTCGCGGCGTCGCTGGAGTTCCTCTTCGGCGATGGCTTCGCATGCGGCAACGAGGTGGCCTTCACAGGCCTCATCCGCACCGTGATCGGCGGGCACGTCATCGACGCGGAGGGCGTCTTCACCTACAAGGTCGACGAGGCGGGGAAGATCGCGGCGCTGCGCGCCTTCTGGGAGGTCGACCGCGCCATGGCTACCGCTCGCCCCGTCGAGTCCTGAGCAACCGGGGCCGGGCGATTTCTCGGTCACGATGCGGAATGCATCGTCCTGACCGAGTATCGCCCGGTTTCGAGAAAACTATCGTGCGGTGAACACCGCGTCCGCGAGCACCGGGGCGGCGCGCTCCACTGACTCCGCGGTCACCACGTGTCGATCGCCGTCGCGCCAGATCCGCACGCGCAGTGTCTCGCCCGGCAGCATGATCCCGGCGAATTTCGCCGACCAGGACCCCACCTCGGATGCATCCCCGTCCAGCACGGCGTCGGTCACGGCCTTGGCGACGATCCCGTAGGTACACAGTCCGTGCAGGATCGGTGCGTCGAAGCCGGCCCCCCGTGCGAACACGGGGTCCGAGTGCAGCGGGTTGCGGTCACCGCACAGCCGGTAGAGCAGTGCCTGCTGGGGCAGGGTCGGCACGTCGACGGTGACATCGGCGTCCCGCTCGGGCAGCTCGATCTTCTCCGACGGCCCGCGCTCCCCGCCGAAACCGCCCTCGCCGCGGGCGAAGATCGATGACCGCGCTGTCCACAGCGGCTCGCCGGCCCCGTCGACCACCTCGGTCTCCTGCCAGATGACCGCGGCCTTGCCCTTGTCGTGCACATCGCTGATCCTGGTGCGGGCCACAGCGGTTCCGGAGGTGGGCAGCGGCCGGTGCGCGGTGACGGACTGGCTGCCGTGCACCACCTTGGCGAGGTCGATCTCGACGCCGGGGAACGAGACTTTCGGCGGCTCGGTGGCGTGGAAGTTCTGCGCCACCGTGGCGAAGGTCGGCAGCACGACGGTGTCTTGCTCGGTGGCGTACTGCAGCTCGCGGGCCGAGAGCGGATCCGCCCCCGCGCCCAGCGCCAGCTGGTAGAGCAGCACGTCGGACGTGCTCCAGGAGAACTCGGCGGCGCCGAGCTCGGCACCGATCGCGACCGACGGGTCGATGGGCATGGGACTCCCTCAGCAGTGGGTCCGTCGAGGACGGACTATTCGTAGGTGATGTGGACGGACGGTGTGCGGCGCATCGACTGACAGGCCAGGATGAGCCCGTCGTCGAGGTCCTCTTGGTCGAGCACCTCGTTGTGGGCCAGCTCGACCGCTCCCTCGACGATGCGGCACGCGCAGGCGCTGCACGCGCCCTCGCGACACGAGTACGGCGCCTCGAGGCCGGCCTCGAGCATCACGTCCAGCAGCTTCTTCTCGGCGGGCCAGGCGAGCTCGGTGGTCGTCCCGTCCAGCTCGACAGTGACGGTGCCCCCGTCGTCCGTGGGCGCCGGTGCGTCGTCGACGGGCATGTCTTCCGCCTCGGCGATCGCGGCCTTCTCCTCCGCTTCCTCCTGGGCGGCCTCCACCTCGAAGGGGTTGCGCGGCAGGGAGCGGAATTTCTCGATGTGCACCTCACGCCGGCCCTTGCCGAGCGAGGTCATGGCCTCGGAGACCGCGTCCATGAACGGGCCGGGGCCGCAGACGAAGACCTCGCGGGAGGCGTACGGCGCGGCGAGCGCGGCGAGGTTCGCCGCGCTGGGCAGGCCCTGGACCGATTCGAGCCAGTGCACCACGACGAGGCGGTCGGGGTACCGCCGGGTGAGCTCGGCGAGTGCCGAGGCGAAGATCACCGACTGCGCGTCCCGGTTCGCGTAGATCAGCGTCACGGAGCCGCTGCCGGTCTCCAGCACGGAGCGCAGGATCGACAGGATCGGCGTGACGCCGCTGCCGCCCGCGAAGAGCAGCATGTCCACATCGAGGGATTTCGGCGTGAAGATGCCCGCGGGCACCAGCACATCGATCTCCATACCGGGCGTCGCGTTGTCGCACAGCCAGTTCGAGGCGTAGCCGTCGGCGGTGCGCTTGACCGCCACGCGCAGCGGACCCTCGTCGTGCGGCGCACTGCACAGCGAGTAGCACCGGGCCACCGAGCCGGTCTCGTCGCTCGGCACGCGCAGCGTGAGGAACTGGCCCGGCTTGTAGGTGAACTTGTCCGCCAGCTCGGCGGGCACCTCGAACTCGATGGAGTGCGCGTCCTGCGTCTCCGAGACCACCTTGGCGACGAGTAGTCGGTGGATGCTCACTTCGTCGTCACTCTCCTAGTCGGTGTCCGGCGGAGCGACGTCCGTCGGCACGGGTACTTCGCCGAGTTTCGCAGCGCGCGTGATTGATTCCATCAGGCGCGGGCAGGTCGCCCGCAGAGCGGACCCGGCACCGTCGGTGGCGAAGACCGTGCATTCGCGCGCGGAACCGCACCACTGGATCGACGTGTGCTCCCGGCTGTTCTTGCGGACCTGCACCGCGACGCCGCAGGTGCCGCAGTTCAGCGGGGTGAAACCGTCGGTGAGGAAGCCCTCCCGATCGGACACCGTCGACGGCAGCGTGACCGGCTCGCCGAACATCGTCACCGTGGGGGACATGGGATCAGGCTCCTGCCCCGGACGCGTCCGCGGCGGCCTTCTCGGACTCCTGGCGTGCGATGTTCTGCGCGACTTCGGCCTCCCACGCCTCGACGGCGTGGGAGGTGTCGATCTCGAACTCGAAGCGCTGGGTCATGTCCTCGGAGACCTCGGCCGCGTCGACGTAGAACTGCTCGTACCACCGGCGCAGCTGGTAGACGGGGCCGTCCTCCTCGCACAGGAGCGGGTTGTCGATCCGGGTCTTGTTCTTCCAGATCTCCACGTCCTGCAGGAAGCCCAGGCCCACGTTCTTCGCGAACTTGCCGGCCAGGTAATCGGACTTCTCGTCGTCGAAACCGGGCAGCTTCTTGACCTTCACGCCGTACATCAGCTTGAACGAGTGCTGATCGATCGGGTAGTGGCAGTTGATCAAGATGTTCTCGATCTGGAAGCCCTTGTAGTCGTTGTGCAGGTAATTGATCATGTACGACGGCCCGAAGTAATGCGCCTCGGACTTGAGCAGCACGTCGTCGCCGCCGGAGAGCCCGATATCGGTGACGTCGTTGCGGCCCTTGGTATCCAGGTACTGCGAGGCGACGTGCCCGTCGAAGACGTTCTTGAAGTACGTGGGCAGGCCGTAGTGGATGTAGAAGAAGTGCGGCATGTCGACCACGTTGTCGACGATCTCGCGGCAGTTGCTGCCCTCGATGATGATCTCGTTCCACACCCAGTTCGACCACTCGGGCCCGTCGACGTCACCGTCGATCTTGGGGATGTCGAGTTCCGCCGGCGGCGTGGAGTTCTCCACGTCGTGCCAGATGAAGAGCTGATCGTTCTCGATCATGGTGGGCCAGGTGCGGGTGCGGGCCCGCAGCGGCACGCGCTTGGCGTACGGGATGCCCTTGCACTTGCCGTCGCCGCCCCAGCGCCAGTCGTGGAACGGGCAGGCGATCTCGTTGCCCTTGACGGTGCCCTGCGTGAGGTCGCCGCCCATGTGCCGGCAGTAGCCGTCGAGGACGTTGACCTTCCCGTCCTCGCCGGCGAAGACGACGAGCTTGGTGCCGAAGGCCTCGACGGCGTGGGGCTTCCCGTCGGCGAAGTCCTTCAGCAGGCCGATGCAGTGCCAGCCCCGGGCGTACCGGGTGGGCGCGGTGCCGCTGTCGATGAGGCGGGCTGTCGCCTCGGTACTGGTGCTCATGCGATCTCCTCTTCCGCGCGGGCGGGGGCTACCGCCGCGGGGGCTGATTCCTTACCGGCCATGTCCTCGACCGCGAGGTAGGCGAAGACCATCGCGGGCCCGATGGTGGCGCCGGGGCCCGCGTAGGTGTGGCCCATGACGGGCGAGCTGGTGTTGCCCGCGGCGTACAGGCCGTCGATGACGGTGCCGTCGGCGCGCTGGACCCGGCCCGCGACGTCGGTGCGCAGGCCGCCCTTCGTGCCGAGATCGCCGGGGACCATACGTGCAGCGTAGAACGGCCCGGTGGTCAATTCCGCGAGACTGGGATTCGGCTTGTTCCGCGGATCGCCGTAGTAGTGGTCGTAGGCGCTCTCGCCGCGGTGGAAGTCCTCGTCGCGCCCGGCCCGGGCGAAGCCGTTGAACTTCTCGACGGTGGCGGTCAGGGCCTGCGCCGAGACGTCCATCTTCTCGGCCAGCTCGGCCAGGCTGTTCGCGCGGACCATGTTGCCGGACTCGTACCAGCGCTTGGGGAGCGGCTGGCGCGGGGGCTGCCCGGCGAACATGTACCGGTTGCGGTAGCGCTGATCGAAGACGAGCCAGCAGGGCACGTTCTCGCCGGGGCCCTCGCCCTGCCCGTACCGGCCGCCGTACATCGCGTGCACGGCCTCCACGTACGGAGCGGACTCGTTGACGAAACGCTCGCCCGCGGTGTTCACCATGACGCTGCCGGGCAGCGAGCGCTCGGAGAGGGCGAACCAGGCCATCTTCGGCAGCTGGATGGACGGGCCCCACCAGGCGTCGTCCATGAACTCGAGGGCGCCGCCCACGGCCGCGCCCGCGCGGATCGCGTCCCCGGTGTTGGCGGGGACGCCGTTGGTCCACTCGGTGCCGATGGGTGCGCGCTGGTACTGCGCGCGCATCTCGGCGCTGGACTCGAAGCCGCCGGCGGCCAGGATCACGCCGCGCCGGGCGGTGAGGTGCACCTGCGTGCCGTCGCGGTCGACGGTGACGCCCGTGACCCGGCCGTCCTCCTCGGTGAGCCCGATGAGGGAGGTGTTCAGCCACAGCGGCACGTTCGCGCGCTGCAGGCCGACGCGCAGCGCGGCGATCAGTGCCTGGCCGCGGCCGAGCAGGTGCTTGCCGCGAACCCGGGCACCGTAGTAGCGACCGGCCACCCGGAGCGCGCGCAGCGGCCCCTTGGGGTGGCGCATGATCAGGTTAAGCCACTTGAAGTCGGCCTGCGTGACCACCAGGTTCATGGGGGCCTTGGTGTAGTCGGGCTCGAGGTTCTTCAGTTCCTCGCCCAGCTGCTTGCCGTCGAAGGGCTTCGGCTCGCACGAGCGACCGTGCGCCCGGCCGCCCGGCGCCTCCGGGTAGTAGTCGGAGTAACCCGGCACCCAGGTGAGCTCCAGCGGGCTCATGCGGTGCACCATCGAGATGACCTCGGGGCCGCGGTCGATGTAGGTGTCGATCCGCTCGGCCGGCACCACGTCGCCGATGATCGAGTGCAGGTACTTGCGCGCCTCGTCGGGCGTGTCCTTGACGCCCGCCTTCACGAGCGACTCGTTCCCGGGCACCCAGACGCCGCCGCCGGAGCGGGCGGTGGACCCGCCGTAGTGCGCCGCCTTCTCCACGACCAGCACGCTGAGCCCGCTGTCCGCCGCCTTGAGCGCGGCGGTCATGCCCGCTGCGCCGCTACCCACCACGATCACGTCGTATTCGGTGGTTTCCGCCGTCATCGACTCTCCTCGCTGATGAAACAAGTTCTCTAGCCTCACCTGCGGCGATGGGCAGCAGGTACGCGCTAGAACTGCAGCATAGACTAGAACAGGTTCCACTTGCCAGGGTTCGGCGGTGATCGGACGCCGGCGCCCCGCGGGGCACCGGCGCCGGACGGCCCGGTCCTCAGGTCAGCAGGGGATGGTGATCCGCTCGTAGGTCCCGGTGCTGGGCCGGAAGACCCACTTCGTCTGCGGCGTGCACCGCGGCGCGGGTGTCGTGACCCGCGGTGCGGTGCGCACGGGCGCGGCGACGGTCGTCTCGGGTGGCGGCGGTGCGACCGTGGTGGTCGCCCGGGGCGCCGGGATCGACGACGGCGCGGGGCTCGGGGTCGTGACGCTCGACGGAGCCGCCGCCGGTTCGGTGCTGCTGGGTGCGACCTTGTTCGACGGGACGGATCCCGACGGTGCCACCACGGGGCGCGGGTCCGTCGAAGGTCCGCTGCACATGCTCACGCTGACGGCGATCGCGGCGACGCAAAGCGCCGTGGCGGCCGCGATCGCGAGCACCCGGCCCGTGAACCCGCCGATGCGCGCGGAACTCGATGTGTCCGCCCGGTGGGTCATGACCTGGCCCCGTTCGGATCGTTCGCGGGCGCGGCGGCCGCTGTCGCAGTCATGCCTCCATCTTCGCAGCACGAGTCGTCGCGGGGGAAGGTGATCGAGATCCGAGTGGTGTTGGCGCACAGGGAGTTCAATGCGATGTCGATGTTGCACGATGATGAATCGATCGGGTTCTTTGCGACTCCGACGATCGCCAGGTAGGGGTGCATTACACCCTCGACGTCACCGCAAATCGAAGGACTGCTCAGTTGCGGCGGCCAGTCCGGCGCGACGGCCGAAGAAGCTCCCGTCACCGAGGCTGGTCCCGCTCGCGTAGCCGCCCGCGCACACCCCGGACGTGCACCGACCGGCCGCGAACAGGCCGGGGATCGGCGCACCGTCGGCGTGCAGGACCCGCGCGTCGACGTCCGTCCGCAACCCGCCCAGGGTGAATCCGGCGGTGAAGCCGCGCATGTCCCAGGCGGCCACCGGTCCGGCGAGTGGCCGGACCCACTGCTCCTTCTTGCACAGCAGGGGATCGGTGCCGTTCTCCGCGTGTCGGTTGTACGTGTCGACGGTGCTCGTCAGCGCGCCGGCGGGCAGGCCCATGTCGGACTCGAGCTCCGCGACCGTCTCGGCGGCCCAGGCCGGCGGCTGCCGGAAGTAGGGCGTCGACGTCTCGGTGGCGAGCGCCTCCTCGTGCGCGTCCATGTCCATGACCAGGTACGCCGCGTTGTCCTGCTGGATCAGTACGGCCTGGCCGATCCGCCCGCCATAGGTGTCCTCCGCGATGAATCGCTGGCCACGGCCGTTGACGAGGATCCCGCGGGCCATCATCTGGGGGTCGCCGAAGAAGGCGACCTCGGTCGCGTCCATGTGGGCCAGCGCGGCGCCCGCGGCCTGCGCCATGAGGATCCCGGCCCCGTCGTGCTCCTCGATCGCCGCGGCCGGGCGCCCGATCAGCCGCGGCGCGTAGGTCTCGATCATCTCCGCGTTGTAGGCGAAGCTGCCGGTGGCGAGGACGACGCCCCGTCGGGCCCGCACGTGCAGGTCCCGGCCGAAGCGCCGGGCGGCGAGGCCCTCCACGCGCCCGTCCGGGCCGGTGACCAGCGCCCGGGCGCGGATGTCGTACTCGGCGCGCACGCCGAGCGCCTCGGCGGTCTCGACCAGGGGCTTCATCAGCATGTACCCCGCCCCGCGCACGCCGGTCCGCTTGTCGGCCATCTGCGGGACGTGCCCGCGCGGTGCCGGCGTCGCCACCGTGTTGAAGGGGGCGGCGTTCTCGCCGCCGGAGTAGCCGAGGCCCTCGTCGTGCGGCACTTCCCAGCCCGGCTCGCCCCAGAACTCCTCCTTAAAGACCACGCCGCAGCCGGTAAGCCAGTCGTAGTGGTCGGTGCTGCCGTGGGCGTAGGCGTGGATCTTCGCCCCGTCGACGCCGGGGCCGAGCGCGGCGGTCAAGAAGGTCTCCATGTTCTCGGCGCTGTCCTCGAAGCCGAGTGCGCGCTGCAACGGAGTGCCTCCGCCGAGATAGATCCATCCGCCGGACAAGGCGGCCGCGCCGCCCCAACCGCCGGTGCGGTCGAGGACGAGGACGTCGGCGCCGGCGCGGGCCGCTTCGATCGCGGCGCAGACGCCCGCGACGCCGTACCCGGCGATCACCACGTCGGCCTCCAGATCCCAGGTCGGAACTTCGGCGGCGGGGACGGGGCGGCGGCTCTCGGGCATAGCTCTCCTCGGACGGTCTCGAAACCGGTTACATCAGCAAGATAGATGGATCCGAACCTTTGATGTAGCATTTCGCGTCAGAAAATGAGAACGTGTTCTAGTATCGATTCCAACGGCGGGCTTCGGGGTTCGTCAGAGGGTCTTCAGGAGGCGAGGAAAGATGAGCGATCAGAGCGTCGACGCGGTGCTGGCTGAGGTGGCGGAGCTGTTGCCCACCCTCCGGGACCGGGCGCAGGAGACGGAGGACGCGCGCCGGATCCCGGCCGAGTCCATCAAGGCGCTGCAGAAGAGCGGCTTCTTCCGCCTGCTGCAGCCCAAGCGCTACGGCGGCCTCGAGGCCGATCCGGTGGAGTTCTACACCGCGGTGAAGATGCTGGCGAGCGCCTGCGGCTCCACCGGCTGGGTCTCGTCCATCCTCGGTATCCACCCGTGGAACGTCGCCCTGTTCGACGACCGCGCGCAGCAGGAAGTGTGGGGCGAGGATCAGGACACCCTGATCTCCTCGTCGTACGCCCCGATGGGCAAGTCGGAGGTCGTCGAGGGCGGGTACCGCCTCTCGGGCAAGTGGAGCTTCTCTTCCGGCTGCGACCACGGTACGTGGGTGCTGCTCGGCGGACCGGCGTACAAAGACGGCAAGCCGGTCGACTTCCTGACCTACCTCGTGCCGATCAGTGACTACACGATCAACGACGTTTGGCGCACCGTCGGCCTCCGCGGCACCGGCAGCAACGACATCGTCGTCGACGACGTCTTCGTCCCCGCGCACCGCGCACTCAGCTTCCAACTGGTCAGCAAGTGCAAAGGCCCGGGCCAGGAGGTCAACACCAGCCCGCTCTACAAGATGCCCTTCGGTTCGGTGCACCCGTCCACCATCACCGCCCCGATCATCGGCATGGCACAGGGCGCCTACGACGCCCACGTCGAGCACCAGCGCAACCGCGTGCGCGCCGCCTATGCCGGCGAGACGGCGAAGGAGGACCCGTTCGCCATGGTCCGCGTCGCCGAGGCGGGCAGCGAGATTGACGCCGCCTGGCTCCAGCTGACCTCCAACATCAACGAGGAGTACGCGCTCGTCAAGGCCGGCGAGAAGATCCCGTTCAACCTGCGCCTCAAGGTCCGTCGCGACCAGGTGCGCGGCACCGAGCGCGCGATCTTCGCCGTGGACCGCATGTTCGAGAACTCGGGCGGTCGAGCTCTGGCCGAGGGCACGCCGATCCAACGGTTCTGGCGCGACGCCCACGCGGGCCGCGTGCACGCCGCGAACGACCCTGAGCGCGCCTACAAGATGTTCGGCACCGGCGAGTTCGGCCTGCCAGTCATGGACGGGATGGTCTAGCCGTGCCGGACCTCGATGTGGACGTCCTCAAGGAGGGGAAGTTCGCCACCACGGCAGCCGGTCTCACACTGCACTACCACGAGGCCGGTGAGGAGAACCGCGCCAACGGCACCGTCGTGCTCCTGCACGGCAGTGGTCCCGGCGTCTCCTCGTGGAGCAACTTCGGGAGGAACATCCCGGTCTTGGCTGAGCGTTTCCACGTACTCGCCGTCGACCAACCGGGCTTCGGACGCTCCGATAAGCCGACTGAGCACCCGCAGTACTTCGTGCACAGCGCGACCGCTCTCGCGGGTTTGCTCGATGTCCTCGGGGTTGCCGGACGCGTGCACTTGGTGGGCAATTCGCTCGGTGGCGGTACTTCGGTGCGGTTCGCCCTCGACTTCCCGGAGCGGGCGGGCCGGCTGGTGCTCATGGGCCCGGGCGGCCTCAGCGTGAACACCTTCGCCCCGGACCCCACCGAGGGCCTGCGCACCCTGCAGCGGTTCTACGCCGCACCCGGCAAGGAGCGGCTCGAGGACTTCCTGCGGATCATGGTCTTCGACCAGAAGATGATCACACCCGAACTCGTCGAGGAGCGCTTCGAGCTCGCACTCGACCCCGAGGCGATCGCTGCGTTCAAGGCGATGGGCAAGTCCTTCGCCTCCGCGGACTACGAGCAGGGCATGCTCTGGCGCGACGCCTACAAGCTGCGCCAACCCGTGCTCATGATCTGGGGCCGGGAGGACCGGGTCAACCCGCTCGACGGTGCCCTCCTCGCGCTCAAGCAGATCCCACGCGCCCAGCTGCACGTCTTCGGGCAGTGCGGCCACTGGGCGCAGCTCGAGAAGTTCGACGAGTTCAACCGGCTCACGGCCGATTTCCTCGCCGGCTGAAAAGGAGAAGTAGGTACATGGCGATCAAGGCACTCGGCTACATGCGCATCGAGGCCACCGACATGGCGGCCTGGCGTGAGTACGGGCTGAAGGTGCTCGGGATGATGGAGGGGACGGGCAACGATCCCGACTCCCTCTACCTGCGCATGGACGATTTCGCGGCCCGCCTCGTGATCGTGGCCGGCGAGAAGGACCGGCTCCTGGTCTCCGGTTGGGAGGTCACCGATGCCCTCGGTCTCCAGGAGCTCCGCGACACCCTCACCGCTGCGGGCGTCACCTTCGAGGAGGGCACCAAGGAGGAGAAGGCGGAGCGCCGCGTCGAGGGCCTGATCCGCTTCCAGGATCCGGCGGGCAACACGCTCGAGGCCTTCCACGGTGCGCAGTACCTCGGGCGGCGCTTCGTCAGCCCGTACGGCCACAGGTTCGTGACCGGCGAGCAGGGGCTCGGGCACGTCGTGCTCACGTGCACGGACGACGCTGCGGCGCAGGAGTTCTACCAGGGCGTGCTCGGCTTCCGGCTCCGCGACTCGATGCGCCTGCCCCCGCAGATGGTGGGGCGACCCGCGGACGGTGACCCGGCGTGGCTGCGCTTCTACGGTTGCAACCCGCGCCACCACGCGCTCGCCTTCCTGCCGCTGTCCAACCCGACGGGGATCGTCCACCTCATGGTGGAGGTGGAGAACTCCGACGACGTCGGGCTCGCGCTGGATCGTGCGAATCGCAAGAAGGTCAAGATGTCCGCCACCCTGGGCCGGCACATCAACGACAAAATGCTCTCCTTCTACATGAAGACGCCCGGTGGCTTCGACATCGAGTTCGGCTGCGAGGGGCTGGAAGTCGAGAACGACGACTGGATCGCGCGGGAGTCCACCGCGGTCAGCCTCTGGGGCCACGACTTCACCGTCGGCTTCAAGGAGCAGTGATGACCGCGCAGTCGGCGTCCGCGCCCATCGAACCGCTGGACTACCGGACGGCGATGGGGCACTTCTGCACCGGCGTCACGGTGATCACGGCCGCCGACGAGGAGGGCCCGGTCGGCTTCGCCTGCCAGTCCTTCTCGGCGCTGTCCCTTGACCCGCCGCTGGTCCTGTTCTGCCCGATGAAGACCTCGGGCGCCTGGCGCACCATCGAGCGCACCGGTCGGTTCGCTGTCAACGTGCTCGGCGAGGGGCAGCAGGACGTCAGTTCGATCTTCGGCTCGCGGCATTCCGACAAGTTCGGGGCGGTCGCGTGGAAGCCCTCGCGCACGGGATCGCCGCTGCTCGACGGCGCGCTCGGCTGGATCGACTGCGCCGTTGAGACGGTGCACGACGGCGGCGACCATCACATCGTGATCGGCCGGGTGCTCGAGCTGAGCGCGCCGAACGCGGGTCGTCCGCTGCTCTTCTACAAGGGCCGGTACACGCAGACGGTGACCGAGCCCGGCGAGGCGCTCCCGCGCACTCTGTCGCTCGACTCGTTCCTCACGTGGCCGGTGGGCGACGACTGGATCTGACCCGAACCCGCCGTGGCGCAGTGCCCTTCCTGGTAGTCAGGAAGGCACTGGCGTGCGTACGAGGAGATGACATGACGGAGCGGATCACCGCGCTGGACCTGCCCACGGGCGAGCTGAGCGAGGGCACGCGGAAGTACTTCGAGATCTGCCGCGAGAAGCTCGGCATGGTGCCGAACGTCCTGCAGTCGTTGTCCTTCGATGAGGCGAAGCTGCGCGCCTTCAGCGACACCTACAACGACCTCATGCTCGGCGATTCGGGCCTGTGCAAGCTGGAGCGGGAAATGATCGCCGTCGTGGTCTCGTCGGTGAACAAGTGCTTCTACTGCCTCACCGCACACGGCGCCGCGGTGCGGGAGCTGTCGGGCGATCCGGTGCTCGGCGAGATACTGGTGATGAACTTCCGTGCTGCGCAGCTGCCGCCGAGGCAACGGGCCATGCTGGAGTTTGCGGAGAAGCTCACGGAGGCGCCGTCGAAGATCGACGAGCCGGACCGGCAGCGGCTCCGCGACGCCGGGTTCAGCGACCGCGACGTCTACGATATCGCCGACACTGCGGCCTTCTTCAACATGACCAACCGCCTGGCCTCGGCGATCGACATGCGGCCGAACCCGGAGTACCACTCCGCCGCACGGTGACTCAGTCGGCGGGCAGCGCAGCGGTGAAGTAGCCGATCGTGTCTGCCATGAGCGACGCGTCCGCGGGGACGGTGTCCTGCACGCCGTAGCTGCGGCCCAGTTCCACCGGGTTCCCCGCCCGGGTGACGGTCCACCCCTGCGCGGTGAGGAATTCGGCCGGATCGGAACGGTCCTCGTCGGCGACGAACAGCGAGGTCACGTCGAAGTTGCCGAGAGGATTCCCCTTCTGCGAGTACTTCTCCGTGATCGCGCGGAAGCCGTTGAGGTCGAGCGGCCCGTTCTGGCCCTCCACGGCGACCCGGCTCCCCGGCGCGGAGAGTTCGACGATCCGCTCGAAGAGCAGCACCTGCGCTGCGGCGGGCAGATAGGGGAGCAGGCCCTCGACCAGCCAGGCGGTGGGTACCGCACCGTCGAACCCGGACGACTGCAGCGCGGCCGGCCAGTCGTCACGCAGGTCGACGGGGACGTGTCGGAGAGCCGCCGCGGGCGCCGCTCCGCGGTCCTCGAGCGTCTCCTCCTTGAACGACAGGACCTCCGCCTGGTCCAGTTCGTAGACGACGGTGCCCGCCGGGAGGTCGAGCCGGTACGCGCGGGAGTCCAGCCCCGCTGCGAGGATGACGACCTGCCGGACGCCGGCGGAGACGGCGCCCCGGACGAAGTCGTCGAAGTACCGGGTGCGCACGCCGAGGTGGCGGGTCGCGGCCATCGGATTGCCCGCGCCGTCACCGGCGTCCGCGAGTGCGATGGCGCGAGGATCGCCGGCCGCCTCGAGGAAGACCCGCGCGAACGGGTCCTGAGCGAGTGCGTCGGCGCGCTCGGTCTCGACGGCTCGCGCCGCGGCGACCAGCAGCGCGGTGAAGCCCACGCCGGTCGTGATCGTCCAGGTGTCGCCGTCGGTGCGCGCGGTGTCCGCCATGTTCGTCCCCTTCGCAAGTAGTTCGCCTACGAAAGTACTCCGGGCGCCGCGCCTCGGCAAGAACATGTTTCAGGAATGGGTGAGTTCCCGCCGCGCGAGGTGGTGTGCCGGGTCGCCGAACAGCTGCGACGAGGAGTGCGCGCGCTTAAAGTACAGGTGCGCGTCGTGCTCCCAGGTGATGCCGATGCCGCCGTGCAGCTGGATCATCTCCGCCGCGACGGCGCTGAACGCGTCGGAGCAGTAGGTCTTCGCCGTCGCGACCGCGAGCGCCGCATCGTCGTCGCCGCGGTCGAGCGCCTCGCCCGCAGCGAGGGCCGCGGACCGAGCGGACTCGACGAGCACCACCATGTCAGCCATCCGATGCTTGAGCGCCTGGAAGGAGCCGATCGGCCGGCCGAACTGCATCCGGTTGCCCGCGTACTCGACGGTGATCGCGAGGGCCTGTGCCGCTGCGCCGGCCTGCTCTGCCGCGAGGACCGCGCACGCGGCGTCGAGCGCTCGGCCCAACGAGGCTCCGGCGCCGTCCCGGAGGAGGCGGGCAGGCGCGCCGTCGAGGACGACCTCGGCGAACCGCCGGGTCGGGTCCATCGACGGGGTGTGCCGGCGGGCCGCCGCCGGGCCGTCGACGTGGTACAGCTCGTCGCCTGCGACGACGAGCAGATCGTCGGCGAGGTCGCCGTCGAGCACGAATCGCGCGCTCCCCGAGAGCGCGCCGTCGGTCGCCGTCACCGGGCGCGATGCGAAGTCCTCGCCGGCGAAGGCGACCGCCGCGATCCGCGCGCCGCTCGCGAGGTCTGCCAGCAGTTCGGCCTCGTCGGTGTCGGCGATCAGCGCGGTCGCGAGCACCGCGGAGCCGAGGAAGGGCGACGGGATCAGGTGTCGCCCCAGCTCCTCCGCCACCGTCTGCAGCGCGCGCACCCCGGCGCCGACACCGTCGTGCGCCTCGGGGACAGCTAGGGCGGCGACGCCGACCTGCTCGCACAACACCGACCACAGGCCGCGGTCGAACCCCTCGGGGGCCGCGATCGCGGCGCGCAGAGCGGCCGCCGACCACCGCCGGTCGACGACGCTGCGGACGGCACCGGCCAGATCGTCGAGTTCCGAACTCATCGCGCTGCCTTCCGGACCGCGTCGAGCACCGTCGCGCGGTGCTCGGCCTGGGTGCCCCACGCCGACTGCAGGGCTCGGACCTTCGTGATCCACAGGCCCAGGTCGTACTCCGCGGTGTAGCCGATGGCGCCGTGCACCTGCAGCGCGGTCCGCGCGGCCAGATAGGCGGCGTCCGCGGCGGCCACCCGCGCCGCCGCGACGTCGCGCGCGGGATCGAGATCGACGCCGCGGGAGGCGTTCCCCGACAGGGCCACGGCGGCCCCGCTCAGCAGCGGCGCCGCGAGCTCGAGCCGCGTCGCTACGTCCGCGAGGAGGTGCTTGATCGCCTGATACTCGCCGATCGCTTTCCCGTACTGGGCGCGGGCCTTCGCGTACTCGACGGTGTCGTCCAGCAGTCGCCGCCCCGCGCCGAGCAGCTGTGCCGCCACGGCGAGCGCCCCGGCCACCTCCGCCGATTGAACGACGTTCTGGAGATTGCGACCTGGGGTTTCTCCCTCCAGAACGTTGTTCAATCCCGTGGGGAAGAGGCGACGGGTCGGGTCGACCGAACCCAGGGGCCCGGTCGACGGTGCCTCGACGGTCGCGATCGCGCCGTCGGCGCCCACGACGAAGCGGAGGTCCGCGACGTCGGCGTCGAGCAGGAACGGGGTGCGCGGCGCGAGGGCGACGGTGCCGATCGCGCCGCCCGCGAGGGCACGGAGGTGCCCGGGGTCGCTGAGCAGCGCGGGCAGCACGGCGATGGACTCGACGACCGGTCCGGGCACGCCGTGATAGCCCAAGGCCTGGAAGGCGACGGCGAGATCGACGGGGTCGCCGCCGACGCCGCCGTGCTCCTCCGGGATCGCGAGGCCGGTCACGCCGAGGTCGGCGAGCGCCGCCCAGACCTTCCGGCCGGGCCCGCTGTCGCCGTCGGCCCAGGCACGGGCAGCTGCCACGACACCGGCCCGCGAGATCAGGTCGTCGAGCGACTGTCCGAAGGCGACGTTCTCGTCGGACTGTGCGAATCTCATCGGGCTCCCCGGGGTAGGCCGAGGAGACGCTCGGCGATGGTGTTGCGCTGGATCTGGTCGGTGCCGCCGTAGATGGGGCCCGCCAACGAGAACAGGTAGCCGGCCGGCCAACGCCCCGCGTCGGGAGCGGAATCGCCGGTGAGCTCGCCGCGCGGGCCGAGCAGATCGAGGGCAGTCTCGTGGAGCGCCACGTCCAGGTGGCTCCAGAACAGCTTGTTCACACTCGATTCCGGGCCGAGCTCGCCGCCGTCCTGCAGCCGGGTCACGGTGCCGAAGGTGTACAGCTGGTACGCGCGCGCCCCGATCCAGGCGTCGGCGACGCGCTGCGCGTCGGCGCTGGAGGTGTCGCCGTCCTCGCGCTCCCACAGGTCGACGAGGGCGTCGGCGGCCGAGAGGAAGCGACCCGGGCTGCGCAGTGAGAGACCGCGCTCGTTGTTGGCCGTCGTCATCGCGACGCGCCAGCCCTGGCCGGGCTCGCCGATCACGTCGGCGTCGGGCACGAAGACCTCGTCGAGGAAGATCTCCGCGAAGCCGGGCTGGCCGTCGAGCTGGGGAATCGGGCGCACGGTCACCCCCGGCGCACGCAGGTCGAACATCAGGTAGGTCAGACCGCGGTGGCGCTCCGACCCGGGCTCGCTGCGGAACAGGCCGAAGGCACCGTCGGCGAACGCGGCGCGGGAGCTCCACGTCTTCTGACCCGAGAGCTTCCAGCCCCCGTCGACGCGCGTCGCGGTCGAGCGCAGTGAGGCGATGTCGCTGCCCGCCTCCGGCTCCGACCAGGCCTGCGCCCACACCCGCTCCGAGCGGGCCATCGCCGGAAGGATCCGGGCGCGCTGCTCGTCGGTGCCGTGATTGAACAGGGTGGGCGCCAGCATGAACAGTCCGTTCTGGTTCACCCGCAGCGCTGCACCCGCGGCGTAGTACTCCTCCTCGAAGATCACCCACTGCAGCATCGTCGCATCGCGCCCGCCGAACTCGGCCGGCCAGGAGACCGCGGCCAGCCCGGCGTCGGCGAGCTTCGCCTCCCACGCCCGATGCGCGGCGAAGCCCTCGGCGGTGTCGAAGGAGGGGAGGGGCTCGGCCGGCACATTCGCGGCGAGCCAGGCGCGCACCTCGTCGCGGAAGGCGACGTCGGCGTCGCCGAACTCGAGGTCCACTACTCGGCCTTCCGCGCGGAGTCGCCGGTCGCGCTGCGCGCCCCGGACGCCATCGACTTGGCGCTCTGCCCGCCGAGGGAGTCGCCGCCGGAGACCTCGGCGTTGTGCGCATGCGCGAAGTGATGCAGGCCGAACACCGAGTCCATGCCGGCCCGCAGGCCCATGAGGTCCTCGCACTGGTTGACGGCCTTCTTCGTCAGGGCCAGACCGAAACTCGGCATCTCCGCGATCCGCTCGGCGAGCGCGAGTGTCTCCTCCTCGAGCTCGCCGCGGGGCACGACGCGGTTGACCATGCCCCACTCCTTGGCCTGCTGCGCCGAGAAGCGGTCACCCGTGAACAGGAACTCCTTGGCGGCCCGCGGACCCATGACCCACGGGTGCGCGAAGTACTCGACGCCGGGGATGCCCATGCGCACCACGGGGTCCGAGAAGAAGGCGTCGTCGGAGGCGACGATGAGGTCGCAGCTCCACGCCAGCATCAGCGCGCCCGCGATGCAGGCCCCCTGCACCGAGGCGATCACGGGCTTCGGGATCTCCCGCCAGCGCCGGCACATGCCGAGGTACACCTCGGACTCGCGCGCGAAGCGCTGGTCGCCGCCCTCGCGACCCACGTGGTCCCACCAGAGCACGGCCTTGTTCTCGAAGTGCTGGTTGACGTCGCGGCCCGGAGTGCCGATGTCGTGCCCGGCCGAGAAGTGCTTCCCGTTGCCCGCCAGCACGATCACCTTGACCGCCGGGTCTTCCACCGCGCGCACGAAGGCCGCGTCGAGCGCGTAGGTCATGGCCGAGTTCTGCGCGTTGCGGTACTCGGGACGGTTCAGGGTGACAACGGCGACGGGGCCGCGCACCTCGTAGGTCACCACCTCCGCCTCGGGGGTCGCGTCGGGGGCGGGTGTGCTGTCGGTCATCGCTTCTCTCCTGCTGCAGGGTCGCTCTCGCCGCGCAGGACGCGCTTGAGCACCTTTCCGGTCGCGTTGCGCGGTAGCTCGCTCACGAACTCCACGCTGCGGGGGACTTTGAAGTTGGCCAGGAACTCCCGGCAGTGCTCGATCACGGCGTCCTCGGTCAGATCACGTCCGGCGGTGAGCACGACGAAGGCCTTGCCGACCTCGCCGAGGCGCGGCTCGGGGACGCCGACTACGGCGCTCTCGGCGACGCCCGGGATCCGGGCGATCACCTGCTCGATCTCCGCCGGGTAGACGTTGAACCCGCCGTTGGTGAACATGTCCTTGATGCGGTCGGTGATCCGCAGGTTCCCCGCATCGTCCATCGATCCGGCGTCGCCGGTGTGGAACCAGCCGTCGGCGTCGAAGGCCTTGGCCGTCGCCTCGGGATCCTCGAAGTACTCGGCGACCACGTTGGGCCCGCGTACCAGGATCTCGCCGTCGTCCGCGATCCGCACCTCCATGTCGCGCACCGCCCGGCCGGAGGTCGCGGCGATCACCTCGGGGGCGTCGTCCGCCCGGCACATCGTGACGACGGGGGCCTCCGAGAGGCCGTAGGCGGTGAGCACGCGCTCGTACAGTTCGGCGCGCATGCGCTCGATCAGGACGACGGGGATCGTGGCCGCGCCGGTGGTGGCGGCCCGCAGGCTCGACAGGTCGTACTGCGCACGATCGGGGTGGTCCAGCAGCATCTGGTGGACGGTGGGCACACCAGGAAGGATCGAGATCCGCTCCCGCTGAATGAGTTCGAAGGCCGCTGCGACGTCGAAAGTCTGCGCCGGGTAGATCGCGGCGCCGCTCTGGAGTGCGGCGAGGATCCCCGCCTTGAAGCCGAAGATGTGGAAGAACGGGCTGAGGATCAGATAGCGGTCCGCGTCTGTGACACCCACCAGCTCGGCCCAGTTCGCGGCGTTCGCCAAGGTCTGGGCATGGGTGCTGATCGCCCCTTTGCTGCGGCCGGAGGTGCCGGAGGTGAAGAAGATGTCTGACGGGTCGTCGGGCGTCACCGCGGCGGCCGCCGCGTCGAGCTCGGTGTCGGCGATCCGAGAGCCCCGCGCCGGGACCCCGCCCCACTCCGGCAGTCGGAGGACGGAAGCGATGTCGTCGGGGAGGCCGCCGGCGGTCGTGATGACGAGCTCGAGTCGGTCGACGCCGAGGAACGGCCCGGCCACCACGAAGGCCCGTGCGCGGGTGCGCACGAGCAGGTCGACGATCTCCGGGCCTGTGTACCGGGTGTTGACGGGGATCAGCACGGCGCCGATGTACGCGGCGCCGAGCGCGGCCTCGATCCACTCGTGCCCGTTCGGCGCGCACACGGCGACGCGGTCGCCCCGTCGGATCCCCTCCGCGAGGAGCGCCCGGGCGACGTCGCGAGCGCGGCTGTGCAGATCCGCGTACCTGATCCGCAGGTCGCCGTCGACCACGGCGGTGTGCTCGCCGAATTGTTCCGCGGCGGCGCGCAGCGCTGCTGCAATGGTGCGTGACATGCGCAAACCCTTCTGCCTAGCAAGTGCTTGGTAGAACACGTTACAGTGCGACTCGAGTCTGTGTAACCTGATTCCACCAAGCAATTGCTTGGTGGATGGCGAAGGGAGTGCCGTGGCCACGGCGAGCGGCGAGACGGACGCGGAATTCCGGGCGCGGATCCACGACTGGCTCGCGACCAACCTGTCCGGCGAGTTCGCCGGACTCCGCGGCGCGGGCGGCCCAGGGCGCGAGCACGAGTTCTTTGACGAGCGCGTCGCCTGGGAGCGGCATCTGGCCGCTGCCGGGCTGAACTGCATAGGCTGGCCGGCCGAGAACGGCGGTGGCGGGGCGAGTATCGCGCAGCAGGTGATCTTTCACGAGGAGTACGCCCGCGCCGGCGCACCCGCGAAGGTCTCGCACCTCGGCCAGGAGCTCCTGGGGCCCACGCTCATCTCCTTCGGCAGCGACGAGCAGAAGACACGCTTCCTGCCCGCCATCCGCGATGTCCGCGAACTGTGGTGCCAGGGCTACTCCGAGCCCGGCGCCGGCTCCGACCTGGCGAACGTCAGCACCACGGCACGCCTCGAGGGCGACGAGTGGGTCATCTCCGGACAGAAGGTCTGGACCTCCCTCGCACACGTCGCCGACTGGTGCTTCGTGGTCGCCCGCACCGAGCCCGGCTCCGCCCGCCACAAGGGCCTGTCCTACCTGCTCGTCCCCATGGACCAGCCGGGCGTCGAGGTCCGGCCGATCGTGCAGCTCACCGGCACCTCGGAGTTCAACGAGGTCTTCTTCGACGGTGCTCGCACCGCCGCGGCCAACGTGGTCGGCGAGCCCGGCCAGGGCTGGCGGGTCGCCATGGGGACGCTCGCCTTCGAGCGCGGCGTCGCCACCCTCGGTCAGCAGATCGGCTTCCGTCGTGAACTGCAGACGCTCACCGACCTCGCCCTCGACACCGGTGCCGCCGACCGCCCCGAGGTGGCCGATGCCCTCCGTCGCGCGTGGACCGAGCTCGACGTGATGCGGGCGCACGCCCTGCGCGCGCTCGGCTCCGCCGAGACCGGCACCGCCGAGGTTGCGAAACTGCTGTGGGCCAACTGGCACCGCCGGTTGGGCGAGATCGCGATGACGGTGCGCGGCGCCGCCGGCCTGCTCGCAGACCCGGAGCTGGACGAGTGGCAGCGCCTGTACCTGTTCACCCGAGCCGACACGATCTACGGCGGCTCCAACGAGATCCAGCGCAACATCATCGCCGAGCGTGTGCTCGGCCTGCCGAGAGAGGCCCGCCCGTGAGCGCCATCCCAGCACCCCCATATCCCCAGGGGCGCAACCTCGTCGAGGGAAAGGTCGTCGTCGTTACGGCTGCCGCCGGCACCGGTATCGGCTCCGCGACCGCGCGGCGCTGCCTCGAGGAGGGTGCCCGCGTCGTCATCTCCGACTGGCACGAGCGGCGCCTCGGCGAGAAGCGTGAAGAGCTCGCCGCCGAGTTCGGCGACCGAGTGCACGCGATCACCTGCGACGTCACCGTCGAGGAGCAGGTGCAGGCCATGCTCGACGGGGCCGCCGAGCGCTACGGCCGGATCGACGTGCTGGTCAACAACGCCGGCCTCGGCGGCAGCGTCGCCGTGCAGGACATGACCGACGAGCAGTGGTCCCGCGTGCTCGACGTAACCCTCACAGGAACCTTCCGCGCCACCCGCGCCGCCATCAACCGGTTCATCGCACAGGGCGGGGGCGGCGTCATCGTCAACAACGCCTCCGTGATCGGCTGGCGTGCCCAGGCCGAGCAGGCGCACTACGCCGCCGCGAAGGCGGGCGTCATGGCGCTCACCCGCTGCTCCGCCGTCGACGCGGCGCCGCACGGTGTCCGGATCAACGCCGTCTC
This sequence comes from Tsukamurella ocularis, assembly GCF_024807615.1. Classification (GTDB taxonomy): domain Bacteria; phylum Actinomycetota; class Actinomycetes; order Mycobacteriales; family Mycobacteriaceae; genus Tsukamurella; species Tsukamurella ocularis. The sequence goes on along the minus strand of NZ_JANUCJ010000001.1, from coordinate 561,245 downwards.
GCCCAGCATCGCCATGCACGCCTTCCTCGCGAAGGTCACCTCGGACGAGTTGCTCGACGAGCTCTCGCGCCGCGAGGTCTTCGGTCGTGCCGCCGAGCCCTGGGAGGTCGCGAACGTGATCGTCTTCCTGGCCTCCGACTACAGTTCCTATATGACCGGCGAGGTGGTCTCGGTGAGCAGTCAGCATGCCTAAGCCGGATCCGTCCGCGCGGCGTGCAGAGGTCCTGTCCCTGAGCGCGAAACTGTTCGCGGAGAACGGTTACCGCGCGACGACCGTGCGAGACATCGCCGACGCCGCGGGTATCCTCTCGGGGAGCCTGTACCACCACTTCGACTCCAAAGAGTCGATGATCGACGAGATCCTCCGGGACTTCCTCGACCGGCTCTTCGGCGAGTACCGTGCCGTCCTCGCGGCCGTCGATGGGGCGCGGGACCAGCTGCGCGGCTGCGTCATCGCCTCGTTCGCCGCGATCGATGCGAGCCCCGACGCCGTCGCGATCTACCAGTCGGAGGCGCGCGGCCTCGCACAGCAGGAGCGCTTCGCCTACATCGCCGACTTCCTGGAGGAGTTCCGCTCCATGTGGCGAGGAATCATCACACGGGGTATCGAATCCGGGGACTTCCGAGCGGATCTCGACGTCGACGTCACCTACCGCTTCCTCCGCGACACCGTCTGGGTCGCAGTCCGCTGGTACCGACCCGGCGGGCAGCTGCCCGTAGGCACGGTCGCCGACCAGTACCTCACGATCCTGGAGCACGGGATCGCCAGCCCTGAGAAGGAGCAACCATGACCGACCTCGCCCCCGGCGCCTACATCCTCGACGCAGTCCGTACCCCGTCAGGCAAACGCGGCGGTTCGCTGTCGACGGTGCATTCCGCCGATCTCGGCGCGCACGTCTTGCGCGCCTCGGTTTTGCGCTCTGGCGTCGACCCGGAACTCGTCGACGATGTGATCATGGGGTGCTGCGACACCATCGGCCCGCAGTCCGGCAACATCGCCCGCACGTCCTGGCTGGCCGCCGGTCTGCCGGAACAGGTGCCCGGGGTCACCGTCGACCGGCAGTGCGGTTCGAGTCAGCAGTCGGTCCACTTCGCGGCACAGGCCGTCCTCTCCGGCACGGCGGACGCCGTGGTCGCCGCCGGCGTGCAGAACATGAGCGCGGTCCCGATCAGTGCGGCCATGCTTGCAGGCCGTGAGTACGGCTTCGACGATCCGTTCTCCGGCTCGGTCGGCTGGCGCGAGCGGTACGGCGACGTCGAGGTCTCGCAGTTCACCAGTGCCGACATGATCGCCGCCAAATGGGGCGTATCCCGCACCCGGATGGAAGAGTTCGCGCTCGCCAGTCACGAGCGGGCCATCGCCGCTACCGACGAGGGCAGGTTCGAAGCAGAGATCGCCCCGGTCGAGGACTTCGCGATCGATGAGACTCCCCGTCGGGGAACGACGCTGGAGAAGATGGCCGGACTGGCCCCGCTCGCGGAGGGGTCCGCGATCACCGCCGCCGTCGCCAGCCAGATCGCCGACGGCGCGGCCGCCGTCATGGTGGCCTCCGCCGACTTCGTCCAGCGCCACGGGCTGCGGCCCCGGGCGCGGATCCACCACATCTCGGTCCGCGCCGCGGACCCGGTGTGGATGCTCACCGGCCCGATCCCCGCCACGCGGTACGCACTGCAGAAGACGGGGCTCACCATCGGTGACATCGACCTCTTCGAATGCAATGAGGCCTTCGCCTCCGTGCCGCTGGCCTGGATGGACGAGCTCGGAATCCCGCACGACAAGGTCAATGTCAACGGGGGCGGGATCGCGTTGGGCCACCCGCTGGGTGCGACCGGCGCCAAATTGATGACGACGCTGCTGCACGAGCTCGAGCGGCGTGACGCGCGCTACGGCCTGCAGACGATGTGTGAGGGTGGCGGGACCGCCAACGTCACCATCATCGAGCGGATCTGACGAGGTACATAGCTGAACCCGCGCACGCCGTGCGCCTGCCGGTGTGCACCCAGCAATCGATAGGGTGAAGGCAGGGGAGCGTTCGGCGTGCGGTCCGCGAGAAGCGGGTGAGGGAGGGGCCTGATACCGAGACCGGACCGGCGGCGGGGGTCCTCCGCAGAATCCGCCGCCGGCCCGTGCCCCGTTCCCCGACGCGTCGCCGCGGCGGGGCGGGATCAGGCGCGCAGTCGTGCCAGTTCGTCGAGCCGCGACTCCGCGTCGACGACGATGCGGGCGATGAGGTCGGCCACCGTCGGAAGGTCGTCGATGATCCCGGCGACCTGGCCCGAGGCGAGGACCCCCGCGTCGGTGTTTCCCTCGACGAGACCGGCGCGCAACAGCATCGGCGTGTTCGCCGACATCATGAGCTGGCTCCACGAGCGTTCGCCGCTCTTCTTCATCGCGAGTCCCTCGCCCACGAGGCCTTTCCAGGACATGCCGGTCAGCGCCTGGAAGCGGACTGTGTTGAGGGCGGCGTGTGCGAGCGTCGCGACGCCGTGCGAACGCTCGAGTGCGTCGACCAGCGCGGTGCGTAGGACCCGGTGCGGCATCCCGTCGACCTTGGTGGTGACGACGGTGTCGCCGAGGCCGCGCTGCAGGTACTCGGCTTTCACCGACTCGGGGACCCGGCTGTCCCGGGTGAGGAGGAATCGGGTGCCCATGGCGACGCCGGAGGCGCCGTAGGCGAGTGCCGCAGCGAGGCCGCGGCCGTCGAAGAAGCCGCCGGCGGCGACGACGGGGATGTCCACGGCGTCGAGGACCGACGGCAGGAGCAACGTGGTGGCAACGCCGCCGGTGTGGCCACCGCCCTCGCCGCCCTGCACGATCACGGCGTCGGCGCCCCACGAGGCCACCTTCTCCGCGTGCCGTGCCGCGCCCACCGACGGAATCACCACGAGCCCGGCGTCCTTGAGCTTGGCGATCATGTCCGGCTTCGGCGCGAGCGCGAACGAGGCCACCTTGACGCCCTCGCGGATGAGGAGGTCCACGCGCTGCTGCGCGTCCTCCGCATCGGCGCGGAGGTTGACGCCGAAGGGATTATCGGTGCGCTCCTTGGTCTTGAGGATCGCGGCCTCGAGCTCGGGGTAGGTCATCGTCGCGGATGCGAGGATCCCCAGCCCACCGGCGTTCGCGGTGGCCGCGGTCAGGTGGGCGCCGGAGACCCAGCCCATGCCGGTCTGCACCACGGGGTGCTCGACGCCGACCAGCTCGGTGAAGCGGGTCCGCAAGGTCATGCCGGGACCTCCTTGCTGCGCAGGTTCTTCGGGTCCACCACGGTGCGGATCAGATCGAGCTCCTCGGTGGTGGGCACGCGGGTCTCCGGCACGCCGGTGCCGGTGAGGGCGAAGCCGGTGGCTTCGCGCACCTGGTCCTCCGTGACGCCGGGATGCACCGACAGCAGCGTCATCGTGCCGTCGTAGTCGAAGCCGAGGACCGCGAGATCGGTGACCACGCGGTGGATGTCGTGGAACCGCGAGGCGGTCGTCCCGGCCGCGCGTGCCCGGTCGTATCCCACGCCGCTGACGACGTCGACGGTGTCCACGAAGACGCGCGTCGAGTGCTTCGGGATCCAGTAGGAGGTCCGGTTGTTCACGGTGTTGCCGGGTCCGCCGCGCACGCCGAGCAACTGGCGCGACGGCGCCCGGTGCTCGCCGATCGCGGAGATGTTCTGGTTGCCGTACCGGTCGATCTGGCTGGCGCCCATGATGACGTGGCGCTTGCCGTGCGGGACCACCACGTCGAGCACCTTCTTGAAGGGCTGCCAGCCCTCGATGCCGGCGGACGGATTCGCCGCATCGGCGACGAGGTAGGCCTCTCCGTCGGAGAGCAGCAGGTCGGGGGCGAAGGTCAGGCGCGCGAGGCGCCCGCCCAGCGACGGGATCAGGCCCATAGGGCTGGCGGTGATCTCGCCGTCGCCGCGGAACAGATCGGCGATCGCGGTCACGCAGACCTCGGCGCGGGTGATGTCGGTCATTTGGTCGTCTCCTCCGCCGCCCATGCGGCCACCTCAGCCTGGTAGCGCGCTTCGTCGCCGGAGAGGAACCGCTGCTCGAACGCGGCCCACGCGGCGCGATCCTTGGCGCTCGCGGCGTAGTGCCGCTGGAACTTCTCGTCTCGCCCGTAATCGGGGGCGGCGGTGGTGAAATGCGCGCCGTTCGGCGTCTCCACCACTCCCGCCACGGCGCTGCGGTTGATGATGAGCGACTGCACGGGGCCGCCGGCCACCAGCTCCTCGGTTGAGACGATCCGCTCGCAGGAGACGTAGCACCGGTCGGCGGCGAGCGCGAAGTCGTCGTCGAAATACGGGTCGGGGCCCAGGTACTGGGCGTTGCCGCGCGCATCGGCGCGGTTCATGTGCACGAGCGCGGCGTCGAGCCGCAGTGCCGGGACCGCCACCAGTTCCTCGCCGTCGGCGTAGGGGGAGACGATGGTGCGCAGGTCCGGATTGACGTCCATGACCGAGGAGCCGAGGCCGGCGCGGATCGGCAGGAAGGGCAGGCGCTGCACCGCGGCCTTCAGGCTGGCGGCGAACATGCCCTCGTCCCACTCGGCGACCTCGATCGCGCCGGACTGGCGGGCGCGCGCGAAATTCGGGTCGATGGGCACGGTGTCGAGGGTGACGAAGCCGAAGACCAGCTTCCGGATCTTCCCGGCCGCGGCGAGCAGGCCGACGTCGGGGCCGCCGTAGGACACCACGGTCAGGTCCTTGAGGTCGGAGCGCAGGATCGCGCGCACCAGGGCCATCGGCTTGCGCCGCGAGCCCCAGCCTCCGATGCCCAGCGTCATGCCGTCCTCGAGCTCGGCGACCACCTGCTCTGCGGTCATGGTCTTGTCGATCATGCGTTCTCCTGTGCTGCGTCGTCGGAAACAGGTCGCCCGCTCGCTCCGCTCCCGGCGCTGGACGCCTCGCCGACCGTGCGGCCGGTGGAGACGAACTCGCGGCGGTGCTCGTCCGAGTAGCCCGCCAGATTGAGTTCGAAGGTGAAGCCCTGCTCGAACCGGTAGCTGGTGTGGACGTTCACCGGGTCGATGCCGTTGATCGCCTCCTTCGCCTTGCGGATCACGCGGGTGTCCTTGGCGGCGATGTCCCGGGCCACCTCGAGGGCGGCGCCGTCGAGCTCGGCGCGGGGCACCACGCGGTACACCGAGCCGAAATGATGCAGCTGCTGGGCGGTGATCGTCCCGGCGGTGAAGTACAGGGTGCGCATCAGGTGCTGCGGCACGAGCCGGGCGAGGTGCGTCGCGGCGCCGAGCGCGCCGCGATCCACCTCGGGCAGGCCGAAGGTCGCATCGTCGGAGGCGACCACGACGTCCGCGTTGCCGACGAGGCCGATGCCGCCGCCGAGGCAGAAGCCGTTCACCGCGATGATCACGGGCACCGCGCAGTCGTAGACCGCGGAGAAGGCCGCGGCGCAGCCCTGGTTCGCACCGATGAGGGCGCCGTAGCCGTCGCCGGCGGCCTGCGCCGCGTCGATCTCCTTGATGTCGACGCCGGCGTTGAAGCCGCGGCCCTCCGCGCGGACCACCACGACGTGGCACGACGGGTCGCGTCCGGCCTCGGTGATGGCGCTCGCGAGGTCGAACCAGCCCTGCACGGTGAGGGCGTTGACGGGGGGTGCGTCGACGGTGATCGTGTGGATCCCGGGCTCGTCGACGGTGGTCGTGATCGGTGAAGGCACACCGACTCCTTCGAGGTAGACAGGTAGAACGTGATCTAAACCGAGCAATTGCTTGGTACGCTACCACCGAAGCCCGGCCGACCGGAATGGGAAGTGGTGAATCTTGTGGCGAACGCACCTGCGGGGCGCGATCTCGGACTCGACGACGCGGTGGTGCTGGTCACCGGCGGCGTCCGGGGGATCGGCGCGGGCGTCGCCCGTGTCTTCCTCCGGCAGGGCGCCACGGTGGTGGTGTGCGCGCGCAGGGAACCCGAGAGTCCGGTCGAGGCCGACGGTGCCGTCGCCGAATTCGTGGCCGCCGACGTCCGCGAGCCCGAGCAGGTCGACGCCCTGATCGCGGGCATCGTCGAGCGGCACGGCCGGCTCGACGTGCTCGTCAACAACGCCGGGGGAGCGCCCTTCTCGGACGCGGCCACGGCGTCGCCCCGGTTCCACGAGAAGGTCGTCGGGCTCAATCTGCTGTCCCCGTTGCTGGTCGCGCAGCGAGCGAACGCGGTGATGCAGGAGGCCGGCAGCGGGGTGATCGTCAACGTCTCGAGCGTCAGCGCCACGCGCCCGTCGCCCGGCACCGCCGCCTATGGAGCGGCGAAGGCCGGTCTCGACTCCCTCACCGCGAGCCTCGCGGTGGAGTGGGCGCCCGCCGTGCGGGTGAACGCGCTCGACGTGGGCATGGTGCGCACCGAGGCGGCCGAGCAGCACTACGGCGACGACGCCGGGATCGCGGCGATCGGCGCAACCGTGCCCTTGGGCCGGCTCGCCGACCCCGAGGAGGTGGGGGCGTGCGCCGCCTTCCTGGCTTCGGCGCTCGCGTCCTACGTCACCGGCGCGACACTGCTCGTCCATGGCGGCGGCGAACGCCCCGCTTTCCTGGCCGCGGCGAACGCCGAGCGCGACGCGCGGTAGATCCGAACCACGAACGAGGAGAAGAACAATGACAGGAATCGTCGACGGTCGCGTCGTCATCGTCACCGGCGCGGGCCGCGGCATCGGCCGCGCACACGCACTGGCCTACGCCGCGGAGGGCGCGGCCGTGGTGGTCAACGACTACGGCGTCGGGCTCGACGGCGCGGACGCCTCGTCGGGCCCCGCCCAGCAGGTCGTGGACGAGATCCGCGCCGCCGGCGGCCGCGCCATCGCGAACGCCTCCGACGTCGCGGACTGGGACGGCGCGCAGGCGCTGGTGCGCAGCGCGATCGACGAGTTCGGCCGGCTGGACGTGCTGGTGAACAACGCGGGCTTCCTCCGTGACCGGATGCTGGTGAACATGTCCGAGGCGGAGTGGGACGCGGTGACCCGGGTGCACCTCAAGGGGCACTTCGCCGTGCTGCGCCACGCGGCGGGCTACTGGCGCGACGAGTCCAAGGCGGGGCGGCGGCCCGACGCCCGAGTGATCAACACGAGCTCCGGAGCGGGCCTGCTCGGCAGCGTGGGGCAGGGCAACTACGCTGCGGCCAAGGCAGGCATCGCCGAGATGACGATCCAGGCCGCCGCCGAGATGGGGCGCTACGGCATCACCGTCAACGCGATCGCGCCCGCCGCGCGCACCCGCATGACCGAGGTGACCTTCGCCGACGACATGGCCGCGCCCGAGGGCGGTTTCGACGCGATGGCGCCCGAGAACATCTCACCGCTGGTGGTGTGGCTCGGCAGCGTCGAGTCCGCCGATGTCACGGGCCGGGTGTTCGAGGTCGAGGGCGGCAAGGTGTCCGTCGCGCAGGCCTGGCGGCACGGCCCGCAGCGCGACAAGGGCGCCCGTTGGGCGCCGTCGGAGCTGGGTACCGTCGTGCGCGAATTGATCGCCGAGGGGCCGGCGCCGGAGCCCGTGTACGGGGCCTGATCCCCGGAACGACGATACCGGCCGCGCGGGAGGGGATCTCCGCGCGGCCGGCCGCGTCTCGGTGAGGGGGTGTTCCGAGTCTGTGGGCTCAGTCGAGCCGGCCGGACTCCGCGAAGAACTGCACCAATTCGGTGGCGGTGGTCGCCATCGTACGCGGTGCGTAGCCGAGTTCGTTGCGGGCCTTGCTGATATCGACCAGCGGCGACGCGAACAGCGGGCCGAGGGCCGCCTTGGACAGCACGTCCGACCCGAGTCGGGCGTTGATCGGTTCCAGGACGGGCATGATCGCGGCGAGCGCTCCGATAGGCACCGCCACCCTCGGCCCCGACTTGCCGGCGGCCTGCGCCGAGAGTCGCATCGCATCGATGATCGGCGTGAATTCGCCACCCAGGAGGTAGTTCTCGCCCGTGCGTCCCTTCTCGGCCGCGAGCATGACGCCCGTCGCCACGTCGCGCACGTCGACCAGGTCGAAGCCGGCCTTGGAGACGAAGGCGGGCATCCGGCCGCGGGCCGCTGTGTGCGCGAGGCGGTTCAGGCGCGAGAGCGCGGCACCGTGGTCGGCGGGTCCCCAGACGCCGGTGGGGTTGCAGATGGTGGCGTCGAGCCCGTCGTCGATAACCTTACGGAGCTCTTGCTCGCCCGCCCACTTGGATCGGTCGTAGACAGGGATCTCGGGCCGCTCGGACCGCGGCGCCGTTTCGTCGATGACGTCGACAAGATCCTGGTCGAAGGCGTGGATAGAGCTCAGGTGCACCATTTTCCGCACGCCCGCGTCGAGCGCCGCGCGCGCCACCACGCGCACGCCCTCCGTGTTCAGGCGCCACGCGGCCTCGTCCTGCATCCGCAGCGTGATCATGGCGACCAGGTGGTAGACCACCTCGACGCCCTCGAGCGCTGCACGCATCTCGCTGGGTTCGAGCACGCTGGCCTGCACCCAGCGCACGCCCTCCGGGGCGTGCGCCGAGCTGGCGCGGTCGATCGCGACCACCTCGTGGCCCTGCTCGACGAGCTGCTGCAGGAGGTTCCCGCCCACGAATCCGGCCGCGCCGGTGACTGCTACGCGCATCGGCTCAGATCCGCTCGATGATGGTGCCGGTCGCCATCGCGCCGCCGCAGCACATCGCGATGAGGGCGGTCGACGCGTCGCGGCGCTCCAGCTCGTGCAGCGCGGTGGTGATGAGGCGGGCGCCGGTGGAGCCCACCGGATGTCCGAGCGCGATGGCGCCGCCGTTGACGTTGACCTTGTCCGGGTCGGGGCCGATGACCTGCTGCCAGGACAGCACGACGGAGGCGAAGGCCTCGTTGACCTCGAACAGGTCGATGTCGCTCAGCGAGCGGCCGGAGCGCTCAAGCACACGCTCGGTGGCGCGGATCGGGCCGTCGAGGTGGTAGTACGGTTCCCCGCCGACGAGGGCCTGCGAAACGATGCGGGCGCGCGGCTTGAGGCCGAGCGCGGCGGCGCGGTCGGAGTCCATGAGCAGGACGGCGGCGGCACCGTCGGACACCTGGGAGGAGGTTCCCGCAGTGTGCCGACCCCCGTCGAGCATGGGCTTGAGCTTGGCGAGCCCCTCCGCGGTGCTCTCGCGCGGGCCCTGGTCTCGGGAGACCTCGATCGTCTCGCCGGTGGGCGCACCGTCGGCCATCGCGGGCGCCTTGAGCGAGACGACCTCGCGGTCGAAGCGACCCTCCTGCCAGGCCTGCAGGGCCTTGCGCTGGGAGGCGAGACCGAAGGCGTCGATGTCCTCGCGGGTGAGGTCGCGGCGCTCGGCGATCCGCTCGGCGGCGAGGAACTGGTTGGGCATGTCGATGGTCCACGACGGGGGCCGCGAGGTGCCGAGGCCCTCCGGCCGGTTCGCGCCCAGCGGAATCCGGCTCATGGACTCGACGCCGCACGAGAGGCCGACCTCGATCGCGTCGGTCGCGATGAGGCCCGCGATCAGGCCGGTGGCCTGCTGCGCGGAGCCGCACTGCGCGTCGATCGTCGTGGCGCCGGTCAGCTCGGGCAGGCCGGCGTTGAGCCACGCCGTGCGCGTGATGTTGCCGGCCTGCTCGCCGGCCTGGGTGACGTTGCCGCCGATGATCTGCTCGACCTGTGCCGGATCGACGCCGGCGTGCTCGAGGAGTGCGGTGACGGTGCCGCCGAGGAGTTCGGCGGGGTGCAGTCCGCTCAGCCAGCCGCCCCGCTTGCCGATGGGGCTGCGGACGGCGTCGACGATGACGGGGATGCCCATATCGATCGTTCCTCACATTCTCGGCTCGCCCCGATTGGGTAGAGCACGTTCTCGATTGTGGCGCCGATCTCCGGCTCTGTCGAGCCTCATGCGGTGGCGCCGCGACTGGTTCGTCCCTGTGTAACTGCTGTGCAACCAGCGTCCTTCGCAATCTAGCTCACGAGCGGACCGTCTGTGCTTCAATGAGTAGAACATGTTTCAGATACGCCTGGCCAGAGTCCGGGTGGAGACGCTTGAGGAGGCGGCGTGAGCGTGCACTTCCCCGCGGGGTTCGATTTCACCAGCCCCGACCTGTGGTCGGAGCGGCGGCCCGAGGCCGAGTTCGCCGAGCTGCGGCGATCGGCACCGGTCTGGTGGCAGGACATCCCGCCCGGCACCACCGGGTTCGACGACGGTGGTTTCTGGGTGGTGTCCAAGCTGGAGGACATCAAGGCCATCTCGCGGAACCCGAAGCAGTACTCGAACTGGGAGAACGGCGCGATCGTCCGGTTCGGTCCGGAGATCGAGCGCGAGCAGATCGACATGCAGCGGATGCTGCTGCTCAACATGGATCCGCCGCAGCACACCAAGACGCGGCGCATCATCTCGCGCGGTTTCACGCCGAAGGCGGTGCAGTCCCTGCACGACGCGCTGGCGGAGCGGGCCGAGCAGATCGTGCACGAGGCCCGTAAGGCCGGCGGCGGTGACTTCGTCGAGCAGGTGGCCAGCGAGCTCCCGCTGCAGGCGATCGCCGAGCTGCTCGGCGTGCCGCAGGAGGACCGCAAGAAGCTCTTCGACTGGTCCAACTCGATGATGGCCTACGACGACCCCGAGTTCGAGGGCGACTATCTCACTGCGATGACCGAGTTCACCGGCTACTCGTGGAACCTGGCGGAGGAGCGCCGCAAGTGTCCGATGGACGACATCGTGACCACGCTGGTGCAGGCCGACATCGACGGCGACGGGCTCGGCAGTGACGAGTTCGCGTTCTTCGTGCTGCTGCTCGCGGTGGCCGGCAACGAGACCACTCGCAACGCCATCAGCCACGGCATGAAGGCCTTCGTCGACCATCCCGACCAGTGGGAGATCTACAAGGAGCAGCGGCCGCGCACCGCGCCCGACGAGATCGTGCGCTGGGCGACGCCCGTCTCGGTGTTCCAGCGGACCGCGCTCGAGGACGTCCAGCTCGGCGAGCAGACGATCAAGAAGGGCCAGCGCGTCGCGCTGTTCTACGCCTCGGCCAACTTCGACGAGGACGCCTTCGAGGATCCCTACACCTTCAACATCCTGCGCGACCCGAACCCGCACGTCGGCTTCGGCGGCTCCGGCACCCACCACTGCGTGGGCGCGAACCTCGCCCGCCTCGAGATGGACCTCATGTTCAAGGCCATCGCGGACGTCATGCCGAACCTGCGCGAACTCGAGCCCCCGCAGCGCCTGCGGTCGGGCTGGCTCAACGGCATCAAGCACTGGAAGGTCGCCTACGAGTAGGCGCCGACCGCGACGAAGCCCCCTGGGGATCTCCCGGGGGCTTCGTCGTGTGCGGGGGCCGGAAACCCGGTGGCCCCGGGGTGGCCGCGCCGGTTAGCGTGGTCGGGTGAGCACACCGGAATCGCATGAGGAAGGGGTCGCCGGTCCCGCCGCCGACCCCGTGCAGAACCGCGCCGTCGTGCGCTGATCCGCGGGCCCGAGTCGGCCGCGGCGACCGGAGACGATCCACGTTTCCCGTCGTCCCAGGAGTGCTCCGTGCCTCGACTCGTCCTGTTCCTCGCCCTCGCCGTCTTCGCGATGGGTACCTCCGAATTCATGCTCGCCGGCGTCCTGCCGGATCTCGCCGCCGACCTCGCCGTCGCCCCGTCCGCAGCGGGAAGCCTCGTCTCCGCGTTCGCCGTCGGGATGGTCGTCGGTGCCCCGGTCACCGCGGCCCTCGCCCGACGGTGGCCGCCCCGCTCGGCCCTGCTCGGCTTCCTCGCATTGTTCGCGGCGGCGCACGTCGTCGGCGCGCTGACCGCGTCCCTCCCGGTGTTGCTCGGTACCCGCGTGGTGTCCGCCTTCGCCAATGCCGGCTTCCTCGCCGTCGCGTTCACCGTGGCGGCCGCGGCCGTCGGCCCCGACCGGCGGGCGCGGGCGCTGTCGATGTTGCTCGCGGGGACCACCGTCGCCATGGTCGCGGGCGTGCCCGCCGGCGCCGTCGTGGGCGCTGCTGCGGGGTGGCGGGCGCTGTTCTGGGCGGTCGCGGTGCTGTGCGTTCCGCCGTTCCTCGCGATCCTCGGGGCGGCTGCCCTCGATTCCATCGAACGCGGGCGCCCTTCGCTCCGAACGGAACTCGCCGCGCTGTGGGACGGTCGGACGGCGGCTGTGCTCGTCCTCACCGCGCTGGTGAATGCGGGAACCTTCGGCGTCCTGCCCTACCTCGCGGTCCCTGTGGAGGAGGTGCTGTCGGCGGTGTGGATCCCGCTGGTGCTGATGCTCTTCGGGGCGGGTGCGTGCGCCGGCGTCGCGATCGTCGGCCGAGTCGCCGACGCCCGACACCGGATGCTCCTCGCTGTGGGCGCGCCGCTCCTGGTGGGGGCTTGGGTAATGCTCGCTTCCGGCGGACGGGAACCGCTCCTCCTGCTGGCGATCGTGCCCCTGTCGGGCCTCCTCGCATTCGCCGTCGGCGGTACTCTGATCGCCCTCTCGATCGGGTCCGCTTCGGAGACTGCACCCACGATGGCCGGCTCCTACGCCACCGCCGCGCTCAACGTGGGCGCGGTCGTGGGGCCCCTGGGCGCCGGCGCGGTCCTCGACCGATTCGGCGGGATCGCGGGACCGGCCGGATTCGCCGCCGCCGTCACGGCCGCGGCGATCCTCGCCGGCACGCGGCTCCGGGCGGGTCGGTGATATCCGGTGTCTACGCAGGCTTGTCCGCGCCCACCAGCCACATGGAGAAGTACTGCGAACCGCCGCCGTAGGCGTGCCCGAGTGCCTTTCGGGCACCGTCGACCTGGTAGTCCCCGGCCCGCCCCATGACCTGCTTCGCGGCCTCCGCGAACCGGATCATGCCGGACGCGCCGATCGGATTGGAGGAGAGCACGCCGCCCGACGGGTTCACCGGCAGCTCCCCGCCGATCTCGGTACCCCCGGACTCGGTGAGCTTCCAGCCCTGCCCCTCGGGGACGAATCCCAGGTTCTCCAGCCACATGGGCTCGAACCAGGAGAAGGGAACGTAGATCTCGGCCGCGTCGACCTCGCGCAGCGGGTCGGTGATGCCGGCGTCGCGCCACAGCGCGGCCGCGGCGTCCTGGCCCGCGCGGGGGCTGACGTGTTCGCGGCCCGCGTAGGCGAGGGGCTCGGTGCGCATCGCGGTCGCGAGCACCCAGCCGACGCGGTTGCCGGTGGCCGCCTCCGACGCCGCGGCGGCCTGCTCGTCGCCGAGCACGATGGCGCAGGCGCCGTCGGACGACGGGCAGGTCTCGTCGAAGCGGATGGGGTCCCAGAGCATCTGGGACGCCTGCACCGATTCGAGCGTGATGTCGGGCTGGTGCAGGTGCGCCAGCGGATTCCGGGCGCCGTTGCGCCGGTCCTTGACCGCCACCATCGCGCCGACGTGGTCGGGCGCGCCGGAGCGCCGGATGTAGGAGCGGACGTGCGGGGCGAAGTAGCCGCCGGCACCGGCACCGACGGGCACGGTGAACGGGACCGGGATCGACAGCGCCCACATGGCGTTCGACTCCGACTGCTTCTCCCACGCCACGGTGAGTACTCGCTTGTGCACGCCCGACTTGACCAGAGCGGCGGCGACGGCGGCGGTGGAGCCGCCGACCGAGCCCGCGGTGTGCACGCGCAGCAGCGGCTTGCCGACGGCGCCCAGCGCGTCGGCGAGGAACAGTTCGGGCATCATGACGCCCTCGAACATGTCAGGCGCCTTGCCGATCACGATGGCGTCGATGTCGGCCATGGTGGTGCCGGAATCGAGCAGCGCTGCGTCGACGGCCTCGCGGATCATGCCGGCCATCGAGACGTCGGTGCGCTTGGCGCGGTGGCGGGTCTGGCCCGTTCCGAGTACTGCGGTGGGCTTGCCCATCACTTGGCCTCCATCACGGCGATCAGGTTCTGCTGCAGGGCGTGTCCGCCGGTGGCGTGCGCCAGGACGCGTTCCGCGTCGCCGTTCCACACGGCGCGGGCGGCCTCGCCGATCCGGGCGAGACCCGCGGAGAACATGGGATTCCCCACGAGCGCACCGCCGGACGGGTTGATCCGTACGTCGTCGTCGAGACCGATCGCCCTGCGCAGGATCAGTTCCTGGTGGGTGAAGGGTGCATGGAGCTCGGCGAGTTGCACGCCGTCCGCTCCGGCGGCGCGGGCCGCGGCGGTGGTCGACGGCGACAGGGTGAGGTCGCGCGAGCCCAGTGCGGGCGAGTCGATCCGGTGCTCGAGGCCGGTGATGAACGCGGGGTTCTCCCGGATCTCGCGGGCGCGCTCGGCGGAGGCGAGGATAGCGACGGCGGCACCGTCGGTGACGGGCGCGATGTCGTGCCGGCGCAGTGGATCCGCCCACAGCGGCTCGCCCAGGAGCGTCTCCGCGTCGACGGTGCGCGACACCTGCGCCGCCGGGTTCGTCGTCGCGTCGGTGAGGCTGCGCGCGGCGACCGCGGCCATGTCGGCCTCGGTCCACGCGCCGGAGTCGATGCCCGCGCGGGCCTGCAGCGCCGCGACCGACACCGAATCCGGCCACAGCGGCGCGACGGTGTACGGGTCGAGCTGCATGGTCAGCGTGCGGCGCAGTACACCCGCGGAGGACTTGCCGAAGCCGTAGACGAGGGCGGTGTCGATCTCGCCGGTGCGGATCTTCACCCAGGCCTCGTACAGCGCCCACGCGGCGTCCATCTCCACGTGCGACTCGTTGATCGGCGGCACGGCGCCGATGGAGTCGATCGCGGCGATGAACGAGAAGGCCCGTCCCGCCAGGTAGTCCGACGACCCGGAGCACCAGAATCCGATGTCGGACATGGTGAGGCCGGTCTGGGCGAAGACGTCGGCGAACAGCGGGATCAGCATCTCCACGCCGTTGGTCGTGGTCTGCGCGGCGCGCAGCCACGGGGTGGCGGCGTAGCCGACGACGGCGACGGAGCCGTCCGGATCGGTGCAGGTGCGTGTGCTCACAGGTGCTTCTCGTAACTGGAGTAGGGGGCGTCCGGCTCACCGGTCGGTTCGAAATGCGAGATGTTGCCGGGGCTCTCGGTCCACTCCTCGCGCGGCTTCCACACGGCCCGCACCCGCATGCCCATCCGCACCTCGGACGGGTCGCAGCCGAGCACGAGGTGGAGGAACGGGATGTCGGCGCCGTCGATCAGCACGTAGGCGGCGACGTACGGCGGCTTGATCCGCTGCCCCTGGAAGGGCACGTTGACCACGCAGAAGGTGGTGACCACGCCGGTGTCCGGGAGGTCGACCTCCTCCGTGGTGGGGATGCCGTCGATCGGGCAGGCGTTGCGCGGCGGGACGTAGACGTTGCCGCACGTCCCGCACCGCTGACCCAGCAGCCGTCCCTCGGCCAGGGCCTGCAGGTACCGGGTCTCCGGCACGGAGGCGGAGTGCTCGAGCCGCAGCGCGACGGGGGTGATGAGGACCTCGATCGGGTCGTCCGACGGTGCGGCGACAGCGGGGACGCCGTCGCCCTCGCCGGGGACGAAGTGCGTGATGTCGCCGATCGCGCCGGTCGTCTCGGCGGCCCAGAGGGCGTGCACTCGCATGCCGGTCGAGATGTCCTCGGGGCCCGCGACGTCGACGGCGTGCAGGAGGGAGGTGTCGGCACCGTCGAGCCTGATGAGCGCGTAGGCGAAGGGTCGGTCGAAGGGCTGCCCATCCACGGGGTGCGCGTTCCAGCTCCAGCTGGTCACCGTCCCGGTGTCGGAGACTGGAACGATCTCGGTGAGGGCGGCGGTGGTGTCGGGATCGAACTCGAGCGGGGGCACGTGCACCCGACCGGCCGAGTCTCGGGTGCCGACGATGCGGCGCTCGCGGAGGTTCGTCATGAACGCGCCCAGCACCGGTCCGAGCGACCGGGTGTAGTCGAAGGACAGGTACATCGGCGCCGAGAGGGTCTGCGGTTCTACGGTCACCACCCGAGTGAAACACGTTCTAACTTTTTGGCGCAAGGGTATCCCGGAAACGGTAGTCAGCCTTTACCGTGGGAGGAGTTCCTACCGCGTTAGCGCGACGGTATTCCCGCAAACGATCCACGAGGTGTTCCATGGACGATCTGCACCGCGAGCCGCTGGCCGGCGATATTCTGCTCGGCTCCCTCGCCGCCTTCCCCAACCGCGTCGCCGTCCACGTCACGGGCCCTGACGGTGACTCCGTGCTGACGTACGCGCAGGTGCGCGACGAGGTCAGCCGCTACGCGCAGGCCTACGCGTCCTTCGGGCTCGGCGTCGGCAGCCCCGTTGCGATGCTCTCTGGCAACCGGCACGAGGTACTGATCGCCCAGTCCACCAACCTCATCACGGGCGTGCGCTTCGCGGCGCTGCACCCGATGGGCTCGCTCGACGACCACGTCTACGTCATGGAGGACGCGGGCATCGAGACCCTCATCTACGATCCGCGACTCTACGAGCAGCGCGCCGCGGACCTGCGGGAACGGGTGCCGGGGCTGAAAACGCTGCTCTCGCTGGGACCCACGGAGACCGGCGTCGACCTGACCGCCGCTGCGGTCGGATTCGAGCCCGGACCGCTCACCGCGCACACCGCCGACCCGTCGTCGACCGCGAGCCTGGCGTACACCGGCGGCACCACGGGCAAGAGCAAGGGCGTCATGCTCAGCTACTCCGGTGGCGCGGCGCTCCTGCGCATCCAGCGCACGGAATGGGAATGGCCGGAGGAGATCCGGTTCCTGGTGTGCGCGCCGCTCAGCCATGCCGGCGGCGCCTTCTGGAACCCGACGTCGATGACCGGCGGTTCGATGGTCGTGCTGCCGCGGTTCGAGCCGGAGGCCGTGCTCGCGGCGATCGAGAAGTACCGGATCACCGCGACGATGCTGGTGCCCACCATGATCTACGCGCTGCTCGACCATCCGAAGTTCGGCGATTACGACCTGTCCAGCCTGGAGACCGTCTTCTACGGCGCGTCCGCGATCTCGCCGACCCGGCTGACGGAGGCGATCGAGCGCATCGGGCCCGTGTTCTTTCAGTTCTACGGCCAGGCCGAGTGCCCCATGACCATCTCCGTTCTCCGCCGTGGCGACCACGACCCGTCGAAGCCGGAGCGGCTCGCGAGCTGCGGAAAGCCCGTCCCGTGGGTGAACGTCGCCCTGCTCGACGATGCCGGGAGCCCCGTCGAACCCGGTGCGCCGGGGGAGATCTGCGTGCGCGGACCGCTGGTGATGCAGGGCTATCTGAACAAGCCGGAGCAGACGGTCGAAGCAACCGAGCACGGCTGGCTGCACACCGGCGACGTGGGGCGGTTCGACGACGAGGGCTATCTCTACATCGTCGACCGGAAGAAGGACATGGTGGTTACGGGTGGTTTCAACGTCTTCCCACGCGAGGTCGAGGACGTGATCTCGTCGCACCCGTCCGTCGCGTCTGTCGCGGTGATCGGGGTGCCCGACGAGAAGTGGGGCGAGGCCGTCAAGGCCGTCGTGGTGCCGCGCGCCGGCGCGACGGTCGACGTCGAGGAACTGCGCGATCTGGTCCGCGACCGCAAGGGCGTCGTCTACACGCCGAAGACCGTCGACCTCGTCGAATCCATCCCCGTCAGCCCGCTCGGCAAGCCCGACAAGAAGGCCCTGCGCGCCCAGTACGCCTGACTACCTGAATTGAACGACGTTCCGGAGAGCAAACCCGCAGGTCGGATTCTCCAGAACGTCGTTCAATTGCAGGGTCAGCGGCCCTCGAAGACCGGGGTGCGCTTCTCGGCGAAGGCGCGCGGGCCCTCCTTGGCGTCGCGGGAGAGGAAGACGGGCAGGCCCTCCTTCGCGTCGACCTTGAAGGCCTCCTCCTCGTGCATGCCCTCGGTGGCGCGCATGGTGCGCAGCATCGCCTGCACGGCGAGGGGGCCGTTGGCGTTGATCAGTTCGGCCAGCTCCAAGGCCTTGTCCAGGGCGCTCCCGTCGGGCACGACGTGGCCGATCAACCCGTACTCCTTGGCCTCCGCCGCGGTGATGTGCCGGCCGGTGAGCAACAGGTCTGCCGCCACCGTGTACGGGATCTGCCGCGGCAACCGGACCGCGGAGCCGCCCATCGGGTAGAGGCTCCACTTCGCCTCGGAGACGCCGAACTTCGCGCTCTCGCCCGCGACGCGGATGTCGGTGCCCTGCAGGATCTCCGTGCCGCCGGCGATGGCGGCGCCCTCGACCGCGGCGATGAGCGGCTTCCCGGGGCGGCGACCCTTGATCAGGCCGGGGATCCGGGCCGGATCGAAGGCGCTGCCCTCCTTCATCGCCTCGCCGGGGTTCGACTTCGCCATGTTCTTCAGGTCCGCGCCGGCGCAGAAGGCACCGCCCGCGCCGGTGAGCACCGCACTGCGGATCTCGGGGTCCGAGTCGATGCGGTCCCAGGCGTCGCTGAGGATCTGCAACATCTCGCCGGTGAGCGCGTTCTTGCGCTCCGGTCGGTTCATGGTGATGAGCAGCGTGTGGCCGCGCTGCTCGACGAGGGCGTGCGGGGCGTCCGTCATGACCTGAGGCTCCTTGTCGTCGAGGACCTCGCCGAAACGAGGATCGGCAATTGCGGGAATCCGCTTCCTCGAACAGTAACAGGTTCTAGTTTGGAGGAAAGAAGTCTTCAGGAGGATTCATGCGCACACCCCTGTGCGAGGACCTGGGTATCCAGTACCCGGTCATCGCCTTCACCCCGTCGGAGCACGTGGCCGCGGCGGTCTCCCGGGCCGGCGGCCTCGGTGTTCTCGGCTGCGTCCGGTTCAACGACCCCGCCGAGCTCGACGCCGTCCTCGACTGGATGGACGCCAACACCGACGGCCGGCCCTACGGCGTGGACATCGTCATGCCCAACAAGGTGCCCACCGAGGGCAGTGCCGGCGACCTCTCCGAACTCATTCCGGCGGAGCACCGCGCCTTCGTCGAGCGGACCCTCCGTGAGCTCGGGGTGCCGGAGCTGCCCGACGGTGCCGCCGGCGCGGGCGTGCTCGGCTGGCTGCACTCGGTGGCCCGCTCGCACGTCGACGTCGCACTGGGCCACCGGATCGCGCTGATCGCCAACGCCCTCGGCTCGCCGCCCGCGGACGTCATCGACGCCGCGCACGAGCACGGCGTCAAGGTCGCCGCGCTGGCCGGCCGCGCCAAGCACGCCCGCGCCCACGTCGACAACGGCGTCGACATCGTCATCGCGCAGGGCTACGAGGCCGGCGGCCACACCGGCGAGATCGGCTCCATGGTGCTGCTCCCCGAGATCGTCGACGAGGTGGGCGACGACGCGACCGTCGTCGCCGCGGGCGGCATCGGCTCCGGCCGACAGATCGCCGCGGCCCTGACCCTCGGCGCCGAGGGTGTCTGGATGGGCTCGTACTGGCTCACCACCACCGAGTACCTCGAGACGCACACGAAGTCGCAGACCATGCAGGACGCCCTCGTCGCCGCGACGAGCGCCGACACCGTGCGCACGCGGATCTTCTCGGGCAAGCCCGCCCGCCTGCTCAAGACCCGGTGGACGGAGGCGTGGGAGCAGCCGGGGGCACCGTCGGCCCTGCCCATGCCCCTGCAGAACCTGCTGGTGGGGGAGGCGCACAGCCGGATCCACGCGTCGGGCGACCCGTCCGTCGTCGCGATGCCGGTCGGCCAGATCGTCGGCCGCATGAACGCCGTACGCCCGGTCGCCGAGATCATGGCCGAGCTGGTGGCGGAGTTCGAGGATGCCGTCGACCGAGTGAACCTGGCACGCTGACCCCATGGGAACGAATCAGCGCGGCACCATCCAGATGACCGAGGCCGAGGTCGAGGACTTCCTCGAGCGCAGCCGCACCGCCACCATCGCCACGATCGGTGCGAGCGGGGCCCCGCACCTCGTGGCCATGTGGTACGCCGTGATCGACGGTGACCTGTGGATCGAGACCAAGGTGAAGTCGCAGAAGGTCGTGAACCTGCGGCGCAACCCGATCATGAGCGCGTCGATCGAGGCGGGGGACTCCTACGACCAGCTCCGCGGCGTCACCATCGAGGGCGTCGCCGAGATCGTCGAGGACGAGGCGACGGTGCGCGCCGTCTGCGAGCAGGTCTACGAGCGGTACTTCGGCCCCTACTCCGAGGACCTTCGGCCCGCGATCGACGCGATGATGAACAAGCGCGTCGCGGTGCGGCTGCGCGGCGACCGTGTCCGGAGCTGGGACCACCGCAAGCTCGGCATGCCCGCGATGCCCGTCAGCGGGAGCACTGCGGCGTTCGTGTAGGCGCCGACGATGCCCGGAACGCACGCGCAGCCGGCCGATTCCGCGGGGTTCGTCGAGATCAGCCCCTGCGTCGGGGGACTCGTGCGGACCTGGTCGGACGACGGTGCCTCCCACCTCTGGTCCGTGCCCGACGACGCCTGGCTCCGCGAGGTCCAGGCGACGGGCAGGATCGGCCGGGTGTCCCGGAAGGAGGGCCGCTACCGCGAGGCGGCGCGGCTGTCCGAGTCCGACGGTGCGCTCCTCGTGCGGCCCCGCGTCCCGCTCCGGGCGGACGACGGGAGCCTCACGATGGAGGCGCAGTCCATCGCCCTCGCGCCGGAGAAGCGGCCCTCGCGCTCGACCTTCGAGGACTTCCGCGAGGTGCTCACCCGGGCCGTCGAGCACTGCGCCGCGACCGACGAGTACCTGGTGGTCGAGCGCGGCGCGCGGGACGCGCAGCGGGAGCCCTTCTGCCTCTTCGCGGTGCTGCCCGCCGGGGCCGAGCCGGGGGTCTTCGTCACCGTCGTCGAGACCGCGCCGGCGCCCCGGGATTCCGAGCTGTGGGCGCCCTTCGTCGACGAGTGGGACCGGACCGCGACGATCAGCGCACCGTCGGGCCCGGAGACCGTGGCGACCGCCCCGACCGTGATGATCGAGGCGATCAGCCGGTGGGACGCGGACCCGTGGGACCTCGCCTTCACCTTCGGCCGACGGTGACGCTCAGCCTCGCGCCGCCTCCGCCAGGGCGCGCAGCGTGGGCTCGTCGCGGACGCCGCTGAACAGCACCGTCGTGACCGGGGAGTCCCGCCACAGCGCCAGGCGCTCGGCGATCCGGTCGATCGGCCCGAGCAGGGCGATGGAGTCGGCGAGCTCGTCGGGCACGGCGGCGACGGCGCCAGCGCGGTCGCCCGCGAGGAACTTCTCCTGCACCGCGACCGCGGCGTCGGCGAAGCCGAGCCGCCCGATGAGGTCGAGGTGGAAGTTCGTCGACTTGTGGCCCATGCCGCCGATGTAGAAGGCGAGCGGGATCTTCGCCTGCGTCAGGGCGGCGTCGAGGTCGTCGGAGACGATCACCGAGACGGTCGCGGCGATCTCGAAGTCCGCGGATCGGCCCGCGAGGGACTCGCCGAAGACCGGCTCGACCTGCTGCGGATCGACGAACAGCGGCAGCCAGCCGTCGGCGACCTCGGTCGACAGCGCGACGTTCTTCGGCCCCTCCGCGCCGAGGAAGATCGGGATCCGCGGCCGCACGGGCAGCGCGATGGACTTGAGCGGCTTGCCCAGCCCCGTGCCGCCGGGCAGCGGCAGCGGGTAGTGCGGGCCCGCGCTGGTGACGGGCTCCTCCCGGGCGATCACCTGGCGCACGATGTCGACGTACTCGCGGGTGCGGGCGAGCGGCTTGGGGAACGGGTTCCCGTACCACCCTTCGGCGACCTGCGGCCCCGAGGCGCCGAGGCCGAGCACCATGCGGCCGCCGGACAGGCCGTCGATCGTCAGGGCGTGCATGGCGGTCGCGGTGGGCGTGCGCGCGGGGATCTGCGCGACGGCGGTGCCGAGCTTGATCCGCTTCGTTCGGGCCCCGTACCAGGCGAGCGTCGAGAAGGCGTCGGAGCCGTAGGCCTCGGCGGTGAAGACGTAGTCGTAGCCGAGCTCGTCGGCGGCGATCACCGCCGCGGTGTGGTCCTCCGGCCCACGGGTCCAGTAGCCGAGGTTGATGCCGAGATTGAGATCGTTCACCATTCCCCAAATCTAGAACAAGTTCTAGGGTTTGGGTTACAGTTCGGTATGGCTTCGCCCACGCAGATCGACAGCACCCTGCCCGCGCGCGTCACCGACGAGCTCATCGAGCGCCTCACCGCGCTGGTGGTCGCCGACGGCAGCCGCGAACCGTTCACCATGACCGAGGTGTTCACGGGCGCGTCCATCGGCACGCTCCCGCAGTCCACCCCGGGCGACGTGGTCGCCGCCTTCGCCACCGCGCGGGAGGCCCAGCGGCAGTGGGCGCAGCGTTCCCTCGAGGAGCGGCTCGCCGTCTTCCGACGCCTGCACGAGCTGATCCTCGAAAACAACGAGCTGCTCGTCGACCTCATCCAGAGCGGCACCGGCAAGAACCGGCGGATGGCCTTCGAGGAGTCGTGCGACGTCCCGATGGTGATCAGCCACTACCTCAAGTCCGCACCCAGACTGCTCCGCTCACGCCGTCGCGGCGGCCCCGTTCCGGTGGTGAGCAACTCCGTCGAGCTGCATCGCCCCAAGGGCGTCATCGGCGTCATCGCGCCGTGGAACTTCCCCTTCGCGATGGCGCTCTCCGACGCGATCCCCGCGCTCATCGCTGGCAACGGCGTGGTCCTCAAGCCCGACAACAAGACCGCGCTCGCCGCCCTCTACGGCGTCGAGCTGCTGCGCCGCGCCGGCGCGCCGGAGGGCCTGTTCCAGGTGGTCTGCGGGCAGGGGCCGGACGTGGGCCCTGCCCTCATCGACGAGTCGGACTTCGTCATGTTCACGGGTTCCAGCGTGACCGGCGTCACCGTCGGAGAACGGGCCGGGCGCAACCTCATCGGCTGCAGCCTCGAGCTCGGCGGCAAGAACCCGATGATCGTGCTCGACGACGTTGACCTCGACGAGGCCATCCCGTCGGCGATCTTCGCCGTCTTCGCCAACGCCGGCCAGGCGTGCATGCACATCGAGCGGATGTACGTGCACGAGAACATCTACGACGAGTTCTCCCGCCGGTTCGTCGCCGCCGCGGGCGCCCTCAAGCTGGGCGCGACCTACGACTACGAGCCCGACATGGGCTCGCTCGCCTCGCCCGACCAGCTGCGCCGGGTCGCCGCCCACGTCGAGGACGCGCGCGCCAAGGGGGCCACCGTGCTGTGCGGCGGGCGGGAGCGCACCGACGTGGGACCGGCGTTCTACGCGCCGACGATCCTCACCGGCGTCACCCCGGACATGCATCTCGCCTCCGCCGAGACCTTCGGCCCCGTGGTCGCCCTGTTCCGCTACTCCAGCGACGAGGAGGCGATCCGCCTCGCCAACGACACGCGCTACGGCCTCAACGCCAGCGTGTGGGGCAAGGACCTGCGCCGCGCGGCGCGGATCGGCGCGCAGCTCGAGGCGGGCAACGTCAACGTCAACGACGGCTTCGCGGCCTCCTTCGCGAGCAAGGGCACCCCGTCGGGCGGATGGAAGGCGTCGGGCGTGGGCGTGCGCCACGGCGACGCGGGCCTGCTCAAGTACACCGACACCACCAACCTGGCGACCCTGAAGCAGCAGGTGTACAACCCGCGCCCGGGGCAGAGCTACGAGCAGTACGCCCAGCAGACCAAGCAGGTCCTGCGCTGGATGCGCAAGCTGCGCATCCGCTGATCGGGCCACCGCGACCGCGGACCGGCGGACCGTCCGCGACTACGCTGGCCGGGTGCACGACGGCAGCGCCCCCGACGACGCGGCGATGATCGGCGTCCTCGGACCGGTCGTCGCCGGCGGCCGACCCGTGCCCGGGGTGCGGGCGCGGCGACTCCTCGTCGCGCTGGTGCTCGCCGACGGTCGACCGGTGAGCGCCGACCGCCTCGTTGACGAGGTGTGGGGCGACACCCCGCCCAAGTCGCCGAACGCCGCGCTGCATACCCAGATCTCGCGCGTCCGAGCGCTCATCCGGCCCGCCGTCCTCGAGGCCGTGGCCGGCGGCTACCGCCTCGACGCGGACTCCGACCTCGCCCGGGCCGAGGCCGCTCTCCGCGATCGGGGCGACGAGGCGCGGGCCCTGCGCCTGTGGCGCGGAACGCCGGCCGACGACCTCGACGACGGTGGGCCCGCGGACGAGCTCGCGCGGCGCGCGGCCGGCGCCTTCGACCGGCTCGAGGCGCGGCGGGCCGCCGCCGCGCTGGCCGCCGGCGACTTCGACGCGGCGCGCGCGATCGCCGAGGGACGCATCGCCGCCGATCCGCTCGACGAACCCGCCCGGGTGATGCTCATGCGGTCGCTCGCCGGATCCGGCCGGACCGCCGAGGCCCTCGCCGCGTACGCGGAGCTGCGGCGGACGTCGATCACCGAGCTGGGGACCGAGCCCGGCGACGAGGCGACGCGCCTGCACCGCGAGCTGCTAGCGGGTACGACGCCGACGTCGTCGAAGCCCGCACGCGCCGCGGCCGTGGGACTTCCGGCCGAGGTGACGCCGCTCATCGGGCGCGCTGCGGAGGTCGCCGAACTGGTGCGTCTGGTCGGCGAGGCGCGGGTGGTGACCGTGCTCGGGCCGGGCGGGGTGGGGAAGACCCGCATCGCAGAGGCGGTCGGTGCCGCCGTCGCGGACGCCGGCACGCCGGTCTACTACGTGCCCCTCGCCGCGGTCCGCTCCGCGGCAGGCGTGCTGCCCGCGATCTCCCGTGGCCTCGGCCTGGCGGAATCGGACCTCGGCGCGGACGGCATGCCGCGCAGGGTGATCCGAGATCTGGGTGCGCGCGTGCTGGAAGTGCTGGGTCGTCGTCGTTGCCTCGTCGTCCTGGACAACTGCGAGCAGGTCGTGGACGCCTGCGCCGACGTGGTGGCCGACCTCGTGGCGGGGGCGCCCGGCGTCACGGTGCTCGCGACGAGCCGCTCGCCCCTGCAGATCCGGGCGGAGCGGGTGCACCCGCTGCCCGTCCTGGCGACCGACGGTGCGGGGTCCGCCGCGGTCGAGCTGTTCGCGCAGCGCGCCCGCGCCGTGCGTCCCGACGTGGCGCTGCCGGAGGACGCCGTCGCCGAGCTGTGCCGCCGACTGGACGGCCTCCCGCTGGCGATCGAGCTCGCCGCGGCGCGGGTGCGCACCCTGAGCGTGGAGGAGATCACCGACCGGTTGGAACAGCGGTTCGCGCTGCTGCGCTCCGCCGACCGGTCCGCACCCGACCGCCATCGCACGCTGCACGCGGTGATCGAGTGGAGCTGGGACCTCCTGGAACCCGACGCGCAGCTCGCCCTGCGCCGGCTGTGCAGGTTCCCCGCGGGTTTCGACACCGGGGCTGCGGCCGCGACCACGGGGTTGGATCCGGTCGCGCTCGATGACGCGCTGATCTCGCTGGCGAACCAGTCCCTCGTGCACGTCGCCGAGAGCGCGGGCCGCACCCGTTACCGGATGCTCGAGACGGTCCGCGAGTTCGGCGAGGAGCGGCTCACGGAGGCGCCGCCGTCCGCCGGCGGGACGCCCGAGAGCCGTTTCGTGGATCTGGCGATGGCGTCCTGGGCCGCCGATCTCGCTTCCGCGATGTGGCGCGAATACCGTTCCGTCGGTGGTCATGCGGTGATCGGGCGCCTCGCGGAGGACCTCGAGAACCTGGCGTTCGTGCTCCGCGGGGCCGTGGAGGCGCTCGTCGCCGGCGACCGCGACGCGGCGTGGACGGTGATCCGGGTCTTCCCGCTGCTCGCGGGCCTGTGGTCGATGCGGAGCCTGCACGCGCAGGTGCAGGAGATCGGCATTCGGATCGTCCACGCCCTGCCCGACCCGCGCGAGGCGTTGGCCGCGGGGCTCGCCGACGAGGATCGCGAGCTGTGGCAGGGCACGGTGCTCGCGGCGTGCGCCGCGCCCGGGGCGGATCCGACGTCGCGCCACGTCGCGCGCGGTCGCACCATGATCCGCAGGCTGCACCGGCCCGAGCGGACGCTGCTCGAGCCGGCCGACTACTTCAGCGCCTTCTTCCTCCAGCGTTCGGTGTACGGACTCCTCCGTCTCGTGCTCGCCGGGGTGAGCTCGCCCGCGGACGACGTCCGCCTGCACGCGCTGGCGGCGCGGATGAACCTGCGGGAGAACTGTGGTGATCTGGCGGGCGCCCTGGAGGACTCCGCCGCGATCGGCGCGATCGGTGAACCGGGCGACGCCTGGACGGAGGCGATGCTCGCCATGAGCACGGCGAGCATCTTCGGCCAGCAGACCCGCTGGGACGAGGCGGAGCGACGCTACCGGACGGCCACGGAGAAGCTGGCCTCGATCGGCGCCGACGAGGACGCGAAGCAGGCGATGGCGTACCTAGTCGCGAGCCTGTGCTCGCTCGGCCGGATCGACGAGGCGGAGGCGCTGCAACGCACCCTCCAGGGGGCGTGGCTGCCCACGGACCCCGATCCCGACGGCGGGCCCGAGGTCGTGGCCGCCATGATGATCGGGGCGGCCGAGCTGGCACGGCTGCGGGGCGCCCCCGACGCGGCCCTGTACCGGCGGGCGGGCGAGCTGCTGGTGCGCCGGATCCCTAACGGCAGCAGGGATCCCGGCGGCGAGATGCTGGTCGCCATCGCGCTGCTCGGGGTCGTGGCGAGCGGGGCGCCGGAGACCGGAGGAGAGCTCGTCTCGGCGCTGATCGCCGGCGACGAGGCCATGTTCGGGATCACCGGCTACTGGGACCTGCCCCAGGCGGCGACGATGGCCCTGGCCGTCGGTGCCCACCTGGTGGCGACGGATCCGGCGTCCGAGGAGGCCGCGATCATGGCGGGGCTCGCACGCAGGCTCGGTGCGCGCCAGGACTATCCGGTCATGCACGAGACGATGCAGCGGCTCGCCGACCTGCCGCAGGGCGCCCCGGAGGCGGCGTGGCGCGCTCAGGGCGAACGCATCGCGGGACTGTCCCGGTCGCGGGCGGTCCGGCTCCTGCGCGACACTACCGCCGCGCTCCGCCGGAGGGCGTAGCGCGGCGGGCGGGTGCCGGCGGCTGCTGCGGGCGGTCCCGTCAGCGGGCGTTGCGGATGTATGCCCGCACGGCGAGCGGCGCGAAGATCGCGATGATCACCAGCGCGCCGACGAGGCTCCACACGACGTGGATACCCGCGTGGCCGGTGTTGCACAGCTCGCGGATCGCGGAGACCAGGTGGCTGATCGGGTTCACGTTCACGAAGGCCTGCAGCCAGCCCGGCATGGTCTCGACCGGGACGAAGGCGTTGGACAGGAAGGTGAGCGGGAACATGATCATCATCGAGACGCCCTGCACGGCGGTGGCCTTCTGCATGAGGCAGCCCATGAGCGCGAAGATCCACGACACGGCGAAGCTGCAGAACAGGATCAGCGCGGTGGAGGCGATGACGCCCACCGGATCGGGGCGCCACCCCATCGCGATGCCCACGACGAAGGTGATGACCGTGGCGATGAGGTAGCGCACGACGTCCGCGAGCAGCGCGCCGGCGAGGGGGCTGATCCGGGCGATCGGCAGCGACCGGAACCGGTCGAAGACGCCCTTGTTCATGTCCTCGCGGAGCTGCGTGCCCGTGACGATCGACGCGACGATCACGGTCTGCACCAGGATGCCGGGGATGATGACCGGCAGGTAACTGTGCACGTCGCCGCTGATCGCGCCGCCGAAGATGTAGGTGAACATCAGCGTGAAGATGATCGGCTGCAGCACAACGTCGAAGAGCTGCTCCGGGTTGTGCCGGATCTTGAGCACGCCGCGCCATCCCATCGTGAAGGACTGCCGGACGGTCTCGGCGAGGCCGATGTGGTTGGGGACCGCGCGGTCCGGCGTGCGGCCGGGGGCGCGGGTGAGGGTGGTGGTCATGATGCCTCCTGGGCGGAATCGGTGGCGGCCGTGTCGTCGGGACGGCCGGTGAGGGTGAGGAAGACCTCGTCGAGGCTGGGCTTGGAGACCGTGATCTCCTCGATGGCGACACCTTGCTCGCGCAGCGCGATGAGCAGATCGGGAACCAGGTCGGGGCGGTGCAGCGGCGCGGTTACGCGGGCCGCCTCGGGGCTGAACGCGGCCGATTCGGTGAGGATCTTCTCGACGGTGCGCGCGACGACCGGTGCGTCGGCGCGATCGGCCGGGGTGAGCTGCAGCGTCGACGAACCGACCGAGGCCTTGAGCTCGTCGGCGGTGCCGTCTGCGATGACGAGGCCGTGGTCGATCACCGCGATGCGGTCGGCCAGCTGGTCGGCCTCGTCGAGGTACTGCGTGGTGAGCAGCACCGTCGAGCCCTGGGCGACGAGCTCGCGGATGGTGTCCCACATCTGCGAGCGCGTGCGCGGGTCGAGGCCGGTGGTCGGCTCATCGAGGAACAGCAGCGGCGGGGTGTCGATGAGGCTGGCGGCCAGGTCGAGCCGCCGCCGCATGCCGCCGGAGAACTCTTTGAGCGGGCGGCTCGCCGCGTCCTCCAGGCCGAAGGCGCCGAGTAATTCCTCTGCACGCGAACGGGACTCGGTGCGGCTCTTGCCGAGCAGCCGGCCGAAAAGGACCAGGTTCTGCCGTGCCGTGAGGTCCTCGTCGACGGAGGCGTACTGCCCGGTGACGCCGATGAGCGAGCGCACCGTAGTGGACTCGGCGACGACGTCGTGCCCGAAGATCCGGGCGCTGCCCGCATCGGGTTTGAGCAGCGTGGCGAGCATGCTGATGGTGGTCGTCTTCCCCGCGCCGTTGGGGCCGAGGACGCCGTAGACGGTGCCGGTGGGCACCTGCAGGTCGACGCCGTTGACCGCTCGAGTCGCACCGAAGTGCTTGACCAGGCCGCGGGCGTCGATCGCGAGGTCGGTGGGGGAAGACGGGTTTTGGCCGGTCCTCATCTGTGTGATCGTCATGGCCACCACGATGCATCGCCCCGCTGTCGTGGGGCTGTCGTGGCGCTGGCACGGGCTGTCGTCGCCGGTCGCGCCGCACCTGTCAGGGGTGTGCGCCACAATGACGGGGTGTTGTTCGCCGAGGTCGTCGCCGTGTCCACCGAGGTCGCGGGCACGCGTTCGCGCACCGCGAAGATCGCCGCGCTGGCCGCTGTGATCGGCGCCGCCGGGCCGGCAGATGTACGGCCCATCGTCGCCTGGCTGTCGGGCGAACTGCTGCAGGGCCACCTCGGCGCCGGGTGGCGCACCGTCGCGCGGACCGTCGACGCGCTGGCCCCCGCCGAGGAACCGGCGCTGACGGTCGAGGAGGTGACCGATGCGCTCGACGAGCTGGCCGGCACCTCGGGTGCCGGCTCCGTCGCCCGACGGGACGCCGTCCTCACCGGCCTGTTCGGCCGGGCGACGGCGGCGGAACAGCGGTTCCTCGTCGGGCTCATCACGGGCGAGCTGCGGCAGGGCGCGCTCGCGGGCGTCGTGACCGACGCGGTCGCCCGCGCCGCCGACGTCCCGCTGGAGACGGTGCGGCGCGCGGCGATGCTCTCGGGCTCGCTGCCGGACACCGCTGCTGCGGCCCTGCGCGGCGGCGTCGACGAGCTCGCGGGGTTCGGCCTCGAGGTGCTGCGCGGCGTCTCGCCGATGCTCGCCTCACCGGCGGAGGGCGTGGACGCCGCGCTGGCCGACCTGGGCACCGACGTGAGCGTCGAGTTCAAGCTCGACGGAGCCCGGATCCAGGTGCATCGGCTCGGCGACGAGGTGCGGGTGTACACGCGCACGCTCCGTGACATCACCGACGCGGTGCCCGAGATCGTTGCGCTGGCACGGGAACTGCCGTGCCGGTCGGTCGTCCTCGACGGGGAGTCGCTCGCCCTCACGGATGCGGGGCGGCCGCGGCCCTTTCAGGAGACGATGAGCCGGTTCGGGTCGACCGAGTCCGGGGGGACGGTGCTGCGCCCGTACTTCTTCGACTGCCTGCACCTCGACGGCCGCGACCTGCTCGACGAGCCGCTGTCTGTCCGGCTCGACGCGCTCCAGACGGTGGCCGGAGAGCTGCGCATCCCCGCGCTGGCCCGCCCCGCCCCGGACGAGGCCGCGGCCCACTACGAGGCCGCTCTCGCGGCCGGGCACGAGGGCGTGATGATCAAGGCGCTCGCCGCGCCCTATGCGGCGGGCCGCCGGGGTCGCGCGTGGCAGAAGGTCAAGCAGACGCACACGCTGGACCTGGTGGTGCTGGGCGCCGAGTGGGGCTATGGTCGCCGCACGGGGATGCTGTCGAACCTGCACCTCGGCGCCCGCGACCCGGACGGCGGAGATCCGGTCATGGTGGGCAAGACCTTCAAGGGGCTCACCGACGCGCTGCTGCGCTGGCAGACCGAGGAGTTCCCGCTGCACGAGCGCACTCGCGACGAGCACACCGTCTACCTCCGTCCCGAGATCGTCGTCGAGATCGAGCTGGACGGGGTGCAGGTCTCGCGCCGCTACCCCGGCGGCGTCGCTCTGCGCTTCGCCCGGGTACTGCGCTATCGCCCGGACAAGACCGCCGCCGAGGCGGACACGATCGACGCGGTGCGGGCACTACTGCCCGGGTAGCGGTGCGGTGGCGTCGATCCCGTCGGCGACCAGGGCGCGGCGGAGCACCTTGAACGACGGTGTGCGCGGCAGCTCATGGACGATCCGCCAGCGGCGCGGGTACTGCCGCGGTCCGAGGTCCGGCTGCGCGCGGAGGAACGCTGCGAAGTCCGCTGGATTGAGTTCCGCGCCAGGTGCGAGGACGAGCGCCGCCGCCACCTGATCGCCGACGTGATCCGGCAGCCCGTAGACCGCGGCCTCCGCGACCGCGGGGTGGCGCAGGAGAGCGCGCTCGATCGGCGCGACGCCCAGGTTCTCGCCGCCCACCCGTATCCAGTCGCCGGTGCGGCCGGCGAAGTGGACGTAGCCCGCCTCGTCGACGTACGCGAGATCGCCTGTGCGGTAGACGCCGCCGTCCGAGCGGGCGGCGTCGGCGGCCGGATCGTTGTAGTAGCCCGAGAACCCGCCGGTGCCCGCGGTGTTCACGAGTTCGCCGATCGCGTCGTCGGCGTTGCGGAGCGTTCCGTCCGGGGCGGTCTCGGCACGCGGGCACTCGATCGAGGTGCCCGGCTTCCACACGGCGACCCCGTCGGGCAGCGGGCCGAGAGCGGCGGGCGGGGTGTCCGGGGTGCGGGCGATCGCGACGCCGTTCTCCGACGAGCCGTAGCCGTCCTGGACACGGCAGCCGAAGCGTCGGGCGAAAGCGGCGATATCCTCGGCGCGGCCCTCGTTGCCGTACAGGACGCGCAGCGGATTGTCGGCGTCGTCGGGACGCTCCTCGGTGGCGAGGATGTAGGCGAGCGGCGTACCGACGTAGTTCGCGTACGTGGCGCCGTACCGGCGCACGTCGGCGAGGAAGCCCGACGCCGAGAAGCGCTCGGCCAGGGCGACGGTCGCGCCGGCGGCCACGGCCACCGCCCATCCGGCGAGGAGCGCGTTGGAGTGGAAGAACGGCATCGCGACGTAGGCGGTGTCGGCACCGCTCAATCCGAACCGCTGCGCCAGCATGATGCCCGCGCCGGTGAACTTGCCGTGCGTGGCCTGCACGGCCTTCGGCTCGCCGCTGGTGCCGGAGGTGAAGACGAGGGCGAGCAGGCTGTCCGCGGTCACGTCGGCTCTCGGCAACGGGGCGTCCGCGTGCGTGTCGAGGAGCGCGGCCCAGCGCGGACCGTCGAGATCGATGACCGGGACGTCGAGGTCGAGGCCGTCGAGGATCGCCGCGTGCCGGCCCTGCGTGAGGACGACGCCGCAGTCGGCGAGTGCGACGTCTCGGGCGAGGGCGGCGCCGCGACGGGTCGGATTGAGCCCCACGACGACCGCGCCCGACAGAGCCGCCGCGCCCAGCAGAAGCGAGAACTCGGGGACGTTATCGGCGAGCACGCCGACGTGCGGTGGGGCTCCGTCGGGCAGAAGATCCCGCAGGACGGCGGCGCAGACTGAGGACGCCGCGACGTGCTCCGCCCAGCTCCACGTGCGGTCGCCGGCCTGCAGGCCCGCGCCGGGATCGTCGGCGCGGGCGCGGAGCAGGTCGGCGACCGTCGGAAGCGACTGCGAGCGAGCGTCGCTCATCTCAGGCGCCGAGGAACCGCGCGCACATCTCGCCGATCATGTACGACGGCGCGTTCGTGTTGCCGCCGGTGATAGACGGCATGATCGAGGCGTCCGCGACGCGCAGCCCCTCGATCCCATTGACGCGCAACTGCGGATCGACGACCGCGCGCTCGTCGGTGCCCATCCGGCAGGTGCCCACCGGGTGGTACACCGAGTGCACGCGGTTCGGCAGCTCGCGGCGCAGGGCGGCGTCGTCCGTGTAGGCGGCGCCGGGGGTGAACTCCTCGCTCACCATCGGCGCGACCGACGGGTGGCGCATGACCTCGCGGATCATGCCGATGCCCTCCATGAGCACCTCGGTGTCCTGCGGATCGGAGAGGTAGCCGGGGTCGATCAACGGCTGCTCCAACGGATCCGCCGAATTGAGGCGCAGCTCGCCACGGCTCTGCGGGTAGATCAGCGTGGGCAGGATCGTCAGGCCCGGTCGCGGATCCACCATGTGCAGCTTGTCGGCGTCCTGGTTGGGCGTCGGGTAGTTCCACGGCAGGCAGTGGATCTGCAGGTCGGGGATGTCCTTCGCGTACGACGTGCGCACGAAGGCGGCGGCGTCGAAGACCGTGTTGGCCATGAAACTCTCGCCGGGCTTGCGCCACTCCTGGAGCAGGCCCTTCGCGAAGTACGGCGGGGTGCCCTTGTGCACCGCGTCCTTCATGAGGAAGGTCAGCGGGACGAAGAGGTGGTCGTGCAGGTTCTGCCCCACGGGCAGGTCCGCGTGGACGTCGATCCCTTTCTCCCGCAGGTGCGCGCCCGGCCCGATGCCGGACAGCATGAGGATCTGCGGGGTGCCGATCACACCGCCGGAGACGATGACCTCACGATTCGCGCGGATGGTGGTGACCGAGTTCCCGTCGAGCACCTCGACGCCGGTGGCCCGGCCGTTCTCGATGACGACCCGCTTGACGTGCGCGTTCACGTGCACCCGCAGGTTCGGTCGCGCGCCGCGGAGGTAGCCGTGCGCGGAGCTGAACCGCGTTCCGCCCGAGGCGCTCTGCTGGAAGACGCTGACGCCCTCCTGGGAGGGGCCGTTGTAGTCCTCGATGACCGGTGTGTCGAGGGCGGAGGACAGGGCCTGCATGTACGACCGGGTGGCCGCCGTGAGGTGCTGCTGACGTGTGACCTCGATGGGGCCGCCGGCACCGCGGAGGTCGGTCGCGCCGTCCTCCCAATTCTCGAGCCGCTTGAACGCCGGGAGGACGCCTTCGTAGTCCCAGCCGGTCGCGCCCTCGGCGGCCCATGAGTCGTAGTTCGCGCGGTTGCCGCGCACGAAGAGCATGCCGTTGATCGAACTCGAGCCGCCGAGGATCTTGCCGCGCGTCATCGGGATCCGGCGATCGTTGGCGAACTTCTGCGGGACCGAGTACTGCTTCCACGCGACCCGGGCCTTGAGCTGCGGCACTGTGTGGACCATCGAGATCATGCCCGGTACCTGGGCGAGCCGGGTGTTGTCGTTGCGGCCGGCCTCGAGCAGCGCGACGGTCGCACCGGTGTCGGCCAGGCGGCCGGCCACCACCGAACCGGCGCTGCCGGAACCGATGACGATGTAGTCGACGGCCTCGTTCGGCGCGAGCGCGCTGGTCGCGGTCTTGTACGGCTTGCGGATCATGCGGGATTCCTTCCGGCGAGGGTCGCGCCGAGGGCGCGGAGATGGGCCGTCGCGCCGCCGAGCGCGAACTCCGCGCGCTTGGCCGCCACGAAGTAGCGATGGGTGGGGTGATCTGTGTCGATGCCGACGCCGCCGTGCACGTGGACGGTGGTGTGCGCCACGCGGTGCCCGGCCTCGGCGGCCCAGAACTTGGCGGTGGCGATCTCGGCTGCGGCGTCGAGGCCCTCGGACTCGCGCCAGGCGGCCTCGAGCACGGTGAGGCGGACCGCCTCGACGTCGATGTACGCGTCGGCGAGGCGCTGGCGCACCGCCTGGAAGCTGCCGATCTGCTTGCCGAACTGCTCGCGGGTGCGGGCGTAGTCGGCGGTCAGTTCGAGGGCGCGCTCGGTGATGCCGGCCTGCAGGGCGCACCAGCCGATGGTCGCGAGACGACGGGCGCGGGCGGGTGCGCCCTCGCCGGCGAGCCGGGACTCGCGCGGGAGCGGTACGGCGGCGGCCTCCACGAGGGCGGTGTCGGACCCGTTCACCACGTGCTGCCGGGTGATGCTGATGCCCTTGGCCTCTCGGGGGAGCAGGAACATCGCCGGGCCGTCCACCGTGGCCGCCTCCACCAGTAGGGTGTCGGCGAAGGCGGCCGACGAGACCGCGGTCTGCGCGCCGTTGAGCCGCCAGCCGTCGGCGGAGGCGGTGGCAGTGAAGCCGGTGTGCTCGTCGCCGAGCACGATCGCGACGGTGTCGGCGCCCCGCAGCACCGGGACGAGCCACTTCTCGATCTGCTCCGGCGTGCCGTACTCGGCGAGGATCTCGGCGCCGACGAGGATCGTGTCGAGGTACGGCGCGGGGGCGACGGTGCGACCGAGCTCGGCGAGGACCGCGGCGTGCGCGGTGAGGCCGAGACCGCCGCCGCCGACCGTCGCGGGCAGCGCCGCGTCGAGGACGCCGGACCGGGCCAGCACGGCCCACAGGTCACGGGAGAAGCCCGAATCGCCGGGCTTGGGGTTCTTCGCGAACCAGTCCTCGGCGATCCGTCGCGTGAGCGCGGCGAGGTCGGTCTGCGCCTCGGGAACGGTGAAGTCCATGGGTCCTCCTTCGCCTCAGCGGCTCACGGGCAGGTGCAGTCCGGCACCCGCGATCAGGTCGCGCTGGATCTCGTTGGTGCCGCCGCCGAAGGTGAGGATCAGCGAACTGCGGTGCAGCCGTTCGATCCGTCCTCGCAATAGCGTGCCCGGCGACTTCGCGCGGATGATGCCGGCGCTGCCCAGCACCTCCATCAGCAGGCGGTAGCCCTCGGTCGCGTACTCGGTGCCGAAGACCTTGGTGGCGGAGGCGTCGGCGGGGCCGAGCTCGCTGTGGTCCGCGGCCCAGGCGATCTTCCAGTTCCGCAGCTTGAGGTACTGGGCGTGGGCGTAGACGCGGGCGAGGTGGGTCTGCACCCACTCGGCGTCGATCACGCGCGTACCGTCGGCCAGCTTGGTGTTCTGCGCCCAGTGCCGCACCTGGCGCTCCGAGTCGAGCAGGGGCGCCGCGGACGTCAGCGCCACCCGCTCGTGGTTGAGCTGGTTGGTGATGAGCTTCCAGCCGCCGTGGAGTTCGCCGACCACCGAAGTGGCCGGCACCCGGACGTCCTCGTAGTAGGTGGCGGAGGTGCCCGGCCCGGCGACGGTGTGCACCTTCGTCCAGGAGAAGCCCTCGCGGTCGGTCGGCACGACGAGGATCGAGACGCCGCGGTGGCGCTGCGCCTCGGGGTCCGTCCGCGCGGCGAGCCAGATGTAGTCCGCGTACTCGATGAGCGAGGTCCACATCTTCTGGCCGTTGATGACGAAGTCGTCGCCGTCGCGGACCGCACGGGTGCGCAGGGCGGCGAGGTCGGTGCCAGCCTCGGGCTCGGAGTAGCCGATGGAGAAGTGGGTCTCGCCGGCGGCGATGCTCGGCAGCAACTCGGCCTTCTGCTCCGCGGTGCCGCCGGCCATGATCGCAGGACCCACGGTGTTCACCGTGAGGAAGGGGACGGGCACGCCGGCGACGGCGGCCTCGTCGGTGAAGATCAGCTGGTCGAGCATGGGCCGGGCCTGGCCGCCGAACTCCTCGGGCCAGCCGATCGCGAGCCAGCCGTCCTTGCCGAGGGTCCGCGTGATCTCCTTGTACACCTCCCCGTCGCCGTATTCGCCGCCCGGCCCGAGCAGGGCCTCGCGACGCTCGGGGGTCATCAGCTGGGCGAAGTACGCACGCAGCTCGGCACGCAGCTCCTGCTGTTCCGGCGCATAGTCGATCCGCATGGCGCCACTGTAGAACAAGTTCTAGAAAAGCGGAACGGAACGGCGCTGTCGGCGGTATTTTCCTCAGGAGAGGGAGCGCAGGCTCCGTTGTGGAACAGGTTCCTACATCGAAGGGTGGCAGATGACGCGGGCAGAGGTGGCGAGCCTGGACGGCAAGGTGGCGATCGTGACCGGTGCGGGGGCCGGCCTGGGTCGCGCCGAAGCGCTGGCGCTGGCCCGCGGCGGCGCCGCCGTCGTGGTGGGCGACGTCTCGCCCGCGGCCGAGGAGGTGGTCGCGCGGATCCGGTCCGCCGGCGGCCGCGCCGAGCTTGTCCTGGGGGACTCGGGTGACCGGGAGACGGCCGACGCGCTCATGGCCGCGGCGCAGCGGCTGGGCGGCGTGCACATCGTGGTCAACAACGCGGGTTTCTGCCGCGACAAGATGATCTTCTCGATGACCGACGAGGAGTTCGACTCCGTCGTCCGAGTGCACCTGCGCGGGCACTTCCTGCTCTCCCGCAATGTGTCCGCGTACTGGCGCGACGCCGCGAAGGCGTCCGGTGGCGAGGTCTACGGCCGCGTGATCAACACCTCCTCGGAGGCGTTCCTGTTCGGCTCCGTCGGGCAGCCCAACTACGCCGCCGCGAAGGCGGGAATCGCCGCGCTCACCATCGCCACGGCGCGGGGCCTCGGCCGCTACGGCGTGCGTGCCAACGCGATCTGTCCTCGCGCCCGGACTGCAATGACGGAGGGTGTCTTCGACGCCGCCCCTGAGAGCGCGGTGGACCCGCTGTCCGTTGATCATGTTGCTCGCTTTGTGCGATTTCTCGCCGGCCCCGAGGCCGTCCGCGTCAACGGGCAGGTTTTCGTGGTGCACGGCGGCATGGTCGCGCTGATGGCGCCGCCGCGCCTGGAGGCGCGTTTCGACGCCGACGGCGGCCAGTGGGATGAGGCCGATCTCGCCGCCGCCGTGGGCGGCTACTTCGCGGACCGCGACGACCGCATGTTCGTCGCAGCACAGCTGGAGGGCTGATCATGACGAACTCGACTGGACGGCTCAGCGGGAAGCGTGCGCTCGTTACGGGTGCCGCCCGCGGTCAGGGCGCCGCGGTCGCGCGGAGGTTCGTCGCCGAGGGTGCGCAGGTGCTGCTCGGCGATGTCCTGGATGAGCAGGGCGAGGCGTTCGCCGCCGAGCTCGGCGACGCCGCGGTGTACCGCCGCCTCGACGTGACGAGCGAGGACGACTGGGCCGCCGCGGTCGCCGAGGTGCAGGAGCGCTTCGGCGGACTCGACGTGCTGGTCAACAACGCCGGCGTGCTCTTCTTCTCGGCCCTGGAGCAGACCGCCCTCGCCGACTACGAGCGCGTGATCCGGATCAACCAGTTCGGCTGCTTCCTCGGCATGCGTGCCGCTGTGGAACCGATGAAGACCGCGGGCGGTGGGTCGATCGTCAACACGTCGTCCGTCGAGGGGCTGGGCGGCATGCCGTACCTGACCGCCTACACCGCCAGTAAATTCGCGATCCGCGGCATGACCAAGTCTGCGGCGATGGAGCTGGGTCAGTACGGTATCCGCGTCAACTCGGTGCATCCCGGCATGATCGACACCGCGATGGTGACCGACGCCCTGGGCGGCAACGAGCCGCCCACCGACTGGCTCAAGCAGCGCCTGCCGATCGGCCGGCAGGGCAGCGCCGACGAGATCGCCGCGCTGGTGCTCTTCGTCGCCTCCGATGAGGCGAGCTACAGCACCGGCGCCGAGTTCGTCGCCGACGGCGGTGCCACCGCGACACACGCACTGAAGCTGTAGATGCCTGGCACCGAAGCGATCCGGCGGGTAGTGGAGGCGTCTCCCGCCGCGGTCGCGGCACACGACAAGGATGCCTGGACCGCGCTGTTCGCGCCCGGGGGTGCCGTCCACGACCCGGTCGGGCCGCTGCCGCAGACGAATCCAGCGGCGATCGCGCGGTTCTACGACATGTTCATCGCGCCCAACCGCATCGTCTTCGACGTCGAGCACGACATCATCGTCCCGGGCGAGAGCGGCGGTCTCATGATCCGTGACCTCACCGTGCATACAACGATGAGCACGGGCGTCACGCTGCACATCCCGATGCACTTGCGCTACACCGTGACCGACGGGCCCAGTGGCGCCGCCATCACAGGTCTGTATGCGCACTGGGAGCTGCGCGGCATGATCACCGCGCTGCTGCTCTCCGGCCCGCGTGGGCTCGCTGCGGGCGCGCTCCTCGGGCCCCGGCTGTTCCGCACCCTCGGGTCGCGCGCCGCGCTGGGCTTCCTCGGAGGGGTCCGCGGCGTCGGCGGCGCGGGGCGACGGCGGGCCGCCGAATTGCTGCACCTGCGCGGACTGCAGGTGGGCAAGGTCCTCGCCTCGGGCCCGATGGTGACCGCCACGGTGTACGACGGTGCCCGCCGCGGCCTCGCCGTCGTCGACTTCAGCACCGCCGAACCGGCACTGACCCTCCACCTCCCCGATTGAACGATGTTTTGGAGAACGCGACCTGCGGAAATGCTCTCCAAAACATCGTTCAATGGGGGGCGGTGACGCGGGAGAGCATGAGGGCGGCGGCGCGGACGGCGGGGCCGACCCGCTCCGAGCGCATGCGGTTGCTCCAGCCCGCTACGGAGATCGCGGCGACGGGGGCACCGTCGGCGTCGAGGATGGGGCAGGCCACGCAGACGGTGCCGCTGCCGGACTCCTCCCGCTCGTACGCCACGCCTTCGTCGCGGATCCGCTGCAGCTGTCGGCGCAGGATCGCCGGGGAGGTGATGGTGCGGGTGCTCACGCGCGGCAGGCCCGCCGCGATCACGCCGTCGACGACGGCGTCGTCGGCGAACGCGAGGATCGCCTTGCCCACACCGGTGGCGTGTGCGGGCATGCGGCCCCCCACGCGCGACGGCAGGTCCGGCGCGTCCGGTCCGGGCAGGACCTCGAAGTAGACGACCTCGGTGCCCTCGAGGCGTGCGAGGTGGACGGTGTTGCGGGTCGCGGAGCGGAGGTCGGCGAGCACCGGCCGCGCGGCGTCGACGAGGTCGCGATGGCCCGTGGCGAGCTGCCCGATCTCGAAGAGTCGCACGCCTAGTCGCAGGTCGGTTCCCGACCGCTCGAGGAGTCCGGCGGCCACGAGGTGCCCCGTGAGGCGGTGCACCGTCGACTTGGGTAGGTCTGTGCGCCGCGCCAGCTCGGACACCCCGAGCCCGCCGTCGCCGGGACGGTAGGTCGACAGCAGGGCGGAGATGCGGTCGACGGTGGCACCGTCGTTCCGCTGAGCGGGACACATGCCTCCAGTGTGCCAGGCCGGGACCCGGTGGGCGGCTATCCGTGGACGATCGGCCCGACGAACCGGACGAGGAGCTCGTGCTCGTACTCGTCGCTCGCCCCGGGGTGGGCGAGGAGCCCGACGATGACCCGGACGACCCAGTCGAAGACCTGCGGATCGGCGAGCTGGGGGAGGTCGGTGGAGACGCGGGAGCGCGCCGCCGCCGCGGCGAGCGCTCCGGCGTTCTCGGCGAGGACCGGACCCACGGCGAAGTCCTCCGAGGCGAACCAGGCGAGCAACTCCGGCCGGTCCCGCACGTAGGCGATCGCCGTCTCGATCACGGCGACGAGATGCTCCGGGGCGGATCCGGACGGCGGCTCGGTCGACGCGAGGTGGTCGAGGGCCCTGGACATCTCGCGCAGCACGTACGCGGACCGCAGCAGCTCGCGGTTGGCGAAGTACCGGTAGAGCGTGGCGCGGGAGCAGCCCGCGGCCCGGGCGATGTCGTCCATGCCCACCGCGGCGACGCCGTGCTCGGCGAACAAGCCGGCCGCGGCGTCGAGGATGCGCTCCGCCGCGCCGGACCGGGCGGCCGCGGCCCAGCTGTTCGGCGTGGCGGAAGTCATGGCGGTCATCCTACGGAGATCGGCACCGTCGTCGGTCGGCGCACGTACGCGCCGGGCGCCCAGCGCACCTCGTCGAGATCGACGGCGAACTGCGGGATGCGGGCCAGCAGTTCCTCGAGGGCGACGCGCGACTGCATGCGCGCGGCCGCGGCACCCAGGCAGTGGTGCGGCCCCTGCGCGAAGGTGAGGATGTTGCGCGGGTTGCGCGTGACGTCGAGCTCATCGGCGTCCGCGCCGAAGACCCGCTCGTCGCGGTTCGCCGAGCCGTAGAGCAGGAGGACCCGGCGGTCGGCGGGGATCGTGGTCCCGTCGACGTCCACGGGGCGGGTGGTGGTGCGGCCGAGTCCCTGCACCGGCGAGGTGAGCCGAAGGAACTCCTCGACGGCGCCCGGGATGAGCGCCGGATCCGCGGCCAGGAGACGTCGCTGCTCGGGGTTGCGCTGTAGGAGCTGGACGGCACCGCCGAGCAGGCCCGTCGTGGTGTCGTTGCCGCCGGCGACCATGGTGAACGTGAAGCCGAGGATCGAGATCACGCCCGCCGGGTCCCCGTCGGCACCGACGCCGGCCGCGACCAGGTGCGAGACCACGTCGTCCTCGGGCTCGGTGCGCCGCCGCTCGATCAACGCCGCGAAGTAGGCCATGAGCTCGCCGACCGCGTCGGCGGCGGAGGCGACCACCGACGCGAGGTCTCCGCCGCCGGAGTTCGCGGCGACGATGCTCTCGGTCCAGCCGTCGAAGCGCCCGCGGTCGGCGGCGGGGACGCCCAGGTAGTGCGCGACCACCATGGACGGGAGTGGCTTGAACAGCTCGTGCACGATGTCTCCGCTGCCCTGTGCGCGGAGGTGCTCGATGCGCTCCACGACGAAGGCGCGGACGGCGGGCTCGATCGCGGCGACCTGTCGCGGCGTGAAGCCGCGCGCGACGAGGCGGCGGAATGCGGTGTGCACCGGCGGATCCTGCATCACCATGGGCGGGTTCTCCTGCAGGCCGATCTTCTCGAGCTCGCCGTAGTGCAGCGTCAGCCCCTGCGCGGACGAGAAGTCGCCGGGCTCGCGCAGCGCGCGCCACACGTCGGCGTGCCGGGGTAGGACGTAGTACTCGAGCTCCTCGCCGTCCAGTGCCTCGGCTCTGTGTACCGCCCCGGTGGCGCGGAGTTCCCGGTACAGGGGGAACGGGTCCGCCCAGGTCTCGGAGGAGCGCGGGGCGAAGGTGGTGGCGGGCATGGCGTGCTCCGATGTGAGACAAAAGTAGATAGACGTCTCGACTGTAAGATGAATAACAGAATTCGTCAATGACGGATCTGCTCGGCCAAGCGTCCCGCTCACCGGAACGAGGGCGTGGACGCGGCCGCGCTGCCCGGCCGACGATGGCGGCATGACAGAGAAAGTGATTGCGGCGATCGTCGGGCCCGGCAACATCGGCACCGACCTGCTGGCCAAACTGCGACGGAGCGAGCACGTGGACGTGCGCTACATGGTGGGCGTCGACCCGGAATCGGACGGCCTCAAGCGCGCCGCCGAGCTCGGGCTCGAGACCTCGGCCGAGGGGGTGGACTGGCTGCTCGCGCGGCCGGAGCCGCCGCAGTTGATCTTCGAAGCGACGTCGGCGAAGGCGCACCGCGCCAACGCCCCGCGGTACGCGGAGGCGGGCATCGTCGCCGTCGATCTCACGCCCGCGGCCGTCGGCCCGCTGGCCTGTCCGGTGGTGAACCTGGAGTCTCAACTGGACGCGCCCAACGTCAACATGATCACCTGCGGCGGACAGGCGACGATTCCGATCGTGCACGCGGTCAGCCGCGTGACGCCCGTGAGCTACGCGGAGATCGTCGCGTCGGTATCGTCGCGCTCCGCGGGGCCCGGCACGCGCGCCAACATCGACGAGTTCACGGAGACCACCGCCCGCGCTATCGAGGAGGTCGGCGGCGCCGCCAAAGGCAAGGCGATCATCATCATCAACCCGGTCGAGCCGCCGATGATCATGCGCGACACCGTGTTCTGCGCCATCGACCCCGACGCCGACCGCGACGCGATCACCGCCTCGATCGAGAAGATGGTGGCCGACGTGCAGGCGTACGTCCCGGGCTACACGCTCAAGGCTCCGCCGCAGTACGACGAGCCCCGGCCCGGCTGGGAGGGCAAGGCGCGCGTCGCGGTCTTCCTGGAGGTCGCCGGCAACGGCGACTACCTGCCCACCTACGCGGGCAACCTCGACATCATGACCGCCGCCGCCGCGCGCGCCGGCGAGCTGCTCGCGCAGCGCATCCTGGCAGGAGTGAACGCATGATCGGCATCAACGGCGACCTCTGGAGCGACCCGAACCGGGACGTCCGCATCGTCGACACGTCGCTGCGCGACGGCAGTCACGCGATGGCGCACCAGTTCACCGAGCAGAACGTGCGCGACACCGTGCGCGCACTCGACGACGCGGGCGTCTCGCTCATCGAGGTGACCCACGGCGACGGCCTCGGCGGCAGCACCTTCAACTACGGCTTCTCGCTGGTAGACGAGCGCAAGCTGATCGCCGCCGCGGTCGATGAGGCGCAGCAGGCGAAGATCGCCGTGCTCATGCTCCCCGGCCTCGGCACCGTCGAGGACATCCGCGTCGCGGCCGACCTCGGCGCCGGCACGCTGCGCATCGCGACCCACTGCACCGAGGCGGACGTCTCGATCCAGCACTTCGGGGCCGCACGGGAACTGGGCCTCGAGACCGTCGGCTTCCTCATGCTCTCGCACATGTCCA
Source organism: Tsukamurella ocularis (assembly GCF_024807615.1). GTDB lineage: Bacteria > Actinomycetota > Actinomycetes > Mycobacteriales > Mycobacteriaceae > Tsukamurella > Tsukamurella ocularis. The sequence goes on along the minus strand of NZ_JANUCJ010000001.1, from coordinate 518,926 downwards.
CGCCCGAGGCGCTGGCGAAGCAGGCGCGCATCATGGCCGACGCGGGCTGCCAGTGCGTCTACGTCGTCGACTCGGCCGGCGCGCTCATCCTCGAGGACGCCGGCGATCGCGTCGCCGCGCTCGTGGCGGAGCTCGGCGAGGACGCGCAGGTGGGCTACCACGGCCACCAGAACCTGAGCTTCGGCGTCGCCAACTCGGTGCTCGCCTATCGCGCCGGGGCGAAGCAGATCGACGGTTCCCTGCTGGCCCTCGGTGCGGGCGCGGGCAATTCGCCGACCGAGGTCCTCTCGGCCGCCTTCGAGAAGCTCGGCGTGCGGACCGGCACCGATAAGGACGCGCTCATGGCCGCCGCGGAGGAGGTGGTGAAGCCGTACATCACGCGCCTGCCGGTGATGGACCGCAGCTCGATCGTCCAGGGCGCCGCGGGCGTGTACTCCAGCTTCCTGCTGCACGCGGAGCGGGCCGCGGAGCGCTACGACGTGCCCGCGTACGAGATCCTCTACGAGTGCGGCCGCCGCGGCTACGTGGGCGGCCAGGAGGACATGATCATCGCCATCGCCGTGGAGATGTCCGCAGCCCAGAAGGTCTGACGGGCGGCCCGACGGTGCCCGGGCGGCACCGTCGGACCCTCCCTAGCGGGACGTGCAGCGCCGCCGCGTGGCGTGCACTCCCCAGGTCCATGGACCTGGGGAGGTGACCGTCCCGCTAGGGAGCGCGGTCGAGCGAAGCGAGGTGTCGATGGTGCGGCAGCGCGGTCAGTTCTCGATGCGGATGGCCTGGGTGGGGCACTGGGAGGCCGCGTACTCGATGTCCTCGCGGTCCGCGTCGGTGAGGCCTTCGTCGGTGGCCTCGGCGAAGCCCTCGTCGTTGACCTCGAAGACGTCGGGGCGGATGCCCTCGCAGACACCGAAGCCGGTGCAGGCGTCGCCGATGATGATCTTCATGGTGTTCTCCGTTCGGGGTCGGTCAGGGGGCGAGGACGGCTGTCACGGAGCCCAGGGGTCCCATGTCGGCGACGATGATGTCTCCGGCGCGCACGGGTTCGGCGCGCGTCATGGAGCCGGGCAGCACGACGTGGCCGGGCTCGAGCGCGGTGCCGAGCGGGCCGACGGTGTTCGCGAGCCAGACCAGCGCGTTGATCGGCGAGCCGAGGACGGCGCCGCCGGCGCCCGTGCCCACCTGCTCGCCGCTGATCCGGAAGGTGCACCCGACGGTGCGCAGGTCGACGTCGGTGAGGCGGGCGGGGCGGCTGCCCAGGATCACCCCGCCCGACGAGGCGTTGTCGGCGACCGTGTCGACGATGGAGATGTTCCAGTCCTTGATCCGCGAGTCGACCACCTCGAGCGCGGGGACCACGAAGTCGACGGCGCGGATCGCGTCGGCCACCGTGACGCCCGGTCCGCGCAGCTCGCGACCGAGTACGAAGGCGATCTCCGGCTCGATCCGCGGCTGCATCCACGAGGACGTGTCGATCGGCATCTGCTCCAGATGGAACATCGACGCGGTGAGGTGCCCGAAATCCGGTTCGAAGACGTTCATCTGCCGCTGCATCGCGAGCGAGGCGAGCCCCACCTTGTGGCCCTTCACGACGTCGCCCGCGGCCTCCCAGCGCCGCACCTGCTCCTGCTGGATGCGGTAGGCGTCGGTGATCGTGGCGTCGGGGAACATGCCGATGATCGGGTCGATCGGCGCGCACGCGGCATGCGCGCCGAGGAGCGCGTCTGCGGCGGCGGAGACAGCGGAATCGTCCATGCTCGAATACTAGAACAGGTTTCAGTTCTGCGGTAGGGAACGACTCAGGAGCGGGGGAGCCCGAGGAGCTGCTCCGCGGCGACGTTCCGCAGGATCTGCGACGTGCCGCCCGCGATCGAGAGGCACCGGGTCAGCAGGAACTCGTACCGCGCGTCGGCGGGGTCCTCCGGGCCGGCGACGGCACCGTCGGACCCGAGGCGCCGCAGGCACGCCTCCGCGACGGCCTGCCGATGCTGCACCCCGACGAGCTTGCGCACGCTGGACGAGGCACCCGGATCCTGTCCGCCGACGCTCGCGATGACGGCGCGCAGGTCGAGGAGGGTGCACGAGGCGGCCTCGGCGATGAGGCTGCCGAGCGACTCGAGATCGGCGTCCGGCCCGGGATCGGCGAGCAGGGATTCGAGCCGCGCGCCGAGGCCCGAGCCGCTCATCGCGACCCGCTCGTTGGCGAGGGTGGTGCGGGCGAGTCGCCAGCCGCCGTTCACCGCGCCGACGACGCAGTCGTCGGGGACGAAGACGTCCTCGAGGAAGACCTCGTTGAACCGCACGTCGCCGGTGATCTCGCGGAGCGGCCGCACGTCGATGCCGTCGGAGAGCATGTCGACGAGGAAGTAGGTGATGCCCTTGTGCTTCGGGGCGTCGGGATCGGTGCGCGCCAGGCAGATCGCCCAGTCGGCCTCGTGCGCGAGGGAGGTCCACACCTTCTGTCCGGTGAGCGACCATCCGCCCTCGACCCGGGTCGCCTTCGTCCGCAGCGACGCCAGGTCGGAACCGGCTTCGGGCTCGCTGAACAGCTGGCACCAGCTGATCTCGCCGTGCAGCGTCGGCCAGACGAAGCGCTCGGCCTGCTCCGGTGTGCCGTGTTCGAGAATGGTGGGTGCCGCCCACGCCCCGATCACCAGCGTCGGGCGCTCGACGCCGGCGGCCTCCAACGCCCCGTCGAGGACCAGCTGCTCCGCGGGCCGCGCGCCGCGTCCGTAGGGCGGATCCCAGTGCGGTACCAGCAAGCCGGATTCCGCGAGGGCGCGCCGCTGCTCGCCCGCGGTCATCGCCGCGATCCGTTCGGCCTCGGCGGCGGCGGCGCTATGATCGCCTTCGACCTCGTAGTCCAGCCCGCGGCGGACGCCGGCCAGCGCGAGTTCCGCGGCGCGCGTGCGCCATCCGGGGGTGTCGCCGAGCAGCAGTCGCAGCGCCGTGGCGCGCCGCAGGTAGAGGTGCGCGTCGTGCTCGAAGGTGAAGCCGATGCCGCCGAGCACCTGGATCGCGTCCTTGGCGTTCGCCGCGGCGGCGTCGAGGGCGCCCGCGGCGGCGAGGGCGGCCGCCAGGTGGTGCTCCGCCCCGGCGCCGACGGATCGTGCCGAGTCCCAGGCCAGCGCAGCGGACTGCTCGGCGCGGCACAGCATGTCGGCGACGATCTGCTTGATCGCCTGGAAGGAGCCGATCGGCTTGCCGAACTGGACGCGCACCTTCGAGTAGTCGGCGGCGGTGCGGAGGGCCCAGGCGGCGACGCCGGCGGCCTCGGCCGCGGCGAACGTGGCGAGCGCGGCGCGGGCGTCGTCGGAGGTCAGCCCGGGGATCTCGGTGGCCGTGTCGAAGTCGGGGGCCTCCAGGTGGATCCGGGCGAGCGGCCGCGAGGTGTCGAGGCCGGGCAGCGGCTCGACGGTCACACCGGCGTGCCCTGGCGGGAGTAGGTGCCAGGCGCCCGAGGAGGACTCGACGAGCAGGTGGGACTGTGGGGTGGCGTCGGGCGCGAGCGCGCCGTCGCCGTCGACGACGAGCGCGGCCCGCGCCTCACCGGCGGCGAGATCCGCACGCACGGCGGCGAGCCGGTCCGTCCCGCTCAGGTACCGCTCCAGTAGGACTCCCACCGCGATGGTGCCGGCTACGGGGCCGGGGGCGAGGACGGCGGTCGCGGCCTCGACGGCGGCCGCGGCGTCGTCGGGGGTGCCGCCGAACCCGCCGAGGTCCTCGCTCAGCGTGATGCCGAAGACTCCGATCTCCGCCAGTCCGCGCCAGGCCTTCTCGACCGCGCCGGCATCTCCGGAGCGGACCGCGTCGACGGGGTGCGCGCGCTCGGCCCAATCGCGGATCGACTCGGCGAGGGCGGTCTGGACATCGGTGATCGCGAGGGCCACGGTTCTCCTTCGGCCCGCGTTAGCGGGGCTGTGCGGGGGTGCTGGACGGTGCGGTGCTGCTGGACGGAGCCGCCGGCGTCGAGCTCGACGGTGCGCCCGAGGGCTTGGCGGAGGGCTTCGCCGACGACGGGCTCGCGGGGCGGGTGTCGGACGGCGCCAGGCGCAGGGTGACGGCGCCGGAGCGGCCGCGGACCGAGGCGAGCGCGGTGTCGAGAAGCTGGCCGCCGTTGATGGTGGACAGCGGATCGGCGATCGCCCGGACCGACGGGAGCATCAGCTCGGACAGGTACTGCACGCTCGGCGCCGCATTGTCCTCGAAGCCCTGGATCACCTTGAACAGCTCCAGCATGCCGTCCTTGATGACGTTCGGATAGTCGCCCTTGCTGATGTACGAGACGGAGTAGGGCGCCATCTCGCCGTAGCCCTTGCCGAAGCTGCGCAGCGGTTGGTCGAGGCTGAGCAGAAGCGCGCCGACGTCGCCGGCGCGCGGCGTGATCGAGTTGAAGGACTGCAGGAGATCGCCGATGTCGGGCAGCTGGCGCAGGATCGACGTCGCGGTGAGGACCGCTCCGGCGTCGATGGTCGGCACCGTCCGCTCGCCGTCCGGCAGCGCGTCGTCGGCGCGGGCGAGCAGGCGCTGCACCGTCGCGGGATCGAGCTGCTTCATCAGGCGGGAGAGCGAACTCGACAGCGCGCCGACGGTGGAGTCCGCAGTGTCGACGACGCCCTCGAGGCGCGCACCGTCGGGGACGGCGGCACCGTCGCCCTGGGCGATGGTCAGGTAGGTCTCGCCGAGGCCCGAGAGGTTCTGCACACGGACCTTGGCGCCCTGGGTTATCCGGGTGTCCTTGGTGTAGCCGACCTCGACCTCGACCCGGTCGGCGTCGACGGTGAGCCCACGCACCTTGCCGACCTCGACGCCGCGGTCGAGGACGCGTGAGCCCTCCTGCAGGCCGTTGGCGTCGGTAAGGCGGATGTACGCGACGCGCTCGTCAGACGGCGAGAACCATTGCACGCCCTGACTTCCCAGGAGTAGCACGGAGACGACCACCAGTGCGATGAGGCCGAGGGTGGAGGCGAGTCCGGAGCGGGTCATCGTGCCTGTCCGATCAGTCGCAGCACTTTGAGTGCGCCGGGGGAGACGTCCTGCCCCGCGGTGTTGGTCACCGAGTCGACCTTCACCACTGGCTTCTTCAGGAAGGGGGCGAGGTTCTTGTTGACCAGGATCGAGCCGCCGTGGATCGCGGATCCCAGCGACACCATGTCGGCGGTGAGCAGCTCGAAGAGATCGGAGGACGAGTTCATCAGTGGGATCAGCCAGGAACCCTGCTGCAGCATGCCGCCGACGGCCGGTAGCAGCACGCCGATATTCGACATCAGCTTGCCCTGGTTCGACCAGTACTTGAGATGGTACGGCGAGAGAACATCTTTGAAGTTCCTCTCCTGCTGGGCGATCCGGTCGGCCATGTCGGTCGCCGCGTCGAGCAGTCGGTTCACCTCGGTGGTATTGGCGCCGATGCCGGTGACGTCGCGATTGAGCTGCGCGGAGAGCAGGTCGAACTGCGGGCGATCCTTGGGCAGCGCGGTGTTCAGGCGCGTGATCGTCTTGCTGACGTCCTGCACCGATCCGCTGCCGAAGTAGTCGGCGAGGATGGTGAGCGTGCTCTCCACCGACCGGGGCGGGCTGGTCTGGCTCAGCGGCAGGACCGAACCGGCGCGGAGCGGTGCCGCGGTGCCGGTGGACTTCTCGGGTGTCTCGAGCCGGACGTAGGCCTCGCCGAGGAGGGTGTCCTGCAGCACGGCGGCGTGGATGTCCGAGGGAAGCGAGACGGTCTTGTCGACACGGACGGTGACCGTCGCGGCGTCCTCGCCGAGGTTCACGGCCTTCACGCGGCCGACGGTCAGGCCGCCGAGTGACATGCGTGCGCCGATGGGCAGGTTCAGTACGTCGGCGAACTGGAGCTGTACGTCGTACTGGTCACCGTCGCCGAGCGGATTGCGCATGTCCATGTTGGCGGGGCTCACGCCGCAGCCGGCGAGAAGGACGGCCGCGCCGACCACGATAGCGGTGGAGAGGCGCCGGGGGAGCCAACGCACGGTGCTGCGGGTGCGGGACATCAGCGGTCTCCCTGGAACGGCAGTTGTGCGAGGTCGACGGTGGCGGTCTGGGCCTTGCCTGCGACCACCGTGCAGGCGCCCGGCGCCTGCGCGTTGATCTGCGCGCACAGGGCGCTCGGATCGCGGGTGGCGACGGTCGTGACGGGCACGCCCGCGACGGCGGTGGGCGCCTCGTCGCCGCGGGGGAGGTACGGCGCGATCTGTGAGCCGAAGACCGGCAGCATGCGCGCAAGCGCCTCGTTGGAACGCACGCCGGTCGCGGCCAGTTTGACGGCGTCCGCCGCCATCGTGCCGCCGGGTCGCAGGATGTGGCCGTAGCGGCGCATCATGTCGTCGCCGACGAGGAAGAACACGGGCAGAGTCTGGAAGATCTCGGAGACGGCGGGGAAGGTGATCTTGCCGTACTGGTCGAGGACGTTCCCCACGTGCTGCAGGGTGAGCAGCAGCTCGCCCCACTGCTGGTCCATGCTCTGCATCAGCGGACGGACGTTGCTCACCACGGTCGTCACGTCGCCGAGGAAGCCCGCCGGATCACTCAACACGGTCGAGAGGTTCGTCAGCGAGCGGGCGGCCTGCGGCGGCACCGACGGACCGACCTCGGTGTCGAGGCGCGTGAGAAGCCTGCCGAGGTCGGCGGAGGCGCCGCCCTCGGTGACGGAGTCGACCAGGCGGGTTGCGGCGGAGGTGGTCTCGGAGATCGACTTCGGCGTCGCCGAGTTCTCGCGGGTGATGCAGGTGCCCGGTTTCAGCGTGGCCCCCGACGAGTAGTTACCGACGAGCTCCAGCGAGCGGTCCGCGAGGATCGATGTCGACCGCGTGACGGCCTTCACCGCGGCGGGCAGCGTGCGGCCGGAGACCTCGAAAGTGACCTTCACCCCGTCTCCGGAGGGCTCCACCTTCCGGACGGCGCCGATCTTGACACCCATCTGCGTCACGTCGTTGTCCGGGTACAAGCCGATGCCGTCGGCGAGGTACGCGCACTGGGTGCTGGCCGCGGCCGCGGCCGTGCCGATCCCGGCGGGCACCAGCGGCGCCAGCAAGGCCGCGGCGGCGGCGAGCAAGGAGATCCTCATCGGGCGCATCAGCAGCTCACCGTCGCCGTCGGGAAGCAGAGGCGGCTGGCGAGCACCGTATCGGCGGGCATGGGCTTGCCCTGCTTCTCCAGGCTCTTCTGCATGGTGTCGATCGCCTTCTGCAGTTCGCCGATCATGGCCGGGATCGTCACGTTGGTCGTCTTCAGCGCCGTCTCCATCTTCGCGAAGGCATCGCCGAGCGTGTCGCGGTACTTCCAGTACAGATCGAGGAAGGGCTTGATCTTGCCGAACATCCCGGCGAGGCCCTGGTAGGCGACTCCGAAGTTGGTCGCGGTCTGGTCGAGCGTGACGATCGCCAGCGACGCCTTGTGGATCATGTTCATGATCGTCTCGCGCTGCTCGGCGAAGCCGGTCGCGTACTGGGTGCTGACGTTGATGATGCGGCCGATCTGGTCGCGCTGCTCCGTGAGCTGGCCGAGGAGCGAGTTCACGCCCTCCACGATGTTGTCCACCGAGCCGGGGTTCGCATCGAGCCCGGTGCTCAGTGCCTTGATCGAGGAGGCGAGCTGGGTGCGGTCGACGGGCTCGAGCTTCTCCGGGACGTCCTGCAGCAGGTCGCCGATGCTGTACGGCAGGCTCACTCGGTTCCGCGGGATCGGCTTGTCGCCCAGGGCGGCCCGTCCGGCGGAGGCTACCGCTACGTAGAAGCCGCCGGCGACCGTGAGCATGCGGACCGCGACGGAGGTCTGGTCGCCGACGAAGACCGAGTCGTCGATCCGGGTGGTCACCTGCACGTCGTCCTTGCGGAGCTCGACCGAGGAGACGGAGCCGATGCGCACGCCTGAGGCACGGACCTCCACGCCCGGCTTGATGAGCGCGGCGTCCTGCGTGACGAAGGCCAGTTCCTTCTGGCCCGGCGGGCGCAGGTAAACGAAGGCCAGAACGGCCGTGATGAGCAGCGCCACCGCGACGGCGATCGCGCCGAGCTTGGTGCTGCGGTTGATGAGTCCGCGCCAGGGCGGGCGTCCGGTGAAGATCATTTCAGGCACACCGTCACATTCGTTCCGCCGGTCAGCACGGTGACCTTGTTCGGCAGCGGTGCCGATCCCTTCGAGCAGGGCGCGGGTGGCGCGCCCAGCAGTGCGGCGACTCCAGTGAACAGGCCGGGCAGCTTGCCCATCGCCTGCACCGCGGCGCCCGGGTCCTGGAAGGCGGTGCGCATGAGCTTCTCCACGTCGAGGTCCTTGGACAGGCCGAGAGCGGTGAGCACCCGGTTGGTCGCGGCGCCGAAGCCGGGGCCGTAGGTGGCGGTGCGCCGGAACTCGTCGAGGTTCTCCAGCACCTTCGTCAGCAGTAGGTCGAAGTTGAGGATGAACTCCACGACCTGCGGCGAGTAGTCGTTGATCATGTTGGCGACACGCGTGACGTTGTCGATGAGCGTCTTGATGACGGTCTGCCGGTCGGCCAGGTTCGCCGTGATCTTGTCGATCGCGCCGAAGGTCTGTGCGGCTGTCGTGTCGTCGCCCTGCAACAACCCCAACAGATTCCGCGTCAGCTCGTTGACGTCCTCGGGGCTCAGGGTGCGGAGCACGGGCGCCAGTCCGTTGAACAGGGTCGTGATGTCGAACGACGGGGTGGTGCGCGACATGGGGATCGACGTGGTGGGGGCACCGCCCGCGGAGCTGCCGGGCTGGACCTCGATGAACCGCTCGCCGGTGAGGTTGCGGTACTTCACCGCGAGCCGCGTGGTCGAGGTGACGGGGTGGTCGTCCTGCGCGGAGAAGCCGATCACGGCCTCGTTGCCGTTCCCGTCCGCGCTGCCGCGGACCTCGACCGCCGTGACCTTCCCGATGAGCACGCCGCGCAACCGCACGTCGCTGCCCACCCGCAGGCCGGAGGCATCGGAGAGGTGTGCCTCGTAGTCGCGGGTCTCGCCGCCGGCCGGGTTGCGCAGCGCCGCGAAGATGCCCGCCGCGATGACGAGCGTGACGATCAGGGCGATCGCGAGGGTGATGGTGGCGCGAGTGTTCTTGGCGCGCATGTCATCGCCCCCCTTCGAGGACCGAGGCGGCGCCCGGGAGTCGATCGGCGACGACGTTCATGCGCAGTGCGGTGCCCTCCGGAACGGTGATGAAGGCGCTGTTGACGCCGCTGATCAGCGGGACGATCTGGCGCGGGACGCTCACGGTGCGCATCACCTTGGTGGTGCTGTCCATGATGACCCGCAGCATGACGGTGCCCGGTGTGAATTCGGTCTCGTGCGAGCCGAACATGTCCGCCAGCGGCGTGAAGAAGCCGGTGCCGAGGAGCGTGGTCGTCTTGTCGATCTTCTCGTAGTTGTTGACCGTGTAGTCGAGCGTGCCCGCGACCTCGCCACCCCGCATCTGCGGCACGAACCAGCCCTCGAACGCCCCCTCGACCAGGCCCGGCGCACCGTCGAGCGTGGTGCGGACGGTACGCAGCGTGGACCCGATCGGCACCTTCACCGACCGCGCGTTCTGCTGTTCGACGGAGAACGCCACCTGCAGCAGCGGCGTGATCGCCTGGGTGTACTGGGTGGCCTTCCGGGTCACCTCGATCAGCTTGGGCGTCATCACGCCGGACACCGATACCGCGCTGCGCGTGAGCAGGTCGGAGATCGTGTCGTTACTGGAGCGGGGGCGCAGCGTGCTGCCCGAGCGCAGGTCCGTACCGCCCTGTCCCGGCACCAGTGCCATCTCGGTGACGCCGAAGTAGTTGCCGGGCTGGTACCGCACGGACAGCGCATCGGTGAGGCCGCGGAGGCTGCTGCGGTCCAAGCGGACGGCCACGCGGGCCTGGCCCGCACGCGGGATCACCACGGACTCGACCTCGCCGACGGGCACGCCGCGCAGGGTGACCCGCGTGCCGGTCTTGACGCCGGGTCCGACGTCGGCGGATTCGACGGTGAGCGCGAGCCGCGGGTCGGACGCGGGGATCCGGGAGGAGACGACGCCCGCCAGGACGGCGATCAGGACGACGGCGATCGCCGCGATGCCGACGGTGACGAAGACGCGTTGCTGGCGACCTGGTGTGCCGCCGAGCAGTTCGTACATCGGTCTGTCCCCCTAACCCTTGAAGATGATCGTGGGGGTGATGCCCCAGAACATGATGGTCAGGATGAAGTCGAGCGTGAGCACCGTGACCAGGCTGGCGCGCACGGCGCGGCCGCTGGCGAGGCCGACGCCCTCCGGGCCGCCTTTGGCGAAGAACCCGTAGTAGCAGTGGATGATCGTGACGGCGGCGCAGAAGACCACGGCCTTGAGCGTCGACAGGGCGATGTCGCCCGGGCTGAGGAACTGCTCGAAGTAGTGGTTGTAGGTGCCCAGCGCCTGGCCGTGGAAGACGACCACGATGAGCTTGCAAGTGAGGAAGGCGAGCAGCAGCGTGAGCATGTACGCCGGGATCACCACGACGATGCCGGCGATCAGGCGGGTGCTGACCACGTAGGGGATCGAGCGGATGCCGAGGGCCTCGACGGCGTCGATCTCCTCCGCGATCCGCATCGAACCGATCTGCGCGGTCATGCGGCAGCCCGCCTGCGCCGCGAAGCCGATACCGGCGGAGATGGGGATCATCTCGCGGATGTTCGCGAGGCCGCCGATGACGCCGGTGAGCGGGCCGAAGCCGATGAGGTTGAGGCCCGCGTAGGCCTCGATGGCGACGGCGGCACCGCTCGCCGCGCCCAGGATGACCATCATGACGACCACGCCACCGTCGACCACGACGGACCCACGGCCCCAGGCGAGCTGCTTGAGCACCCGTGAGGTCTCGCCGCGGTACTTCATCAGCGCGACGGGAACCAGGTAGATGGACTGGGCGACGAAGACGACGGCCTCGCCGATGCGGGCGATCAGGTTCGCGGGCTTCGAATTCAGAGCCGGGCCCTTCGGCTTCGCCGGTGCGGGATTCGTGGTGGTCATCAGGCCACCTGACTCGGGAAGAACATCGTTTGCAGCTGTGTGAGGCCGAGGAAGGACAGGAAGATGAGGGTGATCGAGAGGACCACCGAGGAGTTCACGCCGTCCGCGACACCGCGGGGGCCGCCCGAGGCCTCGAGGCCCCGCAGGCCGGCGACGAGGCCGACGATCATCGCGCCGGTCTCCGCCTTGAGTACCGCGAAGGCCAGGTCCGACGGTGCCGAGAAGGCGCCGAAGGAGGACCAGAAGCCGCCGGAGCTGAGCCCGAACTGCCACACCGAGACGGTGAGGGCCACGATCATGGCGACCGCCACGATCGCGACGAGCAGCATCGGCGCGATGATCATGAGGGCGAGCATCCTGGGCGCGATGAGGCGGGCGATCGGGTCCACGCCCATGACCTGCATGGCCTGCAGCTCTTCGCGGACCGTCCGGGACCCGAGGTCGGCGGCGATGGCCGAGGCGCAGACGCCGCCGAGCAATACGCCCGTGGCCAGAGGTGCGCCCTGCCGGATGATGCCGATGCCCGACGCGGCTCCGACCAGTGAGTTCGCGCCGACCGTGTCGACCAGCGCGCCGACCTGGACTGAGACGACAGCGCCGAACGGGATGGCCACCAGGATGGCCGGCAGCGTGGTCACCCGGAGCAGCGTCACCGACTGGGTGACCATCTCGCCGACCGCGAAGTTCCGCTTCAGGATCCCGCGAACAGTCCACGAGATGATCTCTCCCGCGAGCACCACCGAGCGTCCGATCGTGGACAGGCTCTTGGTGAAGATCGCGGCCAACCGGTACAACCGGTACAGCGCCGCGGCCCTCACGCCGGGCCTTCGAATACCACCATCGGGTGTCCTCTCCTCATTTTCGAGAGGAGCGTATCAACTGTCAGGGCAAAACTAGTACGTGTTTCAGTTTTTCCCTGGGATACCCAAAGTGACCTGCGCTGTTGTCAGTCCTTGATGAGGAGATCAACGGCCACGGAGAGCCGCTTCTGCACCTCGGTGGCCGACGCGCGGTGGGTGACCCAGGCGACCAGGTTCGCCATCCACACATCGGCGATCAAGTGGAACATGTCGCGTTGCCGCTCGTCGGGTTCCTTGATTCCGAGGGCGCGTGCGTACATCTCCTCGAGAAGGCGGCCCACATGTTCGACTTCGGCGGCTGCGGTCGCGTCCGCGAACATGAACGCGCGCACCATGGCCTCAGTGAGCAAGGGGGCTCGTTGCAGGGATTCAGTATTGCGATCCAGCACGAACATCAGGCGTTCCGCGGCGGTGTCGCCGGGAATGGTGGTCTTCTCCATCCGTTCGCCTGCCCGCTCGAACTGGCTTACCAGTCCTGCGACCAGGAGGTGAACCTTCGACGGGAAATAGCGGTACAGCGTGCCCAATGCTACGTCGGCCTTCTTCGCCACCGCGCGCATCTGCACCGCGTCGTAGCCACCCTTGCGGGCGAGCGCCAGCGTGGCGTCGATGATGCGCTTACGCCGCTCGCGCTGCCCCGCGGTATCGAGATCCTCCCGCGATGGGGCGGAAGCGGGCGCAGCGGCGGTGGCGGCGGGGGTGCCTTCGGGCGGCATGGGTGGTCACCTCGGAATCTCTTCGGCCGCCGGCGCGTGTCCGGACGGTCGGGTCGCATGTGATGTCGCGACAATTGAAACAGGTTTTCGTGCCGGACCATTGCTTTCTGCGTCGGTTCGGTCGAAGATCACACGATCGGCGACATCAGGAAGTGGCTTCGCGCCGCGCGTAGGCCGCCTCGACCCCCGCCTTGCCGGGCTCCCACCACGCTCGGTTCTCCCGGTACCAGTCAACGGTGGCGCGCAGGCCGGCGTCGAGGTCGGCGTGCGTCGGAGCCCAGCCCAATTCGCGGCGGAGCTTGCTCGAGTCGATGGCGTAGCGCAGGTCGTGCCCGGGCCGATCGGGGACGGTGTCGAAGTCGTCGGCCGGGCGGCCCATGAGGGCCAGCAGAGTGCGGAGTACCTCACGGTTGGAGCGCTCGCCATCGGCGCCGATCAGGTAGGTCTCGCCGATCGTGCCGCGCTCCAGGATCGCCCACACCGCGTCGTTGTGATCGTCGACGTGGATCCAATCGCGCACGTTCGCGCCCGCACCGTAGAGCTTCGGACGCTCGTTCTCAAGGATGTTCGTGATCTGCCGCGGGATGAACTTCTCGACGTGCTGGTACGGGCCGTAGTTGTTGGAGCAGTTGGAGATCGTCGCGCGTACGCCGAAGCTGCGGACCCACGCCCGCACCAGGTGATCCGACGACGCCTTGGACGCTGAGTACGGGCTCGACGGCCGGTACGGGGTGTCCTCGGTGAACCGCTCGGGTGTGTCCAGCGGAAGGTCGCCGAAGACCTCGTCGGTGGAGATGTGGTGCAGCCGGACGTCGTGGCGGCGAACGGCGTCGAGGAGCACGGCCGTGCCGCGGATGTTGGTGTCCAGGAAGGGCCACGGGTCGCTGAGCGAGTTGTCGTTGTGCGTGTCGGCGGCGAAGTTCACCACCGCGTCGGCGCCGGCGACCACCTCGTCGACGACGGAGGGGTCCGCGATCGAGCCCTTGATGAAGTCGATCCGCTCGCGCAGGTCGTCGAGCGACGACTCGTTCGCGGCGTAGGTCAGCGCGTCGAGCACCGTGATCCGCACGTCCGGACGGATCCGGGCGGTGCGCCGGACGAAGTTCGCGCCGATGAAGCCGGCGCCGCCGGTGACCACGATGTGCATGGGACCAGGTTAGTGGGGTTGCAAGGGCACGTCGAACCAGCGCAGGAGGCGCAGGGCCGAGTCGGCCTCCGCGGCGGCGAGCGTCGCCCATGCGCGAGCGGCGTCGGTCCGCGCCCGCGCCCCGATCCAGTTCGGTGGCAGCAACTCCGGCGGCAGCAGGGGGTCGGGATCGTGCGCGCGCGTGAATTCGGCGACGAGCCCGACGGTGAGCGCGAGCCGCTCGGCGTGCGTCGCATTCGGGATCCGGGCGAGTGCCTCGGTCGCCAGGTCCGCGAGCCGACGGTGCCCGTCGGCCAGGCCGTCGAGGGGCCATAGCCGTTGTGCGGCCGCCGCGCCGCGCGCGCCTCCGACGTCGAGGTCGGTGCAGCTCAGGATGGTGAGGTAGGCCTCCGAGCCGGCTTCGCGAGCGGTTTCGCGCAGCGTCTCCTCCCACGCGTGGGAGGAGACGTAGAGGCCGCCCTGGACGGGAGCGCCGCCGAGCGCGAGGATGGCGTCCCGGAGCGCGCTGCGGGCCTCTCGCTCGGACTCGGGCACGGCAAATCCTGCGAGGTGCCAGACGCCGTCCCAGGGGGCGTCCCCCCGGTCCTGCGCGTACATCAGTCGGACGTGCTCGCGATCGGGTTCGAGGCCCGCGCGGGTGGCGTCGGTCGCGGTGAGGACGGCGCCGCGGCCCCGTCCGGCGACGGTGAATCGGCCCTCCGTCACGAGCCGCTTGATCGCGAGGCGCACCTGTTGATCGCCCATGCCGAGCGCGTCGGCGACCGCGTACAGCTCGCCCGCGTCGATCGTTGCGTCCTCGCGGAGCATCGCCTCGATGAGCGCGCGCGTGGAGATCAGTCCGTCAGCCATCCGGTCTCCTCCTCGACGATCACGCGCGTGCCCGGAAACGCTACCGCGAGGTCGGCGAACAGCCGCGGAGCGTCGAGCACGGCGTCGGGCGGGTGCACCCCGGGGCGGCGCACGCCCGGAAGCTGCGCCGTCGCCAGCGCCGCGGGGACCGCGGTGACGGCGGCCATGTCGTGCAGCAGCGCACCGTCGGTCTCGAGGCGCGCGCAGACCCGGACGGGCCGCCCTTCGACGATGCCGTCCGCGGTGGCGAAGAAGGCCGGCAGGTCGCCCGGACCGGGCCGGGTGAACGCCCCGGGGAGCGAGCGGAGCACCCGCGCCCAGAACGGCGACCTCATCGCGCGGCCGTCTGCCGGGAGGCGAAGTCGGCCAGGGCGGCGAGGTAGCCGGGCGCGTAGATGTCGCGCGGCGCCACGATCGCCCTGGCGATGACCCGGGGATCGTCGCTGCGGTACTCGATGTCGTCGCGGGTCAGGCTGTGCGTGGCACCGGGGAAGGTGTGTTCGGTGAGCATCCCGGGGTGCATCCGTGCGGCGTAGACGCGCGCGGTCTCCGGGGTGTCCACGTTACGGTCCGCGCTGCCAAGGAGGAGCAGGGTGGGAACGGCGATGCGTCCCAGTTCGGGCGTGACGTCGGCGCGGAAGTTGCGCAGGGCGAAGCCGTAGCGCTTCTCGGTCATCGGCTTCCTGTCCACCTCCGCCGCGAGGTACTCCTGGTAGGTGGCACCGTGCTCGAGCAGTGCGATGTTCGCGGTGCGGCGGGCGAGCGCCCGTCGCTTCTCCTCGTCGGAGGCGTCGCGCAGGTCCGAGCGGAGGTTGTACTCGCCCTGTCGCAGCCAGTTGATCGCCGCGCCGACGAGGACGAGGAAGCGGAGGTCCGGGCGCCGTGCCGCCAGGGGCGGCAGGACCCAGCCGCCCTGGCTGACGCCCCACGCACCCATGCGGCCGGTGTCGATCTCGGGCCGGGTGCGGGCCCAGTCGAGGGCTGCGGCGACCTCGGCGCCGCGGTCGGCGAGTGACTGGTCGAGCCAGTTCCCCGGTGTGCCGCCGACGCCGGCCTTGTTCCACGACAGGGTGGCGTAGCCGGCCCGGGCGAAGGCCTCCCAGATGGGGAGGTAGGCGTCGTCCCGGGAGGCGTTCGCCGGCCCGTCGCCGTGCACGAAGACGACGAGGCCGTGGCGGCCGGAGCCGCCCTTCGGGGTGGTGAGTACGCCGTCGAGGCGGCCGCCGGTGTGTGCGTCGGGGGCGGTCCCGCCGGCCGCGACCGCGTCGGTGACCGGGATGCTCACGCGGTGCTCGTCGAAGGCGAAGGTGTTCGCCACCGCTATCCGGACGCCCAGGGGCAATGCCAGGGCCACGGCGAGTGCGACAGCCGTGATGAGCCAGATCTTCCTTCTCATAGAACTATCGTGACAAGAACGACCGGTTTCACAAGGATAGTTATGTGATCCGATAGAGTCGCAGCATGCGAGGGATCATCCTGGCCGGCGGCACGGGTAGCAGGCTCCACCCGATCACCGTCGGCGTGAGCAAGCAGCTGCTCCCCGTCTACGACAAGCCGATGATCTATTACCCGCTCTCGACGCTGATGCTCGCGGGCATCCGCGAGGTGCTGGTCGTGACGACGCCGGGCGACGCCGAGCAGTTCCGGCGGCTGCTCGGCGACGGCTCCCAGTTCGGGATCCGGATCGAGTACGTGGTGCAGCCCCGACCCGAGGGGCTGGCGCAGGCCTTCGTGCTCGGCGCGGACTTCATCGGCGACCAGACGGTCTCGCTGATCCTGGGCGACAACATCTTCTACGGCCCGGGGCTCGGCACGCAGCTGCGGCGGTTCGACGGGATCGATGGCGGCGCCGTCTTCGCGTACCGGGTCGCCGATCCCCGCGCCTACGGGGTCATCGAGTTCGACGGTGCCGGGCGCGCCGTGGGCTTCGAGGAGAAGCCGGAGCATCCCCGGTCCCCGTACGCGGTTCCCGGCCTGTACTTCTATGACCCGTCGGTGGTCGACGTCGCGCGGAATCTGAAGCCCTCGCCGCGCGGCGAGCTCGAGATCACCGACGTCAACCGGTACTACCTGGAGGCGGGGCGGCTGACGGTCGAGGTGCTGCCGCGCGGCACAGCCTGGCTCGACACGGGGACCTTCGACGCCCTCGCCGACGCCACCGGCTACGTGCGCGCGGTGGAACAGCGGCAGGGCACCAAGATCGGCGCCCCCGAGGAGGTGGCGTGGCGGAGCGGCTTCATCGACGACGCGCAGCTGCGCGACCACGCGGACCGGCTCGCCAAGTCGGGCTACGGCACGTACCTGCACGGACTGCTCGAGGAGGGCCGGTGAACGTCGTCCCGCTGCCCATCGCCGGCGCCTTCGTCCTGGACCCGATCGTTCGGCCGGACCCGCGCGGCGAGTTCTTCGAGCTGTTCAAGGCGTCCGCGTTCCGTGAGGCCACCGGCCACGAGCTCGTCGTGGCGCAGACCAACGTCTCGGTGAACCGCGTGGGCGCCGTGCGCGGCATCCACTACGCGGATGTCCCCCCGGGGCAGGCGAAGCTGGTGGCGTGCCTGCACGGCGCGATCCTCGACGTGATCGTCGACCTGCGGGTCGGTTCGCCCACCTTCGGTGCGGTCGAGACGGTGCGCCTCGATTCCGAGGGGCACCGCACCGTGTATCTCGCGGAGGGGCTCGGGCACGGCTTCTGCGCCCTCACCGACGGCGCCGCGGTGGCCTACCACGTCTCGTCCGAGTACAACCCATCCGCCGAGCACGGCGTCGACCCGCTCGACCGGGAGCTCGCGATCGCCTGGCCCGACGACGTGCCGCCGATCCTCTCCGAGAAGGACACCGCGGCACCGTCGTTGGCGGAGGCGCTCGCCGCGGGCGCGCTGCCCGTGTGGCAAGGGCAGTGAAAGTTCGACACTTCTGACGGCCGTCGCGGCCCGGCGCGCGGCGTGTCGCGCGCAGCGGTGTCGAAGGTTCATCGGGTTCGGTTCGCAGCAGCCCGTCCCTGAAGGAGCGTTCGTTCGCCTTCGTTGCGTGTACGGCGCGCGGCCTCATCGAACTGCTCCGCCGCCGCCGCGTGCCGCCCGGCGCGCTCGAGCAGGTCGCCGCGGACGCTCGGCACGAGCGGTGCGTCGCCGAAGGCGGCCGGCTCGACGGCGTCGAGCACCGTCAGGCCTGCGTCGGGGCCGAACGCCCGGCAGTGCGCCACAGCACGATTGACCTCCACGACCGGACCGGGTGCCGCCTGGGCCAGCGTGTCGTACAGGCGGGCGATCCGCGGCCAGTCGGTGTCGGCGGGCGTCGACGCGCGGGCGTGCTGCGCGGCGATCGCGGCCTGCAGGTAATACCGGCCCACCGGGATCCCGCGGGCGGCAAGTTCCTCGGCCCGGCGGAGGGCGGCCAGGCCCCGTCGAATGAGGAGCCGGTCCCAGCGGTCTCGGTCCTGGTTGTCCAGGAGGACGGGGGCACCGCCGGCGTCTGTGCGGGCGTCGATGCGGGAACCTTGCAACTCGACCAAGGCTTGCAGGCCGTGGGCCTCGGGCTCGTCGGGCGCGAGCTCGGCGAGCATGCGCGCCAGCCGAATGCCTTCGCGGGCGAGGTCGGGACGCATCCAGTCGTCGCCGGCGGCAGCGGAGTAGCCCTCGGTGAAGATCAGGTAGATCACGGCCATGACGTCGTCGAGGCGGCGCGTGCGCTCCTCGCCGACGGGTAGTTTGAACTCGGCGCGGGCCGTGGTGAGCGTCTTCTTCGCGCGGGAGATGCGTTGGCCCATCGTCTTCTCGGGGACCAGGAAGCCGCGCGCGATCTCGCCGGTGGTGAGCCCGCCGACCACGCGCAGGGTCAGCGCCGTGCGCGATTCGGGGGTGAGCGCCGGGTGGCAGGACAGGAAGATCAGGCGCAGCGCGTCGTCCTCGATGAAGTCGATCTGCGCGTCGAGGTCGGGCATACCGTCGTCCTCCCGCAGGCCGCGACCGATCTCCTCGGTTTTGCGGCGCAGGTTCTCGGCGCGGCGGATCGAATCGACGCCGCGGCGCTTCGCGGTGGTCATGAGCCACGCGGCCGGGTTGTTGGGGACACCCGTCTCCGGCCACTGCTCCAGGGCGGCGACCAGCGCGTCCTGCGCGAGGTCCTCCGCGAGCTGGATACTGCGGGTCATGCGGATGAGCGCGCCGACGAGGCGCGTGGATTCGGCCCGCCAGGTGGCGGTGATCGCTTCGGCGGTGGTCCCGGCTGGCACTCGACCAGCGTAGGCGGGACCACCGCCGGGCGCGTCAGTCCTCGGCCGGCGTGGGCGGCTCGTCGGCGATCTGCCGGAGCGTGGAGACCATGTTCAGCTCGGGCCAGTGCGTGGCGTGCAGCTGCGCGAACTCCTCCGATGCGACGATCGCCTCCTCGACGGTGTCGTACTGCAGCAGCGACCAGCCGCCCACGATCTCCTTCGACTCGGCGTACGGGCCGTCGACCCGGGTGATCTCGCCTTTGCGGACGACGAAGTTGATGGCGTCCTCCGAGCCGTAGAGGCCGCCGCCGTCGAGGAAGTGGCCCTTCGCGGCCTGCTCGCCGATGTAGACGTCCATCGCGTCGAAGAGCGCCTTGGGCGGCGTGCCGACCTCGGGTCCCTCGGCCATCCGTACGAATCCCATGAAACGAGGCATATCGATCAGTCCTTCTTCTGTGGTGGTGAGCGTGTCTCGTACAGGCGTCGAACGGGACGACCCCGTTTCGACATCGTCCCCACAGAAAGTTTCCACCCGCCCCGCGCCGGGGCGGGCGGGATCGGCTCAGAGCGCGGTGAGCACCGGGAGCGGCGGCAGCGCGGTCTCGTACAACCAGGTGCGCCACAGGTTCCGGAGCGGCTCCGGACTGTACTTCGCCGCGAGCGTGATCAGATCCTCGGTCGTCACCGACTGGTGGGCGAACTCGGACGTCCATTCGTGGAGCATCGTGAAGAACGCGGGGTCGCCGAGCGCCACGCGCACCGCGTGCACCGTGAGCGCGCCGCGCTTGTAGACGCGGTCGTCGAACATCAGGTCCGGGCCCGGGTCGCCGACCACGATGTCGGTCCGCGAGCCCGCGAGCTTCGCGTAGTAGCGCGCCGCCATCTGCTGGGTGGTCGCCTCGCCGCACTCCTGCGCCCACAGCCACTCGGAATAGCAGGCGAAGCCCTCGTGCAGCCAGATGTCCTTCCACCGGGTCAGCGTCAGGGAGTTGCCGAACCACTGGTGCGCCAGCTCATGGGCGACGAGGCGTTCGGCGTGCCGTGTCCCGTCGCAGTGGTTGGCTCCGAAGATCGAAACGGTCTGGGCCTCGACGGGGATCTCCAGCGTGTCGTCGGTGACGACGACGGTGTACTCCGGGAACGGGTACGGGCCGAACCAGCGGGTGAAGGCGCGCATGATGCGTTCCTGGTTGCCGAAGCTGCGCTGGAAGTCGGAGGTGAGGCGCGCCGGGACAGCCGCCCGGATAGGCACCGGCTTCTCGGCGACCTTGAGCAGGTCGTAGCTGCCGATCTGGATGGTCGCGAGGTACGACGCCATCGGCGCGGCCTGCTCGTAGACCCAGGTGGTGTGCGCGGCCGAGACCTTGCGGGAGACGAGCTTGCCGTTGGAGACGACGCGGTACGGCGAGTCGGTTGTGATGGCGATGCGGTACGAGGCCTTGGAGGCGGGATGGTCGTCGCACGGGAACCACGACGGTGCGCCGCTCGGCTGTGAGGCGACGATGACGCCCTCGGACAGCTCCTCCCAGCCGACCTCGCCCCACGTCGACCGGATCGGCTTCGGCGTGCCCGCGTACCGGATGGAGATCGTCATCGCGGCGCCGGCGGGCACCTCGGACGCGAGAGTGAGCTCCAGCTTGCCGCCCCGCCGCGCGTACCGCTGCGGACGGCGCCCGTTGATCGTGATCTTGGACGCGGTCAGCGCGGCGGAGAGGTCGATCGCCAGCCGCTTGAGCGGCTCGTTCGTCGTCGCGGTGATCTCCGCCTTGCCCTCGAGGCGGTTGCTCTCGACCTTGTACGTCAGCTCGAGGTCGTACCGCGAGACCCGGTAACCGGGGTTGCCGTGGCCGGGGATGTACGGATCCACTGCGCGCGCGTGCTGCGGATTCGGTGCTGCGACGAGCTTCGGCCTGGCCGACTTGCGCACCACTGATCCACTTCCTTTTCGCTCGGGGGTCGGATGATCACCTTACCGGCTTGCGCAGCGTCACGGTGGCGACGCCGCCGTGCGGCGCGGGCTCGGGATCGGAGACGACGTAGCCCGCGCGCTCGTACGTCCGGATGTTGCGCGCGCTCCCCGCGCCGGTGAACATGACGAACTCTGCCGTGCCCTGTGGGGCGAGCGACTCCATGAGGGCGATGAGCTCGGTGCCGAGGCCGCGACCCGCGAGATCCGGCGCCACCATGATGCGTCCGATGTGCCAGCGGTGGTTCGGCTCCGCCCGGCCGCGGACCGCGCCGATCAGCCGGCCGTCGAGCCGCATGACGAACGTCGCCCACTGTGCGGCCCACTCCAGGATGTCGTCGTGGGTCTCGGTCAGCGGCAGGATCTCAAGGCTGTCGTTCGCGATCGCCTCCTGCACCCAACAGCAGCGCTGCAGGACGAGGAGTTCCGCCACGTCGCTCGGCTGGAACGGGGTGATCTCGAGCCCGTCGCTCACGGGTGACCCTTTCGTCGGGGGTGTCGGTGCCAACCCTAGTGGCGGATCGCCGGATCAGTCGCGCTTGCGCTTGCCCTCGTTGAAGATCCACGGCGAGATCGGGTTGCCCTGCCACTTGGTGTTGGCGGGCACCGAGTCGCCGCGCATGACCAGCGACGCCGGGCCGACGGTGGCACCGTCGCCCACGGACGACGCCGGGAGGGCGACGCAGTGCGGGCCCAGCGTGGCGCCCTTGCCGAGCACCACGGTGTCCATCGCCATGATCCGGTCGTGGAAGAGGTGCGTCTGCACGACGCAGCCGCGCGAAACGGTCGCGGCGTCGCCGAGGGTCACGAGGTCGGCCTCGGGCAGCCAGTAGGTCTCGCACCAGACGCCGCGGCCGATCTTCGCGCCCAGCATCCGCAGCCACAGGTTGAGGATCGGGGTGCCGGTGGCGGCGTGCGCGAACCACGGCGCCGCGACGCACTCGACGAACGCGTCGGAGAGCTCGTTGCGCCAGACGAACGAGGACCACAGCGGGTGCTCCTCGCGGCCGATCCGCCCGACCACCAGCCACTTCGCGGCCGCGGCGACGCAGCAGGCGATCGCGCCGGCCACGAGCAGGGTCACGCCGGAGAGCAGGGCGGCGAGCCACCAGCCCACGTTGATCACGAAGTAGTTCAGCGACACGAAGGTCGCCAGGCCGAGGCCGAAGCTGACGAAGACGGCCAGCAAGCGCGCCGTCTCGACTGAGCCGCGCGCGACGCGCAGCGCGAACGACGGGTTGTAGGTGAAGGTCGAGTCCGTGTTGCCGGCAGTGCGGCGCAGACGGACCGGGGGAGAGCCGAGCCAGGAGCTGCCGCTCTTCGCCTTCGACGGGGTCGCGCTCAGCACGGCTACCAGGCCGTCCTTCGGGACGCGGCGGCCCGGCCCCGTCATCCCCGAGTTGCCGAGGAAGGCGCGCTTGCCGATCTTCGCCTCATCGATACGCATCCAGCCGCCGCCGAGCTCGTAACTGCCGACCATGGTGTCGTCGGCGAGGAAGGAGCCCTCGCCGATCGTCGTGAACTTGGGGATCACCATCGCGGTGGAGATCTCGGCGTCCTTGCCCACCTTGGTGCCCAGCATGCGGAACCAGATCGGGGTCAGCAGCGAGGCGTACAGCGGGAAGAGGAAGGTGCGCGCGGCGTCCATGAGGCGCTCGGTCGCCCACACCTGCCAGCCGATGCGGCTGCGCACCGCGTGGTATCCCGGCTTGAGGCCGATCGCGAGCAGCCGGACGGCGATCAGGGTGAGCAGGGCGTACACGGTGAGCGAGACGATCACCGCGACGGGGAGGGCCGGAAGGGCGTGCAGCGCCGCCTCCTTGAGGTTCGAATCGTCGCGCACGATCCAACCGAGGAGCGCGAGCCCCGCACCGATCGCGACCATCGGCAGGCCGGCCAGCAGAACCGAGCTGACGCCGTACACGAACACCCAGTAAGGCTTGCGCGGTGGATGCTCCGCGGGCCACGGGTGCTCGGCCTTGCCGATCTTCTCCGCGGGAGAGCCGGCCCAGTGCTGCTTCGCCTTGACCTTGCCGAATACCGCGGAGCCGGGGCCGACCTCGGCACGCTTGCCGATCTTCGCGCCGGGCAGCAGCGTGGACCGTGCCCCGATCGAGGCCTCCTCGCCGATGCTGATCGCGCCGATGTGCAGCTCGTCGCCGTCGAGGTAGTGGCCTGCGAGGTCGACCTCGGGCTCGACGGAGGCGTGGTCGCCCAGCTCGAGCATGCCTGTGACCGGGGGCAGGGCGTGCAGGTCGACGCCGCGGCCGATGGTGGCGCCGAGGGCGCGGGCGTAGTAGATCATCCACGGTGCGCCGGAGAGGTTCTCGGCGCCCGACGCCGCGGTGAACCGCTCGGCGATCCACAGTCGCAGGTGCTCGGGGCCGCCCCGACGGTAGACGCCGGGCTGCAGGCCGCCGAGCAAGAGGCGGCAGGCGATCACCGACAGCGCCATGCGCCCGATCGGGGTGATGAACACCAGGAACAGCGCGAGGACGACCCACCAGTTCAGCGTGGGCAGCAGCGTCGAGCCGGTGGCCCAGGCGAAGACGTTGTTGGCGATCGCCATCCACGTGAGCCACTGCAGGCCGGTGAGGGTGGTGAGGGGCACTGACAGCAGGATCTGCGCGACGCCCGTCGACCGCGGCGTCGGCCTGACGTAGCGCGGCTCGGCGACCTCGGCGGGCCGCAGCGAGTCCAGGTACGACGCGAGCGATCCGAGGCGCGGGTGGTCGTAGAGGTCGGCGACGGTGACCGACGAGTACTGCTCGCGGAGCGCCGTCACCAGCTGGGCAGCACTGAGCGAGCCGCCGCCCTCGGCGAAGAAGTCGGCGTCCTCGCTCGTGATCGACGCGCCGAGGATGCCGGACCAGCGCTCGGCGACCCAGGCCGCGGTGCCCTCGAGATCGCCGGTGTCGGTGTCGTCGGAACCCGGGAGCGGCCAGGGGAGAGCGTTCCGGTCGACCTTGCCCGACGTGCGCGTCGGCAGCTCGTCCACCAGTGCGAGTCGCGGGACCAGCGCTGCCGGGAGCTGCTCGGCGAGCAGCTCGCGGGCGGCCTTGAGGTCGAAGTCGGGGTCCGTGGACGCGAGGTAGCCGACGAGCATCGACGTGCCGGCCGAGTTCTTCCGCACGGCCGCGGCCGCGCCGGAGACGCCGGGCAGGTTCTGCAGCGCGGTGTCGACCTCGCCGAGCTCGATGCGGCGGCCGCCGACCTTGACCTGGTCGTCGGCGCGCCCCTCGAAGAGCAGGCCCTCGGGCTCGAGGCGGACCAGGTCGCCGGAGCGGTAGGCGCGCTCCCAGCCGAGCGTCTCCATCGGCGCGTACTTCTCGGCGTCTTTCGCCGGGTCGAGGTAGCGGGCCAGGCCCACGCCGCCGATCACCAGCTCGCCGGACTGGCCGACTGCCACCGGCAGCGACGTGGCGGGGTCGACCACCGCGAGATCCCAGCCCTGTAGGGGGAGGCCGATCCGCACGGGGCCCTGCCCGTCGAGCGGCGCGGCGCACGCGACGACGGTGGCCTCGGTGGGGCCGTAAGTGTTCCACACCTCGCGGCCGTCGACGGCGAGCCGCTGCGCCAGCTCGGGCGGGCAGGCCTCACCGCCGAAGATGAGCAGGCGGACCGCCTCCAGCGCTTCCGCGGGCCACATGGCGGCGAGCGTAGGCACCGTCGACACCACGGAGATGTCGCGCGAGACCAGCCAGGGCCCGAGGTCCATGCCGGACCGCACCAGCGAGCGCGGCGCGGGCACCAGGCACGCGCCGTGGCGCCAGGCGAGCCACATCTCCTCGCACGAGGCATCAAAGGCGACGGACAGGCCGGCGAGCACGCGGTCGCCGGGACGCAGCGGCTCGTCCTGCAGGAACAGGCGCGCCTCGGCGTCGACGAAGGCCGCGGAGTTGCGGTTCGTGACGGCCACGCCCTTCGGAGTGCCGGTGGATCCGGACGTGAAGATGATCCAGGAGTCGTCGTAGGGCACGGGCAGGCGGTTGCCGGGCTCGACGGTGCCGGCCTCGATCGCCGCCGCCCGCTCCTTGGTCGACGGCGCGCGCCACAGCCCGTCGCCGGTGAAGATCGCGGCGGCGTGCGCCTCCCCGAAGACGAGGTCGGCCCGCTCCTGCGGGTCGTCGGCGTCGACGGGCACGTACGCGGCGCCCGCGGCGAGCGTCGAGAGGATCGCGATGTAGAGCGAGCGGTGCCCGGACGGCATCCGGATGCCGACGCGGTCGCCGGCCTGCACGCCGCTGCGGCCGAGGAAGGCGGCGCCCTCGAGAACCTCCTCCCACAGCTCGGAGTAGGTAAGGACCGCGTCGCCGTCGTCGATGGCGGGCACCTCGGGGTAGGCGTCGACGGTCGCCCGGAGGATGTCGATCAGGGTGCGTGGCTCGGGTGCTTGGGCGGACAACAGGTACTGCGGGGGGATCTCGTTCGGGACCACGATGGCCGACTTCCTCCGGTTATGCAGACGGGCACGACAGAGAACACAGAACTTCGGGTTGATTGTGTCAGGTCACGCGGATGTCGCCGCATCGACCGGCGGGGCTATCCTGGTGGCACAGATTACTGGCCAGTAACAAGGAGTGTTCGACATGGCCGTCATCGCTCATCGTGGCCGCAGTGTGCGCGCCCTGATCGTGCTGTGGTTCGTCCGGATCGTGATGAAGACCATCTTCCGGGTCTTCCCGATGAGCGATCGGACCCTGCCGATCCTCCGCGCCGCGGAGCCGTACCTGAGCCGGGTGCCCCAGTCGGTGCGCGGCGTGCGGATCGAGAAGATCCTCCTCGGCGGCGTGCCCACCGAACGCATCATTCCCGACGGTGACGCCGACCCGCACCCGCGCGCTGCCCTCGTCTACTACCACGGCGGCGCGTTCATCGGCTGCAACCTGGACACCCACCGGCGGATCGCGGTGCTGCTGGCTCGCGGCCTGCGGGTGCCGGTCTACAACGTCGAGTACCGGCAGTACCCCGACGGTGGCGTCGGCACGTCCGTCGCCGACGGCTTCGCCGCGTACCGCGAGCTGCTGGACTCGGGCGAGGTCGACCGGATCCTCGTAGCGGGCGACTCCGCCGGCGGCTTCGTGTGCGCGAAAGTGATCCAGTACGCCGCCGAGGCGGGTATCCAGGGGCCGACGGCGTTCGCGGGCTTCTCCCCGTTCCTCGACATCAGCGCCGGTCTTCCGCGCTCCTCGCGGCACGACGCGATGCTGCCGCTGGGCAAGATCCGCAAGCTGCGCACGGTGCTGGGCCGCGGTCCGGAGGAACTGCGCGGTCCGGAGGACATGACCACGGACGCCACCGCCCGCTACTTCCCGCCGAGCATTCTGTTCGCCGCGAGCCGCGAAGCGCTGGAGCTGGATTCGCTGGAGCTGCACGCCGCCCTTGACCGCGCCGAGGTCGAGAACGAGGTGCACGTCTACGACGGACAGGTGCACGCCTTCGTCGTCAGCGCGGGCCTGACGCCCGAGTCGTGGGCCGCGTACAAGACGGCCGTCGCCTTCCTCTCCGAGCACCTCACCGAGGCCGAGGCGCAGCGCAGCGAAGCGGCCTGAGCTTGCTGAGCAGTCCCGCTGCGAACACGCCGAGGCAGAGTGCGGCGAGGTAGGCGACGGCACCGTCGGGCGACCAGGGCGGCGCGAAGATCAGCTCCTGCCCGCTCGCGTAGATGGCGTTGAGGAAGGGCATGTACCGCTGGGCGTTCGCCGCGCCGGGGACCAGTGCGATGCCGGGCTCGACGATCCCCGCCCACCCGACCACGGCGATCAGGGCCGCGACTGGATGCCGGAGCAGGAGCGCGACGCCGATCGCGGCGCCCACCAATAGGAACGCGGTGACTCCGCCCACCACGACCATCCGCGCGCCCGCGCCGCTCACCAGTTGCACGTCGCCGTAGACGCGGGGGAAGACGAGGGGCAGCGCGGCGAGCGTGATCGCGGTGAGTCCCGAGGTCGCGGCCGCGGCGAAGCCACCGAAGACCAGCCACCGGGCCGCGGCTCCGACGGCCTGGTTCGGGACCAGGAAGCGATCCCACTCGCGGCGTGCCGAGCCCGCCGCCGCGTACGCCGCGACCGCGCAGCACGTGACCGGGGTCAGCGACAGCAGCCAGTACGCGGAGTTCGTCGTCGCGACCGCGGTGACCTGGACGGACGACGCGAGCCGCGCGACGTGTTCCGCGAGCGCCGCGACCGCGAGTGTCACCGCGGCCGGGACCGCGATCGCGAGGGCCAGGAGCACCGCGCCCGCTCCGCGCAGTCCTCCGGCGCGCACCACCTCCGCGCGGGCGGCCCGGGCGAGGACCGTCACGCCGCCGCGCCGATCGCGCGCAGGTACACGGCCTCGAGGGAGGCGCCGTCGGCGAAGTCCGACGGGACGTGCTCGCCGACGATCCGCCCGCCCGCGAGTACCGCGAGCCGGTCGCCGGTGCGCAACGCCTCGTCGAGGTGATGCGTCGCGACGAGGACGCTCGCGCCGCGGGCGGAGAGGTCGGCGAGCACGCCGCGGAACCACAGCGCCGCGTCGATGTCGAGGCCGTTGAGCGGCTCGTCGAAGACGACGGTGCCCGCCTCGGGGAGCAGGGCCGCGGCGACCGCGACGCGTTGCCGCCAGCCCAGGGAGAGGGCGCCGATCCGGGTTCTGGCCACCTCGCCGAGGCCGGCGTCGCCCATCACGGCGCCCACGCGCGACCGCGGGCACCCCGACGCTGCGGCGACCCAGCGCAGGTGGCGGCGCACGGTGTGACCAGGGTCGGCCGTGTCCGGGCCCAGGTGCAGGCCGATGTCGCCGCCCGGGTCGACGGTGCCCGCACTGGGCCGGACCAGCCCGGCGACGGCGCGGAGCAGAGTCGACTTGCCGGCGCCGTTGCGTCCCAGCAGGTAGGTCACGGCACCGTCGGGGACGGTGAGCGTGACGCCTCGCAGGACCGGGCGCCGGGAGCGGTGCACTCGCAGCTCCTGGACGGCGATCATCAGGCGTTGCAGAAGATGGGCAGGCCGACGGCCTTGACGCCCTCACACATCGAGCTCGTGGCGAGCTTCCAGTTGCCGCCCTCACGGACGAAGTCGACCTTCATCCGGACGGTGGGGATGCCGACCGAGCTCGCCGTCAGGTTGCCGCTGACCCGGTTGCCGTTGCGGGCCAGTGGGCCCGTCACCTCGCTGGAGCCGCGCGGCGCGCGGAACAGGCCCAGGGTGTAGACGGTGCGGGGCACGACGACCGACGACATGCCGCCCTCGACGTTGGCGGCCTTGTCGGCGTCGCTGGCGGGCGTGGTGACGATGAACTGGACCAGGTCGTTCAGCTCGGCCGCGGTGGGGTTCTCCGAGGTGACGCGGAATCCAGGGCCGGGGGCGGCGAGGGCGGGAGCGGCGGGCACGAGCGCGCTGAGGGCGACGAGCGTGGCGGCGGCGACGGTGCGCGGGCGGATGGTCGGCATCGGTTCCTCTCTCACCGGACGACGGTCGCCCGGATAAAAAGGAGTCTGACTCATTCAAATAAATTAGGCAAGGCTCGCCTTGTGGAGATGTCGATCACACGCTGCGGACTGCCATCGGGGCCAGGCGGACGCCGATCGCGCAGTCGCCGTGGGGATCCGGTTGCACGTGCACCGCGTACTGCGAGCCGAGAGAGGGTGAGGCGATCGCGAGGGCCTGCTCGACGGCGCCCCGGACCACGCCGCGCGCGACCTCGGGTGAGCCGCCCGCCAGGCTCTGCAGCGGGCACGCGCAGATCTGCAGCGTGTGCGTTCCGAACGCGCTGGTCGTGGACTCGATCTCGAAGCCGAGGACGCGCAGGATCGCGCCCGCGACGGCCGCGGGGTCCGGCAGGCCGTCGGACGGCGCGACGACGGTGCGCGACGCGGCCCACAGTCGGCCGGCGTCGGCCGCCGCCCGCTCGCGTAGCTCGGGCGTGGGACCGAGCTGTGCGAGGAGCAGTCCGAGGAGCTCGCCCGTCGGCGCCTGCGGGCGGGCAGCGTAGGTGACGCGCGGCCGGCCGACGGTGCGTCGCTTGTCCGGAGCAGTCTCGACCAGGCCGGACTCCACCAGGTTGGTCAGGTGGAACCGGGCCGTGCTCACGTGGACGTCCAGCGCGTCGGCGACCTCGGTGGCGGTCATCGGACCCCTCGTGCGCACGAGCGTCAGCACCCCGTCGCGTCCCGCCGATTCCATGCGCATGACCTCCCGGACCCTCTCGCCCGGGGCCCGGGCGCTCACCCCACCAGTATGAGGGTGACGTCGGCGTCGGTGACCGCGGTGAGGGAGTGTGGGACGCGCTCGTCGAGCTGGACCGCCCGCCCGGACTCGAGAACGACCACATCGCCGTCGATCTCGACGGTGACGGTGCCGCGTTGCCCGAGGAGCACGATCGGCCGGGGCGCGCTGTGTCCGGGCATGCTCTGGCCTGCGGCGAAGGTGATCTGGATGATGCGTGCGGCGTCGGTGCGCTGCCGCAGCTTCACGTCGGGGGCGTCGCCGGCCTTCGGGGTTCCCGCGGCGAGCCCGTCGACCTCGGCCCAGCCCGCGCTCACGCCTCCGACCGCTTCACGGCGACGATCTCGATCGCGGCCAGGTTGGCCTTGTGCCGGGTGAACACCGTGCGCATCGCGAGAATGCGCTTGCGTGCCGGACCGTCGCGCAGGACGTTGCCCACGAACCGCAGGGTCCGCGCGACGCCCTCGTCGGCGATGACGCGCCGGGGCTCGAGCAGTGCCATCGGCGCGAACCGGACGACCTCGACATCGAAGCCCGACCGGTCGAGCGTCGCCCGCCACTCGTCCTCGGTGAGCGGGCGCGCGTTCACCTTGATCGATCGGGCGAGGGCCTTGCGGATCTCGGTCTTGGTCTCGTCCGGCAGCGTGTCGGGGTGCAGCGCGAGCTCGTGGATCGCGTAGCGGCCGCCGGGGCGGAGGACGCGGTGCGCCTCGTCGGCGATCTCCTTCTTCCCGCGCTCGGTCTGCATCGTCAGCATCGCCTCGCCGATCACGACGTCGGCGCTGCCCGCGTCCAGGCCGGTGGCCTGGGCCTCCGCGACAACGACGCGGCCGGCGGCACCCACCGCCGCGCCCGTCCAGTCCGCGGCGGCCGGGTCGGATTCGACGCCGACGTACGACGCGGGGGCGCGGCCCACGATCTCGGCAGCGGTCTTGCCCAGGCCGGGGGCGAGTTCGACCACGTCGGCACCCTGCAGGCCCGCGTCGGTGAGCAGGTCCTTGGTCATCTTCCGGCCGCCGGGCCGGAGCACCCGCTTGCCGAGGCGTGCGAGCAGCCAGTGGCCGGGCAGGTCCTCGGTCCTGCGAGCGTGCAGCGGGAGTTCGTTGGTGGGTTCGGGCATCTCGCCGCCTCTCTCGGTATTTACCGGAGAGTATTGCACTAAATAGGCGAGCCTTGCCAATACTGTCTCAGTGGTGCCGGTCGATCTCCGCGGCGACGGCGGTCTGCCCGCGCGCGACGGCGTGCTGTCGCGCGGTGACGCCCTGCCGGTCCGCGAGGTCCGGGCGGGCGCCCGCGTTGAGCACGAGGCGGACCGTCTCCACGTGGTCCGCGTCGCCGTTGCCGAGGATCACCGCCTCCAGCAGGCAGGTCCAGCCCGAGTTGTTGACGTGATCCACGTCCACCCCGGCGGCGATCAGCAGCTTCACGTTCTCGACGTGCCCGTGCTCGCACGCCGGGATCAGTGCCGTCCCGCGATAGCGGTTGAGGCTGCGCACGTTCGCGCCGTGCCGCAGCGTCGACGCGAGGATCTCGGTCATCCCCTCCGCGCCCGCGTAGAGGTACGCGGAGTCCTGGATGTCGTCCTTAGCGTTCGGGTCCGCGCCCGCGTCGAGCAGGGCCAGCGCGATCTGCGTGTGCCCGGCCTTCGTCGCCGCCACCACCGCCGTGCGGGCGCGGGTGATGCGCACCTCCAGGTCGGCGCCGTCGGTGATGGCGGCGCGGGTCGCCGCGAGGTCCCCGTCGGTGACCGCGCGCACCAGCGCCCGGGTCGCTTCCGGGGTAGGGGCGGGGCGCACCGTCGACGACGGTGCCGCGGCCGGGCCCGACGGGGCCGTCTGTGTGCTCGACGGAGCCGGCGGGAGCTGTTCGACCTGTTCGACCGAGCAGCCTGCGAGCAGCACCGCGGCGGCGATGGCGGCGAGGCTCCTCATGCGTCGACCCCCGCCGCGCGCGCGTGCAGGGTGCCCCATCCCGTGTGCCAGGCGACCAACCGCTCCCTGGTCCCCGCGTAGTCGATGCGGTCCAGCCCGACCCAGGCGTGCGCGGCGCTGCACATCGCGCAGTGCTCGCCCGACGTGTGGGCCACGGGCGCGACGCGCTCCGCCGGGGTGAGGTGTCCGGCGGCGGTGGGGGCGGAGACGGTCATCGCTCGACCG
Source organism: Tsukamurella ocularis (assembly GCF_024807615.1). Taxonomy (GTDB): domain Bacteria; phylum Actinomycetota; class Actinomycetes; order Mycobacteriales; family Mycobacteriaceae; genus Tsukamurella; species Tsukamurella ocularis. Next base: position 487,832 of record NZ_JANUCJ010000001.1, on the reverse strand, counting down.
TAGCCCGCGGCGCCGGACTTGACCCTCCCCTCGGGGGGAGACCCCATACTCGACCCGTGACCACACCGGGCCTCATGTCGATCGGGATGTTCTCGCGCGCAACCCTGCTCTCCGTCAAGCAGCTGCGCCGCTACCACGAGCAGGGTGTGCTGGTGCCCGCCGCGATCGACCCCGCGACGGGCTACCGGCACTACGACGCGGCGCAGGTGCACGACGCCGCGGTGCTCTCCCGGCTCCGCGATCTCGACGTGCCGCTCGCGGCCGTCGCGCGGGTGCTGGAGGCGCGCGACCCCGACGTGACCCGGGAGATCCTCGCCGAGCACGAGGCGACGCTGCGGGAGCGTCGTGCCGACCTGGAGCGGGCCATCGTCGCGCTGCAGAACGCGACCGCCCCGGTCGCGCACACGCCCACCCACCTGCGCGAGTTCGAGGCGATCGACGTGCTCGAGATCGCCGGCACCGTCGAGCACGCGCGTCTTCCCGAGTTCCTCGACGCCGCCTACTCCGAGCTCGAGGCGTGCGCGGCGGCATCGGGCCTCACGGTGACGGGGCCCTCGCTCGCCGAGTACCCGTCGCAGGTCGCCGAGGTCGAACAGGTCGCCGCGCTGATCCCCGTCTCCGGCCCCGGCGCCGTGACCGGGCGGGTGCGCAACCGGCGGCTGGGCCGCGCGCTGTGCGCCGTCGCCGTGCACCACGGCTCGTACTCGACGTTCGACGAGACGTACGGCCAGCTCGGCGCGTGGGTGGCCCGCAACGCCACCGACGCGGGCGGCGCCGTCATCGAGCGCTACCTCGTGGACCCCTGTGCCGCCGCGACCCCCGCGGACCTGCGCACCGAGATCTGGTGGCCCGTCCAGGCCGCCGCGACGAAGGAGAACTGACATGGCCCTCACGCTGCAGATGATCAACCTCGACTGCGCCGACGTCGCCGGACAGGCGGCGTTCTGGTCGCAGGTGCTCGGCGTGCCCGTCGACGAGAACGACGGCAACGCCTTCATGCGCACCATCGGCTACGCGAATCCTGCTCTGCCGCGGATGATGTTCCTCGCGGTGCCCGAGGGCAAGACCGTGAAGAACCGCCTGCACCTGGACCTCGTGGCGGACGACCGCGCGGCGGAGGTCGCGCGCGTCGAGGCGCTCGGCGCGACGACGGTGCGCGAGCACGACGGGTGGGGCATCCAGTGGACGGTGCTCCAGGACCCCGAGGGCAACGAGTTCTGCATCGCCTACGCCGGCGGGCACTGAGCCCGGCTGACGCCCCGTCTCAGGCCGCCTGGTCGGCGAACTGCGTGCGGTAGAGCTCGGCGTAGCGGCCGCCGCGCGCGAGCAGCGAGTCGTGTGTCCCGCGCTCGACGATGCGTCCGGCCTCCAGCACCAGGATCTGGTCGGCCGCGCGGATCGTCGACAGACGGTGCGCGATCACGAGCGAGGTGCGGTCGGCCAGCGCCTCGGCGAGCGCGGCCTGCACGGCGGCTTCGGACGTCGAATCCAGGTGCGCGGTGGCCTCGTCGAGGATGACGACCGAGGGCTGCGCGAGCAGCAGTCGCGCGATCGTGAGGCGCTGGCGCTCGCCGCCGGAGAGGCGGTAGCCGCGCTCGCCGACGACGGTGTCGAGGCCGTCGGGAAGGTGCGCGACCAGCTCCTCGAGGCGTGCGCGCCGCAGCGCGTCCCGGATGTCGGCCTCGGACGCGCCCGGGTTCGCGAGCACCAGGTTCGCGCGGATGGTGTCGTGGAACAGGTGCCCGTCCTGGGTCACCAGGCCGACGGCGGAGTGCAGGCTCCGGGCGGTGACGTCGCGCAGGTCCACGCCGTTCAGGGTGACCGCCCCGGCGTCGGGGTCGTAGAGGCGGGTGGCGAGCTGCGCGATCGTCGACTTGCCGGCGCCGGAGCTGCCGACCAGCGCGACCATCGAGCCGGGCGCCGCCGTGAACTCGATCCCGTGCAGCACGGTCTCGCCGCCGCGGGTGTCGAGCTGCGCGACCTCCTCCAGCGAGGCCAGCGAGACTTTCTCGGCCGAGGGGTAGGCGAAGTCGACGCCCTCGAACCGCAGCTCGGTGGGGCCCTTCGCGATGTCGCGCGCGTCCGGCGCGTCGCGCACCATCGGCTCCAGGTCCAGCACCTCGAAGACCCGCTCGAAGGAGACCAGGGCGGTCATCACCTCGACCCGGGCGTTGGCGAGCGCGGTGAGCGGCACGTACAGACGGGTGAGCAGCAGGGCGAGGGACACCACAGCGCCCGCCTGCAGGTCGCCGCGGATCGCGTAGAAGCCGCCGAGGCCGTAGACCAGCGCCAGGGCCAGGGAGCTGACCAGCGTCAGGATCGTCACGAAGGTCATGCGCCACATCGCCGTGCTCACGCCGATGTCGCGGACCGCCGCGGCGCGCGTCGCGAAGGCGTGCGATTCGAGGTCGGGGCGGCCGTACAGCTTCACCAGGGTGGCGCCGGGCGCGGAGAAGCGCTCGGTCATCTGGTCGCTCATCGACGCGTTGTGCCGGGCCGCACGGCGCGACATGCCGGCGATCCTGCGGCCCATGCTGCGCGACGGGATGATGAAGACCGGCAGCAGCACCAGCGCGAGCAGCGTGATCTGCCACGAGATGCTGAGCATGACGCCCAGCGTGAGCGCCAGCGTCACGACGTTGGTCACGACGCCGGCGAGGGTATCGGAGAACGCGCGCTGCGCGCCGAGCACGTCGTTGTTGAGGCGGCTGACCAGCGCGCCCGTGCGGGTGCGGGTGAAGAAGGCCACCGGCATCGTCTGGACGTGGTCGAAGACCGCGGTGCGCAGCTGGTAGATCAGGCCCTCGCCGATGCGCGAGGAGAACCAGCGGGAGAGCAGGTCCACCCCGGCGCCGACGATCGCGATGGCGGCGATGAGGAGCGCGATCTCGACGACGGTGCTGGTCGGGCCGCCGCCGACGATCCGGTCGACGACCTGGCCGGCGAGCAGAGGAGTGGCGACCGCGAGCAGCGCGGAGAAGACCGACAGGCCCAGGAACGCGGCGAGCCGCCAGCGGTGCGGGCGGGCGAACGGACCCATCCGGCGCATCGTCTCGCCCGGGCGGCGCGACGGTGCGTCGAGCGACCGATTGGTCTGATACAGCGTGCTCCACGCGACCGATTCCATGCTCATGCATTGAAGCCTAGGACCTCAAGTTACGTTGATGTCCAGTCCGTTCGCGCTCGGCGAAGGCGGCGTTCGATCGCGGCGCTGCATCGACTCGGGAGCGTGTTCCCGGGCACGCCGATGGCGCTCAGCGCTTGACAACCCTCGATCTTTACTTGAGTCTCAATAATCACAACAGTCACGTCGGCCCCACGGGCTCGTGGCTGACGACTGAAGGAGACCCGAGGATGCCCGTGTGGATCGACGGCGGCCCCCGGCGATCGCGGCGCAGTCGTGCCGCCCGAGCCGCGCTCCTCGCGGCGATACCCGTCCTGGCCATCGGCGGGGTCCTCGCGGGAACGGGGACGCTGCCTGAGACAGCGCTCGTCGACGCCCCGGGCGATGTCGCTCCGGGAGCCTCCGGCGGGCATGGCCGCGGCATGAGCCAGCTCGGCGCGCTCACCTATGCCAAGCAGGGATGGGATGCGCAGCGGATCCTCGCCTTCTACTACCCCGGCACCACTCTGGGCACCGTCCACACCGGCCTCCCTGTCACGGTCCGCCTCAGCGAGCGGAGCCGCGTCGACGTGCTGGCGCCGGCGGGCGCCCTCGTCGGGGGCAAGCAGGTCATGCCGGGGCAGGCCGTCAGCATCGACGGGACCACCGCCACGATTCGGCAGGGCTGCGGCGGGCAGGTGCTCGGCACCGTCGAATCCGCGGACCGCACCGTCAGTCCACTCACGGCGGACCAGGGCATCGCCCCCGACCAGGTATTGCGGTTCTGCGGCGACAACGCCCGGTATCGCGGCCGGCTCGTCGCCCGCGACGGCGCGGTGCTCAACGTGGTGGGTATCGAGGACTACGTGCGCAGCGTGGTCCCCGTCGAGAACTCGCCCGGCTGGGCCGATGAGGGCGGCGTCGCGGCGCTGCAGGCGCAGGCCGTCGCGGCGCGCTCCTACGTCCTGGTCCGTGGTGCGGAACGCGGCGAGACCTTCGACGACACCCAGGCCTCCCAGGTGTACGGCGGTGTCGACAAGGAGGACCCGCGGACCGACGCCGTCATCGTCAGCACGTACGGCCTCGTCATGGCCAAGGACGGCCGCGTCTTCGAGACCGAGTACGGAGCCTCCCGCGCCGACGACCCCGCCTCCCGATAGGCGAGCGAACGTCGCTGCCGTCGGCGAAGTCCCAGGCCGCTGCGCACAGTGACGGTGTCCGATCGGACGCAGTAGTGTGAGGCGCATGGCGAAGTTGCAGCTGGGGTACAAGGCATCGGCGGAGCAGTTCGGGCCCCGCGAACTGGTGGAGATCGCGGTCGCGGCGGAGGCCGCGGGCATGGACTCGGTCGCCGTGAGCGATCACTTCCAGCCCTGGCGCGTCAACGGCGGGCACGCCCCGTTCTCCCTCGCCTGGATGGCCGCCGTCGGCGAGCGCACCGAACGGGTGAAGATCGGCACCTCGGTCATGACGCCCACGTTCCGCTACAACCCCGCGGTGATCGCGCAGGCCTTCGCGAGCATGGCGTGCATGTACCCCGATCGCATCTTCCTCGGCGCCGGCTCGGGAGAGGCGCTCAACGAGTACGCCACGGGCTTCCAGGGCGAGTGGCCTGAGTTCAAGGAGCGCTTCGCGCGGCTGCGGGAGTCCGTGCGGCTCATGCGCGAGCTGTGGTCCGGCGAGATCACGAACTTCGAGGGCGACTACTACCACACCAAGGACGCCGTCCTCTTCGACATCCCGGACAAGCCCGTGCCGGTGTACATCGCCGCCGGCGGCCCCGTCGTGGCCAAGTACGCGGGCCGCGTGGGCGACGGCATGATCTGCACCTCCGGCAAGGGTATGGAGCTCTACACCGACAAGCTCATCCCCGCAGCGAAGGAGGGCTCGGACCTCGCCGGACGCGACTTCGGCGCGCTGGACAAGATGATCGAGATCAAGATCAGCTACGACCCGGATCCCGAACTGGCGCTGGAGAACACCCGCTTCTGGGCGCCGCTCTCGCTCACCGCGGAGCAGAAGCACTCCGTGAACTCGAGCGCAGAGATGGAGCGCCTCGCCGATGAGCTGCCCATCGAGCAGGTCGCCAAGCGGTGGATCGTCGCGTCCGATCCCGATGAGGCGGTCGCGGCAGTGAAGCAGTACGTGGACGCCGGGCTCAACCACCTCGTCCTCCACGCACCCGGCCACGACCAGCGCCGGTTCCTGGACAACTTCCAGCGCGATCTCGAGCCCCGCCTGCGCGCGCTCGGCTGACCCGCGGCTGCGATAGTAAATCCCATGGCCGCGGATCGAGCACCGAAGACGACCAGCATCTACATCGCCTCCCCCGAGGGGGACACGGGCAAGTCCACCATCGCGCTCGGCGCGATGAACCTCCTCACGTCCACCGGGTGGACGATCGGCGTGTTCCGGCCCATCCCACGGTCGACGGGCGAGCAGCGCGACTACATCCTGGAGCTGCTCATCGAGCAGGCCACGGCCGAGCTCGACTACGAGGAGTGCGTCGGCGTCAGCTACGAGCAGGTGCACGAGGACCCGGACGCCGCGATCGCCGAGATCGTGAGCCGGTTCCACGCCGTCGCGGACAAGTGCGACTTCGTGCTGGTCCTCGGCTCCGACTACACGGACGTGACCACGCCGACGGAGCTCTCCTTCAACGCGCGGATCGCCGCCAACCTGGGCTCGTCGATCCTGCTCGCGGTCAAGGCCCTCGACCGCACGCCCGAGCAGGTCGTCGCCGTCGCCGAGCAGTCGATGGCGGAGATCAGGGCCAACCACGCCCACACCGCGTCGATCATCGCGAACAGATGCGCGCCGCAGCAGCTCGAGGCGGTGTGCGAGGCGCTCAAGGCCGACACCGGCCTGCCCGTCTGGGTGCTGCCAGAGGAGCCCGTGCTCACCGCGCCCACCATGGGCGAGCTGATGGAGGCCATGGGCGGCCGGCTGCTCTGGGGCGACCCCGAGCTGCTCTCGCGCGAGGCGATGTCCGTGCTGGTCGCGGGCATGACCGCTGAGCACAGCCTGGAGCGGATCACCGAGGGCGTCGCCGTGGTCGCCGCGGGCGACCGGTCGGAGGTGCTCCTCGCCATGGTGACCGCACACCGGGCGAACGGCTTCCCGTCACTGGCCGGGATCATCCTCAACGGCGGGTACATGCCGCACCCGATGACCGCGGCCCTGGTCGACGGCCTCAAGCCCAACGTGCCGATCATCTCCGTCGAGTACGGCACGTACGAGACCGCCCGGCTCGCGGCGACGACCCGGGGCCGCGTCGGCCCCGGCTCCGAGCGCAAGGTGGACCTCGCGATCGCGCTCACCGAGAAGTACGTCGTCTCGGACGCGCTGCTGGAGGCGCTGCAGGTCTCCAACCCGGGCGTCGTGACCCCGCAGATGTTCGAGTACAGCCTCATCGCCCGGGCCCGCGCCGACCGCAAGCGGATCGTGCTGCCCGAGGGCGGCGACGACCGCATCCTGCGCGCCGCCGGTCGGCTGCTGCAGCGCGAGGTGGCCGACCTGACCATCCTCGGCCAGGAGTCCCGCGTGCGGGCCCGCGCCGCCGAGCTGGGCGTCGATCTCGGGGACACCGACGTGATCGACCCCAAGCGCGCGACCGACCTCGTCGACAAGTTCGCGCAGGCCTACTACGAGCTGCGCAAGCACAAGGGCATGACGCTCGAGCGCGCCGCCGAGACCGTGGTGGACGTCAGCTACTTCGGCACGATGATGGTGCACCTCGGCATGGCCGACGGCATGGTCTCCGGCGCCGCGCACACGACCGCGCACACCATCCGGCCGTCCTTCGAGATCATCAAGACCAAGCCGGGCGTCTCGACGGTGTCGTCGATCTTCCTGATGTGCCTGGCGGACAAGGTTCTCGCCTACGGCGACTGCGCCGTGGTGCCCGATCCGACCGAGACGCAGCTGGCCGACATCGCGATCTCGTCGGCGCAGACCGCCGCCCAGTTCGGGATCGACCCGCGGATCGCGATGCTGTCCTACTCGACGGGCGAGTCCGGCACCGGCGCCGACGTCGACAAGGTGCGCGCCGCCACCGCGTTCGTCCGCGAGCGCGCCCCGGAACTGTTGGTGGAGGGCCCGATCCAGTACGACGCGGCCGTCGACCCCGGCGTCGCGGCGTCGAAGATGCCCGACTCCGCCGTGGCGGGCAAGGCGACGGTGCTCGTCTTCCCCGACCTCAACACGGGAAACAACACCTACAAGGCCGTGCAGCGCTCCGCCGGCGCCATCGCGATCGGCCCCGTGCTGCAGGGCCTCAACGCCCCGATCAACGACCTCTCGCGCGGCGCGCTGGTCGAGGACATCGTCAACACCGTCGCCATCACCGCGATCCAGGCCCAGGCCTTCGCCGCGGACCGGAGCGCCCGATGAGCGCCGTCGCGGGGACGGTCCTGGTCCTCAACTCCGGCTCGTCGTCGCTGAAGTACCAACTGCTGCACCCGGAGACGGGCGAGGTGGTGCACGGCGGCATCGTCGAGCGGATCGGCGAGAGCGACGTGCCCGACCACAAGGCCGCGCTGCGCCGGGTGTTCACGGAGTTCACCGCGCGCGGACTCGACCTCGCCGACGGTGCCGGCACCCCGGCGGGCATCGCCGCCGTCGGCCACCGGGTGGTGCACGGCGGCCGCTCCTTCCACTCGCCCACGCTCATCGATGACCACGTGCTCGCCGAGATCCGCCGGCTCAGTTCGCTGGCGCCCCTGCACAACCCGGCCAACGCGCAGGGCATCGAGGTGGCGCGCGAGCTGCTGCCCGGAGTGAAGCAGGTGGCGGTCTTCGACACGGCCTTCTTCTACGACCTTCCGCCCGCGGCGGCCACCTACGCGATCGACCGCGAGCTCGCCGCGGAACACGCGTTGCGCCGCTACGGTTTCCACGGCACCTCGCACGAGTACGTCTCGCAGCAGGCCGCTGCGTTCCTGGGACGCCCGAACGCCGAGGTGGACCAGATCGTGCTGCACCTGGGCAACGGCGCCTCCGCCTCGGCCGTCCGCGGCGGCCGCGCCGTCGACACGTCGATGGGCCTGACCCCGCTCGAGGGCCTCGTCATGGGGACCCGCAGCGGCGACGTCGACCCGGGCCTGGTGCTGCACCTCGGGCGCAACTTGGGCATGAGCATCGACGAGATCGACGACCTGCTCAACCGCCGCTCGGGGCTCAAGGGCCTCGCGGGGGAGAACGACTTCCGCGCGCTGGGCGCGCTCATCGAGCAGGGCGACGAGAACGCGAAACTCGCCTACGACGTGTACATCCACCGCCTCCGCCGGTACATCGGCGCCTACCTCGTCGACCTCGGCGGGGCCGATGCCATCACCTTCACCGCCGGGGTCGGCGAGAACGCCGCGCAGGTACGCGCCGACGCCCTCGCGGGGCTGGAGCGGTTCGGCATCGTCGTCGATCCCGCGCGCAACGCGGGCCGCATCACCGAGCCCACGCGAATCTCGCCCGATGAGGCTCCCGTGGCCGTGCTCGTGATCCCGACCAACGAGGAACTCGCGATCGCCCGCGAAGCAGCGGCACTCTGATGCCCCTCGGGCGCGCGGTGGGGATCGAGGGCGACGGGGCCGACTACGGCTCGCCGCTCCTCGGGACCCGCACCGACGGCGCCCGCCGGCGCAGGACCCGCACCGTCGCGCTGATCGCCGCGAGCACCTCCGTCGCGACGCTCCTCGGCGGCGGGTTCGCGGCCATGCTGATCGTGGTAGGCATCCCCGAGCCCTCCGTGCAGCGACCCGAACTGCACACCGTCAACACCGTGGCGGTGCCGTCATACATCGCGGCGGGCCTCGTCGTGGGCCACCTGTACACCTTCTGGCTGGTCTACCGCTCGTTGCGGTGGACCGGCGGCGACGACCCGCCGACGCAGCAGGAGGCCTCCGACGCCCTCGCCCTACCGCGCCGCCTCTACTGGTTCGAGATGATGGCCTGGCTGTGCGCGGCGATCCTGTTCGGTTGGCTCTACGGCCGTGTCGACCCGGACCTGGTGCCGAAGGTCTCCCTGGTGGTGTTGGGCGCCGGACTGATGACCTCGGGCGTCGTGCGGGTCCTGATGGAGTTCAGCATGCGGCCCGTCACGGCGATCGCGCTGCAGGTCACCCGGCCCGAGCCGCGGCACCAGAGCCTGCAGGGCCGCTCCCTGAGGCTGTGGCTGCTCGGATCTGGGCTGCCCTTCCTCGGCGTCATCACCGTCGCGCTGTTCGCGCTCTTCGAGCCGGCCGCTACCGTGCCCGGTATCGCCGTGAGCATGTGCGCCCTCGCCGCTGGCGGCTTCTTCTCCGGCATGACGTTCAACCTGCTCTCGTCCTCGCGCGTTTCCGCCCCGGTCAAGAGCGTGACCACCGGCATGCGCCGGGTGTCCGAGGGCCGGTACGACACCGAGGTCGTGGTCTACGACGGCACCTCGCTGGGCGACCTGCAATTGGGCTTCAACGCGATGGCCGCGGGGCTGCGCGAGCGGGAGCGGGTCCGGGACCTGTACGCCCGGCAAGTCGGCGAGCAGGTCGCCCGCGCCACCATCGAGAGCGAACCCGAGCTGGGCGGCGTCGAGCAGACCGTCGCGGTGATCTTCATCGACCTCGTCGGCTCCACGGCGCTGGCTGCCGAGCGTCCCGCCGCGCAGGTGGTCCGGATTCTCAACCGGTTCTGTGGGGTCGTCGTCGCGGAGGTGAACAGCCGTGGCGGGCTGGTCAACAAGTTCGAAGGCGACGCGGTGCTCGCGATCTTCGGTGCGCCCGCCCCGCTGACCGATCCGGCCGGCGCCGCGCTCTCGGCGTCGCGGGCGATGATGCGGCGCCTCGCGCTGGAGGTGCCGGAGGTCCGGGCCGGCTGCGGTGTGACCTACGGCGTCGTCGTCGCCGGCTACGTCGGCGCGGCGGATCGGTTCGAGTACACCGTGATCGGCGACCCGGTCAACGAGGCGGCTCGGCTGTCGACCTATGCCAAGGCGGACCCGACGGTGCCATGGGCCTCGGCCCCGGCGGTCGAGACCGCCGACCCGGGGGAGTGCGCGCGGTGGCGGCCCGGCCCCGTCGACGTGCTGCGGGGGCGCTCCCAGGAGACTCGGATGTACGTCGCGAAGCGCTGACCCGGCCCGACGGTGACGGTCAGGCGAAGGCGGGGAGCCGCGGCGGCAGCTGCTGCAGTACCCACTCGATGGTCACCGGGTTGGGCATCGACATCGCATTGCCGAGAGTGCGGTCGATGGTGGTGACCCGGTTCTCGCGGCTCACGGCGAGCGCGCGGAAGCCGGTGTCCTCGTCGACCTTGGTGCCATAGTCCAGGTAGACGAGGGTGTCGAGGTCGAGGACGCTCACGCGCTCCGCGGAGATCTCGGCGAAGAACTTGCCGGCGGGGACCAGCGAGGAGACGGTCTCGGGCAGCGCGAAACCGAGCATGGTGAGCACCTGGCCGCGGCCGTCGGTGGTGGCGTACACGTAGAAGCCCCCGTCGGACTTGGGCAGGATGGTGGCTGCCGTCTTTCCCTTGTACTGCGGGTGCTGCTCTTGCGTGCGCCGGATCGTCTCCTGCGTCTTGGTGATCAGCGCGTCGCCCTGCGCGGCGCGGCCGACGCCGCCGGCGATGGCGCGGACCTGGTCCTCCCAGGGCACGCTCCAGGCGGAGAACTGGGCGGGCCGCCGGACCACAGGCGCGACGGCCTCCAGTCGGGCGAAGGTGGCGTCGTCGAAACCGGAGTTCACGGCGACGATCACGTCGGGCTTCGTCGCGGCGAGGGTCTCGATGGCCTTGGTGTCCAGGTTGGTGCCTGTGCCGAGTAGCATCTGCGGGTTCTTGCCCTGCAGGAGCGGCTTCGCCCACTCGCCGACGGGTTCCTTCGCGTCCTGCGCCCACGGCGCGACCAGCACGGGGACCACGCCGAGTGCGAGGAGCGTGTCCACGTCGCCCAGGCCCAGCGAGGCCACCCGCTGCGGCGCGGCCGGCGCCTCGCTCGGCGCGCCCGGATCGGAGACCGCCGCGCACGCCGCGAGGGCGAACGAGAGCAGGATCGCGAGCACCGCTGAGACCAGACGCATACCGCCCCTTCCTTGAAATGAAGGGCAGCCTATCATTACGGTCGTGACCCTATCTGCGACTGAGGAGGCCCCCGCCGGGGGCACCCCGCCCGCGCGGCCGGAGACGACCTCCGGCGCCCCCCGGCGCAAGCGCCGCCTGTTCGGGCTGGTGCTGTTGATCGTGCTGCTGGTGGTGACGGTGATCGCCTCGCTCGCGATCGGCTCCCGCAGCCTCGCGCCCTCGCTGGTGTGGGACGGCCTGTGGCACCGGTACACGACCGGGCCGAACCCCGCCGACCCCGAACTGAACCAGGCCGCGATCATCATCCAGACGCTGCGGGTGCCCCGCACCCTGCTGGCGCTCATCGCCGGCGCGGCGCTGGCGATCGCGGGCGCGCTGATCCAGGGACACACCCGCAACCCCGTCGCCGATCCCGGCTTCCTCGGCCTCACGCAGGGCGCCGCCTTCGCCGTGGTCTGCGCGACCTTCCTCGGCGGCCTCACCCAGCCGATCCAGTACGTCTGGTTCGCCTTCCTCGGGACCGCGCTCACCGCGATCCTCGTCTTCGGGCTCTCCAGCCTCGGCCGCGGCGTCGGCTCGCCGCTGACCCTGGTGCTCGCCGGCATGGGCGTCGCCATGTTCCTCAGCTCGATGACCTCGGCGATCGCACTCAGCGACAACGCCTCGCTCGACACCCTCCGGTTCTGGAACGCCGGCGCCGTCGTCGGCCGCGGCTACGACGTCATCCTCGTGGTCGTGCCGTTCATCGCCGTCGGCCTGCTGCTCGCCCTGGCCAACGGGCCCGCGGTGAACCTGCTCAACATGGGCGACGACGTCGCAAAGGGCCTGGGCCTGAACATCGGCCTGGCGCGCACCGTCGGCATCGCCGCCGTGACCCTGCTCGTCGGCGGCGCCACCGCGGCCTGCGGCAGCATCTCCTTCCTCGGGCTGATGGTGCCGCACATCGTGCGCTACTTCACCGGCCCCGACTACCGCTGGTTGCTGCCGTACTCGGCGCTGATGGGCGCCTGGCTGCTGCTGGCCGCCGACATCGTCGGCCGCGTGGTCGCCCGACCCGGCGAGCTCGAGGTCGGCATCGTCGTGGCGCTCTTCGGCGCGCCCTTCTTCGTGGCTCTCGTCTGGTGGCGGAAGGCGGTCAAGGTATGAGCACCACCCTCGACACGGTCGACGAGCAGAAGAAGCCCCCGATCCGGCCCGGCCTCCGGTTCGGGAATGTCGTGTCCTTCGTGTGGCGGCCGTGGCCCGTCGCCGTCACCCTCTTCCTCGCGCTGGTGGCCTTCATCGCCTTCTGTGCGAGCATCCGTCTCGGCGCTTTCCCGATGACCTTCGGCGAGGTCCTGCAAGCACTGACCGGTACCGGCGATTCGACGACGCATTTCATCGTCATGGAACTGCGCATGCCGCGCGCCCTCGTGGGACTGGTCGTCGGCGCGGCCCTCGGCATGTCCGGCGCCATCGTCCAATCGATCGCGCGGAACCCCCTGGCCAGCCCGGACATCCTCGGCGTCACAGCCGGCGCGGGCGTGGCCGCCGTCTTCCTGGTGACCTCGACCGGCACCCTTGCCGCCACCCTCAACACCGACTTCGGGCTCCCCGTCGTCGCGGTCACCGGCGGCCTCGTGACAGGCGGGCTGGTCTACCTCCTCGCCGTCCGCGGCGGGGTCGACGGGATGCGGCTGATCCTCGTCGGCATCGCCATCACCTTCCTCATGCGGGCTCTCGTCGACTGGATGCTGGTGCGCGCGGACATCCGCGACGTGGCCCGCGCGCAGACCTGGCTCGTCGGTTCGCTCGAGAGCCGCGACTGGTCGGACGTGTGGACCGCACTCGGTCTCGGCGTGCCCGCCGCAGTCATCGCGCTTGCCGCGGCCTTTCCGCTGCGCGCCGTCCAGCTCGGCGACGACGTGGCGCTCGGCCTCGGCGTGCGCCTCGGGTTCAACCGCGCGGTGCTGCTCATCGCCTCGGTGCTCCTCGCCTCCGCGGCGGTCGCCGCCGCCGGCCCGATCGGCTTCATCGCCTTCGTCTCGCCCCAGCTCGCGATGCGACTGACCCGGCTGCCCACGCCGCCGCTGATCCCGTCGGCGCTCATGGGTGCGGCACTGCTCTCCTGCGCCGATCTCGCGGCGCGCACGTTGTTCGCCGTCGCGCTGCCGGTGGGCATCATCACCGCCGCCGTGGGCGGCCCGTTCCTCGTCTATCTCCTCGTCCGCCAGAACCTCAAGGGGGCCAAGTGAATCAGGCCGTGACCACCACCGAAACCGCGACGACGGCACCGTCGCGCCTGGGCGCCCGCAAGGTCACCTCCGGCTATGGACCGGTGACGATCCTCGACGACCTGGACCTCGACATCCCGTCGGGCGTCGTCACCACGATCATCGGCCCCAACGGCTGCGGCAAGTCGACGCTGCTGCGCACCCTGGCCCGATTGATCAAGCCCTCGTCCGGGCACGTGGTGCTCGACGGGAAGGACATCGCCAAGCTCAAGTCGAAGCAGATCGCGACGACGATGGGCCTGCTGCCGCAGAGCCCGCTTGCGCCTGAGGGCCTCACCGTCGGCGACCTCGTGGCCCGCGGCCGGCACCCCCATCAGACCTGGCTGCGGCAATGGAGCTCCGACGACGCCGAGGTCGTCGACGCCGCGCTCGAGCAGACCGGCGTCCGCGATCTCGCGGACCGCACCGTCGACTCCCTCTCCGGCGGCCAGCGGCAGCGGGTGTGGATCTCGATGACCCTCGCGCAAGGCACCGACCTGCTGCTGCTCGACGAGCCCACCACCTACCTCGATCTCTCACACGCCCTCGACGTGCTCGACCTCGTCGATGAGCTCAGCAGCCAGGGGCGGACCATCGTCATGGTGCTGCACGACCTGAACCTCGCCATCCGCTACAGCGACAACATCATCGCGATGAAGGACGGTGCCGTGGTCGCCCAGGGTGCGCCTGCGGACGTCATCAGCGAGGAGATGCTGCGCGAGACCTTCGGGCTCCACTCCAAGGTGATCGACGATCCCGTCGCCCCGGGCCGCCCGTGCATCGTGCCGATCGGCACCCGCCGTACCGGCTCGGAGTAGGGGGGCCGCAGCACCGCCGCAACGGTCCCTAGCGGGACGTGAATAGCCATTGCGCGCCGTGCATTCCCCACGTCCATGGACATGGGGAGGCGGCCGCCCCGCTAGGGAGCGCGCGAGCGGGGCGCGCGTCAGAACAGCGTGCGGGGGCGGATCGCGTTCGCCAGGTCGACGAGAGCGTGCCGCTGCCGCTTGCGCTCGGCGAGGGCGGCGATGTCGCGCAGCGACTTCTCGGTCGCCTTGCGCAGGCCGCGCTCCGTGAGTGCGTGGTCGAGCAGGGTGCGGGTACCGTCCAACCGGCCGTGCTGGTTGCGGTGCTGCACCCAGCCGAGGGCCACGCCGAGGACCAAGGCGCGCAGCTGCAACCGTCGGAACTCGGACTTGGGCAGGGTGCGCACGCGCCGTGCGGCCTCGTGCAGCTGCGCCTCCGTGACGTCGGCCAGGTCACGGCCGTGCACCAGCGCAACCACCGACGAGCACAGCGCGTTGTGATAGTGCCGACTGGTCGAGGGGACCTGGTCGAGGATCTCGACGGTGCCCACGATGTCGCCCGCGGCGCGCCTCATCCGGGCGGCACCGAAGGCGGCCGAGATGATGCCGCGATCGGTGCGCCAGACGTTCTCGTATCGGCAGCGCGCGCGGTCCAGCCAGCCTTCGGGGTCGGATTCGCCGGAGACGTAGCAGAATTCGGCTGCCACAGCGGCGGCCAGCTTGGGGGCTGCCTCGCCGGGCGCCTGGTCGGTCACGGTCTCGAAGTAGTCGTAGGCCGCCGCGTAGTCGCCCTGCATGAGCGCGGTCTCGGCTCGGTACCAGGTGACCTGCCAGCGGTGCGGCTCGCGGGAGGCCAGCGAGTCGAGCAGCGTGGTCGCCGCGTCCACCTCGCCCAGCTCCAGATGCGCGCGAGCCTCCGCCAGATCGATCTCGACGGTGCCCGCCATCGCTTCCCGGAGCTCGGCGAGTGAGTCGAGGATCTGCGTCGGGTCGCTGCGCATCGTCAGCGCGAGCACCCCGGCCGCCGGATCTGCCGGGTTCGCGATCGGGATCGGCAACGCTGCAAGGACTTCGGGTGCGCGCAGACGGTCGTCGTGGACCTCCGGATCGGGGTCGACCGCCCGCAGCATCAGCTCGACGCCGAAGGTGGAGCGCTGCGGCGTGAAGACCACGGACAGGCCGGGCCGCGGCTCACCGGACTTGGTGGACAGGCACTCCCGGAGCACGCCTAGGAGCTGGTCGGTCAGTTCCGCCGCTGAGGAGAAGCGCTCGTTCGGGTCCTCCGCCGTCGCCTTCACCAGCAGCCGGTACAGCGAGTTGAACCTCGCGAGGGTGTCGTCCTCGGTGGGGGAGGGCAGACCGTCGACGTACCGGCCGGCCTCCATCGGCACCTTGGCGACCAGGACCGCCAGAGTGCGGCCCACGGTGTATACGTCCGAGGCCACCGACGGCCCGGTCCGCGCGATCTCCGGCGCCTGGAAACCCGGTGTGCCGTAGATGTATCCGTAGCCGCCGAGCGGGGCGACAGCACCGAGGTCAATGAGCTTGACGTCCTCTTCGCTGATCATGATGTTGTCGGGCTTGAGATCGTTGTAGGCCAGGCCCAGGCTGTGCAGGTAGCCGAGGGCGGGCAGCACCTCGAGGATGTAGGCGATCGCTTGCTCGACCTCCACCTTGGCGCCCGCGTCGGCGTCGTCCGCAGCCTCGGCGAGGATGTCCTTGACCGTCTTCCCCGGGACGTACTCCATGACGATGTAGCCGATCTGGGTGCCGTCCGGATCGGGGTGCTCGACGAAGTTGTAGATCTTGACGATGGACGGGTGGGTCATCTCGGCGAGGAACCGTCGCTCCGAGACCGCGACGGCCTGCGCCTGGGCGTCGCCTGAGTTGAGCAGTCCCTTGAGGACCACGGGCCGGTCGACCACGTTGAGGTCGGTGGCCAGGTAGATCCAGCCCATGCCGCCGTGGGCGATCGCGCCCTTGATCTCGTACTGGTCGGCGACGATGTCGCCGGGCTTCAGTGCGGGCTCGAAGGAGAACCTGGCTCCGCAGTGCGGGCACGTTCCGATCAGCTGGCCGGGTTCCCCGTCGTGCGCGCGGCCGACGGGCTTGCGGCAGTTCCAGCAGTATCGTTTGCCCTCCGCGATGATCGGGTTGGTGCGGATCGCCTCGGAAGGATCGACCTCGGTGATCCGGGGGATCTCAACGAGACCGCCGCCCACGCGCCGCCGCGCCGCGACGCGGGTGGTGCTCGCGGTTCGCACGGGACCGTTGCCGAACCGCGGCGTGGCCTCGGTCGCCACGGTGGGGGCAGGCGGCGGCACCGTCGTCACCTGGGTGCCGACGGGCGGAGGATCGGTGTCGTCGAACAGGTCCACCATCGGAGCGCCGACGGTGCCCTGCTCGGGCTCCTCCTCCTCGTCGAAGGAGACGGCCTGTGCCTGCGTGTGTTCCTCGACGTCGTCAGTCATCGTGCATCACCCCTCGTACCTCGCCGCCGGCGCCGACCAGACCTGGCCGAGCGACGGCGCGAACCACTGGTTGTACAGGCGCATCCACGTCCCGTCGAAGGCCATCCGCAGAAGCACCCCATTGATGAAACGCACGAGGTCGGTCCGGTTCTTCCCGACGCCGACGGCGTAGTACTCGAGCCCCATCGACGGACCGGTGATGGTGAGGTTCGGGTCCTGGTCCTCGAGCCCGGCGAGGATCGCGTCGTCGGTGGAGATCGCGTCCACCTGCGACTGCTGCAGCATCACGAGGCAGTCCGACCAGGAGTCCACGGCGACGACGGACGCGCTCGGCACCAGCCGGCGCACCCGGTCGAGCGAGGTGGTGCCCCGCACCTCGCACACCCGCCGTCCGGAGAGATCGCCGACGGTGTTGATCGGCGCGCCCCGCGGTGCCAGGATGCGCTGCTGGGCGATGAAGTAGGTGGCGGAGAAGGCCACCGATTTCGCCCGCTCGCAGGTAGCCGACATCGTCTTGACCACCACGTCGACGGTGCCCTCCACGAGCGCCCTCTGCCGCTCGGCGGTGGAGAGGATCCGGAAGTGGATGCGGTCGGGGTCGCCGAAGATCGCGGCGGCGATCTGGTGCGCGACGTCGGCGTCGAAGCCCTTGATCTCGCCCGTGATGGGGTCGCGGAAGGAGAGCAGGTTGGAGCCGATGTCGATGCCCACCACGAGGCGGCCACGGTCCTGGATGTCCGCCATCGTCGTGCCCGGCACCATCTGACCCGGCGCGGGCAGACCCGACGGGGACGGCGTCGCGGTGCACATCGACACCTCGGACGGTATCGGGGCATCGGTCGGGACGATGGAGCCGGAGCCGGGCACCGGCTGGACGACGCCGGTCACCGCGTCACCGGGGGCCTCGGGCGCAGCGACGACGCAGCCCGTCGACGCCAGCGCGACGGTCAGAGCGAGGGCGATCCCCTGCAGTGTGCGGCGCATCATCGGTACTCCCTGACCCGGGGGTAGAAGCCCGCGGCGACCCCAGCGGCAGCGAGCACGCAGAGGATGAACGCGCCCGGTCCGGAGAAGGCGATCGCGAACCGGGCGGTGTTGACGTTGTCGCGGTACAGGGTGCGGGCCCGGTCGATCGCCGCCGTGAGGTTCCCGTCGAGGGAGCGGTACGCGACGGCCGCGGAGCCGGGGTCGGTGCCGATGGCCAGCCGCGTCGCACCCAGGTAGTCGCCCGTCGCCTCACGTGCCGCGATCTGCTGGTGCGCGGTGACCCAGCGCTGCGCGTCGGCCCGCGCCGCATCGACGGCGGCGGCGATCTGCGGGTCGGAGTCGGCGACGGATTCGAGGTCCTTCTCCGCGCTCTGCAGCGTCTCGGCGAAGGCCGTGGCCGGCACGCCGCGTCCGGCGCCGCGCTGCACCAGCGCCATCGTCTCCATGGATCGGGCCTTCTGCGTGAGGGTGCGGGCCTGCGAGAGCGCATCGACCGCGGCGGTCCCGCGCTGCTCGGCGCGCAGCGAATAGGTCGACGAGGTGAAGCCCGCCACCACCACCCAGGTCATCGCGATCGTCAGCGCCGCCGCCCCGACAACCAGGCCGCGGTTGACCCGGCGCTGCGTGCGCCGCGCGAGGTACTGGTGAGTGAGCAGTACCGACGCCAGCGCGATGCCGAGCACCCCGTAGATGGCCCACGGCGGCGAGGCGAACTGATCGTGCGTGCGGCGCAGGTTCTCCGTCTCCTCGCGGTAGAAGCTCTCCGCCGCGGGCAGCAGGGTGTCCTGCATCAGGGTCGAGGCCGTCGCCAGATAGGCGGCAGCGACCGAGTTGTCGAGCCGATTGTTCGTGCGCGCCGTCTCGACCAAGCCGGTGTACACGGGCAGGTTCATCGCGATCGTGTCGAGGTTGTCGTGAGCGCGGCCGTCGTCCGCCGGCAGGCTCGTTGCGGAGGTGATGAGCGCCTTGCCGGCGGTGGCGAGGGCGATGCTGTAGCTGCCCTGGATCTCGTCGGACGGGAGGCCGCCCGCGACGAAGGCGGCGTTGGCGGACTCGTTGGCCGCCGAGAGCGAGCTGTAGAGGACCTGTGCGGCGTGCGCGCGCGGCTCGTAGTCGGCCAGGTTCTGCTGCAGCACCTCGGTTCGGGAGAGCTGCGCCGCAGACGTGAACCATCCGGCGAACAAGCACATCGTGATGAGCACGAGAGCCATGGAGACGAGCTTGCCCGGGCTGGAGGTGAAGAACTCCCGCAGTTCCGCGAATACCGAGGATTCCGGAAAGGATCGGAGGCGCAGGGACGACAGCTGCCGATTCTTCGACGCCTGGGCTGTCACCGTCTGCTCCTTCCCTGAGAGCCACCCTTCGGCCGGGTCGGGTCACTGCGAACGTGGTGCCTTCGACCCTATCGCGCGACCCCCTCCTGCAGACGCGATGACGCGCATTGTGCGCGCCCCGAGTGGCCGCTTCGTCCGCTACGGTGGGAGTCGTGTTGGGTGACGGGAACGGCTGGGTCCGCGACCCGGACGGCTCCCGGTTCTGGGGCCGGTTCGGCGCCGCGGGTCTGTTGGCTCTGTCGCCGGACGAGAGCCGGGTGTTACTGCAGCACCGCGCATGGTGGAGCCACCAGGGCGGAACCTGGGCGCTGCCCGGCGGAGCACGCGACTCGCACGAGTCCGCCGCCGACGCCGCACTCCGCGAGGCCTTCGAGGAGACGGGCCTCCCGCCCACGTCACTTGAGGTACTTTCCGAGGTGGTCACCGCCCGCTCGCAGGTCGGCTGGACCTATACGACGGTGCTCGCCCGTCTCGTCGAGCCGCGCGATCTCGTGCCCAACGAGGAGTCCACGGCGTTGGAGTGGGTCTCGCTGGGCTCGGTGACCGACCGCAAGCTGCACCCCGCCTTCGCCGCCGCCTGGCCGGATCTCCAGGTCCAGGTCCGCGCCCTCGCGGAGGACTAGCGCCCCGCACTCCCTTCCGCGCGCTCCCTAGCGGGGCGGCCAGCTCCCTATGTCCATGGACATAGGGAGTGCACGACACGCGAAGGTGGAGCACCTCCCGCTAGGGAGGCGCCCGGCTCAGCGGAGGGCGGCCTTGAGGGCGCGGGCGGCGGCTTCGGGATCGTCGGCGGCCGTGATGGCGCGGACGACGACGATGGCGTCGGCGCCCGCGGCGGTCACCTCGGGGACGCGCGCCAGGTCGATGCCGCCGATCGCGAACCACTTCCGCGTGGACGCGATCGCGGCGGTCTCGCGGACCAACGGCAGGCCCGGCGCTGCGCGTCCCGGCTTGGTGGGTGTGGGCCAGCATGGTCCGGTGCAGAAGTAGTCGACGCCGTCCTCGGCGGCGGCAGCGCGGGCCTGGGCACCGTCGTGCGTGGACCGCCCGATCACGACGTCCGGCCCGACGATATCCCGGGCCATCGACACCGGCAGGTCATCCTGGCCGAGGTGTAGCACGTCGGCGCGGGCGGCGTACGCGATGTCGGCGCGGTCGTTCACCGCAACGAGCGCGCCGTGCTCGTGCGCGATCTCCCGCAGTTGCGCGACGAGGTCGATCTCCTGTGCGGCCTCGATCGCTCCGAACTCCCGCTCGCCCGCCGAGCCCTTGTCGCGTAGCTGCACGATGTCGACGCCGCCGCGCAGCGCCGCGGAGACGAACTCGGCCAGGTCGCCGCGCTCGCGGCGGGCATCGGTGCACAGGTACAGGGAGGCGGAGGCGAGCCGCTCGCGGGGGGAGATCATGGCCCCAGCGTAGGCGTGGCGGAGTAGGCTGAATCACGTACACACGGGAGCTCCCGCCGCGGGGCTGAGAGTGGGGCACGTGGCGCCCCTGACCGTCAGACCTGATCCGGGTAATGCCGGCGAAGGAAGGATCCATAGGCGTGAAGAAGACTGTGACGGTCGTGGGCGGAGGCACCGTCGGCCTCACCGTCGCCTGGACGCTGGCGCGGCGTGGGGGCATCGTCACCGTCGTCGATTCCCGGCCCGGGTCGGGGGCCTCGTGGGTGGCGGGCGGCATGATCGCCCCGTACTCGGAGGCGTGGCCCGGCGAGGAGGAGTTGAACCGGCTCGGCGTCGAATCCCTGGGCCTGTGGGACGCATTCGCGCGCGACCTGCAGCCCTACGCCGACGGTCTGCTGATCACGTCGCGCGGCACCGTGCACCTCGCCGTCGACGAGGGCGACGCCGCCGACCTGGAGACCGTCGCCGCCGCGATCGGTGACTCCGCGCTGTTCGCACCGCTGCGCCCGTCGGCCGCGGCCCGCGCGGTTCCCGGTGCGTCGCCGCGGATCCGGGCCGCCGCGTCGGCACCCGACGAGATCTCGGTCGACAACCGCCTGCTGCACGGGGCGCTCCGGGCCGCGTGCGCGGCGGAGGGCGTGGCCTTCCGTGCCGCGGCGGTCGATGGCGCCGCGGCGCTCGAAGGCCTCCCAGGTGACGCCGTGATCATTTGCGCCGGTGCGGATTCCGGTTCGCTTGTGGCAGGTCTGGGCGTGCGGCCGGTGAAGGGCGAGGTGGTGCGGCTGCGGCGTGGACCGACCTGCCTTCCGCCCCCGGCAGTGACGGTGCGCGCCCGGGTGCGCGGCAGGCAGGTGTACGTGGTGCCCCGCGCCGACGGCGTGGTCGTCGGCGCGACGCAGTACGAGAACGACCACGACCTCGGTGTGCGGATCGGTCCTGTCGTGGAGTTGCTGGATGACGCCTTCGCCGTGCTGCCCTTCCTCCGCGAGTACGAGTTCGTGGAGGTCGCGGCCGGTCTGCGGCCCACGACGGCGAGCAACGTCCCCGTGATCGCGCCGCTCGGCGGCCGCGTCTTCGCGGCGACGGGGCACGGCCGCAACGGGTTGCTGCTCGCTCCGGTGACCGGGGCACGAGTGGCGGATATGGTTCTGAAGCAGGAGGTGCAGGCATGGAGCTGACGGTGAACGGTGACGACCGGCAGGTACTCGACGGGACGTCCGCGCAGACGCTGCTCGAACAGCTCGGGCTGCCGGACAAGGGCGTCGCGATCGCGGTGAACGGCGCCGTTCATCCGCGATCGCGGTGGGATGAGGCATTGCCGGCCTACGCCGACATCGAGGTGCTGACGGCGGTCCAGGGTGGCTGAGCAGTCCGATCCGCTGGTCATCGCCGGCCGGGGGTTCGGCTCGCGGCTCATCACGGGCACCGGCGGCAGCACCAACCTCGAGCACCTGCGGGCCGCACTCGTGGCGTCCGGCACCGAACTGACCACCGTCTCGCTGCGGCGTGCCAGCCTCGCCGAGGGCGGCGGCGTCCTGGAGACCATCCGCGAACTGGGCATCATGCCGCTGCCGAACACCGCTGGCTGCCTCGGCGCCGCGGAGGCGGTCCTCACCGCGCGCCTCGCGCGCGAGGCGCTGCACACCGACTGGATCAAGCTCGAGGTGATCGGCGACGAGCGGACCCTTCTGCCCGATGCGGTCGCCCTCGTGGAAGCCGCCGAGGAGCTGGTCGCCGACGGCTTCACGGTGCTGCCCTACACCAACGACGACCCGATCCTCGCGCGGCGCCTCGCCGATGTGGGCTGCGCCGCGGTGATGCCGGCTGGCTCGCCCATCGGCACCGGGCTCGGGATCCTCAACCCCCACAACATCGAGATGATCGTGGCGCAGTCACCCGTTCCGGTGATCCTGGACGCGGGCATCGGCACCGCGAGTGACGCGGCGCTGGCCATGGAACTCGGTTGTGACGCCGTTCTGCTCGCGTCCGCCGTGACCCGCGCGGCGAACCCCGAGGCGATGGCGACTGCGATGCGACTCGCCGTGGAGGCGGGCCGCCTCGCTCGCAGTGCCGGCCGGATCCCGCAGCGCCGCTGGGCCGTGCCCTCGTCGCCCATGGAGGGACGCCTCGTCAGTGGCCGACCGGGGTTCGCACGGCGTTGAGCGCCGGCCCCCGGTTCAGGCTCCGCGCAGGATCCATCCCAGTGCGATGCGCATCGCCGGCCGTGCGAGGAACGCGGTCCACCGAAGTGGGAACCAGTCGATCCACCGAGGAGTCACTGCGATCGCCCATTCGACTCGGCACCCGTTGGCGCCCTCCTCGATTCGGAATCGCTGGGCGAACGAAGCGATGACGAGGGGGACCGAGATGCCCGTGCCGACCGTCGTATGCACCCGACGCTGCTGGTCCATCACGTCTTCTTCGAAGGCCAGGATCGGCGTCCTGGTGACACGCCGTCCGTCCGACCGAGGATTCGGGCCTTCGACGAAGGGGATCCGGCCGAGGTACGGCCGCTCGGTGACCAGTGCGAAGACGGCGTCCGCCGACTGGGAGGACTCGGCGGTAACGGCCGCCGCCCAGGACGCGTCCCTGTCTATGTAGGTGTCGACGGCCCGCTCGGGGCGGCGAAGAGCGAATCGCCGTGGCCCTCCCGAGCCCGCGGCGAGAACGGCGAGGACGATGGCGCCGAGGACGACGGCGACGAGTGCGACTGCCGCCGTGGCGAGGACGAGTTGCTGGTTCACGGGCTACTCCCTGAGGGTGCGACTGCAACGAACTGACTTGTGAGTAAGATCAAATCATTCAACGACTGAGACGTCAATCACTAAACTGATCCCATGCAAGCTGGAGGAGCAATTAGTCGACTGACGTGTCAGTCGAAGCTAGGTTCATGCTCATCGACAGTGAGCATCACAGGATGGAGACGAGATGGTCGACGACAGCTCGGAATGGCCTCAGCCCGACTACGAGGTCGTGGTAATCGGCGCGGGAGCAGGAGGTATCTGCGCAGGTATCAAGCTGCAGGAGATCGGGATTCATGACTTCGTGCTGGTGGATCGCGCTCCGGCGATGGGCGGGACGTGGCGGGCGAACACGTACCCCAATGTCGGCGCGGATCTGCCCTTCCTCGCGTACCAGTTCTCGTTCGCACCGAAGGCCGACTGGTCGCACTTCTTCGCGAAAGGCGGCGAGATTCAGGAATACCACGTCGGTCTCGCGCGCGACGCCGGGCTCGATCGCAAGGTTCGTCTGAACACCACGATCGTTCGTGAAGAGTGGGACGAAGCGGCTCACCTGTGGCGCCTCCACATCGACGACGGCTCGCAGATCACCGGCCGGTTCGTCATCAGCGCGGTGGGTGCGTACATCAATCCGAAGGACAAGCCGGACATCCCAGGTCTTGAAGACTTCGAGGGGAAGGTGATGATCCCGTCGGACTGGGACGACGAGTTCGACTACTCGGGTATTCGCGCTGCGATGATCGGTGTCGGGTCGAGCGCTGTGCAGATCGCGCCGGCGCTCGCTGAGCGGGCGGCACATCTCGACATCTACCAGCGGACCCCGCAGTGGTACTTCCCCAAGCCCGACTTCCGCAACCCTCGATGGCTGCAACAGCTGCTCCGAGTGCCGGGGCTGGCCGGCCTGCTCCACGGTTCGGCATTGGCGTTCGTGGACGTGGCGCTGCGTGTTTTGATCTACACGCCGGGCAGGCTCTTCGGATTCGGCGCTCGGCGATTCGATCACGGCGCGCATAGTCTGTACGACCTCTGGATGTGGATCTGTGTCCGGGACAAGGAGACCCGCCGCAAGTTGAGGCCCGCGTACGGCGCCGGTTGTACGCGGGGCACCCTCGGCGGAGGCTACCTCGCGGTTTTCAATCGGCGTAACGTGGAGCTGCACACGACATCGATCGCGCGGATCGAGCGAGATGCGATCGTGACCGCCGACGGGGTGCGTCACCCGGCAGATCTACTCGTGCTCGCCACCGGGTACGAGATGTTCTCCGATCCTGAGTCGTACCGGGAAGGAGCGGTGGTCGGGGCCGATGGGTTCGACCTGGGGGTGTACTACAACGACGAAGGCTTGCGGGCGTACCACTCGACATCGGTCGCCGGTCTACCGAATCGATGGCTGATGGTCGGTCCCTACTCCTGGACCGGAACGGCATTTCACTACATCCTCGAGAACGCGATCCGACACATCTCGTCGGTGTTGGCCGAAGCGCGCACGCGGGGAGCGACCAAGGTCGAGGTCCGGATCGGTGCGCAGGAGGCGTTCCACAAGGACATGGTGACGAAGGGGGCCAATCTGAACCACTACTTCAACGTGCACTGCGCCGGGTCGAACACCTATTTCGTCAACTCGCAGAAGCAGGCCGTCTACGTTCGTCCGTGGACGCTGCTCCAATCGTATCGACGCAGTACAGGATTCGATCGCGATGACTATCGATACGAGTCGATCACGACGGCACAGACTCAGGCGGCGGCCGTCGCGGCACCGGGCACGGTGGCGTGATGCAGCCTTTCGCTTTGCTGAGGTTCCGTGCCACGGAGCCGGTCGCGGTCGACGATGCGGAGCGCTTCTTCTCAGCAGCCCCGTTCCTGGCCAAGGTGTCCTACGAGTTCCCTGACCTGACTCCCGACCAACTCTGGGGAGTCGTCTCCAGTGATCGGATGTGGTCGTGGCTCCCCACCGTGTGGGGTTGTCGTTACCCGGAGGGGGCCGGCGTCGAGCCCGGAGTGGTCCGCGACTTCCAGATGTACGTCCATCACTGGCTCGTCTACGCGCAGCGGGAGCGAATCATTCACGTCGAGCCGGGCCGCAGGATGATGTACACGGCCACCGACGCCACTCTGCCGTTCTTCGGAACCTGGCTCGAGGACTACCGCATCGAGCCGGTGGGGGCCGGCTCGCGGTTGGTGTGGCGCATGGGAGTCCGGCCGAGGTTTGTCGGTTGGCTTCCCGCCAGGTGGCTCTCCAGGCTTCTGACTCCGGTCCTCAGGTTCGGTCTTCGGGGCGTCCGCAGGGAGGTCGGCGACGGGGGTGCGCGCGAAGTTCGCATGGTCGGTGGCGAGGTCTCGGAGCGCCGCCGCATTCGGTGATCGCTCGATAGAATTCGCGACGAAGGAGGGCGCGGGATGGCTGAATCTGGTGACGCCTCGTCGAGTCTGCCGGTCGGACGGGTTCGCCGCGGGGCGAAAATCGGAGGTGTCGCGATGCGGCACGCAGTCCGTACCGCGACGAACGCCGCCGGCTCGCGCTTCCGTGACGAGCAGGCGGAGCGTGCGGCACGAGACGCTGCGATTCTTGCTCTCGCAGACGACCTGGTGGTCGTCCTCGGTGGCATGCGCGGCGCGGCGATGAAGCTCGGGCAGCTCCTCGCGGTGGTCGATATCGGTATTTCGGGGCGCCGCGCGCGGAAGGAGTTCGCCGAGCGCCTGGCACCGTTGTTCTCCACTGCTCCGCCATGGACGGACACGGCGATGATGCGGCAGTTGGAGGTGGAGCTCGGCGACGCACGCTCGCGCATCACGAAGCTGGAGGGTCCGATCGCCTCGGCCTCGATCGGGCAGGTCTACCGCGGGATGCTCGATGACGGTCGGGTCGTCGCAGTGAAGGTGCAGTACCCGAAGATCGACAAGATGGTGCGCGCCGATCTGAAGAACATGCGCCTGCTGATGAAGGTCCTGTCGCGATACCTCCCGGCGGCGAACGCCCATGCCCTCGGCGCAGAGATCGCCAAACAGGTGATGGCAGAGCTCGACTTCGTCTCGGAGTTGGCGAATCAAAGCTACTTCGCGGAACAGTTCGAAGGTCACCCGGTGATCGTGGTTCCCCGGCCCGTGCCCGAGCTGTGCACCGAGCGAGTGCTCGTCACGGAGTTCCTCGATGGTGATCCGTTCACCGCTGCCAAGGAGTACGACCAACAGCGCCGCGATCGGATCGGCGAGGCCATCTACCGCTTCTACTGCGGTGAGATGTATCGGGCCGGGCGGTTCTGCGCCGATCCGCACCCCGGAAACGTGTTGTTGCTGTCCGATGGCAGGGTCGGTTTCGTCGACTTCGGGATGTGCATCGAACTCGAGCCCGACGATCACCGCTACGAGCGAGATCTCTTCGGTGCGGTGCTCTCCGGAGAGCGGGAGCGAGTCCACGAATTGGCGGTTCTGGGAGGCTTCATCGGCCGGCCCGACGTGATGGATGCGGACGACCTGGCCGACTTCATCGAAGCAGTCGTGGGATGGCACGTGCGCGACGGCGAGATGCAGTTGACCCCGGACATCGCACGTGACGCGATTGCGGCGGCAATGCTGCCGCACGGTGGCTTCTACGATCGGTTCGTCGGCCAGCGCCTCCAAGAGGTGCATGCTCTGGGGCGGCGAACGGAGATGTCCACCGTCGCGCTGTTGAGCGAGATCCGCGCGACGGGCGCATGGCGTGCCATCGCCACCGAGGTGCTCGGATTAGCTCCGCCGGCCACGTCCATGGGACGTGAGATCGAACGCTGGCGCGCCGGACAGTCGGACTGAGCCCAGACACCTTCCGTCGGTGTCAGCTCCGGCGATCAATTAGCGAATGAGACGTCAGTCTGTTTATACTTCTGACGAAGTGAGGAGAATCACATGAGTGCATCAGAGCCTGGACGGATCACATCCGGTCGCGGTGTCGTCGTGACGCGAACGGGGGGCGGCCCGGGCGTCGTCGCGCGCCTGGCAACGGCCGGTTCGTGGTTCGTGGTGCGCCCGGTCATTGCGATCTGGTCGAAGACCTGGCGGTTTCCATGGCCGTACTTCCTGGTCGATCTCGCGGCCGTACTGCTTCCGCCGGTCCGCGGAGTGGAACGTGCGCGTGTGCGCCTGCGGAACTGCGAAGCCGAGCACACTCGGATCGCTGGCGCGGGATCCGATTCGGCGATCCTCTATCTCCATGGCGGTGCTTGGCTGGTCGGCGGGCTGCGCTCCCATCGTCGCCTGGTCTCCCGACTGGCACGTGACACAGGTGTTCCCGTCCTTGCAGTGAACTATCGAAAACTTCCTCATGCGTCCGTCAGCGATGCATTCGACGATTGCTTGGACGGCTTCCGACGGCTCCGCACCGCGGGCATCGCAGCGGACAGAATCGCTGTCGTCGGTGACTCCGCCGGCGGATATTTCGCCCTGCGAGTGGCGCTTGAAGGGCTGCACGGTGGGCTCGGGGCGCCCGGTGCGCTCGTATGTCTGTCGCCCATCATCGACCTCGAGCCCTCATCCAAGCTCGCCTCCGCGAGCGTCAACGATCCGCTGTTCCCCGCCAGTGCACTCCACGCGATGTGGCAGATGACCCTTGCCTCCGAGAGGGATCGGGATGCCCTCGAGAAGTTGCTCACGCCGGCGTCAGCGACGGAGGCCGAGTTGCGCGGACTTCCGCCGACCCTCATTCAGGTCGGTGGTGGCGAGATCCTGCGGCCGGACTCGGAGGACATCGCCGCTCGCCTCGCCGCAGCAGGAGTGCGAGTCACACTGGAGGTGTACCCAGGCCAGTTGCACGTCTTCCAAGTCGGCGCTGATGTGATCCCGGAGGCGCGCAGTGCCGTCGCCTCGATCACCGAGCACATTCGCACCGCCCTGCGCGCCAGCAGACGAGTCGCGGCATGATCGACTCGATCGACGGCGTCCTGGGACGGTTCCGCAGTTATCTGACGCGGACGGTGGTCGACTCACTCGCCACCTTCGGCCGGGCGATCCAGATCGCGGCGGGCGCGGTCTACTACGCGATCGTCGATATCGCGACCAGGCGATTCTCGTGGCGGGAGTGCGTCAAGCAGACCTGGTTCATCGTCACAGTCACCGCGACCCCCACAGTGCTCGTCTCCATCCCGTTCGGGGTGATCGTGGCCGCGCAGGTCGGCAGCCTGACGCAGCAGGTCGGTGCGACGAGCGTATCGGGGGCGGCCGGAGGCCTGGGGGTGATTCAACAGGGAGCGCCCATCGTCGCCGCGCTGCTGCTGGGTGGCGCGGCCGGTGCCGCGGTGGCGTCCGATCTCGGGGCCCGGGCGATGCGCGAGGAGATCGATGCGTTGCGCGCGATGGGAATCAACCCCGTCCGTCGCCTCGTCGCCCCGCGGATCGTCGCCATGGTCGGGGTCGCGCCCCTGATTTGCTTCCTGGCCATCATCATGGGTGTGACGACCGGCTACTTCATCTCGATCGCTTTCATGGGGGTCGCGCCCGGGTCATATCTCTCCTCGTTCGCCTCGTTTTCGTCCATGACGGATGTTGTGATCGCCGTGGGCAAGTCGTTGATCTTCGGACTTGTGGTCGCCGTCGTCGCCTGCCAGCGGGGCATGGAGACCAAGCACGGCGCGAAGGCGGTCGCCGACTCGGTCAACGCCGCGGTGGTCGTGGGCGTCGTCGCAGCATTCGGTCTGAACATGGCGTTGACGCAGGTGACCACCATGTTCTTCCCGATGCGGAGCATCGTCTGATGGCGGCGCCGTACGTCCCGTTCCGGCTGGGACGGGTGCGCACCGCGATGGGGGCGGCGTTGGGAAGGCCGGTCACGGCGTTCGCGATGCTCGGCCATCAGGCGAGGTTCGTCATGCTTGCTCTCCGGTCGGTTCCGTTTGCGGTCAGGACCTATCCCAAGCACATCCTCAGCCACATCGGTGCCGTGGTCTTCGGCAACGGTGCCATCATCGTCGGCGGCGGAATGCTGGGCGTGCTCGTCTTCCTCGGCGTTGCCATGGGGGGAACGATCGCGATCCAGGGCTTCTCGCTCCTCGACATGGTGAACATGGGGCCGTTGACCGGTCTGGTGGCGGCGTACGCGACGACCCGGGAGATGGGACCGCTCATCGCAGCGGTCGGGTTCGCGGCGCAGGTGGGCTGCCGGATCACCGCCGAAGTGGGTGCGATGCGCATGTCGGAGGAGATCGATGCGCTGGATGCATCCGCGATCAGGCCTATACCCTTCGTCGTCACCACCCGGGTGATCGCGGGCGTAGTCGCCATCGTGCCGCTCTACCTCCTGACTCTGATCGCGGGCTACCTCACCTGCGAGCTGATGGTCTCCGTGGTGCACGGACAGTCCTCGGGAACGTACGGCCACTACTTCTCGTCCTTCATCTCCCCGCAGGACATGGGCTACTCGCTGGTCAAGGCGGTGGTCTTCGCGGTCGCGGTCATCCTCATTCACAGCTACCAGGGCTACTACGCCAGTGGTGGCCCGGAGGGCGTGGGAGTCGCTGCGGGACGTGCGATTCGGGCCAGCCTGGTGATCGTCGTCTCGCTCGACATGGTGATGACGCTGCTGTTCTGGGGATTCGACTCCGGCGTGAGGATCACGGGGTAGAGCATGCCTTTGTACAAGGACCCATCGGGGCGGGAGCCGGCACGCAGGCGATTGGCTGAAGTCGGCGTCACAGTCATGATCGTTCTCGTCGTGGTGGGATACGTGATCGGACGGTGGACCACAGGCGGCTTCGACGAGCGTTTCGTCGTTACCCTGACCTCCGACAAGGTTGGCGACGGGTTGCAATCCGGGACGGACGTCAGGTTCCGTGGCCTGCGGATCGGTCGGGTCGACGAGGTTCAGGTGCGTGCGGACGGAAAGCAGTACGTGACGCTGGATTTGGATCCAGCTCAGGCGCGCGCGCTCACGACCGATGTGGTGCCGGTGTACACGGCGTCGAGCATGTTCACCTCGACGGACATCGAGTTCGTGCCGGGTGTGCAGCGGGGGCGGCCACTGTCCAACGGACAGACATTGGGGGTGCGCTCCGATATGTCCTTCGGCACGCTCACCAGCGTTCTCAACCGGGCAGGCAAGTTGACGGGAACGCTCGGCGATCCCGCGGTGGTGAATGCGATCCTGAAGCTCACCAATGATTCCGACCCGTACGTTCGCCTGTTGAAGGAGACCTTTCCAGTGGTCTCCCAGGTGGCCAAGGACCAGAAGATCACTCTGACGCGGTTCCTCACGGACGCCGCGGATTCGATCGACGCGATCCAACCGGCGATCACGCCGATGCTCTCCGTCGTCACCACGTCGCTCGACACATCGGGATACGTGGACGATCACGTGAGGCTGCGGAATTCGAACGACGCGATCCTCAAGCTTTCCAAGACGGTAGTCCTCCCGCTGGGAAACATGCTGCACGACAACAATGCCGCGTTGACCAAGATCATCGCTGTGGCCCTCGATCTGGGGGTGCCGACGGTCGTCTCGTTCGCGTCCTTCCCTCGTGCGTACGACCGACTGAGCACCGCCCTGAAAGGGACGGCCGACGCCTTCACTACTGGCAGCGACGGACGCACGCGTCTGAACGTCGAGCTCATCCTCTCCGCCGCACCGCAGATCGCGGTGCCCGCGCTCATCAGTAAGGAGACGAACCCGAAATGACAGGCTTCCGAGTGTCTCTGGTGTCGGTGCTCGCCTTCATCGCCGTCGTCGTGACAGCGATGGTGGTGATCATGCAGACGATGGTGGCACCTGTCGAGGGGAAGGTCGGGACCTACTCCGCGCTGTTCAACGATGCCGCGGGCCTCTACCGAGGCAACAGTGTCCGGCTCGCCGGCGTCGCCGTCGGCAAGGTGACCTCGGTCGAGGTCGATGGTGCGCTCGCGCGAGTGACGTTCACCGCCCAGAACGCGCACGCGCCCGAGGATAATTCGGAGGTCGCGATCCGGTACCAGAACCTGATCGGCCAGCGATACCTGGAGATAGTCCGGAAGGACGGCGCGAGGGCGCACCAGAATCAGACGGAGATCATCCCTCCGGCCCGGACGATCTCGTCGTTCGACATCACTGAGCTCTTCAACGGTGTCGCGCCGCTGATCAATGAAATCGATCCGGCGGAGCTGAACACGTTTGCGGAGAACCTTCAGATCGTCTTACAAGGTGACGACGCCGGGCTGGCACCGGCCGTCCAGTCATTGGCGAAGATCGCGACGTTCACCAAGAACCGGGATGAGGTGATCGGACGCATGGTGGAGAACTTGAACACGGTCGCCGGCGAAATCTCCGGACGGTCGGGACAGGTTGCGAAACTGGTGACGCAGCTCAATGCCACCGTCGTCAAGTTCACCGCCGACATCGGCGTGGTCCAGGAGTCGCTGTCGGAGGGTGACCGTGTCCTGGTACCGCTCATCGACGTGCTCGAGAGCCTCGTGGGGGCGTTGGACAACAATCGGACGGCCTTGGAAGCGATGGCACACCGCCTGGTGCCGGCCACGCCTCAGATCATCGACGCGATCAAGTCTGTTCCCGGCCTGCTCGACAGGTTCGCACGAGGTCTGCCTCCGGCGCCGGAGCCGACCATGACCTGCTCGCGGGGCCGAATGGATCTGCCTGCGACGGTGCAGATTCTGATCGGTGGCACGAAGGTGGTTGCCTGCCGATGAGCTCATCGATGATCTCCGCACGACAGCAGCTTCTCGAACGCGGACAGGAACTTCTCGGAACGGGCCGGCTGCGTGGCGACGAGGAGAACAGGCGGGACCAGATCGCGGTGGGTGTACTCGCTGTGCTGCTCGTGGGGGTCGTAGCGATCGCGCTGGGCGTGCTCTACGTACGACCGCCGGGATACTCCGAATACCGCGCAGACATGGGGAACGCCTCGGGAGTCCGGCCCGGTGACCAGGTCCGTGTCGCCGGCATCACCGTCGGCAAGGTGGAGCGGATCGCGGTCGAGGGGGATCGCGTCAGGCTCACCTTCACGGTCAAATCCTCGGTACGGATGGGAAACGAGACGAGTATCGGCGTGAAGATGTTGACCCCCGTGGGCGGCAGATTCCTCCAGCTCGCCCCTCGGGGCGGTGCCGATCTCGGGCGGACGGTGATTCCTCGTGACCGGGTGACCGGTACCTACGACATGTCGTACATCGTCGAGCAGAGCACGCCCAAAATCGAGCCGCTCGACGGCAAGACCGGACGGAAGATCATCGAGTCCGCTCGGAAGGCGGTGTCCGGCAACGAGGGGGCGCTCACCGAGTTGATCGATGCGAGTGTGGTATTCGCGGAACAGATGAGCTCGCGCACCGATCAACTCAGGGGAGCTCTGCGTGTCTCGGACGAGTACGTCGCCGCCACAGCGGCGGACCGCGACATGCTCTTCACCCTGATCCACAACGTCGGGCAGATCGGGGTAGGGCTGGGAGTCCGGTACGACCAGGTTCGCAGGGTGTTCAACCTCCTCGGACGACTGTTCGTCCTGCTCGACAGAGTCGGATCGTTCTACCAGGACGGATTCGAGAAGGCCGTGGACGCCGGCGCGGATCTGCTCTCGCGACTCAAGCCCGCCGCCGATTCCGTCGAGGGATCGCTCAAGTCCGTCGACAGCGCCCTTGAGCAACTTCGGAAGGTGCTCGGCGATCAGGGCGTCGTCATCGATCAGTCAGGGCAGACCGTGCGTGGAGTCCAGGTCTGCGTTCCCAATGCTGCGAAGAGGTGCTGAGGTGCAGACATCTGCGTCGAACGTGCGCTGGTTCGGACGCCTCGCTCTACTCGGGCTGGTCGTGACATTGCTGGTCGGTGCCGCCGGTTGGTATGTGGCGACACGGACGAGCCTGGTGCGGACGAACTTCGTCCAGGCCCGTTCAACGGTGTGTGCGGACTTCGGAGACGCCGTGGGGGTGTACGTGGGGAACACAGTGAGCCTGATGGGCGTTCCCGTGGGCACTGTACAGCGGATCGAGCCTCGGCCCGGCGGTGTCCGGATGTCGCTGTCCGTCGATGACGGCATCGCGTTGCCCGCCGATGTGGGCGCGGTGGTGATCGACAACTCGATCGTCACGGACCGTCGCGTGGAGTTCTCCGCGCCGTATACCGGCGGACCGTCCCTGAATCGAACGTCGTGCATCCCGCAGTCGCGCACCAAGACACCGCGGGGAGTCAGCGAGAACTTCACGGTGACCGATCGACTCCTGACCGACGCGCTCGGGGCTGATGCGGAAAGCACGCCGGGCAAACCCCGTACTGATGACCTCGCCCAGATCGGCACTGTAGCGGATCGGGTCGTCTCGCAACGCGGAGCGGACTTCTCCACGTTGATGCGAAGCCTGGTCCAGATGGCCGGGGATGCCCCAGAGACTGACGCTGTTCTGCGTCGACTTTTGGAGAACTCGAATCTGCTGACAGCACAAGCGAACCGGTCCTGGCCTGATATCCGTACGACGATCGAGACCGTGAACGCGTCGCTCAAGGCCTTCACCGCCTTCTCCGAGGAGTTCACCGTGACGCTCGAGCGGGCCACGCACTTCGTACCCATCTACGGCAGGTTCTTCGGGAACTATGGGGTTCGTATCGTCGCCCTGCTCAAGTACCTCGGTCCATGGGTTAACACACTCGCGCCGTACGCCACCCGGATCGGCGACATCCTGGCCCGGCTTCCCGGCCTGGCCACGGTCACCGATCAACTCTTCGACTCGAAGACCGGTGCACTGCGGGTCATGTGGAAGCCACCAGTAGTGGACCTGCGGGGACAGGACACCGCAAGGATCTGTGCTGCGGTGGCTAAACCGCCCAACTGCATCGTCGACTCGTCCAGCGTCGGCCTGGTCCAGCTCATCATGGGGGGCGGACGGTGATCGCACGGCGCACCGCCGCGGCATTCGCGGCCCTTCTCCTGGTGTCGGTCCCCGTCACTTCCGGATGCGGAGTGACTCTCGAGGCGATTCCCGTTCCGGACGGGAGATCTGGACCCACGCAGAAGGTGCACATCGAATTCTCGAGCGTCCTCAACATCCCGTCCGGGGCCAAGGTTCTGCTCGACGGCGCTCCGGTGGGCCGGCTCGACAGCGTCTCGCTCGGAGAACGGACGGCCACGGCAACGATCGAGATCGCCCGTGACGTGCGACTCCCCGTCGAGACTCGGGCTGAGCTGCGCCAGGGCACGATCCTCGGAGATCTGTACCTCGCACTGGTAGTGCCGTCCGGGGCGTCGACGCGATACCTGCGGCCGGGTGACACGATTCCCCTCTCCCAGACCTCGCCGCCGGACAACGTGGAAACAGTGATGATCAGCGTGGGGCAACTCATCAACGGTGGTCTGGTCGGTCGTGTGCAGAAGACCATCCGTGAGGTCAATGGTGCTGTGCCCGCGAATCGTGCCGAGCTCGCCGAGCTGACACGGACGGCGACTCGGCAGATTCTGGAGGCCGGCCAATCGACACGAGTCATGGGGCGACTCATGGACGGAGATGCGAAGATCCTGGACGAAGTGGCGCGCAATGCGGCCACGATCGATCGCGTCCTCACGATCGGCCCCGAACGGTACCGCAAGATGCAGGACCTGTTCATGTCGATGGTCGTGCTCATCTCCGATCTGAGGTTCTTGACCAAGCCGGGCGCGGATCTGCTGGAGCAGCCCACTCATCGCGATCTGAAGACCTTGGTCTCCATGCTTGATCCGATGGTGGCGACCGTGGCCGAGCTCGATCGCTCGCTGACCACGAATGGGGACCTGATCCGCGACCTTGTCGCGAAGAAGCTGGGACCCTTCCTTTCCGGACCCACCGAGGTGAACATTGTGAATTCCACTACGAGGGACGGCCGAGCCGTCGCTCTCGCCGACTTCCTCCGAGCGATCGGGGTGTATTGATGCGTAAAGGGATTCTGGCTGTCGTCACCCTGGTCGTCATCGTCGTGACCGCGTCCGCGTACATCGTGGTCGACGTGCTCCGGCTCGAACCGGGTAAACGCACCTTCGACGTCGTCGTGCAGATGGAGAGGTCATCCGGCCTCATGGAGACCTCGCCCGTCACGCTGTTCGGACTGCCCATCGGTAAGGTCCGGTCGATCATTGCGGGCCCGGAGGGGCTCAGCGTGCGGCTCGCGATCGACGGCGCGCAGAAGATCCCGGCGTCGACGAAGGTCGCGGTGCAGAACCTCTCGGCGGCGGGGGAGCAGTACCTCGACTTCCGGCCGGTCGATGCGGCAGGTCCCTACCTGCGGGAGGGCTCTGGGATCGCGATGCAGCAGGTGGCGGATACCGCCACTGCCGGCGACCTGACGGCGAAGATCGATCGGCTCGGCGAGCTGATCGATCCAGTGATCGTGCGCCGGATGGGTGATCTGTTGGTCCAGGTGACATCGGACGAGGCGACGTTGGCGAACCTCAAAGCGATCGTCTCCCTGGTCGGGCAGACCGCTCACGATAAGGGGCGGGATGCGGTCGGACTCTTCAACGAGGGGCAGTCGCTCACCATGCGGCTCACCGGAATGGGAGCGACGCAGTACATCTCGGGAATCGGTGCGGGTGCCACCGCCCTAGGGCCGGCCTTCGGGAAGGTGGTCGTGGCGTTGGGCAGACTCGGTGACATGCAGCGGCAGAGTCGCGGCTTCGATGCGCTGGGCCCACCTTTGACGGACCTGATGACGACTCTGTCGTCCTTCTTGCCGTCGGTCGGCGACTTCGCCGACAGCCTTGCGCCGGTGACGGGGCAGCTCCGAGGCATCAGGGTGAATGCGGGGGCGTTCACCGACATGTGGATTCGGGCCTTCCCCGTCGGCGGGCCCGCACGTGTGGAACTAGCGGTGAAATAGATGACTGAACAGAGGAAGACGATGACCACTGACCTCGTGGAAGCCACCGAGCCTGATCCCTCGATCGAGATCGATGCGCCCAAGCCTAAGAGAGCGAAGAAGGACCGGCTCCGAGCGGAGCTGAGCTCGACGCAGGAACGGGTGAGCGTACTGCTACGCCGACTCCGCATCGTTCTCGCGGCGCTTCTCGTGACCATTCTCGTCGCCGCACTGGGAGCCTTCTTCCTGGAGCGCAGAGTGGCGCAGGCTCAGGTGCGAGCCGACAGAGCCGCCGACGCATTGACCGATCTCGCCGCAGTGCGCAAGACCGCCGAGGACTACACCAAGAAGGCGCTGACGATCGACTTCAATCGCGCTGCTGACTACGTCACGTCGCTTGCCGAGGGGACGACGAAGTCCTTCGGTGACACCTTCGCGATGAACGAGAACGGTGCCGGTCCACTGATCGTCGAGCTGCAGCAGCAGCTGCGCATGGTCGCTTCCGGCGAGGTGGTACACAGTCAGTTCGACGGCGACCTCGCGCACCCGCCGGGTAACGGACAGCCGTGGGACGTCATCGTGATCGCCAACCAGACCAGCACCACGGCGCAACAGCCGGACAAGTCCACGCAGGTGATGGTGCTGAGGGTGGTCGTGGTGCAACTCGATGGCCGGTGGAAGGTCGCGAACTTCGGGCCCGATCCGAAATCGATGGGTGTTGCCTCAAGCCTGCCGGGTATCAAATGACCTGCTGTAGTGACTGATTCGATCATTGACAATTAGGTGAATGATATGTCAGTATCTCTAAGTCCAAGGAGGTAGTGATGGCTGAACAGCCTCAACATCGCATCGTGATCATCGGTGCCGGTCCTGGAGGAATCTGTGCCGCCGCGCAGCTCGTGCGTCGTGGTATCTCGGACTTCCTCATCGTCGAGCGCGGCTCGGATTTCGGAGGGAGCTGGCGGGATAACCACTATCCCGGGCTCGGGGTGGACGTACCGGGGTTCACTTACCAGTACTCATTCGCCCGCAATCCCAAGTGGTCCCGCATGTTCCCCAAGGGGCGCGAGGTCTTCGAGTACCACCGGGAGGTGGCGAGCCGTTTCGGCCTGTACCAGCACGCGAGATGGAATACGTCGATCGAGCGAGAGAACTGGGACGATTCCGCCGGCCTGTGGCGGCTTTCCACCTCCGGAGGTGAGGAGATCACCGCGCAGTTCGTCATTTCGGCGGTCGGCGCGTACATCACCGCGAAGGACGATCCGGGTATTCCGGGATATCAGGAGTTCGCGGGCACCGTTCTTCGTCCGAACGAGTGGGATCACACCTATGACCTCGTCGGAAAGCGTGTCGCGGTGATCGGCACGGGTGCTAGCTCCGTGCAGATCACGCCCTCGATCGCACCTGCCGTCGCAACCCTCTCTGTATTTCAGAGGACGCCTGTGTGGGCCCTGCCCAAGCCCGACTTCGCCACTCCTGCACCGATTCGTAATCTCATCGCGGCGCCGGGGCCCGGGCATCTGTTGTCCTTGATCGCGAATCTCGTGGTGGAGGTAGGGCTGCGGATCGTGTACCAGACACCGAGAAGATTGTTCCGGCTAGGGGCACCGGTATTCGACCGCGTCGCCCGAACGGTCTATCGCGGCTATCTGCGTGCGGTGGTACGGGATCCGGGAACACGACAAGGCTTGATGCCGCACTACGGACTCCTGGGCAAACGTCCGACGCTGTCGAACTCCTTCCTCCAGGCGTTCAACCGGGACAACGTAGAGCTGGTCACGGATCCGATCGAACGGATCGTGCCCGAGGGAATCGTCACTCGAGATGGGCGTGTCTTCGAACTCGACGCGATCGTCCTCGCCACCGGATACCACTTGTTCTCCGATCCCGAGAGCTACGTCGAGGGGGCCGTGGTGGGTCGAGACGGATTCGATCTCGGAGTCTTCTACAACTCCGAGCGGTTGCAGGCCTACCAGTCGGTCGCTGGGCCGCAGCTTCCGAACCGGTGGATCCTGGTTGGTCCGTACTCGTGGATCGGTACCGGATGGCATGAGCTCGTGGAGATCTCGTCCGGCCACGCTATCAACGTGATCGAGGCGACGATGGCACGAGGTGCACAGTCCGCCGAGGTCCAATGGGGCGCGCACAACGCCTATCACGCGAAGATCCGACGGAACGACGAGAACATCGACTACTACTTCAATTCGGTCAATGCCGGGTTGCGAACCTACTACGTCAACTCCGCCGGCGACATGCCGTACATCAGGCCGACGAGCCTTTTCGAGGCGAAGGAGCAGAGTCGCAACGTGGATCTGTCGGCGTACGAGTTCCGAGGCATCGATATCACTTCCACCGATGTGGAACAGGACCTCGCAGACAGGACGATCGCATGAAGTTCGAGACCTTCGACACGCGCGGCGCAGTAGCGCTGGTCACCGGAGGCGCCCGTGGTATCGGTCTGTCGATCGCTGAACGGCTCGCCAAGAAGGGTGCGGTCGTCGTGATCGCCGATCTGGACGGCGAAGTGGCGCGGAGCGCGGCGGAGCGACTCGGCCGCGGTGCCGTGGGGCGAGAGCTCGACGCGGGCGACCCCGAGGCGCTGGAAGTCCTCGTTGATGAGGTCGAGGCTCTCCTTGGGCCGCTCGATATCGTGGTCAACAACGCGGGAATCATGCCGGTGGGGCCTCTCCTGGAGGAGCCGCTGGCCGTCGCGCAGGCGACGATGCGCGTCAATTTCTGGGCGCACTACTACTCGTACCGCTTGATCGCACCCAGGATGATCGCTCGCGGACGTGGTCACATCATCAACATCACGTCCGCCGCTGGGGCGATTCACTCGCCTGGACTGGCATCCTACGTCGCGTCCAAACACGCGGCGACTGGGTTCGCTCGCAGTGCTCGTGAGGAACTGGTGGGCACGGGCGTCACACTCTCGACGGTCATGCCGTCAGCCGTGCGCACGCAATTGGTCGACGGGATTCCGTTCAAGTGGTGGGAGAGGTTGGGAATCGTGACGCCGAACGTGGTGGCTCGGCGTGCCGTCGGCACCCTCGCGCGACGGCCCGCCGTCGTCGGTGCGCCGGCCGGAACCGTGCCGCTCCTGCGGATCTATCACGTAGTGCCGGAGGGTCTGTGGTTGTTCGGCCGCAGTCTGTTCGGCGCAGATCGCACACTGGCGCCGTACGACAAACCCGCGCGGCACGAGTACGACTCCCGGATCAGCAGACAGGCGGAGATCGTGGGAGGGGAGAACTAGATGGCCAGGAAGGCGAAAGTGGTCCGGGAGGCATCGGGCGCGAAGACTCAGCCCGACCATCTGGTGGCGATCATCGGAGCGGGATTCGGGGGCCTCGGAGTCGGTATCGGCCTCAAGCGTGCCGGGATAGGCGACTTCGTCATTCTCGAGCGGGCGCCGGGAGTCGGCGGCACCTGGCTCGCGAACTCCTATCCGGATGTTGCAGTGGATGTTCCGGGAATCGTGTACCAGTTCTCTTTCGAGAAGAATCCCGATTGGTCCCGAACCTTTCCC
The DNA here is from genome assembly GCF_024807615.1 of Tsukamurella ocularis. Lineage (GTDB taxonomy): Bacteria > Actinomycetota > Actinomycetes > Mycobacteriales > Mycobacteriaceae > Tsukamurella > Tsukamurella ocularis. The sequence continues at coordinate 448,391 of NZ_JANUCJ010000001.1, read as the reverse complement.
AAGGGTGCGGAAGTCCGGCAGTACATCGAGCGGCTCGTGGGCAAGTACGGGCTCGAAGCGCATCTGCGGTTCGACTCCGACGTGACCAGTAGGGAGTGGGACGAGGAGAAGCAATGGTGGCGGCTTCGACTGGCAACGGGCGATGAGGTCACGGCGAAATACGTGGTGACTGCGCTCGGTGCCTTCGTCGAACCGCGACTGCCAGACATTGAAGGCCTCGACAAGTTCCAGGGCAAAGTGATTCAGACTCAGGTCTGGGATCACGACTACGACTTCGCGGGCAAACGGGCAGCCGTGATCGGCACGGGAGCCACCTCGGTCCAGCTCGTTCCGCAGCTGGCCAGGATGGCTGCTCATCTGGATGTGTACCAACGCCGCGCCATCTGGGTGTTCGCCAAACCCGACTTCGCGATTCCGCGGATGGTACGCACCGCCTTCCGGGTCCTGCCGGTCCTTCAGTCCGTCGTCCGTGGACTGGTAGCCGGTGCGGTGGAGGTGGGGCTCGTCGGTGTCACGGTGTACGGCAAGCAGATCGCTCCGTTGACGCTGATTCCGGCGTGGGCGTGCCGAGCCTTCCTCTTCACCCAAGTGCGCGATGGTGAGCTACGAAAGAAGTTGACGCCCGGCTACGGGTTCGGGTGTAAGCGGCCCAGTGTGTCGAACCTCTATTACAAGACGTACACGAGACCGGACGTGGATCTGGTCACCGATCCGATCGCCCGCGTCACCGAGACCGGTATCGAGACTCGAGACGGCGTTCACCGGGACATCGATGTCCTCGTGCTGGCGACCGGGTTCGAGATGTCTCAGTCTCCTGACCCGTACCGTCGACGTCCCGTGCGCGGCAGGGACGGCTTCGACCTCGCTGACTTCTACGAGCACAACCGCGCCCGCGCATACGAGGGCGTCTGCATGCCGCAGCTCCCCAATCACTTCATGGTGTTCGGCCCGTTCGCGTGGAGTGGGAGCAGTTGGCACGTCATGGTGGAGAACGCTATTCGCATCATCACCCGAGTCATCGGGGAGGCGGAGCGACGCGGTGCGACCTCGGTCGCCGTCAGCACGGAAGCGACCGATAGGTTCTTCGACTTCATCTCGGAACGAGGCAAAGCCACTCTGATGCACGGGAAGTCCTGCGTCGATGCCAACTCGTACTACATCGACAAGCACGGCGACTTCGGATTCCTCCGACCCACCACGGCCTACCAATCGACACGGGCCAGCAAGAACTTCCCGCTGTCCGATTTCGAGTTCGCAGCAGCCCCGGGAAACCCTGGCGCGCCACTGCCGGTGCCCGCCGGCGTCCTATCCGCTGATCTCAATCAGGAGGCTCGATCATGACACTCGTATGGGCGCGTAACACAGTCTCGGGCGCGGTGAGCACCGTGAAGTGGGCGGCGTCGTCGGCGGGAACGGTGTTCGACGTCCTGGCGCGCGTCTCCGGTATCGCGCTCGCGGCGTCTGGCTTGGCGCACCTCGTCGCTCCCAAGCCCTTCGTATTGATCTCGAAGCCCTTCTTCCCGGACGAGACGGAGAAGTGGGTGGTCGTCAACGGACTCTCCGAGGCAGCGATCGGTCTCGCACTGATCGAGCGCAGATCCCGATCCGTGGGCGTCGTTGCTCTGCTCGCCTACGGTGTGTACCTCGCGGAACGGATCGTCCGCTTCGCGGTCGACCGTATGACGAGGTGATCGAGGCGGAACGTACCGGGCGCGCCCCGGCCCCACGAGGGCTGGGGCGTTCTCGTCTGCCGCGGGGATCTCAGGTCCACTGCTCCATGAGCGCGCGGTACGGCGCCTCAGCCTCCATCTGCGAGCAGATGCCGACGACGCCGAGGAGCACACGAAATATCATGAGGTACTGCGGCGGCAACGAGAGCATGCGACCGGTGCGGAATTGTTCCCCTCGAGGGTCGAGTGCACTACTCGATGCGCGCGCGAGCCACTTGCGCGTGAAGTGGAAGGACTCGCTGCGCAGCGGATCTACGTACGGCGCGAGATACTGCTCGATCTCGTCCGGCGAGATCTGATAGTCCCGGGGAATGAAACCCTCGTCCCGCAGGAGGCCGGTGAGTTCGTCGAATCGCTCGTCGCGCGCCAGACGGAGGATCGCTCCGACGGCGGGTGGGATGCCGTCGGGGAACTCAGCGACCGCCCCGAAGTCCAGGGCGATGAGTCGGCCATCGTCGGCGATCATGAAGTTGCCCGGGTGCGGATCCCCGTGCAGGAGACCGGTCCTGCTGGGGGAACTGAGCTCGAACTGGGTCAGTTTGCGCGCGGCGTCGTCGCGATGACGCTGCTGACCACTGGTGATGACATCCCTCAGCGGGGTGCCCGTGACCCAGTCGGACACCAGTACCTTCGGTGCGCTCGCGATCACTTTCGGGATGAGCACGTCGGGATCCTCGTGAAAGGCCTTGGCGAAGATCCGTTGATTGGTCGCTTCGTAGCGGTAGTCGAGTTCGGCTTCGGTTCGTTCGGTCAACTCGTCGACGAGTGACGCTATGTCGGCCCCGGGGGTCAGCGGCTTCATGATGTGGCTGAGCGTTCTCAGCGCTTTGAGGTCCGCGCGCAGGGCTTCGTCGGCGCCGGGGTACTGCACCTTGACCGCGACGGCACGTCCGTCGTGCCAGATCGCGCGATGCACCTGGCCGATGCTCGCGGACGCAGCCGCTGTGTCGTCGAATTCGGCGATGCGCGTGGACCAACCGGATCCGAGCTGCTGGGTCAGCATCTTGTGCACAGCCTCCGGCGCCATTGGCGGTGCCTCGTTCTGCAACTTCGCGAGAGCTTCGCGATAGGGCTCGGACAGCTCCTCCGGAACCGCTGCCTCCATCACGCTGAGGGCCTGGCCGACCTTCATCGCGCCGCCCTTGAGTTCGCCCAGGACTTCGAACAGTTGCTCGGCCGCGCGTGCTTGGAGCTGGGCGTTGACCTCCGCCTTGTCGGCGCCGGCGAGCTTCTTGCCCCAGCCGACAGCGTTACGGCCCGCGGCACCGAGCGGCAGACTGATCAGTTTCGCCGTTCGGCGGGTACTTCCCCGGGTGATATCCGGCATGTTCGCTCCTCACGCATTCGACACGACTCGTATGATAGTGATACGTCAGTCGATTAATTGCAAGACGCTCTCTGCAGTACCACCGTTTCGTTTTCGATGTTGCGCCAACTGCGGATAAGATGATCTCCTATGTCCGAGTTGACGTCCGAAGCGAATGCCGGCGCCGCGCCACGCCGCGGGCGCCCGCGCTCCGTCGGGTTGGCCGAACGACGCCGCGCCGAGCTGACCGAGGCCGCATTCTCGGTCTTCGCCGAGCAGGGGTACGAGAAAGCGTCGGTCGGGGACATCGCCAAGCGTGCAGGGATGGGTCAGGGGACTCTGTACCGGTACGTCGACGGCAAGCGAGAGTTGCTCGATCTGGTTTTCGACATGTGCGTCGATGAGCTCATGACCGCCATCTCGCCGGATGACATGTTCGACGTCACCACGACCGGCGAGTTCACCGAGGCCGGCAAGATCGTCTCCGAGCTGGGTGATCGCCTGTACGCGTTGGTCGACGGCAGACCGGAGCTCCTCAAAGTGCTGTTGGTGCAAGCGGGCACTGTCGACGAGGAACTCCGTTACCGGATCCAAGGGCTCTATCAGACCTTCGACGGAATGGCGGGGCGCGCACTCGAACATGCTCGGGAGCGTGACTGGGTGCGAACCCGAACGGCGGATCCGGTAGCGGAAAGTCGCGTCTTGGGCCGACTGCTGCCCACCCTCGCTCTTCCCGGCTTCATCCTCGCACTCACCGGCGAGGACGACCAGCGCGAGGCCTTCGTGGCTTCGGCCGCAACGATGGTTCGGCGCGGGATCTTATCCGACTCCGCCCGCGAGGGGGCGAATAGGTGACGGAGCCAGTGGGATCCGGCCGCGCAGCCGAACTGCTCGACGCTGCTCTCGCCGCTTTTCTCGAGGATGGTTACGCGACCATCGGTGTTCGCGAGATCACGGAGCGCGCCGGGGTCAGCCACGGCACCTTCTACAACTATTTCGACAGCAAGCGCCAGATGCTGTCGGTCCTGGTCGAACGCCACACGTCCGCTCTGGTGGCGCAGATGCGTGCCGCGCTGAACCGGCTCGAACCGCCCGTGACCGTCGACCTGCTCGAATCAGTGGTCCATGAGGGCTCGCTCGCGGTGCTTACCGAAGTCGCTGAGAACCGCGAGACCTACCGGTTCCTGTTGCTCGAGGTGCCGGGTGTCGATGCGGAGTCGTTCGCGCAGTACGTCACGCTGTTCCGTTCAGCGGCAGCCGACATCCGGGCAGCCCTCGACAAGGCGCGGGACGTCGGTCTGATCAACGAGCGGTTGGATCCTGTCTTCGTCAGCGAAGCATGGCTGTCGTACGTGGCGGGCATCGTGGCGGGAACGATCAACGACGTGGATGTGTCGACACCCGAGGCGTCCGCCCGAGTGATCACAGATCTGTTGCTGTATGGGGCTATCGGCTGACGGTCCACAGCACGCGGCTCACGCGCGACGATGATGCGAGCAGAGCAGGCCCCGCCGTGGGCGCTCGCATGGTCGCGAAGCGCTCGTCGGCGGGGCCCGGACGGCGTGGTCGACTAGACGCTGGCGAGGTCCTCGCCGGGGCGCGCGTCGTCCTGGTCGGCCGGCGCGGACTCGACGATGTCGTGGTCCTTGGTCTCCGCCATCAAACAGCAGCAGAGCACGCTCACCGCGGAGAGGCAGGCCAGCATGAAGCCGACCCATAGCTGGTTGCCGTCCGCCACCCACTTCGCGGCGATCAGCGGCGGGATGGCGCCGCCGACGATGCCCGCGAGGTTGTAGCCCAAGCCCGCGCCCGTGTAGCGGTAGCGCTCGTGGAACATCTCGGGCAGCGCGGCACCGGCGGGACCGTAGGCGATGCCGAAGATGATCAGCGTGCCGATCAGCCCGACGGCGTACATCGGGAGGCTTTTGGTGTCCAGGATCGGGAAGAGCACCAGCGACCAGGCCACGGCCAGTCCGCAGGAGGTCATGATGACCTTCCGGCGCCCGATCTTGTCTGAGTAGATCGCAGACGCCGCGATGGCGAGCCCGAAGAAGACCGCGCCGGCCATACCCATCGCCAGCACCGTGGTACGCGGGAAGCCCAGGTTCTTGGTGGCGTAGTTCGTGAGGAACGCGGTGCCCATGTAGAACAGCGAGAAGAGCGATGCCAGCGCACCGGCGGCGATGAGAATCTCCTTCCACTGGAAGCGGATCGCGTCCAGGAAGGGCAGCCTCGTGCGGTTGATCTCGCTCATCGCGCGCTTGCGGACCTCGGTGAAGACGGGTGTCTCCTCCACGGTCAGGCGCACCCACAGTCCCACCAGGACGAGGAGCGTGGACAGCAGGAACGGAACGCGCCAGCCGATGGTCATGAAGGCGCTCTCGGCGTTCTTGGTGTCGCCGGCGGTGAGCGTGAACAGCAGGAACGTGCCGCTGGAGAGGAAGAACGCGAACGACGGGCCCAGTTGCGGGAACATCGCATACAGGCCGCGCTTGCCCTTGGGTGCGTACTCGGCGGTGAGCAGCGTGGCGCCGGCCCACTCGCCGCCCACGGCGAAGCCCTGGAAGAACCGCATCACCACGAGCAGTACCGGCGCGAGCGTGCCGATGCCGTTCGGGAACAGCCCGAGGACGCCGGTCTCGCTGCCGGGCAGCAGGCCGATCATCACCGTTGCGGCGCCCATGATGAGCAGCGTCCACACCAGGGTGCGCTTGCGACCGATCCGGTCGCCGAAGTGCCCGAACAGGATCGCGCCGACGGGCCGGGCGAAGAAGGCGACCGCGAAGGTGGCGAACGAAGCCAGCGTCGCGACGCCGGGGCTCATGTTCGAGAAGAAGATGGTGGGGAACACCAGGGCGGCGGCGGTGCCGTAGATGAAGAAGTCGTAGAACTCGATCGTGGTTCCGATCGAGCTGGCCATCGCCACCCGGCGGAGCCGGGCTTTCGGGACGGCGGGGAGTTCGGGTGCAGTCACGTGCGCTCCTCGGGTCGGTGAACCCCACGAACGGTAGTGACCGCAGTCACACCCCTGATACCCCCGAAAGGGGGTAGGCGGTGGGACGGCGCCCGGCCCCTACGGCAGGAGGCCGAGGCTGCGGGCGCGGGTGACCGCCTCGAACCGGGTGTTCGTGCCCAGCTTCTGGCCGGCGCTGCGCAGGTACGCCTTGACGGTCTCCGCGCTGATCGACAGGCGCCGTGCGACCTCGGCGTTCGTGCAGCCCAGGGCCACATGGGCGAGGGCGTCCAGCTCGCGGGCGGTGAGCGGGCGCTCGGGCCGGGTGGAACCGTCGGACGGGCGGCCGTGATCGGTGATCCGGCCGCACGCCGATTCGAGGCGGGATCGCACGGCACCGTCGGTGATCTCCGCGGCGAGCGCGCGGAGCTCGGAGAAGACCTCGCGCAGGAGCTCCCGGTCGACGCCGCCGAGGGCGGAGCGCTCCGCCGCGGCGGCCTCGGCGAACTGCATCCGCCGCGCCACCTCGTCGCGCACGCGGAGCTCGTAGGCGAGGTCGCGGACGGTGTGCGCGACCGCGCTCAGAACGGCGTCGCCGAAGGTGGACTGCCGGTGATCCGCGGCGTAGAAGACGGCGCGCACCACTCCGTTGACCACGAGCGGGACCGCGACCATCGAGCGCAGGCCCTCCGCCTGGACGTGCGCGTGGTAGTGCTGAGTGATCCCCGCGGTGCCGTAGTCGGCGACGGCGGTGGGGCGGCCCGTGCGCAGGACGTGCCCGCCGAGGCCCGCGCCGCGCGCGACCGGGAGGCCGTTGAGTGCCGGGGTGCGCAGGCCGACGCCGCCGCCGAGGATGACGTGGTCCTCATCGACCAGGCCGACGAAGGCGACGGGAAGTTCTGTGCGCGTACGAATGGTTCGCAGGGTGGACCGGGTGACATCGGCGTCGATCGTGCTGGCGGTCATCGGTCTCTCCGGGGTCACAGCGGGTGATTCATCATCGCATGACCGGTTCGTCCGTGTGACGGGAACCACAGCTGGGTGGTTCCCGGTGGCGAGGGTGCTTCCGCGCGTCACGGCGGCGCGGCCGAAGAATTGTTAGCGTGAATCCATGATCGAAGTCGCGGGGTTGACCAAGACCTACGGGGCCGTGCGGGCGGTGAACGACCTGTCCTTCGCGGTGCGGCCCGGTCGCGTCACCGGGTTCCTGGGGCCGAACGGTGCGGGCAAGTCGACGACGATGCGCTGCATCCTCGGGCTCGACCGCCCCACCTCCGGCCGCGCGACGATCGGCGGCAGCGAGTACGGCGCCATCGACCGGCCGCTGACGAAGGTGGGCGCACTGCTCGATGCGAAATGGGTGCACCCCAACCGGACCGCGCGCGACCACCTGCGCTGGCTCGCGGTGGCGAGCGGCATCCCCGTCGGGCGCGCTGACGAGTGCCTCGCCGCCGTCGGCCTCACGGACGCGGCGCGGAAGAAGGCCGGGGGCTTCTCGCTCGGCATGGCGCAGCGCCTCGGCATCGCCGGTGCGCTGCTGGGCGACCCGGGCGTGCTGCTTTTCGACGAGCCCGTGAACGGCCTCGACCCCGAGGGCATCGTCTGGGTACGTACCTTCATGAAATCCCTCGCGGCACAGGGGCGTACCGTCTTCGTCTCCAGTCACCTTCTTGCGGAGATGGCGCTCACCGCGGACGACGTGGTGATCGTCGGCCGGGGGCACCTCGTGTGGAACGGCACCATGGCCGACTTCATCGCGCAGAACTCGGAGCACACCGTGCGCGTGCGCAGCCCGCGTGACCGAGAGTTGGCGCAGGCGCTCACCTCGCGGGGCCTCGCGGTCGATGCGACGGCCGAGGCCGCGCCCGGCGGCGGCGGGCGGACCGTCCTCACTGTCCGCGGCACGACGAGCGACGCCGTCGGTGAGATCGCCGCGGCGGAGGGGCTGCCGCTGGCCGAGCTGGCCCCACAGAGCGGTTCGCTGGAACAGGTCTTCATGCGCCTCACGGGCGGAGCTGTGGAGTACCGCGGAACGGGAGGCATCGGATGATCGTCCGCGCTGTACAGGCTGAGTTCATCAAGCTCGCGACCGTCCGCGCCACCAAGTGGCTCCTGATCGGATCGTCCGCGGCGGCGCTGGCCATCACTGTGATCGTCGCGCTGGTGGTCCGCAACATCGGGGAGACCGTCGACGACATCGGCGTCGTCGCTCTTGCACCCCTGTCGGGCTTCGCCGCCCTGCCGGGCATCGCCATCACCTTCGCTGGTGTCATCGGCGTGCTGTCGGTGACCACCGAGATCCGGTACAACACGCTCCGGACGACCTTCCTCGCCGTCCCGAACCGGTGGATCGCCCTGCTGGCGAAGACCTTCGTGGTCGCCGTGGTGTGCGCCGTGGTCTACTCCGTCGCGATGATCGTCGCAGTCCTGCTGTTCGGCACGGTCGTGGACGGCTCCCCAGCGGAAGTGCTCCGCTCGGGCGCGGGCTCATTCCTCGCCTTCCCGATCGGCACGGCCTTCGCGGCGGTCCTGGGTGTGGCCGTCGGCTGCGCGGTGCGGAACGGCGCCGGCGCCATCACCCTGCTGCTGGGCTATCTGTTCGTGGTCGACAACGTGATCACGACCATCCCGCAGACTCGGGAGGCGGGGCCCTATCTGCCGCTGTCGAACCTGCAGAACTTCATGGGCGTCCTCTACGACGAGAGCTTCCCGTGGGGCGCACCGGTCTCCTTCGTGTACCTGGTCGTGGTGATCGGCGCGCTGTGGGCCGGAGGTGCGACGCTCGCCGCGCGACGTGATGCGTGACTCATTTCATCTCCACATCGGTGCAGCTCACAGAGGATATGTAAGCATCGCGTGAACGTTCGTCGGCGTCCCTTTCCGGCGATCGTTCGCAGTGCTACATAGGAAGGGTGACCGTCGAGAGCGCCGCCCCGCCGACCGCCCCGGACGTGCCCGTGCGGGACCCTGCGCCGGGGCTCGTGCGGCGCACCGTCGGGCGACGGGGCGTGCGGTACCTCGCGGTCCTCGCCGGGGCCTGGCTACTGGCCGAGGCGATGGGGCTGCTCGGGGTTCCCGCGCCCGCGCTGCTGGCGGCGCTCGTGCTGGGTGCCGTGCTGCGCATGGCGATCGGACGAGAGGTCACCGTCCCCGCCGAGGTGAGCAGGTGGACGCAGGCGTTCATCGGCGTCATGTTGGGCGGCTACCTCAATCTGGAGGCGATGCGGGCCGTCGGACCCGTGCTCGCGCCATTCCTCGCGATCTCCGTGCTGACCGTGCTGCTCTCCCTCGTCACCGCATGGGTGCTGAGCCGCTGGGCTTCGGGGCTCGACCAGCGCACGGCGACCCTCGGCCTCATGGCCGGAGGATCGTCCGCGGTGGTCACCCTCTGCGACGAACTCGGAGCGCGCAAGGACGTCGTCGGCGTGATGCAGTACTCGCGCGTGCTCCTGGTGAGCCTCACGGCGCCGTTCGTCCTGGTGGGCTTGGCCGGCGGCGCCGCGGCGCCCTCACAGTCCTGGTTGCTCGACCTGCAGATCGTGGGGCGTGGAGACCAGGTGGCGGGTCTGTCCACGGCGTTCGTCTTCGCGATGGCGGGCATGTGGCTCGGCCGCAGGCTCCGCCTGCCCGGGGGCGGGCTGATCGGGCCGATGTTGCTGGCCGCGGTGATCGGCGGCGCCGAGCTCACCCGCGGCTTCGCGCCGCAGGGCGCGTTCAAGGAACTGCTGCTCATCGTCGTCGGGCTGGAAGTGGGGCTGATGTTCGACCGCCGCCTGCTGCGCCGGCTCGCGCACCTGTTGCCCGCGATCGCGGGCGGCATCGTCGTCCTCTGCGGGGTGGTCGCGCTCCTCGCCGCCGCGGCGGCGTACCTGACCGGGGTGCCGCTGGCCGACGCCTATCTGGCCACCACCCCTGGCGGGATCAACGCCGTCGTCGCCAGCGCGACCGGCAGCGCAGAGGCCGATATGGCGCTGATCGCGACCGTCCAGAGCCTGCGGCTCATCATCGTGGTGCTCGCGCTACCACTGGTGGTGGGCGCGATGAACAGGTGGTCGGGCCTCAGGGGCGCTCGCGCAGCCGCCACGACGCGTTGACCGGCCCGTGGCCGGCGCCGACGGCGTAGGCGGCCGCGAGGGACCGGGTGACCCACTCCTTGCCAAAGGCCACGGCGCCCGGGACGTCGTAGCCGTGCGCCAGCGCGCAGACGGTGGCCGCCCCCAACGTGTCGCCCGCGCCGTGGTCGTGCCGGGTATTGAGGCGTTGCGCCTCGAACTCGAGGAACTCGGCACCGTCGTACAGCACGTCCGTGCTGGTGGATGCGGTCCGCAAGTGGCCGCCCTTGACCAGGGCCCAGCGCGGGCCGAGTGCGTGCAGGGCGCGCGCGGCGTCGCGCTGCGTGGCCTCGTCGACGACGTCGATGCCCGTGATGAGCCGCACCTCGTCGAGGTTGGGGGTCACGAGGTGCGCGAGCGGGAACAGACGGCGCAGCAGGGTGTCCAGTGCCTCCGGCGTGAGCAGCGGGTCGCCGTGCTGTGAGGCGCAGACCGGGTCGACGAGGAAGGGGATGCGCGCGCCGATCCCGAGTTCCTCGGCAGTGTCGGCTATCGCGTCGATGATCCCCGCGGTAGCGAGCATGCCCGTCTTGACCGCCCCGATCCCGATGTCCTCCACCACCGCGCGAATCTGGCCCGCGACAGTCTCGGGCGGGATCGGATGGAATCCGGTGACACCCAGGCTGTTCTGCACCGTGACGGCGGTGATCGCGCTCGTGCCGTGCACGCCGGCGAGCGCGAAGGTCCGCAGATCGGACTGGAGCCCCGCGGCCCCGCCCGAATCTGAGCCGGCGATCGTCATCACCCGCACGGGGGTCTCGCCGTCTGCGGGCAGGGGGAGGAACTGCATGGACTGAGGATACCGCCGGGAACCGGCAGGTCGGCGGGTACATCCGCGTGAAAAGGCGTTGCGGGCCCACGTGCGCGCTCCTATCGTCGACGTGCTCGCCACGCCCGGACGACCGGAAGGAGGTGCGGTGTGAGCACATTCGCCTCCGCACCGCCGGTGCGGGTCTTCAATGCCGACTACAGCCCGCTCGACGTGGTGCACTGGCAGGACGCCGTGGGCATGATGTTGCGCGAGGTCGCCCTCGCCCTGGAGCCGCACGACCCGCCCAGGGTGCTGCGCTCCCCGAGCACGGTGATCGAGGTGCCCAAGTCGATGCTGCTCGTGCGGTACGCGGCGGTGCCCTACCGCCGTACCGCGGACCACGCGAGCCGGTCCGAGATCCTGCGCCGTGACGACCACGCCTGCCAGTACGCGGGCTGCGCCGCACGGGCCACGACGATCGACCACGTCTTCCCGCGCTCCCGCGGCGGCGGCAACACGTGGACGAACCTCGTCGCGTGCTGCGCGGAGTGCAACCACCGCAAGGCCGACCGCGCGCCGGCGGAGGCGGGCATGCGCCTCGTGCGCGAGCCCTTCCGCCCGGCCGGCGTGTAGCCCCCACTCCGATTGAACGATGTTTTGGAGATTCCGACCTGCGGTTTTCCTCTCCAGAACATCGTTCAATCGGGGGTGGCGACGGCCCAGAGGGGGTTGACGGGGCCGTGGCCGGCGCCGAGGGGGTAGGCCCAGCGCAGGCCCTCGGTCACCCACGCCTTGCCGAAGGAGACGGCGGCCGGCACCGACGCGCCGTGTGCGAGGGCCGCCGTCGTCGCCGCGGCGAGGGTGTCGCCGGCGCCGTGGTCGTGGATCGTCGGGACCCGCGGCGCCGTGAACGCGATGGACTCGGTGCCGTCGGTGAGCAGGTCCGGGCTCTCGGGGTGATCGCGTAGGTGACCGCCCTTGACCAGCGCCCACTGCGTGCCGAGCGCGAGGAGCGACTCGGCGGCGTCGCGCTGCGTCGCGGCGTCGACCACGTCGATCCCGGTGATCAGCCGGACCTCGTCGAGGTTCGGGGTGACCAGGGTGGCGCGGGGGATGAGCACCGTCCGCAGCGCGTCCAGCGCCTCGGTCGCGAGCAGCGGGTCGCCGTGCATCGACGCCGCGACTGGGTCAACGACGAGCGGCACCGCGCGGCCGTGGCCGATGCCCTCCGCGTCGGCCGCGGCGGCGACCGCCTCGATGATGCCTGTGGACGCCAGCATCCCGGTCTTCGCGGCCTCGACGCCGATGTCGCCGGCGACGGAACGGATCTGGGCCGCCACGATCGCCGGCTCGATGCCCCGGAAGTCCTGCACGCCCACGCTGTTCTGCACCGTGACCGCGGTGATCGCCACGCACGCGTGCAGGCCGAGGACAGCGAACGTCCGCATATCGGCCTGGATGCCCGCGCCGCCACCGGAATCCGAGCCGGCGATGGTCAGCACGCGGTGCGGCGCGACGCCGCGGGGCGCGGTCGGCAGGCGCGACGGTGCGCCGACCGTCACCGTGGTCGGATCGGAACGGCGCCCCGTCATGCCCGGGAGGGCTCCAGCGGGATGTACACGCGCCCACCGGCGTCGGCGAACTCCTGCGACTTCGCCGCCATGTCGGCCGCCAGCTTGGCGTCGATGTCCTCCTGTGTCACCAGGTTGTGCTCCTGCGCGTAGGCGCGCACGTCGGCGCTGATCCGCATCGAGCAGAACTTCGGCCCGCACATCGAGCAGAAGTGCGCCGTCTTCGCGGGCTCGGCGGGCAGCGTCTCGTCATGGAACTCACGAGCGGTGTCCGGGTCCAGCGACAGATTGAACTGGTCCACCCAACGGAACTCGAAGCGCGCCTTGGAGAGCTCGTCGTCGCGGGACTGGGCGCCGGGGTGGCCCTTGGCCAGGTCGGCGGCGTGCGCCGCGATCTTGTACGTGATGACGCCGGTCTTCACGTCGTCGCGGTTGGGCAGGCCCAGGTGCTCCTTGGGCGTGACGTAGCAGAGCATCGCCGTGCCGGCCTGCGCGATGATCGCCGCGCCGATCGCCGAGGTGATGTGGTCGTACGCCGGCGCGATGTCTGTGGCGAGCGGGCCGAGCGTGTAGAACGGCGCTTCCTCGCACAGCTCCTCCTCGAGCCGCACGTTTTCCACGATCTTGTGCATCGGGACGTGGCCGGGGCCCTCGATCATCACCTGCACGCCATAGGACTTCGCGATCTTCGTCAGCTCGCCCAACGTGCGGAGCTCGGCGAACTGCGCCTCGTCGTTGGCGTCCGCGATGGAGCCGGGACGCAGGCCGTCGCCGAGGGAGAAGGTCACGTCGTACTCGCGCAGGATCTCGCACAGCTCGCGGAAGTGCGTGTACAGGAACGACTCCTCGTGGTGCGCGAGGCACCACGCCGCCATGATCGAACCGCCGCGACTGACGATCCCGGTGACCCGGTTCGCCGCGAGCGGCACGTACCGCAGCAGGACGCCCGCGTGCACGGTCATGTAGTCGACGCCCTGCTCGCACTGCTCGATCACGGTGTCCCGGAAGATCTCCCAAGTGAGCTTGGTCGGGTCGCCCTTGACCTTCTCGAGCGCCTGGTAGATCGGCACGGTGCCCACGGGGACCGGCGCGTTGCGCATGATCCACTCCCGGGTCTCGTGGATGTCCTTGCCGGTCGAGAGGTCCATGATGGTGTCGCCGCCCCAGCGGGTGGCCCACACCATCTTCTCGACCTCCTCGGCGATCGAGCTGGTGACAGCCGAGTTGCCGATGTTCGCATTGATCTTCACCGCGAAGGCCTTGCCGATAATGGCGGGCTCCAGTTCGGGGTGCTTGCGGTTGGCGGGGATGACCGCGCGGCCGGCGGCGACCTCCTCGCGCACCTTCTCCGGGTCGAAGCCCTCGCGGGAGGCGACGAAACGCATCTCGTCGGTGATGATTCCCGCGCGGGCCCAAGCGAGCTGGGTGGACGCGCCGTCGACCGGGGTGGGCTTGCTCCAGGCGTCGCGGGTCTTCGGCAGGCCCTCGGCGAGGTCGTGCAGCTGATCCTCGGCGTCGTACTGGGTGTACGGACCGGAGGTGTCGTAGACGTCGTGGTGATCGCCGTTGGTGAGGTCGATGCGCCGGAACGGGACGTGCAGGTCACCGTCGGCGCCCGGGACGGTGCGGTACCGCTTCTCGGAACCCTCGATCGGGCCGACGGTGACGGTGGAGACGGGGGTGGACGACGAAACAGACATGCGGGGCTCCTCTTCCCTACGCCGGCATTACCCGGACAGGTTCGTACGGTCGACGCCCGCGATAGACGTCCTCTCAGCTCACTGCGGTGAGCTCCCGTGTGGTGTGCGTTACCGAGGGTAGCGCACCTGCGGCGGAGTCTCAGGCGATCCGCACGCCCCGCGGCAGCTTCGCCGCGGGAACCCGCAGGCGGCGGGCCGCGAAGGCGAGGCCAATTCCGCCCAACGCCAGGTTCGCCAGCAGGCCCCAGTACCAGGTGCGGCCCACGTTCTGGGTCGTGTCCCAGTCGTCGTACCGAGAGGACGGGTACCGATTCGCGTACTGCTCGGAGCACGTCCGGTCCTGGTCGGGATTCGGGCCGGTACGAGTGTCGGACACGATGTCGGCGAGTGCGCCGAGCGCTGTCTCGTCGGGTTCGTCGCCGGTGTAATCGGCGTAGCGGCGGGGGAAGTCGTCCGACCGCCTGCCCGGCTCGGACTGCGAAGCGGCGTCCGCGAACACCACCGCGGGGTTCGGTGCCAGGATCCACCAGATGCGTTCGGTGTGCGTGACCTCGACCTGCTCGCGCACCTCGGTGCATTTGCCGCTGTTGTCGGAGTCGTTGTACTCGAACCTGGTCTGCATCGCGCTCTGCTGGGAGACGGTCGTCGGCACCAGCATCACGGTGATGAGCGGAAGCCCGATCAACAGGAACAGCATTGCCAGCTGCGTGACGGCGGCGGAGCCGATCGGCCTCGACAGTAGGGCTGAGAAGCCAAGGCCGATGCCGCAGTAGCTGAGGAACAGCAGCGTCACCACGACGACGCCGAGGACCGACGCCCACACCGGATAGGGCGCCTCGACCGTCGCCCAGATGATGTAGGGCATCGAGACCAGAAGGAGTGCGCAGGAGGCGATCCACGCGCCGAGTAGCTTTCCGGCAGCGATCTGCGACCCGCTCGCGGGCGTGGCCTGGACGACGGCAAGGGTTGCGTCTTTGCGGTCGCCGTTGATGGAGGTCGCCGTCATCGTCGGCGAGATCACCAACCCGAGGAAACCGACGAAGCCGAGGACGATGAAGTAGAGGTTCTCGGACCAGCCGTCGTACGCCCAGTCCTTGCGCTCCGGGCTCATCGCCAGTGCGAACCACAGCGAGCCGAAGACCACGGCGGAGACGACGAGGAAGAACACGCCGAGCAGCACGCGCCAGCGGGTGGCGCGGGTGCGCTGGCGCAGTTCCAGACCCGTGAGTACGCCAACGGTACGCCACCACTGCGTGAAGCCGTTCATGTGCGATCAGCCTCCAGTGCGAAGTACGAGTCCTCGAGGGCGTTGGTGGCGCGGGCGAACTCGACGACCTGGGCACCGTCGGCGATGCGCTGCGCGAGGTGCGCGGCGGCATCGGCCTCGGAATCGAAGGTGAGATACGTTCCACCGCTCGGTGGCTCACCGAGCAGGCGGATCCGCCAGCGGGTGACCGCGGGTTCCGGCGGCGCCTCGGTGCGACCGCGCGCCATCATCACCACGTCGTCGACCATCTCGCCGAGCTCGGAGAGGATGTGCGAGGAGACGAGGACGGCGACGCCGTTGTCGGCGAGGGCGCGCAGCGAGTCGCGTAGCTCGAACCGCGAACGCGGGTCCATGCCCGAGGCGGGTTCGTCGAGCAGCAGGATCGGCGGGTGGTGCACCATCGCGCGGGCGAAGCCCAGGCGCTGCTTCTGCCCGCGGGAGAGAACCTGCGCCGGGCGGTCGGCGAACTCGCTCAGGTGGACCCGCGCCAGCAGGTCCGCTGCCCGGGCGCGCGCCTCGCCCGACGGGACCCCGTACAGCTTCGCGAACGTGGTCAGGATCTCGTTGGGGGTCAGCGAATCCCAGGTGCCGAAGACGTCGGGCATCCACCCGACGCGGGGCCGGAGCGCATCGGGGGCGATGGGCGCACCGTCGAGCTCGATGGTGCCCGACGACGGCCGCAGCAGCCCGGCGAGCATGAGCAGCAGCGTCGTCTTCCCCGCGCCGTTGGGCCCCACCAGGCCGGTGATGCGACCCGGGGGCAGAGTGAGCGTCGCGTCGGCGACCGCCACGTGCTGTTTGAAGGTCCGCGTGAGCCCGCGGGCGACCAGCGTCATGCGGACCACAGTAACCGCGTTTCGAAGTTTACGATCGAGAAATGTGACAGATGTGAAAACACCGGCCCCGAGTACGTCGACTTGTCGGGGTTCGGGCGTACGGTGGGGTGATCCGCATCACATGGAGGTGTTCATGGCTGACAAGGTCGAGGTTCCCCCGCCCACGCTGGAACTGGGGGAGTCGTTGCGTCTCTTCGACAATCCGGTGCGTGACCGGTACGAACTCTGGTCGGGCGACGAGCTCATCGGGGTGGAGGGCTACGAGGTCACCGATCACGGTGACGTGATCCTGCTGCACACGGTGGTCATGGAGAAGTTCGGCAAGCAGGGCTTCGCCCGCGCCCTCGTGTCGGGGGTTCTGGACGATCTGCGCTCGCGTGGCCGGCGCGTGATTCCCGTGTGCACCTACGTGCGCTCGTTCATCACCCGGTTCCCGCAGTACCAGGACGCCGTCGACTCGGCGGCGCACACCTAGGGACCCGCGACGGGGCGCCCGGCGCCGTCACCTCTGCTCGGCCCAGTAGTGGTAGCCGTGGTGGTGGGTGAAGCCCGCCCGGCGGTACAGCTCCCGCGCGCCGGTGTTCTCAAGGGTGACCTCGAGGAAGACGCGCGTCGCGCCTTCGTCCGCCGCGCGCGCCCGGGCCGCCCCGAGCAGCCGGGTCGCGAGGCCCTGTCGACGGTGGTCGGGCGCGACGGCCATCGAGCCGACCCCGCCCCACACGGTCCCCGCCGCGTCTGCGGTCAGCGCGAGGCGGCCAGCCGCGACGGGGACACCGTCGGGCCCGGCGATCGACGCGAAGAACGCCGCCCCGTCGACCGAGGCCACGAGAGGCTCGGCCGTGCCGGTGAGGGCGAGCCAGGCGGCGTCGGGGGCGCTCGCGAACCGGATCTCCGGGTCGGCGCCGTCGGCGACGGCTGGAGCGGTGAGGACCTCCGTCGGCTGCACGACGGGCGCGAGGCCGGCCGCACCCGGCAGCGCGCGGTCCGACACCGTCAGGCGCATCGGCAGCCCGCGGGCGGCGTACCAGGCGCGCACCCCGCCGAGCCGGTCGAGAGAGGCGTCCGGATGCAACGGCGCAGCGGCGTTCGCACGGTGCCCCGGCAGGCCCACTGCGGCGCGGCACAGCCAGCCGTCGATCCACTCGCGCTCCACGGACCACCAGGACCGGGCGCGCGCCAGGTCCAACGACCGGATCTCGCTCGCCCGGACGGGCCGCTCCGGCACCGTCTTCCATCGGACGATCCCAGTGCGGGGAATCACGTGCTCGGCGCCGTCGCGGTCGGCGCGGACGACGAGTGGGTCACCGTCGGACAGCAGGGTGCCGATGACGTCCGTGGCCTGCCCAGACGGCAGCAGTCGCCGGACCACCACCCGATCGCCGGGCGCGGGCACGTCAGTGACCGAAGGGATCTTCGACGGTGCCCGGCATCCAGGTCAGGCCCGGCACGGTCCAGCCCTGCTTCTTGATGAACTTCTTCGCCTGCCGCGCGTACCGGCCGGTCAGAACGTCGGTGTAGAGGAAGCCGTCGAGGTGGCCGGTCTCGTGCTGCAGCATCCGCGCGAAGAACCCGGTGCCCTCGATCTGGACCTTCTCGCCGGCGCGGTCGGTGCCGACGACCTTGGCCCACTCGGCGCGGCCCGTCGGGAAGGACTCGCCCGGGACGGAGAGGCAGCCCTCCCAGTCGTCGTCCGGGTCCGGCATGGTCTCGGGGACGTCCGAGGTGGTGAGGACGGGGTTGATGACCTCGCCGCGCCGGCGCTCGCCGGTCTCCTCGTCGGGGCAGTCGTAGACGAACAGGCGCAGGTCGCGGCCCACCTGATTGCCGGCGAGGCCCACGCCGTTGGCGACGTCCATGGTCTCGTACATGTCGTCCAGGAGGGTCACGATCTCGGCCGACGGCTTGCCGTCCGCGTCCAACTCGACGGGCGTCGTGGGGGAGTGCAGCACGGGGTCGCCGACGATGACGATGGGGAGAACGGACATGGCATACACGGTAGTCGGGGGCGGTGCGGGCCGCACCGGCGCACCCGGGCGTCGTCGGACCCCGGCGGCGCGGGAGCTGCGCGACACGCGCCAGTAGCCCCGCGCCTCCGCCGCCGGCCGTGGTTAGATTGACGCGAACTACAGAAGTGTTATTTCGAATGCGAGGGGAACGCATGGAGGGCGCCGGTGCGGCCGCGCAGAAGACGGTCCGAACTGACGCGCAGCCCGTCGACGAGCGCGGCGAGGACGGCCTGACCAGGCGCGAGCACGACATTCTGGCCTTCGAGCGCCAGTGGTGGAAGTACGCCGGCGCCAAGGAGGACGCGATCAAGGAGCTCTTCGGGCTCTCCGCGACCCGCTACTACCAGGTGCTCAACACCCTGGTCGACACGCCCGAGGCGCTCGCCGCCGACCCCATGCTCGTCAAGCGCCTCCGTCGCGTCCGGGCCGGTCGGCAGAGGGCCCGCGCCGCCCGCAAGCTCGGCTTCGAGATCACGTGATCCGATACAGTCGGGTGTCGTGAGCACTCAGAACACCCGCGCCGTCCCGATCCGGACCATCATCATGATCCTGATCTCGGCCGCGATCATCCTCGCGGCGGTCGGGGTCCACGGGCTCGTGACCCGCAACGACGATCCGCAGGCAGCGCTGAACGCGCAGGAGGCCAAGATCAAGGCCGCCTCGACCGAGACAGCGCAGCCGGCCGCCGACAAGCCGACGGTGTGCCTGATCTCCGTCGCCAAGGCGCCGGTGGCCGACACCCGCGACAAGCTCACGAAGGCGGGCTTCACCGTGCAGGGCGAGGCCGCCGCGGCGTGGCCGAACCGGCCCGCCGCGCCGCGCGCCACCACCGTGTATTTCGCGGACGCCGGCGACGACGCCGCCAAGACCGTCTCCACGGCGCTCCCCGGCTCCGCCATCGCCGCGCGCCCCGCCGGGCTCGAGGCGTGCGACGGCGTGCTCGCCGTCGCCGTCGTGAAAAAGTAGCCTGCGACGGGCGGAGCGGGGACCTGTCCCTCGCCGCGAGAGCGGCCCCGATATGATTTCGGGCAACACCAGCCCCAGGGCGGCCCAGCCCCGGTAGCCGTCGCAAAAGGAGTCATCGATGACGAAGCGTCAGTTCCTCGCCCCGATCGCGATCCTTCCGGTGGTGGCCATCGCCCTGGCCGGCTGTACCACCAACGAGAAGCCCTCGGACACGCCCGGAACGAATCCCGCCGTCGTCACCGGCGCGACGGTGCCCGCGCAGGGCCCGGTCCGCAGCCTGGATCCGAACTCCCACGGCGAGGAGAAGCCGGGCGAGAGTGCTCCGTCGGCCGGCGCCGCCGAGGCATCGCTCGTCAAGCCCGACGGCAGCAGCGCCGGCAAGGCCACCTTCTCGGAGAAGGACGGCGTCGTGGTGATCGACGTCCGCGTGACCGGCCTGCCCGCAGGCTTCCACGGCATGCACATCCACGAGGTGGGCAAGTGCGAGGCGAACTCGGTCGCCAAGAACGGAGCTCCCGGCTCGGCCACCAACTTCGGCTCCGCCGGCGGCCACTGGCAGAAGCCCGGCGCCTCCGGCCACCCCATGACGGGTGACCTCGTCTCGGTCTACGTCAACGCCAACGGCACCGGCCAGACCGTGACCAGCACTGGCGCCTTCACCCTCGCCGACATCAAGAAGAACACCGAGGGCAACGCGCTCATGATCCACGCGGGCCCCGACAACTTCGGCAACATCCCGTCGGCGCGCTACACCAATATCGTCCCGGGCCAGCCCGTGCCGGACGAGACCACCCTCAACACCGGCGACGCCGGCGGGCGGATCGCCTGCGGCGTGATCAAGGTCGGTTAGTCATCGACCCCGTCGCCTTCGAGGCGTCGCCGCGGCCGACGATCGGCGTCGAGTGGGAATTCGCCCTCGTCGACCGGGAGACCGCGGACCTGGTCAGTAGGGCAGGAGAGCTGTTCGACGGCATCCGCGCCGCCCATCCGGACATCGCGTCGCAAGTGCATTCGGAGATGCTGCGCAACACCGTCGAGGTGGTGACGGGCGTCTGCGAGAACACCGCGGAGGCGATGGCGGACCTGGCCCGCATCATCGCGGCGGTGCGGGAGACGTCGGACGGGATGGGCGTCGACCTGTTCGGGGCGGGTACCCATCCGTTCGCGCAGTGGAACGCACAGCAGCTCACGGAGAATCCGCGGTACGACGAGCTGATCGCCCGTACCCAGTGGTGGGGGCGTCAGATGCTCATCTGGGGCGTGCACGTGCACGTCGGGGTGAACCACCGCGACAAGGTGCTGCCGATCATCTCGGCGCTGCTCAACCACTACCCGCACCTGCTGGCGCTGTCGGCCAGCTCGCCGATGTGGGGCGGGCACGACACCGGCTACGCCAGCACCCGCGCCATGATGTTCCAGCAGCTGCCCACCGCGGGCCTGCCCTTCCAGTTCGAGCAGTGGAGCGAGTTCGAGCGCTTCGTGCACGACCAGAAGACCACCGGGATCATCGACCATCTCAACGAGATCCGCTGGGACATCCGCCCCGCGTGCCACCTCGGCACCATCGAGGTGCGGATCTGTGACGGCATGTCGTCGTTCGCGGAGCTCGAGGCGATCGTCGCGCTCATCCACTGCCTCGTCGTGTGGCTGGACTCCCGGCTGGATGCCGGCGAGACCCTGCCGACGCTGCCGCCCTGGCACGTGCAGGAGAACAAGTGGCGCGCCGCCCGGTACGGGCTGGACGCCATCATCATCCAGGACGCGGACAATAACGAGCGCCTGGTGACGGAGGACCTCGACGACCTGCTCGAGCAGCTCGCGCCCATCGCCACGCGTCTCGGCTGCACCCGCGAGCTGGCGGCTGTCGCCGACATCGCACGCCGCGGCGCCTCCTATCAGCGCCAGCGTGCGGTCGCCGGCGGCGTCTGCAACGTCGACACCTATCGCGACGTCGTGCGGTCGGTGACGAGCGAGCTCGTCCTGCCGTAGCCGCTCCCCGGCGGTCCACGCATAGACGCATGCGTCTTTGTTAACGAAAATGATTCTCGTTAGCTTTGTCGTGTGCTCACCACCTCGCTCGGTCGCCGCGCCGGAGCCTCCCCGCTCCTCCTCGCCGGAGTCCTCGCGGTGGTCCTCGCCGTGTCGATGGGCGTCGCGGTGTCGCAGGGCGCGGCGACGGTGCCGCTCGGCGACGTCCGACGCCTGCTCTGGGCGGCCCTGACCGGCGGCACCCTCGCCCGCGAGGACCAGTCGACCTACTCGATCCTCTGGGACCTGCGCGTGCCGCGGGTGCTGCTCGCGGCCCTCGTCGGCGCCGGTCTCGCCATCGCGGGGGTCGCCTGCCAGGCCCTCGTCCGGAATCCACTCGCCGACCCCTTCATCCTCGGAATCTCCAGCGGTGCATCCGTGGGCGCGAGCTTCGTGGTCACCACCGGTGTCGTGGCGGGCCTCGGCATCGCCGGCACGGCGGGGGCGGCGTTCGCGACCGCGGTGCTCGCCTCGCTGCTGGTATACCTGCTCAGTCGGACGGCCGACGGCACCCTCAGCCCGGTCCGGCTGGTGCTCACCGGCGTTGTGCTCGCCTTCGCCTTTCAGGGCCTTGCTGGGGCGATCGTCTTCTTCGACCCCGTCGGCGACGCCGCGCGGTCCGTGATGTTCTGGCTGCTAGGTGGTCTCGGGGGAGCGCAGTGGTCCGTTCTCCCCCTGGTCGCCGTGACGGTGGCGGTGTGCGCCGCTATCACCGGGCGCCTCGCGGGCGTCCTCGACGTCCTGGCGCAGGGCGACGAGGCCGCCGCGGCGCTCGGCCTCGACCCGCACCGCGCGCGCCGCATGCTGTTCCTGGTCATTGTGGTCATGACCTCGGTCTTGGTCGCCATCGCGGGCACCGTCGGCTTCGTCGGGCTCGTCGTCCCGCATGCAGTCCGCATGATCGTCGGTCCGGCGCACCGTGCGGTGCTCCTGCTCGCCCCGCTCGTCGGAGCGCTGCTGCTGGTGTGGGTGGACCTGCTGAGCCGCCTGGTGGTGGCGCCGCGCGAGCTGCCGCTGGGCATCGTGACCGCCCTGGTCGGCGTGCCCGTCTTCATCGTCCTGCTGCGGCGCCGCGGGGGACTGCTGGGCGGCGCCGCGTGAGGATCGAACTGGATCGGATCACCGTGGAAATCGGTGGAACCCGCGTGCTCCACGATATCTCGCTCGACATCGCCGCGGGCGCGCACGTCGGGCTGATCGGGCCGAACGGCAGTGGCAAGTCGACGCTGCTGCGCTGCCTCTACCGGGCGATCGCTCCCGCCTCGGGGACAGTGCGTGTGGGTGGGCGGGACCTCGCCGCGATGCGCCGCCGCGACGGTGCGCGCCTGGTCTCCGCTGTCACTCAGAGCGAGACCGGGCATCTGGGTTTCACGGCAGAGGAGACGGTGATGCTGGGGCGTTTCGCCCACGGCGACGCCGGCAGCGCAGCGGCGATCGGCGCCTGTGAGGCAGCGCTCGTCGCGGTGGACGCGACCGCGCTCCGGCGCCGCAGCGTGCTGGGACTCTCCGGGGGCGAGCGGCAACGCGTCCTCATCGCTCGTGCCCTCGCGCAGGACACGCCGGTTCTCCTGCTCGACGAGCCGCTCAACCATCTCGACGTGCGGCACCAGCTGGACTTGCTGCGGTTGCTCCGTGCCACGACCAAGACGACTGTCACCGCCATCCACGACATCGACCTCGCCGCCCAG
Organism: Tsukamurella ocularis; assembly: GCF_024807615.1. Lineage (GTDB taxonomy): Bacteria > Actinomycetota > Actinomycetes > Mycobacteriales > Mycobacteriaceae > Tsukamurella > Tsukamurella ocularis. Next base: position 425,477 of record NZ_JANUCJ010000001.1, on the reverse strand, counting down.
AGCTGCGACCGCCTGGTGCTCCTCGACCGCGGCCGGGTGGTCGCCACCGGAACCCCGGGCGAGGTGCTCACGGCCGACAGGATCGACGAGGTCTACGGCGTGCGGCCCGTGATCGCTGCGGCCGGCACAGGCCCGCCGCGCATCCGCTTCGAACTGTAGAAACCGACCGATCGAAAGGATCGACCGATGCACCCCCGTCCCCTGCTCGCCGCGGCTATCGCGGCAGGCACCCTACTCGCCGGCACCGCCTGCGGCGCCCGCCCCGCCGAAACCACGACCGACCTCGTCGATGTCACCAACTGCGGTGTGCACCAGCAGTACCGGTCGCCCACCGCCGCGGTTCCGTACGACGTCTCGGCGATCGAGAAGATGTTCGCGCTCGGCCTCACCGACCGCATCAAGGGCATCGTCCTGCCGAAGACGGTGCACGGCGTGATCGCGAAATCGCCGTACCGCGACGAGTACGCCAAGGTTCCGATCCTCAGCGACGGCGTGCTCACCCAGGAGCCGCTCGTTGCCGCCAAGGCGGACTGGGTGTTCGCGGGCTGGCAGGCGGGGTTCAGCCCCGCCCGCGGCGTCACACCGGAGTCGCTGGGCAAGTTGAGGATCGAGAGCTACATGCAGGAGGAGACCTGCTACAACTACGGCGACAAGCCCGCCGCTAGGGAGGTGAATCCGTTGGCGGACACCTACACCGACCTCACCAACCTCGGCGCGATCTTCCGCGTCCCGGACCGCGCCACGAAGCTCGTCGACGACCTGCGGGCCCGCGAGCGCGCGCTGCAGGAGCGTGCCGACCGCAAGACGGTGAAGCCGTCGGTGTTCGTCTACGACTCAGGGACAGCGGAGCCCTACACCGCCGGGCGCCGCGCCGCGGCGGACCAGGTGGTCTCCCTCGCAGGCGGCCGCTCCGTGACCCACGACGTGGACGGGCGATGGACCTCCGTCGGGTGGGAGTCGGTGGTGCAGGCGCAGCCCGAGGTGATCGTCATCGTCGACTACGACAAGCAGCCCGCGCAGCAGAAGATCGACTACTTACGACAGTCGTCGCCGATCAAGGACTCGCCCGCGGTGCGCGAGAACCGGATCCGCGTGGTGGACTACGCCGAGCTGGTGGCCGGCCCGCGCAACCTCGATGCCGCGGCGGCCCTCGCCGACTACCTGGAGCAGAGCGGGGTGGCCCGATGAGTGCACCCGGAACCGTCGCCGACGTTCTCGACCTCGCTCGAGAGGTCGCGCAGGATCAGGTGGCCCGCAGCGTCTTCTTCGTCGCGCACGGCACCCGCCTTGCCGGGAGCGACCAGCGTTATCGCAACCGATACGTTCTGGTCCGCGTCGGGGATTCCTTCGGCGCGTGTGCGTTCGAGGAGGGGGAGCTCGATCCCGACATCGCGGACCTGTCCGGCGAGCCACTCGCTGCCCTGCTCGAGCACGCCGCACAGCCGCTGCGGATCGCCGCGGCCGACGCCGCACTCGGTGCCGCGGCGCCGCACCGTGAGGATCCCCGTGCCGAGCTCCGGACACTGCCCACCGGCACCCCCGACATCCGTGCGATCGCCCGCGACGCCGCGGTGGCGGAACTCCTCTCTGTCGCCCCGGGCGCTCGAGTGGCGCTGATCGGCGTGGTGAACCCCCTTGTGGCCGCGATCCGCGAGCGCGGCGGCGAGCCCCTGCTCGCGGACCGGAACCTGCAGCGCACCCACTGGGGCGACCCCGTCGCGGACGACCACCGCGCGGTGCTGGCCGAGGCCGACGCGGTGCTCGCGACCGGGATGACCCTGGGCAACGGTAGTTTCGACGAGATCCTTGCTATCTGTCGGGAGCGCGACGTACCGCTTGCCGTGTACGCGCAGAGCGGATCGGCCGTCGCCCGCGCCTTCCTCGATGCGGGCGTGAGCGCGCTCTCCGCCGAGCACTTCCCCTTCTCGCAGTTCTCCGCCGACGCCTCGCCGATGTACCTCTACCGGGGGCGGGCGTGAACGCGCCCGGGGACCGTCCGCTGCCGGACAGCGTGCTGATCCGCACGATCTGGCCGATGCTCGCCGCCGCCGCGCTGGGCCTCGTCCCGTTCACCGTGATGGCGAACTTCCTCATCGCCATCGCCGCCGACGCACACGCGGGCGTCGACCTCATCGGCGGCCTGCGAGGTCTCGGCGGGGTCGCCGCACTGCTGGTCGGCGTCGCGGCCGCCCCCTTGCTGGACAAGCTCTCGCGCTCGTCGGTGGCCGCGCTGGCTCTGCTCGTGCTTGCGCTGGGGTGCGGACTCGCGCTGCAGGGCAGCACCGTCGCGTGGATCGCCTTCTGTCTGCTGATCGGCGCGGGCACCGCCGTCCTCAACCCCGCGGTGTCGGCCATGGCCGCCGACCGGTTCGATACCCCGGCCGCGTCCGCGCGGGCCGCGACCCTCGTCTCGTCGACCATGACGCTGACGGCGGTCCTCGCGGCGCCGGTCCTCGCCCTGCCCGCCGTGCTGTGGGGCTGGCGCGCCGACATGGCCGCGACCGCGGTGGTGCTGCTCGTGGTCGCGGCGCTGGTCGCCCTCCGCCGCGATCCGCGCGGCGGGAACACCTCCGTGAGCTACCTCCAGGCCTTCCGCACCGTGCGGTCGATCCCCGGTGCCCTCGACACCCTGGCGGTCTCGCTCCTACGCACTCTCGCCTTCATGGGCTCCCTCGCCTACATCGCTGCTGCCTTCGGCCAGCGTTTCGGCATCGGGACGGGCTGGTTCTCCCTGGTGTGGGCCACCTCCGGCCTCGCCTTTTTCCTCGGGAACTTCCTGGGCGGCAAGGTGATGCAGGACCGCGGTGCCGATCGTCTGCTCGGTACGGTGCTCGCGGCGATCCTCGTCGCCTCCGTCGCCATGGTGGCGCTCTACACCGCGCCGCACGTCGCCGTCGCCTGGCCGATGGTGGCTCTCGTCTCCGCCTCGCACGCTGTCATCGCCGCCGCGGTGACCACAACGCTGGTCCGCGGGGCGGGACCGGTGCGCGGCACCGTCCTCTCGCTCAACGGGGCGGCGCAGAGCGTCGGAGTCTTCGCGGGCGCCTCCCTCGCCGGCGCGGCGCTCGCGCTCGGCGGCTGGACCGGCGTCGGCGTCGTCCTCGGCGGCGCGACCGCGCTCTCGGCGTTCTTCGCCCGGCGCGCGCTGCACGGGGCCCGCGCAGAGGAGCGCGTCGGATGAGCACACCGCGCAACGCCTCTCGCGGTCGCGGGGTGGGCCGGAGCATCGGCCACCACGGCGAACTCCTCCAGGGCCGGTTCCGCTGTCTGGTTCAGGGTGAGTGCCCAGGCCTGGTAACCGTGCCGATCGGCACCGTCGGGTCCGTGGCGGTCTTCGCCCCGGACGCCTCGGGCGCCGTGCGGGCACGGGCCAGCGGCGGCGCGCGCGACCTGGGGAAGGCGCGAAGGGCTGCCGAGGCCACGCTGGCCCACCTGCGGGAGTGCGACGCGCTCGGCTGTACAGGAGGCGAGCTACGTATCGCCCGGACGACGGCCGTCGGCCTGGGGCTCGGATCCTCGACCGCCGACGTGCTCGCCGCGGTCCGCGCCGTCGCGGACTGCGCCGGCGTCGAACTCGACGCCGACATCGTCGCCCGCCTCGCCGTCGCCGCCGAGGGTGCCTCCGACCCCCTGTGGGCCGACCGCCCGATCTTGTTCGCGCACCGGCACGGCCACGTCATCGAGGAGCTAGGCGAAACCCTGCCGGCGATGCTGCTGGTGCGCTGTGTGCTCGGCGGTCCCGTCGACACGCTGGCGCTGCCCCCGGCGGGCGCCGGGGACGTGGCCGAGTACGAGGAGTTGCGTGCTCAGTTACGCCGCGCGGTCTCCGCCGGCGACGCGGCGGGCGTCGCCGCGGTAGCGACCCGTAGCGCGCTGCTCAACCAGAGTCGCCACCACAAGCCCGGACTCGACCGTCTCATCGCGGCGGCCGAGCGCGGGGGAGCGCTCGGCGTGCAGGTGGCACACTCCGGGAACGTCGCGGGCCTGCTCTTCGACCGGGAGCACCCCCGAGACCGCCTGCGGCGGGCGTGTACCCGCGTCCGGGCGGTCGGCTTCCGCGTCGCCGACGTCCCGATCGTGATCGGCGGCGTCGCATGAGGATCGACGGACACATCGCGGAGGCGCTGAGCCGCCCCGCCCTGCTCCGCGCCGCGGACGACCGGTACCTGCTGCGGTTCGAATCGATGAAGGTCGCCTCGGCCCGGGCCGCCCTTCGCGCCGCCCTCGACGCGGGGCGGGTCCGGCCCGGCGGCACCGTTATCGACTCTTCGTCGGGTATCTACGCCTACGCTCTGGCACTGGCCTGCCACGAGGCGGGCGTCCGCTGCCGCATCGTCGGATCGACGACGATCGACGAGGGGCTGCGGGTCCAACTCCTCGCCCTGGGGGTGGATCTCGAGCAAATGCCGCCGTCGGCGTCACTCAAACTCGACCAGGACCGCCGCGTCCGACGCATCACCGAGCTGCTCGCGCAGGACCCGTCGCTGCATTGGATGCGGCAGTACCACGACCCGGTGCACTACCTCGGCTACCGCGACATCGCCCGCGGTGTGGCGGCGGAGCTGGCGGCCGCGGGGGCCGAGTCGGTGCGGCTCGTCGCACCCGTCGGCTCGGGTGTCTCCAGCGGCGCACTGCGGCTCGGCTTCGAGGAGGCGGGGCTGGCGGTGGAGTTGGTCGGTGTGCAGCCCTTCGGCAGCGTCACCTTCGGCGCCGAGCGCGTGGAGGACCCCGCCATGCTCATCGCCGGCATCGGCTCGTCGATCCCGTTCGACAACGTGCGACACGGGCTCTACGACGTGATCCACTGGGTCTCGTTCGAGGTGGCCCGTGCCGGTACCCACCGGCTGCTCCGCGAATCCGCGCTCTTCGCGGGCCTGTCTTCCGGTGCGGGGCACGTGGCGGCCGGTTACGAACGGGAGCAAGGCACTTCGGTCGATGCCACCGTGCAGGTGCTTCCCGACACCGGGCACCGCTACCTGCGCGCGCTGGCCGACCATGCAGGCGCGGCGGAACCGGTGCGCCCGCTGCTCGTCGACGATCCGGCGGAGATCGCGCTGCCGTGGTCGCGGATGCGCTGGGCGGGGCGCGGCGGGGCGTGACCCGGGGGACCGGCGGCTGTCAGTCGCGGCTGCCGGTCTCCATCTGGTCCGGGTCGATGGTGCTGTCGCGCAGCCGCTGCTCCTGGTACGCCACCCGGCCGACTCGGTGCGCGACCGCGGGCGCGGTGATCATCGTGAACAGCCCGGCCAGCACCAGCATCCACACGTCGACGGAGTCGGTCATCCGCACGATCGCGCCGGCCAGCAACAGGAGCATGCCCAGAGTCTGCGGCTTCGTCGCCGCGTGCATGCGGGTCAGCGTGTCCGGGAAGCGGATGATGCCGATCGCGGCGGTCACCGCGAAGACGGCACCGGTGAGGAACAAGATCGAGGAGACGATGTCGATGATCATCGCAGGCCCCCGTTCCGCGGCGCGATGTCCGGCGTCTCGTCGGGCGGCGACGGGGCCGTCCCGGCATCGTCGGGCACGCGGAACCGGACCACCGAGACCGAGCCGACGAACCCGATGAGCGAGAGCGCGACGATCCCAGGGATGACCGACGAGTTGCGGCTGTACGCCGCCCACACCGCGAGCCCGCCGACGGCGATCGCGATGAGCGCGTCCACGGCGACGACGCGGTCCAGAGTGTTCGGGCCGCGCAGCAGCCGGTAGGCAGTCAGGAAGGCGGCGGCCATGAGGACGACGCCGGTGGTGACGAAGACGACTGTCACTGCCTCTCCCCTCCCTCGGTGTTCTGGGCCTTGCGGTAGGCGATCTCGGGCGCCGCCATCCGGCGTGCGTCGCCAGTCAATCCCCGGGGCCCCGGCGCGACATGGTGGAAATCGTCGTCGTCGATGCCGTGCATCGGGCTGGCGTGCCACTCGTTGTCGCGCTCGAAGGCGTTGGTGAACAGCCGCTCGAGACGCGCGGTGCTGCGGTAGAACTGCCGCACCGCCTTCTCGCTGCTCACGTCGACCACGTGCACGTACAGCAAGCGCCGCTTGGTGTCGATCTCGAGCACCATCGTGCCCGGGATCAGGTTCATCACATCGACCAGCAGCGTGAGCACCAGATCGGACTTGATCGAGACCTTGGCGCGGAGCACCGCGCTCAGCGGCATCCCGCCGGGGCGGATCGCCAGCCAGGCCACCTCGATCGACGAGCGGAACATCTCCGCAAGGAAGACGCCGAGCAGTTTGAGCAGCGAGCCCAGGTGCACGCGTCCCTCGACCGGCACCGGCGGCAGGGGGAGCAGCAGCAGGATCGCGAGGCCAACCAGCAGGCCGCCGGCGATGTTGCCCCAGGTCACGCTGCCCCACAGCATCACCCATACCGCGTCGAGCCAGATCAGCTGCGCCACCTTGACTCCGACTGCGCGGCCGTCGCGCAAGTCCGGCAGGATCCGCGTCACGAGTCGCCTAGCCATGTGCGCCTCCCTGCGGGGTCTTCGGTTGAGCGGGTTCGACGATCAGCGGTTCGTACGATCCGGCGGAGGCGGGCGTACCGTCGGGCATCGCGAGCTTCTGCAGGGCTTCCGGGCCGAGCACGGCCTCGACGTAGTCCGCCCGTCCGATGAGCTGGTCCGCGGCGCGGTCGGTCACGTCGAACATCGGGCCCGCGAAGATCGCAAGGATCAGCCCGACACCGAGCAGGCCCGCGGCGGGTGCGACCATGCTCATCGGCATGCGGCCCGGGTCCTCGCGGTCGGCGAACTCGATGACGTCGGCATCGTCCAGCAGAGCCTCCGGGTGTGCGACGGCCAGCTCCCCCTCGGGGGCGTCGGAGCGTGGGCGCCAGAAGGCCTTCGTCCACACCCTGATCACGGCGTACAGGGTGAGCAGGCTGGTGATCACGCTGCCCGCGACCAGAACCCATGCCAGCACCGAGCCCTGCCGCACGCCGGCCTCGACGAGGCCCACCTTGCCGACGAAGCCGGAGAACGGCGGGATGCCACCGAGATTGAGCGCCGGCAGGAAGAACAGGATCGCGAGCACCGGGCTCGCCGCGGCGAGCCCGCCGAGGCGGCGCAGCGAGGCCGCGCCCGCCTGCCGCTCGATGAGGCCCACCACGAGGAACAGCGTCGTCTGCACGAGGATGTGGTGCACCACGTAGTAGATCGTCGAGCTCAGGCCCAGCGGGGTGGAGAGGCCGATGCCGAAGATCATGTAGCCGATGTGGCTGACCAGCGTGAACGAGAGCAGGCGTTTGATGTCGGTCTGGGCGATCGCGCCGAGGATGCCCACGATCATGGTGAGCAGGCCGGCGATCATCAGCACGTTGTCGAGCGAGCCGCCCGGAAACAGCAGCGTGTGTGCGCGGATGATCGCGTACACGCCGACCTTGGTCAGCAGGCCCGCGAAGACCGCGGTGACCGGTGCGGGCGCCGTCGGATAGGAGTCCGGCAGCCACGTCGACAGCGGGAACACCGCCGCCTTGATGCCGAAGGCCACGAGCAGCACCGCGAACAGCGTGGTCGTGGTGCCCGACGGCAGGTCCTGCAGCTTGATCGCCATGTCCGCGAGATTCAGCGTGCCCGTAGCGAAGTAGGCGTAGCCGATGCCGAGGAGGAAGATCACCGACGAGACCATCGAGACCATCACGTACGAGACGCCCGCCCGGATCCGGTCGGCGCTGCCGCCGACCGTCAGGAGCACGAACGATGCGGCGAGCAGCATCTCGAAGGAGACGAACAGGTTGAACAGGTCGCCTGCCAGGAAGGCGTTGCAGACGCCCGCCGCGAGGATGAGGTAGGTGGGGTAGAAGATCGAGACCGGTTGGTGCTCATCGCCGTCGCGGATACCCTGGCCTACCGAGTAGACGAGCACCCCCAGCAGCACGATCGCGGAGACGAGCACCATGAGTGCCGCGAGCTGGTCGGCGACGAGGGTGATGCCGAGCGGCCCGCCCTTGCCATCGCGGTCGCCCCAGCCGCCGACGTGCAGCGCGACGGTGCCGTGCCGGTCGGTGTAGTAGAGCATCAGCGCCGCGACCGCGACGATCGCCACGAGGGAGACCAGCGAGATCAGGCGCTGCAGTCGCGGGTGCCGGCCCATCACCATGGTGATCGCGGCCGCGACGATCGGCAGCACAGTGGGTAGGGGGATGAGGGCGAGCATCATCGATTCGGTCATCGCTCGTCCTCCCGCTCGCTCTTCTCGCCCGGCGGGAGTTGCCGCTCGCGCGGCACGCTGGGCAGCGGCAGAGCCCCGGTGTCGACGACGTCGACGCGGGCCCGCTTGAGCTCCTCCGCGGAGAGCAGCTCACCGTCGGGACCATAGGCGTCACCCAGGGCCGACGGTGCGCCGGTGATCGGATCGTCCGAGGCGTCGTAGTCGGGATCGTCGGCCGCGACGTCGACATCGCGCTCGAGGACCCTGGTGTCCTCGGGGTCGTCATCGACCTCGTCGTCGGTGTTGATGGTGAAGGAGCGGTACGCCAGCGCGAGGATGAACGCCGCCATGCCCATCGTGATGACGATGGCGGTGAGGATCATGGCTTGCGCCAGCGGATCGGCCTCCGTCAGACGACCCTCCGAGAAGTACCCGACGATGGGCGGGTTCCCGGGCGGGGAGGACAGCGCAAGGATCAGCAGATTCACCGCGTTGCCGAACAGGATGATGCCCATCAGCATGCGGGTGAGGCTGCGGTCCAGGAGCAGGTACACGCCGGTGGCGACCATAACGGCGATCGCGGCGAACAGACCGATATCGACGATCATCGCGCGCCACCCCCCGTCTGGACGGGCAGGGGCGAGGTCATGTCTGCGGGGGATCCCTCCAGGTCGAGTCGTGCTCCCAGACTGCGTAGGACGTCGAGCACCAGGCCCACGACGATGAGGTACACGCCGGCGTCGAAGATCAGCGCAGTCACCACCTTGACGGCGCCGAAGACGGGCAGCGTGAACTCGAAGGCGACGGACGACATGGCCGGCGCTCCCGCGAGCAGCGAGACGATGGTGCCGCCCGCCGCAAGCAACAGGCCCGTGCCGAGGATCCGGCCCGCGTCGAGCGGGAGGGCCTCGCCGATCTCGTACCGGCCGCCCGCGAGGTAGCGCAGCACCAGGGCGAGGCCGGCGGTGAGGCCGCCGGCGAAGCCGCCGCCCGGCGCGTTGTGGCCGGCGAAGAAGAAGTAGACCGAGACCACCATGATCGTGGGGAAGGCCATGCGGGAGGTGATCTCCAGGACCAGCGAGCGGTGCCGCGGATCGCGGAGCGCGCTGCCCCGCAGCCATGTGGTGCCGGGCGCGGCGGCGGCCGCCGCCGCGGCCTCCGCGCTGACCCGCGGCGCCGAGCCGAAGCGGCGGTTGCGGAAGACCAGCGAGGCGACGCCCGTGGCCGCCACCAGCAACACCGAGATCTCGCCGAAGGTGTCCCAGGCGCGGATGTCGACCAGGATCACGTTGACCGTGTTGTGGCCGTAGCCGAACTTGTACGCCTGCTCCGGTAACCGGTCCGCGACGGGGGCGGCGACCCGCGCGGCGCGCGCCGCGATCGCCACCACGACCACCGTCGCCGCCACGGCGACGCCGAGCAGTGCGCGTGCCACCCGCGAGGGACGGCTGCCGGTGATCGGCGCCTCGGCGGGCAGCTTGCGCAGCACCAGCACGAAGATCACGAGGGTCAGCGTCTCGACCAGGAACTGGGTGAGCGCCAGGTCGGGCGCGCCGTAGATCGCGAAGATCACGCCCGTGCCGTAGCCGGTGACGCCGACGACGAGCACCGTCGCCAGGCGGTTCCGCAGGAGGACCGCGGTGAGCGCGGCGGCGCACATGAGCAGCGAGATCGCGAGGAACAGCGGCGAGGCCTCGATCCGCATGTCGGCTCGCGCGCGGGTGCCGAAGGCCAGGACCAGGATCGGCAGCAGCACCAGCGTGAGCAGGATCGTGCCCTGGGTGAGCGGCAGCGAACCGCGCTGCGTGCTCTGTGTCATGCGCAGCGACAGCACGTCGGCGCCGCGGAGCGTGGCGTCGTAGAGCCGGTCCGCGTTGCCGAGGAGGACGCTGTTGCGCTGGCGCAGCCGTGAGAACGGGCTGTGCGGCTGCACGATGACGATGCCCGTCGCGATGATGAGCGCTGTCAGGAGCAGCGGCAGCGTGAAGCCGTGCCACAGGGCGAGGTGGTAGGGGTCGTCCGCGGGCGGGAAGGACTGGTCGGGGTACTCGGCGAGCACGTGGTCGAGCCAGGGCGAGAAGATCCCGTCGATCAGGCTGAGCACGGCGAGCAGCGCGGGGCCGGCCAGGAAGAGGGGGCTGATCGCGTGCATGTTCTCGACGGCACTCGTCGGCCTGGCCTGTCCTTTGCGGCCGAACGCGCCCCAGAGGAAGCGGATGCTGTAGGCCACCGTCAGCGCCGAGCCGGCGCACATGCCCACCAGCAGGGTGAGCGGGAGCGGCGACGGCAGCGAGGCGTGCAGCATCGTCTCGAGCGCGGCCTCCTTGCCGACGAAGCCGTACAACGGCGGGATGCCCGCCATCGACGCGGCGGCCAGCGCGGCGATCACCGCGAGCACCTTCTGCCGGTCGCCGAGCCGGGCAAGGCGCCGAATGTCGCGCGTGCCGGTGGCGTGGTCGATGATGCCGACGACCATGAACAGTGTGGCCTTGAACAGGGCGTGCGCGGTGAGCATCGTCATGCCTGCGAGCGCGACGTTCCGCTCGCCGGTGCCGACGAGCACCATGAGCATGCCGAGCTGGCTCACCGTGCCGAAGGCCAGGATCAGCTTGAGGTCGAACTCCCGCAGAGCGCGCCAGCCGGCCAGGATCATCGTGAGGATGCCGAGGCCGAGCACGATCACCCGCCACGACGTGAGGTGCGCGAACGCGGGCGCGAGCAGTGCGACGAGGAAGACGCCGGCCTTCACCATCGCGGCGGCGTGCAGGTAGCCGGAGACGGGCGTCGGCGCCGCCATGGCGCCGGGCAGCCAGAAGTGGAAGGGCACGATCGCCGACTTGCTGATCGCGCCGACCAGGATGAGCACGACGCCCACCTCGACGCCGAGGGAGATCGTCGACGGGTCGCCGACGGCGCGTGCGATCACCTCGGAGAACAGGTAGGTGCCGTAGTGCTCGCCGAGCTCGATGATGCCGACCAGCATCGCCAGCCCGCCGAGCGTCGTGACGAGCAGCGCCTGGGTGGCGGCGCGACGGCTGGTGGCGCGCTCGGCGTAGTAGCCGACGAGGAGGAAGCTCAGCACCGAGGTGAGCTCCCAGAAGACGTACATGACCAGCATGTTGTCGCTGACCACGAGGCCGAACATGACGGCCATGAAGGCGACCAGTTCGGCGGCGAAGGTGGGCAGCTTGCGGGTGTTGGTGACGCCCGTGAAGTAGCCCGCGCAGTAGACGAGGATGACCGCGCCGATACCGAGCACGAGGACGGACATGACTGCGGCGAGCGGCGTGAGCCTCAGGTCGACGTTCATGTTCAGCGCCGGGACCCACTGCAGGGACTCCGTGCGGTCGGGCTCGCCGGAGACGGGCCAGACGGTGATGATCCAGACCAGGGCCGCGGCGGGGGCCAGGGCGAGCGCCAGGAATCCGCGCGCGCCGAAGCGACCGACCACGATGGGTGGGGCTAAGGTCGCCAGTGACAAACAGACAAGGATGACAAGCAAGGGCACTCCGTCCTTTTGTGAGCGGGGTGTCGTTCCTTTCGAATTCTACCGGTAGGCATGTCGGGAGCTGCATGGACCAGTCGACGGATCGTCCGACCACTTCGAAGGCGCGGCTCGCGCGCGGCGTCTTCGGCGCCCTGACCGCGGCGGCGCTGCTCCTCGGGGCCGCCGGCTGTGGGGACGAGACGAAGGACACCCCCGCTGCCACCGTCACCCTGCCCGCGTCCTTCCCCAAGGCCGAGGTGCCGATCGTCGACGGCAATCTCATCGACGCCGGGGAGCGGCAGCAGGGCGGCGTCACGGTGTACAACGTGACGGTGCAGGCCGGCGACGGCGGCTACGACGCCGCGACGCGCAAGCTCACCGACGCCGGCTACCTCGCGCTCGGCGCCGGTGCCGGCACACCCGACAACGCCACCCGGTCCGCGCAGTTCTCCGGCAAGGGCTACGTCGTCACTGTCAGCTCCGTGCAGGCCGGCGCCGTCCCCAACGCCGTCTTCTACTCGGTCAGCAAGGTCTAGCTCTACGTCGCCCGACGGTCCGCGTACGCCTGCAGGTCCGCGACCTGGACGGGGTCCAGCGACGGCCGGACCGCCAGCCGCGCGGCCTCCACGTCCGCCGCGGTCACGGTGGCCGCATCCATGTCGCGCCGCATCGCGGTGAGTGCGGCCTCGCGCAGCAGGGCGCTGCAGTCGGCGGCGGAGTAGCCCTCCAATTGCTCAGCCAGCGCCGGGAGATCCACGTCGCCGGCCAGCGGGATGGACCGCGAGCTGGTCTTGAGGATCTCCACGCGGGCGTCGGCGTCCGGCGGCGGCACGAAGATCAGCCGCTCCAACCGGCCCGGACGCAGCAGCGCGGGATCGACGAGGTCGGGGCGGTTCGTCGCGCCCAGGACCACCACGTCGCGTAGGGGCTCGGCGCCGTCGAGCTCGGTGAGCAGCGCGGCGACCACCTTGTCGCCCACCCCCGAATCCGACGACTGTCCGCGCCGCGGCGCGAGGGCGTCTACCTCGTCGAGGAAGATCAGCGACGGCGCGCTGCCCCGCGCCCGGGCGAAGAGGTCCCGGACGGCCTTCTCCGACTCGCCGACCCATTTGTTCATCAGCTCGGCGCCCTTGACCGCGTGCACCGACAGTTGGCCCGACGCGGCGAGCGCGCGGACCACGAAGGTCTTGCCGCAGCCGGGCGGGCCGTAGAGCAGCACCCCGCGCGGCGGCTCCACGCCCAGCCGCGCGAAGGTGTCCGGGTGGCGCAACGGCCACAGCACCGTCTCGGTGAGGGCCTGTTTCGTCTCGACCATGTCGCCCACGTCGTCGAGCGTGATCGATCCGACCGACACCTCCTCGGTGGCCGATCGCGAAACCGGCCGGATCACTCCGAGCGCCCCGATCAGGTCGGGCTGGGTGATGGCGATCCGCTCGTCGGTGCCCACCACCCGCGCCGCGGCGCGGAGCGCGCCCTCCCGGCACAGCGCTGCGAGATCGGCGGCGACGAAGCCCGGTGCCCGCAGCGCGACCTCGTGCAGGTCCAGGTCCAGGGTCGGCGCGTCCCGCAGCAGTAGGTCCAGCAGCTGCTCCCGCTGTTTCGCGTCCGGCAGGTCGACGGCGACCGTCCGCTCGGCGAGGTCGGGTTCGCGGAGCCGCGAGTCCAGTTCGCCCGGTGCCGATGTCGTCGCGAGCAGCGCGACCCGCGGCGTCGCGACGGCGCGGCGCAGCTCGTCGAGAATCATCGTCGAGACGGGCTCGCGGGTCGCGGGCAGCAGCGCTTCCACATCGCGGACCAGCAACGCCGCACCCGAGCCGGCGACCGCTTCGCGGACGCGCGCGACCGCGGAGCGCACTCGCTCCAGCCGCGCCTGCGGCTCCAGGGCGCCGGTTAGTGCGCCGTCGAGCTCGACGAGCGGCCGTGGCGCCACGACAGACCGGGCCACGGTGGCCTTGCCGCCGCCCGTGGGTCCGGTGATAAGTACGCCGAGCCGCGCGGGCGCACCCAGCTTCTCCAGCAGCTCCGGCTCGTCGAGCGCCAGGGAGAGCCACTCGGTGAGGCGGCGGACTGCACCGTCCGCGCCGACCAGGTCCGCGGACAGGCGGACGGGCGGTGTCTCGACGTCGGGCACCTCTTCGGTGAACGTCACGACGTCCGGGGCAGAGACGGGTCTCGCAGCCGAGGCGGGGACGGCGGCGCCGTCGTCGTCGGCCCACAGCACCGCGGAGTTCGGCTGGATCGACACCGGCCCCGGCGACGGGTCGACGGAGACCACGGTGAGCAGCTCGTTCGTCCAGGTGATACCGACGAGCCGCGACAGCTGCTGCACCGCCTCCGCGGTCGACGTGCCAGGCCCCAGGTCGCGGGGAAGTAGCGAGACGCTGTCGCCGGGCATCATCACCTTGCCCAGCAGTGCCTGCCGCAGGGCCGCGCCGTCGAGTGCGGTACGGGTGAGGCCGCTGCCGCGGAGCAGCACCCGCTTCGCGCCGTAGACGGTGGCGGGCGTGACCACGACGGTCGCGTCCTCGCGGAGGCCGCAGTTGGTGATGGTCAGCTCGTCCAGCAGCGCAACGCCGGGCGCGCTGCCCGCCGGTGCGGCAGCGACGACCGCGGCGGTGCGACGCGCGCCGAGCAGCTCGATCCCGTCCCACTCGCGCAGACCGAGCGCTGCGAGGGCCTCGGGATGGATCCGGACGATGCCCCGTCGCGCCTCGAGGGCCGAGGTCTGCAGGCGGACGGTGAGCGAGAGGTTCGACACGCGATCCACCCTAGTTCGCGTCGCCGCACGGCGGCGGGATCAGCGAAGGCAGCGGCCGCGGGCTCAGTCCTCGCGGGTCGGGCGGCGCAGGCCCAGGCGGGCGGTGGACCGTCGCGGACCGCGGCCGACGGTGGCGGCGCGACGGTTCGGACGTACCGCCCGGCGCTGCTCGCGCCGCATCTGCCGGCGCTCGGCGGGCTTGTTGTCCCAGGCCTCGGGCCGGGCGGTGACCCAGCGCTTGGACCGCCATGCGAAGGGGATGTGCAGCAGGTACAGCGCGATCACCAGGAGCAGCGCGATGTACGGATAGGTGAGCATCAGCGCCGCAAGGCCCGCGACGGCCACCAGGACGCCGGCGGCCTTCGCGGGCTGCACGGTCATCGTCTTGAAGCTGGAGGTGGGGATGCGGGAGACGGTGAGCGCGGCGACGAACAGCGTCCATGCTGCGACGAGCGGGGTGCTGACCCACCAGCCTTCGCCCCACTCCTGCCGGGCGGCCAGCGGGGCCAGGACCAGCAGAGCGCCGGCGGGCGCTGGCACGCCGACGAAGAAGTCCTTCGTGTACGCGGGCGCGGTCGGGTCGGCGGCGAGGGTGTTGAACCGGGCCAACCGCAGCACCATCGCGACGACGTAGAGCAGCGCGACGATCCATCCGGCGGGCGATCCGGGGAAGCACACGAAGTACAGGATCAGCGCGGGCGTGACGCCGAAGTTGATGGCGTCCGCGAGGGAGTCCAGCTCGGCGCCGATCCGGGTGGAGGCGCCGAGGAGCCGCGCGACGCGGCCGTCGAGGCCGTCGAGGATCGCGGCGATGACGACCAGCATGATCGCCAGGTCGACCTTGCCGTCCGCCGAGAACCGCACGCCCGTCAGGCCCGCGCACAGCGCGGCCACCGTCAGCATCGACGGCAGGATCATGACCCCGACGGGGCGGTGCGGCGCGGTGGACGTCTCGGTCACGGCAGGCGCGCGATCACGGTCTCGGCCGCCACCGCGCGCTGGCCGCTGTAGACGGTCAGCTCGGTGCCGGCGGGGAAGTAGGTGTCGACGCGGGAGCCGAACCGGATGATCCCGTAAGTCTCGCCCAGCTCCAGGGTGTCGCCGGGTGCGCAGTCGGTGCGGATGCGTCGCGCCACGAGGCCGGCGATCTGCACGACGCCCACGGGACCGTGCTCGGTAGCGAGGCGCACCGAGGTGCGCTCGTTCCGGTCGCTGGCCTCGGGAAGGTCGGCGGGCAGGAACTTGCCGTCGGTGTGCACCACGGAGTCGACGACACCGGCCAGCGGCGCGCGCTGCACGTGCGCGTCGAAGACCGACAGGAAGATCGAGACCCGGGGCAGCGGCGCGTCGCCGAGGCCCAACTCG
Source organism: Tsukamurella ocularis (assembly GCF_024807615.1). GTDB lineage: Bacteria > Actinomycetota > Actinomycetes > Mycobacteriales > Mycobacteriaceae > Tsukamurella > Tsukamurella ocularis. Next base: position 409,717 of record NZ_JANUCJ010000001.1, on the reverse strand, counting down.
CGCGGCGGGACGTGCTCGTCGACGAGGGTCACCTCGCCGTCCGCGGGGGCCACCGCGACGCCCTCGGCGGTAGGCGTCACCCGGGCGGGGTGCCGGAAGAAGCCGGCGCACGCGGCGGCGGTGAGCAGGGCGGGAACCCGGATCCAGCTCTTGCGGTAGCCCACCGCAGCGACCCCGAGGGAACCCGCGATGAACGGGGTCCCCGCGGGGTGCAGCGGTGGGACGGTATGCCGGATGAGCTCGGTGATGTGCTCGATGCCGGAGGTGTGCTCGGTCAGATGGCCGTCGACCGGCGTGCGAGGTCGGCGCGCCACCTAATCGTCCTTACTGTTCGCTGTCATATCGGGTGACATCTTCTCACCCGACGGTGTGATCATTTGCGTCCGGTGACCAGCTTCACTGCCCCGATGACCACGCACGCTCCGACCAGGGCGGTCAGGAAGGTGAGGATCCAGCCGAAGGTCCCGGTGTCGACCCCGGCCAGGCGCAGCACATAGCCGCCGAGCCAGCCGCCGACGATGCCCGCCAGGACGTTCTTGATGATGCCCATCTGGCCGTCGGACTTCATGATCTTGCTGGCGATCCAGCCGGCGATGCCGCCGATGATGATCCAGGCGAACCAGCCGGGGCTGAAGTTGGCCGATGCGAGCATGACGGTGTCTGCGTTCTGCGCGACCATGCGAATCTCCTCGTTAGTGGGTCAGGAGAATCGCGTCCACCGGGGTCCCCGCGGCCAGATGCTCGACCTCGGCGGGGACGTCCAGCAGGCAATCCGCCTGTGACAGCCATCGTAGGTAGTGCGAACCCGGCCCGCCGAGAACCGAGACCGAATCGGTACCGTCGTCGTTCCTCGTGACGAGTCCGCGCAGGTACTGGCGTTTGCCACGGATCGAGTCGACGGGCTCGGCGAGCCGCGCGGCCCGCCGGGGGCGGTCGGGCAGGCCCAGGACGGCGCGTAGCGCCGGCCGCAGGAAGACCTCGAAGGAGACGAGCGCGCTCACCGGGTTGCCGGGGAAGGTCACGAACGGGACCCGCGCGCCGCCCAGGTCGACGGTGCCGCAGCCCTGCGGCATGCCGGGCTGCATCGCGACCTTGACGAAGTCCACGCCCCGCGATGCGAGGGCGTCCTTGACCACCTCGAAGGCCCCGGCGCTGACGCCGCCGCTGGTCACCACGAGGTCCACGTCGCCCGCGGCGAGCCGCTCGGCGAGGCGGCCGAGCAGGTCCTCCGGGTGGTCGGCGACGAACCTCAGCACCTCCGCGGTGGCACCGGCCTCGCGGATCGCGCTCGCCAGCATCGGTGCGTTCGACTCGTAGATCTGCCCGGGCCGCAGCGGCGTGCCCGGTTCCACCAACTCGGAGCCGGTGGACAGTACCGCCACGTGCGGCGGGGCGAGTACGGGCACCGTCGTCAGGCCCAGGGCCGCCGCGAACCCGACGACGGCGGGGCCGACGGTCTCGCCGCCGCGCAATGCGGTCTCGCCGGCCTCGATGTCGCTGCCGGCGGCGCGGAAGAACCGCCCGGCCTCGGGCGTCTCGTCGATCCGGACTCGCTCGACGCCGCCGTCCGTCCGCTCGACGGGGACGATGGCGTCGGCACCGTCGGGCACGGGGGCGCCGGTCATGATGCGGCACGCGGCCCCGGGTGGGAGCGCGGGCACGTCGGTGCGGCCGGCGGGCACGTCGAAGGCGACGGGCAGGACCGCGCCCGCGGCGGCGTCCGCGGCGCGCACCGCGTAGCCGTCCATCGCGGAGTTGGTGAACGGCGGCAGCGAGAGCGGCGCGAGCACGTCGCGGGCGAGGACGAGGCCCAGCGCGTCCGCCACCGGCAGGTCGACGGTCCGCGGTGCGGGGACCAGCGCGGCGACTGCGGCGCGGTGCTCGTCGACGGGCAGCATCAGGCGGAGCCCAGCCGGGTGAGCAGCAGTGCCTCGGCGAGTGCGGTGCGCCGCAGCTCGGACGGGTCGACGGACTCGTTGGGCGCGTGGATACGGCACTGCGGCTCCTCGACGCCGAGCAGCGCGATCTCGGCCGTCGGGGCGGCCTTGCGTAGCTGCGTGCACAGCGGGATCGAGCCGCCCTGGCCGCTGAAGGCGACCTCGGCACCGTCGTAGGCCTCGACGAGGGCCTGCTGCAGCACCCGGTACGCGGGGCCAGTGGTCTCGGCGGCGAAGGGCTCGCCGACTGCCTCGATCGTCGCGTCGACGTGCGCGCCCCACGGGGCGTGATTGGTCAGGTGCGCGACGAGCAGTTCGCCGGCGTGGTGCGGGTTGGTGCCCGGCGGCACCCGCAGGTTGAGCAGGGCAGCCGCGCGGGGCTGGATCGCCGCGGCGGCGGTGGCCGTCGCGGGGGCGTCGAGACCGATGACGGTGACTGCGGGCCGCGCCCACAGCTGGTCGGCGATCGCGCCGGAGCCGAGGATCGCGGCGTCGTCGTAGATCGCGGCGTCGGCGGCGAACTGCGCCGGCTCGTAGGGCTCGCCGGCCCAGCGCGCGGAGCTGTCGAGCCCGTCGATCGTGGTGTTGCCGAAGCCGTCCCGCAGGGTCGCGAGCAGCGCGATGAGGGCGGCGAGGGCGTCGGGTGCGGCGCCGCCGAAGGCGCCGGAGTGCAGGTCGGAGGCACCGGTGCTGAGCTCGACCCGCACGCTCGCGACGCCGCGGAGCGAGGTGGTCAGCGTCGGGCGGCCGACGGCGACGTTGCCGGTGTCGCCGATGACGATGAGGTCGGCCTGCGCCAGCTCGGGCCGCTCGGCGACGAGGTCCTCGAGGCCGGCACCACCGCCCTCCTCGGAGCCCTCGATGATGATCCGTACGCCGACGGGGAAGGCCCCGTCCTCGCCGCGGACCGCCCGCAGCGCGGTCAGGTGCGCGACGAGGTTGCCCTTGCAGTCGGCGGATCCGCGGCCGTACCAGCGGTCGGCGCCGTCCGGGCCGGGGCGGGTGGTGAGCGTGAACGGGTCGGACTCCCACGCTTCGCGCGGCCCGGGCGGCTGCACGTCGTGGTGGCTGTAGAGCAGCACCGTTGGGGTGCCCTCGGGCGCGGGTGTGTGCCCGACGATCGCGATCGACCCGTCGGACGTGGTGACCTGTTCGATGCCCGCGATCCCGGCCTCCGCGAAGGCCTTCGCGACCCACGCCGCCGACGCCGCGGTGGGCTCGGCGCCGAACTCGGGGGAGTCGTGCACGGACGGGTGCGCGACCAGCTCCGCCAGGTCCGACCTGGCCCTGTCCATCAGATTCTCGACGGTGTCCTGCAGGCTGCGCGCGGTCATCGGCTCACCTTAGCGCGGCTTAAGTGCGCGGCAGGCCGGTCGTGGTTCACTTGTGTGAACTCTTGGAGGAGGAATCCATGCTGCGTAAGCCGCTGTGCGCACTGGGGGCCGCGGTGCTTCTCGCGGGCTGTTCGACGACGGTGCCGGGCACGCCCGTCGCCGACCCGTCGGGGGTGCCGAAGCCGGACACGGGCTCGTACGCCACAGCGCCACGGCAACTCGGCTCGATGACCGAGAAGATGCAGATCGCGGCGGAGGCGTTCCGGATGGTCGAGATCATCCCGTTGGCGTCGGAGGTCGACCCTGCGCTGCGGTACGGCGGGCGTCCGTCGGTGGGGCGGATCGGGACGACCGTGAAGTCGACGTTCGGAGACGGCGTGGGGGTCGCAGTCACCGACATGGAGGTCGGTGCCTACATCTCGGCAGACGACAAGGCGCCCGGTTCCGATGCGACGTCGTCGAGAAGCCTGATCACGGGCGTGTTCCGGTTCAAGGACGAGTCCGCGGCGCGCGCGGCGGCGGCGAACCCCGTGATCCTCTCTCCCGATAAGGGATTCGCCTCCGACGCGCCGACACCGAAGAAGCCGGAGACGATTCCGGGGTACTCGGAGGCGACGGGCTACTCGAAGACGATCGGTGATTCGAGCTCACGGGTCGGGGTCCTCGCGAGCGGTCGGTACGTGATCGTCGCATGGACCAACAGCTCCGTCGACCTGATCAAGAAGTACTTCGACCTGCAGGTCAAGTCGCTCGTCGGTTTCGTGCCGACGCCCGTCGACAAGTTCTCCACGCTTCCGCGCAAGGACGAGGACCTGCTGCGACTCACACTGGTCGAGCAGTCTCCGACCGTGTTCGAGACGACCTACTCGCCGCGGGGCTTCGCTGCGTTCGCTGCAGATACGACGGGTGCTGTGGGAGATTTCGAGGCCACGGGCGTCGACCGGATCGCGAACGCCGGAAACGTCGTCTACCGGGCGCGCGACGCCGCGGGTGCATCGAAGCTCGCGGATGCCTTCGTCGCCGAGAACACCCGCTTCTATCCCACGAGTACGTCCTTCACGGTGCGAGGTGTTCCCGGCGGCCGTTGCCTGAGCTACCCGCAGTACACGGGCTCGAAGGACAAGCGGACGTACTGCGTCGTGCCGGTGGGGCGCTACCTCGCGGAGGTCAGTGACATGCAGGAGACAAGGGCGAAGCAGGCTCTCGGCGCCTCGTATCTGATTCTGCGGCAGGCGAAGTGAGGATCGACATGAAGAAGTCTCTGGTGGCACTCGCGGCGGCGTCCCTGCTCTTGGCGGGGTGCTCGTCGACGGTGGCAGGTACCCCCGTCGCGGATCCGTCCGGTGTTCCCACGCCGGAGACGGGATCGTTCGCGACCACGTCCCGGACCATCGGCCCGACGACCCAGGGCGACGGGGAGGCGCTCGAGGGCTACCGGATGGCTGAGATCGTGCCGTACCTCTACGAGATCGACCCGGCGATGCACTTCCGCGGCGACGTGACCACCGGCTCTCGCGAGACGATTCAGCGGGGTGTGAAGAACGTCTTCGGCCAGGCCGCCGCGGATGCCGTGGGGGCCAAGCCCGAGGTCTGGGTCTCGGTGGGGATGGGAGACACGGCGCAGGGCACGAAGTACGACGCCAACCGGAAGCAGCGGGGCGAGACCGTCGCTCTGGTGCGGATGGCGAGCCCCGCCGACGCGGGCTCGGTCGTCGGCCCGGCCCTCCGCGCGGCCACGAGGGACTCGTCGGGCAAGGCGGACCCGGCCAAGGTGGAGGTCAGGATCCCCGGCTACGACGCGGCCGTCGCGTACACGCAGACCTTCGAGTACTCCGGCACGTCGACGGTGGCGTTCGTGGCCTACAAGCAGTTCGTCATCGGCGCCTACGGTGACTTCTCCGTGGACCAGATCCGTGCGTACTTCGACCGGCAGACGAAGGCCCTCGACGGCTTCCAGCCGACGCCGCTCGACAAGGTGAGCACGCTCCACCGCGACGGCGAGGGCGTCGCGAAGCTCACCCTCGCGCCGGAGAAGGGCACAGGCGGCTACGCGCTCCCTGCGCGGTCCGCCGTGCTGCGGCAGTCCGACGTCTCGCGGTCCGCGAAGACCTTCGCCGATGCCGGCGTCGACGTGGTGGGCAACGGCGGCAGCACCGTCTACCGGGCCAAGGACGCGACGGGCGCGCAGCATGTGGTGGACGAGTTCACCGATGAGAACAGCACGACCTTCACGAACGTCGACGAGGAGAAGATCAAGGGTGTGCCCGGCGGGATTTGCCTGACCTTCCCCAGCTACGCGGGGGCGACCACGAAACTCACCTGGTGCTCGGTCGCTGTGGGGCGGTACGTGGCGGTGTTCAACTCGTCGCAGCGGCAGCAGGCGATCCAGGGGATCGGCGCCGCGTACCTGATTCTGAAGAACAGCACGTAGCGTCCGATCCGCAGGAGACGGCGAAGGGGCGCACCCGGGCGGGTGCGCCCCTTCCTCGATCTCGAGAGGCTACTTCGCCTCGGACTCGGTCTTGATGTGCGAGAGGGTCTGCTTCATGCCGACCAGGAGGCCGCGCTCGAAGTCCTCGTTGCCGCCGAGCAGCGCAGCGATGAGGCCGCTGCTCAGTGCGGTGGTCTTGCCGTCCTTGGCCTCGCGGCGCTCGACGACGGTCGTCGTGTCGCCGTCGGGCACCAGGGTGAAGCTCCAGGTGGTGTGGTTCTCGGCCACGCGGAACGCAACGCGCTCGTTCGGCGTGAACTCGGTGACCTGGGTGTTGGTGGGCCAGACCTTCCAGCCCTGCCGGTTGATGTTCAGCATGCGGGTGCCCACCTTGAGCGGGCCGCCGAAGACGAACACCTTCTTGCACTGCGGGCTGCGACGGCCCATCGCCTCGAGGTCGGACACGACCGACCAGACCTTCTCCACGGGCGCGTCGATCACGACGCTCGACTCCAGAACGGGGGTTGCCATGACCGGATCCTACCCAGGAGTAGGAAGGGTCCGTCCAGCCCACGGCGAACGACCTTGCACTCGACCCTGCCGAGTGCTAGAAACGACTTAGCACTCGGATTACGTGAGTGCTAGGTCGAAGAGGTGAGACCGGGCCCTGCGCGCAACCCGCGCAGGTGACACGCCGGGTCGTCCGTCGCGGGCATCGAATCGACCTAGAAGACGTGTCCAAAGTAGGGCCGAACCGGCCCCTATCTGGAGGAATCACTTCGCAATGGCCAAGATCATCGCGTTCGACGAAGAGGCCCGCCGCGGTCTCGAGCGGGGCCTGAACGCCCTCGCCGACGCCGTCAAGGTGACGCTCGGCCCCAAGGGCCGCAACGTCGTGCTGGAGAAGAAGTGGGGCGCCCCCACGATCACCAACGACGGTGTTTCCATCGCCAAGGAGATCGAGCTCGAGGATCCCTACGAGAAGATCGGCGCTGAGCTCGTCAAGGAGGTCGCCAAGAAGACCGACGACGTCGCGGGCGACGGCACCACCACCGCCACCGTTCTGGCTCAGGCGCTCGTGCGCGAGGGTCTGCGCAACGTGGCCGCGGGTGCGAACCCGCTGGGCCTCAAGCGGGGCATCGAGAAGGCCGTCGAGGCCGTGACCGAGCACCTGCTCAAGGAGGCCAAGGAGGTCGAGACCAAGGAGCAGATCGCTGCTACCGCGGGCATCTCGGCCGGCGACCCCGCCATCGGTGAGCTCATCGCCGAGGCCATGGACAAGGTCGGCAAGGAAGGCGTCATCACCGTCGAGGAGAGCAACACCTTCGGTCTCCAGCTGGAGCTCACCGAGGGCATGCGCTTCGACAAGGGCTTCATCTCGGGCTACTTCGCCACCGACGCGGAGCGTCAGGAGGCCGTGCTCGAGGACGCCTACGTGCTGCTCGTCTCGGGCAAGATCTCGACCGTCAAGGACCTGCTGCCGCTGCTGGAGAAGGTCATCCAGTCGGGCAAGCCGCTCGCGATCATCGCCGAGGACGTCGAGGGTGAGGCCCTGTCGACGCTCATCGTCAACAAGATCCGCGGCACCTTCAAGTCGGTCGCCATCAAGGCCCCCGGCTTCGGCGATCGCCGCAAGGCGATGCTGCAGGACATGGCGATCCTCACCGGCGGCCAGGTCATCTCCGAGGAGATCGGCCTGTCGCTCGACACCGCCGGCCTCGAGGTCCTGGGCCAGGCGCGCCAGGTCGTCGTGACCAAGGACGAGACCACCATCGTCGACGGTGCGGGCTCCAAGGAGCAGATCGCGGGCCGCGTCTCGCAGATCCGCGCCGAGATCGAGAACAGCGACTCGGATTACGACCGGGAGAAGCTGCAGGAGCGCCTCGCGAAGCTGGCCGGCGGCGTCGCCGTCATCAAGGCCGGTGCCGCCACCGAGGTCGAGCTCAAGGAGCGCAAGCACCGCATCGAGGATGCCGTGCGCAACGCCAAGGCCGCCGTCGAGGAGGGCATCGTCGCCGGTGGTGGCGCTGCTCTCGCGCAGTCGGGCACCGTCTTCGACACCCTCGCTCTCGAGGGTGACGAGGCCACCGGCGCGAACATCGTCAAGGTCGCGCTCGACGCTCCCGTCAAGCAGATCGCCGTCAACGCCGGCCTTGAGCCCGGCGTCGTCGCCGAGAAGGTCCGCAACTCGCCCGCCGGCACCGGCCTCAACGCCGCTACCGGTGTGTACGAGGACCTGCTGGCCGCCGGCATCAACGACCCGGTGAAGGTCACTCGCTCGGCGCTGCAGAACGCAGCTTCGATCGCGGCTCTGTTCCTCACCACCGAGGCCGTCGTCGCCGACAAGCCGGAGAAGGCCGGTGCCCCGGTCGATCCGACCGGCGGCATGGGCGGCATGGACTTCTAAGTCCTGCCACTCGGCTAGGGATTTCGGGCCCGGCATCGTCGTTTCGACGGTGCCGGGCCCTTCCTGTTTTTCGACAGTCGAGTTTTACGAGCCACCGCGGCAATATTCGGCGGCGATGCGCCGCAGAACTCGACTTTCGGAAGATGCGGGGCTACGACGAGCGCGCGACGTGGGCGATGAGCTCCGCCAGGGTCCGCTCCGACGCGGAACCCTCCTGCGCCTGGTACGCCACGACCAACTGCCCCGGTGCCGCGGCCACCTCCAAGGTCGACCACTCCAGCTCGACGACACCCAGGTCCGGGTGCGCGATCACCTTGCCGCCGTTCGTCTTCGCCTGCACTTCGCCGTCACCCCACAGCCGCGCGAAGTGCGTGCTCCGCACCGAGAGTTCGCCCACGAGTGCCATCAGCCGCGGATGCGAAGGATTCGGGCCCGACAGCGCCCGGAGATTGCCGACCGACTCCCGCGCGACGGTGTCGAAATCGAGGAAGACCTCGCGGGACCGCGGATCGAGGAACAACGACCGCACCATGTTGTCCCCCACACGGAGCCCGATCCCGCGGTGCAGCTCCTCACCCGCGGCGTTGGTGCCGATCAGGTCCAGGAGGGAATTGGTGACGATGGTCGGGTTCGGCCACGAGTCGAGGAGCCGTCGCACGACACCGGATATCTCGTCGACCACCTCGCCGCCCCGGCCGTCGGGTAGTTCCGCCAACTGCGCGAGGTGCGCTGCGCCGTCGGGATCGAGCTGGAGGACCTCCGCGAGCGCGGCGACCACCGCGGGCGACGGTCTGCGGTCCCTGCCCCGTTCCAGTCGCACGAGGTACTCGACGCTGATTCCCGCCTGCGCCGCCACTTCCTCCCGGCGCAGCCCCGGGGTTCGACGTACCCCCATGGCGCGCAGCCCGAGCGCGGCAGGATCGACGCGCTCGCGCCGGGCGCGCAGGAATTCGCCGAGGAGATTCATGTCCACCCGTCCCACGCTACCTATCTGCCCAGGTCCAACCAGGTAGCGCGGCTACCCCGCAGCGCCACGGCCTGTCGGGCGCGGTTCGGGTCGGGCAGCGTCATGGGCATGAATTCCTTGACTGATCGCACAGCTCTCGTCACCGGCGCCGGAAGCGGCATCGGTGCCGCCACCGCCGCTGCCCTCGCCGCGGCCGGCGCGCGAACGGCGGTGATCGGCCGCCGTGCCGACCGTCTCGCCGAGGTCGCCGCCGCGACCGGTGCCGCCCAGGTCGCCGCGGACGTCACGGATCGCGCGGGATTCGCCGGTGCGGTCGGCCAACTCCGCAACCGCGTGGGCCGGTTCGACCTCGTCGTCGCCAACGCCGGCGCCATGCTTCCCGCGGCGTTCGACACCGCGCCCGAGGGCGACTGGGACCGAATGGTGTCCACCAACATCACCGGCCTGCTCACTACTGTCCGCGCGACGATCGATGATCTCGTCGCGTCGGCCGAGACCGGGCCCTCGGACCTGGTCCTGATCGGTTCCATCGGCGCGCACATGGTGTTGCCGGGCTACTCCGTCTACAACGCGACCAAGGCCGCCGTCGCGCACCTGACGAACCACCTCCGCGCGGAGTTCGGCCCCCGCGGTGTCCGAGTCCGGGTCATCGAGCCCGGCATGGTCGAGTCGGAGCTCGCGGCGGGCGTCACCGATCCGGACGCCGCCGAGGCTCTGGAGCGATACGCCGTCGAGAACCCGCCGATTCCGGCGTCCGCGATCGGTGATGCCGTTGTCTGGAGTGCATCGCTGCCCGCCGCCGTCAACGTCGCCTCGATGATCGTGCTCCCGACGGTGCAAGGGTGAGGCCGCGGCGAGCGGCGCTCCGGCGATTGGCAGAATCTATCGAAGCACTCGCCGGACGATGAGGAGAACAGAGCGTGACCGCGGAGACCCTGCAGTTCCAGGCCGAAACCGATCAGCTGCTGTCGCTGATGATCCACTCCGTGTACTCGGAGAAGGACGTCTTCCTGCGCGAGCTGATCTCCAACGCCTCGGACGCACTGGACAAGCTTCGGCTGGAGGCCTACCAGGACAAGGACCTCGAGGCCGACGCCTCGGACCTGCACATCGAATTGCGTACCGATCCTGAGGCCCGCACGCTGACGATCGCCGACAACGGCATCGGCATGAGCCGTGCGGACGTAGTCGATCTCATCGGCACCCTCGCCAAGTCCGGCACCGGCGAGCTCAAGCGCAAGCTGGAGGCTGCGAAGCAGGCCAAGGAGCAGGGCGCCTCCGCGGAGCTCATCGGCCAGTTCGGCATCGGCTTCTACTCGGCGTTCATGGTCGCCGACCGCGTGACCCTGGTGACCCGCCGGGCCGGGGAGGACACCGCCACGCGCTGGGAGTCCGAGGGTCACGGCACGTACACCGTCACCGACCTCACTGGCGACGACGTCCCTGCCGGCCACGGCACCACCATCACGCTGCACCTGCGCGCCGCCGACGGCGACGAGAGCCTGCACGACTACACCTCCGAGCACGTGTTGCGCTCGGTCGTGCGCCGCTACAGCGACTTCATCGCGTTCCCGATCCGCCTGGCCCCCGCCCCCGCCCCCGCCCCGGCCACCGACGCCGACGTCACAGAGGCCGACGGTGCCGAGGCGCCCGGTCCGGAGACCCTCAACTCGATGCAGGCGCTGTGGGCGCGCCCGAAAGAGGAGGTCTCCGACGAGGAGTACGCCGACTTCTACCGCCACGTCAGTCACGCCTTCGACGAGCCGCTGGAGACCATCTCGGTCCGCGCCGAGGGCACTTTCGAGTACCAGGCGCTGCTCTTCATCCCGACGATGCCGCCGTTCGACATGTTCTACCGCAACACCAAGTCGGGCCCCGCGCTCTACGTCAAGCGCGTCTTCATCATGGACCACTGCGAGGCCCTGCTGCAGCCGTACCTGCGGTTCGTCACCGGTGTCGTGGACGCGCAGGACCTGTCGCTCAACGTCTCCCGCGAGATCCTGCAGAACGACCGGCACCTGGTCATGATCCGCAAGCGCCTCGTGAAGCGAGTCCTGCAGACGGTGACCGCGCTCCGCGAGAACGAGCGGGAGAAGTACGACACCTTCTGGTCGGCGTTCGGCGCGGTCTTCAAGGAGGGACTGCTCGACGACCAGGACAATCGCGAGACCCTACTCAAGGCATCGTCGTTCGAGTCCACGTTCAGCGAGACCGGCACCACGGGCCTCGCCGAGTACGTCGCGCGCATGCCCGAGGGGCAGGACGCCATCTACTACGCCGCCGGTGACTCGCGGGCGCGCCTGGAATCCTCTCCGCACCTGGAGGCCTTCGCCGCCAAGGGCTTCGAGGTCCTGCTCCTCACTGACCAGGTCGACGAGCTGTGGACCACCGGCGCCGAGTTCGACGGTAAGCGGTTCGTCTCCGTCGCCAAGGGTGAGGCCGACCTCGGCGACGACGCGCCGGAGGCCGAGGGCTTCGAGCAGCTGACCGAATGGCTCGCGACGACCCTCGGCGACGACGTCGCCGGCGTCCGCCTCACCACGCGCCTCACCACGTCGGCGGCCTGCCTCGTCGGCGGCGAGTTCGACCTCACCCCGCAACTCGAGGCGATGTACCGCGCGAGCGGCCAGGAGGTGCCGCGCACGCGCCGTACCCTGGAGCTGAACCCGGACAGCGAGCTCGTCAAGAGCTTGCGCGACGCGGTCGCCGCCGCGGAGACCCCGACCGAGGATGCGTCCCTCGCGGACGCCGCGGAGATCCTTTACGGCACCGCGGTCCTCGCCGAGGGGGGCACCGTCGCCGACCCCGCCGCCTTCGCCGCTGTCCTCGCCCGCCAGCTCGGTCGCAGCTTGGGCTGACCGGATGGTCGCCGTCCCGCTGGGGCGAGCAGGCGTACCGTCGAGGCCATGGATGGAACCGCTGCACGGGACCTGCTGACCGACTCGTTCGCCCGGATCCTCGAGCACGCGGAGGATGTCACGGAGGGGCTCGACCCCGACATCGCCAACCGGCGGATCGTGCCGGACGCCAACACGATCGCGTGGCTGGTGTGGCACAGCGCGCGGGTGATCGACGCGCAGCTCGCACCGATCGCGGGCGTCCCCGAGGTCTGGACCGCGAACGACTGGTACGGCCGGTTCGGCCTCGACCTGCCGCCGGAGTCCACGGGCTACGGGCACAGCCGCGCCGATGCCGCGAAGGTACGCGGCAGCGACGCGCTGCTCATCGGCTACTTCCGCGACGTCGACGCGATGGCCTCCCGCTACCTCGCGACGGCCACCCCTGCCGAGCTGGGCCGCGTGATCGACGAGTCGTGGGATCCGCCGGTCACCGTCGCGGTGCGGCTGGTCAGCATCGTCGACGACTGCACCCAGCACCTCGGCGCCGCCGCCTATCTCAAGGGCGCGCTGCAGGACTGACGCCGAAGGCGCGCACCTTCTGGCCGCCAGCGCCTGACCTGCGTACAGAAACCGGCCCTCAGCTCGTCCTCGACGGAAATACTTCCGCGCGACCGAGCTGAGGGCCGGTTTCGGTGGCGTGGCGACTACAGGTCGACGACCTGCGGCAGCACCTCGGCGCCGATCCACTCGACGTGGTCGAGGTCGCTCTGGTCGAGCACCTGCAGGTACACCCGCGAGGCGCCGGCCTCGGCGAACGTGCCCAGCTTGTCGACGATCTCGCTGGCCGAGCCGGTGAGGCCGTTCTCGCGCAGCTCGGGCAGCTCGCGGCCGATTGTCGCAGCCCGCCGCACGACGGTCGCCTCGTCCGAACCGCCGCAGACGATCTGCGCGGCGGACTTGATGATCGACTGCGGGTCGCGGCCCGCCGCGACGGCGGCGGCATCCACTCGGGCCCACACTGCGGCGGCCTCGGTGACGGGCACGAACGGAGTGTTGTACTCGTCGGCGAAGCGCGCGGCCAGGGCTGCACTGCGCTTCTTGCCGGCGCCGCCGAGTACGATCGGTACGTGCGCCTGCGCGGGCTTGGGCAGCGCGGGGGAGTCGACCAGTGAGAAGTGCTCACCACGGAAGGTGTAGGGGCCCTGCGCCTCCCACAGTCCGGTCACGATCTCGAGGGTCTCCTCGAACCGGTCGAAGCGCTCCTTCACGTCGGGGAAGGGGATCGCGTAGGCGGCGTGCTCCTCCTCGAACCAGCCCGCGCCCAGGCCCAGCTCCACGCGCCCGCCCGACATCTCGTCGACTTGCGCGACCGAGATCGCCAGCGGTCCGGGAAACCGGAAGGTCGCGGAGGTGACGAGTGTGCCGAGGCGGATGGTGGAGGTCTCGCGGCCGATCGCGCCGAGGGTGATCCATGAATCGGTGGGGCCGGGCGTCCCGTCGACGTTCATCGCCACGTAGTGGTCCGACCGGAAGAAGGCGCCGAACCCGGCCGCCTCCGCGGTGCGTGCGACGGCGAGCTGGTCGGCGTAGGTGGCTCCCTGCTGGGGTTCGACGAAGATGCGTAGCTCCATGAAGACCACTGTGCCACTAGAGGCGGGGGCGGGTGCGATCGAAGGGGGCCTGGACGAGGCGGATGTCGCTGTGCCGCTCGAGGGCGCGCCGCACGTACCGCGCATCGAGGCGCCGCCCGTCGACAGTGCCGGTCAGGTGCAGCCCCTCGGGCATCGTCGTGACCTGCAGCTCGACGGGCTCCGTGCCCGCGCCGGCGCGAACGGTGAACCGGTCGCCGGCGGCGCGCAGCCCCCAGGCGGTGACGGCGCCGTCGGGGGTTTGCGTGACGAGGCTGTCCTGCGCCGAGCCCTTCGCCGGACGGTCCGCCGTGCCGCGCAGAGTGATCGCGATCGATGTCCAGACGGGCCCCGCGTCGCCCGTGGCGAGGGCGGGCGCACCGTCGACTATGAGCGAGGTGGCCCGCCAGACCCCGTCGCGCGGATCGCGCGGGGTGTTCATGGAGTCCACCCGCGCCAGGTTCCCGGCGACGGTGGCGATGATGAGGATGACGGCGAGGACGGCGGCGACCGCGGTGCCGGTGCGCCGCGCGGGCGCATCCGCAGCGGGGATGACGGCGCGCAGCAGCTCACCGCGGTACGGGAGCGCCAGGATCAGCGCGATCACCAGCAGCTCGGCGGCGAGCAGTTTGACCGGGACGTCGTAGAACAGGTTGAGGAGAACGATCTGCGTCAGCGCCACCACCGAGAGCAGTGCCCCGGCGAGGCGGGTGCGGGGAACGATCAGCAGCAGGCCCGCGGTGAGCTCGATCGCGCCGGTGACCACCGTGTACGGCGTCGAGGCGGCCATGTATCCCCAGAGCAGGGAGAAGGGCTCGGTATCGCCGACGGCCTGTAGCTGGTAGGCGGGCAGATTCATGTGCCCCATCTGCGCGGGGATCACCTTGGCCAGGCCGTAGAGCAGCATCGCGACCGCGAGCACAGCGCAGGCGATCGCGCGGAGCACGCGGGCGGCGCGATCGACGGCCGCCGCTCCCCGCGCGCCGGACCGCACGGCGAGCGCGCCCCAGAGCAGGCCCGCCACGGTGCCGATGACGAGCGCGCCCGCGTGGAACTGCCAGGCCCAGGCGAGGTCGCTGCCGGTGGCCACGTCGACGGGGGCCGGGGCCGTGCCCGTGACCAGGGCCCCGACGGCGCCGATCGCCTGCCAGACCGGCGTGAAGACCGACGCGGCGGAGAACGCGGCGAGGACCTGGGAGAGAAGAACGGCGGCGGTGAACAACACCAGAACGCCGCCGGCGACGGCGAGCGCGATGGTGCGGGCGACCGTGCGGACGGGGGTGGGGGACTCTGCGCGGCTCATGGCACCACCGTACCGACAAAAATTTGGTTACCCTAACCTCAGTACCGAGTGGGGTGGGGTGCCGTGCCGGCACCCCCATGTGCTTTGATAAGCCTGTCCTAAATATTCCGAGAAAGGGCTAGTTCATGGCCAAGCACGTGCGATACCTCGTCGCCATCCTGTGCGCCGTCGGCCTGGTCGCCGGCTGCGGGAGCGGTTCGACCGACTCCGGCACCGAGGCGTCCGCGACGCGCACCGTCAGCACGGTGAAGGGGGACATCACGATCCCCGTCAAGCCGAAGCGCGTCGTGCTGCTCAACTACAACCTCGCGGGTTACCTCTACGACCTCGGCCTCCCCGTGGCCGCGATGGTCACCGAGTACACCGACCGTGACCCCGCGAAGGCCCAGCCCTTCGACGCTTGGAAGGACGACTTCACCAAGGCCGGCACGAAGTTCATGCACTGGCCTGCCGGTGGCTACGACATCGAGGCGATCGCGGCGGAGAAGCCCGACCTCATCGTCGGCGGCGGCCTCGGCTTCCCGTTCAAGCAGACGGGCGACGCCTACGACCGGCTCAAGGCCATCGCGCCGACGCTGGTGGTCGACAACAAGCTGGAGAGCTGGAACCAGCAGTTCGAGTTCCTGGCCAAGGCCTTCGACCAGCCGCAGGTGTACCAGGACGCCGTGAAGAAGTACGACGACCGCGTCGCGCAGGTCAAGGCCGCCATCACGCCGCCCCCCGGCCCCGTGGCGTTCCTGTCGATGACCGCGCAGGGCAAGGCTTACGGCCTGATCGAGAACCGTGGCGTGCCCGCCGAGTTCGCCAAGTTGGGCATCGAGCCCGCGCCGATCTTCGCGAGCGGCAAGTTCAAGCCGTACACCGCCGGTGGCGACTCCTACGAGATCACCCAGGAAGCGCTGCCGAGTACGGTGACGCAGCCCTCGGTGTTCATCGTGGGCTTCAGCGGCCAGACCTTCACCGCGGATTCGCTGCGCTCGCAGCCGGTTTACGCCTCGCTCCCGGCCTTCGCCGCGAACCGGGCCTACGACCTGCCGTACTGGGTGCAGCGCCCCGACTTCGATAAGGCGATCGCCACGCTCGACGTCGTCGAGAAGATGTTCAAGAAGTAACGGCTCCACCCGCTCCACAACGCGACAGCCGCGGCCCGGATATCACTCCCGCCGCGGCTGTTCGCGTTCCCGCTCCCCGAGGTCAGTCCGGGAGCACCTGCACCATCGCCTCCTGGGTCACCGTGGCGACCAGCTCGCCGCCGGCGTAGAAGTGCCCGGTGGACAGGCCCCGGCCGCTGCGGGCGACGGGGGAGTCCACGACCAGCAGGTGGAATTCGTCGAACCGGGTGTGCCGGTGGAACCACAGGGACTGGTTCAGCGTCGCCGCGCCGACCCGGTCGTAGCCCCACGCCAGGCCGTGCCGGGCGATGATCGGGTCCTGCACGGTGAGGTCGGAGGCCCACGCCAGGGCGGCGTCGTGGAGCACCTGATCGTCGGGCAGTGCACCGTCGGTCCGCATCCACACCAGGTTCCGGCTCTCGGCGTCCTCGGTCCCGCGCTTGTCCCACACCGGATCCGACGCGAAGCGCATCTCGATCGGATGCGAGGCGTCCACGAGGGCGCGCAGGCGCGACTCGTGTCCGGCGAAGCGCTCAGCCATCGTCGGTAAGGCCCGCGGATCACCCGCCTCCGGCGCCGCCTCGGTGTGCTCCAGCGGGTTCGAGGCGTCCGCCTGATAGGCGAGCGTCATGACCGCCAGGATCCGTCCGTCCTGTTCGACGGTGACCTGCCGGTTCGCTGCGCCGCGGCCGTCCCGCAGGCGGGTCACCCGGTAGGTGAGATCCTCCGTCACCGAGCCCAGTTCGACGAAGTGCGTGTGCGCGGCGTGCAGCGGCAGCGCGTCTCCCTCCCCGGAGCCGGCCGGGGCGGGCAGTGTCGCGGCCGAGGCGACGATCGCCTGCGCCAGGATCTGGCCGCCGAAGGTGTGCACGCCAACCTTGGCAGGGTGGCGCCCGGTGAAGACGTCCGGAGCGTCGGTCCCGCCGAGCCGCAGCACGTCGAGGAACTGCTCGAAGTCGCTGCTCGCCGGGGCGTCCGGCGCCGCAGATTCCACCGCGCGAGCGGCGATCCCGGCGATCGAGCGGCCCTCCAGCACGTCGCGCGCGCTGAGCTCGAAGCCGAGGCGACGCGCCCGGGACACCACCTGCAGGGAGACGAGCGAGTCGCCGCCCAGCTCGGCGAAGTCGTCCGACAGCCGGACCTCGTCGGTGTCCAGCAGCTCGCGGAAGACGGCGAGGAGCGCCGCCTCGGCCGCGGTCGCGGGCTCGCGGTCGGGGCCGGCGTCGGCCCGGGCGGCGGGCTCCGGCAGCGCGTCCCGGTCCAGCTTGCCGGTGGGGCCCAAGGGGAGCCGGTCCAGGACGACGTAGGCCGCGGGCACCATGTGCGCGGGAAGCTCTGCGCCGAGGGCGGCGCGGATCGCCTCGGCATCGGGCTGCGCACCGTCGTTGCGGACCAGGTAGCCGACGAGCCGGTCGCCGCGGACGAGCACGGCCGCAGCGCGCACGCCGGGTTGCCGCGCGAGGGCGGTCTCGATCTCGCCCAGCTCGATCCGCAGGCCGCGGATCTTCACCTGGTGGTCGGCGCGGCCATGGAAGGAGAGGTTGCCGTCTTCCCGCCACGCGACCAGGTCGCCCGTGCGGTACATCCGAGATCCGGGCTCCCCGAAGGGGTTCGCGACGAAGGTGGCCGCCGTGAGGTCGGGGCGGTGCAGGTAGCCCTGGGCCAGCGAGTCGCCCGCGAGGTACAGCTCGCCCAGCACGCCCGTCCCCACCGGGTTGAGGCCCTCGTCGAGCACGTAGCAGGGCAGGTTCGGGTCCGGACGGCCGATCGGCAGGGGGCCCGGGTCGTCGGGCTCGTACCGCCAGGTGACGGCGTTGATCGTCGCCTCCGTCGGGCCGTAGCAGTTGAACAGGGCGCGCCGGCCCCGCCCCCAGTGGTCGGCGAGCTCCGGGTCGAGACGCTCGGCGCCCACCATGAAGATGACCGACGGATCGACCTCGGCATGGTCGGGCATCGCCGCGAGGAACGACGGCAGCAGGTTGATCACCGAGACCCGTTGCCGCTCGATGTACTCCAGCAGCTCGTCGCCGGGGACCCGCACGGCGTCAGGCGCGATCACGGACGTGGCGCCCGCCATGAGCGGGCCCAGGACCTGCAGCACGGAGATGTCGAAGCTCGGCGAGCCGGTCTGCAGCACCCGCTCGTCGGCGCGGAAGCCCAACGCCTCCACCACGAAGGCCATCAGGTCGGGGATGCCGCGGTGGCTCACCGCGACGCCCTTCGGGCGCCCCGTCGTGCCGGAGGTGTAGATGATGTAGGCCAGGGCGTCCGGCGTCAGCCCGGACCGGGCGTCCGCCGGATCGGTCGCCGCGCCCGAGCCGTCCCACGGATCCACCGCGAACACGGGAGTCCCCTCGGGGACGGGCGCGGTGGTCGCCTCGGGGATCTCGCCACACGTCAGCACGGCCGACGGTGCCGCGTCCTCCAGGAGGAACTGCAGGCGCGCCGCCGGGTAGGACGGGTCGAGCGGCAGGTACACGGCTCCCGCCTTGAGCACGCCGAAGACGGCGACGTACCAGGGCAGCCCGCGCTCGGCGAAGACCGCGACCACGTCCTGCGGCTGCACGCCGGCTCCGATCAGCCGGTGGGCCAGCCGGTTCGCGGCCTCGTCCAGTTCCCGGTAGGTCAGCTGCCGGTCCTCGCACACCACGGCGGGGTGGTCGGGCGTCGCGGCCACGTGCGCGCCGAACTCCTCGAGCAGCGGGCCGTACTCGCCGCGCAGCGGTACGTCGCCCAGCGCCAGCATCGCGGCCCGTTCGTCCGCAGGCAGCGTCCCGATCGCCCCGACCGGGGTGTCCGGCGCGGAGACGACGGCGCGCAGCACCGCGGTCAGCCAGCGGCCGTGCGCGCGCACGGTCTCGTCGGTGAGCACGTCGGTGCGGTAGCTCAGGCCCAGGGTCAGTCGCTCCCCGGGGAGGGCGACCACGGTGAGCGGGTAGTGCGTGGCGTCGGCGATGTCGACGCCCGTGAGGTCGAGGCCGGGCTCGACCGGCTGCACGCTCCGGTCCGAGAGCGGGAAGTTCTCCGTGACGACCATTGTGTCGAAGAGCTCGCCGACGCCCGCGGCGCGGGTGATCTCGACCAGGCCCAGGTGGTGGTGGTCGGAGAGTGCGAGCGCGCGGCGGTGCACGTCCGCGAGGACCTCGCCGACCGGCTGTTCGGGCGTCGCCCGCACGCGGATCGCGATGGACTCGCCGAGCTGCCCGACCATCGTGCCCACGTCGGGCACCTCCACGGGGCGGCCCGAGACGGGGCAGCCGAAGACCACGTCGCGCCGGCCGGTGAGCCGTCCCAGCAGCAGTCCCCACGCGGTGTGCAGAACGCTGGTCAGCGTCACGCCGCGCGAGCGCGCCAGCTCCGCGAGCCCGCGGGTCAGGTCGTCGTCGAGCTCGACCAGGATCCGTTCGGGCGCGGCATCGGCGGCGCCGGATCCGGTGGGCGCCAGCAGCGTCGGGGCGTCCAGCCCGGCCATCTCCTCTGCCCACGCCGCCCGTGCGGCGGGGAGGTCCCGGTCGGCGCGCCAGCGGTAGTAGCCGTCGAGCGGCGCCGAGGCCGGTGCGGTGGGGCCGCCGCCCAGTTCGGCGTAGATCGCGAGCAGCGTGCGGCCGGCGATCGGCATGGACCAGCCGTCGAGCAGCGAGTGGTGGTTGGTGAGCGCCAGCCGGTGGGTCTCGGGACCGGTGCGGCACAGCAGGAAGCGGATCAGGGGCGCGGTCGACGGATCGAAGTGGCGCGCCCGCTCGGCAGCAGCGACACCGGCGAACGCGGCCGCCGGATCGTCGCGGTCGCTGACGTCGACGAAGGTGAAGTCGGGGAGCACCGTCTCCGGGATCACCTGCACCACGTCCGACGAGGCGGTGTAACCGAGCCGGGTGCGCAGCGAGGGCACGCGGCGCAGCAGCTCCGCGGCGGCGGCCGCCATGCGTTCGGGGTCGACGGGGCCGTCGAGGTAGGTCGCGGCCTGCACGACGTAGACGTCGGGTTCGCCCTCGGCCAACACCTGCGAGTGGTACGCGAGGCCGACCTGCAGCGCGGTCGCCGGCAGCACGTCGGCGATCGGGCCGTCCAGTTCGAGGAGGTCGATATCGGCCTGGTCCAACGTCACGAGTGGCAGGTCCGACGGGGTGAGGCCGCCACCGTCGGGCCCGATCAGCGCGGCGTGCGCGGAGAGCGCGCCCACCGCCTCGGCCCAGCAGGCCTGCAGCTCGGCGACCGCATCGGCGTTCAACACGCCGCCCGCGGCGATCCATTCGACGGTGAGCCCGTCGGCGCCGTCGAAGCAGTTGACGGCGAGCACCTGCTCGAGCGCCTTCGCGGCCGGGTCGAGCACTGCGAACGGGGTGTCGCCGGGGAGTCGCCAGCCGTCGTCGGGAGCGGCGAACCGGCCGAGGTAGTTGAAGACCACGTCCGGCGCGGACCCCAGCGGCCCCGCCTCGGGATCCAGGTGCCGCAGGACGCCGTAGCCGATGCCGTGCCCGGGCACGCCGCGGCGGGCCTCCTTGACGGCGCGGACCAGCCGCCCGGCGGCGTCGCCGCCGGCGAGGGCGTCGTCGAGCTCCGCGTCGTCCACGGGGACCGGCAGGCGCACGGGGTGTTCCACGGTGAACCAACCGACGGTCCGCGCGAGATCCGCGGAGCGCAGTACCTGTTCGCGTCCGTGCCCCTCGACGGTGACGGTCGCGGCCGTGCGCGGGGCGAGCCCGGCGCGCCGCCGCCTCAGTCGGAGGGCCAGGGCGAGGGCCGCCAGGAGCGTCTCCTCGGCGTTGGCGCGGTACGCCCGTGCCAGGCCCGAGGTCACCGGCTCGGCGAGGGCCGCGGCAGTCCGGGTGAGGGTGACCGCGGCGGTAGCGACCCGGTCGACTTCCGGGTCGAGCGTCCGCGCGCCGAGCCGCTCGGCATCGTCGAGTGCGGCGCGCCAGTGATCGGATTCTTCTCGGTACGTGCCGCTCTCGCCCTGCTCGGCGAGGGCGAGGGCGTGCGCGCGCCAGGGCGTCGCCTCGGCGCGGACCGTCGGTGCGCGGCCCGCGGCTACCTCACGGTGCGCCTGCGGCAGGTCCTGCAGGAGAACGCGCCAGGAGACGCCGTCGACCGCGAGGTGGTGGATCACCAGGACCAGCCGGTCCGGGGCGTCGTCGCCGCGCACGATTCGCGCGCGCAGCACCGCGCCGACGGTGGGATCCAGGCTCGCGGCGAGCTCGGCCGCTGCGGATTCGACGGTGCCGGCGCCCTCGGTGACCTCGACGGGCGCGGCCGTCTCGTCGATCGCGAGCATCGCGGGGCCCGAGAGGCGCACCCGCAGTGCGGGATGCGCGGCGACGACGGCCTGCAGCGCCGTCCGGACCGTCTGGAGCGTGGCCTCGGCGGGCAACTCGGGGGCGATCCATTGCGCGTAGCCCGCGATGTCCCGTGGATCCGGGTTGAGATCGAACAGTGCGGCGACGATCGGCGGCGCGGGGAACTCGCCTTCCGCGGGTGCGACCGGGCTCTCGTCCTGCGTCGCGGTCTCGGCGGCGCCGGCCGCCAACGTCGCGAAACTACTGCCGGAAAGGAAGTCTCGCGGTCGCACGTCAAGGCCCTGGGCCCGGAGCTCGCTGCACACCGTGATGGCGCTGATACTGTCGCCGCCCAGGCTGAAGAAGTCGTCGTCGACGCTCACCTCGGGGACGTCGAACGCCGCCGCGACCACCGCGCAGAACAGTCGTTCGCGGTCGGTCCGCGGCGCGCGGCCCGCGGTCTGGACGGCGGGCGCGGGCAGGGCTGCGCGGTCGAGCTTGCCGTTGATCGTCACCGGCAGTTCGTCCAGCACGACAACGGCGGAGGGCACCATGTGGTCGGGCACTGCCTCGCCGAGCGCGGCGCGGACGCCGTCCGCGGTCGCCGCGCCGGTGACGTAGCCGACGAGGCGGTCCCGGCCGGCGTCGGTGCGCACCACAGCGGCGGCGCTGGTCACGCCTGCCACGGCGGCGAGCGCGGTCTCGACCTCGGCCAACTCGATCCGGTAGCCGCGGATCTTCACCTGGCCGTCGCCGCGGCCCAGGTACTCGTAGCCGGCATCGCGGTGCCATCGCACGCGGTCGCCAGTGCGGTACATGCGCGAGCCGGGCTCGCCGAACGGATCCGCGACGAACCGCTCGGCGGTCGCCGCCGGCAGGTTCAGGTAGCCGCGTGCCAGGTGCGGGCCGGCTAGGTAGAGCTCGCCGATCTCGCCGTCCCGGACCGGCTGCAGCGCACCGTCGAGCGCGTACGCGGCGGTGCCGGGAACGGCCCGTCCGATGACGGGCGTTTCCCCGGCCACGACGGCGGCGGTCGCGTCGACGGCGGCCTCGGTGGGGCCGTAGAGGTTGACCGTGGGGATCCCGGTGGCCGCGATCCGGCGCCACAGCGCGGGGCCGGTCGCCTCGCCGCCGAGGATCAGCAGGGACGGACGGTGCCCGCCGTCGAGGAGCCCGCCGTCGATGAGTGGCGCCGCCATCGACGGGGTGGTGTCGACGACGTCGATGCGTTCAGCGCGGTACGCGGCCAGCAGCGCGTCGGCGTCGCGGGCGGTCTCCGTCGAGTACAGGTGCAGCGCATGCCCGCTCAGCAGCCAGAGCAGCTGGTCGAGGGAGGCGTCGAAGGAGAAGGAGTAGGTGTGCGCGCAATGCAGCCGACGATCCGGCTCCGCGGCGACGGCGAGGTCCACCAGCGTCGCGCGGTGGTGCCGCAGCAGGCTGGTGAGCCCGCCGGTTCGGGCCGCGACGCCCTTCGGGCGACCGGTCGAACCGGAGGTGTGGATGACGTAGGCGAGGTGGTCCGGGTGCCGCGGCGCGGCGAGCTCCGAGTCGCTGAGCGGGTCGCTGGAGAAGGCGCCGAGTCGCGTGCGGACGCTCGGGGCGTCGAGCGCGATCGACGGGACGCCCTCGGGCGCAGTGGCATCGGAACCGACCAGTAGCAGCGCCGGTCGTGAGTCCGCGATCAACTCCGCGTGCCGAGCGGCGGGGTGTGCGGGGTCGAGGTACTGGTAGGCGGCGCCCGCGTCGAGGACTGCGAGGATCGCCACCACCAGGTCCACGCCGCGCGTCAACGCCAGGGCGACCACGTCGTCGGCGCCCGCGCCCTCCGCGCGGATCAGCCGCGCGGTGCGGTGCACCCGGTCGGCGAGCTCGCCGAAGGTGAGCCGCTCGTCGCCGTGGATAAGGGCGAGGGCAGCGGGATCACGGCGGGCCTGGGCATCCAGCGCGGCCGGGACGTCCTGTGCGGGATGCGCGGATTCCGGTGTGCGAGAGCGGTCGATCAGCTGCTCGCGCACGTCGGAGGGGAGCAGCTCCACTTCGCCGAGCGCAGGTGCAGTGGGGGAGACGAGCTCGGTGATCAGCGTGACGACGGCATCGAGCCGGCCCCGCACCTGCTCCTGCGTCGCGGAGCGTGCGTCGACCTCGAAGCCCACCAGGAGTCCGCCGCTGCCGGTGGGGATGACGCTCAGCCCGTAGTCCTCAGGGGGCCCGCCCGCCACGTTGCGCATCGTGCCGGCTGAGCCGGCGAAGTCGAGGGTGAGGTCGAACGCCTTGAGGTTGATGCCCCGTCCGTGCAACAGTGCCCCGACGGTGGGGGAGCCCAGGTCGCGGGGGAGGTCCTCGCCGCGGTAGCGCTGGTGAGCGCGCATGCGTCGCATGGTCTCCGCGACGCGGGCGCTGAGGTCGGCCAGCCGGTCCTCGGCACGCACCGGCAGGCGCAGGGGCAGCACGTTCACCGCCATCGCCGGCGTGCGCAGGGCGACACCGCCGCTGCGGCACATGAGCGGCATGGCGAAGACGACGTCGGACTCGCCGAGCGAGCGGTGCAGGAAGGCGGCGTAGCAGGCGATGAGGGCCTCGCCCCAGGTGGTTCCGGAATCGTCGGCGACTCGGCGGAGGGCGTCGAAGACTTCGGCCGGCAGCTCCGTCCGCGCGGTACGGACCTCGCTCGCTGGGCCGTCGAAGGCGGGGCGTTCCGGCGCCTCGGGCAGCGGGGTGAGCTCGTCCCGCCAGTAGGCGCGGTCCGCCTCGTGTCGCTCGCTCGCGCGGTACTCCTGGTCGGCGGCGACGAAATCGGCGAACGACCCGAACGGCGACTTCGGCGGCTCCGAGCCGTTCACGAGGGCGGTGTAGTGCGCCGCCGCGCGGCGGGAGAGCATCGCCGCGGAGTAGCCGTCGAAGACCAGGTGGTGGCCCAGCTGGGTGTACCAGACCTCGGTGTCCGACAGGCTCAGGATGCGGAAGGCGAAGAGGTCGCGGTCGGTCATCCCCGCGCAGTGCGCTGCCAGTCGCGCGCGTTCCGCGGCGACGGCGGCCTCCGCCGCTGCCCGCGGGTCGGGCTCGCCACGAAGGTCGACCACGACCGGCTCGGGTGCGGCACCGTCGTCGATCCACTGCCGCGGGCCGTCCTCGGTCCCGACCACCCGCAGGCGGAGGCTGCTGGCCTCCGCGACCGTGCGCGTGATCGCCGTGCGCAGGGCGTCGAGGTCGACCGCGCGGTCGCCGACGATCTCCAGCACGTCGCCCACGACGTAGTACGGCGAGTCCGGTTCCAGCTGTTGCGCGTTCCAGATCCCGTGCTGGGCTGCGGTGAGCGGCAGCAGCGTCGGCGCGTCGGTGGTGGCCGATGCCGGGGAAGGGGCGGCCTCTGCGAGGGTCACGTCGGGGGCTCCTGGGCGGTGGGTGACTAGCGGGGAAGGTCGGCGCGCTGCGGGCGGAGATCCGTCCACGCGGTTTCGATGTGCGTTCGGCAGTCCTCGCGCGAGGACGGGCCGAACTCGACGGTCCAGCCCGCCGGAATCTCCGCGAACCGGGGCCACAGCGAGCGCTGTTCGAGGTGGTTGCGGAGGACGAGGAAGCTCGCGTCGGGCTCGTCGAACGGGTTCATCCGCCGACCACGAGCCGCTGCCAGTGGGCGAGCTCCGGCTGCTCGGCGAGATCGGGGAACTCGAGCTCGGCGGCACCTGCCTCGCGCCAGCGCTGGATCAGCGTCATCACGCGGACCGAATCCAGACCCAGGTCGAAGAGGTTGTCATCGTCCGCGATCGACTGCGCGGGGACCTGCAGCAGCTCGGCGACGTCGGCGCGCACGCGGTCGGCTGTCAGCGGGGAGGTGGACATATCGGAAACCGTCTCCTTGGGGTAATCTGCGGTGCAATCAGGTAGGTAAGCCTACACTTCGCTAGAGGGGGGCGTGCATGCTGGACCATGCCGCGGTCGGCCGCCACGTCGAGGGCCGCGAGCATCCGCCGATCGGCGACTTCCTCGCAGGGCTCCGGCTTTCAGGCTTCGACCTGCGCGTCGTCGACCCCGAGTCCGCCGATCTCGACGTCGTGCACGCATGGATGAACACGCCTGCGGTGGCCGCAGCGTGGGGACAGGCGTGGCCCCGCGAGCGCTGGCGCACCCACCTGATCGAGCAGCTCGACGGCGGTCACACGGCTCCCGCGATCGTCGCGCACGGCGGCGCCGACATCGCCTACGTGGAGCTGTACCGCGCCCACGCCGACGTGGTGGCACGGTGCTACCAGTCCGACCCGTACGACGTGGGCGTGCACCTTGCTATCGGCTCGCCCGCTCACCGTGGCAACGGTTGGGGCGCCCGAATCGGCGCGGCGCTCATCGACGCGGGTTTCCGTGCCGAGCGCCGCTGCCGGCGGATGCTCACCGAACCCGATGCGCGGAACACCGCCGCCGTCGGCGTGGGCGCCGCGCTGGGCCTGACTCGCCTCGGCGTCGTCGAGCTCCCGCACAAGACCGCCGTCCTGTTCGCCGCGGAGCGGGCGCATTTCGCGCCGCGGCCCGACATATCGGAGTGATCCATGAAGTGGAACGATTTCGTCCTGACCCTCACCGCGACCGCGCAGGTCGCGGAGAACCTGCTGCGTCTCGAGTTCGAGGTGGGCGGCGGCACTGCCGGGGGCTACGTCCCCATCGCGCCCGGTGACGAGTCCATCGCCTTCTACTTCTCGCCCGACGGCACCGAGCTCAGTGCCCGGCCCTCGGACGATCCGGCCGCCCTCGGGGGCTGGGAGATCGCCGATCCCGAGCGCAGCCTCGGCCATCGGAACTACTCGGTGCGTGCCTACGACGCCGAGACCCGTCGCATGCTCGTCGACGTCGCCGAGCACGGCCACGGGCCCGCGATCGACTGGTTCCGTGCCGCGCGCCCCGGTTGGCGGCTCCTGGCCGCCGGCCCCCGCTCCTGGTACGAACCCGCCCAGGACGCCTCCCGGCACGTCCTCGCGGGAGACCTCGCTGCGCTGCCCGCGCTCGCCCGCATCCTGGAGGAGACCCCTGCCGGCGTCGACGTCACCGTGATCGCCGAGGTCCTCGACCGCAGCGAGATCGCCTACCTTCCGGATAGGCCCGGCACCGAGGTGATCGAGGTCGTCGGCACCGGCAACGGTGCGGCGCCCAGCCGCCTGCCGGAGGTGCTGCGCACCGTCGACCTGCCGGCCGACGGCTACCTGTGGCTGGCCGGGGAGGCGGCGGACACGCGCGCCGCGAAGAAGCACGTGCGCGGACTCGGCTGGGCTCGGGACCGCGCCGACGTCGTCGGCTACTGGCGGCACGATGCCGAGGCCTGGACCAAGCGGTTCGAGGCCGCGGGGGAGGAGAAGCTGCGTGCGGTCTTCGCGGACGCCCTCGCCGCGGGCAAGTCCCGCGACGAGGCGACCGACCTCTACGAGCAGGCGCTCGAGGCAGCGGGGCTGTAGCCCCGTGGCGCCGCCGGGCGACGGTGCCCGGCGGCGCGGCGCCGGGTCAGCCCGCGACGTTCTTCGCCGCCGCCGAGAGCGTCGGCACGTAGCGGTCGAGGAGCCACGGCAGGTCGAGCACGTTGGGCGAGCTGACCGCGTAGACGAGCGGCGGATCGGTCAGGGCCACGTACGACTTGCGCTGCACGGCCTTCAGGCTCGCGAACGACGGGTTGGCCTCGGTGGCCGCGCGCTGGGCGGGGTCGAGGTACCACGAGGTGAGCACGTCGGCGTTGTACTTGGGCACGTTCTCCCAGCTGACCGGCGCGGCGAACTTGCCGGGAGGCGTGGCCTCGCGCAGGGCGGTCAGCTCGGGCAGCACGGTGAAGCCGAAGCTCTGCAGCAGCATCACCCGCGGATCGGTGTCGAAGTAGAAGTTGAGGCTCTCGGGGGTGGTGCCGCTGGCGGCCGCCACGGTCTTCCCGGCGAACTCCGGATGCGCGGCCTTGACCGCGGCGATGCGCTTGTCGGTGTCCGCGATCAGCGTCTTCGCCTCCGCCTCGCGCCCCAGCGCCTTGCCGACGAGCGTGGTCTGGTCCTGCCATGAGGTCTGCCAATTGCGGCCGGGCTGCGCGACGGTGGGCGCGATCTTGCTCAGCTGTGCGTATTGGTCCGCGGTGAGACCGGCCTGCACCGACAGAATCACGTCGGGCTTGAGGGCGGCGATCTGCTCGAGCGGCAGCGACTTGCTCGATTCGGGAAGCAGCACAGGCTTCGCGTCGCCGAGCTTCTCCTGCACCCAGGGCATGATCCCGCCGGCGTCCTTGCCGAGCTCCGACGACATGTCGCGCATGCCCGCGGGCGGCACGCCCAGGGCGATCGCGGCCTCGGTGCTGCCCCACCCGAGGGTGACCACGCGCTCCGGGCGGGCCTTGATCTCGGTGGTGCCGAGTGCGGACGTGATCGACACGGGGAAGCCCGCATCGTGCTGCGCGTGCTCGCCGCCTCCGGACGAGGCGGAACCGCACGCCGCGGTGCTCGTGACCAGGGCGGTAGCGGCGGCAAGGGCTAGGACGGTACGAGTGATGCGGGATGACCCGAACACGGTTTCTCCTCTTCGACGGTGGCCTGTGGCGATGGACACAGACGTTCGCACGACTGGCGAATGGTCTCTACTTTCAGGTATGCCTATCCTATCTAGGTAATCGATGAGGGAGATACATGGGACAGCAGCACGCGATCGCCGACGTGGTCGGGATCGGGGCCGGACCGTCGAATCTGGGGCTCGCCGCGGCTCTCGACGAGCGGAACCGCACGGGCCTGCCGCCCCTCGAGATGACCATCCTCGAGCGCAAGCCCGCCTTCGCCTGGCACCCGGGCATGCTCCTCGACGGCGCCACCATGCAGATCGCCTTCCTCAAGGACCTGGTGACGCTCCGCAACCCGCGCAGCCCGTTCACCTTCCTGAGCTACCTCGAGGCCCGCGGCCGGCTCGTCGACTTCATCAACCACCAGACCTTCTTCCCGACCCGCGTCGAGTTCACCGACTACCTGTCCTGGGTGGCCGAGAACGTCTCCGCCCGGATCGACTACAGCACGACGGTGACCGCCGTCGAGCGCCTCGACGAGGCGCTCGACGGTGCGCGCTGGCTCGTCCGGTACACGGGGCCCGACGGTGACGGAGCTCTGCGCGCCCGGTCCGTGGTCGTGGCGACGGGGCTGCGCGAGCGGCTGCCCGAGTGGGCCACCGCCGGACCGCGCCTGTTCCACAATCATCGGCTGCTCGATCATCTCGCCGCTGCCGACCTGGATCCCGAGGCGCCGCACCGATTCCTCGTCGTGGGTGGCGGGCAGAGCGCCGCGGAGGTCGCACAGTTCCTGCACCGGAGCTACCCGAACGCCGTGGTGGAGAGCGTTTTCAACTCCTACGGCTTCCAGCCCGCCGACGACAGCCCCTACGCCAACAAGGTCTTCGACCCCGCCGCCGTCGACGACTTCTACGCCGCTCCCGTCGAGGTGCGCAGTGAACTGATGGCGCGGCACGCGACCACCAACTACGGCTGCGTCGACCTCGAGCTGATCAACGAGCTCTACGCCGTCGAGTATCAGGAGAAGGTTTCCGGGCATCGCCGGCTATTGATGCGCCCCGCCACGGTCGTGACCTCGGCGGTCGCCTCCGACACCGGTGTGCGGGTCACCCTGCGCGACCGGATCGCCGACGCGACGACCGGGCAGGACTACTCGGCCGTGGTGTGCGCCACCGGCTTCCGGTCGATCGGCGTCTCGGACGTGCTCGCAGGGTGGGACGTCGCGCCCGAACGCATGCAGGTCGGCCGCGACTACGTGCTCGCCCTCGACGGAGAGCCGCTCGACGGCCTGTACGTCCAGGGCGCCACCGAATCCACCCACGGCCTCGGCTCGACGCTCCTGTCGAACGTCGCCGTCCGAGCCGGCGAGATCCTCGACGGACTCGCCGCCGACACCCGCCTGACCACCGCCGCGAAGGGAGCATGATGCGCGTCGTCACCTTCGGCTTCCAGACCTGGGGCCACCGCACACTGTCCGCCGTCCTCGATGCCGGTCACGAGGTCGCGCTCGCCGTGACCCACCCCGTCTCGAACAACCCGTACGAGATGATGTGGAACGACTCGGTCGAGGAGCTGGCCACGTCCCGCGGCGTGGCCGTGCACCTCGCCAAGAAGCCCGATGAGGCCCTCTTCGAGGCGGTCTCGGCCGCAGAGCCGGACATCATCGTCGCCAACAACTGGCGTACCTGGCTGCCGAAATCGATCTACTCGATGCCGCGCCTGGGGACCCTCAACATCCACGACTCGCTGCTCCCGAAGTACGCCGGCTTCTCGCCTCTGATCTGGGCGCTCATCAACGGCGAGACCCATGTGGGCGTCACCGCGCACCTCATGGACGAGGGCCTCGATACCGGGCCCATCATCGCCCAGGAGTCCGTCGCGGTCGGCCCTACCGATCGCACCGTCGACCTCTTCCACCGCACCGTCGATCTGATCGGTCCGCTGGTCGCCCGGTCGCTCGGCGAGCTGGAAGCCGGCACGGCACAGCCGATCCCGCAGGACCCTGCCGCCGCCACGTACTTCCACAAGCGCTCCGACGCCGACAGCACCATCGACTGGTCCTGGCCGGCCGATGCCATCGAGCGCCTCATTCGAGCCCAGTCCGATCCGTACCCGAACGCCCACACCGTCTTCCGTGGCGAGCGGCTCGCGATCACCGGCGCCTCCGTATCCACCAAGCGGTACGGGGGCACCCCGGGCCGCGTCTGCGTGCCCGACGGTGACGGCATCGCCGTCGTCGCGGGACCCGACGCGTGGCGCGGCGGAAACCCCGCGCTGATCGTCGAGACCGTCCGCACAGCCGACGGTGCCGAACACCCCGCCGCGAAGATCCTCGGCGACTCCGGCGCCTATCTCGGCTGACCCGGGAAATCGAGACATGCACTCATTCATCACCGGCGCTGCGTCCGGGATCGGCGCAGCGACGGCCGTGCGGCTCGCGCGGCGCGGCCCCGTCGCCCTCGCGGACCGCGACGCCGACGGGCTGGTCGCGACCGCTCGCGCCGTCGCCGACGCGGGCGGCACCGCCACCTCGCACGTCCTCGATGTGACCGACGCCGACGCCGTGGACGCCGCGCTGGACGCCGCTGAGAAGGCGGGCGGCCCCGTCGACGCGCTCGCGCACTGCGCTGGAATCCTCGTCGCCGGGCCGGTTCTCGACACCGCGGCTGAGGACTGGGCCGCCGCGCTGGCAGTGAATCTCACCGGCACCGTGCACGTGCTCACCGCCGCCGCCCGCCGGATGGCGGAGCGCGGCGCCGGCGCCGCCGTGGTCGTCGGCTCCAACGCCGGGAACGGCCCGCGCGTCGGCCTCGGCGCCTACGGGGCGTCGAAGGCCGCGGCGCACAACGCGACACTGACCCTCGCCCTCGAGCTCGCGAGCAGCGGCGTGCGGATCAACGTGGTCGCTCCCGGCTCCACCGCCACGCCCATGCAGACCGCCTTCGGCGGTGTCGCCGCCGCGAAGGCCGCGATCGCGGGCGATCTGGCGCGGCACCGGCTGGGGATCCCCCTGGGCCGGATCGCCGATGCCGACGACATCGCCGGTGCGATCGACTACCTGCTCTCGCCCGATGCGCGGCACGTGACCGCGCAGGTACTCACCGTCGACGGAGGCGCCACCGTATGACCAGCACCGAGACCCGCTACTTCCCGGAGGAGTTCGCCGCGCGCTACCGCGCGGCGGGCCACTGGACCGGCGAGACCTTCGCGTCCTTCCTGCCCGAGGCCGCGGAGCGCTTCGGCGACGCCGAGGCACTGGTCGCGCAGGACGTCGCCGGTGCCCCGGTGCGACTGAGCTACCGCGAGCTGGACACGGCTGCGGCCGTGACCGCCGCGGGGTTGCGCGCCACGGGGATCGCCGCAGGTGATCGGGTGGTGCTGCAGCTGCCCAACACCGCCGAGTTCGTCACCGTGCTGTTCGGGCTCTTCCGGATCGGCGCCGTCCCCGTGTTCGCGCTGCCCGCGCACCGCCGCAGCGAGCTCGTGCATTTCGTACAGACGTCGGGCGCGAAGGCCCTGATCACGGCGGCGACCATCAACCGTTTCGACCACCGCGCGCTGGCCGCCGAGGTCGCCGCGGAGACCGGCGTCGAGATCCTCGTCGTCGACGACGTTCTCGGGCCGGACGGCGTGTTCGGTACCGGGATCGCGAGCGGGACGCCGATCACCGTCGATCCGGAATCCCTGGCGTTCCTACAGCTCTCCGGCGGTACCACCGGTGTGCCCAAGCTGATCCCGCGCACCCACGCCGACTACCTCTACTCGGTGCGCGAGTCCGCGAAGATCTGCGGCCTCGGGCCCGGCACGCGTTTCCTCGTGGTGCTGCCCGTGGCGCACAACTTCCCCATGAGCAGCCCCGGCATCCTCGGCGTTCTGTGGGCCGGCGGCACCGTTGTGCTCGGGACGGACCCGGCACCGTCGAAGGCCTTCCCGCTGATCGAGGCTGAGAAGGTGACCATGACGTCGCTGGTCCCGCCGCTCGCGATGCTGTGGCTGCAGGCCGCGCCCGGCACGACCGCCGACCTGGCCAGCCTGGACGTGCTGCAGGTGGGCGGCGCCAAGTTCCCGCCCGAGGCCGCGCGGCGCGTGACCCCCGAGCTCGGCTGCCGCCTGCAGCAGGTCTTCGGCATGGCAGAGGGCCTGGTCAACTACACCCGCGACGACGACCCCGAGGACCTTGTCCTGGGCACGCAGGGCCGCGCGATCTCGCCCGACGACGAGGTGCGCGTCCTCGACGAGGACGGCACGCCCGTCCCGGAAGGCGAGGCCGGGCTGCTGTGGACCCGCGGGCCGTACACGATCCGCGGCTACCTGGGCGGCGTCGACGCCGAGTCCTTCGATGCCGAGGGCTTCTACCGCACCGGCGACATCGTGCGGCGGCTGCCGAGCGGGCACCTCGTGGTGGAGGGCCGCGCCAAGGACCAGATCAACCGCGGCGGCGAGAAGATCGCCGCCGAAGAGGTGGAGAACCACCTCATCGCGCACCCGCTGGTGATCGACGCGGCCGTCGTGGCGGTCGCCGACGAGTTCCTGGGGGAGCGGACCTGCGCGGTGGTGTTGACCGGCGGCGAGCGGCCCACGATGCCCGAGCTGAAGAAGTTCGTCCGCGCCCGCGGCGTGGCCGAGTACAAAGTGCCCGACCGGGTGGAGTTCGTCGACGAATTCCCCACAACGGGCGTCGGAAAGATCAGTCGCCGCGAACTGCGGCGCGCGCTGGCGGACCTCGTCGGGCGTAAGGACGAGGAGAAGCTGTGAGCCTGCCGAAGACGGTCGTCTACGACCTGCCCGAGATCGAGTGCCCCGACACCGTCGACTGGACCGTCGACCCGGCGCGCGCCGTCCTGCTGATCCACGACATGCAGGAGCACTTCGTGGGACCGTTCGAGCGCGATGCGGAGCCGCTGCGCACCGTGGTCCCGAACATCGCGACCCTGCGCGCCGCGGCCCGCGCCGCCGGTGTGCCCGTGGTGTACACCGCGCAGCCCGGTGACCAGGACCCCGAGGAGCGCGCGCTGCTCACCGATTTCTGGGGTCCCGGCCTCAAGACGGCCAACCAGGACATCATCGATGAGCTGACCCCGGCCGACGACGACGTGCTGCTCACCAAGTGGCGCTACAGCGCCTTCGCCAAGTCGGATCTCGCCGAGCGGATGCGGGCCTGGGGACGCGATCAGTTGGTGATCGCGGGCATCTACGCGCACATCGGGATCATGACCACGGCGCTCGACGCCTTCATGCGCGACGTGCAGCCCTACGTGGTCCGCGACGCCGTCGCCGACTTCTCCGCCGAGGATCACGCCAACGCGCTCACCTACGTGGCAGGCCGATGCGGCAGAGTGGAGACGACGGACAAGGTTCTGGAGGCCCTGCGATGACGGCGAGCACGAGTGGGGAGGGCGACCATCCGCACTTCCTGCTGACCGCTGCCGGGCAGCGCCTCGCGGCGCGCGGCACCGCGGGGGCCTACACGGACCCGCACGCTGCTGCGGCCGCGCTGCGCGACGGCGCGGTGCCGGTACTGGTGGGCGCGCTGCCCTTCGACCTGGCGGATCCTGCCGCGCTGACGGTGCCGGAGCACTTCGGCGACGTGGACCCGGCCGCCGCGTCCGCCGGAGTTGCCGCCGAGCTGCCCACGTTGACGCAGACCGCCCAGCACCCAGAGCCGGCCGAGCACGTCGACCGCGTGCGCCGTGCCATCGCGCTCATCGACGACTCCGAGTTGCAGAAGGTGGTGCTCGCGCGCGCCGTCGACTTCGAGGCCGCCGCGCCGCTCGACCCGCTCGCCGTGGCGGCCGCGCTCGAGCAGCGCGACCTGGAGGGCAACGCCTTCGCCGTGGATCTCGCCGCCGCCGGCGACGCCTACCGCGGCCGCTGGCTCGTGGGCTCCAGCCCGGAGATCCTCGTCGGGCGCCTGGGCAACACCGTCTTCTGCCACCCCTTCGCCGGCACCGCGACGACGCCCGAGGGCCTGCTGGACTCGGAGAAGGACCGCGAGGAGCACGCCTACGTCGTCGACGAGATCGCCGCCGCACTCGCGCCAATGTGCGCGGAACTGGACGTGCCCGCTGCACCGTCGGTGACGAGGGCCGGACCCGTGTGGCACCTCGGCACCAAGATCGAGGGCCGGCTCGCCGACCCCGCGACCACCGCGCTCGACCTCGCGCTCGCCCTGCACCCCACCCCCGCTGTCTGCGGCTTCCCGCGGCGGACCGCCGCCCGCGCGATCGCCGACATCGAGGGCGAACGGGGTTTCTACGCCGGCGCCGTCGGCTGGACCGCCGCGAACGGCGACGGGCGGTGGCGGGTCAGTATCCGGTGCGCTGAACTCGACGGTGCGCGCCTGCGTGCCTACGCGGGCGGCGGCATCGTCGGGGCCTCGGACCCGCAGGCCGAGCTGGCCGAGACCCGCAACAAGCTGCGCACCGTACTGGGCCCGTTCCGGCTCACCGAGTCCGCGCGGAGCTGAGGGTGGCGAACTGGACCGGCAGCCGGCTGCCGGTGTTCTTCGAGGCGCCCGAGCAGCAGCCCGACCATCGGCCGCTCGCGGTCGACGCCGACACCACGCCGCGGCAGCTGGTGCTGCGCACCATGTTCGGCGATCGGTCGCGGACGCTGCCCGCGGGCCTGCTCATCATCGGGCACCAGGTCGGCGAGGCGCTGGTGCCCGTGGTGATGGGCCTTGCGATCGACCGGGCCATCCAGACCGGGGACTGGGCGGCGACGATCCGCTGGGTCCTCGTGCTCGCGGTCCTGTTCGCCTTCCTCTCGTTCAGCTTCCGGTTCGGCTCGCGCATCGGCTTCCTCGGCATGAACACCGTGCAGCACCGGCTGCGCACCCAGGTGACCGACCGGATCCTGGATCCACGCGGCCTGGGCGGCGGCCACTCGCCGGGCGTGCTGCTCTCCATCGCCACCTCCGACGTGCAGCGCCTCGCCATGTCGGTCGCGCTGGGGCTCTATCCGGTGGGCGAGCTCGCGGCGATCGTCTTCTGCGGCGTCGTGCTGCTGTCGATCTCGTGGCAGTTGGGCCTGCTCGTGCTGCTCGGGGCGCCGGCGATGCTGTGGTGCCTCGACAAGGCGGGCGGCGCCCTGCGCGCCCGCAGCGAGGCCGAGCAGCGGGCCGCCGGCGAGGCCGCGGGGGCCGCGGCCGACCTGGTCGCCGGGTTCCGCGTGGTCAAGGGCATGCACGCCGAGGCCGAGGCCGACCGGCGGTACCGGTCGGCGAGCGCCCGCGCCCTCGCCGCCGTCATCAAGGCGCGCCGCTCCGAGGGCGCCTACGTGGGCGCGATGGAAGCCGTCGCCGCGGCATTCGTGGTGCTCGTCGGGATACTCGCCGGCGTGCAGACCGTGCGCGGCGACCTCACCGTCGGCCAGCTCATCACTGTCGTGGGCCTCACCCAGGTCGTGATGGCACCGCTGCAGGCCATGGGCACCAACTTCGGCAAGTTCTGGGTCGCCGGGAACGCCTCGGCGAAGCGCGTGCTGATGGTGCTGCAGGCGCCCTTCGCGCGCGACGAGGGCGTCCTGCACGCGCACGACGGGGACGAGGTGCCGGTGCGGCTCTCCGGCGTCCCCGCGGGCGAGGGCGTCGTCGACCTGGAGTTCCCGCGCACCGGGGTCACCGCCGTGGTGTGCGGCGCCGAAACCACCGCCGCCGCGACCGCCCTGCTCGCACGCACGAGCACCCCGCGGGCCGGGGCATCGGTCACCGTCGGCGGCACCGACCTGTACACGCTCACCCAGCCGGTGGCGCTGCGGACCGTGCGCGTCGCGCCGCACGCGACCACCCTGTTCGAGGGCACCGTCGAGGAGAACGTCGCCGCCGGCGGCACGCCCGACCGGGTCGCGGCGGCGCTGCTCGCCGCCGCCTGCGACGACGTCCTGGAAGTCCTGCCCAACGGGCTCCAGACCTCCGTAGGCGAGGCCGGCCGGCTCCTCTCGGGCGGCCAGCGCCAGCGCGTCGCGCTGGCCCGCGCGCTCGCCACCGACACGCGCACCCTGGTGCTCGTCGACCCGACCAGCGCGGTCGACTCGGTCACCGAGGCCGTGATCGCCGACCGGTTGGGCGCGGCCCGCGAGGGCCTCGCGACCGTCGTCTTCACCGGCTCCCCGACGCTGATCGCGGCGGCCGACACCGTGCTCACCGTCAGCACTGCCGGAGCGGAGGTCCACGCGTGAGCGCTCCCACCACGACCGTCGCCGCCGGCGTCCTGCCGATCGCCGACGGAGCGGCGACCTTCCGCTTCGCCCGCGGCCTGCTTGCGGGCAAGCGCGGCGCCCTCGCCCTCGTGTTCGTGGTCCTGCTCGTGGGCGCCGCCCTCGGGCTGGCCGTCCCGTGGGGCTTCGGCGCGATCGTCGACATCGCGATCGACGGCGGCGGCTACGCCGGCGTCCTGCGGATCGGCGGGCTCATGGCGGCCGCGGCGATCGCCTCGGCGGTCTTCACCGGTCTTGGCATCGCCCTCTCCGCGCAGGTCTTCGAGACCGCGCTCGCCCGGCTGCGGGAGTCGATGGTCGGGGCGGCGCTGCGGCTCTCCCAGTCCCGCGTCGAGGAGGCCGGGTCGGGTGACCTGGTCTCCCGCGCCACCGACGACGTCGGCGCGGTCAGCCAGGCCATCTCCCGTGGCGTGCCCGCGCTCGCCCGGTCCGGCTTCTCCGTCGCCGTGACCATCGCCGGTTTCGCCGCGCTCGACTGGCGTTTCCTGGCGGTCGTGGTCGTCGTGCTGCCCGTTTACGTACTCGGCGCGCGGATGTACGTGCGCGTCGCGCCGCCGGTCTACCGCTCCGAGCGGGCGGCCATGGCGGAGCGGGCGCACCACATGCTCGGGTCGATCCGCGGCCTGCCCACCGTGCACGCCTACGACCTCATGGACCGCGCGAGCCTGCGGGTCAGCGACGGTTCGTGGCGGGTCGTGCGGTGGACGATGCGCGCGCGGATCGTGCAGAACCGCCTTTTCGGTCGGGTCAACCTCGCCGAGTTCGTCGGTATGGCCGCGATCCTCGTGCTCGGGTTCGCCCTCGTCGACGGAGACCTGGTCACCGTCGGCGCCGTCACCACCGCGATGCTGCTGTTCCTGCGGCTGTTCGGGCCGATCGGTGCGCTCCTGCTGGTGATGGACGACATCCAGTCCGCGGGGGCCTCTCTCGCCCGCATCGTCGGGGTGATCGGGGTGGCCGACGACGAGGCGTCGGGACCGGCACCGTCGGGCGTGGTGGACGTGAGCGGCGGGCCGCCCCGCGTCGAGGTCGACGGCGTCACCTTCGGGTACGGCGGCGGGCGCCGCGTGCTCGACGGGGTCACGGTGCGGCTGGAACCGGGGGAGACGGTGGCCGTGGTCGGCACGTCCGGCGCCGGGAAGACCACCCTCGCCGCCCTCATCGCGGGCGTCCACGTGCCCGACGCGGGCACGGTGCGGATCGGCGGTGCCGACCTCGCGACGCTGTCGGATTCCGCCGCGCCGGTGCTGCTCACGCAGGACGTCCACGTCTTCGCCGGCACCCTCGCCGAGGACCTGCGGATGGCGGCGCCCTCGGCGTCCGACGAGCACCTGCACGCCGCCCTGGCGCGGGTGGGCGCCGACGAGTGGGTGTCCCTGCTCGATGCCGGGCTGGACACCGTCGTCGGAGCGGGAGGACAGGCGCTCACCCCGCAGCGGGAGCAGCAGCTAGCGCTGGCTCGCCTGGTGTTGCTCGACCCGCCCGTCGTGATCCTCGACGAGGCCACCGCCGACGCCGACAGCGCCGACGCGGACCTGCTCGAAGAGGCCGCGCAGGCGGCTCTCGTCGGGCGGACGGCCCTCGTCGTAGCGCACCGTCTCAGCCAGGCGGCCCGGGCCGACCGGATCCTGGTGATGGAGCGCGGCGCGATCGCCGAGCAGGGTACGCACGACGAACTGCGCAGCGCGGGTGGACGGTACGCCGCCCTCTGGGCGGCGTGGAGCCGTCACCGGTGAGGTGACGCGGACGGTCAGGCGCCGTGGAAGGCGCGGTAGACGGCGGAGCCGTAGAACTTCCCGATCCCCTCGGAGTCGCCGCGCCACTGCGGCCCGGCGTCGTCGGGACGGCCGACCAGCATCGACCGGACGGCGGCCTCGCACGCCGAGACGAACAGCTCCATGAGCATGGGCAGCTTCTCGTCGAGGTCCTGCATGTCCCACCAGCGGATGAGGGCCGGCCGGATCCACTCCTCGGCCTGTTTCGCGAGGGTCGCGCGCGCGCCCTGGACGCGGTGCACGACCTCGGGGTCGGTGACGCCGGAGAACAGCAGCTGCCAGGTGTCGGCGCGCTCGTTGACAGCGGTCAGCAGGCCGCGCATGCCGATGATGAACGCGGTCTCCGGATCCTCGCCGTGGGCGTTGTGCAGCGACGCGAGAACGTAGGTCATCATCGTCTCGGTCTCGCGGTCGAGCAGCTCGGTGATGAGCGCGACGCGATCCGGGAAGCACGAGTAGATGACGGGGCGCGTGACCTGCAGGCGGTCGGCGACGGTACCGATGGTCACGGCGGCGAGGCCGTCGCGCGCGGCGATCTCCAGCGCGGCGTCGAGGACCTGGGGGCGGCGACGCTCGGGCCCGAGGTGCTCGGCGCGCCGGCGTCCGCGGTTAGCGGTGGTGGGCATTCCGCACAGTTTACCTTTTCGCAGGCACCGCGCGTTCACGCGACGTTCACCCGCCGGTCCGCGCCTGCCCGTAGCCTTCGGCGCGTGATGGATCTCGACCTGCCCGTGGGCATCGACTTGAGCGCGGTCAGCGGCCGCGAGGCGCTGCAGAAGATCGTCGACCTGCGGGCGACCGAGGGCTTCTCCGTGAACGACGACGATGACGACGACCCGGTGCTCCTCACCCCCGAGCGGCACGTCGTCGACACCTGGCGCGAGGGCTACCCGTACTCGGAGCGCCTCGCCCGGTCCGAGTACGAACGGGACAAGCGCCTGCTGCAGATCGAGCTGCTCAAGCTGCAGCGCTGGGTCAAGGACACCGGCCAGCGGCTGGTCATCGTCTTCGAGGGCCGCGACGCCGCCGGCAAGGGCGGCACCATCAAGCGCTTCATGGAGCACCTCAACCCGCGTGGCGCCCGCGTGGTGGCGCTGGTCAAGCCCACCGAGCGCGAGGCCGGCGAGTGGTACTTCCAGCGCTACATCGACCACTTCCCGACCAAGGGCGAGATCGTCCTGTTCGACCGCTCCTGGTACAACCGCGGCGGCGTCGAGCGGGTCATGGGCTTCTGCTCCGACGAGCAGCACGAGCGCTGGACGCATCAGGTGCCGCTGTTCGAGAAGATGCTGGTCGAGGACGGTATCGACGTCACTAAGTTCTGGTTCTCCGTGACCCAGCTCGAGCAGCGCACCCGCTTCGCGATCCGCCAGATCGACCCCGTGCGGCAGTGGAAGCTCTCGCCGATGGACCTCGCCTCGCTGGACAAGTGGGACGGGTACACCGCGGCGAAGGAGGAGATGTTCACCGCGACGGACACCGACTACGCGCCGTGGACCGTGGTGAAGAGCAACGATAAGAAGCGGGCCCGCCTCAACGCCATGCGCTACATCCTCGACAAGTTCGACTACGACAACAAGGACATGGACGTCCTGGCCGCCGGCCCGGATCCGCTCATCGTCGGCCGCGGGCGCGACCTGATCAGCGACTGACAGTCGCTCGAGCGGCCCGGATTCGACGGGGCCGTCGAGTACCGTTGTCCCCGTGCGTTCTCTGACGGCCTTCCTCCTCGTTCTCGTCGCGATTGCGGCCACGTTCGTGGCGGTCCCCGCGACGTGGGCGAAGAATACGGTGCTCGACCGCGCCGAGTTCATGACGCTCATGGAGCCGCTGGGCCGCGACAGCGCCGTACAGGACGCGATGGCGCAGGAGATCGCCCAGCAGGTGCAGCGGCTGCTCACCGAGCAGGGAGACGCCCGCCCTCCGCTCGACGCGATCACGCCTTACGTCTCCACCTACGTGCACGGGCCGCAGTTCCCGGCCGCCTTCACAGAGGCCGTGGGCCAGGTGCACACCTGGCTGCTGGTGCGGCCCACCGCCGAGCAGCGGCTGCGCGGCGCGACGACTGCGGAGATCGACCTCGCGCCGATGATCCGCGACGTTGCGGCCGCGAACAACGTGAAGGTGACCGTCCCGGAGCGAGTCACCATCGACCTGTCCGGGACCGGCGCGAACCGGGATCTGTTCCGGGCCGGACGGTATGCGTCCGTCGCCGACACGATCCGGTCGGCGGCGTGGATCGCGCCCCTGACCGCGCTCGCCGCGGCGCTGCTCGCGTTGCTGGCCGCACATCGCCGCGGCTTCATGATGTTCTACCTGGGGCTCGGCGTCGCCGTTGCCGCGGGCGTGACGTGGATGCTGTGCGTCGCGGCACCGTCGTACGTGTCGAGCCGGAGCGGGACCGGCGGGCTGAGCCCCGTGGTGGACGCCGCGCTCGCGCAGGTGACGAAGAGCCTGACGCCGTGGATCATGACCGAGGCGGCGGTCGGCGGTGCGCTCGCGCTGCTGGGGCTGATCTTCGGTGGGCTCGGTGCCGTGGCCGCACGGCGGGCGGAACGGCGCGCCTGGTGACGTCGACGGCGCGGCCCACCGTCGCGACGCTCACGTACAAGGACGGCACCACCAATCCCGTCCGGATCTTCCGCGGCCCCGATCCCACGGCGCCCGTGCTCATGATCTGGCCCGGCGTGAACGTGCCCGCCGGCTACTTCGACGACTTCGGGCGCGGGCTGATCGACGCGGGCTTCAACGCGGTCGTCGCCGAGCTGCGCGGGCAGGGCGATTCGCGGCCCCGCGGCGCCGGGGGGAAGCACGGCTTCCAGGACGTGGTGGTCGAGGATTACCCCGCGGTCTCCGCGCTGGCCCGGCAGAAGTTCCCCGGCGCGCCGCGGGTCCTGCTGGGGCACAGCCTCGGTGGCCTGATGGGCGTGATGTACGCGGCTCGGGCCCGCCGGAATCTCGCCGGGGTGATCCTGATCGCCTGTGGCACGGGCTATTACAAGCTCGACGGGCTGTCGGGGGCCGCGCGTCGGATCGGGACCTCCGTCGCCGCGCGCGCCGCCGCCCGACGGGGCCACTGGTCCGGTCCGGACGGCCTCGGCGAGGTGCCCGCCGGGATCGTGGCCGATTTCGATCATCTCGTGCAGACCGGCGACTTCAACGTCGCCGGCGCGGACGTGGACTACGAGGCGCGTCTGGCGGGGACGCGGACACCGGTGCTGACCGTCGCGATCGCGGGTGATGAGCTGGTCTCCGAGAAGCAGTCGCGGTTCGTGGGGGAGAAGTTCCCGTCGTCGGTCCACCGGCGGATTGCGGATCCGCTGGGGCACAACCAATGGATCCTCTCGCCCGGTGCGGTGATCCCCGCGCTGTCGGGGTGGATCGCGCAGCACGTGTAGCAGGCGGCCAGCCTGGACGGGCCGGGGCATCGTCGGGCATGGTTATGCGGTCCGCGCATCGTCCGCGCGTGGTCCGGCGGCGAGCACACCTTTCGAAGCGTTCTGCGATCGCTGTGGCGAATTCCGTCGCAGAACGCTTGGAAAGGTGGATTAGCCGGCGAGGCCGGTGACCAGGACCGGGTTGTGTGCGGGCGCCAGCCATTTCAGCAGCGTGATCATGCCGTCGCGGCTGATCGCGACGCAGCCCAGCGTCGGCTTGCCGTCGGTGACGTGCAGGAACATCGCGCCGCCCTTGCCCGGGGTGTGGCTGGGGTTGTTGTCGAAGTGCACGGCGTAGTCGTAGACGGGGCCGATGTCGTAGAGGTTCTCGCTCTCGGGCCCGGGGCTGGCTGCCTGGACGACCATGCGGTCATAGGTGGGGGAGTTGACGTTCCCGTCCCACCAGTGCTGATTCGTCACCTTCG
Source organism: Tsukamurella ocularis (assembly GCF_024807615.1). Taxonomy (GTDB): domain Bacteria; phylum Actinomycetota; class Actinomycetes; order Mycobacteriales; family Mycobacteriaceae; genus Tsukamurella; species Tsukamurella ocularis. The sequence continues at coordinate 368,126 of NZ_JANUCJ010000001.1, read as the reverse complement.
TGTAGGGCAGGGTGGTGCCCGGGTTGTCCTGCCGGCCGAACGCGAGGTCGAGCGTGAAGACGCCGAACGGGGTGCGGGGCACGCCGTCCTTGCCCTCGCCGATGCCCTGCTGGCCGACCTTGCCCGGGACCGGTCCGTAGACCTTCGTCCACCCCTGCGCGAGCAAGGCCCAGGCCGAGACCTGCACGTCGGTCGAGGAGAACGATGGTGCCGCCACCGTGATGACCTCACGGGCCTTCGGCGCGGCCGCGACCGCGGCGTCGAGCAGCGCCTTGTCGGCGTCGGCCGCGACGGCGTGCGGGACGGTCAGCGACGTGGCGACCGCGGCGGCGGGCAACGCAGCCAGCCCCACCAGCACCTGACGCCTCTTCAGCAACATGCGTCACATTATGGCACGAGCTGGGGTTTCCCGTGAAGCCGGCGAGTGGCACGCTGCGACGGGGCCCCGGCTTCCGTACCTTCGAGGCGTGGATACGACGAGGGACCTCTGGCTGCTGGTGGCGCGGGCGAGCGTCGGGGTGATGTTCTTCCTCAGCGGGTGGGGGAAGGTCGCGAACCCGAAGCGCTTCGCCGCCGACTTCGCGGCGTGGGGGATACCGGAACCCGACCTCGCGTCGACCGTGACGGCGTGGGCGGAGCTGGTCCTCGGCGTGCTTCTCGTTCTGGGCCTGCTCAGTCGGTTCGCGGCCGCGGGCCTTGCCGTCACCATGCTCGGCGCGATCTACTACTCGGTGTGGCCGGCGGCGGTCGAGGCGTCAACCACGATCCCCGGCTTCCTGAGTCGGTTCTTCTACAGTCCCGAGTGGCTACTGCTCCTGGTGCTGCTCGCCCTCGCGGGCGCTGGCCCGGGCCGGTTCGCCCTCGACGAGCCGTTCGGCATCGAGGCTCGGCTTCAGCGCAGGTGACGCTCCACGCGCTCGACCTTGGCTGTGAGCTGACCGGTATGTCCGGGGCGGATGTCGCACTTGACCACGAGGGAGACGCGCGGCGCGCTCTCGGCGAGGCGGTCGACGCACGCCTTGATCACGCCCATCACCTCGGCCCACTCGCCCTCGATCGTGGTGAACATCGCCGTGGTCTCGTTGGGCAGTCCCGACGCGCGCACGATGGCGACGGCCTCCGCGACCGCTGCGGCGACGCCACCGTCGGCACTCTGGTCCCCGCCCATCGGGCTAATCGAGAACGCTGCGAGCATGTTTCCTCCTAGGTCGGGTCGACGGTGGTCGACGGTCCCAGTTCGCGCCACAGGAATTCGTAGGCGAGGGCGGATTTGAAGGCGGCCTGCTTGTTGTCGGCGGCGCCGCCGTGGCCGCCCTCGATGTTCTCGTAGTAGTCCACCTCGATGCCGCGCTCGCGCAGCGCCGCGACGAACTTGCGGGCGTGGCCGGGGTGCACGCGGTCGTCGCGGGTCGACGTGGTGACCAGGAGCGAGGGCAGTTCGCCCGGGCCGTCCGGCAGGTTCTGGTACGGCGAGTACTCGCTGATGTACGCCCACTGCGCGGGATCGTCCGGATCGCCGTACTCGGCCATCCACGACGCGCCGGCGAGAAGCTGGTGGTAGCGCCGCATGTCCAGCAGCGGCACCTGGCAGACGATGGCGCCGAACAGTTCCGGGTACCGCGTGTACATCACGCCCATGAGCAGTCCGCCGTTCGAGCCGCCCTGCGCGCCCAGCTGCTCGCGCGTGGTGATGCCGCGGGCCACGAGGTCCTTCGCCACGGCGGCGAAGTCCTCGTAGGCGCGCAGTCGGTTCTCCTTCAACGCCGCAGTGTGCCAGTCGGGTCCGTATTCGCCGCCGCCGCGGATGTTCGCCAGAACGTAGACGCCGCCGCGCTCGATCCACGACGTCCCGGACACGGCGGTGTAGTCCGGCGTCAGGGAGACCTCGAAGCCGCCGTAGCCGTACAGCAGGGTCGGCTGCGGCCCGTCCGCGGGCCTGCGCACGACGAAGTAGGGCACCTGCGTGCCGTCGTCGCTGGTGGCGAAGAACTGCTCGGCGGTGACGCCCGTGGCGTCGTAGAACGCGGGCGCGGACTTGAGCGGCTCCACGGATGCGCCGGCCGTGCCGTGCAGCAGGGTGGGTGGCAGGGTGAAACCGCTGGCGGTGGCGAAGATCTCGTCGCCCTCGCGCGGATCGGTGTAGTAGACGCCGATCTCGGCCAGCTCGGGGAAGCCGCGGGTCTCCCGCTTCTCCCACGTGCCGGGCTCGAGGGTGTGCAGCTCCGAGCGCACGTCCCGCATCGTCGACAGAAGCAAGTAGTTCCTGGTCCACGAGTAGCCCGCGAGGGCCGTGTGCGCGTCGGGGGTGAAGACGGTGCTGTACTCGCGTGAACCCGCCCGGTAGGCGTCGAAGTCGAAGGCCACCAAGGCGCCCGGGGGCACCGTCCCGGTGGGCAGCTCCCACGCGGACTTCGGGCGCACCAGCAGTCGCGACTCGTGCACGTCGGCGTCGGCGTCGGTCGGGACGTCGATCCTCTCCAGCGCCAGCGTGTCCGGCGAGAGCAGGTAGATCTCGCTGTTGTAGAAGTCAATGGAGCGCGAGACGAAATGCCGCTCGTAGTCGGGGGTGTCGTCGTGGCCGGCGCCGATCGAGACGTCGGAGTGATGGCCCTCGTAGACCAGGTCCGCGTGGCCGAGCGGGGTGTCGCGGCGCCACCGCTTCACGAGCCGCGGGTACCCCGAATCCGTGAGCGAGCCGGGCCCGAAATCGGTTCCGACGTAGACGGTGTCCTTGTCGATCCACGAGATCCGGCTCTTGGCCTCCGGGAGGGAGAAGCCACCGTCGACGAACCCCCGGCGCGAGATGGAGAACTCGCGTACCACCGTCGCGTCCGCGCCGCCGCGGGAGAGGGAGACGAGCGCGCGGTCGTACGGCGCACCGTCGGGCGACTCCGCGCGGAGGACGGCAGCCCCGCCCCACACCCAGTTCTCGCCCTCGGCCTCGCGGAGGGCGTCGACGTCGATGACGACGTCCCACTCGGGGCTGTCGGTGCGGAAGGACTCGAGGGTGGTGCGGCGCCACAGGCCGTACGGGTGCTGGGCGTCGCGCCAGAAGTTCCACAGGTACTCGCCGCGGCGCACCGGGTAGGGGATGCGCTGGTCGGTGTCGAGGATGGCGAGCACGCCCGCCTCAAGCTCGTCGAACCTCGGTCCGGTCAGGCGCGCGGTGCTCGCGGTGTTGCGTTCCCGGGCCCAATCCAGGGCAGTGGCGGATTCCACTTCTTCGAGCCATGCGTACTGGTCCATGGACTCCACACTAGGGCTAGGCTGAAAGCCGTGGCTGATCACTTTGACACTGTTGTACTCGGCGCCGGCCCAGGAGGCTACGTCGCCGCTATTCGCGCCGCCCAACTCGGGCAGAAGGTCGCGGTCATCGAGGAGAAGTACTGGGGCGGTGTGTGCCTGAACGTGGGCTGCATCCCGTCGAAGGCGCTTCTGAAGAACGCCGAGCTGGCGCACACCTTCACGCACAAGGCGCAGCTGTTCGGCATCTCCGGTGACGTCTCGTTCGACTTCGGCGCGGCGTTCGACCGCAGCCGCAAGGTGTCGGAGGGGATCGTCAAGGGCGTTCACTTCCTCATGAAGAAGAACAAGATCACCGAGATCAACGGCTACGGCACCTTCGTCGACGCCAAGACCATCCAGGTCGGCGACCAGACGGTGACGGGCGACAACATCATCATCGACACCGGTTCGACGGTGCGCCTGCTGCCCGGCGTCACGCTCTCCGACAACGTGGTCACCTACGAGGAGCAGATCCTCACCCGCGACCTGCCCGCGTCCATCGCCATCGTGGGCGCAGGCGCCATCGGCATGGAGTTCGCGTACGTCCTCAAGAACTACGGCGTGGACGTCACCATCATCGAGTTCCTGGACCGCGCGCTGCCCAACGAGGACGCCGACATCTCCAAGGAGATCGCCAAGCAGTACAAGAAGCTGGGCGTCAACATCCTGACCTCCACCAAGGTCGAGTCGGTCGACGACCAGGGCTCGCAGGTCGTCGTGAGGTACACCGGCCCGAAGGGCGCCGGGGAGATCACCGTCTCCAAGGTGCTCATGTCGATCGGCTTCGCGCCGCGTGTCGAGGGCTTCGGCCTGGAGAAGACGGGCGTCGCCCTCACCGAGCGCGGCGCCATCGCCATTGACGACTACATGCGCACCAACGTGCCCGGCGTCTACGCCATCGGCGACGTCACCGCGAAGCTGCAGCTGGCGCACGTCGCCGAGGCGCAGGGCGTCGTGGCCGCCGAGACCATCGCCGGCGCGGAGACGCAGGCGCTGGGCGACTACCGCATGATGCCGCGCGCCACTTTCTGCCAGCCGCAGGTCGCCTCGTTCGGCCTCACCGAGCAGCAGGCCAAGGACGAGGGCTACGACGTCAAGACCGCCACCTTCCCGTACTCGGCGAACGGCAAGGCCCAGGGCCTCGGCGAGCCCGTCGGCTTCGTCAAGCTGGTCTCCGACGCGAAGTACGGCGAGCTGCTCGGCGGCCACCTCATCGGCCCCGACGTCTCCGAGCTGCTGCCCGAGCTGACCCTCGCGCAGAAGTGGGACCTCACCGTCAACGAGCTGGCCCGCAACGTGCACACGCACCCGACGCTGTCGGAGGCGCTGCAGGAGTCGATTCACGGCCTCGCCGGCCACATGATCAACCTGTAGCCACCGGCCCGGCAGCGCGCCGGTCCGTTCCGAGATTCGGGTTCTGCGGACGAGCGACGGATGATCGTGCTTCGTACCGCCGCAGATCCCGAGTTTCGGTCGTCAGTGGTGTCCGACGACGTTCACGACGGTGCCGTCGGGGGCGCGGACGAAAAAGCGGCGGGGGCCCCACTCCTCGCTCGTGAGCGGGTGCACGATCTCGTAGCCCGCGGCCTGCGCCTCCGCGTAGGCCGCCTCGACGTCGTCGGTCATCACGGACAGGTCCGAGTCGATCTCCGCGGTCCGATCGCCGGTCACCAGCTGCACGCTGGCGCCGTGGTCGGAGGAGGAGAAGCGGGCGACCCAGCCGAGATTGAACTCCTCGTCGCCGAGCCCGAGGAAGTCCGCGTAGAAGCCGCGGGCGGTGGCGATGTCGTCGACGGTGATGTTCGGGATCACCTTGTGCACCCGCATGATCAGGCCTTCTCGGGCTGGATGCCGAGAACGTCGATCGCGGTCGCGAGGCCGTCGTAGTTGGTGGCCAGCATGACGATTTCGACCAGCTTGCGGTCATCGTAGAACGCTGCGAGGCGGGCCCAGGCCTCGTCGGTGACCGCCTTGTCCTCGACCAGCTCGGTGACGACATCGAGCAGCGCGGCGCTGCGCTCGTCCCAGCCGGAGCCGTCGAAGATGCGCTCGAACTGCGCCTCCGTCAGTCCCGCCTGCGCGCCGATGCGGCGGTGGTGGCCCAGCTCGTAGGCGTTCTCCCGCAGGAAGGCGACGCGGACGATGACCGTCTCCGACTCCGACCGCTTCAGCGCGCCGAAGGGCATGAGCATGCCGGAGTAGCCGAGCCACCCGACGAACAGCCGCTTGGTGCGGCCGAGGGTGGAGAACAGGTGCATGTCGTCGGCGCGGATCGCCTTCGCGCCGATCTTGGCGATGGCGTAGTTGATGGGGCCGAGCTGGCGGAGTCCGCCGGGAGTCACGCGCGGTGTCATGCCGTGAACGCTACCGGCCGCGGCCGCCCGGCGGATCCGCCTAACGGACGAGGTACGGGGAGATGGTGGAGCGGTGCTCGTCGATATCCAGACTCTTGCCGATGGCGGGGAAGGCGCGTTGGGGGCAGCCGGCGCGTTCGCACACGCGGCAGCCGGCGCCGATCGGGGTGGCGTTGGCGTCGGAGAGGTCGAGGCCGCGGGCGTAGACCAGGCGGTGCGCGTGCCGCAGCTCGCAGCCGATGCCGATCGCAAAAGTCTTGCCCGGCTGGCCGTACCGGGCGGCCCGCCGCTCGACGGTGCGCGCGACCCACAGATAATTGCGGCCATCGGGCATCTCGACGATCTGCGTGATGATCTTGCCCGGCCACGCGAAGGTCTCGTAGACGTTCCACAGCGGGCAGGTGCCGCCGGACGCGGAGAAGTGGAAGCCGGTGGAGCTCTGTCTCTTGCTCATGTTGCCCGCGCGGTCGACGCGGACGAAGGATAGCGGCACGCCGCGCAGGTTCGGCCGCTGCAGCGTCGACATGCGGTGCGCGATGGTCTCGTAGCTCACCGAGAAGAAGGAGGAGAGGCGCTCGATGTCGTACTCGAACTCCTCGGCGGCGCCGTGGAACTGTGTGTACGGCAGCACGACGGCCGCGGCGTAGTAGTTCGCGAGCCCCAGGCGGGCGAGGGCGCGGGCCTCGTCGGAGCCGAAGCCGGCACCGTCGACCAGGGCGTCGATCTCCCGGCCGCACTCCAGGTACGCGAGCTCGGCCGCCATCTTGAAGACCTGCTGCCCGCTCGACAGGTGGCGGTTGATCTCCAGCACGCGGGTGCGCGGGTCGTAGCGGTGCAGCACCGTCTCCCCGAGGTCGACGCGCCGCCGGATGGAGACGTTGTGCACGGCCTCGAGTCGCGTGACGATCTCGGTGCGCACGTCGGCGTTGTGCATGCGCATCCGCGCGGTGAGCTCCTCAGCGGCGACGTCGAGCTCGTGGAAGTAATTCTGCCGCTGGTAGAAGAAGTCCCGCACCTCCTCGTGCGGATTCGGGATGCTGCCGCGGGCACCGGGATCGTTGCGACCGTCCGTCACCTGTGCCAGCTGGTCGGCGGCGCCGAGGTAGCGGCGGTGCAGGGCGACCATCGCGCGGGCGAAGCCGGGGTGATCGCGCGCGAGCTCGGACAGTTCGTCGGTGCTGGTGGGCGCGTCGACGTCCATCGTGACCTCGCGCAGCTCCGCGATCAGCCGCGTCTGGTCCTGGGAGTTGAAGAAGGAGGTGTCGACGCCGAAGACGTCCGTGATCTTCAGGAGTACCGGGACGCTGAGCGGCCGCACGTCGTGCTCGATCTGGTTCAGGTACGACGGCGAGATCTCCAGCGCCTCCGCGAGGGACGCCTGCGACAGCCCGCGCTCCTTGCGCAGGCCGCGGAGTCGTGCCCCCACGAAGGTCTTGGACATGCGGCGAAGTTTAGTCGCGGAGTCGCAGCTACCGTCCGGTTCCGGAGGTTCACGCCCGCCTTCGCAGTGAGGTGCGTCACAAGACGGTGGCGGCGATGCGCGGCGAGGCGGCGGCGGACCGTCGGGAACGGGGTCGAGAGGCTCGGCGCCCCGCGCCGGCAAACTCCCAGTACGAGCGTACTTTTTTCGCCGATGCCCGCCGCGGACCTTCGCAGGATTAGCAGGATCGGAGTGATTTCATGGCTTGCTTTGGCATCTTCGACCACCTTGGCCTGCGCCTTTAGGTGTGGCACAGTAGGCGAAGGCGCAACGCCGGGACAGCGAATCGGGTTAGCGATAACTCTCGCTCAGCCTCCCGGTAGCCGATCAGATCCACATCGACGCAGAGAAGAACGGGGAGCCAATGAGCACCGTCGGACAGCCGCGGACCGCCGCCGAGATCCAGCAGGATTGGGACACCAACCCGCGTTGGAAGGGCATCACGCGCGAGTACACCGCCGAGCAGGTCGCCGAGCTGCAGGGCAGCGTCGTCGAGGAGAACACCCTCGCTCGCCGCGGCGCGGAGATCCTGTGGGACGGCGTCACCAAGGGTGATGGCTCCTACATCAACGCCCTGGGTGCCCTCACCGGCAACATGGCCGTGCAGCAGGTGCGCGCCGGCCTCAAGGCGATCTACCTCTCCGGCTGGCAGGTCGCCGGTGACGCCAACCTCTCGGGCCACACCTACCCCGACCAGTCGCTGTACCCGGCCAACTCGGTCCCGTCGGTCGTGCGTCGCATCAACAACGCCATGCTCCGCGCCGACGAGATCGCCCGCGTCGAGGGTGACAAGTCCGTCGACAACTGGGTCGTGCCGATCGTGGCCGACGGCGAGGCCGGCTTCGGTGGCGCCCTGAACGTCTACGAGCTGCAGAAGGCCATGATCGCCGCGGGTGCCGCCGGTACCCACTGGGAGGATCAGCTCGCCTCGGAGAAGAAGTGCGGCCACCTCGGTGGCAAGGTGCTCATCCCCACCCAGCAGCACATCCGCACGCTGACCTCGGCCCGCCTGGCCGCCGACGTGGCGAACACCCCCACCGTCGTCATCGCGCGCACCGACGCCGAGGCCGCCACTCTGATCACCTCGGACGTCGACGATCGCGACAAGCCGTTCGTGACCGGTGAGCGCACCGCCGAGGGCTTCTACAACATCAAGAACGGCATCGAGCCCTGCATCGCCCGTGCCAAGGCCTACGCGCCGTACGCGGACATGATCTGGATGGAGACCGGCGTTCCGGACCTCGAGGTCGCCAAGAAGTTTGCGGAGTCGGTCAAGGCCGAGTTCCCGGACCAGCTGCTGTCCTACAACTGCTCGCCGTCCTTCAACTGGAAGCAGGCGCTGGACGACGCGACCATCGCCAAGTTCCAGAAGGAGCTGGGCGCGATGGGCTTCACCTTCCAGTTCATCACGCTGGCCGGCTTCCACGCCCTCAACCACTCGATGTTCGACCTGGCCTACGGCTACGCCCGCGAGGGCATGACCGCCTACGTCGACCTGCAGGAGCGCGAGTTCGCGTCCGAGGCGCGCGGCTACACCGCCACCAAGCACCAGCGTGAGGTCGGCGCCGGCTACTTCGACCGCATCGCCACCACCGTCGACCCCAACACGTCCACCGCGGCGCTCAAGGGCTCGACCGAAGAGGGCCAGTTCCACTAGGGATTGGCAAGGAGATACCTGGCGCTCGGATCGTGACACGTGCATGAGATGAGATGAGGGTAACTCTGCTGGGGTACGCCTAGAACGTGCCCGACTACCTGACAGGCGGCCCGCAACGCGATGTTGCGGGCCGCTTGCATATCGGCAGAAGTTTCGGAGAGGCGGAAATGTCTGAAGTTGTTTCGCGGGTCGGCGTCGTCGGCGCGGGCCAGATGGGCGGCGGCATCGCCGAGGTGTCCGCGCGCGCGGGTGCCGATGTGCTGGTCTGGGAGGCCACCGAGGAGCTCGCGGCCGGCGGCCGCGCCCGCATCCTCAAGTCGCTGGACCGCGCCGTGTCCAGTGGCAAGATCACCGAGCGTGAGCGTGACCAGGCTGCCGAGCGGCTGAAGTTCACCACCGACCTCGCCGATTTCGCGGACCGCCAGCTCGTGGTCGAGGCGATCGTCGAGAACGAAGCCGTCAAGGCGGAGATCTTCGGCAAGCTCGACGAGGTCATCACCGACCCCGACGCCGTGCTCGCGTCCAACACCTCGTCGCTGCCGATCCAGCGCATCGCCACCGCCACGAAGAACCCCGGCCGCGTGCTGGGCCTGCACTTCTTCAACCCGGTGCCCGTGCTGCCGCTGGTCGAGGTGATCAGCTCGCTGTCGACGTCGGAGGCCGCCGCAGCCCGCGCCGAGCAGTTCGCGTCCGAGGTGCTGGGCAAGCAGGTCGTGCGCGCGACGGACCGCTCCGGCTTCATCGTCAACGCGCTGCTGGTGCCGTACCTGCTCTCGGCCATCCGCATGTACGAGTCGGGCTTCGCCACCGCCGAGGACATCGACAAGGGCATGATGCTCGGCTGCGCCCATCCGATGGGCCCGCTCAAGCTGGCCGACCTCGTCGGCCTGGACACGGTGAAGTTCATCGCCGACGCGATGTACGCCGAGTACAAGGAGCCCACCTACGCCGCGCCGCCGCTGCTGCTGCGCCTGGTGGAGGCCGGCTACGTCGGCAAGAAGTCGGGCCGCGGAATCTACGAGTACCCCGCCAAGTAGGTCCACCCCGAGCGAACGCGTTGCTGAACCGGCAAGGAAACTTGCCGGTTCAGCTGGTTCTAGCGCACGGTGGAGTCATGAACCAAACGCAGATCCTGGACACCGTCATCGTCGGCGGCGGGGCCGCCGGGCTCACCGCCGCGCAGGTCCTCGGCCGGGCGCGACGGTCCGTCACCGTCGTCGATGCGGGCGCGCCCCGCAACGCCCCGGCCGAGCACATGCACGGCTACCTCGGCCACGACGGGCTGAACCCCGCGGAGCTCCTCGCGATCGGCCGCCGCGAGGCGCAGGCCTACGGCGTGCGCATCCTCTCCGGTGCGGCGACGGCCGTGCGCCGGGACGGCGACCTCGTCGAGGTCGTCGTCGGCGACGAAGTGCTGCGCGCCCGCACCCTCCTGGTCGCCACCGGCCTCACCGACGTGCTGCCCGACGTCCCCGGAGTCGCCGAGCGCTTCGGCCGCGACGCCATCCACTGCCCTTTCTGCCACGGCTACGAGGTGCGCGACCGTCCGCTCGCCGTGCTCGGCGGCGACAACCCCGCCATGTCCGTCCACCAGGCGCTGCTCATCCCGCAGTGGTCGCGCGACCTGGTCTTCTTCACCAACGGCCTCGCGATCGACGACGCCGACCGGGCGCGGATCGAAGCGCGCGGGACCCGCATCGTCGACGGTGCCGTGGCCGGCCTGGTCGTCGAGGACGATGCCCTGCGCGCCGTCCGCCTCGCCGACGGCACCGAGATCCTGCGCGAGGCCGTCTTCGTCGGCCCGCGCTTCGTACCGCAGGACGAGTTGCTGCTGCAGCTGGGCGCCGAGCGCGGCGCCGCCGGGCCCTTCCCGACGGTCCCCGTCGACCCGATGGGTGCGGTCGCCGGGCAGCCGAGCGTGTGGGCGGCCGGCAACGTCGTGAACCCGATGGCGCAGGTCATCGTCGCAGCCGGAGCGGGCTCCGTCGCCGCGACCGCGATCAGCGCGCACCTGCTCGAGCGCGACATCGCGGCGGAGATGGACAGGGTCGCGCCCGCGATCTGACCCGGCCCGCGAAGGCGACGCGCTAGCGTGGCCGCATGACCAGCGCACTCGACCGGGTGGAGGGACTCCTCGACCCCGGCCGGCTCGGCCGCGAGCCCGACCGCAGCCACGGCTACCTCGACGTCCTCGGCCCCGACACCGCGAAGCCGACGGGCTTGAGCAACGCGCTGATGCACAACCCGGCGCTGGCCGCGGTGTACGAGAAGGCGTGGCGGCCCGCCTTCACCCGTCTGTTCAGCCTCGGAGGTAGCGGCACGCTCAGCCGCACCGACGTGCTGCTCGAGGAGCTCACCGGCCGGGGCGAGCAGAAGGTGCTCGACGTGGCCTGCGGGCCAGGGCTGTACACGAAGCCGCTGGCTCGCAAGCTGCGCGGCGACGGCGTCGTCGTCGGGCTCGACGTCTCCGAGGCCATGCTGCAGCGCGCGGTGCGCGACAACGCCGACGACCGCGTCGCCTACGTGCGCGGCAGTGCCCTCGACGTACCCTTCCCGGACGAGACGTTCGACACCGTGGTCTGCCTCGCGGCGCTCTATCTGATCCCCGCGCCGCGGCTCGCGGTCCGTGAGATCTGCCGCGTCACCACGCCGGGCGGCCGGGTGGCGCTCTTCACCTCGCTGCAGACGCCGCTCACGGCGGTGCTCGGCTCGTCGACCGCGGAGCGGGTCTCCGGCTTCCGCTGGTTCGGCAAGGACGAGATCACCGGCTGGCTGCGGGACGACGGGCTCGTCGACGTGCAGCAGACCGTCAGCGGGCAGGGACAGTTCGTCACCGCCCGCAAGCCGCAGTGACCCGGCTCGGCCGTCACGCCGGGGGATAGGCGGCGAGCAGATCCGCGCGCAGCGGGTCCGTCGTGTGCGGTGCCCACAGCGCCTGGACGGGGACCTGCGGGGCGTCGTCGAGCTCGACGACGGTGACCCGGCCCCCGAACCGCGGTCCGGCGGGGTCGGTGACGAAGGCCGCAGCGTGCGGCGAGGTCAGCACCGCCGTCGCGGGCGGTGTTCCCTGTACGCGGTTGACCAGCAGGTCCGGTTCGAAGCCCGCGCGACGGCACTGCGCGACGAGGAAGTCGGTGTAGAACGAGGCGTGCGGCGGCGCCCACACCACGATGGGCGCGCCGGCGAGATCCGCCAGCGCCAGCGACTCCCGGCCGGCCAGCTCGTGGTCGTGGTGCAGCGCGACCCGCATCCGGTGGTAGGTGAGCGTGACCCCGGCCAGCCGGTCCGGGAGGGCGACGCCCCGGCGCAGCACCAGATCGACGGTGCCCGCCTCCAGCTCGGCGGCCATCGCCGACGGGAACAGCTCTCGCACGGTGATCGACGGTGACTCCGGCCGATCGACGAGCGGTTCGAGCAGCTCGTAGGCCTCGTCGGCGGTCACCGCGGGGCTGCGGCCTACGACGAAGACCCGCGGGCGGTCCGCTCCTGCAGCGCGGGCCCGCGCTGCGAGGAGTCGGGCGCCGGACAGGACGGACGGCGCACCGTCGTACAGGGATCGCGCGGCGGGGGTGGGGGCGAGGCGGCGTCCGGACCGGGTGAACAGCGGCGTGCCGAGCTCCCGCTCGAGCTGGCGGAGCGCGGCGGAGAGGGCCTGCTGGCTCAGGTGCAGGCGGGCGGCCGCGGCAGCGAGCGAGGGCTCCTCCATCGCGGCGACGAACTGCTCCAGGCGGCGGAGATCCGGCGTTGTCACCCGACCAGCATCTCACAACTAATAGTGGTGAATAGTCCGGAAAGATTCGATTGTGAGTTGACGATCGGGCTCGTACGTTGGGTATTGCAAACGTGTCATCAACCCCGACGAAGGAGAGACATCCATGACGAAGCTCGCAGGGAAGACCGCGGTCGTGGCAGGCGGCGGCAAGAACCTCGGTGGCCTGGTCAGCCGCCAGCTCGCCGGACTGGGCGCGAACGTGGTCGTGCACTACAACAGCCCGTCGTCGGAGACGGAGGCGCGCGAGACCGCGGCCGCCGTCGAGGCCGCCGGTGGCAAGGCGCTGCTCTTCCAGGGCGACCTCACCGCGCCCGCCAAGGTCACCGAGCTGTTCGACGCGGCCGTCGCCGAGTTCGGCGGCGTGGACGTGGCCGTGAACACCGTCGGCAAGGTGCTCCGCAAGCCGATCCTCGAGACCAGCGAGGAGGAGTACGACTCGATGCTGGACATCAATGCGAAGGCGGCCTACTTCTTCATCAAGGAGGCCGGCCGCACGCTGAACGACGACGGGGCGCTCATCACCATCGTCACCGCGCTGCTGGGCGCCTTCACCGACGGCTACTCGACCTACGCGGGCGGCAAGTCGCCCGTGGAGCACTTCAACCGCGCCGCGGCCAAGGAGTTCGGCGTCCGCGGGATCAGCGTCAACGCCATCGCGCCCGGCCCGATGGACACGCCCTTCTTCTACGGCCAGGAGACGCCCGAGCGCGTCGAGTTCCACAAGTCGCAGGGCATGGGCAACCGCCTCACCTTCATCGAGGACATCGCGCCGATCGTCGATTTCCTCGCCACCGACGGCCACTGGATTACCGGCCAGACGCTGTTCGCGAACGGTGGCTACACCACGCGCTGACATCGGCGCGCGCCGGCGGTCCACCCGGCCTTACGATGATCGACGTTTCGTGCGATCACGAACACGTGGGCGACGAGGAGGAGACCTCAGTGACCGATGGACCGTCGGCGGTGCGCCGCCGCTTGACCCGGATGGCGGGGCGCGACCCTCACGAGGAGGGCCGCACGGCCACCACGCTGGAGTTGTTCTTCGACCTCACCTTCGTGGTGGTCTTCTCCCTCGCCGGGGTGCAGCTGGCGGACGCGATCGCGGAGGCGCACTACTTCACGGCCTTCCTCGGCTTCGGGTTGTGCGCCTTCGCGGCGGTCTGGGCGTGGATCAACTTCACCTGGATGGCCTCGGCCTTCGACACCGACGACTGGCTCTTCCGCGCCGTGACCATGCTGCAGATGATCGGCGTCTGCATCATGGCCCTCGGCGTCGAGCCCTTCTTCACCTCGGTCACCGCCGGCGTACAGCCGAACAACACGGTGCTCGTCATCGGCTACGTGGTGATGCGCGTGGCACTGCTCGCGCAATGGACCCGCGTGGCGTTCTCCTCGCCGCGGTACCGCTCCGCCGCGGTCACCTACATCATCGCGATCACGGTCGCGCAGATCGGCTGGGTGTTCAGCGCCTTCGCCCCGCTGACGCTGACCCAGTTCATCGTCTTCGGCCTGATCCTGTTCGCGGTGGAACTCGGCGGACCGGTCGTTGCGGAGCTGCGGCAGCGCACCCCGTGGAACCCGCACCACATCGCCGAGCGCTACGGGCTGCTCACCATCATCACGCTCGGCGAGGGCGTGGTCGGCACCGTTGTTGCGCTGCAGGCGCTGCTCAAGGCGCAGGGCTGGAGCCTCGACATCGCCGTGCTCGGCGTCTCGGCGATGGTGCTGAACCTCTCGATCTGGTGGATCTACTTCTCGATCCCCGTCGGGCACGCGCTGGTCCGAACTCCGAACAAGTGCTTCGCCTGGGGCTACGGGCACATCGTCATCTTCATGGCGATCGCCGCCTTCGGTGCAGGGCTGCACGTCGAAGCGCTGGGCATCTCGCACGAGGCGCACGTGAGCAACGTGGTGGTCGCCTCCGCGTTCATCCTGCCGCTCGCCGTCGCCGTCCTCGGGATCGAGATCATGGACGCCTACCTGTGCGGGTTCGACGGCCACCGCGCCGTCACCGTCGGCATCACCCTGGCCCTGCTCGGTGCCGGCGTCGCGGCCGTCGTCGCCGGGGCCACGCCGCTGGCCGCACTCGTGTGGAGCGCCATCGCCCTGCTGGTGCAGGTCGTCGTCGAGGAGCTGTGGTCCGGCAAGCGCCGGGCCGAGCGCCTGGCATAGCGCTCCCTAGAGGGGTGGCGCACTCCCTACGTCCATGGACATGGGGAGTGCACGACTCGCCATGGTGCTGCACGCCCCGCTAGGGAGCGTCGACGGGGTCGGACCTGGGCGGCCCGGCACCGTCGGACCCGACGGGGCGGAGCGGTCAGGCCTTCTCGAGGCGCGCCTTCTCGTGCTCGACGTCGAAGTCGGCGGGCGGCCAGTCGAGGTTCAGGGTCTCCAGGGCCTCGATGAGTAGCTCGGTGATCGCGAGCCGGCTGAACCACTTCCGGTCGGCGGGGATGACGTGCCAGGGCGCACCGTCGACGCTGGTGCGGTCGAGCATCGCCTGGTAGGCCTCCTGGTACTTGGGCCAGTAGCCGCGCTCGTCGATGTCGGCGGGGTTGTACTTCCAGTACTTGTCGGGGCGGTCCAGCCGCTCCGCCAGCCGCTTCTTCTGCTCGTCGAGCGAGACGAACATCGCGCACTTGACGATCGTCGTGCCCGCGGCGATGAGGTCCTCCTCGAAGTCGTTGATGATGTCGTAGCGCGGCTCCCAGACGGCCGGCGGCACCAGGTCGTGCACGCGGACGACCAGCACGTCCTCGTAGTGCGAGCGGTCGAAGACGCCGATCTGGCCGCCCTTCGGGGTCTGCTTGTGGATGCGCCAGAGGAAGTCGTGCGCGAGCTCCTCCTCGGTCGGCTTGCCGAAGGACGCGGTCTTCACGCCCTGCGGGTCGACCATGCCGATCACGTGCCGGACGATGCCGCCCTTGCCGGCGGTGTCCATGCCCTGCAGCACCAGCAAGACGGAGCGGTGGTCGCCCGCGCGGCCGTTGGCGTAGAGCAGCTCCTGGAGCTCCGAGAGCCGGGCGCCGCGCTCCGCGAGCAGTTGCTCGCCGAGCGCCTTGTCGCCGTCGAACCCCGGCTTGCCGGAGGTGTCGATGTCTTGGACCGTGGACCCCGGCTGCCAGCGCAGAGCTGCGGACGCGGAACCGGACCAACCGTTGTCGTTCGCCATGGAGTCACCCTATCCGGCGCGTGGCCCCGATCTTCGGGCAAGATCGACTCGTGACGGTGTCATCTCCCGCGGGAACCCCGCAGTCGTCCGGGACGAGTTCGACGTCCCGCGTTCCGGCGAGTCCGTTCGGCGGCACGCCCGATGACCAGAAGAAGCGCGACCTGCGCAAGATGAAGGCGCTCGCCCTCTCCTTCCTCATCGGCGCGGCGATCGTCTACCTGTTCTGCGAGTACCTGGACACGAAGGGCGCGAACCTCCCGATCGCCGGCACGTGGGTCGGCTACGTCAAGGCAGCCGCCGAGGCCGGCATGGTCGGCGGCTTGGCGGACTGGTTCGCCGTGACCGCGCTGTTCCGGCATCCCCTGGGCCTGCCGATCCCGCACACCGCGATCATCAAGCGCAAGAAGGACCAGCTGGGCGACGCCCTCGGCGGCTTCGTGGAGAGCAACTTCCTCACGCCGGAGGTGATCGCGGAGAAGGTCGGCTCGCTCGACCTGAGCGGCCGTGTGGCGAACTGGATGGCCGACCCGGACAACTCGCAGAAGCTGGGCGGCGAGGCGGCCAAGCTGGTCAAGGTGATGAGCGAGGTGCTGCGTGACGAGGATGCCGAGGCGGTGCTCAACTCGACGATCATCAAGCGGCTGGCCGAGCCGGAGTGGGGCCCGCCCATCGGGCGCCTGGTGGAGACGCTGCTGCAGGAGCAGCGCCAGCTGCCGCTGATCAACCTGCTCGCCGAGCGCGCCCACCACTGGGCCCTGGGAAGCCAGGGCGTGATCGACAAGATCGTCGACACCGACGGTCCGCAGTGGTCGCCCAAGTTCGTCAACTCTCTGCTGGGCGAGCGGATCTACCGCGAGCTCGTCGAGTTCACGTGGAAGGTGCGCAGCGACCCCGACCACGAGGTGCGGCAGGCCATGAGCACGTTCCTGTGGGACTTCGCCTCGGACCTGCAGCACGATCCGCGCACCATCGCCAAGGTCGAGGACGTCAAGGCCGAGCTGATGGGTCGCGAGGAGGTGCGCACCGCGGCGCAGGCGGCGTGGCGAGCCGCGAAGCGGATGATCGAGGCGTCCGTCGAGGACCCCGACTCCACGCTGCGGGAGAAGTTCAGCGAGTCGGCCGCCCGGTTCGGCGTCCGGCTGCGCGACGATCAGGGGCTGCGCGACAAGGTTGACTTCTGGGTCGACCGTTCGGTGCGGCACCTCGTCGAGAACTATGCGAGCCAGATCACATCGATCATCACGGACACCGTCGCGCGCTGGGACGCCGACGAGGCCTCCGACAAGATCGAGCTCGCCGTGGGGCGTGACCTGCAGTTCATCCGGATCAATGGCACCGTCGTGGGCTCCATCGCGGGCCTGGTGATCTACTCGATCACCCAGATCTTCTTCTGATTGAAATCACCCTGCTAGCAAACTGCTTGCAAGAGCTAGCACTAGCTGTTAGCGTGGTGTCAGCCGCGCAGACGGGAGACCGGAAATGTCGAGCGACGAAGAGACCGTAGAGAATTCGGGATCTGACATCGGAGCGTTCATTCGGTCGCAACGTCTTGCGGCGGAGGTGTCCATCCGGCAGCTGGCCGAGAGGGCGGGGGTTTCCAACCCGTATCTCAGCCAGATCGAGCGGGGGCTCCGACGACCGTCGGCCGACGTGCTCGGGCAGATCGCCAAAGCGCTGCGGCTCTCGGCGGAGGTGCTCTACGTACAGGCCGGGATCCTCGAGGAGCGTCCGGAATCCCCGGTGCGCGACGCGCTGATCGCGGACACGACCATCACCGAACGGCAGAAGCAGGCACTTCTCGAGATCTACGAGAGCTTCCGCCGCGAGAACGAGACTGCATTGAAGGAGATCACCCCATGACCGAGCAGAACACCCTCGACGACCTCAAGACCCCCCTGTTCGCGGCCCTCGGCGCCGGTGACTACGCCTACGAGGCCGTCTCCGAGGTCGTCGAGAAGCTGCGCGCCGCCGCGACCGACGCGTCCAAGGACTTCCAGACCAAGGTCGAGGAGGCTCAGGCCAAGGTCGAGGAGGCCGCCGGCTCCGCGCAGACCAAGCTGACCGAGGCCAAGGACGGCCTGCCCAAGGACGTCGACGAGCTGCGCGCCAAGTTCACCGCCGACGAGCTCCGCAAGGTCGCCGCCGCCTACATCCAGGTCGCCACCGACATCTACGACTCGCTCGCCGAGCGCGGCGAGACCGCCTTCGAGCGGATCAAGTCCGGCTCCGTGATCGAGGACGCCACCGAGCAGGCCACCAAGGCTTACAACTCGGCCGTCGAGCTGACCGAGTCCTCGCTGGGCCAGGTCGCCACCGCCACCAAGCAGGTCGGCGAGCGCGCTGCCAAGCTGGTCGGCCGCGCGGGCGACGGCGTCGAGGCCGCCGCCGACAAGGCCGAGGCCGCCGTCGAGGAGACCACCGCGAAGGCCGCCACCGCGGTCAAGAAGGCCGCCCCCAAGGCCGCCGCGAAGAAGACCGACGCGTAATCCGCGTCACTGAAAGCTCCACCCCGGGCGCCCGGCGGCACTGCCGTCGGGCGCCCGACCTTTAGGCTGGTGTCATGGACGTCCTCCTCTACGGATTCGGCACTCTCAGCCTGCTCGCCTCGCTCCTGGTCACGGTCGCTCTGCTGGCGACGGGCGCCTTCTGTCTCATCCACGCCCTGCGCGCCCCGGCCGACGCCTTCACCGCCGCGGGGAAGTGGCAGAAGAACTACTGGTTGATCACACTGGTCGCATGCGAAGTGCTCGTGCTGGCCGGCCTCAACTACATGGGCACCGTTGTCGGCGCGATCGGCATCCTGGTGTACCTCCTGGACGTGAAGCCGAAGCTCGACGAGATCCGCCGCCCGCGCTATTGAGTATTAGTTAGTAAGGTTGCTCGTATGAAGATCTCCAGGAAGCTCGTCGTCGGCGCTGCGGGTGCCCTCGGTGCCGGTGCCGCCGTCATCGCCGCGAGCGTCGCCGCCTACGCGCTGTCCTCCCCGGCGGAGCCGGCGAACGCCAAGCTGATCGAGGACTACGACGGCCCGCACGAGGACGGCGTCGTCGTCTCCGGCGATGGCACCCGCCTGCACACCAGGGTGTGGGGTCCGGCCGACGGTCCGATCGCCGTGCTCGTCCACGGCTGGACCTGCAACCTGGCCAACTTCCCGCGGCAGGTCGAGCGCCTCGTCGGCCGTGGCTATCGCGTCGTGGCCTACGACCAGCGCGGCCACGGTGAGTCCGAGGCGGGAGCCTTCGCGTTCTCCGCCGGCGTCCTCGCCGACGACCTGCACGCCGTCCTCGCCGCCCACGTGCCGGCGGGGAAGAAGGCGCTGCTCGTCGGGCACAGTATGGGTGCGATCACCATCATGGCGTGGGCCGACAAGTACACCGACGAGGTCGCCGAGCGCGCCCATCATGCGGTGCTTGCCTCCACCTACGCCCGCGACGCCGTCGCCGGCTTCGCCGGCGCCACCCCGCTGGCCGCGCTCCCGCGCGTTGCGCCGCGGTTCACGCAGAAGGTGGGCGACGGGATCCTCGGTGCGAACGTCAAGGTTCGGCACAACCGCGCGCACACGGCCGTGATCCGGTACACCGCGCTGTGCGGCTACGCCTCCTACGGGGCCGTCAAGTACACCGAGGACATGGTCGCCTCGTGTCCGGCGGACGTGCGCGCCGAGTGGGGCCACGTGCTCGCGAATGTCGACGTCACCGCCGGGCTGCGCAAGATCACGATCCCCACGTCGGTCGCGGTCGGCCAGTTCGACCACCTCACCCCGCCCGCGGACGCCGACATCATCGCCGGCGAGCTCCGCGTCGCCGGGAAGCTGGACCGCTTCGCCGTGATCCGCGACTCCGGCCACATGCTGCCGCTGGAACAGCCGGAGAAGTTCAACGCCCTCCTGGACTCCATCCTCGACGGCGTCCCCTCCGGGGCGCCGCAGTAACACCCCGTCGGGTAACACCCCGTCGGGAATTGAACGACGTTCTGGAGAGGAAGACCTCAGGTCGGACTCTCCAAAACATCGTTCAATCGCCGGGGAGCGGGTCAGGAGAAGACGACGGTCTTGCGGCCGTGCACCAGCACCCGGTTCTCGAGGTGCCAGCGCAGGCCGCGGGCCAGCACGACCTTCTCGATATCGCGGCCGCGGAGCACCATGTCGGTCGCGGCGTCGGCGTGGTCCACGCGCGCGACGTCCTGCTCGATGATCGGGCCCGCGTCGAGGTCTGCCGTCACGTAGTGGCAGGTCGCGCCGATCAGTTTCACGCCGCGCGCGAAGGCCTGGTGGTACGGGCGCGCGCCGATGAAGCTCGGCAGGAAGCTGTGGTGGATGTTGATCGCCCGCCCGGCCCACGCCGCGCACAGGTCCGCGGGCAGCACCTGCATGAACCGCGCCAACACCACGGCGTCCGGGGCCAGCGCGTCGGTCAGGCGCGCGACCTCGGCGAACGCCGCCGACTTGTCCTCGCCCACACCCGGGAAGGGCACATGGTGGAAGGGGATGTCGAGCCGCTCCACGAAGTCGCGCAGGTCCTCGTGATTGCCGATCACCGCGGCGATCCGCGCGTTCAGCTCGCCCGTCGCCACTCGGCCGACGAGGTCGTGCAGGCAGTGCCCCTCCTTGCTGACCAGCACGACGATGTCCTTGCGCTCCGCGCTGGAGGTCAGCCGCCACTCGGTCTCGGGGCCCAGTTCGGCGACGACCTCGGCCTCGAATTGCGCTCGCAGCTCGTCGAGCGGGATCGCGACGCTGTCCGCGCGCACGGCCTGGCGGGTGAAGAACCAGCCGGAGTCGGCGTCGGAGTGGTACCCCGCCTCGACGATCCACCCGCCCACGTCGGCGAGGAAGGTCGAGATGCGCGCGACGATGCCGGTGGTGTCCGGGCAGCCGAGCGTGAGCACATAGCGGGTATCGCGGGTCACGCCCGGTATCGTCTCAGACGTGCTCACACGCTCCGAAGTCGCCGCCCTGGTCGATCACACGCTGCTCAAGCCCGAGGCCACGGAGGCCGCCGCCGCTGCGGCCTACGCGGAGGGGCTGGACCTGGGCGTCTACGCCGTCTGCCTCTCCCCGTCGATGCTGCCGCTGCGTGCCGCGATCGACGCGCTCGAGGCTGATCGCCGCGCGCCCAAGGTCTGCGTCGTCGCGGGCTTCCCCTCCGGTAAGCACCACACCCTGATCAAGGCCGCCGAGGCGCGGATGGCGATCGAGGAGGGCGCGCACGAGGTCGACATGGTGATCGACGTCGGGCTCGCGCTGGCCGGTCAGCTGGACCGCGTCTTCTCCGACGTGCTCACCGTCCGCGAGGCCATCGGCGCCGACCCCGTGCTCAAGGTGATCGTCGAGTCCGCGGCGCTACTCGAGTTCGGCGACGCCGACCTGCTCACCGAGGTGTGCAAGCGGTCCGTCAAGGGCGGCGCCACCTTCGTCAAGACCTCCACCGGCTTCCACCCGTCGGGCGGCGCGTCCGCGGAGGCGGTGGCGCTCATGCGCGCGGCCGTCGGGCCCGACGTGGGCGTCAAGGCCTCGGGCGGCATCCGCTCCGCCGAGGCCGCCCAGGAGATGATCGACGCCGGCGCCAGCCGCCTCGGCCTCTCCGGCAGCCGCGCGGTGCTCGCCGGCTTCCCGGAGTAGCGCTCGCGCCCCCTGCCCGACGGTACCGCCCGGTCCCGTCGGACGAGGACGGCCCCGTCGGGCTAGGCGAGTTTCGCGGGCAGCGATGCCCAGCCGTACAGCGTGGAGAGCCCGCGGTGCGTGCCGGGCCCGTCGAGCGCGAGGCCCGGGTACCGCTCGAACAGGGCGGACAGGGCGACGATGCCCTCCATCCGGGCCAGCGCCGCGCCGATGCAGGCGTGGATGCCGTAGCCGAAGGCGACGTTCTTCTTGGCCTCGGGTCGCGCGATGTCGAACTCGTGCGGCCGGTCGAAGACGGCGGGGTCGCGGTTCGCGCCGGCCAGCAGCAGGGAGATCACGGTGCCCTCGGCGAAGGAGAATCCCTCGATCTCGCCGGCCTCCCGGGCGACGCGCGCGGTGCGCTGGACGGGGCTGGAATAGCGCAGGATCTCCTCGACGGCGTTCGGCCATAGCTCGGGCTCGGTGCGCAGCCGCTCCAGCTGCGCGGGGTGCTCCAGCAGCGCGACGACGCCGTTGCCGATGAGGTTCACCGTGGTCTCGAAACCGGCGCCGATGAGCAGCGCCGCGTTCGTCACCAGCTCCTGGTCGGTGAGCTCGCCCGACGCTGCGAGGAGCGCGAAGGGGTCGTCCGCGGCGGGGTTCGCGCGAACCCGCGCGAAGTGCTCGGTGAGGTACTCGTCGAGGCCGCGGAGCGCGTGCTGCGCGCGCCGGTAGACGGGCCAGTCGAGGCCGGGGTCCAGCAACGGCGCGGCGGCCTCGCCCCACTCGAGCATGTACTCGTCGTCGGCCTCCGGCAGCCCCAGCAGCCGCCCGATCATCGTGACCGGTAGCCGCGCGGCGTAGCCGGTCACGAGGTCGGGGCGGGGCGCCGCGGCGAGCTCGTCGAGGAGCTCCCCGCTGACTGTCCGCGCGCGATCGGTGAGGGTCGCGATGGCCTTGGGGGTGAAGGTCCGCGCGATGGGGTGCCGGTACGCGGTGTGCGCCGGGGGCTCGGTCACCAGCATCGACGGTGGCTCGACGGGGTTGGGCAGGCGCGGGTCGGACCGCTCGAGGACGGGGATCAGCGGCCGCGGGAAGCCGAAGTCCTTCGGTTGGATCGTGGCGAACCGCGGGTCGCGCAGCACGGCCCGGCACAGCGCGTGATCCGCCGTCGCCGCGCCCGCTTCGGTGCCGATGATCCGGCCCTGCTCGCGGATGCGGTCGAGCCGCTCGTACTGGCCGCCGGGCTCGCCGCGGTAGCCGAGCAGCATCTCCGCCATGGTGTCGCCGCGGGCCGCGCGGCGGGGCAGCGCGTAGCGCGGCAGCCCGTGCAGCACCGCCCACCGCACTCGCAGCTTCAGATCGAGCCGCGGCGCCCTCACGGCCGCACCACCGTCGGATCGAGGACCTCGGCGAGCAGCGGGCCGTCGGGCGTGGTGCGCCAGACCCGCACCGGCGAGCCGACGCCCGGAACCTGCGGTTGGAGCAGCTCCTCGCCGGTCGCTCGCCACTGTGCGGAGAAGGGCGCACCGTCGCCGACGATCTCCAGGACGAACGCGGTCACGCCCCCGGTGTCCGAGGTGCGCACCCGCCGGTCGTCGACGGTGCCGTGGCCGAGCCGGGCCGTGCCGCGCAGCTTCGCCCATCGCTGCTCGACGTCCCGTTCCTTCGCCGCGTCCCCGAAGGAGGAGAGGTAGCCGAACCAGAACCCGACCAGGACGAGCCCGGGAAAGGCGGTGAACAGCAGCTGGAACCACAGTCCGGGCGGATCGTGGGCCGCCCACAGCTGGTGCACGAGGACGGCGACGCCGAGCGTCGCGAGCACCAGGCCGGCGCCCAGGATCGCCTTCGCGGCCACGGTCAGCCGGGTGGGCAGCCCCAGTGCGGCCGGTGGTGCCGTGCTGAACTCACGCACGACGTGCACCACCTGGCCGACCGGGGCGTCCATGGCCATCGTCGTTAGACGACCGAGCAGCTCGTGGCGCCGACGTCAGCGCCGCTCTCAATGTCCTTCGGGAGGACGTTCTGGCCCGAGTAGCGGAGCGAGATGCCCTCGTCGGTCATCTTCAGGTCGCTCGCGGTGAGGCCCTTCGGAGTCGGGATGTCGGCGACGGCGGTGATCAGCTGCTGCGCCAGGTCGTCCGGGACCCCGATGCCGAAGACCGACGCCTTGCTCGCCGTGAGCACCACCTTGTTGTCCTTGATGGTGGGCTTGAGGTTCACGGTGACCGGGAGGATCACGGCGGTGCCGCTGATCTCGATCTGGTTCGCGGCGGTGTTCAGCGTGACCTTCGGGTCCGAGATGACCTGCGAACTGACGACCTTGTTCTTGATGCCGTCGGCGGTGAAGGTGCCGACGATCGTCGCCTCGTCGATCTTGTTGTCGCCACTGGGCTCGACGCCCTTGAGGAGGAGGTGCGCGTTCAGCCCGGGGGTGCCCTGCATGCCGTCGACCTGGATGTCGATCGACGGGATCTTGCCGCTCGCATTCTGGATCAGCATCGGCGTCTTCTCGAAGCTGACCTTGGCGTCGGTGGCGCTGGTGCCCTTCTTGATGTTGTCCGCGAGGCAGTTCTGCACGTGGTTGCGGATGTACAGCTCGGAGCCGACGAGCACGATCACGAGCACCGCGACGAGGCCCGCGGCCGCCAGGCCGATGACCTTGCCGGTGGAGCGCTGCTTGCCGGGCTTCGCCGGCTTAGCTGGCCCGCCCTCGCCCGACGGTCCGCCGGGCGGGATCTGGGTGGGCGGCACCGGCGGTACGGGCGGCTGCTGGCCGGGCTCCGGCCGCGCGTGCGCGCCCGACGGCCGCGCCGCGGACTCGATCGGCCGGGTCAGGCCGTCGTGCGGGCCGGGGCCGTGCGGAGCCTGCGGTGCCTGGGGCTGCTGCTGGGGCGCCTGCGGCTGCTGCGGTGCCTGACGGTCGGCCGGGGTCATCGGCCGCGTCAGGTTCGGATCCTGCGGGCCGTTCGGGGGGCCGGGATTCTGCGGGGCGTTCGGGTTCGTGTCCATCGGCGTTAGATTGTTCCTCATCCCTGGGTGGCGACGGTGAAGTCCCTGCGGTTGGCGAGCACGGGCAGCACGGCCCGCACCTCGTCGACGCGCGCGAGCGGCAGGTCGACGACGATCTGTTCCGGCCCGTCGCCGGCGGTGGCGAGCACGGCGCCGTCGGGCCCGACGGCGAGCGATCCGCCCACCCCGCGCGGCGCGGAGCCGGGCTCCGGATCGGACGGTCGCGCCTGGTCGACGGCGACGACGTAGGTGGTGGAGTCCAGCGCCCGCGCACGGGCGAGCGTGGTGAACGCGTCGAGCTTGCCGGGGCCGTCGCCCCACGACGCGGGAGCGACGATCACGCGCGCACCGGCGTCGGCAAGCCCCTGGTAAAGGGCGGGGAAGCGCAGGTCGTAGCAGGTGCTCAGGCCCACGGCGACGCCGGCGATGTCCACAAGGACGGCCCGCTCGCCGGGCTCGACGGTGCGTGATTCGGCGAAGCCGAAGGCGTCGAAGAGGTGGATCTTGTCGTAAGCGGTGCGCGTGCCGTCAGGGGCCGCGGACAGCAGTGTGTTGCGGACGCGGCCGTCGACGGCGGGGGTGAACATGCCCGCGACGACGTGCACGCCGGTGGCCTGTGCGGCCTCGGCGACACGCGTCGCCCACGGCCCGTCGGGTGGCTCGGCGACGGGGCCGAGGGGCACTCCGAACCGGCACATCGTGGCCTCGGGAAAGACGGCGAGCGCCGCTCCCGCCTCCGCGGCGCGCCGCAGACCGTCCTCGACCAGCGCGGCGTTGGCCGCCGGGTCGGTCGTGGCCTCGATCTGGGCCAGCGCGACGGTCAGCGATGTCATGCGCACCACACTACTGACTCGCGCTCGATACGGGTCGCCGCTCCGCGACGGGCTGTTCCTGCCTCGCGATGTCGACTTCTGCGCGCATGGACGTGCGTCAGGACACCTCCGGCGCTCCAGAACTCGACATCGTGAGCCGGTTACGGCGCGACGAAGGACCAGTCGACGGTGAGCAGGTTGTCGCGGACCGCGCGACGGGGCGGGCGGGCGGCGCCGCCGGTGCGCTCGGCCAGCGCGACCGCCGCCGCGCGCCAGCGGATGCGGTTGCCGTAGGGCGCATAACCGGCGGCCTCGTCCCAGCAGCGATCCGCCAGCGTGAGCAGGGTGTGGATCTTCTCGCCCGGCACGTTGTGGTGGATCAGCGCCTTCGGCAGCCGCTCGGCCAGGTCCGACGGGTGGTCGGTGTACCCGGGGTGCCAGGCCAGCGTGAGCGATCGCGGGCCGGAGGCGTCGAGGGTGAGCCAGCAGCACCGTCGGCCCAGTTCATCGCAGGTGCCCTCCACGAAGACGCCGCCCGGCGCGAGGCGCGAGGTGACCATGGCCCAGGCGGCGGTCACCTCGGACTCGTCGTACTGCCGCAGTACGTTGAAGGCGCGCACCAGGTTCGGGCGCAGCCCCGCGAGCTCGAAGCCGCCGCGCGCGAACTCCACGCCATCGCGGCCGGGAACCACGCGGTCGGGGTCGATCTCGAGGCCCGTCACGCGCACCGTCGGCGACACGCGCCGCAGCCAGGAGGCCCACTCGAGGGTGGTGTTCGGGCGGGCGCCGTAGCCCACGTCGACGGCCAGCGGCGACGCCCCGCCCAGCGCCGCGGCGATGAGCGGCGAGTGCGTCGACCAGCGATCACTGCGCCGCAGCCGGTTCAGCCCCGTCGTGCCGCGCGTGATCCGACCCTCGGGGGAGGGCACGCCGGTCAGTTGTTCTTGTCGACCCAGTACTTGAGGTACTCGGCCTCGGCGCGGAACAGGTCCACGAGGTTGATGAGGATGAGCTGCTCGAGCTTGGTGCCCACGAACGGCACGAAGACCTTCACCACCGTGGTGTAGCGCATGGTGCAGCCGGTCTCGGTGTTGAACAGTGAGGCCTCACCCTTGAGCGAGCCGGGGCCCGCGGGAATCGACGCCTTGTAGTCGCCGATCGAGCCCTCGCCGTCCCACGCGCCGTAGAACTCCTCGCGCGTGATGATCATGTCCTTCTTCACGACGCCCTGCGCGAGGGGCGGCAGGTACTCGTGCGGCAGGTTCTGCTTCTGGACGACCGTGATGCCCTCGTCGTCGACCTCGAACTCGGAGAGCTCCGACAGCGGGGTCAGGTTCCGGAAGTCGGTCATCTTCTCGGTCCAGTACTCCTTGGTGGAGTATGCGTTGTAGAAGACATCGGCGGGGAACGGGAAGCGCGCCGAGTAGCTGAGACGTCGTGCCATGTGGGGAAACCTTACCGGTCAGGGATGCTCCGCGATCCACTGCAGGGTGAACTCCCGTTCGCTCTCCATGAGCTCCTGCAGGTTCTCGACCACCAGCGACTCGACCTTCTTCGCGACGAACGGGATGGACACGCTGGCCTCGCCGGCGGCGGTGATGCGCGCACCGTCGGGGCCCGCCTCCAGGACGGCCGTGCCGGACAGCTGCGCGGGGACGCCCTGGATGTCGGCGGAGAAGCGGCCCTCGCAGCGGGTGCCGTCGAACGGTCCCCACTCCTCGACGCGGTGGATCTCCAGGCCGCCGGGGCGGACCGCGGTGACGACGGGCGGCAGCTTGTCCTCGCCGATCACGTGCACCACGAGCACGCGCACCGAGCGTGCGGCGCCCTCGCCGGTGATGGACAGCTCCTCGACGCGGGCGCCCTCGCCGCCGACCTCGGCCACGCGGGCGGGCCAGTACGCATCGTCGGTGAACGCGGTGTGCAGCGCGGCCGGACTGGTGGCGTAGTCGAGCGAGCGCTCGAGACGGGTGGTCATGAGGAGACACGTTACCGTTGCGGGGTGCCTGAACTGCTATCGGAGTTGACCACGCTGCGCTTGGGCGGCCCCGCCCGCGCCTACCTGCGATGCGATTCCGCCGCGGCGGTCGCGGAGGCGGTCGCGCGCTGCGATGCCGCGGGCGAGCCGGTGCTGCTGGTCGGCGGCGGCTCCAACCTCGTGGTCGCCGACGCGGGTTTCGACGGGACCGTCGTGCACCTGGCGCACGACGCGGTCACGATCGACGGGTCCGTGCTCACCGCCGACGCGGGCGCGGTCTGGGACGACGTGGTCGCCGCGTCCGTCGCCGCGGGGCTCGGCGGCCTCGAGTGCCTCTCCGGCATCCCCGGTTCCGCAGGCGCGACGCCGGTGCAGAACGTCGGCGCGTACGGCGTCGAGGTGTCCGCCTGGCTCGACGCCGTCGAGCTCTTCCACCGCGCCACCGGCGAGACCGCGTGGGTCGCGCCCGAGACGCTGGGCCTGGGGTACCGCACGTCGCGGCTCAAGCAGCACGACGCGACGTCCGGCCCCGCCGACGTCGTGCTCCGGGTCCGGTTCGCCCTGTCCGACGGTGCCTCCGCCCCGATCCGGTACGGCGAACTCGCTCGAGTCCTCGGTGTCGAACCTGGGGGCACCGTCGACCCCGCGCTGGCGCGCGAGCACGTCCTGGCCCTGCGCCGCGGCAAGGGCATGGTGCTCGACCCGGCCGACCACGACACCTGGAGCGTCGGCTCCTTCTTCACCAACCCCGTCGCGCCGGCCGCGACCGCCGCGGCGACCGTGTGGCGCATCGAGGAGGTGACGGGGCAGAGCACGCCCCAGTACCCCGCGCCTGACGGGGTGAAGCTCTCCGCGGGCTGGCTGATCGAGCGCGCCGGATTCAGCAAGGGCTACGACGGTGGCCGCGCGGGCGTCTCGCTGTCGACCAAGCACACCCTCGCGCTGACCAACCGCGGCACGGGCACGACGGCGGAACTGCTCGCCCTTGCGGGCGAGGTCCGGGATGGGGTGTTCGCCCGGTTCGGCGTCGAGCTGCGGCCCGAGCCGGTGCTCGTGGGTGCGGAGCTCCCCTCGCTGCGCCAGTAGAATTCATACGGTGTTCGACATGTTTCGCGTGCCCGTGCGTCGGCGCGCCTTCCTCGGCGGTGCTGCGGCGACGGTGGCCGTCGCCGCGACCGCCTGCACCCGCGATGGCGGCATCGGCGAGACCAGGGCCGATGCCCCGACCTTCGAGTACTCGCCCGGGGCCGGCACGAAGATCGGCCCTCGGGACGCCGTCTCCGTGCGGGTTCGCGGCGGCACGTTCCGCCCGGGCGTTGCGCTGATCAACACCCAATCGGGCAAAAAGGTCGAACTGGCCGCGTCGCCCGACGGTGTGACCTATTCGACGACCGAGCCCCTCGGTTTCGGCGCCACCTACCGCTGGTCCGGCGCCGCCGACGGCGAGGGCGGCACCTGGTCGAGCCTCGACGGCACCGTCGCCGTCGTCTCGCCCGACGCCACGATGTCGGTCCAGGTCAACATCGCCGACGGTGCCGAGGTCGGGATCGCCGCGCCGCTCATCCTCAAGTTCGCAGGCACCGTTGAAGACAAGGCGGCGGTGGAGAGGGCCCTCGAGGTCACCACGACCCCGCACACCGAGGGCGCCTGGGCCTGGCTGCCCGAGGACAACGGCTCCCGTGCCCACTGGCGTCCGCGCAAGTACTTCACGCCGGGCACCACGGTGGCGATGAACGCGAAGCTCTACGGTCTCGATCACGGCGGTGGCCAGTACGGCGCCAGCGACGTGACCAGCAACTTCGTCGTCGGGCGGGCGCAGATCGTCAAGGCCTCTGCGCCGTCGCACCGGATCCAGGTGATGCGCGGCGAACAGGTCTACCTCGACCTGCCCTGCTCGTACGGCGAGGGAGATCTGCCGCGCAATGTCACGCGCTCGGGCATCCACGTCGTGAGCGAGAAGCACGAGGACTTCGCCATGTCCAACCCCGCTGCCGGGTACTTCAACGTGCGTGAACGCTGGGCGGTGCGGATCTCCAACAACGGCGAATTCATCCACGCGAACCCGAACACCGTTGGGAACCAGGGCGCCTCGAACGTCACCAACGGCTGCATCAACCTCTCCCTCGAGGACGCGCAACGCTACTTCCAGAGCGCGCTGTTCGGCGATCCGGTCGAGGTCACGGGCACGTCGATCGAGCTCTCGGCGGCCGACGGCGACATCTACGACTGGACCCTAGACTGGCCGACGTGGCAATCGATGTCGGCACTATCGAAGAACTAGTGATCCCCGGCGCGCGAAGGATGTCGGCGTGGGTGGCGTGCACCGTGCTCGCCCCCACCGCGCTGGAGTATCAGGCCACCGTCGCGCAGGTGCCGGGCCTGCATGTGCAGGAGTCCCTCGTCGTCACGCTCGACGGTGCGCCGCTGCCGGTTCACGAGGTCGTCGGTCCGCACGGCGGCCGGATCCACCGCGTCGACGCCGGGCCCGGGACCGTGCTGCTGGAGTACCACGCCCAGGTCGCGGGGTTCGCAGCGCCGGAGCCCGTCGACGCCTACCTGCGGTCGCTGTACCTGCGGCCCTCGCGCTACTGCGAGGTGGACCGATTTTACGGCTACGCCGCGAAGCAGTTCGCGGGTGTCGTCGGGGATGCGCAACGTGCTGTGGCGGTGCGGGAGTTCGTGGCGAGCCGGCTCGACTACCTGCCGGGCGCCAGCCGTTCCAGCGACGGTGCCTCCGACACCCTGCTCGCCTCCGCCGGCGTCTGTCGCGACTACGCGCACCTGACGATCGCGCTGCTCCGTGCCCTGAAGCTACCCGCCCGGATGAGCGCGGTCTTCGCGCCCGGCTGCGACCCGATGGACTTCCACGCCGTCGCCGAGGTGATGGTCGATGGCCGGTGGTGGGTGCTGGACGGGACCGGGCTCGCCCCGCGCGGCGCGATGGTGCGCATCGCCACCGGCCGCGACGCCGCCGACATCGCCTTCCTCGACAACCACGGCGGCGCCATCCGCTTCGACAACCTGACGGTGACCGCCGAGTCCGCCGCGCCCCTGCCCTACGACGACCCCCATGCGCTGATCCCCATCGCCTGAGCAGAGACCTTGTCTGTGCGGGGCAAGGTGTTTCGCAGATCCGTCATGTGCGGTATGCATCACTGCCGCCGCGACACAGTCATACTCCGGCACCTTCGGTGAACCCAACGCGCACAGCGACCGAATCACCGCAAGGTCAGGACAGTCGCAGCGCGAGCAACTCCTCGAAGACCGCGCGGGCGTCGGCGGGCGCCTCCACGCGGAAGCGGGCGGCGGTGGCACCGTCGCCCACCTTCACGGAGACATCCTCGGCCTCGGTGAGCACGGCGAAAGCCTTCTCGTCGGTGACGTCGTCGCCGAGGTACAGCACGGCGGCGGCACCGGTACGCTCGCGGAGCGTCTGCAGCGCGCGGCCCTTGGAGGCGTCGAGCACCGTCAGCTCCAGGACCGCCTTGCCGTCCGTGGCGTGCACGCCGGGCAGAGCGGCGGGGCCCCGTCGGGCCTCCTCCAGGGCCAGTGGGCCCGCGGACGGGTCCACGACGTTGCGCACGTGCAGCGCGCCGCCCAGCGGCTTGGGCTCGACGGCCGCGCCGGGGAACCGGTCGGCGATCGCGGTGAGGCCGGACAACACGGTCGACCGGAGCTCCCGCAGGTCGGCGGTCAGGGCGCCCTCGAAGCCCCCGTCCCACTCGGCCCCGTGGCTGCCCACGGTGACGAGCGACGGGGAAGCACCGGAGAGCCGCCCCAGCGTCGCGCGGTCGCGGCCCGAGACGAGCGCCACCGTCACCCCCGGGAGCCCGGCGAGGGCGTCCAGCGCGGCGACGGTTCCGGGCAGCGGGAACGCCGCTGCGGGGTCGGCGACGATCGGCGCGACGACCCCGTCGTAGTCCGTGGCCACGAGTACCGTCGGCAGCCCGGCGAACGCCGCCAGCGCCCGCGACAGCTCGGAGGGCAGGCTCACGCGGGCGTCTCGTCGACGGTGCCGGCGAGCGTCTGCAGGAAGGAGCGGGCCCAGCGGTCGACGTCGTACTGCAGGACCTGGCGGCGCATGGTGCGCACGCGGCGCTTGCCGTCCTCGAGATCCTGGTGCACGGCCTCGTCGATGGCGTTCTTGACACCTTCGAGGTCGTGCGGGTTGCACTGATAGGCCTGCCGGAGTTCGGCGGCGGCGCCGGTGAACTCGCTGAGCACCAGCGCGCCGGTGGAGTCCGTGCGGCACGCGATGTACTCCTTGGCCACCAGGTTCATGCCGTCGCGCAGCGGGGTCACGAGCATGACGTCGGCGGCCGCGAAGAAGGCCAGCAGCTCGCGTCGCGGCACCGGACGGTGGATGTAGTGGATCACGGGCCGGCCGACCTGGCCGAAGTCGCCATTGATGCGGCCGACCTGCCGCTCGATGTCGTCGCGCATCACCTTGTACGACTCCACCCGCTCACGCGACGGCGTCGCGAGCTGTACGAAGACGTGCCGCTCCGGATCGAGTCGACCCTCGCGGTACAGCTCGCCGATCGCGCGCAGCCGCACGTCGATGCCCTTGGTGTAATCCAGTCGGTCGACGCCGAGCAGGATCTTCTCGGGATTGCCGAGTTCCTTGCGGAGCGATCGCGCGCGCTGACGCGTCTCGGGCAGCTTCGCGGTGGCCGCGAGTTCTGCGGACTCGATCGAGATCGGGAAGGCGCCCACCCGCACGGACCGGAAACCGACGGTCACCACGCCGAACTTGGAGCGCACGCCGATCGAGTTCTTACTCGTCGCGTAGCCGGCCAGCTTGCTTGCGAGGTAGAGGAAGTTCTGCGCGCCGCCGGGCAGGTGGAAGCCGACGAGATCGGCGCCGAGGATGCCCTCGATGATCTCGCGCCGCCACGGCATCTGCATGAACAGCTCGACGGGCGGGAACGGGATGTGGAGGAAGAAGCCGATTTTCACGTCGGGCCGCAGCATCCGCAGCATCTTGGGCACCAGCTGCAGCTGGTAGTCCTGCACCCAGACGGTGGCTCCCTCAGCCGCGACCTTGGCGGTCTCCTCCGCGAAGCGTCGGTTGACCTCGACATAGGTGTTCCACCATTCGCGGTGGTACTCGGGCTTGACGATGACGTCGTGGTACAGCGGCCACAGGCTGCCGTTGGAGAAGCCCTCGTAGTGCTCCTCGACCTCCTGGGCGCTGAGCTTGACCGGCACGAGAAGCATGTCCTCGCCCGCGATGGGGCCGTCGCCGACGTCCGGCGCACCGGGCCAGCCGACCCACGCGCCGTTGCGCGCGCTGAGGATCGGCTTGAGGGCCGTCACGAGCCCGCCGGGCGATTCCTTCCAGGTCAGCGTCCCGTCGGGCGCCTTCTCGACGTCGACCGGAAGCCGGTTCGCCACGACGATGAAATCAGATGATCCGAACGCCGCAGCGGCCATGAGTGAGCTACGCCTCCTTAGGGCCGATGCCCAGCATCGACAGCAGCATGCGGCACTCGTCGGCGTCCTCCGCGTACGCAGCGACGACCCGCTGGGCCTGGTAAGCGGTCTCGTCCGCTACGGGCTCGAGTTCGTCTTCGCTGATGTCCTGCGTGGTCTTCGGGGGCATGAATGCACCTTCGTTCGGGAATGGACGAGCAAGAACAGTTTACCTGCGAAACGTTTCAGTCGCGGACCCGGCGGAAGGTGATGCCTCCGATGTGTGGCCGCAGGGTCGGCGGGAGCTGCGGCCGGCGCAGCGTGCGGGCCACCCATTCGCCCAGTGTGACGCCCGCCGCCAGTGCGCAGCCGACGGTCAACGCAGTCGCCATGTTGGTCAGCGCGGACGTGGTCTGCCCCTCCATCAGCTCCGACAGGCCGCGGTACACCGCGAGGCCCGGAACCAGCGGGGTGATGCCCGCGACGGCGACGATGAGCGGGGGCACCACGGCCCGTCGGGCGAGGAGGCCGCCGGCCAGCCCGACGGCGGTGGCGGCCACCGTCGACGAGACGATGGGCCCGAGTCCCAGGTTGAGGACGGAACCGGCGACGCCGGCGCCCGCGCAGCCCGCGAGGAAGGACGCGGTGAGCGCCCGGAGTTGCGCGTACCCGGCCAGCGCGAAGGCGGCGGCGGCCACGCCCGACGAGGCGACGAAGATCGGCAGCGGCGCGTAGTCGAAGGGCTGCTGCTGCAGCGGCGGCAGGGTCGCGCCGAGCTGGGCCGTGACGCTCAGGGCCATGCCGACGCCCGCCACGACGCCGCCCGTGAATACCACGACCTCGAAGAACCGGGCCGCGCCCGTGACCGGCGCCCCGGTGATCGCGTCCTGCACCGAGCCGACGAGCGACAGCCCCGCCATGAGCACGATGATCCCTGCGACGATCACCCGGTACGGCTGCACGTCCCACCCGTACTCGACGGACAGCCGGTAGATCAACGCGGCCGGCAGCGTTGCGAGGAAGCCGCCGACGACCTGCTGGAAGAAGTAGGGGAGGCCCCACTGGCTCAGCCGGACGTTCACGGCGTAGATGACCGCGGTGGTGGCGAAGGCCACCACGGCGAGCGGCGGTGTCCCGCCGAGGAGCAGCGTCAGCGCGCCGGCCATGAGTGCCCAGCCGAACGTCGCGACGGCGCGCGGGTACGGGTGCCCGGCGGTCATGATCGATTCGAGGGCGGCGAGTGCCTGATCGGGGCGGATTCGCCCTCGGCCGATGCGCCGCACCAGGGTATCGACCTGGGAGAGCCGGGTGTAGTCGAGGGACCGGTGGCTCACCATCCGCATGTAGGTCGACGGGGGCAGGCCGCGCCCACGCTGCACCGAGACGGTGATCGCGTTGTAGGTGACGCTCACGGTCACGTCGTCGATGCCGTACGTCGCGGCGACGTACCGCACCTGCGCCTCGGTGTCGACGGCGCCCGTCCCGGAATCCAGCAGCACCTCGCCGACCTTCATCGCGACTTCGAGGACCTCGCCGACGGTCTCGTTGTCGCGGAGGTCGACGGGCTGCAGCGGGGTCAGCACCGGCATCCCGGCGGTGTCGACGGTGGCGGCGTTCCGGCCGGTCAGGGCCTGGACTGCGTGCGCGAGGCGATCGCGGAACGCGGGCTTCACGGTGGGGCTCCTCCTCGGGGGTTTCACGTCGGTGTCGTGGCACGGACCTCGTTTCGTTACTGTGCCAGATCACGTCGATCTCCGGCCCTTCTCGCGGAGCTGTGATCCGCGTCGGAACCGCGCCGCCCGCGCCCGTCTCAGCCCAGCGCGGCGAGCACCTCCGCGGCCGCCCGTTCGCCCGACTCGAGGGCGCCCTCGATGTACCCGGCGTGCTCGCCGGCGGTCTCGGTCCCGGCCCAGTGCACGGTGCCCGCGGGCGCGTGATCGAGAGGGAAGGGCATCCCGCCGGCGGCCGGGTCGGGGAGGGCGAGGTAGCCGCCGCCGACGTACTCGTCCAGGTGCCAGGACTTCTCGTGCCAGCCCGCAGGGGCGCGGACGTCGTCGCCGAGGTGGTGGGCGAGGCGTCCGAGCAGCGCGTCCCGACGGTCCGCCGGGCTCAGGTCGTCGAGCGTGCGGGCGTCGGTGCCGCCGACCAGCAGGCAGAGGTGCCCAGGGCCGTCGGCCGACGGAGGCGAGGTGTCGAAGACGCCCACGCCCGGGTCGTCGATCGCGATCAGCTCGGCGTGGCCGCGCTCGCGCCAGAACGGCCGCTCGTACACGGCGAGCGCCTTGTAGACCGAGCCCATGTACATGCCCCGTTCGGCGCGGGCGCGCTCGGCGGGCAGGGCCGGACAGTGCTCGATCGCCGCGGCGATCGGCGGGGGAGCGGTGACGACGACGCGGCGGCAACGTACTGCGCCCGTGGCGGTGTGCACGGTCGCGCCCGCGTCGTCGCGGTGGATCGCGAGCACGGGGGTCTCGGTGCGGACGCGGTCCCCGAGCCGTTCGGCCATGCGGACCGCGAGGGAGCCGGCACCGTCGACCACGAGGGAGTCCTGCGCCCCGCCCCGCGTGGTCATGGCGGTGGTCAGGCCCTCCATGGCGCGGACGGTGGCGGCGAAGTCGCGGAGCGTGAGGCGTTCCGGGTCGGCGGTGGAGGCGATCTCGAACACCACCCGCAGGAGCCGGCGGGCGCGGCCCGGGACGCGGCGGAGCAGGTCTCCGACGAGGACGTCGCGCCCGACGTGCGGCCCGCCGAGGCGGACGAGGCCCTCCCACGCGGCGAGCGCAGCGCCGGCGAGCAGGAACGTGGGGCTCGTGACCCCGACGGTCCGCGGGCCGTCGACGAGCCTCGGTAGCCGGGGCGTCTCCATGGCGTAGACCCGCGCGCCGTACTCGGCGGCGAGCGCGGTGAACCGGTGGTGGCCCGTGCCGATCCACTGTCCGCCGAGGTCGACATGACTACCGAGCGCGGTGGTCTCGGTGAGCACGCGGCCGCCGACGCGGGGCGCGGCCTCGAGGACGAGTACGTCGACGCCGCGGGCGTGGAGGTCGAGCGCCGTGCGCAGGCCCGCGACGCCCGCCCCGACCACGACGACGGTGTGCTCCTCGGCGGTGCGCTTCTCGGGGTGCGCCTCGGGCTGGTCGGTCATGGTGTCTCCGTTCCGCGGCGGGCGCCGCAATAAAGTCAGTCGTATGACTGATTATAGGGAGAAGTCGGCCCTTGTGGGCCGGTTCGCGGGTTACTCCCGCCCGAACAGCCGGTCGGCGAGGACGGCGGCGTACAACTCCGCGGCGGCCCGCGGGTCGGAACGATCCCGGCCGGTCAGCTGCTCGATCCGGCGGAGCCTGTGGTTGATCGTGTTCCGGTGGTAGTGCAGTTGCTCCGCGGTGGCGACGAGGGAGCCACCGCAGTCGAACCAGGCCCGGACGGTGGCGATGAGCGCGTCACGGTCGGCCTCCGGCAGCGCGAGCACGGGGCCGAGCACCGCGTTCCGCAGTTCCCGCGCCGCGGCCGGGGAGTGCGCGAGCGCGAGCGGTAGCGCCGACTGCCCGTAGGTCTCGGTCGTCGCCGTGCCGGGCACCAGGCTGGCCAGCGCGAGCTCCGCCTGGCGCAGCCCGTCGCGCGCGTCGAGCGGCGCGACGAAGGGTGCGCTGATGCCCACGCGCCCGCACGCTTCGGTACGCAGCAGCTCCAGGACCTGCGGCAGCACGTGCGGGGTGCTCAGGCTCAGCAGCCCGATGCGGGTTTGTACGTCCGACATCCAGTGCGCAGCGACGTGTCTGTCCCTCAGCCGGCGGTCGATTCCGGCGTACGGCTCGCCCGCGCTGCTCGCCCCGGCGGACGTGCCCGGCGCCCCGGCCTCGGCGCAGACGACGAGGAAGGTTCCGGTCGCCGGGAGTTGGAGCGTCTGCGCCGCGGCGTGCAGGCGACCGGGCTCGAGCACCCCGTCGAGCAGGGCGCGCAGCTCCACGCGGAGCAGTTCGGTGTGCCGGGTGGTGCGATCGGCGACCGCGCGTCCGTACTCCTCGGCTGCGGCGGTCGAGTAGTCGTCGATGATGCGCCAGACGTCGCCGCCGATGTCGGGCAGCAGCTCGGGATGGTCGGTGCACGCGGCGCGCATGTGGTCCCAGACGAGGCGCCCGGCCAGCCGGTAGGCGTGCAGCAGGGCGGCCAGGGGGAAGCCGTACTCGGCTTTGAGCCGACCGGTCGCGCGGGCGGCGTGCAGGTCGTCATCGGGGTCGCCGCCCAGCTGCCGCAGCACCGAGTCGAGGTTCGCGCGCACAGCCTCGCGCAGCTCCTCGGAGGTGATGAGCGTGCTCTCGGCGTAGGCGTGCTCGCCCGCGAGGATCCGTTCCACCAGCTCGTCGGTGAGCGATTCCACGTCGTCCACCAGCAGTCGGGCGAACTCCGCGGGGGTGGCACCGGACGGTGCTGTGATCGTCGACACGCCTCGATGGTAGCCGCCGGTCTCGGCCTGGTCGTTGTGCGTGAGCACAACACGGCCGGTGTGCAGGCGGAACTCAGGCACGATGCCCGCGCCGCCGCCGACGGCCAGACTCGAAGGGGAACAGTGACCCGGCTCACCCCCCGGGCCGTACGGAGACCGGAGAGCTCATGACCACCACCGAATCAGTCCTCGACGCCGCTGTCGCCGACCTGCAGCAGGGCGAGCGCGCCTGGGCCGCCACGACGCTCGCGGAGCGCCGCGCTCTGCTCGACGAGGTGCGGGAGGCCACCGCCGCCGTCGCGCAGCAGTGGGTCGACGCGGCCGCCGGGATCAAGGGCCTGCCCGCCGACTCCACGCTGCTCGGTGAGGAATGGCTCTCCGGCCCGTACTCCGTGATCACCGCGTGCGAGGCGCTCGCGACCTCGCTGGCGGCGCTCGAGGAGGGGCGCAGCCCCGTCGACGGCTTCACCATCAACCCCGCACCCGGCGGCCGGTCGGCCGTCGAGGTGTTGCCGCACAGCGCCTTCGACCAGCTCCTGCTCAGCGGTTTCAGTGCGCAGGTCTGGACCGTCCCGGGCGTCGACGCCGCCGCGGTCCGTGACCGCGCGGGGCTCGGATCCCTCGATCCGACGGTGACCCACGGCATCGCCGGCGTGCTCGGCGCGGGCAACATCTTCTCCATCCCGCCGCTCGACACGCTGTACCAGCTCTACGCCGACAACCGCGTGGTGCTGCTCAAGCTCAACCCGGTCACTGACCCGCTGCTGGACACTTATCGCGCCGCCTTCGCCCCGCTCATCGACCACGGCGTGGTCCGCATCGTGACCGGCGGCGCCGATGTGGGCGGCGCGCTCGTCAACCACCCCGGTGTGACGACGGTGCACATGACCGGCAGCGCGCGCACTCACGACGCCATCGTCTTCGGCACGGGTTCCGAAGGGGCGCAGCGCAAGGCCGAGAACCGTCCGCTGCTCGACAAGTCGATCACCAGCGAGCTCGGCGGCGTCTCGCCGACCATCGTCGTACCGGGCGAGTGGTCGGCCGCCGACCTGCGGTTCCAGGCCGAGCACCTCGCCACGCAGCGCCTGCACAACAACGGCTACAACTGCGTCGCCTCGCAGGTGGCCGTCATCGGTGCCGACTGGCCGCAGAAGGAGGAGTTCCTCCACGAGCTGCGCGAGGCCTTCGACCGCGCCCCGTCGCGCCGCGACTACTACCCGGGTTCGGCCGATCGCGTCGCCGCGGCCCGGGCCGGGTACGGCGAGCGGGCGCAGGCCGTCGGGCCCGACGGTGCTCGCACCCTCGTTTTCGGCCTGCAGGCCGACCGGACGGAGGAGGCGCTGCATACGGAGTACTTCGCGCCGGTCTACGGCGTGCTCGAGCTGCCCGGCGACGCCGCCGGCTTCCTCGCGACCGCTGTCCGCGCCGCCAACGAGGACTTCGAGGGCACCCTCGGCGTGAACATCGTCGCCGACCCCGCGACCATCAAGGCCCTCGGCTCGGCCTTCGACCGGGCGATCGGGGAACTGCAGTACGGCACCATCGCGGTGAACGCCTGGACCGGCGTCGGCTACCTCACCGCCCGGGCGTC
Organism: Tsukamurella ocularis; assembly: GCF_024807615.1. Classification (GTDB taxonomy): domain Bacteria; phylum Actinomycetota; class Actinomycetes; order Mycobacteriales; family Mycobacteriaceae; genus Tsukamurella; species Tsukamurella ocularis. Next base: position 329,555 of record NZ_JANUCJ010000001.1, on the reverse strand, counting down.
CTGGGGCGCCTTCCCCGGCCACACCATCGACGACGTGCAGAGCGGGATCGGCATCGTCCACAATGCGCTGCTCCTCGACGATGTCGAGCGGACCGTCGTGCGCGGGCCCTTCCGTCCGTCGCCCCGCTCCTTCGCGGGCGGCGAGCTGTCGATGTCGCCGAAGCCGCCCTGGTTCGTCACCAACCGCACGGGCGCGACGACGGGCCGCCGGCTCACCGAGTTCGCCGCGAAGCCCTCGTGGCTGAAACTGCCCGGCATCTTCGCCTCCGCCCTGCGCGGCTGACGATCCGAGTGAAAGATCGACGCCGCGCCGCCGCGACACGCCGACCTCATGTCCGCGACACGGCGCAGCGGCGTCGATCTTCCACCTCAGCGGTCGAAGAACCGATCGCTGAGCCGGTCGACGAAGCCGTCGATCCTCTGCTCCCGGGAGGTCCCCTCGACCGTGGAGTTCCACAGGTGTACGAGGCCGAAGACCAGGGCGACCAGGCCGAGCACCAGCGCGGCGATCAGGATGACCTCGACCGTTGTCGACATCGTCGCTCCTTTCGCGGAGCCCCCCGTCGGGATTGAACCGACGACCTTCGCTTTACAAGAGCGGTGCTCTACCACTGAGCTAGGGAGGCGTGCGGCCTCACGGTCGCGGCGTCAGCATATCGTGACCAGCATGACTGATTCCTTCGAGACCATCAGCTGGACGCTCGACGACGACGGCATCGCCACCCTCGTGCTCGATCGCCCGGATCAGCTCAACGCCTTCAGCGTCACGATGGCACGGGAGCTGACGAAGTTCTTCGAGGTCCAGGCCCGGCGCGACGAGGTGCGGGCCGTCGTGGTCACCGGTGCGGGCCGCGCCTTCTGCGCAGGCATGGACCTCACCGGCGAGGGCAACGTCTTCGGTCTCGACGAGTCGGTGCAGCCGACCCCCGAGGAGTTCGCCGCCGCGTACGACCGGGCTCCGTATCAGGACGGCGTGCGCGACACCGGCGGCAAGCTCACGCTGGCGATCTACTCGCTTCCGAAGCCGGTGATCGCCGCTATCAACGGCCCCGCGGTGGGCATCGGCGCGACGATGACCCTCGCCATGGACACCCGCCTCGCCTCGACCAAGGCGCGCATAGGCTTCGTCTTCGGCCGGCTCGGCATCGTCATGGAGGCGTGTTCCAGCTGGTTCCTACCTCGGATCGTCGGCCCGGCGCAGGCCCTGGAGTGGGTCTACTCCGCGGACATCCTCACCGCCGAGCAGGCGCGCGAGGGCCGCCTGGTCCGCAGCCTGCACGAGCCCGACGAGCTGGTGACCGCCGCACAGGAGCTCGCCCGCTCCTGGACCGTGGGCCGCTCCGCCGCAGGCGTCGCGCTCAACAAGCAGCTGATCTACCGGGGTCTCGGCTCCGCGAAGCCGCTCGACGCGCACCTGGCCGATTCTCTGGCGATGTACTACTCGTCGATCGGCGACGGCAAGGAGGGCGTCGCCGCCTTCCTCGACAAGCGCGCGCCGGAGTTCACCGCGAAGGCCTCGGAGACGCCCCGCATCGTCGCGGAGTGACCGCCGGGCGATGTCCCGGGCTGCGAGACCGATGGGTCAGAGCAGCGCGATCGGGATCAGGCTCAGTAGGCCCGGGGTGATGACGGCGAGCGCAGCTGCCAGCGTCAACAGTCGCCGGAACAGCAGATCCTGTTCCTCGTGCACGGTATTGCCGATGATCAGGGTTCCCGCGACGTGGATCGGGTTCATGACCATCAGGGCGGCGGGCACGCAGCTCGCCGCCGTCACCCAGAACACGACTCCGGTGTGACCGAAGGAACCGAACGCTATCGGCATCGTCAGCCCGAGGACTCCGAGGGTCGAACTCTCGATGTTGCACAGCAGCGCCGTCAGATAGGCGATCACGAGGATCAACAGCGCCCCTGTCCCGAGATGCCGCAGGATGTACGCGATCGAGTCCATCGTGCCGATCTTCTGCATCAGCCCCAGGTAGGTCAGCAGGCCGCAGAGCAGCAGGATCGAGTTCCACGGGATCCGCGCGAGCAGCGCTCGCTCGTCCGCGTGGGAGTGGAAGACGATCTGCAGCAGTGCCGCCAGGCACATCGCGGTCACGCCCACGTCGGTCTTCGCGAGCACCACCAGCAGCACGAAGGCGAGCAATGCGGTACCGGAGGCGGCCATGTACCACGGGTTCGACGGTGCGTCGTGCCGCTCCGCTGCCGCCGGTGCCGGGGTCGCCTCGACCGGGTTGCCCCGCCTGCGGGCGACGGCGGTGAGGCCCTGCAGGACCGCGACGACGATCACCGCGACCGTCACCGACACCGCCCATAGGCCCCACCCCGAGTAGCCCACGCCCACCTTGTTCGCGGCGGCGCGCACCACCGCCCCGGTGGGGTTCAACGGCGACAGGCCCGCCGAGTTGGCGCCGATGATCACGGCCAGCTCGCTGATCAGGAAGGTCCGTTTCGACCGGACCCCGACGTGCGCGACCATCGGGACGAGGAAGGCGATCGGCGCCGTCGAGAACGCTCCCGCGGTCGACAGTGCTGCGCCGATCACGAAGCCGGCCCAGGGGATCAGGCCGTGCCGGTCACCGATCGCCGCGTAGACCCGGTCCACGAGCAGCTCCAGTGCGCCGCTGCGTTCGAGGTGCGCGAACAGAAGCGAGACACCGGCGATCAGCACGAAGATGTCGCCGGGAAAGGTCGTGTACATGACCTTCGGGTCGAACCCGGAGAACGCGAGCACGGGTAGTGCTGCGGCGAGGGCCAGTACGCCGATGTTCATCCGGCGCCAGATCGCGATGACCAGGACCGCCACGAGGAGGGCGAGCGAGAGGATCTGCGGTGCGGTCAAGCGACTCCCTCCGGCGGTCCGTCGCGGCCGCCGGGGGGCGCGCGGAGCAGAACATTGCGGTGCGAAACTACTCGCACGACCAGTGCGGCACGCCGGGGGATCGGGAACTGCGGAGGGTTCATCCCGCTTCGGGTGAAATGCCCGGCGCGCCAGTGTCGGTGATGACATCGTGGACGCATGGCACCTCCCCGCTTCCGGCAATTGGTCGTGGACGCCGCGGACGCCCGACGGTCCGCGGAGTTCTACCGCGCTCTCCTCGATCTTGAGTACCTCCCCGGCGACGACGAACTCGCGGAGCATCACCGCCGCGTCCTCGAACTCGGCGGCACCCTCGTCGACGACGGCCTCCACGACCCGGAGGACCCGCTGCGCGTCTACGCCGACCTCGACGGGCACCCGTTCTGCATCTTCGTGGCCGAGCAATAAGCTGGCCGCATGGAGATCCGCGACGCCCAGCCTGCCGACCTGCCGGCGATCCTCGTCATCCACAACGATGCCGTGGAGCACTCGACCGCAATCTGGTCCGAGGAGAAGGCCGACCTCGCCGAGCGCGAGGCCTGGCTGGCCGAGCGCCGTGCGGGTGGGTTCCCGGTCCTCGTCGCCATCGTCGACGGTGAGCTGGGCGGGTACGCCTCGTACGGGCCCTTCCGCGCCAAGTCGGGGTACCGGCACACCGTCGAGAACTCGGTGTACGTGGCCGACGGCTTCTACCGCCGCGGCATTGCCGAGGCGTTGATGAACGCGCTCATCGAGCGCGCGCAGCAGTCCGACGTGCACGTCGTCGTCGCGGCGATCGAGGAGTCCAACCACGCCTCGGTCGCCCTGCATCGCAAGCTCGGCTTCCGGGTGACCGGCCAGATGCCGCAGGTGGGTATCAAGTTCGGTCGCTGGCTGGACCTGGTCCTGATGCAGCGCATCCTCTAGCGCGATCGACCGCCCGGCTGCCCCGCGACGGGCGGTCGCTCAGGCCAGCGCCGCCGTGCCCACGATCTCCGCCGCGAGCTCCTCTGGCCGCTCGTCGGGGATCCAGTGGCTCACCCCGTCGAGCACCACGAACCGGTACGGCCCGTCGACGTACTCGCCCGCGAGCTCCGCCCCGGCCCTGGTCAGCGCGACGTCGTCGGTGCTCCAGATGTACGTCACCGGGCACGCGATCCGCGTGTTCTGCCCCGGCTTGACCGTGGTGAAGGGCATGCCGCGGTAGTAGTTCAGGCCGCCGCCCAGCAGTCCGGGCGTCAGTACCTCGTGCACGACGGTGCGGATCGCATCGTCGGGCATGCCGCTCGCGCGGAGGAAGGCCTCGAAGCGCCCCGGGAACCGTCGGGCCAACAGCTCCGGCACGGCGGGGATCTGGAACAAGTACATGTAGTACGACTTCAGCGCCTGGTCGGAGCGGAGGAAGGCTCGCAGGAAGGCGAAGGGGTGCGGCACCGAGACGGCGGTCAGTGTGCGCACCAGGTGGGGGTACGTGGCGGCGGTGAGCCACGCCGTCGACGAACCCCAGTCGTGCCCGACGAGATGCGCCGGCCCGGTCCGCTCCAGCAGCGCCGCGGCGTCGGCGGCCAGTTCGGAGCTTCGGTACTGCCAGCGCCGCGCCGGGCTCGCCGTCCGCGCGTACCCCCGCTGCCACGGCACGACGGTGCGGTACCCCTGAGCGTGCAGGTGCTCGGCCGTCGCCGCCCAGGAGGTGGGCGTCTGCGGGAAACCGTGCAGCAGAACGACGATCTCGCCGTCGATCGGGCCGCTGTCGACCACCGGGAAGGTGAGTCCCGAGCGCGTGAACTCCGTGATCCGTTCCGTCATGCTCCCACCCAACCACGCCCGACGGTGCGCGGCATCCACCCGAGGGCGGAGACCGTCACCCCGCGTAGGTTCTGCCCACCCAGGCCTGGCGACAGAGCCGCTCCCCGTATCCGGCGGCGGTCACGCCCGCGTCGCCGAGTGCCCGGGCCTGCGCGGGCGTCGGCGTCTCTGCGCGGCATGCGGTGTTGCGGTTGGTCACGATGGGGCCGGCCCCGTCGAGGCTGACGCCGCGCGAGCCCGCCACCGCCACCGGCAACGAGAACAGGCCGACGACCCGATCGCCGACCAGCCGGAAGATCGTGTAGCCGCCGCTCGCCGCCGAGCCGTGCGCGTAGAGCGCGGTGAAGCCCTCGTCGGTCGTCGCGGTTCGCCACGGGAACCCGAACAGCTCGCCGCCCCTGACGAACGGCCCTTCGGGACCACGGGCACGCCACACCGCGAGGCCGACCCCGCCGGTCCCGCCCGAGTTGGTGACGACGGCCAGCTGGCCGTTGCCGTCGTTCGCCCATCGGGGGACCAGCGGCGTCCCCGGCGCGTAGGAGATCGTGCGTTCGGTGATCGTCTGCACCACCCGCTCGCCCTCGCGGACGACGATGACCTGGTCGCGCCCGGCGGGGCCGGCGAATCCGGGATCGGAGTAGTCGAACGTCAAGCGCGGGAACCGGGCGTCGTGCAGCACGCACCGCAGCGGAGCGTCGTAGTCGGAGCGCCGCGTGACCGAGTCCGCACCGCACGCGGGCGGAGCCGGTGCAGCGCTCGACGACGGGGAATCGGGGGCGCCCGACGGTGCCGGGGTGTCGCACGCCGCTGCTGCGACCGCCGCCACGGCGACGAGCCCGGTGATCCGCAGGGCGAGGTCGATTCTCATGCACGCCATCATCGCCGTGATGTCGCCCTGTGGCGAGGCGCAACAGCCCGCCCTGACCTGCGCGTTAAGTGGCTCTTGTGCGCAGCTCAAGATTCCGGCGTGTTGCTGCGGGGCAGCAGGGCGGCCACGGAGAAGAGCAGTCATGACCACGCAGAGGAAGATCGTCGCCGCCACCGCCGCCCTGGCGGCGGCCGCCGGGATCGCCGCCGCCGTTCCGAACGGCGACCAGGTCTCGTACGAGCCGGCCCTCTGATACCGCGCGGCGGCGCCGCACTCACATGCGGTGCCGCACCTCGTACCCGCTGATCACGGATACCCGGTTGAAGGCGTTGATCGTCACGGCGGCCCAGATGAGTACGGAGGCCTGGGCCTCGTCGAGCACGTCGGTGGCGCGGTCGTAGGCGATGTCCGCCGCGTGGTGCGGGGGTAGCTGCGTCACGAGCTCGGCGATCTCGAGCGCGGCGCGCTGCACGTCGTCGAACAACCCGGGCGCCTCGCGCCAGGCGGCCACCACGTCGAGCTGCTGGTCGGCGAGACCGGCTGCGCGCCCGGCTCGCGCGTGCAGGTCGAGGCAGTAGGCGCAGCCGTTGAGCTGTGAGCACCGAAGGTTCACCAATTCGACCACGTCACGGCCGATTCCGACGGCGGCGGCCGCCTCGGCCACCTCTGTCGAGACCGCGATCAACTGCTTGTAGATCCGGGGGGAGGCCTTGTCGATCCGCACGCGCTGGGCTGGCATGGCACTAGGCTAGCGGTCATGAGCAACGTCGACCGACAGCCCGAAGAGGTCGAGTGCGGGGCCACGGTGGATGCGCCGGCCTCCGGTGCCGGCGTGGAGGTGATCGAGGCCCGAGAGGTCCCGCTCGGCGGCCCCCGCGCGATGACGGTGCGTCGCACCCTCCCCACGCACGAGCGCTCGATGATCGGGGCGTGGTGCTTCGCCGACCACTACGGCCCCGACGAGGTGGACCGCTCCGGCGGCATGAACGTCCCGCCCCACCCGCACACCGGCCTACAGACCGTCAGCTGGCTGTTCGAGGGTGAGATCGAGCACCGCGACAGCGCAGGCGTCGAGGCGCCGGTCCTGCCGGGCGAGATCAACCTCATGTCCGCCGGCTACGGCATCAGCCACTCCGAGGTCTCCACCCCGGAGACCCGCCGCCTGCACGGCGTCCAGCTGTGGCTGGCGCTGCCGGAACGGGCGCGGAACGCGCCCAACGGCTTCCAGCACTACGCGCCGCTCGCCGTCGACCTGCCCGACGTGCGGTCGGGCGGCCCGGGCGGCACCGCCCGCGTCTTCATCGGCGAGCTCGCGGGCAGCACCTCGCCGATCGTCACCGCCACCCCGCTCCTCGGCGCGGAGCTGATCCTGCGTCCCGGCGCGCGGGTCAGCCTCGCCGTCGACACCGCTTTCGAGCACGGCGTCCTGCTCGACACGCAGAAGCTCCTGTTCGACGGTGTCGCCCTCGCCTGGGGCGACCTCGGCTACGCCGGGCCGGGGCTCGGCGGCCTCCGCCTGCACAACCCCACCGAGGAGGACGCGCGGGTGGTCCTGCTGGGCGGCATCCCCTTCGACGAGGACATCATTATGTGGTGGAACTTCGTGGGCCGCACCCACGAGGAGATCGTCGGGTACCGCGAGGAATGGCAGGCGCGCGCCGCGCGTTTCGGCAGTGTGAGTGGATGGCGCGACGATCAGTACCTGCCGGCGCCCCCGCTTCCGACCACCCGGCTCAAGCCCCGCAGGAGGAACCCGCAATGACCGAGACCACCGAGACCGTCGCCGTCTCCCGCAACGACGCCGAGGGGCGCTACGACATCACCGTCGACGGGGAGCTCGCCGGCTTCACCGTCTTCATCGACCGCGGTGAGCAGCGCATCTTCCCGCACACCGAGCTCGACGAGAAGTTCTCCGGCCGAGGCCTGAGCGGCATTCTCGTGCACGATGCGCTGGAGGACACCCGCGCCGCCGGCAAGCGCGTGGTCCCGGTGTGCCCGCTGGTCAAGCGGTACGTCTCCAAGCACCCCGAGGTGCAGGACATCGTCGACCCCGTGACTCCGGAGATCCTCGCCTCCCTGTAGCGAACCGAACCTCGACGCGACGTTCACAGGGAACTGACAGCGAGTCGTCAGAGTCCCGGACGCCCGAGCGTGCACTATGACGGTGTGTCCAGTGCTAAAGACGAATCGATGCCCCGCGTGCTCGTGGTCGACGACGAGCAGAGCATCCGGGAACTGCTGCAGGTGAGCCTGAAGTTTCAGGGCTTCGACGTGGCCGTGGCCTCGGACGGCCCCGCTGCGCTCGACCGTGTGCGCACCTTCCGGCCCGACGTGATGGTGCTGGACATCATGATGCCGGGTATGGACGGCCTCGGCCTGCTCAAGCGGCTGCGCCAGGACGGGATCGAGGCGCCCGCGCTGTTCCTCACTGCGCGCGATTCGGTCGAAGACAAGGTCGCCGGCCTCACACTGGGCGGCGATGACTACGTCACCAAGCCCTTCAGCCTCGAGGAGGTCGTGGCCCGGATCAACGTGCTGCTGCGGCGCCACGGCTTCGGCGAGGACGAGGCCTCGACCCGCCTGGCCTTCGCGGACCTGGAGCTGGACGACGAGACGCACGAGGTGTGGAAGGCGGGCGAGCTGGTCTCGCTCTCGCCCACGGAGTTCACGCTGCTGCGCTACTTCATGGTCAATGCTGGGGTGGTCCTGTCGAAGCCGCGGATCCTCGACCACGTCTGGCACTACGACTTCGGCGGCGACGTCAACGTCGTCGAGTCCTACGTCTCCTATCTACGCCGCAAGGTCGACACGGGCGAGAAGCGGCTCATCCACACTCTCCGCGGCGTGGGGTACGTGCTCCGCGAACCCCGGTAGGCCCGCATGGGTTCGACGTCCCGCACCTCGTTCGCCTCCCGCGTGCCGCTGCGCCTGTCCCTGGTCGCGCTGGTCGTCGGCCTCGTCTTCCTGGGCCTCCTGGCCTCCGGCACCGCACTGACCGCGGCGATGAAGGATCAGCTCCTCTCCCGCGAGGATCAGACGCTGCGGCAGGCCGCCGACACCTGGGCCCGTCCGAAGCCGAGCCTGCCCGAGCCGGTGCGCGGTGGCAAGCCTCCGCCCACCCGCTTCTACCAGGCCGTTTTTCTGCCGGACGGCACCCAGCTGCGGATCAGCAACCCCGACTTCACCGAGCAGCCGGACCTGTCCGGCCTCGGCGACTTGCACGGCGACGCCGTCACCGTGAGCTCCGTCGGCGATAAGGGGCCGCAGTGGCGGGTCGTGCAGTCGAGTTCGCAGTACGGCGTCGCTTTCGTCGCGGTCACGCTCTCGGACGTCGACTCCACTCTGCGCGCCATGATCGTGCTGGAACTGCTCATCGGCGGCGGCGTCCTTGTCATCGCGGGCGGCCTCGGCTACCTCGTCGTGCGCCGGTCGCTGCGGCCATTGGAGGAGGTGGAGGCCACCGCCGAGGCCATCGCGGCGGGCGACCTCACGCGCCGCGTTCCCGAGGCTCCGCCGCACACCGAGGTCGGCAGGCTCTCGACGTCGATCAACACGATGCTGCATCAGGTCCAGGACTCGTTCGACCGGGTCGCGTCGTCGGAGGAGCGGGCCCGTGCCGACGAGGAACGGATGCGTCGCTTCGTCGGTGACGCCTCGCACGAGCTGCGGACCCCGCTCACGTCGATTCGCGGCTTCGCCGAGCTGTATCGGCAGGGCGCCACCGACGACACCGGATTCGTCATGTCCCGCATCGAGTCCGAGGCGGAGCGAATGGGTCTGCTCGTCGAGGACCTCCTGCTGCTTGCGCGCCTGGACGCCCGCCGCCCGCTGGCCTCCGACGCCGTCGATCTGGTGTCGGTCGCCGACGACGTGGTGCACGCCGCGCAGGCCCGCGAGCCGGGTCGGGACATCGCGCTCGAGGTCGACGGTGCCGACCTCGACGGGGCGGTCACCATGTCCGGCGACCGCGACCGGCTGCATCAGGTGGTGACCAACCTGGTGTCGAACGCGCTGCGGCACACGCCCGACGAGGCGACGGTGCGCGTCCGGCTCGCCGAGGAGCCGGGCGCAGTGGTGCTGTCCGTCGCCGACACCGGTCCGGGCATGGAGCCCGACGAGGCCGAGCGCGTCTTCGAACGGTTCTACCGCACCGATTCCTCACGCAGCCGCGGCAGCGGCGGCGCGGGCCTGGGCCTGTCGATCGTCCAGGGCATCGTCGAGCGGCACGGGGGCACCGTCACCGTCGACACCGCGCCGGGGGAGGGAGCCACCTTCACGGTGCGCCTGCCCGGCTAGCGCGCCGGGAGGGTCACTCTGCGGCGAGCGCCTCGACGATCTTCGTCTGTGCGTCGTCGAGCGACTCCGGCGTCGGATTCGGGTCGACGCTTGTGAAGTCGAAATCGGTGAGCCCGTACGCGGGGAAGACGTGCAGGTGCAGGTGCGGGATCTCGAAGCCGGCGACGATCAGGCCCGCGCGCGGCGCGTCGAAGGCGCGCTTGACGGCGCGTCCCAGCTTGCGCGCGACGCCGTTGAGGTGGGCCCACAGTTCGTCGTCGACGGACTCCCAGTGGTCCACCTCGTCACGCGGCACCACCAACACGTGGCCCTGTGTGAGCGGGGCGATGGTCAGGAACGCCACCACCGAATCGTCCTGGTACACGAACCGGCCGGGGAGCTCACCGGCGATGATCTTGGAGAAGACGGATGCCATGGGGCCAGGCTAGTGGAGGTGCCCGGTAGTGTCATGACCGTGCGAGTACTCGTCATCGGCACAGGCGGCCGCGAACACGCCCTCCTCGACGCGCTCACCCGTGACCCACAGGTCACCGAGCTCCATGCGGCCCCGGGCAACCCGGGCACCGCGGCGATCGCGACGAACCACGACATCGACGCCTCCTCCGGCGACGAGGTGGCGGCCCTCGCTGCGAGCCTGGGCGCCGACCTCGTGGTGATCGGCCCCGAGGTCCCGCTGGTTCTCGGCGTCGCCGACGCGGTCCGCGCGCGCGGTATCGCCGTCTTCGGCCCGTCCGCCGCGGCGGCGCAGATCGAGGGATCGAAGGCCTTCGCCAAGGACGTCATGGACGTCGCCGGCGTGCGTACCGCGCGCAGCGAGATCATCGACAGCCCGGCGGAGATCGACGCCGCACTCGACCGCTTCGGCCCCACCTGGGTCGTCAAGGACGACGGCCTGGCCGCGGGTAAGGGTGTCGTCGTCACCGCCGACCGCGCCGCTGCCCGGGCGCATGCCGCCGACCTGATCGAGTCCGGCCGGCCCGCGCTGCTCGAGTCCTTCCTCGACGGGCCCGAGGTCTCGCTGTTCTGCCTCGTCGACGGCGAGGACGTCGTACCGCTGCTGCCCGCGCAGGATCACAAGCGCGTCGGCGACGGCGACACCGGGCCCAACACCGGCGGCATGGGTGCCTATGCGCCGCTGCCGTGGCTCGCGGAGGGCGCGGTCGACGAGATCGTCGAGACCGTTGTGCGGCCCGTCGCGCGCGAGATGGCGCGCCGCGGAACCCCGTTCTCCGGCCTGCTGTACGCGGGCCTCGCCATGGGGGCCGAGGGCCCGGCCGTCGTCGAGTTCAACTGCCGCTTCGGCGACCCCGAGACGCAGGCGGTCCTGAGCCTCCTGGAATCGCCGCTCGGCGAGGCGCTGGGCGCCACCGCGACGGGCACGCTCGGCGCGCTGCCTCCGCTCCGGTGGCGCGACGGGGCCGCCATCACCGTGGTGCTCGCCGCTGAGAACTACCCGGCCGCGCCGCGCAAGGGCGATGTCATCACGGGGGCCGACGGCGCGGGGATCTACCACGCCGGGACGGCTGTCGACGCCGATGGACGCCTGGTTTCGAACGGGGGCCGCGTGCTCAATGTGGTCGGCGTCGGCGATGACCTGGGGGCGGCCCGCGCGGACGCCTACTCCAAACTCGGGCGTATCAAGCTGCCGGGCAGTCATTTCCGCACGGACATCGGCCACCAAGCGTTGCAGTAGCGCATTTTCCGATGTCGGAACCGATGGGTGTCGACGATTTGGTCGAAACCCTCAGGCCGGGCGGGACCTGCTGGCAGCATGTCCCAGATGACAGCCGCGACCACGCCCAAGGGTGAGCGCCGGCGCGCGGCCCTCGTGGCGGCGGCCGGAGAACTCCTCGTCGAGGGCGGCTTCGAATCGGTGCGGCACCGGGCGGTCGCGCACCGCGCGCACATCCCCCTGGCGGCGACGACCTACTACTTCGAGTCACTGGGCGACCTGCTCTCGAATGCCGTCGCCTACGCGGGCGAGCTGGACATCGCAGCGGTCCGTGGCCGTGTGGATGCGGTGAGCCGGCGCAAGCGTGGCGATTCGGCGGTAGCGAAGCTTCTCACCTCGGTCTTCTTCGCCTGCGACTCCGCCGCCGAGCACGGCGCCCTCGTCTCGCGGTACGAGCGGATGGTGTTGTGCACGCGCGATCCCGAGCTCACCCGCCTGCAGGCGCAGGTGCGGAACGTGCTGGCGGAGCTACACGTCGAGGTGCTCACTCGCTCGGGTCGCCGGGCGACGGGACCGGGCGTCGACCGGCTGATGGCCGCCGAGGACGGTGCCGTGCTCGCGGCGCTGACCACCCACGGTGCGGACGTGCCTCGCGCTGTGCGCGAGGCGCTCGGCACCGTCGTCGACGATCTGGCGCCCGCCCTTCCGTGACTTGCCCCCTGACCGCACATGAGAGAATCACGGCGTGAGCACTCCCCGCATCCCCGACGTCCTCGCCAACCGGTACGCCAGCCCGCGCATGCGCGAGCTGTGGTCGCCGGAGTACAAGATCGTGCTGGAGCGCCAGCTGTGGATCGCGGTGCTGAGGGCGCAGCGCGACCTCGGGATCGATGTTCCCGACGGTGCCGTCGAGGCGTACGAGAAGGTCGTCGACCAGGTGGACCTCGCGTCGATCGCGGAGCGCGAGCGGATCACCCGGCACGACGTGAAGGCTCGGATCGAGGAGTTCAGCGACCTCGCCGGCTTCGAGCAGATCCACAAGGGCATGACCTCGCGCGACCTGACGGAGAACGTCGAGCAGCTGCAGGTGCTGCGCTCGCTGGAGTACGTCCGCGACCACGCCGTGGCTGTGGCGGCCCGGCTCGCCGAGCGGGCCGCGCAGTACTCGTCGGTCGTCATGGCGGGCCGCTCGCACAACGTCGCGGCGCAGGCCACGACGCTGGGGAAGCGCTTCGCTTCGGCGGCCAACGAGATGTTGGTGGCGATCGCCCGACTCGAGGACCTCATCGGCCGCTACCCGCTGCGCGGCATCAAGGGCCCGATGGGCACCTCGCAGGACATGCTCGACCTCCTCGGCGGCGACGCCGCCAAGCTGGCTGAGCTGGAGTCGCGCGTCGCCGAGCATTTGGGCTTCTCGCAGTCCTTCGTCTCCGTCGGCCAGGTGTATCCGCGCTCGCTCGATCACGATGTCGTGAGTGCCCTGGTCCAGGTGGCGGCGGGACCGTCGTCGATGGCCACGACGATCCGGCTCATGGCCGGGCACGAGCTGGTCACCGAAGGCTTCCAGCCCGGCCAGGTGGGCAGCTCCGCGATGCCGCACAAGATGAACACCCGCTCGTGCGAGCGCGTCAACGGCCTGACCGTGATCCTGCGCGGCTTCGGCTCGATGGCGGCCGAGATGGCGGGCTCGCAGTGGAACGAGGGCGACGTCTTCTGCTCCGTGATCCGCCGCGTGGCCCTGCCGGATTCGTTCTTCGCGATCGACGGCCTCTTCGAGACCTTCCTGACCGTCCTCGACGAGTTCGGCGCTTACCCCGCCGTGATCGAGAACGAGCTGAACCGCTACCTGCCCTTCCTCGCCACCACCCGAGTCCTCATGGCGGCCGTGCGCGCGGGCGTCGGCCGCGAGGTCGCACACGAGGCGATCAAGGAGCACGCCGTCGCCGTGGCACTGGCCATGCGCGAGGAGGGCAAGGAGCCCGACCTGCTGGACCGCCTCGCCGGCGACTCCCGCCTCGGACTGTCGCGCGCGGATCTCGATGCGGCGCTGGCCGACCGCGCCGCCTTCACCGGCGCCGCCGAGGCCCAGGTGGCCCAGGTCGTCGCGTCCGTCGAGGAACTCGTCGCGAAGTACCCTTCCGCCGCCGGCTACACCCCCGCGCCCATCCTCTGACCCCCGGTTCCCTGCTGTTTCGGCGGTCGCGACCTGCGATTCGCCCGCCGAAACCGCTAGGAACTGAATGATCCCGGTTTCGCTGTCGTGCTCGCCGCGAGGTGGAGACGGGGGACCGCCGGTGCGGGGCCGGACCACCCGCGTCGTCGCAACTCGGACACGATCCGAGCGACGAACGACGTGAGGTCACCGGTGAGCGTCTCCGACGTGACTCTGATGATCACCCACTTCTGATCGGTGATCGCGTTCCAGCGGCGAATGTCCTTTCGCTGCTGGGCGACTGAGCGGTGATATCCGCCGTCGTACTCGATCGCGATCCGGTGCTCCTGGTCTCCGAGGTCCACGTGGTACTGGGTGCCGGGGACCGGTGACTGGGGCGTGAAGAAGGTCAGTCCTGAGCGATGGACGGCGAGACGCGTGTACGTCTCCCAATGCGAGTCGGTGCCGGTGCTCGATTCGGCGAGCACGGCCAGCACCCGACGTGCGCCGTAGAACCGGGGGTGTGCGTCGAGGTACGCCTGGACAGCCCTCTTCGTGGTCACCGACCTGCCGTAGCGATCGACGCGAAGGCACTGGTCGAAGCCCGCGATTGCCTCGTCGTCGGTGGTGTGCCGAGCGATGTCCGCGGCCGTGAGGGCCCCGCTCGTGGCCCGTCGGCGCAGGACGATCTCGACGTCCTCGTCGTTCAGCCGGCCCACGCGGATGATCACTCCCTTCCGGGTGCGCTGTTGCGGTAGGCGGATCTCCGGTGCATGGCCCTCGGTGTAGAGGGCGCCGTGGGGGGCCGCGGCGGTCCAACCGGTGAACACGGCATCTGGGTACGCGATGGCCAGCGCGTTGCGCACGTCGCGGGCGGTAGCTGCGGCTGCGCCATCGCGCCGGACGCCCTGAATGACGGATATCGAGTCGTGCCGCATCGCGTGCGGGCTCCCCGTCCGCAGTAGGTCGCGCGTTCGGCGGATCATATGAATTGGACGCACCACCCGCACGCACGGTTCCCCTCCGACGCGTTCCCTGCTGTTTCGGCGGCCGCGACCTGCGATTCGCCCGCCGAAACCGCAGGGAACCGTCAGGCGATAAGGTGGCGGAGTGCGTCCTGAACTGAGCGAATACACGCCGATCTACTCGGGCAAGGTCCGCGAGCTGTACGAGATCGACGACGAGCACCTGCTGCTCGTCGCGAGCGACCGGATCAGCGCCTACGATTACATCCTGGACACCGCGATCCCCGACAAGGGGCGCGTGCTCACGGCGATGTCGGTCTTCTTCTTCGACGCCCTCGGGGTGGCGAACCACCTCGCCGGGCCTGCCGACGATCCGCGCATCCCCGAGTCGGTGCTCGGCCGCGCGCTCGTCACGCGCCGGCTCGACATGGTGCCGGTGGAATGCGTAGCCCGCGGCTACCTCACGGGCTCCGGCCTCAAGGAGTACCGCGCGAACGGCGAGGTGTGCGGCGTGCCACTCCCGGCGGGCCTGGTCGACGGCAGCCGCATCGACCCGCCGATCTTCACCCCCGCGACCAAGGCCGCCGTGGGCGACCACGACGAGAACGTCTCCTTCGAGCGCGTCGCCGAGGACGTCGGCCTCGAGCTGGCGACGCGGCTGCGCGAGCTCACCTTGGACGTCTACGCGCGCGGCGCCGACATCGCCCGCGAGCGCGGGATCATTCTCGCGGACACCAAGTTCGAATTCGGGCGCAGCTCCGACGGTGACCTCCTCCTCGCCGACGAGGTGCTCACGCCCGACTCCTCGCGCTACTGGGACGGCGATCTGTATTCTCCCGGGTCCGCGCTTCCGAGCTTCGACAAGCAGATCGTGCGTGACTGGCTCACCAAGGAATCCGGCTGGTCGACCGACGCCGGCAGTCCGCCGCCGCCCCTCCCCGCCGACGTGGTCGAACGGACCCGCGCCCGCTACATCGAGGCCTACGAGCGCATCTCGGGCCTGAGCTTCGCCGACTGGCCGGGCGGAGCGGCATGAGCGCCCCGGCCCAGCCCGTCGCGAAGAAGGTCCCGGCGCCGCGGACCTTCCACGGCGACACCGTGATCGACGATTACGCCTGGCTCGCCGACACCTCCGACGACGAGGTGCTCGACTACCTCCGCGCCCACAACGCCTTCACCGACGCGGCCACCGCGGACCACGAGCCGCTACGCGAGGCGATCTTCGGCGAGATCAAGGCGCACACCCAGGAGACCGACATGTCGGTCCCGCAGCGCCGCAAGGATCACTGGTACTACGCGCGCACCGTCGAGGGCAAGCAGTACGGGATCCATTGCCGCGCACCGATCGCCGGCCCCGAGGACTGGATCCCGCCGGTCCTCTCCGACGAGCCGCTGCCCGGCGAGCAGGTGCTCCTCGACCTCAACGTCGAGGCGGAGGGGCACGAGTACATCGCCGTCGGCGCCGCCTCGGTCTCGCCCGACGGTGCGCTGCTGGCCTACTCGCTGGACACCTCGGGCGACGAGCGGTTCACGCTGCGTATCAGGAACATCGACACCGGCGAGGCGTTGTCCGATACCGTCGAGGGTGTCTTCTACGGCGCCACCTGGGCCCTCGACGGGCGACACCTGTTCTACACCACCGTCGACGACGCCTGGCGCGCCGACACGATCTGGCGGCACGAGATCGGCTCGACCGCAGATGATGTGAAGGTCTTCCACGAGACCGACCAGCGCTTCGGCGTCGGCATCGGGCTGACCCGCAGCGAGAAGTACCTCATGATCGCCGCCTCGTCGACGCTGAGCTCCGAGACGCACGTCCTCGACGCCGCGGACCCGACGGGCGAGTTCCGCGTTCTGCGGCCCCGCGAGGAGGACGTCGAGTACTCGGTCGAGCATGCGGTGCTCGGCGGCGAGGACCGGTTCCTGTTCCTGCACAACCGCGCCGGGATCAACTTCGAGCTCGCCTCGGCCTCCGTGGATGCCCCCGAGGAGTGGACGGTGCTCGTTCCGCACCGCGACGACGTGCGGCTCGAGTACGTGGACGCCTACGCCCGACGGCTCGCCCTCGGGTACCGACGGGGCGGCCTGCCCCGCCTCGCGCTCGCCGCGGCGACGTTGGCACCGGAGTTCACCGAGTGGGACCCGGGCGAGGAACTGGTGAACCTCGGACCCGGAGCGAACCCCGAGTGGGACGCGCCGCGGCTGCGCCTCGCGTACGAGTCCTTCGTGACCCCGGGCACCGTCCTCGAGCTCGATCCGGCGACGGGGGAGCAGACGGTGCTCAAGCGGGCCAACGTCCCCGGGTACGAGGCGTCGCTGTACGCCGCCGAGCGGCTCTGGGTGGCCGCGTCCGACGGCGCGCGGATCCCCGTGTCCGTGGTGCGGCGCAAGGACGTCGGCGACGGCGTGGCACCGACCCTGTTGTACGGCTACGGCTCCTACGAGGCCACCCTCGACCCATGGTTCTCCGTCGCCAGGCTCTCGCTCATGGACCGCGGCGTGGCCTTCGTGGTGGCGCACGTGCGCGGTGGCGGCGAGATGGGTCGTGCCTGGTACGACCACGGCAAGCAGCTGGAGAAGCGCAACACCTTCACCGACTTCGTCGACGTTGCACGACATCTCGTCGACACCGGCCGCGCGGAGCCGCGGCGGCTGGTGGCGATGGGCGGCAGCGCCGGCGGCCTGCTCGTGGGCGCCGTCGCGAACCTGGCGCCGGAGCTGTTCTCCGGCATCGTCGCCGACGTGCCCTTCGTGGACCCGCTCACCTCGATCCTCGACCCGAGCCTGCCACTGACCGTGGGGGAGTGGGACGAGTGGGGCAACCCGCTGGCGAGCGCCGAGGTGTACCGGTACATGCGGGACTACTCGCCGTACGAGAACGTCGCCGCGAAGCCCTATCCGGCGATCCTCGCGACCACCTCGCTCAACGACACCCGCGTGCTCCCCACGGAGCCCGCGAAGTGGGTGGCGAAGCTCCTCGACCACAGCACGTCCGGCGAGCAGATCTTGCTCAAGACGGAGATGGTCGCCGGCCACGCCGGCGTCAGCGGGCGGTACGCGAAGTGGCGCGAGACCGCCTTCGAGTACGCCTGGGTCCTCGACCGCCTGGGCTGCGCCTGAGGTCGGTCACCGGCGCACAACTGGAGCATGGGAAAGTCGTGGATGTGAGGCGCGCCGTGCGGCGGGTGTCCACCGCCGAGGCGCAGCACGCTGATCGGTACCGCGTCCGGTCGCGGAGGGAACCTGAAGACCGGGACGCCGTGCCGGAGTGCACGCGCTGACGGCAGGGGCATGCTCCGACAATAGTCCAACTATTGCGCCGTATCCATCAACTCGGAGCAGGTAAAACGGTGGATCGTTGGCTCCATGACGACAAATCATCCTGGTCCCGAGCACGACTACATCCCTGCTGCCGGCACCGACCGGCGGCTACCGTTCTACGACCTGATGTCCCGGGCTTTCCGCGTGGGCCGGACGCACCGGGCGCTGGTCGCCCAAGCCGAGCTGCGTCCGGGGCTGGACGTGCTGGAGATCGGCTGCGGTACCGGCAACCTGCTCCGCGCAGCGATCCGCGCAGAACCGGGCATCGCGGCCGTCGGAGTGGATCCGGACCCGCTCGCGCTCGAGCGAGCACGGCGCCGAGTGCGGGGCGCTCGGATCGATCTCGGCTACGCGCAGCGACTCGCCTACGAGGACGGCACTTTCGACCGGGTATTCTCGGCGTACATGTTCCACCACCTCGATGCCGACGTGCAGCGGGAGACGGCGGCAGAGGTTCGTCGCGTCCTGCGGCCCGGCGGCACGATTCACCTCGTCGATGTCGTGGGGCACCGGCACGCGCGCTCGGCTCCACAGGCGACCTTCGCTGCTGACGAGCACGCGGTTCCGGCCGTCCTCCGCGAGGCAGGTATCGACGTGGAGGTCGTGGGGTCGGCAACGATCGCGATGGTGGGGCCTGTCGTCTACTACCGAGGGCGGTGATCCGCGAACCGTCGACCGACGAGAAGTGCCCGGTCCCCCAACGGGGACCGGGCACTCGTCGTATCAGGCGATGATCAGTGCGGCATGACCATCTGTCGCTCGGCGGCCTCGGTATCCGCCTCGTGCGAACGGGGCAGGAAGAACGCCGGGATGATGCACAGCGCCACCAGGATCGCGGCCACGAAGTAGGTGTTGCCGAAAGCCTCCGCCGCGAACGGCAGGTTGTCGTGCAGGAACTTCGAGAAACCGCTCTCGCCCTGGAACATCGCGATGCCGCCCTCGCGGGCATCGGGGCTCGAGTTCAGGCCGAAGGCCAGCGCACCGGTGTGCTTCTCCCCCTGCGGGGTCTGCATCGCCGGGCCCGCGTTGGTCAGCCAGTTGGTGAACAGCACCGAGAAGATCGCGGTACCCATCGATGCGGCGATCTGCTGGACGATGTTCGTCAGCGTGGAACCGCGGGAGATGGATTCCGGTGCCAGCGTGCGGATCGCGGCCGACATGGTCGGCATCATCGTCATACCCATGCCGAGGCCCTGGATGAACAGCGAGCCCAGCAGGATCCAGTACGGGGTTTCCGGGGTGAGCTGCGTGAACGCGATCATGCCGCCGGTGATGAGCGCGAGGCCGGTCATGACGAACTTGCCCGGGCCCATCTTGTCGGTGAGCACGCCGGCGATCGGCATGGTCAGCATGGCGCCGAGACCCTGCGGGGCGAGCAACAGGCCGGCCATGAGAGTCGACTCGCCGCGGATGCCGATGAAGTACTGCGCGTACAGGATCGAGCTGCCGAAGAAGGCCATCGCGAACATCGCGAAGGTGATCATGGCGACGGTCATGTTCCGGTTCTTGAACAGCCGCAGGTCGAGCAGCGGCAGCTTGGCACGCAGCGCCCAGAACACGAACCCGATGATCAGGACCAGGCCGACGACGGTGGCCGGGATGACCCGCTCGCCGTACATCGAGGTGTCCGCCTGCGCCTCGGGGATCGAGGAGACGCCGAACAGGAACAGCGCGAGGCCGGGCGAGAGCAGCACGAAGCCGATGAGGTCGAACTTCTGGCCCTTCACGGGCTCGTCCTTGTCCAGCACGAACCAGGCGTAGGTGATCGCGATCGCACCGATCGGGACGTTGATCAGGAAGATCCAGTGCCACGAGAAGGACTCGATCAGCCAGCCACCGAGGATCGGGCCGCCGATGGGGCCGAGCAGCATCGGGATGCCGAGCACGGCCATCACGCGGCCGATGCGCTCCGGGCCGGCGGCCCGGGTCAGGATCATCATGCCGAGCGGCATGAGCATGCCGCCGCCGAGGCCCTGGAGGACCCGGTACAGGATCAGCAGGTCGATCGACGTCGCGGTGGCGCACAACGCCGAACCGGCGACGAACATCGCGGTCGCGGCCATGTAGAGCCGCTTGGTGCCGAATCGGTCGGCGGCCCAGCCGGTCACGGGGATGACGGCGGCGAGCGCCAGGGTGTAGCCGGTCATCGTCCAGGCGACGGTGGCGGGCGAGGCGCCCCACTGCGACTGGAAGGTGTTCTGCGCGACGGCCACGATCGTCATGTCCAAGATGGCCATGATCGACCCGAGGACGACCACGCCGGCCACCATCAGGACGCGACGGTCGAGGCCCTCACCCGCGTGCGGGATCTCGCTCTTCTCGAGCGTGTTCTCGGTACTCATGCGTTCTCTTTCATTGCGGTGAAGAAGGGGTTCGGAGGGATCAGGCCCTCGTCGAGGATCTCGACCATCACGTCGTACAGCCGGACGCGCAGCGCGAGCGGGAGTCGCTCCGCGAAGCTCAGTACCTCACGGTGCTTGTCGCTGATCGCGGACGCAACTGTTTTTCGCCCGAGGTCGGTGATGGTCAGGTTCTTGATCCGGCGGTCCGAGGCGTCCTCACGCCGATCCACCATCTCGAGCTGGACAAGCTTCTCCACGTTGCGTCCCGTGGCGGCGACGGACAGCCCCAGATCATCGGCGAGCCGGTTGATCGGGAGCGGGGTCTCAGCCGCCGCGAGCTGCAGCAGGATGTGGAACTGGTGCGCCGTGATGTCCGACGACAACATGGTGCCCAGACTCTCCTGCGTGACGTTGCACATGAGTCGGCCCATGAACTCTGAAAAGACCGTGGTGAGGTCCTCAGGGGTGACGTTCGTGGAGGTTGCTTGCACCCAAAAACGATAACTCTCGCGCAACCATTGCGCAATTGAGATAGATGTGTCCTGCGTTACACCTCCGCGTAGGCTCGGGCGCATGACCGCTCTCGACTCCATCGCCCTCACCACGCTCGACGGTGCCGCCACCTCCCTCGCCGACTACGTCGGCCGCGCCGTGCTCGTCGTCAACGTCGCCAGCAAGTGTGGGCTGACCCCGCAGTACGCCGGCCTGGAGGCCCTCGCGACCCGCTACGCCGATCGCGGCCTGACGGTGCTCGGCGTGCCCTGCAATCAGTTCGCCGGCCAGGAGCCCGGCACCGCAGAGGAGATCGCGACGTTCTGCTCCACGAGCTACGGTGTCACCTTCCCGCTCCTGGAGAAGGCAGAGGTCAACGGCGAGAATCGGAATCCGCTGTACGCGGAGCTGACGAAGACCGTCGACGCCGAGGGTGAGGCCGGCGACATCCAGTGGAACTTCGAGAAATTCCTCATCGCGCCGGATCACACGAGCGTGCAGCGCTTCCGGCCTCGCACCGAACCGGAGTCGGACGCCGTCGTCTCCGCGATCGAGGCCGTGCTGCCGGCCTGACCGGCCAGTTGGGCGACACGTAACCTGTCGTCCCCGAACGGGACACCTGGGGCGCGCACACTGCGGATATGAGTTCGCCGTTGTACGTCTCCGTCTCCGCCCTCTCCGACACCACTCGCGCGGACGTGGAACGGTTCGCGGCGCAGATGGACGAGCGTGGAGTGCCCGTCTCGCTGCTCGTGGCGCCACGCCTGAAGGGCAAGTACAAGCTGCTCGACGACCCGTCGACCCAGTCCTTCCTGCGGGAGCGCCGCGCCGGAGGCGATGCGATCGTGCTCAACGGCTACGACCAGGCCGCGACGAAACGGCGTCGCGCCGAGTCCTCGACCCTCGGCGCGCACGAGGCGGGGCTGCGGCTCGCCGCAGCCGATCGCGTCCTCGAGACCGTCGGCCTGCGCACCCGCGTCTTCGCCGCGCCCCGCTGGAACGCCTCCACCGGCGCGGTGCTCGCCCTGCCGAACGCCGGATTCCGGCTCAACCTCGGCTACACCGCGATCACCGACCTCGTCACCGGCGAGGAGGAGAAGGCCCGCGTCCTCGGCATCGGCGACGGCTTCCTCAGCGAGCCCTGGTGGTGCCGGGCTCTGCTCGCCCAGGCCAACCGCATCGCCCGACGGGGCGGCACTCTCCGTCTCGCTGTCGACGCCCGCCGGCTCGCCTCGTCGACGGTTTCGCGCACGATGCTCGACGCCGTCGACCTCACCCTGCACCACGGCGCGGTGCCGGCCGTCTACGAGCACCGGGTGAAGGTGCTCCTCGCGGCGTGACGCCGACGCGAGCCCCTTGACGATCTGGTTAGGGTGACCTTATGAAGGTGAAGGTCGAGCTCGGCGACGTCCAGGAGACACTCCTCATCCCGCTGTACGGGCGAGCGCGCGACGCCGCCGCGCGGCGGAGCGTGCTCGGTGACACCACGGCGATCGATCTCGTCGAGTCCATCGACTACGACTTCAGGAGATTCAACGGTCCGTCGCTGCCCGGCGCGGTGCTGCGCGCGTCGATCTTCGACCAGTACGTGCGCGACTTCCTCACCGAGCACCCCGAGGGCACCGTCGTCGATCTCGGCTGCGGACTCTCCACGCGCTTCGACCGGCTCGACAACGGCACCGTCCGGTGGTTCGACCTCGACGTCCCCGACACGATGGCGCTGCGTAGAAGGTTCTTCGCGGACGGGGACAGATACACGATGATCGCCGGTTCGATCTTCGACGAGGACTGGCACGCGAGCGTCGTCGAGCGTGGCGGCCCAGTTTTCCTGCTCTCCGAGGCGGTCCTGCTGTATTTCCCCGAGGATCGGGTACGCGACGTGCTCGGACGCATCGCCCGACGGTTCCCGGGCGACCGGATCGCGATCGACACCGGTGGCGCGTTCATGATGAACAACCAGGACAAGAACCCCGTCTTCAGATCCATCCCCGCACGGATGCAGTGGACCTGCGACGACCCGCGGTCACTCGAGTCCGTGGGCGTGCGACTCCTCGAAAGTCGGTCGTTCGGGCAGCCCCAGGCCGCCGTCGCCGCGCGGTGGCCCTGGAAATACCGGCTGTTGCTCCGGATCGCGAGCTTCACGCCGATGGTCTCGGCGTACCGGATGAACCTCTTCCGGGCCTGAGCGCCGAGCACCGTCAGAACTCGCGGGATTCCTCCGTGCCCCACGGGACGAAGTCGGCACCGTCCGGACGCATGTCCGCGAGCCGGCCGAGGTAGATCCCCGACCCCTCCGCGGAGAGCAGAGCGTCGTGGATGGGCACCCCGACGGCGGGATTCACGGCTCGGAAGAAGTCGACGGTCTCGCTGATCCGGCACCACGGCGCGTTCACGGGCAGGCCGAGTACGTCGACGGAGACGTCGGGCACGAAGAGCGCGTCCCCGGGGTGGTAGAAGCGGCCGATGCGTTCCTCGTCGCCCAGCAGGATCGACGTGTTGTCGATCGTCGGCAGGTCCGGGTGGATCACCGCGTGCGTGCCGCCCACGGCCCGCGCGATGAGGTTGCCGATGCCGTAGTCGTGACCGGGGAGCGCTGCGATCCAGCGTCCGCCGCGCGCGGCCGCGGTCGTGGGATCGGCGAACAGCTGCGCGTCGGGATTGGCGTCGACGAGGGCGTCGATCCGGGCGGGGTCGATGTGATCGGGATGCTGGTGGGTGACGACGATGGCGTCGAGCCCGGTCAGGCCTTCGAAGCCGTGGGAGAAGGTGCCCGGGTCGAAGAGCACGCGCGTCTCCGACATCTCCACGAGGACGCACGAATGGTGGAAGTGGGTGAGTCGCATGTCGCCAGTATGCGCCGGTAAACTGACCCGTACAGCGCGATCGACACCCGAGCGCGCGGTCGAATCGAGAGGGAGCCGCAACGTGGCACGGATTGTGGTGGACGTGATGCCGAAGGCCGAGATCCTGGACCCGCAGGGGAAGGCGATCGTGGGCGCACTCGACCGCCTCGGCTTCGCCGGTGTCGCGGATGTGCGGCAGGGCAAGCGGTTCGAGCTCGAGGTCGACGCCGACCTGAGCGACGATCAGCTCGAGAGGATCGCGGCCGAGGTGCTCACCAACACCGTGATCGAGGACTTCACCGTGACGCGGGTCGACGCGTGACCCGCGTCGGCGTCATCACCTTCCCCGGCACGCTCGACGACGTCGACGCGGCGCGCGCGGTCGAGCGAGCCGGCGGCGAGGCCGTCGCCCTCTGGCATAAGGACCACGACCTGCAGGGCGTCGACGCCGTCGTCGTGCCCGGAGGCTTCTCCTACGGCGACTACCTGCGCGCGGGCGCCATCGCCTCCCTCGCCCCCGTGATGACCGAGGTCGTCGAGGCCGCGGGCAAGGGCATGCCGGTGCTCGGCATCTGCAACGGCTTCCAGATCCTGTGCGAGGCGGGCCTGCTGCCCGGCGCGCTGGTGCGCAATGCGGGCCTGCACTTCATCTGCCGCGACGAGTGGCTGCGCGTCGAGGCCACGAACACCGCGTGGACCTCCCGCTACGAGCCGGGCGCCGAGATCCTGGTGCCGCTCAAGTCCGGAGAGGGCCGCTACGTGGCCGACGAGCACGTGCTCGACGAGCTGGAGGGTGAGGGCCGCGTCGCTTTCCGTTATGCGGGCGACAACCCCAACGGCGCCATGCGCGGCATCGCGGGCATCGCCTCGGCGAACGGCCGCGTCGTCGGTCTCATGCCGCACCCGGAGCACGCCACCGAGGCGCTCACCGGACCGTCGGACGACGGGCTGGGTATCTTCTACTCCGCGCTGGACGCGGTGCTGTCGGCCTGATGGCTACCGGCCGAGCCTCCGCCGGAGGGTTGTGCGCCTTCGTCGACGCCTCCCCTTCGCCCTTCCACGTGTGCCAGACGGTGGCCCGCCGCCTCGGTGAGGCCGGGTACACGGAGCTCGTCGAGCACGACGTCTGGCCGGGGCCCGGCAAGTACTTCGTGGTGCGCGGCGGCTCGATCATCGCCTTCGACTCCTCGCACTGCGAGCACGGCGAGCTCCCGGCGTTCCGCATCGTCGGCGGCCACACCGACAGCCCGAACCTGCGCGTCAAGCAGCATCACGACGCTGAGTCCGCGGGGCTCGCGCAAGTGCTCCTCGAGCCCTACGGCGGGGCGTGGCTCAACTCCTGGCTCGACCGCGACCTCGGCGTCTCCGGTCGGATCGCGGTCCGCGAGGGCGGCAAGGTGGTGCACACGCTGGTGCGCATCGATGAACCGCTCCTGCGCGTGCCGCAGCTCGCCATCCACCTCTCGGAGAACCGCAAGGGCGTCGAGCTCGATCCTCAGCGGCACCTGCGCGCGATCTGGGGCACCGCCGGCGCCGGCGGCTTCCTCGCGCGGGTCGCCGCTTCGGAGGGCTACGCCGCCGACGACGTGCTCGGCTTCGAGCTGATGACGCACGATCTGGCGCCGTCGCGCCCCGTCGGGGCCGACGATGACCTCGTCTCCGCGCCCCGGCTCGACAATCAGGGCACCTGCTACGCGGGCACCGAGGCGCTCCTGGCGGTCACCCCGGTCGACGGGATCGTGCCCGTGCTGGCGCTCTTCGATCACGAGGAGGTGGGCTCGGGCTCCGATCGCGGCGCCGCGTCCGACTTCCTCATCACGGTGCTGGAGCGGATCGGCCTGTCGCACAGCCTGAGCCGCGAGGACTTCCTGCGCACGCTGAGCCTGTCCGCGGTGGCGTCCGGCGACATGGCGCACGCGACGCACCCGAACTACCCGGACCGGCACGAGCCCGCGCACCACATCGCGGTGAACGGCGGGCCTGTGCTCAAGGTGAACCAGAACCTGCGCTACGCGTCGGACTCCGACGGCGAGGCGCTGTTCGCCCTCGCCGCCGAGCAGGCGGGCGTTCCGCTGCAGCGCTACGTGCACCGCGCCGACCTGCCCTGCGGCTCGACGATCGGTCCGATCACCGCGGCCCGCACCGGCCTGACCACGGTCGACGTGGGCGCGCCGCAGCTTGCGATGCACAGCGCGCGCGAGCTCATGGGCTCCGCCGACATCGGCTACTACTCCGCCGCCCTCGCCGCCTTCCTCGCCCCGGCCTGATCCGCCCCGGCCTTCCTCGCTCGTTCTGATCAGGCCGGGCTGATCCGACGGGCTCGGCCCCCGAAGTCCAGCAGTACGTGGGTCGGCACGCCGCGGTCCGAGGGCCCCGTTGCGCCTCCCGAGTGAACTGCGACTCACCGGGATCGATTAGTGTCCCGCAGCATGACCACCTCACCCGCGGCACCGTCGAATCCGGAGGAGGGTGAGCAGCTCACCCGAGCCCTGAGCAATCGCCACATCCAGCTCATCGCGATCGGCGGCGCCATCGGCACGGGCCTGTTCATGGGGTCCGGCAAGACCATCTCGGTGGCCGGGCCGTCGGTGATCGTCGTCTACATGGTGATCGGCTTCATGCTGTACTTCGTCATGCGCGCGATGGGTGAGCTGCTGCTCAGCCGGACCGGGTACCGCAACTTCTCCGATTTCGCCGGCGACATCCTCGGCCCGTGGGCTGCGCACTTCACCGGCTGGACCTACTGGTTCTGCTGGGTGGTCACCGCCGTCGCGGACGTGGTCGTGATCGCCTCGGTCTACATCACCTTCTGGGCGAAGGACATTCCGCCGTGGATTCCCGCGGTCGCGGTGATCGTGCTTCTCATCGGCCTCAACCTGCCGACGGTCCGCGCCTTCGGCGAGACCGAGTTCTGGTTCGCCATGATCAAGATCGTCGCGATCGTTGCGCTCATCATCGTCGGCGCCGTGCTCATCATCACCGGCTTCGAGCACGACGGCGCGCGTGCCTCGCTCACCAACCTGTGGGAGCACGGCGGCGTCTTCCCCCAGGGCTTCATGGGCTTCGTGGCAGGCTTCCAGATCGCCGTCTTCGCCTTCGTCGGCATCGAACTCGTGGGCACCGCGGCCGCCGAGACGAAGAACCCCGAGAAGAACCTGCCCCGCGCGATCAACGCCATCCCGATCCGCATCCTGCTCTTCTACGTCGGCTCGCTGGTGATCCTCATGTCGGTCGTGCCGTGGGACCGGTTCAGCAAGGACGAGTCGCCGTTCGTCATGCTCTTCACCCTCGCCGGGCTGGGCGCCGCCGCGCACCTGGTGAACGCCGTCGTGCTCACCTCCGCCATGTCGTCGGCGAACTCGGGTATCTACTCCACCTCGCGCATGGTCTACGGCCTCGCCACCGAGGGGGATGCCCCGAAAGTCTTCGCCAAGCTGTCGGGCCGCAAGGTGCCGCAGAACGCTCTGTTCCTCACGGGCGTGATGATGCTGTCGTCGGTGGTGCTGCTCGGCTTCGGCCTGGACAAGTCCGCGGGCTTCACCGTGGTCACCACGGTCTCATCGCTGTGCTTCATGTTCGTCTGGACGATCATCCTGGTCAGCTACCTGGTGTACCGCTCGCGGCGTCCGCAGGCGCACGCGGACAGCGCCTTCAAGATGCCGCTCGGCACCGTCATGCCGTGGGTGATCTTCGCGTTCTTCCTGTTCCTGCTGTGGGCCTTCACCCGCGAGACCGACACGCTGCAGGCGATGCTCGTGACGCCGCTCTGGTTCCTCGTCGTCGGTGCCGCCTACCTCGTGCTGCGCCGTAACCCGGAGCACCTCGCGGCGCGGCGGGCCTTCGCCGCCCGCGTCGAGGAGGAGAAGAAGGCCGCCGCCGACTGGCGGGCAGCCCGGCGCTGACCATCCCGACGGTGCCGTCTAGTCCTGCTCGGTGAGCATCGGCGCGTCCGGCCCGAGGGGGCGATGCAGGAGCGAGCCGCGGGTCACCGCCGCTCGGCCGAACCGGCTGCGCAGCGAGTCCATGGCCACGTCCAGGTCGGCGTCGTGCTCGCCGCCGTCGAAGGGCAGCGCGAGCTGCACCGAGCCGTGACTCTCCAGGTTCGCCAACGAGAGCCCGATCAGCGTGCACCCGCGCTCACGCACCAGGGGCATCGCCTCGTCGAGCAGGGCGCGCGCGGTGGTGAGCACCACCACGGTCGCATCCGTGGGCTCGCGCAGCGATCGGGATCGGGTGACGGAGGAGAAGTCGTCGAACCGTAGTCGTAGTTCGACGGTGCGGGTGACGCGCCCGGCGGCCCGCAGCCGCTCGCCGAGACGATCCACGATCGCCAGCGCCGTACCCTCGATCTCAGCCTCCGACTTCGTCCTGCGGCCGAGGGCGCGCTGCGCGCCGATGGATTTGCGGCGCCGCCCGGTGTCGACGCGGCGCGGGTCGTGCGCCATCGAGAGGGCGTACAGGTGTCGCGCGGTGCCCCGCCCGAGGAAGGCCGCGAGGCGGTGCTCGCCCAGCTCGGCGATCTGCCCGACGGTGGCGATCCCCACCTCGCGCAGCCGGGCCTCGGTCTTCGGGCCCACGCCCCACAACCGCCGAACCGGGAGCGGGTGCAGGAACTGCAGCTCCGTGCCGGGCGGGACCTCGAGCAGACCGTCGGGCTTGCCGACGGCGCTCGCCACCTTGGCGAGGAACTTGCTGCGTGCGACGCCGACGGTGATCGGCAGCCCGACCTCCTTCGCCACCCGATCCCGGAGGCGGGCGGCGATCTGCACCGGGGTGCCGCGGATGGCGCGGAGGCCGCCCACGTCCAGGAAGGCCTCGTCGACCGACAGTCCCTCCACCAGCGGCGTGGTGTCCCGGAAGATCTCGAAGACCCGGCGGCTGGCCTCCATGTAGGCGTCGAACCGGGGCGGCTGGGTGATCGCGAACGGCGCGAGCGCGAGGGCCTCGCGGTGCGGCATGGGGGAGCGGACGCCCTTCGCCTTCGCCTCGTAGCTGGCGGCCAGCACGACGCCGGAGCCCACGAGTACGGGGCGGCCCCGCAGCCAGGGGTGATCCCGCTGTTCGACCGAGGCGTAGAAGGAGTCGAGATCGGCGTGCAGGATCGACGCCTCGGCCCGCGCGTCCATGCTCATAGCGGCAGTATCGCGCCGAGGTCCGACAAGTACGTCACACCTGTTGCCAAGAACTGACTATTGAGTAAGGTTACTTCACAGTCAGTTGCTGAGAGCCTCCCCGAGGAGTCGCACACATGAGTACCTATCTGATCACGGGCGCCACCGGATTCCTGGGCCGCCGGATCGTCCCCCTGCTGCTGGAGCGCGAACCCGAGGCGGTGGTGCACCTGCTCGTGCGCCCGTCCTCCGTGTCGAAGCTGGATGAATGGCGCGCCCGCTGGAGCGAGGATCGCGTCCGCCCGCTGCTCGGCGACCTCGCCGCTCCCGGTCTGGGCCTGGCCGCGGAGCCCGGGGATGTCGACGCCGTCCTGCATCTGGGCGCCGTCTACGACATGGGCGCGAGCGCGGAGGCGAACGACCGCGTCAACGTCGCCGGAACGAGCGCGGTCGTCGACCTGGCGCGGCGGGTCGGCGCCGAGCTGCACCACGTCTCCTCCGTCGCCGTCGCGGGGGACTACCGGGGGAGTTTCGGCGAGAACGACTTCGACCTCGGCCAGGGATTCCCCTCGCCGTATCACCGAACCAAGTTCGAGTCGGAGAAGCTGGTGCGCGAGGCCGAGGGCCTGCGCTGGCGCGTCTACCGGCCCGCCATCGTGGTCGGTGACTCGCGCACCGGCGAGATGGACAAGATCGACGGGCCGTACTACTTCTTCCCGGCTTTCGACGCCCTGCGGCGCGTACCGTCGATGCTCCCGATGGTGTTGCCGGACACCGGTGATACGAACGTCGTTCCGGTCGACTACGTCGCCGCGGCGCTGGTCGAGCTCCTGCTCCGGCCGGACGGAACGGGTCGGACGTACCACCTCGTGAACCCCGAACCGCAGAGCGTGCTGGAGCTCTACCGGGCCATCGCGCGCCCCGCGGGCGCGCCCCGTGCGGTGGGCAGGGTGCCGCGGCGTGTGGTGGACCCCGCCCTGCGCGCCAGCGGTGCGGGCAAGGTGGGCGTCCTGCGCAACACTGCCCTCAAGCAGGCCGGCATTCCGCCGAAGGCCTTTGAGAACCTCGGCTTCACGGCGACGTACACCTCGCAGCCCACGCAGCGGGCGCTGCAGGGCACCGGGATCGAGGTCCCGCCGCTGAAGGACTACGGGCCCCGGCTCTTCCAGTACTGGCGCGAACAGCTCGACCCCGCGCGGCTCCGCCGCCGCGATCCGATCGCCGGGCGCCATGTGGTCATCACCGGCGCCTCGTCGGGCATCGGCCGGCAGACGGCGATCGAGCTCGGCGAGCGGGGCGCGCGCGTGATCCTGTTGGCGCGCAACGCTGCCGAACTCGAGGCCACGGCGGAGCAGGTCCGGGCGAGCGGCGGCGAGGCGTCCGCCTACGTGTGCGACGTGACCGACGGTGACGTCGTCGACGAGACCGTGGCGCGGGTCCTCGCGGACCACGGCCACGTCGACTACTTGATCAACAACGCGGGCCGGTCGATCCGGCGGTCCGTCAAGGCCTCCACCGGCCGGATGCACGACTTCGAGCGCACCATGGACGTGAACTACTTCGGCGCCGTGCGGATGATCCTCGCGCTGCTCCCGCACATGCGGGAGCGGGGCTTCGGCCACGTCGTGAACATCTCCAGCATCGGCGTCCTCGCGCGGGGGCCGCGGTTCTCGGCGTACGTCGCGAGCAAGGCGGCCCTCGACGCGTTCACCGACATCGCCGCCACCGAGACCCTCTCGGATCACGTCACGTTCACCAACGTCCACATGCCGCTGGTCCGGACCGAGATGATCGCCCCGACCGAGGCCTACGACGATGCGCACGTGATCAGCCCGGAGAAGGCGGCCCGGATCATCATCCGCGCCATGCGCGACCGGCCCACCCGGGTGAACACGCCGCTCGGCGTCGTCGGCGCGCTCGGCCGCACCTTCACTCCGCGGATAACCCGGCGGATGCTCCACCAGGACTACCTCACGACCCGCGACTCGGCCGCAGCGAAGGGCGCGTCGGCGTAGGCGCGGAGCGGGCGTTGCGCTCAGCTCGACTCGAACGCTCGCGCGCGACCCGGCTCCGGTGTTCACTGGTGCGGTGGGATGGGTGGCGGTGGTGCGGCGTGTCGGTATCGCGGTACTGACCCTGCTGTTGGCGTCCATCGTCATCTTCTCGGTGCTGCACGCCGTTCCGGGGGATCCCGCGGTGGCACTCGCCGGTGCGGACGCGTCGCCCGCGACGCTGGAGGCGCTCCGGCACGAGCTGGGTCTCGACCGGCCGCTGGTCGTGCAGTACCTGCAGTGGCTCGGCGGGGCGCTCACGGGTGACCTCGGTCGGTCCTACGTCATCGGGGGCAGGATCGACGCGCTCCTCGCCGACGGCCTGCGCAATACCGCTGCCCTGGGGCTCACGGCCCTGGCGATCGCGGTCGTGGCCGCCGCGGCGCTGTCGTTCATCGCCGTCGCCTCCCGCACGACGTGGGTGCGTTCGGCGATCGCCGGGTTCGAGGTGATCGGGATCGCGGTACCGCCCTTCGTGACCGGCGTCCTACTCGTCGAGTTCTTCGCCGTCGCGTGGCCGGTGCTGCCGGCGGGCGGCACCCCGCCGCGCGGCTACACCGACGACGTGGGGATCACGCTCCAGTACCTGCTGCTGCCCGCCGTCTGCCTCGCGATCCCGGTGGCTTCGACCCTCACCAGGTTCTTCTCCGAGGCGCTCCGCACGGAGTGGGCGCGGCCCTACGTCCTGACCGCGCGCGCCGCAGGCGTCCCGGCGGTACGGATCCTGGTGCGGGGCGCCGCGCGCAACGCCCTGCCGTCGGTCGTCACGGTGTTCGGCATCCAGGCAGGCCAGCTGCTCGGTTCGGCGGTGCTGGTCGAGGCGATCTTCGCGTGGCCCGGTCTGGGGCAGCTCCTCGGGCAGGGCATCGCGGCACGCGACTATCCGGTGGTGCAGGCGGTCCTCCTGCTCGCAGTCACCGTCTTCATCGTCATCGCGCTGCTCACCGACGCCGCGTACCGCCTCCTCGACCCCACCCGGAGGCCGGCATGACGCGCTCGCGCACACTGCTCGCCGGGGCCGTACTGCTGCTTCTCCTCGTGGTTCTCGGCGTCGCCGCACCGCTGCTGGCGCCCGAGGACCCCCTCCGGCAGATCCCCGGAGCGAACCTGCTGCCGCCCGGAGCCGGCCACCCGCTGGGCACCGACGACCTGAACCGGGACGTCCTCAGTCGCGTGCTGTACGGGATCCGGACCAGTCTGCTCGTGATCTTCAGCGCGGTTCCGATCGCCGCGCTGATCGGCGTCGGGCTGGGCGTCGCGAGCACCGCCCATCGGGCGGTCGACACCGTCCTCGCCCGCGCCTCCGATGTCGTCCTGGCCTTCCCCGCGCTGATCCTCGCGATCCTGCTCACGGCGCTGCGGGGCCCGGGCATCGTGACCGTCGTGCTCGCGATCGCCGTCGCCGAGGCCCCCGTCTTCCTCCGGCTGACCCGGGCCGAGATCCTGCGTCTGCGGGGAACCGCCTACGTCGAGGCGGCCCAGGTCGCCGGCGCGTCGCCGGGCACCGTCCTCGCCAAACACGTTCTGCCCAACGCGCTCGAGCCGCTCGCCGTCCAGGTGGCGCTCGCCCTCTCCCTCGGCGTCTTCGTCGAGTCCGGGCTGAGCTTCGTGGGGGTCGGAGTGCGCCCGCCGACGCCGTCCCTGGGCTCGGTGCTGGCGGGAGCGGTGAACAACTGGGACGCCAACGCCGCGTATGCCTGGGGGCCGCTGGTCGCGATCGTCGCCCTGTCGCTCGCTCTGTTGCTCATCGCCCGAGGATTCGCGGGGGCCCGCCGATGACCGCGCCGCTGACCATCACCGGCCTGACCATCACCGGACCCGACGGTCGGGTCCTCGTCGACGGCCTCGACCTGACCGTCGCCGCGGGCTCCGTCACGGCCCTCGTCGGCGAATCCGGCTCGGGGAAGACACTCACCGGCCTCGCGATCCTCGGCCTCCTGCCCGCGGGGCTCTCCGCCGGGGGCGGCATCGACCTCGGTGGGGAGCAGGTGATCGGGCGGAGCGAGCGCGCACTGCGACCGCTGCGTGGGACGCGCGCAGCCCTGGTCTTCCAGGAACCGCAGTCGGCGCTCAATCCGTCGCAGCGGATCTGGCGGCAGATTCTCCAGGTCCTGCGCGCCCACCGGCGGGTGGGGCGCGCCGACGGTCGGCGCCGGGCGATCGAACTCCTGGCCGACGTCGGGATTCCCGAACCCGAAGTCCGTGCGGACTGGTACCCCCACCAGCTCTCCGGCGGGCAGAAGCAGCGCGTGGTCATCGCGCTCGCCCTCGCCGCCGAGCCCGCGCTCCTCATCGCCGACGAGCCGACGACCGCGCTCGACGTCACCGTGCAGGCGCAGATCCTCGCGCTGCTCCGCGACCTACGCGACCGGAAGGGCCTTGCGGTCCTGCTGATCTCGCACAACCTGGGAGTCGTCGCCGACCTCGCCGACACTGTCACCGTCGTCCGCGCCGGCGAGACTGTCGAGACCGCGCCGGTCGACGAGATCTTCGCGCACCCACGGGCCGTGTACACCAGAGAGTTGCTCGCCGCCGTTCCTCGTCTCCCCACAGGGGCCGGGCCGGCGCGGGACACCCCGACGCTGGAACCGGTCGCGCGCGTCGAGGGACTTCGTGTGGTGTTCGACGGTGCGGCCGCCCTCGACGGCGTCGATCTCACGGTGGGCCGCGGTGAGGTGGTGGGCCTCGTCGGCGAATCGGGCTCGGGGAAGACGACGCTGGGGCGTGTCCTCGTCGGCCTTCAGGAGGCCGATGCGGGCCTCGTCGACGTGCGCGCGACGACACTCGGACTCGTCCACCAGGACCCGTACGCTGCGCTCGACCCGCGCTGGGACGTCGGCCGGATCGTGGTGGAGCCACTGCACATCGCCGGTCAGCGCGACAACCGGATCCTGCGGGAACGCGCCGCCGAACTGATCGACGCCGTCCGGCTCCCGGCGGACGTGCTGCGTCGGCGGCCCGCCGAACTGAGCGGAGGGCAGCGGCAGCGCGTGGCCCTCGCGCGCGCCCTGGCGGGCTCGCCCGAGCTCGTCGTGGCGGACGAGCCGACCAGTGCACTGGACGTGTCCGTGCAGGCGGGCGTCCTGGACCTGTTCCGGGAATTGCACGCGGAGTTCGGTTTCGCGGCGGTGTTCATCACCCACGATCTCGCTGTGGTGGGCGAGGTCGCGGATCGGGCGGTGGTGCTGCGGCACGGCCGCGTCGTCGAGGAGGGACCGGCGAGGTCCCTGCTGGCGGCGCCTCGATCGGAGTACGCGCAGGAGCTCGTGGCCGCGGTGCCGGTGCCTGACCCGGAGGTCCAACGGGCGCGGCGGGAGGAGCGGCGATGAACGGCGTCACGCGGCGATCGGTTCTGCTGGGGGCGTTGGGTATCGGCGCGGCGGGCGCGCTGTCGGGGTGCACGTCCGCCGTCCGACAGGCGCGGGACGCGAACGCCGCGCCCGGCGGCGCCGGCGGCACACTGGTGCTCGGCTCGTTGGCCGACATCGACCCGAAGTCGATCTACAGTCAATCGGTCACGACGATGGCGATCGGCCTCCTGGTGTGGGACACCCTGATCCGGTACGACCGGAGCACGCGTACCCCGCGGCCCGCGGTGGCCCGGTCGTGGGACGTCGCACCCGACGGTCGGAGTCTGACCCTGCATCTGCGGGACGACGTCCGGTTCCACACCGGTCGCCCTCTCACGTCGAAGGACGTCGCGTACGCCGTGTCGGTCTACGCATCCGACGCTGCGGGCTCCCAACTGCAGGCGGCGGCGAAGGCGGTGACGGCGGTGGACACCCCGGATCCGCGCACCGCCGTCCTGCGGTTCGCCGCCCCTGTGCCGAACGTCTTCGACCTGCTGGAGTTCATGCTGCTCGTCGATTCCGAATCGGCCGCGGAGCTACGGGCGGGGACGAGCTTCGTGGGTACCGGACCATTCCGGTTCGACGGCCGCGAGGTTGCGGCGAGCGCTGATTTCCGTCGCTTCGACGGGTACTGGCGAGGGCCTGCTCGCCTCGACGGCGTGACGCTGCGCGTGGTTCGCGATGCCGGTGCGCTCCTCACGTCGATCCGGGCGGGACAGTCCGATCTCGTTCTCGACGCCGCGCCGCGCGCGCTGCGACAGTTCCGGGACCAGTCGCTGTACCGGATCACGACGGGCGACGTCCACGACGCCGCGTACTACGTGGGCGCCAACGTGGCGGCGCAGGGCTTGGCGGACAAGCGGGTGCGGCAGGCGATCTCGTACGCCGTCGACCGGGACCGGATCGCGGCGGAGGTCTTCGCGGGCGCGGCCGTGCCGAGTTCGGCGCCGTGGGCCGCGAGCTCCCCGGCGTACGACGGTACCGCGGCGTCGCACTACCGCACGGACCGCGACCGCGCCCGTGCGCTCCTCGCGGAGGCCGGCGGTCCCCGGCGGCTCACACTGAGCTACCCGACCGGGCTGGCCGCCGCTCCGGCGATCGCCGCGATCGTGCAGAACGACCTGGCGGAGGTCGGGATCACCGTCGAACTCGATCCCCGTGAGCAGGCGGCGTTCTCCCCGTTCCTCAAGTCGGGGAAGCACGAACTGTGGGTCGGGCCGCACGGTTTCGGCCAGTCGGATCCCCTGACCCTGGCGGGCGGCGCCGCGCCGTTCAAGCCCAAGGGCAATCTCTCGGGCTTCGCCGCGCCCGAATACACCGCGCTGGTCGCTCGACTCGGACAGGAGGGACCGGGGCGCCCGGAGGTGCTGCGCGAGTACACGGACTACCTGCTGGACCAGCAGTTCGTCATCGACCTCGCGATCTCGCCCGCCACCTACGTTTCGCCCGCGCGGGTCAAGGGTCTGGACTGGAACCTCTACAAGTACGTCGATCTGCACGGCGTCACGGTCCGCTGATTACAGCCAGCGGTAGCGCACCTCCGGCCGCCCGCGGCCGCCGTACTCCGTGACCCGCTCGCACAGCCGGTCGTCCGCCAGGCGCTCGAGGTAGCGCCACGCCGTCACCCGCGACATCCCCGTCCGGGACGCGACTTCCGCGGCGCCGAGGGGCGTGCCCGCGTGGCGCAGCGCGCCGGTCACGGCCTCCAGGGTCGACGGTGCCAGCCCCTTCGGCGCCGTCGTCTCCGCGGGAGCCTCGCGCAGCGCGGCGAACGCGGCGTCGACCTCCCGCTGGCCCACGTCGCCGCCGCCGAGTGCGTCGCGGAAGGAGAGGTAGCGGCGCAGCCGGTCCGCGAAGGCCGCGAAGGTGAAGGGCTTGATGAGATAGAGGATCGCGCCGCTCGCCATGGCGCCGCGGACCGTCTCGATGTCGCGGGCCGAGGTGATCACCATGACGTCCGGCCGCGGCCGCACACCGGCGAGGTCGGCCGCGAGGTCGAGGCCGCTGCGGTCCGGCAGGCCCACGTCGGCGAGCACCAGGTCGACGGGCGGGCCGGCGACGGCAGACCGTCGGACCTCCTGGAGGGCGGCGCCCGCCGTACCGGCGACCCCGGCGACCTCGAAACCGTCCATGCGCCGGACGTATTCGGCGTGCGCGCGAGCGATCTGCGGCTCGTCGTCGACCACCAGCACCCGGATCGTCATCGCTCTCCTCCCGGCAGGCGCACCGTCACCGTCGACGGCGCGCGTTCCGCCTCGATCGTGCCACCCGTCTGCCGCACCACCTGATCGACCAGGGCGAGGCCGAGCCCGCCACCGTACAGTCGGCCGCTGCGGTCCTTCGTCGAGTAGCCCCGCGTCCGGGCACGGGTGAACTCGTCGGCGGACATGCCCGGCCCGCTGTCGGTGACTCGCAGTTCCCAGTCGGTGCCCGGGCTCGACGCCGAGAGCTCCACCCAGCCGCCCGGTCCCGCGGCGTCGACCGCGTTGTCGACCAGGTTGCCGAGCAGAGTGAGCAACTGCGCATCCGGGAGCGGCGCGCGAGCCAGGTCGGTGCCCTCAGCGACGGTGAGCTCGACGTCGAGCGCGGCCGCCGCGGAGGTCTTCGCCACGAGCAGCGCGACCGCGGACGGCGCGGGGTCGCCTGCGAGCCGGTCGACGAGTTCCTGAGAGGCGGAGCGTTCTGCGACGGCGAGATCCGCCGCGGCCTCGTCCTCGCCGAGCTCGATCATCGTCACTACTGAGTGCAGCCGATTGGCGTGCTCGTGGGCCTGCGCGCTCAGGGCGTCCGCGAGCGACCGTGCGGTGTCGAGTTCGCCGAGGACGGTCTGCAACTCGGTGCGGTCACGGACCGTGAGGACGGTGCCGATCGGGCCCGTCGGGCCGGTGACCGGGCGGCGGTTCACCAGGAGCACGCGGTTGCCGGTCACGTGCAACTCGTCGTCGAGGTCGGCCGCGCCGCGGAGCGAGGGCGGTAGGTCCGCCTGCGCGACGTCGCCGTCCGGCAGCTCCAGCAGTCGGCGGGCCTCGTCGTTGACGACCCGGGCCGGGCCTTCGGGGGCGTCGGCGTCGAAGACGAGAAGGCCCTCGGAGAGGGTGTGCAGCACCGCGTCGTGGTGCTCGTACAGGCCCCGCAGGTCGTGTGCGGAGAGCCCGAGGGTCTGGCGGCGCAGCCGCCGCTGCGCGGCAGCGGACAAGGCCACCAGCACGAGCAGCGCGCCGACGACGACCGCGAGGATCCGGGGCAGCGCGTCGCGCACCTGGTCGCCGAGCCGGGCCCGGGTCACCCCGGCGGAGACCAGCCCCACCAGCGTGCCGGAGGCGTCGTGGACTGGCGTGACGGTGCGGATCGACGGGCCGAGGCTGCCGGCGTAGGTCTCGGTGAAGGTCTCCCCGGCGAGGGCGCGGTCGATCGTGCCCGTGAACTTGCCGCCGATGAGCTCCGGATCGGCGTGGCTCAGCCGCGTGCGGTCCGGCCGCATCACCACGACGAAGTCGAGCCCGCCCAGGGCGCCGATGCGCTGCGCCACCGGCTGCATCACCGCCGACCCGTCGGGTGCGGCGAGTGCCGCCACCGTCGACGGGGAGGCCGCCAGCGCCACCGCTGCGGCCCGAGTCTGGGCGCGGGCGGTGCGGTCACCGTCGTCCCGCGCCTGGGTCACGACCAGCCACGACGCGCCCACGGCGATCGTCAGCAGGATCGCCACCTGAGCCAAGAAGGACTGGGCGGCGACGCTGCGCGTTTTGTTCCTCACGATGAAGACGTTTACACAATGAACACAAGCTGTGCTGCAGGTCACAGTTCTCGCACTATCGATCCAGGCCGATTCAGGCCCATCGACCAAGGAGGACGCCGTGGCGGCTCAAGGAAAACGCGACCGGACGCACTGGCTCTACATCGCGGTGATCATCGCCGTGGTGGCCGGCGTGATCGTGGGCCTGGTGGCCCCCGAGTTCGGCAAGGGACTCAAACCCCTCGGCGACCTTTTCGTCAGCCTGATCAAGATGATGATCAGCCCGGTGATCTTCTGCACCATCGTGCTCGGCATCGGTTCCGTGCGGGCCGCGGCCAGCGTCGGCAAAATCGGCGGGCTGGCGCTCGGCTACTTCATCGGGATGTCGACCTTCGCGCTGGGCATCGGCATCGTGGTGGGCAACCTGCTCAAGCCCGGTACCGGCCTCGGCATCCACGCCGACCCGACGGTCGGCGCGAAGTACGCGGACCAGGCGCACGCCGCTGGTGGCACGTGGGGCTTCGTCCAGGGGATCGTGCCCGAGACGCTGTTCTCGGCGCTCACCGCCGGGAGCGTCTTGCAGGCGCTCTTTGTGGCGCTGCTCGTGGGCTTCGCGCTGCAGGCCATGGGCCCGGCGGGCGAGCCCGTGGTGCGCGCGATCGGAGTGCTGCAGAAGCTGGTCTTCCGCGTGCTGGTGATGGTGCTGTGGCTGGCCCCCGTGGGCGCCTTCGGTGCGATGGCGGCCGTGGTCGGGGCGACGGGCTTCGACGCCGTCATCCAGCTCGGCTGGCTGATGCTCGCCTTCTACATCACCTGCGCGCTGTTCGTCTTCGTGGTCCTCGGCTCGCTGCTCCGCTTCGTCACCGGCCTGTCGGTGTTCAAGCTGGCCCGCTACCTCGGGCGCGAGTACCTGCTGATCGTCGCGACCAGTTCCAGCGAGTCGGCGTTGCCGCGGCTGATCGCCAAGATGGAGCATGCGGGCGTCGAGAAGACGACGGTCGGCATCGTGGTCCCCACCGGCTACTCCTTCAACCTCGACGGCACCGCGATCTACCTCACGATGGCGTCGCTGTTCATCGCCGACGCGATGGGCTCGCCGCTGAGCTACGCGGAGCAGTTCTCGTTGCTGCTGTTCATGATGATCGCCTCCAAGGGCGCCGCCGGTGTCACCGGCGCCGGCCTCGCGACGTTGGCCGGCGGCCTGCAGAGCCATCGCCCCGAGCTGCTGGGCGGCGTCAGCGTGATCGTCGGCATCGACCGGTTCATGTCGGAGGCGCGCGCGCTCACCAACTTCTCCGGCAACGCGATCGCCACTCTGCTCATCGGCAAGTGGACCTCCACCGTCGACCTGGCGCAGACGCAGCGCGTGCTCGACAAGCAGGACCCGTTCGACGAGGCGACGATGGTCGACGACCACGGAACGGAAGCCCCGCCCGCTCCGGACGCGAAGGTGGCCGCCGCGCACTGACCCCACCTCCCGAATTTGAACACCGTTTCTGTTCAGCGTGACCTGTGGTTTCGTCGAACGGAAACGGTGTTCAATTCTGTCAGCGGGTGAAACGCGCGCGCACCGATTCCTTCGCGAGGCCGTAGTCCTCCAGTGCGTACGTGTGGTTGGGGCGGCGGGCGCCGGAGCGGCTGGCGTCGTGCATCGCCGACATCGCCTGCCGCGCATCATCGGTCAGGTCCAGGCCGAAGGAGTCGTAGATGGTTCCGACGGTGCCGAGCGGGTCGGCGACGAGGTCGCGGTAGTCCACGTCCACGAACTGGGCTCCGCGGCCGGCGGAGGTGTGCCGGGCGCGGGCCTCGTCGTAGGCATCGAGCCCGCGGGCCCAGGTGTCCAACTGGTCCGCCCCGATCGTCGCGCCGGTGAAGGTCGTCGACCAGCCGTCGGTCGCGTGCTGCGCCAGCGAGCAGACGGAGGCGATGATCGTCTCGGCCGGGCGGTGGCATTGCACGATCAGCGCGTCCGGGTACACCTCGAGTACCGCGTCGAGCGCGAACAGGTGGCTCGGGTTCTTGAGCACCCACCGCTTGCCTGGATCGTTCATGCCGATCAGCTGCAGGTTCCGCTTGTGCCGACGGTACGCGGGCGTCCAGTCCTGCTCCGCCAGCCAGCCCGCGTACGACGGGACGTGCGCCAGGCATTCGTAGGAGACCGAGTGCACCGACTGGCGCAGCAACTGCCAGCACTCCTCGACCTCCGAGGCCGACATGTAGTGCAGCCCCATGAATTCGGGATGCTCGGTGTGGTGCTGCGCGTACTGCTCGTCGAGGAGCTGGTAGACGGGGTTCTCGGCCCAGGTCTCGCGCGGGGGCCGGGGCTGCGGCACCTCCGCGAGCCACATCTGCAGACCCTGATTGCCGGGATCGGCGTCGAGGAGGCGGTGCAGGGCCGTCGTCCCCGAGCGAGGGAGGCCGGTGACGAACATCGGCCGCTCGACGGCGACGGCGGCGTGGCCCGGGTTCGCCGCGAACGCCGCCTCGCTGATGAGGCGCGCGGAGAGCGCGCCGCGCAGGAAGACGCGGGAGAGCTTGGAGCCGAGCTCGGTGAGCGCCGCCTCGTCGCGGTAGGAGTCCAGCAGTACCTGCAGGGCCTCGCGGTAGCCGTCCGACGGGTCGCCGAAGTCGCTCAGCCCGGTGCGGCGCATCGCGGACTCGTGCAGGTCGTCGACGGTGCCGACGGAGGTGGTGATCTCAGACATGGAATTCTCCGCAGTTGACGTCGAGCGTCTGGCCGGTGATGCCGGACGCGCGAGGGGAGGCGAGGAACAGGACGGCGGAGGCCACCTCGTCCTCGGTGGGTAGGCGTCGCAGGTCGGAGTTCTTCGCCGCATCGGCGTAGTCCTCCTCGACCGTGACACCCTTGGTGCTCGCGCGGTACTCGAAGTAGGCCTTGAGCGTGTCGCCCCAGATCCACCCCGGCACCACGGAATTGATCCGGATGCCCTCGGGGCCGAGTTCGGTGGCGAGGGACTGCGCGAGCGCGAGCTGCGCCGTCTTTCCGGCCTTGTAACCGCCGTAGCGCAGGTCCGAGTGGCGGATCACCATCGAGTTCACGTTGACCACCGCGCCGCCGCCGTCCGCGGCTGCCAGGGCCTCGCGGAAGGCGAGCACGGTGCGCAGCGCGCCGAGTGCCATGAGGTCGACGCTCTGCAGGATGTGCGCCGGGTCGGTCTTCACGAGCCGCTGCATCGACGGGTACGTGAACGCGTTGTTGACCACCGCGTCGACCCGGCCGAACCGCTCCTGCACCTGCGTCGCCAGCGCGGCGAGCGACCCCTCGTCGGTGATGTCCGCGGGGATCGCGACGGCACCGTCGATCTCGGCGGCCATCGCCTCGAGCCGCTCCGCGGTCCGCGCGACGAGGACCACCTGCGCGGCCTCGTCGGCGAACCGTCGGGCGAGGGTGGCGCCCAGGGCCGGCCCCGCCCCCGCGATGACGACGACCCTGCCGTCCAGTCCCAGTCCTGCCATCAGCCGACCATCCTTTCGCCGACGAGCCGCGCCCGCTCCGCGATCCGGGCGTGCCACGCGGCGCCGTCGATGCGGTTGGAGGCGTAGTGGGGGAGGTGCTGCGCGACGTCCGTGAGTGGAACCACCTGCGCGATGGGGCCATCGGCGGGAGTGAGCGGGGAGTCGATGCGCTGCCAGCGGAACTGGAGGTAGCCCCGACGGTGCCCGAGCGTTTCGACCCAGTTGGTGACACCGGGATCGTTCTCCGACACCACGATGCGGATCATGCCGTCCGGATCCACCTGCGCCTGGGCACCGTTGAGCGAGGTCTGGTGGTGGATGTAGTCGAGCGAGATGTACCAGCGGCTGCCGAGCTGGAAGCCCAGGTACGGCGCGTCACCGCGCGGGACCGTGATGATGAGCGCCTGGTCGTCGGCGAGGTCGTAGTGCCCGACCGAGGAGAACTGGGTGGCGAGGCCGCCGGGCGTGAGCCGCGGGGCCGTCAGCGTGTTCACGGGGAGTGGGTCGTAGAACCACTTGGGGAACTGCAGCCAGGTCTTCACGCGGTTCACCAGCTGCTTGCCCGCGGCGGCGTAGCGCTTGGCCATGAGCTCGGGGGTGATCGGGGGCGGGGCAGTGCCCGCGGTGTCGGCGCGCGCGATCGCGAAGGTGCTGCGCTCCGCCGACCAGTCGTCGAAGACCTCGCGGATCACCAACTGCGCCTTGCCGGGCGGGAGCCGGTAGTAGGAGCCGGGGACGGCCTCGCCCGGGCCGAAGCGGACCTCGAACCGGCCGTCGGCGTCCACGGTCAGCTCGCGGTCGTCGAAGGCGACGGTACTGGCCGGCACGTTGTCGTCGGTGTACTCGCCGCCGCCCAGTACCTGGAAGCTGATGTCAGCGGTGGTGCCGCGGCGCCCGGTCACGACGTACTCGTGTGCGCCATCGACCCGCGCGCCGAAGTACAGCGTGTCCGGGTTGTCGAGGCCCATCTTGGTGAACGGCCCGGTGCCACTGAGCAGGAACGGGTGATCCTTGTCGAAATGGAAGGCGCCGTGCACGCAGGCCGCCACGCCCTGCGCGAGGTATTGCAGACCTTCGAGCAGGTCGGCCTCGGTCTCGATGTGCGGTGCCGCGGCGACGAGGCCCTCGGCCTCAGTGATCGCCGCGACGAGCGAATCGCTGTACATCCCACCTCCGATAGTGGTACAAATGTGGACCAGTGTGGTAGAACCTGTTCCAGACCGTAGGCGCAGGTGTCGAGGAGTGTCAAGGGAGTGGCGATGACGGAACCGGTGGAATCCGCGGAGCGGGGCGCGGCGGGCCGGACCTCGCCCCCGACCGAGCGGGTGGTGGCGGTGCTGGAGTTCCTGTCCCGGCACGAGCGCGAGCGATTCGGGATCTCCGACCTCGCCCGGCGCGTGGGGCTGAGCAAGCCCACCTGCCTCGGCATCGCCGCCACCCTGGTCGAATCGGGGTACCTGATCCGCGACGTCCGGGACAAGACCTACCGCCTGGGGCCCGCCCTGATCCCGCTCGGTAGGGCGGCCCGGACGTCCCTGCGGGCCGATCCCGCGGGCGGCGACATTCTGGCCGGCCTGTGGGAGGCGTTCGGGCATCCGGTGTCGCTGTCCGGCGTCGTCGGTGACCGGGTGACGGTGCTCGACGTGGCCGTCGATCCCGGCCGCCCGGCGATGGTGAGAGTGGGCGACAGCTACCCGTTCACTCCGCCGATCGGCTTGATGTACGTGCTCTGGGACCGCACCGGGCGGCTGGAGCGGTGGCTGGCCCGCGACCGGCTCCGGGGCGACGGCGACCGGCTGGCCCGGGTCATCGAGGCGTGTCGCGCGGACGGCTACCTCGTGGAGCTGCTCACCCCCGCGGGGCAGCAGCTGTACCGGCTCATGGCGGGCGTGCCCGGCGACATCCCGGCGGAGCTGCGGGCGCTGCTCGGTGAGGTGGTCGCCGGTATCGGCGACCGCGTCCACCTGCGGGGCGACGCGGGGGAGGCGGGCGCGGCGCGGAACGTCAGCGTCATCTCGGCGCCGGTCTACGACGGCGACGGCACGCAGGCCATGGTCGCGAGCCTGTACGTCAGCGCCGAGCTCGACGAGCGCGGCATCGCGGAGCGGGCATCCGCGCTGATCGCCGCCGCCGACCGGATCACCGTCCGCATCGGGGGCCGCAAGCCCCGCCGCTGACGTGTTGACAGCATGTGAGAACAGGTCCTAATCTCCGGAACAGAAATGGACCAAAGCGGTCCAAATATGAACCGGAGGTTGGAGTGGTGGAGACGACGGTCGCCGCGGATCATCTGCGGCTCCTCGAGGCGGAGG
Source organism: Tsukamurella ocularis (assembly GCF_024807615.1). GTDB lineage: Bacteria > Actinomycetota > Actinomycetes > Mycobacteriales > Mycobacteriaceae > Tsukamurella > Tsukamurella ocularis. Next base: position 285,925 of record NZ_JANUCJ010000001.1, on the reverse strand, counting down.
CGGTGTACGTCTTCCGCGAGGTGGCGGCCACCTTCGAGCGACCCGTGCTGCTGTTCTCGGGCGGCAAGGACTCGGTGGTCATGGTGCACCTCGCCGCCAAGGCCTCCTGGCCCGCGGCGATCCCGTTCCCGGTGTTGCACATCGATACCGGGCACAACTTCGACGAGGTGCTCGCCTTCCGCGACGAACTCGCCGCCGACCGCGGCCTCCGGCTCGTCGTCGGCAGTGTGCAGGACGACATCGACTCCGGCGCCGTGGTCGAGCCCACCGGGCCCGGCGCCACCCGCAACCGGCTGCAGACCGCGACGCTGCTCCGCACCCTCGGCGAGCACCGCTTCGACGCCGCCTTCGGCGGGGCGCGTCGCGACGAGGACAAGGCGCGCGCCAAGGAGCGGATCTTCAGCTTCCGCGACCGCTTCGGCCAGTGGGACCCCCGCGCGCAGCGGCCCGAGCTGTGGAACATCTTCAACGGCCTGCACAGCAAGGGTGAGCACATCCGCGTCTTCCCGCTCTCGAACTGGACGGAGCTCGACATCTGGCAGTACATCGCCGCCGAATCGATCGCCCTGCCCTCGCTGTACTACGCGCACGAGCGAGAGGTGATCGAGCGCGACGGGATGCTGCTGTCCACGGGGCCGCTCGTCGTACCCCTGCCCGGCGAGACACCCGAGCGCCGGACCGTGCGGTTCCGCACCGTCGGCGACGCGACGTGCACCGGCGCAGTGGAATCGGACGCCGCCACCCCCGATGCCGTCGTGGCCGAGGTCGCCACCACCCGGGTCACCGAGCGCGGCGCGACCCGCGCCGACGACCGGATCTCGGAGGCCGGAATGGAAGACCGCAAGAAGGAGGGCTACTTCTGATGGAGATCCTGCGCATCGCGACGGCCGGCAGCGTGGACGACGGCAAATCGACGCTCATCGGACGGCTGCTCTTCGAATCCAAATCCGTGCTGGAGGACCAGCTGAGCGCGGTCGCCGCCACCACCGCCGCCCGCGGCGAGGAGGGCGTCGACCTGGCGCTGCTCACCGACGGCCTGCGGGCCGAACGGGAACAGGGCATCACGATCGACGTCGCCCACCGCTACTTCGCCACCGCCACGAGGAAGTTCATCCTCGCCGACACCCCCGGGCACGAGCAGTACACCCGGAACATGGTCACCGGGGCGTCGACGGCCAACGTCGCGCTGATCCTCGTCGACGCCCGGCACGGCCTCACCCGGCAGTCCCGCCGGCACACCTTCCTCACCTCGCTCCTCGGCGTCGAGCACATCGTGCTGTGCGTCAACAAGATGGACCTGGTCGACTTCGACCGCACGCGGTTCGACGCCATCCGCGCCGAGTTCGCCGAATTCGCCGCCAAGCTCGAGGTGCACGACGTGGAGGCCATCCCGGTCTCCGCGCTCCTCGGCGACAACATCACCGAGCGCTCGGCGAACACCCCCTGGTACGACGGCCCGTCGCTGCTCTACCACCTGGAGAACGTGCACGTGGTGAGCGATCGGAACCTCATCGACGCGCGCCTGCCGGTCCAGTACGTGATCCGGCCCCGCGACAGCGACTTCCGGGGCGTCGCCGGCACCGTCGCCTCCGGGGCGTTCGCGGTCGGCGACGAGGTGGTCGCGCTCCCGTCGGGCTTCACCACGACGGTCGCCGAGCTCTACCGGCCCGGCGGCGCGAAGGCTGACCGACTGGAGGCGGGGGAGGCCGCGTGCGTCCGGCTCGCCGACCACCTCGACGTGGGCCGCGGCGACGTGCTGTGCCGGCCCGCGAATCGCCCGCAGTCCGCGACGGACCTCGACACGACGCTGTGCTGGTTCTCCGACACCGCGAAGCTCACCGTCGGCGCTGAGTACCGGATGCTGCACGCACACACCGCCGAGCCCGTGCGGGTGGAGGCACTGGACTACCGGCTGGACACCAGCACCCTGCACCGCGACCAGGACGCCGCCGAGCTCGGGCTCAACGACATCGGCCGGGTGCAGCTCACGGCCCGTCGCCCCGTCCTGTTCGACCCGTACCGGCGCAACCGCACCACCGGCAGTTTCGTGCTGGTGCACCCGCAGACCAACGAGACCGTCGCCGCGGGGATGATCACCGGTCCGACCCTCAAGTCGACCGCTGTCGTCTGGCACGGCGCGGCCGTGCGGCGGGAGGACCGCGCCACGCGGGGCGGCACCGTCTGGCTGACGGGGCTCTCCGCGTCCGGCAAGTCGACGGTGGCGTGCGAGCTCGAGCGACTACTGGTGGCGCGCGGCGTGCCCGCGTACCGGCTCGACGGCGACAACCTGCGGCACGGCCTCAACGCCGACCTGGGCTTCTCCGCGGCCGACCGGGCCGAGAACGTGCGGCGCGTGGGCGCCGTCGCGCAGCTGCTCGCCGACGCCGGGACGGTGGCGATCGCCTCGCTGATCAGCCCGTACCGCGAGGACCGCGACCGGATCCGCGCGCAGCACGTTCAGGCGGGCCTGCCCTTCGTGGAGGTGTTCGTGGACACCCCCGTCGAGCTGTGCGAACAGCGCGACCCCAAGGGCATGTACGCGAAGGCGAGGGCCGGCGAGATCCCCGAGTTCACCGGGATCAGCGCGCCCTACGAGGCGCCGGAACGGCCGGAGTTGGTGCTGCGGCCCGAGGACGGGGAGCCCGCGGAACAGGCGCTGGTGGTGCTGGACCGCTGGCTGAAACTTCGGCCGTGAATCACCCGTCTAAACTGGGCTGGTGCACGTAGACACGGTCTCCCACGCCGCCTCCACGCCCGATGTCGACCAGCCGTACCGCGAGCTCGGACTCAAGGACGACGAGTACCAGCGCATCCGCGAGATCCTGGGCCGCCGACCCACCGACGCCGAGCTCGCCATGTACTCGGTGATGTGGTCCGAGCACTGCTCCTACAAGAGCTCCAAGGTGCACCTGCGGTACTTCGGCGAGACCACCACCGACGAGATGCGCTCCACGATGCTCGCGGGCATCGGCGAGAACGCGGGCGTCGTGGACATCGGCGACGGCTGGGCGGTGACCTTCAAGGTCGAGTCGCACAACCACCCGTCCTACGTGGAGCCCTACCAGGGCGCGGCCACCGGCGTGGGCGGCATCGTGCGCGACATCATGGCCATGGGCGCCCGCCCGATCGCCGTGATGGACCAGCTGCGCTTCGGCCCGGCCGACGCCCCCGACACCCGGCGCGTGCTCGACGGCGTCGTGCGGGGCGTCGGCGGCTACGGCAACTCCCTGGGCCTGCCGAACGTGGGCGGCGAGACCGTCTTCGACGCCTCCTACGCGGGTAACCCGCTGGTCAACGCGCTGTGCGCCGGCGTGCTGCGCACCGAGGACCTGCACCTGGCCTTCGCCTCCGGCAAGGGCAACAAGATCATCCTGTTCGGCGCCCGCACCGGCCTCGACGGCATCGGCGGCGTCTCCGTGCTCGCCTCCGAGAGCTTCGACGCGGACGAGAAGCCCAAGAAGCTGCCGTCGGTGCAGGTGGGCGACCCGTTCATGGAGAAGGTGCTCATCGAGTGCTGCCTGGACCTGTACCGCGAGAAGCTCGTGGTGGGCATCCAGGACCTCGGCGGCGCCGGCCTGTCCTGTGCCACCTCCGAGCTGGCGGCAGCGGGCGACGGCGGCATGTACGTCGACCTCGATCAGGTGGCCTGCCGCGCCCAGGGCATGAGCGCCGCGGAGATCCTCTCCTCCGAGTCCCAGGAGCGCATGTGCGCCGTGGTGACCCCGGAGAACGTCGACGCCTTCATGGCGGTCTGCGCCAAGTGGGACGTACTCGCCACCGTGATCGGCGAGGTCACCGACGGCGAGCATCTGGTCATCGACTGGCACGGCGAGACCGTCGTCGACGCCCCCGCGCGGACGATCGCCCACGACGGGCCCGTCTACACCCGGCCCGTCGAGCGGCCCGCGTTCATGGACGCGCTCATCGCCGACACCACGTCGGGCCTGCGCCGCCCCGCCTCCGACGACGAGCTGCGCGCCACCGCGCTCACGCTGCTCGCCTCGCCCGCGCTGTGCTCGCGCAAGTTCATCACCGAGCAGTACGACCGGTACGTCCGCGGCAACACCGTGCTCGCCGAGCACGCCGACGGCGGCGTCATCCGGATCGACGAGAGCACCCAACGCGGTATCGCGCTGTCGACCGACGCCTCGGGCCGCTACACCTACCTCGACCCGTACGAGGGCGGCCGGCTCGCGCTCGCCGAGGCCTACCGCAACGTCGCGGTCACCGGCGCCACCCCGAAGGCCGTCACCGACTGCCTGAACTTCGGCTCGCCGGAGGACCCGGGCGTGATGTGGCAGTTCCAGCAGGCGGTGCACGGCATCGCCGACGGCTGCGTCGAGCTCGGCATCCCCGTGACCGGCGGCAACGTCAGCTTCTACAACCAGACCGGCAGCACCGCGATCCTCCCGACTCCGGTGATCGGCGTGCTGGGCGTGATCGACGACGTGCGGCGCCGCATCCCGACGGGGCTCGGCACCGAGCCCGGCGAGACGCTGTACCTGCTGGGCGACACCCACGACGAGTTCGACGGCTCCATCTGGGCACAGGTCGAGCACGACCACCTCGGCGGCGTGCCGCCCCGCGTGGACCTGGGCCGCGAGAAGCTGCTCGCCGACGTGCTCACCGCCGCCTCGCGCGACGGACTCGTCTCCGCCGCGCACGACCTCTCCGAGGGCGGCCTGTGGCAGGCCGTCGCCGAGGCCGCTCTGGCCGGCGAGACGGGCTGCCGCCTGCTGCTGCCCGAGGGCTCCGACGCCTTCGTGCAGCTGTTCTCCGAGTCGACGGGCCGCGTCCTCGTCGCCGTGCCGCGCACCGAGGAGACCCGGTTCGCCGCCATGTGCGCCGCCCGCGAGCTCCCGGCCGTCCGCATCGGCGTGGTCGACCAGGGCAGCGACTCCGTCGAGGTCCAGGGCCGGTTCAGCGTGACGCTGGCCGACCTGCGCGCCGCGCACGAGGGCACGCTGCCCGCACTGTTCGCCTGATGGCGGCACCGTCGGGCGAGAACACCGCAGCGGCCGCGTCGACTGATCCCGGCCTGCACGCCGGGCTCCGCGCCCGGCACCTGATCATGATGAGCCTCGGCTCCGCGATCGGCGCCGGGCTGTTCGTCGGCGCCGGCAAGGGGATCGCCCTGGCCGGTCCGGCGGTGCTCATCGCCTACGCGGTGGCGGGGCTCGTCGTCATCGCCGTCATGCGGATGCTCGGCGAGATGGTCGCCGCCGACCCGAACCCGGGCGCCTTCTCCTACTACGCCGGCCGCGCGCTGGGGCCGGGCGCCGGCTTCGCCGTCGGCTGGCTCTGGTGGGTGCAGCTGTGCCTGGTAGTGGCCGCGGAGGCCGTTGCCGCCGCCGCGATCCTCAACGGGCTTCTGCCCGGCGGGCCGCCGGTGTGGGCGTGGGCGCTCGTCTTCATGGTCGCGCTGACCGCGTTGAACCTGGCAGGGGTCCGCGGCTTCGGCGAGTTCGAGTTCTGGTTCTCGCTGATCAAGGTCGTCTTCGTGGCGCTCTTCCTGGTCATCGGCGTCGGCTACTTGCTCGGCTGGACGTCGGCGCCGTCGCCCGGGCTGGGCAACCTCACCGACTTCGCGCCGCACGGCATCAGCGGTGTCGTCGCCGCCCTGCTCGTGGTGGCCTTCGCCTTCGGCGGCATCGAGATCGTCGCCGTCGCCGCGGCCGAGACCCGGGACCCCGAGCGCACCGTCGGGCGGGCCATCCGCGCCACGGTCTGGCGGATCCTCGTCTTCTACGTCGGCAGCGTCGCCGTGATCCTGCTCGCGCTGCCCTGGGACGACCCGGCCGTCGCGAAGGAACCCTTCGTCGCCGTGCTCAAAGCCGCGGGACTGCCCGCGGTGGGGACCACGCTCGGCGTGGTCATCGTGGTCGCCCTGCTCAGCTCGCTCAACGCGAACCTGTACGGCAGCTCGCGGATGCTCTACTCCCTCGCCGAGCGGAGTATGGCGCCGGCCGCCTTCGGGCGCGCGAACCCCTCGGGGGTGCCCGTCCTCGCGGTGCTCGCGAGCTCGGTCATCGGCTTCCTCTCCGTTCCGGCGACGTACATCTGGGGCTCCGAGGTGCTGGACCGGCTGCTCGCCGTCGTCGGGTCGACGCTCATCGTCACCTGGCTCGCCACCATCGCCTCGCAGATCGTTCTGCGCCGCCGCGCCGAGCGCGACAGGACCCGCCTGCCGCTGAAGATGTGGGGCTATCCGTACCTCTCGTGGGCCGTCCTGCTGGTGCTGTTGGGCATCGTGGTCCTCGCGATCGCCAACGACGACGTCCGATACCAGGTGCTCTCGACGTCCGCGATCGTCGCGCTGCTCTGGATCGCCGGGACGGCGCACGCGCGCGGTCAGGCCCGTCGAGCGTCCTTGGAGCGGTAGAGGCCCGCGTCCGCCGCGACGATGAGCGCCTCCACCGAGGTGCCTGCTTCCGCGGTCGTGGTGGTGCCGATGCTCGCGCCGATCCGCACCACGTGCGCGTCGGCGCCGTCGGCGGCGGGCAGTTCGACGGGCGTCGATAGTGACCGGTGTATGAGCTGCGCCGCGTCGCCGGGCTTGAAGGGTGGGGAGACGAGGACAGCGAACTCATCGCCGCCCACACGGTAGAGGGTGCCGACGCCCGTCAGTGCGGTGCGGATCCGCGCCGCGATCGCCCCGAGCAGTTGGTCGCCCACGGCATGCCCGAGTCGGTCGTTGATCGCCTTGAAGCCGTCGAGGTCGACCAGGCAGAAGCCGACGCTGCCGGCAGGCGCTTCCGTGAGATCCTCACGCAGCCGACGCCGGTTCGGCAGCCCCGTCAGCGCGTCGTGGTGGGCCAGATGGCTGAGTTCAGCGTGGGTGGCCCGCAGCTCGGTGACGTCGTGCCCGACGCCCACGAGAAACGCGGGCCGGTCTCCCGCCGCCGGAACACGGCTCAATGCCCAGCGGCCGACGCTCGTGTCGCCCGAGAAGCGCAGCCGCCGGTGCTCGAGGAACCGCGTGACGCTCTCGTCGTTCGCCTCGGTCAGCTCCTGCAGGGCCTGCTGCACGTCGTCGGGGTCGTCGGCGAGGAGCGGCCGCACGTCGTCGCCCGACGTGCCGAGGAGCGTCGGATTGGCCTCCATCATCCGGGTCATCGCCGAGCTCGCCTCGAGGATGCGGCCCTGCTCGTCGGCGACGAAGATGGGGGAGCGGGCGTGCTCGAACATCACGCGCAGCCGCGCCTGCGCCTGCCGCTCGCCCTCCTCGGCCGACTGCCGGGCGAGCTGCGCCGCCCGGTGGACCACGGCCTGCCTGTCGATGATCCGGTGGGTGAGGGCCCCGGCGTAGCCTCCGGTGTATTCCGCGAGGATCAGTGCGGACCGGCGGCGGATCTCTGCCGTCGGGGCGCGGACCAACGCATCCGGTAGGTCCGCGATGGCACGTCCGCCCGCCGCAGCTCCCGCAGGGACGGTGATCTGCAGCGAGACCAGTAGCCTGCCGAATTCGGATCCGACCGTCGGATCGAAGTCGTCCGCATTGAGGGCGGCGATCATGGATTGGAACACCGTCAGCAACTCGGCGCGGACCAGCGCCGCGGGAATCGGCAGGTAGACCTCGTCCACGATCGATACGAGGAACTTGTCGACGAGCAGAGCGACGACGGACTCGCCTCGCGCTAGGAAGCCCAGCGGTGACAAGGATTCCGTCATGTTCCTCCTTGCTCTTCGTCGATTCGAGTGTACGCGGGAAGGGCGATTCGATAGGTTCGACTTGCGATGATGAACACCACACCCGCGAGTACGCCCGCTACCCCCTCGTTCGACATGGAACGGCCGAACGTGGCGCGGCTGTATGACTATTTCCTCGGCGGTGCCAGCTATCTTCCCGTCGACCGGGAAGTGGGCGAGGCGATGGCGGTCGACGCCCCGCACTGGGCTCTGAGCGCGCGGATGACGAGGACGTTCGGGCGTCGTGCGGTGCAGACAATGGCGAGTGCGGGCGTCGACCAGTTCCTCGACCTGGGATCGGGCACCACCGCGGGCGGTGGGATGCACCTCCTCGCGCGGATCAACCGCCCCGCAGCGCGAATGGTCTTCGTCGATAGCGAGCCGATCAGTTATGAGCTGGGACGGCAACTGATCGATGACGATCCGGGTGCTGCGGTGATCAAGCTCGACTTCCGAGACGTCGACGCGGTGCTGGATCACCCGGTGACACGGGGACTCATCGACTTCGACCGACCCGTCGGCCTGCTCCTCGCCGGTGGGCTCGTCTTCGTCGCCGACGACGAGGATCCCGGCAGCATCGTCCGCCGGTACCTCGAGCTGCTGGTACCGGGCAGCATGATCGCTCTCGCGCACTTCTCCGACGATTCCTCGCATCCGGAGATCAGGGCAGAGCTGAACTGGGTGCGCCGCAGTTACGAGCGGACCGGCTCGCCGCTGCACGCGCGCTCGCGTGAGGAGTTGCTCTCCTGGCTCGTCGGCACGGAGATCCTCGAGCCGGGATTCGTGCGCACCGGCCGTTGGCGCCCCGAGTTCCCGCTCACCGAGGCGCAGATGCGCTGCGACTACGGCTACGTCGGTGTCGGACGGGTCGTCTGAGTGATCGTGCTCAGCGTGGCGTGATCGGCAGGGTCGTCACGATCCGGTCCGACGGGGTGGCCGCCCCGCCCGGCCCCTCGATCGAGATCCCGAACGTGGTGGCGCCGTCGATCGACGTGACCGCGGCCGTCGTCGTCGGCCGCACGTCGGCCTGCGTCATCGTGCCGCGGGAGCGGGCGCCGCCGCCCGGATCCATCAGCCACATCTGGTAGACGGTGCCGTCCTCCGGCGGAGGCACGTCGTTCATCAGGACGACGCCCGCGTTGCGCTCCCGCGAGTAGATGAACGAGATCGTCGCGTCGCCGACGCGCGCCTGCGTGGTCCGTGCATCGGGGGCGGCGAGCACGATCTCGGTTTCCGACGGTGCCCGCCCGTCCTGCCCGGCGAGGACGGACCGACCGAGGACGACGCCGGCCGTGACGGCGACCACGACGACGGCCGCCGCGGCGACCGCCCGCAGCGCGGTCCGCGAGGGTCGGCGGTTCCGGCGGATCGGCGTGACCCCCGGATCGTCGACCACATGGGCCAGGACGCGCTCGAAGACCTCCGCGGGCGGCTCGATACCGTGTTGGGCGGCCTGCGCCGCCATGGTCTCGCGCACAGCGTCGACCCGAGCGTCGAACTCTTCGCGCACGTCGGCGGCCGCCGCCTCGCGCGCTGCCTCGACGCCCGACCGCTCGTCGGCGTCGAGGGCGTGCAGGGCGTATACCTCTGCATCGTCGAGGAGCGCGTCCCCGCTCCCGTTGCCTGTCGACACGTCGCTCATGACAGCACTCCGAAGGGCTCGAGGCACCGGCGCAGGCGCGCGATGCCGTCGCGGATGCGGCTCTTCACCGTGGCGAGCGGGGCGTCCAGCCGCTCCGAGACCTCGCGATAGGTATGGCCGCCGTAGTAGGCCATGGTGAGGGCGTCGCGCTGCGGTTCGCTCAGCGTGTCGAGGCAGTCGACCACGGCGCCGGAGTCCTCCCGCTGCTCGCTGGTCTCCGCCACCACGTCGTGCGGGCGCTGGAAACTGGAATGGGCGAAGCTGTTCTCGCGTTCCCCGCGGGCGCGTTCGGCGCGGACCCGGTCGACGGACCGCCGGTGCGCGATGGTCACGAGCCAGGACTCGGCCGAGCCGCGGGCGGCGTCGAAATCGGCGGCCTTGCGCCACGCCTCGAGGTACACCTCCTGCGCGACCTCCTCGCCGTAACCGCGGTCCCCGATCACCCGCAGCGCCGTGCCGAAGACCAGGCGACCGGTACGCTCGTACAGTTCGCGGAAGGCCCCGACGTCGCCGGCGGCGGTGCGTTCGAGCAGGTGGTCGGCCTCGGTTCGCGCGCGAGTCATGCGGGAGTCTCCTTCGTCCCGCGGTACGTTACCGGGTCCCGGCACACCGGACCGGATGCCGCCCCCGACCGCGGGACGGGACATCGTCAGGGGAGCGCACACAGCGGCGCTATCCGCCCGAGTCCCCCGGTGGTCGGCGTGCTCAGGATCGTGCACGCGTTGTACCCGAGCCGCTCCGCGGTGGCGCGCACCTGTGCCCACCGGGCCGGCGGCACGGCCGCCGTCCGCGACAGGACGAAGGCGCTGCGGCGCGCCGGATCGCCGACGAAGGCCCAGGAGTAGTCCGGAGCCAGCGCCGCGACCACGTAGTTGGGCGGGCCGTCGAGGGCGTCCTGGGTCGGCACGCCGGGGAAGGAGACGTGGAGCTGCGCCGTGGTCCGGGTATCGGTGACGCGGGCGTTGCCTCGGATGGAGGAGGTCGACCCGGTCCACGTGGTGCACGTGTTGTGGACTGAAATGTTGGTCGCATCGACGATCCGGTACGTCGCCGTGGTGTCGCGCGCGCACTGCGCGCTGAACGGCGCGGGGATCGCGGCCAGCTGGTGCCAGGTCCCGACGTAGCGGGCCACGTCGACCTTCGCCACGGGGCCGAGGGGCGCCGCGGCGGCGGGACTTGCGACGGCTGTCGCGACGGCGAGGGCAGCGGTGCAGGCGATCGCGGCGGAGCGGACGGTGTGGATCATCGGTTCTCTCCTCGGTAGGATCGGGGGACGAAGGTGCTCATCGGGTGGCCTCCGGTGCGAGCACGATCTGCTGCACGTCGAGGTAGCCAGAGCGGAACCCGGCTTCGCTGTAGGCGAGGTAGAACTCCCACAGACGCCGGAAGTCCGGCGCGTCCGCCGGCGGCGGCAGGTTGTCGGGGTCCGCGAGGAAGCGCTCGCGCCACAGGCGCAGGGTCTCCGCGTAGTGCTCGCCGAACCGGTGCCGGCCCCGGACGGCGAGGCCCGCCGTCCGGGCGGCAGCGGCGATGGCCTCGGTGGAGGGCAGCATCCCGCCGGGGAAGACGTACTTCTGGATCCACGTGTACGTGCGGAGTGTCGCGAGCATCCGGTCGTGCGGCATCGTGATCGCCTGCAGCGCGATGCGTCCGTGCGGCGCGACGAGCCGGGCCAGCGTCCCGAAGTACTCGTCCCAGTGCGCGGCGCCGACGGCCTCGATCATCTCGACGGAGACGACCGCGTCGTACTCCCCGTCGACGCTGCGGTAGTCGAGCAGGTCCACCCGCACCCGATCGGCGAGTCCGGCCGCGGCGATCCGCTCCAGCGCGAGGGAGCGCTGCTCCGTCGACAGCGTCACCGAGCGGACCGTCGCGCCCCGCGCCGCCGCGCGCAGGCAGAGCTCGCCCCAGCCGGTCCCGATCTCCAGCAGGCGCGTGCCGGGGCCGACGCCCGCGGCGTCGAGGAGACGGTCGATCTTGTCGTGCTGCGCCTCCGTCAGTGCCGCCCAGTGGGGTTCGCCGGCGTCACCGGCGCGGGTCACGCCGGGCTCACCGTCGGGGATCTCCTCCGGGGAGAACAGCGCGCTGGAATAGGTGAGGGTTTCGTCGAGGAACATCGCGAACAGCTCGTTGGAGAGGTCGTAGTGGTCGGAGACGTTGTCCTGCACGTTGTCGGGCGTGCCGATCTCGGTGTGGGGCCGGGCGGTGGCGGCGAGACGGCGCAGCGACTGCAGCCACCGCGGCACCAGCTCGGGCATCTGCTCCGCCAGAGCGGTGAGCGCCGCGACCAGGTCCGGAGAGTCCCATTCTCCGGCGACGTAGGCCTCGCCGAACCCGATGAGTCGGGCGGTCCCGATCCTGCGGTGCACGGCATCCGGTGCACGAAGGACGATCGTCGGTTCTGCGGGGGCGGGATCATCCGCCGTCGTGACGGCGACGCCGCTGCGCGCCGCGGCACGCGCGAGCAGCGTGCGGGCCGCACGGCCGAGGACGCGGGCGCGGAGCCCGGTGGGGACGGGTACGCCGAGATGGCCGGCGCGAAAGCTGCGGGGGGCGAGGTCGACGGTCACGGGTGCGCTTTCTGGTCGGTGGTGTCGGGGCGGGGGACGAGCGGTAGGCCGGAGGCCCACAAGCGGATGCCGTGCAGGCGGATCCGGACGGCGACGAGCAGCGGCACGAGGGGGGCGCGCAGCTGCGCCAGAAGGATCCGTCCCGGCGTGGCGGCTCTGCGGGTTCCCCGCCACTGGGCGGTGAACGGGGCCCGGCCGGCCCTCTCAAGCACCACGTCGATGGATAAGCTTCCATCCGGTTCGGGTATCCGGAGGTGGTACACGCCGTCCACCGGGTGGAACGGGGACACGTAGAACGCCTTGGCGACCGACGCGCCGGACAACGCCGAGGGTCCCAGCACGTACGCGTGCCGACCACCGTAGGTGTTGTGCACCTCGGCGACGATCGCGCACACGTTCCCGGCGGCGTCGTGACACCAGAAGACCGTCAACGGGTCGAAGACGTAGCCCAGGCAGCGCGCGTTGAGGAGTGCGGTGATCGTGCCGCCGGGAACGTCGACGCCGTTGTCGCGCAGTGTCTCCTCGACCCTGCCGCGCAGGGTGTCGGCACCGTCGGCCACCGGGGACAGGTGGTCGGCGGCGCGGAAGGAGGCGAGCGGGCGCAGCCACAGCGGCACGGTAGGCGGGGCGTCGACGTCGATGAACCAGCTCGCGCTCCGATGCCGGAAGCCGTGCTCGACGGGGGAGCGTCGCAGATGCCCGATCTCGGTGTCGTACATCGCGGGCGGGCGGGTCACGGCGCGACCCCGGCCACTCGGCGGGCGGCGCGCAGGCCCGACGCCGCACCGTCCTCGTGGAAGCCCCAGCCGTGGTAGGCCCCCGCGAAAGCGAGCCCCGGGCCGGAGATCCCGTCCAGGCGTCGCGCCGCGGCCACCGACTCCGAGGTGAACGCGGGATGCTCGTAGGGCAGCTCGGCGAGCACCCGCGCGGGGTCGACGAGGTCCGCTCCCCCGAGCGTCACCAGCGCGGTCTCGCGGCCGCGAGGCAGGCCCATGAGGCGGGTCAGGTCGTAGGTCACCGAGACCGGTCGCCCGTCGCCGGTGGCGAGGTAGTTCCACGAACCGCGGGCGTTCTCGGTGCGCGGCAGCAGCGAGGTATCCGTGTGCAGCAGAGCGGGATTAGGCGTGTAGCGGATCGTGCCCAGCAGCTCGCGCTCGAGGGCGGTCGGCCGATCGAGGAGCGCCAGGGCCTGGTGCGGGTGGACCGCGACCACGGCACCGTCGAATTCCTCCGCGGTCCCGGCGTCGTCGACGACCCGTACGCCTCGGTCCGTCCGGGCGAGCGCGCGGACCCCGGTCCCGGTCCGAACGTCGGCGACGCCAGCCGCGACCCGCTCGACGTACCGCGCCGATCCGCCGACCACCGTGCGCCACTGCAGCGATCGCCCGACGGTGAGCATGCCGTGGTTGTCGAGGAACCGGAACAGATGGCGGGCCGGATAGGCGTCGACGTGGTCGGGCGGGCACGACCACACGGCCGCCACCAGCGGGCGGAGGAAGCCCTCCACGAGACGTTCGCTGAAGTCCTCGCGCAGGACGAACGCGCCGAGCGGAAGGTCCGCCGCATCGCCGTGGAGGTGGTCGCGGGCGCGGCGGTGGAACCGCGGTACCTCCGCGAGCAGCCGCAGGTGGTCGGTGTCGACCAGGTGGCGCGGCGTGGGCAGGAGGCCGCGGATGCCCTTGCCGCCCGCGAACTCGACGCCGCGCGAGTCGTCGCGGATCGACATGCTCATCTCGGCGTCCCGCGTGGCGACGCCGAGTTCCTCGAACAGGCCGCACAGGACCGGGTAGGTGCGGTCGTTGTGCACGATGAACCCGGAGTCCACCTGCACCGGTTCGTCGAACCCGAGATCGACCGTGTGGGTGTGGGCGTGCCCGCCCAAGCGGATGTCCCGCTCGTACAGCGTGACCCGCGCCGACCGGCTCAGCTCGTGCGCGGCGACGAGTCCGCTGACCCCGCTGCCGATCACCGCGAAGCGCTTGTTCGCATCGTTCATGCCCGTCATTCGGAGCCGCGGCGCCGCCGGATGGGGACCGGCGCGGAGAGATTTCCCACCGTGTGCGAGCGGTGTCCCGGGGCTAGCGTGGTGCCATGGGAATACACGGATCCGCAGTCGTCGACGCCCCCGTCGACGAGGTCTTCGACTGGTTCTCCCGGCCCGGGGCGTTCGCCCGCCTCCAGGCGCCCTGGCTGCCGATGCGGCTCCGGTCGCAGGCGACGTCGCTCGCCGACGGGGTGACGGTGATCGACCTCCCCGGCGGCCTGCAATGGCGTGCGGCGCACGACCCGTCGGTGTACGTCCCCGGGCGGCGTTTCGTCGACGAGGTCTCCGTGGGCGGCGCCCGGTCCCTGCCCGCGGGCCTGGTCCCGTGGCGGCACGTCCACGGCTTCGAGCCCGTCGACGCCACCCGCACCCGGGTGACCGACGAGGTGCACACCCCCGTGCCCGAGCGTCTGCTCGCGGAGGTCATCGCCTTCCGTTACCGGCGTCTCGCCGGGGACCTCGCCGCGCACCGTCGGGCGGCTGACGCGGGGCTGCGGCCGTCCACGGTCGCGGTGACCGGCGCGTCCGGCCTGGTCGGAACGGACCTGGTCGCCTTCCTCAGCACCGGCGGGCACCGGGTGCTGCGGCTGGTCCGCGGCGAACCGCAGTCCGACGACGAACGTCGCTGGGACCCCGCGGCGCCTGATCCCTCCGCCCTGGACGGCGTGGACGCCGTCATCCACTTCGCCGGCGCGGGCATCGCGGGGCGGTTCACGCCGGCGCACAAGGAACGGGTCGCAGCGAGCCGGATCGAGCCGACCCGGCTCCTGGCGCGAGCCGCCGCCCGGGCCGGCGTACCGCTGTTCGTCAGTGCCTCCGCCGTCGGCTGGTACGGGCGCGACCGGGGCGACGAGGTCCTCACCGAGCAGGCGTCGGCGCCCGCGGAGCCGGACTTCCTCGCCGACGTGGTGCAGCGGTGGGAGGACGCTGCGCACGACGGGGCCGGCGACGGGACCCGCGTGGTCACCGTCCGCACCGGGATCGTCCAGGCGCCGCAGGGCGGAACGCTCAAACTCTTGCTTCCGCTGTTCCGCGCGGGACTCGGGGGCCGGCTCGGCGACGGCGGCCAGTGGCAGCCGTGGGTGAGCATCGACGACCTCGTCGACATCTACCACCGCGCGCTGTGGGATACCGGCCTGTCGGGGCCCGTCAACGCTGTGGCGCCCGGCGTGGTCCGCAACGCCGCGTACACCCGCGCCCTCGGACGGGCCGTTCACCGGCCGACCCTGCTCCCCGTCCCGGCGTTCGGCCCGGCGCTCCTCCTGGGCCGCGAGGGCGCGAACGACCTCGCTTTCGCCTCCCAGCGGGTGCGTCCCGCCGTGCTGGAGGAACGCGGCCACTCCTTCCGGTATCCCGCGGTCGACGACGCATTGGCCCACCTGCTCGGCGGCTGAGCGCGTACCGTCGGGTCGACGGCGCCGACGAGGAGGACCGATGACCACGACACCCGGAGCACCGGCGGTGGAACTGGCCCGCCTGCAGGCCGCGGGCACCGCGACCGAGGCCTTCGCGCTCTACGACGCGCTGCCCGCCGTTCAGGTCGCGGACGTGTTCGGAGATTGGCGCGGCGAGGGCCTCGACACCGGACACCCCATGGACGGCCTCCTCGAGTTGTACGGCTGGCACGGTAAGCGTTTCGCCTCCGCGAACGACGTGCAGCCGCTCGTCTTCGACGGTCCGCGCGGCCCGTACCCGGTGAACCCCGCCGCGATGCCGCTGGGCGCGTCGATGCGCCTGCCCCGGGCGCTGCTCACCGCCACCGCACCGCTGGCCCGCCGCGGGCTGCGGCTCGCGCGCACCGCGAAACCTCGTGCGCGGCTGCGGATGATGGAGCACCGCGGCGTCGTCACCGCGACGATGAGCTACGACGCGCTGCCCATCAACGACCACTTCCGCCGCGTCGACGAGGCCACCCTCCTGGGCGTCATGGACCTGCGCGACGTACCGCCGTTCTTCTTCGTGCTGCGCCGCTGAATCTTCCTCACACCTCCCAGGTGTGCACCGGGTTCCCCTCGTGCATGTGCTGGACGTAGTCGGCGAGCATGCCGCGTAGCGCCTGCTCGCGGGACTCGCCCGCGGCCTCGCGGTTCGCGACGGCCTGCCGTTGCCACGACGAGCCGGTCTGGCGCTGGATGCACCGACCCTCGAGCACATGCATGTACCGTTCGCGCGACTTCGAACCGACGCCGTAGGACTTGAGGCCGGCGTCCATCAGCGGCAGCAGGCGGCGCAGCACCAGCTCGTCGGGCCGGATCCATCCGACGTTGGGCCAGTACAGGCCGGCGTCGAAGGCGTCGCGGGCGCCGGAGTGCAGGTTCTCGGTCGCGGCGTCGAAGCTCATCTGGGTCCAGATGGGGCGGTCGGCCTCCACCAGCGCGCGGACCACGCCGTAGTAGAAGGCGGCGTTCGCCATGGTGTCCACCACCGTCGGGCCCGCGGGCAGCACCCGGTTCTCCACCCGCAGGTGGGCGTGCCCGTCGACCACGTCGTAGACGGGTCGGTTCCAGCGGTAGACGGTGCCGTTGTGCATCCGGAGCTCAGGCAGTTCCGGCGACTCGCCGCGGGAGACCACCTCGAGCGGGTCGACGTCGCTGCACACCGGCAGGAGTGCGGGGAAGTAGCGGGTGTTCTCCTCGAACAGGTCGAAAGTGGAGGTGATCCACCGCTCGCCGAACCAGACCCGCGGCCGCACACCCTGATTGCGCAGCTCGATCGGACGGGTGTCGGTGGCCTGCTCGAATAGCGGGATGCGGGTTTCGTGCCACAGGGCCTTCCCTGCGAGGAAGGGGGAGTTCGCGGCGATAGCCACCTGCACCCCCGCGATGGCCTGTGCCGCGTTCCAGTGCGCCGCGAAGTCCTCGGGCGCCACCCGCAGGTGCAGTTGCAGCGAGGTGCACGCCGCCTCGGGGAGGATGGTGTCCGAGGTGATGTCGAGCCGCTCGCCGACCACCGCGCCGGGCAGCGGCGCGCCCTCGATGTCGATCTCGATGTCCTCTCCGCGGGCGGCGAAGACCTGCTCGTTGAGCAGGTCGTAGCGCGGGTTCGCGGAGAACCACTGCTTGCCGAAGTGCTCCTCCTCGAGGGTCGGGAGCATGCCGATCATGACCAGATTCGAGCCTGCGGCGCGGGCCCGCTCATCGGCGCGGTTCAGGGAGTCCCGCAGCGAGTCCTCGAGGTTTTCCGTGCTCTGGTCGACGAACGGCCTTGGCGCGACATTGATCTCGATGTTGAACTGGCCCAGCTCGGTCTGGAAGTCCGGGTCCGCGATGGCATCGAGCGCCTCCGCGTTCGCCATGGCCGGCTCCATCTCGTCGTCGACGAGATTCAGCTCGACCTCCATGCCGAGCAGCGGCTCCGGCGGCGCACCGTCGTCCGTGAACAGGCCCTCGGCCAGCATCCGGGCGATGGCGTCTGTACCGCGCTGGACCTGGCGGCGGAACCGCATGCGGTCCTCGCGAGTGAACACCCTGGCATCGACATCGGCACCCATGGCTCGCAGCTTTGCAGAAGCGGCGCAGGGCGCGCGGCCGAATCGAGGCATCGGGACCGGCTTCACGATTGCAATGGTTGTTGTCTAGAGTGTCATTGCGAACAGCGTCTTTGACACCGCAGATCTAGGAGTCCTCACCGTGCGTACTCTCCGCAACACTCTGGCTGTCGGCATGGCCGTCGTCACTCTCGTCGCCCCCGCGGCGGTGGCCCGGGCGGATCCCGCCGGTGCGCCGACGACCCCCGTCGGCAAGCTGCTGCTCGCCGATGGCGAGTTCCCTGCCGGTTACGAGGTGATGCCCCTGTCGGTGGCCGAGCGGCTGGAGATGATCGCGCCGCTGAACCAGTTCGCGAAGAACCTCAAGGTCACGCCCGCGGAGTGCGCGCCCAAGGTGACGCCGGCCCTGCAGCAGCGTGCGAGCGACCTCCCGATGGTCAGCGCCTTCAGTGACCGCACCACGACCGGGCTCGTCGAGGTCATCTCCACGCAGCCCGTTGGCACGAACGCGGACATGCTGAGCAGGTGCAGCGACGTCACCGTCGAGCTGGAGCCGAATGAGCAGGTCCCGGCCAAGGCGCACATCGCCATCAAGGTAACCCGCACCTCGGTGCCCGGGGTGCCCGCCGGCGCGATGGTGATCGCGACGCAGGGGTCGGGCACCGTCACCGTCAACGGTAAGGACGGCAAGCCCGGTAAGGAGCGCAAGGTCGTCGTCAACCAGGTCGAGGGCATCTCGCAGGTGCGCGGCCTCACCGTCGTGGTCACCGCGTCCGGCTCGCAGGGCGGCAAGCTCGACCGGGCGGCGTTCGCGCAGACCCTCACCGCGGCGGTCGACAAGGTGCGCGCCGCGCAGTAGCCCGACCGGCTGTCGGTTGTTCGCCGGCGAGCATGCGTGATGAACTATCGTCGACATCGCCGATGCCGAACCGATAGGGGAACCTTCATGCGCGCCGTCCGTCGTTCCGCCCTGGCCCTCGCCGCCGTCGCCCTCGCCGCCCCGGCGGCCCTGACGCCCGCGGGGATCGCCTCCGCAGCGCCCGCGAAGCCGACGACCCCCGCCGCGCAGCTGCTGCTGACGCAGGGCGAGTTCCCCGCGGGATACCGGGTCGAGAAGGTCACCACGCAGGACCTCTCCGAGATCACCGAGAGCGTCGGCACCGGCATCTCCGGGGCCCGCGTGACCCCCGCGCAGTGCGCACCCGCGCTCGACCGCGGCGCCCTCACCCGGGCGGCCGGGATGCCCATCGTGGTGGCCGTGAACGAGGCGAAGCGCACCTCGCTCGCGGAGACGCTCTCCTCCGCGGGCGCGGTGGACAACGCGCTCCGCATCCCCGCCGGCTGCGAGTCCTTCCGCATCGAGATGAACCCGAAGCCCGGCTCCGCCGACCGGGTCGTCATGAACGCCACCTCGGCCCCGATCGCGCTGCCCGGCGCGCCGAAGGGCGCGCGGGCCGTGCTCACCCGCGCGACCGGCACGGTCGCGATCGACGGGAAGGAGACCCGCTTCGTGCAGGAGCAGATCATCGGCGGCGAACAGGTCCGCGGCTACGCCGTGCTGCTGGTCTCGACCACCGTGAGCGACGCCGCCCGGGCCGACCGCGCGGGCTTCGCCCAGGCCCTCGCCGCGGCGACGAACAAGGTCCGCACCGCGAAGTAGCCGCCCCGCCGCGGCTCAGTGCCCGGCCACGGTCCGGCCGCCCACGACGGTCCGCGCCACCTGCGCAGTGAGCAGCGCGTCCGGCCCGGCGGCGAAGGGATCGGCGTCGAGCACGACGAAGTCCGCGGCCAGCCCTGCGCGCAGCGTCCCCGCGACGTCCTCCCACCGACACGAGTAGGCCGCGTCGCGGGTCGCGTGCCCGAGGGCTTCGGCGAGCGGCAGCGCCAGCTCCGGCAGGTTCGCCGGCAGCGCAGGGTCGATCGCCGACCGCCGCGTGGACGCGACGAACATGTTCGGCAGGGGCGGGTGCGGAGCGGTCGGCGCGTCGGAGCCGAAGGCCAGCACCGCGCCCGCGGCGTTGAACTCGGGCCACGGGTAGCCGCGGTCGACGCGGTCGTCGCCGAGATTGGCGCGCCACGTCGACTGGATCGCCGGGTCCGCGTGCACGGGCTGCATCGACGCGACGGCGCCGAGCCGCGCGAGCCGCGCGACGTTCTCCGGGGCGACCGTCTCCAGGTGCTCGAGCCGGTGCCGCCGGTCGCGCGGGCCGTTCGCCTCGATCGCGCGCTCGATCGCGGTGAGCGCGATGTCGGAGGCCTCGTCGCCGATGGCGTGCATCGCCACCTGCAGGCCCGCGGCGTCGGCGGCCCGGACCACCGGCTCCAGCGCCGCCAGGGGCCAGATGGGGCCGGGCCGGCTGCCGTCGGCGAACGGGGCCCGCATGGCGGCGGTGCAGCTGTCGATGACCCCGTCGACCATGATCTTGATGCCCGCGATCTGGATCGGGCCGCCGGCGAGCCGCTCGGCGTACGCACGGGCCTCGTCGACCTGCGCCAGGTTCGCTGCGGGGTCGCCGGTCGGTGCGACGAGCCAGTGCGCGGCGACCCGGATCCCCAGCCGTCCGTCGGCCGCGGCGCGCTCGAGGGCGGCGAGGTCGTCCGCGCGCATCCCCATGTCGACGGCGCCCGTCACGCCCGCCGCGAGGTAGGCGGCGACCGCGGCGTCGAGGGCGCGGTCGCGGTCGGCGTCGGAGACCTGCCGCGCGAGGAAGTCGTCGGCGAGCTCGAGCGCCGCCGTCTCGTAGAGCATGCCCGTGGCCGCGCCGCTCGCGTCGCGGGCGATGGTGCCGCCGAGGGGATCCGGCGTGGAGTCGCCGATGCCGAGCTCGGCCAGGGCCGCCGTGTTCACCCAGGTCGAGTGCATGTCGTTCGAGTACAGGTACACGGGGCGGTCGGCGACGGCCGCGTCGAGCAGGTGACGGTCGGGGGCGCGCCCGCCGAGCGGATCGAACAGCCACTTGCCGCCGAGCAGGCGCGGAGCATCGGGACGGTCCGCGGCGTACGCGCGCAGGCGGTCCTGCAGATCGGCGGCGTCGCGGGCGCCGAGTAGGTCGAGCTGGCCCAGCGAGGTGCCGAGGTGGACGAGGTGGGTGTGCGCGTCGACGAAGCCGGGCAGGACCACGGCACCGTCGAGCTCGACGATCCGCAGGCCGTCGACGTCGCGGACGAGGTCGCGCGCGTCGGCGTCCGATCCGACGAAGGTCAGCACGCCGCCGGACTCGAGGAGGGACTCGGCCCAGGGGCGGTCCGGGTCCGCGGTGAAGATCCGGCCGCCGCGGTGCAGGGTGGTGGTCATGGCTTCTCCGATGCAGTGGTGGGGAATCCGTAGAGGATGCGGGTGAGCAGGGCGTACAGGCCGGCGGCGACGAGTACGCCGACCGGGAGCGAGAGATCGATCCCGCCCAGGCCGACGGCGATCGGACCGCGGAACTCGACGGTGTGCGCGCAGAGGAGGGCGAGGCCCGCCGCGGCGAGCACGGAGACGGCGCCGGCCAGGTTCACGCCGCCGGTGAACCAGAACCGGGAGGTGGACGAGACGTCGCTGAGCGCCGGCCCGTCGTACCGGCCGCGGCGCAGCACGATGTCGGTGACGTAGACGGCCATGATCGGTCCCATGAGCACGACCAGCATCGACAGTGCACTGCTGACCGCGCCGAGGAAGTCGGACACGAACAGCGCGTACAGGGTGAGCACCGCGCCGAGGACCCCGGTCACCGCGACCGCCCGCGCCCGGCTCAGCGGCACGCCGACCGACTGCAGCGCGAGGCCGGCGCTGTACGAGGTGAGCGCGTTGTTGCTGACGGTGCTCACGATCACCGCGACGAGGAAGACCGGGACGAACCACGACGGGATCATCGAGATCAGGCCCGCCTGGGGGTCGGATATGTCGACCGCGGTCGCCGCCAGGGCGCCCACCGAAACGAGGACGAAGCCCGGGATCGCGCCGCCGAAGGCCGTCGCGGTGGCGACGGAGGCGGGACTGGTGTCCGGGGGCAGGTAGCGGGCGAAGTCGGAGCTGATCGTGTACGACAGCGGCGCCGCGGCGACCAGGGTGACCCCGCCCAGCACCGCGGCCCACAGCGCCGGGCCGTGCAGCGGCGCGGGTTGCGCGAAGCCGACGTCGGCGCGAGCCACGACGAATCCCGACATCACCAGGAAGACGATGCCGAGGAGCAGCGACAGCAGGGGGTACAGGCGGCTGATCATGCCCTGCCCGAAGATCGCGACCGTCACCGTCGCGGTGGCGATCGCCGCGATCACGAGGAGCTTGACCGGCGTGCCGACCGGCACCCCGAAGTGCTGCAGAAGCGCGTACCCGACGGCCGCCGCCGCGGCCCAGTTGATGGCGATGTAGCAGACCGAGACGAACCAGCCGTTGACGGCGATCGCGACGCGGTTGCCGCGCACCCCGTACATCGCTCGGGTGGTCACCTGGCTCGGCGTGCCCGACGCGGGCCCCGGGATCGCCACGATCCCGGTGACCACGGAGAACAGGCAGCCGGCGGCCGCGACGGCGATCGCCTGCCAGAGCTCGAGGCCCAAGAGCACGAGCGCCCCGCCGACCACCACGGAGAGGTAGCTGATGTTGGGCGCGCACCACAGCGCGAACAGGTCGCGGGCGCGGCCGTGTCGCTCGGCGTCGGGAATGACGTCGATGCCGTGGGCCTCGACCCGGGGCCTCGACGGGGCGGGTGCAGTCGCGAGGGCGGGCAGGGGTGCGCCCGACGGTGCGGGCTGCTGGGTCGGCGTCATGGGGCCTCCACGGGGATCGGTCGCGCCGCGCGGGCGGCGGCGCTGTGTGGCGCGGATCACGCTAGGTGCCCAAAACGATTTGGACAAGGCTGTGGGCGGAATGTCCCGAAGGTCTAGCGTGGTGCCATGAGCAGCCGGCCGCGGATCGCCGACGTCGCCCGCCGCGCGGGCGTCTCGGTCACGACGGTCTCGCACACCTTCAGCGGGAACGGCGTGGTCGCCGCGGACACGCAGGACCGGGTGCGGACCGCGGCCCACGAGCTCGGCTACCGGCCCGACGTACTGGCCCAGGGGCTGCGCCGCAACCGGCTGAGCGTGCTCGCGCTCGTTGCGCGGCCGCTCGACCGGATCGACCCGGGACAGCTGCACGGCGTGGACTACTTCCTCCGGCTCGCCGGGGCCGCCGCGATGGCCGCGCTCGACGCGGGCTACTGCCTCATGCTCGTCGGCGACCCCGCGCGGGACGACGCCCCGTCGGCCGCGCTCGCCGCCGAGGGGATCCTCCTGACCGAGCCGACCCTCGGGGACCCGCTGCTCGACCTGTGCGAGCGGATCGGGACGCCGTGCGTCACCGTCGGACTGCCGCCGCGCGACGACGGGACCTGGGACGACGGCGCTCCCGGGCACGTGGGGATCGAGACCGAACGCATCACGCGCGACGTGCTCGGGCACCTCGTCGACGCCGGCGGCCGGGCGATCGCCTTCCTCGCGGCCGACGAGCAGGACGAGTGGTCGCTGCGCTCGATCGAGGTGTATCGCGCCTGGTGCGCCGAGCGGGGGATGCCCGCCACCGTGAGCCTGCACGCCGACGCCCTCGGCGCCCTGGCGGGCGTGGTCGCGGTCGACCGCTGGTTCCCGGCGGGCTCGGTGCCGGGTGTGGACGGTGTGCCCGATGCGCTGTACTGCCTCGCCGCCGCGCCCGCCGTCGGAGCGGCCGACCGGCTGCGCGAACTCGGCTACGAGGTGCCGGGCGCGGTGCGGATCGCAGCGGGCTCCGACGCCGAGGAAGCGCGCGCCGCGGACGTCACCGCCGTCGACCTGCAGCCCGAGGAACTGGCTCGGCGGGCGGTGACGACGCTGGTCGCGAGGCTGCGGGACGCGGAGGCTCCCGGTCCGTCCGGCGGCGTCGGGCGACTCGTGCCCCGCGGCTCGACGGCGCGCTGAGTGGCTACCGGCGTGGATCTGCGGCCGCGGGACTACAGCCGCAGGATGGGCAGGTAGCGGGCGATCTCGCCCGCGCGGGAGCCGCTGGCCGCCAGGTCGGCCGCCTCCGTCGCCTCGTCGACGGTGACCAGGCCCGTCGTGAGCCGCAGCCACACCCGGGGCGCGCACTCCACGACGTTCGGGGGCGTCCCGCGGGTGTGCCGCAGGCCCTCGATGCACTGCACGGCGACGAAGGGCGGCACCCGCACCTCGACGGATCCGCCCGGCGCGTCCTGCGCCAGCGTGCGGGCCGTCGACCGGACGGCAGCGGCGATCGCGGCGCGCGGGGGAGCGGGCGCGTCGTCGTCGACGATCCATTCCCGGACGGCCAGCACGGCGGCCCGCATCTCCGCCGGATCGATCGTCTTCGCCACGCGAACCCCCTGTCTCCGGGAAGAAACCTACTCGGCGATTCGTTTCCGCTGGCGGATCGGTCCTACAATCGGATCAGGCCACGCCCCCAGCCCCAGGAGTCAGCCGTGCAGCAGCTTCCGCTCAGCGTCGTCAACAACGCCCCCCTCGATGAGGGTGAGGAGCAGGAGCCCCGGGAGGAGTGCGGCGTCTTCGGCGTCTGGGCCACCGGGGAGGATGTGGCCAAGCTCTCCTACTACGGCCTCTACGCCCTGCAGCACCGCGGCCAGGAGGCCGCCGGCATCGCCGTCGGCGACGGCCAGCAGGTGCTGGTCTTCAAGGACCTCGGGCTGGTCAGCCAGGTCTTCGACGAACAGACCCTGAGCTCGATGCCCGGCCACGTGGCGATCGGCCACTGCCGATACTCGACCACCGGCTCCACCACCTGGGAGAACAGCCAACCGATCTTCCGCACGACCAGCGCGGGCAACGGGGTGGCGCTGGGCCATAACGGCAACCTGGTCAACACCGCGGAGCTCGCGGAGCGCGCCGTCGAGCTCGGCGTCGCCGGCGGGCGTCCGCGCACCGCGGCCACATCCGACTCGGACATCCTGACGGCGCTGCTCGCCCACGCGGCGGCCGACCGGACCCTGGAGCAGGCCGCAATGGAGCTGCTGCCCACCGTCAAGGGTGCCTTCTGCCTCACCTTCATGGACGAGCACACCCTGTACGCGGCGCGCGACCCGCACGGCGTGCGCCCGCTGAGCCTCGGCCGCCTGGACCGCGGCTGGGTCGTCGCGTCCGAGACCGCGGCCTTCGACATCGTCGGCGCCTCCTTCGTGCGCGATATCGAGCCGGGCGAGCTGCTCGCTATCGACGAGGACGGCGTGCGCTCCACCCGGTTCGCCGAGCCCACCCCGAAGACCTGCATCTTCGAGTACGTCTACCTGGCCCGCCCCGACTCCGTGATCCACGGCCGGTCTGTGCACTCGACCCGCGTCGACATCGGGCGCCGCCTGGCCCGCGAGCACCCCGCCGACGGCGACCTGGTGATCCCGGTGCCGGAGTCCGGCACCCCCGCGGCCGTCGGCTACGCGCAGGCGTCCGGCATCCCGTACGGCCAGGGCCTGATGAAGAACGCCTACGTGGGACGTACCTTCATCCAGCCGTCCCAGACCATCCGCCAGTTGGGCATCCGGCTCAAGCTCAACCCGCTGCGCGAGGTGATCCGCGGCAAGCGGCTCGTCGTGGTCGACGACTCGATCGTCCGCGGCAACACGCAGCGCGCGCTGATCCGGATGCTCCGCGAGGCCGGCGCCGCCGAGATCCACGTGCGCATCGCCTCGTCACCGGTGAAGTGGCCTTGCTTCTACGGTATCGACTTCGCCTCCCCGGCCGAGCTCATCGCCAACGGCGGCGGCGCCGATTCCATGGAGGCCATGGTCGAGTCGGTGCGCGCCGCGATCGGCGCCGACTCGTTGGGCTATATCTCCCTCGACGAGATGACGGCCGCGACCGAGCACGCCGGCGAGTCCATGTGCCGGGCCTGCTTCGACGGGGTCTACCCGATCCCGCTGCCCGAGTCGTCGTCGATGGGCAAGGCCGTGCTGGAGAACATGCTCAAGGCGGGCACGCAGGGCGACCCGCTGCAGGCCGACAACGACAACGCCTCGGCGCTGCGTCGCCCCTGAGCGCGCTCGCCCCGGCGGGGTCGTCGACTCCGCCGGGCGCCCTGGCGCTCACGGTCCGGTAGCCTATGGATCCGTGACGGATTCCAACACCCACCCGCCCCAGGGTGCCTCGTACGCCGCTGCCGGAGTCGACATCGAGGCCGGTGACCGGGCCGTCGAACTGTTCAAGCCGCACGCCAAGCGCGCCACCCGCCCCGAGGTCCTCGGAGGCCTCGGCGGGTTCGCCGGCCTGTTCGCGCTCAAGAAGTGCCGCGAGCCCGTGCTCGCTGCGTCGACCGACGGCGTCGGCACCAAGATCGCGGTGGCTCAGGCCATGGGCAAGCACGACACCGTGGGCATCGACCTCGTCGCCATGGTGGTCGACGATCTCGTCGTGACCGGCGCCGAGCCGCTGTTCCTGCAGGACTACATCGCCGTCGGCAAGGTGGTCCCCGAGACCGTCGCCGAGCTGGTCGGCGGCATCGCCGAGGGCTGCGTCCGCGCCGGCTGCGCCCTGCTGGGCGGCGAGACCGCCGAGCACCCGGGCCTCATGGCCGAGGGCGAGTACGACCTCTCCGCGACCGGCGTCGGCGTCGTCGAGGCCGACGAGGTGCTCGGCCCGGACAACGTCCGCGCCGGCGACGTCGTGATCGCCATGAAGAGCTCCGGCCTGCACAGCAACGGCTACAGCCTCGCCCGCAAGGTGCTGCTCGACTGGGGCCATATGGACCTCGGCGGCTACGTCGAGGAGTTCGGCCGCACCCTCGGTGAGGAGATGCTCGAGCCCACCGCCATCTACGCCCTCGACTGCCTGCGCCTCGCGCAGGAGACGCAGGTGCGCACCTTCTGCCACGTCACCGGAGGCGGACTCGCCGCCAACCTCGGCCGCGTGATCCCCGAGGGCCTCATCGCCGAGCTGGACCGCAACACGTGGAGCCCGTCGGCCGTCTTCGCGCTCATCGCCCAGCGCGGCCGCGTGGAGCAGGCCGAGATGGAGAAGACCTTCAACATGGGCGTCGGCATGGTCGCGATCGTCGCGCCCGAGGACGTGGACCGCGCACTGGCCGTGCTCACGGCACGCCACATCGATAGCTGGGTCCTGGGGACGATCAAGAAGTCCGACGGTGCGGGAGATCGGGCCGTACTGAGCGGCTCGCACCCGAAGTTCTAGGAACGCCATAGGCACCGTGACCCATGGTCACGGTGCCCAACGGCTCCGGTACGAACGAGAAAGCGCGACGCGTCAGGCGCGGCGCCACTCCTCTTCGCGGTACGGCTCCCCCGCGACGTCGCTCCACTCGGGGTGCGAGGCGATCACGTCCGCCTCGTCGCTCTCACCCGTTGCCAGCTCGTCCTGCAGCCTTTTCAGGTCAGTGCTGGGCGAGCTGTACTTGAGCTCGCGTGCAACCTTCGTCTGCTTCGCCTTTGCCCGGCCGCGGCCCATGGGGGACCCCCTTGCGCAATGAAGGGGCGGCCAGCTACCGGATTGCCCGGCGGGTGGCGGCCCCTTTCTCCGTTTACTAATTCTTCCTGACGCCCAGTTTAGCGTGCTCGCGCCGATGGTGCTGCCGCCCGGGTGTCAGTCGGCGCGTTTGAGGGCCTTCGTGGCGTCCCGTTCGACCTTCGGGGGCAGGTCACCAACCATGAGGAGGGCGCGCAGCCGGTCCGGCCGCGTGGCGCGGAACAGGTCCCGCACGGTCGCTCCGTGCTCCGGGACCTCCGCGACGACGATCGGGTCGCCCGCCGCCACGGGGCCGGGCGTGACGACCCGGAAGTAGGCGCCCGAGTCGCCGCGGGCCATGAACCGCGCCAGCCAATTGTCCTCGCCGGACCACAGCGCGAAGGTGCGGCACGGGGTGCGGGGGATCGTGACCTCGAGCTCGAGCGTGGCCCCGACCCGCAGCCTGGTGCCGACCACGAGGTCGGTGGTGTCGCCGTCGAGGCGGAGGTTCTCCCCGAACCAGCCGGGCGGGAGGTCGCGACCGAGCTCATCGGCCCAGCGCCGCGCCTCGTGCTCGGAGTAGGCGTAGACGGCCTGCTCCTCGCCGCCGTGGTGCCGGGTGTCGCAGACGTGGTCGGTGACCGGTCCCAGCGGGCCAACGTCGACGGAGCCGTCGGCGGGCCGCTTGTCGATGGCGGTGCGCTGCTCCGGCTTGCGCGGGTCGAGCCGGAGCTCTTCGCCGACGACGCAGACCGCGACGACCCTGGTCGGCGTCACCGGCCGCGCAGCCGGTCGACCGCGGACCGTCCGGCCTGTTGGCCGGCGTCCGCGGAGGGCGTGACGTCGGTGTCGATCGCGGCGGCAGCACCGCCGGCATCGAGCTTCGCGTCGTCGGGGATCGAGCGCTTGATCAGGGCGAGGGCGATGGGCCCGTAGTCGGCGTGCTCGACGACGGTGCCGAGCCGCCCGACGGTGCGCCCGTCCAGCGTCACGGAGTCGCCCGTCGCGGGCCGCGCGTCGGCGGAGCCGTCGAGGTGGAGCAGCACCAGGCGGCGCGGGGGCCGGCCCAGGTTGTGCACCCGCGCGACGGTCTCCTGCCCGCGGTAGCAGCCCTTGTCGAGGTGCACCGCGGTGCCGATCCAGTCCACCTCGTGCGGGATGGTCTTCTCGTCGGTGTCGACGCCCTGCCGGGCGCGGGCGGCGGCGACCCGTCGGGCCTCGTAGGCCCAGGTGCCGGCCGGGCGCGCCCCGGCGGCGACGAGGGCGGCGAAGTCCGCGCCCAGCCGCTCGCGCGGCACGATGAGGTTCACCTCGCCGGGCTCGGTGCGGCGTACGCCCTCCACCTGCGCGGCGACGGTCTCGGCCTCGGGGCCGATCACGGTGAGCACCGCAAGGTCGTCCCGCGCCTGCACCTGTACGTCGGACCGGAACACCATGCGCTGCAGGTAGGTCGCGAGGTCCGGGCTGAGCGGGGCCTCCTTCGGCGCGAGCGCAGCGGGCTCGGTGTCGAGGTAGGTCGTGCCGTCGACGTCGATGAGGTGGAAGTGGTCGAGCACGCGACCGCTGCCGTCCAGGTTGAGGTTCTGGGTGGCGGTGCGGTCCGGCAGGTGCGTCAGGTGCTGGCTGGTGATCGAGTGCAGCCAGGACAGGCGCTCGGAGCCGGTCAGGGTGATCACGCGGCGGTGCGAGCGGTCGATGACCGCGGCGCCGCGTTCGGCCGCGCGCTGCTCCCCGAATGGATCCCCGAAATGCCAGGTCACGCCGGTGTCCGGCGTGTCCTCGGGGTTCATGATGCCGGACGTGGAATGTTCTTCAGTCGACACTCCTCAAGCCTACCCCGCTGGCCGCGCGGCGCTTCGGGGCGTCGAATACTGTTGCCGCCATGGCATCCGTGGTGGTCACCCTGGACGGTTCCGTGCGCGCTCCCGACGCGCCCCTGCTGTACGCCGACGACCTCGGCGCGGTCCGCGGCGACGGCTGCTTCGAGACGGTCCTGGTCCGCGACGGCGCCCCGCTCAAGGGACGAGCACACCTCGATCGGCTGGGCCGTTCGGCCGCCGCGCTCGGCCTTCCCGCGCCCAACGACGGCGCCTGGTGGGCCGCGATGCAGCGCGCCGCGATGCTCTACGGCGAGGAGGCGGGGAGCGCCGAGGGCGCGCTGCGGCTCGTCTACACGCGCGGCCGCGAGTCGGCGCCCGGCACGCCCACCGCGTACGTCTCGGTGTCGCCGCTGCCCGACCGGGCACGACGGGCGCGGACCGAGGGGATCTCGGCCATCACGCTCAGCCGGGGCTATTCGACGGGGCTCGGCACCGATGCGCCGTGGCTCCTGCTCGGCGCGAAGACGCTCTCCTACGCGGTGAACATGGCCGCCGCACGGTACGCGGAGGAGCAGGGCGCCGACGACGTGATCTTCACTTCCAGCGAGGGCCGTGTCCTCGAGGCGCCCCGCGCGACCGTCGTGATCGCCCGCGGCCGCACCCTCGTCACCCCGCCCGCGGAGCAGGGCATCCTGCCCGGTACCACCGCCCGCGCCCTGTTCGACGCCGCGGAGGACAAGGGCGTCTCCACCGCCGTCGAGCCGCTCTTCCCTGTGGACCTGGTCATGAACGACGGGGTGTGGCTCGTCTCGTCGATCACGCTGTGCGCGCGGGTGCACACGCTGGACGGTCGCGCCCTGCCCGACGCGCCCATGGACGCGACGGTCCGGTCCCTCATCGAAGCGGGAATCGCGAACACCCCGTAGCGTTTCCGGACAATCCGGGCACAGCCTGCGGTGCGGCTGCGATCGGCATAGCGTCGCGGGATGAGTACGCGCGAGGACACCGGCACCGAGGGCGATCAACTCGGCACCAGTCTCAAACCCCGGCACATCACGATGATCTCGATCGCCGGCGTCATCGGCGCGGGCCTGTTCGTGGGCTCGGCGAACGCGATCAAGCTCGCGGGGCCGGCGGTGCTGATCTCCTACAGTCTCGCCGGGCTGCTGGTGATCCTGGTGATGCGGATGCTCGGCGAGATGGCGACGGCGCACCCGGACACGGGCTCCTTCTCGACCTACGCCGAGCGGGCGCTGGGCCGCTGGGCGGGTTGCAGCATCGGATGGCTGTACTGGCTCTTCTGGGTGCTGGTGATCCCCGTCGAGGCGACCGCCGCCGCGGTGATCCTGTCGAAGACGGTCGGCGGCCCGCAGTGGTCGTGGGCCCTGCTGGTGGTGGTGCTCCTCACCGTGACGAACCTCTTCTCCGTCGGCAACTACGGCGAGTTCGAGTTCTGGTTCGCGCTGATCAAGGTGCTCGCGATCGCGGCCTTCCTGGTGCTGGGCGCGCTCGCGATCTTCGGGCTGCTGCCGGGCTCGGGGGTCTCCGGCGTGAGCCACCTCTGGGACACCGGCGGGTTCATGCCGAACGGGGCCGGCGCCGTGATCGCGGCGATGCTCACCACCATGTTCACGTTCATGGGCTCGGAGATCGTGACGATCGCCGCCGCCGAATCGCCCGAGCCCGCCAAGGGCATCACGAAGGCCGTGAACTCGGTGGTCTGGCGGATCTGCCTCTTCTACATCGGCTCGATCTTCGTGGTGGTGGCCCTCGTCCCGTGGAACACTCTTGATTCGGCGACGGGGTCGTACCAGGCGGTTCTGCAAGCCATGAACATCCCGGCCGCCGCGGGGATCATGGACGTCGTGGTCCTCGTGGCCGTCGCGTCGTGCCTCAACAGCGCGCTCTACACCGCCTCGCGGATGCTGTACTCGCTCGCCAGCCGCGGTGACGCTCCCCGGGCGGCGGGCCGCACCACGAAGCGGGGCGTTCCCGCCGTCGCGGTCCTGGCGTCGATGGTCCTCGGCTTCCTCGCAGTGATCGGCAATTACGTGCTGCCCGAGAAGCTGTTCGGCTATCTGCTGGCCACGACGGGCGCGGTGGCCCTGTTCGTCTATCTGGTCATCGCTGTGAGCCAGATCGCCCTGCGCCGTCGGGAGAGCGTCCCGTCGCCGCTGCGGATGTGGTTCTTCCCGTGGGCGACGTACGCGGTGATCGCCTTCATCGTCTTCGTCATCGTCGCGATGATCGTCGACCCTGACCAGCGTAGTGCGGTCGGACTCTCGACGGCGCTGGCCGTGATCGTGGTCGCCGCCAGTGTCGCGCATCAGAGGCGCATGGATCGACGGTCCTCCGTCACCTCGCGCTGAGCGCGGAGGGGAGTTGGCGAATCCGCCGTGCGCCCCGCGGGCGCGGCGTGCCGGGCTTACGGTGGACGCACCGGGTCGGCCGCGGTGCGCGGACGTGTGCTGTGTCTCAACACTTGGGAACGGAGGCGATCTCTACTACCATCAGTAGTAATTACTACTGAACGTAGTAGTAAGGGTCGGCGACGATGCCGGTCCGCCCCTCGGCCCAGGGAGTACGCATGACCGCGTTGGACATTGCCCGCTGGCAGTTCGGCATGACCACGGTGATGCATTTCATCCTGGTGCCGCTCACGATCGGCCTCGCGCCGATGGTCGCCACGATGCAGACCCTCTGGCTGGTGACGGGGAAGCAGGCGTGGCTCAAGGCCACGAACTTCTTCGGCAAGCTCTTCCTCATCAACTTCGCCCTGGGTGTGGCCACCGGCATCGTCCAGGAGTTCCAGTTCGGCATGGCCTGGAGCGAGTACAGCAAGTTCGTCGGCGACGTCTTCGGCGCGCCGCTCGCGCTCGAGGGGCTCGTCGCCTTCTTCATGGAGTCGACCTTCCTCGGCCTGTGGATCTTCGGCTGGACGCGGCTACCGAAACTCGTGCACCTGGGCTGCATCTGGATGGTCGCGCTCGGCGTGAACGCCTCCGCCTTCTTCATCATTGCCGCGAACTCCTGGATGCAGCACCCCGTGGGCGCCACCTTCAATCCGGAGAAGAACCGCGCCGAGCTCACGAGCATCTGGGAGGTGCTCACCAACTCGACCACCCTTGCGGCGTTCCCGCACACCGTTTTCGGCGCCTGGCTCACCGCCGGTACTTTCGTCGCTGCGATCGGCGGCTGGTGGATGGTGCGTGGCATGCGCAAGGGTGACCCCGACGCGATCGAACTGGCGCAGTCGATGCGCCCCGTCACCCGGTTCGGCCTCGGCGTCATGATCGTCTCGGCCGTGGGCCTGGGCATCACCGGTGACGCGCAGGCCAAGCTCATGTTCGAGCAGCAACCCATGAAGATGGCCTCGGCGGAATCGCTCTGCCACACCGAGACCGGCGCAAGCTTCTCCCTACTCACCATCGGCACGCACAACAACTGCGAGTCGGTGACGCACGTGCTGCAGGTGCCGTACGTGACCTCCTTCCTCGCCAACGGCGATCCCAACTCGACGCTCAAGGGCGTCACCGAGCTGCAGGCCGAGGCGGTCGAGAAGTTCGGCCCCGGCGACTACCGCCCCAATCTCTTCGTCTCGTACTGGGCCTTCCGCGCCATGATGGGCTGGTCGATCGGCTCGGGCGTGCTGGCGCTGGCCGGCCTGTGGGTCACCCGCCGCGGCCGCGTCCCGAACCAGAAGTGGTTCAGCCGGATCTGCCTCATCGCGCTGCCCACGCCCTTCCTCGCGAACACCTCCGGCTGGGTGTTCACCGAGATGGGCCGCCAGCCCTGGGTGGTGGTGCCCAATCCGAACGGCGACCCCACGATCCGGCTGACTGTCGGGCAGGCCGTCTCGGGCCACTCCGTGACGATGATGGCCTTCTCCCTCATCACCTTCGCCGCGGTCTACGGCACGCTCTACCTGCTGTGGTTCTTCCTGCTCCGGCGGTATGTGATCAAGGGCCCGAACCTGCACAGTCCGCTGGACCCGCCCCACGACGACGACATCGACGATCCGCCCGCCGGCGACGACGCCCCCGAGGGCGACGGGACGGGCCGGAAGGCCTCGTCCGACCACCTCTCCTTCGCGTACTAGGAGGCCGCCATGACACTCCCCGACTACTGGTTCCTCGCCATAGGCTTCCTCTTCACCGGCTACTTCGTGCTGGAGGGCTTCGACTTCGGCGTCGGCGTGCTCATGCCGATCCTGGGCCGCAAGCGCTCCCACGCCGACGCGGAGCAGCGCCGCCGCGTGCTGCTCAACACCATCGGACCCGTCTGGGACGGCAACGAGGTGTGGCTCATCACCGCCGGCGCGGCGATGTTCGCCGCCTTTCCCGTCTGGTACGCCGAGGTCTTCTCCGGCTTCTACCTCGTGCTGCTCGCGATCCTGGTGGGGCTCATCACTCGGGTCTGCGCGATCGAGTGGCGCGGCAAGATCGACGAGCCGAGATGGCGCGGCTGGGCGGACGTCGGCATCGGACTCGGCTCCTGGATCCCCGCCTTCGCGTGGGGCCTGATCTTCGCGAACATCGTGCACGGCGTCGATCTCGACGAGCGCGGCGGCATGACCAGCGAGGTCTGGGACCTGCTCAACCCCTACGGGCTGCTCGGCGGGATCGCGACCCTCGGCCTGTTCCTCCTGCACGGCGCGATCTTCGTCGCGCTCAAGTCCGACGGTGACGTCCGCGTGGACGCCCGGAGCCTCGCCGTGCGGATGTGGCTGCCCGTCACCGCGATCGGCGCCGTCTTCGCGGTGTGGACGCAGCTCGAGCACGGCAAGCCGTGGACCTGGGCGATGGTGGCCCTGGCCGCCGCGGGCCTGCTCGCCGCGGGGCCGCTCGTCCGCGCCGGGCGGGAGCTCGCGGCGTTCCTCGCGACCTCGCTGACCGTCATCGGCGTGAGCGTGCTGCTCTTCGGCTCGCTGTTCCCCAACGTCCTCAACGCGACCGACCCCGCCCGCACGATCACCATCGAGGCTGCGGCGTCCTCGCACTACACGCTGGTCGTGATGTCCTGGTGCACCGTCGTGCTGCTGCCGCTGGTGATGATCTACCAGGCGTGGACCTACTGGGTCTTCCGCCAGCGGATCTCCGTCGCGCAGATCCCGCCGTCGATCGGCCTGCGCCCCCGTGCCTGACACCCGGGCTCCCGTCGACCCGCGGCTGCTCCGCTACGCGCGCAGCTCGCGCGGGTTGATGGTCACCGTGATCGCCTGCGGCGTCGTGGAGACCGCCGCGGTGATCGCGCTGGCCTTCGCGCTCGCGACAGCGCTGGCGCGCCTGGTGACCGGCAACGCCGACGTGACGCAGGCCGTCGTGCTGGCGGTGGCCGCCGTGGCGGTACGGGTCGCGGTGAGCCACCTGCGATCCCGCATCGAGCGGCGCGCCGCCGACCGGGTGGTCTCCGAACTGCGCTCCGCCGCACTGGACGCGGTCGGGCCGGGCCGCACGCCCGTCGACCGGGAGGAGCTGCGCACCGCGCTCACCCGCGGCCTCGACGACCTTCCGCCCTACCTCACCGGCTACGTCCCCGCCCTCGCGCTGAGCGCCATCGCGACGCCGGTCCTCATCCTCGCGATGTTCCTCGCGGACTGGGTCTCCGGTGCCATCGCGCTCGGCACCCTGCCGCTGCTGCCGATCTTCATGGTGCTCATCGGCCTGCTCACCCGCGACCGCACGCGGCGCCGCCTGGAGGCGATGTCGCGGCTCTCCGCGCGGCTGCTCGACCTCGTCGCCGGCCTGCCCACGCTGCGGGCGCTGGGCCGCGAGCGCGGTCCCGAGCGCACGGTGCGCGAGCTCGGCGCGCGCAACGAGTCCGAGACGATGGGCGCGCTGCGGATCGCCTTCCTTTCGTCCTTCGCGCTCGAACTGCTCGCCACCCTGTGCGTCGCCCTTGTGGCGGTGAGCATCGGCCTGCGGCTGGTCTACGGCGAGATGACCCTGTTCGCCGGTGTTTTCGCGCTGATCCTCGCGCCCGAGGTGTACCGGCCGCTGCGCGCCGTCGGCGCCGGCTTCCACGCCGCCGAGCAGGGGCTCGAGGCCACCGGACGCGTCTTCTCCCTGCTCGACGCCCCCGCGCCCGCTCCTGTGCGCGGCACCCCGCGCCCGGGCGTTCTCGTCGCCCGCGGCGTCACCGTCGACGGGCGGGATGGGGCGGCCCCGTCGGGCTTCGACGGTGCCTTCGCCCCCGGCCGGCTCACCGTGCTCACCGGGCCCAACGGCTCGGGCAAGTCCACGCTGCTCACCGTCCTGGCGGGTCTCGCGGCGCCGGACGCGGGCACGGTCACCGTCGACGGTGTGCCGCTGGCCGGAGGCCCGGACTGGTGGGCGCACGTGGCGTGGTGCCCGCAGCGCCCGTACGTGGAGCCTGGCACGCTGGTACACAACTTCACGTTGTTGGGCGCCCCCGCACCGGGTTCGGTGCCCGATGTCCTCGCCGCGACCGGCCTCGACGAGGTGGTCGCGGAGCGCGGTTGGGAGTGGCCCGTCGGCACCGCCGGGGCCGGACTGTCTGCCGGGCAGCGGCAGCGGCTCGCGTTGGCCCGCACCCTCGCGCTCGGGCGTGAGGTCCTGCTCCTCGACGAACCCACGGCGCATCTCGACGAGGAACTCGCCGCGCGTGTCCTCGCCGTGCTCCGTGCCCGCGCGGACGCCGGCGCGACCGTCGTGGTCGCGGCGCACGACCCGCAGGTGCTCGCCGCCGCCGACGAGGTGCTGGAGGTGGCGCGTGCGTGACCTGCTGATCTGTCTGCGGGCCATGCGGACCCGTCCTCTCGCCGCGCTCGGCGCGGTGGGCGCGGGCGTGCTCACCGCCGCCAGCGCCCTCGCGCTGGCGGGGCTCTCGGCCTGGCTCATCACGAAGGCGTGGACGATGCCGCCGGTGCTCGCGCTCTCGCTCGCCGTGACCTCGGTGCGCGGGCTCGGCATCACCCGCGGGTTGATGCGATACGTCGAGCGGCTCGCCTCGCACCGGGTCGCGTTGCGTGGGCTCACCGAGCTGCGGGCGGCGCTGTACCTCCGGCTCGCCGGGGCTGCGCCGGCGGAGTCCGTGCGGCTCTCGGACGGCGAGCTGCTCGCCCGTACCGGCGCCGACGTCGACGCGGTCGGCGATGCGCTGGTGCGCACCGTGATCCCCGCCGCGGTCGCGGCGACGGTCTCGGTGGTGGCGACCGGGTGGATGTGGTTCCTCGATCCGCGGGCCGGCGTCGCGCTCGGGGTCTGCCTGCTGCTGGCGGGGCTCGTCGCGCCGTGGCTTACCGCGCGCGCGACCCGCGACCGCGCGGCCGCGGAGGCGGCGGGCAGTGAGGCCTTCGGCGCCGCGGCCTCGGCTGTGCTAGACCACGCCGGAGAGCTCGCCGTCGCGGGTCGACTGGACGAGGTCCGGGCCCGCGCCGTCCGCGCCGAGGACGCCCGACGGTCCGCCGTCGACCGCGCGGCCCGCACCGGCGCGCTCGCGGACGCGGCGATCCCGCTCGCCGTCGGCATCGCCGTGGTCGCCGCGCTGCTCGTCGCCGCCGCCCGGGTCGACTCGGCGGCCGCGACCACGTTCGGGGTCCTCATCCTGCTGCCGCTCAGCGCCTTCGAGGCCGTCGCGGTGCTGCCGGACGCGGCGCGGCAGTACGTGCGCTCCGCCGACGCCGCGCGCCGGATCGCGCCGCTGCTGACTCTGCCGGCGGTGCCGTCCGGTACCGTGCCGGTCGCCCCGCACCCGCGGCTAGAACTGGACGCGCTGGCGCTCGAACCCGGTGACAGGCTGGTGGTGCGCGGCGCCTCCGGGGCAGGGAAGACGACGTTGCTGCTCGCCCTAGCGGGCCTCGACGACCGCGGCGGCGAGGTCCTCGTGGACGGGACGCCCGCGCGCGACTGCGCGGACCTGCCCGCGTCGGTGGGCTTCTTCGGCGAGTCCGCCCACGTCTTCGCGACGACGGTTGCCGAGAACTGCCGCGTGGCGCGCGGCGACGCGACCGACGCCGAGATCGACGCGGCCCTGCGCCGCGTCGGCCTGGGGGAGTGGATCGACGGCCTTCCGGACGGCGTGCGGACCCCGCTGGAGGACGGCGTCGACTCCCTGTCCGGGGGCCAGCGCCGCCGGCTGCTGCTGGCGCGGGCGCTGCTCAGCCCCGCGAACGTCGTCCTGCTGGACGAGCCGACCGAGCACCTGGACGCCGCCGACGGGGAGCGGCTCCTCGCCGAGATCCTCGGCCCCACGGGGCTGTTCCCCGGTCGCACCGTGGTGGTGGCGGGGCACGCGGCGCTGCCGGACGGCGTCCCCCTTCACGATGTGGGGTTCTGAGCGGTCGGACGTGCGCCTGAGCGTGTCCGCGCCCGCTCAGCTCGACATCGTGAGGTGCTCAGGCGATGACGCCCCGGATCGCCGCGTCGACCGCGGCCTCGGCGAGCGGCCACTGCTGATCGCCCGGTAGGTGGTGCAGCGGTCCGCGCAGGGCCATCTCGGCGAAGCCATGGACCATCGACCAGCAGGACCAGGTGGCGGACCGTCGGGATTCCGGGCGCAGCAGGTCCGCGTGCACCAGGAGATCCAGGGCCTCCGACAGTGCGACGTACGGCGGGATCCCGTTGAGCGACTCCGGGTCCGGCGCCTCGTCGCCGAAGAAGCACACCGAGAACCAGCCCGGTTCGGCCAGCGCGAAGGCGATGTAGCCGAGCCCCACCGCCCGCAGGCGCTCGACGGGGCCCTGACCGGGGGTCACGGGCATCGCGTCGGCCATGCGCTGCTCGATCGCGGTGCTCACCGCCCGCAGGAGCGCGAGGCGGTCGGGGAAATGGCGGTACGCGGCGTTGGGGCTGACCCCGACCCGGCGGGTGACCTCGCGGATGGTCAGCGCCGCCGGTCCGCCGGTGCGCGTGACCTCCAGGCCCGCGTCGACCAGCGCCTGCGCCAGGTCCCCGTGGTGGTACGCCATGCCCTTGTGTCCCCCGCTCTTCAAGTGTACGGTGTGAACATAGCAGATGTGGACGCTGTGAACATGCGAGGAGTAGTCATGACCGCCATCCCGCCCGTCGTCGATAGAGAGACCTGGCAGAAGGAGCTCGACGCGCTGCGCATCCGCGAGAAGGCTGCCACCCGCGAGCTCGACGCCATCGCCGCCCAGCGTCGCGCCCTGCCCGCAGTCGAGCTACCCGAGTACCGGTTGATCGCCGAGGACGGCTCGTCGGTGACCCTCGCCGACGCCTTCGACGGCCGCTCGCAACTGCTCACGTACCACCACATGTGGACCGACGGGAACGAGTGGCAGTGCCCGGGGTGCACCGGGTACACCTCCCAGTTCACGCGGCTCGACTCGCTCGCGAACTGGGATGCGCGCTTCGTGGTCGTCACCAACGGCCCGATCGACGAGGTGCTTGCGTACAAGCGGCGCGTCGGCAACACGATGACCTGGTACTCGAGCGCCGGCAGCACATTCGGGGCCGATATGGGCGCGGGGCCGGGTGAAGGCTTCGGGCTCAACACCTTCGTCCGCGACGGCGACACCGTCTACCGGGTGTGGGGTACCGATGGCCGCGGCTCGGAGCAGCTGAGCCATCTGTTCGGCATCCTCGACGCGCTGCCCTACGGCCGGCAGGAGAAGTGGCAGGACGCACCCGAGGGGTGGCCGCAGAAGGAGACGTATTCGGGCTGGGCGTCC
This sequence comes from Tsukamurella ocularis, assembly GCF_024807615.1. GTDB lineage: Bacteria > Actinomycetota > Actinomycetes > Mycobacteriales > Mycobacteriaceae > Tsukamurella > Tsukamurella ocularis. Next base: position 247,604 of record NZ_JANUCJ010000001.1, on the reverse strand, counting down.
TCCCAGCAGATCGCCGGCTGGTACGGCGTCTGACCAGTGCGTTCGCCCTCCGAATAATTCCGTTGCCGACGTCCAGACGCGCGCGTAGCGTCGAAGAGGTCAACGGAAAGGAGGTGGTCCGAGAAATGGTGAATTTCAGGACTGAGGAGGTGGCCGCCGCCTGACGGCGGTCGCCCACCTGGAATACGGCAGGCCCCGGGAGCGCGTGATGTTCACGCACCCGGGGCCTGTTTCCGTTCCGGGGCCAGCGCAGGTCAGCCCGCGGCCAGGTCCCGCCACGCGGCGAGAGTCGAGCCACCTCTGCGCGGCGCTCGATGCACGAACGGGCCGACCCTCGCTATAGCGGCGCTATACAAAGTAATGTAGCGACGCTATAGTGGTGGAGTGGATACTCGAACAACGCTGCTGGAGGCGGCACTCGACCTGGTGGAACAACGAGGCGAGGTGGCCTTGTCCACCCGGGCCGTGTGCGCGAAGGCGGGAGTGGCGGCGCCAACGCTGTACCACCACTTCGGCAACGCCGATGGCCTGCTCAGCGCCGCCATCACCGCGGGATTCCAACGGTTTCTCGCGAGCAAGCTATCGATCGACTACGCCACTGACCCCGTCGAGGCGCTCCGCCAGGGATGGGACCACTACGTCGAATTCGCGGCGGAACACCCAAACCTATACGCCGCCATGGCGGCCCGCTTCCTGGGAGGCGCAACGTTTCCTGCGGCGGATGCCGGCCGCGCCGTCCTCGATCAGCGCATCGCCGACATCGCGGCACAGGGCCGCCTCCGTGTCACCACCTCCGCCGCCACCGATCTCATCTTCGCGACAGCGCATGGCGCCGCAACCCTTTTCCTACTGGGAAACGCAGATCGCGACGTGGTAAAGATCCTGCGCGACAGCACCATCAGCACTATTGTCACCGATTCGGAAAGAAAGACTCCCTTATGAAGATCTTCGTTACCGGTGGCTCCGGATTCCTTGGAGCCCGCCTCATCCCCAGCCTCGTCGACGAAGGCCACACGGTGTTCGCCCTCGCCCGGACTGAACGCTCAGGCGAGCGAGTCCGCGCACTCGGCGCCGAGCCGGTCCTCGGCGATCTCGACGGAGATTCCCTCTCGGTTCCCGATGTCGATGCCGTGGTCCACGCCGCTGCGCTCTTCCGCTTCGCGGGGCCGAGAGCTCCCTACTTCCGGGCGAACGTCGACGGCACACAACGTCTGCTCGAAGCGGCACAACGCGCCGGAGTGGAGACGTTCGTGTACATCAGTGCGGCGGCTGTTGCGATGGACGACCGCGGTACACCCCTGCGCGACGTCGACGAGTCGGCACCGACGTACCCGGACAGCTTCTCCGGCTACATCGCAAGCAAAGCACGAGGCGAGGCGGTCGTGCTCGCGGCCAACTCGCCACAATTCCGGACGCTCGCCCTTCGTCCGCCAGGCATCTGGGGTCCCGGTGGTCCGTTCGAGACCCAGCTCCCCGAGGCATTGGACTCTGGCCGGTTCGCACTGATCGATCGTGGCGAGTACAAAACGTCGACCATCCACGTGGACAACGTGGTTGAGGCGATCCGATGCGCGCTCGAACGCGGCACAGGAGGCCACGCCTACTTCATCGCCGACCGCGATACAGTCAGCTTCCGCGAGTTCACCGCAGCGCTCGCAGCCTCGAGTGGCCGGTCAATCGACCGTGTCCGTTCGCTGCCGTACCGGCTGGCGTTCATTGCAGGCCGGCTATTGGAGGCGCTCGTGGCGCTGCGACCAGGTGCAGGCGATCCGCCGCTGACGCGCACGATGGTGCGGCTCATCGGCCGGGAGTTCACCACCAACGACGGGGCGGCCCGCCGCGATCTCGGGTACATAGGTACCACCACTCGTGCGGAAGGGCTGGCGCAACTCGCGCAGACCTGACATCGCCCGGGGTGACCGCGAGGCCCGATATGCGATCCTTGTGCGTCCGGGATATCCGGTGGGAGTCGCACGATTGAGCCTGCGCCTGAACCTGAAGCCTACTGCCGAGTCCCGTTGAGGATCGGTGACGGCGCCGGCCATACCCGGAACGACGCCCATGTCGTCGCCAGCGCCATCCTGTGGATCCCCGTCGCGGGGATCGAGAACTGGTATTACGCCGGGCCGTGCGGATGGGGTGCCGTATGTGCGACGGCATCGCGGCACTCCGCCGTACTGGACTGCCGCCGGAACCTGAGAATCTCGTCATCGAGTAGCGGCCGTGCGCAGAGGCGTTAGATCGCGTGCGGATGGACTACCCGGACCCGTTTCACCCGATCCCGCCCCGCACGCCGGGGGCGACTGCGCTGATCGGGTGCGGATGGGTACCCGCCCCCGTTCTGCCAGCTGTGCGGAGGTGACTCAGCCCGCGTAGCGGTTGAGCTTGGCGCTCAGGCGGGGGATCAGCTCGCCGTCGGCGTCGATGCGCTCCTCGACGTAGGCGAGTGCGCCGCCCTGCTCGACGAGGCCGTAGAGACGCTTAGAAGCGCCGGCGAGCGGGGAACTCTTGGAGCGGATCACCACGTCGGCCTCGAGCTCCCATGCGGTCTGGGAGACGGGCTTGCCGTAGTACAGCTCGACGATGCCGCTGGCGTGGGTGACGACGAACTCGATCTCGTCGTCCTCGCCGATACGCCAGAACCCGGCCTCGCGCAAGTCGGGCTCGGAGAACTCGCCCTTCTCGTCCAGCTTCCAGGACCGCGCCTCCCACGACAGGAAGTTCTGGCCGTCGTGACTGACGACGATCTGCTGGCCGAAGTGGTAGTCGCCCGACTCGTCGTGCCCCTCGCCCTCGCCGCGCCAGATACCGACGAGGGGAAGCAGGCCGAGAAGGCCTGAATGCAGATCCGGGCCGTGCCGCAGGTTGGCCGTATCGTCGGCGAGCGGCAGCCCGGGGAGGTTCGAGATGTTGCGCGACGAGGTGGTCTCGGCGCGCTCGACGGCGGCGTCCAGCGCCTCCTGACCGGTACCGGCGGAGACGGAGGCGTCAGAGGTGGCCTCGTCGCTCACGGCGAGACTACTGCCCGTCGGTGAGGACGCGGTACATCACGAAGATCGCGAACGCGAAGATCGCGACCGACGCCACCGCCATGAGGATCTCGAAGAAGATGACCATGGCCTCGATACTAACCCCCGGCGCGCGACCGCCCGCAACCGCACGAGTCGCTGTGATGGATACCCTCGGACCGAAAGACGGGAGCGCGGATATGGCACGCGGCAAGATGGCTGATGAGCTGCTGGTTCGGGCCCGTGCGTTGGCTGCACGTCCGGGGCGCGCGCTACTCGGCATCACAGGAGCGCCTGCGTCGGGCAAGTCGACGCTCGCGGAGCGGCTCGTGACCGCGCTCGGTGACGACGCGGTCCTGGTGCCCATGGACGGCTTCCATCTCGACGACGCGGTTCTGCGCCGGCAGGGGAGCTGGGAGCGCAAGGGCGCGATCGACACCTTCGACGACGCCGGCTTCGCCGAGCTGCTGGACCGTCTGCGGGCTGCCGACGGCACCGTCTATGCCCCGAGGTTCGATCGCGCGCTCGAGGCGTCGATCGGCGGTGCCATCGAGGTGGAGCCGGACGTCCCCCTCGTGATCACCGAGGGCAACTACCTGCTGGCTGAGACGGGTGCCTGGCCGCGCGCCCGCGCCGTACTCGACGAGGTGTGGTTCCTGCGCATCGATCCCGCGCTGCGCCGCGAGCGACTCATCGAGCGGCACATGCGGTTCGGCCGTGGGCACGAGGAAGCGTGTGCCCGAGCCCATGGCACCGACGAGATCAACGCCCGGCTCATCGAGGCCATGGCTCGGCGAGCCGATCGCATCGTCGATGGGTGGTGAGGTCAGGCGGATCGGTGGCGGTAGAACCAGCCGAAAGCGGCTCCGTACCAGAGCATCCAGGCGATCATCGGGCCGCCGATGGCGATGGCGCCGCTGGCGGGGTTGAACGGCCCGGACGTCGCGACGAGCCCTCCGAGCGCCCCGAGGTTTCCGATGCCGGCGACCGCCGCGATCACGACGACGTGACGCGGGAAGAGGCCGGTGGTGCGCTGCAGGCCGACGATCGCCGCGAAGTAGGCGACGCCTGCGAAGGTCACCGGGGCCGCGATGACGAAGCCCGCGACGTGCAGGACGTATAGGGACTCGTCACTGATCCGATCCTGCAGGAGATGGGCGGTCGCCCACAGCCCGATCTCGACGTTGAACACTGTCATGAACATCAGCTCGGCGCCGAAGGTGATCCACGCGTACGGGCCCTCGCCCTCGGCCCTCCGGATGATCGCCGTCATCCAACCCAGCGACCACACCTGGACGAAGAAGAAGGCCGTAAGGATCGTGATCCCGATGAGGGCGACGCCGGACCATTCGTCGTAGAAGCGTCGGACGGCGGACGCTGACGACGCATCGGGGAAGACGAGCACGACGAAGACCGTCGCGGCGATCACTCCCGCGGAACAGAGCCATGCGACGAGGTCGACGGCACGGTGATGCGGTGTTCCGGCGCTCGCCGGTGCGGCGACCGCGGGACTGGAACGCTGTGCGATGGACACGTGGTCTCCTGGTGACGTTGTGGAATCGGAGGGGTAGCACTACATGTCCCTCATCCAGAAACACAGTGCTTCACTGACGGTACAGATTGTTTCTGGAATGGACAAGAGGGCAGCTCGTCGTGTGCCCGCGGGATTCAGCGCCGCGCGACGTCGTCGACGGCGCCGCTATGATCAGTTCTCATGGGCGGATCCGTCGATGAACGACTCGGGTCGGCGATCATGCGATTGGTTGCCGGTGGGGAGCCTGAGCGCCTACCCCGGCACCGTCACGACCTCACGCGGGACCAGGTCAGGGAGGCGCAGACCACGCGGATCGTGGCGGCGGCGATCGAGCTGTTCGCCGATCGCGGCTTCGCGAACACGACTGTGCAGCAGATTGCTGAGCGAGCGGCAGTGTCGCGCAAGACCTTCTACCAGTTCTACGGCTCGCGGGAAGCGGTGTTCGTCGACGCCTACGCCGCTGCCGTCCGGGTGCTGATCACAGCCTCGGGGGGCAATGAGCCCACGGGGCTGCCGTCCGACCCTCGAGCGGTCGTCGTAGCCGGGGTCGAGCGGACTCTGGGCGTGCTCGCGTCGGAGCCCGCTGCCACCCGGGTCTTCTTCCTGGAGGCGCTCGGCGCGGGCCCGGCTATCAGAGCGCGGCGCAACGAGGCGATCGGTGAATTCGTCGCCGCATTGGTCCCATTGGCTACGGCGCTCGGCGCGGGTCCGAACGCCGACGATGGCGACGCCACCATGGGCATGCACGTCGCGGTCGCTGCGTGCATCGAGCTGATCACCGAACATGTCGGCGTGTCTCCCCCGGAGACGCTCGACCGGATCGGGCCGACCCTCGTGCACGCGATCACGTCGGTCCTTCGCCTGTAGAGGGGGGCTCGCGATGGCGCTCAGCCCTCCATGCCGGTCTCGCGGAGGGTGAGGTTGATCCGTCCCGTCTTCAGGCCGCAGTCGGGCGGCGCCGTCCCGGGCTGGACGGCGGTGACGCCGTGGAAGGCCAGCCGGGACGGACCGCCGAAGACGACGAGATCGCCGGATTCAAGCGTGACGTCGGAATAGGGTCGGTTCCGGTTCTTCGTGTTGCCCAGTCGGAACGTGCAGCTGTCGCCGATCGACAGGGAGACCACCGGCGCGCGGGAGACCTCGTCCTTGTCCTGGTGCATGCCCATGCGGGCCCGCTCGTCATAGAAGTTCACGAGCGCGGTGTCGGGGGTGTACCGCTCGACCTCGTCGGCGACGTGGCCGGTATCGGCCAGCGCGCGGCGGCCCACCCGTACGAGCCAGTCCGGGAAGGGCAGCACGCGGGCTCCGTTCACGTCCGTCGCGTCCCGCGAGTAGCGGTAGGGCTGCCAGTGCCAGCCCAGGCTCACCGTGCGCACCGACATCGGGTGCCCGCGCACCGTCGCGGCGCGGATCGGCACCGGCCCTGCCGCCCACTCCCGGAAACGCCGGACGATCCACTCCTGCTGCGTGAGGTCGAGCCACCCACGGATCAGGTACGCGCCCGGCGCGAGGTCGACCACGGACCGGTCGGGCGGGAACAGCATCTCGGAGCCCATGTCACGCCGCGTCGTGGAAGACCCGGGCCAGCGTGTGGCGGGAGCCGGAGCGGACCGTCGAGACCCCGTGCCGCACGGGTGCCGCGGACCATCCCCGCGCGGAGCGGACCGGGCGATCGCGGGTGGTGAAGACGAAACCGTGCCCGCTCGGCAGCAGCGTGAAGGACGTGCCGCGGGACTGCGCGCGGGGACGCTGCTCGAGCAGCAGGAACTCGCCGCCCTCGTGGTCCACACCGGGATCGTTGAGCGCGATCACCACCTGCAGCGGGAAGACGAGGTCGCCGTACAGATCCCGGTGCAGCGCGTTCCAGTCGCCCGCGCCGAACCGGTACCGCTCCATGTCGATCGTGCTGCGGAACAGTTCTTCCCGGCCGTACAGTTCGCGGAGTCCGACGGTGCGCTCGTCCGACAGCAGGCGGGGGAGCAGCGCGCCGCCCACCGCGTCCAGCTCGGCGACGACGGCGTCCCAGTCGGCGGCATCGACGGCGCCGCTCATGCGGCCGACTCCAGCTCCAAGAGGGCGGCTTTGGCCTCCACCCCGCCGACGTACTGGCCGATCCCGCCGTCGGACTTCACGACCCGGTGGCACGGGACCACCACGGGCAGGGGGTTCGTGGCGCAGGCGGTGCCGACAGCGCGGACCGCCGCCGGGCTGCCGACGAGCTCGGCCACCTGCTTGTAGCTCAGCGTCGTCCCGTAGCCGATGTCGGGCAGCCGGCTCTGCACCAGCTGTCGGAAGCCGTGCGACAGGGCGTGATCGAGCGGCAGGTCGAACGCGGTGCGCGTGCCGGCGAAGTACTCGTCGAGCTCGCGGGCCGCCCCGTCGAGCCTTCGCGGCGCGCGCAGCACCCGCGGGCTCACCTTCTCCGCCAGCGTCGCCAGGACGGCGTCGTGGTCCTCGCGGGCGTACGCCACCCGGACCAGGCCGCGCTCGGTCGCGGCGAGGAGCAGCCCGCCGACGGGGGAGTCGATGACGGTGTACGCGATGTCGAGCAGGCCGTCCGCCTCCGCGTCGGCCGTGAGGCGGGCGCGGAGCCGGGCGAGGGCGTCGGTATCGGCCGGGGCCGAGAGGGTTTCGGTGATCTTCTCGCTCATGAGAGTTCCTCCCTGGTGCGAGTGGTACGGAGTTTCTTGAGTCCGTCGGCGGCCGCGCGGCGCGCGGCGTCGACGGTGCCGCCGAGGATCTCGGCGATCTCGGCGTAGGGCAGGTCCGCCGCGTAGCGGTACGCGACGGCCTGCCGCTGTTTGTCGGGCAGGGCCGCCACGGCGACCCAGAGGTCACCGTCGGGCAGGGCGGCGGTGACGGGGCGCTCGGGCACGCTGTCGACGGGCACGGCGCGCCGCTGTGCCGCCCGGACCTGGTCGATGGCCTTGCGGTGCGCGATGGTCACGAGCCAGGCTTCGACGTTGGCCGATTCCGGCAGGTCCGGGTAGGCGCGCAGCGCAGAGAGGAAGGTCTCCGACCATGCGTCCTCGGCGTCGTGTGGGCCGAGGATCGCGCGGCAGACGCGCAGCACCGTGCCGGCGTGGTCGTCGACGACGCGCTCGAACGGTGGTTTCACGCCGCTCCCGGGCTGTGGGCTCCCATGCCGGGGAGCCACGGCGTCCCGTCGGCGGCGGCCTCGAGGTCGAGCAGGACCCGCTTGCGGCCCAGGCCACCTGCGTACCCCGTGAGCGTGCCATTCGACCCGAGCACGCGGTGGCACGGGATCAGCACGCACAGCGGATTCGCGCCGACGGCCTGCCCGACGCCCCACGCCGACGTGTCGAGATCGAGCCGCTCCGCGAGGGCGCCGTACGTCGTGGTCGCGCCGTATGGGATCTCCCGCAGCGCGGCCCAGACGGCCTCCTGGACGTCGCTGCCGTGGGTGGCGAGCGGCAGGTCGAAGCCGCGACGCTCCCCTGCGAGGAAGGCGCGGATCTGGTGCGCCGCCTCGTCGAGCAGGGCGTCCGTGGTGACGCGCTCCCCGAACGACGACTCCGCCGGGCGGCGGATGTGGTGGCGGAAATACACGCCGGTCACGGCGCGCGAGTCGGCGACGAGCGTCAGCTCGCCGAAGGTGGTCTCCGCCACGATGTGCCTGGTGCTCATGATCTCTCCTCGTCTCGATCCTGCCCTGTAGACGCCGCGGGCGGGCGGAACGTGAGATCCGGATCTCCAGAAGAGCGGAGCGGCTACCCGGTGTAGCCGGGGCGGGCGAGCAGCTCGCGCAGGCCCGCGTCTATGAAGGCCGTGTCGACGGGGTTCTTGCCGCCGCCCGCGAAGTGGCCCCACACGCCCGGGATCACCCGGACGTCGCCGTGTTCGATGAACTGCGAGGCCCAGGCCTCGTCCTCCGGCGGGAAGTACAGGTCCTTCTCCGCGGGCATCGCCAGCAGGGGGCACTTGATCGAGCGCAGCGCGGCCCCGTGGTCACCGTCGAACCCGGGGGTGTCACCGACGTTCCCGGCGTGCCACGTCCCGATCATCGCGATCAGGTCGTTGGGGTCGCGGCCGTCCCGGAAGAACTGCTCCCAGAAGCCGTAAAGGAAGTCGTCGAGCGAGGTGAAGCCCAGCTCGCGCCACGTCTCGTTCCAGTAGAAGGCCTGGGAGAAGCCCCATCCCGAGTAAATCCGGGCGAAGGCGCGCAGGCCCTTGATCGGTGGGCGCGCGGGGTCGTAGTCGCCATCGGCCCACGCCGCGTCGGCCCGCAGCGCCTCGCGGAGCGACTCGAGGAACACCTGGTTGTGCGGCGCGGTCCGGCTGGAACCGCAGAACGGCGCCGCGCGCTGCACCATCTCCGGGTGGCTCACGGCCCACTGGTAGGTCTGGCCGGCGCCCATCGACCAGCCAGTGACCAGCGCGATCGTCGTGATGCCCCACTTCTCCGTGAGGAGGCGGTGCTGGGCCTCGACCTGGTCGTAGAAGGTGACGAGCGGGAAGCGGGCGTGGTCGTACGGCGGTGCCGCGTTCGACGGGGAGGTCGAGAGGCCGTTGCCCAGCATGTTGGGGATGACGATGAAGTACTCGTCCGGGTTCAGCGTCTTGTCGGTGCCCACCAGCCACTCGTTGTCGGTATGCCAGCCCGAGTACCAGGTGGGGTAGACGATCACGTTCGACTTGTCGGCATTGAGGGTGCCGAAGGTCTTGTACGCGAGGCGGGCGCCGCGCAGGGTGTGGCCGGACTGCAGCGTGACGTCGCCGAGCTCGAAATACTCGGCGTCGGAGGGAGCGGGCACGGTGGGACTCCTCGGGTAGCGGATTCGCGACGTAGTACCGATTCGGTACTGATGTCCGACGCTACTCGGGAACGGACGCAACGACCCCCGAAACGAATTGAACACCGTTGTGGACATTCCCACCTGGGGGTTTGTTGTCCATAACGGTGTTCAATTGCGAGGGGCGGGCTACTTCGAGACGGTGATGTCCTGGTTGTAGACGCCGTTCGACTCGGGCGAGACCTGGATGTCGCCGTTGCCCACGGAGGACAGCGCACGCAGCGTCCAGGTGCCCGGCGCCGCGAAGAAGCGGTAGTCGCCGGTGCCCGAGGCCACGACCTCGGCGGTGAACTCGCCGGTGCCGTCGAGGAGGCGCACGAACGCGCCCGCGACGGGGTTACCGGCTCCGTCGAGGACCTGACCGGTCAGGACGGTCTCCTTCTCGACATCGACGCCTGCGGGCAGGACCTGGCCCTGCTTCGGTGCTCCACACATGATGGTCTTCCTTACTTCTCGATCGGGGCGCCCACGAGGGAGCCGTACTCGACCCACGAGCCGTCGTAGTTCTTGACGTTCTTCTTGCCGAGGAGCTCCTGCAGCACGAACCACGTGTGCGAGCTGCGCTCGCCGATGCGGCAGTACGCGATGGTCTCCTTGGACTCGTCGAAGCCCTTCTCCGCGTACAGCGTCGCGAGGTCCTCGTCCGACTTGAAGGTGCCGTCCTCGTTCGCGGTGGTCGACCAGGGGATGTTGATCGCGCCGGGGACGTGGCCGCGCTGCTGCGCCTGCTCCTGCGGGAGGTGCGCCGGCGCGGAGATCTTGCCGGAGAACTCGTCGGGCGAACGCACGTCGACCAGGTTCTTCTTGCCGATCGAGTCGATCACCTCGTCGCGGAAGGCGCGCAGCGACAGGTCGACGGGCTTGGCCTGGTAGCTCGTGGCCGGGCGGGACACCGCGTCGGTCGACAGCGGGCGGGCGTCGAGCTCCCACTTCTTGCGGCCGCCGTCGAGCAGCTTCACGTCCTGGTGGCCGTACAGCTTGAAGTACCAGTAGGCGTACGCCGCGAACCAGTTGTTGTTGCCGCCGTAGAGCACCACGGTGTCGTCGTTGCCGATGCCGCGCTCGGAGAGGAGCTTCGAGAAGCCGTCCTGGTCGAGGAAGTCGCGACGGATCGGATCCTGCAGGTCCCCCCGCCAGTCGAGGCGGACGGCGCCCTGGATGTGGTTGTCGTCGTAGATCGACGTGTCCTCGTCGACCTCGACGAAGACGACACCCGGGGTGTCGAGGTTCTGCTCAGCCCAGTCTGCGGAGACCAGGACGTCGGAGCGAGCCATGAGGATCCCTTTCGTTGATTCCTATGGACGTGAAGTGAGAAGCGAGATCGCCACTTCGAAGGGTGCGCGGATGCGCTGGGAGGGCATGAGGATGCACTGACAATCGGGCACCCGGCCCGGGGGAGGCGGGACTAGCCCAGACAGCAACAACCGGCCATACGGCACAGATCGACCGCCAGACGGCGGGTGAGCAGCAGCTCACAGCGGTTGCGCATGAGAGTGAGAATACCCAACCCGCGAGGTTCCGTCACGGGAGGGTCACGGGACCCGTAGCGGACGGGAGGCTCAGGCCAGCGTGCGGTAGAAGGCGCCGGGGGTGACGGTGACCCCGTCCGCCTCGCCGAGCAGCACGACGTCGGCGTTCTCCGCCCGCGCGCCGGTCGGCGCGATGCCGAAGGGCAGGGCCATCCGCGGCAGCACCCGCGTGAAGGCGGCCAGGACCGCCTGGTCCTCGCCCGGCAGCAAGTCGGCCTTCGCGTGATCCTCGGGGCCCGCGTAGATCCCGGTGGCGCGCACGGAGATCGCGTCGCCCTCGTTGGCGAAGCCCGCGGCGACCGAGATCAGGACGGTGCGCTTCGGCTCGGCCGGGGTGGGCAGCGGAACGGTGCCGGTGAGAACGATGCCCTTCGACGCCTTCACGTAGCCGTCTGCGGGGCTGCCCGCGCCGGCGCGCTTCGGGGCGGGCGTGTGCACCTGCAGGTCGACGATGTCCATGTACCGGCCCACTGTCTTCTGGTCCAGCCGCACCCGCGCCTCCACGTGCCCCGCAGCGATCGGGGTGTCCGGCGCGAACCCGGGCAGGAGGCCGCCGGGGATCCGGACGTCGGTCATCTCGGCCTCGATGCGAGCGCTCCGGTCGTGCACCTTCGCAGGCGCGGCGATGGTCAGCTTCGGGTGTTCCCCGCCCGAGGTCAGGTAGGGGAATCCGCCGATCGTCACCTCAGGGTCGTCGGACAGGCCCGCGGCCGCCCGCAGCTCGCGCGAAAGGCGGTACTCCGCCGTCGCCGCGGACCCGAGTTCGGCGAGCAGCGCGACCGTGAGGAGCGTCGCTACGGCGATCAGAACCCGCCTGATCCACGCCCGTCCCCGCCCCTGCGCCACGCTCGCACCCTCTCGTCGACACCGACGCCGTCACGCGCGGCGTTCTGACCACCGCTATTCTGACATTCGACATTTTCTTCGAGACCGCCGCGCACTGTGGGGAGGGCATGTGGATCTGATCCTGCTCACGTCCGACCGGGAGCCGGACACGGTGCTGCCGTCGCTCTCGCTGCTGCCGCACACGGTGCGGACGCTGCCCGCCGACGTCTCGTCGCTGCTGGAGGTCGGACCGGCGGAGGTCGCCCTCGTCGACGCCCGCACCGATCTGGTGACGGCGCGCGGGCTGTGCCGGCTGCTCGGCAGCACGGGCGCGGGCCGGATGGCCGTGGTCGCGGTGCTCACCGAGGGCGGGCTCGTCGCGGCCAGCGCCGACTGGGGCCTCGACGACTTCCTGCTGCCCACGATCGGTCCCGCCGAGATCGACGCCCGGCTGCGGCTCGTCGTCGCGCGCCGCGACGCCGGCGGCGAGGACGAGGTGGCCGACAAGGTCACGCTCGGCGAGCTCGTCATCGACGAGGGCACGTACACCGCCCGCCTGCGCGGCAAGCCTCTCGACCTCACCTACAAGGAATTCGAGCTGCTCAAGTTCCTGGCGCAGAACGTGGGCCGCGTCTTCACCCGTGCCCAGCTGCTGCAGGAGGTGTGGGGTTACGACTTCTTCGGCGGCACCCGCACCGTCGACGTGCACGTCCGGCGCCTGCGGGCCAAGCTCGGCGCCGAGCACGAGGGCATGATCGGCACGGTCCGTAACGTCGGCTACAAGGCGGTGCGGCCCGTGCGGGGCAAGGGCGAGCGCCCCGTCGAGGACATGGAACCGACGGACGAGGATCTCGAGGAGATGTAGATGGTCGACGTGGTGCGCGGTCCGATCGCCGATGCGGAGGCGGTGCTCGGGATCGCCGGCGCCGCGGAGGCCGCTGACGGCATAGGCCCGCTCTCGGAGCAGTTCCGCCTCGGCATCGCGGGTGACGGTCCGCACGTGCTCGCGCGGGGCGTGGACGGCGCACCGTCGGGCTACGCGGGGATCGTCGTCCCGCCTGCCGGCGGGCCCGGCGCGGTGGAGGTGGTCGTCGCACCGTCGGAGCGCCGACGCGGCCTGGGGCGCGCCCTGGTGACCGGGGCGCTCGACCTCGTGGGCGACGGCGGCACCGTCTGGGCACACGGCGACCTCCCCGCGGCTCGCGCGCTCGCCGCGAGCCTCGGCCTGACCGCGGTACGCACCCTGCTCAACCTGCGGCGCCCACTCGCCGGGCTGGCCCCGGTTCCCGCCCCGCCCGAGGGGGTGACTGTGCGGACCTACGCCGGTCCGGTCGACGACGCCGCGATCCTCGCGGTGAACAACGCAGCGTTCTCCTGGCACCCCGAGCAGGGCGGCTGGACCGGCGAGCAGATCGACGAGCGAACCGGCGCCGACTGGTTCGACCCGGCGGGCCTGTTCCTGGCAGTGGACGAGCAGAACCGCCTGCTGGGCTTCCACTGGACCAAGGTCGCCGACCCTGCCGCGGGCATCGGCGAGGTCTACATCGTCGCGGTGGCCCCCGCAGGTCAGGGGAAGGGTCTCGGGAACCTGCTGACCGCCGCCGGCCTGCACTACCTCGCCGGTCGCGGCCTCGCGGCGGTGGAGCTGTACGTGGAGGGCGACAACGCCGCCGCGCTGCGCACGTACACCCGGCTGGGTTTTGAGGAAAACGAAAGACACGTCGCGTACGCGCTCCGGTAATCCACTCGACCGGGCGAGTTTCCCGTCCGTTCACCCGGGACACCCGAATCGGACACCCGGCCTCCCTATGTTGCAGGAAGACACCCGCAGTTGCCGGGGTGATCAGTCCTGACTCGACCCGGAGGAATCTCGGTGAACTTCAAGCGTGGATCCGTATCGGCCCTGGCCATGGTGGCCGCCCTGTCTTTGACCCTGTCCGCGTGTGGCGGCGAGGAGTCGAGCGATGCCGCGGGCAGCTCGTCCGCGGGCGGCTCGGGCGTGCAGTGCGACGGCAAGCTGCAGCTCAAGGGCAGCGGCTCGACGGCGCAGGCCAACGCCATGACCGTCTTCAAGAACACCTTCGCCCAGGACTGCTCGGGCGCGAACGTCGACTACAGCGGCAACGGCTCGGGTCAGGGCATCACCGAGTTCACCTCGGGGCTGACCAACTTCGGCGGCTCCGATTCGCCGCTCAACGCCGACCAGGCGAAGAAGGCCGAGGAGAAGTGCGGCGCACCCGCCCTGAACCTCCCGCTCGTCTTCGGCCCGATCGCCGTCGCCTACAAGCTGCCCGGGGACGTCGCCGTGAACCTGTCGGCCCCGACCCTGGCGAAGATCTTCAGCGGCGTCGTCACCAAGTGGAACGCCCCCGAGATCGCCGCCGAGAACAAGGGTGCCGCGCTCCCCGACCTGCCGATCACCGTCGTCTTCCGCTCCGACGAGTCGGGTACCACCGAGAACTTCCAGAAGTACCTCGGCTCGGCCGCGCCGGCCGAGTGGTCCGCTGACAAGAAGGGCAAGGCCTTCAAGGGCGGCACCGGCCAGGGCGCGAGCGGCAACGCCGCCGTCGCCGCGACCGTGAACAAGGCCGAGGGCACCATCACGTACGCCGAGTGGAGCTTCGCCAAGGCGCAGAAGCTGCAGGTCGCCAACATCATCACCTCGGCCGGCCCCGAGGCCGTGAAGCTCTCGAGCGAGTCGGTCGCCAAGACCATCGAGTCGGCCAAGTTCAAGACTCCGGGCAGCAAGGACCTGGTCATCGACACCGAGGGCTTCTACAAGCCGTCGGCGGCCGGCGCTTACCCGATCGTGCTCGCGACCTACGAGATCGTGTGCTCCAAGTACGCGGACGCCGAGGTCGGCAAGGGCCTGAAGACCTTCCTCAAGGTCGCGGCCAGCAAGCCGGCGCAGGACCAACTCGCGGGCCAGGGCTACGCCCCGATCCCCGAGTCCTTCCGCACCACGCTCACCGAGTCGATCGACTCGATCCAGTAAGACACTGCTGAACCACCGGGCGTCGTGCGGGCGGCCAGGCACAATGGCACTCGCACGACGTCCGGCTCAGCCGGAAGGACGATTTTCGCGTGGCCGAACAACGGGGAAACATGGCGACTGAGGATTCGACGGACCGCGACGCCGACGGCGCCGTAGCGGCCACCGACGGGGCTCCCACCCGCACCACCTTCGCCGGCGGTCACGACCGCATGGAGAAGATCTTCAAGTGGGCGAGCTACGCCTCCGGAATCCTGCTCGTCGTGGTGATCGCGCTGATCTTCCTGCAGCTCGTCGTGCAGGCGGTCCCGGCGCTCACCAAGAACAACGTCAACTTCCTCACCAGCTCCGAGTGGCAGACGAGCCCGTCCAACATGCGGTTCGGCATCCTCGAGCTGCTGAAGATCACCGTCCTCTCGTCAGTGATGGCGCTCATCATCGCCGTCCCCGTGGCCGTGGGCATCGCGACCTTCCTCGTGCAGTACGTGCCGGCGCGGCTGTCGCGGCCGCTCAGCGCCGTGATCGATCTGCTGGCCGCGGTCCCGTCGATCATCTACGGCCTCTGGGGCATCTTCGTGCTCGCGCCGTTCCTGGTACCGCTGCAGCGGTGGCTCAACGAGAACCTGGGCTGGTTCTTCCTGTTCAAGACCGGCAACGTCGAGCTCTCTCTCGGCTCGACGGTGTTCACCGCGGGCATCGTGCTCGCGATCATGAT
Organism: Tsukamurella ocularis; assembly: GCF_024807615.1. Lineage (GTDB taxonomy): Bacteria > Actinomycetota > Actinomycetes > Mycobacteriales > Mycobacteriaceae > Tsukamurella > Tsukamurella ocularis. Next base: position 232,187 of record NZ_JANUCJ010000001.1, on the reverse strand, counting down.
CCTGCCGATCATCACGTCGATCACGCGCGAGTCGCTGCGCCAGACCCCCGTCGCGCACCAGGAGGCCGCGCTGGCCCTGGGCGCCACCAAGTGGGAGGTCATCCGACTGACGGTGTTCCCCTACGGCCGGTCCGGCATCGTCGCCGGTTCCATGCTGGCTCTCGGTCGCGCCCTCGGCGAGACCATCGCGGTGCTCATCATCCTGTTCGCCGCCACCAAGACCTCCATCTGGTCGCTGTTCGACAGCGGCTACACCTTCGCTTCGAAGATCGCCTCCGCCGCCGCTGAGTTCGACAACGTCGACCAGCGCGGCGCCTACATCGCCGCCGGCCTCGTGCTGTTCGTGCTCACCTTCGTGGTGAACGCGGTCGCCCGCTGGATCGGCGGGGGACGGGTGAACGGATGACCGCCACTGAGCTCGATGACGTCGCCAAGAGCGGCACCGTCTTCCACCGCACCTCCACCGCGCGCCGGATCAAGAACAACGCCGCTGCGATCATCTTCGGCGCCTGCTTCCTCCTGGCCCTGGCGCCGCTGGTCTCGCTCCTGTACATGGTGATCGCCAACGGCCTCCCCGCGATCCTCGAACCCGAGTGGTGGACCAAGTCGATGGTCCGCGTGGCCCCCGACTCCTACGCCGGAGGCATCCGCCACGCCCTGTACGGGACGCTCGTGCAGGCCGGCATCGCGGCGCTGTTCTCCGTGCCGATCGGCGTCATGGTGGGCATCTTCCTCGTCGAATACGCCGAGGGCACCCGCCTGGGCAAGGCCACCACCTTCATGGTCGACGTGCTCGCCGGCATCCCGTCGATCGTCGCGACGCTGTTCATCTTCGGCATCTGGATCACCACTTTCGGCATGCCGCAGTCCGCATTCGCGGTGAGCCTCGCGCTGATCCTGCTCATGGTGCCGGTCGTCGTGCGCTCCACCGAGGAGATGCTCAAGCTCGTGCCGAACGAGCTGCGCGAGGCCTCCTACGCGCTGGGCGTGCCCAAGTGGAAGACCATCGTGCGGATCGTGCTGCCGACGGCCGCGTCCGGCATGGTCTCCGGCGTCTTCCTCGCCATCGCCCGCGTCGTCGGCGAGACCGCGCCCGTGCTGCTGCTCGTGGGCATCAGCGACCGGATGAACTACGACCTCTTCAACGGCAACATGTCGTCGTTGCCGCTGTTCATCTACGACCAGTACCGCAACAACCCCGGCGCCGTCGGCGAGTACCGGGCGTGGGGCGCCGCCCTCACCCTGGTGATCCTGGTGGGCATCGCGAGCGGCCTCGCCGCCCTCATGTCCCGGCTGCTCGCCCCCAAGACGAAGTAACAAGGAGATCCATCATGGCGAAGCGCCTGGACATCAAGGACCTGAACATCTACTACGGCGCCTTCCACGCGGTGCAGGACGTCTCGCTGACGGTGCCGCCGAACTCGGTGACGGCGTTCATCGGACCGTCCGGCTGCGGCAAGTCGACGGTGCTCCGGTCGATCAACCGCATGCATGAGGTGACCCCGGGCGCGCGCGTCGACGGGCACATCACCCTGGACGGCGCCGACATCTACGGCACCGGCGTCGACCCGGTGGGCGTGCGCAAGACCATCGGCATGGTCTTCCAGCGACCCAACCCGTTCCCCACGATGTCGATCCGCGACAACGTCGTGGCCGGCCTCAAGCTGCAGGGCATCCGGAGCAAGTCCAAGCTCGACGAGGTCGCCGAGCAGTCGCTGCGCGGCGCGAACCTCTGGGGCGAGGTCAAGGACCGCCTGAACAAGCCCGGCGGCGGCCTCTCCGGCGGTCAGCAGCAGCGCCTTTGCATCGCCCGCGCGATCGCGGTCAGCCCCGACGTGCTGCTCATGGACGAGCCGTGCTCGGCGCTCGACCCGATCTCGACCCTCGCCATCGAGGACCTGATCGGCGAGCTCAAGCAGAAGTACACGATCGTCATCGTCACGCACAACATGCAGCAGGCGGCGCGTGTCTCCGACCAGACCGCGTTCTTCAACCTGGAGGCCACCGGCAAGCCGGGCAAGCTCATCGAGATCAACCCGACCGAGAAGATGTTCTCCAACCCGAACGAGCAGGCGACCGAGGATTACATCTCGGGTCGCTTCGGCTGACCGGTCACACCGGAACGGTGTCGTCGGATATCAGCCGTATCCTCGGGGGATGACATCGCAGCCCCGGACCGGCGACCGGTACGTCACCGTGCTGCCCGGCGACCGGGTGGTGGCTCGCGCGCGCGAGCGGTTCCTGTTCGTGGACGCGCCGGCCGTCGGCGCGCCTGCCGCAGTCGCCGAACTGCGTGCGGCGTTGGAGGTCGACGGTGACATCGCGCCCGTCCTGAGCACCATCACCGGCCCGGCCTTCGCCGTGCTCGAGCTGCGGAACGGTGTGGCGCGGGCGATGCTCCGCGGCGTCGCCGGCGCCGACTCCGACGTCTCCATCACCCTCGCGATCTTCCCGTCCGCCGCGGCGGCCACACCCGGTCACGTGCTGCACGCCGGCCCGGGCTTCGCTGAGGGGGGCGCGCCGCTGGCTCCGGGCGCGGTCGTGACCGTGACGGTCGGTCCGCCGCCGCCGCCCGCCCCCGTGTGCGTGCCCGGTGCGCTCCACTTCGACGACGGTGCCGTGCCCGGCGCGGGAGTCGTGCTGTGGTCGGAGGCGTCCGTGCAGGTCGAGGGGGAGTGCGAGATCGCGACCGACGTCTTCCCCGCCGACGCGCCCACCAACGAGGAGCCGACGGGCGTGAGTCCGCTCTTCGCCGCCACCGAGTACGAGGTGGACGTCGGCGATGTGAGCGCCGCCGTGGCGGCGGGGCCCACGGTCGAGGGACGACGCTGCGCCTTCGGACACCTCAACGCGCCCGTCGCCGCGTACTGCACCCGCTGCGGCGCCCTCGTCGATCGGCGGGCCCCGTTGGACAGCGGCCCGCGGCCGCCGCTGGGGCTGCTCGTCGCCGACGATGGCACCGCCTTCGTCGTGGAGAACGACATGGTGATCGGGCGCGACCCCGCAGCCTTCGTCGCGCAGCGCGCCGGCCGTTCGCAGGGCGGTGCCGGGCGGCTCGTGCCCATCGTCCTGCCGGACCGCAGTGGCGCACTGTCGCGCGCCCACCTGGAGATCCGCATCGACGGCTGGCAGGTGCTCGCCGTCGACGTGGGCTCGGCGAACGGCACATGGGTGCGGCCGCCGGGCGCGGCGCAGCCGCTGCGTCTCCCGCCGGGCCAGCCGGTCCCGCTCGGCGTGGGCTCCGACATCCACCTCGGGGGCAGGATCTTGCAGCTACAGGACGGCGTCGGGGCCTGAAGCGTGCAGGGGGCGCCTGACCCCCGACAGCGGAACGGCCGCCCCGGAGGGCGGCCGTGCGTGCGGTTGCTACGTCGAGACGTCGGCGGTGGGCTCGGGACTGCCGGTGGCCTGGAAGATCACGCGGCGGCCGATCTCCACGGCGTGGTCGGCGAAGCGCTCGTAGTAGCGGCCCAGCAGCGTCACGTCGACGGCGGCGGCGACTCCGTGCTTCCACTCGCGGTCCATGAGTACGGTGAACAGGTGGCGGTGCAGGTCGTCCATCGCGTCGTCCTGCTCTTCGATCTCCGCGGCCTGCTTCGGGTCCTGGGTGACCAGAACCTCGCGGGCGGAGTTCGCGAGCTCGACCGCGAGGCGGCCCATCTCGGCGAAGTAGCCGTTGACCTCCTCGGGGAGGGTCTTGTTCGGGAATCGGCGGCGGGTCACCTTGGCGACGTGCAGGGCGAGTGCGCCCATCCGGTCGACGTCGGCCACGATCTGGAAACCGGAGACCACGACGCGCAGGTCGCTGGCGACCGGCGCCTGCAGTGCGAGGAGGGAGAAGGCCTCCTCCTCGGCGCGGCGGCTCAGCCGCACGATCTCGTCGTGCTCGGTGATGACCTCCTCGGCGAGGGCGAGGTCGGCCTGGAGCAGCGAGTTGGTGGCCTTCTCCATGGCGATGCCCGACTTGTCGCAAATGTCGCCGAGGATATCGTTGAAAGCAGCCATCTGCTGGATGTACGCGTTACGCATGTGCGGAGTCTAACGTGTGATTCTTACGTCATTGCACCGTATGATGAACTGCGGGTGAACGAAGCTCGACGCTGGGAAGACGTCCGTCGGCCGTGGACGTGCGCGAGGACGGTCAGACGCTCGAAGAAGCAACGCGAGTGCAGCGTCGCCTTGCTGATCTGCCGGTCGGCGACAATGCCTGTATGAATATCAGGTTGAAGATTGGCGCGCGCACGTGCTGAGACCGCAGAGTGAAAGGCGCAGTGGAGATCTTCTCGAGCATTCGACGATGCAGTGAGAGCGTTGAGCGGGCATCGTTCCTGCTGTAACGCGCTGTTTCAATGGCGGTCGTACTCAGCTCGGTGAGCGCATCGCGCGTGATGGACATTCGGCTGAGGGAATTGGTCGAATTGAACGCGTACCGAGCCGTTCTGAGCGTCTTGATTGCTATTATTTCCCGAAGAATCCCGCGAATTGTTACCGAGTGATCGTAGGCGGCATCGGGGTCTTATCCGCCATGACTATCCGCCGCTCGTCTCCGCCTCGGCGCCCGGCATCGCCGCGGCGTCCGACTCCCACGGATCGTCTAGCCACCCCTCGGGGAGGACCACCTTGCCGGGCGTGCCCTGCCGGCCGCGGGGGCCCTCGGCATCCTTCGGGAAGGGCACGTCGTGAGGCAGCGTGTCGAGCAGTGCGCGCAGGTCGGCGAGAGTCTTGACCGTGGCCAGACGCGTGCGCAGCTCGCCGCCGGCGGGAAAGCCGCGCAAGTACCAGGCGACGTGCTTGCGGATTTCCCGCATGCCCTTGTCCTCGCCGTGGTGCGCGGCCAGCAGCTCGCCGTGCCGGTACATGATGTCGGTGACCTCGCCCAGGTGCGGCGGGGTCGGCATCGGGGTGCCGTTGATCGCCGCGGAGAGCTCGGAGAACAGCCACGGCCGGCCCAAGCAGCCGCGGCCCACAACGACGCCGTCGCAGCCGGTGCGCTCCATCATGGTCACCGCGTCCTCGGCGGCGAAGATGTCGCCGTTGCCCAGCACCGGGATGGTGTCGCCGAAGTGGTGGTGCACGTGCTCCTTGAGCCGCGCGATCTCGTCCCAGTCCGCCTGGCCCGAGTAGCGCTGCGCGGCGGTGCGGGCGTGCAGTGCGACGGCGACCGCGCCCTGCTCGGCGGCGATCCGGCCGGCATCGAGGTGGGTGTGGTGCTCGTCGTCGATGCCGATGCGGAACTTCACCGTCACCGGGATCTGGGGGGAGCCTGCGGGGGCCCCGTCGGCGATGCCGCGCACCGCGGCGTCGACGATGCTCGCGAAGAGATTCCGCTTGTACGGCAGTGCGGAGCCCCCGCCGCGGCGGGTGACCTTGGGGACGGGACAGCCGAAGTTCATGTCGAGGTGATCGGCCAGGCCCTCCTCGGCGATCATCCGGGCGGCCTCGTAGGTCCACTTCGCGTCGACGGTGTACAGCTGCAGGCTGCGCGGATCCTCGTCAGGCGCGAAGGTGGTCATGTGCATCGTGACCGGGTGCCGCTCGGCGAGGGCGCGGGCCGTCACCATCTCGCACACGTACAGCCCCGCGACGGTGCCGGTGCGTGCGCGCTCCAGCTCACGGCACAGGCTGCGGAAGGCGACGTTGGTCACGCCAGCCATCGGTGCGAGCACGACGGGAGAATCGAGCTCGAACCGGCCGATGCGCAGCTTGGGCTGCGTCGTGGTGGCTGTGGTCATCAGTGCTCTCCCGTGGTCGTGCGGCGGTCGCTCGCCGCCCTCCATGATCGCCGCCCCGTCGTGCCCTGGCAAACTGCTGCGACGGGAAACGACGGAACCCGCCGTGCCCGGAGGCGCAGCGGGTTCCGGTTGCGTCGGTGCTAGACGGCCAGTCCGGCCTTCTCGCGCTTCGCGGCCTCGCGGGCCAGCGAGCGGTCACGCATCTCCTCGAACTTGACGGCCGCGGTCTCGAGCTCGTCGAGGAAGGCGGCGAGCTCCTCGCGGGTGCGCTCGCCCTCGGCGCTGAAGTCCTCACGCTCGAAGATCTTCCACTTGCGCAGGACGGGCATGACGACCTCGTCCTTGTGCTGGCGCAGGTCGTAGATGCCGTGCTTGGCCATGAGGACGCCGTTGCGGCGGAAGTCGGGCATGCCGGCGCCGGGCATCTCGAAGTGCTTGATGGTGTCGGTGATCGACCGGATGGCCTGGTCGGGGACGAGGTCGAGGCCGGCGGCGGAGATGTTGCGGTAGAAGATCATGTGCAGGTTCTCGTCGGCGGCGATGCGCTGGAGCATCTTGTCGGCGATGGGGTCCTGGCAGACCTTGCCGGTGTTGCGGTGGCTGACGCGGGTGGCGAGTTCCTGGAAGGTCACGTACGCCACCGAGTGCAGCATCGTCATCTTCTGCTCGGTGTGCTGGGCGACTTTGCCTTGGGGGTCCCAGCCGTTGGTCATGTGGATCATGCGGGCCTGCTCGAGCTTGACCGGGTCGACGCCGCGGGTGACGACGAGGTAGTCGCGCATGGCGATGCCGTGGCGGTTCTCTTCGGAGGTCCAGCGGCCGACCCAGTGGCCCCAGGCGTCGTCCATGGAGAAGTTGGCGGCGATCTCGCGGTGGTAGGTGGGGAGGTTGTCCTCGGTGAGGAGGTTGGTGATCATGGCGGCCTTGGCGACCTCGTCGAGGCGGCTTTCCTCGGGGTCGTAGTCCGATCCGCCGAGGGCGGCGAAGTTCTTGCCGTCCGACCACGGGATGTAGTCGTGGGGGCTCCAGTCCTTCGTCATCGAGAGATGGCGGTTGACGTTGTCCTCGGCGACACCGGAGAGCTCCCGCAGGAGCTCCAGCTGGGTCAGTTGGCGGGTCGACATCATTCCTCTTTCGACGTTTAGATCAGTTCCAGATTATCCCGAAAGTCTACGCACTTCGGTCGTTGTACTCAACGTCCCCAGCGGAAAGTGACGCTTTCGGGTAAGGACGCACCCTCTGCATCGTCACGGGACGTGGGTACGTTACACCGAGACGGGGGTCACAGAATCCAGCCGAGTTCGCGGGCTCGTACCGCCGCCTCGTACCGGTTCGCCGTCCCCAGCTTCGCCATCGCGGAGGAGAGGTAGTTGCGCGTGGTACCCGCGCTCAGGTGCGCCCGCTTCGCGATCTCGTCGACCGATGCCCCGTCGACGGCGAACTCCAGCACGTCGGCCTCGCGGGGAGTGAGCGGCGAATCGCCCGCACTGATCGCCTCCGCCGCCAGCTCCGGGTCGACGTACCGCCCGCCGCCGTGGACGGTGCGGATGACCTGCGCCAACGTGGCCGCTGGCACCGTCTTCGGCAGGAAGCCGCGGACCCCGGTCGCGAGTGCGCGTTTGAGGTAACCGGGCCGGCCGTGGCTGGTGACGATGAGCGTTGCGGCGCCGGGCGTGCGGCGCAACAGCTCCGCCGCGGTGTCGATGCCGTCCGGGCCGGGCATCTGCAGGTCGATCACCGCGACCGCGGGCGGGAGCCCCTCAGCTGCGCGGCGCTCCCACAGCGAGATCAACTCGGTGCCGGACGCCGCCTCCGCCGCGACCGAGATGTCGGGTTCCAGGTCCAGCAGCGCGGCCACGGCCGTGCGGATCAGATGCTCGTCGTCCGCGATCATCACCTCGATCGCCGGTGTGTCGGTCATACTGCCTCCCAGGTCGCGGTCAGGGTGAACTCGTCGCCGTCGTGCGCGGCATCCAGGCCGGCGCCCACCGCCCGGAGCCGCCCGCGCAGACCGTCGATGCCCGACGGTGCGCCGTCGCCCCCGGTCGCGGTGCCGGCACCGTCGTTGCGGAGCACCAGGCCCGACGGGCGAAGCGTGAGTACGGCCTGCGCGGCCGTGGAGTGCTTGACGATGTTGGTCGTGCCCTCGCGGACGACCCAGGCCGCGGCCTCGTGGAAAGCCTGCGGGACGTCGTCGGGCTCGCCGATGACGCGAAGCTCGCAGCCGGCTGCGGAGAGCAGCGAGCGGGCGCCGGCGACCTCGGTGGCCAGGTCGATGGCGCGGTAGCCGCGGACGAGGGTGCGGGCGTCCTCCATCGAGGAGACCGCGAGGGCCTTGACCTCGTCCATCTCGCCGGCGGCGCGCTCTACCGCGCCGGCCCGAGCGAGCGTGGCCGCGAGTTCGCTCTTGACGGACATGGCGGAGAAGGCGCGGCCGACCACGTCGTGCAGGTCGCGGGAGAAGCGGAGGCGCTCCTCCGCGACCTCGAGCTCGGCGGCGAGCCGCTTGCCGTTCTCGAGCTCGTTGAGCACCTGCAGGCCCCAGACGGTGCTGCGCGAGGTCCACATCAGGCCGATGCCGACGAGCAGGAGGACGAGCCCGAGCTGCCAGCCGTCCGGACCGCGGGTGAGGAGGGGGGTCAGGATCGCCCCCGCGATCAAGACGGGCCACCGGTGCCGGACGAACGGGATGACGCCGGCGGAGGCCATCAGGAGCGTCATCGACGCGGTGACGGCGGCCTCGCGCTCGTCGACCGCGCCGATCACCCGTGACCCGACGACGGTCACCAGCCAGACCCCGGCGACGCCGGCGACGGCGAACCGCCAGGCCAGGCGGCGCTGCCGGCCGGTGGCGCGGATGGCGAGGTCGGGCTGCGCCTCGATCCCGGCGATCGACGCCAGCCCGGCGATGATGATGCCGATCGTCGGCCAGGTCCGGCTGCCGCTGATCAGGAGCATCGCGACCACGGCGACCATCACGCTCTGCAGCACGAGCCGGGTGTAGAGGCGGTACTTCTCCACACCCGGCATGTCGCGCCACCAGTCCACCGCGCGCCGGACGCGGGCGGGGATCAACCGCGGTCGTCCCAGCGGAACCACTTCCTCGCGAGAAGTACTGCGATCACGGTCCATACCGCCAGTGTCGCAAGCGGGCGGCCGGTCTCGCCGAAGGTGGCGGCGAAGCCGAGCGTCGCGGCGTCGTCGGGGGCGCCGGGCGCGAGGCCCGCCTGCCCCAGCCGGACGAGGTCGGAGATCGCCGCGAAGGGCGTCCAGTCGGCGATGAGCGCGAGTCGCTCGGGGAGGATCTGCCGGATGTTCGCCATGCCCACCATCGAGAGCACCATGACCGGCATCGACGTGATCTGGGCGGCCTCGGCGTTCTTCGTCACGGCACTGGTGGCGAGCGCCAGGAGCGTGAAGATCAGGAGCCCGGCTGCGAGCGCGAACAGCATGAGCAGCGGATTCACCGGCAGCGGTCCGCCCGCGCCGTACACCGCGCCGGCCACGATCACCGCGCCGAGGAGCGTCAGCGCGATGCCCGGGACGGCCGGGGCGGCGAGGATCTGGAGGTCCGAGGACTCGCCCGTGCGCAGCCGCTTGAGCACGCCCTCGGAGCGCCGGGTCGTGACCATCGAAAGCACCGAGTAGTACTGCACGAAGAGCAGCGCGAAGACCGCGAACATCTCCATCGTGATCGCCACGCCCAGCGGCTTCGGTGCCGCGTCGCCGCGCGCGAGGAAGAACAGGAGCAGGGGCGTCCCGATGGGGAAGACGGTGCCCATGAAGAGCAGCGTCTTGTTGCGCCGGAACTGTAGGAACTCGGCGTGCGCGAGGGCACGCAGGGGATGTCGTCCGTAGCCGACGACGGTCGGCCTGGTGGCGGTGGTCATGCGGGGACTCCGATCGTCTCGTCGGCGACGGTCTCGTCTCCGCTCGCGATGGTGAGGAAGACGGATTCGAGGGAGGGGTGACGGGCCTGCAGCCCGGACAGCGCGAGGCCGCGGTCGGCGGCCCACCCGAGGAGGGCGTGCAGGTCGTCCTGCAGCCGGAAGGTTCGCAGGGTGACGCGGCCGGCACCGTCGGCCTCGGCGGACCAGCCGCCCGCGAGCGACGGCAGGGGCACGCCGGGGTCGTCGAAGGCGATCTCGGCGGGGTGGCCCCCGACGATCTCGCGCAGTGTGCCGAGCCGGGCGATCGCGCCGCGGTGCATGATCGCGATGCGGTCGGCGAGCGCTTCTGCTTCGTCGAGGTAGTGCGTGGTGAGCACCATCGTGACGCCGTCGCGCTTGAGCTCGGCGAGGAGCTTCCAGGTGGAGCGGCGGCTCTCGGGGTCGAGGCCGGTGGTCGGCTCGTCGAGGAACAGCAGGCGCGGCTGGCCGATCAGTGCGCACGCGAGGTCGACGCGCCGCTGCTCGCCGCCCGAGAGGGCGCCCACCCGGACGTCGGCGCGCTCGCGCAGGGTCACGCGGTCGAGCACGGCGTCGGCGGTGGTGGGGTTGCTGCAGGTGCCGCGCCACATCTCGAGGGTCTCGCGCACGGTCAGCTCGGCGGGCAGGCCGCCGGACTGCAGCATGATGCCGGTCAGCGGGCGGACCCGGCGCCGCTCGGTGTGCGGGTCGAGGCCGAAGACGGCGAGCTCGCCGGCGCTCGGCCGGGCGAGGCCCTCCAGCAGGTCGAGGGTTGAGGTCTTGCCGGCGCCGTTGGTGCCGAGGAGGGCGAAGACCTCGCCGGCCTCGACGCGCAGGTCGATGCCGCGTACGGCCTCGAAGGCGTCGGTGCCGGTGCCGTAGGTGCGGCGCAGTCCGGTCGCCTCGATGACGGGGCCGGCGGCGGACGTGGGCGCGCTCATCGACGGTCCCACTTCCGCATGCCGAGCACCCACCGCACCGCGAGGTGCAGCGCGGCGAGGCCCGCGACGATCGAGGCCAGCACGACGGGCGGCTGCAGGACGACCACGACGAGGGCGATCAGGACGACCGTCGCGACGATCACGGCGCCCTCGCGGGCCCGGGTCGGGGCGGGGCCGAGTCGGCAGACGTCGACGAAGAAGTCGTGCAGCCCGCCGGGCGACGGTGCCGCGGGCGGATGGTCGGGGCGGTGGGCGGTGTGGAGATCGTTGGCGTTCATGCATTCAGCTTCTCGGCGATCCGGGCCGCCCAGTAGTGCGCGCTGTCAGCGGTTTCCCGCAGGTTGTCACCGATTCTCGATGACATCTGTCATGCCGGGTCGCCGCGCCGCCCCCGTGCGATCACTCATTCGTTACCGAATCTTTTCCCGTTCTTCCTCCGCCGGACGGGGAAGTGCAGCACGCTACGGCAGTGACCGCCACGACCGAACGGGTGGAGCCATCACCCAAGACGGGGCTGGCCGCCAACCTGGTACCCAAGGACAACCTGCTGTTCCTGTTGTTCGTCGTGCCGAACCTGGTGCTGCTGGCCGTCTTCACCTATCGCCCGCTGATCGACGACGTGCGCCTGAGCTTCCAGGACTGGTCGCTGGCCAGCGTGGACCCGGCGCGGTGGATCGGGCTCGACAACTACCGCGAGTTCTTCTCGAAGGCGGAGAGCTGGCAGGTCGTCACCATCACGCTGATCTTCACGGTGAGCGCGGTCGTCTTCTCCATGGTGCTGGGCCTGGCGCTGGCGATGCTGCTGGACCAGAACCTCAAGGGTCGCAACCTGGTCCGTTCCGCGGTCTTCGCGCCCTTCGTGATCTCGGGCGCCGCGATCGGCGCGGCCTTCTACTTCGTCTTCAACCCGCAGTTCGGCGCGGTCGCCTCGATCCTCGCGTGGTTCGGCATCGAGAGCCCGGATTTCTACCAGAATCCGGGCTGGGCGCTGTTCCTCGTGACCTTCACCTACATCTGGAAGAACCTGGGATACACCTTCGTCATCTACCTCGCGGCACTGCAGGGGCTCAACAAGGACCTCGACGAGGCCGCTGCGATCGACGGGACCCCGCCGTGGCGCAAGTTCGTCCGCGTCACGCTTCCGCAGTTGCGACCGGCGACCTACTTCCTGTCGATCACCGTGCTGCTCAACAGTCTTCAGGTCTTCGACATCATCAACATCATGTTCCCCGCGGGCGGCCCACAGGGGGGCACCACGACGATGGTCTTCGACATCTACTGGCAGACCTTCCGGAACCAACGCGCCGGCTACGGCGCGACCATCGCGACGATCATGTTCCTCGTGCTGCTGATCGTGACCGTGGTGCAGGTGCGGATGATGGACCGGGGGGACGACAAGTGAGCGGATCGCCCACGGGCGCCACCGGCATGAAGGCGCTCGGCTACCTCGGTATGGCGGCGACGCTGCTACTCGTGGCCGTGCCGGTGTACTTCATCGTGATCACCTCGTTCAAGGACAGGCCGGACATCTTCGTCTCGCCCGCGACGTGGTGGCCGCCGACCTGGTATCCCGAGAACTACAGCTACGTGACGCAGGAGATCCCGTACTGGCAGTACTTGCGGAACTCGGCGATCATCACCCTCGTCACGGGGACCATCAAGTTCGTCCTCGGCGTGAGCACCGCCTACGCGCTGGTCTTCCTGCGCTTCCCGTTCAAGAAGCTGCTCTTCCTCGTCGTGATCGCGGCTCTCATGGTGCCCAACCAGATCACGGTCATCTCGAACTACGCGCTCATGGCGGACTATCGCAACACCTTCGTCGGCATCATCCTGCCGCTCGCGGGCGTCGCCTTCGGCACCTTCCTCATGCGCAACCACTTCCTCTCGCTGCCCAAGGAGATCGTGGAGGCGGCGCGCATGGACGGAGCCGGACACCTGCGGCTGCTGTTCCGGGTGATCCTGCCGATCTCCATCCCCACGATGGTGGCCTTCGCGGTCATCACGCTGGTGAACGAGTGGAACGAGTACCTTTGGCCGTTCCTCATGTCGGACAACGCCGCGGTCGCGCCGCTGCCCGTCGGACTCACGCTGCTCCAGAACACCGAGCAAGGGGTGAACTGGGGGCCGGTGATGGCGGCCACCCTGCTCACCGCCCTGCCGATGCTCGTCGTCTTCCTGATCCTGCAACGGCAGATGATCAAGGGCCTGACCTCCGGCGCCGTCAAGGGCTGACCGGGACCACCACAGAAGAAACACCAAGGGAGAAACTCATGGGCGACTTCACACGGCGCGGATTCCTCGTCACCGGCCTCGCGGCGACCGCGGCGGTGGCGGCGGCGTGCGCGGGCTCGGGTTCGGGCGGCGGCTCGTCGAACTCGGGCAGCGGCGGCAGCGGCGGCGACATCACGCTGCGCTTCCTCAGTAACCACCCCGGCAGCTCGAAGGCCACCGAACAGGCGCTGATCGAGGAGTTCCAGAAGGCCAAGCCCGGCATCAAGGTGGAGCTGCTCGACGGCGGCAAGAACTACGAGCAGGTGGCCCAGAAGTTCCAGACCTCGCTCTCCGGCGGCGACAAGGCCGACATCATCGTCGTCTCCGATGTCACCTGGTTCAACTTCGCGCTGAACAAGCAGATCGCGCCCCTCGACGATCTCTTCGGCGCCGCCGGCCTCAAGCCCGAGGACTACGTCGACTCCCTGCTCGCCGACACGAAGTTCGAGGGCAAGCACTACGCCGTGCCCTTCGCCCGCTCGACGCCGCTGTTCTACTACAACAAGGACGTCTGGAAGAAGGCCGGCCTCGAGGACCGCGGCCCCAAGGACTGGGACGAGTTCGCGCAGTGGGCGCCCCGCATCCAGGAGGCCATCGGCGGCGACAAGAAGGCCATCGTCATCGCCGACGGCGAGAACTACATCGACTGGGTCTTCGAGGGCTGGAACTGGTCCAAGGGCGGCGCCTACTCCGACGGCTGGGACCTGAAGTTCACCACTCCGGAGTCGATCGCCGCGGCCAACCAGCTCAAGGACGTCATCGGTAAGTGGGGCCGCCTGGCCACCACCCCGGAGAACGACTTCGGCGCCGGCCTGGCCGCCGTCACGCTGCAGTCCACCGGCTCGCTCAAGACGATCAGCACCACCGCCAAGTTCGAGCTGGGCACCGCCTTCCTGCCCGGCCCCGCCGGCAAGTCGTGCCCCACCGGCGGCGCGGGTGTCGCGGTGGCCGAGGGCATCTCGGCCGAGCGCAAGGCCGCGGCCGTGAAGTTCATCGAGTTCCTCACCAACACGGCGAACACCTCGAAGTTCTCCCAGGCCACGGGCTACATGCCGGTGCGCAAGGCCGCCGTCGACGAGCCGTCGATGAAGGCCTTCATCGAGAAGAACCCGAACTTCGGCACCGCGGTCAAGCAGCTGCCGCTGACCCGCAGCCAGGACAACGCCCGCGTCTTCGTACCGGGTGGCGGCGAGGACATCGGCCGGGCGCTGCAGCAGATCGCGACTGGCGGCGACGCCGCGGCCGTGCTCGGGGCGCTCCAGAAGACCATCCAGGGCAAGATCGACTCGCAGATCAAGCCCAAGCTGCCGAAGTAGACCCGGCACGAGCGGTTTCGTACGAACTAGGAGTGACAGGAAGACCATGGCAACGGTGCGTTTCGACGGTGCGACCGTCCAGTACCCGGGCGCCGAGCGGCCCTCGGTCAGCTCGCTCGACCTGGACATCGCCGACGGCGAGTTCGTCGTGCTGGTCGGCCCGTCGGGCTGCGGCAAGTCCACCAGCCTGCGGGCGCTGGCCGGGCTCGAGGCCGTGACGGACGGGCGGATCCTCATCGACGACGTGGACGTCACGGCGGTCTCGCCGAAGAAGCGCGACGTGGCCATGGTCTTCCAGAACTACGCGCTCTACCCGAACATGACGGTGGCGCAGAACATGGGCTTCGCGCTGCGCAACGCCGGTGTCTCCAAAGAGGACACGGCGAAGCAGGTCGCCGAGGCGGCGGCGATGCTGGAGCTGGAGCCGCTGCTCGACCGCAAGCCCGCGCGGCTCTCGGGCGGGCAGCGGCAGCGCGTCGCCATGGGGCGCGCCATCGTGCGCCATCCCAAGGTCTTCGCGATGGACGAGCCGCTGTCGAACCTCGATGCGCGGCTGCGGGTCTCGACCCGTTCGCAGATCTCCGCGCTGCAGCGGCGGCTCGGCGTCACCACGCTCTACGTGACGCACGACCAGGTCGAGGCGATGACCATGGGTGACCGCGTCGCGGTGCTCAAGGACGGCCTGTTGCAACAGGCCGCGCCGCCGCGCGAGCTGTACGACGACCCGGTCAACACCTTCGTCGCGGGCTTCCTCGGCTCGCCCGGCATGAACCTGCTGACCGTGCCCCGCACCGACGCGGGCGCCGACCTCGGCGGCGCGACCGTGCCGGTGCCGCGCACCGTCGAATCCGGTGCGACGGTGACCGTCGGCCTGCGGCCCGAGGCCTTCGACGTGGTCGCGGCGGGCACGCCGGGCGCGGCCAAGGGCACCGTCGCCCTGGTCGAGGAGTTGGGCGCCGAGGCGCTCGTCTACGTCACCGTGGAGGGCCAGGACAAGCCGGTCGTGGCGCGCGCCGACCGCGCGTCGACGCTACGAGCCGGCGAGGAGACCGGCCTCGTTCCGGCGGCGGAGCAGGCGCTGTTCTTCCACGCGGAAACGGGCGACCGGCTGCGCTGACCGCCCGCCGCGCAGGAACATCCGCCGCTGCGCCGTCACCCGGTGCAGGTCCAGCATCGCGTCCACAGCGCGGTCCCAGGTGTACTGCTCGGCACAGACCCGTGCCGCCGTGCGGTACTCGTCGCGCTCCAGCACCGCCCGCACCGCCGCGGCGAACGCGGCTCCCGTGTCGGCGGCCGGAAGGCCGCACCCGTCGCGGGTCACGTCGGCCAGGGCGCTGTTGCGCGACACCACGATCGGCGTGCCGGACGCCAGCGCCTCCATCGCGCTGAGCCCGAAGGTCTCGTGCGGGCCGGGACAGATCGCAACGTCCGATGCCGCGAGCAGGTCGGCGAGGGCGCCGCGATCGGCGAGATGTCCCGTGAACGTGACCGGCAGTCCGCGGGCCTGCCGCGCCAGTTCGTCGGCCATCGCACCGTCGCCCGCGACCACGAGGCGGGCACGGACACCGTCGGCCACGAGGGCCCGCACGACCTCGATCCCGCGCGCCGGGTGCTTCTCCATCGACAGCCGGCAGGACTGCACCAGGAGAACGTCCGCGGCGGTGTCGTGCGGCCCGCTCGCTCCGTTCCCGGTGCCGGTGGCCCAGCGGGCGCGCGCCGATGGGGTGGCGCGGTCCGGGCGGAACGTCGCGAGGTCGACGCCGAGCGGCACCGTCTCGACGTTGGGCGCCTGCACGCGGGCGAACTCCTCGCCGGCGAAGGCGGTCGTGCAGACGACGGAGTCGTAGCTGCGCGCGGTGCCGAGGTTCGCGACGTCGGCGGCCCAGGTCGCGAGGCGGGGCGGGGCGCCGAGTTCGATCATCCGGTCCAGGCGCTCGTGGCTGATCATGATCGAGCCGATGCCGTGCGCCTTCGCCCACGGGCCCATGCCGCGCAGCGTGAGGCGGTCGGAGACCTCGAGGCTGTCGGCGCCGAGGCGGGGGAGGAGCCGGCGGATGAGGACCGGGCTCGCGGCTCGGTAGCCCTCCACCTTGAAGAACTTGCGGCCCGGGACGGTGATCCGGCGGACGCCGGACTCGAGGACCTCGTCGAGGTGGCCGCGGCCCGCGACCACCAGCGTGACGGCGTGCCCGCGGTCGACGTAGCCGGCGCCCAGCTGGTCCACGGCGGTGCGCAGGCCACCCGAGCGGGGCCCGTAGAAGTTCGCCAGCTGAACGATGTGCATCGGCTGCATCCCGCCAGGCTGCCCGTGGGGGCGGTCGCGGGGATGAACGGGCGGAGTCCGCTGGACGAACTGTATGAACTTGTCGGTCCGGGGGAGCAGAATCAGGGGCATGACCGTACGTCTGAACCCCTACATCAGCTTCTCCGACAACGCCCGTGAGGCGCTCGAGTTCTACCGGGACGTCTTCGGTGGCGAGCTCGAGATCTCCACCTTCGAGGGGATGCCACCCGAGATGCTCTCCGACCCCGCCGATGCGACCAAGGTGATGCACGGATACCTGTCGACACCGGACGGCTTCTCCCTCATGTGTGCGGACACGCCGACCGGGATGCCGCGGAACGTCGGTGACGACGTCTCCGTCTCCTTGTCGGGCGACGACCTCGCGAAGCTCACCGGGTGGTGGGAGAAGCTCTCCGCCAGCGGCTCCGTCACCGTCCCGTTCGTGCAGGCGCCGTGGGGCGATACCTTCGGCATGTGCGTCGACGGCTTCGGTGTGCACTGGATGGTCAACGCCTCCGCGTCCTGATCCGGCCCGGTGCACATGACCGCGACGGTCAGTCGCTAGACTAACCGTCGCTAGGGCCTCTAGCTCAATTGGCAGAGCTGCGGACTTCAAATAGGAGCGCCTGGTCGGAAACGGCCGGGATGACACCACTCAAATTCGGGGAACCCTGCGCCGGGAGACCGGCATGGCAATCCCGAGCCAAGCCGAGGGAAACTTCGGAAGGTGTAGAGACTGGACGGGTGGCACCTACAGCGCGTGAGCGCCATGGTGAAGGGACAGTCCAGACCACGAACGCCTTCGGGCGGCGTCGAAAGGCGAAGTGGCAGGTTAATCCGTAGGTTGTGGGTTCGAGTCCCACGGGGCCCACGTGGGGAACCGACCTACGGTCGGCGTGCCTGCAGGTGCGGTGGCGGCACTGTGTCCGGTTGGTCGCATAGCCACCGGAAGAGCGATTCCGTTCGTGCCGGCGGGGCGGATTCCGGGGTCAGGACGACGTACCGACTACCGTCGGGAACGAAGCCCCAGGGTGCGATCAGACGGCCGGTCGAGAGGTCGTCGGCGACCATCGGATACGAGCCGATGGCGATGCCGAGGCCGGCCGAGGCGGCCTGCAATGTCAGGAAGAAGTGCTCGAGCGACTGCGTCGATCCGTCGGCGACGACTCGCCCGCTGAGTTCGGTCCAGGTGTCCCACGCATCGGGGCGGGTCTGTGTGTTCAGCCGGACCAGGGAGCTCGCGTCCGCGCCGTCCGCCGTGAGCGCGTCAGGGTGGCACACGGGACCGATCCACTCTGCGAAGAGCGTTCGCACCCGGGTGTTCTCGGAGAGTGTGAAGTCGTCCCTGCGGATCGCCGCGTCGATGGCGTCCGTCCGGAACTCGACGGGACCGCCGGAGGTGGACAGGTGAAGTGGTGTCTCCGTGGAGAATCCGGCCAGTCTCGGTAGCAGCCACCGTTGCAGCAGGGTCGGCTCGCAGGAAACCACCAGCGGCTGATGAGCGGGGCGACGAACGGTGTCCGCCGCTCCGACGATCATGTCCAGCGCCCGCGCGACGGCGGCGGCGAACGCGCGTGCTTCGTCAGTCGGCGTCACGCCCCGACCGTCGCGGACGAACAGCTGCTGCGCCAGGTGTGATTCCAGCGAGGCGATCTGGCGACTGACCGCGCTGTGCGTCAGATGCAGCTCTGCGGCCGCGCGAGTCATGCTGCCCAGGCGAACAGTGGACTCGAACGGTGCCAGTGAATTCAACGGCGGAACTCTTCCCATGTGTTCTATTTTTGCACAATTGGTGTTCGTAATCTGCGCTTTTACATGCGCAGATGGTGTTGCACCATCGATGTATGCGCACATCGATGAACAGTCCTATCGCGATCACTATGGGCGACCCTGCCGGTATCGGACCCGAGATCGTCGTCAAGACGATCGCGCACCAGGTGCCGACGACGCCGATCGTGGTGTACGGCGACTGTGCGCGTTTGGAGACAGAGGCGGAGGCGCTCGGCCTGTCCGTGGAGGTGGTGTCGATCGAGACACCGGGCGAGGCGCGGGCCGTCGCCGGCCAGGTCTACGTTCTCCAGGGGCCCGCGCTCGCAGCGGACCTTCCGATCGGCTGCGTCAGCGCAGCGGCGGGCGAAGCTGCCTTCCGCTACGTGGAATCGGCGATCGCCGACGCGATGGCAGGTGAGGTGGCGGCCATCGTGACGGCCCCGATCAACAAGGAATCGATCCGGCTCGCCGGCCACCACTACCCCGGCCACACAGAGATCCTCGCTGAACACAGTGGTACGGAAGACTTTTCGATGATGATGGCGAGTGACGACCTTAACGTCGTACTGGTCACGATTCACCAAGCGCTCCGGGAGGCCATCGCGAGCATCGACGAAGCGGCCGTGCTCCGGGTGATCCGGCTGGCGGATCGGACGTTGTCCCGTGGGGGCACGCGGGCGAGGATCGGCGTCGCCGGGCTCAACCCCCACGCGGGAGAGAACGGGTTGATGGGCCGCGAGGAGATCGACATCATCGGTCCCGCCGTCGCCGCCGCCCAGCGAGAGGGCATCGACGCCTCCGGGCCGTTCCCTCCGGACACCGTGTTCATGCGAGCGCGGCAGGGTGCGTTTGACGTGGTCATCGCGCAGTACCACGACCAGGGCTTGATTCCTTTCAAGTATCTGGGAATCGATCTCGGTACCAACGTGACCATCGGTCTGCCCTTCGTACGGACCAGTGTGGATCACGGCACTGCCTTCGATCTGGCGGGCAAGGGCGTCGCCGATCACGCGAGCTTGCAGATGGCTCTCCGCCAGGCGACCGATCTGGTGACGGAGTCGGCCCCGAATGTCACTCCGTCCGCGGCGCGCTGACCTCCATCGCCACCGACCCGCACCAACCGCAGAAACGTCGCCGACCCGGCGATTTGTGAAAGGACAAAACATGGACTTCATCTTCATGCTCACTCGCAATGACCAGACCGTCGGCGACTGCCTGGAATTGCTGGAACAGCTATCTGACGTTCCGCTCCAGCACATCGGCTTCAAAGACGTCGGTGTCGACATCGACACGCTCCGGGAGTTGCACGGCAAGATCAAGAAGCGCGGAGCGCAGAGCTACCTCGAAGTGGTGAGCGAGACCAAGGAACAGGCTCTCGCCTCGGTCCGCTTGGGCCGGGAGCTCGGTGTGGACTACGTCATGGGCGGGACGTGGGTCGCGGAGATGCTCGACGCGCTGTCGGGAAGCGACGTCAAGCTCCTGCCCTTCCCGGGGGTGCCCACGGGCCACCCGACGGTCCTCGGTGGTCAGCCCGACGTGATCGCCGCCGACTGCCGGGAGGCCGAAGCCGCGGGTGCTGCCGGCGTGGACCTACTCGCGTACCGAGCGAGTGAGGCCGACCCGATCGAGTTGGTACGAGCCGCACGTCGGGCGACGAACGGCATTCTTGCCGTTGCCGGAAGCATCACCTCGGTTGAGCAGATTCGGTTGTTGGCGGCGGAAGGTGTGGATGCGTTCACCATTGGCCAGGCGGCACTGGCTGGCCAGGTCAATCCGCGAAAGGGTGCGCTGAGCTCGCAGTTGCTTGAAGTGCTCGAGGCTGCGGCCGCGCCTACGACCGCGCCTGCCGGCGCTCAGCGCTGAGGCGGGCGGGTGCGATGAACGAATCTGAGTCGGTGTCGGAGGTGCCGCGCGCCGAATTGTTCGCACAGGACTTCGAGCGAGAGCAATCGGGATACCAGCAGGTACTACGTCCGCGGCAGATTCAGATGATCGCGATCGCTGGAGCAATCGGTTCGGGGCTTTTCCTCGGTGCTGGTGGGCGGCTCGCGAGTGCAGGGCCGTCGTTGTTCGTGGCCTATGCGGTGGCGGGTCTGATGGTCTACATGGTGATGCGCGCACTAGGCGAGCTCGTGGTCTACCGTCCATCCTCCGGATCGTTCATCTCGTACGCCCGCGAGTTCTTGGGGGAGAAGGCTGCATTCATTGCAGGGTGGATGAATTTTGTGTTCTGGGCAACGGTGGCCATCGTCGACGTCACCGCTGTGGCCCTGTACGTGCAGTTCTGGAAGGCTTTCACCGCAATTCCCCAATGGGTTCTGGCGTTGATCGCGCTGGTCGCCATTCTGGGGATCAATCTGGTCTCGGTGCGGTTGTTCGGTGAGCTCGAATTCTGGTTCTCGTTCATCAAAGTCGGTGCGATCCTTGCCTTCCTGGTGATCGGATCCGTGGCCTTGGGCTTCGGGTGGCCGCTCGAATCCGGAGGGAAGGTCGTCACTCCATCGATACTTACCTGGTCCGATCATGGAGGGATCTTTCCGAACGGGATGATCGCGACGGTGCTGGTTCTGCAGGGAGCGATCTTCGCATATGGCGGCACTGAGCTCATCGGGACTGCGGCCGGCGAGACGAAAGACCCGCACACCGTGATTCCGAAAGCGGTGAACTCTGTGGTGTGGCGGATCGGCGTCTTCTATATCGCGACGCTGGTGTTGCTTTCCCTCCTGCTCCCGTACTCGATGTACAAGGCGAACGAATCGCCGTTCGTTACCTTTTTCGCCAGCCTCGGCGGGCAGCAGGCGGGCGAGATTGCCGGCAGTGTCATGAATTTCGTCGTGATTACTGCCGCGCTGTCCGCGATGAACGCCGGGCTGTATTCCACCGGCCGCAGTCTTCGCTCGATGGCGCTCAACGGTGCGGCGCCGAGCTTCACCGGTCGTTTGAGCCGGACCGGGGTTCCGTACATGGGAATTCTCGTGACCTCGTGCGTGGCGCTGATCGGAGTGGCGATCAACTACTTCGTTCCGGCGAAGGCGTTCGACATCGTGATGAACATGTCGACCCTGGGAATTCTGTCCACTTGGGGAACGATCGTCCTGTGCCAGATCGCTCTGTATCGGCGAGCGACGGCGGGCCTCGCCGAGCGTCCTGGTTATCGGATGCCGGGGGCGCCGTACACGGGATACCTGACACTCGGAGGTCTGGCGGTAGCCCTCGTGCTGATCGCTCTGGACTACCCGGTCGGGACCTACACCGTGGGCACCTTCGTCGTCGTGGGGGTGCCGGCCTTGATCGCCGGCTGGTTCGTGGCGCGCAAGCACATCGGTGTTCCGCGGCAGTGAGGGGCGTCGCTCGTCTCGGCACCGCTTCCGGGGTTTTCACCGTTGACCAGGCGATTTGGGATCTTGCCCGAGTGTGGCATAAGCTATCCCAGCTCCCAACGGAACACGGAAGCGGTGCGGAGAGCGGCTTCATGTCGCCCGAAGCGAGCCCCCTTCGTTTAGTGGCCTAGGACGCCGCCCTTTCAAGGCGGTAGCGCGGGTTCGAATCCCGTAGGGGGTACGTCGTAAGACGAAAAATTACATATGGCCCTGTGGCGCAGTTGGTTAGCGCGCCGCCCTGTCACGGCGGAGGTCGCGGGTTCGAGTCCCGTCAGGGTCGCCATCCGAGTTCTATGAACTCGGCGGTGACGGTTTTACCGGCACGGCCAGGTAGCTCAGTTGGTACGAGCGACCGCCTGAAAAGCGGTAGGTCGCCGGTTCGATCCCGGCTCTGGCCACAAGCAAAACCCCCTGTTCGCAGGGGGTTTTCTTGTGTCCGGAGCTGGTGTGCTCCCGCGCCCGATGCGGGATTTTGCCTGGCGGCCGATGCCGCGCGGCAGGTGTCCATTCCGGACCCGTCGGGGGACGCAGGTTGTCGTCGAGCGACCCGGGTCGGGCGCGGTGTTCGTGCAGCTAGCGGCTTCCGTGCGCGGTGGCCAGATCTGTGTGATGAAGTGAAACGTTGGTTCTGTTCCGTACATGTACGGTTGCACGACATGTATGCAGACGGCAATCATGTGTCGTTCGCTCCACGAAACGTCTTCGTGGGGCCCGGCCCGCGAACCGCGCAGGCCGCACGACGAAGGAACGAGCAGTGGTGGCAGTGCGACTGTATCCGGGCGACCGGGTTCGATACCTTGAGGAACCCGCCGCCTTCGGCACTCTCCTCTCCGTGCCGTACGACGAGGAGGCCTCCGTGCGCCTCGACGACGGCCGGGCGATCCGCGTTCCGGTCGACCGCATCTCGCGGATCTTGGAGCACGCCGCGTCGAAGATCACCGACTGAGCTGCACTCCACGGTGGTAACGATTGCCTGGCGATCACCGAACGAGAGAACGACGGCGCACCGCTGGGGGTTGCGCCGACCGTCGTTCGGGGGAATGTATGACCAGGAGATCGAAGGCCGCCATTGCGCTCGTCGCCGCACTCGCTCTCACCGGCGGGTGCGGCGACGGATCCACCACGGCGGGGGACGCACCGTCGACCTTCGCTGCGCCGGCGACGAGCGTGCACGCCGGAACAGGAGGGATCTCTGCGGGTGCCACGACGCCGGCTGCCGCGGGAAGCGACTCCCGCCCCGTGACGCAGGGGAGCGGGAAGTGTCTGGACCTCTCCTCCTCGACGGTCCGGGACGCGGTCGCGAAGCTCCCGTCGTTCCGCGGCGGCGGGTTCACCGCCACGCGCGGCACCGACGCGAGGGAGGGCTCCTGCCCGGCCTTGATGTGGGCTCGCGCTGACCTGACCGGCGGTACGGGGAGCTCTCCCGTGTGGATGCTCTTCTTCGACCGCCAGGGCTACCTCGGCACAGCGACCAGCCGGTACACCACCTTCACCGGCGTCTTCGGCAGCACCGACGACTCCGTCGCGATCTCCTACCGTTGGCTCAATCCGGGCGACAGCACGGCCGGTGTCTCGGGCGGTCCCGTCATCGTCACGTATACCTTGACTGGCCGCACGGTGACGCCTGACAAGGACGTGCCGCCGCAGGTCTTCGACGGCGGCACTGCCGCCACGACTGCCCCTCTCTCCACCGCGACGCCCGCGCCGGTCTCGCATTGCGCGGAGGCGACGCCCGAGAACCTGCGCACCAACGCCGAGATGAACTGGGGCACACAGATCGTCAAGCCTTTCACCGTCGACTCCGTCACCTGCGTCGACGACTGGGCGAGTGCGCGCATACCGGCGCGCGACGCCTATCCGCAGAGCGCGAAGTTGTTGTTCCGCTACACCGGCGGCGGCTGGAGCGGTGTGGCCTTCGGCAGTGGGTTCTCGTGCGCGGAGAAGGGTGTTCCGACGACCACCGCGGCACGGCTGGGCTGCTAGGCGTCAGTCGGCGCCGGTGCGCGGCAACGGCGTCGATCAGCTGAGGACTCCGGAGGTGATCAGTCGCATCAGCGCCGCGGTCACGGTGGCGAGCTCGATCTCGGGGCGGGAAGCGTACTCCACAGTGGCGGCGTTCACCGCGCCCTGGAAGACGGTCCAGTCGAAGGTTCGGTCGCGGGTGTCGATGAGTCCCTGTGCGGCGATGGACCGGCTCGCCGCATCGAGGATTCCGCTCCAGCTCTCCCGCGTTCTGCGCCGCTGCTCCTCGAGTTCGGGTGAGACGCCGACGACCTCGATGAAGCACAGTCGCACCCGGCGGGGATCAGCGCGGAAGTGATCGAAGTAGGCGCCGAGGCCGATCCGGATCCAGGGTTCGACTTCCGTCATGTCGCTCGGGAATCCGTCGACAGCTGCCGTGACGGAGGCCATGGCGTTCGCGTGCACCTCCGTGTAGATCGCCGTCAGGAGAGCCTCCCGGTTGGCGAAGAGCTCGTAGAACTGCCGGGATGACAGGCCGGCTTCGGCGCACACGGCGGGCACGCTCGCCGCCGAATACCCGTCGCGGGCGAACACTTCGAGCCCCGCCTCCATGAGGCGCTCTCTGCGCTGGGCGCGCCGGAGCTCGAGCTCCTCGCCGCCGTACTGCTTGGTCCGCGCCACGACACGACAATACCGCCGCGGCGCACGCCCATCGCGCATCTGAAACAGATTCGTTTCGATTTCACGTGTCCGCGCCGAATCGCGTGCTAGTGTCGGGCATCACAGTGACACATGAATGTTTCACACTAACCCCCGGGAGGGTAACGTGGCAGCTCGTGGCGGTATTTCACGACGGATGACGAGGCTGGTCGGCGCCGTGGCCTTGGCGGTTGCGATGGCGGTGACCGGACTGCCCGGCCCGGCCTCGGGCGATGCCGTGCGCCCGGCGACGGTGCCCGTGAAGCCGGCACCGGTGATCCCGTTGCCCGCTGAATTCGACCCATCCTTCTACGCGCCCCCGGCGGCGGCCTATGCGGACAAGAAGCCGGGTGAGATCGTCGCGGCCCAGGCGATCAAGGCCGCCAACTTCGGCGTCCTGCCTCTCAACGTGGACGCCTGGAAGGTGTCCTTCCGTACCGAGAACACCCGGGGTGAGCCGATACTCGGCGTCACCACCCTGCTCAAGCCGCGGGGCCGGACCGCCGGCGCGCGGCACGTGGTGTCCATGCAGTTGGCGGAGGACGGGCTCGCGCAGTATTGCGCTCCGTCGTACGCGGTGCAGCAGTGGTCGCTGAGCCTCCCCGTGCAGAACGCCGCGATTCCGTTCGAAATGCTGGTGGTGCAGGGCATGCTGCAGCAGGGCTACGCGGTATCGATCCCGGACTACCAGGGTGCGGCGTCGGCCTACGCTGCCGGCCCGTTGCACGCGCGGATCACCCTGGACGGCCTGCGTGCCGCGCGGGACTTCGGGCCGCTGGGGGTCTCCAAGGACAGCCGAATGGCGATGTTCGGCTACTCGGGCGGCGCCATCGCCACCGGTCATGCAGCGGAGCTCAAGCGCAAGTACGCCCCGGAGCTGCCGATCGTCGGCGCAGCGGAGGGCGGTGTTCCTGCGGACCTCGGGGCGGTCCTCAATGTCGCCAACGGTCAAGCGACGAGCGGCCTCATCTTCGGCGCGGTGCTCGGCCTCACTCGCGAGTACCCGTACTTCAAGGACTTCCTCGAGGAGCGCTTGGATCCGCTGGGCACGTTTCTCGCAGCGATCAAACAGCCCTTCTGCGTCGGAATTCAGGCCGCGACCCTGCCCTTCGCGAATCTCAAGGGCATGATCCGCTGGCCGGGTGATCCGCTGTCGGCTCCGCCCGTCCGACGGGTGATCGAAGAGACGAAGATGGGCAAGGTGGTGCCGGACATGCCGATGTACATCTGGAACTCGAATCCCGACGAGGTGATCCCGGTCGGTCAGGTCAACCGGCTGGTCGCCGACTATTGCGCCAAGCCCGGGGCGAGGGTGACTTACACGAGGGACCATTTCAGCGAGCACATCACCGGCGAGGTCGTCGGAGCGCCGCTCGCGCTGCTCTGGCTCCGGGATCGCCTGGAGGGCAGGCCCGCCCCGGCCGGCTGCTCCACGAAGGACGCGGGCTCGATGGCGCTGGATCCGGCCTGGTGGCCGACCTTCTCGCAGGTGGTGGGCGGCGACCTGGCGGCGCTCTTCGGGCACGCGATCGGCGCTGGGCGCTGATCGAGGGTCAGTCGAACTCGACGGCGAGTTCGTCCGCCCGGGCGAGTGACTGGCAGGCGAGCCGGACGCCGTTGCCGAGCTCGTGGTCGTCGAGGGTGTCGTTGACCAGCATGTGCACGTCGCCGCGGCGCAGCGTGAAGGCGCAGCCGCCGCAGTTTCCTTCGCGGCACACGTAGGGTGCGTCGAGGCCCTGGTCCAGGAGGACGTCGAGCAGCACCGTCTCGCGCGGCCAGGCGAGGACGGTGGTCGCGCCGTTCAGGTCGACGGTGACGGTCGCGGCACCGTCGGGCGATGACGGGCCGCCGGCGGGTGCCCCGACGGGTGCGGCGAACGGATCGCCGGTCAGCGACGAGAAGGCCTCCCGGTGGATGCGCGCACCGTCGATGCCCGCGGCCGCGGCGGCCTCGGTGGCGCAGTCCATGAACGGGGCGGGACCGCACAGGAAGGCCGACGTCGCGGCGGTCGGCGCGGGCAGGAGTGCGCCGAGCGCCGCGGCGTCGGGCAGGCCGCGCTCGGACTCGAGCCAGTGGGTGATGCGCAGCCGGTCGCCGTGGGACGCCGCCAGTTCCGCCAGCGCCGCGTCGAAGACGACGGACCCGCGGTCCCGGTTCGCGTACACGAGCACCACCGGCACGGCGGACTCCGCGAGGGTGGACCGCAGGATCGAGATCACCGGGGTGATGCCGCTCCCCGCGGCGAACAGCACGAGCGCGTCGGGGGAGTCGCGCACGGTGAACCGCCCACCGGGCGGGAGGGATTCGATGATCATCCCCGGCTTCGCGTTGTCGCACAGCCAGTTCGAGGCGTAGCCCCCGGCCGTCCGCTTGACGGTGACCTGTAGGTGCGCATCGATCCCGGGCGCGCTGGAGAGCGAGTAGCAGCGGGGCGCCCAGGTGGTGCCGTCCTCCGGCGTGCCCGGCACGCGCAGCGTCAGGAACTGCCCGGGCCGGTAGTCGAAGCCCTTGCCGCCGGGATGCGCGAAGACGAGGGAGACCGCGTCGGCGGTCTCCTCGATCACGTCGATGATCTCGAGTGAATGCGACTGTGCGGACGTCGATGGATCCACGTGCTCTGCTCCTTCGTCGGGAACCCGGACGCTACCGGGACAACTGTGCCATTGACAAATGGCACGATTGCTGGTGGTGTGAACGGCATGCGAACAACGACACCGGCGCCGCCGGTCCCGTCGGCCTCGACGGCCCGTTCCGACCTCGCGGCCGCGCTCACCCGGTACGGATTCGGCGCGGCCACCGGGTTGATCCCGATGAACGCACCCGGGGTCCGGCTCGCCCGCGGCCTCGTGGCCACGATCATGGGTGCTCTGGGCTCGACCCCGCGGGGGACCGCCGTCACCGCCGTGCGGGCCCCGGTGCGCGGCGACTGGGTCCTCGGTCCCGGCGTCACCTACGGCCGCCGCGCGATCTACTACGTCCACGGCAGTGCCTACGCGATCTGCTCGGCGCGCACCCACCGCAGCCTCGCCGCCCGGCTGTCCGCCGCCACCGGGCTGCCGGTCTTCGTCGTGGACTACCGGCTCGCGCCGGAGCACCCCTTCCCGACCGCCGCGCGCGACGTCGCCGCCGGCTGGGACTGGCTGCTCACCCAGGGCTACGCGGCAGAGGACCTGGTGATCGCCGGAGACTCCGCGGGTGGACATCTCATCTGCGACCTGTTGCTGCACCGCGCGGCCACCGACCGCCCGCAGCCCGCCGCGGCTGTGCTCTTCTCCCCGCTCATCGACCTCACCTTCGCCCTCGCCGCTCAGCAGGAGCGCGTGCGCCGTGACCCGGCCATCTCCGCCGCCGCGGCGAAGCGCCTGGTCGACCTGTACACCGCGGGCGTGGATCCGGAACATCCGCGCCTGCGCCTCGATTTCTGGCGCTCGGACCGGCTGCCGCCCTTCCTGATCCAGGCCGGCGGCGCCGAGATGCTCTCGGCCGACGCCCGCCACCTCGACGGTGAACTCCGCGGCCACGGCGGCACGAGCACGCTCGAGATCTGGCCCGGCCTCATGCACGTCTTCCAGGCGCTGCCCCGGCTCGCGCCGGAGGCCGACGCCGCGCTCCTGCGGGTGCGCGACTTCCTGGCGGGGATCGACCGGCCCGCCGCCACCCACGCCGATTCGGAGGCCTCCTGATGTTCGGTATCGACCGACTCCTGCACCACCTCGTCCGCGATCCGATCACCGGCGACGCGAAGGCCGTCGTCACCGGCGCCGGCAGCGGCATCGGCCGCGCCTTCGCGCTCGAACTCGCCAGCCGCGGCGGCGAGGTCGTCTGCGCCGACATCGACGAGGGGCGCGCGAAGGAGACCGTGGGGCTCATCGAGGCCCGCGGTGGGAGGGCGCACGCCGTCGTCGTCGACGTGGCCGACCGGGCCGCCGTCGAATCCCTCGCGGCGTTCGCGCGCACCGTCTTCGACGGTCCGCCCACCCTGGTGATCAACAACGCGGGCGTCGGCATCGGTGGCCGCCCCGTCGGCGACATCGGGCTCGACGACTGGAACTGGGCTCTCGGCATCAACCTGTGGGGTGTGGTGCACGGCTGCGAGCTGTTCGCGCCCATGCTTCGCGAGGCGGGCCGCGGTGGCATCATCAACGTCGCCTCGGCCGCCGGCTTCGCGGCCGCGCCGTCGATGGGGCCGTACAACGTCTCGAAGGCCGGCGTCATGTCCCTATCGGAGACCCTCGCTGCCGAGCTGGCCGGCACCGGCGTGAATGTGACGGTGCTGTGCCCCACCTTCGTCAAGACCAATGTCGCGCGCGACGGCCGGATCACCGAGGGCAGCAAGAACCTCGCCGGCACCCTCATGAAGCTCACGGGCATCTCGCCCGACGGCGTCGCTGCGCAGACCCTCGATGCGCTCGACCTCGGTCGCCTCTACGTGGTGCCTCAGCTCGACGCGAACGTCATCTGGCACCTCAAGCGCCACTTCCCGACTCCGTACGTCCGCGGGCTCGGCCTGCTCACCCGGCTGCTCCCCGCCTCCTGACCGGACACCCCCTCCGCTACCCCGAAAGGACCGCTCTCATGGCCATGGACCTCGACAACATGCTCCAGATGATCAAGGACCGGCAGTGGGCCCTCGTCGACATCGACTGGGACGCACCCGGTGCTGAGCTCATCGACCCGGAGCTGCACGCCAAGCTCAAGCCCTTCCTCTCCGACCTGATGTGGATCGAGAACGTGGGCGCCCGCGGCTTCGCCGCCATGGCACGCAAGGCGCCGACCCCCACGCTCAAGAGCATCTACGAGCACTTCCACGCGGAGGAGCAGAAGCACGCCAACGCCGAGCTCGCGCTCATGCGCCGGTGGGGCATGCTCGACGACGACGAGATCCCGTCGCCGAACATCAACGTGCAACTCGTGATCAACTGGCTCGACCAGCACTCCGACGGCATGTCGCTCTCCTTCCTCGGCACGGTCATCCCCATGCTCGAGGTCGCGCTCGACGGCGCCCTGATCAAGTTCATCACCGACGAGGTGAAGGACCCGGTAGCGCAGGAGGTGTTCAAGCGGATCAACGCCGACGAGTCCCGTCACCTGGCGGTCGACTTCGAGGTCATGGACCTGCTCGGACACGCCGATCTGCGTAAGCGCACCATCGACTTCGTCGGGGGGTGGGTCAAGCCCTCGCTGCTCATCGGCTTCCTCAGCTACGTCCCGCTGCTGAACAAGATGCGCGACAACATCGTCGAGATGGGCGTCGACGAGGAGCGGCTGTACGGCGCCATGAAGCGCTACCGCGCCGCCGGCGACCGCAGCGAGTACATCAAGCGGCTCCCCATGTTCCGGGTGGTCGCGTGGCACGGCGGCTGGGTCATCAACCGCACGAACCGGCTGTACCACGTGCCCGCGGACACCCTGGTGAAGGCGACCTCTCTCATCCCCTTCCCGCTGGTGCACCGCACGCCCACCTGGTCGCAGGAACTGACCTACGAGCCCACCGCCTGACGAGGATCACAACCATGACCCACTCCGTAGCCGTCATCGGCGCCGGCTTCGCCGGCATCGGTGCTGCCATCCGCCTCCGCGACAAGGGGATCGACGACTTCGTCGTCCTCGAGCGCGACACCCGCGTCGGCGGCACCTGGCGCGACAACACCTACCCGGGCGCCGCCTGCGACATCCCGTCGCGCCTGTACTCCTACAGCTTCGCGCCCAACCCGGACTGGTCGCACACCTACTCCGGCAGCGCCGAGATCCTCGACTACATCGACCGCATGGTCGAGACCTCGGGGGTCGCACCGCACATCAGGTTCGAGCACACGGTGACTGGAATCGAGTACGACGCCGACGCGGGGGAGTGGACCATCGCCCTCGACGGCCGCGAGCCGCTGCGCGCCCGGTCCGTGATCCTGGCCTCCGGCCCTCTCGCGAACTGCTCCTTCCCCGCCATCCGCGGCATCGAGGACTACGAGGGACACAAGATCCACAGCGCCCGCTGGGACCACGACTACGACTTCACCGGCAAGAAGGTGGCCGTCGTCGGCACCGGGGCCAGCGGCGTCCAGATCGTGCCCGAGCTGGTGAAGCAGGCCGCCTCCGTCAAGGTCTTCCAGCGCACGCCCGGCTGGGTGCTGCCCCGGGTCAACACCGAGACAGGTGAATTCACCAAGTCGATCTACCGGCGGATCCCCGGCGCGCAGCAGCTCGCGCGTGCCCTGTGGTTCTGGGGGCACGAGTCGGTCGCGCTGGGCGTCGTCTGGAACACCCCCCTCACGCGTGTCGTCGAGGCCGTCAGCAAGCTGCACCTTCGGCTGCAGGTGCGCGACCCCTGGCTGCGCCGCCAGCTCACCCCGGACTTCGCCGCGGGCTGCAAGCGCCTGCTCATGACCAGCGATTACTACCCGGCGCTGCAGCGCGACAACTGCACACTGGTCACGTGGCCCATCGCGCGCATCGCGCCGCAGGGCATCCGCACCGTCGAGGGGGTGGAGCACCGCTTCGACTGCATCGTCTTCGCCACCGGCTTCGACGTCTCCAAGACCGGTTCGCCGATCCCCGTCACCGGTCTCGACGGGCGCGTGCTCGCGGAGGAGTGGAGCGGCGGCGCGTACGCCTACCGCAGCGTCGCGGTCTCCGGATATCCGAACCTGTACGTCACCTTCGGCCCCAACTCCGGCCCTGGGCACAGCTCGGCATTGGTCTACATGGAGGCGCAGATCGACTACATCACGGATGCGATCGCCCAGCTGATCGGCAACGGCTGGAAGGCGCTCGACGTGCGCGCCGACGTGCAGGAGCAGTACAACCGCGAGATTCAGCGCCGGCTCACCTCGACCACGTGGAACTCCGGCTGCAGCAGCTGGTATCTCACCGACGACGGTTTCAACGCCACCATGTATCCGGGCTTCGCCTCGCAGTACGTGGGGCAGCTGCGGACCGTCGACCTGCGGGACTACCGAATCCTGGTGCACGAGGTGGAGGGTGCGGCGGTCGCCGCCGGATAGCATGCGGCTATGACCGAGTACCGGATCGACGACCTGGCCCGGGTGTCGGGGACGACGACCCGCAACATCCGGGGCTACCAGGAGCGCGGGCTGCTGCCCCAGCCACTGCGCCGGGGCCGGGTCGCGATCTACACCGAGAAGCACGTGCGGAACCTGCTCGCGATCAACAAGCTACTCAGCAAGGGCTTCACACTCGGGCACATCGCGACCTTCCTCACCAACCCCAGCGCGAGGATCGGTGACGCGCTCGACTTGAACGACATCCTCGACGAGCCCTGGGCCTCCGCGAAGCGCCCCGTGCTCGGGCGCGAGGAGCTCGAGACACGGCTCGGGCCGCTGGACGAGGAGGCGCTCGCGGCCCTCATCGGCGCCGGCATCGTGACCGAGACCGCGGAACCCGGGCGGTACGAGGCGGCCGACCGGCACATCATCGGCAACCTCGCGCGCCTGGTGGCCAAGGGGATGGACCTCGCCGTGCTGGTCGACGTGCAGCTACGTTTCGTCGCCAAGATGAACGAGGCGGCCGAGATCCTCATGACCGCGGCGCACGACGAGGTGGACCGGCGCCGCGGACCCGGCTGGCTCCCGTCCTCCGACGAGGACGTCGTCTGGGCCGTCGGACTGCTCGGCGCCATGCGTCGCGCGGGCACCGAGAACGCGCACGCCGCCCTGGACCGGGCGCTCGACGCTGCGCTTGATCAGGAGCTGCAGGCGCACAAGGTCGCGGCGGACGGTCGGGCCGGAGCCGGCGGCGACGCAGGTGGCGCGACGCGCGGCTGATTGGCCGTCTCCGCCTCCCGCCGATGCCGCGAACGTGCGGAAGACGCGGGTGTAGCGTCGGAGGCATGGGTCGGATCACGGTGCGTCGGGCGGTGGTCAAAGTCACCGTGGGCGGGGATCCGCTGCGCCGCATCGACACCCTCGCCGTGGAAGAGCCCCTTGAGATCCGCGTCGCGGGGGCGCCGCTCGCGGTCACCATGCGTACCCCCGGGCACGACGTCGAGCTCGCCGCGGGCTTCCTCGTCTCCGAGGGCGTGATCGGCGCCGCGGAGGAGTTCCGCTCCGCCATCCACTGCGGCGGGCCCGGCAGCGGCGGGGAGATCAACGAGTACAACGTGCTCGACATCGCCCTCGCGGAGGGCGTGCGCCCGCCCGCCCCCGACGTGACCCGCAACTTCTACACCACCAGCTCGTGCGGGATGTGCGGGAAGGCCAGCATCGATGCGGTGCGTACCGTCTCGCGGTTCGACGTACGGGTCGATCCGGTGGTCGTCGGCGCGGAACGGGTCGCCGCGCTGCCGGACCGGCTCCGCGCAGGACAGTCCGTCTTCGACAAGACCGGCGGCCTGCACGCCGCCGGGCTGTTCGACGCCGAGACCGGCGAGCTGCTGGTGCTCCGCGAGGACGTGGGCCGCCACAACGCCGTCGACAAGGTGATCGGCTGGGCCCTGCTGCAGGGCCGCCTTCCACTGCGCGGTGTGATCCTCCAGGTCTCCGGGCGCGCTAGCTTCGAACTGGTCCAGAAAGCCGCGATGGCGGGTATCCCTGTGCTCTCCGCGGTCTCGGCACCGTCGTCCCTCGCGGTCGAGCTCGCCGACGAGGCCGGCATCACCCTGCTCGGCTTCGTCCGCGGCGACCACATGAACGTCTACTCCCAGCCCCAGCGAGTGCGACAGGAAGTCCTGACATGACCACCGATCACCAGCCCCAGGCCCCGGCCCACGTCCCCGGCCTCCTGCCCGACGTCCCCCGGCAGGGCGGCTTCGGACCGGTCACCGACGGTGCCTGGTCCAGTTCCCCCTACCACCACGCGGCGGCGTCCTGGGGCGCGGCCAAGTCTGTCGGCACCATCCTGTTCCAGCAGCGGGAGCTGATCCGCGGCACGCACTCGATGTTCGTGATGAACCACCCCACCGGCTACGACTGCCCCGGCTGCGCGTGGCCGGACGACAAGAAGCTCACGCTGGACTTCTGCGAGAACGGGGTCAAGCACGTGACGTGGGAGATGACGCCGAAGCGGGTCAAGCGCGACTTCTTCGCCGAGCACACCGTCACCGAGCTGGCGGACTGGACCGACTTCGACCTCGAGGACCAGGGCCGGCTCACCGAGCCGATGGTCTACGACGAGGCCTCCGACAAGTACGTCCCGATCGGCTGGGACGCGGCGTTCGCCCTGATCGGGGACGCCCTGCGCGGGCTCTCGAGCCCCAACGAGGCCGCGTTCTACACCTCCGGCCGGCTCAGCAACGAGGCCACCTTCCTCTACCAGCTGCTGGCCCGCGAGTACGGAACGAACAACCTCCCCGACTGCTCCAACATGTGCCACGAGGCGTCGGGCCGCGCGCTGACGGCGTCCATCGGCACGGGCAAGGGCACCTGCGACCTGCAGGACTGGGAGGAGGCGGACGCCCTGTTCATCATGGGCGTCAACGCGGCATCCAACGCGCCGCGGATGCTGACCGCCCTGGCCGACGCCACGCGGCGCGGCGCGCAGGTCGTGCACATCAATCCGCTGGTCGAGGCCGGCGCGACGAAGACGATCGTGCCGCACGAGATGGTCGACATGGCGCTCTTCAAGGCGACGTCGGTGTCGGACATGAACATCCAGGTGCGGCCGGGCGGCGACCTCGCGTTGATGCGGGGCATGGCCAAGGTCGTCTTCGAGGCCGCGGACTCGGATCCGACGGTGCTCGACGCCGCATTCCTGCGCGACTACACCGCCGAGTTCGAGGCCTACCGCGACCTCGTGGCGGCCACGAGCTGGGACGAGATCACCGCGCAGGCGGGCCTGCCGGAGGCGGAGATCCGCCGCGCCGGACAGGTGTACCTGGACTCGGACAAGACGATCATCGCGTGGTGCCTGGGCATCACCCAGCACGAGCACGGAGTGGACACCGTCCGCGAGATCGCCAATCTGCTGTTGCTGCGCGGCAACATCGGCCGGCCCGGCGCGGGGCCGTCGCCGGTGCGCGGCCACAGCAACGTGCAGGGCAACCGCACGTGCGGCATCGACCACCGCCCGCCGCCGTGGATCGACAAGCTCGACGAGGTCTGCGGCATCGTCTCCCCACGGGCCGGCGGTCTCGACACGGTGAACTCGATCGAGGGCATGCACGACGGCCGGGTGAAGGTCTTCGTCGGCATGGGCGGCAACTTCGTGCTCGCCGCGCCCGACACCGCGTACACCGCGGCCGGCCTCCGCAAGACCGACCTCACAGTGCAGGTCAGCACGAAGCTCAACCGCAGCCACCTCGTGCACGGCCGAGCGGCCGTCATCCTGCCGTGCCTCGGCCGTACGGAGAAGGACGAGCAGCTCGCCGGCCTGCAAGGGGTGACCGTCGAGGACGCGATGAGCATGGTGCACATCTCCCGCGGCAAGCGCCGGCCCGCGTCGAAGGAGCTGAAGTCGGAGATGGCGATCATCGCCGGCATCGCGAAGGCGACGCTGCCCGACAGCCGGACTCCGTGGCAGTCCTACGTCGACGACTACGACCGCATGCGCGATGTGATGGCGAAGGTGCTCCCCGGCTTCGAGGGCTTCAACGAGCTGCTCAAGAACCCCGGCGGGTTCCGCATCCCGCAGCCCGCCCGCGAGCGGGAGTTCCGCACGCCGTCCGGCCGGGCCACCTTCTCGCTGGCCCCGATGCCGAACGTGATCCCCGCGGACGACGACGTGCTCATCCTCGGCACCATGCGCTCGCACGATCAGTGGAACACCACGATCTACTCGGCCAACGACCGGTACCGCGGTATCAAGAACCTGCGCGAGCTGATCTTCCTCAACGAGGCCGACATGGCCGCCCGCGGCCTCGCCGAGGGCGACTTCGTAGACATCACGTCCACCTCGCGCGACGGCTCCGAGCGCACGCTGCGCCGGTTCCGGGCACTGAAGTACGACCTCCCCCGGGGCGCCGCGGCCGGCTACATGCCGGAGATGAACGCGCTCATCGGGATCGCCGACTACAGCACCCAGTCCGACCAGCCGCTCATGAAGAACGTCGCGGTGCGTCTGGCCAAATCGGCCTAGCGGGGCCGGCCGGCTTCCGGATCGGGTCAGTACCGGGCGATCGTCTCCACCTCGTCGGCCTCGGACTCGAGGGTCTCGGGGTCGTCGTCGACGGGCGTACCGTCGGCCTCCTTGCCGCCCGTCAGCAGCGAGGCGCCCGCGCCGAGGAGGCAGACGACCGCGGCGAAGGAGAATGCGAGCTCCAGGCCCGATCGGAAGGGCTCGGCGATGAGGTGCGGGAAGAACTGCAGGCCCGTGAGGTGCTGCGTCTGCTCGGCCGTGAGGTGTAGCTGCGCCAGGTGCGGGCCGAGCAGCTCCTGCACCGGGTTGTAGCCGAGGAAGGCCGCGAACAGCACCGCCACCGGCGGGAGCGCGGCGATCTCCGAGGCGTACTGCGGGGGAACGCCGTTGGCCTGGAGCCCCGTCGACATCGCGCCGGGCAGCGAGCCCGACAGGCCCGCGATCATCAGCGAGAAGAACAGACCGATCGAGAGCACCATGGCCGAGTTCTGGAAGGTGGTCATCATGCCCGAGCCCGACCCGCGGGACGTCGCAGGCAGTGAGTTCATTACCACTGCGCGGTTGGGCGAGCCGAACATCCCCATGCCGACGCCGTTGACGAACAGGATGACGGCGAAGGCCCAGTACGCGAAGTCGACCGGTAAAGCGATGAGAGCGAGGAAGGTGAGCGCGGTGATGACGAGGCCGACGGAACTCAATGCGCGGCCGCCGATCCGATCCGAGAGGGCGCCCGAGATCGGGGCGGAGAGGAGGAAGCCGACGGTCATCGGCACCATGTAGATGCCCGCCCATAACGGGGTCTGCGTGTAGTCGTAACCGTGCTGCGGCAACCAGATCCCCTGCAGCCAGATGATGAGCATGAACTGCAGTCCGCCGCGGCCCAGCGAGCCGCAGAGGTTCGCCGCGTTACCCCACACGAACGCCCGGTTCCGGAACAGGTGCAGATCGAACAGCGGGGAGTCGACCCGGAGCTCGATGACGCAGAAGACCGCGAGTACCGCCGCGCCGCCCAGCAGGCAGGCGAGCACGAACGGCGACGACCACCCCATCGCGTGGCCGTCGTAGGGCTGGATGCCGTAGGTGATGCCCACCAGGACGGCGATGAGGCCGACGGCGAAGGTCAGGTTGCCCCACCAGTCCATCGTCGCCGGCACGCGGGCGCCGCGGTCCTCGAGTTTCAGGTACGCCCAGACAGTGCCGATCACCCCGAAGGGCACGGAGACCAGGAAGATCAGGTGCCAGTTGATCGGCGCGAGAAGGCCTCCGATGATCAGGCCCAAGAACGACCCGGCGATCGCCGCGACGCTGTTGATGCCGAGCGCGAGCCCCCGCTGATCGGGTGGGAAGGCGTCGGTGAGGATCGCGGAGCTGTTCGCCATGAGGAAGGCGCCGCCGATGCCCTGCACCACGCGCCAGCCGATGAGCCACAGGGCCGCGGCGTGCCCGTCGAACCAGGTCGTTGCCAGGAAGATCGACGAGACCGAGAAGATCAGGAAGCCCATGTTGTACATGCGGGCTCGCCCGAACATGTCGCCGAGCCGGCCGAAGGCGACCACGAGTACTGCGGTCACGACCAGGAAGCCCATCATCATCCACAGCAGGTAGCTGGTGTTGCCCGGCTCCAACGGGTTGAGATGGATGCCCTTGAAGATGTCGGGCAGCGCGATCAGCACGATCGAGCTGTTGATCGTCGCGATCAGCATCCCGAGGGTCGTGTTGGACAGGGCGATCCACTTGTACGAGTCGCTGTGCGGCTTCGAGGCGGGAGTGTCGAGCAGGGCCGGCGTCAACGTTCCGTCCTTAAAGTTAGAAGATCTTATCTCTCTACCTCAAGGAGCTTAGGCCTGCGAATGGATTGCCGCCACGCGGGGTGGGGGAGGTGCGCCTTTTCGACCGATACGGGGCCGTCAGACTCGCCACTCGATCCGTTCGACCTGTTCCGGCGGCCACGGAGCGGGAGGGTCGAAGGGGGCGCCGGGGAGCGCGACGACAGAGACCGTCGACGCCGGCTTGCGGGCGGGCGCCCCGTCCTCGTCGAGAAGAAAGAGCCACTGCCGGTAGCCGGTGTCGTCGCGCTCCGACCGGACCTGCACGCTGGAACCCAGGGGTATCGGCGCGAGGTACTCGATGATCGCGCGGTGTGGGGCCGCGAGCAGCGCGTCGCCGTTCAGGTCGTCCTCGACCAGCTGCAAGTAGGAGGCGTTGTTGAGGTGCTGGTAAGGGTCGAAGTCGGTGGCGCGCAGCTTCACCGTGTAGTCGCCCTCCGAGGGCTCGGGTGGAGCGGCGGTGTTGAGTGCCTTCCAGCGCAGCCGGGTCTCCGTCACGTGCTGTTGCAGGTACTCCATGCCGCCGTCGCTGATGTGCGTCGGCATCCCCGAGTCCGCGCTGAATCGGATCCAGAAGGCCTCGGTCTCGACGTGCCCACCTGCACTGCCGCGCAGTGTGATCCGCATGTTGCACCACCGGGAGCTGGTGGACTCGCACCAGCGCAGGAGTGTCACCTCCGAGGGCCACTGCAGTGGCTCGAGCACGTCGATGATGCTGCGGCGCACCAGCCAGTACGGGTCGGTGGCGTCGAAGCCGCGATGGAACATCTCATCGTTCGCCATGTCCTGCAGGTAGCGCGCGATCCCGTCGAGCCGGACCCGACGCTCGGGGTCGACGTCGCCTGTGCGGACGGGCCAGCTCCTCTCGAAGGAGGGCCCGGGCGGCGCTGCCTGCAGGAACTCGTAGTCACTCACAGGGGAGAGCCTAACGAGACGGGCACTCAGTCGCGCTGGAACTTCGCCGTGAGGGCGTTGATCCGACCTTCGTGCGGGCGTGCCCGCGCTGCAATCGTGACCGGGTGGTCGCATCGCGGGAACGGGCGCCGGACCAGGCGGCCGGCATGACAGGCTGTCCGCATGGCTGAGGTGACGATCGTCGGTGCCGGCGTGATCGGACTGTCGTGCGCGGTGCGCCTACTCGAGGCGGGACACTGCGTTCGCGTGTACGGGCGGGAACTCACGCCCGGCCTGACCTCCGCGGTCGCCGCCGCCGTCTGGTACCCGTATCTCGCCGAGCCCCGCGACCGGGTGACCGGATGGTCCGCGGCGACGCTCGCCGAGTTCACGGCGCTCTCCGCCCGCGACGCCGACGGTGTCGTCATGACGCCCGGCACCGAAATCTTCCGCGAGCCCGTCCCGGAACCGTGGTGGACGTCCGCCGTGCCCTCGGTCGAGCGGGTCGTGGCGCCGCGGCCCGGCTACGCGGAGGGATGGAGCTTCGTCTCGCCGGTCATCGAGATGCCGGTCTACCTGCCATGGCTCGCGGGCCGCGTCCGCGAGCTGGGCGGCACCGTCGAACAACGGGAGGTGCGGTCCCTCGACGAGCTGGACGGCATCGTCGTCAACGCGACCGGACTGGGCGCGCGCGAGTTCGTCGGCGACGCCACCCTCGAGCCGGTCCGAGGCCAAGTGGTGTATCTCGAGCAGGTGGGGGTGGACCGCTGGTGGATCGACGATTCCGCTCTCGATCTCGGCGTCACCACGTACGTCGTGCCGCGCTCGCGCGATGTCGTGGTCGGTGGCACCGAGGACCACGGCGCCGAGGACCTCACCATCGACGCGGCCACCGCCGACGCCATCGTCGCCCGGGCCCGCGCGCTCGTCCCCGAGCTCGCGGACGCGCGCGTGCTCGGCCACAACGTCGGCCTGCGGCCCTCCCGCCCGACGGTGCGCCTCGAGCGCGACGGCGACGTCGTCCATTGCTACGGCCACGGCGGGGCCGGGGTGACCCTGAGCTGGGGCTGCGCCGACGAAGTGGTGGCTTTGGTCTGACCCGGGCCGCAGCGCGGATCTCGGAAGAAGCTGAAGGAGACGAAGGCGGCGGCGTAGTCCCACGCCAGCCACAGTCGGCCGTCGACCTCGGCGCGGCCGTGCATATCCACGACGTTCGGATGCGACTCGATCGACAGGACGTCGCCTCCCCGGCTGATCGCGCGGTGAAGTCCGCGGTGCGACAGCGGTTTATCTGGAGTGGGACTACCGTCGGAGTATGTGCCGGAACATCACTGAACTGCGGGGACTCGAACCCGCCGCCACCGACGAGGAGATCGAGGCTGCGGCGCGGCAGTACGTGCGCAAGGTCTCGGGGATTCAGAAGGTCAGCGACGCCAACCACGACGCCTTCGAGCTCGCGGTCGCCAAGGTGACCGCCGCGACGGAGGAACTGCTCGACGCGTTGCCTGCGCGCCGGCAGCCGCCGAAGACCGTGCCGCCGCTGCGCCGCCCGGAGGTCCGGGCGCGGATCGAAGCCAGGGCCGCGGCCGAGTCCGCCTGAGCGGACCTCCGGGCGGCGTTCGCCGTGCGGCGCCGACTGACGTGGCTCAGTCCCCGTCGCCGGCGGACCCACTGGAGCCCGTCGCGTTGGTGGAGCTCGCGCCGGTGGCGTCGCCCGGCTCGGTGGGGTCGTCGGTGGCCGTCGCACTCTGGCCGGCGCCTGCCGCATCGCCAGAGCCCGTCGCCTGCGCGCCCGTCGGCCTGCTGGTCGACGGCGACGAGAGCGCCCGCTCCAAGATCCGCGTGTTTTCCGCCCCCACGGCCCCCGCGGCGTCCAGTCCGGCCTGGACCGCGCCGACCGGGTCGCCGGACTCCGCGAGCGTCGTCGCGGCGGCGTTCGCGGTCTGCGTGGCCCCGAGTAGCGACAGCTCCGGGACGTAGAAGGCCGCGGCGAAGAAGGCGTTCGTCCCCTGCACCACCGCGGTCTCCGCCGGACCCTGGGGCGCCGGCGTGATGCCGAAGGGCGGCGGCGTCGTGAGCGGGGGCGGCGTCGGCGCCACCGGCGGTAGTGGCTCCTGGAGCGCGGCCAGCAGGTCGGTGCGCAGCGCGCCGGCTGAGCCGGTGCCACCCCCGATCCGCATCAGGTCGAGCACACCGATGAGCACGCCGTTCTGGAACCGCGGGACCACCTGATTGAGGTCGTTGCCGATGATGCCGGTCATCGCGGCGTCGGCGGGCCCGGTCACCACCGCGGCCCCCGCACCGAGCGCCCGGAGGGGGCCGCCCGGTGCCGCGGTGAGCGCCGCGCCCGGCGCGGAGAGCGCACCCACGGGGACACCGATCGCGCCCTGCAGCGCGTACGGGCAGATCGCGGCGCAGTTCTCCAGCTGGTTCTGCGCGAACTCGCCGAGCAGTGCCCCCGGCGGCGACGCGCCGAACGCCGGGGCGGCCGCGCACAGCGCGAGCGCCGCCGCGAGGGAGAAGGAGTACCGCACACGCATGGCAGTGAATCTACTCCGACTATGACCTACGTCACAGGGTGATCTCCACCCCGGCCTCCACCCGCGGGTGGATCCGATCGGCGCAGGTCGCGGGCATCGTCGACGGCATGACACCGGCACTGGAACTCAGATCGCTGACCAAGACCTACACGACCCCGACGGGTGAGCGGTTCACCGCCGTCGACGGCATCGACCTCACCGTCCAGCAGGGTGAGGTCGTGGCCTTCCTCGGCCCCAACGGCGCGGGCAAGAGCACCACGATCGACATGGTCCTCGGCCTCATCGCCCCGGACGCCGGTACCGCGACGCACACCGGCACCGTCGCTGCCGTGCAGCAGTCGGGCGGGCTCCTTCCTGGGCTCACCGTGCAGGACACCGTCGAACTGATCGCGGCGCTGCACCCCGGCTCCGACCCGGACGCCGCGATCGCCCGCGCCGGCCTCGGCGACCTGCGGCGGCGCACCGTCGGGAAGTGCTCCGGCGGGCAGCAGCAGGCGCTGCGGTTCGCCCTGGCCCTGCTCGCGGAGCCCGACGTGCTCGTCCTCGACGAGCCCACTGCCGGCATGGACGTCGACGCCCGGCGCCGGTTCTGGGCCGCCGTCCGCGCCGACGCCGGCCGCGGCACGACGGTGCTCTTCGCCACCCACTACCTGGAGGAGGCGGATCGCTTCGCCGACCGGGTGGTCATGATCGCGGGCGGCCGGATCGTCGCCGACGGCGCCACCGCCGACGTCCGGGCCGCAGCCACCGGCCGGCGCGTCTCCGCGGTGCTCGGTCCCGACGGTGCCGCCGCGCTCGTCGCGGCCGTGCCCGGCCTCCGCGTGGCGGAGGTGCGTGGCGAGCGCACCGTCTTCGCCGTCGACGGCGACCCTCGCGCGTCCGACGACGCGCTCCGCTTCCTGCTCACCCGTACCGACGCCCGCGACGTGGAGACCCGCACCCACGGTCTCGAAGAGGCGTTCCTGCAGCTCACCGAGGAGAAGTTATGACCTTCATCGCATCCTGGGGCCTGACGCCCCGCTTCCTGTTGCTCGACGTACGGCGCCAGCTGCGCAACCGGCAGACCCTCATCATCACCACCGTCCTGCCGGTGGTGCTGTACCTCGCCCTGCACGCCCAGGCCGGGCCGGACGCCCGGTTCGCCCACGGCGACTTCGCCGCCTGGATGATGATCGGCCTCGCGCTTTACGGCTCCGCGGCCGCGGCGACGACGACCGCCGCCCAGGTCGCGACGGAACGGTCGACCGGCTGGGTGCGCACCCTGCGGCTGACTCCGCTGCAGCCGCCCGGCTACATCGCCTCGAAGGTGGTGAGTGCCCTGACCATGTCGGCGCTCCCCGTGATCGTGCTCGCGGCGCTGGCCGCGGTGACCGGCGCACAGGCCGAGCCGCGGGTCTGGGTGCTCTCGCTGCTCCTCGCGTGGCTGGGCTCGGCGCTGTTCGGCGCGCTGGGGCTCGCCCTCGGCCTCGCGTTGCGCCCCGAGATCGTGATGCACGTGCCGGGGCTCCTGCTCACCGTGCTCGCCTTCGGCGGCAACGTCTTCTTCCCGCTGTCGGGCGGGATGCTGACAGCCGCGCAGTTCACGCCGATGTACGGGATCACCGCCCTCGCCCGCTACCCGCTGACCGGCGGTGAGATGCTTTCCGGCGGTCATGTTTCCCTGCTCGGGGCTGTGGTCAATGTGCTGGCGTGGTTCGTGGTCTTCGCCGGCGCTGCCGCCCTCGCTTACCGGCGCAGCGGCGAGCGCTGATCAGCTTCCGAACGATTGTGACCTGAATCACACGAGCGTAGCGTGGAGTCATGTCCACGACTACGCGAACCACACCGAACCTCCTCGAACGGGTGAAGTACCTCATGGGGATGCGCCTGCCCGATTCCATGCGCGATTGGGTGGTCAACGACGCCACCGGCCCCGGCCACAACCGTCGGTTCTTCATCCGCGGGGCGCTGATGTTCGTGCCCTTCCTCGTCGTCGCCCTGCTGCTCCCGTCGCCGCTGTGGGTCAAGCTGGCGCTCGTCGCGATGATGGCCCTGCCGGCCATCGTCTTCGTCGGCGGCCTGCGGTCGATCTACCTGCAGGAACTTCTCGTCGACAACGGCATCGATCCGCACACCGAGAGTGGCAGCCAGCTCGCCGAGCACCGTCGCCGCGCCCAGGTCTACGAGGAGAAGTACCGGCACCGGGCGGCGTAGCCTCGCCGGGTGACGGCAGAACGCTCATGGGCTCCGGGGCACGCCCTCGACCTGCACGGCACCGTCGGCGTGCTCCGCCGCGGCGGAGGCGATCCGGCCTACGCGCGCACGCCCGACGGTGCGCTCTGGCGGGCCGTGCACACCCCGGACGGCCCGGGCACGCTCCGCCTGCACCTCGCCGACGGGACGGTGACCGCGCAGGCGTGGGGGAGTGGGGCCCAGTGGCTCCTCGACAACGCCCCCGCGATGGCCGGCGCGGACGACGAGCCGTCGGCACTGGTTCCGCGCCACGACATCGTCGAGCGGGCCGTGGCCGCCTCGCCGGGCCTGCGCCTCACTCGCTCGAACCGGGTCTGGGAGACCCTCGTCCCGACCGTGCTCGAGCAGAAGGTCGTGGGCGCGGAGGCGTGGCGGTCCTGGCGGTACCTGGTTCGACGGTTCGGCACCGTCGCCCCGGGGCCGACCGGCGGGCCAGACCTGCGGGTGCCGCCGCCGCGCGCCGAGTGGGCCACGATCCCCGGCTGGGAGTGGCACCGCGCCGGCGTGGAACCCGTCCGGATGCGCACGATCGTCGGGGCGAGCGCGGTCGAGGTCGAGCACCGTCCGGCGAAGCTCGGGGCCCTCCCCGGCATCGGACCGTGGACCGTCGGGGACCTGCTCGGGCGGGCGTGCGGCGATCCGGACGCCGTGCCCGTCGGGGACTACCACCTGCCCCGCATCGTGGGAATAGCGCTCACGGGCGAGGCGTTGGACGATCCCGGAATGCTCGACGTACTCGAACCCTATCGGGGCCAGCGCGGACGGGTGATCAGGCTACTGGTCCGCGCCGGCGTCGACCGCGAACGCCGCGGGCCGCGGGTCTCCGTGCGCGACTATCGTGGCCTGTAGGCAATGCATTTTGACCAGTGTGAGTTCAGGCGGGTAAGCTTGGTCGCCGTGCCTGGGTAACCAGGACTATTCACACGTGTCCATGGCTAGGCCGGACCTCCGGAACCGCCCACGGACACGCGACACGCCCGACCTCGGGGTACGCGCGAGGCGGGTAGCTACTTCCCGGAAACGGGACTGACCAGCGGAAACGACGATGAGTCGCCGAAGCCGGTGGGGCCGCGCTGCGGAAGTCGTTCTCCCCTTCCTGGGGGCGTGCGGCTTGCCCGGAGCTACAACCGCAGCAGTAGGAAGAGCCGACCGCGCGGTCGGCGACAGCCGAAACGAAGGAAAAAGCGCTTCTATGCCAACTATCAACCAGCTGGTCCGCAAGGGCCGCCGGGACAAGGCCACCAAGACGAAGGTGGCGGCCCTCAAGGGCTCGCCGCAGCGTCGTGGCGTGTGCACCCGCGTCTACACCACGACCCCGAAGAAGCCGAACTCGGCTCTCCGTAAGGTCGCCCGCGTCCGCCTGACCACCTCGGTCGAGGTCACCGCGTACATCCCCGGCGAAGGCCACAACCTTCAGGAGCACTCGATGGTGCTCGTCCGCGGCGGTCGTGTGAAGGACCTCCCGGGTGTTCGCTACAAGATCATCCGCGGCTCGCTCGACACCCAGGGGGTCAAGAGCCGCAAGCAGGCCCGCAGCAAGTACGGCGCGAAGAAGGAGAAGGGCTGATGCCTCGTAAGGGACCGGCGCCCAAGCGCCCCGTCGTCAACGACCCCGTCTACGGCTCGCAGGTCGTCACGCAGCTCGTGAACAAGGTGCTCCTGGACGGCAAGAAGTCGACCGCCGAGCGCATCGTCTACGGCGCGCTCGAGGCCACCCGTGAGAAGACCGGCACCGATCCGGTTCTCACCCTCAAGAAGGCGCTGGACAACGTGCGCCCCTCGCTCGAGGTGAAGAGCCGCCGTGTCGGTGGCGCCACCTACCAGGTGCCGATCGAGGTGAAGGCCGGTCGCGCCAACACCCTCGCGCTGCGCTGGCTGGTGACCTTCACGCGGCAGCGTCGCGAGAAGACCATGGTCGAGCGGCTCGCCAACGAGATCCTCGATGCGAGCAACGGCCTGGGCGCTTCCGTGAAGCGTCGCGAGGACACCCACAAGATGGCCGAGGCCAACCGGGCGTTCGCGCACTACCGCTGGTGATCTGATCCTGCGGGCCGGCCCACCGGTCGGCCCGCGGGACACCGGAGAACCGCTGCCGCTACCGAGCTGCAGGTGCCGCTCCCGCGGCGGAGTTCCAACCATCCTTTAACGAGAACG
Source organism: Tsukamurella ocularis (assembly GCF_024807615.1). GTDB lineage: Bacteria > Actinomycetota > Actinomycetes > Mycobacteriales > Mycobacteriaceae > Tsukamurella > Tsukamurella ocularis. Next base: position 187,253 of record NZ_JANUCJ010000001.1, on the reverse strand, counting down.
AGGCTTACCACCGTGGCACAGGAAGTGCTTACCGACCTCACGAAGGTCCGCAACATCGGCATCATGGCGCATATCGATGCCGGTAAGACCACCACTACCGAGCGCATCCTCTTCTACACCGGTGTGAACTACAAGATCGGTGAGACCCACGACGGTGCCTCGACCACCGACTGGATGGAGCAGGAGAAGGAGCGTGGTATCACCATCACCTCCGCCGCCGTGACCTGCTTCTGGAACGGCAACCAGATCAACATCATCGACACCCCCGGGCACGTCGACTTCACCGTCGAGGTGGAGCGTTCGCTCCGCGTGCTCGACGGCGCCGTGGCCGTCTTCGACGGCAAGGAGGGCGTTGAGCCCCAGTCGGAGCAGGTCTGGCGGCAGGCCGAGAAGTACGACGTCCCGCGTATCTGCTTCGTCAACAAGATGGACAAGCTGGGCGCCGACTTCTACTTCACCGTGCGCACCATCGAGGAGCGCCTCGGCGCGAAGCCCCTCGTCCTGCAGCTGCCGATCGGCGCCGAGGACGAGTTCGACGGCGTCGTCGACCTCCTCGAGCAGAAGGCCATCACCTGGCGCGGCGTCGTCGCCACCGGTGCCGAGCCGACCATCGAGGAGATCCCCGCCGATCTCGTCGACAAGGCCGCCGAGTACCGCGAGAAGCTGCTCGAGACCGTCGCCGAGTCCGACGAGGCTCTGATGGAGAAGTACTTCGCCGGCGAGGAGCTCTCGATCGAGGAGATCAAGGGCGCCATCCGCAAGCTCACCGTCGCGCGTGAGCTCTACCCCGTGCTGTGCGGCTCGGCGTTCAAGAACAAGGGCGTGCAGCCCATGCTCGACGCGGTGATCGACTACCTCCCCAGCCCGCTCGACGTCCCCTCCATCGAGGGACACGCCGTGGGCGACGAGGAGAAGATCATCTCGCGCAAGCCCAGCAAGGACGAGCCCTTCTCGGCCCTGGCCTTCAAGATCGCCGCGCACCCCTTCTTCGGCAAGCTGACCTTCGTCCGCGTGTACTCGGGTCACATCGACTCGGGCACCGGCGTGCTCAACGCCACCAAGGGCAACAAGGAGCGCATCGGCAAGCTCTTCCAGATGCACGCCAACAAGGAGATGCCCGTCGAGGATGCGACCGCCGGTCACATCTACGCGATGATCGGTCTCAAGAACACCACCACCGGTGACACCCTGTGCGACCCGGCGAACCCCATCGTCCTCGAGTCGATGACGTTCCCGGATCCGGTCATCAACGTCTCGATCGAGCCGAAGACCAAGTCCGACCAGGAGAAGCTGGGCGTCGCGATCCAGAAGCTCGCCGAGGAGGATCCCACCTTCTCCGTCGAGCTCGACGATCAGACCGGCCAGACCGTCATCGGCGGCATGGGTGAGCTGCACCTCGACATCCTCGTCGACCGTATGCGTCGCGAGTTCAAGGTCGAGGCCAACGTCGGCAAGCCCCAGGTCGCGTACCGCGAGACGATCCGCAAGACCGTCGACAAGCACGAGTACACCCACAAGAAGCAGACGGGTGGCTCCGGCCAGTTCGCGCGCGTCATCATCAAGCTCGAGCCGCTGACCGAGGCCGAGGACGGCGTCACCTACGAGTTCGTGAACGCCGTCACCGGTGGTCGCGTGCCGAAGGAGTACATCCCCTCGGTCGACGCCGGTGCGCAGGATGCACTGCAGTACGGCGTGCTCGCGGGCTACCCGATGGTCAACGTCAAGGTGTCGCTGCTCGACGGCGCGTACCACGACGTCGACTCGTCTGAGATGGCGTTCAAGATCGCCGGCGCGCAGGCCTTCAAGGAGGCCGCGCGCATGGCTGGTCCCGTCATCCTCGAGCCCATCATGGCTGTCGAGGTCACGACCCCCGAGGATTACATGGGTGACGTGATCGGCGACCTCAACTCCCGCCGTGGCCAGATCCAGGCCATGGAGGAACGCAGTGGTGCCCGTGTCGTCAAGGCGCAGGTCCCGCTGTCGGAGATGTTCGGCTACATCGGCGACCTCCGGTCGCGGACCCAGGGCCGGGCTAACTACTCCATGGTCTTCGACTCGTACGCCGAGGTTCCGGCGAACGTGGCGAAGGAGATCATCGCGAAGGTGAACGGGGAGTAATTCTCCCCGCTCTCCGGAGCGTGACGCCACAGAACAATTCCGCGGCGTCGAACAACTGAAGTAAATACACCCGCTTGTGGGGCAACCGGCCTCTCAAGCACCTACGTCCAGGAGGACATCAAGTGGCGAAGGCGAAGTTCGAGCGGACGAAGCCGCACGTGAACATCGGCACCATCGGTCACGTCGACCACGGCAAGACCACCCTGACGGCTGCCATCACCAAGGTTCTGGCCGAGAAGTACCCGGACCTGAACGAGGCCTCGGCCTTCGATCAGATCGACAAGGCGCCGGAGGAGAAGGCTCGTGGTATCACGATCAACATCTCCCACGTCGAGTACCAGACGGAGAAGCGTCACTACGCTCACGTCGACGCCCCCGGTCACGCCGACTACATCAAGAACATGATCACCGGTGCGGCCCAGATGGACGGCGCGATCCTGGTCGTGGCCGCCACTGACGGCCCGATGCCCCAGACGCGTGAGCACGTGCTGCTCGCTCGCCAGGTCGGCGTGCCCTACATCCTTGTCGCCCTGAACAAGTGCGACATGGTCGACGACGAGGAGATCCTCGAGCTCGTCGAGATGGAGGTCCGCGAGCTGCTCGGTTCGCAGGAGTTCGACGAGGACGCCCCCGTCGTCCGCGTGTCGGGCTACCAGGCGCTGCAGGGCGATCCCAAGTGGACCGAGTCGATCCTCGAGCTCATGAACGCGGTCGACACCGCGATCCCGGATCCCGAGCGTGAGACCGACAAGCCCTTCCTCATGCCCGTCGAGGACGTCTTCACGATCACCGGTCGTGGCACCGTCGTCACCGGTCGTGTCGAGCGCGGCATCGTCAACGTCAACGAGGAGGTCGAGATCGTCGGCATCCGCGAGAAGTCGACGAAGACCACCGTCACCGGCATCGAGATGTTCCGCAAGCTGCTGGACTCGGGCCAGGCGGGCGACAACGTCGGCCTACTGGTCCGTGGCCTCAAGCGTGAGGACGTCGAGCGCGGCCAGGTCGTCGTGAAGCCCGGCACCACGACTCCCCACAAGGAGTTCGAGGGCCAGGCGTACATCCTGTCGAAGGACGAGGGCGGCCGCCACACCCCGTTCTTCAACAACTACCGTCCGCAGTTCTACTTCCGTACCACGGACGTGACCGGCGTCGTGACCCTCCCCGAGGGCACCGAGATGGTCATGCCCGGCGACAACACCGAGATGAGCGTCAAGCTCATCCAGCCGGTCGCCATGGACGAGGGCCTGCGCTTCGCGATCCGCGAGGGTGGCCGCACCGTCGGTGCCGGCCGCGTCACCAAGATCATCGCCTGATCTTCGGTAACCAGCCGTGAACGGCGCCTCTCCCTTCGGGGAGGGGCGCCGTTCCGCGTTTCCGGGCTTGTCGGGTTCGCCCCCCGACGTTCGCGCGATCGGCGATAATCGCCTCGACACGTGGGGCCGGCCCCACCGGAGGCGAGGAGCAAGACGATGCCGAAGCTGATGAGGGCGGTGACGGCCGCGGCCGTGGCGTTCGGGTGCGCCGCGCTTGTGCAGGCCCCCGCGCAGGCCGACGGCCGGCTCGACGAGGGCCGGTTCGTCGTGGCCTCGAAGAACCTCCACGACTTCACGAAACCGTTCGGCGACCGGACGACCGACGCTCAGATGGTGCGGTTCGGCTATCGCGCGTGCGCTGCGCTGGACCGGAACCCTGGGAGCACCGCTGCGGCGACGCGCGCGCTCTACAACGACGAGCGGGCCTACCCGCTGTGGGAACGGCAGCAGCTGGTCTTCTACGCCGCGCAGTACCTCTGCGTCCGCCACTGGGACCGGTACAAGACGTACCCCTGATGCGGGGTCAGCGGGCGAGGTAGCGGGCGAAGGTCCAGCCGTAGATCGCGGACTCCAGGTCGTGCCGGGCCGCGGCGATCGTGACCTCCACCAGCGCACGCTCGACCAGCCGGGACCGGAGCGCCGCACCGTCGGGCGGGCCGCCCCCGGCCGTCAGCGACCGCGGCGGCGTGCGTGCCAGGTTCAGGGCGTCGGCGAGGGCGTCCTGGTCGAGGAGCAGCTGATCGCCGACCGCCGCGGGGATCTCCCGACCGGCGGCGAGATACCGGCGCGCCTCCGTGCGGGCCTCCTCGACCCCGATCGCATATTCGGGCTCGACGATGATCCTCTCCAGGTCGCGCAGCAGAGCGCGAGCTTGGCGGTCCGCTTCATCGAGATCCAGGGCACGGATGTGACCGACCCGTGCGGGCGAGGCGACGACCTCGAAGCGAGTGACGCGGTGCGGCAGCACTTGCCCGGGGTGGCGCTCGCCGACGAGCTTCCACGGGCCGTTCGGGATGTGGTGGGCCCGACTCGGGTGGGTGGTGGCGACGGCGTGGATCGTGTAGCCCTCAGCCTCGGCGAACTCGACCAGCTGCCGCACCGGATCGTCGACGGTGGCCCACGCGGCCGCCGTGGGGACGTTCCACAGCACTCGGACCCCCGCGGGGACGATGGTGCCGAGCGGCAGCCAGCCGGCGTCGGTGGTGGTGACGACGAGCAGCGGCTCGGGCCCGCGCGTGAGGTAGGCGGCGGCCCAGTTCAGGCCCGACTCCGGCAGGTGCGGACCGCCGCGCAGTGACCCGAGGATCGACCCGATGACGGCTCGGACCTGGTGAACGGCAGGGTTTTCCGGCGGCATGCCAGAAAGGACCGGGCGGCGCACGATCGGTACAGGGATGAGTAGCGGAAGGTCGATGACGCCCTCCTCGTGCGACCGTCGTAGTGCGATCGCAAGTCTATCGGATGCCCTGTGGAGTCGGCCGACCCGTCCGACTCCGTGCGTCCGCCGACGCAGCTCCTGCTGAGACGGCGAGGCCCGGCAATCCCTGTCGGGTTCGCCGGGCCGTCGTGCGGTTCCGCTATCCGCTCTTGCGGCGGAACTGCTGCTGGTGGCTCTCCGACCCGTGCGGGGCCGCGGGCTTGGCGGATCCGTCCAGGTGGGCGGAACCCTTGCGATTCGACGCGTTCTTGCGTTCGAGTGCTTCCTTGAACTTGTCGGCGATACCGTCGGCGGTCATGGTGTCGTCTCCTCTCGTCGGCGTGCGTTCACGCTAAACCGGGCAGGGGCGGATGTCACCCGATTTGCCGGAAGGCCGTTCGCTGGGGGAAGGATCAAGGACATGAGCATGTACGTGGTGACGGGGGCGGCCTCGGGATTGGGCGCGGCGACGTCGGAGCGGCTGCACGCCGCCGGGCACGGCGTGATCGGTGTCGACCTGCGCGGGACCGACGTCGAGGCCGACCTCGGGACGCCCGGGGGCCGGTTCGAGGCCGTCGCGCGGATCGGCGAGCTCGTGGGCTCTGCGCCGCTCGCCGGCTTCGCCGCGTTCGCCGGGCTGGGGCCGGCCGCAGGCCGGTCGGGCTCTTCGGTCGTCGCGGTGAACTACTTCGGGGCGGTCGACCTGCTGGTGGGGCTGCGGCCCTTGCTCGCCCGCGGGCCGTCGGCGGCACTGCTGGTGAGCTCGAACTCCACGACCACGCAGCCGGGCTGGCCCATGGAACTGGCCGAGATGTGCCTCGGCGGCGACGAGCACGCCGCCTCCGACCTCGCCGACTCCTACGGCGAGTACGCCTCGATCCTGGCCTACCCGGCGACGAAGGCGGCGCTTGCGTACTTCGTGCGCACACACGCCGCCGAGTACGTGCGGCAGGGCATCCGGCTCAACGCCATCGCGCCGGGGCTCATCGACACCCCGATGACGCAGGCCGGCCGCGTCGACCCGCAGCTCGGCGCCGCCATGGACGCCTTCCTCGAGCTCATTCCCGCCGGCCGCGCTGGGCGGCCGGAGGAGATCGCTGCGCTCGCGCAGTTCCTCCTCGGCCCCGAGTCCGGATACTGCGTCGGCTCCGTCGTCTTCGCCGACGGTGGCCTCGACGCCCAGCAGCGCCCGACGGACTGGCCCCGTCCGGCGTCGCCGCCGGAGGCTTCCGAGGTGTAGGTCAGAACCGGATCACCTGGCGGACGGCGGCGCCGTCGGCGAGCGAGTCCATGCCCTCGTTGATCTGCTCCAGCGTGATGACGCCGCTGATCAGCTTCTCGACCGGCAGGCGGCCGGCGCGCCACATCTCGACGTACCGCGGGATGTCACGCTGGGGGACGGCGGAGCCGAGGTAGCTACCGATGATGGTGCGGGCCTCGGCGGTGAGCACCAAGGGGCTGATCTCCGACCGCGCTGCGGGATTCGGCAGCCCGACGGTCACAGTCCGGCCGCCGACGGCGGTCGCCGCCACCGCGGATTCGAAGGCCTTCGGGTGGCCCGCCGCCTCGATCACGACCGGCGCGCGGACGCCGGCCTCGGCGAGTTCCGCAGGGGTGTAGGCGGCGTCGGCGCCGAGGGCACGCACGGCGTCGAGCTTCGCGGGCTGGGCGTCGACGCCGATCACGCGGCCGACGGCACCGTCGGCCTGCAGCGACAGGGCGGTGAGGACGGCGGCCATGCCCACGCCGCCCAGGCCGACGACGATCACGTCGTCGCCGTCCTTCGGCAGCCCGGCGTTGAGGACCGCGCCGCCGCCGGTGAGAACCGCGCAGCCGAGCACGGCTGCGATCTCCGGCGGTACATCGGCATCCACGCGGGTCACCGAGCGGGCGTCCACCACGGTGTGCGTCGCGAACCCGGACACCCCGAGGTGGTGGTGCACCGCCGAGCCGTCACGGGAGAGGCGGCGACCGCCGCCTAGCAGCTCGCCGGCGTTGTTGGCGACGCTGCCCGGCGTGCACGGAAGCTGGCCGTCGGTGCGGCAGTTCGCGCACTCGCCGCAGCGGGGGAGGAAGGCCATGACGACGCGGTCGCCGACCGAGACGCCCTCGACGCCGGGACCGAGCGCCTCGACGATGCCCGCGGCTTCGTGGCCCAGCAGCATCGGCACCGGGCGGACGCGGTTACCGTCGACCACCGACAGATCCGAATGGCACAGGCCCGCCGCTTCGATGCGGACCAGCAACTCGCCGGGGCCCGGGGGCGCGAGCTCGAGCTCGCCCACCGAGATCGGCGTCGACTGCGCGTACGGACGCGCGCGTCCGATCTCCTCCAGCACCGCTCCGCGGATCCGCATCAGTACTCGACCTCCAACTCGGGCGACGTCGGCTTCGCCTGGCATCCCAGAATGTAGCCGTCCTCGGCATCGTCGGGGTCGAGTCCGTCGGTGACCGCCATCGCGACGGTGCCCTTCGTCAGCTTGCACAGGCACGTCGCGCACTCGCCCGACTGGCAGGAGTAGGGCACGTCGTGGCCGTTGTTGATGAGGACGTCCACCAGCGACTCGCCCTCCGGCCACGGCACGGTGAAGCTCGCGCCCAGATTGTGGACGGTGACCTGCGGCGAATCCGTGGTGACCTCCACCTCGTGGGGCACGATGTCGGCGAAGGCATCGCCGGTGAGGGACGCGTAGATCTCCTGATGCACCTGCTCACGCGGGGTGCCGATGACCCTCGCGGCCTCCTTGCAGGCGGCCATGAACTCGTCGCGGCCGCACAGGTAGGTCGCGCGCGAGTGGTACGGCGCGAGCAGCGCGGACAGCATGTCGGCGTCGGGGATGCCCCGCTCGGACTCCATCCACCAGATCACCGTGAGCCGCTCGTGTTCCGCCTCCAGTCGCGCGATCTCCGCGCGAAAGATCGTGGCCTCCGGATCGGCGTTGGCGTACAGCAGCGTGACCGGCTGCGTGCCTGCCTTGAGTGCGGCCGCCAGGATCGACATGATCGGCGTGATGCCGCTGCCCGCCGCGAGCAGCAGCAGCGGCACGTCGAGGCTCTCCGGCACGAAGACGCCCGACGGCGGGAGGACCTCGAGTTCGTCGCCCGCGGTGACGTTGTCGCAGAGCCAGTTCGAGGCGTATCCGTCGACGGTCCGCTTGACGGTCACGCCGGGCTTCGCATCGTTGAACGGCGAGGTGTACAGCGAGTACGAGCGGGCCACGGAACCGGTCTGTTCCGATGGGACCCGAACGGTGACGAACTGGCCCGGCCGGTAGTCCCACTCCGCGTCGAAGACGAAGGACTTCGCGAGCGCCGTCTCGTCGATCACCTCGGTCACGGTGACGATCTGGCTGCGGCTCGAATGGGGGGTGAGGCTCATGCGTCCAGGTTATCGGCCGAGCGTGCGGTGGATTCTGCCCGCCCAGCGGGCACTATCGACCACACGGGCCGGGAGAGTGCGGACTCAGCGTTCCCACAGCGGCCGTGACTACCGTGCACCCGGTGGATCCCGCCCTTCCCGACGCCCTCGCCCACGCCTGGGACCGCGTCGTCGCCGACGTGGCCGACCGCCAGCCCGCGCCCGGGGGCACGGTGCTCCTGGGCACGGCCGCCGCAGCACTCCTGCTGGTCCTGTGGCAGCCCGCGTGGCGTCGGGCGAGGTACGTGGTGACCATCGCCCACGAGGGCGGCCACGCCGTGATCGCCGTGCTGTGCGGACGCCGGCTCAGCGGCGTCCGCCTGCACTCCGACACCTCCGGGCTCACCGTCTCCCGCGGGCGCCCCCGCGGGCCCGGCATGGTCGCCACGTTCGCGGCGGGCTACCCGGCCCCGACGGTGATCGGCCTCGTCGCCGCCGTCCTGCTCTCCCGCGGCTACGCCCTGGCAGCGCTGTGGACCGCGGTTCTCCTGCTGGCGCTGCTGCTCGTGCAGATCCGCAACGTCTTCGGCCTGTACGTGGTGCTCCTCGCCGCCGCCGTCGTGGCTGCTGTCTCCTGGTGGGCGGCCGCGGAGGCGAAGGTCGCGCTGGCCCATCTGGGCACCTGGTTCCTCCTCTTCGGGGCGCCCCGCGCCGTCGCCGAGCTGCAGCTGCTGCGCCTCCGAGGGCGGGGCCACGAGAGCGACGCCGACCACCTCGCACGGCTGACGAGGGTCCCCGGCGGCGTGTGGGTGACACTGTTCGCCGCGGCGACCGTCGGGGGAGCGGTGCTGGGCGTCGTGCTGTTGACCGCGCAGGCCGGCGTCACTCCGCCCTGAGGACGACGCGACGGGGGACGACCTGGTCGTACGGTGGTGTAGATTTCGTAGGACTGACGTTTCATTCACCGAAAGGGGGTGGGCATGACCCACGACGTGATCATCGTCGGCGCGGGGTTCGGCGGCATGGGTGCCGCGATCGAACTCCTCGGCCGCGGACGCACCGACGTTCTCATCCTCGAGCGCGAGGAGGACCTGGGCGGGACGTGGCACGTCAACCACTACCCGGGCCTCGCGGTCGACATCGCCTCGGTCACCTACTCGTACTCCTTCGAGCCGAACCCGAACTGGTCGCGCCTGTATGCGCCCGGTGCCGAGCTCAAGGCCTACGCGAGTCACGTCGCCGACAAGTACGGCCTGCGTCCGCTGATGCGCTTCGGCGTCGAGGTGACCGGCGCCGTGTGGGACGCCCGGGCCGCCGAGTGGGAGGTCACCGTCGTGCGCGACGCCGGGCTGGAGCAGAAGCTCCGCGCCCGCTACCTCATCACCGCCACCGGCTTCCTGAGCCAGCCGAAGCTGCCCGACATCGAGGGCATCGAGGATTTCGCGGGCACCGTCATCCACAGTGCGAAGTGGGACGACGACGCGGACCTGACCGGGCAGCGGATCGGCGTGATCGGCACCGGCGCGACGGGCGTGCAGCTGGTACCGGAGTTGGCGAAGATCGCCGGGCACCTGACGGTCTTCCAGCGCACCCCGATCTGGGTGGTGCCCAAGGTCGACTTCCGTGTGCCGGCTCCGGTGAAGGCGCTGTTCGGTCGGTTTCCGGCGACGCAGCGCGCGGCGCGGCTCGCGAATTCGACGGCGCTCGAGGCGCTCAACACCGTGGGCGTGCTCAATTACAAGTACGGCCACCGGTTCAACGACATCGCCGCGCTGCTCGCCAAGGCGCACCTGCGCGCGCAGGTCCCGGACCGGGCGACCCGCGCGGCGCTCACCCCGTCGTACTCCTTCGGCTGCAAGCGGCCCACCTTCTCCAACACCTACTTCCCGACCTTCGGCCGCGACAACGTGACCCTGGAGGCGTCGTCCATCGCCCGGGTGCTGCCGCACGGCATCGAGATGGCCGACGGCACCGTGCACGAGCTCGATACCCTCGTGCTCGCGACCGGGTTCTCGCTGTGGGAGAAGAACTTCCCCGCGATCGATGTGACCGGCCGGGACGGCCGCAATCTCGGCGAGTTCTGGCGCGAGGGTCGCTTCCAGGCCTACGAGGGCATGGCGGTGCCGAAGTTCCCCAACTTCTTCAGCCTGCACAGTCCGTACAGCTACACCGGCCTGAGCTACTTCTGGACCATCGAGGCGCAAATGGTGCACCTGCGCCGCGTCTTCGACGAGATCGACCGGACCGGCGCGCGCACCGTCGAGGTGACGGAGCAGGCGAACGCGACGTTCCTGGAGACGATGTCGTCCCGGCTGGGGCGGTCGGTCTTCCAACTCGGCGCGTGCGAGGGCAGTCGCAGCTACTATTTCGATCCGCACGGCGAGGCGACGCTGCTGCGGCCGAGCTCGGTGATCGGCGCCCGCCGTGACGCCCGCACCTTCCCGATCGAGGACTACGCCTTCGCCTGATCCAGCAGCGCGATCACGGCGTCGGCGGCCTTCGCCGGTGCGCCGGACTTCGCGGGCGCCAGGTCGTGCGCGGCCGCGACCTCGACAGTGGTGGTCGGGCCGGCGATGAGCCCTGCGGCCTCCGCCATCTCCTCCGGCGAGGCGAAGGGGTCGCGCCTGCCGTGCACGAGCACCGTCGGGATCGTGATGTCCGGCAGGTGGGCCGTACGGGCCTTCTCCGGCCGGCCGGGCGGGTGCAGCGGGTAGGACAGAAGAAGCAGGCCGTCGGGCCGCTCCGGCCCCTCCGCGACGGCCATCGACGCCATCCGCCCGCCATAGCTGTGCCCGCCCCAGAGAGTCGGGCCGTCCAGGTCCAGGAGCCGGGCGGTCTCGGCGAAGGCGGCCCGGTCGGCCGCCTGGCCCGACGGTGACGGCGGCCCCTTCGGCCGCAGCCGCCGGAACGGGAGGTTGATGCGGACGGTGCGCACGCCGCGCTGCGCGAGTTCCTCGCCCAGCAGCCGCAGCATCGCCTGGTCGCGGTTGCCGCCCGCGCCGTGCGCGAGCACAAGATTCGCTCGCACGTCACCTTCGGGGTCGTGAATCGAGAGCCAGGTCACCTCTTCACCCTACGGGCAAGTTAACGTGCATTCATGACTGATTCGAAGCAGGGTCCCCTCGCGGGACTGAAAGTGGTCGAGTTCGCAGGTCTCGGCCCCGCCCCGCACGCCGCCATGCTCCTCGCCGACCAGGGCGCCGATGTCGTCTCGGTGCAGCGGCCCGGCATCGGCGTGAACGGCATCACGGGCACGCCGTCGGGCGTCAAGCGCGGTCGCACCATCGTCGAGGCCGACCTGAAGAACCCCGATGACATCGCCACCGTCCTCGAGCTCATCGACCGCGCGGACGTGATCGTCGAGGGCTTCCGGCCCGGCGTCATGGAGCGCCTCGGCCTCGGTCCCGACGTGGTGCTCGAGCGCAACCCGCGCATCGTCTTCGCCCGAATGACCGGCTGGGGCCAGGACGGCCCGTTCGCGCAGCGCGCCGGCCACGACATGAACTACCTCTCCCTCACCGGTCTGCTGCACGCGATCGGCCGCAAGGGCGAGCGTCCCGTGCCGCCGCTCAACCTCGTCGGCGACTTCGCGGGCGGATCGATGTTCCTCGTCTTCGGCGTGCTCGCGGCGCTCTACGAGCGCAACACCTCCGGGAAGGGGCAGGTCATCGACGTCGCCATGGTCGACGGCGCCTCCCTCATCGGGCAGATGCAGTGGGATTTCCGGGGCCAGGGCATCTGGAGCGACGAGCGCGGCGTGAACACCCTCGACGGCGGGGCGCCGTTCTACGACACCTACGAGACCTCCGACGGCAAGTACGTCTCCGTCGGTGCGATCGAGCCGCAGTTCTTCGCCGAGTTGCTGAGCAAGCTGGGCCTGAAGCAGGAGGACCTGCCCTACCAGCTGGATCAGGCGCGGTGGCCCGAGCTGCGCGCTGCGCTGGAGGCCGCGCTCAAGACGAGGACCCGCGACGAGTGGGCCGAGGTCTTCTTCGACTCCGACGCCTGCGTCGCGCCGATCCTCACCTTCGAGGAGGCCTCGAAGCACCCGCATATGGCGGCCCGGCAGAACCTGCAGGAGGTCGGGGGAGCGATGGCGCCGATGCCCGCTCCGCGGTTCTCCCGCACGCCCGCCGCGACACCCGAGGCGCCGAATCCTGAGGCTGCCGACCCGGCGACGCTCTGGCGGGACTGAGGGCGCGCGAAACCGGCCGATTTCGTGGTGGCACCGCGGCTACGCGGCGCCGCCCGGATTTCGGCCGGTTTCGGGGAACGGTGACCCTATCCGACGACGAGCGACGTACCGGTCGCGCGCAGCGCGGAGCCGAGGTCGTAGAACAGCGAGCCGCTGCGGGCGAGCGGGCCGTCGAACGTGGCGGCGCGGCTGGCGATGCCGAGCGCGGCGTTGTCGGAGCTGCGGATGAGCGGGCCGCCGCTGTCGCCGACCTGCACGGGGATGGTGGTGGCGATGTAGCCACCGTCGACGCTCACCACGGAGCCGCAGCGCCAGCCGGACGAGACGCCCTGGCTGCACACCGCATCGCCCGGGCGGGCGGTGCCCACCGAAGTGGGGCGCACGCGGCCGCCGGGGGCGGCCGTCGCGAGCTTCGGGTCGAGGGTGAAGACGCCCCAGTCGGGGGCGTCGGGCACCACGAAGGTGTCGGACTTGGTCAGCGCGGGCGCCGACGAGCCGGTGTTGACGCCGACGATGCGGCCGTTCACAACCACCTGCTGGCCCTGCGCGCCGCAGTGCCCCGCGTACAGGCCGACGCGGGTGCCGTCGGGGCGCTGCCCGACGAAGCCGACGGTGCAGCCGCGGCCGTCGGCGACGTTGCCGACCAGCTTGGTGACCGTGAGCACGGAGCTGCCGGGGGAGACGGTCGCGACCGGCTCCGCCTGCGCGGCGGCCGGGATCAGCGCGGCGACGCCGCCGAGGACGGCCACGGACGCGGCGGCGTTCCTTGCGAGCGACGTGATGGTGCGGCGCATGATCCTCCTCGGGTCGGCGCAAGACTGTGCGACGGTAGCGTGCCACACGCCACACCGCCTGTAAACCGAGTGAACGACGATGCGCAGGTCAACTCAAGTGACGCGAGTTACCGAATCTCATGCGGCGGGCTTGGGAGTGACCCAGGTCGTGATCTTCGCGTGCACCACCTCGGTGCCCTTCTTGTCGCGGACGGCGATGTCGACGACCACGTCGCTCCCGGTGGTGATCGCGTCCCAGTCGGTCCCCGCTGCCAGCGTCGCGGTCGCGACGAGCGAGGATTCCGCCTTGGCGAGGTAGTCGACCGTCATCGACTTCGGGAGCCAGCGATGCGTGCCCGGCGTGGACGCCTCCATCACCATGCCCATGCCGACCTCCGCGAGGTTGCAGGCCGCGATGGCGTGATAGGTGCCGATGTGGTTGTGCACGAACCACCACTTCGGCCCGTGGACCACGGCGCGGCCGTACTCGATCTCGGAGATGTACGGGGTGATGGAGGCGAAGTACGGCGCCTTGAGGGAGGCTCCGGCGGAGAAGGCCAGCTTGCCGAGGGGCTTGTCGCTGAGGGTGCGCCACAGCTTGTACGTGGGAGTCTCGCTCATGCCACTATCTTACTCCACGGTAAGTTCGGGGTCAGCGGGGCGGGTTCGCGGCGAGCGCGTCGAAGCCCTCCCGGGCCAGCGTCACGATGGTCTCGCGGATCCGCGGCCAGTACGGCGAGTGCACGTTGACGGGGGTCCCGTGGTTCGCCCCGTCGAGCTCCACCAGCAGCGACGGTGCGCCGAGCGCCCGCGCCGCAGCGACGAAGTCCACCGACTCCGACGCGGGCACGATCGAATCCTCGGATCCGTGGATCGCGACGGAGGGCATGAGCGGGTCGATCCGCTGGATCGGGTTCGCCAGCGCGTACCGCTCCGGCACCCGGTCGGGCATGCCGCCCAGTGCCTTGCGCACGTGGTCGTTGAGGCGCGAGCTGGTGCGCATGTCGAGCACCCCCGCCATGGAGACGAAGGCGCGCGGGGTCACCGTCGGGCCCCCGCCCGCCGGCCACGTCACGCCCGGCGACCCCGCCGGGAGCGTGCGCCGGGTAGCCGCCCACGCCGCGAGCTGGCCGCCCGCGCTGTGCCCGACCAGGATCACGTTCGTCGGGTCCAACGCCGGCGCGGACTCGGCGAGGGTCGGGACGAAGTCGACCGCGTGCCCGACGTCGGTGAAGGTCGTGGGCCAGCCGCCACCCGAGCCGACCCGCCGGTACTCGATGTTCCACACCGCGAGGCCCTGCGCCTGCAGGGCCCGCGCGACCTCGGCCATGTAGCCGGCGCTCGACCGGTTCTTCCAGCCGCCGCCGTGGATGAGCACCACCACCGGCAGGCTGCGCGGCGCGTGGACACCGCGGGGGAGGTAGAGGTTGCCGTAGTTCTGCCGCGGGTCCGCGTTCGGCGCGGGGTAGCGGTAGCGGACCGCGTCGTCCCGCACCGCGGCGACCGGGCGCGGGAGGATCCGCGACTTCGAGGCGTCCGCAGAAGAGGACTGCGTCGCGGCACCGTCAACGACGGGGGTGCACGCGGAGGTGACCAGCAGGGCGGCGCACAGCAGCACAGCCGGGAGCAGCGCGCCCGGCCTCGGCGGGACGCCCCGTTCGGTCATGCCCATATTGTTCCAGAGCGCGACCGGGCGACGGGTGTGACGCGAATCGCATAGGCGGGATCGACCGGTTCGATTTGAAGATGCGGCCCGAGCAGTGCATACTGGTCGGGTTGCCCTGTCGGGCGGCGCGGTCCTGTATGGGGCCGTACCACCGGCTACGGTATCGCCCGGCACCCCTCGAGGGAGCCACCGGAACACACGGCGGAGTATGAGCGCCAGCGCGACACGCCCGACCGCGTGGACCGGAGCAATTTGATACATGAACAGCGTCGATCGACTTCAAGCGGGATACGTTCCCGCAGGTGATTCAGCTGTCCGTGTGTCAGGCAATACGTTTGAACACTTGACGGAAGAGGACACAGCGTGGCGGGACAGAAGATCCGCATCAGGCTCAAGGCCTATGACCATGAGGCGATCGACGCGTCTGCTCGGAAGATCGTCGAGACCGTGACTCGCACCGGCGCCCGTGTCGTCGGTCCCGTGCCGCTGCCGACGGAGAAGAACGTGTACTGCGTCATCCGCTCGCCGCACAAGTACAAGGACTCGCGCGAGCACTTCGAGATGCGTACGCACAAGCGGCTGATCGACATCCTGGACCCGACGCCGAAGACGGTCGACGCGCTGATGCGCATCGATCTGCCGGCCAGCGTCGACGTGAACATCCAGTAAGCGGCTGCGGAGAAACGATTATGACTGAGAACAAGATCAAGGGAATCCTGGGCACCAAGCTCGGCATGACCCAGGTCTTCGACGAGAACAACCGGGTCGTCCCGGTCACCGTCGTCAAGGCCGGGCCGAACGTGGTCACCCAGATCCGTACCCAGGCCGCTGACGGCTACGACGCCGTGCAGCTCGCCTTCGGCGCGATCGACCCCCGCAAGGTGAACAAGCCCGTCTCGGGTCAGTTCGCCAAGGCCGGTGTCACCCCGCGCCGCCACATCGCCGAGCTGCGGCTCGCCGACGCCGATGCCGCCGCCGACTACGAGGTGGGCCAGGAGCTGGGCGCCGACGTCTTCGAGGCCGGCAACTTCGTCGACGTCACCGGCGTCAGCAAGGGCAAGGGCTACGCCGGCGTCATGAAGCGCCACGGCTTCTCGGGCCTCGGCGCCAGCCACGGTGTGCAGGCCGTGCACCGTGCGCCCGGTTCCATCGGTGGCTGCGCCACCCCGGGTCGCGTCTTCAAGGGCGTCCGGATGGCCGGCCGCATGGGCTCGGACAACGTCACCACGCAGAACCTGTCCGTGTTCAAGGTGGACGCCGAGGCCGGCGTCCTGCTGATCAAGGGCGCCATCCCCGGCCGCAAGGGCGGCCTCGTGATGGTCCGTACCGCAGTGAAGGGTGGTGCTCGCGCATGAGCAAGCTGACTCTTGATGTGAAGACCGCCGACGGCAAGGTCGACGGCACCGTCGAGCTCCCCGCCGAGATCTTCGACGTCGAGCCCAACATCGCGCTGATGCACCAGGTGGTCGTCGCGCAGCTCGCCGCTGCGCGTGCCGGCACGCACTCCACCAAGACCCGCGGCGAGGTCCGCGGCGGTGGGCGCAAGCCGTACCGCCAGAAGGGCACCGGCCGCGCCCGTCAGGGCTCGACCCGCGCGCCGCAGTTCAACGGCGGTGGCACGGTGCACGGTCCGCAGCCGCGCGACTACAGCCAGCGCACCCCGAAGAAGATGAAGGCCGCCGCCCTGCGCGGTGCCCTCACCGACCGGGTTCGCGAGGACCGTATCCACGTCGTCACCGAGCTGGTGGCCGGCCAGGAGGCGTCGACCAAGACCGCCCGCCTGTTCCTGGCCGCGCTGTCGGAGCGCAAGAAGTTCCTCGTGGTCGTCGGCCGCGAGGACCTGACCGCGCAGCGCAGCGTCCAGAACCTGCCGAACGCGAAGTGGATCTACTCCGACCAGCTCAACACCTACGACGTCCTGGACGCCGATGACCTGGTGTTCAGCCGCGAGGCTCTGGGTTCGTTCATCGCGAGCGCCACGAAGACCGAGGAGGCGAACGCCTGATGGCCACCGCAACCATCCCCGCCGACCCGCGGGACATCCTGCTCGCGCCGGTGATCTCCGAGAAGGCCTACGGCCTCATCGAGGAGAACACGTACACCTTCGTGGTGCACCCGGACGCGAACAAGACGCAGATCAAGATCGCCGTGGAGAAGGTCTTCGGCGTCAAGGTCGACAGCGTCAACACCTTGAACCGCCAGGGCAAGCGCAAGCGCACCCGTGCCGGTTACGGTCAGCGCAAGAGCACCAAGCGCGCCATCGTGACCCTGAGTGCCGATAGCAAGCCCATCGACATCTTCGGAGGCGCGAGCTAAATGGCTATCCGTAAGTACAAGCCGACCACTCCGGGTCGCCGCGGCTCGTCGGGCTCGACGTTCGACGAGGTCACGCGTTCGACCCCGGAGAAGTCGCTGATTCGTCCGCTGCACGGCCGTGGTGGCCGTAACGCGCACGGCCGCATCACCACCCGGCACAAGGGTGGCGGCCATAAGCGTGCCTACCGTCTGATCGACTTCCGTCGTCACGACAAGGACGGCATCAACGCCAAGGTCGCGCACATCGAGTACGACCCCAACCGCACCTCGCGGATCGCACTGCTGCACTACTTGGACGGCGAGAAGCGTTACATCCTCGCCCCCAAGGACCTGAAGCAGGGCGACATCGTGGAGTCGGGCCCCAACGCCGACATCAAGCCGGGCAACTGCCTGCCGCTGCGGAACATCCCCGCCGGCACGGTGATCCACAACGTGGAGCTGCGTCCCGGTGGCGGTGCCAAGATGGCCCGCTCGGCCGGTGCCAGCGTCCAGCTGCTGGGCAAGGAGGGCGCGTACGCGACCCTGCGTATGCCCTCCGGCGAGATCCGTCGCGTCGACGTGCGCTGCCGCGCCACCGTCGGCGAGGTGGGCAACGCCGAGCAGAGCAACATCAACTGGGGCAAGGCCGGCCGTATGCGCTGGAAGGGCAAGCGCCCGACCGTCCGTGGTGTCGTCATGAACCCGGTGGACCACCCGCACGGTGGTGGTGAGGGTAAGACCTCCGGTGGTCGCCACCCGGTGAGCCCGTGGGGCAAGCCCGAGGGCCGCACCCGCAAGAACAAGGCGAGCGACAAGATGATCGTTCGTCGCCGCAAGTCCGGTAAGAACAAGCGCTAGGAGGGAGTTAGAGAATGCCACGCAGCCTCAAGAAGGGCCCGTTCGTCGACGACCACCTCCTCGCGAAGGTCGACGTCCAGAACGACAAGGGCACCAAGCAGGTCATCAAGACCTGGTCGCGCCGCTCCACCATCATCCCCGACTTCATCGGTCACACCTTCGCCGTCCATGACGGTCGCAAGCACGTGCCGGTGTTCGTCTCGGAGAACATGGTGGGTCACAAGCTGGGCGAGTTCGCCCCGACGCGGACGTTCAAGGGCCACATCAAGGACGACCGGAAGGCGAAGCGCCGCTAATGAGCAACGACACAGCAGCACAGACCTCGGCGTCGGCGACCGCACGTTTCGTGCGCGTCACGCCCATGAAGGCCCGTCGCGTCATCGATCTGGTCCGCGGTAAGGACGCCGAGCAGGCGCTCGCGATCCTGCGGTTCGCACCGCAGGCCGCGAGCGAGCCCGTCGCCAAGGTTCTCGCGTCGGCCATCGCCAACGCGCAGAACAACCTGGGCCTCGACCCGCGCACCCTGGTCGTCTCGGAGGCGTACGCCAACGAGGGCCCGACCATGAAGCGCATCCAGCCGCGGGCCCAGGGCCGCGCGTACCGGATCCGTAAGCGCACCAGCCACATCACCGTGGTGGTGGAGTCGGTCGAGTCGAAGAAGCCCGCCGCCAGCCGCAACAGCCGGAAGGGAGCGTAAGCATGGGTCAGAAGATCAATCCCCACGGCTTCCGCCTCGGCATCACCACGGACTGGAAGTCCCGCTGGTACGCCGATAAGCAGTACTCCGAGTACGTCAAGGAAGACGTTCAGATCCGCAAGCGTCTGACCGACAGCCTCGAGCGTGCCGGCATCAGCAAGATCGAGATCGAGCGGACCCGGGACCGCGTGCGGGTGGACATCCACACCGCGCGTCCGGGCATCGTCATCGGCCGCCGCGGCGCCGAGGCCGATCGCATCCGCTCGGAGCTGGAGAAGCTCACCAAGAAGCAGGTGCAGCTCAACATCCTCGAGGTGAAGAACTCCGAGGCCGACGCCCAGCTCGTCGCGCAGGGCATCGCGGAGCAGCTGAGCAACCGCGTGGCGTTCCGCCGCGCGATGCGCAAGGCGATCCAGTCGGCGATGCGTCAGCCGAACGTCAAGGGGATCCGGGTCCAGTGCTCGGGTCGCCTGGGCGGCGCGGAGATGAGCCGCAGCGAGTTCTACCGCGAGGGCCGCGTGCCCCTGCACACGCTGCGCGCCGACATCGACTACGGCCTGCACGAGGCGAAGACCACCTTCGGGCGGATCGGCGTCAAGGTGTGGATCTACAAGGGCGACGTCGTGGGCGGCCGGCGCGAGCTGGCGGCACCGTCGAACGACGACCGTCGCGGCCCGCGTCGTGAGCGCCCGCAGCGCCCGCGTCGCAGCGGCGCGTCGGGCACGACCGCCACCAGCACCGAGGCCGGTCGCGCCGCAACGGAGGAGACTCCGGTGGCGGCGGCTCCGGCTGCAACGAACCAGGAGGGCTGACGCCATGTTGATCCCCCGTCGGGTGAAGCACCGCAAGCAGCACCACCCCGGCCGTTCCGGCCAGTCCAAGGGCGGCAACCAGGTGACGTTCGGTGATTACGGCATCCAGGCTCTCGAGCCCGCCTACATCACCAACCGTCAGATCGAGTCCGCTCGTATCGCCATCAACCGGCACATCAAGCGTGGCGGCAAGGTCTGGATCAACATTTTCCCGGACCGCCCCCTCACGAAGAAGCCCGCCGAGACCCGCATGGGTTCCGGTAAGGGTTCGGTCGAGTGGTGGGTCGCGAACGTCAAGCCCGGTCGCGTGCTGTTCGAGATGACCTACCCCAATGAGGAGACCGCTCGCGAGGCCCTGCGCCGCGCCCAGCACAAGCTCCCGTGCAAGACCCGCATCGTGACCCGAGAGGAGCAGTTCTGATGTCGAACACCGTCGCCGCTGATCTTCGCGGTCTCACCGCGGACGAGCTGGTGGAGAAGCTGCGCGAGGCCAAGGAGGAGCTGTTCAACCTGCGGTTCCAGATGGCCACCGGGCAGATGAGCAACAACCGTCGCCTGCGCACCGTGCGTACCGACATCGCCCGGATCTACACGATCCTGCGCGAGCGGGAGCTCGGCCTGGCCTCGGGCCCGGAGGGTGACGCCGCATGAGTGAGAACGGAAGCAATGTGACCACCGAGGAGCGGAACAGCCGCAAGGTCCGCATCGGGTACGTCGTGTCCGACAAGATGGAGAAGACCATCGTCGTCGAGCTCGAGGACCGCGTGAAGCACTCCCTGTACGGCAAGATCATCCGCACCACCTCCAAGGTGAAGGCGCATGACGAAGAGGGCGTCGCCGGTGTCGGCGACCGCGTCCGGATCATGGAGACCCGTCCGCTGAGCGCCAGCAAGCACTGGCGCCTGGTGGAGGTGCTGGAGAAGGCCAAGTAGGCCCTCCCGCTCCACAGACTCGAAACCCCGGCCCTCCGCGAGGAGGCCGGGGTTTCGTCGTCCGACGGTGCCTGACCGTCGCCGCAGTGCCGCAGTTAGCGGACAGCGCCGACGGCGTCGTGGACCGCCTGGCTCGCGGAGCTCAGGCGCGTGCTGGCGGGGTTCGAGGTCGGCCACGTGCGATCGCCGGTGCCGCGCGCGTTGCGGTCATTGTTCAGCGCAGTGGCGTACTCGGCCAGGCGGGCCTGGTAGGCGCGCAGCGCGTTCGCGACAGTAGGGACGGTGGCGGCGCGGTTGATGGTGCCCGGCAGGGTGCCCTGTTCGGTGCGGATCGCGGCGAGCTCGGCATTGATCAGCGGCTGGATGCCGTCCCACTGCCACTTCGGGTTCTTCGTGAACTGCGCAGCGGCCTTGGTCGCATTCGCGCGCGGCGCGCGGTTCGCGATCCACTGGTCGTAGACGGCGCGGGCCGTGCGGGCGTTCGGGCTCGCGCCCGGTGCCGGGGCCGACGGTGCCGCTGCTCCGGTGCCGGGTACGGGATTCGGTGCCGCGGCGGCGACGCCGGCGAGGGGCGTGGCGAGGGCGGCGGCCAGCAGGCCCGCGGAGACGGTGCGGGCACCCCAGATGCGAATGGTCACGATGATTACCTCTCGATGTCAAATGATGAACACCAAGAAGATAGCCCGGCAAACGACGTCAGCGTACGGAAATATTCGTGATCTAGAACACGTCGTTGATCAATCAGGCGCAGGCGCGACGCACCGCGCTGGCGGCATCGCCCAGCGCCGAGAACGCCGGGTTGCTCTTGGCCCAGGTGTTCTCGCCCGAGCCGCGCGCGGCCTGGTCGACCCGCAGGCCCTCGTTGTAGGCGTCGAGCTTGGCCTTGTAGTCGGTGATCGCGGTCTTGATCGTGGGCGCGAGGTTCTCCGTGGCGATGATGCCCGGCAGTCGGCCCGTCTCCGTGGCGATCGCGGCGAACTCCGCGTTGATCAGGCCGGTGATGCCGTCCCAGGTCCACTTCGGGTCCTTGGTGAAGGCGACGGTCGCGCGACTGGCGACGATGCGGGTGTCGTACCCGGACTGCCACGACGAGCACGCGGACTTGCCCGCGGACGCCGCGGCGGCGGCCCGCGACGACGCGATGGTGCTCTGATACGCGGCCACGTCCTGCGGGTCCGCCGAGCCGGTCCCCGCCACCGAGCCGCAGCCTGCGAGCGCGAACAGCGAAGCCCCGACGACCAGTGCCGCGCCCCCGCGGCCGCGGAACGGATGGATCCTCGTAACTGCGGTCATGATCTTGCCTCCCCTGATGCGCGTCGACGCGCGCCTGATGACTGCATTGTCGCTCATGAAGTCCCTCTGCGTTCCACGAGGGTGCGAACGCACAGTGTGTGAGCATCGGCACTCCATCATCGATTATGCGGGACGGTGCGAACAGGTTTGCTATGCTGAGGAACATGCGGGACGGTGACGTCCCGCGCCGTCGTAGGGCACCCGGGCCCCTGACTCGCCGATCTCGGCTCGAGACCATTTCCCCGGTTCTTTTCTTGCGGCGAACGGATGCGGCCACCGCCGCCTTCGCCACCACCACCGTTAGGTACACCCTTACCGTGAGCACCCCTGTGTCCACCCGCTCCTTCGCCGACCTCGGCGTCCCCTCGAACCTCATCGCCGCCCTGAACGACATGGACCGCAGCACGCCGTTCCCCATTCAGGCGGACACCCTGCCCGATACCCTGGCCGGCCGCGACGTGCTCGGCCGGGGGAAGACGGGCTCGGGCAAGACCCTGGCCTTCGCTATCCCGCTGGTCGCACGCATCGCCGGGCATCGCGCCCCCGCGGGCAAGCCGTCGGGCCTCGTCCTCGCCCCCACGCGCGAGCTGGCCACCCAGATCACCGCCACCGTCGAGCCTTTGGCCCGTGCCGCCGGCCTGCGCGTCACCACCATCTTCGGTGGGGTGAAGCAGACCCGCCAGGAGCAGGCGCTGAGCAACGGCGTCGACATCGTCGTCGCCTGCCCCGGCCGCCTCGAGGACCTGATGCGACAGCGCATCGTCGACCTGTCGCGGGTCGAGGTCACCGTGCTCGACGAGGCCGACCACATGGCCGACCTGGGCTTCCTGCCCGTCGTGACCCGGATCCTGGCCGCGACCCCGGCCGGCGGGCAGCGCATGCTGTTCTCCGCCACGCTGGATAACGGCGTCGACCGGCTGGTCCGCAAGTTCCTGACCGACCCGGTCTCGCACTCCGTCGACCCCGAGAACTCGCCCGTCGTCGCCATGACGCACCACGTCTTCGAGGTGGGCGGCAAGGACGACAAGAACGAGCTGGTGCGCGCCCTCGCCTCGGGTACGGGCCGCCGCATCCTGTTCACGCGCACCAAGCACCAGGCCAAGAAGCTGGCGAAGCAGCTCACCGCCGATGGCATCCCTGCGCGCGACCTGCACGGCAACCTCAGCCAGCCGCAGCGCGACCGCAACCTCGAGGCCTTCAGCACCGGCACCGCCCGCGTGCTCGTCGCCACCGATATCGCGGCCCGCGGCGTCCACGTCGACGACATCGAGCTGGTCGTGCACGTCGATCCGCCGGCCGAGCACAAGGCCTACCTGCACCGCAGCGGTCGCACCGCCCGCGCCGGCAATGAGGGCACCGTCGTCACCGTGATGACCTCGGACCAGCGCAAGGACACGCAGGCCCTGCTCAAGAAGGCCGCGATCAGCGCCCGTCCTGTCGCTGTGACGGCCGCATCGCCGGTCGTCGTCGAGCTGGTCGGCGAGGTCGCGCCGTACGTCGAGCCCGAGGTCGTGGCGCCGCAGCCGCAGCAGCAGCGCAGGTCCGGCGGCGGTCACGCCCCGGGCCGGGGCCGCGCCGGGCGCGGCAAGGGCACCGGGCAGCGGTCCGACGGCGCCGGCCGCGGTCAGGGCGGTTCCGCCGGTCAGGGCGGCCAGCAGCGTCGCCAGGGCCAGGGCCAGGGCGGCCAGCAGCGCTCCGGCGCCCGGCAGGCACCGTCCGGCCAGGGCCGCCCGCAGGGGCAGGGCCGCGCCCAGCAGCCCCGTCGCCGGGCCACCCGCCCCGCGGGCTGATGCCCGCCCGCACAATCGGGTAGTCGCCTACTCGTTTGCCGCGCCGCGTACCGGGGTCCGCTGGACCCAGGGAATCGGAGGTGCCCCGGTGGACAGATCGAATGGCGGCCGTCGGCGCCGAGCCCTCGCCGGATCTGTGGACGATGGTCGGACTGCCCGCGTGGACCCACGCGCGGTCAGCCCCGCCGTCAGCCGCGGGCGATCGCCAGTACCTCGTCCTCGGTGGGCGGGCTGGCGGCGTGATGGCTCAGACACATCGGTGAGTGCAAGCGGACCGTCGCCGCCCCCGCCCCGAGATAGAAGTCGCCCGCGCCCAGCCCACCGATGCCGTCGAGCCGGCCGCCGCGGGCGGCCGCCAGGTCCTTCGCGGCCTGGATCTGCACGGGCGCGTTGAGTTTTCCGTAGAAGTGCGTCGCGCTGTTGCCGACGATCTTGTCGTGCAGGCCCTTCGGTGCCTGCGTCGCGAACACCAACCCCAGCCCGTACTTGCGGGCCTGCGAGGCGAGCAGCAGCGTCGACTCCGTGGACGGCTTCACCGCCCCCGAAGGCGCGATCTGCTGCGCCTCGTCCATGACGAGCAGCCAGCCGAGCGGGCGATCGCCCGCGGGATGGCGCTTGATCCACGAGAACAGCGCCAGCTGCAGCTGCGCGACGAAGGTCTGCCGCTGCGTCTCGTCGGGCAGGCCGATGAGGCTGATCACCGAGATCCGCGCGGCCTTGCCGCCCGCCGGAGTGAGCAGCGTCCCGGGGTCGACTGCCTCGCCGCGGCCACCGAGAAGCGGGTTGTTGATGAGTGCCGCCTGCAGGTTCGCCGCGAGCTCGGGAGCCAGCTTGTCGGCACTGCCGAGACTGCTGCGCGTCGAATTCCATGCGCCGAGGAACTCGGCGAACGCCCGGATATCGGCGCGGCCGATCTCCCGGCCGTAGGCGTCGAGGGCCTCGCGCAGGATCGCGCGCTGCTGCTCGCGGCGCGATCCGCCGACGCCGACGTGCTGCTCCAGCGCGCTCGCGCACGCCTCCACGGCCATCGCGAAGCCCTCCCGCGCCTCCTGCGCGTCGAGATCGTCGCCGTCCATGCCCGCGCGCAGCGCCGCGAAATCCGGGATCGGCTGCAGCACCAGCGGTCGCGCGGACGCCCGGTTCGGCGTCCACACCACCACGTCCGTGTCGGCGAGATACGTGCGCGCCCGCTCGGCGTCGCCCTCCCACCAGCCCGAGGGCTCCTGCGGCCACGCCTCGCCGAGCCGGGACAGGTCGTTGTTCGGGTCCAGCACGATCGCCGAGACCCCGCGCAGCGCGCACTCCTCGATGAGCCGGCGGATCAGCACCGTCTTGCCCGATCCCGAGCCGGCGAAGATCGCGGTGTGCTTGCGCAGCTCGGCCGGGTTCAGGGTGACGGGCCCGTGGTCCGGTCCGAGGCCCACCGCGATGCCGGCGGGGTCCGACGGCGCCGCCGCCGGCCGGGCGGCGGGCTCGGGAGTCGGTGCGGGACGCGGGACGGGCGGGCCGCCGAACATGACGTCGGCGACGGAGCTCGACAGCCCGCCCACGCGGCCCACCGCGTCGCCGGGGATCATGCCGCGAGCGCGGCGCGAGGCTGGCCGCTCGGCGGCAGGCTTCGGGGCACCGTCGAGTCCCGCGAACATCCGCAGCCCGTGGGCGGGGCGCCGCGCCGTGAGCCACTCGTCGAGGCCGTCGGGGCCGTGCGCGATGATGCGCCCCAGCGCGTCGAGGGTGGCGAGGTCGGCCTCGTCGAGGGGGAGCAGCTCGGCGCCGCGCTCGACGGCGTCGGCGATGACCGACGACGCCTTCGGGCTGGTCGGCCAGGACGTGGAGCGCAGCAGGAAGAGCTTGCGACGATCCATCCCGGCGGCGACGCCGGCCGCGGTCGCGGCGCTCTGCACGCGGTTGGTGGCGGCGACGGCATTGGCCGCGGGGATCGCGCGGAAGGCCCAGTGCTGTTCGTCCTCGACGCGGCCGGGCAGGCGCCGGCGCAGCCGGCCGTCGAGCTGCTTGTTGCCCCGCTCGATCTGGAAGCCGTCGCCGCCGTCCTCGCGGGTCCATGCCCGCAGGCCGGCCTCGATGAGGCCGCCCATCCGCTTGTCGGCGACGGCCTGGTCGGTCGCCACGTCGCCGACACGGGCCCGGATCCGCAGCGCCTCGAACTGCTCGTCGATGCGGGCCAGCACGTCGACGGGCGGGTCCGCGGGCGCCGGGGCGGGCTCCGTCGGCCCGGGTCCCGGGACCGACGGTGCCGAGCGCGCCGGCCCGTCGTCGAAACTTGCGAGCTCGAAGTCGGTGCGGGTGCTCACGCATGCGCGGATGTGCGCGTCGACCTTGGTGAGCAGGTCCCGCGGAGTGTGGTGCACCGCGGAGGCGAAGGCTTCCGGGGCGATCGGCCAGGTGGGGTGCGGCGGGACGAAATCCTTCGCGCGGTACGCGGCAGTGAGCCGACGCTCGACGATGGCGCGGGCGATGGCACCGTCGGGCAGCGACTTCAGCGGGCCGACCACCCGGAACCGGGCGGCGACGGAGGCGGTGGCGCGACTGGAGAGCGTCTCCCACGCCGTCGGCAGCATGCAGGCGACGGTGACGGTGCGGTACAGGCCCTGGCGCAGCGACATCAGCCCGTGGCCGACCTGCTCGATCACCTCGCTCTCGGCGGCGTCCGGCGCCGTGAGGGTGGCCGCGGACTGCGCGAGGAGCGTGTCGATCTGGTCGACGGCGAAGACCGTCGCCGCGGTCTCCGCCATGAACGCCGAGACCGCGCGCACCGTCTCGACCGCGGGAAAGCCGTGGGCCGGCAGGCCCCAGTGCAGCCGCTCGGCGGCGGTCTCCTCGACCTCGATGTCATCGAGGAAGGCGGAGCCGAGGTCGGCGAGGCGGCTGTCGGGGGAGGCCAGCAGCACCAGCGCACGCAGCACGCCGTGGTACTGCCGCACCTGCGGGCGGCGCTTGCTCATGGCCGCGACCAACGCGTCGAGACCTTCCGGTGTGGGCACGGCGTCGCCGGAGAATTCGCGGCGGTGCGCGCGGGAGAGCCCGGCCTCGTCGGAGAGCAGCCACAGCAGCTGCGCCAGCTGGGTCGCGTGGTCGCGGGCGGGGCGCAGCAGCGAACTGCGCAGCGAGGTCAGCGCGGCGCGCCAGAAGTCGGTGGCGTCGAGCAGTTCCAGCAGCACGAAGTAGTGACCGGCCGTCTGCACCTCGGAACGGAACCGGGTGAGCAGGTGGGTCTTGCCGGTGCCGGCGTTGCCGGTGATCACCAGCCCGGTGGGGGAGGCGCCGGTCGACGCGACGGCGTCGCCGAGGGCGTCCTCGAGGTCCTCCCAGACGTCGGTGTGCAGGCCGTCCACGTGGGTGTCCTCCGACGCCGCGTCCCACACCTCCTCGTAGGTGGGCGCCCAGCTCAGGCGGACGGAACGCAGCGCGGTGCGCTGGGTGTCGTGGAGGGTCATCGGGTGATCCGTATCGCGTGCAGGGGACGGCCGCCCAGCTGCAGCGCGGCGGCGTGGTCGTCCGGGGTGAGGGCCTTGAGGTTGTCCTCGGCGACGATGTGCACGCCGGGCTCGGGATACAGGGCGCGCAGGCCCTCGTCGACGACGGTGCGCGGCACGCCGGGCAGCGCGGCCCGCAGGTCGCGCAGGGCCACCCAGGCCCCCAGCGCGGCGACAGCACGGTAGGCGGCGCGCACCCGGTCGGCGGGCGGTCCGTCGGGTGCGGGCTCGGGGACGGACGGGGCGGGAGCGGGGGGCACCGACGGCGCGGGGGCGTCGGCGGGGGTGGCCACCTCGCCCAGCGCGAGCGACTCGCGGCGCAGGTACCGGCCGATCCCGGCGGCGAAGGTGAAGAGCGCGCGCAGCTGTGGTGTCGCGCGCGCCGGGGGAGGAGATTCCAGTAGCGCGGCCGCGGCGGCCCAGCCGCGGTCGGTGAGGGAGAGCAGCAGCGCCCGGCGCTCGCCGACCTCGACGTCGAGCAGGCCGCGCTCGACCAGCTTGCGTCGCGACGGGGCCTCCAGGGCGGGCCCGAGCAGCTTGAGATCCGGGTTGCGCACCGGCTCGACGGCGGACGCGAGCACCAGCAGCACCGCGGATTCCGTGCCCGTGAGCCCCGCGATCGACTCGCCCATCACGCACCCCTCCCGCGGCCCGATTCCGTTGCAGTGACCAATGTACGGATGATCGACAGGGATTCCGCGAGGTCGTCCATGATCCGCGCGTTGGTCAGCCGCAGTATTCGGAAGCCGGCCAGCATGAGGTCGGCGTCGCGGCGTCGATCGGCCTCGTACTTCTCGGTTGCGCGGTGGTCCGGGCCGTCGACCTCCACCACCAGGCGGGGCTGCGGGAACAGCAGGTCGACGCGGACCGGCCGGGCCAGTGGCGCCAGGTCGATGGCGTAGTTCCAGTGCCGCGCCCCCGCCCACGCCTGGCTCAGCAGCCCCCGCTCGAGGCGCTGCTCCGCGGCGCTGGCCGGGTGCGGCTTCCCCGCGACGGGCGGGAACGCGGGCAGCGGCTCGAGCCCGACGGTGAACTCCGACGGCTCGCGGCGCGGCTCCACCACGACGGGCGGACCGTCGACGACCGGGAACCGGTCCAGGGGCGCCGCGCCCGGCCCGAACAGCCAGACGGTGCTGTTTCCCCGAGCGAGCCACCGCGACGCGCTGGAGAGGGCGTCACCGAGGTGCGGGGGGAGTGGCCGTTCGACATCGATCGCGAGCGCCACCGACGGGGCGTGGTAGCTGCTGGTGAGGGCGTACTCGAGGGCGTCGCGTCGGTCGGCGGCGGGCAGCTCGGCGAAGCCTCGGCCCGACTCGGGCCGCAGCGCCGCGGTGGCGAGCGCGCCGAGCGCAGTGCCGATCCCGGCGCCGCCATCGTGCCGGTGCGTGAGCTCGCGGGCGGCGAACCGGTCCAGGATCCCGCCGGATTCGGGGGAGATCGCCGGGTCGGGCAGCCAGGCGGGGAAGACCTCGAAGGCGACGGCGACCGCCCGGGCCAGCACGTCGTCGATGATGGCGCCGGGAGAGGAGGGCAGCGGCTGCGGGAGGCCTGGGAAGACCACGACCGGGTCCTGCGGCCCGCGGCGCTCGGCGGCGGAGGCGAGCGCGGGGGCGGAGGTGCCCCGCAGTCGCGTGACGCCGCGTACGGGCAGATCGGAGAGCTGCACCCCAGCACGATAGCCCGCGCGGATTCGACATCTACCTGCGACTTCCCCTATCATGGACGGGTTGCCCGGCGCCCTGTGGTGCCAGGCGGCTGACCACGCGCGTTCGGGTCGGAAATCCGGCGCGCATGAAAATCCAGGTCGAGGAGACTCTCTAGTGATTCAGCAGGAATCGCGGGTGCGGGTCGCCGACAACACGGGTGCTAAGGAAATCCTCTGCATCCGCGTGCTCGGTGGAAGCTCGCGCCGCTATGCCGGCATCGGTGACATCATCGTCGCCACCGTCAAGGACGCCATCCCCGGCGGCAACGTCAAGCGCGGCGAGGTCGTCAAGGCCGTCATCGTGCGGACCGCCAAGGAGCGCCGCCGTCCGGACGGTTCGTACATCAAGTTCGACGAGAACGCCGCTGTCATCATCAAGAACGACAACGACCCTCGTGGCACCCGCATCTTCGGCCCGGTCGGCCGCGAGCTGCGCGACAAGAAGTTCATGAAGATCGTTTCGCTGGCTCCGGAGGTGCTCTGACATGAAGGTGCACAAGGGCGACACCGTCATCGTGATCTCGGGCCCCGACAAGGGTGCCAAGGGCAAGGTCGTCGAGTCCTTCCCGAAGGCTGACAAGGTCCTCGTCGAGGGCGTCAACCGGATCAAGAAGCACACCAGCACGTCCGCCACCGCGCAGGGCGGGATCGAGGTCCGCGAGGCCCCGATCCACGTCTCCAACGTGATGGTCGTCGACTCGGACGGCAACCCCACCCGTGTGGGCTACCGGACCGACGAGGAGACCGGCAAGCGCGTGCGGATCTCCCGCAAGAACGGGAAGGACATCTGAGATGACCACCTCTGAGAAGACCCAGCCGCGCCTGAAGGCGCGCTACCGCGCCGAGATCAAGGACGCGCTGAACAGCGAGTTCGAGTACGCCAACGTGATGCAGATCCCCGGCGTCGTCAAGGTGGTCGTGAACATGGGCGTCGGCGACGCCGCCCGCGACGCCAAGCTCATCAACGGCGCCGTCAAGGACCTCGAGCTGATCACCGGCCAGAAGCCGGAGATCCGCAAGGCCCGCAAGTCCATCGCGCAGTTCAAGCTGCGTGAGGGCATGCCGATCGGCGCGCGCGTCACCCTCCGTGGCGACCGCATGTGGGAGTTCCTCGATCGCCTCACCTCGATCGCGCTTCCCCGTATCCGCGACTTCCGCGGCCTCAACGGCAACCAGTTCGATGGCAACGGCAATTACACGTTCGGCCTGAACGAGCAGTCGATGTTCCACGAGATCGACGTGGACTCCATCGACCGCCCGCGCGGTATGGACATCACCGTCGTCACCACTGCCACCAACAATGAGGAAGGCCGCGCGCTGCTCAAGCACCTCGGCTTCCCCTTCAAGGAGAACTGAGCCATGGCAAAGAAGGCGCTGGTCAACAAGGCCAACAAGAAGCCGAAGTTCGCCGTCCGCGGCTACACCCGGTGCAACAAGTGCGGCCGTCCGCACTCGGTGTTCCGCAAGTTCGGCCTCTGCCGTATCTGCCTGCGTGAGATGGCGCACGCCGGCGAGCTCCCCGGCGTGCACAAGAGCAGCTGGTGAGTCCCGCCCGAGCCTGACTCGGGAGAAGATTCGCGCGAGGGCGCGCGCTCCGCTTCGGCGGGGTGCGCGCCCGTCGTCGTTTCCGGGGCGATGGCGGCACGCGATTCGCGTCACGAAACGCGCAGCGGATTCACAGTGTTACCCGACTGTTAACTATGCTGTCATCTCATGTTGGTGCGTGAAGACTTCGCGCTCCCGCGGGGTCCACGCGGTGAGCGTCCCCGCAGCAGGTTCCGGAACAGCCCGTGGATGTGGGCTGTGCTCGCGGTCGTCCTCTTCGTCGCCGCGATCCAGGCGGCCGCGACGGTCTACGGCCTAGCCGGACCGATCGAGGGCCTCGCCAAGGACTTCGTCGGCCGCCCTGTCACCGGCGAGGTGAAGATCGCGGCCCTCGCCCTCGCCCTCATGTGCATGCCCGCGCGGCTGCGCCTGCCCTTCGTCGGCGTCGTCGCCGCCGCCGAGGTGTTGTTCAACGCCGAGCGGCTCGCCGCCGGCTCGCCCCTGCACTTCGGCAACGGCGTGATGTGGGGCCTGGTCGCGCTGGCGGCGTACGCGGGCCTGCGACTCACCGGCCGCGAGCAGGTGGCGGCGTTCAAGGCCGCCGGCGTCGCCGGGATCCTCATCGTCGCGAACGCCTGCTCGTCCGTGTGGCTGGGGCTCACGATGGAGGCGCTACCGTACGTCGCCGACCACTTCGTCGAGGTCGCCGACCGCGCGCTCGGCAGCCCGTCGTGGGTGATGGGCCGTTTCGTCCACGAGCACGGCTGGTACCTCGCCCTGATCACCAAGGTCTACACGTACCTGCCGGTGGGCGCCGCCGTCGTGGCGTACTTCCAGCTGCGCCGCAGCTCGACCGAGGGCTTCCCGCGGCACCACATCGTGCGCTCCTTCGTCCTCATCGGCGCGATCGGCCCCATCGTCTACTTCCTGTTCCCTGTCGTGGGCCCGGCGTACGCCTTCGGCAACGAGGTGGTCGGCGCCGGCTGGATGAACGTCTGGCCGCACGTCGTGCCCACGTCGCTCGAGCCGGTCTCCGCGTACTTCAGCCAGGCTGCGCCGCGCAACTGCATGCCCAGCCTGCACACCGCGTGGGCGACCGCGATCCTCCTGCACGCGCTGCGCGGCCCGCGTCTGCTCAAGGTGTTCGGCGTCTTCTGGTGGGTCTGCACCATCTCCGCGACCCTGGGCATCGGCGCGCACTACGGCGTCGATCTCGTCGCCGGCTTCGTCTTCGCGCTGACCCTCGAGGCGGCGATGGTCCGCCCCGAGGACGGCTGGCATCCGCGCCGGATCGCCACCGTCGTGGGCGGGGCGCTCACCTTCGCCGCGATCCTCCTCTCCATCCGCTACCTCAGCGTGCCCATGGCGCAGAGCGGCCACCTCGCTGCCGTCGCCCTTCTCGGCGCCGCCGGCGCGATGGCGGTCGCCTACGCGCGGATCGCCCGGCCCCCGTCGCCCGACGGTGCCGTCGCCGCCCTGCCCGCGGGGGAGCAGGCGCTCGCCGCCTGACGACTACGCTGGGCGACGTGGGTGATTCCGATGCGTAACACGGTCCTCGCCGGTGTTCTCGGCGTCGCGGCGGTCGGTCTGATCGGTGCCCGGTTCGTCGGCCCCGTCGCGCTGTTGTTCCTGGCCGGCGCCCTGATCGTCGGCATGATCGTGCTGCTCGCGGGCGGCGGCGACGCGACCGCGGTCCGTCGGGATGATCCGCTGCGGTTCGTCGACGTGAAGCCCGCTCCCGAGCGGCCGCGCACGCAGCGCGCGCAACCGAAGCCCGCCCCGGCACCGTCGGGCCGGGCGCTGTGGGACCGCGCCGCCGGACGGCACGACACGGTGCTGGGGGAGTACGCGGCCTACGAGCTCGACCCCGAGATGTTGCTGCGCTTCCCCGCGATGTGGGACTTCAGTTCGCCGAAGGTGATCGCCTTCCACGACGCGCTCGAGCACGCCGGGGCCCTGCGCACCGACGAGTACCCCGGCGACGAGTCCGCCGCGGAGTACGCGGACGCCGTCACCGACCTG
Source organism: Tsukamurella ocularis (assembly GCF_024807615.1). Taxonomy (GTDB): domain Bacteria; phylum Actinomycetota; class Actinomycetes; order Mycobacteriales; family Mycobacteriaceae; genus Tsukamurella; species Tsukamurella ocularis. The sequence continues at coordinate 154,970 of NZ_JANUCJ010000001.1, read as the reverse complement.
CGCACCTCCTGGTACGCCGCCGATCGGTACGCCCGCAGCACCGGCTCCGACGGCCTGGCCGACGAGGACGTGCGCGACCTCGACCGCGGACTCAAGCTGTACCGCCACGCCTCGTCGAGCGTCGCCGCCGAGCGGGCCGCGTACCTGAACCAGGTGGTCAGCACCGTCGACAAACTCGTCGACCGCGGGGTGCTCCCCGCGCCGCCCCGCTTCCGCGCCGAGCTGGAGGCCGAGGCCCGCAAGGCCATCGAGGGCTGACACCCGTTCCGAAACCGGCCGAATTCTGCGTGACGATGCGAATACGTCGTCGCGCGCCCGGAAATGGCCGGTTTCGCGACGCGCGACAGCATCCGACCTTCACCGTTCTGTGACAATTGTTGCCTATGGTGTCAGTGTGATTGTTGTGACTCGACGGGTTCTGCTGGGGACCGCCGCCGCGCTACCGGCCGTGATGGTGGCCGCGCGCGCCGCCGCCGACCCCGGATCCGGGACGGGAGCCGGAGGCACTGTCGGGCCGACGACCCCGGGCGCGACGCCCCCGGGTGTGGCACCGGCCGCGCGCTGGACGCCCGAGCGGGCGCAGCAGTGGCGCGCGCAGAATCCGTGGATGGTCGGGGCCAACTACATCAACGCCAACGCCGGGAACCAGTTCGAGATGTTCCAGGCGCAGACCTTCGACCCGAACCGCATGAACCTCGAGCTCGGCTGGGCCCGCGGCCTGGGCATGACGACGATGCGCGTCTTCCTGCAGGACCAGCTGTGGACCGCCGACCCGACCGGCTTCGTGCAGCGCCTCGACGCCTTCCTCACCATCGCGAACAACAACGGCATCAAAATCATGTTCGTGCTGTTCGACTCGTGCTGGGACCCGAACCCGAAGCCCGGCGTACAGCGCGAGCCGACGCCCGGCGTGCACAACTCGACGTGGGTGCAGAGCCCCGGCGCCGCCGGCCTGACGAACGGCGACACCGCGGGCCTGCAGGCCTACGCGACCGGCGTGGTCAAGGCGTTCGCGAACGATCCCCGCGTGGTCGCGTGGGACGTGTGGAACGAGCCCGAGAACCTCGCGGACTCGTACCCGCTGAGCCCGCCGGACAAGGTCGCCCGCGTCGCGAAGCTGCTGCCGCAGGCCTTCGCGTGGGCCCGTGCCGGCGGGCCGACGCAGCCGCTGACCTCTGGCGTCTGGGCCGATACCCGTCCCGAGATCCGCGCGATCCAGCTGGAGCAGTCCGACGTCATCAGCTTCCACAGCTACGACCCGCCGGAGAAGTTCCGCGCCATGGCCGCCGACCTCGCCAAGCAGGGCCGCCCGATGCTCCTCACCGAGTACATGGCCCGCCCGCAGGGCAGCACCATCGAGACGATCCTCCCGATCTGCAAGGAGCTCGGCATCGACGCCTACCAGTGGGGCTTCGTCGCCGGCCGCAGCCAGACCTACTGCCCGTGGGACTCGTGGAAGCAGCCCTACGTCGGCGCGCGCCAGCCGCAGCAGTGGTTCCACGACCTGCTCTGGCCCGACGGCCGCCCCTATAGGGACGCCGAGGTCGCGACGGTTCGCCGCCTCACCGCCGCGCGGACCTAGTCGGTGCGCAGGAAGGCGCCGTCCAGCCCGTAGTAGGCGCTCGCCCGCGAACCCGGCCCGAGTCCCACCTCCATCACAGGTAGCGCCGTCCGGTCGGACGCGCGGGCCCGGCTGTCCTCGTCGACCTCGATGCCCAGGGCGTGCGCGTCGATCGGCAGCACGGAGAAGCGCTGCACGAGGTCGGTGCGCGCCCGCTCGATCCCGGCAGCCGTCACGACGCGCAGCGCGAACGCCGAGCTGCTCGTCGATCGCGACGGGCTGAGGCTCACCTCGGGGAACTTGCCGACGGTCTCCTTGAGCGTGCCGGAGCGACCCCCGCCCGAGATCCGCATCTCGACGGTGCCCTTCCCGCTGCCGACCGAGCCGACGTTCGGCGCGAAGACGCGGTACTGCAGCTCATCGATCACCGGCTGCGCGGGATCGAGGCCGTTCGTACGCAGCAGTCGCTCGGCGAGCGGGAGGAGCCCGTCGACCTTCGCGAGCGCGAGGTTGTCGGGCAGGTTCCCCGCGGCGTCCGTCTCGACGTCCACGCCCGACATGCCGAAGGTGGCGACCAGGCGCTTGTCGCCGCTCCGCCGCTCGATCTCGATGCCGTCGGACGCGTGGGGAGAGCTCCGGTCGATGCCGATCGTATCCGCGGCCGCCGTCACCTTCGCCGCCGTCGCGGTGAGATCGAGCCCCGCGATGTCGGAAGCGCGGAACGCGGAGTCGGCACGGTCGTTCGTGGAGGTGCGGGTCGGCGCGTACCACTTGTCGCTGCTGCGGGAGAAGTATGCGGAGACGCGCTGGCCGGTGGTCAGGTCCAGCGTCGTCACCCGGGTGGTGTTCTCGTCGATGTCGATCTCGAGGAGGGAATCCGCGCCGCCGGGCTGGATCTCGCCGGCTTTGGCGACGGCGCGCCGGAGCTCGGTCGACGGGTCGGCCACCGGGCTCGCGGAGCCGGGCGCGACTCCTGCCCCGGCCCTGTTCGACGCGGGCGCGCCCGACCTCCGCGTCTCGGTCAGCACGATCGCTGCGGGTAGCCCGGCGGAGACGACGAGGACGCCGGTGACGAACGCGGCGACCAACCCCATTCCCGGCGGCGCGGACCGCAGTCGCCACGCGAGCACACCCGCGACGACGACGGTCCCGATCGCCCAGGCCAGGGAGGCGGCACCGTCGGACACTACGGCCCCGACCAGGCCCACCGTGGTGAGCACCGCGAGCAGGGCGACCGTCAGGAAGGTGGACACGTTGCTCAGAGTATCGGCAGCGAATCACGCTGACCGCAACCGCTGTGCGGCCGCGGGAACGGACATATGTTCCGCGAAGGAAGTAACCCGTCCGAGCCCAGGAGAGACCCATGACCGCGTCCGCCACCGGAACCCTCGCCGCCATCATCGACGCGACCGACCAGGCCGTCACCCGCAACACTGCCAACGCGCACGTCGTCTTCGCGGCGACGGCCGTCCCGCAGGGCACGGTCGGCAGCGTGACCACGGCGCGGCAGCACACCCTCGTCGTCGACGAGCCGCCGACGCTCGGCGGCGGCGACACCGCGATCAACCCCGTCGAGGCGTACCTCGGCGCCCTGCTGTCCTGTCAGGTGGTGACCTACCGCTTCTACGCCGACAAACTGGGCGTCACCCTCGACGAGCTGAAGCTCAGCGCCGAGGGCGACCTCGACGTGCGCGGCTTCTTCGGCCTGGACGAGACGGTCCGTCCGGGCTTCACCGCGGTGCGCGTCACGGTCGACATCTCCGGCCCCGACACCGAGGAGCGCTACCGCGAGCTGACCGAGACTGTCGACAAGCACTGCCCGGTCCTGGACCTGACCCAGAACCCGACGCCGGTCACGACGACGCTGCGGGTGAACTGACCCGCCGGGGACAAGAGCTCCGATTCGACTCTGACCGGCACTTTCTCTACACTAGTGAGGTTGCCTGTCGTGCTTCGAGCACGGCCGGCGCACTTCCCCGAACCGGTTCGCCGGTCCGGAATCCCTGCAGTGCAACGGTATTGCAGGACGGTTTGCTTCGTAGTAGGCCCACCGTCGGACGTTCCAGGCCCGTCTTTCGCGCTGTCGAGAGCCAGGCACCAGACCGCCGGCGATGTATGGGAACCGCTGCGAGAAAGGTAGACGAATCTGTCATGACCATGACTGATCCGATCGCAGACTTCTTGACCCGTCTGCGCAACGCCAACTCGGCGTACCACGACGAGGTGACGCTCCCGCACTCGAAGATCAAGGCGAACATCGCCGAGATCCTCAAGCGTGAGGGCTACATCACCGACTTCCGTACCGAGGACGCCGAGGTCGGCAAGAACCTCGTCGTTTCGCTGAAGTACGGCCCGAGCCGTGAGCGTTCGATCGCCGGCCTGCGCCGCGTGTCGAAGCCCGGTCTGCGCGTGTACGCGAAGTCCACCAATCTGCCGAAGGTCCTGGGCGGCCTGGGCGTGGCGATCATCTCCACGTCCTCGGGGCTCCTCACGGATCGCCAGGCAGCCAAGCAGGGCGTGGGCGGCGAAGTCCTCGCTTACGTCTGGTAAGGGGACAGAAACTTATGTCGCGAATTGGTAAGCACCCCGTGGTCGTTCCCGCGGGCGTCGACGTGCAGATCGCCGGCCAGGACGTCACCGTCAAGGGCCCCAAGGGCCAGCTGGCGCTGACCGTCTCCGAGCCGATCTCGGTGTCGAAGAACGATGAGGGCGCCATCGTGGTCGCCCGTCCCGACGACGAGCGGCGCAACAAGGCGCTGCACGGTCTGTCGCGGACGCTGGTCGCCAACATGGTGACGGGTGTGACTGAGGGTTACACCAAGAAGATGGAGATCTACGGCGTCGGCTACCGCGTGGCGCTCAAGGGCAAGGACCTCGAGTTCTCCCTGGGCTACAGCCACCCGGTCCCGATCGAGGCGCCCGAGGGCATCACCTTCGTGGTGGAGAGCCCGACCAAGTTCTCCGTGTCCGGCATCGACAAGCAGCAGGTCGGCCAGGTCTCGGCGGTCATCCGCAAGCTCCGTCGTCCCGATCCCTACAAGGGCAAGGGCGTGCGGTACGAGGGTGAGCAGATCCGTCGCAAGGTCGGAAAGACGGGTAAGTAACTCATGGCAACTCAGACTGAGAACAAGAAGCGCATCCCTGCGGGCAAGGACGTCTCGACGCGCCGTCGTACGTCGAAGGCTCGTCGCCACTTCCGCCTGCGCAAGAAGATCGAGGGCACCGCGGTCCGTCCGCGGCTCGCGGTCAAGCGCTCGAGCCGGCACATCCACGTCCAGCTGATCGACGACCTCAAGGGCCACACGCTGGCCGCGGCGTCGACGCTGGAGGCGGACGTCAAGGCCGCGGGCGGCGACAAGTCGGCCCAGGCCGCGAAGGTCGGCGAGCTCATCGCCGCCCGTGCCAAGGCTGCCGGCGTGGAGGCCGTCGTGTTCGACCGTGGTGGCAACAAGTACCACGGCCGGATCGCTGCGCTCGCGGACGCCGCTCGCGAAGGCGGGTTGACGTTCTGATGACTCGTACCAGCATGATTTCCACCGAACGAAAGGCAGCCTGATGCCCGGACGTCAGCGTCGTGACGGCGGCAACAACGGCCCCGCCGGAAACAACGGTCCCGATAACAACAACAACGACCGCCGCGGCGGTCGTGGTGGCCGCGACCGCGATCAGCGTGGTGGCCGCGAGGCCGAGAAGAGCCAGTTCATCGAGAAGGTCGTCACCATCAACCGCGTCTCGAAGGTCGTGAAGGGTGGTCGTCGCTTCAGCTTCACCGCCCTCGTGATCGTCGGTGACGGCCAGGGCATGGTCGGTGTCGGCTACGGCAAGGCCAAGGAAGTTCCTGCGGCCATTCAGAAGGGCGTCGAGGAGGCTCGGAAGAACTTCTTCCGCGTCCCCATGATCGGCAACACCATCGTGCACCCGGTGCAGGGTGAGGCCGCGGCCGGCGTCGTGCTGCTGCGTCCCGCCAGCCCGGGTACCGGTGTCATCGCCGGTGGCGCCGTGCGTCCCGTGCTCGAGGCGGCCGGCGTCCACGACGTCATCGCCAAGAGCCTCGGCTCGGACAACGCCATCAACGTGGTGCACGCGACCGTGGCGGCTCTCAAGGAGCTGCAGCGTCCCGAGGAGGTCGCGGCTCGTCGCGGCCTGCCCATCGAGGACGTGGCCCCGGCCGGCATGCTCCGCGCCCGTGCAGGTCAGGGAGCGTAAGTCATGGCAGAGCTGAAGATCACCCAGGTGCGAGGCCTCGTCGGGCTCAAGCAGAACCAGCGCGACAGCCTGCGCACCCTGGGCCTCAAGGGCATCCGCAAGTCGGTCGTCCGTGAGGACACCCCCGTCAACCGCGGCCTGATCCAGGTCGTATCGCATCTCGTGGAAGTGGAGGAGGTGTAAGCAATGGCTATCAAGCTGCACGATCTCCGTCCCGCGAAGGGCGCGAAGACGGCCAAGACCCGCGTGGGTCGCGGTGAGGGCTCCAAGGGTAAGACCGCCGGTCGTGGCACCAAGGGCACCAAGGCGCGCAAGAACGTCCCCGTGAACTTCGAGGGCGGCCAGATGCCGCTGCACATGCGGCTGCCGAAGCTCAAGGGCTTCAAGAACCGCAACCGCGTCGAGTACCAGGTGGTGAACGTGGGCGACATCGCTCGCCTGTTCCCGCAGGGCGGCACCATCGGCATCGACGAGCTCGTCGCCGCCGGTGCGGTTCGCAAGAACCGTGTCGTGAAGGTGCTGGGCGACGGCGAGATCAGCGTCAAGGTGGACGTGACGGCGACCAAGGTCACCGGCGCCGCCAAGGCGAAGATCGAGGCCGCCGGTGGTTCGACCACCGAGCTGAAGCCCTCGGCCGAGGCCTAGTCCTCGCGCTGCGCAACGTGGACGCCGCGGTAGGCGCCGGTCACCGGTGCCTACCGCGGCTCTCGTTTCGCTCCACGACGGTGCCGACTGTCTCCTGCCGGCCGGTACCTACCGTGAACAGCCGTGATGAGTACGGCTGTTAGAGTTCATACGTTTGCAGGATTACCCATGAGGACGTCCTGCTCCACCGCGTGCGGAGCAGATGTCCATGAGCGTGGGGCGGCCCGTCCGGGCCGCCCGGCTGCCAGGAGGATGTGTGCTTTCGGCCCTAGTCCCGATCTTCCGGACCCCGGAGTTGCGGCGGAAGATCCTGATCGTCCTGGGCATCCTCGTGCTCTACCGGCTCGGCGCCACATTGCCGTCCCCCGGTGTGAACTTCGGAACCATCACCGAGTGCGTCGACAAGGCCACGAGTGGCGACAGCGGTCAGGTCTACTCGCTGATCAACATGTTCTCCGGCGGCGCGCTGCTGCAGCTGTCGGTGTTCGCGATCGGCATCATGCCGTACATCACCGCGTCGATCATCATCCAGTTGTTGATGGTGGTCATCCCGCGCTTCGAGACGCTCCGTAAGGAGGGTCAGGCCGGCCAGGCGAAGATCACGCAGTACACCCGCTACCTGACGGTGGCGCTGGCTCTGCTGCAGGCGACCGCGATCGTCGCGATGGCCTCGCGTGGCAACCTGCTGCCCGACTGCCCCGGCATCCTCGATGACAACGGCATCTTCTCGCTGACGGTCATCGTCGCGACCATGACCGCCGGCGCGATCCTGGTCATGTGGTTCGGCGAGCTGATCACTGAGCGCGGCATCGGCAACGGCATGTCGCTGCTCATCTTCGCCGGCATCGCCTCGCGCCTGCCCGCCGACGGCCAGAAGATCCTGCAGAGCCAGGGCGGCCTCGCCTTCGGCCTCGTCTGCTTCGCGGTCTTCCTGATCCTCGTCGCCGTCGTCTTCGTCGAGCAGGGGCAGCGCCGGATCCCGGTGCAGTACGCCAAGCGCATGGTCGGCCGCAAGATGTACGGCGGCTCGTCGACCTACCTGCCGCTCAAGGTGAACACCGCCGGCGTCATCCCGGTCATCTTCGCCTCGTCGCTGCTGTACCTGCCGCAGCTGGTCATCCAGCTCGTCGCGAGCGGTTCGACTGCGGGCTGGGTGCAGTGGATCCAGACCAACCTGGTCAACCCCGGCAGCACGTGGCACATCGTGATCTACTTCGCGTTGATCATCTTCTTCACGTACTTCTACGTCGCCATCACCTTCAACCCGGAGGAGCGCGCCGACGAGATGAAGAAGTTCGGCGGCTTCATCCCGGGCATCCGCCCCGGCAAGCCGACGGCTGACTATCTGAACTACGTGCTGCAGCGCATCACACTGCCCGGCTCGCTGTACCTCGGCATCATCGCGATCCTCCCGAACCTCTTCATCGAACTCACCGGTAGCGGCTCGAACATGAGTAACCTGCCGTTCGGCGGCACGATGGTCCTCATCATCGTGGTCGTGGCGCTCGACACCACGAAGCAGATCGAGAGTCAGTTGATGCAACGTAACTACGAAGGATTCCTCAAGTGAGACTCGTTATTCTCGGCCCTCCCGGCGCTGGCAAGGGCACGCAGGCGGAGCGTCTGTCGGAGAAGTACGGCATTCCGCACATCTCGACGGGCGACCTGTTCCGCGCCAACATCAGCGAGGGCACCGCGCTGGGAGTCGAGGCCAAGAAATACATGGACGCGGGAGAACTCGTCCCGTCGTCGGTCACCGTCGACATGGTGCGCTCGCGTCTGGCGGAGCCCGACGCGACGAACGGCTTCATCCTCGACGGCTTCCCGCGCGCCACGGATCAGGCGGACGCGCTCGGTGAGATCCTCGCCGAGGGCGGCCAGAAGCTCGACGCCGTCGTCTCCTTCGAGGTTCCCGAGGACACCGTCGTCGAGCGCATGCTCGCCCGCGGCCGCGCGGACGACACTGACGAGGTCATCCGTAACCGCCTGCACGTGTACGAGAACCAGACCGCGCCGCTGCTCGCCTACTACGGCGACTTCGTCACGCACATCGACGCCGTCGGCACCGTCGACGAGGTCCTCGGCCGCGTGACCGCGCAGCTCGACAAGTGAGTCGTTTCCGCCGTAAGAAGACCGTGCCCTTCCGCTCCGCGGGAGAGCTCGACGCGATGGCCGCCGCGGGCGCCGTCGTGGGTCGCGCGCTCGTCGCGGTCCGCGACGCCGCCCGCGTCGGCGTTTCCACCCTCGAACTCGACGAGGTCGCCGAGACGGTGATCCGCGAGGCCGGAGCCGTCCCGTCCTTCAAGGGCTACCACGGCTTTCCGGGCTCGATCTGCTCCTCGGTGAACGAGGTCGTGGTGCACGGGATCCCGAACCGGGAGACGGTGCTGGCGCAGGGCGACCTCGTGTCGATCGACTGCGGCGCGATCCTCGACGGCTGGCACGGTGACTCCGCGTGGACCTTCGGCGTGGGTGAGCTGTCCAAGGCGGACGAGGAACTCTCCGAGGCGACGCGCCTCGCGATGGAGGCCGGCATCGCCGCCATGCTCGACGGCAACCGCCTCACCGACGTCTCGCACGCCATCGAGACCGCCACCTACGCGCAGGCCGCGCGGCTGGGCCGCGAGTTCGCGATCGTCGACGGCTACGGCGGTCACGGCATCGGCCGCGAGATGCACATGGAGCCCTTCCTCGCCAACGAGGGCGACCCGGGCAAGGGCCCGCACCTCGTTGTCGGCTCCACCCTCGCGATCGAGCCGATGCTCACCCTGGGCACCCCCGACACCTCCGTCCTCGCCGACGACTGGACCGTCGTCACGGACGACGGTGCGCGGTCCGCGCACTGGGAGCACACCGTCGCCGTCACCGCCGACGGTCCGCGTGTCCTCACCCCGCGTCCCTGACCTGCGGAGATGACAACGCTCTTGACCCTCACGCGACGTGAGGCGCGAGCGTGGTCGGCGTGAACGAACGGAAGCCCCTCCACCCGGTCGGCGCCATCGCGCGAATGACCGGGGTCAGCGTTCGCACGCTGCACCACTACGACGAGATCGGGCTGGTCCCGCCGTCGGCGCGCACCGGCGCCGGCTACCGGGCCTACTCGGACGACGACGTCGAGCGGCTGCACCGCGTGCTGACCTACCGGGAGCTGGGCTTCCCGCTCGAGCAGATAGCGACCCTGCTCGACGATCCGTCGGCCGATGCCATGGCCCACCTGGAGGCGCAGCACAAGCTGCTCTCCGAGCGGATCGACCGTTTGCACCGGATGGTCGCGGCCGCGGAGGACATGATGAACAGCAAGAAGCGGGGGATCACCCTCACCGCCGAGGAGCAGACCGAGATCTTCGGCGCCGACTGGCTCGGTGAGGGCTACGCCGAGGAGGCGGAGCAGCGCTGGGGCGACACCGACGCGTGGAAGCAGAGCGCCGAGCGCACTGCGAAGCTCAGCAAGGACGACTGGAAGCAGCTCAAAGCCGAGGGCGATGCCCTCGAGGCCGCGCTCGCGGACGGCCTGGCCCGCGGCGTCGCGCCCGGTTCGCCCGAGGCGAACGAGCTCGCCGAACGGCACCGCGCCGGGATCGACCGTTGGTACGACTGCGACCACGCGATGCAGGTGTGCGTGGCACAGATGTACGTGACCGATCCCCGGTTCAGGAAGCACTACGAGGACGTCGCGCCGGGCCTCGCCCAGTACGTGGTCGACATCGTCACCGCGAACGCGGAGCAGCAGCAGTGAGGTCGGGCCGCTCAGGACCAGACCAAGATTCCTGAGCGGCCCGAACCGCCGCGCTAGCCTGGTCTCGTGGAGTGGATGAACTACTGGTGGCTCATCTTCGTGTTCGGCGGCTCGATCAGCGCTGCGGCCAAGGGCGCATCGGCGTGGAACGAGCGCCGCGCGAACCGGCGCCTCGAGAAGTACCGCATCAAGCAGGAGACCAAGGTGGCTCTGGCCACCACACAGGGCATGGGCCGGGTCGATGCGGCGCAGGTCCAGCGGGAACTCGCGCGCGCTGTCGCCGCGCACGACGGCGTCGACACCCGCTGGTTCGGCTACGAGACGGACCTCGCCACCATCCTCGACTTCCCGATGATGGTCGACATGCGGGAGCCGCTGACCGTCGACTTCCACAAGGCCAAGCGTCGCGCTGACCTGCTCCGTCCGGATTCTCCCGACGAGGCGTCCGCGGCGGACGTCGAGCAGTACCGCGACGCGGTGCACGCGTACGCCGCGGCCTTCGACGTCGCGGAGCAGGAGGCCAAGCGCCGCCGCCGCGGCGACTTCTCGCCCGTGGAGCAGGAGCGCCTCGCCAAGGCGCAGCGGCTGCTCGCCGTCGCGCTCGACGGCTCCGCCTCCGGCCCGGAGCGCCAGCAGGCCTACCAGCGCGCCCGGGCGGAGCTCGACGGCCTTATCGACCTGCCGAGATCCGCCACCGTCGCCCTCGAGAACCAGGTTCGCGCGGCCTTGGAACGCTAGAGCCGCCGACACGCAGACGGAGCGCGCCCCCTCGTCGAGGACTCGGGGGCGCGCTCCGTCGTGCAGTGTCTAGGTACACCCGCGCTGCACGGCCGCGGTCCAGGCACCGTCGTCCTGAAGGACGGAACGGGCCTGCCGTCGCAACCACCGCAGCGCGCGCATCACGGGCTCCCTAGGACGCGTTCGCCGCGGCCTTGAGGCCGAGCTGGAGGTCGGTGAGGATATCGTCGATGTGCTCGACGCCGACGGCCAGGCGCACCAGGCCCGGCGTGACGCCGGCCTCGAGCTGCTCCTGCTCGGTGAGCTGTGAATGCGTGGTCGACGCGGGGTGGATCACGAGCGAGCGGACGTCGCCGATGTTCGCGACGTGACTGTGCAGCTCCAGGGCGTCGACGAAGGCCTTGCCCGCGGGCACGCCGCCGGCGAGCTCGAAGGCGACGATCGCGCCGGCACCCTTGGGCAGCAGCTCCTTCGCGCGCTCGTGGTACGGCGACGAGGGGAGACCGGCGTAGATCACGGAGGTCACGCCCTCCTGGCCGGAGAGGTACTCGGCGACCTTCTGCGCGTTCTCGACGTGCCGCTCCACGCGCAGGCTCAGCGTCTCGATGCCCTGCGAGAGCAGGAAGGCGTTGAACGGCGAGATCGCGGGGCCCAGGTCGCGCAGCAGCTGCACGCGGGCCTTGAGCGCGAAGGCGGGCGCGCCGAGATCGGCGAAGACGACGCCGTGGTACGACGGGTCCGGAGTGGTGAAGTTCGGGTGCCGGCCCTGCGTCCAGTCGAAGTTCCCGCCGTCGACGATGACGCCGCCGATCGCCGCGCCGTGGCCGCCGAGGTACTTGGTGGCCGAGTGCACGACGATGTCGGCGCCGTGCTGGAGCGGATTCAGCAGGTACGGGGTGGCGACGGTGTTGTCGACGATGAGCGGCAGCCCGTTCTCGTGAGCCACGCCGGAGACGCCCGCGATGTCGAGCACGTGGCCCCGAGGGTTCGAGATGGTCTCCGCGAAGAAGGCCCGGGTGTTGGGGCGGACGGCGGCGCGCCACTGCTCCAGATCGTCCGGGTTCTCGACGAAGGTGACCTCGATGCCCAGCTTGGCGAGGGTGTAGTGCAGCAGGTTGTAGGTGCCGCCGTACAGGTACGGCGAGCTGACGAGGTGATCGCCCGACTCGGCGACGTTGAGGATCGCGAGAGTCTCGGCCGCCTGGCCGGAGGCCACGAGCAAGGCGGCGACACCGCCCTCGAGCGCGGCGATCCGCTGTTCGACGGCGTCCTGCGTCGGATTCATGATGCGGGTGTAGATGTTGCCCGGCTCGGCCAGCCCGAACAGCGCCGCGGCGTGATCGGTGTTGTTGAACGTGTACGACGTGGTCTGGTAGATCGGCAGCGCGCGCGCGTTGGTGGCCCCGTCGGGAGCCTGCCCGGCGTGGATCTGCGCGGTCTCGAAATGCCAGTTCGGGCTGTCCGGATTGCTCATGGCCCCGATACAAGTGCACGCGCGGTGCGGTGTCCAGGGTTTGGCTCATACTGTGGAGAAATGACGGACGAGATCGTGGCGCTCTACGACGACGCCGGGAGCCCCGCGGGGGCCGCGCCGCGGTCGCGGGTGCGCGCCGAAAACCTGCGGCACGGCACTACCGGCGTCCTCGTCTTCGACTCCGCCGGCCGGATCTACGTGCACCGCCGCACGCCGATCAAGGACGTCTACCCGGGGCTGCGCGACTTCACCGCGGGCGGTGTGCTCCTGGCGGGGGAGTCTCCGGACGACGGTGCCGCGCGCGAGGCCTTCGAGGAACTCGGGGTGCACGGGGTGGAGCTGCGGCCCGTCGGTGTGCGGAGCTACGAGGATCCCCGTACCCGGTTCGTGTGCTTCCAGTACGTCTGCACGTACGACGGGGCGGTCGTGCACCAGCCCGAGGAGGTGGCGAGCGGCACGTGGATGGCGCCGGGCGATCTGCTCGCGGCGGTCGCGGCGGACCCCGCCGACTTCGTTCCCGACTCGGTCGAACTCGCGTTGCACCTCGTCAGCGCGGGGGGCGGTTCCGGGCAGGATTCGTCGGACGAGTGCTGAGCGCGTAGAATAGGTGGGTAGCGCGGCGTTCGGCCGCATGCCCGTCCGCACCGGAGGGGCACAGGTCGCACACGGCGTCCGCTGAAGACAACAGGATCGTGGAGGGTATGGCGAAGAAGGACGGAGCCATCGAGGTGGAGGGCCGCGTCGTCGAGCCGCTCCCCAACGCAATGTTCCGCATCGAGCTGGAGAACGGGCACAAGGTGCTCGCCCACATCAGCGGCAAGATGCGGCAGCACTACATTCGTATTCTGCCCGAGGATCGGGTCGTCGTGGAGCTCTCCCCGTACGACCTGACGCGCGGGCGCATCGTCTACCGGTACAAGTGACCGCGTAGCGCGACGCCGAAACAGACGAGAAAGGCCCACCCCGCGGGGTGGGCCTTCTTCGTCTTCGGGGTACTAGACCGCGAGGCGTAGGCCGCCGGCCTGAGCGAGGACGAAGCCGAGGTCGAAGAACTCGGACTGGGTGCCCGACTCGCGGCTCAGGTCCAGGCCGCCGGAGGTGATGCCGAGTGCGGCACCGTCGGAAAGGCGGACCAGTGGACCGCCGCTGTCGCCGTGATCGCCCTTCATCGTCACCAGAACGCGGTTGCCGGCCACGTCGGCGACCTTGCCGCACTGCCAACCGGTCGTACGGCCCTGTCGACACACCTGGTCACCGACGGCGGCGCGACCGACCTTGGTCGGGCGGACCTTCCCCTGCGCATTCACCAGTGGCACGCCGGCCGAAAAGGCGATGGTGCCCCAGTCCGGCTGATTCGGGTCCGCGGTGCGGCCGTCCGCGGTGATCTTCGGATTCGAGGATTTTTCGATCTTCCCGACCGAGGCGATGGTGCGGTCCTGGCCCGGCACCGGCACGGCGACGGTCTGGCCCGGGCGGCCGCAGTGGCCGGCGGTGACTCCTACGCGGCGGCCGTCGGGCGTGAGGGCGAGGACGCCGAGGGTGCAGACGCTGACATCGATGCCCTCCGCCGTCTCCTTCTGCACGATGTCGATCTCGGAGCCGGGGCCGACGACGACGCGCGGTGCGGCCGTCGCGGGGGCCGCCGAGACCAGCAAGGACGCCGCGACGCCGACAGCGGCGGTGGCGGCGACGCTCAGGCGGCGGGAGGGGGACAGACGCATCGCGGGTCCTTTTCGATCGAGGATCGGATCAGGGGAATGAAGAGTGGCGAATAGTGCATCGCCGGTTGTTCCTGAGGCTAGCATGAGAGCTTCCTCGTGCGCGGTGCTCGCACGCCGTCCGCGGCTGATTTGGGGCCGACGGGCGCGAAGCGTACACTGGATCATCGCGTGCGTGCGCGGCTTCGTCGTGCGTGCCGTGGCACCCCTCCGGCTAACGGTGGCGGTGCGGAAAAACACTGAGAACAACTGGATAGGACTGACGTGAAGGTCAACCCCAGCGTCAAGCCGATCTGCGAGAAGTGCAAGGTGATCCGCCGTAACGGTCGGGTCATGGTGATCTGCGACAACCTGCGCCACAAGCAGCGTCAGGGCTAGATCAGTGCGCTTCGAGCGGTTCGCCGCTTGAACACACGATGACCTCTCCGCACCAGCAGGGGCAGACGAGCCCCTGTGCACCCCCGGCTCGGAGGCCGGGGCCTCGGCCGGCGTGAAAGCGCCGGAACCACCGAGGACGGACGGGGAGCAGACCTCCGACTACGAAGAAGGAAACCGCCAAGAATGGCACGTCTTATGGGTGTCGACCTCCCGCGCGAGAAGCGCATGGAGATCGCACTGACCTACATCTACGGCATCGGCCGTACCCGCGCGACTGAGATTCTCACCGAGACCGGTGTGAGCCCGGATCTGCGCAGCAAGGACCTCAGCGACGAGGACCTGACCAAGCTCCGTGACTTCATCGAGGGCACGGATTACAAGGTCGAGGGCGACCTGCGCCGTGAGGTGCAGGCCGACATTCGTCGCAAGATCGAGATCCAGTGCTACCAGGGCATCCGCCACCGTCGTGGCCTGCCCGTGCGTGGCCAGCGCACCAAGACCAACGCTCGCACCCGCAAGGGTCCGAAGAAGACCATCGCCGGAAAGAAGAAGTAATGCCTCCGAAGTCGCGCGCCACGGGCGCGAAGAAGGGCGTTTCGCGTCGTCGCGAAAAGAAGAACGTCCCGCACGGCCACGCTCACATCAAGAGCACGTTCAACAACACGATCGTCTCGATCACGGACCCCAGTGGCAACGTGATCAGCTGGGCCTCCTCGGGCCACGTCGGCTTCAAGGGCTCGCGCAAGAGCACCCCGTTCGCCGCGCAGCTCGCCGCCGAGAACGCTGCCCGCAAGGCGCAGGAGAACGGCGTCAAGAAGGTCGACGTCTTCGTCAAGGGCCCGGGTTCGGGCCGCGAGACCGCAATCCGCTCGCTGCAGGCCGCCGGCCTCGAGGTGGGCACCATTTCCGACGTGACGCCGCAGCCGCACAACGGCTGCCGTCCGCCCAAGCGGCGTCGGGTCTAGGGAAGGTAGGAGAGAGAAACCATGGCTCGTTATACCGGCCCTGTCACCCGTAAGTCCCGTCGTCTGGGCGTCGACCTCGTCGGCGGTTCCGAGGCGTTCGAGCGTCGTCCTTACCCGCCCGGCCAGCACGGCCGTGCGCGGATCAAGGAGTCCGAGTACCTGCTGCAGCTCAAGGAGAAGCAGAAGGCCCGCTTCATGTACGGCGTGATGGAGAAGCAGTTCTCGCGCTACTACAAGGAGGCCAAGGCCGCCACCGGCAAGACCGGTGACGCCCTGCTGCAGATCCTCGAGACCCGCCTCGACAACGTCGTCTACCGCGCCGGTCTGACGCGTACGCGTCGTCAGGCCCGCCAGCTGGTGACCCACGGTCACTTCACGGTGAACGGCGTCCGCGTCGACGTTCCCTCGTACCGCGTCTCGCAGTACGACATCATCGACGTCCGCCCGAAGTCGCTCGGCACCACGCCGTTCCAGATCGCGCGTGAGACGCTCGGCGAGCGCACCGCTCCGGCGTGGCTCCAGGTGGTTCCGTCGTCCCTGCGCATCCTCGTGCACCGCGTGCCCGAGCGTGAGCAGATCGTCGTGCCCTTCCAGGAGCAGCTCATCGTCGAGTACTACTCGAAGTAAGTAGTGCAGGGTCGCCGGCGGATTCGCCGCCGGCGACCTCCTACGGGCGTCAAATAGCGGACGCCCAGAGAGAAGGAAATACTCAATGCTCATCTCGCAGCGACCCACCCTCAGCGAAGAGGTCATCTCCGAGGCGCGCTCGAAGTTCATCATCGAGCCGCTGGAGCCGGGCTTCGGCTACACGCTGGGCAACTCGCTCCGCCGCACGCTGCTGTCGTCCATCCCGGGCGCGGCCGTGACCAGCATCCGCATCGACGGCGTGCTGCACGAGTTCACCACGGTCCCCGGTGTGAAGGAGGACGTCACCGACGTCATCCTGAACCTCAAGGGCCTGGTCGTCTCGTCGGAGGACGACGAGCCGGTCACCATGTACGTGCGCAAGCAGGGCCCGGGCGCCGTCACCGCGGGCGACATCGTCCCCCCGGCGTCGGTCACCGTCCACAACCCCGACCTGCACATCGCCACCCTGAACGACAAGGGCAAGCTCGAGATCGAGCTCGTCGTCGAGCGGGGCCGTGGCTACGTGCCGGCCGTGCAGAACAAGGCGTCGGGCGCCGAGATCGGCCGCATCCCGGTCGACTCGATCTACTCGCCCGTGCTGAAGGTGACGTACAAGGTCGAGGCCACCCGTGTCGAGCAGCGCACCGACTTCGATCGTCTGATCCTGGACGTCGAGACCAAGAACTCGATGACCGCGCGGGACGCGCTGGCGTCGGCGGGCAAGACCCTGGTCGAGCTGTTCGGGCTCGCCCGGGAGCTCAACGTCGAGGCCGAGGGCATCGAGATCGGCCCGTCGCCGGCCGAGGCCGACCACATCGCGGCGTTCTCGCTGCCGATCGAGGATCTCGACCTGACGGTGCGCTCGTACAACTGCCTCAAGCGCGAGGGTGTGCACACCGTGGGCGAGCTCGTGGCCCGCACCGAGTCCGATCTTCTCGACATCCGCAACTTCGGTCAGAAGTCGATCGACGAGGTCAAGGTCAAGCTGCACGCGCTGGGTCTGGCCCTCAAGGACAGCCCCGCGTCGTTCGATCCGTCGCAGGTCGACGGGTACGACCCGGCCACCGGTACCTGGAGCGACGAGCCGTCGTTCTCGGGCGACGCCGATGGCGACCAGGATTACGCCGAGACCGAGCAGCTCTGAGCTGAACAGCTCTTAACCACCCACAGGAGAAACAATGCCTAGGCCCACTAAGGGCGCCCGGATGGGCGGCTCGGCCTCGCACCAGAAGCACATTCTGGCGAACCTCGCGACCGCGCTCTTCGAGCACGGCCGTATCGAGACCACGGAGGCGAAGGCCAAGCGCCTGCGTCCCTACGCGGAGAAGCTGATCAGCCATGCCAAGCACGGCAAGCTGGCCAACCGCCGCGAGGTCATGAAGGAGATCCGCAACAAGGACGTCGTGCACGTGCTGTTCGCGGAGATCGCTCCGGCCGTCGCCGACCGTCAGGGCGGCTACACCCGGATCATCAAGACCGAGAACCGGAAGGGCGACAACGCCCCGATGGCGGTCATCGAGATCGTGACCGAGCAGCTCGCCGCCACCGAGGGGGCGCGTGCCACCCGCGTCGCCGCCTCGCAGGCCGCTGCCAAGTCCGCCGCCGTCGAGGCTGCGGAGATCGCCGAGACCGAGGCTCCGGCCGAGGGCTCGGACCTCCCCGCCGGCGCGCACGCGCCGCTCGAGGACGCCGACGAGGCTCCCGAGGGCTTCCCGATCAAGGGCAACGCCGACTCGAAGCTGTACCACCGTCCCGGTACCCGCTTCTTCGAGTCGACGGTCGCCGAGATCTGGTTCGCCGACGACGCTTCGGCCGAGGCCGCGGGCTACTCGCTGCCGAAGTCGCAGCAGGAGGACGCCTCCGACTCGGAGTAGTCACCCACGCACGCTAGCCCGCCACCTGCACCGCAGGTGGCGGGCTTCGTCGTTTCAAGATCACCGCCGTAACGCGCTGTGCGGCGTGTTTCGCCCGCGAGATCGGGGTGGAGACGGAGATCTTTCAGCCGAGGAGCGCGATCACGGTGTCGACGGTGGCGCGCACCTTGTCCGCCGAGACCCGCGGCAGGGTGAACTGCGCAAGGTAGGCCGCGTTCGTCACCCGCGACCAGTCGCAGGTGACGGCGATCAACGAACCCTCGCCATCCGGGGTGAACTCCCACGACCACTCGACGCCGACGGGCGGCTTCCCGCGCCCGTCGGGCAGCCACGCGATCCGCCGATCCTCCTCGAAGGCCGTGACGTGATTGTCGACCGAGTACGGCCTCCCCTGCTCGTCGGTCATCTCCATGCCGAAGATCTGGCCGACGCCGGTGATCGTCTCGGGGCCGTCGTCGGAGACGCCGCGCAGCATCCCGGAGCCGTCGGCCGCCGCGTGCACCGCGGGCCGGGCCAGCGCCGCGAACAGCACGGCCGGCGGGACATCGGCGAACACGGTGACGGTCTGCGCGGTATCGGTCATGGGCCCGACGCTACGCCGCTCAGGATGTCGACTTCCGCGCATGCGGACGTGCGCTGGTGCATGCGTACCGCCGCGGAAAACGACATCGTGAGCCGCATCAGGCGTAGACGGGCAGGTCGATGCCGTCGGCCTTCGCGAACGGCGCCGCCCAGATCAGCCGCATCGGCCACGTCATCGCCGTCCGGTACGTGAGGTCGCCGAGCGCGACGCCGATCCGGCCCCTCGGCGCGGACCCCGCGGGGCGGCCCGGCGGCAGCCCCTGCGCCTTCTTCACGAACGGCCGCATCACGGCGTCGTACCTGGCGGGCGCGCGGGGGACGTCGCCGTCGGCGCGACCCAGCTCGCCGGCGAGGACGTACGCGCTGCACACGAGCTACCCGTACAACGCCGACGTGCTGCTCGACACCGCGCTCACGCGCTACCTGGACGGCCTAGCGGCGGGCCTGGCGCCGGGCTCGCACCGGTAGAGTCTGACGGCGACATGACTCGTTACCGCCTCGACATCGCCTACGACGGCACCGACTTCAGCGGCTGGGCCCGCCAGCCCGAGCGCCGCACGGTGTGCGGCGTGCTGGAGGAGGCTCTTCGCACGATCCTGCGCGCGGAGGTGCAGCTCACCGTCGCCGGCCGCACCGACGCGGGCGTGCACGCGACGGGCCAGGTCGCGCATTTCGACCTGCCGGACCCTGAGGTGCTGCCCGACGGCCTGGTGCGCCGCCTGGCGCGGATGCTGCCGCAGGACGTCCGGGTGACCGCGATCCGCGTCGCCCCGCCGGAGTTCGACGCCCGCTTCTCCGCGCTGCGCCGCCACTACGAGTACCGCCTCACCGACGCCCTGTTCGGCGCGAACCCGCTGCGCGCCCGCGACACCGCGCCGTGGCGCCGGCCCGTCGACCTGGACCGGATGCAGGAGGCGAGCGACCGGCTGCTCGGCCTGCACGACTTCGCCGCCTTCTGCCGCCGCCGCGAGGGCGCCACGACGGTCCGCGAGCTGCAGCGCTTCGCCTGGCGCCGCGACGCCGACGGGGTGTTCACCGCGGAGGTCTCCGCCGACGCCTTCTGCTGGTCGATGGTGCGCTCCCTTGTCGGGGCGGTCGCCGCAGTCGGGGAGGGCCGACGGTCCGCCGACTGGGTCGCCGGGCTCCTCGACGAGCGCGAGCGTTCCAGCGCCATCAACGTGGCCGCCGCCTGCGGGCTCACGCTGGTGCGCGTCGACTACCCCGCCGACGACGAGCTCGCCGAGCGCAACCTGATCACCCGCGAGAAGCGCGAGGTCGACGGCCCCTCCGGCGGCTGCTGCGGCGACTGACGGAGCTTGAGCCGCCGTTCGCCCGCAGTTCATGATCGCGACGCCCACCGCGTGGATACTCGGGTGATGTGAACCCCTTCGACGTCACCGGCTTCCTCGGCTCCGCGGGCCTCATCGGCTTGGTGCTGCTGATCTTCATCGAGACCGGTCTGCTGGTGGGCTTCATCTTCCCGGGCGATTCGATCCTGTTCACCGCGGGCATCTTCGCGGCGCAGCCCCAGCCCTTCGCGCAGCTGTGGCAACTGCTGCTGTTCCTGCCGATCGCGGCGATCATCGGCGATCAGTGCGGCTACGCCCTCGGCCGGTACGCCGGACCGAAGGTGATGCGCGGCAGGGTCATGAACTTCATCGGGCAGGGCCCCGTCGACAAGACCTACGCCTTCTTCGACAAGTACGGCCCGTTCACGGTGCTCTTCGCGCGGTTCATCGGCATCGTCCGCACGCTGGTGCCGGTGCTGGCGGGCTTCTCGAAGATGGACCACCGCAAGTTCACGCTGTTCTCGGTGCTCGGCTCGATCCTGTGGTGCGACGGCATCGTGCTTCTCGGCTACTTCCTCGGCGGCATCCCGCTGCTGCGCGACCACCTCGAGGTGCTGTTCATCGGCTCCGCGCTGACGATCATCATCCCCATCGCGATCACCGTGATCACCCGCCGCCGCGCCCGCAAGCGCGAAGCCGCCGAATCCGCCGCGGCGGAGCCCGTCACACACTGATCGTCTACAAGGAGCCTCACTGATTCGGAGCCGGTCAATCTGCGTCGAAGGGGACCACGTAGCGGTGTCCGGTGGCTTGCGCCGCGAACTCCAGCGCGGCGAGCAGATCCTCGCGCTCCAGTTTGAGGTAGTCGCTCACGATCTCTTTGATGCTCATCCCCGACGCCAGTAGGTCGAGCAGGTCGGCGACCGGGTACCGCATGCCGCGAATGACCGCCTGGCAATGGCAGATCTCCGGGTTCGCGGTCACGCGGCCGAGGTACGACATGATTCGAGCGTCACGCCGTCCCGGTGGTCGACAATCAAGGTCGAGTACGAGATCCAGTTCGCCACCACGAACTCCAGGAAGGGATGGCAGGATCTCGTGGCGACGATCGGGAGCTCCGGGCCGACGCGTGGACGAGCGCTGGCCTCGTCATGTGATAAAGACGCCCCGCTAGTTGGTGATGATGCTGGTGTAGTCGGTGAGCGCAAGCTTCATCGGCGCATCCGTGACGCCCCCGTGTGCGGAGATTGTTGTCCCCTCTAACGGACGTGGATGGAACGGATCGCCGGGCTGGTGCGTCTAATGGGTATGAGCCTTCTTCGCTACGCCGTGACACAACTCCGCGGCTGGTACGCCCTCGCGATGGCCGGCCGGGGCCGCGGCGCCCCGCCGGCACCAGAGCAGGACGCCAGGATCGCCGAGGCGATTCGACGGCGGGCTGCGGGTGGGTCGGCGTAGGTGAACGCGTCGTTTGGTGGCTCTGCAAGAATCCCGAAAGGCGACCGAAACCGGTGTGCGCGAACCTGCACGAGTGTCTGAGGGAGTGGCGATGAAGCGGCGCACGATGACCTGCCTCGCGCTGGCAGCCGTGGTCGTGTTGTCCGGGTGCGGCACGGCGATCGCGGGGGAGGCCACGGGGCCCACGGCGGTAGCGCGCTCATCATCGGCGTCGCCCCTCCCGCCGGGGCTTGACGTGGGGGACAACCCGACGAGTTTGTACAGCCCCAGGCGGGGGGGACCCGAACTCGGCGTGGGTCGCTGATGGCAACCGCATGTTGGAGGTACTGGTTCTGCCCTCCGATGCGGACCCGGCCCTGGTTGAAGCAGCCCCCGGCGTCGGTGCCGTGCCGGCGATCAGCATGGTCGGCGCGGACCTTCTCCACGAGTCGGTCTCGTACACGTCCACGAAGGGGAAGGTCGGCGTGGCGTTGACGCGGGTCGACCGTCCTGCCGCGCCGTCGAAGACGGTGCGGGTCTCGGCGATCAGGTTCAGTTCGACCACGGACGCGAAGCAGGCGCTCGACCTCGTGCGCTCGTCGTGGGGCTCCAAGCCAGTGGCGACGATCCCGAACTTGACCGACGGAGTAGCCGCTGAGGTGGATCTGGGGAAGGTCGACGTGCTGTTGGAGTGGTGGCGGTTGGTTCGGCGGATCGAGTAGTGCTAACTTCTCCGCACAGTCAGGCGGCAATGGTTCATTTTTGAGCGCGATCTACTGGACATGGTGTAGTCTGATGCCGTGAGTGAACAGGAAGACGTGATCACCGCACTCCGCGAAGCGGGAGTCTTGGCGGGTGTGCGCTGGGCCTATCTGTCAGCTTCGGCTCGAACGCTAGAGGAGTACTCCGAGGAAGACGGCCACGACGCGACGTGGCTTGGTACCACGCGATTCACCTTGTTTCGTAACCGTCTTGATCGGGTCTTCGCATGTGACCGATACGCGGTGTCTAGCGAGAACGACGACGCTGGCCTCGACACGCTGTTGGCGCAGCTCTCGACGGTAGATGTCGACACGATGCCGCGCCTGGCCCCAGACCTTGTGGAGCGCTCCGACTTGAACGGCAGTCCTGGGTGGGCGTCCGCTGGAGTCCGCCTCCTTCTGGCATCGTGTCCGTTCGGCAAGGTTGACGAGGTGCACTGGTCTGAGAAGAGCCCCACCAAGCAACGAGTGGCTTCGCAGCCTAACCCCGACGCGGCGCAAGGTTCATTGTTCGAGGGGCTCGTCGACGAAGAGGTCGCCGGTATCGAGGCCATGTTCAAGCAAGCCAAGCAGCTCGATCTCCTGACGTTTGTGCTCGCACACACCCTCGATCCCGTCAGCCAGAATCGAGAACTGATCCTAGGCCGCCCACGGCTGAATTCTGCCGGAGAAGATGGATGGCACTGGCAGCACGACGTGTTGTCGACTCCGCCGGCGGACGGTGGACGCCGAACCGACGTCGGCCCGCGGCCAACTGGCCCTTCGCCAGTTCCCGATGCGCCAGTGCGGATTCGTCGTCGTAACGACGAGACGGGTCATGCGAGTGCGGAGCAGTGAATGACAACCAATCGAACGCTGATCGCGCTGCCGATGTATCAGCAATTTTCGACGGTCGACGCCTGACGATGGCACGACACCTCTCCGGTCTGCGAAAGAGCGAAGTCGCAGCTCGTGTGGAGGTGAGTCCAACGGCTGTCGCGGCCTGGGAAAACGGCCGCAAGCGTCCGACGCCAGCAGCGGTCGCCAAGTTGGCTCTGAGCCTGTCGGTCGAGCCGGGCTTCTTTGCTGTGCGACCCGACGATATCGCGGCTCAGAGCAGCGCGCCGCACTTCCGATCATTGCGATCGACAAGTCAGCTCGCGCGGGATCAAGCATTTGCCTACGGGCAGACGGCAGTCGACATCGCTAACAGTTTGGAGCGACACGTCGAGTTCCCAGACGCAGGCGTGCCATCCTTCCCTGTTGCGCCGGACGATGGGGAAGGGCCGGAGCGAGCAGCGAACCATGTCCGACAAGCGTGGGGGTTGGGGTCAGGGCCGGCAGGACATTTGGTGCGCCTACTCGAAAACCATGGGGTACTGGTCGTATTTTCGCCAGCCCAAGCGGCATCCGTCGACGCCTACTCGTTTGATAGCAAGATTCGACCAGTTGTGGTTTTGAACCCGATCAAGCGGGACTATTACCGTCAGCGGTTTGATGTGGCTCACGAGCTTGGACATTTGGTGATGCATGGCGACGCCGAGCCGGGAAGCCGGGTCGTCGAGGATCAGGCCCATCGCTTTGCGGCAGAACTACTCATGCCGTCTGGTGAGATTCGTAACCTACTGCCGGGATCGATGGGCGGAAGTGTGTGGAAGGACTTGGCTCAGCTGAAGGAGCAGTGGGGTGTGAGCATCCAGGCGCTTCTCTACAGGGCGCGATGGCTCGGCCGCCTCAGCGATGTGTCATATCGCAATGCTATGACGTCAATCTCAGCTCGAGGATGGAGGCGAGCTGAGCCCGGCCTCGTGACGGTGGTCGAGCAACCGTCATTGCTGCCTCGCGCAGTTGAATTGTTGGCCGACGAGGGGATCGCAGAGGAGCAGCTGGTGGACCAGTGCAGGGTACCGACGGAGCTGTTCCGAAGGGTCACGTCACGCACCCCGGCGCCGAATTTTCAGGAGATGAGCGAAGGGCAGCACGGACACCGTGCGCCGGTCATCTCTCTCCTAGAGCGTCGTCCCATATGAGGGCGCTTGGTAGCGCGCGACGGCGAAAGCGCCGTGCTCCGGCTCGAAGTGGATCATGTGGGTGGACTTGGCGCGGGGTTGAGGACGAGCGTTGCGTGGCCGGACGCATCAAGCTGCAGGTGCTCTGGCACGAGCCAGAGCGCCAGAGTCACCACTTCACCGAACGACGACGAATCGGACACGAACCATGGCATTCCAAGGTAAAACAAGCAGGGGGCAGCAGCAGTTCCCGTCGCCGGAGGAGCTGTATCTGAGTGGCACGCTGCCTCGAACCACCGAAGCCGTCGACGGCCTCTGGCTTCACCAGGGCGACGTCATTCGGGCCTACGCCGAGCATCACCAGGCCACGCCCGACCTCGCGCTCGAGCTACCCACTGGCTCGGGCAAGACGCTTCCCGGTCTCCTCATCGGAGAGTGGGTGCGTCGCAAGGGTGAGGGGCCAATCATCTACGCCACCCCAACCAAGCAGCTGGCGCGGCAGGTCCTCGCGACGGCCCAGCGCGAAGGTGTTCCGGGTGTTCTCCTGATCGGCAGCCACCGCGGCTGGGCTACTGCTGACGAGAGTGCCGTTGAGGGTGGCGAAGGCATCGGCATCACGACCTACAGTGCCGTCTTCAACAGCAGCCCCAAGTTGCCCGAACCCCGTCTACTCATCTTCGACGACGCCCACGCCGGCGAGCAGTTCGTCGGTGAGGAGTACGGCATCAGCATCCGCCGCCACGAAGACCCCACCACGTACCTCTACGTCCTCGAAGCCCTCAAGCCTTTCACGTCTGGCCTGCTCCTGCAACGCCTTCAGGGCGCACCCGACCCCGGCGCACACCACCAGGTTCGTCTCGTGCTGCCTGCCGTAGACCCCGCAGCCCTCGCGACACTCGACGCTGCGCTCGCCCAACTGCAGGGGGACTACAAGTTCGAGTTCGCCATGATCCGCTCCGGACTGGCGTCCTGCTGTGTCTACCTGTCGTACGGCGGTATCCAGATCCGGCCCATGATTCCTCCGACCTTCGAGAACAGGATCTTCTCTAGGGCAGGGCAGCGGATCTATCTATCAGCAACGCTCGGCTCCGGCGGGGAGCTCGAGCGGGCCTTCGGCCGGGCAGAGATCCTCCGGATGCCTCTGCCGACCAAGACGCCGCCGCGCTCCGGCCGACGCCTCTTTGTGTTTCCTGACCTGACCCCAGGCGGCGATGCGGTCGGGCTGACGAAGCGAGTCATCGGCACCACGAACAAGGCGCTGGTGCTGAGCCAAGACACGGTCGCCAATACGGAGGCAGCAGCTGCGGCTCTGGCCGGGAGCGGCGTGCCCGTGATGGGTCGCGACGTTCTGGAGTACGGCCTCGACGTCTTCGCCAAGTCGCCCACCGGCGTACTCGGCCTTGCCAATCGCTACGACGGCCTCGACCTCCCCGGAGGCGCCTGCCGGATTGTGGTCCTCGGTGGCAAGCCCGACGCGGTCAGCTTGCAGGAGAAGTTCCTCAGCGAGCGAGCTGAGGCCAGCGTTGCCCTCGCTGAACGACTACGCACCCGCATCGTTCAGGGCGCAGGCCGCTGCACCCGGGGCCCGAATGACTATGCCGTGGTCGTCGTGGTCGGATCGGACATCACTCGGTACTTCAGCCGCCCAGACAACCGTCAGGCGCTCGAGCCCGAGCTGCAGGCCGAGGTGGAGTTCGGCTGGCAGAACAGCAAGGGCACCAACCCTGACGAGGTCGTCGACAATGTCCTGATGTTCCTCCAGCACGACGCGGACTGGCGTGAGCAGGGCGAGCCGATGGTCGCCGAGTTCCGACAGGACGCGGTGAAGGTTGAGTCACCTGCGGCCGACGCGCTGGGCAAGTCCGCCGCATTGGAGGTGGACGCATGGCAGCTGGCGTTCCGTGGCGACTGGTTCGGTGCTAGTGAGCAGCTGCAGGAGGCAGCTCGCTTGGTCGGCGTCGGCGGCGACGATACGCGTGGCTACCGGGGCCTGCTGCTCTATATCGCAGCCGTGTGGCTTCATCTAGGGGCCCAGGACGAGGCCCAGCGTGGGCGCGCTCGCGCTCTGGTGCGACAGGCCGCAGCTGCGTCCAACCGCGGCACGTGGCTCAAGGAGATGCGCGAGCTTCCCGGCAGCGAGGAGGTACCACTCGTCGGCATGGACGTCGTCGCCGTCAACGCGATCGCGGCCAAGCTGCGGGGACAACTGCGCGCCAACCGCATCAACGACGACCTGTCGGCGATGCGCCAGGCCCTCGCGCAGGACGAAGCATCGATCTACGAGGGCGGCTTGACAGCTCTGGGTACCTATCTCGGTGCGACCGCGTCGAAGCCAAAGGGCCAGGGACGCTGCGACTCCGCCTGGCGATGGGACACCGCCATGTGGATGACGGTCGAGGCCAAGTCCGAGCAGCACGCAGACGGTCTCCTGCCGCTGCACGATGTACGCCAGGCCAACACCCAGCTCGATCAGCTCGCCGCCGACAGCGGGATGGACCATCCTCCCGCCGGTAGCCCGGCGATCATCGTGTCCGACAGGCTGACTGTGGATCCTGCCCATGCGCCGGCGGCGAACCCGAACGTCTACCTAGCTTCAACCGAGACCATCGAGCAGATTGCCGGGGACGTCTCGACCGTATGGAGCGATCTGCTCACCAGCGCGGCGGGCATCCAGACGGAGCACCTGCTGCGGCAGCACGTGCGGTCGGTCATGACTGAGCACGGATGCCTGCCCAGCCAGGTCATCGACCGGCTCACCCAACAGCGAATTCGGCCGGGCGACTGATGCGTCCAGCGCGAGACGGGGAGCAGGCGTGAACTTCAAGCGGCGCAACACCGAGGCACTCGCCAACCTGATCTGCGGCAATCTCGGATCGCCCGACCAGATCGACGGCAAGGAGCCGTCCTACTTCCCGTACCGGTCGAGCATGTACATCACCGAGTTCTTCCGGGACCTCGACACCGACTGGGAGCACGACGGCTCGACCCGCCACCGGTGGGTCGCGGACGTTCTGGAGTCGATGCTGGCGGAGCCACACGACGGACCGACACATCCGCCGGAGATCTTCTGTCGCCTCATCGACCAACTGATGGCGCCCGCCGACGGCATGAACGAGGGCCCCGATCGCCCCAAGGCTATGGAACAACTCAACACCGTTCTGGCCAGGGAAGGTTTCGAGGCCTTCTACGGCGAGGACCGACACTGCTATCTGAGGCATGTCGGCACCGACACCGTGACGATTCTTCAGGCCAACCCGCATCGCCCGCTCAGCGCCGTCGAGGTGCAACGCCGGGCTGACCTCGCCACCTACCTAGACGGATGCAGCGAGGATGAGCTCATCGAGGAGGTCTTGCTGCCGCTCTTCCGCCAACTCGGTTTCCACCGCATCACCGCGGCCGGACACAAGGACAAGGCGCTCGAGTACGGCAAGGACATCT
Organism: Tsukamurella ocularis; assembly: GCF_024807615.1. Lineage (GTDB taxonomy): Bacteria > Actinomycetota > Actinomycetes > Mycobacteriales > Mycobacteriaceae > Tsukamurella > Tsukamurella ocularis. Next base: position 127,553 of record NZ_JANUCJ010000001.1, on the reverse strand, counting down.
GGATGCGGTACACGCTGCCGACCCAGCACGTCCTATATTTCGGGATTCAGGCCAAGAAGGGCAAGCTCGACGCGTCTGGTGTCACGAGAGCTGGCAACGCCAACATGGCCGAGATCCACAACCAGGCGCTCATGATGCTCGCGCACGAGATCTTCGATCCGGAGATCAACCACCGGGTGCTCGTCGACCACGCATTCATCGTGGCGGGCGGGGAGATTACCAAGCAGGCCCGAAACTGGCTCGGGAACGCACTCGATGCCTCCAAGCGTAGTCAGATCATGTTTTTGGATCGCGACGACATCCTGAACCTGTTCGTTGTGACCAGCCTGCCGTTGCCTGAAGCCGCGAGACCGGTACCGCCCAATGACCCGTGGCCGACGTTGGCAGACGAGCCGCAGTCTGATACGCGGAGCGATTGTCAAGGGGCATGACCGAGCCGTCCTCTCTCGGACACTACTCGGGGCAGGACGGCACGGGTAACAGCGTGCGTTTGCGTTAGTGGCGTGCACCGGTGGCGCGCCCAGAGTGTCATCCGTTCAGATGATAACGCACTGAGAACGGATTCAACCCCCTGGACTCCAGCACGGGGTGGACCGACAATCGGGGACCGGCCACTCCATTGATGAGCGAGAGTAGTGTCTCCCAGTTATGGGCGCGAAGAGCCACGACCGGATCACTGACATCTTTCGGCTGGCGTTGGGCGCTGACGCCAAGGATGTCGCCCGTGGACGATGCCTCGGGCCCGCGGAAGTGGATGCACTACGCGACTGGCATGCTGAATGGTCAGCAGACACAGACTCCTTCGACAATCCGAGCAACGAGATTTGGCCGCTGGTCAGTCACCACACGGATAGCGTGGCCACCCTCCGCAACTTCGGTCTAAGTCCGGCCAGGGCATCCGCCGACCCGCCGATCCTTGAGCTGCAGTCACACCTCGCGGCGTGTAACGGCATCGTACTCGCAGATCCCTTGCGGCGAGTCTTCTACGACGTCAAGGGCGAGCCCATCTTAAAGCCCGACCCAGAATTCATTAGGCGAGCCGCAGGCAGCATCGCTCAGATCGATCCCCTAATCAGTGCTGACGTGGTGCGGGTATCACGCGTCCATCCGGTACTGGAGAGCAGCGAGCGCCAGAAGTGGATTGTGCCATTCAATCTTGGAGACGGGATGGAGACGCTTCTCGCCGTAATCGAGCAGGGGTACTGGAAAGAATCCCACCCACACGAAGTTCCGTTCTTCGATTACAATGCATCGATACTCATGGAAGTCTGTGGTATGCGGCCGGCCGACTTCCCTACTGGAATCTCGCGTCTTCAGCAAGTCGACGCGTTCGCGCGCGCACTCATGGAGGTATCGTGGCAGCTTGCAAACGTGGTGGAAACCAACGCGGATCTCTATCTCACGAATAAGATCGAGCTCCGCATCCTCGAAGTACGTACTGAAGCGATCATTGACGAGCTGGGCGAGGAGCATGCCCTCACCGACAGCCCGTTCGGTGAGGGCCGACACCTCCAGACCCTCGCGACAGTAGGAATACCTCGCTTCAGCCCCGAAAAAATAACGTTCAGAGACCTGATTGACATCCGGAGTAGTGACGAGTTCACATTGTGGCGCAATACTCTGAACGTCGCTCTCGACACATATTCGGCCGAGCTTGATCGTAGCGGACCCAAGAGAGCGTCACACGTCTTTGGCTCGCAGATTCGTTCCGCGTCTGACGAGCTCAACCGCCGAGCAAAGGCCGCCAGCTGGAAGACCGCCGTCAATGTGGGCGCGCCCGCGGTCGGCCTGACTACAACCGCCACAGGACTGTCAGCGGCTATCTCGGGCTCCCCCGTCTGGGGGGCTGTCACGGGGATAGCATTACTCAGTGCGGCGTCCGGTGAACTCTTCAAGTACTTCCGCGGCAGGTCTGCTGGCCGGTGCGCCGCGGTGCGGTTCATCGCCGCGTTCGATCTGTAACGCAATCGGATGCTCGGACAACTTCGCGATAGGCACCCCCGACGTCACTGCCGCCGCCCAGGCTGCCGAGCACATGAACGGCTGGTCGACGGGGCGACCGACCGCCATGCCTCGGGCGCGATAGTTAAGACGCGGCTGGTGGGGCGGGGAGGAGGTAGCTGGCCAGGGTGGATTCCCTGCCTCGTGGGGGTTAGGACTTAAGCATCCGCCCAAGCTGACCTTGAGGGTTCGATAGTTGTCCTGTTAGATCCACTGAAGTCTCAGACCGAACGAGCTCAGCCTGTTCCGTAGCTTGGCGCAGAGGAGTCCCCAAGTGGCGGGTTGTTGAAATGGATGTGCGGGTGAAGGAGGAGCTGGTGATGGCTGCCGCTGCGCGGAGGCGGTGGGTACCGCTCGTCTTCTGGTGTCTCGAGGTTGCGCCGGCGCTCGGTTTCCCGGCCCCGCGGTGTCGAGCTGGTGCAAGTGGCGATGGTGGACGAGCCAGCCGGAGGGCCCTACCTGTCTCGGGTCACCGTGATCGCGCCGGTCATCAGCGGCCACGGCGGCTGCCGCAGCACGGCGAGGGAACCCAGCGTCGCGGCGATGAGGCCGGTCGCCACGCCGATCAGGGCGATGCGGTCCGCGTCGACGGCCGGCGACCACACCGCCTGCCCGTCTTGCACGGTATAGACGCCGATCGCGGAGACGCGGTCCTCGCCGCCGCGCCGGCGCCGCACCCGGGAGACGGTGATGACTGTCGTCCCGTCGGGCGTGACGTGCGGATCCCCGAACACCACGCCCTGCGGGGCGGCACCGGGCACGGACCTCAGTTCTGGGCGCATGCCCCCAATCATGCGCCTGAAACGCCGTTGAGGGGTGCCGTCGGGGAGGGGCACCGTCGGCGCGTCACGTCCCGGCCAGGCGCGAGACCACCGGGCGCATCGCCTCCAGGGTGTGCCCGCCGAGCGCGATGAGCGAGAAGCCGTACTCCTCGCGCCGGCGGATCAACGTCTCGCAGATCTCGTCCACGGAGCCGTCCACCAGCGCCGGGGAGTCCACGGCGCGCAGGGCGTCGAGGTCGGTGCCGATGAACGCGCTCACGTAGTCGGGCGCGAAGCCGTTCACCGCGAAGATCGAGCACGCGAGCTCCACCCGGTCCCGCAGCGGCGCCGTCAGCGCCGCGAGGGCCTCCGCCGTGGTGGTGGGCGCCGTCGCGACTGCCACGGTGTCGGCCCGCTCGCGCGCCACCGCGAGGGCCTTCGGCCCGCCCGCCGCCATGAGCACCGGGGTGTGCCCGGCACCGTCGAGCGCTGCCAGGGCGTCGAGCGTGTCCACGACGCGAGCGAGGCGCTCGGCGCCCGTGCCGAAGGGCACGCCGAGGGCGGCGGCGTCGCCGGCCACGTCGGGCCGGCCCGTGCCGATGCCGAACCGGTACCGGCCGCCGCTGATCGTCGCCAGCGAATGCGCCTGCCACGCCGCGTGCTTCGGATCGTGCAGCGGCGACGCCACCACGTAGTTCGCCACCTCCAGCGTCGAGGTCGCGCCCAGCGCCACCGCGGCGGAGGTGAAACCGTCGGGCAGCGGGTAGTTCTCGGGCAGCGCGAGCACGTCGAAGCCGTCGGACTCCACCGACCGTGCATAGGTCGCCCAGTCGCCGAGCTGCGGCACCGGCAGTGCGGTCACCGCGAAGCGGAATGGTCTGGTCATGTCAGGAACCTCCTCGTTCCGGGCCGGCGGCGCCGGAATCGTCGGGCTGAACGAAGCGGAAGTGCGAACGCTGCCGCTCCATGAATCGGCGCTCGTAGACGCCCTCGATGCGCTTGCCGGCCACCGTGCCGCTGAGCTGCAGCCGGTCGCCGTCGACGCGCGCGGTCACGCGCAGGGGAGCGTCACCCTCCTTCTTGCGGAGCGCGAGCACGTCGCCCTCCATTTCGAGCCCCCACGCGGTGGTGTAGCCGGAGGGCTCCTGCGTCACCACGCTGTCGTACGCAGTGCTCAGCGACTTCAGGGCCGCGTTGGAATCATTGCCGCGCAGGGTGATCGCCACGTTCGACCACGGAGCCGGATCGCGCTGCGCAAGCCCGGCAGGGGCACCGTCGACAGTGAAGGACGTGGCCCGCCAGACCCCGTCGAGTGCGGAGCGCGGGGTGTGGATCACGTAGGTCATGAGCGCACCGCTCGCCGTGAGCACCATCATCAGGATCCCCGCGATGCCGAACTTGAGGACCTGCCCCGTGATCCGGGCCCACGAACGGCTCGCGCCGGCGACCGGGAGCGGCGGCACCGGGGTCGCAGTCGGGCGGTTCAGCGCCGCCCGCAGCAGGTTCGGCGCGTACGGGACGGTGAGGGCGATCGCGATGATCAGCAGCTCGCCCGCGATGATCTTCACGGGCACGTCGTAGAAGAGGTTGAGCAGGAAGACCTGGCCCATCGCGACGATCACGACCAGCGACCCCAGCACCGCGGTGCGCCGCCACAGCAGCAGCACGCCCGCCGTCAGCTCCACCAGGCCGGTGATCACCATGTACGGGACCGACGCGCCCATGAAGCCCCACAGCGTGGAGAACAGGCTGGTGTCGCCCGTGAGCTGCAACTGGTGCGCGGGCAGCGCCATGAAGCCCATCTGGGTGGGGATCACCTTGGCGATGCCGTAGAACAGCATCGACAGCGCCAGCGCGAACCGCGCGAACACGCCGAGCAGTCCCAACAGCGCGCGGTAGTTCGGCCGGTTGCGGTCGAGCGCCGTCCACACCACCACGATCACGAGACCGACCAGGATCCAGCCGAGGTGCATGGACCACTGCCACCGGTTGTCGCCGCCGCCGGAGATGACGATGTCGACGCCCCCGCCGGTGGTGACGAAGCTGCCGATCTGCGCGAGCAGCCACCAGATGCCGGAGAGATTCCACACGACGGCCAGCCCAGCGTTGCCGTACACGGACAGCAGGAGGATGCCGCCGCCGACCACGAACAGCAGGCGGAAGGCCAGCTTCCGCGCGCTCGACCACACGGGCTCCGGCGCGGGCGGCTCGGACGGGGGCGGTGGCCCCGGCAGCGGCGGGGGACCGGGCAGGGGCGGTACCCCCTGCCCGGGATGGTTCGACGGTGCGGACGGGCCCAGCGGGCTCTGGGGGGCGCTCATGCCGTCATCGTAAATCTGGCTCACGACCACTCCTAGTGACAGATGTAACGGGGCTCAGGGGAAGTCGAGGGTCGGCGCGTCCTCGTCGGGGACGGGGTGCGTGAACCGCAGCGGCTCGGAATCCCGCTTCATCGGGCGCCGCTCGTAGGCAGCCACGATCTCGCGGCCGTCGACCCGCCCGCTGATCGTCAGCCGGTCGCGGTCCGGCTGCGTGTACTGCAGCACCGTCTCGGGGCCGGATTTGCTCGGCTTGATCGTGAGCGCGGAGTCGCTGACGTCGAGGAGCCAGGGAGTGACCCGTGCCGCGGAGTCTTGGGTGACGAAGGCGTTGTACGACTCGCCCGCGGCCTCCCACATTCCGCGTCCGCGGTAGGTGATGGCCACGTTGATCCACGCCGGGTCGGTGGCGAGGGCCGCCTCGCGGCCGTCCACCCGGAACGACGTGGCGTGCCACGTACCGTCGACGTCGCCGCGCGTCTCCGAGAGCGCTGACTTCATCATGACCCCGGCGGCGAGGCCGACCCCGGTGATCGCGATGAGGGCGAGCGCGGCCGCCGTCTTCCCCGCACGGCGCAGCCACGACCGGTCGGAACCCGCGGCGGGCCAGATCGCGGGCATCGGTCCGGTCGCACGGCCGAAGCCCGCGCGGACCAGGTTCAGCCACTGCGGCGCGAGCAGGGCGATCGCGATCACCAGGAATTCGAAGCAGAGGAACTTCACCGGCACGTTGTAGAAGCTGTCCATGAGCAGCACCTGCACCATGGAGACGATCGAGCCCAGCGCGCCCAGGATCCAGGTGCGGCGCGAGAGCAGCAGGATGCCGGAGATCAGCTCGACGAGACCGGTGACGATCGAGTAGCCGTCCGAGGCGCCCATGAAGCCCCACAGCATGTTCATCCGGCTGATGTCGCCGGCGGGCTGCAGCGCGTAGGTCGGCAGCTGCATGAAGCCCATCTGCGTGGGGATCGCCTTGCCCAGGCCGTAGAAGATCATGCCGCTCGCCAGCGCGATCCGGCCCACCTGCCAGAGCAGCCCGCCGAGGCTGCGGTAGTCGCCGCGGCCCCGGTCGAGCAACGTCCAGACGGCGGTGATCACGACCGCGACCACGGCCCAGCCGATGTGGTACTGCCAGATGCCCATCGAATCACCCGAGCTGGTGAGCTCGGGGAGCTGCAGCTCGGTGCCGGTGACGAGCGCGCCGAGCCGGGCGAACGGGCCCTGCACCACCGACATCACGGGCGCGAGCTGCAGGCTGCCGAAGACGGAGAGAATGGTCAGGCCGCCGCCCAGGCTGAAGAGCAGGCGGAAGCCGATGAGCTGGGCGGTGGTCCAGCGCGGGGGCTGGGCGTCGGTCGCGGGCGCGGCGGGCGCCTCCACGGTCGGGGTGGTCATGTCCTCGACGCTATTTCCGGACGGTGCCCCGCCACATCCGGGAAAGCCCCCTACCGGACCCTGAGCCGCGGCACCGTCGGGCAGGGATCAGGCCGTTTTGACCTGCGACGGGGCACCCGCGTACTCTGGTCCGCTGGTGTGTGGCGCCGCGCTGCCCTCCGGTCGTAGGACTGGGGTGCGATGCGGAGTCGAGCCCCGGGTCTCCGTTGGTCGCCGGGAGCGCTCTTGCCGCACATGGGACCGGCATCGAACCATCGAGCAGAGGATCTCCTGTGCCTACTTACACCCCGAAGGCGGGTGACGTGACCCGGCAGTGGCACGTCATCGACGCATCCGACGTGGTGCTCGGCCGCCTCGCTGTCGCAGCTGCCACCCTGCTGCGCGGCAAGCACAAGCCGACCTACGCCCCCAACGTTGACGGCGGCGACTACGTCATCATCATCAACGCCGAGAAGGTCGCCCTGTCGGGCGCCAAGCTCACCGACAAGCGGCACTACCGCCACTCGGGCTTCCCGGGCGGCCTGAGCTCGCGCACCATCAGCGAGGTCCTCGGTTCCAAGAACCCGGAGCGCGTGGTGCAGAAGGCTGTTCTGGGCATGATCCCGAAGAACAAGCTGGGCAGCGCCATCGGCGGCAAGCTGAAGGTCTACGCCGGCCCGAACCACCCCCACACCGCGCAGCAGCCGGTTCCCTACGAGATCAAGCAGGTGGCGCAGCAGTGAGCGACACGATCGAGAACAACGAGACCGACGCCGAGGTCGTTCCCAACGAGTACACCTCGGAGACCCCCGAGGCCTCGGCCGAGACCCGCGCCCCCCGTGGCCCCGTCGTCGTCGAGCGTCCCATCCAGACCGTCGGCCGCCGCAAGGAGGCCGTGGTCCGCGTGCGTCTGACCGCCGGCACCGGCAACTTCGTGCTGAACGGCCGCACCATCGAGGACTACTTCCCCAACAAGCTGCACCAGCAGCTGGTGAAGTCCCCGCTGGTCACCGTCGAGCGCCTCGAGTCCTTCGACATCGCCGCCAACCTCACCGGCGGCGGCCCGTCGGGCCAGGCGGGCGCGCTGCGCCTCGCCATCGCCCGCGCGCTGATCGAGGTCTCGCCCGAGGATCGCCCCGCGCTCAAGCGCGCCGGCTTCCTCACGCGTGACCCGCGTGCCGTCGAGCGCAAGAAGTACGGCCTGAAGAAGGCCCGCAAGGCTTCGCAGTACAGCAAGCGCTGATTGCAGGCTCGTCCCAGGGCAGGCACCCGCATTCGTGCGGGCGCCTGCCCTGGTCTCGTTTCCACCTCCTTCGCCGCCGTCATGGCGGTGAGCGCGACCGGCCGCGGGGCCGGTTCGCCTCCTCCCTCTTCTTTCTCTAGCGAGGTATGACCCATGGGGCGTCTGTTCGGGACCGACGGTGTGCGCGGCCTGGCCAACAAGGATCTGACCGCCGACCTGGCGCTGCGCCTGTCCGCCGCAGCCGCGGCGGTGCTCGGTGCACACGACCTCGAGGGCCGGACGAGGCCCTTCGCGGTCGTCGGCTGGGATCCGAGGGCGTCGTCGGAGATGCTGTCGGCCGCGGTCTCCGCGGGCCTGACCAGCGCCGGCGTCGACGTGCTGCTCGTGGGCGTCCTGCCCACGCCCGCCGTCGCCCACCTCGTGGCCGAGTACGACGCCGCGCTCGGCGTGATGATCTCCGCCTCGCACAATCCCATGCCGGACAACGGCATCAAGTTCTTCGCCCGCGGCGGCCACAAGCTGGAGGACGCGCAGGAGGACGCCATCGAGGCGGCCCTCGATGACCCCGCCCCGCCCCGCCCCACGGGTGCCGCGATCGGCCGCGTCAAGCGCGCCTTCGACGCCGTCGACCGCTACGTCGCGCACCTGGAGTCCGCGGTACACGTCCCGCTCGCGGGCCTCAAGGTCGTCGTCGACGCCGCCAACGGTGCCGCCTCGACGGTGGCCGCCAAGGCCTATCGCGACGCGGGCGCCGAGGTGATCGCGATCCACGACGCCCCCGACGGGCTGAACATCAACCGCGACTGCGGCTCGACGCACCTCGAGAGCCTGCGCGCGGCGGTGCTCGCACACGAGGCCGACCTCGGTCTCGGTCACGACGGCGACGCCGACCGCTGCCTCGCGATCGACGCGGCCGGCCGCACCATCGACGGCGACGCGATCATGGCGATCCTCGCGATCGCGATGGACGAGGCGGGCGAGCTCACCGACCACACGCTGGTCGCGACGGTGATGAGCAACCTCGGCCTGCACCTCGCGATGAAGGCCGCGGGCATCACGCTGCGGACCGCCGCGGTGGGCGACCGGTACGTGCTCGAGGAACTGCGTACCGGCGGCTACGCCCTGGGCGGCGAGCAGTCGGGGCACATCGTGCTTCCGGCGCTCGGCACCACGGGCGACGGCGTGCTCACGGGACTCAAGATCATGGAGCGGATGGCGCAGACCGGCTCCTCGCTGGCCGAGCTGGCGTCTGTGCTCACGGTGCTGCCGCAGGTGCTGGTGAACGTGCGCGTGATCGACAAGGCCGCGGCGATGGCCTCGTCGGATCTGGTCGCGGCGCTGGCCGTGGAGGAGGCCGCTCTCGGCGAGGCCGGCCGGATCCTGCTGCGCCCGTCGGGCACGGAGCCGCTGGTCCGCGTGATGGTCGAGGCGCCCACCGAGGAGGTCGCCCGCGGCACCGCGGAGCGCCTCGCGGGTCTCATCTCCTGACGGTGCTGTTCCGGGAACCTACTGTCGAAACGTTTTCATAACCGGTAGCGTGTGGCTATGACCGGTTACGAGGGTGTGCTGTTCGACTTCTCGGGGACGCTGTTCCGGCTGGAGCCGGACCCGGCGTGGTTCGCAGGGCTCAACGACGCGGACGGACGCGAGCTCGACGACGCCGCCCAGCACGAGCTCCTGTACCGGATGACGGTGCCCGTCGGTGTCCCAGTGCCGATGGCGGGCGAGGCGCTGCGTACCTGGCACGCCCGCGATCTCTCCTCCGCGGACCACCGCGGCGCGTACCTGCACGTCCTCGAGCACTCCGGCGTCGCCGAAGAGGGCGAGCGGGAGCGGCTCTACGGCGAGTTCTCGAACCCGCTGAACTGGTCGATCTACCCCGACACCGCCGCCGTGCTCCGCGCCGCGCGCGAGGCCGGCCTGAAGGTGGGCGTGCTCTCCAACATCGGCTACGACATCCGCCCCGCGTTCGAGCGCGAGGGCATCGAGGGCCTCGTCGACGAGTTCGTCCTCTCCTTCGAGGTGGGCCACGCCAAGCCGGACCTCGCCGTCTTCCACGCCGCCACCGCCGCCCTCGGCCTGCCGCCGGAGAGGGTGCTCATGGTCGGCGACAGCGAGGAGGCCGACGGTGCCTCCCGCGCCATCGGCTGCGGCTTCGCGCAGGTCGAGCCCCTCCCCGTCAACGCCCGCCCGTCCGGTCTGCTCGACGCGGTGCGCGCGGCCGGGGCGATCTGAGGAAGAAGAGGAACCGATTCGCCTGCTGGTGCGTCCAATGAGTAAGGGGACGTGTGAGCGAGGGGGATCGCATGGGCACGAAGATCGACGTCGTCGCGGTGTCAACGGCCGGCGGCAGCTATTCGACGGTGGCCGACAACCTCGGCACCGTCGCCGGCCGCCTCCGCGGCTTCACCGCGGAGGCCGGTGACTTCGGGCGGAAGTACCAGGACGACGGTGCCGCCTACGCCGCCACAATGGAGAGCCTCGCGAAGGGCGTCGACACCTGGCAGGTGGCCTCGCGCGCGTGCGGCACCGGGTTGACCACGTCCGCATCGGCGCACAGGACCACCGACGACAGTGGCGCTGCCGCCGTCACGGGGGCCTGATCCGTGGCGGAGCAGACCGTTGACCAGATGCTCGACGCGGGTGCGGATTGCCTGCAGTACTTCAAGGCGATGCTCGACATCGCGAAGTGGTTGTCGCAGAAGATATGGCCCGATTGGCGTGATCACGTGTGCCGCGACTACGACAACGAGCGAGGCATCGATCTCGCATCTCTTCGGGGCGATGCGGTCATGCTGCGGCAGCAGGCCACGGCCGCGCGTCAGGCCGTCACGGACCAGTCCGCGGCGCGTACGAGCGTGCAGACGGCCTGGCCCGACAATGCCGGACGCGCCGCCGTGACGACCCTGGACGCGCAGCAGAGGCGGAGCGAGCCGGTAGCCACGGTCCTCGAGAGGACCGCGGCCGCGGCGGAATCGGTACCGGGCGCGGTCCTGTCCGCGGTGAAGACGAAGACGGACGCGCTCAGCGAGTTCGCTTCGAAGGAAGCGGACGCCGGCGTGTGGGTAGGCGTGATGCGGGTCGCGGGTCTGGTGGTTCCGGGAGTCGTATCGTTTGCCGAACTCAACGCGGGCTCCCGTGAGCGATTCGAAGCGCAACTCGCGCAGGACCTCGCCCGCTTCGACCAGATCAACGCAGCTGCGGTCTCCGCCGTCCAGGCCGCCTACGCGACCGTGCCGGCGGCGGCCAAGGGCATCGATGCGTCGGCGTTCCCGGCCCCGTCCTTCGGCACGATCACGGCGACCACCACGCAGACCACGACGAGCCCGACCACCGCGTCGCCGGTGACCAGCGGCGGAGGCGGCGGCAGCGGGTCGCCCACGACGCCCTCGCCGTCGAGCACGTCGCCGACGTCCACGAGCCCGTCCAGCACGACTCCGACGTCGACCAGCCCGACCAGCCCGAGCACCACCGGCCCCACGACCACCGGCACGACGACCTCGCCCACCACGACGGGCGCGAGTACCGCCCCGTCGAACGCGACGCCCAGCACCGGCACGGGCGCCGGTACCGGTACGGGCAGCGGCACGCCGTCGTGGCTCTCGCAGCTGCTCCCGAAACTCACCGAGGCTCTGAGCGAGAAGGACAAGACCGGCGATGGCAAGGGCACGGACTCGACGGGTGACAAGGGCACTGACAAGGCCGGCGACAGGGGCATGAAGGGCGAGAAGGTCCTGGGCGTCGACGCCCTCGGCCGCACCGTCACCGCCACGCTCAGTCCCGACGGTAAGACTGTGGAGGTCACCGCCAAGAAGCCGGACGGCACGGTCGTCGAGAAGGCCACGCTCAAGGTCGGCGAGGACGGCAAACTCACTGCCGTCAACGCCGAGGACGGCGCGGACAAGGGCGAGGACGGTACGGGCAAGGCCGGCGACGCGAAGCCGGCCGATGCGAAGCCTGCGACGCAGAACGGCAACGGCACCGGGACCGGGACCGGCGCAGCGACCGGTAGCGGCGCAACGCCGGCGGCAGCGTCCCCGTCCGGCACGGGCGGCGGAACCACGCCGGCCCCGTCGACCGGTGGCGGCGCGGCCCCGGCGGCCACGCCGGGCCCCGTCGTACCGGTGGTGCCGGCCGCCCCGGTCAAGCCCAAGAACAACGGCGCGCAGGACACTGCACCCGCGGTGGAGCCGTGCCCGCCCGCCGAATCCGCCGACCAGGGCACCGGCGCCGAATTCGCGGTCAGCGGGAGTTAGGAGAACCGATGAGCAGCACCGACCCGCACCCCGAGGACCACGCCCGCGCGATCCGCATCGCCGGGCGACAGGACCTGCTCGACGAGCTCCTGCGCGTCGCGGGCGTCGCGCCGGAACCGGCCGAGATCACCCGGCCGATCCCGGTGATCGCGCGTGCGGAGCAGTCGGAGTCCTGGCTCAGCGCGGGCTGAGTCAGGACTCGGGTTGAGCGCTGGCCCTCAGGCCAGGCTGCGGAGGCGCTGCAGGGCGCTGGGCTGCTCGGGCTCCGCGTTCGGGTCCCAGACGTACGAGCTGTCGCCCAGGTCGGCGCCGACCTCGGTGAAGACCTTGTACGCCTTGTTCTCGGCGAGCCCGCCGAGCAGGTAGCCCGTCAGGAGCGCACGGACCATCTTCTGCGTCGACTTGTCGGAGCCGCCCGCGCCGAGGGCGCCGCGCAGTGAGATGCCCTCCGCCAGGCCGCCGGGCTCGGCGCCGGGCACGATCCGCAGCTCCGTCGGGCCCGCGTAGCGCAGAGACAGGACGCCGGCGTTCGAGGTCATCGAATGCTCGTTGCCGGGCGCGCCCAGGATCAGCGCGTTCGCATGGGTGCCGGTCGTGGCTTTCTCGGCCTGCGGCGAGGTGGGCGCCGGGAACAATGCGGCGAGCCATTCGACGCGGGAGTCGGCCGCAGCGGCGATGAGCGCCGCCCCGGTGCCCCAGCCGTGGCCGACCACGGCGCGCTTCGTCTTGTTCACGGTGATGGCGCCATCGCCAAGGCGGACCTCGGTGATCACGTCGAGAGCGGTGCCCAGGTCGATCGCGAGGCGACCGTCGGAGGCCAGCACGCCACCCTCCGTGTCCGGCGCGGCAACCACCAGGCCCCAGGAGGCGAGGTGCTCGAGCGTCTTCGAGTAGCGCTTCGACGGCGTGAGCCAGTCGTGGGCGAAGGCCACCGCGGGCAGGTTCGAGCCGATCTCGGGCGTGTAGATCACGCCGGGCAGGCCCGCGACGCCCAGGTCGCCCTTGAGCACGCGGTGCGGGCCCCGGCGCTGCAACTGCTTCACCAGCTTGTTCGCATCCGTCACGCCGCTCACGTTAGCCGATCTGCCGTACCGTGGCGGCGTGCGGCACTTCCACCACCCCGACACCGTGCGCGCGGCCGAGGCGCCCCTCCTCGCCGCCCTGCCCGAGGGCGCACTCATGCGCCGCGCCGCCTACGGCCTCGCGGGCGTGTGCGCGCGCGACCTGATCGATCGCACGGGCGGCACCGCGGGCCGCCGCGTCACGCTGCTCGTCGGCTCCGGCGACAACGGCGGCGACGCGCTCTTCGCCGGCGCCTTCCTCCGCCGCCGCGGCGTCGCCGTGGAGGCTGTGCTGCTCGCCCCCGACCGTGCGCACGCCGCGGGGCTCCGCGCCCTCAAGCGCGCGGGCGGGCGGGTCGTCGCGGTGCCGCGCCGTCCGGACCTGGTGGTCGACGGCATCGTCGGGATCAGCGCGCACGGCGCGCTCCGGCCGGAGGCGGCGGACCTCGTCGCCGGGATCACCGCGCCGATCGTCGCGGCGGACACCCCGTCGGGCGTCGACGTGCGCACGGGCGTCGTCCACGGCCCGGCCGTGACCGCGGCGGTGACTGTCGCCTTCGGTGCTCTCAAGCCCGTCCACGCCCTCGCTCCGGCCCGGTGCGGCCGTGTCGAGCTCGTCGACATCGGTCTCACGCTCGGTGCGGGCGAGCTGCGCGCCTACGACGACGCCGACCTGGCCGCGCTCTGGCCCGTCCCCGGCCCGGCCGACGACAAGTACAGCCTCGGCGTGCTCGGCGTCGTCGCCGGGAGCGATCAGTATCCCGGCGCGGCCGTTCTGGCGACGGGCGCCGCGATCCGCGCGACATCGGGCATGGTCCGCTACGCCGGCACCGCCCGCGAGGTGGTTCTCGCCGCCTGGCCAGAGGTGGTCGCGAGCGATGACGTGGCGGACGCGGGGCGCGTGCAGGCGTGGGCCGTAGGCCCCGGCATGGGGACCGACGGAGCCGCCGCGGACCGTCTGGCCCGGGTCCTCGACCAGGACCTCCCGACGGTGCTCGACGCCGACGCGCTGACCCTGCTCGCCGAGCACCCGGGGCTGCTGTCCGGCCGCACCGCCCCGACGGTGCTGACGCCGCACGCGGGGGAATTCGCGCGGCTCGTGGGTCCCGTCGGCAACGACCGGGTCGCGGCCGTCCGCGAGGCGGCCCGCGAACTCGACGCGACAGTGCTGCTCAAGGGGCACGTCACCGTCATCGCGGCGCCCGACGGCACCGGCGTGGCCGACACCGCGGGCTCGTCCTGGGCCGCGACGCCCGGCTCCGGCGACGTGCTGACCGGACTCGTCGGCAAACTCCTCGCCTCCGGACTCGCTCCGCTCGACGCGGCCGCCTGCGCCGCGCGGGTGCACGGCCTCGCCGCGGACCGCGCCGCCGACGGTGCCCCGACGCACGCCGCAGCGATCAGTGCGGCGGTGCCGGGCGTCCTGGTCGCCCTGCTGCGCGACTAGGCTGAGCAGCGCCATGAAGACATCGATTCCCGTGACCGGGCTGGAGCGGTTGACCGCGCAGATCGACCTGGGCGCGGTCGCGCACAACACGCGGATCGTCGCCGACCACGCGCCGGGGGCCGAGGTGATGGCCGTGCTCAAGGCCGACGCCTACGGGCACGGCGCCCCGCCCGTGGCGCGGGCCGTGCTCGCGGGCGGCGCCACCGAGATCGGCGTGACCACCGTCGACGAGGCCGTCGCGCTGCGCGAGGGCGGCGTCACCGCGCCGCTGCTCAGCTGGCTCAGCACGAGCGGCTTCGAGCGGGCCATCGACGCCGACGTGCGGATCGGCGTCAGCTCGCCGCGCCAGCTGGCCGCCGTCGTGGCCGCCGCGAGGAACGTCGGCCGGCCCGCGACGGTGCACGTCAAGGTCGACACCGGGCTCAGCCGCAACGGGGTCTCCGCCGCGGAGTGGGCCGCCACCCGCGACGCGCTCGTCGAGGCCGAGCGGGCGGGCACGGTCGAACTCCAGGGCGTCTTCACCCACCTCGCGCACGGCGACGAGCCGGAGCACCCGTTCCTCGACGTCCAGCGCGATGCGCTCGCCGCCACCGTCGCCGACGCCCGGGCGCACGGACTGACGCCCACGCAGGTGCACGCCGCGAACTCCGCGGCCGCGCTGACGCGCCCCGACCTGCACTTCGACCTGGTCCGCCCCGGCATCGCCCTCTACGGCGGAGTCCCGGTGCCCGGCAGGGAGTTCGGGCTCCGGCCCGCGATGACCTTCGCCGCGCCCGTCATCCTGATCAAGCGGATCCGCAAGGGCGACGGGGTGAGCTACGGCCACAGCTGGATCGCGCCACGCGACACCGTCGTCGGGTTGATCCCGGCCGGCTACGCGGACGGCGTGTGGCGCCCGCTGAGCGGCCGCATCGAGGTGGCGATCGGAGGCCGGCGCTTCCCGCAGGTCGGCCGGGTCTGCATGGACCAGAGCGTGATCGACCTCGGGCCCGACGGGGGAGGCGTGTCCGAGGGGGACACCGCCGTCCTGTTCGGGGACGCGCCCGGCGCCGACGTCGCCGCCGACTGGGCGGAGAAGGTCGGCACCATCGACTACGAGATCCTCACCGGCGTGCGCGGGCGCGCCGTCCGGACCTACACGGGGGAACTGTGAACGACGATCGCGGCCGCATCCACATCCCCGAGCGCCTGCCCGGCCCCGCCCTGCTCGCCGGCCTCGGAACGGGCGTCGCCGTCGCCGCGCTGACGACGATCGCAGCCGCAGCAAGGGTTCTCGGTGTGCGCGGGGCGGGCGACGACCCCATCTCGCCCGACGACCTGGTGTTCCGGTCCGACCGGGAGTCGATCGTCATGAGCCCCGACGGTGTGCCCCTGCACGTCCGCGAGGTCGGCCCCCGGACGGCGCCGGTCACCGTGCTCTTCGTGCACGGTTTCACGCTGCGGACCGCGTCGTGGGTACTGGTGCGGAACGAGTTGCAGGCCCGCTGGGGCGACGACGTGCGCATGGTCTTCCCCGACTGCCGCGGCCATGGCGACTCCGGCTCCTGCACCCCCGAGCAGAGCACCGTCGCCCTGCTCGGCGACGACGTCGCCAGCGTCCTGCGGGCCCTCGTGCCCGAGGGGCCGGTCGTGCTCGCCGGGCACTCGATGGGCGGCATGGCGATCTGCGCGTTCGCGACCGGACATCCCGAGCTGATCGGCACCCGGGTGGTCGGCGCCTCGCTGCTCGGCACCGCCTCGCACGCCCTGACGGAAGTGGGACTGGCTGCGGCGCTGCGCAACCCGGTGCTCGACATGGTGCGTGCCGCGATCCGATTCCTGCCCTCCGTCGTCGGCCGGGGCCGCGAGGTGATCAAGCCGTTGGCGACGCCCTTCGTCACCGCGGGGGCCTACGCGCCCGGCGATCGGAGCGCGACCATGACGGACTTCTCATCGACCATGAGCCTGTCGGCGCCGCTCGGCACCTACGCGGGCTTCATGCCCGCGCTGGAGGAGTACGACGAGCGAGGCGCGCTCCCGGTGCTGCGCCGCATCGCGACGTCGGTGGTGTGCGGCGACCACGACTGGATGACGCCGCTGCGTAAGTCGAAGGCGCTCGCCGATGAGCTCGATTCCGAGCTGATCGTGCTCTCGGAGACAGGGCACATGCTGATCCTCGAGTCCGCGCCACGGGTGGCGCGGGCGATCGCCGACCTCGTCGCGCGGGCGGTGCCGCAGTGAGCGGAGCCGTGCCGGGCGAGCGCGTCCTGCCCGAGGTCGAGGACACCGAGGCCCTCGGCCGGGAGCTCGCGGGTGAGCTCGCCGCGGGTGACCTCGTCATACTTGACGGTCCGCTCGGCGCTGGGAAGACCGCGCTGACCCGTGGGATCGCCGCCGGACTCGGAGTGACTGGGCGCGTCTCGTCGCCGACGTTCATCATCGCCCGCGAGCATCGTCCGGGGGCGCCGGGCGACCCGGGTCTCGTCCACGTGGACGCCTACCGCCTCGGCGGTCTCGACGAGTTGGATGCGCTCGACCTCGACACCGACCTCGAGGACTGCGTCGTCGTCGTGGAGTGGGGCGAGGGCGTGGCCGAGCGCCTGGCCGACCGGCACCTCATGGTCCGCCTGCGGCGCGCCGAGGGCACCGACATCCGCACCGTCACCTGGGAGTGGGTCGACGGGGCTTGACCCGGCTCGTTCAATCCCTGCCGGCCACAGTGCAGATGCAGGCGTGATTGCCCTGAGCATCGGCGAGCACCCAGAAGCTGGGGGCGTGCGTGCCGGACACCAGCCGGCCGCCCGCCGCGACCGCAGCGTCGATGCGGCCCCGCGCCTCTCTCGGATCGACCCAGACGTCCAGGTGGAAGCGCTGCCGCGGCGTCTCGTGCGGCTCGGTGTGCTGGAACCAGAGGATCGCGTCGGCCCCGTGCGCCCGAATCTCGAGATCGCCGTCGTCGTCCTGGATCTCGGCGCCCAGTACCGCAGACCAGAACGGCGCGATCTCGGCGGCGTCCGCCGTGTCGAGGCCGAGCTCGACCACGGACGACTCCCCGGGATTCGCGGTGATCTCGCGCTCGCGGGCGATCTCGGAGAACCGTGCGGCGAGGGTGCGGTCCCGGTCGGTGACGCCGCCCGCGTCGTGGCTGTAGAGCAGCACGTCCACGGTGCCGTACCGCAGCGTGAGGTCCGGGTGGTGGTTCGCGGCCTCCGCCGCGGCGGCGAACGCGGTGACCAGCTCGAGACCGGCGGCGAAGTCCCGGGTGCGGAACCGGGTGTGCAGGCCGCGGACGAGCGGCGCCCAGTCGGGGAGGGGATCGGTGTTCTCGCTCATGACTCCATGGTGCTCCCCGGCACCGACAAAGTTCGAGCGATCAGTCATGTTCGGCTCTTGCCTGGGAGGAAGCTACCGGGCGGGGAGCGCGGCGATCTCGGTGATCGCCCGCACGACGGCCTGCGGATCGTCGAGGGAGACGAAGGTGCGGGCACCGTCGACCTCGACGAATCGGGTGCCGCCCGGCCGATCGTCCCCGAAGGCCGCAGTGAGCCGGTGGCCCAACTCCGGCGTGAAGCAGCGGTCGGCCATGCCCCAAGCCAGCGTCACCGGTCCGGGGAAATCGCGCATCGCCGCTGAGACCCGCGTCAGGTCCGATGGGTCGATCCCGGCCAGCAGTGTCGCGAGGTCGGCGCGGATCTTCGCGGCGACCTGTGTCGGCCGCACCCAGGACGCGGTCAGGTCCGGGTCGGGATCGGTGACGAGCAGCCCGAAGCCGATCGGCGAGTGCCGCAGCGCGATCGAGCGCAACGTCGCCATCAACGGCCGGATCATCGCGCGGTGCCGCAGCACGGCGAAGAGTGCGGCGAAGGGCTGCGGCGGAAAGGTCTCGAAGGCATCGCAATTCGTCAGTACGACGCGGCCCACCAACTCGGGTCGCTCGCTCAGCAGGTACTGGCAGACCGCGCCGCCGGTGTCGTTGCCGACGAGGGTGCAGCCCTGCAGGCCCTGGTCCTCGATGAAGTCGGCGACCATGCGGGCGACGCCGCGTGGACCGTCAGCGACGGCCTTCGGGCACGCGATGCGATGCGAGCCCAGCGGCCAGGTGGCCGACCAGCAGCGGTGCCCGGCCGCACCGAGCGCGCTCGCGACGCGGTCCCAGAGCTGGAGGTCGACGAGAATGCCGTGCACGAACAGCACGGGCGGATGGTCGGAGGTCTCCGGCCCGTAGACATGGAAGTCGACGGTGCCGGTGGGGAGCGACGCGAGGCTCATGCGGGGACTCCTGACGGCGCGGGTGCGGCACCATCGGTCGCCGGGGCGTCGCGGGTCTCGCGCAGGTAGAGGTACAGGGGGAGAGACAGCGACAGCCCGACGAGGCAGGTCGCCGGGAGCACGAGCCACCAGCGGCGCACGCCGACCCGCTGGGCGTCGGTCGAGGACCAGACGAGGAAGACGACGATCGACAGCAGCACGTCGGCGGTGAAGCCCGACGCCGCTCCGTTGGGGAACAGGCTCGTGACGAACAGGGGGAGGTCGAGGCCCTCGGCGGCGAAGAAGCCGCCGAACTGGGCCCACGGCACCACGGTGCCGATCGCCATCATGGGCAGGTAGAACCACCGCATGGCACACCCTTCGGGGAGTCGGGGGCTAAGGTCGAAGCGAAGTTACGAACACTCGGTATGAAAGTTACGTGCAACCTGTATGGAAGTCAATGGTGAGGATCGGGGCAGCCGCCGGACCCAGGCGGAACGCACCGCCGCGACCCGCGCCGCGCTGATCGCGGCGGCGCGGACGCTGTTCGCCGAGCACGGCTACGCCGGCGTCGGCACCCAGGCGATCGTGGAGGCGGCGGGCGTCACCCGCGGCGCGCTCTACCACCAGTTCGGGGACAAGCGCGGCCTGTTCGAGGCCGTCTTCGACGCGGTGGAGGAGGAGACGATCAGCGGCGCCGCGCAGGCCGTGCTCGCTGCCGGCGACCTCGACCCCGTCGACACCATGCTGCTCGCGGTCGACACCTTCATGGAGGCCATCGCCGCCCCCGGCATCACGCGGATCACGATGATCGACGCCCCCGCGGTGCTCGGCTGGGAGGGCTGGCGCGCTCGCGGCGAGAAGTACGGGCTCGCCGTGATCGAGGGGCTCATCGGGCAGGCCGTCGAGAAGGGGTGGATGGCACCGCAGCCCGTGCGACCGCTCGCGCACGTGATCCTCGGCATGCTCGACGAATCCGCCCTGTACGTCACCCGCGCCGACGACCGGGACACGGCGTTGACCGAGGTCCGGGCGGTGATCGCCCAGTTCGTCCGCGGCCTGATGCGCCCGGAGTGAGTGCCCTCGCGGATTTCGGGCGCACGAAGCCGAGGCGGTAACCTGCAGGTATGTACGTGCTCGCCCTGGACACCGCCACGCCGGCGCTCACGGTGGGCATCGTCGACTCCGAGAGCGGCACCGTGCTCGCCCGCCGCGATCGCACGCATGCGCGTGGCCACGCCGAGGTGCTCGTGCCCTACCTGCTCGAATGTCTCGCCGAGGCCGGGCTCGAGCGCGCCGACCTGGGCGCCGTCATCGTCGGCTGCGGCCCCGGCCCCTTCACGGGTCTGCGGGTCGGCATGGCCACCGCCGCGGCCTTCGGCGACGCGCTCGGCATCGAGGTGCACGGCGTCTGCAGCCTCGACGCCATCGCCGCCGGAGCGCTCATGCGGGGCGAGACCGGCGACGTGGTCGTCGTCACCGACGCGCGGCGCAAGGAGGTCTACTGGGCCCGGTACGCCGACGGTGTCCGCACGGCAGGTCCGGGCGTCATCAAGCCCGCAGAACTGGACGTCGACGGTGCCCGGACCGTCGAGGGATCGCCGACGCCGGCGAGCCTCGTCACGGTCGGCAAGCACCTCCTGGGCACGGATCCGCAGCCGCTCGTCCCGCTGTACCTGCGCCGCCCCGACGCCGTCGAAACGGCTGCGCGTGCCTGAGATCCCGATCGGACCGCTGCGTCCCGACGAGGCCGAGCGCTGCGCCGAACTGGAGACCGTCCTGTTCGTCGGCGACAGCCCCTGGCCCGCCTCTGCGTTCACGCCCGAGCGGCACACCCGTTTCTTCGCCGCCCGTGACGCGAGCGCAGGCGATCGGCTCGTCGGCTACGCCGGAATCGGTCTGCTGGGCAACACTTTCTTCCCCGAGTCCGAGGTGCTCACCATCGGCGTCGACCCCGAGTACCAGGGCAGGGGAGTGGGATACGCGCTCCTGCGCACCCTCCTCGACGAGGCCGAGCGGCACGGCGGCGCCGTCTTCCTCGAGGTGCGCACCGACAACGAGGCCGCCCGGACGCTGTACGAGCGCAACGGATTCGCCACCGTTGGGGTGCGGAAGAACTACTACCGGCCGTCCGGGGCCGACGCGTACACGATGAAGCGGGAAGCGCAGGGACAGCGATGATCGTCATGGGTGTGGAGAGCTCGTGCGACGAGACCGGCGTCGGCATCGTCGACTGGGATCCGGAGTCGAAGACGGCGCGGCTCCTCGCCGACGAAGTCGCCTCCTCCCAGGACGAGCACGCTCGCTACGGCGGGGTGGTGCCCGAGGTCGCCTCGCGCGCCCACCTCGAGGCCATCGTGCCGACGATGCAGCGCGCCCTCGCCACGGCCGGCGTCGACCGGCCCGACGCGCTCGCCGTCACCATCGGGCCCGGCCTCGCAGGCGCGCTGCTCGTGGGCGTCGCAGCCGCGAAAGCCTATGCAGCGGCGTGGGACGTGCCCTTCTACGGCCTCAATCACCTGGGTGGACACGTCGCAGTCGACACCCTCGAGCACGGCCCGATGCCGCCCTGCATCGCGCTGCTCGTCTCCGGCGGACACACGCACCTGCTGCACGTGACCGACCTCGGCGCCCCGATCACGGAGCTCGGGACCACCGTCGACGATGCCGCGGGGGAGGCCTTCGACAAGGTCGCCCGGCTGCTCGGTCTCGGCTACCCCGGCGGACCCGTCATCGACGAGCTGGCGCGCCAGGGTGATCCGCAGGCGATCCGCTTCCCCCGCGCCATGACCCGGCAGCAGGATGCGCGGTACGACTTCTCCTTCAGCGGCCTCAAGACGGCCGTCGCGCGGCACGTCGAGGCCGAGAACGCCGCGGGCCGTCCGCTGAACGTGCCCGACATCGCTGCGTCCTTCCAGGAGGCCGTCGCGGACGTGTTGACCTTCAAGGCGATCCGCGCCGCGCAGGACGTCGGCGTGGAGACGATGGTTCTCGGCGGCGGCGCCACCGCGAACTCGCGCATCCGCTCGCTCGCGCAGGAACGCTGCGACGCCGCGGGCATCGAACTGCGCGTGCCCAAGCCGCGGCTGTGCACCGATAACGGCGTGATGATCGCGGCGCTCGGCGCGCACGTCATCGACGCGGACCCGACGCCCACGGATCTCGGCGCCGCGACCGACCCCGGGCTCTCGGTCACGCTCACGAAGCTGTAGTCGGGAGCCCTCAGGCCTCCCCGGCGCGCGCGGCGAGCGCCGCGTTGAGGGCGGTGAGGCCGGAGATCAGCGCCTCGCGGTCGGTCTCGTCGAGGTCGGCCATGATCGACCCGATGCCGCGCAGCTTGACGTCGCGGTCGCGCTGGAACGCGGCCCGTCCGGCGGCGGTCGCGCGGATGCGTTTCGGGCCGGAGAGGGCGCCGTCGGCCTCGAGGAGTCCGTGCTCGATGGCCTTGTTGACCTGCCGGTTCACGGTGGACTGCTCCAGCTCGAGCTCGGTGGCGATCTCCTTGAGTGTGCTCGGCCCGGCGTAGTCGAGCAGCAGGAGCACGAGGTAGGCCGAGCGGTCGAGGTGCAACTCCATCGACCGCGGGCGCGCCCGCATGTGCCGCCCGAGGGCGTTGATCTCCCGCTCGAGGCGGCGCGCCGCGTCGTCCATGCTTCCTCCCTCGGGATGGATCCGCCGATTCTGTCAGGCCGGCGGAATGTCCGTGTTGCACGGTGCGCGCTCGGGGCATATGGTTGCACAGTTCAACGATATGTATGTTACACACATTCAGTCGTTTTCCCCGTAGAGAGGCGGTCCTCGTGACCAGCACCGTTACCGAGCAGGGCGCGCTCGCGTCGAGCGGCTCCCGCCGGAACCATCCACTCGTGACCGTGATCATCCTGTGCTTCGGCGGTATGGTCGCCGCGCTCATGCAGTCGCTCGTGATCCCGATCCAGCCCGAGCTGCCGCAGCTCCTGAGCACCTCGACGGCGAACGCCTCCTGGGTCATCACCGCCACGCTGCTCGCGGCCGCGGTCGCGATGCCCATCGGCGGCCGCCTCGCCGACATGATCGGCAAGCGCCGCGTCCTCATCCTCAGTGCGGCTCTGCTCGTCGCGGGCTCGCTCGCCGCGGCCCTGTCCGCCGGGCTGCTGCTCATGCTCGTCGGCCGCGTGCTGCAGGGTTTGGCCATGGCCTTCATCCCCGTCGGCATCTCGATGATGCGCGAGGTCACGCCTCCCGCGATGACCGCGACGGCCGTCGCCGCCATGAGCGCGACCCTTGGCGTCGGCGGCGCCATCGGCCTGCCGCTCTCGGCGTGGATCGCGCAGACCTACGACTGGCACATGCTGTTCTGGGTCTCGACCGTGCTCGCCGGGCTCATCCTCGCCGCCGTCCTCTTCGTCCTGCCCGACGGTGCCCCCGGCGTCGGCGGGCGCATCGACGTGATCGGCTCGATCGGCCTCGCCGTCGGTCTGGTCGCGACCCTCGTCGCCGTCTCCAAGGGCAACGACTGGGGCTGGACCTCCGGCACCACCCTCGGTCTCCTCGTCGGCGGTCTCGTCGTGCTCGTCGCGTGGGGCGCCTTCGAACTGCGGCACGATGATCCGCTCGTCGACCTGCGCACCTCCGCGCGACCTCGCGTGCTCATTACCAATATCGCGACCGTGACCATCGGCTTCGGCATGATGGCGATGATGCTCTGCGTCCCGCAGATCATGGAGTACCCCACCGCCACCGGCTTCGGCCTGGGCAAGAGCATGCTCGAGGCGGGCCTGTGGATGATGCCCGGCGGCATCATGATGATGATCTTCGCGCCGGTCTCGAGCATCCTCATCAAGAAGGTCGGTCCCGCCGTGACCCTCGCCATCGGCGCTTTCGTCGTGGCCGGCGGCTACGTGCTCGCCTACTTCCTCATGGACGCCGCCTGGAAGCTCTCGCTCGCGTCGATCGTCGGCACCGTCGGCGTCGCGATCGCCTACGCCGCCATGCCCACGATCATCATGTCCTCGGTGCCGCAGAGCGAGACCGGCGCCGCGATCGGCCTCAACGCCCTGATGCGCTCGCTCGGCACGACGATCTGCTCCGCCGTCGCCGCTGCGATCATCTCCGCCAAGTCGGCGACCATGGCCGGGCACATGATCCCCACGCAGGGCGCTTTCGCGACCATTTTCGTGGTCGCCGCGGTGGCCGCGCTGCTCGCCGGCGTGATCGCGCTGCTGATCCCGAAGCCTCAGGCCGAGGTGGCGTAGCGGCGCACGGTCCGCGAATCGCCCGCACTATAGTGATAGAAATCGCGTGACAACCTATCTAGTCAGATAGTGTGCGGTGATGCGGAGGACAGCTGCGGGTGAGGACGAGTGGGTGCGGACGGACGATGGTGCGCGGTTGCGGGTCCGGCGCGTGGGTGCGCCCGACCGGCCGACGATCGTCCTCGCGCACGGCTGGGCCTGTCGGCTCGAGTACTGGCAGCCGCAGATCGACCTCCTCGCCGATCGCTTCCATGTGATCGCGTACGACCAACGTGGTCACGGTGAGAGCTCGCCGGGGCGACGGTCGATCGACGCCGACGTGCTCGCCGATGACCTCGCGCACGTGATAGACCAGTGCGTCCGCTCGAGGCGCGCCGTCGTGGTCGGTCACAGCATGGGCGGCATCGCGATCCAGGCCTGGTGGCAGCGGCACCCCGATCGCGCCCGCGCGACGTCCTCGGCGGCGGTGCTGGCCAACACCACCTGGGGTGGGCTGGTCCGCGGGACGCGCGTCCTCCCGCTGCTCAATGGTCTTGTCCCTGCGCCGGAAAGGCTGGGGAGATTCGTCTTCGGACTCCCGATCAGACTCCCCGACACGGTGCTGACCCGCGAGGCCGTCCGGCTGCGCGTGATGAATCCCCGGAGTGCCACGCGCGAGCAAGCGGCCTTCGTCACGCGCATCGTCGCGACGTGCGATCCGAAGATCCGGGCACGAACGGCCTTGTCCCTGGCGGATATCGCGCTCGGCCCCGATGCCGCGCGAGCGATCGACGTACCGACATCCGTCATCGTCGGTCGGGTCGACCGGATCACGCCCTCCTGGATGGGGCGCGGCATCGCAGCGGAGGTCGATCGTCGCGGACATCTCGATCGTCTCGTCGAGTTCGACACGGGTCACGCGAGTACGGTGGAGACCCCCGAGGGAGTCGCTGCGGAGATCGCGCGAATGGCAGACCTCTATGGGTGACGGGGCTCGGGTCCGCGCCAGCGCAACGGTGGGGCGCCGAATCGGCGGTGGAAGGCCCGGCTGAACCCGGCCTCCGAGGCGTAGCCTACCGCGCGGCCCACCTCCGCGACCGGGGAATCGGTGTGGCGCAACAGCTCTGCTGCTCGGTCGAGGCGCTGTGCTGTGACGTACGCCGCGGGCGGGACGCCCAGTGAACGCGTGAATCGCGCCGCCAGCGCCGACCGTGACAGGGTGGCGACGCGGGCGAGTTCGTCGATGCTCCAAGGGTGTTCGGGATGCGCGTGCACGGCGGTCAACACCGGTCCGAGCCGCGGGTCCATCGCGGCGGTGAGCCAACCGGGTCCCGAATCGGCCTTCGCCGCCCACTGGCGCAGCGCGTGGATGAAGAGCAGATCGAGGATGCGCGCCGCCATCACGTGGCTGCCCGGGCTGGGCGCGTCGGTCTCGGCAAGGAGCAGCTCCAAGCTGGCGCGCAACCACTGCGCGTCCGGTGCCGCGCCGGAGCAGTGGATGACGGGCGGCAGCACCGCGAGAACAGGGTCGGCGGCGAGGCGATCGGCGGTGAACTCCCCGGTGACCCAGTCCGCGCCCACAGGGCCCGAGAGCACGTGATCGTCGCCCCGGGGGAGCAGCGCCATGTCGGACGGGCCCAGGGCCACCGTCGTGCCGCCGACGCGCACCGTCATCCCGCCGGAGACCGCGAGGTGGACGACGCGCCGCCCGACGACGCGCAGACGGACCGGCCGGCCCGACGAGCCGCGGCGCACCCGGTCGCCGCGCAGGTGCACGGCGCGAAGGAGGGCGCTGAGGGCGTCGGGCGCGTCTTCCGGATGATCGGCAAAGAAAGAGGGTGAATCAGGCATGGTACTTGACCTTAAATCCTTCTAGCGTCGACAGGGCAAGGATAAGTCACTACACACGAAAGGTCACGACCGATGACGGATAAGCCCACGATCGTCCTGGTTCACGGATTCTGGGGCGGGGCCGCCCACTGGGGAGATCTCATCGTCGAACTGCGGCGCCGCGGCTACCCCGAGCTACGGGCCGTTGAGAACCCACTGACCTCCCTCGCCGACGACGCCGAGCGCACACGGAAGATGGTCGCGCAGGTTTCTGGACCGGTACTGCTGGTGGGGCACTCCTACGGCGGCGCCGTGATCACCGAGGCCGGGAACCAGCCCAACGTCGTGGGCCTGGTCTACGTCGCGGCCTTCGCGCCCGACGCGGGCGAGAGCCCCGGCGCTATCACCGAGCAGCACCCGCCGGCCGCCGTCGACGCGATCGCCCCCGATTCCGACGGCTACCTGTGGATCGCGCAGGACCGCTTCCGCGACAGCTTCGCGCAGGACCTCGACGAGGACGCCGCGCTCGTCATGGCCGTCACTCAGAAGGCGCCGCTGGGCTCGACCTTCGGCGACACCGTGACGGATCCGGCATGGCGGCACAAGCCCAGCTGGTACCAGGTGTCCACGCAGGACCGGATGATCCACCCGGACAACGAGCGCCGGATGGCCGAGCGCATCGGCGCCCGCGAGGTGATCGAGCTCGACGCGAGCCACGCGTCGCTGGCCTCGCACCCCCGCGAGATCGCCGATCTCATCGACCGCGCGGTGGCCGGTCTCGAAGGTTGACCGTCGGGCCGGTCACTCCGAGCTGAGGATCATTCCTCGCCGCAGAGGTACTCCCGCATTCCGCACTCGGCCGACTCGGCGCGCAGCACTGCGCGCTGGGTCGGCCGAGCCGCGGCGTAGCGCTCGCGGCCGCCGTCGGTGATGGCGGTGAAGACCGACCGCCGGTCGCTCTCGCACATGCTGCGGGTCGTGAGGCCGTCCTTCTCGAGGCGCGCGACCAGGCGGGAGAGTGCCGACTGGGAGAGATGGACGTGCTCGGCCAGGTCGGCCATGCGGACCTTGGCGCGGTCGTTCGCCCGGGCGATCTCCAGTTGCTCCAGGACCTCGAACTCTGACGAGGTCAGCTCGTGCGCGGAGAGTGCGCGGTCGAGGGCGCAGGTCATGCGGGAGTAGTCGCGCATCAGCCGGTGCCACTGTTCGGCCAGCGCGTCGTCCGCGGGGGTGCAGGTGCTCACGTCGGCCGGAACGACGTCGCCTTTGACGCTCATGTCCGCAGTCTACACCGGACCGACGCAAAATATTCCTGCGCAATAAATGTAGACACATTTAATGCGTGCGCATAGAGTCTTCGGAGTGACCACGACACACGAACCCCCGACAGCACCGTCGAACCCGAACCCCGGGAGGGAAGAACTCCACGTCACCACCGCCTCCGGCTGGACCTCTCGCACCTGGCTGCTCCTGCTCGTCCTCTGCGGCGCCCTGTTCCTCGACGCCCTCGACATCTCGATGGTGGGCGTGGCACTGCCCTCCATCAAGGCCGCCCTCGGCATGGACCCGTCGTCCCTGCAGTGGATCGTCTCGGGCTACGTCCTCGGCTACGGCGGCCTGCTGCTCCTCGGCGGGCGCGCCGCTGACCTGATCGGCCGGCGTCCCGTCTTCCTCGGCGCCGTCCTCGTCTTCGGCGTGGCCTCCGTCGCCACCGCCTTCGTCGACCTGCCGACCGCGCTGATCGCGCTGCGCTTCATCAAGGGCGTCGCCGCGGCCTTCACCGTTCCTGCCGGCCTGTCGATCATCACCACGACCTTCGCCGAGGGACCGGCCCGCAACAAGGCCTTCTCCATCTACACGGTCGCCGGAGCCTCCGGCTTCTCGATGGGTCTGGTCTTCGGCGGCCTGCTCACCGAGATCTCCTACCGGCTCACCCTGCTCTTCCCCGGCCCTGTCGCCCTGGCGCTGGTCCTCCTGGGCTGGAAGGTCATCCCGCGCACCGCGCCGTCGGAGACCTTCGCGTTCAAGCGCTTCGACGTGGCGGGGGCCCTCACCTCGACCGGCGCGCTGCTGATCCTCGTCTACACGGTGGTCCAGGCGCCGCACCTCGGCTGGACCTCGCCCACGGTGCTCACCCTGTTCGCCGTGTCCGCGCTGCTCGCGGTGGCGTTCGTGGTGATCGAGGCCAAGCACCGGCACCCGCTGGTCCGGCTGGGCATCCTGCGCTCCGTCCGGCTGGTGCACGCCAACCTCGCCGGGTTCGTCATGTTCGGCGGCTACGCGGCCTTCCAGTTCCTCGTCACGCTGTACGTGCAGGACTCGCTGGGCTGGAGCCCCGTCGCCATGTCGCTGGCCTTCCTGCCCGCTGGCCTCCTCGTGGTGGCCTCGGCCACCAAGATCGACGCCGTGCTCGACCGGGTGAACAGCACCGTCCTCGTCGCCGTCGGCCTCACCGCCTTCCTCGGCGCGTACGTCTGGTTCCTCCGCGCGGAGGCCGGCGCCAGCTACTGGCTGTTCCTGTTCCCGACGATCCTGCTGCTCGGCGTCGGCTTCGCCCTCACCTTCCCGGCCGTGAACTCGCAGGCCACCGAGGGCGTGGACGACGACGAGCAGGGTCTCGCCTCCGGCCTGCTCAACACCTTCATCCAGGTGGGCGGCGCCGTGATGATGGCCGTCGTCACCGCGATCACCACCAGCGCGGGCGCACAGGCGCTGCCGGGGCAGCTGCTGCCCGGCATGACCACCGCCATCGCCGTGGTCGTCGGGCTGACCCTGGTCGGTCTCGCAGGCACGGTGACGGTTCTCGCCCTCGCCCGCCCGGGCCGGTCCGACGGTGCCGCCGACCCCGGTCCGGACTCCGCCGCCGGGGTGAGGGCCGAGGTGGGAAGTACCGTCGTCGACTGAGTAGTCCTACGCTGCCGCGCCGCACCCCGGCGCGGCAGCCTAGGTGCATGCCCCAGAACGCCCCGCAGACAGACCCCCGGCTCGACCGGCTCACCACCGAACTCGACATCACCGTGCGGCGCCTGCAGTGGATGCAGGCCGAGCTCGGCGCGATGCGGCGGCACGTGGTCGCCCCCGTGCTCATCACCCAGGCGCCGCGGCCGGCGACGGCTCCGGTGCCGGCTCCCCAGTCGCGCCACGTTCCGCCGCCCCCGCCGATGCCCTTCCCCGCGCTAGCTCCCGCGAGGCCGACGTCCGCACGGACTCCCGTCTTCACCGTCGCGCGTGTGCTCGCCGGCGCGGGCGTGCTCGTGACGCTGATCGGCATCGCGCTGCTCCTCGTCCTCGCCGCCCAGGCCGGACTCCTCGGCCCCACTGTCCGCGTCGGCCTCGGGTCGGCGCTCGCCGCGGGCCTCCTCGGTGCCGCGGTGTGGCTGCACCGCCGTCCCGGCGGCCGCATCGGGTCCGTCGCCCTGGCTGCCACCGGCGTCGCCGCGGCGTACCTCGACACCGTCGCCGTCACCGGGGTCTACGAGTGGGTGCCCCCGGTCGTGGGGCTGACCCTCTCCGGCCTCATCGCCCTGGGCGGGCTCGCGCTCGCCCAGCGGTGGCGCAGCCAGTGGCTCGGGATCGCGCTGTACGCCCCCGTCTACCTGCTGGCGCCGCCGCTCGCCGACAACGCGTACCTGCTCGGCGGCTTCACTCTGATCCTCGCCATCGCCTCGATCGGCGTCTGCCGCCCGGCCGCGTGGGCGTGGCTGCACGTGGTCCGCTCAGCCGGTACCTCGCTCACCCTCGCGGCGCTCGCCCTCGGCGCCGGATCGGCCGACGCCCTACCGATCCTCGGCGCGACGGTGCTCGGTGCCGTCGTCGGCCTCCTCGCCGCCGCCGACCCCGAGGCCCGCGCCGGCCGGTGCTGGGCGCTGGTCTCCGCCGGGATCGTCGCCGCGTCGCCCGTGCTGCTCGCGATGATCGCCGTTCCTGACTGGGCTGCCGCGTTCGCCGCCCTCGCCCTGGTCGCGGCGACGATCGCCCTCGGCCTCCTGCCCGGCACCGCGCCCGCGGTCCGCGGCGTGTGGTTCGGCGTCGCCGCCTTCGCCGCGCTCATCGGGTCCGTGCTCTGCACGCCCGCCGCCTCGCTGCCCGCGGTGCTGCTCGCCCTCGGGACCGGCGCGCTGATCGCCGCCGGCCGCGAACCGTCGGCCTGCTGGGCCGGCGCGGCCCTCGGCGGGATGGGCCTCGCCGTCGCGCTCGAGCGGTACGGCGCGACGACGACCCTGCTGGACGAGGCCGTCCGCCGCGGCGCCGGCACCGCCCCCGCGATCGCGGCCGCGGCCCTGGCGCTGGTCTTCGCCGTCACTGCCGCGTGGCGACTGCTGCCGCAGGTGCCGGAGGAGACCCGGAACCTCGTCGGCGTGGTCTGCGGCGTCGCGGCCCTCGGCGCGGCGACTGCGCTGCTCGCGAACCTCGGCTGGGCGATCGGGGGCGCGGAGGGCGCCCGCTGGGGCCATGGCGTCGCCACCGTCGCCTGGATCACGACCGGCGCCTACCTGCTGCTGCAGCGGCGACACAACTGGGGCACGGCGGGGAACTTCGCCGGGCTCGCGCTCATCGGCGGGGCCGTCGCCAAACTCTTCCTCTTCGACCTCGCCGCCCTCGACGGTGCGGTCCGCGTGATCGCCTTCCTGCTGGTCGGGATCACCCTCCTGGCGGTGGGCGCGGCGTACGCGGCCCGGTCGGACCGGGCCCGCCGCACCGTCGGATGACCTGCGCGGAAACGGCCCCGCCGGGCCGGACCCGCTGCGTAGGGTGACGCCATGCAGACCTGGGCCGAGATCACTGCGGACGTATCGCGGAACTGGCTCATCTACCTGTCCATGCCGATCATCGCGGCGCTCATCGGCTACGGGACCAAGGTGGTCGCGATCCGGATGATGTTCCGGCCGCATCAGTTCAAGGGCATCGGCAAGCTCGGCTGGCAGGGCATCATCCCGAAGCGCGCACCGCAGATGGTCGAGGTGCTGTGCGACACCCTGACCGATCGGCTGGTCTCGGCGTCGGACATCCTCGAGAAGGTGGACGCGGACGAGCTGGGCGACCGCATGGAGCGCCAACTGCGGCGCGAGGTCGCGCGGATCGTGCCGGAGGTGGCCGCCGAGTACCAGCCCGCGCTATGGAACCTGCTGCCGTCGACAGCCCAGGAGCTGGTGATTCAGCGCGCCCAGGTCATTGCACGGGACCTGGTGCCGAAACTGGTCGCGGCGATCCGGAAGAACATCGACGAGGTCTTCGACCTCAAGGAGATGGTCACGCGCGAGGTGCTCGCCGATCCCGACGTGCTGGAGAAGATGTTCCTCGACGTCGGCCGGCGGGAGTTCGCCTTCATCCGCAACAGCGGCCTCGTCTTCGGCTTCTTCATCGGCCTGCTCCAGGCGGCGTGCTGGGCGCTCTTCCGCAATCCGTGGATCATGCCGCTGTTCGGCCTCTTCACCGGCTGGTTCACCGACTGGGCGGCGCTGCGGCTGATCTTCAACCCGAAGGAGCCGAAGAGGTACCTCGGGTTCATCCCGTGGCAGGGCTTGTTCCAGAAGCACCGCATCCCCGTCTCCGAGGAGTACGGCGCGCTCATCGCCACGCGCGTGCTCACTGCGGAGCGGCTGGTCCGCTCGCTGTTCACGGGCTCGCAACGCGACCAGCTGGTCACCGTCGTGGCCGGCGTGCTGCGCGAGGCGATGGAGGACGAGATCCCCAGCGTCGAGAAGGCGCTGCGGAGCAACGCGCAGAACTTCGGCCTCGACAAAGTCGGCGTCGGTCCACTGACGGCCGGCAACCTGGTCGGCGTCGTCGCGGACGCGGTGGGGATGGTGGGCGGCGCCGTCGGCGGGCAGGTGGGCAGGGTCGCGGGCGGCCTCGATATGGCCCAGATAGGCCCGATGTCGCGCGCGGGCGCGGACGACTTCGTCGCGTCGATGCCGGTAATGCTCGGTGACGCCAACGACTACCTCGACGCGAAGCTCGACATCCGCTCGACGATGGTGCAGAAGATGGCGGCGATGACCCCCGACGAGTTCGAGGGCGTGCTCCGCCCGGCCTTCCAGGCGGACGAGAAGACGCTCATCATGGTGGGTGCGATCCTCGGCTTTCTCGTCGGTGAACTGCAGGTTCTGATGGTGGAGCACCTCACCCACTGAATTGTCCGAAGACCGCCCTTGAGTGCTAGCACTCCCATGGGTAGAGTGCTAAGTGGTTCGTGTGCGCGGGGAAATCCGCGCGCACAAGGTGACGCCGGCACCCGCGACGACGGCTGTGACTTTCGGGCCACCCTGACATACAGAAGATTTTCCACACATGGAGGCGAACTGTGGCGAGCGTGAACATCAAGCCGCTTGACGACAAGATCCTGGTGAAGGCCACCGAGGCCGAGACCACCACCGCGTCGGGCCTGGTCATCCCGGACACCGCCAAGGAGAAGCCGCAGACCGGCACCGTCGTCGCCGTCGGCGAGGGCCGCGTGACCGAGCAGGGCAACCGGGTTCCCACCGGCATCAGCGAGGGCGACACCGTGCTGTTCAGCAAGTACGGCGGGACCGAGTTCAACTACGACGGCGAGGAGTACCTCGTGCTCTCCGCGCGCGACGTCCTGGCCGTCATCGGCAAGTAACGGCGCATACGTGCGAATTCCGGACCGCCCCGCCCCTGGGAATCAGCCCGGGACGGGGCGGTCCGGCCGTTTCCGCAGAGCTTGAGGAGCTTTGAAACATGGCTAAGCAAATCGCATTCGACGAGTCGGCGCGCCGCAGCCTGGAGGCCGGTGTCGACGAGCTCGCCGACGCGGTCAAGGTCACCCTCGGCCCCCGTGGCCGCCACGTGGTGCTGGCGAAGGCCTTCGGTGGCCCCGTCGTCACCAACGACGGCGTGACCATCGCCAAGGAGATCGAGTTGGAGGACCCGGTCGAGAACCTGGGTGCCCAGCTCGTGAAGTCCGTGGCGACCAAGACCAACGACATCGCCGGTGACGGCACCACGACCGCCACCGTGCTCGCACAGGCGATCGTCAAGGAGGGCCTTCGCAACGTCGCAGCCGGCGCCAACCCGATCGAGTTCGGCAAGGGCATCGGCGCGGCGGCGGACAAGGCCGCCGAGATTCTGGTCTCGCAGGCCACCCCGGTGGACGGCGAGAAGGCGATCGCTCAGGTCGCGACCGTCAGCTCCCGCGACGAGGAGCTGGGCGCGATGATCGGCTCGGCGATGACCAAGGTCGGCGCCGACGGCGTCGTCACGATCGAGGAGAGCTCGGGCGTCGAGACCGACGTCGTCGTGACCGAGGGCGTGCAGTTCGACAAGGGCTACATCTCCCCGAACTTCGTCACGGACCTCGAGGAGCGCAAGGTCGTCTTCGACGACGCCCTGGTGCTGCTGGTCCGCGACAAGATCTCGTCGCTGCCCGACTTCCTGCCGCTGCTCGAGAAGATCCTCGAGACCGGCAAGCCGGTGCTGATCGTCGCCGAGGACGTCGAGGGCGAGCCCCTGTCGACCCTGGTGCTCAACACGCTGCGCAAGACCATCCGCGCCGTCGCCGTGAAGGCGCCGTTCTTCGGTGATCGCCGCAAGGCCTTCCTGGAGGACCTCGCCATCGTCACCGGCGGCACCGTCATCAACACCGACCTGGGCCTGAGTCTGGCCACGGCCGGCATCGACCTGCTGGGCAGCGCCCGGCGCGTCGAGGTGACCAAGGACGCCACCACCATCGTCGACGGTGCCGGCTCCTCGGAGGACGTCAAGCAGCGCGCGGCGCAGATCAAGGCCGAGATCGAGAACAGCGACTCCGACTGGGACCGCGAGAAGCTCTCCGAGCGCCTCGCGAAGCTGGCCGGCGGCGTGGCCGTGATCCGCGTGGGCGCGCACACCGAGACCGAGCTCAAGGAGCGCAAGCACCGCGTCGAGGACGCCGTCTCCGCCGCGCGCGCCGCGGTCGAGGAGGGCATCGTCTCGGGCGGTGGCACCGCGCTGGTCAAGGTCAGCGCGCAGCTGGCCGACCTCGAGGACGGCGCCGAGGGCGACTTCAAGCTGGGCGTGCGTGCCTTCCGGCGCGCGTTGACCGCCCCGCTGTACTGGATCGCCACCAACGCCGGCGAGGACGGTGCGGTCATCGTCAACCAGGTGACCGAGACCGGCAAGGGCTTCAACGCGGCCACGCTGGTCTTCGGCGATCTCATCGCCGATGGCGTCATCGACCCGGTGAAGGTCACCCGCAGCGCCGTGGTGAACGCCGCGTCCGTGGCGCGGATGATCCTCACCACCGAGGTCACGGTCGTCGACAAGCCGGCCGACGAGCCCGAGGACGCGCACGCGGGGCACTCCCACTAGGAGATGCCTCCCGGGCCCGTCCCGAGCAGAACGAAGCGCCCCCGACCAGACGGTCGGGGGCGCTTCTGCGTTCCGGGGAGAAGGTCAGCCCGCGATGCGGCTGGTCTTGACCCGTGACTTCGAGGCGAGGGCGGCGCGCTCCGACTCGGACAGACCGCCCCAGATCCCGTAGGGCTCGGCGACGGTGATCGCGTGGGCGCGGCACTGGGTGAGGACGGGGCACGTGCGGCACAGCTCCTTGGCGCGCCGTTCGCGCTGTGCACGGGCCCGGCCGCGCTCGCCGTCGGGATGGAAGAACACCGAGCTGTCGACCCCGCGACACACGCCATGCATCTGCCAGTCCCAGAAATCCGAGTTGGGACCGGGGAGCTCGTTGGGTTGAGGCATGCGCATTCTCCAGACACTCGGCGTTCTCGCGGGCGTGGAAACGTCGTTGTTCCTCTCGCGCACTCACCGTAGGCAGTTCGCCAGACGAAGGTCAACCCGCTCGGGGGTATCCGGGGGGTGATTCGATCACAGTGAGAATTAACGTCGTGTTCATTCATGCCGCCGGGGTGCGTCGTTGGAATTGCGATCGTGAACCGAGTGTCGCGGGAGATATTTCTGCAGGTAGTGCTATGTTTTGAATTATCGTACGCCGTGATTATGGAGAGTTCGGTGGCGGTCGACGGGTCGGAATCGTCTTACATGTCGGTAACGTCAACGCCTGTGAACGGCCTCAGTACGCCATTGTCACGCGTGCAAATTCTGGAAGGTTAAATCTTTGGAAACTGGACAGTCGGGAGCCTCCGCGGAGGACCTCCTCGTGGCGGCGTTCGGATCGGACTGCGGCCCCGTCGGGCCGCTCGCCGGTCCGCAGGGGCGGGCGTGGTTGCGGGCGGTGGCGCTGGCGGGCGCCGGGCGGTTCGCCGCCGCCCGGACCCTGACGGCCCGGATCTCCGACGGCCCGTTCGCCTCCGCCTCCCGGTGTCTCGAGGCGTCGATGCTGCGGCAGTCCGGGCGGCACCGCGCCGCCAGCGGTCCCGACGGTGCCGCCCTGGCCCTTGCTGTCGGAACGCGAGACCAACCTGGGTACGGTCTGATGGTGGCTTTGATGGTCGACGCGACGGTGGGGCTCGCAGCGGACGCCCTCGGGACCGGACGGTATGCGCTGAGTGCGCGGCTCCTCGCACGCGCCGACGAGCACCTCGCGGCGTTCGGAGCCGGCGCGGCAGCGCCGGCTGGGCCGGGCAGTGCGATATCGGGGCCGACCCCGTGGTGGACGGTGCCCCGTGCCCGGCTTCGCCGGGACTGGGTCGCCGCCGAGCTCGCCGTGTACTCCGGAGATACCGCGGGGGCGGCGGACGCCGTCGACGCCCTGCTCACGGCTGACCCGGGAACGAGTCGCCCGCGTCACCACGCGAAGACGCTTCTTATCGCGGGGGCCGCGGCGGCGGCCTCGGAGCAGGCCGATCGGGCCTCGGTACTCGTCGAGGACGCCTACCGGGTCGCCACCGAGTCGGTGTTGAATCCTCTAAGGTGGGCCGGTGCGAAAATGATGAGCAGTACGTCAGGGGAGGGGCGGGGTGCGGGGGCGGCGCGGATCGCGGCTGCTGTGGAGGAGGAATGGGTTCGTGATGGCGCGGATCTGGCAGGGGTGTAACGGCGGAATGCAGGCTGGCGATGAATCTGACAGGTGAGGAGCTCGACCGGGCCGTGCGCGGAGCAGCGCAGGGCGACAGGTCTGCGCTCGCAGATGTTCTCGACACCATCCGACCTCTCGTCGTGCGGTACTGCCGTGCACGGGTCGGGGGCGGCGAGCGTCACTCGCTGTCGGCTGAGGATTTGGCGCAGGAGGTGTGCATGGCTGTAATGACGGCGCTGCCCCGTTATCAGGACCAGGGGCGTCCCTTCATGGCGTTCGTGTACGGCATCGCCGCGCACAAGGTCGCAGACGGCTTCCGGAACGCCTCGCGTAACAAATCCGACCCCGTCGGCGAGATCCCAGAGAGAGCGTCGCTGGAAGGCGGGCCCGAGAGCCACGCGCTCGCCACTGAGGCGAGCCGTGACATGGCCCGACTGCTCAGCACGCTCCCCGAGAAGCAGCGCGAGATCCTGATCCTCCGCGTGGTCGTCGGCCTGTCGGCCGAGGAGACCGCGGAGGCCGTGGGTGGCACCGCCGGTGCCGTTCGCGTGGCCCAGCACCGCGCGCTGACCAAGCTGAAGAACCAGATCGCGAAAGAAGGTGAGAACTGACATGGCCGACGATAACGACAAGCGGGGCGACAACCACGGGCGCTTCGACCCGCATGACCCGGAGCGCACGGCGGCTCACCGTCTGGGCCCGCCGATGCGCCCGATGCGGCCCGGTGCACCTCGCGACCTGGGGGCTGACGACACCGGCTTCATCGACCGCGTCACCGACGACGGCGCGCCCGTCGACGTGGCCGCGGTCCGCCGCGACGACGATCTGATCGAGGCGCTCGCGGCCGGTGGCGCCGTCACCACCGCGGACCAGACCGAGTTCGCGCTCGCGTCACTGCTCGCGGACTGGCGCGACGAGATCGTCACGACGCCGGTCCCGGCCGGTCCGTCGGTCGACGAGTTGGTCGCCGCCACCGGGGCGGGGCGCCGCACGCGGGGCTTCCGCCCGGCGCGGCCGACTCGCCCGGTGCCCCCTCCCGCGGTCGGCGGCGTACCGTCCGGCGATGTCACGCCGATCGGCGACGCGCCCTCTCGGCGCAAGCGGTTCGGCCTGGTGGCCGGTGCGGCCGCCGCGGCCGTGGCGATCCTCGGCGGCGGCACCGTGCTCGTGAACTCCGCGAGCCCGGGCGACGGCGCGCTGTGGAGCGTCAAGGAGGTCGTCTTCTCGGACGCCGCCTCGCAGACGATCGCCACCTCGGAGGCGAAGGCGCAGCTCGAGAGCGCGGACAACGCCATCGACTCCAGCAATCAGGCTGAGGCGCAGGCCGCACTGGTCAGCGCCCGGCAGCAGGCCGCCAAGGTGAAGAACCAGAAAGACCGCGCCGCGCTCGAGGAGCGGATCCGCGCCGCGGAGGCGCGCGCAGGGCTGCCGGTCGGATCGACCGACCTACCCACCTCGACGCGTCCGCCGGCGCCGTCGCCCTCGCCGTCGGTCCCCCCGACGTCGACGACGGAGCCGACGGTGACTATCCCGACGACGGAGCCGACCCGTCCGACCGTACCGACGTACCCGACCCGTCCGACGACGCCGTCGACGACGGTGCCGACGACGACGCCGGAGCCGGAGCCGACGACCACGACGCCCACCACGACTGCTCCGACGACGACCAACTCCGCGACGACCACGACGGAGCCCACACAGACGACCACGACGACCCGGTCTCGGCCGACCGTCACGACCACGCCGGCCGCGGCCTCGTCGGTTCTTACGGAAGTGCCGGAGGACTGGTTCCCGCGGTAGCGATGTCGCCGCGACAGCGGCGGTAGGACGAACGACGAAGGCCCCCACCGTCGCGGTGGGGGCCTTCGTCGTCTCCGGGTCGCGACGAGTGCCGGATCACTCCTCGTTCGCGAGGTTCATCGCCGCATCGGCGTAGCCGCGGCAATAGTCCCAGGTGACGTAGGCGTCGGGCGCCGGATCGTAGGCGGGCTCGTGCGGCCGGACGGTACCGTCGACCAGCAGCTGCAGCAGGTTCGCGCGCAGCATGTCCCAGTCGTGGTAGTGATCTTCCTGACAGTCGTCACAGCAGATCACCAAGCCGCGGACGCCGCGGTGCGCGAGCAGCGCCTCGTAGACGGAGAGGTCCGCGAGGTCCTCCTCGACGGCGAGCCGCTCGGCGGGATCGAGGGGCTGACCAGGGTCGAGCGAGTCCAGCGCGGCCGTCGGGTCGCTCGGGTCGTCGGCGAACGGGTCCGGCGGGAGGCCGGGGGGAAGATTGTTGCGCACGCCCCCACGGTACGCAGGAATGACCGGGGAAGGCCAGTCACACGCGCGTGATGAGCGCAGTAATCCGCCGCGTACCATGGATACATGACGCGCTCCGCCTCTCCCGCGCCCGCACCCGGCAACGTTTTCATCGGGGGCGACGACCCCGCGAAGGTGGCGATGCTCGGCCTCACCTTCGACGACGTCCTCCTCGTTCCCGCCGCCTCCGATGTGATCCCGTCCGGGGTGGACATCTCCACCAAGCTCACCCGTGAGATCACCCTCAAAGTGCCACTGATCAGCTCCGCGATGGACACCGTCACGGAGGCCCGCATGGCCATCGCGATGGCCCGCAACGGCGGCATGGGCGTCCTGCACCGCAATCTCTCCATCGAGGCGCAGGCGCAGCAGGTCGAGACGGTGAAGCGCTCCGAGGCCGGCATGGTCACCGATCCCGTCACCTGCAGTCCGTCGAACACGCTCCGCGAGGTCGACGAGATGTGCGCCCGGTTCCGCATCTCCGGCCTGCCCGTCACGGACGAGAAGGGCACGCTGGTCGGCATCATCACCAACCGCGACATGCGCTTCGAGGTCGACTTCGACCGCCCCGTCGCCGAGGTGATGACCAAGACGCCGCTGGTCACTGCGCAGGAGGGCGTCACCGCCGAGGCCGCGCTGGGCCTGCTGCGGCGGCACAAGATCGAGAAGCTGCCCATCGTCGACGGTAGCGGCAAGCTGACCGGTCTGATCACGGTCAAGGACTTCGTCAAGACCGAGCAGCATCCGAACGCGACGAAGGACTCCGACGGGCGCCTGCTGGTCGGCGCCGCGGTCGGCGCGGGCGACGAGGCGTGGGAGCGCGCGATGGCGCTGCGCGACGCCGGCGTCGACGTGCTGGTGGTCGATTCGGCGCACGGGCACTCGAGCGGCGTGCTCAACATGATCGAGAAGCTCAAGCTGGAGCTCGGCGACGACGTGCAGCTCATCGGCGGCAACGTCGCCACCCGCGGTGGCGCGGCGGCACTGGTCGCGGCCGGTGTTGATGGCGTCAAGGTGGGCGTGGGCCCCGGCTCCATCTGCACCACGCGCGTGGTCGCCGGCGTCGGCGCCCCACAGATCACGGCCATCCTCGAGGCGACCGCGGCGTGCGCGCCGGCGGGCGTGCCGGTCATCGCCGACGGCGGCCTGCAGTTCTCGGGCGACGTGGCGAAGGCCCTCGCGGCGGGTGCCTCGACGGCGATGCTCGGTTCGCTGCTCGCGGGCACCGCGGAGTCGCCGGGTGAGCTGATCCTCGTCGGCGGGAAGCAGTTCAAGAGCTACCGTGGCATGGGTAGCCTCGGTGCCATGCAGGGCCGGGGCCAGGCCAAGTCCTACTCCAAGGACCGCTACTTCCAGGACGACGTGCTCTCCGAGGACAAGCTCGTCCCCGAGGGCATCGAGGGTCGTGTGCCCTTCCGTGGCCCGCTCGGTTCGGTGATTCACCAGCTCACCGGCGGCCTCCGCGCGGCCATGGGCTACACCGGCAGCCAGACCATCGAGGACCTCAACCGCGCCCAGTTCGTGCAGATCACCGCGGCGGGTCTGAAAGAATCGCACCCGCACGACATCACGATGACGGTCGAGGCGCCGAACTACACGCGCTAGAACCCTGCTGAACAGGCACATTCGGAGCGGTCGCTCCGGAACCGGAAGGACTGAGCGCGTTGCGCGACATGGTTGAGATCGGCATGGGTCGCACGGCCCGGCGCACCTACGAGCTGCAGGACGTGAACATCGTCCCCTCGCGGCGCACCCGTTCGTCGAAGGAGGTGTCCACCGCCTGGCAGCTCGACGCGTACCGCTTCGACACCCCGATCCTCTCGCACCCGACGGACGCGATCGGCTCGCCGGAGTTCGCGATCGAGCTCGGCAAGCTGGGCGGCCTGGGCGTGCTCAATGCGGAGGGCCTGTTCTCCCGGCACCGTGACGCGGAGGCACAGCTGGAACAGGTCGTCGAGCTCGCCGCATCCGACATCACCGGCATCGCGGCGATCCGCCGCCTGCAGGAGCTGCATGCGGCGCCACTCGATCCCGAGTTGCTGGCCGCGGCCGTCGGCCGGGTCCGGGACGCCGGGGTGACGGTGGCGGTCCGAGTCTCCCCGCAGCGCGCCCGCGAGCTGACGCCGGTACTGGTCAAGGCGGGCATCGACCTGCTGGTGATCCACGGCACCATCATCTCGGCCGAGCACGTCTCGAACGAGGACTCGGCGGGGGAGCCGCTCAACCTCAAGACCTTCATCGGTGACCTCGACATCCCCGTCGTCGCGGGCGGCGTGAGCGATCACCGCACCGCGCTGCACCTCATGCGCACCGGCGCCGCGGGGGTCATCGTCGGCTACGGCTCGGCCGAGGGCGCGACGACCACCCGCGAAGTTCTCGGCATCGGCGTGCCGATGGCGACCGCGATCGCAGACGCCGCGGCCGCGCGGCGCGACTACCTCGACGAGACCGGCGGTCGGTACGTGCACGTCATCGCCGACGGTGACATCTACAGCGCCGGCGATGTGGCGCGTGCGATCGCGTGCGGTGCCGACGCGACGATGCTGGGCGCGCCGCTGGCGAACGCCGCCGAGGCGCCGGGCAAGGGCTGGTACTGGCCGTCGGTGGCCGCGCACCCGTCGATGCCTCGCGGCGCCGTCGCGCCCGCGCAGCTCGGCGGGCTGGACGCAGGGGAGGGCGTCGCCGCGCCGTCGCTCGCGACCATCCTCACCGGTCCGTCGACGGAGCCGAACGGCCAGTTGAACCTGGTCGGCGGCCTGCGCCGGTCGATGGCCAAGGCGGGCTACAGCGAGCTCAAGGAGTTCCAGAAGGTGGGACTCAATGTCGCGTACTGAGCGCGAAGCCCTGTTATTGAGTGAAGTTTAGTAGTACCGTTACCCGTCAGTAGGGCCGTTTCAGCCGCGGCCCGGTGACACATGTCCACCGCGGACGGGTGAGGGGTGCCAGATGGCCAAGGCAGTCAAGCAGAAGTCGGGCGATCACTTCGACGTGCTCGTGATCGGTTCCGGGTTCGGCGGCAGCGTCACGGCGCTGCGCCTGACGGAGAAGGGCTACCGCGTCGGTGTGCTCGAGGCCGGCCAGCGCTTCGAGGACGAGGACTTCGCCGAGAGCACCTGGAACCTCAAGAAGTTCGTCTGGGCGCCGAAGATGGGCCTGTACGGCATCCAGCGGATCCACCTGCTCAACGATGCCGTGGTCCTCGCCGGCGCCGGCGTGGGTGGTGGCTCGCTGAACTACGCGAACACGCTGTACAAGCCGCCCGCGCCGTTCTTCAACGACCCGCAGTGGAAGCACATCACCGACTGGGACGACGAGCTCAGCCCGTTCTACGACCAGGCCCGCCGCATGCTGGGCGTGGTGAAGAACCCGCACGAGACCCCGTCGGATCGCGTGATCAAGCAGATCGCGGAGGAGATGGGCGTCGCGGACACGTTCACCGAGACCCCGGTGGGCGTGTACTTCAATCAGCCGGGCCGCACCGACGCGGACCCGTTCTTCGGCGGCGCCGGCCCCGCCCGCACGGGCTGCACCGAGTGTGGCCAGTGCATGTCGGGCTGCCGCGTGGGCGCCAAGAACACGCTGATGAAGAACTACATCCACCTCGCGGAGGCGGGCGGCGCGCGCTTCATCCCGATGACCACGGTGACTGCGCTGCGCGAGGGCCGCAAGGGCGTCTGGGAGGTGTCGACGGTGCGTACCGGTGCCGTCGCGCGCAAGAACCGCACGGTCTACACGGCGGACAACGTGGTCTTCGCCGCCGGCACCTGGGGCACGCAGACCCTGCTGCACTCGCTCAAGGACACTGG
This sequence comes from Tsukamurella ocularis, assembly GCF_024807615.1. Lineage (GTDB taxonomy): Bacteria > Actinomycetota > Actinomycetes > Mycobacteriales > Mycobacteriaceae > Tsukamurella > Tsukamurella ocularis. The sequence goes on along the minus strand of NZ_JANUCJ010000001.1, from coordinate 85,778 downwards.
CGCGCTGCCGAAGCTCTCGGAGCGGCTCGGCGTGCTCACCCGCACCAACTCCGAGTCGATCCTGGGTTCGGCGCGCACGGTGGCCGACCCGTCGCAGGACCTGTCGCAGGGCGTCGCGATCACCAGCTCCTTCTACCCGACGCCCGATACCCACATCGAGCCCGTCCGCTACGGCCCCGGCCGCAACGCCATGGGCCTGCTGCAGACACTCCTCGTCGACGGCGGCGAGAAGCGCACCCGCCTCGGCGGCTTCCTCAAGGGCCTCGCCAAGAAGCCGACGGACCTCAAGCTTCTACTCACGCAGAAGGACTGGGGCCAGCGTGTGTTGATCCTGCTGGTCATGCAGAGCCTGGACAACTCGATCACGACGTATACCAAGAAGATCCCCGGCTCGAAGAAGCGGCGGATGGTCTCCAAGCAGGGCCACGGCGCGCCGAACCCGACCTGGATCCCGGCGGGCAACGAGGCGGCGCGGATCGGCGCGGAGAAGCTGAACGGCGTGGCCGGTGGCACCTGGGGTGACATCTTCAACGTCCCGATGACCGCCCACTTCCTCGGCGGCGCAGCGATTTCGGAGACGCCCGAGACCGGCGTCATCGACCCCTACCACCGCATCCACAACTACCCGTCGCTGTTCGTGGTCGACGGCGCCGCCATCTCCGCGAACCTCGGCGTCAACCCGTCGCTGTCGATCGCGGCGCAGGCCGAGCGCGCCGCGTCGCTCTGGCCGAACAAGGGTGAGGCCGACCCGCGCCCCGCGCAGGGCACCGGCTACCAGCGCATCGCCGCGACCGCGCCGAAGGCGCCGGCCGTGCCCGCGGGCGCGCCCGGCCAGCTGCTGCTGCCCCTGCCGAAGGTCCGTCCGGCACAGGAGTCGCAGGCCTGAGCCGGTCACGATTTCCGAAATTCGAGTCCTACGGCCCATGGAGGCAGGATTTCGCCTCGGCTGCCCGCAGGACCCGACTTTCGTCAGCGCTAACCTCGATGTCATGACGCGAGTCGAAGAAATCGTGGCCGAGCTCGCGGCGCTCGAGGACCCGAAGGCGCGGGCGGTCAATGAGCGGCACGGTGACCCGCACGGGGTGAACCTGACGAAACTTCGGGCGGTGGCGAAGGCGATCGGCACCGACCGTGGGCTGGCGGGCGAGCTGTGGGATTCGGGCGACGTGGCGGCGCAGCTGGTGGCCCTGCTCATCGCGAAGCCGAAGCAGTTCACGGCGGACGAGCTGGAGGCGATGCTGCGCACCACGCGCAGCGATAAGGCGCACGACTGGCTGCTGAACTACCTGGTGAAGAAGTCGCCGTACGTGGCGGTACTGCGCGCCCGATGGTTCGAGGACGACGACCCGAGGGTCCGAGCGGCCGGCTGGGCGCTCACGACGCATGTGGTGACCACCGCCGACCTCGACCGCGACGCGCTGCTCGGCACCATCGCCCGCGAGATGCGCGACGCCGAGCCGAAGCTGCAGTGGGCCATGAACGAGACCCTCGCGACGATCGGCATCGAAGACGAGGCCCGCCGCGCCCGCGCGATCGCGATCGGCGAGGACCTCCAGGTACTCGCGGACTACCCGGTGTCGAAGGGCTGCACCTCGCCCTTCGCGCCGGCCTGGATCACCGAGATCGTCCGCCGCCGCGAGGCCTAGACCGGGCGCTTGTCAGACCGGAACCGAGAGGCCGCGACCGACGTCCGCTCGCCGCACGCGGCGCGAGAACGAGCGGTCCTCGCCGGGCGTCGGGTCCGCGTCACCCGCGACGAGTTCCTCTGGTACGCCCCCGTGCCGCTGTGGGAGCCCGCGGACGTGCCGTGATGTCCCGCCCTCTGTCGGATCGCGGCCCCGCCCGCGACTAGACTGAGCCGGGTGACGGACTCCTCACCCAACCCCGTTCTGGTCGTCGACTTCGGCGCGCAGTACGCGCAGCTGATCGCGCGCCGCGTCCGCGAGGCGCGGATCTACTCGGAGGTGGTGCCGCACACCATCACCGCCGAGGAGGTGCGCGCCAAGAACCCCGCCGCCATCGTGCTGTCGGGCGGCCCCGCGTCGGTGTACGCGGAGGACGCCCCCAACCTCGATTCCGCGGTCTTCGACCTCGGCGTCCCGGTCTTCGGCATCTGCTACGGCTTCCAGATGATGGCGAGGGCCCTCGGCGGCACCGTCGCCAACACGGGCGGGCGCGAGTTCGGGCGGACCACCCTCACACCGCAGGGCGACGGTGTCCTGCACGTGGGGCTCCCGGCCGAGCAGCCGGTGTGGATGAGCCACAACGACGCCGTGCAGGTCGCACCCGAGGGCTTCTCGACGGTGGCGTCGACGCCCGGTGCCCCGGTCGCCGCGTTCGAGAACGCGGACAAGCGGATGGCCGGCGTCCAGTACCACCCCGAGGTGCTGCACAGCCCGCACGGGCAGGAGGTGCTCACGCGCTTCCTGTACGAGATCGCCGGGCTCAAGCCCACCTGGACCGCGGCGAACATCGCCGAGCAACTCATCGAGGACGTGCGGGCCCAGGTCGGTGAGAACGGCCTCGCGATCTGCGGCTTGTCCGGCGGTGTGGATTCCGCGGTCGCGGCCGCGCTGGTCCAGCGCGCCATCGGCGAACGGTTGACTTGTGTCTTCGTCGATCACGGCCTGCTGCGGCAGGGCGAGCGCGAGCAGGTGCAGAAGGACTTTGTCGCTGCGACGGGCGCGCGCCTGGTCACCGTCGATGCCGAGGAGACCTTCCTGTCCCGCCTGGCCGGTGTCTCCGACCCGGAGACGAAGCGCAAGACGATCGGCGAGCTGTTCATCCGCTCCTTCGAGGGCGCGGTCTCCGAGGTCGTCGGCACGGCGGACGCCAAGGTGGCGTTCCTCGTCCAGGGCACGCTGTACCCCGACGTGGTGGAGTCGGGCGGCGGCGCGGGCACGGCGAACATCAAGAGCCACCACAACGTGGGCGGCCTGCCGGAGGACCTGGAGTTCACGCTCGTCGAGCCGCTGCGCCTGCTGTTCAAGGACGAAGTCCGCGCGGTCGGCCGCGAGCTGGGCCTGCCGGAGGAGATCGTCGGCCGCCAGCCCTTCCCCGGGCCGGGCCTGGCGATCCGCATCGTCGGCGAGGTCACCCGCGGCCGCCTCGACCTGCTGCGCAAGGCCGACGCGATCGCCCGCGAGGAGCTCACCGCCGCGGGCCTCGACGGCACCATCTGGCAGTGCCCGGTCGTGCTGCTCGCCGACGTCCGCAGCGTGGGCGTACAGGGCGACGGCCGCACCTACGGCCACCCGATCGTGCTGCGCCCGGTCAGCTCCGAGGACGCGATGACCGCGGACTGGACGCGGGTGCCCTACGAGACGCTCGAGATCATCTCGACCCGCATTACGAACGAGGTCGAAGAGGTCAACCGCGTGGTGCTCGACGTGACGAGCAAGCCGCCGGGGACCATCGAATGGGAATAGCGGACGTGTTCTGACCTGTGCCGCCGGTACCGTCGGCGCCATGACGATTCTGGTGACGGGTGCAACGGGCAATATCGGGCGGAAAGTGGTCGACGAGCTGGCGGCGAGGGCTGTCTCGGACATCCGGGCGCTCACCACCAACCCCGCGAAGGCGGCGCTACCGAGCGGGGTGGAGGCCTTCAGCGGCTTCATCGGCAAGCCGGAGACGCTCGACGGCGCCTTCGAGGGCGTGAGCGCGATGTACCTGGCGCCGTACGAGCCCACCGCCGCCGAGGTGCTGCGCCGGGCGAAAGACGCGGGCGTCCAGTACGTGGTCGCCACGTCGGGCAGCGCGCACTGGCAGGCGCTCACCGACACGATCCTCGCGAGCGGCATCGACGTGACGGTGCTGGGCCCGGGCGAGTTCATGGAGAACTTCGCGGGCTGGGCCGGGCAGGTCGCCGCCGGCGTGGTCCGCGAGCCCTACCCGGACGCGGGCAGCGCGCCGATCTCCATGGACGACGTCGCCGCGGTCGCCGCCGCGCTGTTGGCGAACGAGGACCGGTCGGCGCACGTCGGCGAGGTCTACGAGCTCACCGGGCCGAGCTTCCTCACTCGCGTCGAGATGGCCGCGCAGATCGGCGAGGGCATCGGCCGCGAGGTGGGCTTCGAGCAGATCAGCCGCGAGGAGGCCGAGGCGGCGCTGCGCCCCGAGATGGGCGACATGGCCGGCTGGTACTTGGACCTGCAAGACGCCTCCCGCCAGTATCGGCAGGAGGCGAACTCGCTGGTCGAGGAACTCAGTGGCCGTCCGGCGATGAGCCTGGCGCAGTGGGCGGCGCGGAATCGGAGCCTCTTCGCGGCCTGATCAGGGTCACCCCCGCCACCACGACGGCACCGATCGCGAGGATCCCGAGCAGGGTGCCGGCGTCGATCAGGCGGGGGCCGCCAACGATCCCCCAGGCGGCGATCGCGAGGGCCGCGATCCCGGCGACCAGAAGCGCGGGCGACGTGCCGCGCTCGCGGCCGGAGCTGTTGTCAGCGGACACGATTCACCTCCACATTGCCCACGTTGCCCTGGGCGTCGATGGTCAGGGTGGGGGCGCCGGGGGTCACGACGCTGTTCAGGGCCGTGGGGCAGTCGGAGTCCCCGACCGACACCTGGCACTGCACCGTGACGTTCATCGCGGCGGGGATCTGGATCTGCGTGTCACCCACGCCCACCCGGGTGGTCACCGTGCGGTCGTGGTCGAGGGTGAGCTGCCGCAGGTCGAGCTGTAGCGAGCCCACCTGGAGGACGTACTGCTCCTGGAGGTCGGTGGGCGTTGGCACCACGAACTGCTTGTCGCCGCGCGGGGCGTCGGCGAAGCCGCTCATCACGTTCTGCGCCATCGTGCCCACGATCACGAAGCCCGCCAGGGGGATCGCGACGGCGAGCAGGCCGTAGCCGCTGCGCCGGAAGGCGCCCGCGACGAGTCCGGCGCCCACCACGCCGAGCACGATGGCGGCGGCCACCACGGGCGAGATCGGCACGGCGAACACGAGGTTGAGGGTGGCGATGGCCGCGGCCGTGAGCAGGGCGATGCCGAGCGTGACGGGCGTGATTCGGGTGCGGCGCTTGGGCTCAGCCGGGACCGGGGCGTGCGCCGCCGCCGGCTCGGGCAGGTCCCAGGCGAAGGGCGCCGCGCCCAGCGGATCCCAGCGCGGCGGATGGATCTCTTCGGTCACCTGCGTCTGCACGCGCGGGGCCTCGGGGGTCGGCGCCTTCCGCAGGTTCAAGGGCTCCGACGGTGCCGGAGCCTGCTCGGCGGCGGGACTCGCCTCCGGCGCCTGCTCCGGAGCGGGAGCGTCGGTCTTCGGCGCCTCCGGTCCGTGGGCCGACGTGGCGCGAGGATCGGCCGGCGGCGTCCACACCGGCTGCCACGGGAACTGGGCCGCGGGCGGCTGCCAGGCCCCGACGGGGGCCGCCGGCGCGAGCCTCGTGGAGACGGCGGTGCCGGGCGGGGGCACGGGCAGACGCTGGTGCAGCGCGTACCACCCGGCCGCCAGCAGGGCGATGCTGATGAGCCCGGCACCCGGCCACGAGGAGCTCATGCCGCTGCCGAAGGTCACCGCGATCACCGCCGCGATGATGAGGACGAAGGTCGGCGGGCCCGAGCGCTGCACGGGCGTGCCGTACGCGTACTCGGATTCCTTGGGGAGCACGAAGACGCCGACGATGTAGGCGACGAAACCGAGTCCGCCGAGCACCGTCGCCCCGATGAACGCCGCGCGGACCAGCGCGACGTCCACCTGGTAGCGGCGCGCGAAGCCCGTGCACACGCCGGCGATCGGCGCATTGCGGGCCCGGAGCGGCCTGGTCTCCCACATCTGCCGGAGCTCGCTGGAGAGGGTTGTCGTATCCATGCCTTCGATCCTGCGGGCCGCGGCGGCCCCGGTCCATCGGGATCTACCCTGAAATCGCGGTGCCGTGCCTCGGGGTGAAGGGTGATCTTTCAGGGGCTTCCCCGATACCCGAGGGCGACGATCCGTGCCACCATCGAGGGATCATGAGCAGACGAGCACAGCGCCGCTGGGCGCGGCACCAGGCTCGCCAGCAGGCGTGGCAGCAGGGCTGGCAGAACTGGCAGCAGGGCGCGAACCAGGCCCCGGCGGCCGGGTTCCGCGCGCCCGCGCCGTCGGGCCGCGCACCGTCGGGCATCGTCCCGTCGGCCGCCGCGCGGCCCGCCGTCGTCCCGCCGCCGGTGCAGCCGGCCCCGGCACCGTCGTACCCCCGTCTGTACCGCCGCAACGGCGGCGCGGTGATCGGCGGCGTGTGCGGCGGCATCGCCGATCACCTCGGGGTCGACGCCACCAAGGTCCGCATCGCCTTCACCCTGCTCGCGCTGCTGGGCGCGGGCGTGGTGATGTACGCGCTGCTGTGGTTCATGTGCCGACCGGGCACCGACACCGAGCATCCCGACCCGGCCGAGCGCCGTCAGGGCCTCGCACTGGCGGTCCTCGGCGTCGTCGGTGCCGCGACCCTCGCCTCCGTGGCGAGCAACACCAGTGCCGGCTTCGTGGTTCCCGTGCTGGTCATCGGGATCGGCGCGGCCCTCGTCTGGCGGGAGGCCGATTCCGCTTCGCGGACACCGGTGTCCACGCATGCGGGTGGCTCCCGGCTCATCACCGGGCTGCGGATGCTGGGCGGGGTCACGCTGGTGATCGTCGGCCTCGCCGTGGTCTTCCTGGGGCGGGTCGACGTGGCCGCGATCCCGACGGCTCTCGCCGCCGTCGTGCTCACGCTGGTCGGCGTCGCACTGCTCACTGTACCGATCTGGGTGCGTATGTGGCGCGACCTCGGCGCCGAGCGCGCCGCCCGGGTGCGCACCATCGAGCGCGAGGAGATCGCCTCGCACCTGCACGATTCCGTGCTGCAGACGCTCGCCCTCATCCAGAAGCAGTCCGCCGACGGTGCTGCCGTCAAGCGCCTCGCGCGCAGCCAGGAGCGCGAGCTCCGGGAATGGCTGTTCGGCGGCTCCGAGGCCCCGGCGCAGTCCCTGGCCGCGGCGCTCAAGGCCGCCGCGGCGGACGTCGAGGACGCGCATTCGGTCGCGGTCGACGTCATCACCGTGGGCGACGTGGAGGGCGCCGAGCTCGGCGTCGACGACCGGTTCACCGCCCTGCTCGGCGCCGCGAAGGAGGCGATGGTGAACGCCGCCAAGCACTCCGGCTGCGAGAGCATCGACACCTACGCGGAGGTCGACGAGGCGTCGGTGTCCGTCTTCGTGCGCGACCGCGGCGTCGGGTTCGACCTCGACGGGGTACCGTCGGACCGGCAGGGCCTGGCCAAGTCGATCCGGTCCCGGATGGAGCGCCGCGGCGGCAGCGTCGCGGTCCGCACCGCCCCGGGCCGGGGCACCGAGGTGCGGCTGTCGATGGCGAGGCTCGCCGAGGGCGACGAGACGGTCGCGGCGGAGACAGCGGAGGAGAGTGCGTGAGCTACCGGGTGTTCCTGGTCGACGATCACGGCGTGTTCCGGTCCGGCGTGCGCGCCGAACTGGCCCGTGAGGATTCCATCGAGGTGGTGGGCGAGGCCGGCACCGTCGGCGAGGCCGTGGCGGGCATCCTCTCCGCCGGCCCCGACGTGGTGCTGCTGGACGTGCACATGCCCGACGGCGGCGGCGTCGCCGTGCTGCGCGGCGTGACCGACGGCGCGCCCCGCGCGAAGCTCGAGAAGGCGCCGGTCTTCCTCGCGCTCAGCGTGTCCGACGCGGCGGAGGACGTGATCGCCACGATCCGCGCCGGCGCCCGCGGCTACGTCACCAAGACCATCTCGGGGGAGGAGCTCGCCGACGCGGTGCGCCGCGTCGCCGAGGGCGATGCGGTCTTCTCGCCCCGGCTCGCAGGCTTCGTGCTCGACTCCTTCACCGGCCGCTCGCCCGTGCCGGAGCCCGCGTTGGACCCGGAGCTGGACTCGCTCACCCCGCGCGAGCTGGAGGTGCTGCGCCTGCTGGCGCGCGGCTACACCTACCGGGAGATCGCCGAGGACCTGTTCATCTCGGTCAAGACCGTCGAGACCCACGCCTCGAACGTGCTCCGCAAGACGCAGCAGAGCAACCGCAACGCTCTCACCCGCTGGGCGCACACCCGCCATCTCGCGGACTGACCGCGCCGGGACTCAGCCCAGCGCGATGATGATGCCCGCGATGATCGCGGCGAGCACGATGAAGCCGCCGATGATCCATGCCGCAAGAACGGCGTTCGACGTCTTGGACGGGGGCGCCACCGGCGGCGGCACGTAGGCGCTGGGCCGCGGCGCGGGCGGGATCGGCCGCTTCCGCTCGATCGGGCCCGACGTCGCCGTGCGCGCAGACGGTGCCCGGTCGCCGGGCGAACGCTCACCGGCGGTGCGCCGCAGCCACACCGCGGGCGCGCCCTCGGTCGCCTGCAGCGGGGCGGCGAGGATCGCGGCGGGGTTGCCGCCGCCGGCCGCGACCGCAGCGAGCCGGTCCCGCGCCTCGATCAGCGAGGGCCGCCGCTTCGGGCTCGGCTGCAGCATGTCCAGGATGACGCGGACCAGCGGACCGTCGTTCTTGGGCGGATTGATCTGTCCCAGAGCGACTTTGTGCAGTAGGGCGATCGAGTCCTCGTCGACACCGAAGGGCGGCGCGCCCTCGAGCGCGGTGTACAGCGTCGCGCCCAGCGAGTACAGGTCGGAGGCCTCGGAGGGCTCGGTGCCGCGGGCCACCTCGGGCGCGAAGTAGGCGGGCGTGCCGGTGATGATCCCGGCCGGGCTGGACTGCCCGTCGTCCTTGGCCCGCGCAATGCCGAAGTCGGAGAGCTTGACGGTGCCCGACGCGCGGCCACGGTTGGCGATGAGGATGTTGCCCGGCTTGATGTCCCGGTGGATGATCCCGGCTTCGTGTGCCTCGACGAGGGCATCGGCCATCTGCGCGCCGATCTGTGCGACCTGTCGTTCGGGCATCGAGCCGGTCATGTGCAGCACCTGGGCGAGCGAGCGCGAGGGCAGGTACTCCATCACCAGCCAGGGCTCGCCGCGGTCGAGGGCCACGTCGTACATGGCGACGGCGTTACGGTGCTGCAGCCGGGCCGCGAGCCGGCCCTCGTGCAGGGCGCGCCGACGCAGCTCGTCGGCCTCCTCCTGGGTGAGCCCCTCGGTGGAGATGACCTGCTTGGCGGCGACGTCGCGCTCGAGGCGCTCGTCGCGGGCGAGCCACACGGCGCCCATGCCGCCGCCGCCGATCTTGGAGGTCAGTCGGTAGCGACCGGCGACCAGGTGATCGGGCCCGGGAACGCCCCTGATCGCGCCGCTCGCACCCGTCGTTTCCGCCACGCCGTTGATCCTAAGGGTCAGGCCCGGCGCGCGCGGTACGCGGCCACGTTCAAGCGGTTGTTGCAGCCGTCGTCGCAGAATCGGCGGGAGCTGTTGCGGCTGAAGTCCACGAGCACCCCGGCACAGTCCGGCGCGGCGCAGCGCCGCAGCCGGTCGAGGGCGTCGGCGCGGACCACGTCGACCATGCCCATCGCGGGCTCGGCGAGGAAGCGCTCCGCGATCGGCGTCGCGTCGTTCCAGCCGTGCAGATGGTACGGCCAGTCGTCGTGCCGGACGAGCTGGGGGAGGACCGCCGCGTCGCGCAGCATCCGGTTCACGAGGTCGACGGTGCCGGCCTCGTCGCCCGCGAGGTCCCACAGACCGCGCAGGACGCGGCGCACGGCGTGCACGCGGTCCAGCTCGTCCTCACGCAGGGGGATGGGCCCGGTCCAGCCCCAGCGCTCCACGAAGGCGCGCAGCGCGGCGACGTCGGGGAGGCGCTCGGGGCGCTCCGTGCGCGCGTCGGGGGCGGTGTTCACCAGATCGGCGGCGCTCGCGAGGGCGGATCGGGTGTCGTAGGAGAACATGACGCTGCGAATGCTAACCGGATGGGCGTTGCGGTCGCTACTCTCATCGGGTGTCCAGCCCTCTTGGAATCACCCCCGACGACTCCCTCCGCCAGGGACTGCAGAGTCGCCACATCAGCATGCTCGCGCTCGGCGGCGCGATCGGCACCGGCTTGTTCGTGGCGTCCGGCGCCACGATCAGCAAGGCCGGCCCCGGTGGCGCGCTCCTGGCCTACGCGCTCATGGGCGTCATGGTCTTCTTCCTCATGCAGAGCCTCGGCGAGATGTCGGCGTACATGCCGTGCAGTAATCCGTTCGAGGAGTACGGCAGCCGGTTCGTCAGTAAGTCCTTCGGCTTCGCCGCCGGCTGGAACTACTGGTTCAACTGGTCGATCACGCTGGCCGCGGAGGTGGTGGCGGCCGGCCTGATCATGAAGTTCTGGCTGCCCGACGTGCCCTCGTGGGTATGGTCGCTGATCTTCCTCGCCGGCCTGTTGGCTCTGAACCTGTTCGCGGTGAAGGCCTTCGGCGAGGCCGAGTTCTGGTTCGCCTCGATCAAGGTGATCGCGGTGGTGATCTTCCTCATCGTCGGCGTGCTCATGGTGCTGGGTGTGGTCGGCGACGGCCCGGCCCCCGGCTTCTCCAACTGGACCATCGGCGACGCCCCCTTCGTGGACTGGCCGCTGGGCATGCTCTCGGTCTTCCTCATCGCCGGCTTCGCCTTCCAGGGCACGGAGATGATCGCGGTAGCGGCGGGTGAGGCGATCGAGCCCAAGAGCGCCATCCCGCGCGCGGTGCGCACGGTCTTCTTCCGCATCCTGGTCTTCTACATCGGCACGTTGACGATCATCGCCTTCCTCATCCCGTACACCAGTCCGGAGCTGCTGGACGCCTCCGAGGAGAACGTCGCGGTGGCGCCGTTCACCCTGGTCTTCAAGCTCGCGGGCATCGATGCCGCGGCGTCTATCATGAACGCCGTCATCCTCATCGCCATCCTCTCGGCCGGCAACGCCAGCCTGTTCGCCGCTACCCGCGCGCTCTACGGGTTGGGCGTCGAGGGCAACGCCCCGCGGATCTTCGCCAAGGTATCGAGGTCCTCGGGCGTGCCCTACGTGGCGACGGCGGCGACGGTTGCCATCGGCGCGCTGTGCTTCGTCACCAACTTCGTCGGCGACGGTGCCGCGTACACGGCGCTGGTCGCCGCCTCCTCCGTGGCCGGTTTCGTGACCTGGATCGGGATCGCCTGGGCGCACTACCGTTTCCGCAAGGCGTGGAACGCGCAGGGGCGTTCGCTCGATGAGCTGCCGTACAAGGCGTGGCTGTACCCCGCGGGGCCGATCGTCGCGCTCCTCATGTCCGTCGCGGTGATCGCGGGTCAGTACTACGTCGCGGTGCGCGGCGGCGAGAGCGGCGGCCTCGGCCTGCTGCTCACCACCTACGCCGCGCTCATCCTGTTCCTCGGGCTGTGGTGGGGGCACAAGCTCATCACCAAGGCGCCCACCGTCGACCCGAAGACCGCGAACGTGTCGCCCGTCGCCGCGGCCTCCGCACACCACGATCCGGATCGCGTGGGCTGATAGTCCGATCGCTCGATGACGGCGGATCGCTCCGACGGGGGCGGTCCGCCTTCGTTCGTTCGGGTGCGGTGCGGCGTCTGGGAGTGATACCCCTCGCATAGTCGACTGGCCTCATCGCAAGGCCGGCTTCCGGCCGGTGGCGCGTGATGCGCGCGACGCATCCCCTCACCGCAGAAAACGCTGTGAACTGCGACGATCGCGCGATGCGCCGGGTGTACCACCCTGCTGCAACCTCTCCTACCTCGGCGCTTGACGCCGTTCGGATCGCGGATCTACGCTGAGATCAGATCGAACAGAAGTTCTAGTCATGTCTTCCCCGTGGCTCGGCTTCCGCACTGATCGGTGACGCGGGATCCGAAGGTAGGGGAGGGGTGTGACATATGTCCGCACGTGTTCAGGCGATGGCCGGCAATCGCGAGGAGAAGCTGGCGGAGCTGCGCAAGCGGCTCGCGACGCTGCCGGAGAAGCATCGTCCGGCGAAGGCGCAGGCGCCCGTGGAGGCGCCGCTGCAGGAGGAATCGGCGCAGCTCGGCATGGGTGTGCTGCCGGTGCACGAGGAGCTGGCCCGGCTGCTGCCGGGCGGCGGCCTGCCGCGCGGCACGGTCGCGGAGCTCTCGGGCGCGGGCTCGCTCGCGGTCTCGCTGGTGGCCGGCGTCTCGCGGGCGGGATCGAGCGTCGCGCTGTGCGGCGTCTCCGGCTTCGGCATGGCCGCCGCACTCGAACAGGGGGCCGATCCGGAGCGCATCGCGCTCATCGCGGGCCCGCTCGCGGATCCGGTGGCCGTCGCCTCGATCCTGCTCGACGGTGCCGACGTGGTGCTGTGCGAGCTCGGGGGCATCGCGGTGCCGCCCAGCCGCGGCCGCGCCATCGCCGCCCGGGCCCGCTCCCGGGGCTCGATCCTGCTGGTCACCGGCGGCCGCTGGGAGGGTGCCGCGCTGCACCTCGGCGCGCGCGTGCAGGGCTACACCGGCCTCGGCGCCCGGCCCGGACGCGGCCGGATCCGTGGGATCGACCTGGTCTTCTCCGCCCGCGGCCGCGGCTGCGTCAACCCGCAGCGGGGCGCCGAGCAGTACTGGGGCGCCGAGCAGCGTCGAAGGGCGGCGGCGCAGTGACCGCGCAGCGCATCCTCGCCCTGTGGTGCCCGGACTGGCCGGCGGCCGCTGCGGCTGCGGACGCGGACCTGCCACCCGACGGCCCCGTCGCCGTCCTGCACGGTAACCGGGTCGTCGCCTGCAACGCTCCCGCCCGGGCCGACGGGGTGCGCCGCGGCATGAAGCGCCGCGAATCCCAGGCCCGCTGCCCGGGGCTGCACATCGCCCAGGCCGACGAGGGGCGGGACGCGCGGCTCTTCGAGCCCGTGGCCGGCGCCGTGGCGGCGCTGATCCCGCTCATCGAGGTGCTGCGCCCGGGGCTCGTGGTGATCCCGGCGCGGGGCGCGGCGCGCTTCTTCGGCGGCGAGGAGCAGGCGGCCGAGCGCCTGGTGGACGCGGCGTCCTCGGTGGGCGCGGAGTCGCTCGTCGGCATCGCCGACGAGGTCTTCACCGCGGCCCTGGCCGCCCGGCGTGGGGTCGTCGTGCCGCCGGGGGAGTCGGCGACCTTCCTCGCCCCGCTGCCCGTAGCCCAGCTGGGGGCTGAGCCGGCGCTCGCGGGCGGCGACCGCACCGAGCTCCTCGATCTGCTGCGCCGGCTGGGGCTGCGCACCGTCGGCGCCTTCGCCGAGCTCACCGCGACCGACGTGGCCACCCGCTTCGGCACCGACGCGATCGCCGCGCACCGGCAGGCCCGCGCGGTGCCGGACCGGCCGCCGTCCACCGCGGCCCTGCCGCCCGGGCTGGAGGTGGAGCTGCGGCCCGACCCACCCATCGACCGGGTCGACGCGGCGGCCTTCGCCGGCCGCGCCCTGGCGGCGGAGCTGCATGGCAAGCTCTCCGCGGCGGGCGTGGCATGCCTGCGCTTGGAGGTCTCCGCGATCGCGGAGAACGGCGAGCGGCACAGCCGCATCTGGCGCTGCGCTGAGCCACTCACCCCGGACGGCACCGCCGACCGGGTGCGCTGGCAGACCGACGGCTGGCTCACCGGAGGCCGGTCCGTGAAGAGGGGTGGGGAGGGCGGCCCGGGCGCCCCGATCTCCCTGCTCCGGCTCGAACCCGTCGAGGTGGTCGACGCCGGCGCGCTGCAGGCGGGCATGTGGGGCGACGATGCCGACGGTGCCGCCCGGTTCCGTCGCGCCCTGGTCCGGGTGCAGGGCCTGCTCGGCGGCGAAGCGGTGCGGATGGGCGTGCGCAGCGGCGGCCGCGGCCCGGCCGAGCGGGTCACCTGGGTCCCGTTGGGCGACGAGGTGGTCCCGGAGCGCGATCCGGCCGCGCCGTGGCCGGGGCGGATGCCGGAGCCCGCGCCGTCGGTGCTGGTCACGGGCGCCGCGGTCACGATCACCGACGCTGCGGGAGCGGCTGTGCGGGTCACCGAGCGCGGCGTCTTCACGGGTGAGCCCACACACCTGGTGTGGGGCTCGCGCGACTGGTCGCTCAGCTGGTGGGCGGGGCCGTGGCTGATCGACGAGCGCTGGTGGGCGTCCGACGGCGCCGCCGAGCCGAGGGCCCGTGCCCAGGTGCTGCTCGAGCCCGCACCGGGGCGTGACGACGGGCGGGCGCTGCTGCTGCAGTACGCCGGGAGCTGGGAGGTGGAGGGGGTGTACGAGTAGGCGGGATCAGCCCGCGCTGCCCGAGAAGGCCACCGAGAGGTACGGGTTCGTGTCGTCCGACGGTGCCACCCGGAACCGGTTGCGACGGTGCCTCGCCCGCTTCCCGGACGTGAGCGCCGTGCCCTCGGGATCCTCGGAGGCGTCCTCCTCCTCGTCCACGGCGGCAGGCGGCATGACGCGGTGGTGGCCCTCGGCGGGAGCGTCCTCGGTGACGATGTCCTCGACGGGCTCCTCGGCCGCGACTTCGGAGGCCACCGGCGCCTCAGCCGCGATCGCCTCCCGGCGGCGCACGCGATGGGCGACGGCGAGGGCGACCAGGTAGGTGACGGTGCCGGCCGCGCCGCCCACGACGAGCGCCCAGGCGAGCGGCCGCGCGATGCCGGGATCCGGCGCCGGGGCGGGCGCGCTGGTCACGGACCGCAGCCGGGTCTGCGTCAGAGCGAGCTGACCGTCGATGGCGCCGAGCGCCGTCTTCAGCTGTCCCACGCCGGTGGTCAGGTTGGTGACGGAGGCGTTGACGTCCTTGCGCGCCGAGGCCAGCTTGGTCAGCCCGTCCCGCAGCTGCCGGGCGGCGCTGCGCGCGGAGGTGAGCGACGCGTCGGCGTTGGCGGAGGCGCTGCTCAGGCTGCTCGTCATGGTCGCGAGCGTGCTGCGCATGCCGGCCACGTCGTCGAGCGCGCCCACGCCTTTCGAACCGGCGAGCGCGCGGTCGAGCTGCGCGACGGCCTCGGCCGACCCGGGCGACGGGTGCTCGATCAGCCGCCCGCGCAGCGCGACGAGCGCGGCCCGGGTGCCGGCCGCCACCTGCTGCAGACCTTGCGTGCGTTCGAGCGCACCGCCGAGCGTGGCGGTCGCCCGGTTCACCTGGTTCAGTGCGGCGGAGAGGGAGGAGGCCTCGTCGAGTCCCGAGACCAGCTGTTCCGCACCGGTTTTGGCTGTGTCGATGCTGTCGAAGATCTGCGGCACCGAGCTCGCCGAGGTGTTCAGCCCGTTCCCGGCGGAGGCCACGGCGTTCGACAGCAGGCCGAAGAGCGCGCGCGACTCGTCGGCCGCCTTGAGGGCGACGCGCGTGTTCTCGGCGTTCTCCCGCTCCTGGGCCGGCGCGGGCGGAGTGGTCCCGGCCGCGATGAGGAAGGTGGCGCCGCCGGCGACGAGCGTGATCAGCACGGCGAGCAGCGCGGTGCCCGTGAGGGCCCACGCCGAGCGGGCCGCCGCGCGAAGCGGGCGGGTCAGCGTCGAGGTCATGGCCTCAACCTTAACGTGAAGTTGAGACTTTGGTGAAAAGATAACGGGGAGAGTTTCTTTGATATCGCAACCTATGTGAGGCTTGGGGTGAGCTATCCGCCCGGGCGGTTGACCGTGCCCATCATCAGGGGCAGTCCCGTCGCCGTGTCGACCACCGAGTACGCGAAGGCGCGGTCCACCACGAAGGGCGCGGGTCCCGGCGCCGGCTCGGGGGTCGGCGCCGCGGTCGCGGTGTCGGAGGCGGTGCCCTTCTCTCCCACGGTGAGCACGGCGGCGGCGCGGGCGTCGGCCAGCCACGGCGATCCCGGGGCCACGCCGTCCAGGCCCGGGCCCGCGAACAGCCCCGTCAGGCCGGCGTCCCGGAGCGGGTCCGCGAGCGCGGCCCAGGTGGCGCTGCGCCACTTCGGCAGGCTCACCTCGTGCGGGGCCGACGGTGCCCCCGCCAGCGCGAGCCTGGCCGCGGTGAACCTGCTCTCGCTCGCCGCGTCGGCGAGCGGCGTCCCGGGGGCGGGCAGCACGATCTGCAGCGCGAGCGTGGTGCCGTAGTCGAGCTGAAGAGCCGAGAAGCCCTCGCCCGCGGCGACCCGCGCGGGCACTGTGCCGCGCATGGTCAGCGGGTCGAGCACGGCACCGTCGGCGGCGGTGAACGGCGCGGGCCGGGTGCGGGCGGCGTCGAACGGGAAGCGCCACGCGGCCGCGAGGTAGGCGGTGGTTGCGGCGGCGAGGCGGGTGCCGGCGTCGGTGCGCAGCGGCGCGGAGGTGAGGCTGCTGCCGGTGTTCACCGCCGCCCACTCACCCAGCGGTTCGCCCACGCCGAGGCCGAAGTCCATGGGGTAGACGCCGGTGTCGTAGGAGGCCGACAGCGTGTCCAGGTACTCGGCGCGCACCCGGCGGTCCTCGGGCTGCTTCGCGGTCAGCAGCGCCACCTGCGACTGGAACAACGGCGTCGCGGGCGGCGTGCCGGCGGGCACGGTGCCCGGGTCGCCCGCCCATTGCGCAACCTGGCCGGTGAGGGCCGCCATCGCCCGCGGCAGATCCTTCGCGGCGCCGAGCCCGGCACCGTCGAGCTGCGCGGCGGTCTCGCCCTGCGACCCGGCCCGAAGCATGCCCAACAGGCTCAGGACGGACCAGGGCGAGACGGCGGTGCTCCCGGCCCGGGGGTCGCCGGCCGCGAGCCGCGCGCCGAGGCGGGTGGCGGTGGAGACCAGCGCGGTCACGTCGTCGCGCGTCTCGTCGATCCCCACCTGCTCGAAGGCGGTCTTGGACCGCTCGAGAGAGAGGGCCCGCGGCGCCGACGGCGCGCCGCCGCACGCCGCGAGGGTCCCCGCGACGAACAGCGCCACCGCGGCGCGCCGGATCTGCATGAGGGCCATCGTACGGCCCCTGCTCAGGCGCCTGCGCGCTCCAGCAGGGCGCGTCCGTTGTGCCACAGCACCTTGCGCATCCACTCGTCGCCGAGGCCGAGCCGGGCGAGCCCGAAGAGCTGGTGTGCGTAGTCGTACGGGATGTTGGGGAAGTCGCTGCCCAGCACCACCTTGTCGGAGAGTGCGCCGAGCCGCTCGACGTAGCCGGGCGGCATCGGCGCGGTGCGCTCGGTGAAGTCGGTCGCGGCCATGGTGGTGTCGAGGTACACGTTGGGGAAGCGCTCGGCGAGGTCGGCGAACCGGTCGTACTCGGGCATGCCGAGGTGCGCGATGACCAGTGTCAGCTCGGGGTGCCTGCGCAGCACC
This sequence comes from Tsukamurella ocularis, assembly GCF_024807615.1. Lineage (GTDB taxonomy): Bacteria > Actinomycetota > Actinomycetes > Mycobacteriales > Mycobacteriaceae > Tsukamurella > Tsukamurella ocularis. The sequence goes on along the minus strand of NZ_JANUCJ010000001.1, from coordinate 68,737 downwards.
TCACCGACGCGGTCGGGACCCGTGTACGGACCTTCGACGGGGCCGGATCCGGCGTGGATCACCACCGGGATCCTCGCCGCCGACAGCACTTCCCAGGCGGGGTCCAGCAGCGGATCGTCGGGCGCGAAGACGCCCACCTGCACGTGTATCTTGAACAGGCGCGCCCCGTCGGCGACGGCCTGCGCGACGTACTCGCCGACCCCGGGCTCGGGGTAGAGCGTGGCGCAGTGGATGCCGTCGGGCACGCGGCGCGCGAACTCGGCGCACCAGTCGTTGAGCCACACCGCCATCCCGGGCTTGTGCGGATAGGTGAGCGCGGGGATCGCCGTCACGCCCATGCCGCGGATCAGCTCCAGTCGCGTGTCCTCGTCGAACCGGTACCGGATGGGCCACTCACGGCCGTACTCGGAGCTCGCGCGGTCGAAGAAGTCCCACACCTTGAGCAGCATCGGCTCGGGCAGGAAGTGCACGTGGATGTCGGCGAGACCGGGGATGCCGAGGGCCTCCAGATAGGCGGGGATCTCCGCGTCGGAGGCCGGCCCCGGCGTCGTGCTCGGACTGCTCATACCGGTCAATGTACCCACGTCGGTGAGGCGCCGTTCACCGAAATGCGGAGCCGGTAAGCTCGTCCTCCGACGTGATGTTCGGGGGTGTGTGATGGCGGACGCGGGGAGTACCCGGTGGTTGTCCGATGAGGAGATGGCGGCGTGGCTGCCCCTTATCCACGTGGCGATGCGGCTGCCGGCCAAGCTGGATACGCAACTGCGGACCGACTCCGGCATCACCCATTACGAGTTCATGGTGCTCGCGCAGCTCTCCCAGGCTCCGGACCGCACTCTCGGGCTGTCGGCGCTCGCCGAGGCCGCCAACTCCTCGCCCTCGCGGCTGTCGCACGTGCTGCGCAAGCTCGGCGAGCGGGGCTGGCTGGTTCGGCACGCGGAGGGGCGCTCCGCTTACGCCGAGCTCACCGACGAGGGCTTTTCCGCGCTCGACGGTGCCGCGCGTGGCCACGTCGAGGAGGTGCGCCGGCTGGTCTTCGACCATCTCACGGCGCGCGATGTCACGGCGCTGCGGGCCGTGCTCTCCAAGGTCACCCCGGGCCTCGTCGACGAGGCCTGATCGGCTCGCTGGCCCGCTGTGGGCGTGTCGAGTGCAGTCGCGCCAGTAGTGCTCCAAGGGTGTTCGGCGTCCATCCCTGAATCGAACGTATGAACGTATGAACGTATGATCGTGGTGTGGGATGGAGCAACGGGCCGAGCTGGTCGGAGATGGAGCGGGTGCTCTCCGGGCGGGCCCCGGTGCGCCGGGCGGAGGAGCCGCCGGGCGACGGTGGCGATTCTCCGGCCTGGTCCCGCAAGCGCGAGCCCTACGTTCCGCCCGATGGTGGTCCGGGGCTCTCCCGGGTGCCCTACGCCGAGTTGCACGCGCACACCGCCTTCAGCTTCCTCGACGGCGCCGCGCAACCGGAGGAGATGGTCGAGCAGGCGCACGCGCTCGGCCTGAAGGCCCTTGCGGTCACCGACCACAACGGCTTCTACGGGGTGGTCCGGTTCGCCGAGGCGGCCTTGGAGCTCGGCGTCCCCACCGTCTTCGGGGCGGAGTTGTCCCTGGAGCACGACGCCGAACGTACCGGCGCGGAGGACCCGTCCGGCGAGCACCTGCTCGTACTCGCTCGCGGCCAGGAGGGGTATCGCCGCCTCTCCCGCGCCATGGCGGAGGCGCACATGGAAGCGGGGGAGAAGGGGCTGCTGCGCTTCCACCCGGACCGTCTCGCCGAGTGGTCCGGCGGGCATTGGCACATCCTCACCGGCTGTCGCAAGGGCGCGGTCCGGCGCGGCCTCGCCGCCCGGGGGCCCGACGGTGCCGCCGCCGCCCTCGCGCAGCTCGTCGACCGGTTCGGCGCGGGCCGAGTGAGCATGGAGCTCACCGTGCACGGCGTCCCCGAGGACGACGAGCGCAACCACCTCCTGGCAGGCGTCGCGGCGCAGATGGGGGTGGGCACCGTCGCCACCACGGGGGCGCACTTCGCCCGTCCCGGCCAGCGCCACCTGGCGTCGACGCTTGCTGCGATCCGCGCCCGCCGCAGCCTGGACGAGCTGGACGGCTGGCTCCCCGCCGCGGGCGGCGCCCACCTGCGCTCGGGCGACGAGATGACGCTGCTGCTGCCCGAGCATCCCGGCGCCATCGCCGCCGCCGCCGAGCTCGGTGCCGAGTGCGCCTTCAGTCTCAAGCTGATCGCGCCGAACCTGCCGCCTTTCGATGTCCCGTCGGGCCACACCGAGGCCACCTGGCTGCGTGAGCTGGTGCGCCGGGGCGCGCTGGACCGGTACGGCCCGCCGGAGTCGAATCCGCAGGCGTACCGGCAGATCGAGCACGAGCTGAACGTGATCGAGACGCTCGCCTTCCCCGGCTACTTCCTGATCGTGCACAGCATCGTCGAGTTCTGCCGGCGCAGCGACATCCTGTGCCAGGGCCGCGGCAGCGCCGCCAACTCGGCGGTCTGCTTCGCGCTGGGCATCACGGCGGTGGACCCGGTGCGCAACAAGCTGCTCTTCGAGCGCTTCCTCGCCCCCGAGCGCGACGGCCCGCCCGACATCGACGTGGACATCGAGTCCGACCGCCGCGAGGAGGCGATCCAGTTCGTCTACGCGAAATACGGCCGCGAGTACGCCGCGCAGGTCGCGAACGTCATCACCTATCGCGGACGGTCCGCGGTGCGCGACACCGCCCGGGCGCTCGGTTACTCGCAGGGGCAGCAGGACGCCTGGAGCAAGCAGATATCCAGCTGGGGGTGGCGGAACGATCCGGTACCCGAGGGGATCCCGGAGCGGGTGGTCGAGTTGGCCGCGCAGATCGCCGACCTGCCGCGGCACCTGGGCATCCACTCCGGCGGCATGGTGATCTGCGACCGTCCGATCGCCGACGTCTGTCCCACCGAGTGGGCCCGCATGGAGAACCGCAGCGTGTTGCAGTGGGACAAGGATGACTGCGCCGCCGCGGGTCTGGTGAAGTTCGACCTGCTGGGCCTCGGCATGCTCAGCGCGCTGCATTACGCGAAGGACCTCCTCGTCGAGCACAAGGGCATCGACGTGGACTTCGCGCAGCTCGACCTCGCGGATGAGAACGTCTATGAGATGCTCTGCCGCGCCGACTCCGTAGGCGTCTTTCAAGTGGAGTCGCGCGCGCAGATGGCCACGCTGCCGCGCCTGAGGCCGCGGACCTTCTACGACCTGGTGGTGGAGGTCGCCCTCATCCGGCCCGGCCCCATCCAGGGCGGCTCGGTGCATCCGTACATCCGGCGTCGCAACGGGCTCGAGAAGCCGGCGGTCGAGCACCCGTCGATGTGGAAGACCCTCGAGCGCACCCTGGGCGTGCCGCTCTTCCAGGAGCAGCTCATGCAGCTCGCGACCGACGTGGCCGGCTTCTCCCCGGCGGAGGCCGATCAGCTGCGCCGCGCCATGGGGTCGAAGCGCTCCACCGAGAAGATGGAGCAGCTGCGGCAGCGCTTCTACGACGGTGCCCGGCACCGGCACGGCATCGAGGGCGAGGTGGCCGACCGGATCTTCGAGAAGCTCGCCGCGTTCGCCAACTTCGGTTTCCCCGAGAGTCATTCGCAGTCGTTCGCGTCGCTGGTCTTCTACTCCTCGTGGTTCAAGCTCTACCATCCGGCGGCCTTCTGCGCCGCGCTGCTGCGGGCCCAGCCGATGGGCTTCTACTCGCCGCAGTCCCTCGTCGCCGACGCGCGGCGTCACGGCGTCACGGTGCACGGGCCGTGTGTGAACCGCAGCCTGCCGTGGGCGAATCTGGAGAACGTGGGGATGGAGGTCCGGCTCGGGCTGGCCGCGATCCGCACCATCGGCGACGACCTCGCCGAGCGCATCGTCGGCGAGCGGGATGCGCACGGCCTCTACGCCGGCCTCATCGACCTCACCGCCCGCGTCGAACTCACGGTCGCCCAGTCGGAGGCACTCGCCACCTCCGGCGCGCTGGACTGCTTCGGCCGGGACCGGCGGCAGGCGCTGTGGGAGGCCGGCGCCGCCGCCCGCGAGCGCCCGGACCGGCTGCCGGGCACGGCCACCGCGGGCGCCCCGCCCACCCTGCCGGGCATGAGCGAGACGGAGCTCGCGGCGGCGGACGTGTGGGCTACGTCGGTCACCGTCGGCAAGTACCCCACGGAGTTCCTGCGGCCCGCCCTCGACCGGCTCGGCGTCGTCCGGGCCGACCGCCTGCTCTCGCTGCCCGACGGTGACCGCGTGCTGGTGGGCGGGGCCGTCACGCATCGGCAGCGCCCCGCCACCGCGGGCGGCGTCACCTTCATCAACCTCGAGGACGAGACCGGAATGGTGAACGTGGTGTGCAGCCAGGGGCTGTGGGCGCGGTACCGGCGGCTCGCGCAGTCGGCACCCGCGCTGCTGGTGCGGGGGAAGCTGCAGAACGCGGAGGGCGCCGTGACCGTCGTCGCCGACCGGCTGCAGCGCATGGACCTGTCGGTGCCCTCCCGGTCCCGCGACTGGCAGTGAGGGTAGCCTTGGGCAAGTGATGGAGGAGGCGTACGAACCGGACCGCACCACGGCACCGGAGTTGCGCGAGGTGCTCGAGGAGCTCCGCCGCCGCGAACCCCTCTTCCACGGCCCCTGCTGGCGCTCGCTGCAGGACTTCGACGACGCGGTCGCGCAGGATTTCTGGGAGGTCGGCGCCTCGGGGAGGCGGTACAGCCGCGAGCACGTCCGCGCGGCGATCGCCGCGCGGATGACGGCGCCGCAGGACGAATCAGGCTGGGAGGCTGCGGAGTTCCAGGTGCGGGCCATGGGGGCTTCCGTCTACCTGCTCACGTACTCTCTGGTGCAGGGGGAGCGCGTCACCCGCCGGCTCACCGTGTGGCGACGCCGGGAGAACCGGTGGACGGTGATGTTCCATCAGGGCACCCCGGTCGAGGAATCGGCGGATTCCTGAGTCGCGATCCGCTCAGCGCATCCTCGGCGCGGAATCGGCTGATTCTCACGACGACAAGGCGGTGAGAGCCGCGTCCCGGCCGATCTCGACGGCGCGGGAGATCAGCGGACCGTCGCCGGAGAGCCTGCCGACGGCCGGGCTCCCGGACGGAACCCAGACCTGCAGCACCTCGGCGGCGCCGGGCGCGGCCGGAGCCGGCGCGGGGGCGGCCCGCCTGGCGGTGAAGTAGGCGTCCAGCACCCACTGCTCCGCGCGCGAGGAGCGGGGCGCCGCGTCCTCCGAGGTGGTGCGCAGCACCAGCAGGTGCGTGGCGCCCTGGTCGATCGGGGTCGCCAGCGGCACTTTCTCGGCGAGGCCGCCGTCGAGGAACTCGCGCCCGGCGAGCCGCACGGGCGGCCCGGCGAGCAGGGGGAGGGCGGTCGTCGCGCGCAGTGCGGTGCGCAGCGTCGCGGCGTCGGTGACGTAGGGCGCGAGATCGGCGACCCGACGGGTGTGTGCGTCGACGGCCAAGGGGTGCAGCGAGATCGGGCTGGCGAGGATGGCGGCGAAGTTCATCGGCGTGACGTCCGAGTAGACCCGGTCCACCAGGTGTTGCGTGTCCACCACGACGCCGCCGCGCAGCGCCCGCCGCGGGTGCACCACCCGCTCGGCCAGCACCTCCTCCCAGCCCCACGACGGCAACCATCGCCGGCCCTCGCCGGAGACCAGCCACGCCGCGTTGAGGCCGCCGCCCGAGGTGCCGTAGACCGCGTCGACGGCGGGCAGCAGGCCGAGCTCGTCGACCGCGATCGCCATTCCCGCGGAGTACGCGGAGCGCGAGCCGCCGCCCTCGATGCACACGGCGATCCGCAGACCGTCGGAGCGTTGTCCCGGAGGGCTTCCGGAGGCGAGCCGCGCCCGCAGCGCCTCGAGCACCGTCATCGGGCCGGCACCCCGTACCCGGCGAGGCCGAGGGTGTCCGTCAGCCGGTACGTCCAGGCGCTGATGCCGCCCTCCTGGTTGCCGCCGACGGTGGTGACGCTGTCGCCCGACACCGCGACGACGAAGTTGGTGTGCTGGCGCATCGTCGGGTGCTCCGGCGTGTACAGCACCACGTCGCCAGGCTGCGGCCGGTACGCGGCCGCCGACTCCAGCTTCCCTGCCTTCTGGAAGTACTCGGTGAGCGTGTACACGCCAGGGATCCGCCAGGTCCCGGAGTTGGGATTGTGCAGCGGCAGGCCGGAATCGCGGAGCACCGTCGAGACGAAGTCGGCGCACCAGGGCTCCTCGACGCCCTCCGAGTAGTAGGTGCCCGGGCGGTTGGCGTCGAACTCGCGGCGGACGTTGTCCAGGATCCGCACGCGCGCAGGATCGAGGCCCGCGGTCGAGACGGCCGGGTAGACGCGCGGCTTCAACTCGGCGGGCAGGTGCTTCGTGAGCGGCGTCTCGTGGGCGCTCGAGAGCCACACCACGCCGCCCGCGAGTACCACGAGCGCGGCGACCACCGCGGCGGCGACGAGCCCTGCCTTCCTCAACCCCATGAATTCACTGTACTCATTGGTGAACCTGCGATCATGGAGCGATGAGTCCGCGCACAGTGACCTGCACGATCAAGCCGGGGAGCCGCAGGGGCCCCGCCGTGGAGGTCGACGATGCCGGCGCGCTCACCCTGTTCGTCCGCGAGCCGGCCACTGAGGGGAAGGCCAACAAGGCTGCCGTCGAGTTGCTCGCCTCCCACCTCGGTGTGCCGAAGTCCCGCGTGCGGCTGATCGGCGGACAGACGAGCCGGCTCAAGCGGTTCAGTGTCGACGACTGAGGCGCCCGCCGGTGGCCGCGCGGCGGCGTGGCATGCTGGACGTGCAGCTGGTATGTCGCGCCGAAGCCTCGGGCCGCGACAACTCGGTGCCGCGGGGAGCCGCGGGTCGAGAGGGAACCCGGTGGGAATCCGGGACTGTCCCGCAGCGGTGAGCAGGAACGAAAGTCGCGACGAATGCACTGGGCCGCAAAGCCTGGGAAGCAGCGACCGGTAGGAGCCCCAGGGGGCGCGCCTGTGAGTCCGAATACCTGCCCGCTGTACCGGACGCGCCGCGTCCGGTGGTGTGCCGCCTCGTGGACCGGGCGTGCGACCGTACTCGACGAACGGACGTCGTACGCCGACGGTCCGCGAGTCGTGCGTACGTGCGTCCGGACGGGTGGCCCGCCCTGGCTACGCACGAAAGGAACGGTCCCGTAGTGACCGCACCGAATTTCACCCGCACCGTCCTCGGTGTTCCCCGTATCGGCCCCCGTCGTGAGCTCAAGCGCGTGATCGAGGGCTTCTGGAAGGGCGCCGTGAACCGCGCCGAGCTCGAATCGACCGCCGCGGGCCTGCGGCGCGCAGAGTGGGCTCGGCTCGTAGACGCCGGGCTGGATTCCGTCCCCACCAACACCTTCAGCTACTACGACCAGATGCTCGACACCACAGAGCTGCTCGGCGCCCTGCCGTCCCGCGTCGCCGGCATCGAGGATCCGCTCGATCGGTACTTCGCCGCGGCGCGCGGTACCGCCGAGGTCACCCCGCTCGAGATGACGAAGTGGTTCGACACGAACTACCACTACCTGGTGCCCGAGATCGGGCCCGCCACCGCGTTCTCGCTGCACCCGGAGAAGATCCTCGCCGATCTCGATGAGGCGATGGCGCAGGGCGTTCCGGCGCGCCCCACGGTCGTCGGTCCGCTCACCTTCCTCGCGCTCGCCAAGCCGGTCGACGGTGCCGGCGAGCCGCTCTCCCGTCTGGACGAGCTCCTGCCGCTGTACCGGGACCTCCTGGCGCGGCTGGCTGCCCGGGGCGCACAGTGGGTGCAGATCGACGAGCCGGTGCTCGTGACAGAGGCGGGGCTCGGACTCGCCGGTGACGCGGCCCGGGTGTACGGGGAGCTCTCCACGGCGGCGGACCGGCCGTCGATCCTGGTCGCCACCTACTTCGGCTCGCCCGGCCCGTCGCTGGCGGCCTTGGCGGGCTCCGGGATAGAGGCGATCGCCGTCGACCTGGTGACCGATCCGGGCACCGTCGACGAGGTCGTCGCCACCCCGGGACTGCAGGACAAGCTGCTGGTGGCGGGTGTCGTCGACGGCCGGAACGTATGGCGCGCCGACCTCGACGCGGCCCTCGGAGCGCTCGGGACCGTGCTCGGCTCCGCCGCGGCACTCGCCGTCAGCAGCTCGTGTTCGCTGCTCCACGTGCCCTACACGGTGGCCGCCGAGACCGCTCCGGAGCCGGCCGGTGCCGAGGGAGTCCGGTCCTGGCTGGCGTTCGCCGCGGAGAAGGTCGAGGAGGTCGTGACGCTGTCGCGTGCCCTCACCGATGGCCGGGAGGCCGTGGCGTCCGAATTCGGTCGCAGCGCCGCCGTCCGGGCGGCCCGTCAGGCCGATGCGCGCCTGAACGATCCAGCGGTGCGCGAGCGCCTCGCGGCACTGCGCGCCGCCGGGACGGGCCGTGCTGCCGCAGCCGACCGCGCTGTGGCCCAGCGGGATCGGCTGGGGCTGCCGCTGCTTCCCACCACCACGATCGGCTCGTATCCGCAGACCGGCGCCATCCGCGTTGCGCGTGCGGACCTGCGCGCCGGGCGGATCGACGAGGCGGAGTACGTGCGGCGCATGCGGGCGGAGATCGCCGATGTCGTCCGGCTGCAGGAGGACCTCGGCATCGACGTGTTGGTGCACGGCGAGCCCGAGCGCAACGACATGGTGCAGTACTTCGCCGAGCGTCTCGACGGCTTCCTCGCGACGGACTTCGCGTGGGTGCAGTCGTACGGCACCCGGTGCGTGCGCCCGCCGATCCTGTTCGGCGACGTGCACCGCCCCGAGCCGATGACGGTCTCCTGGATCACATACGCGCAGAAGCTCACCGACCGTCCAGTGAAGGGCATGCTCACCGGCCCGGTGACGATCCTCGCGTGGTCCTTCGTCCGTGACGACCAGCCGCTGGCAGCGACGGCCGATCAGGTGGCGCTCGCGATCCGCGACGAGACGGTCGACCTCGAGGCGGCGGGCGTGAAGATCATCCAGGTCGATGAGCCCGCGCTCCGGGAGCTGCTGCCCCTGCGGTCGGCGGACCGGCCGGCCTATCTAGACTGGGCCACGGGCGCCTTCCGGTTGTCCACCTCGGGCGTCGTGGACGACACCCAGATCCACACACACCTGTGCTACTCGGAGTTCGGCGACGTCATCGGAGCCATCGCTGACCTCGACGCGGACGTCACCTCGATCGAAGCAGCCCGCTCGCGGATGGAGATCCTGGACGACCTCAACCAGGCCGGTTTCGCGAACCAGGTGGGCCCGGGCGTGTACGACATCCACTCGCCGCGCGTTCCTGCGCAGGACGAGGTCGAGGCGTCCCTCCGTGCGGCGCTGGACGCCGTTCCCGCGGAGCGGCTCTGGGTCAACCCGGACTGCGGCCTGAAGACCCGTGGCACTCAGGAGACCGTGGCCTCGCTGCGGAACCTCGTGGCTGCGGCAAAGGCGGTGCGCGCCACGCTCTAGCGAGCGAAGGGGCCGAGCGCGGTTCGCGCTCGGCCCCTTCGGGTCGTTCTTTCCTTGATCAGCCCTCGATGACGGCCACCAGGTCGCCGCCGTCGACCTGGGTGGCCCCGGCCAATGCGACGCGGGTGACCGTTCCGGCGACGGGGGCGGTGATCGCGGCCTCCATCTTCATGGCCTCGATGGTGGCGATCTGGTCGCCGACCTCGACGGTGGACCCCGTGTGGACGGTGGGGGTGACCATGCCGGCGAACGGGGCGGCCACGTGGCCGGGGTTGCTCTTGTCCGCGCGTTCCGCTGCCGGGATGTCGGCCTTGACCGAGTTGTCGCGGACGGCGACGGTGCGCAGTTGGCCGTTGAGCGTGCACACCAGGGTGCGGTTGCCGTGCTCATCGGGCTCGCCGACCCCGTCGAGCTTGATCAGCAGCTCGACGCCCGTGGCGAGCTGGACCCGATGTTCCTCGCCCTGCCGCAGCCCGTAGAGGAACTGGTTGGTCGACAGCTTCGAGACGTCGCCGAACTCCGCGCGGTGTTCGGTGAACTCCCGCATCGGCCCCGGGAACAGCAGGCGGCTCAGGGCGGCCCGCCGCTGCTCGCTCGTGCCGGCCAGTTCGGCGGCCTCCTCGGCGGGAACCTCGGTCACGGGCGTCGCTCCCGCGCGCCCCTCAAGTGCGCGGGTCCGCAGCGGCTCGGGCCAGCCTCCCGGCGGGGTCCCGAGTTCGCCGCGCAGGAAGCCGATCACGGAGTCGGGGATGTCGTACTTGCCCGGGTCGGCGGCGAACTCGTCCGGGCTGACGCCGGTGCCGACGAGCGCGAGCGCGAGGTCGCCCACGACCTTGGATGACGGGGTCACCTTGACGAGCCGGCCGAGCATGCGATCGGCTGCGGCGTAGGAGTTCTCGATGTCCTCGAACCGCTCCGCGAGGCCGAGCGCGCCGGCCTGCTGCCGCAGGTTCGATAGCTGCCCGCCGGGGATCTCGTGGTGGTAGACCCGCCCCGTCGGGGCCCTGAGGCCGGACTCGAAGGGCGCGTAGGCCCCGCGCACCGCCTCCCAGTAGGGCTCGAGCGCGCAGACCGCGTCGAGATCGATTCCGGTGTCGCGCTCGGTGTGCGCGGTCGCAGCGACGATGGATGACAGCGAGGGCTGGCTGGTCGTGCCCGACAGGGGCGCGGCGGCGCCGTCGACGGCGTCCGCCCCCGCCGTCCACGCGGCGAGGTAGGTGGCGAGCTGCCCGCCGGGGGTGTCGTGCGTGTGTACGTGCACGGGCAGGTCGAACTCCTTCCGCAGGGCCGTGACCAGCGTCGTGGCCGCGGCGGGGCGCAGCAGCCCCGCCATGTCCTTGATCGCCAGGACGTGCGCACCGGCCTTCACGATCTTCTCCGCGACGCCGAGGTAGTAGTCGAGCGTGTACAGGGACTCGCCCGGGTTCGACAGGTCGCCGGTGTAGGAGAGCGCGCCCTCGGCGACCGCGGTGTTCGTGGCGAGGACGGCCTCGATGGCGGGCCGCATCTGCTCGACGTCGTTGAGCGCGTCGAAGATCCGGAAGACATCCACGCCGGTGGCGGCGGCCTCGGCAACGAAGGCGTCGGTCACCGCCTGCGGGTACGGGGTGTAGCCGACCGTGTTGCGGCCGCGCAGCAGCATCTGCAGGCAGATGTTGGGCAGGCCCTCCCGGAGGGTGGCGAGGCGCTCCCACGGGTCCTCGTGCAGGAACCGCAGCGCGACGTCGTAGGTCGCGCCGCCCCAGGCCTCCACGGAGAGCAGCTGGGGCGTGAGCCGCGCTTCGTAGGGGGCGATCGTCGCCAGCGCGGAGGTGCGGACACGGGTCGCAAGCAGCGACTGGTGCGCATCGCGGAAGGTCGTGTCCGTCACCGCGAGTGCGGTCTGCGCGCGCAGGTCCGCGGCGAAGCCGGCGGGGCCGAGGCGCTCCAAGCGTTGCTTCGATCCCTCCGGCGCGGGAGCCGAAAGGTCTACTGCGGGGAGCTTGTCGACCGCGTAGACCTTCGTCGGCCGCACGCCGTGCGGCTTGTTGACGGTGACGTCGGCGAGATAGCGCAGGATCTTGCTCGCGGTGTCCGAGGAACCCCGCGCGGTGAGCAGCTCCGGGCGCTGCTCGATGAACGACGTCGTCACCTCGCCGGCCACGAAGGCCGGATCGGCGAGGACCGCCTGCAGGTACGGGATGTTGGTGGCCACGCCGCGGATCCGGAACTCGGCGAGGGCGCGTCGCGCACGGACGATCGCGGTGGCCCGGTCGCGCCCGCGCGCGGTGAGCTTGACCAACATCGAATCGAAGTGGGGGCTGATCTCCGCGCCGACCGAGGTGCCGCCGTCGAGCCGGATGCCGGCGCCGCCGGGGGAGCGGTAGGCGGTGATCCGGCCGGTGTCGGGGCGGAAGCCGTCGGTCGGGTCCTCGGTCGTGATGCGGCACTGGAGCGCGGCGCCGTTGAGCCGGATCTGGTCCTGCGTCAGGCCGAGCTCGGGCAGGGTGGCACCCGCCGCGATCTTCAGCTGGGCGGCGACCAGGTCCACATCGGTGACCTCCTCGGTCACCGTGTGCTCCACCTGGATCCGCGGGTTCATCTCGATGAAGACGTGCCGGCCTTCCGGGTTCACCAGGAACTCGACGGTGCCCGCGCAGCTGTAGCCGATCTCCTTCGCGAAGTTCACTGCATCGCTGCAGAGCCGCTCGCGCAGTTCGTCGGAGATGTTCGGTGCCGGCGCCATCTCGATCACCTTCTGGTGGCGCCGTTGCAGGGAGCAGTCGCGCTCGTAGAGGTGGATCACGTTCCCGGCGCTGTCCGCAAGGATCTGCACCTCGATGTGGCGCGGGTCGATCACCGCCTCCTCGAGGAAGACCGTCGGATCGCCGAACGCGGATTCCGCTTCCCGCGAGGCGATCTCGATCGCATCACGGAGGCCTTCGATCGCCGCGACGCGCCGCATGCCGCGCCCGCCGCCACCCGCGACGGCCTTGACGAAGACGGGGAAGTGCATGTCCTGCGCGGCCGCGAGGAGTTCGCCGATGTCCGACGACGGAGCCGACGAATCGAGCACCGGAAGTCCCGCCGCCCGCGCCGCCGCGATCGCTCGCGCTTTGTTACCGGTCAACTCCAGCACGTCTGCCGACGGCCCGACGAAGGTGATGTCGTTCGCCGCGCACGCCGCCGCGAGATCGGGATTCTCCGACAGGAAGCCGTACCCGGGATACACGGCGTCCGCCCCGGCCTGGACCGCGATCCGAATTATCTCCCCGACGGTCAGGTACGCGCGGACCGGATGGCCCTCGGCGCCGATCTGGTACGCCTCGTCCGCCTTCTGGCGGTGCGGGGAGTTCCGGTCCTCGTACGGATAGACGGCCACGGTCTTCGAGCCGCTCTCCACCGCGGCGCGCAGGCCCCGGATCGCGATCTCACCACGGTTGGCCACCAGGACTTTGTTAAACATACTTTGCTACCACCGGTCTTTGTGGGACTCCGACGTACTCGCTCAGCGGCCGAATCAGTGCGTTCGCCGCTGCCTGCTCGATGATATGGGCGGTCCACCCGGTGATGCGAGACATCACGAAGATCGGGGTGAACACCTCCGTGTCGAAGCCGAGCAGGTGGTACGCGGGCCCCGTCGGGAAGTCGAGATTGGGCTTGATGCCGGTGGCCTCGTCCATGGTCGCCTCGAGGATCTCGTACATCCGCACCCACCTCTCCCCGTCAGTGCGCGCCGCGATGTCGAGGAACGCCCGCTTCATCGTCGGGACCCGCGAATCGCCGTTCTTGTAGACGCGGTGACCGAAGCCCATCACCTTCTCCCTGCGGTCGAGCTTGCCCCGCAGCCACGCCTCGGCGTGAGTGGGATCCCCGATCTCCTCCATGTCGTGCATGACGGCCTCGTTCGCACCACCGTGCAAGGGGCCCTTGAGGGCGCCGATCGCGGCGGTCACGGCGCTGTACATGTCGGACAGTGTGGACGCGACCACTCTTGCGGCGAAGGTCGACGCGTTGAAGCTGTGTTCCGCATAGAGGATCAGTGATACCTCGAAGGCGGCGACGAGCGCGGGCTCCGGGACCTCGCCGAAGCACATGTGCAGGAAGTTCTCGGCGTAGCCGAGGCGGGCCTCCGGCGGGATCGGAGCGAGGCCGTGCCGGCGACGGTGATCCGCCGCGACGATCGTGGGGAGGACGGCCAGCATGCGTAGGCCCTTCCCCCGTAGTGCTTCCGGTGACGAGTCCCACTCGTCCGGGTCGTCCGCGCCGAGGTAGCTGATCGCCGTGCGCACGACGTCCATGGGGTGACAGGTGACGGGTAGCCGAGCGATCAGCTCGAGCAGCGACCGGTCCGCGACCCGCGCGGCGCGTTCCGACGTCTCGAAGCGGACCCGCTCCTCGGGGGACGGGAGTTCGCCGTTCCACAGCAGGTACGCGACCTGCTCGAAGGAGCAGTGGGCCGCCAGGTCCTGGACGGCGTAGCCGCGATAGGTGAGCGAGTTGGTCTCGGGAACAACCTTGGATACGGCGGTGGTGTCGACGACGACGCCGGCGAGGCCCTTGTAGACGGTCGGACTGGTCATCACTGGCTCCTGGACAGGGTGAAGTTGAAGATGCCGGAATCGAAGTCGTTGTACCGCTCGTACTGCAACAGCTCGTACAGGCGGCTCCGGTGCTGCATGCGGTCCAGCAGCCCGGACTGGGTGCCCTGCGCGGCGATCTCGCGCAGGCCCGCCTCGGTGGCGAACATCGCCAGGCGCAGCGTGGTGACCGGGTAGATCACCGCGTCGTAGCCGATCGACTCGAGCGTGCCCGCATCGATCAGGTCGGACTTGCCGAACTCGGTCATGTTCGCGAGCAGCGGGGTTTCCACCGCCGATCGGAACCTCTCGAAATCGGCTGTGGTGTAGAGCGCCTCGGTGAAGATCAGATCGGCGCCGGCATCGGCGTACACCTTGGCGCGGTCGATCGCGGCGTCGATGCCCTCGATCCCCGCGGCGTCGGTCCGGGCGCAGATCACGAAGTCCGGATCGCGTCGCGCCGCGACCGCGGCACGCAGACGACGTACCGCCTCGTCGACGGGGACGACGGCCTTGCCGTCCAGATGGCCGCACCGCTTGGGGTTGACCTGATCCTCCAGGTGCAGGCCGGCCAGGCCGGCCTCCTCGAGGATGGTCACGGTGCGCGCCGCACTCATCGGCTCGCCGAAGCCGGTGTCCGCGTCCACGAGCGTTGGCAGATCCGTGACCCTGGCGATCTGCTGGGCCCGGGTCGCCACTTCGGTGAGGGTGGTCAGCCCGATGTCCGGCAGGGCGAGATCAGCGGCGACGACGGCGCCGGAGACGTAGACGCCCTCGAAGCCGAGCTCGGTGATCAGCTTCGCGGTGAGCGGATTGAAGGCCCCCGGCAGCCGGACGATCCGATCGGAGGCCAGGCCGGCACGGAAAGCCTTGCGCTTGTCGTTCGCAGACGCCGTCGCGGCCAGCAGGCCGCCGACGCCGGAACCGCTGCTCATCAGAACAGTCCTGGGGCGAGCTTCGGCGTGCGAGCGAGTACCTCGTCGGAGACGGTGAAGGTGAGCTGATCGAGCTCGCCGGCGGCGAGGCTCGGGGTGCGCTGCGCGACGTCGAGGAAGCGGTCCTGCTCGGTCCTCTCGATCACCCCGTCGGCCAGGATCCGGAACTTCTCGATGTACTGCTCGCGCGCGAACGGACGGGCGCCCAGCGGGTGCGCGTCGGCCACGGCGAGTTCGTCGACGATGACCTCGCCCGACGTGAGCGTGATCTCGGCGCGGGCACCGAAAGCCTTCTCGGACGGGTCCGGCGAGTGGTAGCGCCGGGTCCACTCGGGGTCCTCGGCGGTGGAGATCTTCTTCCACAGTGCGACGGTGTCGGGGCGCTGAGACCGCTCGGGGGCGTAGGACCGCTCGTGGTGCCAGCCGCCGTCCTGCAGCGCGACGGCGAAGATGTACATCACCGAGTGGTCCAGCGTCTCGCGGGAGGCGTGCGGATCGAACTTCTGCGGGTCGTTCGAGCCCGTGCCGATCACGTAGTGGGTGTGATGGCTGGTGTGCAGCACGATCTTCTCGATCTGCTCCAGGTCGCCGACGCGCTCGCGCATGCGCCGAGCCAGGTCGATGGGGGCCTGGCTCTGGTACTCCGCCGAGTGCTCCTTGGTGTACGAGTCGAGGATCGCGCGCTTGGCCTCGCCCGGACCGGGCAGGGGCACGTCGTACCTCGCCTCGGGACCGCCGAGGAGCCAGGCGATCACGCCGTCCTCGCCCTCCCAGATCGGTGACGGTGCGCCCTCGCCGCGCATCGCGCGGTCGACGGCCTCGACCGCCATCTTCCCGGCGAACGCCGGTGCGTAGGCCTTCCAGCTCGAGATCTCGCCCTTGCGCGACTGGCGGGTCGCGGTCGTGGTGTGCAGCGCCTGGCCGATCGCCTGGTAGATCGTCTCGGCGGGCAGGCCGAGCAGGGTGCCGATGCCGGCGGCGGCGGACGGGCCGAGGTGCGCGACGTGGTCGATCTTGTGCTCGTGCAGGCAGACGGCGCGCACCAGGTCGATCTGGATCTCGTAGCCGGTGGCGAGGCCGCGGATGAGGTCGGCACCCGTCGAGCCGCGGTGCTGCGCCGCCGCGAGGATAGGGGGAATGTTGTCGCCGGGGTGGCTGTACTCCGCGGCGAGGAAGGTGTCGTGGAAGTCGAGCTCGCGGACGGCGGTGCCGTTCGCCCACGCCGCCCACTCGGGGGAGAACCGGCCCGGTACACCGAAGACCGTCGCGCCGGGGGAGTACGGGTGCGAGACCGCCTGCGCGCGGGCGTTGGCGACCGGTCGCCGTGTCACCGAGGCCGCTGCCACCGACGCGTTGTCGATGATCCGGTTGACGACCATCTCCGCGGTATCGTCCGGGACCGCGACCGGGTCGGCGGCGACCTGGGCGATCTTCCACGCGAGATGTTCCTCGCGGGGAAAGGTCTCAGCTGAGCGGTGGGTGCGCACGTGGTGCGTCTGCACGTCGGGTCTCCTTTGTACCGGGATCAGGTGATTCACACGCTATGCATGACCGTGCTGGAGCGAAACCTGTTGCACGTGCGTAATCATGCGAACGGCGGAGCCTCTGGTTGCGAAGGTTGTGGAAATCGCGCGGGGTAGTATTCGCAGAATGCAGAAGCTCTTCGTGGGTGCGCGCATCAAGCGCCTGCGGGACGAACGCGGGCTGACGCAGACCGCGCTGGCGAAGGCGCTCGAGTTGTCGGTCAGCTACGTCAACCAGCTCGAGAACGACCAGCGCCCGCTGTCCGTTCCGGTGCTGCTCAAGTTGAACTCGACCTTCGACCTCGACGTCGGCTTCTTCGCGGCGGAGTCGGATGCCCGGCTGGTCGCCGACCTGCAGGACGCCCTGGCCGACGGTGGCTCCGGAGCGGCGGTGACTCCCGGCGAGGTGGAGGACCTGGTGGCGCGGTCGCCCGAGGTCGCACGGACGATGGTCGCCCTGCACCGCCGGCTACGCGGAGCGACGGAGCAGGTGGAGCGACTGTCGTCGGGCGTCGCGGCCGGCGCGGGCGGAGCAGTGGCCACGCCGTACGAGGACGTACGGGACTTCTTCTACGACCACCGCAATCACATCGCCGAACTGGACGGCGCCGCGGAGGACCTGTTCGAGAGTCGCGGCCTCACGATCGGCGGACTCGATCTGCAGCTCGCGCGGTTGCTGCGGGACGAACACCAGGTGACGGTGCGGATCCGCGACGGCGAGCCCGATCGGCCCGGGCCGCGGAGGAGCTTCGATCGGGATTCCCGCGTGCTGACGCTGGCGCGAAGACTCGATCACGGGCAGCGCGCGTTCCAGATAGCCACGCAGATAGCGCTTCTCACGCAATCGGAGGTCATGGACCGGATCGTCGGGGAATCGGCGTCGTTGCCCACCCGCTCGCGCGAGCTGGCGCGGGTGGGCCTCGCGAACTACTTCGCCGGCGCGCTCGTGCTGCCTTACGAGCGATTCCTCCGCGCCGCCGAGGAACTGCGTTACGACATCGACCTGCTCGGCGTTCGGTTCGAAGTGGGCTTCGAGACGGTGTGCCATCGACTCTCCACTCTGCAGCGACCCGGCCGGCGTGGCGTCCCCTTCTTCCTGGTGCGCACCGACCGGGCCGGGAACATCTCGAAGCGGCAGTCCGCGACCGCCTTCCACTTCTCCCGCGTCGGCGGCGGCTGCCCGCTGTGGGTGGTGCACGACACCTTCGCCTCGCCCGGGCGGATCCGGACCCAGGTCGCGCAGATGCCCGACGGTCGGACCTACCTGTGGGTGGCGCGGACGACCTCGGATCGCGGGTCGTCCGGGTATCTCGGTCAGGGACGCGATTTCGCGGTCGGTCTCGGGTGCGACATCGTGCACGCCCACCGCCTGGTGTACTCGCGGGGCCTCGCGCTCGATGCCCCGGAGTCCTTCGTCCCGATCGGGGCGGGATGCAAGGTGTGCGACCGCCCGCGATGCGCGCAGCGCGCCTTTCCGCACCTCGGCAGGCCGATCGAAGTGGACGAGAATCGGGCGGAGGCTATTCCGTACACCTTTGCCCGCGAATCCGATGGGGAAGGGGCATGATTGCCCGCAACACACATCCCAGGGAGGTCGGATGAACGACGAGGTCGAGTCCGCGGCGGGCGAGGTCGGCACCGAGGCCGAGGAGGCGACGTCGGCATCGCGGACGAAGCCGGCCGCGGCGGAAGCCATCACAACGGAGCCCACGACGACCACGACGGCGGGCGCAGAATCCGGTGCGGCGGCGTTGCTCGACCGCTTCCGCGCGTGGTGGTCGCACCGCTACACCTTCACCGGTACCGCGGTCGGCCTCGTCTTCGTATGGCTCTCCTTGACGCCGTCGCTGCTCCCGCGCGGCCCGCTCTTCCAGAGCCTGGTCAGCGGCGGATCGGGCGCGCTCGGCTACCTGTTCGGTGTCTTCGCGGTCTGGCTCGTCCGGTTCATGCGGTCGAAGGACTCCACGCCGCCCGCTCCCCGCACAGCGTGGTGGGTGCTCCTCGGCATCGGCATCGTCGGAACCTTCGGCATGGTTCTCTTCTTCGACGCCTGGCAGACCAGACTGCGCGACCTGATGGGCGTCGAATACCTGCGCTTCGTCGACTACCTGGAGATCGGCGTGCTGTCGATCGTGCTCCTCTACGTCTTCGTCGAAGTCGGCAAGGGCGTACGCACGCTGGTGCGATGGCTCGCCGGCAAGCTCGGCACCTTCTGCCCGCCCCGCGTCGCCGCGGTGGTCGCCGTCGGGCTGGTGCTGCTCCTGTCGGTCGGCGTCATCAACGGCGTCGTCGTGCGCGGCGCGATGGATGCGATGAACAGCACGTTCTCGAAGGTCAACCGCGAAGGCGGATCCGATCGGCCCGCGCCCACCAGCACGCTCCGGTCGGGCGGCCCGGGCTCCCTGGTCGAGTGGTCGTCACTGGGCAAGCAGGGGCGCATGTTCGTCTCCAACGCGCAGACCGTCGAGCATCTCACCGCCTTCAACGGCGCCCCCGCGATGGAGCCGATCCGGACGTACGCGGGCCTGGGCTCCGTGGACTCCGACGACCCCAACCGGTACCAGGCGACCGCGGAGAAGACCGCGCAGGAGCTGGAGCGCACGGGTGGCCTGCAGCGCAAGGTGGTCGCGGTGGCGATGACCACCGGTACCGGTTGGGTGAACGAGGCCGAGGCCGGGGCGCTCGAGTACATGTACAACGGCGACACCGCGATCGTCAGCATGCAGTACTCGTTCCTGCCGAGCTGGCTGTCCTTCCTCGTCGACAAGCAGAATGCCCTGGATGCCGGCCAGGCGCTGTTCGAGGCGGTGGACAAGCGGGTCAAGGCCCTGCCTGAGGGGCAGCGGCCCAAGCTCGTGGTCTTCGGCGAGAGCCTCGGCTCCTTCGGCGGCGAAGCCCCGTTCCTCTCGCTCAACAATCTGCTCGCGCGGACCGACGGTGCCCTCTTCTCGGGTCCCACCTTCAACAACGAGATGTGGGTGCGCCTGACCGAGCAGCGCGACGCCGGCTCGCCCGAGTGGCTGCCCGTCTACCAGCAGGGTGCCAACGTCCGGTTCGCCGCCCGCGCCGAGGATCTCGCGAAGCCGACGGGCCCGTGGAACAGCCCGCGCGTGGTCTACCTCCAGCACGCGTCCGATCCGATCGGCCGGTGGACCCCCGACCTCGCCTTCAGCAGGCCGGACTGGCTGCGCGAAGAGCGCGGGATCGATGTGCTGTCCTCGGTCTCGTGGGTGCCGATCGTGACCTTCCTGCAGGTCTCAGCCGATATGGCGGTGGCCGTCGACGTCCCGGACGGTCACGGGCACAGCTACGTCAAGGCCGCCGCGGATGCCTGGGCTGCGATCCTGGAGCCGCCCGGCTGGACATCGGAGAAGACGGCGAAGCTGCGACCGATGCTCAACAGCCAGACCGGATACAACGAGCCGACAGGCTAGTCGCGGCGGGCGGCGCCGGAGTCCGGCGCCGTCAGAGGGCTCCGTCGAAACCGTTCTGCCGCCACGCCTCGTAGGCGACGATCGCGGCGCTGTTGGCGAGGTTGAGGGAGCGGCGGCCGGCGAGCATGGGGATGCGGAGTGCCTCGGTGATCCGCGGGTCCGCGAGGACCTCCGGCGGCAGCCCCGTCGGCTCGGGGCCGAACAGGAGGACGTCGCCGGGCGCGTACGCGACCTGGTGGTGGTGCCGCGTCGCGTGCGCCGTGTACGCGTAGACGGTGCTCGGTGTCAGCGCCGCCCAGGCGGCGTCGAGGTCGGCGTGCACGCTCACGTGCGCGAGGTCGTGGTAGTCCAGGCCCGCCCGGCGGAGCTTGGGCTCGGACAGATCGAAGCCCAGCGGCTCGACCAGGTGCAACTCGCATCCGGTGACGGCGGCGATGCGGATCGCGTTGCCGGTGTTGGGGGCTATCCGGGGCTCGAAGAACAGAATGCGGAACACGGGTGACGATCCTGTCATCCGTGTTCCGCATCCGGAAGGGGTGGGGCCTTCAGCCGAACAGGTCGGAGACGCGCTGCTGCACTTGCTTGGCGGTGCTGCGCAGTTGGACCGCGGAAATGACCTGCACGATGCCGATCGCGACGGCCCAGATGCCGGAGACCAGCACGAGCACCTCGACCGAGAACGGGGAGGCGATGAGCACCGCGCCGCCGGCGAGGCTGATCAGGCCCAGGATCACGATCCAGACGCGGCTGGGGAGCTGCGCGTCGGAGAGGCCGATCACGATGGATGTGACGCCCGAGAAGATCCAGCTGACACCGATCCAGATACCGAGGATCGCCACGGAATTGACCACGTCGTCCCGGAAGCAGGAGACGCCGAGGACGAGCGCGAGAGCGCCGCTGATCACCGTGAGCACGCGGTGCTGGGTCTCGCCGAGGATGCCGGCGATCACCTGGAAGGCGCCGGTGAGGAGCAGGAAGACGCCGAAGAGGATGCCGACGACCAGGGTGGTCGGTCCGGGCCACACCGCGATGATGACGCCGAGGACGATGGAGAGGACGCCGAGGGCGAGGATCGCCTGCCAGGTCGACTTGACGCCCTGCTGGATGTCCTGCTGGAGCGGGTTCTGATGAGTCATGGAATCAGTATCTGTTGGACGGCGAACGAAAGCGACTCGAACCGGCGGAAATCGTCGCGCTGATCCCAGGGCGATATGATGTGGGCCGTGACGGCGCTTGTACTGGACGGTAAGAAGACCCGCGACGAACTCTTCGAGAGCTTCCGCGAGCGCGTGGCCGCGCTCCGGGCACGCGGGGTAGTCCCCGGACTCGGGACCGTGCTCGTCGGCGACGACCCGGGCTCGCGCTCCTACGTCAAGGGCAAGCACGCCGACTGCGCGAAGGTCGGCATCGAGTCGATCCGCCGCGATCTGCCGGAGGGCATCACGCAGACCGAGCTCGAGGCCGTGATCGACGACCTCAACGCGGATCCCGCCTGCACCGGCTACATCGTGCAACTCCCGCTCCCGAAGCACATCGACGAGAACGCGATCCTCGAGCGGATCGACCCGGCCAAGGACGCCGACGGCCTGCACCCGACCAACCTCGGCCGGCTCGTGCTCGGTGCCGACGGCCCGCTGCCCTGCACCCCGCACGGCATCGTGCACCTGCTGCGCCGCTACGACGTCCCGCTCGACGGTGCGCACGTCGTGGTCGTCGGCCGCGGTGTCACGGTGGGACGGCCGATCGGCCTTCTGCTCACCCGCCGCTCCGAGAACGCCACGGTCACGCTGTGCCACACCGGCACCCGGGACCTGGCCGCGGAGGTCCGCCGGGCCGACATCGTGATCGCCGCCGCCGGCGTGCCCGGACTGATCACCGCCGACATGGTCAAGCCCGGCGCCGCCGTGCTCGACGTCGGCGTCAGCCGCACCGAGGACGGCTTGCGCGGCGACGTCGCCCCCGACGTCGCCGAGGTCGCGGGCCACCTCTCGCCGAACCCCGGCGGCGTCGGACCGCTGACTCGGGCCTTCCTGCTGGGGAACGTGATCGACGCCGCGGAGCGCGATCTCGTGCGTTCGGACGAGGTCTAATGGTCGAACCCGCGGTCGAGCAGTACCGGCGCGCCCGCGTGGTGCGCGCCGTGATCGCGAACGCGGGGTACGTGGCTGTCGTCGGAGTGCTGACCACGGGGATGGTCCTGGTCGGGCTGGAGTACTGGCGCCGCGGCCTGTACGTCATCGGCGCGGGAACGGCTCTCGCCGCGGTCCTGCGCGCCACCATGCCCGAACGGAGGCAGGGGCTCCTCCGAGTACGGAGTAGGTGGTTCGACGTGACCGTGCTCGCTCTGGCGGCGGCAGCGATCCTCTTCGTCTCGTATGGAATCAAGGCGCTCGGCACCTAGCTCAACTCTTGTACTCGAAACTCTAAATTTCTATTCTTGTATGTAACGTTTAGGCATCGGGTACGATGTGCTCAGGTAACGGTTCGTCGAGCGATCCGATCGGAGGTGCCATGCGGATCTCGTCCTTCGGCGCCTCCGTCGGCTCCGGACCCGTGCACTGCGTACTCCTCGACATCGAGGACGGCCACGTCGTCGGGCGCGAGGCTCGCACCATCGATCCCGGACCGTACCGATTCGGCCGCCGCGGCAATCTGCTGTCCTCGGGCTTCGACCTCCTTGCCAGCCACGCTGAACGCGATGTCGACGTATCCGCGGTGACCGTCCGTTCGCGACGCGATCTGCTGTCGGTCCGCCTGGGTGCGCGCGGCGGCGTTCGCGCGGCGGGCATCGTTCGCGAGGCCGACGCCGTCCTGCGGGGCCTCGATGAACGGGGCTCCATCGCCCGTTACGAGACGGCGCTCATCGCCGACCTCGGGGCCGACGGGACGCGCCTCTACACCGTGCGCGACGGTGTCGTCGTCGCGGAGCGGCGCACGGGCGCCGTCGTGCTCGACAGCGCCGGGATCGCCTCGATCGACGCCGCCGCCGCACTCGTGCGTTCGGCGGCCGCTGCTGCGCCCACTGCGCCCGATGTACTGGCGCTCGTTGGCTCTGGTGCGCTGAACACAATTGTGCGGGAAGCGATCTCCGGGGTCTCCCGGGATGCCGGCATCGAGCCTCTCCTCATCGATGAGCCCGAGACGATTGCGGCATCAGGTGCCGCATTGATCGCGGCGGACCGCCGGGCCGCGGGCGCCACACCGTCGTCGCTGGTCGAGAGCGGAATCGGCGTCCTGGGCGGTCACAGCGTCCGGCTCACGGCGGCGATCCTGCCGCTGCTCGTGGTCGCCGCGCTCACGGGCGCGGTGCTGGCGACGGGGTACGCGACCGGGATCATCGGCCCCGCCGCGCGCAGCACCGAGCAGGGCGTCCCTACCTCCTCCGACTCGGTGACCTCAGCGGAGGATGAGTCCGCGACGGAGACCACGATCGCCACCGTCACCTCGTCACCGCCGCCGGAGCGGCCGGTCGTGCCCACGACTGTGCCCCCCGAGCCGGGGCGCGGCGACGAGGTCACCCCGACGATGACGACCTTCGCGCCGCCGCCCGTGGTGCCGACCACCACACGGCAGCCGGTTCCCACGTCGCCGACCCGTCCGCCGACATCGCCGACGGGCACCCTCCCGACCACCATTCTTCCGACCATTCCGACCGGTACCCCGAGCGGAACCCCGACAGGGTCGCCGTCCGGGACCACGGCGCCGGGCACGCCGACGGAGGGTACCGGCACGAATCCGCCGAGCCCGGACGCCTCGCTTCCCGCGCCGGGGAACGGCCTCGTCGGCCCCGGGGCGGCCGGTGCGCAGGGCGCGGGCGGGTCGAGCTCGAATCCGGTGAACACCGGAGCGGCGAAGGCGGGTCCGTCGTCGGCGGAGGTGACTCCGGGGCAGCCGACTGACGACCTCGCGGCGCCGACGGTGACCGAACCGGCACCTTGACGGGACGTTCCGCCCGGCGGCTCAGCGGCGGGCGAACTCCAAGGTCCGGCGCAGCAGCGCCGCGACGGCGTCCATCTCGGTGAGGAAGCCGTCGTGCCCGTCGCGGGAGTGGACGATCACCAGGTCGTCACTCCCGGGCAGCGACTCCGCCAGCTCGCGCTGCAGCCGCAGGGGGTAGAGGCGGTCGGAATCGATCCCGGCCACCACGACCGGCACCCGGCATCCGCGCAGGGCAGCTTCGACGCCGCCTCGACCGCGGCCGACATCGTGATGGTTGAGCACGTCGGTGAGCACCACGTAGCTGCCGGCGTCGAACCGGTTCACCAGCTTCGCGGCCTGGTGCTCGAGGTACGACGTCACGGCGTACCGGCCACCCGCTCGGGGATCCTCGTCGCCTTGCGGCCGGTTCTCGAACCGGCTGTCCAACTCGACCTCTGTGCGGTATGTCAGGTGCGCGATCCGGCGCGCGACGCCGAGCCCGGCGTCGGGATGCGCGCCGCTGGCGTGGTAGTCGCCGCCCTGCCAGTTCGGATCCGCCTTGATTGCGGCGATCTGCGTGGTCTGGGTGCCGATCTGGTCGGCTGTGGCGCGGGCGCCCACGGCGAGGACCAGCGCCGAGCGCAGGAAATCGCCGTATATGACGGCCCACTCGAGGGCTCGCGCACCGCCCATCGATCCGCCTACGACTGACGCGATGTCGTGCACGTCCAACGCGCGCAGCAGCGCCGCCTCGGCCTCCACCTGGTCGCGGATCGTGATCACCGGGAAGCGGGAGCCGTAGGGGCGGCCGTCCGGCGCGATCGACGCGGGCCCCGTCGAACCTGAGCACCCGCCCAGGACGTTCGCGGAGACGACGCACCATTCGTCCGTGTCGACGGCGGCGCCGGGGCCGATCAGCCCGTCCCACCAGCCGGGGGAGCGGTGGTCGTCGTCCGCCGGGCCGGTGACGTGGGAATCGCCCGTGAGGGCGTGGAGCGTCAGGAGCACGTTGTCGCGGGCCGCGTTGGGGGTGCCCCAGCGCTGGAAGGTCATCGTCACGTCCTCGAGGACCTCACCGGACTCGAGGACCAGCGGGCCGAGCGCGACCGACTGCAGCGCACCGTCGGGAACCCGGGCCCAATCGCCGGGGAGGCTGTCGGTGGGCCGGCCTGTGCGGGTGCTGATGGTCACCGAGCCCTCTCCTCGCGCTTGCCACCCGGCGGGGACCGCCGGGAAACCGGGTCATCACCCGGGGCACCCCACCGCGGTGGAGGGTTGCCGGTCAGCAAGCCGGGGCTGCGCGCTGACACTCTTGACACTGGCTGCAGCATAACCGACGGGGGCCTCCGTGAACGAGGTCACAGGGGCGGGCGGGAAGCGCGGAAGGTAGTGAGGCGTTGCACCGTTCCGTGGAATCTTCTACCCGGACCAGGCTGGCGGTCGGCGCCATGGCGCTCGGCGGCTTCGGCATCGGCACCACCGAGTTCGCCGCGATGGGGCTGCTGCCCGACATCGCCGCCGATCTCGAGGTCACCGAGCCGGTCGCCGGCCACGTGATTTCGGCGTACGCGCTGGGCGTCGTGGTCGGGGCGCCCCTCATCGCTGCGGCCTTCGCGCGGGTGCCGCGCCGGGTGCTCCTCATCGCGCTGATGATTGCGTTCACCGTCGGTAACGCGTTGTCGGTGTTCGCCCCGACCTACGGAACGCTGATGGCGGCGCGCTTCGTCGCCGGGCTCCCGCACGGCGCGTTCTTCGGCGTGGCCGCGCTCGTCGCGGCGCACCTCGCGGGCCCCGCGGAGCGTGGTCGCGCGGTGGGGCAGGTGCTGATGGGGCTCTCGGTCGCGAACGTGATCGGCGTGCCCCTGGTGACCTGGCTGGGGACCGCCCTGAGTTGGCGGTACGCGATGGGCGTCGTGGTGGTGATCGGCGCCGTCACCGTGGCGGCACTGCTGGCCTTCCTGCCGTCGGTGCAGATCCCCGTGACCAACCCGCTCACGGAGCTCGGTGCCCTCGCCCGCCCGCAGGTGTGGTTCGCGCTGCTCACCGGCGTCGTCGGATTCGGCGGCATGTTCGCCGTGTACACGTACATCTCCACCACACTCACTTCGGTCTCGGGGCTGAGTGCGGCCTCGGTGCCGGCGGTCCTGGCGGCGTACGGCGTCGGCATGGTGATCGGCAACGTCGTGGGCGGGCGCGCCGCCGACAGGTCGGTGACGCGGTCGATCGCGGTCGCACTGGCCGCACTCGTCGTGCTGCAGGCACTCTTCTCCGTGTTCGCGCCGCAGCCCTTCGCCGCGGTGACCCTGTTCTTCCTCATCGGCCTCACCGCCTCCGCGCTCGTACCCGCGCTGCAGACCCGCCTGATGGACGTCGCCGGCGAGGCGCAGACCCTGGCCGCCACGCTGAACCACTCGGCGCTCAACATCGCGAACGCGCTCGGCGCCCTGCTCGGCGGCGCCGTCATCGCGGCGGGCGGCGGGTACACCGCGCCCGCGCTGGCGGGCAGCGCGCTGGCGCTCGCGGGGCTCGTGGTCTTCGGGATCGGGATGCTGCTCGCGCGGCGGACCGCGCAACCTGTCGGTGCCCCTCGGTAGGGTCTTGGGCTATGCGAAGGATTCTCGCCCTGTGCGCGATCGCGCTGCTCACCGTCTTCGGGCTCGTGGCGTGCGGCAAGACGACCGCGGAGCCGTCCGCGACGGCCACGCCGGCGGCCGCGTCCACAGCCGGCGCGTCGGGCGGTGGCGCCCGCGCCTCGGCGCCGTCGAACTCCGCGGCGCCGGCCCGCGTTCTCGCGACGCTCGCCCGGATCGACGCGGGTACGTGGCCTCCGAAGGACGGCTCGGGCACCCAGGGCGGCCGCAACTTCGGGAACTTCGAGGGGCGCCTGCCTGCGAACGACAAGCAGGGCAAGCGCGCCAAGTACACGGAGTGGGACGTCAACGTGAAGAAGTCCGGCCGCGGCCGCGACGCCGAGCGCATCATCACAGGGGCCGACGGCGGCGCCTGGTTCACCCTTGACCACTACGAGACCTTCACGAGGATCCGATGAGCACCCTCCCGCAGTTCCTGACCGCCGGTGCTGGTGCCGCGCTGACCGGCACCGACCTGGACTCCCTCAAGCGTCGCGAGCGTCCGCGGGTGCTGGTGGCCCGCGGCAGCCGCATGCGCACCAAGGCCGCGCTGCTCGACGAGGTGTCGGCCGCGCTGCAGTTCCCGCTCGACTTCGGCGCCAACTGGGACGCGCTCGCCGACAGCCTGGGCGATCTCGACTGGCTCGGCGGTCCGGCAGCCGTGGTGCTCGGCGTCGCCGAGGCGGAGCAGGTGCTCGCCGACGAGGCCGGTTCCCTCGCGACTTTCGTCGCTGTGCTCGCGGACCGAGCTGTGCAGGTGCTGCTGTCCGTGTCCGACGGTGCCGACGTGCCCCGGGTGCGCTCCGCCTGGGCCGCCGCCGGCCTGACCGTGGAGGCGCTCGCATGATCATCACGTCGATCAATGTCAACGGCATCCGCGCGGCGGTGAAACAGCGCTCCGAGGAGAACCTCGGCATGCTGCCCTGGCTGCGCGGGACGAAGGCCGAGGTGGTGCTTCTACAGGAGGTGCGCGCCACCCACAAGCAGACGCTGACCGCGCTCGCGCCGGCGCTGGAGGAGGGCTGGCACCTCGCCGCCGCCGAGTCCTCGACCGCGGGCCGCAACGGGGTCGCCGTGCTCTCGCGGCGCGAGGCGGACGCGGTGCGCGTCGGCTTCGGCAGCGAGGAGTTCGACCACACCGGCCGGTACCTCGAGGCCGACTTCGACGGGCTCACCGTGGGCTCGCTGTACCTCCCGTCGGGCGACGTGGGTACGGAGCGGCAGGACGAGAAGGACCGCTTCCGTGCGGAGTTCGGCGCCTACTTGGCGAAGTTGGGCCGGCGGCGCCGTGAGGTGCTGGTATGCGGCGACTGGAACATCGGCCACACCGAGCTGGACATCAAGAACTGGAAGGGCAACGTCAAGAACTCGGGCTTCCTGCCCGAGGAGCGGGCCTGGATGAGCGAGCACATCGGCGAGGGGCGCGCGTTCACGGACGTCGTGCGCGAGCTCCACCCGGGCGAGCCGGGGCCGTACGCCTGGTGGTCCTGGCGCGGCAAGGCTTTCGACAACGACTCGGGCTGGCGCATCGACCTGCAGATCGCCAACAACCTGCTGGCGAAGCGGGCCGTGTCGGCGCGCGTCGAGCGGGCCGAGGCCTACAACCTGCGCTGGTCCGACCACGCGCCGGTCACCGTCGAATACGCCTGAACCCGGTCCGTCGGCACCGGCGGACCGAATACTGAGGAGACCGGCACGGACGGGGTCGATAGACTCGACGACCGTGACGGAAACCGCCCCCACCCCCGCGAAGCGGCAGCGTGCGCTGTCGGGCATCCAGCCGACCTCGGATTCGTTCCATCTCGGCAACTACCTGGGCGCGGTGCGGCAGTGGGTGAAGCTGCAGGACGAGTTCGAGACCTTCTACTTCATCCCCAACATGCACGGCATCACGACGCCGCACGATCCGAAGGCGCTGCGCGAGCGCACCGTCTTCGCCGCGGCGCAGCTGCTGGCGCTCGGCGTGGATCCGGCCCGCTCGACGGTGTTCGTGCAGTCGCAGATCCCCGAGCACGCGGAGCTGACCTGGGTGCTCAGCTGCATCACCGGCTTCGGCGAGGCCAGCCGGATGACGCAGTTCAAGGACAAGTCGGCGAAGAACGGCACCGACAGCTCGTCGGTCGGACTGTTCACGTACCCGATCCTGATGGCCGCCGATATCCTGCTCTACCGCCCGCAGCTCGTTCCGGTGGGGGAGGACCAACGACAGCACCTCGAGCTCACCCGGAACCTGGCGCAGCGCTTCAACACCCGGTTCAAGAAGACCTTCGTGGTGCCCGAGGCGTACATCGTCTCCGACACGGCCAAGATCTACGACCTGCAGAACCCCACCGCGAAGATGAGCAAGTCGGCGGAGTCCGACGCGGGTCTGGTCAGCATCCTCGACGATCCGAAGATCATCGCGAAGCGAGTCAAGTCGGCGGTGACGGACACCGAGCGGGAGATCCGCTTCGACCGCGAGAACAAGCCCGGCGTCTCCAACCTGTTGACCATCGAGTCGGCGTTCACCGGAACTCCGATCCCGGAGCTGGAGCGCGCCTACGAGGGCAAGGGCTACGGCGATCTGAAGACGCAGGTGGCCGACGTGCTCGTCGACTTCGCCACGCCGCTGCGGGGCCGGGTCCAGGACTACCTCGACGACCGGGCCGAGCTGGACAAGGTCCTCACCGCCGGGCGCGAGCGGGCGCGCGAGATCGCGTCCCGCACCCTCGCCGACGTCTACGACAGGGTAGGGTTCCTGGCGCCCTAGCCCGTGTGCAGTAGCGAACTGCAGGAGGACGTCTCGACATGCTCCAGAAGTACCGCGACAAGTGGCCGTGGTTCGACCACATCATGGCGGCCGCGACCCGGTACCAGGACAAGAAGGGCGACTACTTCGGCGCCGGCATCACCTACTTCAGCGTGTTCGCCCTGTTCCCACTGGTCATGGTGGCCTTCGCCATCGGCGGCTACGTCCTCATCAACGACGCGGACCTGCTCGCCGAGATCAAGGCCCAGATCAACTCCGTCATCAGCGACGACAGCCTGCGCAAGTCCGTCAGCGACCTGGTGGACCAGGCCATCGCGTCCCGGAGCGCCGTCGGCATCGTGGGCCTCGCGGGCGGGCTCTGGGCCGGCCTCGGCTGGATGGCGAACGTCCGCGCCGGCCTCACCGAGATGTGGGACAGTGCGGTGCCGGACCAGAACTTCGTCAAGACCAAGCTGGCCGACCTGGGCGCACTCGCCGGCCTGTTCGTCGCGATCGTCGCCTGCATCGCGCTGATGGCGGCTGGTAGCAGCCCGCTCACGGCCAGGCTCCTCGACGCGGCGGGGCTGGGCGACGTGCCGGGCCTGCACTTCGTCATCTCCGGCGCGACGCTGCTGGTCACGCTCGTCGCGCTGTGGGTCCTGTGGACCTTCGTCATCGCGCGCCTGCCCCGGGTGCAGTTTCCGTGGCGCAATGCCACCCGCGCGGGCCTCATGGCGGCGCTGGCGTTCATGATCCTCATCCAGCTCGCGACCCTGCTCATCGGCAACGTGATGAAGGGCCCGGCCGGCGCCACCTTCGGCCCGATCCTCGGCATCATGCTGTTCATCTACTTCACCGCGCGGATCGTGTTGTTCGCGACCGCGTGGGCGGCCACCGATCCGCGGAACCAGCGCTACGTGATCCCGGCCGCGCCGGAGCCCGTGGTGATCTCGCCCGTCATCCGCGCCGAGCCCGACGCCGGCCGGACCGCCCTCGCCGGCGCTGCCGGGCTCGTCGCCGGCCTGGGGCTCGGATCCCTGCTGCGCCGCAGGCGCTGACGTACGCCGCTCAGGCGTCCTCGGGCGCGGTCGCCCGCGGCAGCGTCCGGCCCCGGAAGAAGGCGGGACGTGTCACGGCGCAAGCGATCATCAGCGGCACGCCGAGGACCAGCATGCCGACACCGATCACGAAGACGCCGCCGACCCCGCCGATCACCGTCTGTCCGTAGTCGGGCGCGATCATGTCGATCGCGCTCTGCGCGAAGGCCCAGATCATCGCCGCCCCGCCGAGCACAGGAAAGACCAGGCGCAGCACCAGGTTCCGCACCGACCGCCGCACCGTCCGCCGGAAGTACCACGCGCACGCGAACGCCGTGATCGCGTAGTAGAAGGCCACCGCCAGCCCCAGCGAGCTGATCGAGTCCTCCAGGGTGTTTCGGCTCAGCAGCGCGAGCGTGAGATAGAAGACGAGCGCGGATCCGCCCATGACGACGGTGCCGAACGACGGGGTGAGGTACTTCGGCTGCACGCGCGCGAACCGCTCCGGCACCGCTCGGTAGATCGCCATCGCGAGAGTGCCCCGCGCCGTGGGGAGCACCGTCGACTGCGTCGAGGACAGTGCCGACAGGGCCACCGTGAGCACCAGCAGGCCCGCGAGCACCGCGCCCCCGACGGGCCGGCCGAGCACAGTGAGCACATCGTCGTGGTTGTCGGTGTTGCCGAGTCCGAGACCCGACTCGCCGAAGCCTGAATAGGCCTGCACCGCAACCGCGACGAGCACGTACGTACCCATAAGCACGACTGTCGCCAGTATCGCGGCCCGGCCGGGCGTCGACGACGAGTCCTTGGTCTCCTCGCCGACGGCCAGGCAGGCGTCCCAGCCCCAGTAGAGGAAGATGCACAGGATCACGGCGGCTGCGACCTGGGAGGCGCTCAGCCCCGTCGGGTTCAACCAGTCCCAGCTCGGACGCACGGCCTGCGGTCCCGCTGTGCCCCGGTACACGGCCCACAACGCGGCGAGCGCGGCCACGCCGAGCACCACGAACTGGATGGACATGAGCACGTTCTGCATCCGTTCGGAGACGACGATCCCGCGGTAGGACACCCAGGTCATCGCCACGATCAGCGCACACCCGAATCCCACCACCGCGAGGCGGTTGTCCGCGAGCGAGGTCAGGCCGACGAAGCGCAGGAGGTAGGTGGCCGCGATCTCGGCGACGTTCGCCAGGCAGATGATCGCCGAGACCGCGAGGCCCCAGCCGCCCAGCCAGCCGACCCATGGCCCGAACGCCCTACTGCCCCAGGTGAACGTGGTACCGGCGTCGGGGGTATCGGCGGCGAGCTCCTTGTACGCGATGGCCACCATGAGCATGGGCAGGAAGGCGACCACGAACATCGCGGGCGCCTTGCCCTGCACGTGCCCGACGACGCCGCCGAGCGTCGCCGCGAGGCTGTACGCCGGGGCGGTGGAAGAGAGGCCGATCGCCATGTTGCTCAGCAGGCCCAACGAGTTCGAGCGCAGACCCTTGTCGGGTACCGGGGCGGCGCCGACGGGCACGGCGACCATCTCAGCGGCCCCGATTGGTGCGCATGGCGGCGCCCACCAGGACGGCGATGAGGCCGAGCCCGCCGAGCCCGATCAGGAGCCGCGTGCCGTTCCCCATCCCCGACGGTCCGCTCTCCACCACCAGATCCTCCTGCGCCCGCTCGGGCCGGCTCGCGGCACCGTCGGCCGCGACCAGCGTGCCCACGGCCTTCCCCCGCAGCGCGACGCCGTAGTCGAGGAGCCGCCGATACTGGTCCCAGTACGTGTTGCCGGTCTGCGAGAGGCCGAACATCTGCACGATCACGTAGCGGTGGCCGTCCCGGTCGACCGCGCCGACGAAGGTCTTCTTCGCGTCGTCGGTGTAGCCGTTCTTGCCGGCCACCGCGCCGGGGAAGTCGGTGAGCAGGCGGTTCTCGTTGACGATCGGGTACGGCGCCACCGAGGTGGGCGCCGGCGGCGGGCTCTGCGCGGGCGGAGGCGGCGTCGACGGCGCGGTGGTCGGCACGGGCGGGTGCCCGGGGAAGGTGACCTGCTTCGTCGACGCGATGCGCACGAACCGGTCGTCCTGCAGGGCCGCGCGCAGGATCAGCGCCATGTCGTACGGGCTCGAGCTCATGCCGGGGCCGTCGAGGCCCGACGGGGACGCAGTGCGCGTATCGTGCGCGCCGAGCGACGCCGCCAGCGCGTTCATCTTTCGCAGCGTCGCGTCGACCCCGCCGAGCTGCCGGGCGAGCGCGTGCGCGGCGTCGTTGCCCGAGGCCAGGAGGAGGCCCTCGAGGAGTTGTTCGACCGTGTAGCGGCCGCCGATATTCACGCCCGCGCCGTTGCCCTCCTGCGCCGCGTCCTCGGCGGTGCCCTCGACCACCGTCGAGAGGTCGAGATCGCGCAGCGCGACCTGTGCGAGCAGCACCTTGATCGTGCTCGCCGGCCGGTACCGCCCATGCGGATCCTTCGCCGCGACGACGGTGCCGTCGGTGACGTCCGCGATGAGCCAACCGGCGGAGTCGATGCCGGGCGGAACCGGCGGCGCACCGTCCGGCACGACGACGCCGCACCCGCCGAGCTTCGCGCCCCCGACGGGCGGGTCCGGGACGGCGAGCGGCGTGGGGCTCTGCTGCCCGGGCCTCGGGACCTCGGACTCGTCGACGGCGGGCGGCGGGACCTGCTTGTGGGGGCAGGCATCGGTCACCAGCGTCTTCGCCGCGGGGCCGGGCGTGGGCGACGGTGCGGGGCCGGGCGTCGCGGCTGCCGGCGCGGCGAGTGCGCCGAGCAGGCCGGCGGTCGCGAGGACACGGGCCGCGGTGGTCAGAGTGCGCGCGATCATCGCGCTCATCGTAGTCCGCTACGGTGGCGGAATGACGGAGCGTTGTTCGAGTTTCACCGACGAGCTGCTCCCCGGAACCGCGACCACCGAGACCGGCTGGCTGTGCATCGAGAACGAGTCCGGGTGGGGCCGCGACCCGTTCTCGGGCGAGACCTTCGCGCCCGAGGTGGGCGAGGCCGTCGAACGGTTCGCGGAGTCCCGGGGCCTGCGGGTGCTGCTGATCCGCCGTCCCGGGCGCGCCGCGGGCTTCCGCAGGCGGATGCGTGTCTTCGTGGCGAACTCGGTGCCGGGGGAGACCTCGCTGCGGATGTTCACCGTCGCCGACTACGCGGATATCCCAGGGCTGCCCCTCGATGACCCGGGCGCGGGCGAGACTGCCGGGCCCATCGCCCTGGTGTGCACCAACGGCAAGCGCGACGTCTGCTGCGCGCTGCTCGGGCGACCGATCGCGGCATCGCTCGCGGGCTGCTACGCCGACCCCGTGGTGTGGGAGTGCTCCCACACCGGCGGTCACCGCTTCGCGCCCGTGCTCATCGTGCTGCCCGCCGGCCACACGTACGGCCGGATCACGGGCGCGCAGGCCAAGGAGGCCCTCGACGCCGCCCGCAGCGGCGTCGTCGCGACCGCCGGGCTCCGCGGACGTTCGTCGATCCCGCCCGCCGAGCAGGCCGCCGAGGTCGCGGTCCGCGAGCTCCTCGGGCCCGTCGGGCCGGACGTCCTGCGCACCGGATCCGACGGTGCCGCCGTCACCGTCCGGCACGAGGACGGCCGCGGGTGGGCGATGACGGTGATTGCGGAGGACCTGCCGCCGCGGATGATGTCGTGCGGGAAGAAGCCCTCGCCCGCGCGGTCGTGGCGCGTGTCCGGTCTCCAAGCGGACGGAAACTGACACCAATACCCGCGAGAGTGGTGGGTATGACTGAGAAGACACCGGAACCGGGCTCCTACGATGACCCGGAGATGCCGTGGAACACGCTGACCGAGGAGACCATCGGCGACTGGAACCGGAACGTGATCGCCGAGTTCCGGGCGAACGACGGGGTCGTCGGCGGCGCGTACGAGGGCGGCGCGCTCCTCCTGCTCACCACGACCGGCGCTAAGTCCGGGCGGCCGCACACCGTGCCGCTCGGTCCGCTCAACCGCGGCGAGCAGATGTACGTCAGTTCCTTCATCGAGAAGGCCTACCCGGCGTGGTGGCACAACGCCCGGAGGAACCCCGAGGTCACCATCGAGATCGGTGCGCGTACCGTCGCCGCGACCGCCCGGGTGCTCGAGGGCGACGAGTACGCGGAGTTCGCCGCCTGGGCGCTCGCGGACAATCCGGATCTCGCGGCCTTCCAGGCAGGCATCGACCGCCCGATCCCGTTGGTCACCCTCACACCGCACTGATGTGAGCGGTATCACGCGAGAGGTTCGTTCCGATTCGGGCGTATTCCTCCGTTCCGAATATTCCATCTGGAGTAATCGGCGGGTAGCGTGACCGCCGAGCGCGACGATCGGAGGTGGAGCGTGGCACGGGAACGCGCACTGACCCCGCTGGCGATCGCGGCGCTGGCTCTGCTCACCGAGCGGGACATGCACCCCTACGAGATGTTCACCACGATGACCGAGCGCCGCGAGGACCTCGTGGTCAAACTCCGTGCCGGCTCGCTCTACCACGCCGTGAACCGGCTGGCCGAGGACGGATCGGTGGTCGAAGCGGGGACGGATCGCGACGGCAACCGCCCCGAGCGGACGAGATACGCCATCACCGAAGCGGGGCGGGAACGGTTGCAGGACACCGTCGCCGGCCTGATCGCCGAACCTGGCGAGGAGTACCCGAGCTTCCCGCTCGCCGTCTCCGAGGCGCACAACCTGGACCGCGACCGCGTGCGTGAGCTGTTCACGGCCAGGCTGGCCCGCCTCGACGCCGACGTGGCGGCGATCCGCGCGGGGCACGCCCGGGCACTGGAGCACGCCGCCGAGGTGCACCTGCTCGACCTGGACTACCTGATCGCGATGCGCACCGCCGAGGCCGACTGGCTCCGGCGCACCGTCGAACGACTCGACGACGAGACCCTGGAATGGAAGGCGACCTGTCATGACGAATGACGCCACCACCGCGAAGCCCTACGATCCGGGCGCGCTGCCCGGGCTGCCCTCCGGCTACCGGCCCTGGCCCGCGCTGTGGGCGCTGGTCGTGGGCTTCTTCATGATCCTGGTGGATTCGACGATCGTCTCGGTCGCGACCGACGCGATCTGGATCGACCTCACGAACGGCACCGACCTCAACGGCGTCATCTGGGTGACCAGCGGCTACCTGCTGGCCTACGTGGTGCCGCTGCTGCTCGCCGGGCGCCTCGGCGACATGTACGGGCCGAAGCGCCTGTACCTGGCCGGGCTCGTGGTCTTCACGCTCGCGTCGGCGTGGTGCGGCCTGTCGGGCTCGATCGGGATGCTCATCGCCGCTCGCGTGGTCCAGGGCCTGGGCGCGGCGCTGATGACGCCGCAGACGATGGCGGTCATCACGCGCACCTTCCCGGCGGCCAAGCGCGGAACCGCGATGGCGTTGTGGGGTTCGGTGGCGGGCGTCGCGATCCTCGTCGGCCCGCTGGCCGGCGGTGTGCTGGTGGACCGGCTCGGCTGGGAGTGGGTCTTCTTCGTCAACGTGCCGGTGGGCATCGCGGCCTTCATCGCCGCGGTGATCCTGGTGCCGAACCTGCCGACCCACAAGCACAAGCTCGACATCCCCGGCATCGTGCTGAGCGCGCTCGGCCTGTTCCTGCTGACCTTCGGCCTGCAGGAGGGGCAGAAGGAGGACTGGTCGGCCGGCATCTGGACGATGATCGCCGGCGGCCTCGTGCTGCTCGTCGGCTTCGTGTGGTGGCAGACCAGGGCAGCCGAACCGCTCATGTCGCTGACCCTGTTCAAGGACCGGAACTTCTCGCTGGCCAATGCCGCGATCGCCTGCATGGGTTTCTCCGTCACCGGTATGTCGATCCCGCTGATGCTCTTCGCGCAGAAGTCCATGGGGCTCACGCCCACTCGCTCGGCGCTGCTGCTGATCCCGCTCGCCGTGATCTCCGGGGCCCTGGCGGCCCCGTCGGGCAAGCTGGCCGACAAGGTGCACCCCAAGTACCTCACCGGATTCGGCTTCGCCGCCAACGCGGTGGCGCTGTTCTGGCTGGCCTTCGTCGCGCACGACACCACGTCGGTGATCGGCATCCTCGCACCGATCGGCCTCATGGGTGTCGGCAATGCCTTCATCTGGGGTCCGCTCGCCGCCACCGCGAACCGGAACCTGCCGCTGCCGCTGGCAGGTGCAGGGTCGGGCGTCTACAACATGACCCGACAGGTGGGCGCGGTGCTCGGCAGCGCGGCGGTCGGCGTGCTCATGCAGCACGAGATCGAGGACAAGATCGCCGCCGCCACCGGTCATGCGCAGGGTGGCGGCGCGATGGCCACCGGCGCGCTGCCGCAGTTCCTGCGCGGGCCCTTCGCCGACGCCATGGGGTCGACGATCCTGCTGCCCGCCGCGGCGCTCGTGATCGCCTTCGTAGTGGTGCAGTTCTTCGCGACGCCCACGCACCAGAAGGCTCCGGCGCCCGTCGACGCCTGACGACGGGCACCGCCGGCCCTGGGAGGGGCCGGCGGTGGCGCTGCTGATGGAGCGGCTCAGCTGATCCGGCGGCGGTAGGCGAGCATCGCCCCGCCATAGGCGACCACCAGGATTCCGGTGCACCAGGCGAGGGCCGAGACCAGGTCGGCGGTGTCCACGGGACGTTCGGCCAGCAGGGCCGAGACGGTGTTCACGATCGACGTCACCGGCTGGTTCTCGGCGAAGGCGCGCACCGGCCCGGGCATGGTGTCGGTGGGCACGAACGCGGAGCTGATGAACGGCAGGAAGATCAGCGGGTAGGAGAACCCGGTCGCGCCGTCGACGGACTTCGCCGTCAGCCCGACGGCCACCGCGATCCAGGTGAGCGCCAGGGTGAACAGCGCCAGGATGCCGGCGACACCGAGCCAGGCGAGCGGGCCCGCCGACGAGCGGAAGCCCATGATCAGCCCCACCCCGATGATGATCAGCACGGTGATCGCGTTGGCCACCATCGACGTGAGCACGTGCGCCCACAGCACCGACGAGCGCGCGATCGGCATCGACTGGAAGCGCTCGAAGATGCCGCCCTGCATGTCGTTGAACAGCCGCAGCGCGGTGTAGGCGATGCCGGAGGCGATGGCCATCAACAGGATTCCGGGCAGCAGGTAGTTCACGTAGTTCTCGTCGCCGGTGCTGCCCTTGATCGCCCCGCCGAAGACGTAGACGAACAGGAGCATCATCGCGATCGGCGTGATCGCGGTGGTGACGATGGTGTCGACGCTACGGGTGATGTGCTTGAGCGAACGGCTCAGCAGTGCACTGGTATCGGAGACGGCGTAGCTGGTCATGATCGGTCCTCGGTCGTGGTGGTGGTGTCGGTGCGGGTTCCGGTGAGGGCGAGGAAGATCTCCTCGAGCGTGGGCTGCTTCTCGACGTACTCGACCTTCGCCGCCGGCAGCATCCGCTTGAGCTCGGTGAGGGTGCCGTCGGCGATGATCCGCCCGTCGCGCAGGATCGCGATCCGGTCGGCCAACTGCTCGACCTCCTCCAGGTACTGCGTGGTCAACAGCACCGTCGTGCCCCGATCGGCGAGCTCCTTGACGATGTCCCACACGTCGATCCGAGCCTCCGGGTCGAGGCCGGTCGTGGGCTCGTCGAGGAAGATCACCGCGGGATCGCCGATCAGGCTCATGGCGATGTCGAGGCGCCGGCGCATGCCGCCCGAGTAGGTGCCGACCTTCCGGCCCCCGGCGTCGGTGAGGCGGAAGCGGCTCAGCAACTCGTCGGCGACGGCGCCGGGATCACTCTGGTGCCGCAGCCGCGCCACGAGCACGAGGTTCTCGCGCCCGGTGAGGATCTCGTCGACGGCGGCGAACTGGCCGGTGAGACTGATGGATTCGCGTACCTGCTGCGCCTCGGAGGTCACGTCGTAGCCGTGCACGACGGCGCTGCCTGCATCGGGGCGCAAGAGCGTCGACAGGATGCGCACCAGCGTGGTCTTGCCCGCTCCGTTCGCGCCGAGGAGAGCGAAGATGCTGCCCGGGGCGACGTCGAAGTCGACGCCACGGAGCACCAGCAGGTCGCCGTAGGACTTCTCGATCCCGCGGACCTCGATGGCAGTGGTGGTGGTGATCGTCATGGCTTGCTCTCCTTGTGGTTCTGTGCGTCCTAGCGGGCGCGTCGGATGTCGATGTCGCCGTACTTGGTGCGCGCGGTGACGGTCACGGAGTTTTCGATGTCCGCCGGTGCGGCGTCGCCGTCGAGTTCATTGCGGACCCGGCCCTCCTTGGAACTCAGGTCCAGCCAGGCCGGGGTGCCGGCCAGGACTCCGACGGTGACCTGTCCGTAGCCGCTCTCGAGCTCGATCGCGCCGGCGGAGACCTCCCGCAGGGTGATCGCGCCGTACGCGGTCTTGGCGGTGACGGAGCCCAGCGCTCGGTCGATGTCGAGGTCGCCGTAGGAGAGGTTGGCCTCGACTCCGCCGCCCGTCTCCTCGACCCGGACGCTGCCGTGCGAGGCCTTGAGGCGGGCATCGCCGGTGATCGTCGCGGCGCGGATCTGGCCGTGATCGGCCGTGACCTCCGCGGAGCCGTCCACCCGGCCGATGGTCGCGTTGCCGTGGCCGGCGCGCAGCCACAGGTCGCCGGTGTCGGCGAGCTCGACGGGGCCCGTCGAGTTCTTGATCCGAGTGGCCCCGAGTCGGCCGGAGGCCCGGGTCCCGCCGACCGCGACCTCCGCGGTGAACCGGGATCCCGTCGGGAGCTCGATCCGCAGGTCGACGGACTCCGACGGGCCGAACAGAGTGAACTTGGGCTTCGGTCCCACGACGGTGAGCCGGGCACCGTCGAACTCCACCCGCACGGCGTCGGCCGCGCGTTGGTCGGCGGCCTTGGCGGGCGAGGTGGGGCTGACGGTGACGACGGTGTCGGCGCGGTCGGTTGCAACGACCTCGACGTCGCCGACCTGCAGGTTGACGGCCAGGTCGATGGGGGCGGGGGTGTCGAAGGTGGGCATGATGATCCTTTCAATGAGCTGATCGAGGGCGTGTTCGGCCGGCCCCGCGGGGTGCGCGGGGCGAAACGGGGGATGGTGGTGCGGGCGGCTTAGCGTGCCCAGCCGGCGAAGTCGTCGCCGGTTCGCAGGGGACGCGGGCTGGCGCGGCGGTGCTGCTTGGGTGCCAGTGCGGCCGC
Organism: Tsukamurella ocularis; assembly: GCF_024807615.1. Lineage (GTDB taxonomy): Bacteria > Actinomycetota > Actinomycetes > Mycobacteriales > Mycobacteriaceae > Tsukamurella > Tsukamurella ocularis. The sequence goes on along the minus strand of NZ_JANUCJ010000001.1, from coordinate 29,422 downwards.
GACCGCTTGGACCAGCCAGGTGTTCACCGATACTCCGGCCGCGGTCGCCGCCTGGTCCACCCGCGTCTTGAGGGCGTCGGGGAGGCGGAGCGTGGTCCGGGTGGAGCCGGTGTCCTCCAGGTCGATGGCCGGTTCCGTCGCGACGTCGGCGTCGCGCGTGTCGGCGGAAGCCTGCGCCACGACGAACTCGAGCTCGCGGCCGCGCAGCCGCAGGTCGACGGAGCCGGGCACCAGGTCGCGGGTGATCTCGCCGGCGGCGGCGGACAGTGCGTCCAGCAGGACCAGCCGAGTGGCGGCGTCGAGGCCGGAGGCCAGGCGCTCCGCGGAGGCGCGGGCATCGTCGACGCCGTTGTCACCGGCGTCCGTGAAGTCGCGTTCGGCGGCGGCGATGAGCTGGCGCTGTAGGTCGCTGACGAAGGGCGTGATGTCCATGGCGTCAACTGTGACACCAGAGTGGTGTCATGTCAACAGAAGCTGCTCAAAGTGTGAATAAATACCAGGTGGATGATGGTGTCACCGTGGTGCGTCACGGCGCGAAAGCACCGCCTGGGGCGAAGGTGAGCTCGGCGAACCGGGTGCCGATCAAGGCGTGGGTGGCGCCGTCGGGGTGCAGCTCGTCCGGGAGGGGCAGGCGGGCGTAGTCCTCCGCCCCGTACAGGTCGCGCCCGTCGAGTAGGTGCAGGTGCGAGTCCTCGCCGGCCCGGTCCGCGACGATGTGCCCCAGTTCCTTGCGGATGACGGACAGCGTGAGCTTCCCCGCGCGGACCTCGGCCGGGTCCCCGGTGGCCTCGAAGCGCAGGCGGTCGGCCGACGGCACGGGCATCACCGGGCCGGGCGTGTGCTCCTGGATCGGGCACAGGATGGGCGAGACGATCAGCAGCGGCGTCGTCGGATGCCCGTCGCGGATCGTATCGAGGAAGCCGTGCACGGCGGGGGTGAAGGCGCGCAGCCGCATGACGTCGGCGTTGACGATGTTGATGCCGAGCTTGAGGCTGATCAGGTCGGCCGGGGTGTCGCGGATCGCGCGGGCGACGAACGGATCGAGGAGCGCGCTGCCCCCGAAGCCGAGGTTGATCAGGTCCACGTCGCCGGCTGCCGCGGCGATCGCGGGCCAGGTCCCGGTCGGGTGAGTGGCGCCCGAACCGTGGCTGATCGAGCTGCCGTGGTGCAGCCAGAGGCGGTCGCGGGGCGGCTGCGGTCGCACCGGGGCGTCCGTGCGCAGCGCGATCAGCTCGGTGATCTCGTTATGGGGCAGCCAGATCTCGACGTCCTTCTCGCCCGCGGACAGGTCCGCGAATCGTGCGCTGCCGGAAGAGCCCGCGGTGAGTTCGGCCTCCTGCGTCACCATGTCGATGACGGTGTCGACGTTCCCGCCCGGCACCGTCGTACTGGCGACGAGGCGACCGTCCACGACGAGGTCGTAGACACCGTCGGGCAGCGGCGGGAGGCCGGCGTAGGCCCGCTTGGTGGGCAGGGTCTCGAGCTCGATGACGGTGGCGGTGGTCCGCAGGGCGAGGCGCACGCCCGAGGGCTGCGCCTGCGCGGAGGCGAGCCGCGCGTCGGGGATCCGGCGGCGGGCCGCGGCGGGGAGGCGGTGCGGGAGGAGGCCGCGGGGCGTCCGCTCGAGGTCGAGGTGTCCGCGCAGCAGGGTCTCGTCGATCGGGGTGCGGAGCAGGCTCGGGTCCACCGGCGGTCCTGTCGTCGGGAGTGAGAAACGCCCCGGACCTCGGGTGAGGTCCGGGGCGTTTCCGGGCTGCAGTAATGGTTCTAGCGGCTGAACAGGAGGGCGCGCTTGACCTCCTGGATGGCCTTCGTCACCTGGATGCCACGGGGGCACGCGTCGGTGCAGTTGAAGGTGGTGCGGCAGCGCCACACGCCGTCGACACCGTTGAGGATCTCGAGGCGCTCGGCGGCACCCTCGTCGCGGCTGTCGAAGATGAAGCGGTGCGCGTTCACGATGGCCGCGGGGCCGAAGTACGAGCCGTCCATCCAGTACACCGGGCAGCTGGTGGTGCAGCAGGCGCAGAGGATGCACTTGGTGGTGTCGTCGAAACGCTCGCGGTCCGTGGGGGACTGGATGCGCTCGCGGGTCGGCTCATTGCCCGAGGTCATCAGGAAGGGCTTCACGGCGCGGAAGGCGTCGAAGAAGGGCTCCATGTCGACGACGAGGTCCTTCTCCACGGGCAGGCCGCGGATCGGCTCGACCGTGACGGTGATCTCCTTGCCCTCGACGAGGAAGTCCTTCATCAGCATCTTGCAGGCGAGACGGTTGACGCCGTTGATGCGCATGGCGTCCGATCCGCACACGCCGTGGGCGCACGAGCGGCGGAAGGTCAGGGTGCCGTCGAGGTAACCCTTGATGTACAGGAGCAGGTTCAGGAAGCGGTCCGAGGGGAGCGCGGGAACCCGGTAGCTCTGCCAGCCGGCCGCGTCCGGATCCTCCGGGTTGAACCGGTAGACCTTGATCGTGACCATCGTGGAGCCGGGCGGAACGGGCGGCTGCACGGACGCGGGGGTGTCAACTGCGGCGGTCATCAGTACTTACGCTCCATCGGCTCGTAGCGGGTCTGCACGACGGGCTTGGTGTCGAGACGGATCCCGGACTCCAGGCCCTCGCCCTCCTTGTACGCCATGGTGTGCACCATGAAGTTCTCGTCGTCGCGGTTCGGGTAGTCCTCGCGAGCGTGGCCGCCGCGGGTCTCCTTGCGGTTGAGGGCGCCGACGACGGTGACCTCGGCCAGCTCGAGCAGGAAGCCCAGCTCGATGGCCTCGAGCAGGTCGCTGTTGAAGCGCGTGCCCTTGTCGGTGACGGTGACGTGCTCGTAGCGCTTCTTGAGGGCGCGGACGTCCTCGAGGGCCTGCGAGAGGGTCTTCTCGGTGCGGAAGACGGCGGCGTTGTTGTCCATCGTCTGCTGCAGCTCGGTGCGGATGGCCATGACGTTTTCGTTGCCGTGATCGCTGAGCATCGAGGCGACCCACTTCTCGACCATCTCCGAGGGGTTCTCGGGCAGCGGCACGAAGTCGTGCGTCTTGGCGTACTCCGCGGCGGCGATGCCGGAGCGACGGCCGAAGACGTTGATGTCGAGCAGCGAGTTCGTGCCCAGGCGGTTGGCGCCGTGCACCGAGACGCAGGCGCACTCGCCGGCGGCGTAGAGGCCGGGGACCACGTTCGTGTTGTCGCGCAGCACCTCACCGTGGATGTTGGTGGGGATGCCGCCCATCACGTAGTGGCAGGTGGGGTACACGGGCACGAGCTCGGTGACGGGATCGACGCCGAGGTAGGTGCGCGAGAACTCCATGATGTCCGGCAGCTTGGCCATCAGGGTCTCCTCCGGGATGTGCGTGACATCCAGGAGCACGTAGTCCTTGTTGGGGCCGGCGCCGCGGCCCTCGAGCACCTCGAGCACCATCGAGCGGGCGACGATGTCGCGCGGCGCGAGGTCCTTGATGGTGGGGGCGTAGCGCTCCATGAAGCGTTCGCCGTCGACGTTGCGGAGGATGCCGCCCTCGCCGCGGACGCCCTCGGTGATGAGGATGCCCAGGCCTGCGAGGCCCGTCGGGTGGAACTGGTGGAACTCCATGTCCTCCAGGGGCAGGCCCTTGCGGAAGACGATGCCCATGCCGTCACCGGTGAGGGTGTGGGCGTTGGAGGTGGTCTTGTACATGCGGCCCGAGCCGCCGGTCGCGAAGATGATCGCCTTGGCGTGGAAGACGTGGATCTCGCCGGTGGACAGCTCGTACGCGACGGCGCCGGTCGCGACGGGGCCGTCCTCGGTCTCGGTCAGCGCGATGTCGAGGACGTAGAACTCGTTGAAGAACTCGACGTCGTGCTTGACGCAGTTCTGGTAGAGCGTCTGCAGGATCATGTGGCCGGTGCGGTCCGCGGCGTAACAGGCGCGGCGCACGGGGGCCTTGCCGTGGTCGCGGGTGTGTCCGCCGAAACGACGCTGGTCGATCTTGCCCTCGGGGGTGCGGTTGAAGGGCAGGCCCATCTTCTCCAGGTCGAGCACCGCGTCGATGGCCTCCTTGGCCATGATCTCCGCGGCGTCCTGATCGACGATGTAGTCGCCGCCCTTGACCGTGTCGAAGGTGTGCCACTCCCAGTTGTCCTCCTCGACGTTGGCGAGGGAGGCGCACATGCCGCCCTGCGCCGCGCCGGTGTGCGAACGCGTGGGGTAGAGCTTGGTGAGCACCGCGGTGCGGGCGCGGGGGCCGGCTTCGATGGCCGCGCGCATTCCGGCGCCGCCGGCGCCGATGATCACCACGTCGTAACGATGTTCCTGCATGATGCGGGTCAGTCCTTCCTGGCCGTTACTGGGCGGTGGGCACGGAGGCCGGTTCGAACGAGAGGAGCGCGTACGAGCCGAGGCCGACCACGAGGATCATCGACAGCACGAGCAGAGTCTTGAGCCAGAACCGCGTGCGGTCCTTGCGGGCGTAGTCGTCGATGATCACGCGCAGGCCGTTGCCGCCGTGCAGCTGGGCGAGCCACAGCATCGTGATGTCCCAGATCTGCCAGAAGGGGCTGGCCCAGCGCTGCGCGACGAAGGCGGCGCTGATCCGGTGCACGCCCTGGCTGTCCAGCGCGAGCATGATGAAGACGTGCCCGAAGACGAGGACCAGGAGGGCGATGCCCGAGAAGCGCATGAACAGCCAGGCGTACTTCTCGAAGTTGCCGGACGCCGGACGGTGCGGCGAGCGCGGGTTGTCGAGCGAGGCGGGGCGGTCGTACTGCTTGAGCAGCGTCTTGGCGAGCTTGGGTTCGTTCGCGGTAGTCATATCTCTGCGTCCCCCTATGCGTGCGAGATCATGATGTAGAGGAGACGCGCGGCCATTCCGGCGCCGGTGATGAGGAAGACCGTCCAGACAGCGATGGACATCGCCTTCTGGTACTGCACGCCCTTGCTCCAGAAGTCCACGAGGATCACGCGGACGCCGTTGAGGGCGTGGAAGAGGATGGCCATGACGAGGCCGATCTCGAGCAGGCCGATGATCGGAGTCTTGTACGTCTTGATGATCGCGTCGTACGCCTCGGGGTCGATGCGGATGACCGCGGTGTCGAGGACGTGGACGAACAGGAAGAAGAAGATGGTCACGCCGCTGATGCGGTGCAGCACCCAGTTCAACATGCCCGGATCGCCCTTGTAGAGGGAGACGCGGCGCGGCTCCTCGGCGGCCGCCACCTCGGTACTACTGCTCATCGAGTCCTGCCTTCGACATCGTTTCTTGGATACGGTCGAACGAAGGTCGACGAAAGGACTCTGAGCCCTCGCGTCGGCGCCGTTCGCGACGTATACCTGAACCCACGCCTTGACCTTAAACCCACCAGAATGTGGAATCGAAACCACGGTCCCGATGTGTTGGGGCCGAACAGATTTAGTTAGGTATGCCTGACCGAAATTGATCCGGAATCAACAAGCCTCCGGAAAGGAGTGATCGGCTGTGCCCGACATTGACTGGGAGGCATTGCGGCGCACCGCCGTCGACGCCATGGGGCATGCCTATGCGCCCTATTCGAAGTACCCCGTCGGGGCCGCCGCGCTGACGGACGACGGCCGCGTGGTGTCCGGATGCAATGTGGAGAATGTCTCATACGGACTGACCCTCTGCGCGGAGTGCGGCCTCGTGAGTGCACTCCATTCCACGGGCGGCGGGCGACTGCTCGCCTTCACGTGCACGAACGCCAATGGCGACGTCCTGATGCCGTGCGGTCGGTGCCGCCAGCTCCTCTACGAACACGGTGGCGGAAAACTCCTGATCGACCACCGCGCAGGCCCGGTGCCGCTGAGCCGGCTGCTGCCCGACGCCTTCGGGCCCGACGACCTCGACGAGGTCACCCACGACGAGAAGAGGTAGACCGCATGACCGATGTCTTCGACGCCGTTTCCATCATCGCGACCAAGCGCGACGGCAAGGCCCTGACCGATGGCCAGATCGACTGGGTGATCGACAGGTTCACCAGCGGTGAGGTGGCGGACTACCAGATGTCGGCGCTCGCGATGGCGATCTTCCTCAACGGGATGGACCGCCGGGAGATCGCCCGCTGGACCGCGGCCATGATCGCCAGCGGCGAGCGCATGGACTTCTCCGGCCTGCGCCGCGACGGCCGCCCGCTCGCGACGACGGACAAGCACTCCACCGGTGGCGTGGGCGACAAGATCACCCTGCCGCTGACTCCGCTCGTCGCGTCGTACGGCGTGGCAGTGCCGCAGCTCTCCGGCCGCGGCCTCGGTCACACCGGCGGCACCCTCGACAAGCTGGAGGCCATCGCCGGCTGGCGCGCAGACCTGACCAACGAGCAGATGTTCGACCAGCTCGAGAAGGTCGGCGGTGTGATCTGCGCCGCGGGCTCGGGCCTCGCTCCGGCCGACAAGAAGCTGTACGCCCTGCGCGATGTCACCAGCACCGTCGAGGCGATCCCCCTCATCGCCAGCTCGATCATGAGCAAGAAGATCGCGGAGGGCACGGCTTCGCTCGTCCTCGACGTCAAGGTCGGCAAGGGCGCCTTCATGAAGACCGCCGCGCAGGCGCGCGAGCTCGCCGAGACCATGGTCGCGCTCGGCCACGACTCGGGCGTGAACACCGTCGCACTGCTCACCGACATGTCCACCCCGCTCGGCCGGACCGCCGGTAACGGGCTCGAGGTCGCCGAGTCGCTCGAGGTCCTGGCCGGCGGCGGACCGTCGGACGTGGTGGAGCTGACGCTCGCGCTCGCGCGGGAGATGCTCGCGCTCGCCGGCGTCGACGCCGACCCCGCCGAGCATCTCGCCAACGGGAAGGCGATGGACAGCTGGAAGGCGATGATCGCGGCGCAGGGCGGCGACCCCGACGCGCCGCTGCCGGTCGCGCAGCACACGCGCACCGTCGCCGCGCCCGCCTCCGGCGTGCTCACCGAGCTCGATGCGATGGGCGTCGGCGTCGCCGCCTGGCGCCTCGGCGCGGGCCGCGAGCGCCAGGGCGAACCCGTGCAGGCGGGCGCGGGCGTCACCTGGCACGCAGGCGTCGGCGACCGGGTCGTCGAGGGCGAGCCGCTGTTCACGCTGCACTCCGACACTCCGGAGAAGTTCGACGGTGCCGTCGCCGCGCTCGACGGCGCGGCCGTCATCGGCGAGTCCGCGGCGCCCCGCGGCTCGCTCGTGCTGGACCGGGTGACCGCTTAGGGATTCATGATGCGGACGGGGGCGCCCGCGAGGTAGGCGCGGACGTCCTCGGCCGCGTCCGCGTAGAAGGTCCGGTACTGCTGCTCGGTGACGTAGCCGACGTGCCCGGTGAGGACGGAGTTCGGCAGGTCGCGGATCGGGTCGTCGGTGGGCAGCGGCTCCGCGTCGAAGACATCGAGGGCGAGGAGGATGTCGCCCCTGCGCGCCGCCGCCGCGGCGGCCGGGGTGTCGAGCACGCCCGCCCGCGAGGTGTTGACCAGGAGCGCGCCCGGCTTCATCCGGGCGATGTCGGCGGCGCCGACGATGCCGCGCGAGCGGTCGGAGAGCACGTAGTGGATCGTGACCACGTCGGCGCGCTCGAACAGCTCCCCCTTGCTCACGGCCGTCGCCCCGACCTCGGCCGCCCGCTCGGCGTCGATGTTGCTGGACCAGGCGATCACGTCCGCGCCGAAGGCGTTCGCCACCCGCGCGACCCGTCGCCCGAGACCGCCGAGGCCGACGATGCCGAAGGTACTCTCGTGCAGTTCTTTCCCGACGGTGCTCTGCCACCGCCCGGCTCGGATGTTCGCGTCCTCGGTCGGCACGTGACGCAGCGCTGCGAGGATCAGCGCCCAGGTGTGCTCGGCGGCGGCTGCGGGGCGGTATCCGGTGTGGCACACAGTGATCCCGAGCTCCGATGCAGCGGCGAGGTCGATCGCGGCGTTGCGGCGGCCCGTCGACACCAACAGCCGCAGGCGGGGCAGCGAGCGCAGCACGTCCGCGGGGAAGCGGGTGCGCTCCCGCATGGCGACCACCCCGTCGAACCCGGCCAACTGGCCGGCGACGTCGGTGAGCGGCTCGGTGAAGACGGTGACGTCGAGCCCGGAGAAGTCGCCGTATTCGCGGGAGACGTCCTGGTAGTCGTCGAGGATCGCGATGCGCATACCGATCACGCTAGCCGCCGGGGGTAGTGCTGGCACCACCCCCGATTCTCTTGCTGAGGCCAGGGACTCGCGGCCGCGGCGGACCTAGCGTCTACGGCATGATCGATGACGTGACCCCGCCCCCGGTGCAGCGTGAGCCCGTCCGCGGCGCGCTCGCCGCGCCGCTCCGTGAGCCGCTGCGCTTCCTCGCCACGTCCGCGCCGTGGCGCGGCCTGGCCTACTTCGCCGGATCGATGATCGTCGGGTGGGTGCTCTTCTTCCTGTATGTCGTGGTGGTGCTGCTGCCGTTCGCGCCGGCGTGGTCCTACGGGTTGGCGAAACTGGAGCGCCTGCGGGTCACGTGGCTGGGGGATCCGGCCATCGGCGATCCGCATCCGCCCGTGACCGGCAATCTCTCGACCCGAGCCGGTGCTCGCCTCGGCGAGCGGGCGACCTGGCGGGAGGTGGCATACACACTGCTCCTCGCGGTGCTCACCCCCATCGTCTTCCTCGGCGCGGTGATCGGATGGACGATCGGCGGCGGGCTCGTGATCGCGCCCTTCCTCGACGGCGAGGTCAACGTCATGGGCACGGCGATCGACAGTGTCGTCAGCCAGGCGATCTGGGGCGCGATCGGCGCGGTGATCTGTGCGGCGGGGCTCTACATCACCTACGCCGTGTCCGTGGCGCAGGCCGCCACCGCGCGGCTGCTGCTCGGCCCCACCGAGGAGGAACTGCTCCGCCGCGTCACGACGCTGGAGGCCTCCCGCGGCGTGCTGGTGCACTCCTTCGAGGGAGAGCGGCGCCGGATCGAGCGCAACCTGCACGACGGCCCGCAGCAGGACCTCGCGAGCCTGTCGCTCCAGCTCGGCGAGCTGCAGCAGAGCCTGCCGGAGACGGCCGACGAGGCCCTGCGCGGCCAGGTGTCCGAGGCGCAGGCGCGGCTCGAGCGCGCCATGGCGGGCCTGCGGGATACGGTGCGCGGCGTGCACCCGCAGGTGCTCGATGATGCCGGCGTCGAGGCGGCGTGCGCCGAGCTCGGCGGAGCGATCCCGGTCGACGTGAGCGCGGGCGAGGGCTGGACGCCCGGCCGGCGCCTGCCTTCCGAGATCGAGCAGGCCATGTACTACACCGCCAGTGAGGCCGTGACCAACGCGATCAAGCACGGCGGCGCGAGCACGGTGCGGATCACCTTCGCTGCGGGTGCGCTCGGGGTGTCGATGACGGTGATGGACGACGGCACCGGAGGGGCGGACCCCGCCGGCGGTACGGGTATTGCCGGGCTGATCGAGCGGGCCGAGTCCATCGGCGCGACGCTCACCGTGCTGAGCCCGCCCGGAGGGCCCACGACGCTCTACTGGGCGAAGGCGATGTCGTAGGCTGCGCGCGATGCGCAAAGCATGGCGGAGGAGAGGGCACAGGGAGACGGGAGGCGGAGCGCGGCGATGCGGATCTTGATCGCTGAGGATTCCGTGCTGCTTGCCGACGCTCTGCGGGCGATCGATCCGGACACCGTCGACCTGGTGCTGACCGACGTCCGGATGCCGCCCGGGCACGGCGACGACGGGCTTCGGGCGGCGCTGGATCTGCGGGCCGGCCGCGCGGGCGTGCCTGTGCTGGTGCTGTCCCAGTATGTCGCCGCCGCGTACGCGCGGCGGCTGCTGGACTCCGGCGGCGGCGTGGGCTACCTGCTCAAGGAGCGGGTCGGGCGGGTGGGCGATTTCCTCCGCGCCCTCGACACCGTCGCGAGCGGGGGAGTGGTGGTGGATCCCGAGGTGATCTCCAAGATGTTCACTCCGACGGTGCTCGACCGGCTCACGCCCCGCGAGGGCGAGGTGCTCGCCCTCATGGCGGAGGGGCGCAGCAATGCCGATATCGCTGCGGCGCTGGTGGTCTCGGATGCCGCGGTGGCCAAGCACGTGGCGAACATCTTCGCGAAGCTGGACCTGCCTCCTGAGGAGGGGAACCGCCGCGTCCGCGCCATCCTCACCTATCTCACGGAGCGATAGCCACCCCGACCGTGTTACGCGCCGGTAGCCGGTACCTTGGCCCTATGGCGAATCCCGTTGGCCCCACCCTCATCGACCTGCAGGCCCTGCGCCGCGCACCCAAGGTGCTGCTCCACGACCACCTCGACGGCGGGCTGCGCCCCGCCACGGTCCTCGAGCTGGCCGCGGAGAGCGGTTACGCGAACCTCCCCGCCACCACCGAGCCCGAGCTGGCCGCGTGGTTCCGGGACGCCGCGGACTCCGGCTCACTGGTGAAGTACCTGGAGACCTTCGAGCACACCGTCGGGGTGATGCAGACGCCCGAGGCGCTGTCCCGGGTGGCGCGCGAGTGCGCGGAGGACCTGGCGGCCGACGGCGTGGTCTACGCCGAGGTGCGGTTCGCGCCCGAGCAGCACCTCGAGGGCGGGCTGTCGCTCGACGAGGTCATGGAGGCCGTGCTCGCCGGCTTCGCTTCGGGCGAGTCCGCGGCGCGCACCGCGGGCCGCCCGATCGTCGTGCGCTGCCTCGTGACCGCGATGCGGCACGCGGCCCGCTCGCGCGAGATCGCGGAGCTGACGGTGCGCTGGCGCGACCGCGGCGCCGTCGGCTTCGACATCGCCGGTGCCGAGGCGGGCTTCCCGCCCAGCCGCCACCTCGACGCCTTCGAGTACATGCGGGATCACTCCGCCCCCTTCACCATCCATGCGGGGGAGGCCTTCGGGCTGCCGTCGATCCACGAGGCGCTGGCGTTCTGCGGCTGCGACCGCCTGGGCCACGGCGTGCGCATCGTCGACGACATCGCGGGCGTCGAGCCGGGATCCTCCGATTTCTCCGGCGCGGTCCTCGGCCGGGTGGCGGCGCGGGTGCGGGACGCGCGCATCCCGTTGGAGCTGTGCCCCAGCTCCAACGTCCAGACCGGCGCGGTCGCCTCGATGGAGGAGCATCCCTTCAACCTGCTGGCGCAGCTGCGCTTCCGCGTCACCGTCAACACCGACAACCGGCTCATGAGCGACACCACAATGAGCGCGGAGATGCTCAAGTTGGTCGAGACCTTCGGCTACGGCTGGACCGACCTGCAGCGCTTCACCATCAACGCGATGAAGTCGGCGTTCCTGCCCTTCGACGAGCGGCTGGCCCTCATCGACGAGGTGATCAAGCCCGGTTTCGCGGTGCTGATCGGTTGACGCCGGCGCACCCCGCGGCGGTGGCGCCGCGGGGTCCGGTCACTTGTTGGTGAGCCGGTCCTCGAAGTCGTGCTCGAGCGCCCGCCATGCCTCGGCCTCGTTGTCGAACGGGCCCGACGGTGCCAGCCGGCGCGGCTGCGGGTCGAGCGCGTAGGAGACGAAGAAGCCGAGCGGGGTGGTGGGGCGCAGCGCATCCCGCACTGAGGCGTCGTCAGCGAAGTCGGCCGAGTCCAGCAGCAGCTCCACCGCGAGATCCAGCTGATCGCGGTCGATGCGCCGCGGACCGTCGGCGATGTCCTCGCCGATCCCGGGCAGCACGTAGACGTTGTCGTCGTAGACCTCGATCTCCAGCGCACCGTCGGTCGCGGCCACGCGCACCTCGTCGAAGGTGGAGACCGACGAGAGGTCGGTGTCGTCGTCGTCCGCGAGGTACCGCGCCAGCGCTCCCTCGGAGTCGAAGATGTAGATCTTGCCCTTGCGGCCCAGGAAGACCGGGTTGTCGTCGAGGTAGCAACGCAGCGTGTAGTACTCGCCCGTCGAGGTGATGATCTTGATCGGGTCGATACCGACCTGACCCCAGAAGGAGTCGTCCTCCTCCTCGTCCTCGAAGTCCTCTTCGGCGCTCTTCGCGAGCGTCACCCCGTCCTCGCCGTCCGCGTCATCGCCGTCGTACTCGTCGTCGTCCTCGTCCAGGTCGTCGGTGTCGAGACCGGGCACGTCGTCGAGGTCGTCGTCGAGGTCGTCATCCAGATCCGCGGCGTCGGCGGCCAGTGCAGCGGCCTTCTCCTCGGCCTCCGCGAGCTCCTGCTCGGCGGCCTCGGTGAGGGTGGCGGACACCTTCGGCGCGCTGACGACGCCCTCGATCGCGTCGACCACGTCGTCCCACTTGCGGCTGATGATCTGGCCGACCTTGTGCCACATCTCCGCGCCCTCGCGGCCCTCGAAGTTGCGAGTGCCGATGCGCACGGTGCCCAGCACCGGGTTGCCGTTGAAGAACTTGGTGACGTCGATCAGCTCGCACACCTCGCCGATGAGGCCGACGATCTCGAGGGTGTCCTCGAGCTCGGCGATCACCTCGGGGGTGGGCTCCTCGGCGGCGAGCTCCGGCACCGAGATCAGATCGAAACTGCGGTCGTCGCGCGGGACGAAGGCCTCCGCGGGCAGGGTGGTCAGGGCCTCCCAGGCCGGGTGGTCGTCCAGGTCGTTCGCCTTGCCGCTGCGGGCGAAGGCGACAAGCTCGGCGACCGACGAGAAGCCGTACAGATCCTCGTCGAGGCCCAGGAAGGCCTCCCATTCGTCCTCCCCGTCACGCCACCGCGGTGCCCACAGGGTGTACACCGGGCCGTCGGTGAGGCCGAGCTCGATCGGGACGATGTCAGACGCCATGGCGCCCAGCGTAGTGCACTAGGCCGGTTCGGCGTCGGCCAGAGGATCGGAGTGCGCGCGCAGTACCTTCACCGCTCGTGGATCGGGCTTGCGCCCGTTGAGTAGAGCAGCCTTCGCGGCAATCCGAGCGAACTCCAACTGCATTTCGGGCGTGAGGCCTGATCTGCGGGTGATGGCCATGAATCTCTCCTCAGGATCCGCCGTCACTGCCATCATCCTCCGCGTCCGGCAGATCCGCCAGGGCGATCGCTTCGATGAGATCCCGCTCCGAGTCGGTGGCGAGGGAAGAGTCCATGAGGCTGGTCAAGACGGCGGCCGCCGTTCGTGCGACGGTGACGTTCGGTTCTGTCGTTCGTTCGATGGCCCAGGTCACTCGCCGCCACCATTCCGCCCGCCGTTCCGATCGCTCCTTCTGGCGCATCGTCAGCCAGACTCCTGTGAGAGCCAGGGCTGCGGCGATGAACGGAGCGGCCACGAGCCACAGAGCGGTGCTCACCGTCTACCCCGTTGGACGGAAGAAGCCGTAGAACTGCTGGCCGATGTTCTCCGTGCGGATCGCGGAGATCTGCACCGGATCGCCTGCTTCCACCATGCGTCCGTCGCCGATGACCATCGCGACGTGGCCCTCCCACACCGCGAGGTCGCCGGGCTGCAACTGGCCCGCGCTGACCGCGGCGCCGACGCCCTGCTCGTTGGCGAGCCGCGGCAGCTCGATGCCCGCCTGTCGGTAGGCCCACTGCGTGAACCCGCTGCAGTCCAGGCCGACTCCGGGCGTCGTCCCGCCCCACGAGTAGGGCACGCCCAACTGCGTGAGCGCGGCCTGCACCGCGGCGGCGGCCTTCGCGTTCGGGGCCTTCACCACCGTGCCGTCGGGGAGGCGCACGTCGTAACCGCCCTTGCCGTCGGCGGTCACCGTCGCCCCGGACCGTCGGGACGCCGACACCGCCTGCGCCTTCGATCCGCGGCCCGAGCCGCCCCGGTTCGGGGCCGTGAGCGCGGAGGTGAGCCCGCTGACGGGGGAGGCGCCGGACCCCGAGCCGCCGCCGGACCCCGAGCCGCCGGACCCCGGGCCGGTGCCGGTCGGGGAGGAGGTAGACGGGGTCGTGGACGCGGTCGTCGAGGCGGGCGTCGTCGCCGCACCTCCATCGACGGTGCCGGGCGCGGTCGGGGTGCTCTCCGCCAGCCCGGAGACCGTGCCGGTCTCGCCGTCGAGCTCGTCGCGTACGGACCGCAGCACGTCGAGCGCCTGCTGCAGGTGATCGGCCGCCAGCGTGAGCACCGCGATCAGCCCGGTGGGGTTGAGCAGCGTCGGATTCGCGGCCTCGGCCTTGCTCACGAAGGAATCGAGGACGGCCTGCAGCCGCGTGCGGCCCTTGCTCACCACCCCGGCAGCGGTCGTCACCGACTCGCGGATCGCGCCACTGTGCTGCGACAGGGCCGCCGCGGCGGTGCCGCCGGTGCCGATCGTGCGCTGGGCGGTCGTCGCATCCACGCCCGTCCACGCGCTGCCGACGCTGACCGTCGCCGAATCCGTCTGCGCGCTGACCCGGGCCAGTTCGGCCTCCACCGCCCGGATCGCCGCGTCGACCCCCGCGACCGAGAGGTCGCCGCTGCCGAACGTCTCGAGCAGCGCCCGCAGCGGCGCCGCCAGCGCCGCGACGATGCCGCTCACGACGCACCCAGCAGCCCGACCAGTGTGCCCGCGCCGCCTGCATCCGTGGCGACCGCGGAGGCCACCGTCCGTGCGGCTCCGGCGGAGGCCGAGGTGTAGAACGCGGCCAGGCGCGTCACTTCGGCGTCGGTCGCCGTGACCGCACCGAGCAGCTCGGTCAGGTAGTCGCCGCCGACCAGTCCGAATACCTGGGCGAGCGCTGCCGCCGAGACGGCGCCCGCCCCCGCGGCCCCCGCCACCGACGTGGCCAGCGAGCCCAGTTCGGTCCCCGCCGCCGTCACCACGCCCGTCGTCATCAGAAACGCTTCCATCGCAATACCCCCTCATTGATTGGACGCCTCAGGGCCCCGCGCGGTTCCCGATACGCTGACCGCATGCAGATCACCGTGGTCGACCACCCCCTGGCCGCCGTCCGCCTCACCGCGCTCCGCGCCGAGGCCACCGACAACGCCTCCTTCCGCGCCGCGCTCAAGGAGCTCACCCAGATGCTGGTCTACGAGGCCATGCGCGACGCCGCCGTCGCCGCCGTGACGGTGACGACCCCGCTTGAGGACACCGACGGTGCGGCGCTCGCGAAGCCGCCGCTGCTGGTGCCGGTGCTGCGCGCCGGCCTGGGCATGGTCGACCAGGCGCACGCGATGCTGCCGGAGTCGCAGGTGGGCTTCGTCGGCATGGGGCGCAACGAGGAGACGCACGTCCCCGAGCCCTACTTCCAGTCGCTGCCCGCCGATCTCGCGGGGCGTCCCGTCTTCGTGCTCGACCCGATGCTCGCGACCGGCGGCTCGATGGTGGAGACGCTGAGCCTGCTCGCGCAGCGCGGCGCGACCGATGTGACCGCGGTGTGCGTCGTCGCGGCGCCCGAGGGCGTGCAGGCGCTCGCCGACTGCGGCCACCCCGTCCGCCTGGTGACGGCCACCGTCGACCGGGGGCTGAACGAGAACGCCTACATCGTGCCCGGCCTCGGCGACGCCGGCGACCGCCAGTTCGGCCCGCGCTGGACCTGATCCACGGATCGGCGGCGGCTACGGTGCCGCCCAGAAGCCCGTCGCCGGCTCGGCGAACTCGCCCGATGAGGTGCTGATCACCAGGCCGGCGGGGGTGATGTTGATCGTCGCGTCCGGGGCGCGGGCGACCCAGCCGGGGCCCGCAGGTAGGACACCCTCGATACGGGTGCCGGAGCCGGTGTCGGTGCGCCAGCCCGAGTAGTACAACGCATCCCCGCGGCTGCAGACGACGGCCTGCGAGGTGGCGGTCAGGACCATCATCCGGGCGGCGTCGCCCTCCGCGCAGCGTGCCGGGGTCCCCAGGAAGCCGAGGCCGTCGGTCCCGGGGATCGACGGTGCGGGCGTGCTCGGCTGATCGGAGGACGGCGCCGGGGTGGCCGATGCGGAACTCAACGGCCCGGACGGCTGTGCCTCAGCCGCGGTCGCCGCGGTGGGTCGTTTGCCGCTGACGTAGGCGCTCGCGGCCACCGCGGCCGCGACCACGATGAGCACCCCCACCACGACCGCTGCCGCGATCACTCGCCCGCGTGCGCGGTCGGCCGGGCGCACTGGGCGGGTCACCCGAAGGCCGCCCACTTACGCACCGTGTCGGTCACCGCGGTGAGCCGCTGTCGGGCGCGCGCCTCGGCGCCGCTCGTGTCGCTGTCGACCGCCACCGGCTCGATCACCTCCAGATAGAACTTCGCTTTCGGCTCGGTTCCGGAGGGTCGCACGGTGACCCGGACGCCGTCGCCGCGGAACACCAGCGCGTCCGTCGCGGGGCGGGCCGTCAGAAGATCCTCACAGCCGACGGCGATGTTTGCAACCTCAACGGGCGGGTCTGCGCGCAGGGCGGCCATGATCGCGGCGATCCGCGTGACGTCGTCCACGCGCAGTGCGTACTGGCCCGACAGGTACACGCCGTGCCTGCGGTACAGCGTGTCCAGCGCGTCCGGCAGTCCGCTCTCCTGCGCCTTCAGCGTGGCCGCGTAACCGGCGGCCACGACCGCCGCGGAGATCCCGTCCTTGTCCCGCACCGTCGATGGGTCGACGCAGAGGCCGAGGGCCTCCTCGTACGCGAAGACGAGCCCGTCTCCGGCCCGCACCAGGTTCTTGAAGCCGGTCAGGGTCCGCGCGTACCGCGCGCCGCGGCTCTCCGCGATCGCGCCGAGCAGTTCCGAGCTCACGATCGTGGTCGCCACGAGCGGGTCCGACGGTGCGCCGTCCAGCGGCACGTCGAGCAGGTGTGCGCCCAGCAGCGAACCCGACTCGTCGCCGGTGAGCATCCGCCAGCCGTCGGTGAAACGGGCGCCCAGGGCGCACCGGTCGGCGTCGGGGTCGAGGGCGATCGCGAGGTCCGCATCCACCCGCTCCGCGAGGGCCAGCAGCAGGTCGGAGGCGCCCGGCTCCTCGGGATTGGGGAAGGCGACCGTTGGGAACTCACCGTCCGGCGCGAACTGCTGCTCCACCACGTGCACGTCGTCGAAGCCGCTGCGGCGCAGGGCCTCCACCGCGGCCTTCCCGCCCACGCCGTGCATGGGCGTCAGCGCGATCCGCAGCGGCACGGCGGGCGCCGGGCGCAGCGTGGACACGCGGTCCAGGTACGCCGTGACCACCTCGGTCGCGCGGGGATCGGCGGGCACCGGCGTCCGCGCGATCTCCGTGGCGGGCGGCGCGGCGGCGATGAGTTTCTCGATTTCTGCGTCGGCGGGGGAGACCAGCTGGGCGCCGCCGTCGAGGTAGACCTTGTAGCCGTTGTCGGCGGGCGGGTTGTGCGAGGCCGTGATCTGGACGCCCGCGACGGCGCCGAGTGCCTTGGTCGCGAACGAGACCCACGGCGTGGGGCCGGGTTCGGGCAGCGCCACCACGGCGAAGCCCTGCGTCGCGAGCACCTCGGTGGCGGCCGCGAAGAAGTCCTCGGATCCGCGTCGCGCGTCGCGCCCGACGACGACGGTGCCGCCGCCCAGGCACTTCGCCGTCAGCCACTCGCCGAGCGCCCAGGTCGTGCGCGTCACCACTGCCACGTTCATGCCCGACGGTCCACCGCGCACCGGGCCCCGCAGGCCCGCCGTGCCGAAGGACAGCGGGGCGGCGAAGCGCTCGGCGAGCTCGTCGCCGCTCAGGGCCTCGAGCTCGGCGCGGGTCGCAGGGTCGGGGTCGCCCTCGATCCAGGCGAGGGCCTCGGCCGCGAGCTCGGCGCTCATCCCTCCATCGCCTCGATCACGTCGGCGAGCAGGCCGCCCATCCGGGCGGCGGCTTCGCGCCCGGCCTCGAGGACCTCCTCGTGGTTGAGCGGCTCCCCGGTGATGCCTGCGGCCAGGTTGGTGACGAGCGAGATCCCCAGCACCGCGGCGTCCTCCGCGCGGGCGGCGATGGTCTCGTGCACCGTCGACATGCCCACCAGATCGGCGCCCAGCGTGCGCAGCATGCGGATCTCCGCCGGGGTCTCGTAGTGCGGGCCCGGCAGGCCCGCATAGACGCCCTCGGTGAGCGACGGGTCCACCTGCTGCGCCAGCGCCCGCAGCGCGGGGGAGTAGGCGTCGACGAGGTTGACGAACTGCGCGCCCACCAAGGGGGAGCGGGCCGTGAGGTTGAGATGGTCGGAGATCAGCACCGGCTCGCCCACGAACATGCCCTCGCGGAGGCCGCCCGCGGCGTTGGTGAGGATCACCGTCTTCGCGCCGGCCGCGCACGCGGTGCGCACCGGGTGGACGACGCGGGAGAGGTCGTGCCCCTCGTAGGCGTGGGTGCGGCCCAGTAGGACCAGCACCCGCTTGCCGCCGACGACCACCGCCGAGGCCGTGCCCTTGTGGCCGGCCGCGCTGGGCGGCGCGAAGTGGGGCAGCTCGGCCATCGGGACGGAGCCGACGGCGGTGCCGCGCGCCGTGAGCGCGTCGGCGGCGGGGGCCCAGCCGGAGCCGAGGACGACCGCCACGTCGAAGCGCTCACCTCCGGTCGCCGCGATGAGCGCGTCGGCCGCCTCCCGGGCCGCCGCGGTGGGATCGTCGATGCCGGTGTCGCGTGCAGTCTGCGCCATGGGCACCGATGCTAGCGGCTATCGTGATCGCCATGCCTTACGTCACGCGCACCGACGACGTCTTCACTCTGTTCCTGGGCGATGAGGGCGTCGAGCTCTCGGAGACCAACCCGGAGAATCGCTTCTCCCCGGACTGGGTCGACGCGGTGCACGCCCGCCTCGACGAGATCGAGGCGCAGGCGGCGGGGGCGCCCGCGGCGCTGGTCGTCACCGCGACCGGCAAGTTCTTCTCGAACGGCCTCGACGTCATGTACATCCTGGCGAACGTCGGCGAGCTGCCCGGCTACCTGGACCGCGTGCACACGGTCTTCAGCCGCCTGCTGACCTTCCCGATGACCACCGTCGCCGCGATCAATGGACACGCCTTCGGCGCCGGCGCCATGCTGGCACTGTCGTGCGACTTCGCGGTGATGCGCGACGACCGCGGCTTCTTCTGCCTCCCCGAGGTCAGCCTCAAGATGGGCTTCACCGTCGGCATGGCCAGCCTGCTGCGGTCGCGCCTGCCTTACCAGACGGCGGTCGAGGCGATGACCACCGGACGTCGCTACGGCGGCGTCGACGCCGTCGCTGCGGGCATCGTCCAGGCGGCGGTCTCGGAGGCCGAGCTGCTGCCGACCGCGACCGCCCGGGCGGCGGCGAACGCCGCCGCCGACGGCCCCACGCTGAACAAGATCAAGAACGATCTGCACACGCACCTCGTCGCCGACCTCGCCGTTCCGACGACCGAAGTCAAGTTCGGCTGACGGTGACCGGCCGCGTCACCTCCGTTCTGGAGGCGCTCACCGGCACCGTCGACCGCGCGCTGGGCGACCTGGTCGCGGTCAGCCACGAGATCCACGCCCGCCCCGAGCTGGCCTTCGAGGAGCGGTTCGCGTCGGCGCTGCTGGCCGACGCCCTCGCGGGGCACGGCTTCGCCGTCGAGCGCCGTGTGGCGGACCTCGACACCGCGTTCGTCGGTAGGTCCGGCAGTGGGCCGCTGCGCGTCGCCGTCTTCGCTGAGTACGACGCCCTGCCCGGCATCGGGCACGCCTGCGGGCACAACATCATCGCCGCGGCGGGGCTCGGCGCGGGCCTCGCGCTCGCGTCCGTCGCGGACGAGCTGGGCCTCACCGTGGAGGTATACGGGACCCCCGCCGAGGAGTCGGGGGGCGGCAAGGTGCTCATGCTGCAACGCGGCGCGTTCGACGGCGTCGCGTACGCGGGCATGGTCCACCCCGCCCCGTTCGACGTGGTGCGCACGCGCACCCTCGCCCTGGCGGATCTCGCGATCCGGTTCTCCGGCCGCGAGGCGCATGCCTCGGCGGCGCCGTGGGCCGGCCGGAACGCGGGCGACGCCGCGACTGTCGCGCAGGTCGCGCTGGGCCTGCTGCGGCAGCACCTCGAACCGGGACAACAGTTGCACGGCATCGTCAGCGAGGGCGGGGCCGCGCCCAACGTGGTGCCTGCCGCGGCGGAACTGCTCTATTACCTGCGCGCGGACGACGTGGAGTCGCTGGAGCGGCTCGCGGTCCGGGCGGGCGACTGCTTCGCCGCAGGTGCGCTCGCGGCCGGGTGCACACACTCGATCGGCGAGGTCTCTCCGGCCTACACCGAGTTGCGCAGCGATGACGCCCTCGCCGTCGCGTACCGCGCCGCCGCAGTCGCGATCGGCCGGGAACCGGTGGCTCCGGAGTTCGAGCGGCTGGTGCCGCTGGGGAGTACCGACATGGGCAATGTGAGCCACGCTGTACCGTCGATCCATCCGCTGATCGGCCTCGAGACCGACGGGGCCGTGACCCATCAGCCGGAGTTCACGGCCGCCGCCGCCACCGAATCCGCCGATCGGGCCGTTCGCGATGGTGCGCTGGCCCTGGCCGCAGCCTTCGCTGCGGTCGCGGAGGACGAGGACGAGCGCGCGCGGCTGCTGATCGGGGCCGGGCGACGCGGCAGCGATGGAGGCGGACGTTGAGCGGCACGGCGAGCGGAACTGCGGGCGAGGATCTCTCGAGGGCCGCCTACGTCGATCGGTGGTTGCAGCGCAAGGGCGACTGGCTCCGTGAGTTCCGGCGCGACCTGCATGCCCACCCTGAGCTGTCGTGGCGCGAGCAGCGCACCACGAGCGTGGTCTTCGAGGCCTTGGCCGCCGCGGGCCTGCACCCCCGGAAGCTCTCGACCACCGGTCTGATCTGCGACCTCGGTCCCGCTGAAGGGGATCGGGTAGCCCTGCGCGCAGACATGGATGCGCTACCGATCCACGAGGCCACGGGTCTCGACTTCCAGTCCACCACCCCGGGCGTCTCGCACGCGTGCGGGCACGATGCGCACACGTCGATCCTGCTCGGCACCGGGCTTGCCCTTGCCGAGCTGGACCGGGCAGGCCGGCTGCCGGTGGGCGTGCGGCTGATCTTCCAGCCCGCCGAGGAGGTCATGCCGGGCGGCGCGCTGTCCGCGGTGCGCGACGAGGTGATGCAGGGGGTCTCCCGCATCTACGCGTTGCACTGCGATCCGCGCGTCGAGGTGGGTCGGATCGGCGTCCGCTCCGGCGCCATCACCTCCGCCGCCGACCACGTCGAGGTGATCCTGCATTCGCCCGGTGGGCACACGTCGAGGCCGCACCTGACCACTGACCTGATCTATGCGATGGGCACCGTCATCACCGGGCTACCTGGCGTGCTGTCGCGTCGCGTGGACCCCCGCTCCGGCACGATCATGGTGTGGGGCGCCGCGAACGCGGGGTCCGCGCCGAACGCCATCCCGCAGATCGGCGCGCTGCACGGCACCGTTCGCACCGGCGAGCATCAGATCTGGGAGTCGCTGGAGCCACTCGTGCGCGAGATCATCGCCGAGCTGCTCGCGCCGCTGCGGATCAAGCACGAGGTCAACTACACTCGCGGCGTCCCGCCTGTCATCAACGACCACCTGGCCGCCACCCGTCTCGCCGACGCCGCGCGCGCCGTCGCGCCTGACGGGGTCGTCGACACCCCGCAGTCCGGCGGCGGCGAGGACTTCTCCTGGTACCTGGAGGAGTCGCCGGGCGCCATGGCGAGGTTGGGCGTCTGGTCCGGCGAGGGCCGCCAGTACGACCTGCACCAGCCCGATTTCGTGCTCGACGAGCGCGCGCTCGAGATGGGCGTGAAGGTCTTCACGAACGTGGTATTCGCCTCCGAGCGCTGATCGCCGTCGCGCGGCCGTACCCGCGCTGACGAGAGTCGTCGATGCGGCACTGCGCACCTGGTGGCGCCGTGCCTCGCGGTGGTGATGGTGGCGTGATCAGCTGTCGCCCCGCACGAGTGCGTCGCCGAGCACGGTGCGGCGGTAGAGGACCCGGCGTCCGTACCGCGAGCTCTCGACGATCCCGCTGGCACCCAGCACTTTCAGGCTCTGCGACACGGCCGACGGCGAGATCCCCAGCGCAGCGGCGAGATCGACCACGGCGGCAGGCTCGACGAGGGTGGTGAGGAGGTCCGCCTTCGCCGCGCCGATGAGTCGTCGCAGCGCTTCATCGGCCACCGGAGCAACGGATTCCGCAAGGGTCGCCGCGCCGCGGGCCGGGTAGCCGATGTGCGGCGCGGTGCGGGTGGGGTCGTGAGCGGTGGTGATCTTGGTGGTGAAGACGCTCGGCATCAGCGTCAGGCCGAGCCCGGGGGAGCGGACCTCCCCCGAGACCACCGAGCACGACATGTCGACGCTCAGCTCACCGGTGCGGCGCCACTCGACCCGCGGGCTCAGCGATTCGAAGAGCCGCGTGGGTCCGCCCACGGCGAGCTCGCGGCCGCGGAAGACGACGTCGGACTCCAGGATCCGCTGCACCGACGGCCACACGGGCGCGACGGCCACGCGGTGATAGGCGGCCAGGGCGTCGGCGACGACGGGCGCGGGATTCTCGAGGGCGATCAGACGCGCGAGGGGCTCCGACGGTGCCGTGCCTTCCGCCAGCTCGACCAGCTCGGCGCGCGCCCTCTGAGAGTCCGTGACGCGGACCGCGTCGAGGTGCGCCTCGAACGTTGGCCGGACGTCTGCCTGTGCGGTCACCGGGGTGAGGAAATCGGGGATCTGCTTGCCAGACGGCGAGACCAGCGCATCAATCGTCTGGCGGTCGTACTCTCCGCGGTGTGCGTTCGCCTCGCCCCGCCACCCGGCCAGGTGGTGCGCGCTGTCGTAGACCTTGTTGAGATGGAACAGGCTCAGCACGGTCTCGTTGAGCGGCGACACGACGAAGCGGGCGTCGGCCAGATCGCCGACGTCCAACAGGTAGGTCAACATGTAGGCGCCACCTAATTCATTGGAACCCGCGACGGGGTTCGTGTGTGCTCGGGGTATGAGCGAATACCGAGAGCACTGGAACCTGACGGCGGATCCTCCGACGGCAGCAGTCTACGCCCGCATGGCGGACGCGCACGACCGATCCGCGTGGGACCGGGAGGCTCGGAACCGGGTGCGGCGCACCGTTGAACCCGGACGACGGGGCGTGCGTCCCGGGATGGCCCGTGCCCTGCGGCGGTTGGCCGCGGCGATCGAGCCGGCGCCGGCGACGTGCGGGTCCGAGACGGCCTGAGCGGTTCTACTCCGGGCCGTCCGCGGACGCGCCCGGGCCCGGACCGACGTTGCGGGATTCGCGGGTGCGGATGTCGAGGACGTACTCCTCGGGGGCACCGGCGATGTACGCGGCATCGGCCATCACGCCTAGGTAGCGGGCCGACGGGAGGCCGCCCTCGAAGGCGTCGACCACGTACAGCCAGGCCAGGGTGGAGCCGCCGCCCGTGAGCTCCACGCGCACCTTGAGCTTGACGTGGATGCCCAGCTCCGAGCCCTCCCACCGGTCGAGCGAGACCTCGTCGTCGCTGGTCACGTCGTAGAGCACCACGAAGACCTTGGCGTCCGGATCCGACGGGTCCTCGGTGACGGTCGCGAGCGCGCCCTCCCACCCGATGTCCTCGCCGGAGAAGGTCAGGCGCCAGCCGCGCAACCACCCCGTACCGGACATCGGCGAGTGCGGGGCGCGCTCGGCCATCTGGTCGGGGTGCATATTGGAGCCGTAGGCGGCGTAGATCGGCACAGGTCAGACTCTAGCGCGCCGGTCCGGGAGAGCGTCGCTGGCGCGACGGTGCCCGCACGCGGCGTGGCCGCGGACGATAGCGTTGCAGGCATGACGAACATCGTGATCATCGGCGGCGGTCCGGCGGGGTACGAAGCAGCACTGGTGGCGGTGGCGCACGGCGGCGACGTCACGGTGATCGAGTCCGACGGGATCGGTGGGGCCTGCGTCCTGTACGACTGCGTCCCGTCGAAGACCTTCATCGCCTCGACCGGCATCCGCACCGAGACCCGGCGCGCCGTCGACCTGGGCATCGAGCTGCATTTCGAGCGCGTCGAGATCGACGTCGAGCGGATCAACGCGCGCGTCAAAGACCTGGCCACGGCGCAGTCCGCCGACATCCGCGCCCGCCTCGCCGGCGAGGGCGTGCGGATCATCCGCGGCCGCGCGACGCTCGCGCCCACGGCGTCGGGGATGGCCCACCACGAGGTGAACGTCGTCACCCCGTCCGGCGGCGAGCAGGCCTTCGAGGCCGACGTGGTTCTCGTCGCCACCGGCGCGTCGCCCCGCGTGCTGGAATCCGCTCGGCCCGACGGCGAGAAGATCCTGACCTGGCGGCAGCTGTACGACCTCGAAGAGCTCCCGACGCATCTCGTGGTCGTCGGCTCCGGCGTCACCGGCGCGGAGTTCGTGCACGCCTACACCGAGCTCGGCATCAAGGTCACCCTCGTCAGCTCCCGCGACCGTGTGCTCCCGCACGAGGACGAGGACGCCGCCCTGGTGCTGGAGGATGCGCTGCTCGACCGCGGCGTCTCGCTGGTCAAGCGCGCGTACGCCGACAAGGTGGAGCGCACGGAGGACGGCGTCGTCGTGCGCCTGACCGACGGCCGCACCGTCGAGGGCTCGCACTGCCTCATGACCGTCGGCTCGATCCCGAACACCGCGGGCATCGGCCTCGAGGACGTGGGCATCGAGCTGAACAAGGGCGGCTACATCCCTGTCGACCGCGTTTCGCGGACCAAGGTGCCCGGCATCTACGCTGCCGGAGACTGCACCGGCGTGTTGCCGCTGGCCTCCGTCGCCGCGATGCAGGGCCGCGTCGCTATGTACCACGCGCTCGGCGAGGGCGTCTCGCCCGTGAAGCTCAAGACCGTCTCGTCGGCGATCTTCACCCGCCCGGAGATCGCGACCGTCGGCGTCTCCCAGGCCGCGATCGACGACGGGACGTATCAGGCCCGCACCGTCATGCTGCCGCTCGCGACCAACCCGCGCGCCAAGATGTCCGGCCTCAAGCGTGGCTTCGTCAAGATCTTCTGCCGCCCCAACACGGGGCTGGTCATCGGCGGAGTCGTAGTGGCTCCCAACGCCTCCGAGCTGATCCTGCCGCTCACCGTCGCGGTGCAGAACGGCCTCACGGTCGACGACGTGGCGCAGACCTTCTCCGTGTACCCGTCGCTGTCCGGCTCGGTCACCGAGGCCGCGCGACAGCTGATGCGCCAGGACGACCTGGCCTAGCCGTCCGGCGGTGAGCGATCGGGACGGCGTCTTCGAGGCGCTGCGGCCCCGG
Organism: Tsukamurella ocularis; assembly: GCF_024807615.1. Lineage (GTDB taxonomy): Bacteria > Actinomycetota > Actinomycetes > Mycobacteriales > Mycobacteriaceae > Tsukamurella > Tsukamurella ocularis. Next base: position 4,529 of record NZ_JANUCJ010000001.1, on the reverse strand, counting down.
CTGTTCGGGGTGGCGTACAGGGTGCTCGCGTCAGTGCCCGACGCTGAGGACGTGGTGCAGGACGCGTGGCTGCGCTGGCGCGGCGTCGACGACGGTTCCGTCCGCGATCCCGAGGCGTTCCTTGTGGTGACGGTGACCCGCCTCGCGCTCAACCTGGCGCAGTCGGCGCGGGTGCGCCGCGAGCAGTACGTCGGGGAGTGGTTCCCGACGCCGGTCGATACCGCCGCCGATCCCGCCCTCGGCGCAGAGCGGGCGGAGGCGGTGGAGCTCGCGGTGGTGCACGTGCTGCAGCGGCTCGCGCCCGAGGCGCGGGCCGCGTACGTGCTTCGCGAGGCCTTCGACCACCCGTATCCGCGGATCGCGGAGATCCTCCAGATGCAGGAGCCGGCCGTGCGAAAGCTGGTCAGCCGCGCCCGCACCCAGGTCGCGGGGGAGCGGCGCACCACGGCCACCCGCGAGCGGGTCCGCGCGCTGCTTGACGCCTTCCTCGCCGCGGCGCACGCCGGCGACGTCGCGGGGCTCGAGGCCGTGCTCGTTGCCGACGTAGTCAGCGAGACCGACGGCGGTGGCGCGCGTCGGGCCGGACGTCGCCCGGTGGTCGGGGGCAACGCCGTGGCGCGCTTCGTCGCCGGCTTCTCCGTGCGCTTCATGTCCGACGCGTCCGCACGGATCGTCGAGGTCAACGGTCTGCCGGGCGCGGTCTTCACCCTCGACGGTGCGCCCGTCGCGCTGCTCTGCCCGACGGCCTCGGATGCCGGCCTGACGCGCTTGATGTGGGTCCTGAACCCCGAGAAGCTGGGCGATTTCGCCTGACGGTCACAGATCGCCGCGCCGTTCGGTCCTTGGTGTGGAGGCCCGAACGGTTCGGGTCGGATCGAGAGGACGAGGACATGGCGAGGTTCGTGGTGATCGGCGGCACCGGGCTGATCGGGTCGAAGGTGGTGTCGGGACTGGCCGCGGCGGGGCACGAGGCGGTTGCGGGCGCACCGAGCACCGGCGTGAACGCGGTGACCGGCGAGGGACTGTCTGCGGCGCTCGTGGGCGCCGACGGCGTCGTGGATGTCGCGAACTCACCGTCGTTCGAGGACGCCGCAGTGTTGGAGTTCTTCACCCGTGCCACGACGAACCTCCTCGCCGCGGCGCGGGCCGCGGGGGTCGGCCACTACGTGGCGCTGTCGGTCGTGGGCACTGAGCGGCTCGAGGAGAGCGGCTACTTCCGCGGGAAGATCGCGCAGGAGGAGCTGATCGAAGCCGGCGACATGCCGTTCACGATCGTCCGCGCCACCCAGTTCTTCGAGTTCGTCCCGGGCATTGCCGCCGCTTCGGAGGCCGGCGGGGCGGTTCGCCTGCCGGGCGCGCGCATCCAGCCGATCTCCTCCGACGACGTGGCCGCGGCTGTCGTGCGCGCCGTGCTCGGGGACCCGGTCGACGGCCGCACCGAGGTTGCGGGCCCGGACGTCTTCGCCCTCGACGACCTGGTCCGCAGGGCGCTCGCCGAGGCGGGAGACGCACGCACCGTCGTCCGCGACCCCGAAGCCGCGTACTTCGGTGCACACCTGCAGGCCGACACCCTGCTGCCGGGTCCGGACGCGGAGATCGCGACTACGGGCTTCTTCGGCTGATCAGCGCGAGGGTGCAGCGGCAGGAGGACGAGCAGCTCCACCGAGGCCATCACCTCCGTGGTGATGGCGGCGCCGCGATCGAGGAGGCCCGGCGACCTCGTCGGGCGCCCTAGGTCGTCCAGCGCCCCTCGTTCGCGTCCGTTCTCGCAATCCGAAGCGTAGATTCGCGCACCGCGGAAACCGGGGTCGGGCTGGGGCCGGTTCAGCCGAAGAATTCGGCGGCGTCGTCGTAGCGGTCGCGGGGGACGCGTTTGAGTTGTTTGACGGCTTCGGCGAGGGGGACGAGGGTGATTTGGGTGCCGTGGAGGGAGACCATTTGTCCGGTGGTGCCGGCGTGGGCGGCGTGGGCGGCGTTGACGCCGTAGCGGGTGGCGAGGACGCGGTCGGCGGGGGTGGGGGTGCCGCCGCGTTGGACGTGGCCGAGGACGGTGGTGCGGACTTCTTTGTTGATGCGTTTTTCGATTTCGATGCCGAGTTGGTGGGCGACGCCGGTGAAGCGTTCGTGGCCGAATTCGTCGGTGCCGCCGAGGCGTAGTTCCATGGTGTTTTCGGCGGGTTTGGCGCCTTCGGCGACGACGACGATGAAGCTGGCGTGGCCGCGTTGGAAGCGGCGTTTGATCATGGTGCAGAGTTCTTCGACGTCGAAGGGGACTTCGGGGATGAGGACGGCGTGGGCGCCGGAGGCGATGCCGGAGTTGAGGGCGATCCAGCCGGCGTGGCGGCCCATGACTTCGACGAGCATGACGCGTTGGTGTGATTCGGCGGTGGAGTGGAGGCGGTCGATGGCGTCGGTGGCGATGGTCAGGGCGGTGTCGAAGCCGAAGGTGACGTCGGTGCAGTCGATGTCGTTGTCGATGGTCTTGGGGACGCCGATGACGGGGACGCCTTCGTCGGCGAGCCAGGAGGCGGCGGTGAGGGTGCCTTCGCCGCCGATGGGGATGAGGACGTCGATGCCGTTGTCGTCGAGGGTGGCTTTGATGCGGTCGAGGCCGGCTTTGAGGATGTCGGGGTGGGTGCGGGCGGTGCCGAGTATGGTGCCGCCTTTGGTCAATAACCGGTCGTTGCGGTCGTCGTTGGATAGGTGGATGCGGCGGTCTTCGAGGAGGCCGCGCCAGCCGTCTTGGAATCCGACGACGGCGGATCCGTAGCGGGAGTCGCTGGTGCGGACCACCGCGCGGATAACCGCGTTCAGGCCGGGGCAGTCACCACCACCGGTCAACACTCCGATGCGCACTTCGTGTCCCCTTCGTTCTAGGAACGAGGCCGTCCGGCCATCGTCGTTCTCGCCTCATCAGACGCGGATCGGAACGTTTCGACAACGGCGGTGCCCATATGGGCACGCACTGACGTCCGGAAGATCTACGCTGAGGGCGGCGGACGTCCCGCCCGCGACGCTGTTGAGGGAGGCACCGATGGGGTCCATGGGTCCGGCCGAAGTCGTCCAGGCCGCCGCTATCGCGCGGCGGTTCTACTTCGACGGGAAGTCGAAGATGGAGATCGGTGCCGAGTACGGGCTGTCCCGGTACAAGGTGGCCAGAATCCTGGACGCGAGCCTCGAGTCGGGCCTGGTCCGCATCGAGATCAACACCGACGCCGCTGTCGACGCGGACCTCTCTGAGCGGCTGCGCCGCGCGTACGGCCTGCGTCGCGCGCTGGTCGCCACCGGCTCGTTCACCGATTTCGACGGCCTCCGGCACGGCCTCGGCCGGGTGGCTGCGGACCTGCTCAGCGAGGTCGTGACCGAGTCGGACGTGCTCGGCGTCGGCTGGGGGCGCACCCTGGATGCGATGGCGCAGCACGTCCGGGACCTGCCGCCGTGCACGATCGTCCAGATGTCCGGCGTGGTGGGCGACGTCCAGGCCAGCTCGGTCGACCTGGTGCGTCAGCTGACCTCCGTATCCCGCGGCCCCCAGTACCCCATCTACGCACCCCTCATCATGTCGGACCAGCGGATGAAGGCGGCCCTCGCCCGGCAGCCCGGCGTCGCCACCGCGATGGGACTGTGGAAGCGGATCACCGTCGCCGTGGTCGCCGTCGGCAGTCTCGACCTCACGGGTTCCCAGGTGTACGCCATGCTGTCGGATCAGGGACGGGCGGAACTGGATTCGCTCAACGTCGCCGCCGAGCTGTGTGCCATCCAGTTCGACGCCGCGGGGCGCCCGGTGCGCACGAACTACAGTGGGCGCACGCTGGCGATCTCCTACCGCGAGCTGAGTGCGGTCGATGAGGTGATCGCGATCGCCGGCGGCCATCAGAAGGTGGAAGCCATCCGAGCGAGCCTCATCAGCGGTGTGGTCACGTCCCTCGTCACAGACCGCGAGACCGCCATCTCGCTGCTGCGTGTCGCTCCGGCCGAATCCGCGGATCGCGCCTGATGCCCATATGGGCGTGACGGTTGTCACCCTGATCCGGGGTGCATACGTTCCGTCCTGTGACTCGTCGAACCAAGATTGTCTGCACCCTGGGCCCTGCTGTCGGAACTGATGAGAAGGTTCTTGCTCTTGTCGAGGAGGGGATGGATGTTGCGCGCCTGAATTTCAGTCATGGTGAGCATGCTGATCATGGTGTGAATTACGAGCGTGTGCGTGCTGCGTCGGATAAGACTGGTCGTGCGGTGGGGATTCTCGCGGATCTGCAGGGTCCGAAGATCCGGTTGGGTCGGTTCGCTGGTGATGGCCGGACGGTGTGGGAGACGGGTGAGACGGTGCGGATCACCGTCGATGATGTGGTCGGTACGCATGATCGGGTGTCCACCACGTACAAGGAGCTTGCGCAGGATGCCCGCGCGGGTGATCGGTTGTTGGTCGATGACGGCAAGGTCGGTCTGACGGTGGTCTCGGTCGAGGGCAGCGATGTGGTGTGTGAGGTCACTGAGGGTGGTCCGGTGTCGAACAACAAGGGCGTGTC